>CAVWEU010000003.1:0-1964383 GCA_963754155.1 uncultured Actinomycetota bacterium | reverse complement strand
ACAGTTCGCCAGTGGTGACCCCAACGACGCCGATCCTGCAGAGCTGCCAGAGCTCGATCGCAGCGCGCGGGTGCTGATACAGCACTCGTCAACGCGGAACGCGTCCAATTCACCGCCGCGGTAGCGGTCAATCGCCTCGGCTCCGTGCACGACGAGTTCAGCGAGCCTCGCCTCGTGGTACCCCGCCACCGCGTACCAGTGGCGAGTCGGGGTGACGCGCACGCGGCGGACTGACGTGGCCGCGAGCCGGCAGGCTATTGGCGGCGAATCGACGCACTTACCCGGGGGGGCGACAAGAGCCTAGGACTCCTCTGGTCCTGAGGCCCCTCTTCAGTCGGTCCTACCCGGCGCGAGCATGGTGAGGGTCAGGAGGATTGACGTCAGGGACAACCAAAGCAACCCGACTCCAGTCGCCATCCCGGGCACACCAACCAGGAACCCGAGGAGCATCAGCACTACTAGCGCGAAACTGACCCGCCGCGTCCACGCCGGGAACAGGGTATGAACGAACGCCGTCAACGTGGTGCCGGCGGCCATGGCCGTCAGAGGCGCTGCGTACAGGAACGCGGAGTTCCAGCCCCAGAGGAAGAGGGTCTTGGCAACCGCAGAGTCGGACCCGTATGTGCCGAGTTCGCTCGCCGCGAACGCGAACCCAGCGTCCACCAGCACCACGCCGGCGAAGACGGTGCCTCCGGCAAGCACGGTCAAGGCCATCCACTCACTCTCCGTGTCCCGATGGAGTAGGTAGCCGGTGAGGCGTCCTACGAAGAGGAGTGCCAAGAGTGCGGCGGGCAGCAGCAGGTAGGCCCCGATCCGTCCTTCCTCCCGATTGAGCACCAGCGCTTCGGCTAGGAGTTCGGCGGTCTCTGTCGGGTTCGGGTTCGAGGCTTGGTCAGCGGTGTCAACCAGGATCACGGCAAAGCCCAGCAAGACCACCGCAGCTAGCCCGGCGCCCGACGTCACTACGTCCGCAACTCTGCGAATGCGCACTGGGCCGCCACCCTTCGCGTGCTCCTCGTCAAGGGATGAAGATCCTCTTCAGGCTAAGCACGGCACGACCGAGCCACAAGCGCCAGGTCGGCGCTCGGGGCGCCGGCGGCGGTCGGGTCGATCTGCAGCAGCGTCAGCATGTCGACCACCCCGACGAGGTCGGTCTGCATGGCACCCGGCGTGCTCCGGCCTGGGTAGGCCTGTGAGTGGACGTGGAGCCGACAGTAGTGCGGCGGTGTGCTCTCCGGGTTTCGTCGCCGGAGAACCATCGTCCGCCAGCCGGGTCATGCTGCAGGCTGTGACCATGGTGGGCATCGATGTGAGGCTTCGCGCCGCGAAGGTCGTCGCCATGACCTCGGCGCTGCTGCTGGCCGCGTGCCAAAGCTCCGAGGAACCCAGCCCGAGCGGCTCGCCGCCCACAGGCGCCGGATCGACCGCCGCGTACGACCGAGAGGAGCGCGCCCTGATCCGCCAAGCAGCCCGGCGAGTCGAGGACTTCGAGACCCGCAACCAGTCCTTCCTCGCCGCCGGCAAGGCCACCGAGCGCGCCAAGCACTTTTACAGGGAAACCGTGAAGGACTGGAGGTCGCATTACGCACGGCTGCGGTCGCACGAGAAGGAGGGGATACAGGTCGCGCGCCGGCCTGGGATGCTGGGCACCGAGGTTGCCTCGGTCAAGTCCTTTCAGGACAACGCTGCCGAGATCGTCCTCAGACGCTGCACGGACCAGTCAGATCTGGGCATGACGAGAGACGGAGTGCCACTTCCCGCTGCACACGAAGCTCCAGTGATCCAAGAGGTCGTCGTGCTCCGCTACGAGAACAGGACATGGCGTATCGGGCGGCTTACAACTACGGACACACCATGCGGATCGTGAACATCCGCCGCCACTTGGCGAGGGGACGAGCGGCGCTCCTCCAACCGGACACTCAGGCGTGAGGCCAGTTGCTTGGAACACCCGTCCCATCCCCCTGCGCAGCGGGCCGCGTCCTAGTCTGTCCCTGCGTCCCACCCCCTTCGCTATTGCGATCGGCTGGTCGAGTGCAGACGCTGCTCCCCAGCTCCCAGCCAATCTGGCCCCTATGCGCGGGGGTCAAGGTCGGGGGATTCGGCGTCCAGGACAGGCAGGTGGGGGCTCGCCTGCCGTGGACGCCGGGTGACCACACGTTGAAGTCGTCGACTGCGCGAACCCACCTGTCGCAACCGCCCGTTCGGCCAGCGTGAAGTCGAGTCCCACGGTGGCGGACGCGGAGGCGCCCGCGCCGTGTTGAACGGCAGCAACTCGGCGTTGACGACGCTCTGGGCGGCGTCGGGTATGCGCTCCTTGTGGTCTCGCGCGTCCTTGCGCAGTCGCGCAAACGCGTCATCAACCTGATGGCGTGCTTTGCCGCGAGCACGCCCTCACGGTGCATCGCAGGAGCGGACTGCCATGGCCCGCGACCCGAAAAGCGGGACCAGACCGGTACCAGAGAGGTTGCATCAGCCGCACCCCGCCAACCGAGTCCGTCGAGGCGCATCTGTCGGCGTGGCGAAGTCGATCACTGCAACCGGCTCCTAACCCTTGGCTGCCGTCGGGCTGCCCATTCTGGGCGGGAGGGGCTCGGGTGTGTGTTGGCAGGATCTATGCCGGCCTGGGCCGCTAGGCCCACGGCACGTGACTGCGCTGGCTAAGGTGCCCGGATGTTGCCGTGGTCTGCGGATCTGGCGGGACGCCTCGACGAGCACCTCTTCGAGAGCGACCTGCTGCGCGACAACCCGCTCCGAGATCCGCACCAGCGCCCGCTGTGGGCCTCCCTGCCACCCGGCTACGACGCCGAGCCCGGTCGCCGCTACGCCACGGTCTACGTCATCCAGGGCTACACCGGCCATGTCTCGATGTGGCGCAACCGGACGCCGTACCGGCAGCCGCTCGTCGAGACGGCAGACGACCTCTTCGCACGCGGAGAGGCGCCGCCGACGATCATCGTCTACGTCGACGCGTGGACGGCGTACGCCGGCAGCCAATTCGTCGACTCACCGGGCACCGGTGACTACGACTCCTACCTGTGCGAGGAGATCGTCCCGGTCGTCGACCGCACCGATCGGACCGTCGCCGATCGGGAACACCTCGCCATCAGCGGCAAGTCCAGCGGCGGCTTCGGGGCGATGATCACCCGATGCTCCGGCCAGACCTGTTCGGGGCGCTGGCCATCCACGCGGGCGACTCGCTCTACGAGTTCAGCTACATTCCCGAGTTCGCCAAGGCGATCCGACTGCTGCGCGACTACGACGGCGACATCCAGGCCTGGTGGGCGGACTTCCGTAGCCGCACCGCGTTCACCAACAGTCGGACAACACCTTGTTGATGCTGCTCGGTGTGTCGGCGTGCTTCTCGGCGGCACCCGATGGGACCCCGTTGATGCCGTTCGACGCCGACACCGGCCGGCTGCCGCCCGACGTCTGGCAGCGGTGGCTCGACTGGGACCCGGTGCGCATGGTCGAGCAGCACGCCGAGGCCGTGCGCTCTTTGCGTGCGGTCTGGATCGACACCGGCGAACGCGACGAGTGGTATCTCGACATCGGCGCTCAGGCATTCCTGCGCGAGATCACCGACGCCGGGCTGCCCGAGGAGCGGGTCCATCTCGAGACCTTCGATGCCACCCACGGCGGCATCGACTACCGCTACCCGGTCGCCCTCGCCTGGCTGGCCGCCCGCGTCGACCCGGCAGTTTGAAGGGCCGTCCAACTTCCTGTCCCGCTAGTGTCGCAGCTCAGCAATCCGATTCGTGAACGATCGGTAGAACCCCCCGAAGCGGGAGTCAAAGTGGGCTTGGCCGCGGTTCCCCATCGTCGTTGTGCCGTTCGGTCCAAGACGTAGTCGGAGCTGATCGGGGATCCGACCGCTCGAACGCGGCGTTGTGACGCATGTCTTGGATGTCCCCCTACGCGCACAGAAAGGCCGCCCACAGCGTTCATTGCCACCCTGACACGTGCGAATATCGATGCGTGTCTCCTGGCCCAGAGTTCGTGCGCCCTCCGCGTGGCCATGAGGGCCCGATTTGCTTGGCGCCGTCGGATCCCGCGTGGCCGCAGCAGTACATCGAGGTCGCAATGCGGATTAAGAAGGCGCTGGGGCAGGCGGCGGCGGTCGTCGAGCACGTCGGGTCGACTGCAGTGCCGGGGCTGGCGGCCAAACCTCTTCTCGACGTGCTTCTGCTCGTGCCTGACCCGGCTGATGAGGGCACCTATGTCTCGCAGTTGGAGGCTGTCGGTTTCCTCCTGCATGTGCGTGAACCGGATTGGCATCATCACCGCCTGCTCAGGGCGGAGAATCCCGACGTCAACGTACATGTGTTCGCTGTGGGTTCAACGGAGGCAGAGCGGATGCTGCTCTTTCGGGACCGCCTCAGGGTCAACCAGGATGAGAGAGCGCTGTACGAGGAGACCAAGCGCCGGTTCGCCGCTCAGAGCTGGCGGCGGGTTCAGGATTATGCCGACGCGAAGTCGGAGGTGGTGGAGGGAATCATCGCGCGGGGGCGCTCGGGGCGGGCATGACAGTGTGTGAGCCGCTCGTGCGACCAAGGAAGGTCGGTGCACGAACCTCCATTCGACCGGCGGCACGAACAGGCGGGAGATCGGCATCCGTCGCGAAGCGCATCGTCTTTGCGGCAGAGTGGCTGCGAGCCGGCAGGCCATTTCACGGCGCTGAGGCGTTCTCGAAAGTTGTGGCTGAGTCCTTTTCCCCGCAACTCTGATCGGGGACTCCGTTGTGTGGGGGGCGTTGCGTGCACGGCGCTCTCAGGGTGGTGTGCTTCTCGTTCGCCTCATGCGGATCTCGGTGCCGGTCCGACGGGCGGGCATGGGTGCGGTCTCCCCGGTGGTGCTGAATCCGAGGCGTGTGTACACGTCCACGGCCGCCGTGTTGTGGTCGACCACCCACAGCACGAGGGCACCGGCTCCATGCCGCATGGCCCAGTCGTCGATGGCGGCCAGGAGTGACCGGGTCGTGCCCCGTCTCCGGTGGTCGGGAGCCACCCACATGCCGATCACTTCGGCGGCGATGGTGGTCTCGGCCCGCGCAACAGCCCCCGCCAGCGCGATGTCCTCACCGTCCGCGCAGGCCACGAACCAGGTCACGGTGGAGGCGAAGTCGCGCCACTGGTCTGATGTGAAGGTCTGCTCGTCCTCCCACGTGGCCCAGAAGGCGTCGGGGGCGTCTTGCAGGGCACGCTCGCGTAGCCGCCGCAGACGGGGCCACTCATCGCCCGAGAGCACGTCGATGATCCACGGAACTTCTCGTTGTTGCGTCATCGGTCCAGTCTCCGCCCTTGGTCTGGAAGGGGACTGGAACCGTCGAGCGATGGCAATGGTGGTCGCTCCCGCTAGATGATGGGTGGCGTGGAACACGTCGAGTTCCGAGTGCTCGGGGCCTTCGAGGTGCGTGCGGGTGGCCGGGTGGTCGCTCGCGGCGGGGGTCGCCGCCGGGCCCTGCTGGCCGGGCTGGTCGCGCACCCGAACCAGGGCGTTCCGGCTAGTCGGCTGGTCGAGCTGGTCTGGGGGGAGGAGCGACCCTCCACGGTTGAGAACCTCGTCCAGGGTTACGTCTCGTACTGGCGCACTCAGCTGGAGCCGCTTCGTGGGCGGCGTCAGGAGGGCGGCCGGCTGCTGTCTGATGGGCTCGGGTACCGGTTGCGGGTCCTCGATGACGAGTGCGACCTCACCCGGTTCCGGCGCGAGGTCGCTTTGGCCCGAGAGGCGATGACCGTCGGCGATGATGACGCGAGTTCCCAGAGGTTGACGGCTGCGCTGGAAGAGCGTCGTGGGCCGTCGCTGAGGGAGTTCCCGACCACCGCGATGGCGGCGGTGGCGAGCAGGTTGGACGAGGAGTGGGTCACCGCCTGTTCTCTGGCGGCGGTGCTCGCCCTGCGCCGAGGGCGACCCGAGGACGTTCTCGCCCGGTTGGAGGCGCCGATCGCGGAGCATCCGCTGCGTGAGGACCTGGCCGAGCTCAGGATCACCGCGCTGTATCGGCTCGGCCGCCAGGGCGAAGCGCTGGAGGCCTATGACGAGGTTCGGCGCCTGCTCGCCGACGAGCTCGGGGTCGACCCGGGCTCATCGCTGCGCCAGTTGCACCTCGACATCGTGCGACAGGACCCGGTGCTCGACCCGGGTCGTGAGCCGGTCCACGCCGGCCCTGTGCCGCGGTGGCCGACACCGCTGGTCGGCCGCGAGAGGCTCGTGAGCGATGTCGTGGAGTCGCTGGCCAAGCATCGCTTGGTCACCCTCACTGGGCCCGGTGGCAGCGGTAAGACACGCCTGGGGACCGCTGTCGCGGAGGCGGTCCAAGCGCGCGGCAGGCGTGTCACGTTCGTCGACCTCGTTCCGGTCCGCGCACGTGACCAGGTCCTGCCGGCAGTCGCGGACGCCCTCGGGGTGTCGCCAGCCGCGGCCTCCGGCGGCTGGGCAGGGCTACTCGTAGACCCTGCGATAGACCTCCTCGTGCTCGACAACCTGGAGCAGATCCCTGGGGTCGGGCAGCTGGTGGGCACCCTGACCAGGACGCGCCGGACCCTGACCGTGCTGGCAACCTCGCGTCGCTCCCTCGGTGTCCCGGGGGAGCTGGTGGTCGACGTCCCGCCGCTCCCGACCCCCGACGTGGACGCAACGATTGACCAGGTCCAGGCCTCGCCGTCAGTGCGGCTCTTCGTGGAGAGAGCACTCCACAGCACGCCGGGCCTGTCGTTTGACGATGCCGACCTCGCGGTGGTTGCGGGCATCTGTCGTCGCCTCGACGGACTTCCGCTCGCCCTGGAGCTGGCGGCCTCGTGGACCGGTGTCCTCAGCCTGCCGGGTCTGCTTGAGCGCCTCGACCACAGCCTGCCTCTCCTGGTGGACCGTCGCGGCGGCCGACCGGATCGCCATCAGTCCCTGCGGAGCACGGTCGAAGGGAGCTTGGCCGGCCTCGGCGCGGTTGAGGGTGAACTGATGGATGTCCTGGCGGTCTCCACGTCCGGCGAGGATCTGGACTCCCTCGAGTCAGCCATCCCCGGGCCAGGCGACGCCGTCGTACTCCACGCGATCTCGACGCTGCTTGACCGACACCTGATCGTGCGCCTTGAGACAATCCATCCCCGCTACCAGCTCCTTCAGATCGTGCGGGAGTTCGTCCTCGAGCGGATCGGGGCCCGCGGCACCGGACCGACACTTACCGAACTGCGCGACGCGCACGCCGCGCGGGTGATGTACCGAGCCGCGGCAGCGTCGCGAATGTGTCGCTCGCGGACAGGACCGCAACTATCCCGACAGCTGCACGAGGACCGCGACGAGGTCCGCGGAGCCCTGGAACACTTGGCGGCCTCGGGGCGAGCAGTCGATGCCCTTGGCCTCGCGGTGGACGCCCTGCCGTTGTGGTGGGATCTGGGTCACGTCCGCGAGGGCGTCGGCTGGTTGGAGCGGCTGCTCGCGGACGTGGACCAGGGTTGTCTGCCCCCGGACCTGGCGGCAGCGTCTCACCTGGCTCTCATGATCCTGGTGGAGGCGTCCGGCAGGCCCACCACTGCCGCGGCCCTTGCCTCCTCAGCCGAGTCCCGTGCCGGAGGAGCGGACACCACCCACCTGGCTGTGCTCGCGCACGGCATGCGGGGGCACTCGTACTGCTGGGCGCACTGGGCCGACGACGTCGGCCCCGGCTTGGAGCTTCTCTCCGAGGCCTTCGGCGCGGCGCGAGCACTGCCCAACGGTGACCACCGCTGGGGCTGGGCCGCACGCGGACCGGTGCTGTCCACCCTGGCGCTCAGCATGGCCGACGTGCTGCGCTACCGCGACGCGGCAGGCGCCTCGGCCGTCGTTCAGGACCTGCTGGGCGAGGGGGTCGAGCTCGGCGCACTCGAGTCGTTCGTGGTCCGCGAGGTCGGGGCACTGGCCGCGGACGTGGGGCGGTGGGTCGAGGCAGAGGACCACCTCCACGAGTCGCTGAGCCTTGCACGGGGCTCGGCGTCGCGGCGCAGCGAGGGCCGCAGCCTCGAGGAGCTGGCGCGCCTCGGCTACGCACGTGACGACCTGGCGGGAGCGCGGCAATTCGCTCACGACGCGACTGCGATCGCCCGCAGCCAGGGCCATGCCCTCAACCTGGCTCGCTGCGCCGCGCTGGAGACCGATATCGCGTTGGCGCTCGGTGACACGGCGACCGCGGGCCGGCTCCTCGGCGAGATAGAGCACACGCTCCCGTCCGGCTACCGGGCGCTGGCCACCCGGACGGTCGCGCCCCGCTTCGCGCGGCGGGCAAGGGTACGCGGTGACCTAGCCACGGCTTCGGCGCAACTCGAGCGGGCACGAGTTCTTCGCGCGGCAGTTCCGCTCACTCCCGATCGCATCGGCTACCTCGTCGAGCGCTGCCTGGCCCGGCGTGCGAACGGGGACACCCAGGGCGCGCGCTCCGCTGTCGAGACCCTGCACAGCGCAGCGGCCTCAGTCGGGCTGCGACTACCGATCCCCGAGGTCCGGATCCTCGAGGGATCGCCGAGGTGAGCTCTTCCAGTCGGATTCCAGAGCCGGCGAGCACGGTGGTGGAGACGAACACCGTCTCATCCTCGAGGAGCCAGCCATGTCGACTCGTTCCAGGCTCGCGCGAACCACGCTCGTAGGCGTAGTTCCGGCGCACCCGCTCAACTGGGCCGCGACGGCTCCTCGCTCGCTCCTCCGTGCCGGAGCAGGAGGCAACGCTTGGCGTCGCTCGCGTGGCTCTCGCTTCCTCAACGACACGCACAGAGCTAGTGGCAGCCCGCCTCGGAGCGGAGAAGTACGAGCACTTCCCGCGGCTCTTTCCCTCCTCGATGACGTCTCCGCTTCGAAGAAGGCGGAGAAGCGCTTGAGATCGATCCAGTTTCGAGTGTTCGGGGTGGCGATGGTGGCGCTCTTGGCGACAGCCTGCTCAGGCAACCAGCCCGAAGCCGTGCAGCGCTCAGTTGTAAGCGCGAGCGAGTACGCCGAACAGGCCAACCAGATCTGCCGCGACAACGTCGCTGAGATGGAGGAGGCCCTCGGTCCGGCGACCGCCCCGCCGAACCCGTCGGTCGGCCGACGTTTGGTGCGCAACAAGGCAGTGCCGATCATCCGAAGTGGCAACCAGCAGATGCGCGATCTGGAGCGACCCGCACACGACGAGGAGGCTCTCGGACGGCTCTTCGACGACATGGACACAATCCTCGACGGCTTGCTCGAGAACCCCGACCCGTTCTTCATGGGGGCCAACCCGTTCGCAAGCGTCGACGAGCGGTTCATCAGCCACGGCATGACTGATTGCGCCGGCTGAGCCACTCCACAGCAGACAGTCATGTCTTGGTTCCCTCTCGAGGGACTGCACGCCCTATAAGCAGCTCTCGAAACAAAGGAGACCCATGATGACGAATCCTAGGCAGCCCAAATTCCCGCTGCGCCGACACAAGTTTATGACGCGGGTTCTCTTTCTCGTTCTAATCAGTTCCCTTCTCGCCTCCACTCCGGCCAACGGCGTGCCAGACGAGACAAGCCAAGTGACTCTTGTCGCCC
Source organism: uncultured Actinomycetota bacterium (assembly GCA_963754155.1). Lineage (GTDB taxonomy): Bacteria > Actinomycetota > Actinomycetes > Propionibacteriales > Nocardioidaceae > Marmoricola_A. The sequence continues at coordinate 1,954,867 of CAVWEU010000003.1, read as the reverse complement.
GTCAGTACCAACGCCCCGCCGTCGCCTTGGCCAGCTATGCGACCCCAGTCGTGCCTGGCTGCTCGGCCACCATGATTGGGCCGAACACCCTGATGACGGCGGGTCACTGCATTCAGTCGAGAAGAGCCACGTTCGTCACCTACGCGGAGGACGGGACTCGCGTTTCAGAGGACTTCGCCATCCGCCAGATGCAGCACACGTGGATCGACACGGACCTATCACTGCGATACGTCAGTGACAACGATGCCGGCGAACGACCGGGCGACAAGTATGGGTATTTGGACTTCGAGCTGGAATACACGGAAGGAGGAGCGATCCATGAACCGAGATCCCGAGCACATCTGCGGGCCGGCAGGGCGCTCTTCAGCCTCTGGAACAATCCGGTCGGGACCCTCCACCCCACCTTGAGCCAGTTACTGTACTCGGATGGCAAGATAACCGATCCGACGACCAACGACTCTTCCTCGCCTAACCTCCCCGACGGGACGGCTTCATGGCGATGTTCAAACTCCGGGCCAAGTGCGGAACTGACCGTCACGTCGGACGTCTTCGGTGTCCCCGGCGCGAGCGGCTCGTCCGGCATCGACCAGAGGACCGGTCGCGCTCTGCTGGGCCCATTGTCCAAGTCCAACCCTCGAAAGCAGTTGTCCATGCTGGACTATCTGATTCACGGTTTCGCCAACCCAGGCGAGGGGGTGGGATCGTGCGATCCCACAGCACTGCCGGCAGTCAATGAGCCACTAGTCCGCAGCCTCGGCGTAGCACACCCCGGACTCTACTACGGCTGGGTGGACGCAAACCAGGATGGGGTTTTTGACCTCCAGAACGCTATCGAGCGCGTGCGTAAGGAATCTCGCCGACCCGCCTACTTCTTCGACTTCGTTTCGCCACGCCAAACGGCATTGTGGGATTGGAGCCGTAAGTCTGTGAAGATCGCCCATAACGGCATTGCACGCATAGACACTCGATGGAGGAGTAGTGGCAGCGAGCTTCCCGTTCTAACACACGAGCGACTTGATCTGGCGCCCCGCACGAAGTATCGCCTTGCAATTGGCTTCGTCGGCGGGAGGTCAACCGCGCCGCTGAGAGTGGAGGTAAGCGACGTCAACGGGAGAACGGCCCTGACCGACTCGTTGGACGCAACGGATATGCTTTCTTTCGAGCTCGACGATGAATTCGATGAGCTGACGATCTATGCGCCTCCCGGAATGCGCGCCTCGCTGCAATATGTGTACATCGTTCAGGAGGATGGCCGCATGGACTTCGACAACCACGATGCCAGAGTTGTATGGAACTGGCACAACACGCTTCCCCCGAGGACTCCCCCTGCCCTTATCTGGCCAGACGGTAAGCAGCCCAGAAGCAGGACTGCACCCGACTGGGCCGGTGTGGTCGCGCCGGGCGGCTCGGATGTGCTCCTAGTCGGCTATCCCGCGCTCGGGATCGCCGACAGCGAGAGCTACAGGCTTTGCTTCCAGCACCGCCTGTCCGCTCGCGTCGGCGGAGTCACCGTCTCCGACTTGAACCCCGCAAGACTCACGTTGGCCGGGTCGGTGACGCGAACTGGGGATCGGGTCAGCGCGGAGTTCACCCCCAAGGCACGTTGGCAGAAGTCCTGTACCCCCTTCGCCACGAGGTCCGACGCTTTCGAGACCCTGCGCCTGATCAGTTTCACCTGGCCCAAGGGTCCGAGCGGCCGGGCCTACTTGATTGACAACATAAGAGTCCAACGAATCCCGTAGGCGATTGTTGTCGACGATGCCTCCACGTCAGCGACTCCATGCTGTCGGTGCTGTCTTTGAGGGTCCAGTGGACCGTCAAGGCATCGACCACCGGCATGAAGCTGGCGCGGCGGGTTGTGGCGCAGTGTCGGGCTGGGTGATGTCCTCGACAGTCACTCGCACCGATGGGCGGCGCCTGGGCACCTGCAACGACAGCGGCTATCGGGTGTCGTCGCGAGCGCTTGTTCCACGGAGGCTGGGATCTTAGTGGTGGTCCGTCGTGACCTGTCGCGCAGCGGCGTCACCGATGAGTCCCTGATCCAGCAGCCACTCCGTGGCCCGGCGCTCGGCTCGCGCATAATGCAGCGCGTGCCACGCCGAGATCAGTTCGGGGTGATCCTCATAGGCCTCGTTCTTGAACCGTCGGAAAGCGCTTTTCCCCGCAGCGACTCAGCCAATCGGGCTCTTCCCAGTTGGGCGTGGTTGAGGCGTCGCTCACCGTCGGCCTGTCAGAGGGCTGAGAAGGCGTCAGGGCCTTCACGATCAACGGCGACCAAGCTGCTGAACGAAAGACCTTGACGATGTCTGAGTGTACGTGTGCGCCCGGGACGGTCGCGTCCTCTGAGATGTGTCCGCGGGCGGATGAGCTATTCGGTGTCGAGCAGATGCATCTGCTCGACGTCTCCACCGACGACGACGGCGTGGTCCGCGTCGACGTCGAGACCGGCCAGACATTGACCGGTTCCAGATCCTGGCCTACTTCACCACCGGCGGCGTCGACAACGGCGGCACCGAAGCGATCAACCTGCTCATCGAGAAGACCCCCCGCCTGGCGCACGGCTTCCGCAACTTCGAGCACTACCGACGAGGACCCTGCTCGCTGCACACGGATCACGCTCCTACAAGCGCCGGTCCCACATGGCGGTCAACCATGCTCAATCCTGAAGAGCCGTCAATCGGCAGCGAGCGGCACGGTCGCTGATGCCGTTAGCAAAGTCGGTCTGGTCCTGCCCCCCGTAGGGCGGGAGGGGGTCGACGAGTATGAGGTCCAGCTCGACGATGTCGACGGGTTGCTCCCCACCAATGCCGGTATCGCTGGTCCAGCAACGCCACTTGGCCGGTGCGGTTCAATCAACCATCGGTGCTCGTAGGCGACAGTCTGATCCGCGAGCGCGAGGGCGATCCCCTCGACGTCGACTTCGGTCAGCTCGAGCATCCATCCAAAGTAGGACCCGAGAGGAGCACCCAGGAAGAACCCGCCACTCGTGCGGAGATCGCTCCCCCAACTCCGGCGGAGCGTCGCAACCCTCGTGCGTCGGTGAGCTGTCGCCGTTTCTGGCTGAGGGCTTTGCAGCCGCGCGTGCCACCATGGCCCCCTGCGCAAGACACAAGCAGGGAGGACCAGCACGGGACAAGAAGCCCCGCACGTGGTCTTTCGCGCACGGTTTCCCTATTTGGCACCACGGGTGTGGCTGCTCAATTTTGAGCCCGGGCACCGCGTCTGCGCCCGCGTATCCGGGTGCCGCGGTCAATTCGCCGATCGGCTCGTAGTTGCATGGCGACACCAGTGGAGCTCCACGGCCACTTGGCGTGTTCCTCAGCCAAGGCATTCAGTCGGTCCGCAGCATCTTGCATCACGAGGTTTCGTTCATCAGGCGACGCGTGACCCAGCTCCAGCCCGTGGTCCTCTTGCGCCGAGGCCACGGATGCGGTCACTGGATCGAGGATCGGTGCAAGTGAGACGTCCTGGATCTCGCTGCGACCGAATGCCGTGAACAGGTACTTCGTGATCGGCACGAGAACCACCAGTTTGAGACCGAGCAGGAGCAGATTCTGCCCAGGTTGGTCCCTGAAGGCCCCCGGACGATCCCATCCGAACGTGTTTGGCAGATCGAGGAACGGCACACCAGAGGCCAACGAGAGTGCCACATCGTTCATCTCGATCAGGATGACCTCGGTCATCGGGTCGGTTGTGCACCCCTCACACCACGCGGTCACGAAGTTGGGTCTGCACCCCTCACACCAGGACGATGGGTCCTCGCTGTTGATGATGAGCTCATGGCTCCAGAGCAGCGAGCCCAACAAGACCGCCGAGGCGAACCACAGCGCCAGCCCGCGACCCAGCACGAGGCTTTCTCTCAGTCGAGCCCATCGCCGGGCATGGCGCCATCGGAGGCTGGAATCGCCACCGACGCGCACCCCCACCGTTCGCCGAACCAGGGTGCGAATTATCGCGATCGTGGCGAAGTCAGGGTCGCGGCGGAGTCCGGACTCACCCGCGGCTGCGTACTCCTCGCTCATGATGCGGGCAAAGTGACCGGAGTGCCGACCTCGGCCGAAAGTGTGGAGCGTGTTGCCGACCGCGCCCCTGACGAGCAGACACAAGGCCAACCACGCCCCCCAGCGCCCGACAATCAACCATGCGGTCGCCGCCAGGATCGTCAGCACCAGGGCGATGACGACCGCCCAGCTGATGCTGATGCTCACCGGCAGAAGCACCATCGGTAGAGGCAGCGGGAGCCACTCCTGTGTCGATGCCCTCACGAGTCGTCGACGGCGAAGTTCATCGTCGAGCTCCCTTTCCACCGAGTGGGGTAGCCAACAGTGGTCAAACGCGACTCGTGCGCGCTCATAGAATGGTGCCGAAGGCCCCGGGGCTCCGCCGTCCTCTGCCGCCACAACCTCATTCTCCCGCAAACCTTCCACGGCAGCTTAAGAGCTCGACTCGTCCAAGTCGTCCGACTTCACGTGACGCTTGCCCACGGGTCGACGACCGAAAGAGCGCAGCGACAGCGAGCGCCGACTCGCGGCGGTCAGGCGCGGGGTCGGTCCGGGGTGGTGCTCGGCGCCGACTCTCGCTCCCGCGCATTCGTTGACCATCTTCCTCAGTTGAAGTCTGATGGAAGGATGCCGGAGACACTCGTGCACGGGCGTCGCCCGGGCAGCGTCCCCACATACCGTCAGGAGCTCCTTGAGCTACTGCGCATCGCCGTGGTGGCCGGGGTGTCTGTCGGGATCCTCGTCATCGGACTTGGCAGCCGGCTGGCCATGCTCGTGCTCCGAGTCACCTCACCGCGCCACGTGGTCGGCATGGAGTCAGACGATGGCTTCGAGATCGGGCGGATCACGTTGTCGGGCAGCTATCAGCTCCTCGCGTTGGGCGCCGCGGTGGGAGTGATCGGGGCGCTCGCGTACGTCGCGGTCGCACCGTGGCTGATCGGGCCCGGTTGGTTCCGGCGGCTCACGGTTGGGCTGACCGCCGGAGCACTGGTCGGATCCCTGGTCATCGTGCCTGGGGGCATCGATTTCACATTCCTCGAGCCGACATGGTTGGCCGTTGCCTTCTTCGTGGGGCTACCGGTCGGGTCCGGGATCCTGCTGACCTTGGCTGTGGATCTGGTCGCAGAACCCGACCTCTGGACCCGCCGTGGTCGTACGGTATGGATGCTCCCGGTCGCGCTGTTAGCTCTGGTGCCTCCGGCTGTCTTTGTGCTCGTCCCGGTGGTCGCGATCGTGGCGGTGCTGCTGCCCCTGCGAAGGCTTTTCCTACAGCCGCTGCTTGCCTCACGGTTCGGAAGGCTCGCGGTTCGGGGGGCCTTCCTCGTCATCCCGGTGCTGTCGTTCATGGCACTGGGCGGGGACCTGGCCGAGCTCTATTGAGACCTGCGGACCCCAGGCAGGCGAGACCATGGGGGCGTCATCAGCGCGGATCCGTTGACGCGGACTCTCGATTTCGCCTCGCCAGCGGGGAGGTTGGCCTTTGCTGGCGTGTGTCACGGTTCCGGCTGGGTTGGGAGCGGTCGGACGCTGCGCGCCGACCCTGCCATCCAGAGACCGATGAGCGCCCAGATGATGGCCAGAGGTGCAACGACGGCGTTGGGCACGTACTCACTGACATAGACCAGGGTGAGCACGGAGACCGGGATCCATGTCAGCAGCATCAGTCCGGACCACCAAGGTAGGTGGGGCCAGACCAGCAAGCCCACCGCGTAGCCGGTCATTCCGGGCACCAGGAGCAAGAGAGTCGCCATGATTTCGATGCCGAAGCCGTTGCTCCACAACGCGGTGCCGACGGTGCCTGGCGCCGACATGCCCCAGTACGAGATGAAGTCACCGAGGGCCGCAAACAACAGCCCCCACCACAGCGCCCGCCACGTCCACCGCTCGAGCCGGGCCGCACCACCCGAAGCCACGTAACGCCGGTGGACCGCCAACGTCAGCGGCATCATGGCTAGGTAGACGACGAAGAAGCCCTTCCCGTATACCTCGTAGGGACCGAGATCTGGTCGACCGAAGGATAGGGCGCCCCACGACTCCAGCGTGGGGCCGAACGTACGAGGCACCCACCGCATGCCTGGCCAGTCTGTGTCCGGCGGGTCGTAGACCCAGACGGATTCCATGGGCGGGGTCAGCACGAGGGCCCAGAGTGCGCCCACGAGGGCCAGGCGCATCGCGAGGGTCTCTCCCGCAAGCCTCTCGGGAAAGCGCGGCCTCCACATGACCCTCAGTATCGAGCACCGAGGCTGCTCCGCCACGCTCAACTCCCTCACCCCAGCGAGTGTCACGATTTAACCGAAGCAGCCATCACCCATCAGGCGAAACACTGTCCGCCGTCAACGAAGCCAAGGTGTCACGCCTCAGGCGAAGTAGACACATCTACCCGGAGCCGGTGACAGGAGTCGAACCCGCGACATCCTCATGACAAGCGGTTCCCCCGCCGGCCGCCAGGTCGATCCGGCCCCCGTTCCAGGTGCATGCGGTGCGGGTGTGATCGTCTCCGGGCTGCGCGGGGGGTGCGCGAATTCGGCGCTTGGCCATGGGAGAGCCACCGCCCCGATAGGCAGCCCACTTGCTCGGCGTCCGGGGTCAGGGGCGGCCGGAGGACATCGCGCAGCCTGCGGAGCGACGCGCAGCGCCCTTGATGGCGGACGGCGGCGTACACATCGTTATCGATCGGGGCGGCGGCTCGGAGGTGAGTGGAGCGGGTAGCCGTAGGCACTGGGGATCGTGTGCATGGGCGTCAGGACTGACCACCTGGCGCCCAGCTTCATGCCCCCGGAGCGCGAAGCGGGCGGGGAGCGCGGAGGGGGCTCGCGCCGAAGGCGCGCTTGAGCCAACAAGGAAAGGTTTCACGTTCCGAATACACGTTGGCGCCACCCGACCTTCACGCGAGCTGTCGCCGCGAAGGTTGACCTTCCCGCTCATGCCGAAGAGAGAGCGGTCGCCCGATAAACGTCATGCCGGTAGGTGTCCGGGCCGATAATGACTTCCTAGCCGCCTCCGTCGAAACGAGCCGAACCTTGTCGCGCACCGTACGCCTGCCCCTCGTGCTCGTTGTTCTTGTCGCCGCAGTGTCCCTCGGCCTGCTCCTTGGCACCCGCCTAGCGTGGGGAAAGGTTCCGCTGACCGTCGAGCCCGGCGTGGCGGTCCTTCACGACCGAGTGGAGGGGTTCACCAGTTTCGACGGTGAGGACGGTACGCAGTTCGCCTTCCATGCGGATTCCGTCGTCTGGGCGGCGGACGGAAGGAAGGGTGCGGGCGAGGTGCCTCCCTGCTTGCGGCAGGGCAAGGAGGTGCTAGTCGATGTGGGTTATAGGTGGATGCGCCTGCCCGACGGTGGCGCGCGGCCGTTCGTGCTCTGGGTGCGCTGCTGACCAAGCCCGCGGATCTTCCGGTCATGCCGCCGTCGGGACGCCAAGCGCCCGACCATGCCGCGAGGGTGCTCAGAAGTCTGCCGGGAACGTGAGCCAGGTCGACACAAAGAGCAGATTCACGGCTAGCGGGACTGAGAGGACCGCGAGGGTGACCCAGGGCAGGGTGTCCCGTCCCCGGCCCAATACGAGACCGGCGAGTGTTCCAAGGAACAGCGTCAGGAGAATTGCAGGCGGCAAGAACACCTCCACCGTGGCCGGAGCAGGCGGTATCACTGACGGCGGTGCCATACCCCACAGGAACCACACACCTACGGCCGCCAGGCCCACGACGGGCAGTCCGTGACGGAGGAAGCGGGCGACGTACGACACCCGCCAATCGCGGCCTGGACCGGGCTGCGCTGGTCGGAGCTGAGGGCGATGCGCGTGCGCGACTTCGTCGAAGTGTTGGTGCCGCTGCTCGTGGTGGAGCGAGCCACGCCGGAACGGGTGGACGTCAAACAGACCAAGGGTCGACGGTCTCGGCGAGTTCCAGTGGCGGACCGTGTGTTGCCACTCATCCGAGCCGCTGCCACAGGCAAGCAGCCCGACCATCTGCTGTTCACAACACGTGGGGGTGCGCGCTGCATGCAGCCGCCGTCAAGCGCGCGATGCGCTGGTCGAGACTGGCCGAGGCCGGCGGATTCACGACCTGCGCCACACCGCCGCGTGTCTGTGGCTCGCCAAGGGCGTCGACCCGGGCACGGTTCAGGCCTGGATGGGGCACTCCTCGATCGGGACGACGAATATCTACGTCCGCCACCTGGGGGCCGGTGCAGATCGTGCCGGATAGGCGCGGTTGAACCGTCCGGGGTGCGCGGGGGGTGCGCGAAGGGCTGAGGGAGCGGGCCAGGGGGGTTGGACCTCATGTCCCCTGAGGTGACGTGTCCCGAGGTCAGCCCGGGATTGGGCATGGGAGCCGGTGACAGGAGTCGAACCCGCGACATCCTCATTACATGCTCGACCCACGCCCTCCCCGGGATCCGGATCTCCTCGATCTGAGCGGGAACGCGTCGACACCCGTCAGCCATTGAGGGCCGTTTCAAGGGGTCCGGGGGCATTTTGGGGGCCCGTCGACGACTGGGGTTCCGGGGCCGCCGCTTCGACCCCGCTGGTGAGGCAATCGGTGAGGCCGCCGATCCGCTCAGTCGTAGTCCGGCATCGCGTCGAGAATGCGTTGAGTGGCCGCATCCAACGCGTCTAGGTCGTGCTCGACCGTGGCGGCAACGATTGCGTGGCTGGTGTCGAAGTAGCGGTGCGCCAGCTGGTCGCGCATGCCGGCGATCTGGCGCCACGGGATCGATGGTCCCCAGCGCACGAGATCCTCGGGCAGTGCCTTGACGGCCTCACCGACCTCGAGGAGGCGGATCCGCACTGCGTCGAACACGAGCCCGTCGTCGAGGGCCCCTCGAGCGACGTGCGCTCGTATCGCGTCGATGGCCGCCAGGATGTCGAGAAGACGTTGCCGCTCGCGGTACGTCACAGGGCGACCAGCTCGGCCGCAACTCGCTTGGCTACGTCGGGCTTGAGATCACTCGCCGGCACCAGGTCCACCGGTGCGCCGATGAGGCGCTCCAACTCCTCGCGCACCCGGCCGAGACCGACGAGGCCGAGGCCCGCTGGCAGGTCGACGAGCAAGTCAACGTCGGAATCGGGCCTGTCCTCGCCCCGGGCAACGCTGCCGAAAACTCGGAGGTTGGTGATCCCATGTCCGGCTGCGGCGTCGATGACCTTACGACGGTTCCTGCGGACTCGGCGCCCCACCGGCCCGGTAAGGCGGTCGAGGCCGCGTAGAGGCGCCCGCACACGCACATCAAGCTCCAGACCCGTCGCGGCGACCAGGGCAGCCAACGTAGACAACGCCGGCTGCCGATGCCCGGACTCGTACGCGCTGATGACGCTCTGGGCCGTACCGGCACGCCGCGCCAGCTCCGCCTGGGACAGTCGCGCCTTCGCGCGGGCTTCCCTAAGCAGTCCGCCACTAGTCGACCCACACATACAGGCACCATAGCGGATCGTCGATATCATCTTGACGGCGCAGTTGCTCCACCGAGCCGCTCGGATCCTCCGACCCCAGGGCATTCGCGGCGGAATGACGCGTGTCGGCTCGAGCCCACATTGGGGTCGGCGCGTCGAGCTAGCGCCAGGCTTCTTGACCACTCAGCTCTTCGACGAGACGGGGCCGAACGCTCGGGCCTCTTGGCTGCTGGGCGTCGCAAGTGCGGGGCAGGATGCAGCCATGCAGCAGCGCGCCGGCGCGGACGCGCAAGAGACTGGAGTCGGCCGCCGAGACCGGCGCCTCTCCGAGCCAACCGTGGAGGACCGCCCGGACCGTTCATGCCTTCGGCGACTATGCGCTCGGCGATGACGAGCGACGATGCTCGCGGAGCCGGTGGTCACCGGCAGGTCAGCGCGGCGGGAACTGGCGTCCGCCGCCGTGGCGCGGGCCAACCGCATGCCGCCGTTCGTTGACGGGTCCATCGTCCCGATTACGAGAGGGTGGTCGCGGAGGTCGGCACCCACGCCGAGGGGTGGCTCGCTGGCGTTCCGACCGCCGGCCAGCACATCGCCGACGTCGCGATGTAGGAGCCCTTTCGGAGCCCCGTAACGGCACGACACCCCTCGGCCGTCTCCTGACTCCTTGACATGCCGTCCCTGCTCAGCGTCTAGTCAGGAGCGTCGGGATCGGAGTGATATGGACTTGAATCAGCAGAGGACACACGCGCTGTGCCGCGACGAGTCTCGCAACCGTCGTGCTCTCGCGCGGCACCAGGCGAACCGTTACGACCTCGACGCCATCCGCCAGGTGCACCTGAGCGTCGAGGCTTTGCTCGAAACATTGGGCTTCATCGTCGCCGACGACCGGTTCTGGACCGACCTTAGCAACCGGGCACACGTGCTCGAGCAGCGCGAAATCGACGCGTTGGGCTGGTTCGAGGATGGGGCGCTGGGTGCTCTGCTCACTGCCTGTGGCTACCACAGCCCGCCGCCTCCTCCGGTTGATCAGCTCGTCGAGGACACGCGTCACGCTGTGGGGTTCGCCCTGGCGGAGAAGCCGCGTCCCGAGATGATCGACGAGGCCCGGCGACGGCTAGAGATCTTTCTCTACAGAACAGGCAGACAGCTCGAGGCGATCGAAGAAGGTCCGTCTGTCGGCACGGCGCCTTCGATTTCCCGCCGCGTCGGCCGGGTCGCCCGGAAGTGGATCCCCGTAGTAGCCGGGATGGCGGGCGGAACTGCGCTCGAGTCGATACTTCCCTCGGGACTGTGGGTCGGTGGCGCCATGGGCATGATCGGGGGCAAGGTCGTCACGAAGGGTGCCGAGGATCTCAGCGCGCATCTTGCGGACGTGGCTGTTTTGGCGGTTTTGGGCGACACGCTCCTCGATCCGCCGCCGTACGACGAGCAGGCCGAGCGCTGGACGGTGGCCACACCCGATCTGGTGCTGAGTGCACGCGTCGCGGTCGCGCAGCACCGGCTGCACCAGCTGCTGGTCGACCCCTATCGACGTGACCCCGCCGTCGTCACGGAGATCGAGACGAACCTCCGCCGCGTCGTCGAGCTGTCCCGTGATCACGGAGGCCCCGCGACGCTTGAGAGTGCAGCTCGCCTCGCCCTGGATGCGCTGTCGCGTTGGGCCAGGAGTACCACGCAAACAGAGGCTCTTCGCGTCGCCGTCGAGGCTGTGGGGATCTGTGTGCATGCGCGCGGCACCGACTCGCAGTTCGCGGAGGCCACCTACACCGAAAGGCCGTTCGACGACTCCTTTCACCTATTTGAGGACGAGTCGGAGGCGCAGAGGTTGCTCGATCAGTTAACCCAACGCTGGCACTCCGCGACCAGCGCGGCCACACGGACCGAGGAAGCTGCTGCCGAGAACTTCGACAGCGAGCGGACCGCGCGCCGCGGGGAGTATTGGGAGGCCGACCGCGACGAGGGCAGAGACGAGGACCCCGGCTACTACACCTACTGACCCCTTTGCGCCGCTTATTGACGCGCCCGAAGATCTTGCGCTCCGGGAAGTTCTCTACTGCGCAAGCACTCCATGACTCTCGATCAACACCCATCCCAGATCGAACGCGGCAGTTCCCGGGCCAACGTCTCCGCCCGGATGGACTCGGGCGACAGAGATCCGTAGTTCGTGTGGTCGCCGTCAACCGGTCAACGGGGCTTCTCTCCGGAACGTGGCCCAGTCGGCGGCGCGTGCTTTTCGCGGCGGTTTGACGCACCTTCTCGAGCGAGCGGATCGCGGCATTGACCGGACGTTGCGATCACCGCGTGTCTTTCAGGTGGCGGTTGAAGAATTCGATGATCCGTCGTCTGGCGTCGTGGGTGGCGGCCTCGTCGTACTCGGTTCCTGAGATTCGGGCAAGGAACCTCAGAAGCAAGGTCTGGTCCTTTGGGTCATGGTCGTTCATGAAGCCATGGCCGACGCCGGGATAGATCTTGACGTCGTGGGGGACCTTGAACTCGGTGAGCAGTTGGCCTAGCCGCCTGCCGGCGCGGCCGCCTAATGGTGAGTTGTCCGAGCCACCGAAACTCCCCACGATGGGGCACGCCTCCGGCAGCCAATTTTCAGCGTCGGATGGGCAGCCGCCGTAGTTCACACTGGCACTGGCGAACCCACGATTCGCTGCCAGCGCCACTGCGTACCCACCGCCCATGCAGAAGCCGATGACCCCGATGTTTCCCGTGCACTCACCATGGTCTCGCAGCCATCCTCGAGCTGCTTCGATGTCATCGAAGGACCGCCCCCGGCGTTGGCCGAGGTCCCGCATGATGGTGCGTAGGCAGCCCAGACGGCTGCCCCAGTAGTAGAGGTCGGGGGCCACGGCGAGAAAACCCTCGCTCGCCAACCAGTCGGCTTGGGCGCGGAGGTCGTAGCTCATTCCGGTGAAGTCGTGAATGACGACCACCCCGGGCCAAGGCGGTGGCATCTCCGGAACCGAAAAGTAGACCGGCATGCTTCCCCGCCCGGTCTCGATCTCCAGGATCCCGGTTGACTCCATAGACCATGTTGACCTATCGGCTACCTCGTGGCCAGCAGCACCGACCGCACTTCGGCAGTTCCGGGAAATCGGCAGACGCCGATAGGCGGCGAAGTGATGCAACCGTCGTGGTGACGGGTGAGCCCATAGCCGCCTCTGTGTCAACGGACAGCGGGATCTCCTTGTGGGCGGACAGTTCATCTCCCTTTCTGCGGACAGGTGATGTCCTTGTCGGCGGACAGCTGATCTCCCTGTCTGGGGTCATTCCAGGGGCACCACTCCTCGTCCGGCGGTGGCTTCGGAGAGCCGCAGCGAGGTGCCCTCGGTGAGCACGACGTGGGCGTGGTGCAGGAGCCGGTCGACGGTCGCGGTCGCCAGCGTCTTGGGCATGATCGTGTCGAACCCGGAGGGGTGCAGGTTCGAGGTGACCGCCACGGATCGGCGTTCGTAGGCGGCGTCGACGACGCGGTAGAACGCCTCGCCGGCGGCTTGTCCGGCGGGAAGCATGCCGATGTCGTCGATGACGATGAGCTCGGCGCGGGTGATCCGGGCGACGGTCTTGGCGATCGAGGCGTCGACCGAGGCGCGGCCGATCGTGGCGGTCAAGGACTCCAGGGTGAACCAGGAGACCCGCATGCCGGCGTCGATGACCTTGTGGGCCAACGCTTCGACGAAGTGGGTCTTGCCGGTGCCGGAGGGGCCGGCGATGGCGAGGTTCTCCGCGCGGCCGACCCACTCCAGCGTGGCCAGCCCGGTCTGGGTGCCCGGTGGGATGGAGGAGTCGGTCTCCCGCCAGGACTCAAACGTCTTCCCGGCCGGCAGCCCAGCTGCCTTGCGGCGCATCCGACGGGTCGCTTCGTCGCGGCCGCGGATCTCTTCCTCGAGCAGGACCCGGACGACCTCGGCGGGGTCCCACCGTTGCGCCCGTGCAGTCGCCAGCACGTCGGGGGCGATCGAGCGGAGGTAAGGCAACCGCATCCGCTTCATGACTGCGAGCAGCTCCTCGGGCAACTCCGGGGCAGCCGGAACAGTGCTGCTGTTCCTCGAGGCCGTCGTTGTGGTCGCGGTCCTGGTCCTCGCTGCCGCCCTGGTGGTCGTGGTCATCAGCAGTGCTCGGTTCGGCCGAAGGTGGCCCAGGCGCTGGTGCCGGGTTGGATCGAGGCGTCCTCATCAGGGATCACCAGCGCCGCGGCTGAGGAGCCGGCGGCTTGGTGGTCGACGATGGCGAGCAGGTCGCCCTCGGCGAACCGGCCGGCAGTAGCCGCGGTCCCCAGGGCGGCGTCGACCGGTGCGATGCCGATCAGGGCGGCGAGCTCGACCGCGGCGGCCATCTTCGAGCGGACCTTCTGCGCCCCGGTCGCGGCGGCTTCGACCAGCCAGGCTTGGGCGCCGGGTCCGAGGGAGAGGAACGCCTCCTCGGCCCGGTTGCGGGCCCGAGGCCGCGGCGGACGCGGCGACCCGTCCGGCTGCTGCGGGTGGTCGGGGTAGTGCGCCAGGTCGATCCTGGGATTCCCCGGCGTCGAGAGCCGGTGCCGCGCCACCTCCACCAACCCACCGTCCAGATTGGCGGTGATGAGCAGCTCTTCGCCCTCGACCCGGACCCAGACCTCGGTGCCGACCAGTCCGGGTGGGGTCGAGTAGCGCACCGACCCGAACCGGATGGTCTGGTCGGTGTTGACCAACCGGGTCTCTCCGGCCGCGGCGGTGAACGCCTCGACCGGCACCGGATGCATCCGGGCCTGCTCAGTCTCCAAGGCGTCGGCCGGGATCCGGGCGGTCTCCCGATGCACCCGGGTGTTGACCTTGATGCAGAACGCCTCACAGGCCTCGACGAGCTCGGCAAAGGAGTTGTAGCCGGAGCGGAGGTTGGCGGTGGTGGGGACCAGGTCGGCCTTCGCGACCCGGACCGTGGCCTCCGACCCGCCCTTGGACTCCGGATCGGCCGGAACGCAGGTATGCACAGTGAGCCCATAGTGGCGGGCGGCGGCGACGACCATCGGGTGCCGGACCGGGACACCGGCGACGTGTTCGACGGTGACGGTCTTCTCGTTGTCGGTCAACGCGAACGCCGGCACCCCACCACAGGTCCGGAACGTCGCGTCCAGGCACGAGAGCAGCGTGCCCATCCGGCGGTCCCAGGTCGGGATCACCACCCGGAACCGCGACCACGCCAACCAGGCGCAGAACAGCATCGTCGGCCGCGGTCGGCCGTCGGGGCCGAACACGACCGGGCCGGCGCCCCAGTCGAACTGCAGCCACAACCCCGGCTCGGTGATCCACGGCCGATACGACCTCCGATGCCCTGCTACATAGGTGGCCTTCGCTGCTGCGACCGCGCGGCGGGTGGTCCGCTCATCACCGAGAAACCCCATCGCGACCAGCCGCTCATGCAGCACATCGGCGCGGATCGCACCCTCGGAGACCTCCACAACCTCCTCGATCTTGGCCACGAAGGGGTCGATCAGCTTCGGCCGGCGCACCGGCTCATCGACCGGCACCCCGGCCTGGCGCTTGGCGACGTAGGACCGCACCGTCTTCGGGTCCACCCCCGCCAGTGCTGCCGCCGAATGCGCACACCCGGTGGCGTCGAACGCTTCGAGAATCTCCATGATCTCCCTGTCAGACTTCTTCACAGTCCCTCCGTCGGGTTGCTCGGGCGTGGTCAGAGACCTCGAGCCAACCCCGGAGGGACCTCTCGTTTCGGACCGACACGACGGCCCACAACACCTACGGAAAAGGGAGATCAGCTGTCCGCAGGAAGGGAAGTGACGTGTCCGCCTACAGGGATCTTGGACTGTCCGCCGTCACCTCTGGCCAACGGCTCTCGCAGCCGCCCGTGTCACCATGGCCCCTGCGCAAGACCTAAGCAGGAGAGGGTGGCGGTCCATGCCCGGTGCGTCCGAGAGACGCGGTCAATGCCTGTGCGGCAGCATCCGGTACGTCGTCGATGGTGAGCTGCAAGGTGTCATCGACTGCCACTGCGAGCGGTGCCGCCAGTTCACGGGACACCACATGGCTGCGACGTCAGCCCGACACGAAGACCTGACGATCGAGGACGCCGACTCGCTGCTCACCTGGTACTGGCCCGTTCCCGACGCGGGCTATGCGTTCTGCTCCCGTTGTGGGTCATCGCTGTTCTGGCAGTCGGCGGCCGACCAGGGTCGGCGTTCCATCTGCGCGGGCACCTTGGACCCGCCCACGGGACTCACGACGGTGCAGGCATGGTGGACCAGTCAGGCGAGTGACTACCACAACCGTGCTCAACTGCCCGAGCTCGATACGGAATGAGACCTGCAGGTGAAGGGCTCGCGCGAGCCAACTCGCGGAGTGACGTGGCCGCGAGCCGGCAGGCTATTCGCGGCTGGAAAGACTCACCCTGACAAGCGCGCGGATCGCGGCTTTGAGCGGATACTCTCGCGAGCCGCGACTGGGTCCACGGACTGTATTGGCGCCGTCACGTGGTCAGGACGCAGAAGCGTGTCAGCTTTGAACTCTGGCTGTCGGAGCCGGCTCCGGTGAACGGCGCCAATCCACTCCCAGGCTTCAGCCAGCTCGGTTCCTCCACACGGGTAGTCGACGAGCACGGCACCGACCTGCGCCACAGCGTGCACTCGTGACCCAAGCAGGAGGCACGGTGCTCCACTGCTTGGACGTCATCTCGGCCGAGGCTGAGCGGGTGACACATGAGCGACGGAGGTGCAAACTCGGAATATGGTCGCTGCAGATGGGCACGCCGCGGACACTGCGGCGCTGCGAGCGGACTTGAAGGAGGAGTACTACGCCATCCTCGGCGTGGTATCGGACTACGACGGCCGACTCGTCGTCATCAAGAGCTGGTCCGTGACCCTGTCGCTAGCGGCACTAGGACTGGGCTTCCAACAGCAACACTACGCGCTCTTCGGACTGGCAGCAGCAACCGCATTGGCGTTTTGGTACCTCGACGCGCTGTTGAAGGGTTACCAGATGCGTTACTACTCACGCATGCGCGACATCGAAGTCGGCGCCTATGCCCTCAACAGGGTTGATCTGGATCTGTTAGGCGCCGTCTCGGCACCTCGTATCGACATGAGCTGGGGATTCTCAGGAATCGCAAAGTACGGGGACTGGCGCACCGACCCACCCAAGAGGCGGACACCAGATGAGGTCCGTGGCATGCTTCGGCGGCGTTACGTCTACCCGCAAGTCCTGTTCCCGCATGTCCTTGCTGTCGTCCTCGGAGCAGTCCTGTTTATCGCCGCCAGCGGCGGCTACTGGGGACTTGCTGCTCTGGAACCATGAGCTGCAGCGATATGCAGATTCCGCGTCAAGCTGCTCGCTCGCACTGGGGCCTGCGGCCAGCCGCTCCCCGCCGCTCCTGGCAACTAGCCGACATCGCGGCCGCCCTTGCTCGAACGTATATGCGGGCGACAGAGTGAACGACTAAGAAGGTCCGCTCGCTACGCCGCAAGGAGTGTGACGGCATGGCCTGGAGATGGGCAGTTCGCAGCGTGAGGCACAAGGTCTACCAGTTGACGTTGGCAGACAGAGTTGCGCGATTCCGGGACAACAATAGTGATGCTGGACCAGACGGGACGTCTTTACGTACGGACCTGCTGCGCCCAGGGTTGCCGGCCGACTATCCGCAGAGAGTTCGAGGTGTGGTCTTCGGCGGATTCCTCGGAGGGATTTGCTTGGACGCCCAACTCTCCGTTGCCACGGCGCACGCGGTGATGCGCACGTATCGGCGGCACCTCGATCGCGGCTTCGCCTCGATGCAGGACGTGCAGCTGCTGACGTATGACCGGTGGATGTCGCTGGCGCCGTCCACAGGCACCGAGGAGAGGCACCGTGCCAGGGCGGAGCCCGACGGCGCCCTGGCACGTTCGCTCGTGCTCCGCGCCCCCGTGTCGGAGCTTGCGGTGCTGGGAGCCGCGATCAGCGACGGGGGCGAGACGTCCGGCCTCACCTGCATGCCGACTGCCGTCGTCGGTCTCGCCGACGTGGGTGATCCGTTCGCTGCCGGCGAAGAGATCGCCTGCACCTTGTACCGGAACCCCGCAACGATCGCCGCTGGTGGGTATCTGGCCGCCGTCACGTCGCAGCTGACCCACGGTGTGGAACTGGAAGGGGCACTCAGTGCCGCGCTTGGCCAGCTCCGTGCCGCAGCAGGTGGAGGGGCCCTCGCCAAGCAGATCGAGGGCATCTTGGCTGGCACCCCACTTCCCGCAACCCCGGTTACAGCGGCACAGTGCCTGGCCGTCGCCTTCGCGGAAGCGAGGCTGGCGACGACGACCCAGCCGAGTCGCTTGCCTCCCCCGGCCAGGGACCCGGCAGCAGTCACGGTGCGGTCCGTGACCGGGCAGTTGCTCGGTGCTGCTGGCCTCAGCCAACCGGTGCCCGACGTCGGTGCGTTTCTAGACGAGCTGACGCAACTCGCGGAGGACGTCAGTTGGACCATGGGTCGTCGGGCACGAGAGCTGTACATGACGGACGACTGGTGGTCGCGGTATCCGCCGGCATGACCGCGCTGAACCCCCGGCGCCCACAGCCCGGTGCTGTCCGTACCCATGAAAGGCCACCACTGGTCGCCAGGTTGCGATCCCCAGTAGTGCCCAGGGGTCTGCCCAGAGTTTGGTTGACACCTGACCTGTGAGGATTCGTCCGCGCTGGAAGGATGTCGGCCATGCCGAAGCCCTATCCCAAGGAGTTCCGCGACGACGTCGTGGCAGTGGCCCGCAAGGGCGAGGCTCCGCTTAAGCAGATTGCGAAGGACTTCGGGATCTTCGAGGGCTGCCTGCACAACTGGATGAAGTCCGCCGATGTCGAGGACGGCAATCGTTCCGGCCTCAGCGACGTCGACTGCAAGGAGCTGCGGGAGGCGAACAAGCGGATCCGGCTGCTGGAGCAGGAGAACGAGGTCCTGCGGCGGGCTGCGGCGTATCTGTCGCAGGCGAACCTGCCGGGAAAATAGTCTTCCCGCTCGTCCGTGAGATGGCCGCGGCCGGCGCCCCGCTCAGGGTGCCGGTCGCGGTGGCGTGCAGGGTGCTGGGCTTGACCACGGCGGGCTACTACAAGTGGCTCAAGGAGCCGGTCTCCCAGCGGGACTGGGACGACGCGCATGCGATCGACGCGCTCCTGGAGATCCACCACGACGATCCGACGCTGGGCTATCGGTTGCTGACCGACGAGCTCGCTGACCTCGGCATCGACGCCTCGGAGAACCGGGTGTGGCGGTTGTGTTCGATCGCGGGAGTCTTCGCCTCCCATCACCGCCGTCGGGGCAAGGCGGGCAAACCCGGGCCGCCAGTGCATGACGACCTGCTCGCAGTGGTCGACCACAAGGACCGGGTCACCCACACGTTCACCGCGACCGCCCCGAACCAGGTCTGGCTTACCGACATCACCGAGCACCCGACCCGCGAGGGGAAGCTCTACCTCTGCGCGATCAAGGACGTCTACTCCAACCGAATCGTGGGCTACTCCATCGACTCGAGGATGAAGTCCAGGCTGGCGGTCGCCGCGCTCAACAACGCCGTCGCCCGCCGTGGAGATGTCGCCGGCTGCGTGGTCCACAGCGACCGCGGCAGCCAGTTCCGCAGCCGCAAATTCGTCCACGCTCTCAACCGTCACGGCATGGTCGGATCGATGGGCCGCGTCGGTGCAACCGGGGACAACGCGGCCATGGAGAGCTTCTTCAGCCTGCTCCAGAAGAACGTCCTCGACCGCCGCTCATGGACCACCCGGGAGGAACTGCGGATAGCGATGGTGACCTGGATCGAGAGGACCTACCACCGCCGTCGGCGACAGGCCGCTCTCGGACGGTTGACCCCCATCGAGTTCGAGACCATCATGACCGCGCCAGCCACTCAGGCTGCGTGACCCAACCTGTAACCCGTTCGTGCAGCAGTCCCCAGCGCTGTGCCTGGGTGTAACGTGAAGATCGACAAACTGGGTTCTTGGCGCCGCTCCGAAATGTATGGCGCTCCGTTCTCGGGCATGATCACTAATGCAACGACCCAGTCGCGAAAGGCGGCAGTCTCATGCCAATGCCATACGAGGGCGAACGCTTCACTTTCTCAAATCCGGACGGCACTTCAGTTGATGTGCGTGGCTGGGGTAATCAGCATTTCGCAGTCTTTGAGACTCTTGACGGCTTCACGGTCGTCAAGGATCCCGACACTGGGATCTTCAACTACGCTCGTCTACCGACCGAATCGGGCAGTCTGGAGGCTACGGGAGCCAAGGTCGGGAGTGTCGATCCTGCGAGCCTAGGGCTGACACAACATCTGCGTCCCGACCGTGTGAGGGCTCAAGAGATCGCTTCGCAGAATCGTGACGCAACGGGGGGTCGGCGGCGTTGGGAAATAAGGCGCGCCGAGAAGAATCGGCTTCGTATGGCAAGCCCGCTCGCGACCACTGTGACCGGCAGCTTCACCGGACTCTGTGTGCTGGTTGAATTCCCCGACGTGGCGGCCACAATCCCCCGGGCCGATGTCGAGAATTTCTGCAACAAAGTAGGTTACTCCCAGTTCGGGAACAATGGTTCCGTGCGAGACTATTTCCGCGACGTGTCGGACGGGAAGCTAACCTACACGAATATCGTTACGCAATACCACACGGCCGCCAATGATAGAGATCATTACGCTGATTCGTCGGTCACCTGGCCACGACGAGCCCGTGAGCTCGCCATCGAGGTCCTCGACGGGCTCGTGGCGGCAGACTTTGACTTCAGCGACCTGAGTGTCGACAGCGGCGGACACGTCTACGCCTTCAACCTTTTCTACGCTGGCGGTCGTGTCAACTTCTGGGCCGAGGGCCTATGGCCCGGCTCATCCAGCCTGACGACAACGTACGACGCTGGCGACGGCCGCACATTCTCCGACCTCCAATGGACCAATATGGGCGACGAGTTGTCGCTTGGAACCTTCTGTCACGAAAACGGGCACATGTTGTGCGACTTCCCCGACCTTTATGACTACGGCGCGGAGTCTAACGGCGCCGGCAAGTTCAGTCTCATGTCGAGCAGCGGAAGCAAGAACCCAGTCCAGGTCGACGCTTACCTGAAGGCGGAGGCCGGGTGGGCGACACGCCTAGCAGTTATCAAACCCGGGAGGATACAGGCCGTTTCATCGGGCCTGAACGACTTCTACATCTTTTCAAAGAACGCCCAGGAATATTTCATCGTGGAAAATCGACAACAAACTGGTCGTGACGCAAACCTGCCCGGCAGCGGACTCGCGATCTGGCACGTCGACGAGACGGGGAGCAACAGTAACGAGCAGATGACATCGAGTCTCCACTACGAGTGCTCCATCGAGCAGGCCGACGGCAAGTTCGATCTCGAACACAATGCAAATGCCGGCGATGCAGACGACCTGTTCGGGGCACCCGGAGCCACGCGTTTCACCGACGCCACGACTCCCGACGGCCGCTGGTGGGACGGAAGTGCGTCCGGACTGGTTATCAATCCGATCTCGAGGTCCGGTCCCACGATGACCTTCGGTGGCCCCTGGTCAAAACGCAGCGACGACACCCCAGCGTGGTCCGATGCCTCCGGTTGGAGCGAGGAGCGGTACTACTCCACGATGCGGCTCGCAGTAGCCGGCGACAACCTCTACCTCCTCGCCCGGGGCGGCGCCGGGGTGGATCTCTGGTGCTACGACACCGCACAGTCGACGTGGTCAAAACGCAGCGACGACACCCCAGCGTGGTCCGATGCCTCCGGTTGGAGCGAGGAGCGGTACTACTCCACGATGCGGCTCGCAGTAGCCGGCGACAACCTCTACCTCCTCGCCCGGGGCGGCGCCGGGGTGGATCTCTGGTGCTACGACACCGCACAGTCGACGTGGTCAAAACGCAGCGACGACACCCCAGCGTGGTCCGATGCCTCCGATTGGAGCGAGGAGCGGTACTACTCCACGATGCGGCTCGCAGTAGCCGGCGACAACCTCTACCTCCTCGCCCGGGGCGGCGCCGGGGTGGATCTCTGGTGCTACGACACCGCACAGTCGACGTGGTCAAAACGCAGCGACGACACCCCAGCGTGGTCCGATGCCTCCGATTGGAGCGAGGAGCGGTACTACTCCACGATGCGGCTCGCAGTAGCCGGCGACAACCTCTACCTCCTCGCCCGGGGCGGCGCCGGGGTGGATCTCTGGTGCTACGACACCGCACAGTCGACGTGGTCAAAACGCAGCGACGACACCCCAGCGTGGTCCGATGCCTCCGATTGGAGCGAGGAGCGGTACTACTCCACGATGCGGCTCGCAGTAGCCGGCGACAACCTCTACCTCCTCGCCCGGGGCGGCGCCGGGGTGGATCTCTGGTGCTACGACACCGCACAGTCGACGTGGTCAAAACGCAGCGACGACACCCCAGCGTGGTCCGATGCCTCCGGTTGGAGCGAGGAGCGGTACTACTCCACGATGCGGCTCGCAGTAGCCGGCGACAACCTCTACCTCCTCGCCCGGGGCGGCGCCGGGGTGGATCTCTGGTGCTACGACACCGCACAGTCGACGTGGTCAAAACGCAGCGACGACACCCCAGCGTGGTCCGATGCCTCCGGTTGGAGCGAGGAGCGGTACTACTCCACGATGCGGCTCGCAGTAGCCGGCGACAACCTCTACCTCCTCGCCCGGGGCGGCGCCGGGGTCGACCTCTGGCGAGCAGGAATCGCAACGCCGAGCTAGTGCCGAGGATTGATGTTGTTGGACGTTGGGCTTGTTAAGGATCTCTTTTGCGGTCTCGGTCCAGACGAAGGGTGAGAGCGGTCGTTCCAGCCGTCGATGAAAGCGCGGTCTTGGTGTTGAGGTCCTTGACGGACTTGTACACGCCGCGGCGGATGGCCTGGCACTCGACGATGCCGAACCAAACCTCGACCAACTTCACCCAGGCGGGATGGGTCGGGACGGCCCTCAGGCGGAGGAGTCGCCGAAGTATCGGGATAGTGGCAGTGGTTGTAGGCACGATCGAGCCAGATCACGCTCATCGGCGCGACCGCCCAGCCACGGGGGCGAACGAGACGAAGGGCCCTTGATTGGCGTTGCGTCATAGTGGGCGAAGTGCAGCGCCCTCTCGCAGCGTCATCGACACCGGGCAGAGTGTTCAGGCCAACAATGCTCCCGTTCGACCGACCCGTCAGCGGCCTCGCGTCACCTCTTCTCCGTTCACCATCGGCGTTGCCGTTGAGCCGGTTGGCGTGCGAGTCGTTGAAGGCCGGTCGGCGCTCCAGCGCCCGAAAACGGCCTCGACGGCCGTGGTGAGGTCAACAAGGTCGCGATCGTAGACGCGGCCCCGATCGAGTTGATCGACGAGCTCATCGAGCACGGCCAGCCACTCCCGGCGGGTCGGGACGAGGGGCACTTCGACCCGCTCCATGACGGGTACCTTGACCAGATTCTCCACCTCGACCCGCTGAACAACGACGTCGACCGGTGCCCGCCCAGATCGGGCAGCTCGGCGCTGCTCCCACGCGTGCTGGCGGCACGTCTGTGAGCACCACTTGGGGATGCGGCCGGTCGGCGCCAGAAGGAAGGTGGCACCGCACCATCCGCAGGTCACGGCCTGACCCACTATGCGGCGCTGCTTCCGTGGCATGGCTACCCTCCCCTCTCCCTAGGCAGACGGGCGCGACGGTCGTGGACAGCCCGGATGGGCGTGCCGCGTTTCGTCACGACGGTGCGAGACCTCGCAGGTCCAGTCAGTCTTTTGCATGAGGTGTGTAGTTCGTCTTCGTCGTTGTTGGTGAGGACTTGCGGGAGGACCTGCAGGTGCTGCGTCAGGACGCGCTACTCGAGTCCTGTCCACAAGTCGAGGTTCGGCTTGCCTATGAAGTGTTGGAGTGGGTTCATCGTGGCTCGATGCGGCCGCTTCCGGACCAAGCGAGAGCGACGCCGACGGAGGGCAGCCATGGAACGACTGATGACGATCGACGAGGTGGCGGACTACCTGCGGGTGCCGGTGCTCACCGTCCGCTGGCTGCGGCAGGACGGGCGCTTCGCGCCGGCCATCAAGGTCGGTCGCCGGCTGGTGTGGGAAGAGTCGGCGATCATCGCCTGGGCGGAGGAGAACCGCGAGCGAACGGCATGAAATGTCTGTCCAGCGCTACGTGACCCCGTCGGGGCGCGTGCGCTACCGGGCCCGGATCAAGGCGCACGGCGCGAGGTGGCCACTCGGGTCTTCGACCGCAAGAGCGACGCGGTGGCCTGGGAGCAGGACCAGCTCCGGGGCCTCCGGATCGGGGAGTGGATCGACCCGCGCCGCGGCCGGGTCCCGCTCGAGCAGGTCGCAGTCGACTGGCTCAGGTCCCGGGGCACGGTCAAGCGGCGAAGCCAGGAGTCCGACGAGTCGAGCTGGCGGCTCTACATCCGGCCGGCCTTCGGCGACCGGCCGGTCGCCTCGATCACCAAGGCAGCCATCGCGAACTGGCTCGGCACGCTGGTGACCGCCGGCGCATCGGCCTCGAGCGTCAACCGCTACCTGGCCACACTTCGATCACTCGTGGGCTTCGCGGTCGCCGACGGCCGCATCTCGACCAACCCCGCCGAGGGACACAAGCCCCCCAGCGGCGCCCACACCCGCCGCGAGGACCAGTTCCTCACCCTCGGACGAGCTCCGCGCCCTGACAGCGGCCTGCGGCGCGCCGTACGGCGACCTGGTGCTGTTCCTCGGGCTGTCCGGGCTCCGTTGGGGCGAGGCCGCCGGGCTGCAGGTCGGCGACCTCATCGACTCCCCCGGCCCCGGCCTGCGCGTGCAACGAGCCGTGCTGTCCAGCCGCACCGACGGCACCGTCTACGTCGACACCCTGAAGACCAAGCGCGCCCGCACGGTGCCCCTGGTCGCCGAGCTCGTGCCCCTCGTCGAGCGCTGGGCCGACGGCAAGCCCCAGGACGCCTGGCTGTTCGCCGCGCCCGGCGGTGGCCCGCTGAACGAGGGCAACTGGAAGCGCTCGGTGCGGTGGCCCCAGGCGCTCGAGGCAATCAAGAGGCCCCGGTTGCGGGTCCACGACCTGCGCCACACCGCCGCGTGTCTGTGGCTCGCCAAGGGCGTCGACCCGGGCAGGGTTCAGGCCTGGATGGGGCACTCCTCGATCGGGACGACGAATATCTACGTCCGCCACCTGGGGGCCGGTGCAGATCGTGCCGGATAGGCGCGGTTGAACCGTCCGGGGTGCGCGGGGGGTGCGCGAAGGGCTGAGGGAGCGGGCCAGGGGGGTTGGACCTCATGTCCCCTGAGGTGACGTGTCCCGAGGTCAGCCCGGGATTGGGCATGGGAGCCGGTGACAGGAGTCGAACCCGCGACATCCTCATTACAAGTGAGGCGCTCTACCAACTGAGCTACACCGGCACGCCCGGCGGCCGGACCACCAGGACCGGCTCATGGTAGCCGCGAGAGTCAGCCGGGCTCGACGAGGCCGAGCGCCGGTCCCAGCTCCCGGAGGGAGAGATCGGCCAGCGGGGTCTCGACACCGAGCCGGCTGGCCAGCTCCACAGCATGGTGGAGGTCGCGCTCACCGGCCGCCCAGAGCCGGTCGAACACCGCACGCCAGGGGTCGTCGGCAGCCATCGGCTCCGTGGTGTCGCGCCACATCGTCGAGCCGGGCCCACCCGTCACCGCCTCCGAGTGGCGGACGACCTGCCCGAGCACCGACGGGTCGATCCCGCCCGCCTCCGCAAGGCGGGAGGCCTCCCCAGCGGCCGCGAGCGACACGTAGTGAAGCAGGTTGTGGGCGAGCAGCGCGCGGGTGCCGGCGCCGGCGGCTCCCACGTGCACCACGAGGTCCCCCATGCGGTCGAGGACCGCCCGGACCGTCTCCAGCCCCTCGACCGGGCCACCGACGAGGAACGCCAGCCTGCCCTGCTCGGCGGCAACCGGCCCGCCGCTCATCGCCGCGTCGAGGACCGAGGCGCCGAGGCTGCTCGCCTCCGCGGCCAGGCTCGCCACGGTGTCGGATCGGACCGCCGAGTGGACAAGGACGGTGACGCCGGTCCCGGCGGCGGCGAGCTCGCCGACCACCTGTCGGGTCGCCTCCTCGCCGGGAACGCGAACGCACACGACGTCCGCCAGCTCCGCCAGGTGCCCGACGCCGGAGGCCATGGTGGCCCCGCGGCCGACGAGCGGGGTGGCCGCGCCGACGTCGGGGTCGAACACGCTGAGTCCTCCGGGGACGTCGAGCAGGCGTGCGGCCATCCGCCGACCCATCTCACCGAGGCCGACGAACCCCACCGACATCGTCGGCGACGTCGGACCCGGGCGCGAGCCGGAACCCGAGGCAGGGAACGCGTCAGAACCGGGGTCCGAGACCAAGAAGTCGTTCATGCTCCCACTGTGCCCGCAGAAGCGACGGGTTGAACCACTCTCTGGCTCCGAGCCTCGAGCGCGGTCAGCCACCGGTCGGCCGGGTGCGGGCGGAGCGGGCCGCGGCGCGCTCGGCTGCGATGGCCTCCTTCGCCGGTTCGGCGCCGCTCTCGGGTGCAGGAGGCGCCGGCACGGTCCCCACCCATCCGCCGAGCCGGTCCCGCTCGTGCACCAGGTCGCGGAGGTCTCCTTCGGCGTAGGCGTGCTCCGGTGACCAGAAGAGTGCGTCGAAGGGGCAGACCTCGATGCAGATCGAGCAGTACATGCAGAGGGAGAAGTCGATCGCGAACCGGTCGAGCACATGGCGGGAGCGGTCCCTCCCGCCCTGGTCCGCGGCCGGCGTGACCTCCTTGTGGGAGTCGATGTGGATGCACCACGCCGGACATTCACGTGCGCACAGCATGCACACCGTGCAGTTGCTCTCGACCAGCGCGATGACGCCGCGGGAGCGGGCGGGCAGCTCGGCGTCGCTCATCGGGGAGGCTCCGGGACGCCGGGCGGCCGCAGCCGCCGCCGGGTGGGGGTCGCGTCCCGGTCCGACTCGCCCGGCTCCTTCGCCCCGGGCCAGGGCTTCTCCTGTCGGGACGCGAGCCAATGGTCCTTGCGCAGCGGATGCCCCTCGAACCCCGGCGGCAGCAGCAGCCCGGCGAGCTCCAGTGGCGCGTCGTCCGCGCCGAGAAAGGCGATCCCGAACATCTCGGCGGTCTCGCGCTCGTGCCACGCGGCGCCGGCGTACTCCTCCGCGACCGAGGCGACCGCAGGCGCCTCACGCGGCAGGAGGGTGCGTACGGCGAGGTGGCCGAACGGGTCGGTGGCCGCGAGATGGCAGACGACCCGGAAGCCGTCGGGTTCGTCGACCGCGGTCAGGAAGTCGAGGAACGAGCATCCCAGCCGGCGGGCCGCCGCGACCGCGTGCCGCCAGTCCGCGACCGGCACGTCGACGGTGACGAGGCCGTCGCCCTCGGCGACGACGGCGCCGGGCACGGAGTCGGCGAGCTCGGCGACGTTCACGACGCGCCCTCGAGCAGGGCGTCCAGGCGGCGCAGCCCGTCGAGCAGCGTCTCGGGACGCGGGGGGCAGCCGGGGATGTACAGGTCCACCGGCACCACCGTGTTCACGCCCTTGGTCACGCAGTAGGAGTCCCAGTAGGGGCCGCCGGAGTTGGCGCACGAGCCGAACGAGATGACCCGCCGCGGCTCCGGCATCTCCTCGTAGACCCGACGGACCGCAGGCGCCATCTTGTCGGTGACCGTGCCGGAGACGACCAGGACGTTGGCCCTGCGGGGCTCGCCGGCGTGCGGATGGACGCCGAGCCGCTCGAGCGCCTCGACGTCGAGGGTGGCGGCGACGAACTCCACCGCACAGCAGGCCAGCCCGACGTCGAAGAGCCACAGGTCGTAGGTGCCGCCGGCGCTCAACGTCGCCCGGGCCACCTCCGGCGCGCTCGTGGCGCCGTGCGTCGACGGTCCGGCCTGGGAGCTCATCGGTCCATCATGACCGACGGCCCGGGGGCAGCGTCTCAGTGACGCGGCACACGAGGGGAAAGCTGGCACCCCGGCGTAGGATCAAGGGTCGAGGCACGACCGGACGGGAACGGGTTCTACAGGGCGGAGCAGCAGCGTGGCCAAGCAGGTCAAGCAGATCGACCGGGTGATCATCCGGTTCGCCGGGGACTCGGGCGACGGCATGCAGCTCACCGGTGACCGGTTCACACAGGAGACGGCCTCGTTCGGCAACGACCTGTCGACGCTGCCGAACTTCCCGGCCGAGATCCGCGCCCCTCAGGGGACGCTGCCGGGCGTCTCGTCCTTCCAGGTGCACTTCGCCGACCACGACATCCTGACCCCCGGTGACCGCCCCGACATCCTCGTCGCGATGAACCCGGCGGCGCTCAGGGCCAACCTGGGGGACCTGCCCCGGGGTGCGACCGTCATCGTCGACACCCACGACTTCACCAAGCGCAACCTCGCGAAGGCCGGCTATGCGGAGGACCCGCTCGAGGACGGCTCGCTCGAGGAGTACGCCGTGCACGCGCTCGACCTCACCGGGATGACGGTCGAGGCCGTCAAGGAGTTCGGGCTGTCCCGCAAGGACGCGGCCCGGGCGAAGAACATGTTCGCGCTCGGGCTGGTCTCGTGGATGTACGGCCGCCCCACCGAGTCGACGATCGGGTTCCTCGAGCGGCGCTTCGCCAAGGTGCCCGACATCCGTGACGCCAACGTCACCGCGTTCCGGTCGGGCTACTACTTCGGTGAGACCACCGAGGCCTTCGTCGTGCAGTACGAGATCAAGCCGGCGCCGATGCCGTCGGGCACCTACCGCAACATCACCGGCAACCTGGCGCTCTCCTACGGCCTGGTGGCCGGCGCGGTGCAGGCCGACCTGCCGCTCTTCCTGGGCAGCTACCCGATCACCCCGGCGAGCGACATCCTGCACGAGCTGAGCAAGCACAAGCGGTTCGGCGTCACGACGTTCCAGGCCGAGGACGAGATCGCCGGCGTCGGTGCGGCGCTCGGCGCCGCGTTCGGCGGTGCCATCGGGGTCACCACCACCTCCGGGCCCGGGAGTGGCGCTGAAGTCCGAGACGGTCGGCCTGGCGGTGATGACCGAGCTGCCGCTCGTCGTCGTCGACGTCCAGCGCGGCGGCCCCTCGACCGGTCTGCCCACCAAGACCGAGCAGGCGGACCTGCTCCAGGCGATGTTCGGCCGCAACGGGGAGTCCCCGCTGCCGATCGTGGCGCCGCAGTCCCCGGGCGACTGCTTCGACGCCGCGGTGGAGGCGACCCGGATCGCGGTCACCTACCGCACCCCGGTGATGCTCCTCTCCGACGGCATGCTCGCCAACGGCTCCGAGCCGTGGCGGATCCCCGAGGTGAGCGAGCTGCCGGTGATCGACCCTGCCTTCGCCACCGAGACCAACCGTGTCGTGACCACCGCGAAGGGCGAGGAGAAGGCCGAGTTCTGGCCCTACCTCCGCGACGAGGAGACGCTCGCGCGGCCGTGGGCGATCCCGGGCACCGCCGGTCTCGAGCACCGCATCGGCGGGCTGGAGAAGGGTGACGGGCACGGCAACATCTCCTACGACCCCGCCAACCACGACCTGATGGTGCGGACCCGGCAGGCGAAGATCGACCGGATCGCCGAGTCGCTGCCGCCGCTGGAGGTCGACGACCCGACAGGGCAGGCCCGCGTGCTGGTGCTGGGGTGGGGCTCGACGTACGGCCCGATCGGCGCTGCGTGCCGCCGGGTCCGCACCGCGGGGCTGCACGTCGCCCAGACCCACCTGCGCCACCTCAACCCGCTCCCGCAGGACCTCGGCGACGTGCTGCGCCGCTACGACGCGGTGCTGGTGCCCGAGATGAACCTCGGACAGCTGTCGCTGCTGCTGCGCGCGCGCTACCTCGTCGACGTCGTCGGCTACAACCAGGTCAACGGCATGCCGATCAAGGCCGCAGAGCTCGCCGAGGCGGTCACGAGCCTCGTCGAGAGCACCGCGGGCACCGAGCCCGAGACCACCGACAAGGAGCCCCACCGATGAGCACCGCCGAGCTGCCGTTCCCGGGCCTCGCGGGTGTCCCCACCGCCGACGGACCCCAGAACCGCAAGGAGTACACCTCCGACCAGGAGGTCCGCTGGTGCCCCGGCTGCGGTGACTACGCCGTGCTCGCCGCCGTCCAGGGGTTCCTCCCCGAGCTCGGGCTGCGCCGCGAGAACATCGTGTTCGTCTCCGGCATCGGCTGCTCGAGCCGGTTCCCGTACTACCTCGACACCTACGGTATGCACTCCATCCACGGCCGGGCGCCGGCGATCGCCACCGGCCTCGCGACGGCGCGCGAAGACCTCAGCGTCTGGGTCGTGACCGGCGACGGCGACGCGCTCTCGATCGGCGGCAACCACCTGATCCATGCGCTGCGCCGCAACGTGAACATGACGATCCTGCTGTTCAACAACCGGATCTACGGGCTGACCAAGGGGCAGTACTCCCCCACCTCCGAGATCGGCAAGGTCACCAAGTCGACCCCGATGGGCTCGCTGGACCAGCCGTTCAACCCGGTCTCCCTCGCGCTCGGCGCCGAGGCGACCTTCGTCGCCCGCACCCTCGACTCCGACCGCAAGCACCTGACCGAGGTCCTGCGGGCCGCGGCCGCGCACCGCGGCACCTCGCTCGTCGAGATCTACCAGAACTGCCCGATCTTCAACGATGGCGCGTTCGACTCGCTCAAGGGCGCCAAGGACTCCGAGGCGGCCAACGCGATCATCCCGCTCGTCCACGGCGAGCCGGTCCGCTTCGGCGTGCCCGGCGAGG
The DNA here is from genome assembly GCA_963754155.1 of uncultured Actinomycetota bacterium. Classification (GTDB taxonomy): domain Bacteria; phylum Actinomycetota; class Actinomycetes; order Propionibacteriales; family Nocardioidaceae; genus Marmoricola_A. The sequence goes on along the minus strand of CAVWEU010000003.1, from coordinate 1,924,827 downwards.
ACGGCCTGGGCACCCGCGGCGTGGTCCGCGACCAGGCCACCGGCGCGCTGTCGGTGGTCGAGGTGACCGCCGACAACGCTGCGGACCTGATCGTCCACGACGCCCACGCCGACGACCCGACCACGGCGTTCGCGCTGTCCCGGTTCACCGATGCCGGCTACCTCCACCAGGCGCCGATCGGGATCTTCCGCCAGGTGGCCAGGTCGACGTACGACGACCAGGCGCGCGAGCAGGTCAACCTCGCCAGCGAGGGCAACCAGGACCGGTCGCTGGCACTCAGCGGGCTGCTCGGCGGCGGCGACACCTGGACCGTCGTCTGACCCGGTCACCCGGGGGCGCTCCTGCGATGACCGAGGGGCGCCGCGGGTTCCTCATGGGGTTGGGCGCCTACGGGCTCTGGGGGCTGTTCCCGCTCTACTGGCCGTTCCTCGAGCCGGCCGGGGCGCTGGAGATCCTCGCGCACCGGGTGGTGTGGTCCGCGGTGGTCATGGTGGTGCTCGTCGTCGCCGTACGTCGCGCCGCGGAGCTCCGGCGCGCGCTCGCATCGCCTCGTACCGTCGTGCTGATGGCCGCGGCCTCAGCTGTGATCGGCGCGAACTGGGGGCTCTTCATCTGGGGGGTCAACAACGACCACGTGATCGAGACCAGTCTCGGCTACTTCATCAACCCGCTGGTCACCGTCCTGCTCGGTGTGTTCGTCCTCGGCGAGCGGCTGCGGACGGCGCAGTGGGCGTCCCTCGGGCTCGCCTTGGTCGCGGTCGCCGCGCTCACCGTCGACTACGGCCGTCCGCCGTGGCTCGCGCTCGCGCTGGCCGGTTCCTTCGGCGCCTACGGCCTGATCAAGAAGACCGCCGGGGTCGGCGCGGTCGCCGGGCTGACCGTCGAGACGCTCCTGCTCGCCCCGGTCGCCCTCGGGTTCCTCGTGGTGCTGGGGAACCAGGGCGGCCAGCACTTCACCGGTCACGGGGTTGGCCACGCCGTGCTGCTGACCACGACCGGGCTCGTGACCGCCGTACCCCTGCTGCTGTTCGGTGGCGCGGCCGGCCGGATCCGGCTGTCCACCCTGGGGCTGCTGCAGTACCTGACGCCCAGCCTGCAGTTCATGCTCGGGCTGCTGGTGTTCGGCGAGCCGATGCCGGCGACCCGCTGGATCGGCTTCGTCCTCATCTGGACGGCGCTCGCGATCTTCACCTTCGAGTCGCTGCGGCAGCACCGGCTGACCCGGCTCCGGGTCACCGCCTCCGCCTACTGACCTGCCCCCGGCGGGCCGCGGTGACCAGCCTCACCGCCGCACGGGTTGGATCGTTCCAAGAAAACCGGCATGCTGGGAGAGCACCGTCGAGACAAGGGAGACATCGACATGCCGCTCACCCTCCGCCAGGAGCTGGACAACCTGCACGCCGAGTACGTCGTCGCCATCAACCAGGCGATCGCCGACGGAGCGCTCGCCCGCGCCGAGCAGCTCGCCGCCGACTACGACCAGGACGCCGTGGAGCTCGTCGCCGACCGCGAGGGGCTCACCCACCTGCTGCCGATCAACCAGCCGGTCCGCCACGAGTCCTTCCTCCGCCGGCTCGTCAGCCGGCACCTGGCGAACCCCGCCGCCTGACCGCCCCCCACACAAACCGACCCCACCCCAACCTGCCCGGTTGTTGCCGCCGCGGCTGTTTCGAGTCGCGGAAACAGCGCTGGCGGCAATGACCGCGGGCCGGAAACGGCAAGCGAGAACCGGTCCGGGTCAGGCGGTGCGGGTGGCGATGAGGTCGGCGAACGCGACCAGCGCTTCCTTGACCGGCCCCTCGGGGAGTACGGCGAGCACGCTCGTCGCCTCCTGGGCGAGCTCGAGGACGTAGGCCCTCGCCTCGTCCATCGCCGGGTGGGCCCGCAGCAGCCGCAGCGCCTCCCCGTGGGGAACGTCGTCGGTCAGCGGCCCCGAGAGCAGCTCGAGGAGCCGGCCGTCGGCCGGGTCCTGCGACCGCATGGCCAGCAGCGTCGGCAGCGTCGGCACCCCCTCGCGAAGGTCCGTGCCCGGGGTCTTCCCTGACTCGTCGGAGTCGCTGCCCACGTCGAGGATGTCGTCGGAGAGCTGGAAGGCCGAGCCGATCTTCTCGCCGTACGCAGTGAGCGCCGCCACCACCTCGGGCGACGCGCCGCCGAACATCGCCCCGTAGCGGGCCGAGGTGGCGATCAGCGAGCCGGTCTTCCCCCGCACCACGCGGAGGTAGTGGTCGAGCAGCGACTGGCCCTCGGCCGGCGGCTGGGTCTCGAGGATCTGCCCCTCGACGAGCCGGGAGAAGGTCCGGGCCTGGATCCGCACTGCCTCGGCGCCGAGCTCCGCGGTGAGCTCGGAGGACTTGGAGAACAGCCAGTCCCCGGCGAGGATCGCGACGTGATTGTCCCAGCGGGCGTTGGCGGAGTCCGCCCCCCGGCGCAGCGACGCCTCGTCCATGACGTCGTCGTGGTAGAGCGAGGCCAGGTGGGTCAGCTCGACCACACAGGCCGCGGTGCCGACCCCGGGCGCGTCCGCGTCGCCGGTCTCGGCGGCGAGGAGCACCAGCAGCGGCCGGAACCGCTTGCCGCCGGCGTGCAGCAGGTGCCGGCACGCCTCGGTGACGAAGGCAGCCTCGGACTCGACCTCGCGTTCCAGGCGAGCCTCGATCTCGACCATGCGGTCCCGCAACCGGGCCTCCAGGGCGCGGTCGAGGACCGGCAGGGCCAGCCCGGGGCTCTCGTCTCGGGTCACCGGATGAACGACCCCGCGTTCGCCGCCAGGTCGAGGACCGGTCCCGGCAGCACCCCGAGCAGCACGGTCACGGCGAAGCCGACCCCGATGACCACGGTGGTGAGCACGCTCGGCATCGCCACCGTCGGCCCTTCCCCGACCGGGTCGGAGAAGTACATCAGCACGATGACCCGGAGGTAGAAGAAGGCGGCGACCACGCTGAGCAGCACCGCGATGACGACCAGCGGCCAGGCACCGCCCTGCGCGGCGGAGGTGAAGACCGCCCACTTCCCGGTGAAGCCGCTGGTGAGCGGGATCCCGGCCATCGCCAGGAGGAAGAACGCGAAGACGCCGGCGACGAGCGGCGACTCCTTGCCCAGCCCGGCCCAGCGGGAGAGATGGTTCGCCTCGCCACCGGCGTCGCGGACCAGCGTCACGATGGCGAAGGCACCGATCGTCATGAACCCGTAGGTGACCAGGTAGAACAGCACCGCCTGCAGCGAGGAGATCTCGGCGCCGGTGCTCTGGTGCAGCCCCACGAAGCCGACCAGGAGGAAGCCGGCGTGGGCGACCGAGGAGTAGGCGAGCATCCGCTTGATGTCGGTCTGGCTGAGGGCGAAGACCGACCCGACCGCCATCGTGAGGATCGCGACGATCCAGATCATCGGCGTCCAGTCCCGCTCGGCTCCACCGAAGGCGACGTAGAACAGCCGGAGCATCGCACCGAAGGCGGCGACCTTCGTGCAGGCCGCCATGAATCCGGTCACCGCGGTCGGGGCGCCCTGGTAGACGTCGGGCGTCCAGGAGTGGAACGGCACGGCGCTGACCTTGAACAGCATGCCGACGGCCATCAGCGCGATGCCGCCGAGGAGGAGCCCGTCGGAGCCGAGCCGCCCCGAGACCGCCTCCGCGATCGCCGCAAGGTTCGTGCTCCCGGCGTAGCCGTAGACCAGGGCGATGCCGTAGATGAAGAACCCGGAGCTGAACGCACCGAGCAAGAAGTACTTCAGCGCCGCCTCCTGGCTCAGCAGCCGGCGGCGTCGGGCGAGCCCGCAGAGCAGGTACAGCGGGAGCGACAGGACCTCGAGCGCGATGAACATCGTCAACAGGTCGTTGGAGGCCGGGAAGAGCATCATGCCGCCGACCGCGAAGAGCAGCAGCGGGTAGACCTCGGTCTGCTCGAGGCCCTTCGTCGAGGCCTCCCGCTCGGCGTCGGTGCCGGGCAGGGCGGCCGCCTGCCCGGCGAACGCGGTCAGCCCGCCGTCGAGGTGACGCTCGGCGAACAGCAGCACGCTGGTCAGCGACAGCACCAGGATGACGCCCCAGAGGAAGAGCGAGGGGCCGTCGACGGCGATGGCGCCTCCCGCGACGATCGAGCCGTGGGCGGCGCCGCCGGCCCGCTCGGCCGTGTTCGTCGCGACCACGATCGTCGCCACGAGCGCGGCGACGAGCCCGGCGCCGGTGAGGACGGTCTGCACGAGGTAGCGCTGGTGCCGGGCCACGAAGGCTTCGACGAGCACGCCGACGAGCGCCACGCCGAAGACGATGAGCAGCGGGGAGAGCTGGCCGTACTCGATGGTCGGCGCCTCGAAGGTCGTCATCAGTGCGCCTCCTCCTCGACGGCGGGCTCAGCCGGCACGTCGGCCTCGGTCACGGTCGGACCGGGGTCCTCCGCGTCCACAGTGGTCAGGGTGGTCTCGACTGCGGGCTCGATGACGTCGAGCAGCGGCCCCGGGAAGAACCCGAACCCGATGATCAGCGCGAGCAGCGGCGCCATCGAGGCGACCTCACGACCGTTCAGGTCGCGCATCACCTCGATGCCCGGTCGAACCGGCCCGGTCATCGTCCGCTGGTACATCAGCAGGATGTAGAGCGCCGACAGCACGATCCCGAACACCGCGAACGCGGCGTACCACCAGTTGTGGACGAACGCGCCGACCATCACCAGGAACTCCGAGACGAACGGGGAGAGCCCCGGCAGCGACAGCGACGAGAGCCCGCCGACGAGGAAGATGCCCGCCAGCACCGGCGCGACGGTCTGCACGCCGCCGAAGTCCGCGATCTGCCGCGAGCCCCTGCGGGCGATCACGAAGCCGGTCACCAGGAACAGCACCGCGGTGGAGAGACCGTGGTTGAACATGTAGAACGTCGAGCCCACCTGCCCCTGGCTGTTCATCACGAAGATGCCCAGCACGATGAAGCCGAAGTGCGAGATCGACGTGTAGGCGATGAGCCGCGGGATGCTCCGCTGGCCGATCGCCACGAGCGCGCCGTACAGCAGGCTGAAGACGGCGAGCACGAGCACGACCGGGGTGGCCCACGTCGAGGCCTCGGGGAAGAGCCCCAGGCAGAACCGGATCATCCCGAAGGTGCCGATCTTGTCGAGGATGCTGACCAGCAGCACCGAGGTGCCGGGGGTCGCCTCGTCGGCGGCGTCGGGCAGCCAGGTGTGCACCGGGAACATCGGGGCCTTCGCGGCGAAGGCGATGAAGAAGCCGAGGAAGAGCCAACGCCCCATGCTCGTGTCCATGTCCGCGAGCAGCGGGCCGAGCTCGGAGAGCAGGTACGTCGGTCCGTCGGCCGACCTGCTCGACTCGACGTAGAGGCCGATCACCGACGCGAGCATGATCAGGCCGCCGAGCAGCGAGAAGATGAGGAACTTGACCGCTGCGTAGGAGCGCCGGGCGCCGCCGAACCCACCGATGAGGAAGTAGATCGGCAGCAGCGTCGCTTCGAAGAGGACGTAGAAGAGGAAGACGTCAGTCGCGACGAACGCACCGATCGCCAGCCCCTCGAGCGCCAGCATCCAGGCGAAGAACGAGTTCACCGACCAGCGGCCGTGGTCGCCGTCGTTCCACGACGCGAGGATCACGACCGGGGTGAGGATCGCAGTGAGCAGCAGCAGCGTCAGGCCGATGCCGTCGACGCCGACCGCGTAGTAGGCGCCGAACGCCTCGATCCAGGGGTGGACCTCCTCGAGCTGGAACCCCTCGACGCCGGTCTGGAAGCGGGAGGCGAGGGCACCGACCAGCAGCAGCGTCAGCACCGAGAAGCCGAGCGCCACCTTCTTCGGCAGCTCGGCGTCGAGCCGGCGGGGCATGAGCATGACCACCGCCGCGCCGACGAGCGGCAGGACGAGAGCCGTGGTCAACCAGGGGAATGTCATGCGAGGTTCACCGCCAGGAGAGCGAGGACGACGAGGGTGGCGCCGGCGAGCACGGACAGGGCGTAGCTGCGGACGTAGCCGGTCTGAATGCGGCGGAAGGCGCCCGACATCCCCATCGACGCCGACCGCGGTGCCGTCGACGAGCCCGTCGACCCCCTTGTCGTCGAAGGTGATGAGCGACTCGACCATGGTGTTGCCGGGCCGCATGAGCAGCGCCTCGTTGGCGGCGTCGCCGTAGAGGTCGGCCCGGGCGGCGCGGGTCACGAAGCTGACCTGCTGCGGAGCCTCCCGCGGGATGTCGCGCCGCATCACGAAGAACCACGCGACCGCGACCCCGACGGCGACGGTGGCCGTGACGATCAGGGTGTAGGCGATCGGCGGGAGCGGCAGCTCGTGGTGCGCCTCCTCGCCGACGACGGGCGCGAGCCAGTCCGTGATCCAGCCGCCGAGGAGCAGCAGCCCCCCGAGCACCGAGAGGGCGGCGAGCACCATCAGCGGCACGGTCATCACCTTGCGGAGACTCGTGCGGGTGCACGTCAGGGGCCCAGCGCTTCTCGCCGAGGAACGTCATGATCATCAACCGGGTCATGTAGAACGCGGTGATCCCGGCGCCGGCGAGAGCCGCGAGGCCGACCCACGAGGTTCTCCCCGAAGGCGGTCTCGATGATCTTGTCCTTCGACCAGAAGCCCGAGAAGCCGGGGAACCCGATGATCGCGAGGTACCCCATCGCGAAGGTGAGGAAGGTGACCGGCACGGCCGACCGCAGCGCTCCGTAGTGGCGCATGTCGACGTCGTCGTCCATCGCGTGCATGACCGAGCCGGCGCCGAGGAACATGTTCGCCTTGAAGAAGCCGTGGGTGAGCAGGTGGAAGATCGCGAACGCGTAGCCGGCGACGCCGAGCCCGGCGGCGAGCATCATGTAGCCGATCTGGCTCATCGTCGAGCCGGCGAGCACCTTCTTGATGTCGTCCTTGGCGCATCCGATGATCGCGCCGACGAGCAGCGTGACCGCACCGACGATGACGACCGCGGTCTGGGCGACCTCGGTGCGCTCGAAGATGAAGTTGGAGCGGACGACGAGGTAGACGCCGGCGGTGACCATGGTCGCCGCGTGGATCAGCGCCGAGACCGGCGTCGGGCCCTCCATCGCGTCGAGGAGCCACGACTGCAGCGGCACCTGGGCGGACTTGCCGCACGCGGCGAGGAGGAGCAGGAGGCCGATCACCGTGAGGGTCGCCTCCGAGGCGCCGGCCGCGAGCTCCGAGACGCCCTCGAAGGAGACGGTCCCGAAGGTGGCGAAGATCAGACAGGACGGCGAGCACCATGCCGATGTCGCCGACGCGGTTCACCACGAACGCCTTCTTCGCCGCCACGGCGGCGGACGTCTTGTGCTGCCAGAAGCCGATGAGCAGGTACGACGCCAGGCCGACGCCCTCCCAGCCGAGGAAGACCCCGAGGTAGTCGTCGGAGAGGACCAGCACCAGCATCGCGGCGACGAAGAGGTTGAGGTAGGCGAAGAACCGCGCGCGCCGCTCGTCGTGGGCCATGTAGCCGATCGAGTAGACGTGGATCAGCGCGCCCACCCCGGTGATCAGCAGCAGGAAGAGCGCCGAGAGCGGGTCGAGGAGCATCGCCGAAGTCGGCGGTGAAGCCGCCGGCCTCGAACCAGGTGTAGAGGTGCTGCCCGACCGAGCGGTCGCCCTCGTCCCGGCCGAGCAGCGCGACGAACGCCACCAGGCTGAGCAGGAACGAGGCGGTCACCGTCGCGGTGCCCAGCAGGTGCGCCCAGCCGGCGGTGCGGCGGTTGCCCAGGATCAGGATCACCGCGGCGCCCAGTGCGGGCAGGGCGATGACCAGCCAGAGCAGCGAGAACACCCCGTCGCCCGCGTGCGGCGCGACCACCGGGGCCGTCGCCTGCGGACAGGAGGGGAGACATGGAGATACCCATCGACGGCCTCTCAGTACTTCAGCAGGCTCGCGTCGTCGACCGAGGCCGAGCGACGGGTGCGGAAGATGGTCATGATGATCGCCAGTCCGACGACGACCTCGGCGGCCGCGACGACCATGACGAAGAACGCCGCCACCTGCCCGTCGAGGTTGCCGTGCACGCGGGCGAAGGTCACCAGGGCGAGGTTCGAGGCGTTGAGCATCAGCTCGACGCACATGAACACCACGATCGCGTTGCGCCGGGTGAGCACCCCGACGCAGCCGATCGTGAACAGGATGGCCGAGAGGACCAGGAAGGGAGTCGCGCTCACTTCTCGTCCTCCTCACCGGTGTAGAGCTGGTCGATGTCGTCGGCCAGCTCGGGCGCCGACTGCACGGTGCCGCGAGCCGCGAGGACCCGCGACACCGACCCCTCCGCCGGGGTGCCGTCGGGCAGCAGAGCCGGGGTGTCGACGGCGTTGTGCCGGGCGAAGACGCCAGGAGGCGGAAGCGGGCCCGGGTGCTTGCCGTGCTCGGCGTAGTCGCGCATCCGCTGGCGGGCCAGGTCGGTCTGCGTGGGCTTGCGGCGTCAGCCGCTCACGGTGGGCGAGGACCATGGCACCGAGCGCCGCGGTGATGAGCAGCGCGGCCGTCGCCTCGAAGGCGAAGACGTAGTCGGTGAAGAGGAGCTGGGCGAGCCCCTGGACGTTGCCGTCGGCGTTCGCCTCCTCGAGCCCGCTGATGACGCCGACCGAGACCTGCGCGACGCCGAGCCCGAGGGTCGCCCCGAAGAGCAGCCCGACGGTGATCGCCAGCCAGCGCTGGCCGCGGATCGTCTCCACCAGGGAGTCCGAGGCGTCGACGCCGACGAGCATGACGACGAAGAGGAACAGCATGAGGATGGCGCCGGTGTAGACGATGATCTGCACCGCGAAGAGGAACGGCGCCTCCTGCACGAGGTAGAGGACCGCCAGCCCGATCATCACGACCGCGAGCAGCAGCGCTGCGTGCACGGCCTTGCGGACGAAGAGGATGCCGAGCGCGGCCAGCACCATGATCGGTGCGAGGATCCAGAACGCGATCACGGCGCCTCCCCCTCGCTCGTGGCCGGGGCCTCCGGCGCTGCCGGGCCCGGTGAAGGTGCCGCGGTAGTAGTCGCCGTCGTCGTTCCCGAGCAGCATCGGGTGCGGCGGCTGCTCCATCCCGGGCAGCAGCGGCGCGAGCAGGTCCTGCTTCTCGTAGATGAGGTCGGCGCGGTTGTCGTCGGCCAGCTCGTACTCGTTGGTCATCGTCAGCGCCCGGGTCGGGCACGCCTCGATGCACAGCCCGCACAGGATGCAGCGCAGGTAGTTGATCTGGTAGACGCGGCCGTAGCGCTCCCCCGGCGAGAACCGCTCGTCCTCGGTGTTCGAGGCGCCCTCGACGTAGATCGCGTCGGCGGGGCAGGCCCAGGCGCAGAGCTCGCACCCGATGCACTTCTCGAGCCCGTCCGGCCAGCGGTTCAGCTGGTGGCGGCCGTGGAACCGCGGGGCGGTCGGCTTCTTCTCCTTGGGGTACTGCTCGGTGACGGTCTTGCGGAACATCGTCCGGAAGGTCACGCCGAAGCCGGCGATCGGGTCCCAGAACTGCTCTTTGAGGGTCGGCATCACTGCTCCTGGCTGAGCGGTCGGACGGACGAGCTCGCTGCCGGCGGACTGGCCCGGCATCGGCGGAACCGGGTAGCCCCCGGCGAAGGCGTCGAACTCGCCGGAAGGACCGCCGGCCGCGCCGGCCTCCTCCGGCTCCTCCTCGTCGTTGCCGACGAAGAACAGCCCGAGCATCAGCACCGCGATCACGCCGATGCCGATGAGGAGGTAGCTGCCGGTCGATGCCGCCGTCGAGCGTCATCGCGCGGACCGTGGCGACGGCGACGATCCAGGCGAGCGAGATCGGGATCAGCCGCTTCCAGCCGAAGTCCATGAACTGGTCGTAGCGGAGCCGGGGCAGCGAGCCGCGGAGCCAGATGAAGAAGAAGATGAACAGAGGACCTTGCCCATGAACCACACCAGCGGCCAGTAGCCCTCGTTGGCGCCGTCCCACATGCTGATCGGCCACGGCGCGCGCCAGCCGCCGAGGAAGAGCGTCGTCGCCAACGCGGAGACGGTCGCCATGTTGATGTACTCGGCGAGGAAGAACAGCGCGAACTTCAGCGAGGAGTACTCGGTGTGGAAGCCGCCGACGAGCTCGCCCTCGGCCTCGGGGAGGTCGAACGGCGCCCGGTTGGTCTCGCCGACCATCGAGATCACGTAGATCACGAAGGAAGGCAGGAGGATGAAGGCGTACCAGACGCTCTCCTGGGCGGAGACGATCTCCGACGTCGAGAGGGACCCGGCGTAGATGAAGACCGCGATCAGCGCCAGCCCCATCGCGACCTCGTAGGAGATCATCTGCGCTGAGCTGCGGAGCCCGCCGAGCAGCGAGTACGTCGATCCCGACGACCACCCGCCCAGCACGATGCCGTAGATGCCGATCGACGCGACCGCGAGGACGAACAGCACCGCGACCGGCATGTCGGTCAGCTGCAGCGACGTGACGGTGTCGGTGAACGGGATCCGGACCTCGGGCCCGAGCGGGATCACCGCCCAGGCGACGAACGCCGGGATCACCGCGATGATCGGGGCGAGGATGAAGACCACCTTGTCGGCGGCCTTCGGCGTGATGTCCTCCTTGAGCGCCAGCTTGACGCCGTCGGCGAGGCTCTGCAGCAGGCCGAAGGGGCCGTGCACGTTGGGACCGATCCGGTGCTGCATCCTCGCGACGACCCGGCGCTCCCACCAGATGTTGAACAGCGTGAGGAGCACGAGCACGACGAAGATGAACACCGCCTTGAGCAGCACCACCCACAGCGCGTCGTTGCCGAACGCGCTCAGGTCGTCGGCGGTCCGCACCATCTGCGAGGCGGTCATTCCTGCACTCCCTTCGCCGGCGCGGCGGCCTGGACGGTCGGAGCGCGACCGGGGAGCCGGCGACGGCCCCGAGGTCACGGGCGAGGTTGACGCCGCCGAGGCTGCTGGCGGCCCACACGACGTCGTCGGCGAGGTCGGCGACCCCGGCCTCGAGGACCGTCGAGCCGGTCTCGGTGGCGAGCTCGACCGGGGAGCCCACCGCGAGGCCGAGGCGACGCGAGCGTCGTCTCGCTCACCAGGGCGACCGGCGAGGGAGCCGCTCGCGTGGTAGGCGGCGTCGCCGTCCTGCATCGGACCGTCGCCGATCATCGTCTTCCAGGTCGCGAGCCGGAGCCCGTCGCCGCTCTCCTGGGCCGGCAGCGGTGCCACGTCCGGGTCGGCCACCCGAGCCCCGTCCCAGCCACCGATCTCGTCGAGCTCGGCGCGCGCGCCCTGCGTCGTCTGGAAGCCGAGCGGACGGCCGAGCTCCTCGGCGATCCCGGCCAGGGCCCGGACGTCGGGGATCGCGTTGCTCTCCAGCACCTGCGGGAAGGCACGGACCCGGCCCTCCCAGTTGAGGAAGCTCCCCGCCTTCTCGGCGACGGACGCGACCGGGAGGACCACGTCCGCGACCTGGGTGACGGCGCTGGGCCGGAGCTCCAGGCTGACGACGAACCCCGCGGCGGCGACCGCCGCCCGGGCGGCCACCGGGTCGGTCAGGTCGTCGACGTCGACACCGGCGACGACGCAGCGCGGCCGAGCTCGCCGGAGGCGGCCGCGGCGAGGATGCCGTCGGTGTCGCGTGCTCCGGCGGTCGGCACGTCGGCGCCCCACACGGCGGAGACGTCGACCCGGGCTGACGGGTCGGTGACCGGGCGGCCACCGGGCAGCACGCCGCCCAGGCAGCCGGCGTCGAGGGCTCCGCGGTCGCCCGCGCGGCGCGGCACCCAGGCGAGCCGTGCCCCGGTCTGGGTCGCGAGCCGGGCGACGGCGGTGAGCGCGCCCGGCACCGTGGCCAGCCGCTCGCCGACGAGGATCACCCCGCCGCCGTCGAGTGCCAGCTCCCCGTCGTGCGCCAGGTCGGCGATCACCTGCGGGCTCCTCGCCGGGGGCGGCCTGGACCACGGTGGCCTTCATCTTGCTCAGGCCGCGGGAGGTGTACGGCGCGACCGCGAAGATCCGGGTCTTGCCGCGCGACGCCTTGCGCAGCCGGAGGAACAGCGTGCCCGCCTCCTCCTCGGGCTCCAGGCCGAGAAGGACGACGGCGTTGGCGGTCTCCAGCGACCCGAACGTGACGCCCGGCGTCGTGGCCGGCCACCCGGGCGGCGAGGAACTGCGGCCTCCTCGAGCGAGTGCGGCCGGGAGCGGAAGTCGATGTCGTTGGTGCCGAGGACGGCACGCGCGAACTTGGCGTAGGCGTAGGCGTCCTCGCGGGTCAGCCGACCGCCGGTGAGCACACCCGCCGTGCCCGCGGCGGCGAGCCCACGCGCCGCGACCGCGAACGCCTCCGGCCACGAGGCCGGGCGCAGCTCGCCGGTCTCCTCGTCCCGCACCTGCGGGTGGGTGAGCCGGTCGGGCTGCTGAGCGTAGTGGAAGGCGAACCGGTCCTTGTCGGTGATCCACTCCTCGTTGACCTCGGGGTCGAGCCCGGAGAGCCGGCGGACCACCTTGCCGCGCCGGTGGTCGACGCGGATCGCCGACCCGCAGGAGTCGTGCTCGGCGACCGACGGAGTGCGAGACCAGGTCGAACGGCCGGGCGCGGAAGCGGTACGCCGCCGACGTCAGCGCGCCCACCGGGCAGATCTGGATGGTGTTGCCCGAGAAGTTCGAGCGGAACGGCTCCTGCTCGTAGATCCCGACCTGCTGCAGGGCGCCTCGCTCGATCAGCGCGATGAACGGGTCGCCGGCGATCTGCTCGGAGAACCGGGTGCACCGGGCGCAGAGCACGCACCGCTCACGGTCGAGGAGCACCTGCGCGGAGATGTTGATCGGCTTCGGGAAGGTCCGCTTGACCTCGAGGAACCGGGTCTCGCCGCGACCGTTGGTCATCGCCTGGTTCTGCAGCGGGCACTCGCCGCCCTTGTCGCAGACCGGGCAGTCGAGCGGGTGGTTGATGAGCAGCTGCTCCATCACGCCCTGCTGCGCCTTGTCCGCGATCGGCGACGACAGCTGCGTCTTGACCGCCATCCCGTCGGTGGCGACCAGCGTGCAGGAGGCCTGCGGCTTGACCCGGCCGGGCGGGCCCATCATCGTCTTGAGCTCGCCGTCGGGGCCGGGCATCGCGACCTCGACGAGGCACTGGCGGCAGGCGCCGACCGGGGCGAGCAGCGGGTGGTCGCAGAACCGGGGGATCTGCACCCCGACCTGCTCGGCGGCGCGGATGACGAGCGTCCCCTTGGGGACGCTCACCTCCACGCCGTCGATCGTCAGCGTGACGAGGTCGGCCTGCGCCACGGCCTTGGTGCCGAGGCGCCGGTCGAGCTGGTCGAGACCGTCATCGTGCGGCTCCTGCCGTGGCGAAGAGGGTGGCGGCCGCCGGGTCGAAGGGGCAGCCGCCGTGCTCGAGGTGGGCGAGGTACTCGTCGCGGAAGTACTCGATCGACGACGAGATCGGGCTGATCGCTCCGTCGGCCAGCGCGCAGAACGAGCGGCCGAGGATGTTGTCGCACTGGTCGAGCAGCATGGTCGAGGTCGTCCTCGGTGCCCTGCCCCTTCTCGAGGCGGGCCAGCACCTGCACCAGCCACCACGTGCCCTCGCGGCACGGGGTGCACTTGCCGCAGGACTCGTGCTTGTAGAACTCGGTCCAGCGCAGCACCGCGCGCACCACGCAGGTGGTGTCGTCGAAGATCTGCAGCGCCTTGGTGCCGAGCATCGACCCGGCCGCCCCGACCCCCTCGTAGTCGAGCGGGACGTCGAGGTGCTCGGCGGTCAGCAGCGGCGTCGACGAGCCGCCGGGAGTCCAGAACTTGAGCGTGTGGCCCTCGCGGACACCGCCCGCCAGCTCGAGCAGCTCACGCAGGGTGATCCCGAGCGGTGCCTCGAACTGGCCGGGGCGTGGTCACGTGACCGGAGAGCGAGTAGAGCGTCATCCCCTTGCTGCGCTCGGTGCCCATCGAGGAGAACCAGTCGGCGCCGTTGGCGACGATGGCCGGCACCGAGGCGATCGACTCCACGTTGTTGATGACCGTCGGCGACGCGTAGAGCCCCGCGACCGCAGGGAACGGCGGCCGCAGCCGCGGCTGGCCGCGGCGCCCCTCGAGCGAGTCGAGCAGCGCGGTCTCCTCGCCGCAGATGTAGGCGCCGGCGCCCGCGTGCACCACGACGTCGAGGTCGAAGCCGGACCCACGGATGTCGCTTGCCCAGGTAGCCCGGCGTCGTAGGCCTCGGCACCGCGGCCTGGAGCCGGCGTACGACGTGCAGCACCTCACCACGGACGTAGATGAACGCCGTGCCCGCCCGGATCGCGTAGGAGCGAGATGATCACGCCCTCGACCAGCGTGTGCGGGCTGGCCATCATCAGCGGGATGTCCTTGCACGTGCCCGGCTCCGACTCGTCGGCGTTGACGACGAGGTACTTCGGGCTTCGGCGTTGTCCTGCGGGATGAACCCCCACTTCATGCCGGTCGGGAAGCCGGCGCCGCCGCGGCCGCGGAGCCCGGAGTCCTTGACCAGCGCGATCAGCTCGTCCGGCGGGCATGTCAGGGCGGACGCGCAGCCCGGGTAGCCGCCCGACTGCTCGTAGGAGGCGAGCGTCCAGGGCCGGTCCGCGTCCCAGTTGTCCGAGAGCACCGGCGTCAGCAGGTCGGTCATGCGGAGTCCCCCTTGTCCCCTTCGGCACCACGGTCGCTGGAGCCGTCATGGCCCGCCGGGGCGCGCCAACCGCGCTCGCGGGCGATCTCGAGCCCCACGAGCGAGGCCGGCCCGGCGGCCGGCCCCTCGTCGGCGAGCCCGTCACCGAACCCGGCGAGCACCCGCTCGGCCTCCCGCCAGGTGCAGACCCTCGGTCCGCGGGTCGAGCGGACCTCCTTGCCCTCACGGAGGTCGTCGACCAGCTGCGTGGCCGAGGCCGGGTCCATGTTGTCCATGAACTCCCAGTTGACCATCATCACCGGCGCGTAGTCGCAGGCGGCGTTGCACTCGAGATGCTCGAGGGTCGATCCTGCCGCTCCTCGGTGGTCTCGTCGTTGCCGACGTCGAGGTGCTCCTTGAGCCGCTCGAAGATCACGTCGCCGCCCATCACCGCGCACAGCGTGTTGGTGCAGACCCCGACGTGGTAGTCGCCGACGGGGCGCCGCTTGTACATCGTGTAGAACGTCGCGACGCCCGAGACCTCGGCGGCCGTGATCCCGAGGAGCTCGGCGCAGACCTCGATCCCCTCGGCGGTGACCCGGCCCTCGGCGCTCTGCACCAGGTGGAGCATCGGCAGCAGCCCGGACCGGGCCTGCGGGTAGCGCTGCGGCGATCTGCTTGAGCTCGTCGTACGTCGTCCTCGGAGATCACCGGTCGACGCCTCCCATCACCGGGTCGAGGGACGCGATCGCGACGACGACGTCGGCGACCATGCCGCCCTCGCTCATCGCCGACGTCGCCTGCAGGTTCGTGAACGACGGGTCGCGGAAGTGCGCCCGGTAGGGGCGCGTGCCGCCGTCGGAGACCACGTGCGCCCCCAGCTCGCCGCGCGGCGACTCCACCGGCACGTAGGCCTGGCCGGCCGGCACCCGGAAGCCCTCGGTGACCAGCTTGAAGTGGTGGATGAGCGCCTCCATCGACTCGCCCATGATGTGCTTGATGTGGTCGAGGCTGTTGCCCATGCCGTCGGCGCCGACCGCGAGCTGCGAGGGCCAGGCGATCTTCTTGTCCCCGACCATGATCGGGGCGCCGTCGAGCCCCTCGAGCCGGTCGGCGCACTGCTCGACGATGCGCAGCGACTCGGCCATCTCGTCGAGCCGGATCCGGAACCGGCCGTAGGCGTCGCAGGTGTCCCGGGTCGGCACGTCGAACTCGTAGGTCTCGTAGCCGCTGTAGGGCTGCGACTTGCGCAGGTCCCACGGGAGCCCGGTCGACCGGAGCACCGGACCGGTGATCCCGAGCGCCATGCAGCCGGCGAGGTCGAGGTAGCCGACGTCGACCAGCCGGCCCCTGAAGATCGGGTTGGCGTTGCAGAGCGCGGCGTACTCCGGCAGCCGCTTCTTCATCAGCGCGATGAAGTCGCGGATCTGGTCCAGCGCCCCCGGCGGCATCTCCTGGGCGACACCACCGGGCCGGATGAACGCGTGGTTCATCCGCAGCCCGGTGATCAGCTCGAACAGGTCGAGGACCAGCTCGCGCTCGCGGAACCCGATCGTCATGACCGTCAGCGCGCCGATCTCCATCCCGCCGGTCGCGATCGCCACGAGGTGCGAGGAGATCCGGTTCAGCTCCGAGAGCAGGACCCTCATCACCTGGGCCTTCTCGGGGATGTCGTCCTCGATGTCGAGGAGCCGCTCGACGCCGAGGCAGTAGGTCAGCTCGTTGTGGAACGGCGCGAGGTAGTCCATCCGGGTGCAGAAGGTGACGCCCTGCACCCAGGAGCGGTACTCCATGTTCTTCTCGATGCCGGTGTGCAGGTAGCCGATGCCCGCCCGCGCCTCGGTCACCGTCTCGCCCTCGAGCTCGAGGATCAGCCGGAGCACGCCGTGGGTGGACGGGTGCTGGGGGCCCATGTTGACGACGACGCGGTCGTCCCCCTCGTCGGCGATGCCCGAGACGACGGAGTCCCAGTCCTGCCCGGTGACGTTGAAGACGCGCCCGCTCGAGGTCTCGGTCTCGGCGGCGCCGTACGGGTCGTGTGTCGCGCTGCTCATCAGTTGTAGGACCTCCGCGTGTCCGGGGGCGGGATCGTCGCGCCCTTGTACTCCACCGGGACGCCTCCCAGCGGATAGTCCTTGCGCTGCGGGTGCCCGGGCCAGTCGTCGGGCATCTCGATCCGGGTCAGCGCCGGGTGGCCGTCGAAGACGATGCCGAAGAAGTCGTAGGTCTCCCGCTCGTGCCAGTCGTTGGTCGGGTAGACGGCCACCACCGACGGGATGTGCGGGTCGGCGTCGGGGCAGGTGACCTCGAGCCGGATCCGCCGGTTGTGGGTGATCGACAGCAGGTGGTAGACCGCGTGCAGCTCGCGCCCCTCGTCGCTCGGGTAGTGGACCCCGCTGACGCCCAGGCACATCTCGAACCGCAGCGACGCGTCGTCGCGGAGCAGCCAGGCCGTCTCCAGCAGCCGCTCGCGGCGGATGAAGAAGGTGACCTCGCCGCGGTGGACGACCACCTTCTCGACGGCGTCGGGCAGCCCCTCCTCGCTCAGCCCGGCTCCCAGCCGCTGCGGCCACCTCGTCGAACCAGCCGCCGTACGGCGGGGTGCTGCCGCCCGGCATCGTGACCGTCTCGACCAGCCCGCCGTAGCCGGAGGTGTCGCCGCTGCCGGAGGTCCCGAACATGCCCTGACGGGTGCCGACCACGTGGTGGTCGTGGGCGCCGGGCGCCGCCGGCAGGAACCCGCCCGGGGTGGCGTCCTCGGGCATGCCGGTCGTGCTGGAGTCGGTGGTCCCTGCGGGACCGGAGCCGCTCCCCTTCTGGGTGGGGTCGTCGCTCACCGGAGCATCCCCTTCATCTCCGAGGTCGGCAGCGCGTTGAGCGCCTCGGTCTCGAGGTCGGCGATCTGCGCCTGGCGGTTCGCGCCGAGCTTGCCCGCCTGGACCTGGTCGTGCAGCTTGAGGATCGCGTCGATGAGCATCTCGGGCCGGGGCGGGCAGCCGGGGAGGTACATGTCGACGGGCACCACGTGGTCGACGCCCTGGACGATCGCGTAGTTGTTGAACATCCCGCCGGAGCTGGCGCAGACGCCCATGGCGAGCACCCACTTCGGCTCGGCCATCTGGTCGTAGATCTGGCGGAGCACGGGCGCCATCTTCTGGCTCACCCGGCCGGCGACGATCATGAGGTCGGCCTGGCGGGGCGAGGCCCGGAAGACCTCCATGCCGTAGCGCGCGAGGTCGTAGCGCGGCCCGCCGCTCGTCATCATCTCGATCGCGCAGCAGGCGAGCCCGAAGGTCGCCGGCCAGAACGACGCCTTGCGGAAGTAGCCGGCCACACCCTCGACGGTGGTCAGCAGGACTCCGCTGGGGAGCTTCTCCTCGATACCCATGTCAATCCGTCCTGTCAGTCCCAGTCGAGCCCACCGCGACGCCACTCGTAGACGTAGGCGATGGAGACGTTGATGAGGAAGAGCACGACCGCGACGAGGCCGAACCAGTGCAGCTCGTCGAAGTAGACCGCCCACGGGACCAGGAACATGATCTCGATGTCGAAGATGATGAAGGTCATGGCGACCGTGTAGTACTTCACCGGCACCCGCCCGCCGCCGACCGGCTGGGGGGTCGGCTCGATCCCGCACTCGTAGGAGTCGAGCTTGGCCCGGTTGTAGCGCCGAGGACCGGTGAGGACGCTCGCCACGATCGAGAACACCGCGAAGCCCGCGGCGAGGGCGCCCAACGCGATGACGGGGGTGTAGAGCTCCATGAGCCCTGCCTCCCTTCCTGGTCTTCTCGTGCTCCGGGTGGTGCTGCTGCGTGCGGTGGTGCTGGTGGAACCGGTCAGGCTGTCGGTGCGACCCTGCTCAACGCGTTGATGACACGGTCCGACGCGTCCCCGTCACGCGGGTCGGTCAGGTTCGCCATCAGCTTGAGCATGAACCGCATCAGCGCGTGCCGAGGCAGCCCGTAGCGCGTTGCCTGCTTCATCACCGTGGGGTTGCCGATCATCTTCGCGAAGACCCGGCCGAGCGTGAAGTAGCCACCATAGGCCGCGTCCATCGCGGCCGGGTAACCCGCCATCACCCGTTCGCGCGCGGGCCCCTCGGCGCGCGCCAGCGCCTGGAGGATGGTCGCGGCCGCGGTCTGGCCCGACTCGAGGGCGTAGTCGATGCCCTCGCCGTTGAACGGGTTCACCATCCCGCCCGAGTCGCCGACCAGCAGCATCCCCCGGGTGTAGTGCGGCTTGCGGTTGAACCCCATCGGCAGCGCGGCGGAGCCGATCCTCCCGACGCGGTTCTCCTCGTCGCGGAACCCCCACTCCTCGGGGGTGTTCGACAGCCAGCCGCGGAGGACCTGCTTGTAGTCGACGTGCTGGAACGCCTTGGAGGTGTTGAGGACGCCGAGCCCGACGTTGGCGGTGCCGTCGCCGACCCCGAAGATCCAGCCGTAGCCGGGCAGGAGGTTGCTCCGGCCCGGCGTGCCGTCCCAGAGCTCGAGCCACGACTCCATCCAGGGGTCGTCGTGACGCGGCGTCTCGTAGTAGGCGCGCACCGCGACGGCCATCGGGCGGTCCTCGCGGCGCTCGATGCCGAGCGAGGTCGCGAGCCGGGCCGAGACGCCGTCGCAGGCGACGACGACGGGGGCCCGGTAGGTGGTGTCGTCGCCCACCCGCCGGCCACGGTCGTCGACCGGCTTGGCCGTCACGCCGACCACCCGGCCGGTGCGCTCGTCGACGACCGGGCCGGTGACCGACGTGCGCTCCGTCAGCCGCGCGCCGGCCTTCTGGGCGTGCCGCGCGAGGAGCTCGTCGAGGTCGGTGCGGGTGCGCACCGCGCCGTACGGCGGGAAGGTGCTCAGCTCCGGCCACGGCAGCTCGAGCCGGTGGCCGGCGCCGACGATCCGGAGCCCCTTGTTCTTCTGCCACCCCGGCTCGTCGAGGTCGAACCCCATCGCGACCAGGGCCTTGACCGCGCGCGGGGTGAGCCCGTCGCCGCAGATCTTGTCCCGCGGGAAGGACGCCTTCTCGAGCAGGAGCACGTCGACCCCCGCCTGGGCGAGGTGGAACGCCGTGGCCGCCCCGGCCGGACCGGCGCCGACGACGATGACGTCGGCCTGCCGCTCGTCCGCGGTGGTCCGAGTCATCTGGCGTGCCTTCCGTACTTTGTGAAAGCGTTCACGAATGGGGCGTACCCCAGTCTAGAGGGAGACGCCCATCACGCCGTCGCGTGGTGCAGGGCCACGATCCCGCCGGACAGGTTGCGCCACCGGCAGCCGCTCCAGCCGGCGGCCTCGATCCGGGCTGCGAGCCCCGGCTGGTCCGGCCAGGCCCGGATCGACTCGGCCAGGTAGACGTAGGCCTCCGGGTTGGAGGAGACCGCCCGGGCGACGGCGGGGAGCCCCTTCATGAGGTACTCCAGGTAGACGCGTGCGGAACGGCGCCCAGGTGGGCGAGCTGAACTCGCAGACCACGAGCCGGCCGCCCGGCCGGGTCACCCGGCGCATCTCGCGGAGGCCGGCGTCGGGGTCGACGACGTTGCGGAGCCCGAACGAGATCGTGACCGCGTCGAACGAGTCGTCGGCGAACGGCAGCCGGGTCGCGTCACCGGCCACGAAGTCGAGCCGCGGGCGGGCCGTCTTGCCGACCTGGAGCATCCCCTGGCTGAAGTCGCAGGGGACCACCAGGGCGCCCGCCGCCGCGAACGGCTCGCTCGAGGTGCCGGTCCCCGCCGCGAGGTCGAGGACCCGCTCGTTCGGCCGCGGCGCGACGGCGTCGACGACCGCGGTCCGCCAGCGCCGGTCCTGACCCAGGCTCAGCACGTCGTTGGTGAGGTCGTAGCGCCGCGCCACGCCGTCGAACATCGCCGCGACGTCGGCAGGGTCCTTGTCGAGGTCGGCTCGGGTCACGCGGTCACTCTAGGTGTCGGGTGCCGGGGCTTGTTTCGGGGATCTCGCCTCCGCGCCGTAGGCTGCCCTGTCGTGACGACCAGCCCGGCCGACCAGCCCCAGGACGCGCTCCCGCTCGTGGTGCGCACCGTGGCGCTCGAGGACCCGGGCGCCCTGCTCGACCTGCTGCCGGACTCCGACGTCACCGCGTGGGTGCGCCGCGGTGAGGGGCTCGTGGGGTGGGGCGTCGCCGCCGAGATCCGCACCGGCGGGGCCGACCGGTTCGCCGACGCCCACCGCTGGTGGCGGGCGACCGACCCGGCGGGCGGTGGTCCGCGACGACGTGCGGCTGCCCGGCACCGGGCTGGTGGCCTTCGGCTCCTTCGCCTTCGCCGACGACCCGGGCGACAGCGTCCTGGTCGTGCCCGAGATCGTCGTGGGCCGCCGCAACGGCACCTTCTGGGTCACCCACACTCGGCGTCTCGCCGGATCGGCACCCTGTCCGCCGTACTCCCGGCGAGACGCCGCCGGACGCCCCGGTCGACGTCCACTTCACCGACGGCGCGCTGCAGCGGTGCCGCCTGGGAGCAGGTCGTCGCCGAGGCGGTGCGCCGGATCGAGGCGGGCGAGCTGGAGAAGGTGGTCCTCGCCCGCGACCTGGTGGCCCGCGCCTCGGCGCCGATCGACGTCCGGTGGCCGCTGCGCCAGCTGGCCCGCGACTACCCGACGTGCTGGACCTTCCACGTGGACGGGCTCTTCGGCGCCACCCCCGAGATGCTGGTCCGCCGCGAGCGCGGGCTCGTCACCTCCCGGGTGCTCGCCGGCACGATCCGGCGCACCGGCGACGACGCCCACGACCTCCAGCTCGCCGCCTCGCTCGCCCGCTCGTCGCAAGGACCTGGAGGAGCACGAGTACGCCGTCCGCTCGGTGGCGGACGCGCTCGCCCCGCACTGCACGTCGATGAACGTGCCGGAGGCGCCGTTCGTCCTGCACCTGCCCAACGTCATGCACCTCGCCACCGACGTCGCCGGCGTCATCGACGACCAGACGACCTCGCTCGAGCTCGCCGCCGCGCTGCACCCGTCCGCCGCGGTCGGCGGCACCCCGACGTCGGTCGCCAGCGCAGGTCATCGGCGAGATCGAGGGGATGGACCGGGGGCGCTACGCCGGCCCGGTCGGGTGGATGGACGCCTCCGGCGACGGCGAGTGGGGCATCGCGCTGCGCTCCGGGCTGCTCGAGGGCGGCTCGGTGCGGCTGTTCGCCGGCTGCGGCATCGTCGCCGACTCCGACCCGGCGGCCGAGCTCGCCGAGGCGCAGGCGAAGTTCGTGCCGGTGCGCAACGCCCTCCAGCCCTGAACCGGTCCGAGCCCGCCTTAGGTGGAGGATCTGACGCGCCGGGTGCACCAGATCCACCACTCACCGGTTCTCCACAGCGCTGAGAGACCGCTCGCGTTCCGCCGCCCGACGGCCGACGATCCTGGGATGCACCCCGCCGTCCACGCGCCTCCTGCTCGACCAGCACGGCGTGGTCAGCCGCCGCCAGCTCCACGATGCCGGACTCGCCCCGCACGACGTCGCCCGGCTCGTCCGGCGCCGCGAGCTGGCACCGCTGCACGCGGGCGTGTACGTCGACCACACCGGCACCCCGACGTTCCTCCAACGGTGCTGGGGCGCGGTGCTCCTGCTGTGGCCGGCCGCCCTCGCGGGCGAGACCGCCATGAGGGCCGCCGAAGGGCCCGGCAGCCGTCGCTCGCACGACGTCGTCCACGTCGCCGTCCACCGCGACCGCCGGGTGCGTGACCGCGACCGGATCACCGTCCTCCGCACCGACCGCCTCGACGACCAGGTCCTGTGGAACGTGGGGCCGCCGAGGCTGCGCTACGAGGAGGCGGCGCTCGACGTGGCGGCCCGGGCTCCCTCGGAGTTCGCCGCCCTGGAGTCGCTCTCCCGCGCGGTCCAGTCCCGTCGTACGACGGCCGAGCGGATGCTCGTCGCGGCACGCGGTCGCACCCGCCTGCCCCGTCGGGACTGGATCGAGTCGGTGCTCGCCGATGTCGCCGACGGCACCTGCTCGGTCCTCGAGCACGGCTACCTGCACCGGGTCGAGCGTGCCCACGGCCTCGGTCACGCGCGGCGTCAGGTGGTCGACCGGTTGGGCGCCGGTTCGGTGTACCGGGACGTGATCTACCCGTGCGGTCTGGTCGTCGAGCTCGACGGCCGGCTCTTCCACGACACCACCCGGCAGCGGGACAAGGACTTCGACCGCGACCTGGACGCCGCGGCGGAGGGGGCGAGCACCGTCAGGTTGTCCTACGGGCAGGTGGTCGACCGGCCGTGCTGGACCGCCCTGCGGGTGGCGCGGGTGCTGACGCTCCACGGTTGGCGGGGCCGACCCGGGCCGTGCGGCCCGAGGTGCTCGGTCGCCGGCGGCCTGGCCGCGTGATGGTGGAGGATCTGACGCACCCGGTGCACCAGATCCTCCACTGTGGGCCGCCTCAGAGGTCGGTGCCGGGGGTGAGCCGGTGCCACTGGCTGCTCACCGGCTCCAGGAACGACCCCATGGTCCGGTCGACGATCCCGAGCCCGTTCTCGCTGTAGACCTTGTCGTGGATGGCGCAGGGTCCGGGGAGCGGCGACGTCACGGGCGAGGTCGACCAGCTCCGACATCTTCGCCCAGGGCGCGCAGGCGGGGGCGCAGAAGACGTCGACCTCCTGCCCGGGCCGTTCGAAGGAGTCGCCCGGGTGGAACAGCGAGGTCCCACCGGCGCTCAGCACGTAGCCGGAGTTGTCGAAGCGCGGCAGCTCCGGGTGGATCACGGCGTGCCGCTCCCCGACCACGCGGACGGCGAACCCCGCGACGTCGAGCTCGTCGCCGGGACGTACGACGGTCACCCGCTCGCCGACCGACGGGTCGGCGTCGCGCAGCTGCGCCGCCACCGCCTCGATCGTGAAGACCGGGGCGTCGGTCGCACGCAGATGCTCGAGGTCCCAGTGGTCGGGGTGTTCGTGGGTGACGAGGACGGCGGCGACACCGTCGACGGCCTCCCGCTCGGACCAGCCGCCGGGGTCGAGCACGACGTCCTTGCCGTCGGAGGAGACCCGGACGCAGGAATGACCGAACTTCGTGATCCTCATCCGGTCATCGTGCCACCCGCGGCGGGGAGGGTCAGCCGGTGACGAGCGCCCGGGCCGCCCGGTCCAGCTCCCGGCGGTTGTCGCGTCGGACGACGGCCTCGACGACCTCCACCCCGGTCGGCACCCGCTGCAGGACCTCCGCCGAGCGAGGCCCGGTCGGCCACCCGGTCGTGCGGGGTGCCGGTGGCGGCGCAGAGAGCGGCGAGGTCGACCCCGTGCGGAGTGGCGAAGATCCGCTCGAAGGACGGCGCGTGGTCGTCGGCACCCTGCTCCAGCAGCGAGAAGATGCTGCCGCCGTCGTCGTTGACGACCACGATCGTGAGCGGCGGCCGCGGCTCGTCGGGCCCGAGGACGAGGCCGGTGAGGTCGTGGAGGAACGTCACGTCGCCGAGCAGCGCGAACGCCCGGGTGCTGTGCGGGCGACCGAGGGCGGCGCCGACCGCTGTCGACACAGTGCCGTCGATGCCGGCCAGGCCACGGTTCCCCACGACCATGCGCCGGTCGCCGACCCGGTAGCGCGGGACCATCAGGTCGAGGTCGCGGACCGGGTTCGAGGCGCCCACGACGAGCAGGCCGCCGGGAGGCAGTGCGCCGGCGACGGCTCCGGCGACCTCCTGCGGGGTGATCCCCTCCTCGGCGGCCAGCAGCTCGTCCAGCCGCGCGCCGACCGTGGCGTCCCGGTCGAGCCACTCGCGGAGCCAGCCGTCGGCCGGCGGCGACATCTCGGGCAGCGCGACGGCCCGGACCACGCGCGAGACCGCATGACCCGGGTCGGTCCACCCGGGCGTCGGCGAGCCCGGCGGCACCAGCGCCACGACCTCGACGTCGCTGCGCGAGACCAGCCGCGTCACCGGCCGGCTGAGCGTGGGGTGGCCGCAGACCACGACCCTCTCGACCCGGCCCGCCAGCGCGGGGTCGCCGAGCAGCAGCCGGTAGCAGCGGATCGCGTTCGCCCCGGTCCTCGACCCGCTGGTGGGCTCGGCCAGCAGCGGCCAGCCGTGCCGCTCGGCGAGCACGCGTGCGGGCGGCCCGGCGTCGTCGCCCGCGACCACCACGGTGCGAGGGCCGTCGTCGAGCCGCTCCTCGACGGCGGTCAGAGCGGCGGCAGGCACCGTCCAGGGGGCCGCGTCCGGGCCGGCCGTCGACCAGGGCCGCCCAGCCGTCGGCCACGTCCGGCGTCATCGGCGGCTCGACCTGGAGGTTGAGGTGGACCGGCCCGCGGGCGGTCGTCCCGGCACCGGTGGCGGTGACCAGGGTCCGCGCGACGAGCGACCGCCAGCCGCGCACCTGCTCGGGCTCCCGGTGGCCCGGGGCGGCCGGAGGCACGTCGGCGAACGCCCGCACCGCGCCGCCGTACACCTTGACCTGGTCGGTGGTCTGGTTCGCCCCGGTGCCGCGCAGGGCCGCCGGCCGGTCCGCGGTGAGGACGACGAGCGGCAGGCCGGCGTGGTGGGCCTCGAGCACCGCCGGGTGCAGGTTGGCCACCGCGGTGCCGCTGGTCGTCACGACGGCGACCGGCTGCCGCGAGCTCCGGGCCAGGCCGAGGGCGAGGAAGCCGGCGGTCCGCTCGTCGACCCGGGTGTGCAGGGTGAGCGCGCCGTCGGTGGCCGCCGCGTGCACGGCGAAGGCGAGCGCCGCCGAGCGGGAGCCGGGACAGAGCACCACGTGCCGGACCCCGCCCCGCACCAGCTCGTCGACGACGGTCCGGGCGAGCGCGGTCGAGCCGTTGGCCGGCGCGGCGGAGGGGGTCACGGGAGCGAATCCTGCCGGATCGCCGCCAGCCGCGCCGCCCAGTGCGCGGTCCGCTCCGGGGTGGCCGCGAGCCGGTCGAGCGCGGCGCCGTCCACCTCCGGGCGTACGACGGGCAGCGACCCGTCGTCCGGCAGCAGCGGGCCGGACCGCCACGTCGTCGGTGAGGAGCTGGACGGTGGCGAGCCCGCAGGCGTAGGGCAGCTCGGGGAGGGCCGCGGCGAGGGCGACCCCGGCGGCGATCCCGACGCTGGTCTCCAGCGCGCTGCTGACCACGACCGGGAGGCCGATGTCCTCGGCGATCCGCAGGCACGCGCGGACCCCGCCGAGCGGCTGCACCTTGAGCACCGCGACGTCGGCCGCGTCGAGCTCCCGGACCCGGTAGGGGTCGGCGGCCCGCCGGATCGACTCGTCGGCGGCGATCGGGACCGGGACCCGGCGCCGCACCTCGGCGAGCTCCTCGACGGTCGGCGCACGGCTGCTCGACGTACTCCAGCCCTCCGGCCGCCCGGTCGAGCAGCCGCACCGCCCGCACCGCCTCGTCGACCGACCAGCCGCCGTTGGCGTCGACCCGGACCCGGCCGTCCGGCCCCAGGGCGTCCCGGACCGCCTCGAGCCGTGCCTCGTCCTCGGCGACGGCCTGGCCCGGCTCGGCGACCTTGACCTTGGCGGTCGAGCAGCCGCCCCGGAGCACCAGGGCGTGGGCGGCTGCCGGGTCGACGGCCGGCACCGTGACGTTCACCGGGACCCGGTCCCGCACCGGTGCCGGCCACCCGTCCTGGGCCGCCTCCAGGGCAGCGGCGAGCCACGGGGCGGCCACCGCCGCGTCGTACTCCAGGAAGGGGCTGAACTCGCCCCAGCCGGCCGGCCCCGCGCAGCAGCACCCCCTCGCGCGAGGTCACCCCGCGGAACCGGGTCCGCATCGGGACCGAGAACACGTGCTCACGCATCCGCGGCCACCGCCCGCAGCGCGACCCGGTCGACCTTGCCGTTGGGCAGGACGGGGAACGCCGGCACGACGACGACCTCGCGGGGGGCCCACTCGCGGGGGGTGACGAGGTCCCGGAGCTCGCCGAGGTCCGGGTTGCCGCTCGCGGTCACCACGGCGACGACGCGCTCGCCCCACTCCTCGTCCGGCACGCCGACGACCTCGGCCGCGGTGACCGCCGCGTGCCGCTCGACCATCCGCGCCACGGCCGGGCCGGGAACCTTGACACCGCCGCTGATGACGACGTCGTCGACCCGGCCGAGCACCTCGAGGCGGCCGTCGTCGTCGAGCCGGCCGAGGTCGGCGGTGCGCAGCCAGCCGTCCCGGAGCACCTCCGCCGTCCGCTGCGGGTCACCCTCGTAGCCGTCGAACAGCACCGGACCGCCGACGAGCACCTGTCCGTCGGCGTCGACCTTGACCGCCACCCCGTCCAGCGGCACCCCGTCGTACACGCACCCGCCGCAGGTCTCGCTCATCCCGTAGGTCTGGACGACCGGCACC
This sequence comes from uncultured Actinomycetota bacterium, assembly GCA_963754155.1. GTDB lineage: Bacteria > Actinomycetota > Actinomycetes > Propionibacteriales > Nocardioidaceae > Marmoricola_A. The sequence continues at coordinate 1,898,044 of CAVWEU010000003.1, read as the reverse complement.
CCGGCGTCCTCGGCGGCGGCGCGCACGACCGGGTCGAGCGGCCCGCCACCTATCAGGACGGCGTCGAAGCGGGCCAGCGGCGCCAGCTCCTGGGCCGCGACCACCCGCTGGAGCTGGGTCGGCACCAGGGAGACGTACCGCCGCTCGGCCGTCATCTCCCCCAGCGCCGCCGTCAGGTCGGTCGAGACGACCGGTGTCGTCCCGGCCACCACCGAGCGGTAGAGGACCTGGACTCCGGCGACGTAGGTCGGCGGCAGGTTGAGCACCCACTGGCCCGGACCGCCGAGCCGGTCCTGCGTGGCCGCCACCGAGGCCCGCATCGCCTCCCGGGAGAGGACGACCCGCTTCGGCTGCCCGGTGGAGCCGGAGGTCTCGATCACCAGGGGCGGCGGGTCGTCGGCCGCGTCCCACTCGGCCAGCAACCTCAGCAGGTCGCCGGCGGTGCCGCGCACGGGGCGCAGCCCGGCCGTCACCGGCCCGTCCGTTCGTCCTCGCAGCGCCGCCTCACGAGGCCCCACGCTATGCCCGGTGGGACGGCTGGCAGGATCGACCCTCGTGGCAACCTCCGCTCAGTGGCTCCAGGCCGCCCGCCTCCCGACGCTGCCCGCCGCCGTGTCCCCGGTGCTCGCCGGCACCGGTGTGGCCGCCTTCGCCGGGCACCCGGTGTGGTGGAAGGCCGCGCTGGCGCTGGTCGTGGCGCTGGCCCTCCAGGTCGGCGTGAACTACGCCAACGACTACTCCGACGGCATCCGCGGCACCGACGCCGACCGGGTCGGGCCGCTGCGCCTCGTCGGGTCGGGGGTGGCGACCCCACGGTCGGTCAAGCACGCCGCCTTCGCGGCCTTCGGAGTGGCCGCCGCGGTCGGCCTGGTGCTCGCGGCCACGACCGCGTGGTGGCTGATCGGCGTCGGCGCGCTCTGCGTGGTCGCGGCCTGGTACTACACCGGCGGGCGGAGCCCCTACGGCTACCTCGGACTCGGCGAGGTGATGGTGTTCGTCTTCTTCGGCCTGGTGGCGGTCGTCGGCACGACGTACGTCCAGACCGAGAGCTGGCTCCTCCCGGCCGGCTACGCCGCCGTGGGGGTGGGCGCGATCGCCTGCGCGATCCTGGTCGCGAACAACCTCCGCGACATCCCGACCGACACGGTGGCCGGCAAGCGGACGCTCGCGGTCGTGCTCGGCGACGCCCGCACCCGCGGGCTCTACGTCATGCTGCTCGCCGCAGCCGCGGTGGCGCTGGTCGGAGTGGCGCTCGAGACCTCCGGCTGGGCGCTGCTGGGGCTGGCCGCCCTCCTCCCGGGGCAGCGGGCCGCACGGATCGTGGCGCGAGGCACGACGGGGCGCGAGCTGGTGCCGGTGCTCCGGCTGACGGGCACCACCGAGCTGCTCTACGCCGCCGGGCTCCTCGCCGGGCTGCTGGTCGCGGCGCGATGACGCAGGCGCAGACGGAGACGGGGACGGGGACGGGGACGGGGACGCTCAGTCCACGTCCTCCTTGGACTTCATCTCCTCGAACCGCCGCGACATCCGCTCGGCTCGGCCCTGCACCTTGGCGGCGAACCGCTCCCGCATCCCTTTGAGCAGGTAGACCGACGCCACCGCCGAGACGATCGCGGCGACGAGCACCGGCCACAGCACCGGCACCGGGGTGCCGGCGACCAGGACGTAGGTGCCGAGGATGATCCCGTACGTCGCGGCGAAGAGCCCCAGCCGGGCTGCGGTGTAGACGACGAACTCCTTCACGCCTCCACAGTAGGACGGCCGGCCGGCCCGTTGGGGACCGGGTTCGCTCGCACGGTTGGGATCGGCGACCTACTCTGGGGGTGTGGCCAAGTTCGTGCTCGTCGTCCTGCTCTTCGCAGGCGTCGTCTATGCGCTCCTGTGGGCGCTCGAGCGGCGTCGCGCAGCCGGTGCCGGCAAGAACGGCTCCGGACCCGGGATCCGCCGTCCGCGCCCGGAACCGCGGCGCGTCGCGCCGGACGACGACGAGGACTTCCTCCGCTGGCTCGAGCGCAAGCAGCGCAAGGACCGCAAGAAGGACCCCGACGGCCCCGAGTGAGCCGGCAGCCGGTCAGCTGCCGGCGTAAGAGTGCATGCTCCCGGCGCCGAAGAAGAAGTTGATCCCGACGAAGTTGAAGAGCAGGGTCGCGAAGCCGACCAGCGCCAGGACCGCGGCCGCCCTTCCCTTCCACCCCGCCGTCGCCCGGGCGTGCAGGTATGCCGCGTAGATCACCCAGGTGATGAACGCCCACACCTCCTTGGGGTCCCAGTTCCAGTAGGAGCCCCAGGCGTACTCCGCCCAGATCGGGCCCGCGATGAGCGCCGCGAACGTCCAGAGCGGGAAGCCGACGGCGTGCAGCCGGTAGGCCAGCCGGTCGAGGTCGTCGGAGGCGGGGAACAGGTCGAGGAGCCCGCGGAGCCGTGAGCCGGCGCTGCCCTGGAGCCGCTCCTTGAGCAGGAACACGATCGAGGCGAGGGCTCCCACCGCGAACGCGCCGGTGGCGAGGATCGCCGCCCCGACGTGGATCACCAGCCAGTAGGAGTGCAGGGCGGGCACGAGCGGTCCGGCCTGCTGCTCCAGCGACAGGTTCGCGAGCATGAGGACGACCACGAGGAACGCGGTGAGGAACAGCCCCATCCACCGCAGCCGGTAGCGGTTGCAGCAGGGCCAGGTAGATCACCGCGCAGCCGAGGGCACCGGTGAGGGTGAACTCGTACATGTTGCCCCAGGGCACCCGCGCCGGCTCCGAGGCGAACGCCCGCGTGACCACCCCGGCACCGAGCAGCAGCGTCGCCACCACCGTCAGCGCCACGCCGATCCGGCCGCTGGTCTCGACCCTGAGCCGACGGCGCTCCTCGCGCTCGGTCCCGGACCCGTCGCCACCGGCGACCACCACCGATCCGGCCCCCTGGGCCGAACCCGACGCCGAGCCCCGGGTCTCGGCGGGCGCCTCGGCGGGACGGGCGAGCGAGCCGGCCCACTCCACCACGTGCGCGAGCAGCGCGAGCACGAAGACGATGCCGGCGAACATCACGGCCTGGTCGCTGAACGTCGCGAACTGCGCTGTCGTCACCGCTCCACCTCCATGTCGTCCCGGGCGGACCCCTGGCCCACCGTGGTCCTGCTCCCAGTATCCGGGTCGGGAGGAGCGGTCCCGGCGACGACCCCGGCCAGCCGGCGCACCTCCTCGTCGAGCCCCTCCCCTGCCGTGCCCCGGTCGAGCCCGGCGACCTCGACGAGCGTGCGGCCGTTGCGCGTGGTCACCCGGACCCAGGCACGGCGGCGGCGCACGAACAGCGACCCCATCAGCCCGAGGAGCGCCAGCGACACCGCCGTCAGCGCGACGCCCTTGCCGGGGCTGTCGCTGACCTGGACCTTGACCCACCGCTGCCAGCCGTCGAAGCGGATCGACCCCAGGTCCGTCGGGGAGCTCGACCCGTCTGCCGGGCGCCATGTCGAGCCGCAACGGCTTGCCGTCGTCGGCCTCGAACTGCTCCATCTCGTCGGTGTCGAGCTCGAACACCGACTGCGGGGCGCCGCCGTCCATGCCCAGGTCGCCGTGGTAGGCCAGCAGCGACATCGCGGGGTTCAGCGGGTCGGGGAAGACCGAGAACGGCCCGCGCTCCATCGTGAAGGAGTAGGTCGGGAAGAACATCCCCTCGAAGCCGAGCTGCTCGGGCTGGGCGTCCGGCAGCTTCAGCACGCCGAACGACGCGAAGCTCGCGTCCTGCGGCAGGAAGACGACCGGGCCGCGGTAGGCGACCTCCCCCGACCCGTCGCGGACGGTGACCACGGGGGCGTAGCCGTGACCGACCAGGAAGACGCTGATCCCGTCGAGGACGAGCGGCTTGTTGACCTCGAGCCGGAACCCCTCGGGCTCCGCCTCGGGCGACTCCCGGTAGGTGAGGTCGGCCCCGAAGTCGACCGGCTGGCCCTGGTTCGGGCCTTCGGTGAGGAACTCGGCCTCGAAGTCGTCGACGGTGAAGCTCACCGGGGGGAGGTCGGTGGGGTCGAACAGCGAACCGGGAGCGAAGTCGTCGTACTGCGTCAGGGAGTTGGAGAACCCCTGGCCCACCAGGACGATCGCGCCGCCCTTGTAGCCGAACAGCTGGCCGTAGGCGAAGGCGAGGAGCACCCCGATGATCGCGGTGTGGAACAGCAGGTTGCCGGCCTCGCGCAGGTGCCCCTTCTCCGCGGCGACCGAGCCGTCCCCGGCCACCACGCGGTGCCGCCGCCGCCGCCGGAGCTCGGCCCCGGCCCGCTCCAGGACGGTGCCCGGCGCGTCGTCGGTCTCCACCGCGACGTACGCCGGGAGCCGGGAGAGGTTGCGTGGCGCCGCCGGCGGGGCCGCGCGCAGCGCCCGCCAGTACACCGCGGTGCGCGGCACGATGCACCCCACCAGCGACACCATGAGCAGCAGGTAGATCGCGCTGAACCAGGGCGAGTCGTAGACCGAGAAGAGGCCGAGCCGCTCGTAGAGCGGGGTGAGCTCCGGGTGCTCCTCCTTCCACCGCGCCACGTCGGAGGCGGCGATGTCGGACTGCGGCACCACGGAGCCGGGCACCGCGGCGAGCGCGAGGAGGAGCAGCAGCAGGAGCGCGGTGCGCATCGAGGTCAGCTGCCGCCACGCCCAGCGCAGCAGCTCGACCGGCGTCATCGCCGGCGCGGTGGAGGTGCTCATGCGCTGCTCACACCGCCACCTCGAAGCCACCGATCCAGCCACGCATCTCGTCCACCCAGAGGTCCCACCAGCCGGTGACGAGCAGAATGCCGACGAGCACGAGCATGCCGCCGCCGACGCGGGTGACCCAGACCTGGTGGCGGCGCACCCAGCGCACGGCGCCGAGGGTACGGCGGTAGCCGACCCCGAGCGCGATGAACGGGATGCCGAGGCCGAGCGAGTAGGCGACGCTGAGGACGGCCCCGCGGGCGGCGGTCCCCTCGGTGAGGGCGAGACTCTGGACGGCCGCGATCGTGGGGCCGAGGCACGGCGTCCACCCGATCGCGAAGAGCAGCCCGAGCAGCGGTGCGGCGGCGAGCCCGACCGCGGGCACCCGGTGCACCCGGAGGTCACGCTGCAGCCAGGGGACGAGCCCCATGAACGCGAGCCCGACCAGGATCGTCACGACGCCCAGCACGAGGGTGATCTGGCGCTTGTACTCCCACAGGAACTCGCCGAGCGCCCCGGTCGCAGTGCCCAGCACCACGAACCAGGCCGTGAAACCGAGGACGAAGAGGAAGGTGCCGGCGACCATCCGGCCCCGGCCGGCGGTCTCGAGGTCTGCGCCGGACAGCCCGGTGGCGTAGGAGACGTAGCCGGGCAGCAGCGGCACGACGCACGGCGAGAAGAAGGAGACCAGCCCCGCGATCGCCGCCACGGGTACGGCGAGCAGCATCGTGCCCGAGTTGACCTGCTCCACGAACCAGTCGGCGAGAGCCTCGATCACGAGGGCTCCACCGGCTCGCCCAGGACGTCCTCCACCACGCCGTACAGCGTGCTCCGGCTCATCGAGTCCAGGGCCCGGGCTGCGATCCGCCCCTCGGCGTCGATGAAGACGAAGCTCGGGATGGCGGTCGGGGGCAGGGTGCCGTGGAAGGCGAGCAGCGTGGAGCCGTCGGGGTCGTAGATGCTGTCGTAGGGGATGTCGAACCGCTCCTCGAACCTGCGGACGTTGGCGGTCGTGGGGTCGCGGGAGTCGATCCCGAGGAAGACGACGCCGTCGTCCTCGAGGTCGCGCGCGGCCTCGGCGAGCATCGGCGCCTCGGCCCGGCAGGGCGCGCACCAGGAGCCCCAGACCGGCATGACGACGACCTTGCCGCGGTGGTCGGCGAGGGAGACCGGGTCCCCGTAGACGGTCTCGCCGGCCACCTCGCCGCGCGGCTCCTGGCGTTCCTCGGCGTCGACGACGGTGACCTTGCCGTCCGCGCTGACGAACCCCTGCTCGCCGGCGCTGAAGTCCGACCCGGCGCAGCCGGCGAGGAAGAGGAGGGGGACGGCGGCCAGCCCCGCCGTACGCCCTCGCAGCCGAGCAGGGCGTCTCACTGCTCGGTGCCGCCCGGCTTGTTCTCGGCGGGCGCGCCGCCGGCGGAGAACGGGGCCTTGCGGTCCTTCACCGGGATCAGGTCGCCCGCGGGCTCGGAGTAGGTGACCGTGACGAGCCGCTCGTCCTCGAAGACGAGCGAGGTGAGGCTGCAGAGCGTGCACTGCCGCTTGCGCGGGTCGTGGAGGAACGACCGCCGCTCGGCGTGCAGCCGGGTGATCCAGATCGGCAGCTGGTGGGAGACGACGACGGCCTCGTGCCCGGCGGCGGCGTCCCGCGCGTCGTTCACCGCGGCCTGCATGCGCTCCACGACCTGCTTGTAGGGCTCGCCCCACGACGGCCGGAACGGGTTCCACAGGTGGCGCCAGGTCGACGGTCTGCGGAGGACGCCGTCACCGGCCGCGAACGCCTTGCCCTCGAAGACGTTGCCGGACTCGATGACCCGCTCCTCGGTGCGGATCGCGAGCCCGACGGCGTCGGCGATCGGCTGGGCGGTCTGCTGGGCGCGCTCGAGTGGCGAGGCCCAGACCTGGGTGATGTCCCGGTCGGCGACCGTCTCTGCGACGCGCTTGGCCATCTGGTGCCCGAGGTCGGACAGGACGTAGCCGGGCATCCGGCCGTAGAGGATGCCGGTCGGGTTGTGCACCTCACCGTGGCGGAGCAGGTGGACGGTGGTCTTCACGAGTCGTTCCTCCGGGTGGCGTTCGCGGGGGCGGGCACCTGGGCGGCGGCCCGGGCGGCGGCGGGCAGCGCGCTGACGATGCGGTCGAGCGCGACGTCGTCGTGGGCGGCGGAGAGGAACCAGGCCTCGAAGGCACTCGGCGGCAGGTGGACGCCGTGGTCGAGCATGGCGTGGAAGAACGCCGCGAACCGGTCGGTCCGCTGTCGTGCGGCGGCGTCGAAGTCACGGATCGCCGTGACGTCGTCGGAGTCGGGGAAGAACACGCTGAACATCGTGCCGTCGGACTGGACGACGTGGGGGACGCCGGCGTCGGTGAGCGCCGCCGAGGCGGCCTCGCGCACCACCCGGGCGGCGTGGTCGACGTGGGCGTAGACGTCGTCGGTGGCCAGCCGCAGGGTGGTCAGCCCCGCGGTCGCCGCGACGGGGTTCCCGGACAGGGTGCCGGCCTGGTAGACCGCCCCCTCCGGCGCGAGGTGGGCCATCACGTCGGCCCGGCCGCCGAAGGCGGCAGCCGGGAAGCCGCCGCCCATCACCTTGCCGAACGTCATGAGGTCCGGGCGCCACCCCTCGACGGCGCCGTCGAGCCCCCAGCGGCCCGAGCGGGTGACCCGGAAGCCGGTCATCACCTCGTCGCTGACGAAGAGGGCGCCGTGCCGTGTGCACGTCTCGGCCAGGAACTGGTTGAACCCCTCGACGGGCGGCACCATCCCCATGTTGCCGGGCGCTGCCTCGGTGATGAGGCAGGCGATCCGGTCGCCGTGCTCGGCGAAGACCTTCTCGACGGCGTCCCGGTCGTTGTAGGGCAGCACCAGCGTGTGCGCGGTGAAGTCGTCGGGGACCCCGGGGGTGCCGGGGACCGCGAACGTCGCCAGCCCGGACCCGGCCGCGGCGAGCAGGGAGTCCACGTGGCCGTGGTAGCAGCCGGCGAACTTGACCACGACGTCACGACCGGTGAACCCGCGGGCCAGCCGGATAGCCGACATCGTCGCCTCGGTCCCGGAGGAGACGAGCCGGAGCCGGTCGACGGGCGTGCGCGCCACGATCTCCTCGGCGAGCTCGACCTCGGCGGGGGTGGGAGTGCCGTACGACGTGCCGCGGGCCACTGCGGCGGTGACCGCGGCCACCACCTCCGGGTGGGCGTGGCCGAGCAGCATCGGCCCCCAGGAGCAGACGAGGTCGACGTACTCGTTGCCGTCGGCGTCGGTGAGGTAGGGCCCCGACGCGCCGGTGACGAAGCGAGGGGTGCCGCCGACAGCGTTGAACGCGCGCACCGGTGAGTTGACCCCGCCGGGGGTCACCGCCCGGGCACGCTCGAACAACGAGGCGGATGCGACCGTCGGGAGAGCGGCGGGTGCATTCACCTGGCCATTCTCCCCGACGCGGCCAACTCCAGGTCGGCGGGGGCGAGCTAGACCGGGGGGCATGGGCGTAACGCCGAGGCGCCCGGGTAGTTGTCCATGGTGGAAGCGGGAGAGCTCCGCGACGCCATCGACCCCCCTGGCGTCGTGGGACACACATGGGAGACCACACGATGACGACCCAGCGGATGACGACGTGGCAGAAGGCGACGGCTCTCGCGCCGCTGGCAGTCCTGTCCGGCGCCTGGACGGCCAGCCTGGCGATGTCGAGCGCCACGGCCGCCGACTCGGAGAAGCCGCGGCTGCCGGACGGCAGCACCGTCCCGGCCGAGGCGGTCGAGGCACCCGCGAACATCTCCCCGCCGGGCGAGATCGCCCCCGGCGTCGCTCCGGGCACCGAGGGCAAGGTGCTGCGGGAGGCGTCGGCCAACGGCATCCCCTCAGCCGCGCTCGCCGCCTACCAGCGGGCCGCGCAGGTGATCGACACCGCCGACCCGACCTGCCGGGTCGAGTGGCCGCTCGTCGCGGCGATCGGGCGTGTCGAGTCCGACCATGGCCGGTACGGCGGAAGCGTGCTGACCGCCGAAGGGCTCACCGAGCCCGGCATCTACGGCATCCCGCTCGACGGCACGAACGACACCCGGAAGATCACCGACACCGACGCGGGTCAGTACGACAACGACACGACGTACGACCGTGCGGTCGGCCCCATGCAGTTCATCCCCTCGACCTGGGCCGTCGTGGGTGTCGACGGCGACGGCGACGGCAGGCGCAACCCCCAGGACATCGACGACGCGGCGCTGGCCACGGCCGTCTACCTCTGCTCGGGTGACGAGGACCTCTCCACCCGGGCCGGGCAGGAGTCCGCGGTCCACCGCTACAACCACAGCGACGAGTACGTCCGGCTCGTGCTGTCGATCATGGAGTCGTACGCCTCCGGCGACTTCGACGCGGTGCCGAACGAGTCGACCGGGACGACCACGTTCACCCCGTCGTACGACGGCTCCGCGGCGGGCAGCGGCACCCGGGGCGACAAGCCGTCCCAGGGTGACCGCGGTCCTCGGGGGAACCGCGGCGGCGGCGGAGCTGGTGAAGACGGCGGCTCCGGCCCGGACGGCGGCACGACGCCGACAGGCTCCCCGTCCTCCCCCGGCTCCCCGGGCACCCCTGCCACCGGCGGCGACAGCAGCGGCGGCGGGATCGTCGAGGACACCGTCGACGCGGTCGAGGATGCCGTCCCCGGCGGCGGCAGCGGTGGTGGTGGTGGTGGCGGCAGCACCGGCGGCGGCGGCGGCGGCACCGGTGGTGGCGGCGGTGGCGGCGGCGGTGGCGGCGGCGGTGGCGGCGGCGCCGCCGCCGAGGACGGGATCACCCGCGCCGAGGCGGTCGCGCAGTGCCTGCGCAACGACCCGACCCTGACCGGAGACGCCCTCGAGCAGTGCGTCCAGCGCCTCCTCACCTAACCCCCCCCACGTTGAGCCGTCACTGATGCCGGGTTCGAACCGTCACCGATGCCGGGTTCAACCGTCACCGGCGCCGACAGAGCGGCCCGTCACCGGCACGGAGCGACGGCTCAACGCGGCACCGTCGACGGCTCGACCCGGCATCAGCGACGGCTCGACCCGGCATCAGTGACGGCTCAACGGGTGGGGTGCAGGAGGCGGGCCGCCTCGGCGGCCCAGTAGGTCAGCACGACGTCCGCACCGGCCCGCCGGATGCTCGTCAGCGTCTCCAGGATCGCCGGCTCCCGGGCGATCCAGCCGCGAGCGGCGGCCGCCTCGACCATGGCGTACTCCCCCGAGATGTTGTACGCCGCCACGGGCACGTCGACCGCGTCGCGCACCTCGCGCAGCACGTCGAGGTAGGCCAGCGCCGGCTTCACCATCACGATGTCCGCACCCTCGGCGACGTCGAGGAGCGCCTCACGGACCCCTTCGACCCGGTTGCGGCCGTCCTGCTGGTAGGTGCGCCGGTCGCCCTGCAGGGACGAGTCGACGGCCTCCCGGAACGGGCCGTAGAACGCAGAGGCGTACTTCGCCGAGTAGGCGAGGACCGCGACGTCGGTGTGGCCGGCCGCGTCGAGGGCCGACCTGATCACCGCGACCTGGCCGTCCATCATCCCGCTCGGCCCCACGACGTCGACGCCGGCCGCCGCCTGGGCGACCGCCATCTCGGCGTACACCTCGAGGGTGGCGTCGTTGTCGACCGTGCCGTCAGCGGCGAGGACGCCGCAGTGACCGTGGTCGGTGAACTCGTCGAGGCAGAGGTCCGCCATCACCGGGAGCGCGTCGCCCACCTCGGCGGCCACGTCGGCGATCGCGCGGTTGAGGATCCCGTCGGCGGCGCAGGCACCCGAGCCGCGGGCGTCCTTGCGCGCCGGCACTCCGAAGAGCATGAGGCCGCCGAGCCCGAGCCTGGCCGCCTCGGCGGCCGCCTGCCGCAACGAGTCGCGGGTGTGCTGGACGACCCCCGGCATGCTGCTGATCGGGACCGGCTCGGTCGCTCCCTCGCGGACGAACACCGGCAGCACCAGCTGTCGCGCCTCGAGGCTGGTCTCGGCGACCAGCTCGCGGAGCGCAGCGGTACGACGCAGCCTGCGCGGCCGGACCACCGGTCGTTCGAGGGGACGCTCCGCGGAGGTCACTTCGAGCCGGTGGCCTTGCGCCGTCCGGCGGGACGACGGTCGGACGGCTTGGTCACCGGCAGCCCGGCGGCGAGCGCCTCCGCCCGCCGGGCCGCGCCGTGGTCGGCGAGACCGTCGACGAGCACCTCGACCGAGGGGGACGCTGCCATCACGTCGACCCGCAGCCCGTGCTCCTCCGCGGTCTTGGCGGTCGCCGGCCCGATGACGGCGATGACCGTCGAGGCGTGCGGCTTCCCGGCGATCCCGACGAGGTTGCGGACGGTCGAGGACGACGTGAACGCGACCGCGTCGAACTTGCCGGACTTGATCGCCTCGCGGACCGGTGCCGGCGGCGGGGCCGCCCGGACGGTCCGGTAGGCGGTCACGTCGTCGACCTCCCAGCCGAGCTCGAGCAGCCCAGCGACGAGGGTCTCGGTGGCGATGTCGGCGCGGGGCAGGAACACCCGGTTGATCGGGTCGAGCACCTCGTCGTACTCCGGCCAGTCCTCGAGCAGACCGCGAGCGGACTGCTCCCCCGACGGGACCAGGTCGGCGCGGAGCCCCCACTCGGCCAGGCAGGCTGCGGTGCGGTCCCCGACGGCGGCGATCTTCAGCCCGGAGAACGCCCGGGCGTCGAGGCCGTACTCCTCGAACTTCTCCTTGACCGCCTTGACCGCGTTGACCGAGGTGAAGGCGATCCACTCGTAGCGTCCCTCGACCAGCCCGCGGACCGCCTTGTCCATCTGCAGCGGGTTGCGCGGCGGCTCGACGGAGATCGTGGGGACCTCCACCGGGATCGCGCCGTAGCTGCGCAGCCGCGCGGAGAGCGAGCCCGCCTGCTCCTTGGTGCGCGGCACCAGGACCCGCCAGCCGAACAGCGGCTTGGTCTCGAACCACGACAGGGTGTCCCGCAGCCCGACGATGTCTCCCACGACGGTCACCGCTGGCGGGGTCATCCCGGCCGCGTCGGCGTCCGCGGCGATGTTCGCGAGCGTGGAGACGACCGTCATCTGGTCGGTCGTGGTCCCGGTCCGGGTCATCGCGACCGGCGTCTCCGGGTGCCGGCCGGCGTCGATGAGGGCGGCCGCGATCGTCCCGATGGAGCCGCACGCGGACAGGAGCACCAGCGTCTTGTCGTCGGCGTACCACTCCCAGTCGACCTTCGCGTCCGAGCAGGAGATCACCGCGATCTCCCGGTCGTGCTTGGTGGTCAGCGGGATGCCGGCGTACGCGGGCACCGAGGTCGCCGAGGAGACACCGGGGACGATCTCGAACGCGATGCCGGCCTTGACGCAGGCCTGCGCCTCCTCGGGCGCGGAGGCGAAGAGGAAGGGGTCACCGGCCATCAGGCGTACGACGCGCCGGCCCGACTTCGCGTGCCGCACGACGACCTTGGCCCGGGCGGCGTGGGTCAGCGGCTGCCCGTCGGTGCCGAACCCGCCGTCGACGAGCTCGGGACCGTCGGGGGCAGCAGCGTCGCTCTGCTCCCCGGCCTGCGCGTCGGGGAGGCCGAGCAGGTCGCGCACCAGCGCGGCGTGGCCGGGTACCTCGGTCACCACCACCTCCGCCGCGCGGATCAGCTCGACCGCGCGCACGGTGAGCAGGTCGGGGTCGCCGGGACCGCTCCCGACGAACGCGACATGTCCTGCCGGACGCGCCGGGGCGGTGGTGGTGTCGCGGTCGTTCGCTGTGGTCTTCACGGAGTTGCTCACGTCTGCCTTCTAGCCGTTCTGGATGCGGTGTGCTGCGGGGCGGGGAGCTCGGGTCAAGGGACCGGCTCCCCGAGGAGTTCGGTGGCTCCGTCCTCCACCATCTCGGCGGCGAGCGCCCTGCCGATCTCGGCCGCACGACCCGGCGGACCGGACGACGACCTCCGGACCGTGAGCGCTCCGTCGAGGGACAGAGCCACGGCGCGGACCCAGAGCTCCTCGCCGTCGTCGCCCTCGACGACCTCGGCCAGGGCGCCGACGGGCGCGCTGCACCCGGCCTCCAGGTCGGCCAGGACCAGCCGCTCCGCGGTGACCGCCGCCCTGCTGGGAGCGTCCTCGAGCGCGGCGGCGAGCTGGTCGGCGAGCGCGACGTCGGCGGAGCGGCACTCGACCGCGAGCGCACCCTGGCCCGGGGCCGGCAGCATCTGGAGGGGGTCGAGGACCTCGGTGATCTCGTCGAGCCGGCCGATCCGGGCGAGCCCGGCGCGGGCGAGCACCACGGCGTCGACCTCCCCGCGACGGACCTTCGCGATCCGGGTGTCGACGTTGCCGCGGATCGGCACCACGTCGAGCCCGAGCCCGAGCGCGTGGAGCTGTGCGGCCCGGCGGGGGGAGCCGGTGCCGACCCGCGAGCCGGCCGGCAGCTCCCCGAGCGTGAGACCGTCGCGGGCGACGACCGCGTCGCGCGGATCCTCGCGGAGCGGGACGGCGGCGAGCGTGATGCCCGCGGCGTCGCCGGTCGGGAGGTCCTTGAGCGAGTGCACCGCGACGTCGACCTCGCCGCGCAGGAGCGCGTCGCGCAGGGCGCCGACGAAGACGCCGGCCCCGCCCATCGACGCCAGCGGCGCACGCGACACGTCGCCCTCGGTGGTCACGTCGACGAGGGCGACCTCACGGCCGAAGGCCGCGGTGAGCGCGTCGGCCACCTGGCCGGACTGGGTGCGGGCGAGCACGGAGGCACGGGTGCCGACCCGGAGCGGGAGCGTCATGGCCGCACCCCCTCGGCCCTGGTCACGGCCTCGACGGCCTGCTGGTCGAGCGCGAACAGCTCGGCGAGGGCGGCCGCGTAGGAGACGGCGCCGGAGCTGTTCGCCAGCTCCTTGACCCGCACCGTGGGCCGGTGCATCAGCTTGTCCGCGACGCGTCGTACGGCGAGCTCGAGCTCGGCACGGACCTCCGGGTCGAGGTCGGGCAGCCGGGCGTCGAGCCGGGCCAGCTCGCCGTCGACGACACCCGTGGCCATCGTCCGCAGCGCCACGACGGTCGGGGTCACGCTGGCGAGCCGCCGCGCACTGAGGAACGCCTCGATCTCCTCGGTCACGATCCGCCGGACGCCGAGGACGTCGCCGACCCCCTCCGACTCGGCCGGGGTCAGCTCCTCGGCGAGCCGGCGCAGCCCGATCAGGGCGACACCGGGAAGCCCGCCGATGGCCGGGTCCAGGTCGTGCGGCATCGCGAGGTCGATCGCCGCCAGCGGCGCCCCGACGCCGGCGCGGCTCTCGCGGAGCCGGTCGGCGGTGAGCACCAGCCCGACCGCTCCCGTGCAGGAGACGAGGACGTCGGCGCGGCGCAGCTCCTCCGACAGCGCCTCCAGCGGCGCGGTGCGGCCGCCGTACTGCTCGGCGAGCCGGAGCGCCTTGGTCCCGGTGCGGTTGAGCACGGCGACGTCGCCGAGCTCGGCGCGCGCCAGCGTGGCCACCGCGAGCGACGCCATCGCGCCGGCTCCGACGACGACAGCCCGCTTGCCGGCCAGCGGCCCGACGTGCTGCTCGGCACGGTCGAGCGAGACCGACACCAGCGACGGCGCCGCCCGGTCGATCTCGGTCTCGGCGTGGGTGCGCTTGGCCACCCGCAGCGCCTGCTGGAACGCCGCGTTGAGCGCGGGACCGACGGTGCCGAGCTCCTGCCCGAGGCGGAGCGCCTCGCGGGCCTGGCCGAGGATCTGCCCCTCGCCGACGACCATCGAGTCCAGCCCGGCTGCGACGTGGAAGAGGTGGGAGACCGCGCCGTCGTCGTAGTGGACGTACAGGTGCGGGATGACCTCGTCCGGCTCCTGCTCGGACAGGTCGCACAGCGCACTGCAGATCGCCTCGACGCTGCCGTGGAACCGGTCGACGTCGGTGTAGATCTCGACCCGGTTGCAGGTGGCCAGCACCGTGGCCTCCTGGACGTGGTCGGTCGACTGCACGGCCGTGGTCAGCTTCTCGACGCCCGAGGGGTCGAGGGCGATCCGCTCCAGCAGCTCGACCGGGGCGGTGTGGTGGCTGACGCCGACGACGAGGAGGCTCATGCGGTCACCGCCTCGGTCGCGTCGGCCACCGCAACCGCGGACGCCTTGCGCTGCTCGTGGTAGGCGAGGATCTGCAGCTCGATGGACAGGTCCACCTTGCGCACGTCGACGCCGTCGGGCACCGCCAGCACGGTCGGCGCGAAGTTCAGGATGCTCGTGACGCCGGCGGCGACGAGCCGGTCACAGACCTGGTGAGCGGCGGCAGCCGGCGTGGCGATGACCCCGATCGCGACGTGCTCGTCGGCCACGATCCCCTCGAGCTCGTCCAGCGCCCGGATGCCGAGGTCGCCGACCAGCTCACCGAACCGCCCCGGGTCGCTGTCGAGCAGCGCGACGATCCGGAACCCCCGCGAGGAGAACCCGGCGTAGTTCGCCAGCGCGTGGCCCAGGTTGCCGATCCCCACGATGACCACCGGGAGGTCCTGGGTGACCCCGATCTCGCGCGCGATCTGGTAGCGGAGGTACTCCACGTCGTAGCCGACCCCGCGCCGGCCGTAGGAGCCCAGGTAGAGACAGGTCCTTGCGGAGCTTGGACGAGTTGACCCCGGCCGCGACCGCGAGCTCCTCGCTCGAGCACGTGCTGACGCCGCGGTCGGCGAGGGCGACGAGCGCGCGCAGGTAGACCGGGAGCCGCGCCACCGTCGCCTCGGGGATCCCCCCGGGTCGCGGCAGCCCCGGCTCGGGGGTGCCCTGCACGGCGCCTGCTGGACTCACGGTGCTCCTGGCTCGCCGGTACGGCGGTGGAAGGACGCTCTCCCGGGAAGGTCACCGGGACTGTCGACCACCCACTTTAGGAGTTTGTGAACGCGGGAACAAAATCCGTCCGGACAGTGGCTACCACGCCGTGAGGTGTCTCACGGACGCGGGTCCGCCGGGAGGGGTCCCGAGTCAGCCCTGCAGCGCCCGGGTCAGCCGGTCGGCGTCGACCCGCCAGTAGTCGTGCTGGACCCCGTCGACCAGCGTCACCGGGATCTCCTCGCCGAACCGGCGGGTGAGCTCGGCGTCGCCGTCGATGTCGACCTCGGTGTAGCTCTCACCGAGCTGGGCGCAGACACGCGCGACGACCTCCCGGGCCTCGTCGCACAGGTGGCACCCGGGCCGGGTGTAGAAGGTCACCCTGGCGGCGCCGGTCACTCCAGGAGCCCCACGTGCTGGCGGCGCAGCGTTGCCCGCAGCCGCCCCTTGGCGACCTTGCCGGTGACCGTGTGCGGCAGCGCCTCGACCAGCTCGACGCGGCTGGGCTGCTTGAACCGCGCCAGCCGGCGGTCGCAGACCATGCGGATCCGGTCCCGCAGGTCGTCGGCGTCCTCACCCTCGCGGAGCTCGGTGCGCACGTAGGCGACCACCGCCTCTCCGGTCGCCTCGTGGGGGACACCCACCACAGCCGCCTCGTCGACGCCGTCGACCTCCGCGAGCACCTCCTCGATCTCGCTCGGGTAGACGTTGAACCCGGAGACGATGATCAGCTCCTTGAGCCGGTCGACGAGGAAGAGGTCGCCGTCGGCGTCGAGGTAGCCGACGTCGCCGGTCGCGAACCACCCGTCCACCGGCCCGTCGGCTCCGTCGGGCCAGTAGCCGCTGAAGAGGTTGTCCCCGGCGACGTGGATCTCACCGGGGTCGGCTCCCTCCGGGCGCTGTCCGGTCTCGTCGACGAGCCGCAGGGAGACCCCCGGGAGCGCCGAGCCGACGGAGTCGTGCTTCCGGCCGGCCGGGCTGCAGAGCGTCGAGGTCACCACCGGAGCCGCCTCGGTGAGCCCGTAGCCCTGGTGCACCTCCACCCCGCTGCGCTCCTCGAACTCGGCCACCACCTCCGGCGAGAGCGGCGCGGAGCCGGACATCACGGCACGCACCCCGGAGAGCCGAGCGGCGAGGTCGTCGCGACTGCGCCAGTGCGCGAGGACGGGTGGGGCCACGGGTACGACGGTGACGCCGTGGTGCTGGATCTCCTCGAGGGCACGGTCCGGGTCGAACCCCTCGGTCACCACGAGGGTCGCGTGCCTGCGGAGGACCTGGCCGAGGACCGCGTTGAGCCCGTAGACGTGGAACAGCGGCAGCACGCCGTACACCACGTCGCCGGAGGCGATCATCGGTGGCTCGACCGCCGCCCCCTGCTCGACGTTGGCGAGCAGCGCCCGGTGGGTGAGCATCGCCGCGCGGGGGCGGGAGGAGGTGCCGGAGGTGTAGAGGAGGACGGCGAGCGACTCCGGGTCACGGGTCGGCGGGAGCGGGGCCCGGTCGGCGGCCAGCAGGTCGGCGAGCTCGATCTCACCGGGCTCGGCACGGCAGTCGACGACCACGATCCGCGGGACCACGCTGCGGGCGCGGAGCGCCTCGTCGGCTCCGGCCAGCGCCTCCTCGACACCGGCCGCCACCGCTCGTGCCGAGTCCACCGTCGAGCCGTCGGCGACGAGCACCCGGGCGCCCGCGTCGGTGACCATGCGCAGCAGCTCCCCGGTGGTGGAGCGGGGGTTGACGGGGACCGCGACGAGGCGGGCGCGGAGAGCGGCGAGGTAGACGAGAACGAACTCGGGCCGGTTGGCGGTGGCGATCAGCACCCGGTTGCCGGCGACCAGCCCCTGCTCCTCGAAACCGTGGGCGACCCGCGAGGCGTCCTCGTCGAGCTCCGCCCAGGTGGTGCGCTGCCCGGTCCCGGCATCCAGCAGGGCGACGCCGTCCGGGGCCATGGCTGCGGCCCTGGTCAACAGATCGGCGAGGTTCGCGGTCACATCGGCGAGTCTGGCACATGGGCCCCTCCCGTCCCGACCACTACGCTGTCGAGGTGACTTCCGGACAGACCGGGGCGGCCCGGCAGCGCAAGGACCTGCGTCAGCGCTCCCGCCTCTCGGGCGAGGCCGCGTCCGCCGTCCGCGAGGTCGAGTCGTCGCTCGAGACCCCGCCCGACCCCACCACCGCGGCCTTCTTCGACGTCGACAACACGATCATCCAGGGTGCCTCGATCTTCCACCTCGCCCGCGGCCTGCACCGGCGCCAGTTCTTCACCACCCGGGAGCTCCTGGGCGCTGCGTGGAAGCAGGCCTACTTCCGGGTCGCCGGCATCGAGGACCCCGAGCACGTGGCCGAGGCACGCAGCTCCGCGCTCGCCTTCATCGAGGGCCACACCGTCGAGGAGCTCGAGGAGATCGGCGAGGAGATCTTCGACGAGACGATGGCCGAGCGGATCTGGCCCGGGACCCGGGCGCTCGCCCAGATGCACCTCGACCAGGGCCAGCGGGTCTGGCTGGTCACCGCTGCGCCGGTCGAGATCGCCCGCACGATCGCCCGTCGGCTGGGGCTGACCGGGGCCCTGGGCACCGTCGCGGAGCACGTCGACGGCGTGTACACCGGCCGGCTCGTGGGCGAGATGCTGCACGGACCGGCCAAGGCGGTGGCGGTGAGCGAGCTCGCGGCCCTGGAAGGGCTCGACCTGAGCCGCTGCTCGGCGTACTCCGACTCGCACAACGACCTGCCGTTGCTGAGCCTGGTCGGCGACCCCTGCGTGGTGAACCCCGACGCCCGGCTGCGCGAGCACGCCCGGGCGCAGGGGTGGCGGATCCGCGACTACCGCACCGGCCGCAAGGCGGCCAAGGCGGGGCTCCTCGCCGCCGGGGTGGCCGGCGCCGCCACCGGCGCCGTGGCTGCGGCGGTGGCGATCCGGCGGCGGACCGGCTGACGCCCGAGCGTCCGGCCGGCAGCCCCCGGGAGACATGCATCACACGGGGTGGATCCGGGTAGCATCCGACTGCACCATGCAGGGTGAGGCCTGGTCGGAGTCGAACCGACGACCTCAGGACACCCGGACCGCCGCCGGGGAGGGAGACGCATGACGAGCCGCGGAGCCATGGGCACCCGTGGGCTCTCCGCACTCCGGCTCGCGGTGGCGGAGGTGCTCCTCGCCGGTCCCCACCCGCTCCTGGCCACACCCGGGGTCCTGCTGTCCGAGGCGGCGCTGGAGTCGGGACGCGCGTCCGGCGGCGGCAGCCCGGACGACCACGACCAAGCGGTCTCCTCCTCCTCCGACGAGGCCGAGGGGAGCCGGCTCATCGCGCTGGTCGAGCTCGCCCGCGGCGGGGACAGCGAGGCGTTCGGGACGCTCTACGACCACTACCACGGCTCGGTCCACCGGTTCCTCTACTACCGGGTCGGGTCGGTCGCCCTCGCCGAGGACCTCACCTCCGAGACGTTCTTCCGCGCGCTGAGGAGCATGAGCTCCTTCCGGTGGCAGGGCAAGGACTTCGGTGCCTGGCTGATGACGATCGCCCGGAACCTGACCACCGACCACTACAAGTCGAGCCGCACCCGCCTGGAGACGACCACCGAGGACATGTCGCCGCACGACTCGGCGACCGAGGGCCCCGAGGGCTCCGTCCTCGCCGCGCTCACGAACGAGGCGCTGCTGACCGCGCTGAAGAAGCTCCCCACCGAGCAGCAGGAGTGCCTCATCATGCGGTTCCTCCAGGGGCTCTCGATCGCCGAGACCGCCTCGGTCCTCGGCCGCAGCGACGGCGCCGTGAAGCAGCTGCAGCTGCGTGGGGTCCGCAACCTCGCCAAGCTCATGCCTGAGGGGCTGAGATGACCTCCGTCACGTCGGCTCGCACCGCCGTAACCCAGGTGGTCCAGCCCTCGTTGGACCGGGTGATGACAACCGAGCCGTCGACAGGACCTGCGAGATGACCTCCCTGCTGGGCGCGAGGAAGCGCGCTGAGGAGTTCTCCGCGGCCGTGGACGGGCGGACCGGGGGCCCCGAGCTGCGTCCCGAGCTCGCGGAGCTGCTCGGTGTCGTCGACGCGCTCCGGGCCCACGAGGCGCCGACGCCCCGGGCGGAGTTCTCCGCGCAGCTGCGGGAACGGCTGGTCGCCGAGGCCGAGAGCACCTGGGCGGCCGACTCCGTCCTGCGGCTGCCCCAGCGTCGCGGAGGCGCTCGTGAGCGCCGGATCGCACTCGTCGCCTCCTCCGTGGTCCTCGTCGGCGGCACGGCCGGCCTGGCCGCCGCCTCCCAGGACGCGCTCCCCGGCGACGTCCTCTACCCCGTCAAGCGCGCCATCGAGCGCGCGCAGGCCGACATCGGCACCAGCACGGCAGCCAAGGGTCAGGAGCTCCTCGACCAGGCGGACAACCGGCTGGTCGAGGTCCGCGGGCTCCTGGAGGCGTCGGCGGACTCCGCCGAGGTGCCGGGAACGGTCGAGATGTTCACCGCCCAGGCACAGGAGGGGTCGGTGCTGCTCCTGGAGTCGTTCGAGGAGAGCCGGGACCCTGCCGTCATCGACCAGCTGCGCGGCTTCACCGCCGACGCCCTCCCGGTCCTCGAGGAGCTGGCCGGGATGGCGCCCGCGGAGCACCAGGACGAGCTCGCCGTCGCCGCCGCCGCGATCACGGAGATCGACCGGCGTGCCGCCGAGGCGTGCACGGCCTGCGACCCCGGGCTGCCCGTGCTCGAGATGCCCGAGCCGTTCCTCGTCGCCACCGAGGTGGAGCGGGCCATGGAGGGGATGCAGCGCAACGACGCCGGCAACAGCCATCCGGCGCTCCCCGGCACCCCGGCCGACCGACCGCGCGACCGCGCCGGCTCCGACGACTCACCGGGGCCCGCCGACGGGCAGTCCGGGCCCGGGCTCCCCGGCACGCCGAGCCTCCCCGAGGCGCCGGCCGGCGCCGGCACCAGGACGCCGCGCGACCTCGACGACGTCCGCGACGGCGTCGTGGACGGGGTCCGGGGCGGGGGCGGCGGAGTGCTCGACGACGTCGGCGAGACCGTCGACGACATCGTGGACGACACCGTCGAGGACGTCGTGGACGACACCGTGGACGACGTCACCGGAGGGCTGGGCAAGGTCACCGGGGCAAGGTCACGCCCCGACCTCCCCTGAGACCCCGTCGAACCGTCACCCGTGCCGGGTTCAGCCGTCACCCGTGCCGGACGGGGCGATCAGTGGAAGACGGACTTGCGCCGCATCAGCAGCGTGTACAGCGTCTGCTGGATCGTCTCGCGGACCTGGTCGGTGACGTTGAAGACCAGCATCGGGTCGTCGGCGGCGCCCGGGTCGTAGGAGTCGGTGCGGATCGGCTCGCCGAACTCGATGATCCACTTCGAGGGCAGCGGCACGAGCCCCAAGGGGCCCAGCAGCGGGAAGAACGGCGTGATCGGGATGTAGGGCACCCCGAGCAGCCGGGCGAGGAACGGCACGTTGCCGACCATCGGGTAGATCTCCTCGGCGCCCACGATCGAGCAGGGCACGATCGGGACGCCGGTGCGGATCGCCGCCGAGACGAACCCGCCGCGGCCGAAGCGCTGGAGCTTGTAGCGCTCGGAGTAGGGCTTGCCGATCCCCTTGAACCCCTCGGGCCACACCCCGGCCAGCTCCCCGCCGCTGAGCAGTCGCGAGGCGTCCTCGTTGCAGGCGAGGGTCGCACCGACCTTGCGGGCGAGCTCGCCGACGAACGGGAGCCGGAAGACCAGGTCCGCGCCGAGCGGCCGCAGGTTCCGGCCCGTGGTCTCGTGGACCGCGAACATCGTCATCAGCCCGTCGAGCGGGACCGTGCCGGAGTGGTTGGACACCAGCAGCGCCCCTCCGTCGGCGGGGATGTTCTCCGCCCCGCGCACCTCCACGCGGAACCACGAGGTGGCGAGCGGCCGGACGGTCTCGATGAGGAGCCGCTCGGCGACCTCGGCGTCGAGGCCGTACTCGTCGACGGTGTAGTCGCCGGTCACCCGCCGGCGCAGGAACGCCAGCAGCTCCGCCAGCCGTCGCTCCGCGTCGTCGCCGAAGACGACGTGAGCCGCCCGGGTCGCGGCCTCGACCAGCTCGTGGAGAGGCAGCCCAGGACGCCGCCCCTCGACGACCTCGACCGTTGCGGGCTCGGTCACCGCGGAGTCGTCGGCCTCCACGGCGGTCTCCTCATGCGGGCCGTCGGCCTCGGCGGACTCGTCGACGGGCGCCGGGTCCGGCGCGGCCGGAGCCAGCTCGGCCACGTCCGCCTCGGGCTCGCGGTCCTCGCGCTGCCGGCGGGCGGCGGCGCGGTCGCCCGCGAGCGCACGCGACGAGGAGGACGGGTGCTCCCGTCCGCTCCCCCGACCGGGGCGGCCGCGGGTGCCGATGGGGATGATCTCGGCGTCACCCATCTCGCCCTCCCAGGACTCCGGTCAGCAGCTGCTCGGCCGCGACGACGGGGTGCGGCACCGTGCGCGGAGGAAGGGCGGCCGCGAGCTCCGCCACCGCCTGCTCGGTGGTGTACGACGGCGCGAACCCGAGCACGTGACGCATCCGGGTCGTGTCGAGCCCGCGACCGTAGGTCAGGAAGGCGAGCTGGTCGGCGTTGAGATCGGCCAGCCCGAGCCGGGCCTGCCGGGCGGCGGACCCGACCGAGCTCATCGCGAACCGGGGCACCGGCACCGCGGTCCGGCCGAGGCGTCGCAGTGCCTGCGACATCATGAGTACGCCGTCGCCGGCGACGTTGAACGTGCCGTGCACTCCCGCCAGCGTCGCGTGGTGCAGCGCACCGACGAGGTCGTCGTAGTGCAGCAGCTGGAGCCGGGCGTCGAACCCGACCACCTTCGGCACCGGGGTGAGCCGGAAGTACTGCGCGAGCGGCGAGCGTGAGCGCGACGAGAGCGTGGGGGCGTTGCGCAGCATCGTGACGGTGACGTCGGGACGACGCCGTGCGAACCCGCGGACGTAGCCCTCGACCTCGAGCACGTCTTTCGCGAACCCCGCCTTGGGCAGCCGTTTGGCCGGCATCTCCTCGGTGAACATCGCCGGGTCCCGGCTCGTCGAGCCGTAGACCTCGCTGGACGACTTCACGACCAGCCGTTCGAGCCCCGGGGCCCGCTGGCAGGCGGCGAGCAGCTGCATCGTGCCGATGACGTTGTGCTCCTTGGTCGATACGCGTCCGCCGAGCCGGGACGAGGCGACCACGGAGGTGTGCACGACGGTGTCGACGTCCTCGCCTGCGATCACCTTCGCGATCACGGGGTTGCGGATGTCGGCGCGCACGAAGCGCACCTCACCGAGGTCCTGCCGAGGCGGGACCATGTCGACCCCGATGACGCGGTCCACGAGAGGGTCGGCTGCGACCGCGCGCGCGAAGCGGCCGCCGAGGTCGTGCGAGACCCCGGTGACGAGAACGATGCGGCCCATGGGTTGCCTCGAGCGTTATCGGCGCGACGGTGCCGGTCGCCCGGCCCTGCTCACTTGCCCAGACGGCGACGCTGGACGCGCGTCTTCTTGAGCAGCTTGCGGTGCTTCTTCTTCGCCATGCGCTTGCGGCGCTTCTTGATGACAGAACCCACGAAGGAACCTTTCGAGATGGGGGCCGGCGAGGGCGTGCCTCACCGGTGCCGGAAGTGCTAAGCCTAACCGCCCGGGACCAGTCCCCGGTCCACGGTCTCCTCGGGTGCCCGGCGTCGGACGGACGGAGGGCGTGGACCGTTGGTCCACGCCCTCGTCACGTCGTCCCGCGCGTCACCCGGTCTGGAAGAAGCTCCGGTGCAGGTACTCGTTGACCGCGTCCTCGGGGACGCGGAACGACCGGCCGACCCGCACCGCCGGAAGCTCTCCGGAGTGCACGAGCCGATAGACCGTCATCTTGGAAACGCGCATCACTGTGGCCACTTCGGCGACGGTGAGGAACTTGACCCCGGAGATGTCCCCGGAGCTGTTTTCGGCCATGGTGCACCGCTCTTTCTGGGAGCCGCACGCCCCCGGCTTCCCCACCGGAGGAACGACGATGCGCTCGTGGTGCAGAGCCTAGTGTGACGCGAGGTACGACGGATACCTTCTGGGCAAAAAGTTAACAACTTTGCTCAACTCGCCCGGCGTGTCGTCTGGACAAATGGCGGGACAGGCCGGCCATCAGGGCATCGGGTCGAGCCCATGGCTCGGGAAGACCGCGGTGCGGGTGGCATGGATCGCCCGGTCGAGCCAGGTGTTCGGGTCGTAGCCCTGGCTCCAGTCGCGGTAGACCGGCGTCCGGCCGTCGGTCATCCGGAACGGCCCCTGGCGGCCCAGCCGGGTGAGCACGTGCGCCCGCCACTCCGCCGGCACGTCGGTGGTCGGCTCCAGGGGATTCCCGCCGACGATGGCCAGGAGGTGCGCCCAAGCCCGCGGCACGACGTCGACGACGGCGTAACCGCCGCCGCCCGTCGCCACCCACCTGCCGCCACAGACCTCGTGCGCCAGGTCGTGCAGAGCGGCGTACGACGCCCGCTGTCCGTCGACGGTGAGCATCAGGTGGGCCAACGGGTCCTCGGTGTGGGAGTCGCACCCGTGCTGGGTGACCAGGACGTCGGGGGCGAACTCGCGGACCAGCGGCGGGACGACGGCGTGGAAGGCGCGCAGCCAGCCCGCGTCGGCGGTCCCCGGCGGCAGCGCCACGTTGACCGCGTGCCCCTCCGCGGACGGACCGCCGTTGTCGTCGGGGAACCCGGTTCCCGGGAACAGCATCTGCCCGGTCTCGTGGAGGCTGATGGTGAGCACCCGCGGGTCGTCGTAGAACACCGACTCGACGCCGTCGCCGTGGTGGACGTCCACGTCGACGTACGCCACCCGCTGCGCACCCTGGTCGAGGAGCCACCGGATGCCGATCGCGACGTCGTTGTAGACGCAGAAGCCGCTGGCCCGGTCCGGCATGGCGTGGTGCAGCCCACCGGTGACGTTCGCGGCATGCAGCGCCTCCCCGGTCCAGACGCGCCGCGCCGCCTCGACGGTCGCGCCGACGATGTGCGCGGACGCGTGGTGCATCCCCGCGAACGTCGGGTCGTCCTCGGTGCCCAGCCCGCGGGCCAGGTCGATCCGGGTCGGGTCCTCGCCGGCGCGCCTGACCGCGTCGACCAGCTCCTCGTCGTGCACCGTCAGCAGCAGGTCGTCGGACGCCGGTGGCGCCGGGACCACCACGAGCCCGCCGGCCCCGGCGGTCGGCCTGCCGCGCAGGACCCCGAGCTCCTCGGCGAGCCGCATCGTGAGGTCGACCCGCACCGGGTTCATCGGGTGGGCCACCCCGAAGTCGTACTCGACGAGGGACTGCTCGAAGACCACGCACCCGACGCCGCTCATCGAACCGTCCTCACACGGCGCCCTCGGCGAGGGCACGGGAGCGGTCGCGTGCCGCCTCCATGGCGGTGAGGAAGGCGGCGCGCACCTTGTGGTCCTCGAGCTGCCTGATCGCCGCCGCGGTGGTGCCGCCGGGCGAGGTGACCTGCTCGCGGAGCACCGTGGGGTGCTCGCCGGTCTCGCGCAGGAGCTTCGCGGAGCCGACGACGGTCTGCACGACGAGCTCGGAGGCGGTGGTGCGCGGCAGCCCGAGGTGGACGCCGGCCTCGATCATCGCCTCGACCACGAAGAAGAGGTACGCCGGCCCGGACCCGCTGATCGCGGTGACCGCGTCCTGCTGGCGCTCGGGAACGCGGACCACGCGACCGGTGGACGCCATCAGCGACTCGGCCTCGACGAGGTGCTCCTCGTCGCAGTGCGAGCCGCGCGAGATCGCCGCCATCCCCTCGTCGACGAGGGCCGGGGTGTTCGGCATCACCCGGACGACGGCGACCCCCTCGGGCAGGTGCGACTCGATGAAGGCGGTCGTGATGCCGGCGGCGAGCGAGACGACGAGCTGACCGGGTCGCAGCTCCGGGGCGATCTCCTCGAGCAGGTCGCCCATGTCCTGCGGCTTGACGACCACCACGACGGTGTCGGCGCGGCGGGCGGCTTCCCTGTTGCCCAGCACCTCCACGCCGTACCTCTGCTCGAGCTCCACGCCCCGTTCCCGGCGCTTCTCGCCGACCAGCAGCGAGCCGACGGGGCGGCCGGCCCTGACCAGCCCGGACAGCAGCGTCTCCCCCATCACCCCGGCACCGAGGATGGCGACCTGTGCGCCCATGGTTTCCTCCTACTTCTGTGAGACCAGCGACTTCACGAACAGCGCCAGGTTGCTCGGGCGCTCCGCGAGCCGGCGCATGAGGTAGCCGTACCACTCCTGGCCGTAGGGGATGTAGACCCGCACGGTCTCCCCGTCGGCGGCGAGCCGGCGCTGCTCGTCGGGCCGGATGCCGAAGAGCATCTGGTACTCGTAGCTGCCCTTGGCCCGACCGGTCCGCTCCGCGAGCATCCCGGCGATCTCGACCAGCCGCGGGTCGTGGCTGGCGACCATCGGGTAGCCCTCTCCCTCCATCAGCACCCGCAGGCAGCGGACGTAGGAGAGGTCGACCTCGAGCTTCGACTGGTAGGCGACTGCCTCGGGCTCGACGTAGGCGCCCTTGCAGAGCCGGACCCGCGACCCCGAGGTCGCCAGCGCGCGGCAGTCGTCCTCGCTGCGCCGCAGGTAGGACTGGATCACCGCGCCGGTCTCGGGGTAGTCACGCCGCAGCTCGCCGAGCACCCGCAGCGTCGAGTCGGTCGTGGTGTGGTCCTCCATGTCCAGGGTGACGGTGGTGCCGACCTCGCGGGCGGCGGCGCAGATCCGCCGGGCGTTGTCGAGGGCCACCTGCTCGCCGTCGCCGGGCAGCGCCTGTCCCACTGCCGACAGCTTGACCGAGACCTCCGCGGGCCCCGCGAGCCCCCGCCCCGCAAGCTGCTCAAGCAGGTCGAGGTACGCCGCCACGGTGGCGTCGGCGAGCGAACGGTCGGTGGTGTCCTCGCCGAGGAAGTCGAGCGTCGCCCGGAGCCCGTCCTCGACGAGGTGGGAGACCGCCTCGACTGCCTGGTCGGTCTCCTCGCCGGGGACGTAGCGGTCGACCATGTGCCGGGTGACGGGCGTCCGAGTCACCAGCTGCTTGACGCGGTCGCTGCGGGCGAGCAGGAGCAGCGGCTGTCTGAGCACGGCGCCTCCAGGGGTCTCGGGTCAGGTCAGGCTACGCGGTGCGCCGGCGAAGGGTCGCGGCGCCGAGCCCGAGGAGGGCGACGGTGAACCCGGCGACCACGGCGAGCTCCGTCCACACGTCGTCCGCCCCGGTGGCCACCCCGGTCATCGCGTCGACCCCGTAGGAGAGCGGGAGCAGGTCGCTGACCAGCTCCAGGCCGCCCGGCAGCCGGTCGCGCGGCAGGAAGAGCCCGCACAGCAGCAGCTGGGGGAAGACCACCGCGGGCATGAACTGGACGGCCTGGAACTCGGTCCGGGCGAAGGCGGACACGAACAGCCCGAAGCTGGTGCCGAGCAGGGCGTTCCCGACCGCCACCAGCACGAGCAGCGCCACCGTCCCCTCGATCTCCAGGCCGAGCAGGCCGACGGAGAGCCCCGCGGCGAGGGCCGACTGCACCGCCCCGAGGAACCCGAACGCGATCGCGTAGCCGAGCAGGAGGTCGAGCTTGCCGGCCGGCATGGCCAGGAGCCGCTCCAGCGTCCCGGAGGAGCGCTCGCGCAGCGTCGTCACGCTCGTCACCAGGAACATGACGATGAGCGGGATGACGGCCAGCAGCGCCGGCCCGAGCGTGTCGAAGGTCGCGGGGCTCTCGTCGTACATCCAGCGCAGCAGCGCCAGGATCACGCACGGCAGCACGAGCAGCAGCGCCAGCGTGCGGTGGTCGTGGCGCAGCTGCCGCAGCACCCGCGCCGCCACCGCGCCGGTCGCCCGGGGGGTCACGACGTCCCCTCCACGATCGCGAGGAACGCCTGCTCGACATCGGCGGTGCCGGTCGCGGACAGCAGCCCGGGCGGGGTGTCGTCGGCGATCAGCCGCCCGTCACGCATCAGCAGCAGCCGGTCGCACCGCTCCGCCTCGTCCATGACATGGCTGGAGATGAGCACCGCGGCCCCCGCGTCGGCGAGCCGGTGGAAGAGCGCCCACAGGTCCCGGCGGAGGACCGGGTCGAGCCCCACGGTGGGCTCGTCGAGGACGAGCAGCGCCGGCGAGCCGAGGAGCGCCACCGCCAGGCTGACCCGGGACCGCTGCCCCCCGGACAGCGCCGCCACCCGCGAGTCGCGACGGTCGGCGAGGTCGACGGCGGCGAGGACCTCGTCGCACTCGCTGCGAGAGGCGCCCAGGACGGAGGCGAAGAACCGGACGTTCTCGGTGACCGTGAGGTCCTCGTAGACGCTCGGGGCCTGGGTCACGTAGCCGACCCGGTGCCGCAGCTCGCTGGAGCCCGCCGGACGACCCAGCACCCTGACGTCGCCGCGGACGACGATCTGGACGCCGACCACCGAGCGGAGCAACGAGGTCTTGCCGCACCCGCTCGGGCCGAGCAGCCCGGTGACCTCGCCGGACCGCGCCGTGAACGAGACGTCGTCGACCGCGACGCGGCCTCCTCGCACCACGCGCAGGTCGCGCACGTCGACGTGCGGCTGGTCGGTCATCTGCCTACCTCCTTCGTGCCGTGCCCGGCGTCGCTCCCGGTGAGGGGAGTCGCGAAGTGGAGCCTCGCGAACGCCAGCGCTTCCATGAGGTCGCTCTCCCGTGCCGCCCGGCTCCCCGAGCGTCTCGTGTTGACCTCGAGCACCACGTGTCCGGAGAACCCGCTGCCGGCGAGGTGCTCGAGGAGGGCCGCAGCGGGCTGCGCCCCGCGACCGGGGATGAGGTGCTCGTCCTTCGCGCTGCCCGTCCCGTCGGTGAGGTGGAGGTGGCGGAGAGAGGGGCCGAGCCGCCGGGCGAGCTCCAGTGAGTCGACCTTCGCCGTCGCGGCGTGGGAGACGTCCAGGGTGGTGTTGGCGTAGTCGAAGCCGACCGGGTCCCAGTGCGGTGAGTAGACCTGCATCTCGCGGCGGGAGGCGCGCCAGGGGTACATGTTCTCGACGGCGATCGCGATGCCGGTCCGCTCCTCGAGCAGCGCCACGCCCTCGACGAACCCGCGCGCGTAGTCGCGCTGCCAGCGGAACGGCGGGTGCACGACGACGACGTCGGCTCCCACGTCGCCGGCCATCTCCGCGCTCCGCTCGAGCTTCGCCCACGGGTCGCTGCCCCACACCCGCTGGGTGATGAGCAGGCACGGCGCGTGGACGGCGCAGACCGGCATCGCGTGGTAGTCCGCGAGGTGCTGGACCTGGGCGACGTCCTGGCTCGTCTCGTCGATGCCGACCATCACCTCGACCGCGTCGTAGCCGAGTCGGGCGGCCATCTCGAAGGCGGTCGCGGTCGTCTCGGGGTAGACCGACGCCGTCGAGAGCGCCACGAGCGGCAGGGCGGGAGGCAGGTCGCTCGGCTGGTCGCTCGGCTGGTCGGACGGCTGGTCGGACGGCTGCTGAACGACCATCAGGTCACCGGATGATGCTGATCGCGTCGAGTCGTTCGAGGATGATCCCCTCCCGCAGGGCCCATGGGCAGATCTCCAGCTCCTCGAGCCCGAAGATGCTCATCACGGCGTCGGCCACGAGCGCCCCGGCGAGCAGCTGGTGCGAGCGGTCCGGCGAGACCCCGGGGAGCTTGCGGCGCTCGGCGTCGGTCATGGCGACGAGCGACTCGAGCTTGTCGGCGAGGACGTCGGCGGGCAGCACCCGCTTGACCAGCGGCCCCTCGGCGTACGGCGAGGCTCCGCAGACGCGTGCCAGCGAGCGGAAGGTCTTCGAGGTGGCGACCGCGTGGTCGGGGACCCCGGGCCGGAGCACCGCACCGGCGTCGCGCGCCACGTCGGCTCGGATCCTCCGCCGCAGCTTCCGCACCGCCTCCGGGTCCGGAGGGTCGTCGCGGAGCCACTCGCGGCTCAGGCGCCCGGCGCCGAGCGGCAGCGACTGCGCCACGTCGGGTGCCTCGTCGGACCCGGTGGCGATCTCCAGGGAGCCGCCGCCGATGTCGAAGACCGCCAGCCGGCCCGAGGACCAGCCGAACCACCGTCGTACGGCGAGGAAGGTGAGCCGGGCCTCGTCCTCACCGGGGAGCACGCCGAGGGTGACGCCGGCCTGCTCGCGCACCCGCTCGAGCACCTCGTGGGAGTTCGTGGCGTCGCGCACCGCAGAGGTCGCGAACCCGAGCATCTCCTCGCACCCCTTGTCCTCGGCGACCTGGAGCGCCCCGGCCACGAAGTCGCAGAGCGCGGCGGTCCCCTGCTCGGTGACGGCGCCGCTCTTGTCGAGGTGCTCGGCGAGCCGCAGCGGACGCTTGAAGGAGTACGCCGGCAGCGGCGCAGCCCCGCCGTGGGCATCGACGACCAGCAGATGCCCAGTGTTGGAACCGATGTCCAGCACGCCCAGTCTCACCCGCTCAACCTACCGCTCGCCGGGCGACTAGGCTCGACGGTGTGCCAGAGGTCGATCTCGTCTTTCCCCGCGCCTGGGTCGAGTTCGCCGACCCGGCGGACGACCAGCAGGTGTTCCGCTGCGACCTCACCTGGCTGACGTCGAGCTGGACCTGCATCTTCGGCCAGGGGTGCCAGGGCATCTACGAGGGGCGACCGGACGACGGTTGCTGCACCCTGGGTGCGCACTTCTCCGACGACGAGGACGAGCAGCGGGTCGCCGGCTGGGTCGAGAAGCTGACCGCCGAGGACTGGCAGCTGCGGCGGACGGGTCGGCGCCGCTGGGTGGAGACCGACGACGAGGGCGCCCGGAAGACGCGCGTGCACGACGGAGCCTGCATCTTCCTCAACCGGCCGGGGTTCGAGGGCGGAACCGGATGCGCCCTGCACGCGCATGCGCTCCGTACGGGCGTGCACTTCGTGCAGACCAAGCCGGACGTCTGCTGGCAGCTGCCGGTGCGGCGGACCTACCGCACCGTCGAGCTGCCCGACGACACCAGCTACCTGGAGATCAGCATCGGGGAGTACGACCGCCGTGGCTGGGGGGCGGGTGGCCACGACCTCGACTGGTATTGCTCGGGCAACACCGAGGCGCACGTCGGTGTCGACCCGGTGTTCGTCAGCGGGGAGGCCGAGCTGACCGAGCTGATGGGCAGGCCGGCCTACGAGGAGCTGGTGCGGCACTGCGAGGCGCACCTGCGCTCGCGCAGTGCACTGGCGATCCACCCGGCTAGCGCCGGACGCGTCACCCCCTGACCACCCACCCCGAGCATCGTCGTGAGGGCTGTCTCGTTGCGGGAGAACAGCCCTGGCGGCAATGACCGCGGGTCGAGGGGTCAGCCGGTCAGCTTGGCCGCGATGTTGGGCGGCATCGGCTCGTAGCGCTTGAACGACCGGCTGAACGTCGCGGCACCGTGCGAGGACGCCCGCAGGTCGATCGCATAGCGGGTGATCTCGAGCTGCGGTACCTCCGCTCGCACGAGCGTCCGGTCCTCACCGGCGGGCTCGGAGCCGAGCACGTGACCGCGCCGGGACGAGAGGTCGCCCATGACCGTCCCGACGAGCTCGTCGGGCACGAGGACGCTCACCTCGTCGACCGGCTCCAGCAGCGAGATCCGCGCCTGTGCCGCCGCGTCCCGCAGCGCGAGGGCACCGGCGGTCTGGAAGGCCATGTCGGAGGAGTCGACGCTGTGGGCCTTGCCGTCGCGGAGCGTCACCCGGATGTCCACCATGGGGTGCCCGGCCGAGACGCCCTTGTCCATCTGCTGGCGGACCCCCTTCTCGACCGAGGGGATGAACTGCCGCGGCACCGCACCGCCCACCACCTTGTCGACGAACTCGAACCCGCCCCCGACCGGGAGCGGCTCGACGTCGATGTCGCAGACGGCGTACTGCCCGTGACCTCCGGACTGCTTGACGTGGCGCCCGTGCCCGGAGGCCTCTGTCGCGAAGGTCTCGCGGAGAGGGATCTTGAGCTCGACCTGGTCCACGGCGGCGCCGTGCCGGGTGGCGAGCCGGTCGATGACGACGTCGGCGTGCGCCTCCCCCATGCACCACAGCACGATCTGGTGGGTCTCGGCGTTGTGCTCGATCCGCAGGGTCGGGTCCTCGGCGCCGAGCCGCCCGAGACCCTGCGAGAGCCGGTCCTCGTCGGCCTTGGCCCGGGCCTCGACGGCCAGGGGCAGCAGGGGCTCGGGCATCGACCAGGGCTTCAGGACGAGAGGCTTCTCCTTGTCCGACAGCGTGTCACCGGTCTCCGCGTGCGAGAGCTTCGCGATCGCACACAGGTCGCCGGCGATCACGCAGTCGGCCGGTCTCAGGTTCTTGCCGAGCGGGAAGGAGAGCGCGCCGACCCGCTCGTCCTCGTCGTGGTCCGGGTGGCCCTCGGTCTCCCCGAAGAACGACGAGAAGTGCCCGGAGACGTGGACGACCATGTCGGGCCGGACCGTGCCGGAGAAGACCCGCACCAGCGACACCCGGCCGACGTAGGGGTCCGTCGTGGTCTTGACGACCTCGGCCAGCAGCGGGCCGGCCGGGTCGCAGGTGAGGCCCGGGGCGGCGCGGCCGGCGGGCGTGAAGACCTCGGGCATCGGGTGCTCGAGCGGCGAGGGGAAGCCGGCGACGACCAGGTCGAGCAGCTCCTCGGCACCCACCCCGGAGGAGGAGTCCACCGGCACCACCGGGTGGAACGAGCCGCGCGCCACGGCCCGCTCGAGATCGGTGACGAGGAGCTCACGGTCGATCTCCTCACCGCCCACGTAGCGCTCCATCAGCGACTCGTCCTCGGACTCCTCGATGACCGCCTCGATGAGGGCACCGCGCTGCTCGTCGTGGGCGTGGTCGTCGCTGAGCAGCCCGACGAGACGGTCGCCCTCGCGCAGGTAGACCGGGACGACCTTGTCGCCGAAGGCCGTGCGGGCCTCCGCCACGACCGCGTCCACGTCCGCTCGGGCATGATCGATCTTGGTGACCACGACGACCCGCGGCATCCCCACGGCGGCGCACTCGCGCCACAGGCTCCGGGTCGGCTCGTCGATGCCCTCGTTGGCGGCGACGACGAACATCGCGCAGTCCGCCGCGCGGAGCCCGGCCCGCAGCTCTCCGACGAAGTCGGCGTAGCCGGGCGTGTCGAGGAGGTTGACCTTGACGTCCCCCCGCATCAACGTCGCGAGTGCGAGCCCCACCGACCGCTGCTGCCGGTGCTCTGCCTCGTCGAAGTCGCAGACGGTGGTTCCCTCGACCGTGGAGCCGGCCCTGGACAGCACACCGGCCGAGACCAAGAGGGTCTCGACCAGTGTCGTCTTCCCGGATCCGGCGGGCCCGACCAGGACCACGTTGCGGATCGCATCAGCGCGGCGCGCCGACGGCGCCGCCTCCCCCTTGCCCGACTGCGGGCCCGTCGCCTTGCCTGCCACGTCGCACGCCTCCTCCGGCTGCGGGGATCCGGACTCTCACTCAACTCCTCGGCGTGCCCGCACACAACCCCCGGACCCGTCCGGCGAGACGGCCCGAGGTCACACCGCATACCCCCGATGTCAGGGCGCCGCGGAACCGGAGTAACAATGACGGGCATGCGCCTGGACCATCTCTCGTACGCCGCAGGACCTGATGGGCTCGCCAGCACCGCACGTCGGCTGGGGGAGCTGCTCGGAGAACCGTTCGTCGACGGCGGGATCCACCCACGCTTCGGCACCCGGAACATGGTCCTGCCGCTGTGTGCGGGCACCTACCTCGAGGTCGTCGCCGTGCTCGACCACCCGGCCTCGGACAAGGCGCCCTTCGGCCAGGCGGTCCGCGCGCGCTCCGAGCTCGGCGGCGGGTGGCTCGGCTGGGTGATCGCGGTCGACGACATCACCACCGTGGAGCGCCGGCTCGGCCGGGACTCGGTCGCCGGCAACCGGTTCCGTCCGGACGGCCACGAGCTGCGCTGGAAGCAGATCGGCGTCCGCGGGCTGCAGTCCGACCCGCAGCTGCCGTTCTTCGTGCAGTGGGAAGGCGACGGGACCGACCATCCGAGCGGCGGCGCCTCGGCGCGCATCCACCTCGAAGCCCTCGAGATCGCCGGCGACCCGCGCCGGGTCAGTGACTGGCTCGGCACCCCGGTGGAGGGGCCGCTCGAGGACGTGAAGGTCGAGTGGGTCGGCGAGGACGGCGTGCCGGGCGTGGTCGCGGCGCAGTTCACCACCCCGCGCGGCGTCGTCCGCCTCTGACGGCATGACCCGGGGGCCCGGTCGCCGGCATCGAGACGTGGTCCCGTCCCCGAACATCTGGGACCACCCCGAGACCTACGAGCTCGAGAACCGCGCCGTGGACCCCGACGGGGTGATCGAGGCGGCGATGCGCGAGGTCGCCGACTGGTCGGGCCGCGACGTGCTCGACGTGGGCTGCGGGACAGGGTTCCACCTCCCCCGGTTCGCCGTCACAGCACGCTCCGTCGTCGGGGTGGAGCCGCACCGGCCGCTGGTTCCGGTCGCGCGCCGTCGTACCCGCCGGCTTCGCAACGTCACCGTCCTCGAAGGCACCGCCCAGGGGCTGCCGTTGCCGCCCGCCTCGGTCGACGTCGCCCATGCCCGGTGGGCCTACTTCTTCGGTCCCGGGTCCGAGCCGGGGCTCCGCGAGCTGGGACGCGTCGTACGACGGGGGGGCGCAGCGT
Organism: uncultured Actinomycetota bacterium; assembly: GCA_963754155.1. Taxonomy (GTDB): domain Bacteria; phylum Actinomycetota; class Actinomycetes; order Propionibacteriales; family Nocardioidaceae; genus Marmoricola_A. The sequence continues at coordinate 1,864,038 of CAVWEU010000003.1, read as the reverse complement.
TCGTGGTCGACAACGACGCGACCCGCTCGACCTTCGGGCGGTGGTTCCGCCGCAGCTACCCCACCGTCGATCCCGAGGCGGTCGAGCGGTTCTGGGCCGGCCACGGGTGGAGCCGCAGCCCGCTGGACGTCGAGTGGAGGTTCGGGACGCGGGCCGAGCTCGAGTCGGTGGTGCGCATCGAGCTCGACCCGGCGACCGCCGACGCGGCCCTGGCCGAGCACGAGGGCACGGTCGTCGACTACGCCGTCAACCTATTCTGGCGCCGGTTCGACTGACTGCTCCGCCCGCCTAAGAGGTGCCGCGGAGCCGCAGCTCGGGGGCGAGGATCACGTGCGGCTCGGCGCTGTGCCGCATCGCGAGCCGGTCCTCGAGCAGCCGCACGATCTGCACCGCCACCTCCTCCAGCGGCTGACGCACGGAGGTCAGCCCGGGCGGGATCACCTGCGCCGGCAGCGAGTCGTCGAAGCCGACCACCGCAACGTCGTCGGGACCGGGGCGGCGCCCGCGGTCGGCCAGTGCCTGCAGCACGCCCGTCGCCACGGTGTCGCTGACGCAGACGAACGCGGTGGGGTTCTCCGTGTCGAGCAGCGCGTGTGCGGCCCTGGTTCCGAACTCGATGGCGTCGTCGCCGCGGGCGCTGAGCCGTGTCGTCGACAGCCCCCGGTCGTGCATCCGGTCCACCCAGCCGCTGCGGCGGTCCTCCCCGATGTAGGAGGTCTTCTGCCAGCCGACCCAGGCGATCCGCTCGTGGCCGCGGTCGGCGAGGTGGTCCACGGCGAGCCCGACGCCGGCCCGTCCGTCCACGTCGACCCAGGGGAACCTGGCCTGCGGATCCTTCCACGGCCGCCCGAACGCGACGAAAGGCACCTGCCGCTCCTCCAGCCACGCCGCCTGGGGATTGCCCCGGTAGGTGTCGGTCACCACGAAGGCGTCCACCGCCGCCGAGCCGAGCAGCTCCTCGTAACCGTCGAGCGGGTCGTTGACGTCCTCGGCGGTGAACAGCAGCACGTGCAGCCCGGCCTCCTTGCACGACTCCACCAGGGAGTGCAGGAAACGGTCCATGAGGCCGCTGATGCTCCCCTCCACCGCAGGGTCCAGCCGCAGCCCGACGAAGTGCGAGGCGCGGGTGCGCAGGTTGCGGGCCGCCCGGTTGGGCGTGTACCCGAGGTCGGCGATCGCCTGCTGCACCCGTTCGAGGGTGTCGGGCCGGAGCAGGTCGGGGCTGTTGAGGGCGTTCGACACCGTCTGTCGCGAGACCCCGGCGGCCTCGGCCACGGTGGCCAGCGTCGCCACCGTCCGGTGTCGTGCCGGCATCGACATCTCCCTCTGGATCGTTCCAATGTGGCGTCATGGTCGCCTCCCACGCCCGTGCGCGTCAACCGTGAGCCCGGTCACGTCGCGTCCGCACCGGATGAACCTGCGCTGTCTGCCCCACGAACGGCACGCCAGGCGCCGCGTGCCCGGAAATGTCCGAGCCCTCGCCTAGCGTCACCTCCATGAGCCGCAGCGCACCGAAGCCCCGATCCGCCTATCGCTGCGGCGAGTGCGGGTGGGAGACCGCCAAGTGGGTCGGCCGGTGCGCCGAGTGCCACGCCTGGGGCAGCCTGGACGAGCGGGCGGCGACGGTCGCCCGCGCCGCGGCGACGCCGGTGACCGCACCCGCCGTGCCGATCGGCGAGGTGCCGATCGAGGAGGCCGCCTCCCGGACGAGCGGTGTCGCCGAGCTCGACCGGGTCCTCGGCGGCGGGCTGGTGCCAGGTGCGGTGGTTCTGCTCGCCGGCGAGCCGGGCGTCGGCAAGTCGACGCTGCTGCTGGAGGTGGCTGCCCAGACCGCCCGCAGCGGGAGCCGCACCCTCTACGTCTCCGGCGAGGAGTCGGCGGCACAGGTGCGGCTGCGAGCGGACCGGTGCCGCGGCGTCCACCACGACCTCTACCTCGCTGCCGAGACCGACCTCGGTGCGGTGCTCACCCACGTCGAGACGCTGCGCCCCGACCTGCTCGTCGTGGACTCGGTCCAGACGATCGGCGTTCCGGGCATCGACGGGGTGCCCGGCGGGGTGACCCAGGTGAAGGAGGTCACCGCGGCCCTGGTCCGCCAGGCGAAGAGCCGCGGGATGGCGACCATCCTCGTCGGCCACGTGACCAAGGACGGCAGCATCGCCGGTCCGCGGGTGCTCGAGCACCTCGTCGACGTCGTCCTCCAGTTCGAGGGCGAGCGGGCCACCCGGCTCCGGATGGTGCGCGCGGTGAAGAACCGCTACGGCCCGGTGGACGAGGTGGGCTGCTTCGACCTCTCCGGTGACGGGATCTCCGCCGTGACCGACCCCTCGGGCCTCTTCATCTCCCGGCACCACGAGGCGGTGCCCGGCACCTGCGTCTCGGTGACGATGGAGGGACGGCGACCGATGCTGGCGGAGATCCAGGCCCTGGTCACCCCGTCGGCCGCCGAGCGTCCCCGCCGCACGACCTCCGGTGTCGACCCGTCGCGCACGGCGATGGTGCTCGCCGTGCTGGAGGCCCGGGCCAGGGTCGGGCTGGTCAACCGCGACGTCTTCGTCTCGACCGTCGGCGGCGCCAGGATCACCGAGCCGGCCGGCGACCTCGCCACCGCGCTGTCGATCGCCTCGGCGGCGCAGGGGCTGGTGGTGCCGCCGGAGGTCATCGCGATCGGCGAGATCGGGCTCGCCGGCGAGCTGCGCCGGGTCCCCGAGGTGAAGCGGCGGCTCGAGGAGGCGCGCCGGATCGGGTTCGGCTTCGCGATCGTGCCGGCCGAGCCCGGCGGGACCGGCTCCCGGAAGCTCGACGGCCTCGAGGTCCTCGCCGCGCCCGACCTGCCCACCGCCCTGCGCGTGCTGGACCTCACGACCGCACGGCGCTCGCGGCCCCGTGACCCGAGCGCCGGCGCCGGTCGGACGCCCTAGACTCCTCGGCGTGCCTCCCATCGAACGAGACGAGACCGCCCGGCTGCGGGCGACGCTCGCCAACGTCGCTCCCGGCACGCACCTGCGCGACGGGCTGGAGCGGATCCTGCGCGGCCGGACCGGCGCCCTCATCGTCCTCGGCACCGACAAGACCATCGACTCGATCTCGAGCGGTGGGTTCACCCTCGACGTGCCCTTCACCGCCCAGGCGGTCCGCGAGCTCGCGAAGATGGACGGCGCCATCATCCTGGACAAGGACGCCAGCCGGATCCTTCGCGCCGCCGTGCACCTGATGCCCGACCAGTCGATCACCTCCGAGGAGACCGGCACCCGGCACCGCACCGCCGACCGGGTCGCGCGGATGACGACCTACCCGGTCATCTCGGTGTCCCAGTCGATGCAGATCATCGCGCTCTACGTGGGCGCGACCCGCTACGTGCTCGAGGACTCCGGGTCGATCCTGTCGCGGGCCAACCAGGCGCTCGCGACGCTCGAGCGCTACAAGATGCGGCTCGACGAGGTGAGCAGCACGCTCTCCGCGCTCGAGATCGAGGACCTCGTCACCGGGCGGGACGTCGCCGTGGTGGCGCAGCGGCTCGAGATGGTCACCCGGATCGCCCGCGAGATCGACGACTACGTCCTGGAGCTGGGCACCGACGGCCGCCTGCTGAGCCTCCAGCTCGACGAGCTGATCACCGGCGTCGACGCCGACCGTCAGCTCGTGGTCCGCGACTACCTCCCCGCCGGCAAGAAGGCCCGCACCCCCGACGAGGTGCTCATCGAGCTCGAGCAGCTCAACGCGACCGACCTGGTCGACGTCAACGCCGTGGCCCGGGCTCTGGGGCTCGGCGCCAACGAGCTGCTCGACAACCCGGTGTCGCCGCGCGGCTACCGGTTGCTCGCCCGTGTCCCGCGGCTCCCCGCCGCGGTCGTGGAGCGGCTCGTGGAGCACTTCGGCGGGCTCCAGAAGCTGCTGGCGGCCAGCATCGACGACCTGCAGGCCGTCGAGGGAGTCGGCGAGCTGCGAGCCAGGAGCGTCCGCGAGGGGCTCTCCCGGCTCGCCGAGTCGAGCATCCTCGAACGCTACGTCTGAGAACCGCTCAGTCCGCTTCCTCGGCGTCCGTCCGAGGCTCTGCTCGTGCCGTCGGTGAAGGACTCGGTGTCGGCGTCACTGTGATCGTCGGGGTCGCGGCGGGCGCGAGCACGAAGACCGCCTCCTTGACCTCGGTCGAGCCGCGGGCCGCCGCCTCCACGAGATAGCTGCCACTCGTCAGCCACGGGGCTCCCCCTGTGCACTCCTCGTCGGACTCGCGGCCGTCCCAGAAGAAGGCGACCCGCGCCGGCTTCTTCTTGCGGGCGACGACGTCGGCGGTCGGCACCGCATCGACGCAGTGCTGCGTGGTCCACAGCATCCCGAGCTCCTCCGAGCCGATGGTGACGAAGACGCTGTCCGCGCTGACCTCCCAGTAGCACGCCGGCGACTCCCGGGTGCCCACCTGGAGCACCACCCGGACCCGCTGACCGGCCGGTTGGGTCCGGATCAGCGGGGTGACCACGACGTCGCTGTCCAGGCACGGGCCGTCCGGCCGGGCGAGCTGCTTCTTCCTGCGCTTCTCCCGCTCCTTCTGCTTCTTCGTCTTCTTCTCCGGGCCCTCGACGGCGTCGTCCTGCACGCCAGGGTCGCTGGTGGGGGTCGCGGCGCCGCTGTCCGGCGGCTGGGGAGCAGCGACCTGCGCCGCCTGCCCCGGCGAGTCGCCGCCCGAGACACCGAGGAGCCGGGCGATCCCGAACACCAGGCCGCAGGCGACCGCCAGCACCAGGAGCCGGCGGAACCAGTAGACGCGACGCGGCAGCCGTCCCCGGGGGCGCTTCGCGGCAGTCATGCCCGAACGGTAACGAGGTCGCCGCGGCCCTGGCGGGTGCCACTCCGAGAGCCGGTGGAGTCGCCGCTGCGGCTAGGCTGACCGCGCCCATGAGCCTCCTCCGTCCCCCCGCCGTCGCCGCCGACGTCCTGCACGAGCGGGTGCTCGACTGGTACGACGAGCACGCGCGCGACCTGCCCTGGCGCTCTGCCGAGGCCACCCCGTGGGGAATTCTCGTCTCCGAGGCGATGCTGCAGCAGACGCCGGTGTCCCGGGTGCTCCCGACCTGGCTCGCCTGGATGGAGAGGTGGCCGACCCCGGCCGACCTCGCGGCGGCTGCGCCCGGCGACGCGGTCCGTGCCTGGGGGCGGCTGGGCTACCCCCGTCGGGCGCTGCGGCTGCACGCCGCCGCGGCGGCGATCGTCGAGGAACACGGCGGCGAGGTCCCCGACGACCATGCCGCGCTGCTGGCCCTGCCCGGCGTCGGCGACTACACCGCCAGCGCCGTCGCCTCGTTCGCGTTCGGCCGGCGCCACGTGGTGCTCGACACCAACGTGCGACGGGTCCTCGCCCGACTGGTCGGCGGCGAGGCGCTACCCGGACCGGCCGTCACCCGCGGCGAGCGGGACCGGGCCACGGCTCTCCTCCCCGAGGCGCCGGCCACCGCCGCCTCCTGGGCCGTCGGGGTCATGGAGCTCGGCGCGCTGGTCTGCCGCGCGAGTGAGCCCCGGTGTGGCCAGTGCCCGGTCGGCGACCTCTGCCGGTGGCGCGCCGCGGGCCGGCCGCCCGACACGCGTCCGCGACGGGTGCAGGGGTACGCCGGCACGGACCGCCAGGTGCGCGGCCGGCTGCTGGCCGTCCTCCGTGACAGCGAAGGGCCGGTGCGCGCCAGCACCCTCGATGCGGCCTGGGGCGAACGGTCCCAGCGCGAGCGGTGCCTGGCGACCCTGCTGGAGGACGGCCTCGTCGTCCGGGTGGCCGAGGGCGTCTACGCCCTGCCCTGACCTGGCCCGCCTGCCGCGATCGCCGCCACCGCGTCGGCAAGGTCAGCGACGGCCTGGCTGACCGCCGGGGTGTCGCGGTCGAGCGGCAGGTCGAGGTGGAGCCCCATCAGCGTGGCCTCGAGGAGGACCACCGCGCGGTCGACCCGCTGCGGGGCACACCCGGAACGACGGAGGAACGCCACCAGCGCGGCGATCCAGCCCCGGTTCGCCTCCCGGACCACGCCGGCGTACGGCTCGCGACCCAGCAGCCCCAGCGCCGCCGCCTCGACGTACAGCCGCTGGCACTGCTCGAGCGGCGGTGTGGTGAGCGCTCGCCAGAGCAGGTGGACGGCAGCCCTCACGTCCGAGCCGTCGGGAAGCCTCTCGACCTCCCGGACCGAGCGGTCGGTGGCGACCCGCAGCACCGTCGCCACGAGGTCGTCCTTGTCGGCGAAGTGGTAGAGCAGCATCCGGTCGCTGGTGCCGAGCGCCGCCGCCAGCGGCCGCAGGCTGAGCCCGACCAGCCCGTGCTCGAGGACGTGGTCGGTGGCCGCCTCTGCAAGCGCGGTCCGTCGCCGAGTAGCCTGTCCCATGGCCCGAAGTGTAGCGAGTGCTACATTTTATGGGAGTCCGCCTCAGGGGAAGGGAGCCTCCCATGGTCGCCGCCTGGTTCCTGCTCATCGCCGCGATCGCCGTCGAGGTCGCTTCGACCGCGTCGCTGCCGAAGAGCGACGGTTTCCGTGACCCCGCGTGGACCGCGGTCGTGCTCGGCGGTTACGCACTGTCGATCTGGCTGCTCGCGCTGGTCGTCCGGGAGATCCCGGTCTCGATCGCCTACGCCGTCTGGGCCGGGCTCGGCACCGCAGGGATCGCCGTCATCGGCGTGCTCTTCCTTGACGAGCCGCTCGGACTGATGAAGGCCGGCGCCCTGGCGCTCATCATCATCGGCGTGACCGTCCTCAACCTCCAGACCGCCGCCTGACGCCGGCGTACCGCCTCGAGGCTGCGCAGCCGCCCCGCAGCCCTGCCGCCGCCGCCGCCGCCGCCGCCGCCGCCGAAAATCGTCCGCACGGACGGAAATCGAGGCGAACCCCCGCCCAAAGGCAGGAAACCCGTCCGTGCGGACGGAATTCGAAGCGAATCCGCGCCCGAAGGCAGGAGATCCGTCCGTGCGGACGGATTTCGGCGGCGCCCCACCGCAGACGGCGCCGCACCGCGGACGGCGGGCGGCGCAACGGCAAGCGCCCCCGCCCCGGAAACCGGGACGGGGGCGCGGGAGCCTGCTGGCTACTCGTTCTCCTTGGGACCGACCTCGGCCGGCTCCACCTCGTCGATCGTCTCCATCGGAGGCAGCTCGTCGAGGTCGGTCAGCGGCGCCCGCGGGGTGCCGTGGAAGGTGAAGGCGGCGGTGACCCCCTCGCCCTCCACGCCGACCTGGACGGTCTGGCCGGGACCGACCTCGCCGTAGAGCATCTTCTCGGCGAGCGTGTCCTCGATCTCCCGCTGGACGGTCCGGCGCAGCGGCCGAGCGCCGAGCACCGGGTCGAACCCGCGCGTCGCGAGCAGGTCCTTCGCGTCCTGGGTCAGCTCGATCTCCATGTCCCGGTCGCGGAGCCGCTTGTCGACGCCGGCGACCATCATGTCGACCATCGTGATGATCTGCTCCTTCGACAGCGGCGGGAACACCACGATCTCGTCGACACGGTTGAGGAACTCCGGGCGGAAGTGCTGCTTGAGCTCCTCCGACACCTTCGCCTTCATCCGGTCGTAGGAGCCCTGCACGTCGGCGGACTGCTGGAAGCCGAGGTTGACGCCCTTCGAGATGTCCCGCGTGCCGAGGTTGGTCGTCATGATGATGACGGTGTTCTTGAAGTCGACGACCCGGCCCTGGGAGTCGGTGAGCCGACCCTCCTCCAGGATCTGCAGGAGCGAGTTGAAGATGTCCGGGTGGGCCTTCTCGACCTCGTCGAAGAGGACCACGGAGAACGGCTTGCGGCGCACCTTCTCGGTGAGCTGGCCGCCCTCCTCGTAGCCCACGTAGCCGGGAGGCGAGCCGAACAGCCGCGACACGGTGTGCTTCTCGGAGAACTCCGACATGTCGAGCTGGATCAGCGCGTCCTCGTCGCCGAAGAGGAACTCGGCCAGCGTCTTCGACAGCCACGTCTTCCCGACGCCCGAGGGGCCGGCGAAGATGAACGAGCCGCCGGGGCGCTTGGGGTCCTTCAGCCGGCGCGCGTGCGTCGGATCGCCCGGCTGAGCGCCCTGACGGCCTCCTCCTGGCCGACGACCCGCTTGTGCAGCTCGTCCTCCATCTTGAGCAGCCGCGTCGACTCCTCCTCGGACAGCTTGACGATCGGGATGCCGGTCGCGACCGCGAGGACCTCGGCGATCAGCTCCTCGTCGACCTCGGCGACGACGTCCATGTCGCCGGCGCGCCACTGCTTCTCACGCTCGCCCTTGGCGAGGATCAGCTTCTTCTCCTCGTCGCGCAGCGACGCGGCCAGCTCGAAGTCCTGGCTGTCGATCGCGCTCTCCTTGCGGCGGCGCACGTCGGCGATCTTGTCGTCGAACTCGCGCAGGTCCGGCGGAGCGGTCATCCGGCGGATCCGCAGCCGCGAGCCCGCCTCGTCGATCAGGTCGATCGCCTTGTCCGGCAGGAACCGGTCCGAGACGTAGCGGTCGGCGAGCGTCGCGGCCGAGACCAGGGCCTCGTCGGTGATCGTCACGCGGTGGTGCGCCTCGTAGCGGTCGCGGAGCCCCTTGAGGATCTCGATCGTGTGCGCGATCGACGGCTCCTGCACCTGGATCGGCTGGAACCGGCGCTCGAGTGCTGCGTCCTTCTCGAGGTGCTTGCGGTACTCGTCGAGCGTCGTGGCGCCGATCGTCTGCAGCTCGCCGCGGGCCAGCATCGGCTTGAGGATGCTGGCGGCGTCGATCGCGCCTTCCGCGGCGCCTGCGCCGACGAGCGTGTGCAGCTCGTCGATGAACAGGACGATGTCGCCGCGGGTCTTGATCTCCTTGAGGACCTTCTTCAGCCGCTCCTCGAAGTCACCGCGGTAGCGAGACCCGGCGACGAGTGCTCCGAGGTCGAGGCTGTAGATCTGCTTGTCCTTGAGCGTCTCGGGCACGTCGCCGCGCACGATCGCCTGGGCGAGCCCCTCGACGCAGGCGGTCTTCCCGACGCCCGGCTCGCCGATGAGGACCGGGTTGTTCTTGGTCCGGCGGGAGAGCACCTGCATCACCCGCTCGATCTCCTTCTCCCGGCCGATGACCGGGTCGAGCTTCCCCTCGCGGGCGGCCTGCGTGTAGTTGCGGCCGAACTGGTCGAGGACCAGCGAGCTCGACGGGGCACCCTCGGGGGCGGTGCCCGCGGTGGCGGTCTCCTTGCCCTGGAACCCGGAGAGCAGCTGGATCACCTGCTGGCGGACCCGGTTGAGGTCGGCGCCCAGCTTCACCAGCACCTGGGCCGCGACGCCCTCGCCCTCGCGGATCAGCCCGAGCAGGATGTGCTCGGTGCCGATGTAGTTGTGGCCGAGCTGCAGCGCCTCGCGCAGCGACAGCTCGAGGACCTTCTTGGCGCGCGGCGTGAACGGGATGTGGCCCGAGGGAGCCTGCTGCCCCTGGCCGATGATCTCCTCGACCTGTGCGCGCACGGCCTCCAAGGAGATCCCGAGGCTCTCGAGCGCCTTGGCGGCCACGCCCTCGCCCTCGTGGATCAGCCCGAGCAGGATGTGCTCGGTCCCGATGTAGTTGTGGCTGAGCATGCGGGCCTCTTCCTGGGCCAGCACCACCACACGACGGGCTCGATCGGTGAACCGCTCGAACATAACTTCACTCCTCAGCCTTACGGCGCCCGCGCCACCTGCGCGGACGAGGTCGCTTGCCAGCACTCTAGTCCGGACCACCTACGACGCGAGCCGTGGTCGCCGGCGCCCGGAGCTCGGCCAGGGACGACACCTTGCTCAACTCTCCCCCGGGAGCGCGTGTTCCCGGTCCGGGGTTCGCTCGCAGCGAACACCCGGCCGGGGGGCAGGAGCGGGTCGCCGTCCTCAGTGGGCGGCGGAGTACGCGTCCCGCACCTCGGAGGCGACACGTCCGCGATCAGGGACCTCCCAGCCGTTCTCGCGGGCCCAGGCGCGGACCTCGGCGGCGGAGGGCCCCGACGCGCCGGTCGAGCGGGTCGCCGCTGAGCGGCTTGAGCCCCCGCCCGAGGAGCGGCGACGGCCGCCCGCGCGGCGCCCGTGGCCGACGTACGTCGCCAGCGCCTCGCGCAGCTTGTCGGCGTTGTCGGCTGACAGGTCGATCTCGTACTGCGCTCCGTCGAGACCGAAGGTGACGGTCTCCGCGGCCTCCGTCCCGTCGATGTCGTCGACCAGGACCACGTTCACGCGCTGCGCCATGGAAGGGGTTCCTCACTGATTAACCGATGCGATTCCAACAGGGCCCCCGGAATCAGTCGAAAGCATATCTTCCCTGCGGCGGGAAATGCACATCGACATTAGGCGCGCCAAGGTAAAGCTCTGATTATCCGGTGAACCCGACTGCGGTGATGTTTGGAATGAATCAAGATTGGCGAACCTGGCTGCATGACGACTTTCTCCATCCCCGGACTGTCCGAGCAGGAGTGCAAGGAGCTCGCCGGCCTCCTCCAGGAGCGGCTCAGTGCCTACAACGACCTGCACCTGACGCTCAAGCACGTGCACTGGAACGTGGTGGGACCGAACTTCATCGGCGTCCACGAGATGCTCGACCCGCAGGTCGACCTGGTGCGTGGCTACGCCGACGCCCTCGCGGAGCGCATCGCGGCCCTCGGCTCATCCCCGCGCGGGACCGTGGGGGCCATCGTCTCCGACCGCACCTGGGACGACTACGGGCTCGACCGGGACACCGTCCCCGCCCATCTCGCGGCCCTGGACCTCGTCTACACCGGGGTGATCGCGGACACGCGGAAGGTGATCGAGCGGGCCGGCGAGATCGACCCGGTCACCGAGGACATGCTGATCGGCCAGGTCGGTGAGCTCGAACAGTTCCAGTGGTTCATCCGGGCGCACCTCGAGAACGCCGGGGGCTCGATCGTCAGCTCCGAGGCCGGCACCGAGGCGGAGGCGGCCGACCAGGCGCGCGACCTCTGACGCGCCCAGCCGCGGCAGCGGGCGGAACTCCGGCGCAATCGCCGGCATTTTCGCCCGCGTGCGCGGTCGCGATAAACCAGGAGAATCCCGGCGGTCATTCCGGACGCAGCAGCGGGAACAGGATCGTCTCGCGGATCCCGGCTCCGGTGAGCAGCATCACGAGCCGGTCGACACCCATTCCCATTCCGCCCGCGGGCGGCATTCCGTGTTCCATCGCTCTCAGGAACGACTCGTCGAGCTCCATCGCCTCGGGGTCGCCCTTCGCGGCGAGCAGTGACTGTTCCACGAGCCGCTCCCGCTGGATCACCGGGTCGTTCAGCTCGGAGTACGCCGGCGCCAGCTCGACACCGTTGACGATCAGGTCGAACGCCTCCACCAGCCCAGGCCGGGACCGGTGCGCCTTCGCCAGCGGCCGGACCGACTCCGGGTAGTCCTGCACGAACGTCGGCTGGATCAAGGTGTCCTCGACGAGCTGCTCGTAGAGCTCGAGGACGACCTCGCCGGCGTTCCAGTGCGGCTGGAGCTCGACCTCCCGGTCCTCGGCGATCTTGACGAGCTCGACCAGGGGCGTGTCCATGGTCACCTCGACCCCGAGCGCCTCGGAGACCAGGTCGAGCAGACTCGCCGAGCGCCACGGCTGCTCGAGGTCGATCTCCTCCCCGTCGCGGCCGGTCACCACGGTGCGCCCCACCGCCCGGGCGGCGTCCACGACGAGGTCACGGACCAGCTGCTTCATCGTCTCGATGTCGCCGTAGGCCTCGTAGGCCTCGAGCATGGAGAACTCGGCGGCGTGCGTGGAGTCCAGCCCCTCGTTGCGGAAGGTCCGGCCGATCTCGTAGACCCGCTCCACCCCGCCGATCATCGCCTTCTTGAGGTCGAGCTCGATCGCGATCCTCAGCAGCATCGGCTGGTCGAAGGCGTTGAGGTGGGTCCGGAACGGCCGCGCCGCCGCCCCGCCGTTGGTGAGCTGGAGGATCGGGGTCTCCACCTCGACGTACCCCCGCTCGTCGAGGGTCCGCCGCAGGGACTTGAGCACCGCCGCCTTCGTGCGGACCATCTGGCGCGACTCGGGGTTGACCACCAGGTCGAGGTACCGCTGCCGGACCCGCGCCTCGTCGGAGAGCGGCCGGTGCTCGTTCGGGAGCGGACGCAGCGTCTTGGCGACCATCGTCCACGAGGTGGCGCGCACCGACAGCTCGCCGCGGCGGCTCGTCACGACCTCCCCGGTGACCCCCAGGAAGTCGCCGATGTCGACGACGGCCTTGTACTCGGCGAGCGACTCCTCGCCCACGTCCGCGAGCGACAGCATCGCCTGGAGCTCGGTGCCGTCGCCCTCGCGGAGCCGCACGAAGCACAGCTTGCCGGTGTTGCGCTGATGGATCACCCGGCCGACCACGGAGACCGTGTCACCGGTCGCGGTGTCCGGCTCGAGCCCTTGCGCGTCGTAGGTCGCGCGGACCTCCGCCAGCGCATGGGTGCGCTCGACGACGACCGGGTACGGCGCGCGGCCGTCGTCGAGGAGCCGCTGCCGCTTCTCGCGCCGGACCCGCATCTGCTCGGGGAGGTCGTCCTCCGCGGACGGGGACGCAGGCGGCGCGACGGCGCGGACGGCGCGGGCTTGTCGGTCATGGGGACCAAGCGTAGGTCGTGGACGCCGGCCCCTCGACGACTGTCCCCCTCAACCGTTCCGGGCGAAGACGATCTCCAGCCCCAGCAGGGTCAGCCAGGGCTGGTGGTCGGTGATGGAGGCGCACTCCTCGATGACGAGCTCGGCGAGCCCTCCCGTGGCGACGACGTCGACCTGGCCGGCGAGCGAGCCCCAGCGCCTCGGTCATCCGGGCGACCATTCCGTCGACCTGCGAGGCGAAGCCGTAGAGGACGCCGCTCTGCAGCGCCTCGACGGTGTTCTTGGCGATGACCGAGCGCGGCCGGAGCAGCTCGACCTTGCGCAGCTGGGCGCCGCGGCTGCCGAGCGCCTCCAGGGAGATCCCGATGCCGGGCGCGATCGCGCCGCCGACGTACTCACCGCGCGGCGAGACGACGTCGAAGGTCGTGGCGGTGCCGAAGTCGACGACGATCGAGGGCCCGTCGTAGAGCTGCGCCGCCGCGAGCGCGTTGACGATCCGGTCCGAACCGACCTCGCGCGGGTTGTCCATCAGCACCGGCACGCCGGTGCGGACCCCGGGCTCGACGACCACGTGCGGGACCTCGGCGTGGTAGGTCTCCATCATCTGCCGCCACTCGTGCAGCACCCCCGGCACGGTGCTGCAGACCGCGACCCCGCTCGCACGTCCGTCGAACCCGGTCGAGGCGAGCAGCGCGCGCAGCAGCACCCCCCACTCGTCGGCGGTGCGCCGCTCGTCGGTGGCCACCCGCCAGTGGTGGACGACCGTTCCGGCGTCGAGGAGCCCGACGGTGGTGTGGCTGTTGCCGATGTCGGCGCAGAGCAGCATGCCGGGCTCAGCCGGCCGGCCGGTCGCGGTGGGTCGTCGTGCGCAGCATCAGGCCTCCAGGGTGAGTGCGACGTTGTCGATGAGCCGGGTCGCGCCGACCCGGGCTGCGACGAGCAGCCTCGCCGGTCCGGCGGCGGGCGGCTCCGCCAGCTCCGGGTCGGTGAGAGCGAGGTAGTCGAGGTCGACCCCGTCGGCCGCCTCCAGCACCGCCAGCGCCGCGCGTCGTACGGCGTCCGCGCCTCGCGGGCCGGCGGCGGCACCGGCCGTGAGGGCGGCCGGCAGCGCCCGTGCGGCCACCCGCTCGGCGGCGGAGAGGTAGCGGTTGCGGCTGGACAGCGCCAGCCCGTCCTCATCGCGGACGGTCTCACCGCCGACCACCTCGATGCCCATGCACAGGTCGGCGACCATGCGCCGGACCAGCACCAGCTGCTGGTAGTCCTTCTGGCCGAGGACCGCGACGTCGGGTCGGACCAGCCCGAACAGCTTGGCGACCACCGTCAGCACGCCACGGAAGTGGGTGGGTCGGGAGGCGCCCTCGAGGACGGAGGCGAGCGGGCCGGGCTCGACGGCCACCAGCGGCTCCCCGCCCGGGTAGACCTCCTCGCCGCTCGGCGCGAAGACCACGTCCACGCCGGCGGCCGCGCACGTCTCGAGGTCGGTGTCGAAGGTGCGCGGGTACCGCTCCAGGTCCTCGCCGGGGCCGAACTGCAGCGGGTTCACGAAGACCGAGGCGACCAGCGCGTCGCCGGGGCCGAGCAGCCCCGCGGCGGTGGAGAGCAGGGCGGCATGCCCGGCGTGCAGCGCGCCCATGGTGGGCACCAGGGCCACCCGGCCGCCGGCGTCGTCCAGGGCCTTCGCCAGCTCCCCGCGCGTCCGCGCGACGAGGGGCAAGCTCACGCGTCGACCCTCTCCAGGGCGTCGTTGAGGATGCCGACCAGCTTGGCGGCCCGGATCGGGAGCAGCCGGCCGTCGAGCACCGCGGTGTTGGCCGTGGCGCGGGCCAGGGCGACGTACGACGGGAGCGTGTCCGGCCGGGTGCGGGCGATCCCCTCGAGGTGGGCCCGGACCGTCTCGACGTCCCCGCGGACGATCGGGCCGGTGAGCGCTGCGTCGCCCATGGTCAGGGCGTTGTCGAGCGCCGCGCCGAGCAGCGGCCGGAGGGTGGCGGCGGGGTCGGCGGCGCCGGACTCGCGGAGCAGCTCCATCGCCTGGCAGACCAGCGTGACGAGGTGGTTGGCGCCGTGCGCGAGACCGGCGTGGTAGAGCGTCCGCTTCTCCTCCGAGACCCACACCAGCTCGCCGCCGAGCTCCGCGACGAGAGCCGTCGCCATCGCGACCGCCGGCTCCGTCTCAGCGGTCACGCCGAAGGCGCACCCGGGGAGCCGCGGCAGGTCCACCGCCGTGCCGGTGAACGTCATCGCCGGGTGGAGGGCGAGCACGTGGGCACCGACGTCGGCCGCCGGCTGGAGGACCGCGAGCCCGTGGCGACCCGAGGTGTGCGCGACGTACTGCCCCTTCCGGATCGCGCCCGAGGCGGCGAGCATCGTCACGACGTTCGAGAGCATGTCGTCGGGGACGGTGAGCAGCAGCAGATCGGCTGCCCGGCTGACCCGGGTCGGCTTCTGCAGCGGCACACCGGGAAGGAGCGCCGCGGCGCGTGCACGGGAAGCGTCGGACTCGCCGGCTGCCGCCACCACCGGGTGGCCGGCTGCCCGGAGCCCCGCAGAGAGGACGGCGCCGACGCGGCCTGCGCCGACGACCCCCACTCGGGTGACCGGTCGGGTCATGGTCATCGCCTTTCGTTCCAGTCCCGCGAACGGGTACCGGACGGTTTGCTGACTCCTCCAGCCTAGGACGGGGTTCCGACGACGTCATCGGCTCGGGCAGTGGCCTCCGTCACAGCCGTACCCTGCTGGCGTGGCCACGAACCTCGGCATCCCGCCGCTCCCGCCTCGCACCTCCGCGCCGCCGTGGCGCACCGCGTGGGACCGGGCGCTCTACGGTCCTGACGGGTTCTACCGGCACCAGGCGCCGGCGGACCACTTCCGCACCTCCGTGCACGGTTCGACGCTCCTCGCCGAGGCCCTGGTCAGGCTGCTGCGCGACCGGGCCCTCGACACCCTCGTGGATGTGGGTGCCGGTCGTGGTGAGCTGCTCACCGCCGTCCACCGGCTCGCGCCGGAGCTCACGCTGCTCGGCGTCGAGGTGGCGGCGCGCCCTGCGGGGCTCCCGTCGGCGGTCGACTGGTCCCCGGTCCTGCCGAGCGCCGTCGACGGGGTCCTGCTCGCGCACGAGTGGCTCGACAACGTGCCCTGCCACGTCGTCGAGGTCGATGCCGCAGGCGACGTGCGGGTCGTGCACGTGGACCCGGCGACCGGCGCCGAGTCGCTCGGCCACCGCGTCGACGACCCAGGCGTCCCGCCCACGCTCCACGCGTGGCTCGACGCGTGGTGGCCGCTGGACGCCCGCGAGCCCGGGACCCGCGCCGAGGTCGGCACCGCTCGCGACCGGGCATGGGCCGACGCAGCGGGCCGGGTCGGGCGCGGGCTGGCGATCGCCGTCGACTACGGACACACGCGGGCGGACCGTCCGCCGTACGGCTCCCTCCGCTCCTACCGCGACGGCCGCGAGGTCGACGTCAGGCCGGACGGGTCACGCGACGTCACCGCGTCGGTCGCCGTCGACGCGGTGGCCGCCGCCACGGGCGGCACCGTGGTGCGGCAGCGGGAGGCGCTGAGCCTGCTCGGCCTTGCCACGGGCCGCCCGCCGCTGTCGCTGGCTCGGTCGTCCCCGCGGGAGTACGCCGAGGCCCTGGCCACCACGACGCGGGCCACGGACCTGACCGCCGAGGGTGGGCTCGGGGACTTCTACTGGGTGGTCTCCGGCGGCTCGGAGGAGCCGCGCCCGGGGATCGGCTGAAGCGCCCTCTGCCGGGCCGACCGGGACAGGGTGACGGCCTCCTGCAGGAGCGCACGGGCCTCGGTCTGGTCGCGCGCCTGCGCGACCACCCGCACGGGACCCGGCGGACTGTCGACGTGGAAGTCGGCGACCCGCAGCCGCCGCTGCACCGGTCCCCGGACCAGCCGCACCGACTGGACCCGAGCCTGCGGCACGATGTCGAGGCGGCGGTGCCAGAACCCGCGCCGGCTCACGAGCAGCTCGGCATCCTGGCCGAACGCCAGCGTCCAGGCGGTCAACGGCGCCAGCCAGCGGGCGCGCCGCGGCGGCGGGGTCAGGACCACGCCGCCGACGTCGCGGCCGAGGACGTGCCGCACCAGGGCGTCGATCTCGGCGCGCGGGGCGACCGGCATGAGGGTCGAGGAGGCCTGCGCGGCGTCGGGGTCGCTCGACGACTGGTAGCCGGCGACCGACACGTCGAGCCGCGCCCAGCCGAACGGGCGCCACAGCAGCGGCTCGGTGACGAGCAGCCCCTGGATCCTGGCCCGGGCGATCGTCTGGCTCGACAGCGAGGTCAGGCCGCGGCGGACGTGCAGCCCGGACGGGGCGTCCGACAGCGTGAACCCGTAGTAGGAGGTGAGCTTGCGGCTGAGCGCGAGGGCGAGGCCGAGCAGCGCCGGGGCGAGCCCCCCGGCCACCAGGAAGGCGCCGGTCAGCACGAAGGTGACCGCGAGGGCGACGGCGCCCACGACCATCAGCAGGGTCTCGGTGGAGAGCAGCAGGCTGCCCACGAGCGGCCGCAGCTGGAGGGTGGCGAGCCGCACCTCGTCGGAAGAGCCGCCGGGGCGGGAGGCGACATCGGGTCCGTCCGCGGCCCCGTCCCCCGCCCCGCCCTCCGAGAAGCCGTCCCTGAGGTCGTTCCGGCGCTCGAGCAGCGACCTCCTCAGCTCGAGCGCCTCGCGGTGCGGGAGGAAGGCGAGCGAGCCCTCCCGGTCGCCGCCCGAGGCCACGTCGAACCTCAGCTCGGCGAGCCCCATGAGCCGGGCCACGAGCGGCTGGACGATGTCCACGCCCTGCAACCGGTCGATCCGGATCCGGCGGGACTGGCGCACCACGACGCCGGTGTCGATGCGGAGCTCGTCGTCGTCGATCCAGTACTTCGTGCGCACCCACGACGCCACGCCGTAGACCGCACCGGCGACCAGGAGCACCCCCAGCACGACCGTGAAGGGTCCGACCCCCTGGCGGATCAGCTGCTGCCAGGAGGTGCCGACGACGGCGAGCAGCACGATCGGCGCACGCGCGACCGGCGTCAGCGGGGAGAGGCGGCGGAACCGCTGCTCGTCGTGACCGGTCACAGCCCGGCGGCCCGCGACTCGCCCCGGGCGGTGAGCCGGTCCCGCAGCCGGGCAGCCTCCTCGGCCGGCAGCCCGGGGATCACCGCCGTCGTGCCGGGGCTCGCGGTGTGCAGGTGCAGCTTGGCGATCCCGTTGGCCTGGTCGAGCGGCCCGGCCTCGACGTCGACGTACTGCATCCGGCCGTAGGGCACCACCACCAGTGCGCGGAAGAGCGCACCCCGGGTGATGTAGAGCTCCTCGTCCTCCTCGGCGTACCCCCAGCGCCGGGCGTTGCGGCCGATCAGCCACCAGCCCCAGCCGGCGAGGAGTGCCAGTGCGACCAGCACGCCGACGAGCAGGAGCGAGGGCGGGCCGAGCAGCAGGTGCAGGGTCACCGCGACCGTGGCCGCCAGCACGACGACCACGAGGAGGATCGAGCGGCGCACGACGGCGAGCCGGGGCGACACCCGCTGCCACGAGCTGCCCGGAGGTGCGAAGAGGTCGTCCACGCTCCGACCCTATGGTGGGCACGTGACGAGTGACCTGACGGTGTCGATCGGGGCCGCGGCACGCGGGCTGAGCACCTCCCCCGACGACGTGGTCCTCGACCTGGGGCCGCATCACCCGTCCACGCACGGGGCGCTGCGGCTGCGGCTGCGGCTCGACGGCGAGGTGATCGTCGGCTGCGAGCCCGAGGTCGGCTTCCTCCACCGCGGCGTCGAGAAGCTCTTCGAGGTCCGCGACTACCGCCAGATCATCGTGCTGGCCAACCGCCACGACTGGCTGAGCGCCTTCGCCAACGAGCTCGGCGTCGTCCTGGCCGTCGAGCGGATGCTCGGCATCGAGGTGCCGCCCCGGGCGGTCTGGCTGCGCACGCTGCTCGCCGAGCTCAACCGCGTGCTCCACCACCTGATGTTCCTCGGCTCCTACCCGGCCGAGCTCGGCCGGGCGCCGCTGTCGACGCTGCACCAGCGCGAACGGGTCCTCGCCGTGATGGAGGAGCTCTCGGGCGGCCGGATGCACTACATGTTCAACCGGGTGGGCGGGCTGAAGGAGGAGCTGCCCGAGGGGTGGCTCGCCCGGGCCGCCGGTGCGGTCGCCGACGTCCGCCGCGCGCTCCCCGGCATCGAGGAGGCGTCGCTGGGCGACCCGGCGTTCCGGGAGCGGACGGTCGGGGTGGGCGTGCTCGACGAGACGGCCGCCCGCGCGCACGGGGTCAGCGGGCCGGTCGCCCGCGCGTCCGGGCTCGACCTCGACCTGCGCCGCGACGAGCCGTCCCTCGCGTACGGCGCGCTCGGCGACGTCCTGCGGGTGGTCGGCCGCACCGAGGGTGACGCCTATGCCCGGTTCTCGGTGCTGGTCGACCAGGTCGCGGTGAGCCTCGACCTGGTCGACGCCTGCCTCGACCGGGTCCGCACCCTCCCGCCGGGACCGGTCAACGTGCGGCTGCCGAAGATCGTCAAGGCACCGGAGGGCGCGACGTACGCCTGGACCGAGAGCCCGGGAGGCATCAACGGCTACTACCTGGTCTCGCGCGGCGAGAAGACGCCGTGGCGGCTGAAGCTGCGCACGCCCGGGGTTCAACAACGCCTCGGCCCTGCCGGCGGTCGTCGAGGGCGCCAGGGTCGAGCAGCTGGTGCCGATCCTCGGCTCGATGTTCTTCGTCATCGGCGACATCGACAAGTGATCGGCAGTGATCGGCAGTGATCGGCAGTGATCGGCAGTGATCGGCAGGGAGGGGACGACGACATGGGCGACCGGAGGAACACCGCGGTCCTGCTGGCCGGCGGCGTGGGGACCAGGGTCGGGCTCGACTTCCCCAAGCAGCTGGTGGAGGTCGCCGGACGCCCGTTGATGCAGCACACGATGGCGGTCTTCGACGCCCACCCCGAGGTCGACGACATCGTCGTGATGATGGCGCCGGGCCACCTGGACGCGGTGCGCGAGATGGTCCGCGCCGGCGGCTTCACGAAGGTCCGTCGCGTCCTCGAGGGGGCCGGCACCCGCAGCGCCACGACCGCGCGGGCACTCGACGCGCTCGGGCCGCGGCGACCGCAAGGTGCTGCTGCACGACGCCGTGCGGCCGCTGGTCACCCCCCGCATCATCGCCTCGTGCCTGGCCGCGCTCGACCGCTACGACGCCGTGACGGTCGCGGTGCCGTCCGCCGACACCATCATCGAGGTCGGCACCGACGACACGATCGCCGGCGTGCCCGAGCGGGCGACCCTGCGCCGGGTCCAGACGCCGCAGGGGTTCCGGCTCACGGCGCTGCGGGCTGCGTACGCCGAGGCCGGCCGCGACCCGGCGTTCGTGGCCACCGACGACTGCAGCGTGGTGCTCCGCTACTCCCCGAGCACCCCGGTCGGCGTGGTGCCCGGGGACGAGGCGAACCTCAAGGTCACCGGGCCCGTCGACGTCTACCTCGCGGAGAAGCTGCTCGAGCTCGCTCAGCGGCGCTTGAACAGCCCCGGCGCCCTGGGGTCGGCAGCAGCCGGCGACGACGACCGGCGACACCGGTGCTGCCGGTGGCTCCGGGACCGGGTAGAGCCGCTCGGCCTCGTCGAGCTTGGTGCGCCGCAGATCGGTGGCGGTGCGCCGGAACGTGTGGTCCCAGGTCGGCGGCGCGGCCGTCGTCTCGCCCGCCCGGGTCACCGACCAGCCGGTGCCGGCGTCGAGCAGCGACTCGTGCTTGTGCCGGTAGTAGTCCTCGCTCACCTCGAGGGCGGTGCCGGCCGCGCCGCTCGCGGCTGCCAGCAGGTGGAAGTGGAACCGCGAGGTCAGCCAGGTCTGGCCGGCGCGGGCCGGGAACCCCTCCCGCCACAGCCGGACGAAGGGCACGAAGTTCTCCTCGGGGATCAGGTCCCGCAGCCGGTCGAACGCCACCCGGTCCTTGCCCGGGATCGCCTCGAGGTAGCGGACCGTGCGGCCGGCCAGCTCAGGCCCGGTCAGCGCGGCGCGGACCGCGGCGAGGGCCGCCTCGAAGACCGCCGGCTCCACCAGGTCGCTCTGCAGGCACACCCAGACGTCGCCGGTGCCGTCGGCGACGTGCTCGACGTTGCGCACCCCGGCGACCGATCCGCACCCCGAGGAACGCGTCGTCGCAGCTCGGCTCCACGCCGGCCAGCTTGGCGCTCTCGGCGTCGCGCACGGTGGCGTGGTCGAACGCGGTGAGCGTCTCGCGCAGCATGTCCGCGTCCGGCGCCGTCGCCAGCCCGAGCCCGGTCGCCACCAACCGGGCGCCGCTGACCTCCCGCAGCCGCAGCGCCGCACGCAGCAGCAGGGCGTTGTGCGGCCAGGCTGCGTTGATGTAGCCGCCGCCGAGCACGTGCACGGTGCGCGCCTCGCGGGCGTCGAGCAGCCCCAGGTCGTAGGTGGGCGTGCCGAGCTCCACCACTCCGCGGTCCACGTGCGCGGCGGCGGAGCCGGGGTCCATGCCGCGGGTCTCCCACATCAGCCGCCACAGCGAGTCGGTGGTCCGGAGCCGGGGGTGCAGCCCCCGGAAGAGGTGCGAGGAGAGCCCCGGGTTCGGGCAGTCGAGCCAGACCTCGGCCTCGGGACGGCTGGTCGCGAGGAACCGCAGCCACGCGGCGGTGATGAACTCGTCGCCGTAGTTCGGATGCCCGCTGGTGCCGATCAGGTAGACGGGTTCCTCGGCTCCTCCGCGGTCTTCTCTGGCCACCTCGCGCACGCTCGTCAGATTATCCGGCGCCGCGGCGTACGCTCCCCTTGACCCGCCCGGGCGACGAAGGGAACGGCGACGGTGACGAGACCGGTGATGCGGGCGCGGCTGGCGCAGGCGTCGGAGAGCAGGATCTCGGTGGCGGTCGAGGGCCCCCGCGGCACCGGCGGGACCCTGGACCTGGTGAGCCCGGACCCGGTCTGGGGGACGCTGCCGCCGAACCACGACTTCGTCGCGGTCTCCCTGGTGCAGTACGCCGCCTCCGAGGGGTGCGACCTGCACGTCGAGGGGCCGGTGACGTCAGCACAGCTCGAGCGGCTGGACGAGCTGCAGACGATCTGGTCGGTCTGGCGGCCCGACGAGTTCCAGCGGATCTCGCTGTCCGCGGAGGAGGAGGTCCCGCTGCCGGACCCCGGCGACCGCGGCGGGGCGGTGATGGGGTTCAGCGGCGGCGTCGACGCCGGCTTCGCGCTGGCCGCGCACGCCAGCGGGACCCTCGGCCGGATGAGCCGCACCGTCGACCTCGGCGTGCTGGTGGTCGGCTGGGACCTCAAGCACGGCGACCAGCAGGCGCTGGACCGCGCCCGCGCGTCGGCCCGGCGGGCGCTCGACGAGTACGGCGTACGGCTGGCGGTCGTGAGCACGAACTGGCAGCAGGAGTTCTGCAACGCCTGGTTCATGAGCTTCAACAGCGGCCTGATGTCGATCCTCCACACCTTCTCGGCGAGCTGCTCCGCGGCGATCCACGCCACCGACCACAGCTACCGGCTCGAGCTCCGGATGCCGCCGTACGGGAGCAACATGGCGGTCAACCACCTGTTGGGGAACCCGTGGTTCCCCGTGGTCAGCACCGGCGGCACCCACCGCCGCGTGGAGCGGGTGGAGTTCCTGCGGGACCACCCGGTGCTGCTGGAGGAGCTGCGCGTCTGCTACCAGGCCGACGCCGGCGGCACCAACTGCGGCCACTGCGAGAAGTGCGTGCGCACCCAGCTCGAGCTCCGGGCGGTCGGGCTGTCGGCGCAGGCGAGCGGAGCCTTCCCGTCGCCGATGACCGTGGCCGACCTCCGCAACGCCACGGTCGGCAACCCCACCGTCCTCATGCACTTCGAGGACATCCTGGAGCGGCTCGACACCGACGACGAGCTGCGCAGGCCGGTCGCGAGGTGGGTCCGGGAGCACCGGCCGGCCAAGAACCCCCGGCTGCAGGAGCTCGAGGCACGGGTCGCCACCCTGCAGGAGCGAGCTGCGGGCGACCCGCGAGGAGCTCGAGGCCGTGCAGGCGTCACGTTCGTGGCAGGTCACCAGGCCGTTGCGGGCGACCACGGACCGGCTACGGGCGCGGCGCGGCTGATCATCCGTCGCGCCCGGCGTCGTCGACCCGGCAGGCGCGCTCGAGGAACAGGGCGGCTGCGAGGGTGGCCAGGGCCCCGGCCGCGGACGCCAGGCTGCGCACGATCCGCTCATCGGCCAGCTCGGCGGCGATGCCGACCCAGGTCAGTGCGTAGCCGAGGTAGCCACCCGCGACGAGCGCTCCACTGATCGCCGACGCCTTCGCCAGGACCAGCCGGTTCACCGCCTGGTGGGCGCGCAGCCCGGGCCGGCGGAGCGCGATGGTGCGGCGCGTGCTGACCGCGACCGTGAACAGGAGCGCCGCGGCCAGGGCGAGGGCGACCGCGGGCGGCCAGGTGACGCGCGGCGCGGTGGCGCCCAACGTCACCACCAGCGGCCGGACCAGCCAGCCCAGCACGAGCCCGGTCAGCAGGAACCCGAGGAGGAGCCCCGGTCCCGTGGTGCCGAGCCGCCCCTCGGGCGGCGGTCCTTCGGGGCCCGGCTCGAGGGTCGGTCCCGACCGGGTCCCGGCTCACCGTCAGGGAAGCTGGAGACGGAGGTCGTCGCGCTGCTCGACGCCGCTGGTGTCGACCTTCTCGAGCAGCTCGGCCACCGGCCCGAGGTCGGGGAGCTCCGCCTCGGGGTCGGCAGCCGCCCACGGCAGCAGCACGAAGGCCCGCTCGTGGGCGCGCGGGTGCGGCAGCACGAGGTTCTCGTCGTCGGCCCGGCGGTCGCCGACCACGATCAGGTCGACGTCGAGGGTCCGTGGCGCGTTGGGGACGTCGCTGCGCTGCCGGCCGAACGCCGTCTCGATCGCCTGGGCCCGGTCCAGCAGCGTGGGGGCCGACAGCGTGGTGTCGAGCAGCACGACCGCGTTGAGGAACGGCTCGGACCCCTCCGGTGCGTCCACCGGCGCGGTCTCGTAGACCGGCGACACCTCGGTCACCCACACCTCGGGGGTGTCGCAGAGCGAGTCGACCGCACCCTGGAGCTTCGCCAGCCGGTCGCCGAGGTTGGAGCCCAACGCGACCACGCACCGGCGGATCGGCCGCATCTCCCCGGTCAGGGTGTCGCTGTCGATGATGTACGGGTTCGGCGTCTCGGTCATCCTCGGCTCCGGGTGATCGTCAGGGTCACGTCCGCGAACGTGGCGTCGATGGGCGCTTCGGGCTTGTGCACGGTGACCTCGGTCCACGCGACACGCGGGTCCGCCAGACAGACGTCGGCGATCCTCTGCGCGAGCGTCTCGATGAGGTCCACCGGGTCGTTCTCGACTGCGTCCACGACCCGGGACACCACAGCACCGTAGTCCACGGTGCGGTCGAGGTCGTCGCCGGCTGCGGCCGGGGCCGTGTCCAGCCCGAGAACCAGGTCCACGACGAACCGCTGGCCGTCCCTGCGCTCGAAGTCGAACACGCCGTGATGACCGGTCGCCGCGATCCCTCGGACGGCGAGCCGGTCGAGGTGCCGCTGCTCCGCGACGGTCTGCTGTGGCTCGGTCATAGGAGGTCCGACCCTACCGGGGAAGCCTGGTGCAGCCACATGCGCCAGCGGCCGTCCCTTCGTGTGAACACGTTCACGGCGCGGGCGCGGCCACCGCGGAACGGAGCCTCGTCGGCGGGTCCGCCCGGCGCCGGTGAGGACGTTCTCGGTGCAGCTGACCGCCGCGGTGTCCATGGGCGACCGTCACCTCGACGTCGGTGAGGAAGAACTGGATGTAGTCGGTGCTGGCCATGACCAGCGCCCAGCTGCGGAGCGCGGCCGCGGTGCCGTGGATCGCGGTGGCCCCGGGGTGGATGCACACCGAGCCCTCCTCATCGGTCCAGACCGCCCGGAGCCCGTCGAGGTCGCCGGCCTCCACGGCGGCGTAGAACGCCTCGTTGGCCGCGAGCACCTCGTCCACCGCCGTCGGGCCGGCCTGCACGGGGTCCTCCGGGTCACCCACCGGGCACCTCGCCCCAGCGTGCGGCGACCCGGACGGCGTCGGCGGTGGCACGCACCTCGTGCACACGCACGCACCACGCGCCGGCGGCCGCCGCCAGGGCCGCGGTGGCCGCGGTCGCGGCGTCCCGCTCCTGCGGGGGCCGCAGCTCGCCCGCGTCGGCCAGCAGCTCGCCGAGGAACCGTTTGCGGCTGGTGGCCACCAGCACGGGGTGGCCGAGCCCGACCAGCTCGCTCCAGCCCGGCGAGGACCTGCCAGTTCTGCTCACCGGTCTTCGAGAAGCCGATGCCGGGGTCGAGCGCGATCCGGCCCGGCGCCACGCCTGCGGCGAGTGCGGCGTCGCGCTGTGCGCGGAGCTCCTCGACCACCTCACCGACCACGTCGGCGTACGTCGTGTGCTCCTGCATCGACTCGGCGTGCGCCCGCCAGTGCATGAGGACGTAGGGCACCTCGAGCCGCGCGACGGTCGTCAGCATCGAGGGGTCCGCCCGACCGCCGGAGACGTCGTTGACGAGACAGGCACCGGCTCGGACGGCCGCCTCGGCGACGGAGGAGCGCATGGTGTCCACCGACACCCGCACGCCGTGCCCGGCGAGCCCTTCCACGACCGGCAGCACCCGGTCGAGCTCCTCCTGCTCCGACGGCCGCACCGCTCCGGGTCGGGTCGACTCGCCGCCGACGTCGACCAGGTCGGCCCCCTCGGCGACCATCGTGCGGCCGCGGGCCACCGCGGCCTCACGGGCCGAGGTAGAGGCCGCCGTCGGAGAAGGAGTCCGGGGTGACGTTGACGACGCCCATGACCAGGCACCGCGGAGGGGTGGGAAGCCCCTCGACGTGGTGGCGTGGCCGGCCCCTCGGCGTCACCGGGTCCCGTGCATGATCAGGCTCATCGCCTCGGACCGGGTCGCGGCGTTGTGCATGGTGCCGCGGATCGCCGAGGTGATCGTCTTCGAGCCCGGCTTGCGCACCCCGCGCATCGTCATGCACAGGTGCTCGGCCTCGATCACCACGATCGCGCCGCGGGCCTCGAGGAGCTTCATCAGGGCGTCGGCCACCTGCGTGGTGAGCCGCTCCTGCACCTGGGGACGGTGCGAGTAGACGTCGACGAGGCGGGCCAGCTTGGAGAGCCCGGTGATCCGGCCGTTCTCGTTCGGGATGTAGCCGACGTGGGCGACGCCGGTGAACGGCACCAGGTGGTGCTCGCACATCGACCACATCTCGATGTCGCGGACGAGCACCATCTCGTCGTGGCCGAGGTCGAAGGTGGTGGTGAGCACGTCCTCAGGCCGCTGCCGGATGCCGCGGGACGAGCTCCACGAAGGCGCGAGCGACCCGGTTCGGCGTCTCCCGCAGCCCCTCGCGGTCGGGGTCCTCGCCGATCGCGATCAGCAGCTCGCGCACCGCCGCCGCGGCCCGCTCGTGGTCGAACGGCGGGACGTCGTCGTACGACGGTGCCGCGAGCCGGTCGATGCTCACGCCGGGGACCCTCCCACGGGCGGGGTGCCGTGGATGTCGCCTCCCGAGGAGGGTGGGGTGATGATCGTGGTGCCCGACGGGCTCCTCGGGCTTCGGTGCCGTTGGCCGCCGACGGCGGCACCGCCACCGGCGGGATCGCCGGAGGGCTCCCGCGACGGCGACCCGGTCCAGGCCGGGCGGACCGGCCGGCGGCGCAGCGGCACGAAGACCTGCGCGACCTGCTCCTTGTCCAGCGTCTCCTTCTCCAGCAGCGCCAGGACCAGCTCGTCGAGGACGTCGCGGTTCTCCTCGAGGACGTCGAACGCCTCCTGGTGGGCCGCGGTCAGGAGCTTCTTCGTCTCCTCGTCGACGATCGCCGCGACGTCCTCGGAGTAGTTGCGCGCGTGGCCGATGTCCCGGCCGACGAACGGCTCGCCGTTCGCCTCGCCGAGCTTGATCGCGCCGAGCCGCTCCGTCATGCCGTACTGCGTGACCATCGCCCGGGCGAGCGCGGTCGCCTTCTCGATGTCGTTGCCGGCGCCGGTGGTCGGGTCGTGGAAGACCATCTCCTCCGCGGCCCGGCCACCGAGCATGTAGGCGAGCTTGTCGAGCATCTCCGAACGGGTCTGGGAGTACTTGTCCTCGTCGGGCAGCACCATCGTGTAGCCCAGCGCACGGCCGCGCGGCAGGATCGTCACCTTGTGCACCGGGTCGGTCCCGGGGAGCGCTGCGGCGACCAGGGCGTGGCCGCCTTCGTGGTAGGCGGTGATGAGCTTCTCCTTCTCGCTCATCAGCCGGGTGCGCCGCTGCGGACCGGCGATGACCCGGTCGATCGCCTCGTCGAGCGCGGCGTCGTCGATCAGCTTGGCGTTGCCTCGCGCGCGGTCAGCAGCGCGGCCTCGTTGAGCACGTTCGCGAGGTCGGCACCGGTGAACCCCGGGGTGCGACGGGCCACCGACAGCAGGTCGATGCCGGGCGCCATCGGCTTGCCGCGCGAGTGGACCTGGAGGATCTTGTGGCGACCGTCGAGGTCGGGGGCGTCGACGGCGATCTGCCGGTCGAAGCGGCCCGGCCGCAGGAGCGCCGGGTCGAGGATGTCGGGGCGGTTGGTCGCGGCGATGAGGATGACGCCCGCCACGGACGTCGAAGCCGTCCATCTCCACCAGCAGCTGGTTGAGGGTCTGCTCGCGCTCGTCGTGGCCGCCGCCCATGCCGGCGCCGCGGTGCCGGCCGACGGCGTCGATCTCGTCGATGAAGACGATCGCCGGGGCGTTCTCCTTGGCCTGCTCGAACAGGTCGCGGACCCGGGACGCGCCGACGCCGACGAACATCTCGACGAAGTCCGAGCCGGAGATCGAGTAGAACGGCACCCCGGCCTCGCCGGCGACCGCCCGGGCGAGCAGCGTCTTGCCGGTGCCGGGCGGGCCGTAGAGCAGCACGCCCTTGGGGATCTTGGCCCCGACGGCCTGGAACTTGGCGGGCTCCTGGAGGAACTCCTTGATCTCGCCGAGCTCCTCGATCGCCTCCTGGGCGCCGGCGACGTCGGCGAACGTCGTCTTCGGCATGTCCTTGGTGATCAGCTTCGCCTTGGACTTGGCGAACTGCATGACCCTGCCGCCGCCGCCCTGCATCTGGTTCATCAGCCAGAGGAACAGCAAGATGATGAGGATGAACGGGAGGAAGGTGGCGAGGATCGAGCCGAGGAGGCTCGGCTGCGGGTTCTCGGAGTCGTACTTCTCGATCTCGCCGCTCTCGACCTGCTCCTGGGTCGCGACGATGAGGTCGTTCTGCTGGCCGTCGACCCAGTGCGTCAGCACCTTGTCGCCGTTGTCGAGGGTGGCCTGGATCTCCTGGTCACCGTCGATGAACGTGATCTCCTCGACGTCGCCGGAGACGATGCGCTCC
The DNA here is from genome assembly GCA_963754155.1 of uncultured Actinomycetota bacterium. Taxonomy (GTDB): domain Bacteria; phylum Actinomycetota; class Actinomycetes; order Propionibacteriales; family Nocardioidaceae; genus Marmoricola_A. The sequence goes on along the minus strand of CAVWEU010000003.1, from coordinate 1,836,141 downwards.
CTCATCTCGGAGGTGTCGATCTCGTCGAACCCGCCGTTCGGGGCGAGGTACTGCAGCGCGACGAGCACGCCGACGACCGAGACGACGATCCAGAACCAGGGACCGCGGAAGATGCGCTTCACGTCCATGACCGGGGCTCGGCCCCGCCTCCTCGCAGATGAGAATCAGGTCGCGATGCTTGACGATCGCGTCACCACGACGTTACACGGCGCGGCACAGCCTTCCGGCGGAACCTCAGGAGTAGACCGCGGGGGCCAGCGTGCCGATGCAGCGCAGGTTGCGGTAGCGCTCGGCGTAGTCGAGGCCGTAGCCGACGACGAACTCGTCCGGGATGTCGTAGCCGACGTACTTGACGTCGACGCTCATCTGCAGCGCGTCCGGCTTGCGGAGCAGCGTGCAGATCTCCACCGAGGCCGGCTGGCGCGAGTTCAGGTTCGACACCAGCCACGACAGCGTCAGGCCGGTGTCGATGATGTCCTCGACGATCAGCACGTGGCGGCCGCTGATGTCGGTGTCCAGGTCCTTGAGGATCCGCACCACCCCGGACGACTTCGTCCCCGAGCCGTACGACGACACCGCCATCCAGTCCATCTCGACGTGCCGGCCGAAGGCGCGGGCGAGGTCGGCCATGACCATGACCGCGCCCCTGAGCACGCCGACCAGCAGGAGGTCCCTGCCCTCGTAGTCCTTCTCGACCTCGCGGGCCAGCTCTCCGAGCCGTCGCTGGATGTCCTCCTCCGAGTAGAGGACGTTGATCAGGTCCTCTGCCACGTGCGACTCGTCCACTCGGCCTCCCTCGTCGGTGTCCGCCGCCCCGTTCCGGGGTCAGCCTGCCACAGGACCCGCAGCTCCCCCGCCGGAGGGCACCAGCCGCAGCACGTCCCCACGACGCTCGGCGCGCACCGGGCCGGGGAGGTCGAGGGCGCGCGGCTCCCCGCGCCGGTCCCGAGCCAGCTTCTCGAGCGCGGTCACGTGGCCGTGCGACAGCTCACGCGGGGGGCATCCGGCCCGGAGCGCGGCGAGCCGGAGCACCCGCTTGCGGACGGCGAGCGGCAGGCCGGCAAGCCCGCCGACGTCCTCTCCCCGGCCGAAGTCGCGCGCGGCCGCCTCCCGCTCGGCCAGGTCGTCGAGGGCGTCGAGGTCCTCGCGCACGAGGTGACCGGTGCGCGCCAGGGCCGCGGCCACGCCCGGGCCGAGCTCGCGCTCGAGCACCGGCAGCACGGTCTGCCGCACCCGGGACCGGACGAAACGGGGGTCGGCGTTGTGCGGGTCGTCCCACCAGGCGATCCCCTGCGCCCGGCAGGCCGCCTCGGTCTGCGCCCGGGTGACCTCGAGCAGCGGACGCACGAAGAGCGGCCCGAGGGTGGTGCCATCGGGTGCCTCGTCGGCGTGGAGCTCGGTTCGCATCCCGGCGAGCGACCGGGCACCGGACCCCTGGGTGAGCCCGAGCAGGACGGTCTCGGCCTGGTCGTCCCTGGTGTGGCCGAGGAGGACCCGGTCGGCCCTGACGTGCTGGGCCAGCTGGGCGAGGGCGGCGTAGCGCGCGTGGCGGGCGCCCGCCTCGACACCGCGGGGCCCCGGGTCGACCGTCACCCGGACCGAGGCGGTCTCGTCGCAGCCGATCGCCGCCATCTGCGCGACCACGCGCGAGGTGTGCGCGGCCGAGCCGTCCTGCAGGCCGTGGTCGACGACGGCGCCCACCACCGGGACGCCCGGGCGACGCAGCTCGAAGACGGTGGCGGCGAGCAGCGCCAGGGAGTCCGCGCCGCCGGAGCAGGCCACGAGGACGGACCCGTCGCGCCGTACGCCGGGGACCCGGGAGCCCCCCGCACCGTCCGCCACCACCGGGAGCGCGCGGCGCACCGCCAGCCGGACCGCGGCCACCGCCGGGTCGGGGCCCATCAGCGGGACGTCAGCCGTGGACCCGTCGCAGCCACGCCGCCGGATCCTCGATCTCGTCCTTGGAGGGCAGGTTGGCAGGCTCGACCCAGACCTTGTTGAACCCGTCCATCCCGACCCTCTTGACCACGGTGCGGACGAAGTGGGCGCCGTTGCGGTACTGCGCCATCTTGGCGTCGAGCCCGAGCAGCCGCCGGGCCACCCGGTCGAGGGAGCCCGCGCCCTTGCGCCTCTTGTTGAACTTCTTGCGGATCTCCTCGACGCTCGGGATCACCTCGGGGCCCACACCGTCCATGACCACGTCGGCATGGCCCTCGAGCAGCGACATGACGCCGGTCACCCGGTCGACCACCTCGCGCTGCGCCGGCGTGGCGAAGAGGTCGATGAGGCTGGTCTCCCCGCGGCCGCTGACGAGGTCGCCGGCCCGCTTGAGCGCGTCGCCGAGCATCGCGGCCATCTTGGCGGGGTCCACGTCGACGCCCTCCACGAGCGTGTCGACCTGGGCCTGCAGGTGGTCCCGCATCCAGGGCACGGCGGTGAACTGGACGCGGTGGGTCTCCTCGTGGAGGCACACCCACAGCCTGAAGTCCGTCGGGTCGGCCTCGATCTCCCGCTCCGCGTGGACGATGTTCGGCGCGACCAGCAGGAGCCGGCCCGCCTCTCCGGGCGCCTCGTGGAAGGGGTCGAACTGACCGAGCACCTTGCCGGCGAGGAAGCCGAGGAGCGCGCCGACCTCGAGCCCGGTCACCCGGGAGCCGACCGCCTCGGTGAGCCCGCCCACGGGGGTGCCTCGCTTCTCCTGCAGCCGCTCGACGACCGGACCGATGACGTGGGCGAAGCCGTCAGCGTTCGCCTCGATCCATCCGCGGCGGTCCACGACGAGCACCGGCGCGGTGTCGGCGTCGGCCAGCAGCCCGGTGAACTCGCTGACCAGAGGCGTCGAGCGGGCGGCACCGCCGCGGAGCTCGGCCACCACCTCGTCGGCCTCGGCGCGGGAGATCTGCGGACCCTGGCCCGCCATCCTCGCCGCGGCACCGACCGCGAGGTCCCAGTCGATCATCTGGCTCATGGGCCGAGCCTACGGTGGGCGGCGAAGCCAGCCGCCGGCTGCTACCGGCCGCAGGCACACCGGGCGAGCGCCGCGGCGACCCGGTCGAGCCGGTCCCGGACGAACTGCGTGTCAGCCGGCTGCACGCGGTCGGCGACGACCACGAAGAGCATCACCGAGCCGTCGCTCCCGGTCACGACGCCGGCGAGCCCGTGGACGCCGCCGGCCACGAGCGTGCCCGTCTTCGCCCGCACCCGGCCCAGCGCCGGCTCGGCGCGCGTCTGGAACCGGGAGGTGAGCGAGCCCGAGAAGCCGGCGACCGGGAGCCCCTCCACCGCTCCCGAGAGCCCAGGGCGCTCGGGGTCGAGCGCGGTCGACATCGTCGAGAGCAGGGAGTCGACACCGAGCCGGTTGCCACGCGCCAGCCCGCTGCCGTCGAGCAGCTCCGCCCCGCGCAGCGGCACGCCGAGCCCCTCCACCACCTCCCGCACGGCGGCGGAGGCGCCCTCGAACGAGGCGGGCCGACCGGTCGCCAGGGCGACGTGCCGGGCCAGCACCTCGGCGCCCTCGTTGTCGCTCACCTCGAGGACGCGCTGCACCACCTCGACGAGCTCGGCGCTGCGGACCTCGGCGAGCAGACCGGCTCGCTGCGGTGCCTGGCCGGGTCGGGGCCGGCCGACCACGGTGATGCCCTCCCGCCGCAGCCGCTCGGCGAACACCCGCGCCGCGGCCGCGGCGGGGTCCGCGGAGCGGAAGACGAGCCCGGGCTGCTCCCGGCCCCCGTCGACCCACAGCGAGGTGATCGGCGAGACCACGTCGTCGGGGAGGTAGTCGTCCTCCCAGTCGGGGCTGCCGGCCGGTCCGGAAAAGAGCGTGGCGTCGTACCCGAGCCGGACCTTGTCGCGTTCCGCGCCCGCCAGGGCCACGGCGGTGCGCTTCGCGAGCGTGGTGAGGTCGGCTCGCTCGGGATAGTCAGCCTTCGCGTCGGGCCCACGCTCGAGAAACGGGTCGCCGCCCCCGACCAGCGTCACCCGGCCACCCGCGAGCACGGCCCGGGTGCCGAACCGGTGCTCCGGTCCCAACGCCGCGAGGGCGGCGAGCGAGGTGACGACCTTCACGGTGGACGCCGGGGTGATCACCCGCGGTCCCTGCGTGTGCACGGGGACGCCGTCCAGACCAGCAACGGCCACCGCGACGCGGCGACCGAGCCGGCGCGCGTCGGTCAACGGGGCCACAGCCCGGCGTACCGCTGCCGGGTCCGGCTCGCCGCCGTCCAGGCGGGGCGCGACCGCGGCGGTGGGCGCGGGGTCAGGAAGGCTCAGCCCGGCGGGCGGCACGACCGCGGCGGGGTCGCGGCGGGGGTCCGGCGCCGCGATGCCCAGCCGATCCCCCAGGTCGAACGCGTACGCCGCGGCAGCCAGCAGCAGGCACACCACGACGAGCCCGGCGGTGAGGTCGGTGGCCCGTCTCCCGAGGGGGTGGAGTCGGTCACGATCGGCCATCCCGCTCCCTCCGGTTGGTCACGCGGGCGGGTTCTGCGGGAGACTAGCCCACGGCGGCTCGCTCCGGAGCACCGCCGACGGTCGACGAGTGGAGGATGCTGTGGAGTTCGACGTGCTGGTGGAGATTCCGAAGGGACAGCGGAACAAGTACGAGGTCGACCATGAGAGCGGACGCATCCGGCTGGACCGGACGCTCTTCACCTCCACCCAGTATCCCGCCGACTACGGCTACATCGAGAACACCCTGGGACTGGACGGCGACCCCCTCGACGCGCTGGTCATCCTGCAGGAGCCGACGTTCCCCGGCTGCCTGATCAAGTGCCGCGCGATCGGCATGTTCCGGATGACCGACGAGGCCGGAGGCGATGACAAGGTCCTCTGCGTGCCGGCCACCGACCCCCGGCTCGAGCACCTCCGCGACGTCAGCCACGTCTCGCGGTTCGACCGCCTGGAGATCCAGCACTTCTTCGAGGTCTACAAGGACCTCGAGCCCGGCAAGTCGGTGGAGGGGGCCGAGTGGGTCGGCCGCACCGACGCCGAGGCCGAGGTCAACGCCTCCTTCGAGCGGTTCAAGGAGCCGGGCTCCGAGCACTGACCCGGAGCCGCCTGCGCCACGTCCGTGCCGGTGGGTGACACATCCGGGCACCAGCCGGACAGGTACGTGACATGACGACATCGAGACCGGCCCCGCCGGCGCCGCGGGAGCTCCGGTTCCGGGCCGTCTTCGAGGCGACGTACGACGACGTCCTGCGCTTCGCGCAGCGGCGCATCGACGCCAGCCACGCCGAGGACGTTGCCGCCGACGTCTTCCTCGTCGCCTGGCGGAGGCTGGACGACATGCCGGAGGGGAGCGACGCCCGGCCGTGGCTGTTCGGCGTCGCCCGCGCCACCATGCTGAACCACCGGCGCGGCGAGCGGAGGCGGGACGCCCTGGCGGTCCGGGTCGCCGACGTGCACGACGGCGACCGGACGCACGACGTCGGCGACCTCGCCGCGAACCGCGTCGACCTCGCGTCGGCGTGGGCCCGGCTGTCGGCAGCGGAGCAGGAGGCGATCAGCCTGACGGTGTGGGAGGGGCTGGACTCCCGTCGGGCGGGGGTCGTCCTCGGCTGTTCGGCCACCGCCTACCGGCTCCGCCTCTCCCGGGCTCGCCGGTCGTTGCGCCGCCACCTGGAGGCGGCGTCGATGCCGTCCGACGGCGCCGAGACCCCGTGGCGTTCGAGCGCCGCGACATCGGAGGGGAAGCCATGATGAGTGCTGCCGACGACACCGCGACCGACCGGGCCCTGCGTGGCCTCGACGCGGCCGCCCCCGAGCTCGACGACGACCAGCGCCGCCGCGCCGACGCGACCCTGTCGCGGATCCTGGCGACCGACCCCGGCGTACCGGCCCCGCTTTCCGGCACTGCACCGCAGCGTCGCCACCGACGGGTCCTGCTCGCCGGGGGCCTGGTGGCGGCGGCCGCGACGGTGGCGGTCGTCGTGCCGGTGGTCGTCGGCGGGGACGGGGCCTTCGCCTCCTGGTCCCCGACCCCGACCGAGCTGACCGGCGCCGCACGGCGCGCCGCTGTCGACGCCTGCCTGGTGCTCCAGGGCGACGAGGAGGGGCCGCTCGCCTTCGACCCGGGCGCCGACGCCGCGGTCCTCGTCGCCGAGTCGAGAGGCGGCTGGAGCTACGTCCTCTACCGGGTCGAGAGCGCCTCCGGAGGCGAGCTGGAGGGCTCCTGCCTGGTTCCCGAGAGCCTCGTCGACGACCCCCGCCCGGCGGGGGGAGGCTTCTTCGGGAGCCTCGGTGGCGCCGACGAGGGTGGCGGGCCGGCGCCGGCGCGCAACGAGATCCGTGAGGTCAGCTCGGGTGCCGGGAGCGTCGACAGCGAGGCGTTCGTCTTCGCCGAGGGCCGGGCCGGCGCGGACGTGGCGGGCATCGTCGTCACCACGCCCGGTGGCCGGGAGGTCGAGGCGTCGGTCGAGAACGGGCGGTGGGCCGTGTGGTGGCCGGCGGGCGAGGCGTCGATGGCCAACCCGGAGCTGACCGGCGCCCCGACCTACGAGGTCATCCTGCGCACCTCGCCCCCCGTTGAGCCGTCGCCCGTGCCGGGTTGAGCCGTCACCGGTGCCGGGTCGAGCCGTCGCCGGTGCCGGGGTCGAGCCGTCGCCCGTGCCGGGTTGAGCCGTCGCCGGTGCCGGGTCGAGCCGTCGCCCGTGCCGGGTTGAGCCGTCGCCGGTGCCGGGGTCAGACTCTGCCGAAGTGGGTGGGCGGCACCCAGTAGGACATGGAGTCGATGGAGACCGGACGACCCGATCGTGGCGCGTGGATGATCATCCCGTCGCCGAGGTAGAGGGCGACGTGGAAGATCCCCGACGGGCTGCTCCCCGAGCTCCAGAACACCAGGTCCCCGGGACGCAGCTGAGCGGCTGAGACCGGCGTGGCGGCGTCGTACTGCGCGACCGAGTAGTGCGGCAGCGACTTTCCTCCGGCGCGCCAGGCAGCCATGGTCAGCCCGGAGCAATCCCACGAGCCGGGTCCGGCGGCACCCCAGGCATACGGCTCGCCGAGCTGGGCCCGCGCGAACGCGATCGCGCTCGCCGCGCCGCCGGACGGGGCGGGCGCGGATGGTGCGGGCGGTGTCGGTGAGACGGGCGCGGGTGGGGGCGGTGCCGTCGAGGGCGCCTGGTCCGGCTGGGGCTGCGGCGCCGAGGGCGGCTCCTGATCCGTCGGGTCGCGGGGCGCCGACGGCTCCCCCTCCGTCACGGGAGCATCGGTGGGAGCGGCCGCGGCAGCGGCTTCCGCAGCGGCGCGCGGCCTCCGATGCAGCCTCCTCCGCGGCCGCTTCGTCCTTGCGTTGCTGCTGCAGCGCCTCGAGCGCGCGCTGCCGCTGCCGGGCGAGCGAGACGGAGATCCCCTGCAGCTCGGCCAGCTCAGCGACGAGCTCGCTCCTGCGTACCTCGACGGCGTAGGTGATCGACTGTGCTGCCGAAGCGGCGGCGGCGGCGGCGCTCCTGGCCCGCTCCGCCTCGTCGAGGAGCTCGAGCCGCTTGGCGCGGACCCGCGTGGCCTCCTCCCGGAAGACGTCGGCGAGGGCGGCGGTGGCACCGAACGACTGGAGCTCGGCGTCCAGCGAGCTGGTCGCTCCCTGGACGGCGAGCAGCTGGCTCATGAGCCCTTCAGGACCGTCGGCGCCCATCACGGCGTCGACGGCCGAGAGGTGGCCGGCTTCCTGGAAGGAGGTGGACACCAGCCCTGCCATCCGGTCGCGCTGGCGTGCCACTTCGCGCTCGGCGCGGCGGGCGTCGGCTCGGGCCTCCTGCAGCGCCGCGGTCGCCTGTTCGGCGTGCCACCGCGCCCCGTTGTAGGCCTCTGCGGCCTGAGCTGCTCGAACCGCGGCTGCATCCACCTCCGAGCTGGCGAGCACCAGTTGGGTGCGGACCGTTTCGACCCTCTGCGCAGCGGTCTCGGCCGCCGCGCGGGCCGACCCGACCTCTTCGCGGCTCGGATACTCGTCCTTCGAGCGGTCGGCTTGCGCGGTCCCGGCTCCCGGTCCGACCAGCAGGAGTACGACGACGGCCACGGCGACCACGGAGGTCGAGGTCGACGGACGGCGCCGTACCCGTTCCTCCGTGATGCGCATAGCGTCCCTTCAGCTGAGGCAGCCCTATCCCCGAGGGCTGCGCCGCCACGCTAGTGCGCTGCCGTCACTTTGGGAACATCATTCACAAGATTCTTGGATGTCCGCGGCGTGGCGAGTTGACACATACCAAGGATGTAATTCGCGTCAGCCGTCCCTTCCGCATACGCCTGGCCGACGCTCGCGCCTCCTACCGCGTCGAGTGGTGGCGCTCGTAGCGCAGGGAAGGTACGCCGGCGCGGCTAGTGGGATCGCCGGCCGCCGGCACGAGTGACGGCTCGACGCGGCACCGTTGACGGCTCGACCCGGCACCGTTGACGGCTCGACGCGGCACCGTTGACGGCTCGACGGGAGGGGAAAAGAGACGAGGTCCCGTCCGATTGGGAGGCTCGGACGGGACCTCGAGGGCTCTGTCACATTGGGAGGCTGAGACAGTGCCCGGAGTCAGAACCGTGATCCCGAGTCGTCTGGAAGCGGGATACTGACTTCCTTGTGATCCGGTGTCGCCTTGTTCTGCTCGTTGGGAGATCCCCCCGGATCTCCTGCGTCGAGCATACATCAATCGGCCGGGAAGCAAACGGAATTGACTAAGTCTTTTGGTCAGGATTTGTCCGTTCTGTTCACTTGACCAAGTCAGGGTGCTATGGCGTCCTGGAGTCCGCTCGCACCGGGCCGTCGTCCTGGGCGTCCTGGTCGCCGTCGACGGGCACCTCGGAGGAGCTCGTGCTCGGCCGGGAGCGCAGCCCGTACCGCTCGAACTTCTGTCCCGTGGCGATGCCGCCCAGCCACACCGCGAGCAACGCGATGACCACCCCGCCGATGTCGTCGGCCACGTAGTGCCACCCGAAGTACAGCGTCGAGATCACGGTCAGCACGAAGAAGACCCACGCCGCCCACCGGATCACCGCGTGCCGGACCGTGTGGTGGGCGACGAGCGCGATGACGAGCGTCAGCGCGACGTGCAGCGAGGCGAAGCCGGCGACGCTCTGGATCGAGTCGCTGAACGGGCTCAGCGGGAACCGGACGTCCACGCGGCCGCTCCACAACGAGTCCTGGAGATCCGTCACCCCCGTGATGTCGAGGTCGCGGTAGAGCCACGGGTACCAGAAGTTCGGCCCCATCGTCGGGATCATGTAGTAGCTGATCGTGCCCAGGGTCCAGGTCAGGCAGTTCGCGGTGGCGTACCAGTAGCCGTAGGTGAGGTTGCGGGACCACACCAGCCAGACCACCAGGCTGATCGGCGCCAGCGGCAGGTACAGCAGGTAGATGAAGGCGAAGAAGTGGGCCGCCCAGGTGTCGCCGAAGATGTTGTGGAGCACCGTCGCCGGCTCGTTGCCGAGGAACAGCCACAGGTCGAGCTTGTGGAGGAGCGGGTCCTCCATGGTCGTGTAGAACCGCGGCAGGTAGTTCTTGAGGTTCCGGTAGCTGACGTAGGTCACGTAGAAGCTGGTCAGCCCGATCACGACGAGCGTGATGCGCTCGCGGGTCCAGTGCTCCTTCACCAGCTCCTTCGCCTGGTTGAGCACCGTCCGCGGCTGTGACCGGGCGCGCCACAACGACCGGGGCACGACGTCGATCAGGAAAGCGCCCAGCACCATCGCGGGCAGCCGCACCCAGGCCGGGCCGAGGAACCCCTCCGGGTCGCGCAGCCGCTCGTCGAGTGCGATCGAGACGGTGACGGCGACCAGACCGATGAGGACAGCCATCCCCACGAGCAGTCCGTACGCGGGTCGTCTCATGGTTCAGAAGTCTAAGGAGTACGGCGTGACCGCTGCTGCCGGTCAGGGCCGGAGCCGGCGTGAGTGGTGTCACCACACGCGGCCGGCTCCGTCGACCTCCCGTCCAGCAGCGCCACGCGGCTCGTGTCGAGCCGGAGCCGGACGTGCTCGCCCGACCGCAGGGCCACGTCGACGCCGGCGACCGCGTCGAGGGTCCCGACCCCGTCGACGTCGACGACGAGCCGGTTCTCCCCCGAGCTCAGCCGGGCCGAGAGCACCGTCCCCGAGAGGGGCCCCTCGCCCGCCACCCGGAGCGCCGAGCGGCGCAGTGCGATCGCCGGCGCCCGGCGGCCCGCCACGGCGAGCAGGGGCTCCGCCGAGGGACCGGTCACCACCGCGGCGTACCCCAGGAACTGCGCGGTCTCGGCGTCCGCCGGGTGCCGCCACACCTCCTCCAGAGTGCCGGACTGGACGAGCCGCCCCTCCCGCATCACCGCCATCCGGTCGGCGACGGCGAAGGCCTCGTCGTGGTCGTGGGTGACCAGCATCGCGGTCGTCCCCTCGACCCGGAGGATGTCGTGCAGCTCGACGGCCAGCCGCTCCCGCAGGTCACGGTCGAGCGCGGACAGCGGCTCGTCGAGCAGCAGGAGCCGCGGCCTGACCGCGAGTGCGCGGGCGAGCGCCACCCGCTGCTGCTCGCCACCGGAGAGGGTGGTCGGGGTGCGGTCCGCGTAGCCGGGGAGCCCGACGAGCTCGAGCAGCTCGGCGACCCTCCGGTCCCGCTCCTCCCGGGGCGTACGGCGGAGCCGGAGCGCGTAGCCGACGTTGTCGGCGACCGAGAGGTTGGGGAAGAGCTGGCCGTCCTGGAACATCAGGGCGAAACCCCTGCGGTGGACGGGCGCGCCGGTCACGTCGACACCGTCGAACAGGACGCGACCCCGGTCGGGCCGCTCGAGCCCCGCGACCGCGCGGAGCAGCGTCGACTTGCCGCATCCCGAGGCGCCGAGGACCGCGAGCACCTCGCCGGTGGGCAGCTGCAGCGAGACGTCGTCGACGGCGACGGTGTCGCCGAAGGTGACGGTCAGGTGCGAGGTCTCGAGCACCTCAGAAGGCTCCCACGCCGCGCACGTGGAACCGCTCGACGGCGAGCATGACGGCGGCGGTGACGAGCCCGAGGACCACGGAGGCGGCGAGGGCCATCCCGAAGCTGTCGGCGCCCGGGCGCGAGATGAGCTGGTAGACGAGCACCGGCAGGGTCGGTGCCTCCGGGCGGGCCAGGAAGCTGGTCGCCCCGAACTCGCCCAGGGAGACGGCGAAGGCGAACCCGGTGGCGGCGAGTGCCGGGCGCCAGGCCACCGGCAGGTCGACCGTGGCCAGCACCCGCAGCGGGCTCGCGCCCAGGGTGGCCGCTGCCTCCCGCCTGCGCTCGTCGATGCTGCGCAGGACCGGGACGATCGTCCGCACCACCAGGGGGAGCGCGACCATCGCCTGGGCGACCGGCACCAACCACGGGCTGCCCCGCAGGTCGAGCGGGGGACGGTCGAGGGTGACGAGGAGGCCGAACCCGACGGTGACCGCCGAGACACCGAGCGGCAGCATGAAGATGCCGTCGAAGATCGACAGCAGCCGCCGCGGCCCGGGCCGGCGGGTCCTCCTGGTGACGAGGACCGCGACCACGAAGCCGAGGGAGAGCGCGATCAGCGTCGCGTCGACGGCGATCCGCAGGGAGTTCTGCAGGGCGGTGCCGACCGGCACCACGAGGGCCGGCGAGGCGTCGGCGTCCCCCAGCGCGCGGTAGTAGGCCGCCGACCACCTGCCGTCCACCCGGAGCGACCGGGCCGCGAGCGTTGCGAGCGGGGCCAGCACGAGCAGCAGCACGGCGCCGAGCACGACGAGCGCGGGGGCGTCGCCGCGCCGCGGCCGGCGGGCGACGGTACGACGGGCGACCCGCTCCACCGACGAGGAGTGCCCTGCCCTGCTCCGACCGGTGACGACGAGGAGAGCCACCACGACGACGAGCTGGAGCACCGACAGGGCGGCCGCGGCCCGGAGGTCGAGGAACTGCGTCGTCAACAGGTAGATCTCGGTCTCGACGGTGGCGTAGCGCAGCCCGCCCATCGTGAGGACCACGCCGAACGCCGTGGCGCAGAAGAGGAAGACCACGCTCGCCGCCGACAGCACCACCGGGCGCAGCGCCGGCAGCGTGACCGTCCGCAGCACCTGGAACGGGGTGGCACCGAGCGCGGCCGCCGCCTCCGCGCGCCGGGTGTCCATCGCCTCCCACCAGGGCCCGACGGTGCGGACGACGACCGAGACGTTGAAGAACACCAGCGCCGCGACGATGCCGGCTGCGCTGCCGTCGAGGCCGAGGACGCCGAGCGGCCCGGAGTCGGCGAGCAGGGTGCGGAAGGCGACCCCCACCACCACCGTCGGCAGCACGAACGGCACCGCCACCAGCCCCCGGAGCACCCGCTGCCCGGGAAAGGACAGCCGGTGCAGCGCGTAGGCGACGGGCACCCCGAGGACCACGGTCAGCGCGGTGGCGACGGTGGCCGACCAGAGCGTGAACCAGACGACCCGGCCCACCCGGGGCCGCGCCAGGGTCTCCAGCACCCCGCCCAGGTCGAGCTCGCCGTCGGGGAAGAACCCGAGCCGGAGCATCCCGGCGACGGGGACGAGGAAGAAGACCGTGAGGACGCCGAGCGGGACGACGGCCGCCGCAGCGCCGAGCGCGACGTACCGTCTCCCCCCGCCCGGAGCGCGGCTCACCGCGCGGTGACGTCGCTCCACGCGCGGATCCAGTCGCTGCGGTGCTCGGCGATCTCCTCCGCCGGCACCGAGATCGGGTCGGGTGCGGGCTCCGCCCACCGTGCCCACAGCGCCGGAAGCTCCACGGAGTCGTCGACCGGCACGACGTACATGTTCTCGGGCAGCGCCTCCTGGAACGTCTCCGAGACCATGAAGTCGACGAGCGCCCGGGCGCCTTCGGGGTTCGCCGCCCCCTCGAGCACGCCGGCGTACTCCACCTGCCGGAAGCAGGTGTCGAGCAGTGCGCTGGTCGTCGGCCGGCGCTTCCCCTCGGGGATCGTGAACGGCGGCGAGGAGTGGTAGGAGACGACGAGCGGCCGGTCGCCGCCTCCGCCGCCGGCGGTGAAGTCCACCTCGTAGGCCTCGGACCAGTCGCTGACGACCTTCGCGCCGTTGTCGAGCAGGCCGGCCCAGTACTCCTGCCAGCCGTCCTCTCCGTACCGACCGATCGTGGCGAGCAGGAAGGCGAAGCCGGGCGAGGAGGACGAGGCGCCCGGGGTGACCAGGAGCCCTTCGTACGCCGGGTCGAGCAGGTCGTCGAGCGTCTCCGGCGGCGCGAGGTCGCGGGCGGCGAACCACCGGTCGTCGGCGTTGACGCAGACGTCGCCCCAGTCGACCGGGGTGAGCTGGTCGCCGGCGGCGCCCTCCAGCCGGAGCTCCTCGGCCGAGGCCGGCAGGTCGTCGGGGACGTGCTCGGCGAGGACGTCCTCGTCGACGGCGCGGGTCGCGAAGGTGTTGTCGATCCCGTAGACGGCGTCGCCCAGCGGGTTGCCCCTGGTGAGCACGAGCTTGTTGGTCAGCGAGCCGGCGTCCCCGCTGGGCACGACCTCGAGCGAGTAGCCGCTCTCCTCCTCGAAGGCGGCGACCACCTCGTCGGGGACCGACCACGAGTCGTGGGTGACGAGCGTGACCCGGTCGGCGTCCTCCCCCGACGAACCGGCGGTGGAGGCGCCCGGTGAGCAGGCGGCCAGGGCGGCGACGGCGACCGTCGCGGCGATGAGGGCTGGGCCTCGTGGTGACATGCGTTGCTCCCGATGGCTCTGGGAGGGTCCCGCGCGTGCGGGAAGAGCTCGACTTCCTCCGCCGGTGCTAACCGGAATCAGGTTCGAGGGTCTGCGGCCGTTTCCGCACTCTCAGCGCCGGACGGCGCTCCCCTGTCGTTCGTCATCCACGCTACACCGGGCGGTTCAGCCGGCGAGCCTGGCCTGCGCCGAGGCCGAGCCGAGCCAGCTGTGCGGGTTGTTGAGCCAGCACCATCCGAGCCGGGGAGCGCCCTTGCTCACCCAGAACGAGGGGATCCGCTTGTTGCCCGCCCGGGAGCCGAGGGCCTGGAAGGCGTTGTGCTCCTCGAACACCTCGGGGTGGTGCGTCACCAGCGCCACGCCCTCGTCGATGGTCAGCGGAGTGCGGCCGCGGGCACGGATCGTGGGCAGCGCGTCGGCCGGCGTGACGCCGAGCGTCTCCGGGCCGGTGGTGACGTCGACAAGCAGGTAGAGCTCGGCGTCCGGCACGTCGGTGTCCTCCGTGGCCCGGAACCCGGCGAGCTCGTCGGCCATGTCGGTCCAGCCGGGTCTGCCGGCCACCGACCAGCACTCGACCGCGGCGACGGTCGACACCAGGGAGGAGCGGACGACGAGGAGGAACGGCACGGGACCGCCGGCGGCTGCCGGGGACCAGTCGGCGGAGCGGCTCGGCCAGGGCGCGGAAACCGTCCACGGACAGCCCTGCCAGCCCCGGGTAGCCGAGCTCCACCAGCCGGTCGATCTGGCGGTCGAGGTCCCGCGCGGCGGGCGCCTCCAGGCTCGTCACCCTGTCGAGGCTACCCCCGCTCGTGCACCCCGCTCAGTGGCCGACCATCGCGGCGGGGTCCACCGGCTTGTCGGCCTTGCGGCGAGGCAGCAGGAAGGCCGGCACGAGGACCACCGCGACCAGGATCGTGGCGACCACGAACACGTCGGCGTACGCCTCCGCGAGCTCCGGCAGCGCCTGCGGCCGCAGCTCGCCGATCTTCCCCTGCGCGGCCGCGAGCTGCTCGCCCCCGAGCCCCTGCAGCTGCTGCAGCAGGCCGAGGTACGCCCCGCCGTTCGGCTGCTCCTTGATGTTGTTGGTCAGGAGCACCGAGAACAGCGCCGTCCCGAGCGAGGCGGCCACCTGCTGCACGATGTTGAGCAGTGTCGACCCGCGCGCGGTGTTGTGGGCGGTCAGCGTCGCGAGGGCGGCGGCCATGATCGGCATCATCGTGCCGCCCATCCCGAGGCCCATGAGGAACAGCGCGCCGATGACGACGCCGTACGACGTGGTGTCGGTGAGCTGGGTGAACACGGCCATCGCGACGGTGATCGCGGTGATCCCGGCCATGACGATCTTGCCGGGGCCGATCCGGTCGGCGAGGATCCCGGCGATCGGCATCGTGATCATCGCGCCGATCCCCTGGGGCGCCAGGAGCAGGCCGGCGCTCAGCGCGTCCTCGCCCCGGACCTGCTGGAAGTACAGCGGGAAGAGCAGGCTGGCACCGAAGAACGCGGTCGCGAAGAGCCCCATCGCGATGACCGCGACCGTCATGTCGCGGTTCTTGAACAGCCGCAGCTCGACGAGCGGGTGGACGTTGTGCCGGCGCAGGGCCCACGGGACGAAGGAGACGATGAGGGCGACGCCGGCGAGCGCCGGCACCAGGACCTCGGCGTCCCACAGGGTGCCGGTCTCCGGGGTCGTCGAGACGCCGTACAGGAAGAGAGCCAGCCCGGGCGAGAGGAGGAGCATGCCGACCCAGTCGAACGTCTCCGATGGCTCGACGTGGTCCTTCGGGAGGACGATCCCCGCGTAGACGAGCGCAGCGAGACCGATCGGCAGGTTGATCAGGAAGATCCAGTGCCAGGACGCGACGTCGATGAGCCAGCCGCCGAGGATGGGGCCGAAGATGGGACCGAGCAGCATCGGGATTCCGAGGACGGCCATGACGCGCCCGACCCGCTCCGGCCCGGCGGCTCGGGTGAGGATCGTCATGCCGAGCGGCATCAGCATGCCGCCGCCGATCCCCTGGAGGACGCGGAACGCGACGAGGGTCTCGAGGGTGTCCGCCATCGCGCAGAGCACCGACCCGGCGGTGAACAGCAGCACCGCCATCAGGTAGAGCCGCTTGGTGCCGAACCGGTCGGCCGCCCAGCCGGTCAACGGGATCACGCTGGCGAGCGCCAGCGTGTAGCCGGTCATCGTCCAGGCGACCTGCGCCGAGGTGGCGTCGAACTCCTGCTGGAAGGTCTGCAGGGCGACGGAGACGACGGTGATGTCGAGGATCGACATGATGGCGCCGAGGACGACCACGCCCGCGATGACGAGGACGCCCTTGTCGAGCCTGTCATCGTGCGCGGGGGAGGACTGCTCGATACTGGTAGACACCAAGCAAGGGTAGGTTGAAGGGTCATGCGACGACAAACCATTTTGGTCCATCGGCGACGTGGGGTCGGTCACGCCCGTGCCCGGAGGGCCGCGTGACCTCGTCGGAGCCGGCCGGGACGCTGCCGCCGCCGGTGCAGCTCGTGCAGTTCGGGCCGCTCACGATCGCCTTCGACGACCGGGTGATCCGGCCCCGTCCGTGGACCCTCATGCAGTCGGCCTGGGCGGCCCAGCTGCTCGGTGACCTGCCTGCCGGGGACGTGCTGGAGCTCTGCGCCGGCGCCGGGCACATCGGCCTGCTCGCGGTCGCGGGCACCGACCGGCAGCTCGTCCAGGTCGACGCGAACCCGGCGGCGTGCCGCTACGCCCGCGTCAACGCCGACCTCGCCCGGGGCCGTGACGTCGTCGAGGTCCGCGAGGGCCGGCTGCAGGAAGTGCTGGCCCCGCACGAGCGGTTCGCGCTCGTCATCGCCGACCCGCCGTGGGTGCCGACCGGCCGCGTGGGCCAGCACCCCGAGGACCCGCTCACCGCGATCGACGGAGGGGCGGACGGGCTCGAGCTCGTCCGGAGCTGCCTCGAGGTCATCGGCCGGCACCTGGCCGACGACGGCGCGGCGGTCCTCCAGGTCGGTCCCGACCAGACCGCCGCGGTGGCGTCGTACCTCGAGGGGCGTCCGGACCTGCGGCTCGGCGTCGTCGGCGAGCGCCTCGCCGAGGCCGGCGGGCTGGTGCACCTGGCCCGCCGGGGCTGAGCCGCTCGTCGCTCCGGCGGCTATCCCAGGTCGAGCCGCATCAGCACGCGCGGGACCCCGCCTGAGACCGCGTCGGTGTCGGCGGCCCTGGTGAACCCGGCCCGCTCGAAGACGGCACGGGTTCCGACGTACGCCATCGTCAGGTCGACCTTGGCACCCCGGTTGTCGACCGGGTACCCCTCGACCGCCGGAGCGCCGTTGGCCCTCGCGTACCCGACCGCGCCGTCGAGGAGCGCGTGGGAGATCCCCCGCCCACGGTGGCCCGGGCGCACCCGGATGCACCAGACCGACCAGACGGGCAGGTCGTCGACGTGCGGGATCTTCGTGGAGCGTGCGAACGGCAGCTCGGAGCGCGGCGCGACCGCGGCCCAACCGGCGACCTCGCCGTCCTCGTAGGCGAGCACGCCCGGGGCCACGTCGCGCTCGCAGAGGCGCCGGACGTACGCGCCGCGGGCCGGACCGACGAGCTCCCGGTTGGTCCGGGCGTCGACACGGTGGCTCAGGCACCAGCAGACGCTGGAGGTCGGCCTCTTCGGGCCGAGCATGGTCGCCAGGTCGTCGAACCGCTCGGCCGTGGCCGAGTGCACCTCGATGCCCATGTTCGACACCGTAGCCACCGGTCCGGCCGGCGGCACCTGCTCCGGGACGGACCCGGGTCGCCTCAGGGGTTCGCCCGATGCGCGGAGGCGTTGCGGTGACGCAGAGTGGGGTACGCCGGGGTAGGCCCGGCGTTGCCGTCCGAGAGAGTGCTCACACCATGAACGACATCCAGCACAGCTTCGCCCAGCGGGGGCTGGTCCGTCCTCGCCAGGACCGGGTCCTCGGCGGCGTCTGCGCCGGTCTCGGCCGCCGCTTCGGGATCGGCCCGTGGACGGCGCGGCTGCTCTTCGTGCTGATCCTGATGGTGATCCCGGGAAGCCAGCTGCTGATCTACCCGATCCTGTGGATCCTGATGCCGTCCGAGGACGCCACCCCCCGTTGAGCCGTCGCTCGTGCCGGGTTCAGCCGTCACTGACGCCGGGTCGAGCCGTCGCTGATGCCGGCCGGGAACAGGATCAGCTCGCCGGACCACCGTCGGAAGGCGCTCCCGCGAAACCGACCTCGTTCCCGTCGGGGTCCCGGTAGGTCACCTTGCCCACGCCGTTCGGGTAGCTCTCCCGGCCGGTCGGCTCGATCCCCCTGTTCCCGATGGCGTCGACTACCTCGTCGAGGTCGTCGGTGAAGAGCGTCACCAGGGCATTCCCCGCCCGACCAGGATCCTCGACGACGTAGATGAAGCGGTGCTCGGCGAGCTCCCACACGGCTTCGGTCGCATGTGCGAGGAAGGTGGGCGGTTCGCCGAGGAGCGACTCGTACCAGGGCATCGACGCGGAGTAGTCCCGCACCGGGATCCCCGCGAACAGGTCGAGCGACATCTCTGCACCCTAACGGCGCCACCACCGGCATCAGCGACGGTTCAACCCGGCATCAGTGACGGTTCGACCCGGCACCAGTGACGGCTCGACGAGGGGTGGGGGTCAGGCGGGGAGGTCGACCAACGCAGCCAGGGCGGCCAGGTGCAGGTCGGGCGAGCCGAACGCCAGCTGGTCGGCCTTGGCCCGCTTGAGGTACAGGTGCGTGGGGTGCTCCCACGTCATCCCGATCCCCCCGTGCAGCTGCACCGCCTCCTCGGCGGCCCGCACGGCGACCGAGGAGCAGTACGCCTGCGCGACGGCGGTCGCCACCGGCAGGTCCGGGTCGCCCGCCGCCGCTGCCGCCGCCGCGTACGACGCCGCCGCATCGGCCGACGAGACGTCGATGTAGAGGTCGGCCAGCCGGTGCTTGAGCGCCTGGTATCTCGCCAGCACCCGCCCGAACTGACGCCGCTCCTGGAGGTGCTCGACCGTCGACTCCAGACACCGCGTGGCGACCCCGACCTGCTCCGAGGCGAGCAGCGCCGCCCCCACCATCAACGCCGAGTCCACCGCCGGAGCCCCGACGTCGAGCGCCCGCCCGGACGCGCCTTCGAACGCCACGTCCGCCACCTGTCGCGTCATGTCGAGCGAGACGACCGGCGCCACCGACACCCCCGCGGCCGTGGCATCCACAGCGAGGAGCCCGTCGCGGACGGGAACGAGGAGGACGTCCGCCTCGAGGGCCCCCGCCACCACCGGCACCGAGCCGGTGACCCGGCCGTCCACGACATCCAGGGTCACGACGGAGCCGGCAGCCGCGCTCAGCGGTACGACGAGAGCGGCGGTGAGGCTGCCCGCAGCGAGCCCGCCCAGCAGGTCGGCGTCCCGGGAGGGCAGCACGGCGAGGGTCGCCACGACCGCGCTGGTCAGGAACGGCGCCGGCGCCACTGCCCGACCCAGCTCGCCCATGACGACGGCGGCCTCACGTGCGGACGCCCCGGCGCCGCCGTGCTCCTCGGGGACCAGGAGCCCTCCGAGGCCCAGCTCACCGACGAGCGCCGACCACAACGGGGCGCGCAGCGAGTCGTCGCCGTCGTACACCGCCGTCACCCGGTCCGGCGTGCACCGGGCCGCGAGAAGCGAGCGCAGCGTCGTGCGCAGCGAGTCCTCGACATCGGTGCTCAGCAGGTTCAGCTCCGTCATCGCGGCAGCTCCTTCCAGGGGACGTCCTTGTCGGCGCGCGGCTCGGTCGGCAGCCCGAGGACCCGCTCGGCCACGATGTTGAGGAGGATCTCGGAGGTGCCGCCCTCGATGGAGTTCCCCTTGGCCCGCAGGTAGCGGTAGCCGGCGTCCCGCCCGGTGAAGTCCACCCGGTCCGGTCGCCGCATCGTCCAGTCCTCGTAGCGCAACCCGTCCTCCCCGAGCAGCTCCACCTCCAGCCCGCTCAGCTCCTGGGCGAGCCGC
Source organism: uncultured Actinomycetota bacterium (assembly GCA_963754155.1). Classification (GTDB taxonomy): domain Bacteria; phylum Actinomycetota; class Actinomycetes; order Propionibacteriales; family Nocardioidaceae; genus Marmoricola_A. Next base: position 1,816,538 of record CAVWEU010000003.1, on the reverse strand, counting down.
GCGAACGTCACCTTCATCGCCGCACCCTCGGAGCCCGGCTCCCCCACCGCCAGCTTCTGACGGAGCCGCTCACCGGTGATCCGGGCGACCTCGGCCTCCGTCCACAGCCGAAGCAGCCGCCCGTGCAGCGCAGGGGTACGGCGGTCAGGGTGCTCGCGCCAGGTGCGGGCGACGACGCCGACCATCCCGCTCTCCCGGTCGGCGCCGCGCGCCGATCGCGACCCGCTCGTTGTTGAGCGTGGCGGTCGCGACCCGCCACCCCTCCCCGACCGCGCCGAGGCGGTGCCCGTCCGGGATCCGCACATCGGTCAGGAACACCTCGTTGAACTCCGCCTCGCCGGTGATCTGCCGCAGCGGCCGTACGTCGACGCCGGGATCGGTCATGTCGCAGACGAAGTAGGTGAGCCCCGCGTGCTTGGGCACCGACGGGTCCGTCCGGGCGACGAGGATCGCGAAGCGTGCCTCGTGGGCCCCGGAGGTCCACACCTTCTGACCGTTGACCACCCACTCGTCGCCGTCGGCCACTGCCCGGGTGGCGAGCGCCGCGAGGTCCGAGCCTGCACCCGGCTCCGAGAAGAGCTGGCACCACACCTCCTCGCCGGTCCACAGCGGCCGCAGGAACCTTCGCTGCTGCTCGTCGGTGCCGAAGGCCAGGATCGTGGGCGCAGCCATCCCCAGCCCGATGCCGTTGCGCCGGGGGTCGTTGTCCGGTGCGCCCGCCTCGCACAGCAGCGCGTCGACCCGCCCCTGGTGGTGTCGGGCGATCCCCAGCCCGCCGAGCCCCTCGGGGAAGTGCACCCACGCCAGCCCGGCGTCGAACCGTGCCCGGAGGAAGTCGAGCCGCTCGGTGGTCGCGGGCGGACGCTCGTCGAGGAGCCGGCGCACCCTCCGCTCGAGGTCGTCGACGGTCGGGTCGGCTGGGGACGACAGGGCCATGGAGCCATCCTTGCGCGGCCCTGAAGCCGCCGCCGACCGCACCCCCGTGACGACGGGCGGCATGGCTGCCACACTCCGGGGGTAGGAGCCAGGAGAACCGGCGCGCCCGTGCGCCGCGACGAGAGGAGCGCCATGACCACCACCCCGAACGAGCCGGTGAAGGACGAGGACATCGAGACCGCCGGCGGGCCAGCCGCTCCGTCGCAGATGGGGCTCGGGGACGCCGACGGCACTGATGGCGGAGACGCCGACGGCACCGACGGCGGCGACGCCGATGGCACCGACAGCGGGGACGGCGACTCGACCGACGTCACCGACGGCGACAGCAGCGACGGCGGGGACGCCGACGGGACCGACGCCTGAGCCGGATGGACGCACTCGAGCTGCTCAGCGGTGACGCCCGGACCTTCCGCGAGAAGGTCTGGGCGTCCCGCGTGCACCTCCACCAGGCGGCCCCGGCCGACCTCGTCGGGCTCCTCGGGCTCGACGACGTCGACCGGCTGCTGACCGCCAGCGCTCTGCGAACACCGGCGCTGCGGGTGGTCCGCGACGGCACCGTGCTGCCTTCGTCGGAGTTCACCCGCTCCGCCACGCTCGCCGGTTCGCCGCTGACCGGGCTCGTCGACGGCCGCAAGGTGCTCGGGCTCTTCGACGCGGGCGCGACCGTGGTGCTCCAGGGACTGCACCGCTACCACCCCCCGCTCACCGAGCTGGTCCGTGCCCTCGAGCTCGCGCTCGGGCACCCGTGCCAGGCCAACGCCTACCTCACCCCGCCCGGCTCGCAGGGGTTCGCCCGGCACAGCGACAGCCACGACGTCTTCGTCTTCCAGACCCACGGCCGCAAGCAGTGGGAGATCGTCGACGACGGTGAGGTCCGCGAGGTGCTCCTCGAGCCGGGGCTGTCGATGTACCTCCCCACCGGCACCCCGCACTCCGCACGCAGCCAGGACGAGACCTCCCTCCACGTCACCGTCGGCATCAACCAGCTGACCATGCGGGACGTGCTGCGCGAGGTGGGCGAGCGGCTGCTCGCCGACGGGACGTACGACGCGGCGCTGCCGGCCGGCTACCTCGACGACCCGGCGGAGCTGGTCGCCCGGCTGGCCGAGGGGATCGGCGACTGGACCCGCGCGCTGGGCGAGGTGGACCCGGCCCAGGTGGTGTCCCGCCGGTCCGAGTCGTTCCTCACCGCCCGGACCCCGGCGCTGCGCGGCGGGCTCACCGACCTGGTCGCGCTCGGCGGGCTGGACGACACGACCGTGGTGGCACGGCGGGAGACCGCAGCCTGCGTGCTCCGGGTCGAGGACGACACGCTCGTGGTGCTCCTCGGCGACCGACAGCTGCGGATGCCGTCGCGGCTCACTCCGGTGCTCGAGCTGGTCCGGGACCGTGGGTCGTTCCGGGTGGCCGAGCTGGAAACGTGGCTCGACGCCGGGAGCCGGCTCGTGGTGGTCCGCCGACTGGTCCGCGAGGGTCTGCTGCGGATCGCCGGGTGACCGGCGGATGAGCGGCCCCGGGCCCACGTTCCGCTGCTCGGCGGCCAGCCTGGACCACGGCGAGCCGCAGGAGGGCACCGCGTCCACCGTGCGGTCGTTCCTGGTCGTCGAGTGTCCGGGCCCCTGGGGCGTCGACGCCGTGCGGGACAGCCGCCTGCCCGAGCCGGTGAAGCGGATGCTGGGCCAACTCGAGCAGCACAACCGCGTCCGGCCGCTCCTCGCCCGACGTCCCGGCCGACCGGTCGCCGGACCGGTCTCGGTGCTTCGCCGCGCACGTCCACAGCAGGCACCCCTGGCTCGAGTGCATCGAGCTGGACGCCGTCGAGGAGCTGCTCGACCACGACCTCACCGGGCTCGGGGCCGGCCGCTCGCCCGGCTGGGAGCGGCGTACCGACCCGCTCCTGCTCGCCTGCACCCACGGCCGCCACGACGCGTGCTGCGCCGAGCGGGGACGACCGCTCTGCGCCGCCCTCTCACGGGCCGCGCCGCGTGAGACCTGGGAGGTCTCCCACATCGGCGGCGACCGGTTCGCCGCCAACGTGCTGGTGCTCCCCCATGGGCTCTACTACGGACGCCTCGCACCCGAGCACGCTGCCGGGTTCGCCGCGGCACACCTGGAGGGGCGGCTCGACCTCGACCACCTGCGCGGCCGCTCGTCGTACCCGTTCTCGGTGCAGGCGGCCGAGGTCCACCTGCGCCGCCTGCTCGGCATCGACCGCGCGGCGCCGTTCGACCTCGTCGAGCACGAGCGGCGCGGGACCGAGACCGCGGCCACCTTCGAGGTCGACGGTGAGCTGTGGGAGGTGCGGGTGCACACCGAGCTCGGCGGGCGGCGCCAGCTGACCTGCCGCGCGAGCGCGACGTCGATCGGACCGGCCCACGAGCTGGTCGCGATCACCAGCCGGGGCCCAGGCACCGGCTCGAGGACGTGAGCCAGTTCTCACCGACGCGACGGAATGGAACCCCGCACGCCCGCGCTGAACCTCCCATGAGCACCTTCCTCCCACGCACCTCCCCTGCCCGCCGCCTCGCCGTGGCCGGCACCCTCACGACCCTCCTCGTCGGGCTCGCCGCGTGCGGCGAACGGATCGACGTCGACCGACGGCGACACCGGGGCCGACGCGAAGGGCGCGCCTCGCTCCAGACGATCCAGGAGGAGGGCGTCCTCGACCGTGGGCACCGAGGGCACCTACCCCCCGTTCACCTTCCACGAGGGCGGCTCCGGCGACCTCGTCGGCTACGACGTCGAGGTCACCGAGGCCGTCGCCGAGGAGCTCGGCGTGGACGTCCGGTTCGAGGAGACCCAGTGGGACGCGATCTTCGCCGGGCTCGAGTCGGGCCGGTTCGACGTGGTCGCCAACCAGGTCTCGATCAACGAGGAGCGCAAGGAGGACTACGACTTCTCCACGCCCTACACCGTGAGCGAGGGCGTCGTGGTGGTCCTCGAGGGCAACGACGAGATCAGCTCCTTCGAGGACCTCGACGGGAAGACCACCGCGCAGTCGCTGACCAGCAACTGGTTCCAGCTCGCCCAGGACAACGGCGCCGAGGTCGAGGCGGTCGAGGGGTGGGCCCAGGCCGTCGAGCTGCTGCGCCAGGGTCGTGTCGACGCCACCGTCAACGACGAGCTGACCTTCCTCGACTACGAGAAGTCCGAGGGCGGTGACACCGGCCTCGCGATCGCGGCCAGGACCGAGGAGGCCGCGCGCAACGCGTTCGCGTTCCGCAAGGACAGCGACGACCTGGTCGCCGCCGTCGACGACGCCCTCGCGACGCTGCGTGAGGACGGCACGCTCGCGGCGATCTCGGAGAAGTACTTCGGCGCCGACGTCTCGCGCTAGCCTCCGGCATGGACTGGGAGCTGGTCAGGACCTCGCTGTGGCCGCTCGTGCGGGGGACCCTCACCGGGACCATCCCGCTCTCGCTGGCCTCGTTCGCGCTCGGGCTCGCCATCGCGCTGCTCGTCGCGCTGATGAGGCTCAGCAAGGTGCGGCTCGTGTCCGCGGCGGCACGCGCCTACGTCTCGGTGATCCGAGGGACCCCGCTGCTGGTGCAGCTGTTCGTGATCTTCTACGGGCTGCCCTCGATCGGTCTGCGGATCGAGCCGTGGCCGAGCGCGATCATCGCGTTCTCCCTCAACGTCGGCGGCTACGCGGCCGAGGTGATCCGCGCGGCGATCCTGTCGGTGCCCAAGGGCCAGTGGGAGGCCGCGCACATGATCGGGATGCCGCACAGCCTGGCGCTGCGCCGGATCATCCTGCCGCAGGCGGCGCGGGTCTCCGTCCCGCCCCTGTCGAACACCTTCATCAGCCTGGTGAAGGACACCTCGCTCGCCTCGCTGATCCTGGTCACCGAGATGTTCCGCGAGGCGCAGCAGATCGCGGCGTTCAGCCGGGAGTTCATGGTCGTGTACGTCGAGGCGGCCGCCATCTACTGGGTCGTCTGCCTCGCGCTCTCGGCGGCTCAGTCCCGGCTCGAGGAGAGGCTGGACCGCTATGTCGTCCACTGACCCGTCGTACGGCGACCGCCCGCTGCTGACTGTCGCCGGGCTGCACAAGGCGTTCGGGGACCACGAGGTCCTCAAGGGCGTCGACCTGAGCGTCCGGACCGGCGAGGTGGTCGCGCTGATCGGCCCGTCCGGGTCCGGCAAGACGACCGTCCTGCGGTGCCTGAACGGCCTGGAGCAGCCGGACGCCGGCCGGGTAGGCGTCGGCGCCGACGTGGAGGTCGACTTCGCCCGCCCGCTCGCCAAGCGGGAGGCGGCCCGGCTCCGCGACCGCAGCGCGATGGTGTTCCAGCACTACAACCTCTTCCCGCACATGACGGTCCTCGAGAACGTCGTGGAGGGGCCGGTGCGCGTCCAGAAGCGCCCGGAGACGGAGGCGGTGGCCGAGGCCGAGCGGCTGCTGGACCGGGTCGGGCTCGCCGACAAGCGCGACGCGTACCCGTTCCGGCTCTCCGGCGGCCAGCAGCAGCGGGTCGGCATCGTGCGGGCGCTGATGATGCGGCCCGACGTCCTGCTCTTCGACGAGCCGACGTCCGCCCTCGACCCCGAGCTGGTGGGGGACGTGCTGGCGGTCATCAAGGAGCTCTCCGACGAGGGGTGGACGATGCTCATCGTCACCCACGAGCTGGCGTTCGCCCGCGAGGTGGCCGACCAGGTCGTCTTCATGGACCAGGGCGTCGTCGTCGAGCACGGCCCGCCGTCGGAGGTGCTCGTCTCCCCGCGTCAGGAGCGCACCCGCCAGTTCGTCCGCCGGCTCCAGAACCGGTTCTGAGGACCGGTTCCGCGGCTCAGACGCCTTCCCGGTCGGCGAACCCCGGGTGGACGAACGGCTCGCCCCGCTGCAGGGACTCGACGGCGCCCGGGTGCTCCCGGCGCAGGTGCGCGATCGCCTTGCGCCGGTAGCGCAGGATCTGCCCCACCCCGAGGGCCCAGACGGCGTACTGCACCGACATCGCCCACTTGAAGTCCTCGAGGTCGTACGCCGCCGTCCCTCCGCTGCGCGCGTCCAGCACGACACCGACGAGGAACAGCGTGACCAGGGCTGCCGCGAAGCCGCCGATGTTGACCACGCCGTTGGCCCGTCCCGACGCCTCCATCGGGATGAAGGAGCGGCTGAGGTCGAACCCGACCATCGCCGCCGGGCCGCCGGCACCGATGACGCAGACGAGCACGACCAGCAGCCACAGCGGAGACGCCCCCGGCCACAGCAGCACGGCCGTCCAGGTGAGCGCGATCGCGGTGACCACGCCGATGACCAGGTGCGAGCGGTGGAACGGGTGCCGGGCGACCAGCGTGCCCATCGCGAAGCCGCTCACCAGCCCCGACAGGATCATCAGCATCAGCAGGTTGGCGGCGGTGTTGGGCGACAGCCCCTGGCCGCGCACGAGGAACGGGTACCCCCACAGCAGCCCGAAGACGGTCCCCGAGAACTGGCCGGTGAAGTGCGACCACATGCCGAGCCTGGTGCCCGGGTTGCCCCAGACCCAGCGCAGCTGCCCGGTCAGCGCCCGCAGCTTCACCCGTTCCGCCCCCTTGCGCGGGTACGGCGAGGAGTCGACCTGCCACAGCACCGCCAGCACGAGCGGGACGCCGAGCCCGGCGGTCACGGCGAACGACGCGGTCCAGCCGAGCTCGCGCAGCGCGAAGGCGAGCGGCGTGGCAGCGACGAGCGCACCGAGCTGGCCGCCCGGCCCGGTGAGCTGCATGATCACCGGCACCTGGCGGACCAGGAACCAGAGCGTCACCAGCCGGACGACGCTGACGAAGATCATCGCGTCGCCCGCCCCCACCACGGCCCGGGCGAGCACGGCCACCGGGAAGGAGGTCACGAACGCGAAGGCGAGCTGTCCGGCGGTCATCAGGACCAGCCCGGCCAGCAGCATCGCCCGCGCGCCGAACCGGTCGAGCAGGACCCCGACCGGGATCTGCATCCCGGCGTAGACGAAGAGCTGGAGGACCGTGAACAGCGCCAGCTGGGTGGCCGAGATCGAGAACCGGTCGGCCGCGAGGAGCCCGGCGACGCCGAGCGAGCTGCGGTGGAAGACCGCCAGCAGGTAGACGCCCATCGCGACCGCCCAGATGCTCCAGGCCCGCCGCCGACCGATCCCCTCGACGTGGCCCGTGCTCGACATGGAAGAACTCTGACACGCTGACCGGCATGGACCCGCTCCACGTCGCCGCACCGCCCGAGCTCGCCCGGACGCTCGAGCTCCCCGGCGTTCACGTCGTCGTCTGGGACGGCAAGGAACCAGCCCGAGGGGCTCGACGAGGTCCGGTTCTGGGTGCCGCCGTACGCCGACGGCCTCGGGCGGGACGAGATACGCACGGCGCTGTCCCGGCTCCCCCGGCTGGAGGTGGTCCAGCTGCTCTCCGCCGGCGTCGAGCCCTGGCCGACGCTGGTCCCGGAGCAGGTGACGCTCTGCGGGGGCCGCGGGATCCATGGCGCCAGCACCGCCGAGCTCGCGGTCGCGCTGACGCTCAGCCTGCTGCGCGGGCTTCCGACGTACGCCGCCCAGCAGCGCGAGCGGACGTGGCAGCGGCACGAGCCGGAGACCCTCGACGGCAGCACGGTGGTCGTGCTCGGCGCCGGTGACATCGGTCAGCACGTGGCCGCCGCGCTCACCCCCTTCGGGGCGGACGTCCGGCTCGTCGGCCGCACGCCGCGTCCGGGGGTGATCGGCCTCGACCAGGTCGCCGACCTGCTGCCCAGGACCCGCGTTCGTCGTGGTGGCGCTGCCGCTGACCGACAGCACCAGGCGGCTGGTCGACGCGGCGTTCCTCGGCCGGCTCCCCGACGGCGCCGTGGTCGTCAACGTCGCCCGCGGGGCGATCGTCGACCAGGACGCCCTCACCGCCGAGGTCGCGGCCGGCCGGATCCGCGCCGGCCTGGACGTCACCGACCCGGAGCCGCTGCCGGCCGACCACCCGCTGTGGGGACTGGACGGGGCGGTGGTCACCCCGCACGTCGGTGGCGGCGCGACCGGCTGGGAGGAGCGGGCCCGTCGGCTCGTCGTCGACCAGCTGGAGAGGTACCTCGACGGCCGCGAGCTCCGCAACGTCGTGTCCTCCGGCTACTGACCACGCCGACTATCGCCGGCAGGGCGGTTCTCGGCCCTTGAGGTCAAGGGGTCAGCGCAACACCCGATTTCCTGCGAGGCGGTCGTGACGGGCCGCTTCCACCGCCTGCGCCATGGACCGCAGTGTCGTGCGGCATGGGCGACCACCTGGCAGCTCGCCGTGTGACCGGCGAGCGCCTCCGGCCGGAGGTCCGCGAACCGGGCCGCCAGGCCTCGGGGCCGAGCTCCACCCCTGGCACGAGGACCACCGCGTCCACCGGACTGTGCGGCACCTCATACCTCGCGGATTCGTCAGGGTCAACCCTCGTGCGAGAGAATAGTTGAAATCGCAACTATACGGAAGGAACCATGGCTGCCACCGAGCTCGCACACCGGCTCAGCTCCCTCGACACCCACTACTCCGAGCGCATCGACCTCGCGCTCGCCCGGACCGGGCACGGCACCGCCGGTCGGTCCGGTTCTGCCTACAGCGTCGCCTGGGCACGGCTCATCGGCCGCTGACGGCGGACTATCCGGCGGGTCCTCCGCGTTGACCTGACATGCATCCCGTCGAGCCGTCACTCATGCAGGTCGGCGTGCACGACGCCCTCGTGATCGGTGCGGGCCAGGCCGGCCTGTCCGCGTCGTACCACCTCCGGCGCCGCGGGATCGCGCACGTCGTGCTCGACGCCGACGAGGCGCCCGGCGGCGCTTGGCAGCACCGCTGGGACTCGCTGACGATGAGCGACGTGCACGGCGTCGCCGACCTACCGGACGCTGCGGCACCCGGCCGCAGCGGACGCCCGGCGAACACGGTCGTGCCGGCGTACTTCGCCGGCTACGAGGCCCGTCACCGGCTGCCGGTGCTCCGCCCGGTGCGGGTCGACCGCGTCGAGAGCGACGGCGACCTGCTCCTGGTCCGCGCCGGCGACCGGCACTGGCACACCCGCACGCTCGTCAACGCGACCGGCACCTGGACCCGGCCGTTCGTGCCGCACTACCCGGGGGCCGGGACCTTCCGCGGCGAGCAGCTGCACACGTCGCGCTACCCGGGCGCCGAGCACTTCCGCGGCAGGCGGGTCCTCGTCGTCGGAGGCGGCGCCTCCGCGGTGCAGCACCTCGGCGACCTCGCCCCCGTCACCGACACGCTCTGGGTCACCCGCCGGCCACCGGTGTGGCGCGAGGAGGTCGACCAGGAGGGGTTGCGCGCCGCCGTCGGCCTGGTCGCCGAACGGGTACGCCGCGGCCTGCCGCCGGCGAGCGTCGTCAGCGCCACCGGCCTGCTGCTGCGGCCGCAGGAGCGGCGTGCCGCGGAGCTCGGCGCCTACGACCGGCGACCGATGTTCAGCTCGCTCGAGCCGGACGGGGTCCGCTGGGCCGACGGCGCGTTCGAGCCGGTCGACGCGATCCTGTGGGCGACCGGGTTCCGCCCTGCCGTCGGCCACCTCGCACCGCTCGGCCTACGGTCGTCGTACGGCGGGATCCGGCTCGACGAGAGCTCCGGCTGGACGACCACCGCAGCCGACCCGCGGGTGCACCTGGTGGGCTACGGGCCGTCGGCGAGCACCATCGGCGCCAACCGGGCCGGGCGCGCCGCGGCGCGCGCGGTCGCCCGGCAGCTGGCCAGCGAAGCGGCCTGACCGGTCACCGGCCGAGACCGCCGCTGAGCCGGGTCACCTTGAGCCCTCGATCACCCCGATCACCTCCGGCCGCAGCCGGGAGGCGGCGATCACCGCGTCGACCGAGCCGACCTCGACCGCGCGGTGGATGTTGTGCACCGAGTCGAACTCGAGCGCCAGCTCGCCGACCTTCTCCGACCGGATCGCGGCGCGCAGCTCGGCCTGCTCGAGGAGCAGCCGGCCCCGGTCGGCGTCCGACGCCTCCGCGATGCGGGCCTCCAGCTCCTGCAGCTCGGGGCTCGCCGCCGTCCGTCGCTCCACCTCACCGGCGAAGACCACCGCCGCCGCCGGCGCACCGCCGATCACCGACGCGAACGACCCCTCGAGGGCGAGCACCGTCATGTTCGGGTTGAGCGCCTTGGAGAAGACCACGAACGCGCCGCCGTGGTAGCGGGAGATCACGCAGAACGCGATCGGCCCACGGAAGTTCACGACCGCCCGCCCGATCTCGGCGCCGTACTCCAGCTGCAGCTGCCGCATCGACTCCGGTGACCCGTCGAACCCGGAGAGGTTCGCCAGCACGACGAGTGGACGGTTGCCGCTGGCGGCGTTGATCGCCCGGGCCGCCTTCTTCGACGAGCGCGGGAAGAGCGTGCCCGCGGTGTAGGTGTCCGGTCCGTCGGTGGGAGGGAACCCGCGCCGGGGCACCGGCTTGGACTCGATGCCGAGCAGGCAGACGGGGTGGCCACCGATCCGCGCGTCGTAGACGACCGCCGTCTCGGCGTCGGCCATCCCGGCCCACCGCTCCAGCGGGGTGTGGTCCTGGTCGGTGACCGCGCGCATGACCGTGCGGATGTCGAAGGCCTTCTTCCGGTCCGGGTTGGTCTCGGAGGAGAAGATCTCGCCGACAGTCGTGAAGTCGCTGTCCGGCGCCTGGTGCGGGTACGACGTGATGTCGCGGTCCGCCGGGTCGCTCGTCGGGGCCCGGCGTGGCCCAGACTCTCCGGGCACGACGTAGGTGTGGTCGTAGTGCGCCATCAGCACCTCGAACGCGCCGGCCAGGTTGGGCGCCCAGTACTGCGCCTGGCCGTTCGGCCCCATCACCCGGTCGTAGCCGCCGATGCCGTAGTTGTCCTCGGCCGAGACGCCGCCGGAGAAGTCGAGGGACTGCTTGCCGGTCAGCACCATCGCGCTGTCCGGCGTCATCACGAGGATGCCCTTGGTGTGCATGAGCATCGTCGCCTCGGCGTTCCAGTAGGGCTGCGCCCCCACGTTGATGCCCGCCACCACGATGTTGATCTCGCCGCCGGCCTGCGTGAACTCGATGATCCGACGCAGCGCGGCCGCCACCCAGTCCATGTTCTCCGTCCCGGAGTCCATGGAGATCCGGGCCCCCGCGGAGAGCGCGTACCACTCCAGCGGCACCTGCATCCGCTCGGCGAGGTCGATCGCGGCGATGATCCGAGAGCACTCGGGCTCGGAGACCGACCCCAGCGACTTGGTCGGGTCGCCCGAGAGCACGACCCGCGTGACGCCCTCCGGGTGCAGCTCGGTGGGCGTGGTGACGACCGCGGCCATGATCGCGGCCTTGTTCATCGCCCGGGGCCGGTCCACCGGGACCAGGACACCCATGTCGTCGAGGTCGTGCTCGACCATGGACCCGCCGGGCCCGGTGAGCACCGAGGCCAGCTCGTAGGGGTAGACCAGCCCGCGGCGGCGGGCCCGCAGCACCTTGCCGGCGTACTCGTCGAGCGGGGCGAGGAGCTCGGTCGGCGGGTCCTCGACCGCGGACACCACCCCGGCGCCAGGCTGGGCGTAGAAGCGGACGGCGACCGGCACGGCGGTGCCGTCGGGGCCGGCGATCCGCCCCTGCGCGAGCACCTCCTCGATGCCCGCACCGTCGGTGAGCGGCCGGATCTTCTGCTGCAGGGCGGTGAGACCGCCGGCGTCGACGTCGACGACCGGCCACACGTGCACCCAGACGTGGTTCATGTCCAGGCGCGCTCCCGCCGTACCCCGGGCGACCCGGGCCCGCCGGACGGCCTCCAGGCAGTGTTCGACCGCGCGCTCGGCGTGCGGGAGCCCGACCACGGTGCCGCTCTCGTCACGGACGACGGCGAGCTGGCGCACCTGCGCGAGCGCGACGAGCCGCCGGTCGGCGGGGTTGCCCTTGGCGACGCACTCGTAGAGCAGCACGTCCTCGGGCGCCTCGAGCCGCGTGACGTCGAAGTTGCGCAGCCGCCACAGGTTGAGCCGGCGACCCACCATCGGGTGGACGCCGCGAACCAGGTCGTCCTCGGTGACGCCGTCGGGTCCCGGACGGAACGTGAAGTAGCCGACCGGCCGCTCGCCGCCGGAGCACACGGCCACCGCGATCCGTCGGCACTCCCCGATCACCGGCAGCGCCGCGACCAGGGTGCGCAGCCGGTCACTGGCCTCCTCGGCGGCGGCCGGGGCGCCGTCCCACTGCAGGTAGAGGTCGACGACGGCCTCGTCGCCCGGACGTCGCTCCGCCACCTGCGCCGCCAGCGCCTCCGCGAGCGAGCCGTCGGGGTCGGCCAGCTCCTCGACGGTGCCCACCGTCGAGACCAGCCGGGTGGGACGGGCGTCGAGCGTGTAGTCGGCGACCACGAACGGCCGCTCGCCGCTCTCGACGGAGCGGAGGTCGTGCAGGTCGAACTCCCGGTAGTGGCGGCGCACCAGCACCTCGAGCATCGGCTCGCGCGACGGCACCCCGCGTTCCAGCCGCTCGGCGAGGAACCGCACGATCTGCTCCGGGATGTTCGCCAGCGCGTCGATCCGCTCGGAGCGGTTCGGCTGGTCGCCGTCCGCTGCCAGCGCGGCCACCTCGTCGCGCACGCCGGCGAGCACGCTGGTCCGCTCGGTGTCGACCAGCGGCTGGTCGAACCATCCGAACCGCACGCTGCGGGCCAGGTCGCCGACCACCGGGAACCGGCGCTGCGTGGCGCGTCCCAGCCGCTCCAGGAGCTGTCGTACGGCGACCGCCAGCTCGCCCTCGGGAGGCGGCTCGGAGATCCAGTGCTGCAGCAGCGCGGTGGCCACCTTCACCTCGGGGGCCGACCGCTGCTGGGCGAGGAAGATCCGGAAGACCGCCTCCTCCAGCTCCGGGCTCCGGTCGAGCTCGGCGACGCCGAAGTGGCGGAGCACGGCGAGCAGCCGCTCGCGGAACTGGTCCGGCAGGCCCGCCCGCTCGACGTCGAGGCTCTGCAGGTAGGTGTGGAAGTGCTCCTTTGGGCTGTGCACCCGCAGCTCGGTGTGCGGCTCCTCGTCGGCGGGCCGGTTGCTGGAGAGCTCGGCCAGGTCGGCGAAGATGCCGAGCAGCTGCATCTCGTCCGCGACCAGCGAGACACCCTCGGTCCGCAGCTCGTCCCGGACGGCTTCGTAGCGGGCCAGGGCGTCGGCCTCCGGCTGCGGCGCCAGGTCGTAGCCGAGCAGGAGGGCGGCGAGGTCGGCTCGGGCGCGGGCGGCGCGCTCAGCGAACGAGGCGTCGGGGGAGCCGCCGGGCAGCTCGAGGCCGGGCGGCGTCGCCTCGTCGGCGACGACCTCCTCGGCGTCGTCGCCGATCGGCTCCAGACGGACCAGGGGCGTCCCGGTCTCGACCTGGCCGCCCGGGTTGACGTGGAACTCCCGGACCACGCCCGCGAACGGTGCCCGCAGCACGGTCTCCATCTTCATCGCCTCGAGCACCACGACCGGCGCCCCGGCCTCCACCGTGTCGCCGACAGCGACCGGCTTGGCGACGACGAGAGCAGGCGCCGGGGACCGGAGCACGCCGCCCTCGTCGCGGCTGACGTGGTGGGCCACCCCGTCGACCTCGACGAGCGTGGTGGGGCCGTGCTTGGCGGTCACGACGCGGTAGCGCTCGCCGGCGACCTGCAGCCGGCGGTGGTGCGCGTCGACGAGCTCCACGGTGACGTCGACGGTGCGCTGGACGTCGCCGTGCGCGACGGTCACGGCGTAGCGGTTCGGGCCGATGTTGACCGTGGTCACGGCGTAGACGGTGCCGCGCAGCTTGAGCTCCACCGGCCGCCCGACCTTGTGCTGCACCTGGGGCCGCCCGCCGTGCGCGGTCTCCAGCAGCCGGGCGAGCTCGATGCCGGCCTCCTCGCGGTAGGCCTCGATCGCCGCCGCGACCAACGCCACGCCGGCGTGGTCCTGCAGCATCAGGCGTCCCTGGGAGCGCATCCGGTCGATCCAGCTGGTGTCCGCCCACCCGCCGGTGCCGTCGACGATCTCCGGCTGGTCGAGCAGGTCCAGGACGAAGCTCTTGTTGGTGGCGCCGCCCTCGATGACGACGGTCGTCTCCCGCATCGCCCGGCGCAGCCGGCCGAGCGCCTCCTCGCGGTTGCGGCCGGACGCGATGATCTTGGCGATCATCGAGTCGAAGTCGGGCGGGATCGCGTCGCCCTCGGCGACACCGGTGTCGACCCGCACTCCGGGGCCCATCGGCAGCTCGAGCCGGGCGATGCGCCCCGGCGCCGGGGAGAACTCGCGGTCGGGGTCCTCGGCGTTGAGCCGCGCCTCGACGGCGTGCCCGACCTCGACCGGCCTCTCCCCCTCCAGCCGACCGCCGGCCGCCACGTGGAGCTGGGCGCGGACGAGGTCGACCCCGGTGGTGACCTCGGTGATCGAGTGCTCCACCTGGAGCCGGGTGTTCACCTCGAGGAAGGCGAAGGTCCGCTCCCCCGGGTGGTAGAGGAACTCCACGGTCCCGGCGCCTTCGTACCCCACCGCGACCGCCAACCGCTCGGCGGACGCCTTCAGCTCGTCGCTCTGCTCCCGGCTCAGCAGCGGCGAGGCCGACTCCTCGATGACCTTCTGGTTGCGGCGCTGCACCGAGCAGTCGCGGACCCCGATCGCCCAGGCGGTGCCGTGCCCGTCGGCGATCACCTGGACCTCGACGTGGCGGGCCCCGGTCACCAGCCGCTCGAGGAACACCACGCCGCTGCCGAACGCACGCTGGGCCTCGTCGGCGGTCCGCTGGAACGCGTCCTCGAGCGCGGCCGGCGAGTCGACCATCCGGATGCCGCGACCGCCGCCGCCGGCCGTCGCCTTGAGCATCAGCGGGTAGCCGATGCTCTCGGCCGCCTCGAGCGCCTCCTCGAGCGAGCCCACCGCGCCCCGGCTCCACGGAGCCACGGGCACGCCGACCTCCTCGGCGATCAGCTTGGAGCCGATCTTGTCGCCGAGCTTGCGCATCGCCGCCGCGCTCGGGCCGATGAACGTGACGCCGATCCGGTCGCACAGGTCGACGAACGCCGGGTCCTCCGCCACGAACCCCCATCCGGGCCACACGGCGTCCGCCTCGGTCGCTCGGAGCGCCTGCTCCAGGACGGCCATGTCCAGGTACGGACGCGCCGAGGCCGGGCCCAGCGAGTAGGTGAGGTCGGCCTCGCGCACGAACATCGCGTTGCTGTCGGCGTCGGTGTGGAGCGCAACCGTCTGGATGGGCGCGCCACCACTGGCGTTGTGGTCCCGCACCGCGTGGATGAGGCGCATCGCGGCCTCGCCGCGGTTCACGATCGCGATCCGTTCGAACATCCGCACAGTCCTCCTGGGCTCGGCACGGGCCCATCTGTGCCCGACGCGCTGCTCTGAAGGTTTCACGCAAAGGGGGTTACGGGCGAGTCACCAGCCGGTGCCGTGTCGGACTTTCCTCCGGACCGGGAGCAGATCCGTGCCGACCCACCGGGGCCGTGCGGCGTCCCACGGCCACCAGCAGCAGCCAGACCGCGAAGCTCATCTCGCCCAGCACCGAGGGCAGCGCCACGACGGCGAGGAAGACGTCGGCCGACGCCTCGTAGTCGGCCAGCACGAGGTGGGCGACGGTGTCGAGGACGTACGCCGCGCCGGCGGCGAGCAGCAGCCAGGCGATCCAGCGTGGCCCGGAGGCCTTGAGCAGCAGCACCCCCAGGACCACGAGGTGCGCACCGAACGCGGCCAGGCCGGCGACCCAGGTGAAGTCGAAGGTCTGCAGGGCGAGGAGGACGGCCGTGTCCTGGGCCTCCCCGAGGGCGCCGGGGGTGCCGGCGATCCACAGCGCGGCGTAGAGGAAGCCGAGCGCGGCCCCGAGGACGACGGTGTAGGTCAGCCGGAACCAGGCCGAGAGCAGCGACAGGTCGCGATGGACCGGGCGGAAGAGCACCCACAGCGCCCAGGCGAGGACGACGTCGACCACGAAGATGCCGAGGAAGGCCACGGCACCGAGGCGGAAGGCGGTCTCGGACTCCCGCAGCGCGGCCGCGGTCCCGGCGGCGTCGTCCGGCTGGACGACCGGGCTCAGCGCCAGGAAGTTGGCGAAGATCGCGAGGACGAAGATGGCGAGGTAGCCCCCGGCCGCCCAGCCGGCAGCGGTTCGCGGGGCAGTCGTCGTGGTGGTGGTGGCGGTCATGGGCGCACTCCTGTTCGTGTGGCAGGTCTCGACGGGTGGGTTCAGGTGGTGAGCGCGACCTTGCCGCGGACGTGGCCGGCAGCGAGAAGGTCGATCGCCTCCGCTGCCGCGTCGAGGGCGAAGGTGCGCTCGAGGACCGGCCGGATGCGGCCCTGCTCGACCAGCTCGACCAGGACGGCGAGGTCGTCGGCCGACTCCTTGCTCAGCAGCGAGGTGAGCCGCTGCTTGACGAACGGCGACAGCGCGAGCGCGGCGAGCTGACGGTGCGTGCCGCCCAGCCACCGGTCGCCGCCCTCACCACCGAGGATGACCAGCGTGCCGCGCTGCGTCAGGAGCCGGCGCAGCTGACCGAGCGGTCGGAGCCCGGCGATGTCGAGGACGACGTCGTAGCGGGTCCCGTCGTGCAGGTCGTCCCGGGCGTAGTCGAGGACGCGGGTCGCGCCGAGGGACCTGACCAGGTCGGCCTTGGCTCCGCTCGCCACGCCGGTGACCTCGGCGCCGAATGCAGCGGCGATCTGCACCGCGTAGGACCCGACCCCGCCGGAGGCGCCGATCACCAGCACCCGGTCGCCGGGCCGGACCCGGCCGGCGTCACGCACCGCCTGGAGGGCGGTGAGACCGGAGACGGGAACCGTGGCAGCCTCCTCGAAGGACAGCCCCGCCGGCTTGTGCGCCACACGGCTCTCCGGGACCACTGCCAGCTCGGCGAACGAGCCGTCGGCGGTGCCGATCACCTCGTCCCCGACGGCGACGGCGGTGACCTTCTCGCCGGTCCCGGTGACGACACCGGCGACGTCACGCCCCGGGACGGGGTGCCGGGGGCGGCGCAGCCCGAACGCGAGGCGGACGGCGTAAGGCCGCCCGGTCATCAGGTGCCAGGTGCCCCGGTCCACCCCGGCCGCGCGCACGGAGACGACCACGTCGCGCGGGCCGGGAACCGGGTCCGGGAGGTCCCCGACGGACAGCTGGTCGCTGCCGCCGTACTGCTTCTGGATGACCGCTCGCATCTCGTCTCCTTTGTTTACGCCGTATGTGATGGACCCACGCTAGGTAGACGGTGTAAGTTTTGTCAACGGCCGGACTGGACAGCCAGAGGAGGAGCGGAACCGGATGGTGGGACGACCGCGCTCAGGTGCCGAGCGGCTCAGCCGCACGGCGATCGTGGCGACGGCCGTCGAGCAGGCCGACGCCGCGGGGCTCGCCTCGCTGTCGATGCGCTCGGTGGCCCGGCGGCTCGGCGTCGAGGCGATGTCGCTCTACAACCACGTCGCCAACAAGGAGGCGCTGCTCGACGGGATGGTCGACTCGGTGTTCTCGGAGTTCTACACTCCTGAACCCGGTGCCGACTGGCGCACCGAGCTGCGACGTCGAGCGGTCACGGCACGCGAGGCGCTCAAGCGGCACCCCTGGGCCGTCGGGCTGATGGACTCACGCCGCAACGCGGGCTACGAGACACTGCTCCACCACGACGCCGTGATCGGCTGCCTGCGCGAAGCCGGCTTCTCGCTGGCCCTCACCGGCCATGCCTTCGCGGTCCTGGACGCCCACCTGTACGGCTTCCTGGTCCAGGAGCTGAGCCTGCCGTTCGAACCGGGGCAGGACCTCGCCGAGCTCGGGCAGCAGGTCCTGGCCGCACTGCCCGAGGGAGAGCTGACCTACTTCCGCGAGTTCACCCTCGAGCACGCGCTCCGGCCCGGCTACGACTTCGGCAACGAGTTCGAGGTCGGGCTCGACCTGGTCCTCGACGGGATCGCCCAGTGGTTCGCCCTGCAGGAAGGGCGTGCAGCCGAGGACCGGGAGGCCGGGCAACCGTGAACCCGCTCACCGAGCGGCGTCACAGCCAGCGCAGCTGCCGCGCCTTCGCCTCGTCGTACGACGCCCTCCCGCTCAGGGTCCTGGGCACCCCGGTCTCCCACCAGGCGCCCGCCTCGGTCCACGCGGCGTGGTGCACCTCGCAGACGACCACGGCAGGTCGCCGGGTCGTCCGGGCGGCCTCGCGCGCCCGCAGGTAGGCCTCCCGGAGCTCCTGGAGGTCGGTGCTGCCCCGCACGTCCTCGACGTGGGCGCCGAGGGACGCGGCGTGGGCGGCGAAGTCCACCCGGACGCTGCCGTCGGCTCCCGGACCGCGGCTGTCGGCCAGCATGTTGTTGAACCCTTCGGCCCCCTGCCCGGTCTGGAGCCGGTGGATGACGGCGAAGCCGGCGTTGTCGCACACGACCGCGACGTACGGGTGCCCGGCGAAGGCGGCGTTGTAGAGCTCGGAGTTGAGCATCAGGTAGGAGCCGTCGCCGAGGATCGAGGTGACCAACCCCTCGGGATGCGTCCACTGCCTGGCCATCGCCGCCCCCCACGGCGCCACGACCTCGTAGCCCATGCACGAGAAGCCGTACTCGAGGTCCATCGTCGCGCCGGAGGTGGGCGCAGCCCCGTGCTTCACCTCGCCGGTGCGCCAGCCTCCGTGCAGCTCGCCCGGCATCCCGCCGGACGCGGTCAGCACGTAGTCGTCGGGGGTGCTGGCCTCGTTCACCACGCCGGTCACCTGAGCGTAGGTCAGTGACCCGTCGGGGGTGTGCCCACCGGCGCGCAGGCTGTCGACGTGAGCGTCCCAGCCGGCCTTCTCGACCACGGCACGGTCCGACCAGTCCGGCTCGGCGGCCCAGTCATCGAGCCCGGCGCCGAGCTCGTCGAGCGTCTCGCGCGCGTCGCCGACGACCGCCAGCGCCGCGTGCTTGACCGCGTCGAACCGCGCGGCGTTCACCGTGACGATGCGGACGTCGGGCGAGAACGCCGTCCACGACGAGGTCGTGAAGTCCTGGAGCCGGGTGCCGACTGCCAGCACCACGTCGGCCTCAGCGGCCAGGGTGTTCGCCGAGGACGAGCCGATGATGCCGAGCGCGCCGGCGTAGAGCGGGTGGCTGTGGGGAACCAGGGTGCGACCCGCGACGGTCTCCACCACGGGGACGCCGTGACGCTCGGCGAACGCGAGCGCCTCCGCCCCTGCGCCGGAGTAGCGCACTCCCCCGCCGAGCACGAGCAGCGGGCGCCGGGCCCGCCGCAGCACCGACACCGCCGCAGCGAGATCGGCCCGGTCGGGCCGGGCCCGCGGCACCCGATGCAGCCGCGGCTCGAACATCGCGACCGGGAAGTCGTGCTCCTCGGCCTGCACGTCCTGCGGGAGCGCGAGGGTGACCGGTCCGGCATCAGCGGGGTCGGTGAGGACCCGGGCCACCTGCGGCAGCGTGCTGAGCAGCTGCTCGGGCCGGGTGACCCGGTCGAAGTAGCGCGACACCGGGCGGAACGCGTCGTTGACCGTCGCGGTCGGGTCGCCGAAGTGCTCCACCTGCTGCAGCACCGGGTCGGGGGCGCGTCCGGTGAACGTGTCTCCGGGAAGGAACAGCACGGGCAGCCGGTTGGCGTGCGCCACCCCCGCGGCGGTCACCATGTTGAGGGCAGCCCGGGCCGACCGACGACGTGACCGCCATGACCTGCCGGCGGTCGGTCGCCCGGGCGTAGGCCACGGCGGCAAGCGCCATGCCCTGCTCCGTGGAGCCGCGCCAGGTGGGCAGCCGGTCACCTGCCTCGTGGAGGGCGACCCCGAGCCCGAGGACGTTGCCGTGTCCGAAGATCCCGAAGACCCCGCCGAACAGCGGGACCTCGGTGCCGTCGAGCAGCTCGGCGCGCTGCACGGTCATCCACCGCACGAGCGCCTGCGCCGTCGTGAGGCGGACGGTGCCCTGCGCTGACGCTGAGGTCATCACGAGTGCCTTTCCCTTGAGCTGGCGTCCATCGTCTCCACCCGGCCCGCGGCGGAGGTGACCGGGCAGCGCGGATCTGTCTCCATCGACTCCCACGTGCTGCGCACCCAGCCGTGCGTCGGGTCGTCGCAGAACGCGAGGGCCCGCTCGTCCGCGGGTCCGGCCATCACGTTGAGGTAGTACATCGGGTATCCCGGTGCCGCGATGCACGGCCCGTGGTACCCGTGCGGCACCAGCACCACGTCGTGGTCGCGGACCTCGACCAGCTCGTCGACCGCCTCGAGCCCGGCGTCGACATGCTCGGGTCCGGTGTAGGTCCGGTGGTAGCCGAACCCGTCGCGGCTCGGGGTGACCTGGTCGGCACCGGCGATCCGGTAGTAGTAGATCTCCTCGTTGACCACCGGGCAGGGCTCGCTGCGGTCGTGCTTGTGCGGCGGGTAGCTCGACCAGTTGCCGGGCGGGGTGATCAGCTCGCAGCACACCAGCTTGTCCGCGTGGTCCCACACCCCGGGCACCCCGAAGTTGGTCACCTGCCTGGTCGCGTTGCCGGCGCCGCGCACCTCCACGGGGACGTCCTCGGCGGCGCCATGGGCCGGCGGGAGGGCCGTCGTGCACCGCGCGGACGGCAGGGCCACCTCGCTCCCCTCGCTCGCTGGTCAGGGTGACGACACTGTCGCGCCCGACGTAGGCGAAGTCGGTGACCGCGGTGAACACGCTGTCCCGGCCTTCGAGCCGGTACGACGCGAGCGCGCTGCCGTCCTCGTCCGCGACCTCGACGAGCAGCCCCCCGGACAGGGGGAGCACGAACGCCTCCGAGGGTCCTGTCCGGACCGTCGTGGAGCCGCCCGCCGGGATGCTCAGCACCCGGAGCCCGGTCCAGCTCCAGCCGGCGTCCTCCGGGGTCAGGTCGACGACGACGCCGTCGGCCCCGTCGACCCCGGCCGATGCGGGACGGTGCAGCTTCACGAGTGGGCTCCTTCCTGGGCCGCCGCGAGCACCGTGGCGGCGGCGTCGACGGCGCGGTGCACGTCGCCGTCCGGCGGGTACAGCAGCGCTCGGCCCACCACCAGTCCGCGCACGGTCGGCTGGGTCAGCGAGCGACCCCAGGACTCGAGGTCGCGGGCGGGGTCGGGGCCGGGCACGCCACCCAGCACGACGCAGGGAAGCGTGGTGGCGCTGAAGACCGTCTCCGGCTCCTCGCACGACGGCATCTTCAGCCAGGTGTGGGCGCTCGTGGTGCCCAGGGCACTCGCGATCGTGACCGCGCGGGCGAGCGCCGGGCCGTCCTTGCGGAGGGTGAGCGTGCCGTCGTCGTCGCGGTGGTAGGGCAGCGGCTCCACCATGGCCACCAGCCCCAGCGCGGCCAGCTCGCTGACCGCCTCTGCGCACCCCTCGAGCGTGCCGGCCGTCGAGGGGTCGCGGTCGTCGATGCGCAGCAGCATCTTGCCGCCTTCGAGCCGATGTGCCGCGATGCTCGCCGCGTCGTAGCCCGTGAACCGGTCGTCCATCGTCCACGTGGCGCCGTCGAGGCCGCCACGGTTCATCGACCCGATGACGACCTTGCCGTCCAGAGCGCCGAGCAGGAGGAGCTCCTCCACGATGTCGGGGCTGCCGAGGACGCCGTCGACAGCTGGGTGCGCCAGCGCCTCCAGGAGCCGGGCCAGCAGGGACCGGCGGTCGGCCATCGCCATCGCGTCGCCTCCGGTTCCGAGCGCGCCCCGCGCTGGGTGGTCGGCGGCCACGAGGAAGATCGTGTCCTTCTCGCTGAGCAGCCGGGCGGGGCGCCGCCGTGCGGCGTACGCACGGGCGACGGCCGTCGGGTTCGTGGCGCGGACCCGCACCAGGGCCGACCACTGCTCGTCGGTGAGCGTGGGCGCGGTCGTCTGCGACGCCCCGGCGCCGGCCTCGGCGGTGTCGGTCATGCGGACACTCCTCTCGACGCGACGAGAGCGTCCAGCTCCGCAGCGGTGGGCATCGCGTCGGCACAGGCGAGCCGCGAGGCCACCACCGCGCCTGCGGCGTTCGCATACTCGGCGATCCGGCTGGGCTCCCATCCGGCCAGCAGACCGTGGACCAGGGCGCCGCCGAACGCGTCGCCGGCACCGAGTCCGCACACCACCTCCACCAGGTGCGGCGGCACGACGGTGCGGGCCTCGGCGGTCGCCACCAGCACACCCTCACCGCCCATCTTGACCAGGGCCAGCTCGACGCCCCGTTCGAGCAGCCGGTCGGCGGCCTCGTGCGGCTGCGGCGTCCCCACCGCGACCTCGACCTCGGCGCGGTTGCCGACGACCACCGTCACGCTGTCGAGCATGAGGTCGTACTCGGCCCGCGCCTCCTCGGGCGACGGCCAGAACATGGCGCGCCAGTCGAGGTCGAGCACCGTGTGCCGCCCGCTGCCAGGCGTCGGGCGGCCCCGGTGGGCCAGCATCGCCAGCTGCGTGGACCGGGCCGGCTCGACGCTCACCCCGGTGCCGGTCACCCAGAACACCGGGACGTCGCGCACGACGTCCCACGGGACGTCGGCCTCGGTCAGGGTCAGGTCGGGCGCCACCGGCCGGCGGTAGAACAGCAGCGGCGGGTCCTCCGGCGGGTCGAGCTCGCAGAACACCACCGGTGTCAGCAGGTCGTCAGCCGTCCCGACGTACGACGCGTCGACGCCGAAGCCGTCCAGGGCCTTGCGGACGTAGCGGCCGAAGCCGTCCGGCCCCACCTTGGTCAGCACCGCGCTCCGCCGGCCCAGCCGCGCGGCGCCGACGGCCACGTTGGTCGCGGTTCCGCCGAGGTACTTGGCGAAGGTCGTCACGTCCTCCAGCGGCCCCTCCTGCTGGGGGTAGAGGTCGACCCCGACCCGGCCCACGGTGAGCAGCTCGAGGGTCGCGGCGGTGGGGTCCGCGCCCGGGTCGGGGCCGTTCTCCATGTGTGCTGCCTTCCGGGAGGGGGTGGTCGTGAGACAGGGTGGCTCAGGCGTAGAGCGCCGGCTTCGCGCCCAGCTCGATCGGGACGCGCTCACCGTCGTACAACGACCGCAGGCCCGCGTCGCACACCACCTGGGCTGCGTAGCCGTCCCAGGAGCTCGGCCCGGTCGCGCCGCTCCCGGCGGTGACGGCGGTCACCCACTCCTGGAGCTCGGTGTCGTAGGCGGCCAGGAACCGCTCGTGCCAGCCGGCCGGCACGGCGACCCCCGCGCGCTGCTCGCTGCGCAGCACGACGAGCCCCTGGTCAGCCAAGGCGACGGTGCCGGTCTCACCGACCACCTCGCCACGGATGTCGTAGCCGTAGCGGACGTTCACCGACGTCTCGACGTCGATGAGAACGCCCGAGGCGGACTCCACGATCATGAGCAGCGGGTCCTGCAGGTCGCCGCCGATGCGGTTGGGCTTGGCGGCCAGCACCCGGACCGCCGCCAGCTCCTCACCGAGCAGCCACCGGGCCACGTCGAAGTCGTGCACGGCGGTGTCGACGATCGCCATGTCCCGCGTGTAGTGCCCGGGCACCGAGGGGTTGCGATGGCCCGAGTGGAACATCAGCGGCGCGCCGATCCGGCCGGAGTCGACGACCTCCTTGAGAGCGCGGTACGACGCGTCGTACCGGCGCATGAAGCCGACCTGCACCAGCCGGCTGCCGTGAGCGACCTCGGCGTCCATGATCGCGCGGCAGGCAGCCGTCGAGGTGGCCAGCGGCTTCTCGCAGAACACCGGCTTG
The DNA here is from genome assembly GCA_963754155.1 of uncultured Actinomycetota bacterium. Classification (GTDB taxonomy): domain Bacteria; phylum Actinomycetota; class Actinomycetes; order Propionibacteriales; family Nocardioidaceae; genus Marmoricola_A. The sequence goes on along the minus strand of CAVWEU010000003.1, from coordinate 1,793,053 downwards.
CCGGCGGCGATCGACGCGAGCACGTACTCCTCGTGGGTCGGTCCCCACGAGCACACGACGACCGCGTCCACCTGCTCGTCGGCCACCAGGTCCTGCCCGGTGGCGTGCACGGTCGCCCGTGGCAGCCCGGCCGCCACCTCCTTGGCGACGAGCTCGTCGGCGTCGGTGACCGCCACCACCTCGGCACCTGCCACCACGTGGGTGAGGCGACGGATGTGGTCCTGGCCGATCATGCCGGTGCCGATCACTCCGACTCGCAGCGTCATGCGGTGCTCCTCTTGCGTGTGGGGTGGTCGCCGGGCTCAGTAGGGCCAGCGGCGGACGGGGCCGAGCCCGCAGCCGACGTAGTAGCCGGCGGTGCGGGCCCCGATCGGCAACGGGATGTGCGGCTCGACGGGATAGAGGTCCTGCTCGATCACGCAGTTGATCTCACGGTCGAGCTCGCTCAGGGCATCGAGCAGCGGCGGCATGTCCGGCTCGCCGTACGGCGGCTCGCACATCACGCCGAGCTTGACCGCCTCGGCCAGCGAGATGTTCTCGGCCAGCACCCGGGCGCGCACCTCGGGGTCCACCGACTTGAGGTGCACGTAGGTGATCCGCTCCGGGAACCGCTCGATCAGCTCGATGTTGTTCCCGTCGCAGTAGGAGACATGGCCGGTGTCGAGACAGAGGTTCACCAACGACGGGTCGGTGTCGGAGAGGAACCGCTCGATCCGCTCCTGGGTGTCGACGTGGGTGTCGGCGTGCGGGTGGAAGACCAGCTTGACGCCGTGCTCCTCCAGCAGGAACCGCGCCAGCTCGTCGGTGCCCGTGACCAGGTTCTTCCACTGCTCCGGGTCGAGGTCCGCACCCTCGGTGGACGCGCCGGTGTGCTGGTCGGTGTACTGCTCGGGCAGGTGCACCAGGTGCTCCGCACCCACCGCCGCGAGCAGCCTGGCCTCCTGGCCGAACTCCCGTTTCGCCTTCTCGAGCGCCTCGGGCCCCTTGTGCAGCCCGGCGAACACCGTGCCTCCGACGACGGTGAGCCCGCGCGCGTCGAGCTCGTCGTTCAGCTGCGCCGGGTCCTGGGGCATGAACCCCTGGGGGCCGAGCTCGGTGTGCACGTAGCCCACCCGGGCGATCTCGTCGAGGTAGACGTCCCACGTCACCTGGTGCGGGTCGCTCGGGAACCACACGCCCCACGAGTCCGGCGCGGTGCCGAGGCGGAGCTTGGACAGGTCGCGCATCGGGTCGTTTCTCCTGGTTCTGGGGCGGAAGGCTGACGACGATGTAACCCACCGAGCCGGCCTGGTGTCAACTATTTGTCCTGTCATTCCGTCATTTGCTTGTTCTCATCTGGTTCCCCTCGTCACCTCCGGGTCGGACCGACATACTCGGGCCATGACGTCCGCTTCCGGTGCCGCCGACATCGCGCTCGGTTCGTTCGTGCTCGATCGCAGCAGTCCGGTGCCCCTGTACTTCCAGGTCGCCCAGCATCTCGAGGCGCGGATCAGCTCCGGCGCGATCCCTCCCGGAGCCGTCTTCGAGAACGAGATCGCCCTCGCCGACCGTCTGGGGCTCTCCCGCCCGACCATGCGCCGAGCCATGCAGCATCTCGTCGACAAGGGGCTCGTCGTTCGCCGCCGCGGGGTCGGGACGCGCGTCGTGCAGCCCAAGGTCCGGCGCCCGCTGGAGCTGTCGAGCCTGTACGACGACCTCCGCCGCACCGGACAGAGCCCGACGACGAGTGTCCTGTCCTTCGAGGAGGTCGGCGCCGACGAGGTGACCGCCGAGAAGCTCGCGGTCGACGAGGACAGCCCGGTGGTGCGGGTGGTCCGGCTGCGCAGCGCCGCCGAGCGCCCGATCGCGAAGATGACCAACTACCTGCCCGCGACCGTCGTGGACTTCGACGCCGCGGCGCTCGAGCGGCACGGTCTCTACGAGCTGCTCAAGCGTCGGTCGATCGTCCTGCACTCCGCCACCCAGGTCGTCGGCGCCCGGAGCGCCACCGCCGCGGAGGCACGGCAGCTCCAGGAGCCTCGCGGAGCGGCGTTGCTGACCATGCAGCGCCAGACGTTCGACGACCATGGATCCGTGGTCGAGTTCGGCACCCACGTGTACGCCGCCAGCCGCTACTCGTTCGAGATCAGCCTGTTGACGGGATAGCCGACGAGGGGCCCGGCCGTCAGCGCAACACCGGAGCGTGCCGCGCGAGGTCGGCGACGCCGATCACGCCAGCCTCGTTGCCGAGCTGCGCACCGCGGACCTCCGGGCCGCCGCGGGCATCGCCCACCGCGGCCGCGAGCGCCGTGCGGAGCGGGGCCAGCACGACCTCGCCGGCCGAGCCGAGCCCACCGCCGACGACGACGAGGGACGGGTGGAGGACCGCGTCGATGGTGGCGATCCCCTGCGCCAGGGCCTCGGCGAGGGCCTGCACCAGCCCGAGGGCTCCCTCGTCACCGGCCACCGCGAGCTCGGTGACCATGCGACCGGTCACCGCGTTCGCGTCGCCACCGGCAGCCTCGAGGAGCGCCGGAGCCCCACCGGCGGCTGCCAGCGTCCGCGCGTCACGGTCGAGAGCGCTGCCCGAGGCGTACTGCTCGAGGCATCCTTGCCTGCCGCAGGGGCACGTGATGCCGCCCGGGACCAAGCCGAGGTGCCCGATCTCCGCCGCCAACCCGTGCCCGCCCCGGTAGACCTGGCCGCCGAGGATCAACCCACCGCCGACCCCGGTCCCGAGGACGACCGTGAGCTGGTCGGCCACCCCTCGACCGGCGCCGAAGCGGTGCTCGGCCCAGGCGGCAGCGTTCCCGTCGTTCTCGACCACCACGGGCAGACCGATGGTGTCCGCGAGCGAGTCGCCGATCAGCTCCGGGCCCCAGGCGAGGTTGGCACCGAACATGACGCCTCGGCGGTCGCCCCTCACGAAGCCGGCTGCGCTCAGCCCGACCGCATCGACGTCGTGGTCCTTTCGGAACTGCTCGACGATGTCGACGATCGCGTGGCGAAGCGCGTCGGGATCCTCAGCCGGTGTGGGTGCACGTGTCCGCGCCACGACGCGGCCAGCCGGGTCGAGGACGCCCGCAGCGATCTTGGTCCCGCCCACGTCGAGACCCACCACGTGACTCATGGCGTCAGTGTGTCACGCAGCGATCACACGGTCGGGGGACCCGCACGGAGCCGCAGACGGGTCCGCCGGTCGGCGTTGCGGCGACGCCCCCGGCGTGAGCGGCGCGCGGCTGACCGCGCAGCCTCGGCGGCGCCCACGAACCCTGCGTCCGCCCCGAGGGCCGCCGCCAGGATCGGCGGCTCCGGCCGCAGCCCTCGCCCGGTCAGCGTCTGCCGGAACGCCTCCCGCGTCGGCGCCAACAGCAGCTCGCCGGCTTCGGAGACCCCACCTCCGACGAGGATGCACGAGGGGTCGAAGGCCGCCGTCATGCCCGCGAGCCCGGTGCCCAGCCAGCGCCCGATCTCGGCGATCATCTCCATGGAGAGGGGATCCCCCCGGTTCGCCGCCTCCGTCACCAGCGGCCCGGACAGCCGAGCCGGGTCGTTGCCGACCATGTCTCGCAGCGTCTGAGCCATCGGCGCGCTGGAGGAGACCATCTCCCTGGACTCACGGACCAGCGCGTTGCCGGATGCGTACTGCTCCCAGCAGCCGCGGTTGCCGCACTCGCACCGGTGCCCCCCGGGCACCATCTGGATGTGCCCGAACTCTCCGGCCATGCCGTTGGCCCCCCGGAACACGCGGCCGTCGATGACGACCGCCCCGCCGATCCCGGTGCCCAGGGTCACGCACAGGACGATCCGATGGCCGACGCCGGCCCCGAACCTGCACTCCGCCAGCGCCGACATGTTCGCGTCGTTGTCCACGACGACCGGCACGCCCACGCGACTGCCCACGTTCGCCCGGAGCGGTTCCTCCTGCCAGGCCAGGTGCGGCGAGAAGAGCACCGTCGACCTGCTCGCGTCCACGAAACCGGCCGCCCCGATGCCCACGGCAGCGATCCGGTACGACGCCGAGAAGTCGGCGACGAGGTCGACGATGGTGTCCTCGACGGCCTTGGCGCTCGTGCTGGGGGTCAGCCGCCGTTGCTTGCTGAGCACGCGGCCCGTCGCGTCGACGACACCGGCCAGGACCTTCGTACCACCGACGTCCACGCCGAGCGTGACAAGATCGCGGATCATCGGCATGCGCCACTCGACTGGCGGATCGGGCGGAGCATGTCCTCACTCTAGCGACGCGCAGTCCCGGACCGCGCGGACCGCGGATTTCGGGATCCGGGGGTTTCATGGATCCACAGCCGTCCGCACGGTCCCGGCACGTAGCGCAGCTGCACCGAGGAGACACCATGGTCCGCCACCAGGTCGACCCCGCCCGCCGCGGTGTGGTGGCCGTGCTGGCCGGGGTGGCCGGGGTGGCCCTCCTGCTCGCCGGGTGTGATGCCTCGGATGGGGCCCGGACGTCGCCTTCGCCAGGCGCCTCGCCACCGACGTCCGACCCCGGGTCTCCCGCGCCGCCTTCGCAGGCTCCGGCGCCGTCCCGCGGGCCCGAGGCAGCTCCGAGCGGGCAGGTCACCCTCGCGTTCGCCGGCGATCTGCACTTCGAGCTGCACCTCGCAGCACTCCTGGACCAGCGGCGGCCGACGCTGGGCCGCATCACCAGGGCACTCGAAGACCCCGACCTCACCATGGTCAACCTGGAGAGCTCGATCTCCAGCCGGGGGGCGCCGGCGGCCAAGGAGCTGGAGGTGCCCGGCGAGCGCTACCACTTCCGGACCCCGCCCGCCGTACTCGACCTCCTGGCCGGATGGGGGGTCGACGTGGTCAGCGTGGCCAATAACCACGGCGCCGACTTCGGCCCGACCGGTCTGGCCGACACCCTTCGGGCCAAACGCACCGGCCCGGTCGCTGTCGTAGGCGTCGGCAAGGACCGCACGTCAGCGTTCGCCCCGCACCGGGTCTCGGTCCGAGGCACCGACATCGCCTTCTTCGCCGCCGACGCCTCCTTCCGCGAAGGCGCCAGCCCGGTGTGGGAGGCCGGGCCCGACTCGCCCGGGCTCGCCGCCGCCCGCAACGCCAGACCCCGCGTGCTCCTCGAGGCCGTGCGCGCCGCCGACCGGCGTGACGACGTCGTCGTGGTCTACCTGCACTGGGGCGCCGACCGGCAGCAGTGCCCCACCCCCCGGCAGCGCACCGCTGCGCGGGCGCTGAGCGAGGCGGGAGCCGACGTCATAGTCGGCTCGCACGCCCACGTCCTGCTCGGCTCGGGATGGCTCGGGAACAGCTACGTGAACTATGGGCTCGGAAACTTCGTCTGGTACCACAACTACCAGCCCGACACCGGTGTGCTCCGCCTCGAGATCCGTGACGGCCAGGTCGCCGGACACACCTGGACACCGGCCCGCATCGAAACCGACGGTCGCCCACGCCCCCTTCCCGGCCGAGCCCGCGCGGACGCGGTCGCCGACTGGCACCGGCTCCGCAGCTGCACCGACCTCGCGCCTCGCCCTCCCTCATGAGAGGCGCCCACCACCGACGCGGCACCGTGACAGGCCGGGTGCCGGAAGGATCGACGACGAAGGCCCCTGCCGGACGAAAGTCCAGGTCAGGGGCCTTGCTCGCGCTGTGGCAGGTGCAGGATTCGAACCTGCGTAGGCATACGCCGACGGATTTACAGTCCGCTTCCATTGGCCGCTCGGACAACCTGCCTCGTCGCCGCGATCCGACCCGGTTTGAGTCGGCCGCAACGAGACGAAAGGATAGCGCAGCCCCGCCGTACGTCAGAATCCGGGAGAGGACCCCGCCATGGCCGACTCGTCGTTCGACATCGTCAGCAAGATCGACCGCCAGGAGGTCGACAACGCGCTCAGCCAGGCCGCCCGTGAGGTTGCGCAGCGCTACGACTTCAAGGGCACTGGAGCCGAGATCAAGTGGTCCGGTGAGAAGGGGATCGAGATCTCCGCCAACGCCGAGGAGCGCGCGAAGGCGGTCCTCGACGTCTTCAAGGAGAAGCTGGTCAAGCGCGACCAGAGCCTCAAGATCCTCGATGCCGGGGAGCCCCGGCAGTCCGGCAGGGAGACCAAGATCAGCATCGCGCTCAAGGAGGGGATCACCCAGGAGCAGGCGAAGAAGGTCGGCAAGCTGATCCGCGACGAAGGACCGAAGGGCGTCAAGGTCCAGGTCCAGGGCGAGGAGCTGCGGGTCACCTCGAAGAGCCGCAACGACCTCCAGACGGTGATCTCGCTGGTCAAGGGCCAGGACTACGACTTCGCGGTGCAGTTCACCAACTACCGCTGAGCCGTCACCTCCGCGGAAGAGGACCCGCAGGTATCACGCCGCCTCCGCGCTCCTCCTCTGCTGCTGTGACCCTTCTCCTGACGATCCTCGTCATCGCCGCGACCTACCTACTCGCGTGCCTCCTGCTGTCTGCCCTGGCACGAGCCACCGACGGGCGGGGTCCGGCCCCGTCGACCGGGCGTCAGCGGGCTCTCCGCCGCTGACCGGCCCCGGGACTGTTCCGCGGCAGGCCCAACGTCCCTGATCTTGCGCTGATCGCCCGCATCCCCGCGGCGGACTCCTATGGTTCGTTCGTCACCCGTAGCTGACCCGACAGGAGGGACCCGTGCCGATCCACGGTTCGCTGTTCACCGACCACCGCGAGAACCAGTCCGGAGACCCGTTCTCCTTGCAGAACAAGAAGATGCTCAAGATCCAGATGCAGTACGGCCCGGTCTGGGCGAAGACCGGGTCGATGGTCGGCTACCAGGGCGACATCCGGTTCGAGAACAAGGGCTCCGGCGGGATCGGCAAGATGTTCAAGCAAGCGATGACCGGTGAGGGCGTCGACATGATGCAGTGCACCGGTCAGGGCGAGCTGTTCGTGGCCGACGACGCCTCGGAGGTGCAGGTGATCTACCTGCAGGACGACGCGATCTCGGTCAACGGCAACAACATCCTCGCCTTCTCCGCCTCCATCGACTGGGACATCCACCGCATCCAAGCCCGTGGCGCTGCGATGACCGGGGGGCTCTACAACGTCAGCCTGCGGGGCACCGGATACGTCGCGATCACCACGAAGGGAGAGCCGGTCGCCCTCGACGTCGCCTCCGCGCCGACCTTCGGGGACGCCCAGGCCGTGGTGCTCTGGACCTCGGGCGTGGCCATGGACATCAAGGTCGACACCGGCGGGATCAAGTCCCTCGTGCGCGGTGGCACCGGCGAGCTCCTCCAGATGGCGTTCCGTGGCCAGGGCTATGTGCTGATCCAGCCCAGCGAATCCGTCACCGCCGGTGGCCACCAGCAGCAGTCGTCCAGCAGCGGCGGCGGGCTCGGCGGCCTCTTCAACGGCTGACCCCTTGCCCACCCGCCCAAGCCGCCTCGTCCGATTGGGAGTGCGCTAGAGCGCACTCCCAATCGGACGAGGCGGGCTGTGGGCGGGAGGGCTGGTGACCGGGGCCGACGTACGCTCGCTCACGTGACCGTGCACGCCCACCCGACCGACGTCGCCCTCGGGGACGTCATCGGCGGACTGCGCGCGAGCGGGTTCGTGGCGCTCACCGGCGCCGGGATGAGCACCGACTCCGGGATTCCCGACTACCGGGGTCCAGGGTCGGTCAACCGGTCGCCGATGACCTACCAGGAGTTCGTCTCCGGCGCGGCCGCCCAGCGGCACTACTGGGCGCGGTCCTACCTCGGCTGGGCGAGGATGCATCACGCCGAGCCCAACGCCGGCCATCGCGCACTCGCCGGACTGGCTGCCGACGGCACCTGCTCGGCGGTCATCACCCAGAACGTCGACGGCCTGCACGAGCGAGCCGGGACCGAGCCGGTCGTGGCACTGCACGGCCGCATCGCGCACGTGGTCTGCCTCGGCTGCGGCGAGCAGAGCTCCCGGGAGGAGCTGCAGCGGCAGATGGGGTCGCTCAACCCCGGCTGGCTCGCCCGGCACGGCAGCGCGCCCGTCCGCCCCGACGGCGACGTCGACCTCGCCGAGACCGACGGGTTCCGGGTGCCGCCGTGCGTCGGCTGCGGTGGCGTGATCAAGCCCGATGTCGTCTTCTTCGGCGAGAACGTGCCCAAGCCCCGGGCGCTGCACTGCTACGAGCTCGTCGAGGCGGCCCCCGCCCTGCTCGTGCTCGGCTCGTCGCTCACCGTCATGTCCGGGCTGCGCTTCGTCCGGGCGGCGGCGAAGCGAGGCATCCCCGTCGTCGTCGTCAACCGCGGACGGACCCGCGGCGACGAGCTGGCAACCCGCAAGCTCGATCACGGCACGAGCGAGTTCGTCACCCACCCGTCGTGGCGGTGGTAGGACGGACACCGTGACCGCCACCGTGTTCGTCCTCAACGGCCCCAACCTCAACCTGCTGGGTCACCGCGACCCGGCGACGTACGGCACCGCCACCCTCGTCGACGTCGAGAGGCTCTGCGCCGAGGAGGCGTCCCGACTCGGCCTGGCTCTGGAGTTCCGGCAGTCCAACCACGAGGGCGTGCTCATCGACTGGATCCACGAGGCGTTCGAGTCCGGCGCCGCCGTGGTCGGGAACTTCGGGGCCTACACGCACACGTCGATTGCCATCATGGACGCACTCGCCGTCTTGACCGCCCCCGTCGTCGAAGTCCACATCTCCGACATCCACGCCCGCGAGAAGTTCCGGCACACCTCCTACGTCTCGCTGGTCGCCGACGACGCGGTGGTCGGCAAGGGCGTCGAGGGCTACGCGCTCGCCCTCCGCCGGGTCTTCGAGCTGCTCTCCTCCCGCTGAGGGCCGGTTGGACGGGCAACCCACCGCGTCGCGGCCCCCGCCAGCCTCCTCGGGGCGAAGGTTGCCCGTCCGAAGGACCCCGGCGGGATGGAAACCAGCCGGAGGAACGTTGAAGACCGCCGTGACCAGCACCGACAGCCGCCGTTCCCGCGTCCGCGCCCCCGAGCTCCAGGGCCGACGTTGGCTCAACACCGGCGGACGCGAGCTCGGCCTCGCCGACATGCGCGGACGCTTCCTGCTCCTCGACTTCTGGGCGTTCTGCTGCGTCAACTGCCTGCACGTCCTCGACGAGCTCCGCCCGCTGGAGGAGAAGTACGCCGGCGAGCTGGTCGTCGTCGGCGTCCACTCCCCCAAGTTCGTCCACGAAGCGGACCCGGAGGCGCTGGTTGCCGCCGTCGAGAGGTACCGCGTCGAGCACCCGGTCCTCGACGACCCCGAGCTGCTCACCTGGCAGGCCTACACCGCACGCGCCTGGCCGACTCTGGTGCTGGTCGACCCGGAGGGCTACGTCGTCGCTCAGTACGCCGGCGAGGGACACGTCCACGCCCTCGACGCACTGGTCGCGGAGCGCCGTCAGGACGCCCTGGACCGCGGCGTCCTCCAGCCCGGCGACTCCCCCTACGTCGCGCCGGCGGCCGAGGCCGGCGACCTGAGGTTCCCCGCCAAGGCGGTCGCTCTTCCCGGCGGCACCTTCCTCGTCGCCGACGCCGGCCATCACAGCCTCGTCGAGCTCGCGGCGGACGCCGCCACCGTCGTACGGCGGATCGGGGGCGGGTCCCCAGGGTGGGCCGACGGGCCCGCGGACCGGGCGCTGTTCAACGAGCCGAACGGGATCTGCCTGCTTCCCGAGGAGGTCGCCGGCGAGGTCGGCTACGACGTCGTGGTCGCCGACACGGTCAACCACCGGCTGCGTGGCGTCCGGCTCGAGGACGGCGCGGTCACCACGCTCGCAGGCGACGGTCGACAGCTGTTCCCCGGTGCGCCCGACCAAGAAGGCGCGCTGTCGAGCCCCTGGGACGTGGCCTGGTGGCAGGACCGCGTCTGGGTGGCGATGGCCGGCGTCCACCAGCTGTGGACCTTCGACCCCCGCACCCTCGAGTGCACGCCGGCGGCCGGCACCACCAACGAGGGGCTGCTCGACGGGCCGCTGTCCGAAGCGTGGCTGGCGCAGACCTCCGGCCTCGCCCCCGCCGGGGAGCGGCTCTGGCTGGCCGACAGTGAGACCTCGAGCCTGCGCTACGTCGAGGGCGACCACGTGCACACGGCCGTCGGGACCGGACTGTTCGACTTCGGGTTCCGGGACGGCCCTGCCGCGGAGGCGTCCTTCCAGCACCCGATGGCGGTCACCGCACTGCCGGACGGCTCGGTGGCCGTCTGCGACACCTACAACGGAGCGGTGCGTCGGGTCGCCGACGACGTCGTCACCACCCTCGCGACCGGGCTCGGTGAGCCGAGCGGGGCCGTCGTCGACGGCGACCACCTCGTCGTCGTGGAGTCGGCCGCGCACCGGCTGACGCGAGTTCCGCTCGGCTCCGCTGCAACGGCCGACGGGTTCGTGCACCGGACCCAGCGTCCGGTCACCGAGGTGGCGCCCGGGAGGGTCGAGCTGGTCGTCGAGTTCGAGCCGCCACCCGGCCAGAAGGTCGACGAGCGGTTCGGCCCGCCCAGCCAGCTCCTGGTCTCCGCCACCCCGCCCGCGCTCCTCCGCGACGGTGAGGGGCGGGGCACCGCCCTGTCCCGCTCCCTCGTCCTCGACGAGACCGTCGGCGAGGGCGTCCTCCACGTCGCCGCCCGGGCCGCGTCCTGCGACGTCGCCGGTGGCGAGGGGGCCGCCTGTCACCTCCACCAGCAGGACTGGGGGGTCCCGGTGCGGGTCACCGCCGGTGGCGAGGCGACCCTCGTGCTCCCGCTCGGCGGCTGAGGGCGCGCGTCGGTGTGCGCTCGTGGCCTGCCTCGCCGAGCGCGCACAGTGATCCCCGCAGAAGAGCGTTTCTCGACCGCAAGCGGGTAGCGGAGGCCGATGGCGCCTCGGGACCACATCGGGGTGGACCGAAGGGAGAACGGTACGTCAACGTTCTCAACGACGCCTCACCCGATGCGCCGATGACCTTCGACACCGCCCGGACCGCCGACGGCGAGCCGCTCGCCTTCACGTCCGGCTCCGCCTGGGGATCTTGAGGCCGACCGCTCCCCAGTGCGGTGACGATGATCCCGACGTTCCTCATCTGGAACGCGCTGGGCCAGGTCGGGAACCTCACGTCGCTGTGGGCGGGCAACCTGTTCGGCAGCGCGTTCTGGATCTTCCTGCTCCGCCAGTTCTTGCTCGGGCTGCCGCGTGACCTCTTCGAGGCGGCCCGCATCGACGGCGCCAACAGCTGGCAGATCTTCACCCGCATCGCGCTGCCTCTCACCAAGCCGGCGCTCATTGTCGTCGCCCTGTTTGAGCTGAAGGCGGTGGACCGATCTGATGCGGCCGATGATCTACCTGCGGGACTCGGAGGAGTTCACCGTCTCGCGCGGCCTCAATTCGCTGCTCGACCAGTTCGGCTTCGGCGGCGAGTGGCACTGGGAGATCATCGTCACCGCCAGCGTGATCACCACCCCGCCGATGATCATCCTGTTCTTCCTCGGCCGGCGGCACTTCGTGCACGGGATCGCCACCAGCGGGACCGAGGGGTGATCCTGGGGGCATGACCCTCCACGACGACCTCGGCGCCGCCGTCGGCGTCACCGGCCCCGCCACCCGGGTGGTGTCGCTGGTGCCCTCGCTGACCGAGGCGCTCGCCGCCACCCGGCCCGAAGCCGTCGTCGGCGCGACCCAGTGGTGCACCCACCCCGCCGACCTCGACGTCACCCGGGTCCGGGGCACCAAGAACCCCGACGTCCGCCGGATCGCCGACCTGCGCCCCGACCTCGTCGTCGCCAACCAGGAGGAGAACCGCGAGCTCGACGTGCGCCGGCTGCGGGACGCCGGCATCCCGGTCTGGGTGACCGCCATCGAGACCGTCCCGCAGGCGCTGGTCTCCATGACCCGCCTGTTCACCGAGGCGCTCGATTGGGGGTGCCCGGACTGGCTCGACGAGGCGCGCGCGGTCTGGGACCGTCCGGTGCCCGAGCCGCACACGCGTGTGGTCGTACCCATCTGGCGCGACCCCTGGATGGTCGTCGGTCGCGACACCTTCACCGGCGACCTGCTCCGCCGCCTCGGCTGTGCCAACGTCTACGCCGACCACCCGGATCGGTACCCCAAGGTCGAGCTCGCCGAGCTGGACCGGGACGACGTCGACCTGGTGCTGCTGCCCGACGAGCCCTACGTGTTCACCGAGACCGACGGGCCGGAGGCCTTCGCCCGGGCCGAGACGCGGCTGGTCAGCGGGCGGCTGCTCACCTGGTACGGCCCCTCGCTCCTGGAGGCGGCGACGATCTCCTGGTGACCCGGTGGGTTCCCATCACCCCCGGGCTGGTCCGACGGGCAACCGTCCCGAAGAAGCTGCTCTCACGGCCAGTTGCAGGGCAGGTTGCCCGTTCGACCCGCCCCGGGCCCTCAGAGCCCGAGGTCGCGGCCGATGAGCTCCTTCATGATCTCGTTGGAGCCGGCCCAGATCTTGGTGACGCGAGCGTCGCGCCAGGCACGGGTGACCCGGTACTCGTTCATGTAGCCGTAGCCGCCGTGCAGCTGCACGCAGTGGTCGAGCACCTCGTTCTGCACCTGCGCCGAGATCCACTTCACCTTCGCCGCATCCACCGCGGTGAGCTTGCCGTCGTTGTGCTGCAGCACCGCCTGGTCGACATACGCCTGCACCATCTCGACCTTGGTGACGAGCTCGGCGACCAAGAACTTGTTGTGCTGGAACGACCCGACCGGCTGGCCGAACGCCTTGCGCTCCTTGATGTAGGTGATCGTCTCCTCGAGGATCTGCGCGGCGTGGCTGATGTTGGTGATCGCCGAGCCGAGCCGCTCCTGCGGCAGCCAGGTCATCATGTGGATGAACCCCTGGTCGAGCTCGCCGATGAGGTTCGCCGCCGGCAGCCGCAGGTCCTCGAAGAACAGCTCCGCGGTGTCGGACTCGTCCTGCCCGGCCTTGTCGAGCTTGCGGCCGCGGGAGAACCCCTCCATCGTCGCCTCGACGCCGAGCAGCGAGATCCCGCGCGCCTTCTTCTCCGGCGACGTCCTCGCCGCAACCACGACCAGGTCGGCGGAGTACCCGTTGGTGATGAAGGTCTTCGACCCGTTGAGCACGTAGTCGTCGCCGTCCTTGACCGCCGTGGTCTTCAGCGAGGCGAGGTCCGAGCCGCCGGAGGGCTCGGTCATGCCGATCGCGGTCAGCAGCTCGCCGGAGACGAAGCGCGGCAGCCACCGCTCCCGCTGCTCCTCGGTCGTGAGGTGCACGAGGTACGGCGCGACGATGTCGGCATGGATGCCCACGCAGGAGGGCAGGGCCATGTTGACCTTGGCGAGCTCCTCGGTGAGCACCGCGTTGAACCGGTAGTCGCCGGCGGCCATGCCGCCGTACTGCTCGGGGACCTCGAGGCCGAGGAACCCCTGCTTGCCGGCCTCGATCCAGAACTCGCGAGGGATCTGCTTGTCCTGCTGGTGCTGCTCGAGCTGAGGGGTGACCTGCCGGTCGAGGAACTCGCGGACCGAGCCTCGGAACGCCTCGTGGTCCTCGTCGTAGATCGAACGTCGCATCGCACACCTCGTGGTTACTCGTCGGTAGGTAACCATTGTGCCAGGTGCGAGGAAGTGTCGCTGGGTGGCAGGGCGCCGCCCTTCGCCGGCCGGGGCGCCGCACGAGGGAAACCGCCACCCCTCAGCGGCCGGCGCGGCGCTCCGCGATCGCGTAGAGCGCCACCCCGGCCGCGACGCCGGCGTTGAGCGACTCGAGCTGGTTGACCATGGGGATCGAGACCAGCTGGTCACAGGTCTGGGCGACCAGCCGGGAGAGGCCGTCGCCCTCCGAGCCGACGACGAGCACCAGCGGGCCGTCGGCGAGGTCGAGGTCGGGCAGCGACACGTCGCCGTCGGCAGCGAGCCCGACCACCATGCAGCCGGCCTCCTGGTAGGCCTTCAGCTGCCGGGTCAGGTTCACGGTCTGGGCCACCGGGATGCGCGCAGCGGCCCCGGCCGAGGTCTTCCAGGCGGCGGCGGTCATCCCGGCGGCCCGGCGCTCGGGCACCACGACGCCGTGCGCCCCGAACCCGGCGGCCGACCGGACGACGGCGCCCAGGTTCCGCGGGTCTGTGACGGAGTCGAGGGCGACGAGCAGCGCCGGCTCACCCGCCTCGTCGGCCCGGTCGAGGAGGTCGTCGGCGTGGGCGTACTCGTAGGCCGGCATCTTCGCGGCCAGCCCCTGGTGGACCGCACCGTGGGTGAGCCGGTCGAGCTCGCCGCGGCTCACCTCGAGGACCGCCACGCCCCGCTCCGACGTCAGCCGGAACATCTCCCGGATCCGGCCGTCCCGCTCGGCGCCCTCGGCGACGTAGACGGTGGTCAGCGGCAGGCTTGCCCGCAGGGCCTCGACGACGGAGTTGCGGCCGGCGACCCACTCGGTGTCCCCGGTCCGCGCACGGCGCGGCTTCTTGGCGTCGGCCTTCTCGGCGCGCGTCTTCGCCTTGAACGCCTTGTGCCCCTCCCGGTCGGCGGCCTTCGGCGTGGGGCCGCGCCCCTCCAACCCGCGGCGGACCCGGCCGCCGGAGCCGGCGGTGGGGTTGCCCTTGCTGGTCTTGCGGATGGCACCGCGGCGAGCGGAGTTGCCTGGCATGTGGTTCCTTCGGTGGTGGGTTCAGCGCAGCGACCAGCTCGGGCCCGAGGGGGTGTCCTCGACCTCGATGCCGGCCGCCTTGATCTGGTCACGGAGGGCGTCCGCGGTCGCGAAGTCCTTCGCCGCCCGAGCGGCCTGACGCTGGTCGAGCAGGGTGGCCACGAGGGCGTCGACGGCGTCGTGCAGCCGCCCCTCCTCGGAGGAGCCGTGGCCCGCCCAGTGCGGGTCGAAGGGGTCCAGCCCCATGACCGCGAGCATGCCGCGCACCTGCTCGGCCGTACGACGGAGCGCGTCGGTGTCGCCACCGCCGAGCAGCTTGTTGCCCTCCCGGACCGCGCCGTGGATGACGGCGACCGCCGCGGGCGCCCCCAGGTCGTCGTCCATCGCCGCCGCGAAGTCGTCCGGCACCGGTCCGACGGCCACCGCGCCGAGCCGCTCGGCGGTGCGGGTCAGGAAGTGCTCGATCCGCTGGAAGCCGACGGCCGCCTCGTCGAGGGCGTCGAAGCTGAACTCGACGTGGGACCGGTAGTGAGCGGCGACGATGTAGAAGCGGAGGTCGATCGCACGGGTCCGCTGCAGGACCGCCGGGACCGTCAGGCTGTTGCCGAGCGACTTGCTCATCTTCTCGCCGGCCGTGGTGATCCAGGCGTTGTGCATCCAGGTCGCGGCGAAGTCGAACCCGGCGGCCCGGGACTGCGCCTGCTCGTTCTCGTGGTGCGGGAACCGCAGGTCGACCCCGCCGCCGTGGATGTCGAAGGAGCCGCCGAGGTACTTCAGCGCCATCGCCGAGCACTCGATGTGCCACCCGGGACGGCCGGGACCCCACGGCGAGGGCCACGAGGCGGTCGACGGCTCCTCGGGCTTGTGCCCCTTCCACAGCGCGAAGTCGCGCGGGTCGCGCTTGCCGCGCGGGTCGGCGTCCTCGGCGGCGTTCATCTCCTCGACCCGCTGCCCGGAGACCTCGCCGTACGCCGGCCACGACCGGACGTCGAAGTAGACGTCCCCCGAGCCGTCGCCCGCCGGATAGGCGTGACCGCGCTCGACCAGCCGGTCGATGAGCACGAGCATCTCGGGCACGTGCCCGGTCGCCAGCGGCTCGTAGGTCGGCGGCAGCACGTGGAGCGCGTCGTACGCCGCGGTCTGCTGCCGGAGCATCTCGTAGCCGAGGTTGTACCAGGGCCGCCCTTGTTCGGCGCTCTTCTTGAGGATCTTGTCGTCGATGTCGGTGACGTTGCGGATCAGGGTGACGTCCAGCCCGCGGTGTGTCAGCCAGCGACGCAGCAGGTCGAAGTTGACCGCGCTGCGGACGTGGCCGACGTGCGGCTCGGACTGGACGGTCAGCCCGCAGAGGTAGATGCTCACGCGTCCCGCGGTAAGGGGCGCGAAGTCGCGGACCTCACGGGTCACGGTGTCGTACAGGCGGATCGTCACCGGGCAATCCTACGGGTCACGAGCGGGTTGCTGATGTGACGAAAGTGAACCATCGTGGCGCAGATCGCCCTATCGTGGTGCGGTGCGCACCCGAACTCTCCTCTCGCTCGCCGTCGCCACCGCCGCCGCGGTGACCGGCCTCCCCGCCGCCGTCACCTCCGCCGCGGCCGCCGTCCCCGACCGCCGGATCACCTTCGACCAGTGGAGCTCCGACGACGACTTCGCCGCCGGCCGCGCCCGCGGCGTGCGGGTGAGCAAGGGCCGAATCCTCTTCGACGAGCCGGCCGGCACCTCCGACGGGAACGAGCGCGCCTCCTGGGTCTCGCCGTGGGTCCGGCCCGGCTTCGACCTCACCGAGCTCGTCGCCTCCTGGCACGCCGGCACCCCCAAGGCGTCCTGGGTGAGGCTCGAGGTCCGCGGCCGTGACGGCAGCGGCCGCTCGAGCTGGGACACCCTGGCGAGCTGGGCGCGCGAGGACGGCGCGTTCACCCGCACCAGCCCCAGCAGCCAGCCCGACGACCTCGGCCGGGTCTCCTACGACACCTGGATCACCGGCGGGGCCTCCGCCTGGCAGCTGCGCGTGACGCTGAACCGGCCGGCCGGCTCCCGCGCCGTACCCAAGGTCTTCTCGGTCGGCGCGATGGCCTCCCGCCTCCCCGACGTCTCGTCGGTCGCGACGTCGGAGCCGGACACGGGGCCGGGCTCCGCGCTCGGCACGGTGCTCCCGGTGCCGAGCTACAGCCAGATGGCGCACAAGGGCTTCTACCAGCAGTACGACGGCGGCGGCGCCGCCTGGTGCTCGCCGACGTCCACCACGATGGTGCTCGACTACTACGACGCGCTCCCCCGGGAGCGGGCCTACGACTGGGTGGCGCAGGACTACCCGGACCGCGTCGTCGCCCACGTCGCCCGGCAGACCTACGACGTGGGGTTCGGCGGCACCGGGAACTGGCCGTTCAACACCGCCTACGCCGCGGCGCTGACCGGGGACGGGTTCGTCACCCGGCTGCGCAGCCTTCGCGAGGCGGAGCGGTTCATCGCCGCCGGCATCCCGCTGGTGGCCAGCCTGAAGTTCTCCGCCGGCCAGCTCGACGGCGCTCCGATCTCCTCGACCAACGGCCACCTGATGGTGATCGTGGGCTTCCGGGACAACGGCGACGTCGTCGTCAACGACCCCGCCGCGCCGACCCGCAGCGGCGTGCGGCGGACCTACGACCGCGGCCAGTTCGAGGACGCGTGGCTCAAGCGGTCGCGCACCGGCGGCGGCTCCGGCGGCCTCGTCTACGTCATCCACGACGAGGAGCACCCGCTCCCGGCAAGGGCAGGCAAGCGCAACTGGTGAGCCGGCCGTCGGCTGCTACTCGGCGGTGAACTCGACCTGGTGCCAGCCGGTGGCGCCGTCGGGCAGCACACCGCGCTGCACCCCGGTCTGCTCGTAGCCGGACCGGTCGGTCGCCCGGACCGCCAGCGTGTGCACGCCCGGCTCCGCCTCGACGGTGCCCGCCCACTGCACCCAGGTGTCGGCGGACGGCACCCGGCCGAGCTCCACCTCGGTCCAGGCTCCCCCGTCCAGACGCACCTCCACTCTCTCGATCCCGGTGTGCTGGGCCCAGGCGACCCCGCCCACCCGCACTGCGCCGGCCATCACCCGGTGGTTCTCCCGGGGCACGTCGATCCGGGACTGGGTCCGCACCGGCCCCTGCTCCGCCCAGCCGCGCTTGGTCCAGAAGGCGTCGATCTCGTCGAAGCGGCCGACCTCGAGGTCGACCAGCCACTTGGTGGCGGACACGTAGCCGTACAGCCCGGGAACCACCATCCGCACGGGGAACCCGTGCTCGAGCGGGAGCGGCGCGCCGTTCATCGCGACGGCGAGCAGCGAGTCGCGGTCGTCGGTGAGCGCGCCGAGCGGGGTGCCACAGCTCCAGCCGTCCTCCGAGCGCTGGAGGACCGCGTCGGCGCCCGGAAGCGGCCGGGCCTCGGCGAGCAGGTCGGCGACCCGGACGCCGCTCCACCAGGCGTTGCCGATCAGGTCCCCGCCGACCGGGTTGGAGACACAGCACAGCGTCACCCACGCCTCGGTGAGCCGACGGTCGAGGAGCTGCTCGTAGGTGAGGGTGACCTCCCGCTCGACCATCCCGTGGATGCGCAGCCGCCACGCCTCGACGTCGATCGCCGGCACGACCACCGCCGTGTCGATCCGGTAGAAGTCGCTGTTCGGCACCCGCCACGGGTGCAGCCCGTCGAGCTGCGCGCCCGTCGGGACGGTGCCCCGTGTCACCGGCAGGTCGAGCGCCGCACGCGCCGCCTCCACCTCCCGCCGTCTGCGACCGAGCAGGGAGCCGCCGATCCCGACGATCAGCGACCCGACCGCGACTGCGCCGGCCCGAAGCAGGAACGTCCTCCGCCCACCCCCCACCCCCGCCCCCACCCCCGCCTCGTCCGATTGGGAGTGCGCCATAGCGCTCTCCCAGTCGGACGAGGCGGGGTGGGGGGCGGTCAGGAAGGCGAGTACGGCGACCCAGGTGAGGAACCCGGTGGCGACCGGCACCACGTCGACCCACTGCGTGGCCGACCTGGTCAGCGCGGCGACCCCGGCCAGCACCGCCATGACGAGGAAGAGCGCCTGGCCCAGCCACCGGCTCCGGGCGGTCAGGAGACCGGCGACGCCGGAGAGGACCGCCAGCCCGCCCAGGACCCCGGCGAGCAGCAACGGCTTGTCCCAGCGGCCGAACAGGTCGATCAGCTCGAGTGCGACCTTGCCGGGGGTGATCTCGATGACCGCCTCGGCGACGGCGTTCGGGGGAGCCAGCCGCAGCCTCAGCAGCGACGTGACGGCGACGCTGACCGCAAGACCGGCGGTCCCGGAGAGGACACCGGCCAGCGCGCGCTCGGCCCGCGAGCGCGACCGGCCGCTGCTCGTCCCTGTGGTCGCCATGCTCCTATGGTCGCGCATCCATCGCACCGGTCCCGTGTGCGCGATGATGCTGCGATGACGCACATCCCCCGGGTCGGGGTCGGCACCGACGTCCACGCCTTCGCCGAGGAGGCGGCCGAGCGACCGATGTGGCTCGCGGGGCTGCACTTCCCCGACGAGCCGCGTGGGCTGGACGGCCACTCCGACGCGGACGTGGCGGCGCACGCGGCCTGCGACGCGCTCTTCTCGGCCGCCGGGCTCGGGGACCTCGGTGCTCACTACGGCACCGGGGAGCCCGAGTGGGACGGCGCGAGCGGGGCGAGGCTGCTCGCCGAGACCGCCCGACGGGTCCGGGCGGCCGGCTTCGAGATCGGCAACGTCGCGGTGCAGGTGATCGGCAACCGGCCGCGGCTCGGAGCGCGGCGGACCGAGGCCGAGGCTGCTCTCTCCGGCGCGGCCGGAGCCCCGGTGAGCGTCTCCGCGACCACCACGGACGGGCTCGGGATGACCGGTCGGGGAGAGGGCGTCGCTGCGGTCGCCACCGCGGTCGTCGTACCCCGGGGCTGAGCCCCCGGACATGAGAGGAGCCCCCGGACCGTGAGGTCCAGGGGCTCCTACCCGACAGTCAGCGGCTGCTCAGGAAGCGAGCACCTCGTCGAGGAGCGTCTCCGCCTTGTCCTCGTTGGTGTGCTCGGCGAGCGCCAGCTCGGAGACGAGGATCTGCCGCGCCTTGGCCAGCATCCGCTTCTCACCGGCGGAGAGGCCACGGTCACGCTCACGTCGCCACAGGTCGCGGACGACCTCGGCGACCTTCATGACGTCACCCGAGTGCAGCTTCTCCAGGTTGGCCTTGTAGCGGCGCGACCAGTTCGTCGGCTCCTCGGTGTGCGGAGCGCGGAGGACGTCGAACACCCGGTCGAGCCCCTCCTTGTCCACGACGTCGCGGACGCCGACCAGGTCGAGGTTGCACGCCGGCACCCGGACGACGAGGTCCTGCTGGGCGACGATCCGGAGGACGAGGTAGAGCTTGTCCTCCCCCTTGATGGTGCGGGTCTCGATGTTCTCAATCACGGCCGCGCCGTGGTTCGGGTAAACGACCGTTTCGCCGACGGTAAAAGTCATGTGTCAAGACGCCCTTTCCTAGGTGACCAGTCTAACACGACCCGAGAACTGGTTCTTCGACGTTTCCGCAGGTCAGAGCGGCAATCGAGGCTTGACAACTTCATATCCTTTATGCACCCGGGCGGGCCGGACGGTGCTGCAGCATCTGACCGGCCCTGCAACCGACCCGGCCGCCATACTGCGCCCATGGAACTGCGGCGGAACCCCGGCACCGCGATCTCGCTGGTCCTCGCCTCCCACCCCGTGCTCTCGGCCGCGGTCGCGGGTGGCGTCGCGGCGGCGGCGGCACTGTCCGGCCGGCCGCTGCGCGAGGTCGGCCTGGTCCTGCTCACCGTGCTCGTCGGCCGGATGACCGCGGGGTGGCTCAACGACGTCGCCGACCGGGGCCGCGACATCGCCGTCGAACGGCCGGACAAGCCGGTGGCCCGGGAGTGGCTCCACCCGGGAACCGTCACCTTCACGGTCGCCTGCGCCACCTGCCTGCTGGTTCCGCTCTCGATCTCCAACGGCACCCAGGCCGGGCTCGCCCACCTCGGCTCGGTCGCGGCCGCCTGGTCCTACAACACGCGGGTCAAACTCATGGCCTGGTCATGGCTCCCCTGGGCGGTCGGCTTCGCCCTGCTGCCGGCGTTCCTGGCGTACGGCGGCTGGGGCGGCGGCCTGCACGGCGCGCCGCCCACCTGGACGATGACCGGGCTGGCCGCCCTCCTCGGGGTCGGCATCCACGTGCTCGTGGCGCTGCCGGACCTCGTCACCGACAACCGCAACGGCGTGCGCAGCCTTCCGATGCGGATCGCCCTCCGCACCGGCGCCCCGACGCTGCTGTGGCTCACGTGCGGCTACCTCGCCCTCGTCGGCGCCGGGCTGGTGGCAGCGGGGCTGACCGTCGGGCTGCGCCAGTGAGCCCCCGTGGCGGCGGGCGGCGTTTCCCCTAGACTCGCTGGCGTGACCGCCCCACGAACGAAGGCACTCGCCGCCGCCATCGCGCTCCTCGCCGTGCCCGCGCTCTCCGCGTGCGGGACCAACTTCGACGCGCAGACCGACCAGATCTACACGCCGGCCGACGGCACGAACGAGCGTGACGGCTCCGTCGACGTGCTCAACGCGCTGATCGTGAGCGAGAGCGCGGGGAGCGGACGCCTGATCGCCGCGCTCGTCAACAACGACAGCTCCGAGGCGGACGCCCTCCAGATCGTCGAGGGTGTCGGGGACAGCGCCGAGGTGGTCTTCGCCATCGAGGGCGGCGAGACCGACATCCCGGCCGGCGGCGCCCTGCAGCTCGCCGACGACGATGCCGCGATGGTCGTCGCGACCGGCAGCGAGGAGGTCCTGGCGCCCGGACGGTTCGTCCGGGTCTCCCTCACCTTCGAGAACGGCGAGGCGGCCGAGCTGGACGTCCCGGTCCTGTCACCGGGCGAGACCTACGACGAGGTGGAGCTCCCATGACGAACGCGCCCTACACCCTGGTCCTCCTCCGCCACGGGGAGAGCGACTGGAACGCCAAGAACCTGTTCACCGGCTGGGTGGACGTCGCGCTCACCGAGAAGGGGCGCACCGAGGCCGAGCGCGGGGGGCACCTGATGGCCGACGCCGGCCTGCTCCCCGACGTCCTGCACACCTCGGTGCTCCGACGGGCGATCGCGACCGCGCAGCTCGCGCTCGACGCCTGTGAGCGGCACTGGATCCCGGTGCAGCGCCACTGGCGGCTCAACGAGCGCCACTACGGAGCCCTCCAGGGCAAGGACAAGAAGCAGACCAAGGAGGAGTTCGGCGAGGAGCAGTTCATGCTCTGGCGCCGCTCCTACGACACCCCGCCGCCCCGGATCGACGACGCCGACGAGTGGTCGCAGAGCGGCGACGCCCGCTACGCCGACCTCCCCGACGAGATCGTGCCGCGGACCGAGTGCCTCAAGGACGTCGTCGACCGGATGCTCCCCTACTGGTACGACGCGATCGTGCCGGACCTGCGGGCTGGCCGGACGGTCTGCGTGGCCGCCCACGGCAACAGCCTCCGCGCCCTCGTCAAGCACCTCGACGACATGTCGGAGGAGGCCGTGGTGGGGCTCAACATCCCCACCGGCATCCCCCTCGTCTACGAGCTCGACGAGCAGATGCGCCCGGTGGAGCGGGGCGGCCGCTACCTCGACGCCGACGCCGCGGCGGAGGCGATCCAGGCCGTCGCCAACCAGGGCCGCTGATGGAGCTGGACGTCCGCGACGAGGACATGACCGGCCCGTTCGTCCGCCATCTCGGCCTCGAGTTCGTCTCGGCGAGCGGCGAGCGGGTCGAGGCCCGGTGGACCGCCGGCGAGAAGCACCACCAGCCCTACGGGATCGTCCACGGCGGCGTCCACGCCAGTGTCGTGGAGACCCTCGGCAGCGTCGGGGCAGCCGCCTGGTTCGGCGACCGCGGCCAGTGCGTCGGGGTCAGCAACTCCACCGACTTCTTCCGTGCGGTCCGCAACGGCGAGATGCTGTCGGTCGCGACGCCGGTGCACCAGGGCCGGTCACAGCAGGTATGGGTCGTGGAGACCCACGACGCCGAGGGTCGGCTGGTGTCCAGGGGCCAGCTGCGCGTGCAGAACATCACTCGCTGAGCCCGCCGCCTGCCTCCTGCATCCTGCCTCCTGCAAAAGCACAGCGGAGGCTGGGATGCGCCCCCTGCATCCCAGCCTCCCCTTCGCGCTGACAGGGCGTCAGGCGGCCTTGCGGTCGGGCGAGCCGAACACCAGCTGGACCACCGGCGCCACGACCGGGGTCCGGTCGAAGAAGTCGTTCGGGAACGACAGCCGGATGATCTTGCCCCAGGCCGAGGCGACCTGCTTGGGCAGCGGACCCGAGGTGTAGCGCAGCCCGTAGCGGTCGAACAGCGCCTGCACCTGCGGAGCGATCTCGGCGTACCGGTTCGAGGGCAGGTCCGGGAACAGGTGGTGCTCGATCTGGTAGGACAGGTTCCCGGACATGATGTGCATCGCCTTGGAGCCGGAGATGTTCGCCGACCCGAGCATCTGGCGCAGGTACCACTCGCCGCGGGTCTCGCCCACGATCGACCGGCGCTCGAAGGTCTCGACGCCCGACGGGAAGTGACCGCACATGATCACCGAGTGCGTCCACAGGTTGCGGACCAGGTTGGCGGTGAAGTTCGCGCCGATCGTGGTGAGGAACGACGGGCCCGACAGCAGCGGGTGCACGACGTAGTCCTTGGTGACCTGGCCCCTGATCTTCTTGAGGACCTGCTTGGCCCGGGCCTGGAACGCCGGGTCCTTGCGTCGCTTCTCGGTCCGCATGTTCTTGCCGAGCTCGAGGTCGTAGGCGGCGATGCCGTACTCGAAGAAGAGGGCGTTGACGAAGTTCCAGATCGGCTGGCCGAGGTACGCCGGGTGCCACCGCTGGTCCTCGTCGACCCGCATGATGCCGTAGCCGAGGTCGTTGTCCTTGCCGATCACGTTCGTGTAGGTGTGGTGCAGCTCGTTGTGCGAGTGCTTCCACTGCTCGGACGGCGAGACGTTGTCCCACTCCCAGGTCGTGGAGTGGATCTTCGGGTCACGCATCCAGTCCCACTGGCCGTGCATGATGTTGTGCCCGATCTCCATGTTGTCGAGGATCTTGGCGATGCTGAGCCCGACGGTGCCGACGATCCACGCCGGCGGGAAGATCGAGACGAGCAGCACCGCGCGGCTCCCGAGCTCGAGCGTGCGCTGGGTGTTGATCACCTTGCGGATGTACGCCGCGTCGCGCTCGCCGCGGGTGTCGAGAACCTGCTGGCGGATTGCGTCGAGCTCCTTGCCCAGGGTCTCGATGTCCTCGTCGGTGAGGTGCGCGATGGGGTTGTCGGACTTCTTCTGCAGAACAGTCATGGGGTGCGTCCTTCGGTTGGGTGGACGGTCGGGATGGAGATCAGAGGTCGATGTCGCAGGCGCCGGCGGCGGCGGAGATGCAGGTCTGGATCCGCACGCCGTCTCCTTCGACGGCTGTGGTCAGCTCGCCGTTGCGCAGGTCGCGCACCGCCCCCTCGCGGAGCGGTACGACGCAGCCGAAGCAGATGCCCATCCGGCACCCGGACGGCATCAGTACGCCGGCCGACTCACCGGCGTCGAGCAGCGGCGTGGACCCGTCGGCGTCGACGGTGGTGCCGCTCTTCGAGAACGTCACCGAACCGCCCTCGCCGGCCACGACGGTGGCGACGCGGAACTGCTCGGTCATCAGCGGCAGGCCGCGGTCCGCGTGGTGGGCCTCGAGCGCCTCGAGCAGCCCGGCCGGCCCGCAGGCGAGCGTGGTCCGCTCGGCGAGGTCGGGGACGAGCTCCTCGAGCGAGCCGACGTCGAGGACGCCGTGCTCGTCGTCGTAGCGGGAGACGAGCCGGATCATGCCGGCGTCGTCGAGCGCACGGAGGTTGCTCAGGAAGATGGTCTGCGGCTCGCTGGGCGCCACGTGGACGACGACGATGTCGTAGCCCGCGCTCCGGTCGAGCCGGACCACGCCGGAGTCGGCGACAGGGAACAGGTTGCGGAGCATCCCGATCACCGGTGTGATGCCGGAGCCGGCGGTGACGAAGAGCAGCTTGCCGCCGTCGGTGGGCAGCACGAACTCGCCGGCGGCCTGCTCGAGGTGGATCAGCGTGCCCACCTGGGCCTTGCGGACGAGGTGGTTGCTGACCTTGCCGTCCGGCACCGCCTTGACGGTCACCGAGATGCGGCCGTCCGGGCGCGGACCGTGGGTCAGCGAGTAGGCCCGCCAGAGCCGGACGCCGTCGACGTCGACGCCGATCCGGACGTACTGGCCGGGGACATGGCCCGCCCAGTCGGCTCCGGGCCGGATCACCAGGGTGACCGCGTCGGCGGTCTCCCTGACGACCTCGTCGATCCGGCCGCGCAGGTCGGCGCCCGGGCGGAGCGGGTGGAAGAGGTCGAGATAGTCGGCGGGCACCAGCGGCGTGGTCGCCAGCTCCGCGAGGGCGACCACCCGGTCGCGCAGGCGGGTGCGGCTCTGCGTCGTGGTCAGGAGGCTCATGCTTCTACTATCCCCATCCTCGGGGGTAAATTCTCATCCAGACAACGTGAACGGTTCCAGCGGAACTGTTCGGAGCGAACAAAGCGGAGGATCGTCGTGTCGGACGGAAGCTGGAGCGGCGGGCTCTCTCCCGCTGAGCTGGAGCTCTCCCCGGAGATCACCGAGGCGATGCAGGGCGCCCTGCCCCGGGTGGCGCAGCAGGTGGTCGACGCGGTCCGCGGGGAGGTGCCGAGCTACGCCGACCCGTTCAAGGGGGAGATGGGGCGCACGATCGAGAACGCCGTCGCGCTCGCGCTGGGCGGCTTCATCGGCATCGCCTCCGGCGGCGACGCCGCGGGGTCGGGGGCATCCTTCGCGCAGGTGTCGGAGGCGGCGTACGCCCTCGGCCGCGGCGAGGCGCGTGCCGGACGGACGATGGAGGCGCTGCTCAGCGCCTACCGGGTCGGCGCCCGGGTCTCCTGGCGCGACCTGAGCGGCGCGGCGGTGGAGGCGGGGCTGCCGGCGCCGTCGGTGGCCCGGTTCGCCGAGCTGGTGTTCGCCTACATCGACGAGCTGTCCGCGGCGAGCGCGGCCGGGCACACCGACGAGCTCGCGACGACGGGTCGGGTCCGGCAGCGCTACCTGGAGCGGCTCACCCAGCACCTCCTCCGGGGCGGGTCGGCCGACGCGCTCGAGGCGGCCGCGGAGCGGGCGGACTGGAAGCCGCCGCGCACCCTCACCGCGGTGATCCTCCCCGACGCCCGCTCCCGCGGGGTGCTCGCCCAGGTCGACACCAGCACGCTCCAGCCGACCGAGCAGGTGCCCGGGCTGGAGGACCTGCCCGACCTGACCGTGCTGCTCGTCCCCAACGCCTCCGGTCGCTCCCGTCCGGTGCTCCTGCGAGGACTCGCCGGCCGGGAGGCGGTGGTCGGTCCCGCGAGGCCGTGGCTGGAGGCGCAGTCGTCGTACGACCGCGCGCTCCGGGTGGTGCGGCTGGGGCTCGACCACTCCGACGCGGCTCCCATCGACACCGAGACCCACCTTCCCGGGCTGATCCTCGGCGCCGACCCGCTGGCGATGGAGGACCTGCGCCGGCAGGTGCTCGCCCCGCTCGGCGACCTGCGGCCGGCGACCGCGGAGAAGCTCCAGGACACGCTGCGTGCCTGGCTGCTCCACCACGGGCGCCGGGAGGAGATCGCGGCCGCGCTGTTCGTGCACCCGCAGACGGTGCGCTACCGGATGCAGCAGCTGCGGGACGTGTACGGCGACCGGCTGGAGGACCCGGACTGGGTCCTCCGGCTGACCCTCGCGCTCGCCTGAGCAGCCCGCTCAGCGCGTGGCGGTGCGGGGTCGCTTGGGCGCCTTGAGGGCCCAGGTGTCGAGCCGGGAGTAGCCGCGGACGGTGGCGGTGCGGGACCGGCGGACCCGGAACTCCGACGTCTGCGGCGTGAGCACGTCGCGCATCTCGCGGTCGATGAGCACGCGGCCGGGGCGAGCGAGCGAGGTGAGCCGGGAGGCGATGTTCACCACCGGGCCGAAGACGTCCCCGAGCCGGCTGACCACGTCGCCGTACGCCAGGCCGACCCGCACCTCGGGGAACTCGCCGTCCTCGGCCTCGACCAGCGCCCGGGCGATCCGGGCCCCGGCGACCGGGTCGTCGGCGACGAAGAGCACCTCGTCGCCGATCGTCTTGATCAGCCGGCCGTCGTGGTTCGTGACGATCGCTGCCGAGGTCGCCTCGAAGGTCTCGATGAGCCCGGCCAGCTCGTCCCGGGTCAGCCCGCGGCTGCGCCGGGTGAACCCGACGATGTCGGCGAACCCGACGGCCATGCTGACGCCGTCGTCACCTCCGGGCAGCAGCATCATCCGGGCGGCGGCGTTGGCGAGGTGACGCCGGTAGACGTAGGTGTGCAGGTCCTCGACGACCGGGACGAGGCTGGTCATCAGCTCCTCGAGCCGGGTCTGGTCGGTCTCCATCGAGCCGGCCAGGGCGGCCGCGGTGAGCTCCGCGATCTCCCACTCCGCGAGCCTGGCGAAGCTGCGGCCCATGCTCCGCACCAGGGTGACCTCGACGGCCGGGTCGATGAACCCGCACTCGACGAGCCAGCCGACGAGCCGGAGCGCCTCGACGTCGGCCTCGGTGAACCGCTGCTCGGTGTCGCTGTCGGTTCCCGGGAACCCGAGCGCCCGCCAGAGGTCGATCGCGCGGTCGAGGGGCACCCCGGCACGCTCGGCCACCTCGACGCGGTTGAGCGAGCGCGTGCTGCCCAGGATCACGCGCTCGAGCTCCTCGTAGAGCCGTTCCGGGTCGATGGCCAGCCGGCGCGGACGGTCGCTCATCGGGACGGCTCCTTCTCGTGGGCGGGCGGGCCGCCGTTCTGATCCTGGCTGGCCAGGGAGGACCCTGTCCACACCAACGGGCCGGGCGGCGGCGTGTTACGGGCGACGTGGCCACACCGGGCGCTCACAGCAGCAGCGGCACGAGCAGCGGCACCCACACCGACGTCGCCAGCGCCGTCAACGCCATCGCGAGCCCGGAGAAGGCGCCCGCGGTCCGGCCCTCGTGGAGCATCTGTGCGGTGCCGATCCCGTGGGCGGAGACACCGACCGCCAGCCCCCGGACCCGCTGGTCCCTGACCCGCAGCAGCGTGAGCAGCCGCGGGCCGGCGACCGCCCCGAGGATGCCGGTGACGATCGTCAGGACGGCGGTGAGCGCGGGCACCCCGGCGACGGTCTCGGAGAGCGCGATCGCCACCGGGGTCGTCGTCGACTTCGGCGACATCGACCGGGTGAGCGGCTCGTCGCCACCGAGCCACCCGGTGACCACGACCGCCGCCACGACGGCGACCCCGGAGCCGACCACGATCGCGCTGAGGAGCGGTCCAGCGGAGCGTCGTACCAGCGTCAGCTCGAGGTGGAGCGGCCAGGCCAGCGCGACGGTCGCGGGGCCCAGGAAGAGCGCGACGACCGAGCCGCCCTGCATGTACGTCGCGTAGTCCACGTCGAGCGCCCACAGCGCCGCCCCGACCATGACGATCGCGACGAGCACCGGGTTGACCCACGCGCTCCCGCCCG
This sequence comes from uncultured Actinomycetota bacterium, assembly GCA_963754155.1. Classification (GTDB taxonomy): domain Bacteria; phylum Actinomycetota; class Actinomycetes; order Propionibacteriales; family Nocardioidaceae; genus Marmoricola_A. Next base: position 1,765,017 of record CAVWEU010000003.1, on the reverse strand, counting down.
ACCGTTCGCGGAGCCAGGTGCCGGTGCGGTAGGCGGCGAGCGTCAGCGCCACCGCGAGGACCGGCGAGGTCCGCACGGCGTCCCACGCCTCGGCCCCGTTCACCGGCCGGCCCTGCGCCGTCCGAGCGCGAGGAGCCCGGCGGCCACCGCTGCCGTCGTCACGAGGGCGGCGAACCACGACACGGCGAGCCCGACGACCACCGGCACGGCGGAGGCGCCGAGCACGCCGAGGTACTCGACGACGCCGACGCCGGCCGGCACGAACAGCAGCTGGAGGTGCCGGAGCAGCCCGTCGGCGACCCGGACCACACCCGCGTCCTTCCCCGGCTCACGGAGCTGGAGGGCCACCAGCAGCACGACCATCCCGGCGACCGGTCCCGGGACCGGGACGCCCAGGAGCCGGACGAGGAGCTCCCCGACCAGCTGGCAGGCAAGCAGCGCGAGAAGGCCGTTGATCACCGGGCGTTGAGCACCCGCCCGCGCACCTCTCCCAGCGAGATCGAGCCGCGCTCGCCCGGCGCGGTGTAGCGGAGCACGACCTCGTCGCCGTCCTCGAGGAAGGTCCGCTCCTGTCCGCCGGCGATGAACGGCTCGCGACCGCCCCAGCTCAGCTCGAGGAACGACCCGCGCTGCTCGCGGGCCGGCCCGCTGATCGTGCCCGACGCGTAGAGGTCACCGGTGCGCAGCGAGGCGCCGTTGACGGTGAGGTGGGCGAGCATCTGCGCCGGCGACCAGTACATCGAGGAGTACGGCGGTCGCGCCACGACCTCGCCGTTGAGCTCGACCTCCACCGAGATGTCGAACCCCGCGGGCTCCTCGACGCGGAGGTACTCCAGCGGCTCCGGGTCCTGGCCCGGCAGCGCGACCCGGGCCTGCGCCAGCGCGGCCAGCGGGGTGACCCAGGCCGAGACGCTCGTGGCGAACGACTTGCCCAGGAAGGGGCCGAGCGGGACGTACTCCCACCCCTGGATGTCCCGGGCGGACCAGTCGTTGACGCCGACGACGCCGAACACGTGGTCGGCGAAGGCGGTGGTGGGGACCGGCTCGCCGAGCCGGCTCGGCACACCGACGACGAAGCCGAGCTCGGCCTCGATGTCGAGCCGGGCCGTCGGCCCGAACACCGGCTCGGTGGCGTCCGGGGGCTTGCGCTGGCCGGAGGGGCGGCGCACTTCGGTCCCCGAGACGACGACGGTGCCGGCGCGGCCGTGGTAACCGACCGGGAGGTGCTTCCAGTTGGGCAGCAGCGGCTCGGAGTCGGGGCGCAGGATCCGGCCGACGTTCGAGGCGTGGTCGACGGAGGCGTAGAAGTCGACGTAGTCGGCCACCTCGAACGGCAGCCGCAGCGTCACCTCGTCGAGCGGGACGCAGGTGCGGCGCGGACCGTCTCCTCGGCGCTCGGGTCCAGCAGCAGTCCCTGGAGCCATTCCCGGACCGCCGCCCAGACCTCCGGACCGGCGGCGAGCAACGCGTTGAGCGAGCCCTGCCGGAAGAGATCGGCCCGTCCGGCGTACGACGCCGCGGCCGAGCTCGGCGAGGTCCAGGACGGAGGAGCCGATCCGGGCACCGACCCGGGGGCTCCTCGCCGGCCCGGCCGAACACGCCGTACGGCAGGTTGTCGACGTCGAAGAGCGAGCCGGCGGCGCCGGGCGCCCAGGTCTCGCCCACGGGCTCACTCATCGGTCCCTCCGGTCGGTCGCACCAGCGTGGTCAACGTGCCGGCGAGCAGCCCGAGCACCTCGCGCGCCTCCGCCTCGTCGCCCTTCGCCAGCCAGTTGAGGGCGAGCCCGTCCATCACCGAGAAGACGTAGCGGTTCACGACCGGGAGCGGGGCGGTGTACTCGAACCCCATGAACTCGGCGACGGCCTCGAGCAGCGCTGCGTTCTGCTCGAGGTAGTACTCGTACTGCCGCTTGCCGACGTCGAAGAGCTCCTCGTCGCGCAGGGCGTTCGTGGTCAGCTCGTAGGTCACGAGGTGCTCCTGCGGGTGGTGCACGACGTGGTCGAAGTAGGCGAACAGCCCGGCGAGGACGAGGGCGTGCAGCTCGGGCGGCTCATCGCCCAGGACCGCGGCGTCGATGTCGGCCTTCGACTGCCGGGCGATGGTCTCGGTGACCATCGTCATCAGCTCCTGCTTGGAGCGGAACGCGTAGTGGAACACCCCGAGCGGCATCTCCGCCTCCGAGGCGATCGCCCGCGTGGTCGCCTTCGCGACGCCGTCGCGGGTCATGACCCGGATCGCCGCCTCCACCAGCAGCTCCCGGCGCTCGCCGGCCGACATGCGCGCCACGTGGTCCCCTCCCGCTCGGCGTCCCTCGTCAGAGGAACGTCCGCCCCTCGCCACGATAGGCCGCGGACGGCTGGCGCCGCGCGCCCGCCACCCGGCTGCCGGCCCCGATCGCCGTCGCGGCGTACCCAGGCGCCGTCGCTGCGTAGCCAGGCGCCGTCGCGGCGTTGCCGGGCGCCGTCGCTGCGTACCCAGGCGCCGTCGCTGCGTACCAAGGAGCGGTCGCAGCGTTGCGGGACTCGCCGAGGTGCATGGAGCAACTGTGGGTCCTCCGACGAAGTCGGTCAAGTGACCAACAACGCCCCCCTCCGCCGAGCCGTCACTCGTGCCGGGTTGAGCCGTCACTCGTGCCGGCCGCCATTCTGCGCGCCGGCTGCGGTCGTCGCTTCCGACCGGCACGAGTGACGGCTCAACCACTGGGCACGAGTGCCGGTCAGGGCTGGGGGCCGTCCTGGCCGAGGCTCATCCCCTGGTCCTCGTCGTCCGGGTCCGCAGGCTGGGCGAGCGGGTTGTCGTCGGTCGCCTGCAGGTCCTCGGGAAGCTGGTCGTCGGTGATGACCCCGGGGTCGTCGTCGCCACCCGACGCCGATCCGGGCGACCCGGGGACCGACCCGCTCGCGTCGGAGCTGCCGCCCGGCACGTGCTCGGTGGGAGCGGTGTCCCCCTCCGCCGGAGGCGCGGTCTGCGTGTTCGCCTTGCTCGGGTTGTCGCGCTCGGGCTCGGTGTTCTGGGTCCCGGTGTCCGGGGTGCTCTCGCTCATGGAGGTGTGGTACCCACCGGCGTCACCCGCCACACTGAGTCGATGACGACGCCGGAGACGATCGACGACGCCCTCGCCGCGATGGACCGCCTCCTCGACCGGGCCATCGAGGACGACGCCCCGATCGGCTACTTCACCGCGGTCTACCGCGCCGTCACCGCGCGGATCCGCGACGGCGTCCGGGCCGGGGAGTTCGACGACAACGAGCGCATGGAGCGGTTCGACGTGCTGTTCGCCGGCTACTTCCTCGACGCCGCTGCCGACCACCGGGCCGGGCGTCCCACCAGCCGCTCCTGGCGGGTGGCGCTGACGGCCCCGCGCCGCTCGGTGCTGGTGCTCCAGCACGTGCTCGTCGGGATGAACGCGCACATCAACCTCGACCTCGGAGTCGCCGCGGCGCGGACCCAGGACGGGGCCGACGTCGCCGAGCTGCGCGACGACTTCGAGCGGCTCAACGACGTGCTGGCCGAGATGGTCGACCGGATGCAGGAGGCGCTGGCCCGGGTCTCACGATGGACCGATCTCATGGACCGGGTGTGCGGCGGGCTGGACGAGGAGCTGGCCGGCTGGTCGATCGGCAGGGCGCGACACCATGCCTGGGAGCTCGCCGAGGAGCTCTCTCGAGAAGGCGCCGACCAGGACCGCCTCGTCGAGGACCGCGACCGGCTGGTCGCGGTGCTCGGCGGGCGGGTGCTCCACCCCGTCCTGCTGTCGACCCGGATCGCCGTCGGCGCCGCCGCCCGTCTCGAACGCCCCGACGTCGGCGCGGTCGCCGAGGCACTCCAGGAGCCTGCCTGACCCATCGGCGTCACCCCTGCAGCGCTTGTCCGCTGCCGTCGCCTATCAAGGGACCGAGCCGGTGCGGCTCGCACGGGGAGAGGCGGAGGACGTGGCAGAGACGCAGGCGGAGGGCCGGCGGGACGAGAACCCCCGTCAGCGGCAGACCCGCAAGTGGAACGAGATGCTCCAGGAGCTGCGGGTCGCCCAGACAGGCGTCCAGGTCCTCACCGGGTTCCTGCTCACGCTCCCGTTCACGTCACGGTTCGACGAGATCGACCCGAACGAGAAGATCGCCTACCTGGTCACGCTCTCCTCCTCGATCCTGGCCACCGATTTCCTCATCTCGCCGGTCGCCTTCCACCGCGTGCTCTTCGGCCGGAGCGAGAAGGACTGGCTGGTGCGCGCGGCCAACCACGCCGCCCGGGTCGGGCTCGGTCTCCTCGCCGTGACGATGTGCGGCGTGGTGTTCCTCGTGTTCTCGCTGGTCGTGGGGCGGGTCGCGGCGTACGTCTCGACCGGGCTCACGCTCAGCATCCTCGCCACCCTGTGGCTGGTGGTTCCGCTGCTCGGCGGCCACGACGGCCCGCTCGACAGCTGATCGAGCAGTCGTCGATCCCCAGCATGGGGGGTCGGCGGTGGGAGGATCCGCCGACCCCCGGGGCCTCCCCGGCGCGTGGGACGGCGCGCCGGGGAGGCACACGGCGAGATGCCGGGGGGACGACATCGCCGCGTCGGGACCTGCGGCCCTGGGGGAGGCCGCCGTACGACGCGGTATAGGGGTGGGGTGGATCCGCGTGCGTACCGAGTCCCGACATGACCATTGTGGCTCGCTTAGCGGGTCCTCCGACAGGTGGCATGGCGTGCAGATGAACGCACTGCACATTCTCGCAACTCCCCTCCGCCGAGCCGTCATTCGTGCCTGGTCGAGCCGTCAACCGTGCCTGGTCGAGCCGTCATTCGTGCCTGGTCGAGCCGTCATTCGTGCCTGGTCGAGCCGTCAACCGTGCCTGGTCGAGCCGTCAACCGTGCCTGGTCGAGCCGTCAACCGTGCCTGGTCGAGCCGTCAACCGTGCCTGGTCGAGCCGTCAACCGTGCCTGGTCGAGCCGTCAACGGTGCCGAAAATCGCGCGGTCGAGGCGCCGCAGGAACGAATCACTCCGGCATCATCGACGGCTCGACCCGGCACCGGCGACGGTTCGACCCGGAACCAGTGACGGCTCGACGGGGCTCCGGCGGCGTCGTCGGCACCCGCAGACGGCCTCGTTGGACGCGTCGGCACGCACACCGGCAACCTCATCGTCTTCGCGAAGATGACCGAGGTCCGGGGCGCCTAGCCCGTCGGCTCTGCTGCGCTGGCTTCCCGGCCGGCCCCGGCGCCGACGCACGCGAGCGACGCGGACGGCGTACAGGAACCCGCTGACCGCCAGGATCACACCGCACAGCACCAGCCAGCGGAACAGGAACGGGTCCTGCGTCTGCCCGGTCGCGGCCTGGTACGACGAGGACCCCTGGCGGATGATCCCCGGGAAGAACATCAGCGTGAGCAGCCCGATGGCGAGCAGCGGCGTCCGGATGTGGTTGAGCGCCGGCACGCTGTCCGCGTCGGGCTGCCCCGGCGCCCTGGACCGGGCGGTTCGTACCAGGAGCCGGTCCACCGCCGCGTACGCCGGGAACAGCACGAGGTCGTGGACGACGACGGCACCCACGAACCACACCGCGATCGACTGCCACCACGTGTCCTCGTTCCACAGGGCGGACCACCCCAGCTCGACGACGGCGTAGCCGCCGACGCCGAGGCACAGCAGCATCGCGAGCAGGTGCGCCGGCCCCGCGCCGTACGCCGGTCGCACGGTCAGGCGCTCCTGAAGTCGATCGAGCGCACCCACTTGGTGTTGTGCACACCGGGGAGCGCCGGGACGATGACGCGGGCCGGGAACCCGTGGTCCAGCGAGAGGTCGACGCCGTTGACGCGCAGCGCCAGCAGCGAGTCGGCGTCCAGCACCTGACCGGCGGTCAACGACGCCCGGTTGAACGAGCCGTTCTCCTGCAGCGAGGCGACGTCGGCACGGTCAGGCTCGGGGGTTCCGGCCAGCGCGGCGAGGTCGCGGAGCCGGACCCCGGTCCAGGTCTGGGTGGTGGACCACCCCTCCACGCACGCGATCGGCAAGGTGGCGGTGTGCAGCTCCATCGCCAGCAGCTCCTCGCGGGAGAAGGCGACGTCGCGCTCGCCCGCAACCGACAACCGCCAGCCGTCGCCGGTGTCGGCTTGCCTGATCCCGGCAGCGGCGGCGGTGCGGTTGACCGGGAAGTCGTTCGGTCCGTCGCCGTTGTCCCTGCCTCGGGGCAGGAGCAGAGCGAGCGGCCGGGTGACGCCACCGACGGTCTGGCCGGCGGTCAGGACCAGCACCATGAGGGAGCCGCCGCCGACCAGGGCGAGCGCGCCCCGGCGGCTGACCGTGGCCGGCGCGGGGTCCTCGGCGACCAGCCCGTCCTGGTCGAGCGGTTCGGGGCGGGTCTCCGCCACCGGCGTACGGAGCTCGCGGAGCAACGACCTCGACCGGAGGGAGGCGACCATGCGAGGGAGCTTGACGACGAGGTGGGCGACGAAGCCGGCGAGAAAGACCCAGGCGCCGTAGTAGTGAGCCGTGTAGAAGCTGAACCCGAAGATGTAGTCGTACTGGATGTTGAGCAGCCCCGTGGCGATCTCGAAGAGGATGCCGCCGACGAGCATCAGCAGCGTGAGCCTCTCCAGCAGCTGTGCGGGAGACCGCAGCGGCGGCCACTGGAAGAGCAGCGGGACCACCGACCACAGCTTCGCGAGCACCACGGGCACCAGCACCAGCCCGAGGCCGACGTGCACTCCTTGGTTGAGCCGGTAGAGCCACGGCGGGTCGGTCGGCCAGTCGAAGAACGGCAGGTGGAGCCAGCCGACGTCGCCGGGGCGGGCCTGCCCGAGCTGCGGGCCGTAGGCGTTCCAGGACAGCAGCCCGGTCACGATGACGACCGGAAGGGAGACGAGGAGGACGGCGCCCAGGACCGAGGTGAGCCAGGGTCCGCGGATCGGACTGCGCCAGCGGTGCGCAGCCAGGTTGCCCCTGCGGGGGCTCGCGGTCAACGGTGACCGAGCCTCGATGGCGCGTGCCTCAACGTCGCGACCTGGCGTCCGGCCACCGAGCGCACCTCGCACGCGACCAGCCCCGCCGCCGCGGCGACCGACTGGATCGCCGCGGCGCCGACAGTGGCCCAGCCGAAGGGGCGGCTGGTCCTGCCGTCGACGCGCAGGTGCACGTTCTCGTGGACCGTCATCCCGCCGCCGCCGGACAGCTCGACCAGGGCGGCGCCGTCCGGGCTCATCAGCTCCGCGACCCGCTCGAGCAGCCGGACCGGGTGGCCGCCGAGCCCGATGTTGCCGTCCGCGAGCAGGACGTGGGCCCACGATCCCGGGAGGTGGGCGAAGACGTCCTGGCAGACCGCCCGCGCCCCGCGCCGGCGGGTCTGCCGCACCGCCTCGGCCGAGATGTCGACGCCCAGGACGTCGACCCCCCGTGCCACCAGCGCCCCGCTCAGCCGGCCGGGCCCGCACCCCACGTCGAGCGTCGGCCCGGCGCAGGGCTCCACGAAGAGCGCGAGGTCGCCCTCGGAGGGCTCGCCGGACCAGCGGTCGGCCGCGAGCAGCCGCGAGCTGCCGTCGGGATGGATGATGTCGCAGCGCGACGCCCGCGAAGGCGGCGTCCAGCGCCTCGGCGGCACTGATCGGGGCCGCCTCGGCGCGCCGGGCGATCGGTTCTGCTGTCACGTGGAGCTGCTCACTGTCGAGGGGCGGCCTGGTGTCTCACCTCGGGTGATACCCCCGGATCCGGTCGCCACACCCCACCGCGCCATGCCCTCCAGCTCCTCGCGAAATGGCCGTGCGGCGCGAGCGCGACGACGGCGTCGCCGTCGGCCACGGTGTCGACGTCGCGGAGCTCGGCCGTGGTCCCCACCCGCAGCCCCGCCGCCTCGAGCGCACGCCGGGTGTCGAGACAGGTGTGCGGTGTCGACATGGCCACCCTCCCCAGAGGGGAGGCGGCGTGCGGGTCACGCAGGGCCAGCACCCACCACCCGCCGTCCGGGGCCGGGCCGAGCACGGCGTCGACCTCCTCCTGCTCGAGCGGCGCTGCGCTGTCGGCCAGCTGGGCCGCGGTGACCTGCGGGGTGTCCATGCCGATCTGCACCACCGCGCCCGGGCCCCGGGCGGCGAGGTCGGCGTGCGCGTGCACGAGCCGCTCCGCGAACCCCGACCCGCGTTGCGGGAACACCGTCCATCCGCCCATCGCCGCACGGATCGCCGCTTCCGAGACCGCCTCGGTGAGGTCGCCCGCCAGGGCCAGGTGGCACTGCGCTGCGCCGAACGCGGCGGTGCAAGCGGCGAGTGTGTCCAGCAGCGATGCCGCGGCGACCTCGGCAGCCCGGGCCATCCCGATCTCCGCGCCGAGCCTCGTCTTCACCTGCCCCGGCACCGGCGCCTTGGCCACGACCAGCGCCCGGACGCTCACGAGAGCACCCGCCAGAAGTCGCGGGCGGTCCGCGCAGTGCCCCTGACCGAGCCGGAGACCTTCGAGCGGGTCCCTTCGGCGCGCGGGTGGTAGGCGACGTCCCGCTCGCTGATGCGCCAGCCGGCCAGGGTCGCCTTCTGGATCAGCTCGACGGGGTAGCCGAACCGGCGGTCCTGCACGTCGAGGGCCAGCAGGTCGGTGCGGCGACAGACCCGGATGGGGGCGATGTCGCGCACCGGCATCGAGATCCGGCGGCGCAGCCACGTCACCACGAGCTGGTTGCCGGCACGGGCGTGCCAGGGCCACACCCCGTGGCTGACCGGGCGCCGCCGGCCCACCGCCATCTCGGCGCGGCCGGAGCGCACGTCGTCGAGGAGCGGCAGCAGCGCCTCGGGGTCGAACGACCCGTCGCCGTCCATGAACGCCACGAACTCGCGGCTCGCGGCGAGCAGCCCTGCATGGACGGCTGCGCCGTACCCCGGCACCGGCTCCCGGACGACGATGGCCCCGAGCCGCTCCGCGGTGGCACCGGTGCCGTCCCGGGAGCCGTTGTCGACCACGGTCACGGCGAAGGCCTCGGGCACCCGGGGCAGCAGCCCGGTCAGTGCCGCTGCCTCGTCGCGGCAGGGCAGGATCAGGTCGCACACGGGTTCCATGGCCCACACCGTATGCGCACGGCGTCAACCGACCTCCCCCTACGCTCGCACCATGCGAACCGACCCGCCGCCGGCCCGCACAGCCGGTGGGCGAGCGGCCTGGGTCGGACTGGCCGTCGCGCTGGCGCTGGTGACGGTGGCAGTGCTGCTGCCGCGGCTGCTCGACTGGCAGGTCTGGTCGCACGGGACTCCGAGCCCGGAGGACGTCCCGCCGCTGCACTCGCGCTGGGAGCCGAAGGTGGGAGCGGGCACGGTGCCGGCGCTGCTGATCGCGCTGCTGGGGTGGCGGTACGCCGCAACGTGGGCGGAGCGGCTGCCCTGGCGGCGGCTGATGGTGCTCGTGTACGTCGTCGGGCTGGCGTGGCTGCTCGCCCTCGCCTACGTGGACGGCTCCTCGGGGATCAGCCGGGTCCTGGGCAACCCCTACGAGTACCTGGAGGCCGCCCGCGCGGTCACCGACATCCCGGCCATGCTGCGGGAGTTCGTCGACCGGATCCCCTACGTCGCGTCGGACAACTGGCCCACGCACGTCGCCGGCCACCCGCCGGCGGCCCTGCTGTTCTTCGTGCTGCTCGACCGGCTCGGACTCGCCGGCGACTGGTCGGCGGGGATGGTGGTGACGGTGATCGCCGCGACCGCGCCCGTCGCCGTGCTGACCACCCTGCGTGTGCTCGGCGCCGAGGCCGCGGCCCGCAGGGCGGCGCCGTTCCTCGTGCTCGGCCCCGCTGCGGTGTGGACGGCGGTCTCCGCCGACGCGCTCTTCGCCGCCGTGGCGGCGTGGGGGCTCGCCACCCTCGCCCTCGGCGCCACCTCGTCCCGCCGGCCGAGCGCGGTGGCGTGGTCCGCACTGGCCGGTCTGCTGCTCGGCACGTGCGTGATGATGTCCTACGGCCTGCCGCTGCTCGGCCTGCTGGCGGTGGCGGTGCTGGTCGCGGCCCGGTCCTGGCTGCCGCTGCCCGTGGCTGCGACCACGGCCAGTGCCGTGGTGCTCGCCTTCGCCGCCGCCGGCTTCGCTCTCTGGGAGGCGTTCCCGGTCCTGCAGGAGAGGTACTGGGACGGGCTCGCCGACGACCGGCCGGCGGCGTACTGGATGTGGGCGAACCTGGCCGCGCTGGTGCTCACCGCCGGGCCGCTGCTCGGCGCCGGCCTGGCCCGGATGGTGGTGGCGCCGCGGTCGCACGACAGCGTCGTGGTGCTGCTGGCCGGAGCCGCCGCGGCCGCCGTCGTCGTGGCAGACCTCTCGCGGATGAGCAAGGCGGAGGTGGAGCGGATCTGGCTGCCCTTCGTGCCGTGGCTGCTGCTGTCGACGGCCCTGCTCCCACCGCGCTGGCGCCAAGCGGGGCTGGCGCTCCAGCTCGCCGCTGCGCTAGTCGTGCAGCACCTGCTCTACACGAGCTGGTGACCGCGGTGCCGCTCAGCCCCGCAGCGGGGCGGTCGCGAAGGCCCTCAGCCCTTCCTCCGGCGTGACGGTCGCGGTGAACCCGAGCTCGTCCCGGGCGCGCGCGGGCGACGCGACGACGTGCCGGACGTCGCCGGCGCGGTACTCGCCGGTCACCGCGGGGGTGAGGTCCGCGCCGGTGCCTTCGACCACCAGGTCCGCGACGCGGCGGATCGAGACCGGCACACCCGAGCAGACGTTGTACGACGCGAACGCTCCGGCGCTCGCATCGGCGACTGCCCGGACCGCTGCCAGGTTCGCCGCCGCGACGTCGGACACGTGGACGAAGTCCCGCATCTGGCCGCCGTCCTCGAACACCCGGGGCGGCTCGCCGCGCTCGATCGAGGAGCGGAACATCGCCGCCACGCCCGAGTAGGGCGTGTCCTTGGGCATCCCCGGCCCGTAGACGTTGTGGTATCTCAGCGCCACCGCAGCGGCCTGCGCCTGGCGGGCCCAGCTGGAGGCGTAGTGCTCCTGCGCGAGCTTGCTGGCGGCGTAGGCGCTGCGCGGGTCGAGCCGAGCGTCCTCGTCGACGAGCTCCCACCCCAGCGGCGCGTCGCACCGGGGGCACCGGTTCTCGAACTCGCCGGCGTCGAGGCGCTCGGGCGGACGCGGCGGCGGCGTCTGGATTCCGTGGTCCGGACAGACGTAGCGGCCCTCGCCGTAGACGACCATCGAGGACGCCAGCACCAGCCGGTCGACGTCCGCCTCGTGCATCGCAGCCAGGAGGGCGGCGGTGCCGAGGTCGTTGTGGGCCGCGTAGTCGGGCAGGTCACCGACCCTCACCCCGGCGCCGACGAGTGCGGCCTGGTGGCAGACGACGTCCACCCCGCGCAGCATCGTGGCCCAGGCCGCGGCGTCCCGCACGTCGAGGACGTGGGTGTCCCGAGGCGGCGGCACGCCCGGCCCGTGCGCCTGGGGCAGCATCACGTCGACGCGCACGACCTCGTCGCCGGCTTCCTCGAGCGCGCGGCCGACCGCGGTGCCGATGAAGCCCGCGGAGCCGGTCAGCAGGACCCTCACGCGTGCCCTCCGGGAACGTCGTAGGTGAGCTCCAGGTCGTCGGCCCAGGTGGAGCACGTGCACCCGGTCGGGTCGGGCAGCGCCGCGACGGTGTCGGTCAGGAGCCCGCGCAGCCGGTCGAGGTTGCGCGCGAACAGCGCGAACACCTCGGCCTGGCCCACGCCGGCACCGGTCTCCACGCCGGCGTCCATGTCGGTGACCAGGGCGATCGCGGTGTAGCACTGTCGCATCTCCCGGGCCAGCACGGCCTCGGGGTGCCCGGTCATGTTGATCAGCGACCACCCCTGCGCCGCGTAGTGCTGGGACTCCGCGCGGGTGGAGAACCGCGGTCCCTCCACGACGACCATCGCCCCGCCCACCTTGACCGACGGGTCGGCGGAGGAGACCGCGGCGGTCAGCCGGTCGCAGTAGGGATCGGCGAACGGGACGTGCACCGCGCCGGACTCCACGAAGCTCTGGGTGCGCGACAGGGTCCGGTCGACGAGCTGGTCGGGGACCACGACGTCGCCCGGGGCGACGTCGTGGGTGAGCCCGCCGACCGCGCACGGGGCGAGCACCTGCCGCACGCCGAGCGACCGCAGCGCCCACATGTTCGCGCGGTAGGGGATCCGGTGCGGCGGGAACTGGTGGCCGGGTCCGTGCCGGGGCAGGAAGGCCACCCGGCGGCCCGCCACCGTCCCCACCGAGACCACCGACGAGGGAGCTCCGTACGGCGTCTCCACGACGTGCTCCTGCGGGTCGTCGAGGAACGAGTAGAACCCCGTCCCGCCGACGACCGCGACGTCCGCGACCGGGGTGCTGGCGCCTGCTGTCATGGCGCCACTGTCGCAGACCACTCATGAACGGGCGCGAGGGGCCGATCGGAACCGCGCAGGTGCACCGGGGAGAGGTTCGGACGAGTGCAGGACACGTGGGCAGTTCCACGCGCCGTCGCGGCGCTGCGTGTCGCGGTGCCGCTCGTCGCCGTGGTGTACGCCCTCACGCTCGTGCCGGGGCTCCGGGGTCCCGACCCGGTGTTCGTGCCGTGGCTCGACCTGGGTGTAGGGCTGGCGGCGGCAGCCGGCTCCGCGATGCTCTGTCTCGTCCGCGCGGTGCTCGTGCGCCGAGAGAGGGCAGCCTGGGCCCTGATCGGCCTGGCGCCGCTGTCCAACATCGGCGGCGACCTGTACTACTACACTGCCCTCGCCGACGCCGGCTCGGTCGCCTATCCGTCCTGGGGCGACCTGGGCTGGGTCGGCATGTACCCGCTGCTCGGTGCCGGGCTGGTTCTCCTGCTCCGCGCTCGGCTGGTCCGCGTGCGCACGAGCCTGTGGCTCGACGGGCTCACCAGTGGGTTCGGTGCGGCGGCCCTGCTCGGCGCCGTCGTGCTCAGCCCCGTGCTCGAGCTGTCCGGCGGCAGCATGGCGGTCGTCCTCACCAACCTTGCCTATCCCGTCGCCGACCTCGCACTGCTCACCGTGCTGATGTTGGTCTTCAACGTCCATGGGTGGCGCCCCGAGCCGATCTGGTGGCTCCTGGCCGGTTCCGTCGTCGGTCTCCTGTTCAGCGACTCCGTCTACCTCCTCCAGGTGGCCGCAGGCACCTACACCGATGCGACGCTCCTGGACTCGGGGTGGGGGCTGGCGCTGTCGCTGCTGGGCGTCGCCGCCTGGGCGCGCCCGCCCGAGGCCAGCCACGTGCGGGAAGGGAACGCCAGCGTTGCGGTCTCCGCCACGCTCAGCATGATCAGCACCGGGGTGCTGTTCGGTGGCGCCCTGCGGGCGCTGCCGCTGGTCGTCTGTCTGTGCGGTCTCCTCGCCGTGATGATCGCCAGCCTGAGGCTCCTCTTCGCGCTCGTCGAGAGCCGAAGGCTCGTGACCGCGCGACTCGAGGCCCGCACCGACGAGCTCACCGGTCTACCGAACCGTAGGAGCTTCCTCGAGAGCGTCGACGACGCGCTCGCGTTCGAACGCGCCGCCACTGTGATGATCGTCGACCTCGACCGCTTCAAGCAGGTCAACGACTCGCTCGGCCATGCGGTGGGCGACCGGTTGCTCCAGGTCGTCGGCTCGCGACTGACCGCCCGGCTCCGAGACCCGGGCACCCTGGTGGCCCGGCTAGGCGGTGACGAGTTCGCCGTCCTGGTCGACGGGGGCGACGTCTCGGTCGCAGACGTCGTAGCCACGCGGCTGCGTCAGGTCATCGCGGAGCCGGTCGTCCTCTCCGGGCTCACGCTCCACGTCGACGCCAGCGTCGGCATCGCCTACGCACCGCGGGACGGGTCCACGTGGGAGGCACTGCTGAGCCGGGCCGATGCCGCGATGTACGCCGCCAAACGGGGCGGCACGGGCACCGCGCACTACGACCCGACCAGGGACGCAGACGGAACCGACCGGCTGGCACTCCTGGCCGAGCTGCGCGAGGCACTCGACGGAGGCCGGCTCGTGCTGCACTTCCAACCGGTCCGCTGCCTCGCCACCGGACGGGTGACCGGCGCCGAGGCACTCGTCCGCTGGAGCCATCCCGCCCGGGGGCTGCTGTCGCCCGCTGAGTTCCTGCCCGCAGCCGTCGAGGCGGGGCTGAGCCGTCAGCTCACCGACGAGGTGCTGCGCATGGCCACCGAGCAGGCTGCCCGGTGGCACGCGGAGGGACTCGACATCCCGGTCGCGGTCAACCTCACCGAGGCGGACGTCACCGACCCGGAGCTGCTCGAGCGAGTGGGTCGGCAGACCGCTCGCACCGGGCTGCCGGCAAGGATGCTGTCGCTGGAGGTCACCGAGTCCATCACCGGCGCGGTGATGCAGACCGCCGTACCGCTGCTTGCCTCGCTCCGTGACCGCGGCCATCGACTGGCCCTCGACGACTTCGGCACCGGCTTCTCGTCGCTGTGGGCGCTGCGCACCCTCCCGATCGACGTGCTCAAGCTCGACCGGTCGTTCGTCGAGGCGATCGGGACCCCGACCGCGGACGCGGTCATCGGCGGGACCGTCGCGATGGGGCACGCGCTCGGCCTCCGGGTGGTGGCCGAGGGTGTCGAGACCCTCGGCCAGCTGGAGGCCTACCGGTTGCTCGGTGCCGACGACGTGCAGGGCTTCCTGCTGCACCGACCGGCGCCTGAGGAGGATGTCTCCCCGGTGCTGCGCGACCTGGCAGCGGGCGCCGCCCACCCTGATGCGGGATCCCGCGGGGACCCCGCCCAGGACGAGGTCGGGCCCGGGGCTGGTGTGCCGGTGGCCTGGGTGGGTAGGGGCTGACCCGACGAAGGAGGTCGCATGCGCAGGGTCGCGCCAGGAGGAGCTGACGGCTCGCTTCAGCGGGGACGCTCGATGGGCGTCTGCGCGATGATCGGCGTGGGGCTGATGGCTGCGGTCGACGAGATCGTGTTCCACCAGCTCCTGGCATGGCACCACTTCTACGACCGCTCCACCAGCGACGTGGCCCTGATGTCGGACGGCCTCCTGCACGCCGGTGAGCTGGTCCTCCTGGTCGCCGGGTTCTTCCTCTTCGCCGACCTCCGACGGCGCCACGCGCTGGTCTGGCGGGCCGGGTGGGCCGGCCTCCTGCTCGGTGCCGGCGGGTTCCAGCTGTGGGACGGCATCATCGACCACAAGGTGCTGCGGCTCCACCAGGTGCGGTACGACGTCGACCTCCTCCCCTACGACCTGGCCTGGAACGCCGGCGGCCTGCTGCTGCTCGCAGCGGGGACGGTCGTCGCCCTCCGCAGCCGCGGCGAGGGCGCCGCGGCGGACGACAGGTAGCCGGTGCTGGTCCCGTTCCTCGCCGTGACGACCGGGAGCGGCCTGTACCTGGCCGCGATGGTCGCCTACCGGAGACGACGGGGCGGCAGCTGGAGCACGTGGCGGGCTGCGAGCTGGCTCGGCTGGGACCGCCCTGGTCGCGATCGCCCTGTCCCCCGTCCTCGGCACCGTGGCGCACGGGGCACGCGGCCACATGGCGCAGCACCTGCTGCTCGGGATGCTCGGGCCCCTGGCGCTGGTGATGGGTGCTCCCGTCTCCCTGCTCCTGGGCGCGACGCCTCCGCACGTGGGGCGGAGGGTCACGGCGCTGCTGCGGAGCCGGGTGGTCCACGTGCTCGGGCACCCCGTCGTCACGGCGACGCTGCACGTGGGCGGCTTGTTCGTGCTCTACCTGACGCCGCTGTACGCCGCCTCGACCAACGACGGCGCGGTGCACCACCTCGTGCACCTCCACTTCCTGGTCGCCGGCTACCTGTTCGCCTGGTCGATCGCCGGACCGGACCCGGCTCCCCGGCGTCCCGGGACCGGGGTGCGGGTCGCGGTCCTGGTGCTGGCCGCGGCGGCCCACGGCTACCTGGCCAAGCTGCTGTACGCACGGGCGGGCGAGCTGCCGCCTGGCGCCGGCCACGCCGCCGGCGGAGATGCAGGCCGCGGCGCAGTGGATGTACTACGGCGGCGACGTCGCCGAGCTCCTGCTCGCCGTCGCCCTGTTCGCGACGTGGTACCGGCACGCCCGTCGACCTGGCGCCGGCTCGCTGCTCACGCCAGCGAGAGGAAGAGCTTCTCCATCTTCTTGACGTCGACGCTGTCCACACCGTCGCCGGCGGCCAGGCACTGCTGCAGACCCGGTGGCGACGACTGCGAATCCGGCGCGGTCCAGCGCCCGGGACACGGCCGCGAGCTGCGTGACGACGTCCTCGCAGTCCCGCCCCTCCTCCAGCATCCGGAGAACGCCGTCGAGCTGGCCGCGGGCACGCTTGATGCGGTTGATGACCGAGGTCATCTCCGCGGGGTTCAGCTCCATCAGTCCCCCTGGGTGTCGAGCGAGGCGAGGGCCGCGGAGACGCGCTTCTTGGCGTCGGCGGCGACGGTGTGCAGGGCCTCGTTGTCCGCCAGCCCCATCATGGCGTCCGGGTCGAACGCCTCCACCACCGATGTCCCGTCGTCCAGTGAGCGGACGACGACGTTGCACGGCAGCACCGCGGCGATCGACGGGTCCACGCCGAGGGCCTCATGAGCCAGCGCCGGCTGGCAGGCACCCAGGATGACCTGCGGTGCCACGTCGACGTCGAGCTTCTTCTTCAGGGTCGCGGCGAGGTCGATCTCCGTGAGGATGCCGAACCCCTGCTCCTGCAGCGCGTCGCGGACGGCCTCGACGGCCGCGTCGTACGGAAGGGCGACGGTGGTGCTCAGCGTGAAGCCGGTCGGTGTCACGGTGGCCATCAGGCACGTCCTCTCTGTCGACCGGGAAGTTCCCGGCGTGGCTTGTCCATGATACCCCGGCCCGTATATCCCAGCCCGGCGCGATCATGCGGGAAATGATACCCCCGGGGGTGTGTACGGTGGGTGTTGACCCGAACCCCGCTGGGTATGGGCAACCGTGCCCGCAACCGTGAGGAGCCACACATGAACAGCACCCCGAACGAGATCGACGTCGACCGGCTCGACAGCGAGAGGTCGGCATCCTCGACCCTCGTCGACGTCCGCGAGCCCAGCGAGTACGTCGCCGGCCATGTGCCCGGAGCCGTCCTGATGCCGATGGGCCAGCTGGCCGGCCGGCTCGACGAGCTCGACAAGAGCGGCCCGGTCTACGTCATCTGCGCGTCGGGGAACCGGAGCGCCGCGATGACCGACGTCCTGCTGGCCTCCGGCTTCGACGCTTACAACGTCGCCGGCGGGACCAGCGCCTGGGCCCGCTCCGGCCGTCCGCTGGAGACCGGCGGCCCCGCCACCGACTGACCGCCCGATCCGAACCGCACCACGAGAGCCCGAGGAGACCTCATGAGCAGCAGCGACCTGACCATCATCCCGATCGAGACGTCCTCGCTCGGCGACCGCACCTACGTGGTCCACGACGGCGAGGTGGCCCTCGTGGTCGACCCGCAGCGCGACATCGACCGGGTCCTGAAGGTGCTGAAGGAGCACCAGGTGCGCCTGACCGACGTCTTCGAGACGCACATCCACAACGACTACGTGACCGGCGGGTTCGCGCTCGCCCGGCGCACGGGTGCGGCGTACCACGTCAACGCCGAGGACGAGGTGTCCTTCGAGCGCACACCGGTCCGTGACGGCGACATCGTGAAGGTGGGCTCTCGGATGCGGATGACCGCGCTGCACACCCCCGGCCACACGTTCACCCACCTCTCTTACGCGCTGACCGACAGCGACGGCGACCTCGAGAGCTCGGTCGGCGTGTTCTCCGGCGGGTCGCTGCTGTACGGCGCCACCGGTCGCCCCGACCTGATGGGCGAGGAGCACACCGACGCCCTGGTGCGGCACCAGCACGCATCGGCGCGCAAGCTGGCCGACCTGCTGCCGGACGAGGCCGAGGTCTTCCCCACCCACGGCTTCGGGTCCTTCTGCGCGGCGACCCAGTCCGACGCCACCGAGTCGACGATCGGCGAGGAGAAGAATTCCAACCCGGCGCTGACCCAGGACGAGGAGACCTACGTCCGCGAGCTGCTCGACGGGCTCGGCGCCTACCCGGCGTACTACGCCCAGATGGGCCCCATCAACGCGGCCGGGCCGTCCGAGCCGGACCTCGAGCCCCCGTCGAAGGCCGACGCCGGAGAGCTGCGCCGCCGCATCGAGGCCGGTGAGTGGGTCGTCGACCTGCGCAACCGCACGACTTTCGCAGCCGGCCACGCCAAGGGCACCCTCAACTTCGGGCTCGACGGTGCGTTCGCGACGTACCTCGGCTGGCTGATCTCCTGGGGGACGCCTGTCACCTTGCTCGGCGAGAGCGCCGACGACGTCGCCGAGGCCCAGCGCGAGCTCGTCCGGATCGGCATCGACCGCCCCGCCGCCCAGGGCACGGGCGGCCCGGAGCAGTGGGCCGACGGCGAGCTCGCCTCGTTCCCGACCGGCACGTTCGCCGAGCTCGAAGAGGTACGCCGGCACCGGCCGGTCGTCGTCCTCGACGTCCGGCGCGCCGACGAGCACGAATCGAGCCGCATCGAGGGAGCGGTCAACATCCCGATCCACGAGCTGCCACGCCGCGTCGACGAAGCGCCCGAGGGCGAGCTGTGGGTGCACTGCGCGAGCGGCTACCGGGCCAGCATCGCCGCCTCGATCCTCGACGCGGCCGGCCGGCGGCTCGTCGCGATCGACGACAGCTTCGAGAACGCCGAGAAGGTCGGGCTGCACCTCGTCGGCCCCGACGCGTGACCTTCCTGGCCCTCCACCGTCCAGCAACGAAGGAGCCATCCACGATGTGCCGAGCGACGACCTGCCGCACCTGCGGCAAGACCACCTGGGCCGGCTGCGGCCAGCACGTCGACCAGGTCAAGGCGAGCGTGCCCGCGGGAGACTGGTGCCCGGGCCATCCCCAGGGAGAGCGCAAGGGCGGCGGCTGGATGAGCCGCCTGCTGCGGCGGTAGCGTCGACGCAGCCGTCTTCGCACCTCCCCTAGAGTGGGGCCCAGGTGAGCCGGGAAGTCTGGTCGGCACGAGTGCTCGCGACCCGGAAGGACCACCCCTTGTCCGACAACCGCCCGATCCGGATCCTGACCCGAGGGTCGTTCAGCGAGGCGACCCGGATCGCGCACATCCTGCGCCAGGAGACCGTGGGCGGAGGGCTGCTGCTGGCCGGCACGGTCATCGCCCTGATCTGGATCAACTCCCCGGCCGGTGACTCCTACAGCGCCCTGCGGGACTTCACGGTGGGGCCCGAGTCCCTGCACCTCGACCTGTCGCTCGGCACCTGGGCGGCCGACGGCCTGCTGGCGATCTTCTTCTTCGTCGTCGGGCTCGAGCTGAAGCGTGAGTTCGTGGCCGGCGACCTGCGCGACCCGGCGCGAGCCGCCCTCCCCATCCTCGCCGCGCTCGGCGGCGTGGTCGCACCTGCGTTGATCTACGTGCTGGTCAACCTCGCCGCCGGCAGCGACGCCCTCAGCGGGTGGGCGATCCCCACCGCGACGGACATCGCCTTCGCGCTGGCGATCCTGGCGATCATCAGCACCCACCTGCCGGCCGGGCTGCGCACCTTTCTGCTGACCCTCGCCGTCGTCGACGACCTGGTCGCGGTCACGATCATCGCGGTGTTCTACACCGACGACCTCCACCTGCTGCCGCTGGCCGGTGCCCTGGTGCCGCTGGCACTGTTCGCCGTCGCGGTCCAGCGACGCATCCGGTCGTGGTGGCTGCTGATCCCGCTCGCCCTCGTGACCTGGGTGCTGGTCCACGAGTCGGGGGTGCACGCCACCGTCGCCGGCGTCCTGCTCGGCTTCACCGTCCCGGTGATCCGCTCCGCGGCCGCGGGCGGCCCCGAGGCCGGCCCGGGGCTCGCCGAGCACTTCGAGCACCGGATCCGCCCGATCTCCGCCGGCATCGCCGTACCGATCTTCGCGTTCTTCGCCGCGGGCGTGGAGATCGGCGGACTGCAGGGGCTCACCGACTCCCTCACCGACCCGATCGCGCTCGGCATCATTGCTGGTCTCGTCCTCGGCAAGCCGATCGGCATCCTGGGCACCGCCTGGCTGACCGCCCGGTTCACCCATGCCAGCCTCGACGACGAGCTGAGCTGGCTCGACGTGCTCGGAGTCTCTCTGCTCGGCGGCATCGGCTTCACGGTGTCGCTGCTCATCGGCGATCTCGCCTTCGGCGAGGGCACCACCGCCGACGACCACGTCAAGGTCGGCATCCTCGCCGGCTCGCTGGCCGCCGGGCTGCTCGCCGCGGTGCTCGTGCGGTCCCGCAACCGCACCTACGAGCGCATCGAGGCCGCCGAGTCCGTCGACAGCGACGCCGACGGCGTTCCCGACGTGTGGGAGGGGCACGAGCACACGCCGTGACGCGGCACCGCGAGCCCGGCCGACGGGTGCGGCTGCTGGGGCGCCCGCGCCGTTCTCCGACGGAAAGCTCAGTTTCCCTTCCGTGGAAGGCGCTTTTCGTCGGACAGTTGCCGGATCGGCCGCACCCGCGGTCCTGGGGGTCACGTCGGGGTGGAGCCGCCTGTCGGAATCGAACCGACGACCTATTCATCTCGCTGCTGAGAGGTCGTCAGGATGAGCCAGGGTCCAACACGGTGCATTCCCGCGTGCCGAGGGGCTCGCTTCCATACGAAGCGGAGGGCTGGGACCACGTCAGACGTCTTCAAACGTGTCACAAACGTGTCAATCCGAGCCACTGCCCCACAGCCGCCGCTCGCCGCTCGCGGCCCCGGGCCGGGAGGCCGACCGGCTGCTAACGACGGCCACCCCGAGCGACGCTCGCCGCGCCTTCCTGCACCGTACCGCGTCCGCTGAACGGGCTCCCACGGCTCGGACGCGCCCAAGGTCGGTGGTGGCACTCACAACAGGCACTTCAGGAGCCGATTCGCTGCGAAGTGATCACCAAGGCGCCATTTCTGCCCTAGGGGGCCGAGGGCAAGTCGGCTCTCGACACCGACGCAGCGAAAGGTGCACCGCGATGAACCACACCGGCACCACCCCCGGCAACTACACTCCGTCCCTCGTGGCCGAGGACCCGCTGCTCAACGCCGAGCAGGTCTCGCAGATGCTTGGCGGCGTACCGCTGACCACCCTGAAGCGGTGGCGCAGCGAGCGGACCGGGCCGGCCCCGCTCCACATCGGGCGTCACGTCCGTTACCGGCGCTCGGCGGTCGAGGCGTGGCTGTCTCAGAAGGACCGCGAAGCAGCGGCGTGGATGGCGTCCTAGAGATGGTGCAGAACCGCATACCCCGGGGCAAGCGCGGCAACATCGTCGTCAAGCAGCAGCCCGACGGCGCCTGGCTGGCACGGGTGCAGATCCGCGACATCGACGGCCGGGTCCGCTCCATCCGCGTGAGAGAGCGAACCAAGGGCGCGGCGACCAGGATGATCGAGCGTCGGCTGGGCGAGAGAGTCGACCCAACCATGACGGGCGTTACCGCGGACATGACCTTCGAGACGCTGGCCGAGGTCTGGATCCAGCACCGGCGTGACCACGGCAAGCTCCGCACCAAGGGCAGGCTCGCGCCGCAGACACTGGCGACCTACAGCGCCGAGATCAAGCACGTCATCATCCCGGCGATCGGCCAGGTGCGGGTCAAGGAGGCGAACGTCCCGTTCCTGGATCGTCTCTTCGCCGACGTCGAGCACGGCCGCAAGCACGGCAGGTACGCCGCCCGCCCAGGTGGCCGTTCGACACGTCAGCTGCGCGTGGTCCTGGGCGGGATGCTGGCGCTCGCGGTCTCCCATGGAGCCCTGCCCGGCAACCCCATGCGGGACGCCTCCCAGTCCGCCCGTGAGCAGCGCGCCGAGGTCAAGTTCCTCACGGTGGAACAAGCCCTCCACCTTCGCCACCGCGTGCGCCGGCAGTCGGTGCGCGTGGAACATTGGCGGATGCCCAACCTGGATCTGGAGGAGTTCGTCGATCTCCTGCTCGGGACCGGCTGTCGAGAGGGTGAGGGACTCGCCATCCGGCCAATCGACCTGTTTGACCTGGACGGACCCACACCCGTCCTGCATGTCTGCGGGACCCTCATCGAGCCCCGCAAGGGATACGTCGACAAGCTCCACCGCCAGGTCACGACCAAGACCCGAGCGGACCGCCGACTGATCCTTCCTGACGGCGTAGCCACCATGCTGCGAGAACGGATGCGACGACTGCCGACCGCACCAGACGCGCCGGTATTCGCCTCCCGAACCGGGAACTGGATCTCACCGTCGAACATGCGCACCCGACTACGCGGTGCGGTCGAGCGCGCCGTCGAGATCGGGCTCCCCATCGACAAGGAGCTCGACGGCACCAGCCTGCACACGCTGCGACGCACCGTCGGCACACTGCTCGCCCACCAGGTCTCCCTCGACGCCGCCCGCGAACAGCTGGGGCATCGCGACCCGTCGGTGACCTACCAGCACTACGTCGGCAAGCGGCACCTCGCCCCCGACGTGCGCACCACCCTCGACCTGCTTCTCGCCCCACTTCCTGAGTACGGCGATCACCGCAAGACCTACCAGACGTCCTAGGGGCGCGCGACGTCCGGGTTCTCAGCATCTGAGCGGGACCGGCCACCCGCGCCGTGATGCGAGCCGCCGACGGCGAGTAGCAACCGATGCTGCGCTTCGAGGGCAGGTTCTACGGCTTTTTCGAAGGGCAGGGCGACGCCACAGCCCCCATGCTGCTCACCGGCTACGCCGCAGAGGTGGGACGTAGACGACTCTGATCGCCGGGCCGTGAAGGACCGGCCCTCACTGCTGTCCGATACGGGCAGTCGTGGTGAGAGCGCGGCCACTCCAGTGCCGCGATCATGTCGCAGCGACACGACGGCACATCGGCACAACAAGTACGAGCGTGAACGCCGAGCCGTTCGCGCAGCGGTGGTTTCCGGCCTCGAGGTACGCCATTCCGCGTGTCGCCCAACTCGCAGCGCGACCAACAACGCCCTGCATCCGCCGTGACCGGAGACGGTATGCGGTACTCATCGCAGCTGGTGTGGGCGTCCCGATGCGGAGGAGCGTCGGCTGATCTTGACGCTAGGCGGTGTCGGGCCTGCCGGTGTAGGCGACGCCGAGGCGGAACAGCGCCCAGAGCACACCGGTCACGGCGGTGGTGATGAGGACCAGGCCGAGGTCGGGCTGGAATTGGCGCAGGGTGTCGAGTGGGGCGCCGAGCAGGGTCGGGGCCAGCCAGAGGATGGTCCAGGCGGCGGCCAGCGTGGTGAGCAGTGGGAACCACAGGCTGAACCGGCCGAAGGCGTTCGTCGACTTGGCGCGGAGGGCGGCGCGGTGGCGCCACGCCCATGCCACGGCGAGCAGGTAGACGACCGGCAGGAGGATCAGGCCGATGAACAGGGTCTGCTGGGACCAGCGGGAGCCTTCGCCGTCATAGTCCAGGTCTAGCGCCGCGGCGGTGACGCCGTTGCGGAGCTGGGTGGTCTCCCCGAAGCCGAGGCCGCTGCCCCCGTTCACCAGCACCACCGCACCGGCGTTCTCGGACGGAGCCATGGTGGCCAGCGACTCAAAGCCGGGCGTCGAGCCGGAGTGCCAGACCGTTCCGTTGCCGGCGTCGATGAACCAGCCCAGCCCGTAGGACGGGGAGGCGGGGCTCGCGGGGCGCATCATCAGCGCCTTCCCGTCGGCGCTCAGCACGTCATCCTGCCCGTTCATCATCATCTGCAGGTAGAGCGCCAGGTCGTCGACGCTGGCCATGAGCCCGCCCTGCGGGGCTGTGGCCCGGTCGGCTCGGGTGTCGTTCACCGGTCGTTTGGTGCCGAACCACGGCCGGTGCCCGGTCGCCACCTCGTCGTGGACCTCGCCGTCGGCGATAACGCTGTCGTCCATGCCGACCGGCACCAGGATGTGGGCCGTGACGTAAGTCTGATAGTCCTGCCCGCTGACCACTTCGACCAGCCGGCCCAGGATCTGGTAGTTGGTGTTGGAGTACTCCCACCGCTCACCGGGCTCATGCGCCGGGGCCACCGTGGCGAGGCCGTCGACCAGACGCGCCAGCTCGTCCTGCCCGCCGGCCCTGTCGGTGCGTGAGGTGTTGCCCTGCAGGGTGGAGAACCCGCTGGTGTGGCTGAGCAACTGACGGATCGTGACCACGCCGGCCGGCTGGCCAGCGAACCCGGTCAGGTACTGCGCCACCGCCGCGTCCAGGTCGACCTGGCCCGCCTCGACCAGCTGCATCACCGCCAGCGCCGTCACGCTCTTGGTGATCGACCCGGCCGCGAACGGTGTGCCTGTGGTGGCCTCCCGGTCGGTCCATGCCTCGGCCAACCCCCGCGCACCAGCCGACGTGATCTCACCGTCGGTCACCACCGCGTAGGACAAGCCCGGAACACCCGAAGCCGGCATCTCCGCCTCGATGACGGCCTCGACCCTGCCATCGGAACTAGACGCTTGGACGGTCGCGCCCAGAGCAAGCGCGAGGATCGCCACAAGTCGCAGCATGATCCATCCTCCTTGGTCGTGTCCGAGCAGCTGGAGCAGCTGGAGCAGCTGGAGCACAGTCTGTCCGGCTGTCGAAAACGGCTCCAGTCGGGTGCCGTCAAGCGGCCCGCGGGGAGCGCGGGTGCAAGGTCGACGGCGGAATGGAGGCGCTGCGGCTGCTCGCCGACTGCCGCGAGGCGCTGACCCGGCGACGCGTGCAGACCGACCACGCGCGTCGACCGGCTCCAGGCGCCGCTGGCCGAGCTGCTGCCCTACCAAGCCAAGCGCGGCATCACCACTCGTCAGGCCAGGGCAATGCTCGTGCGAGTGCGTCCCCGCGATACCGCTGGCGAGACCCGACTGCGGATCGCAGCCGAAGAGCTCGCCGAACTGATCGTGGTCGAGGTGAGGATCAAAGAAGGCCACCGCGGAGTGAAGGCCATGGTGACCGTACGCGAGTCACGACTGATGCAGTTGCCGGGGGGGTAGGGCTCGTGGTCGCGGCATGGCTCCTCGCCGACATCGGAGACGTTCGCCGGTTCGCGGACCGGAATAGGTTCGGCTTGCGGCACGTCCGGCGTTGACGTGGCCGGCCGGCTGCAGCCCACCGAAACCGGCTATGACCAGCAGGCGGCTATCACTCCGCTGGTCGAACAGCCCAGAGCCCGCGTTGCTGATGCACTCCCGCAGCCTGACTACGCCACGCTCGCTGGGCTGCTCGCGCAACTGGTCCACGATTGCCGGGCACGTTGGGACTATCCGAACAACGGTGCCCGGCGCTTCGCGAAACCGATCGGCGATTGAGGGCGGGGGCGATGTCGGTACGCATCAGCCATCTGTGTCGTCGTGATCGCCGAAGCTGTCAGTTCGTTAGCTGCCTGGGTGTCTGCTCACGATGAGTTACTGGTAGGAGATCATCAGCGGGGCGGGCTTCTTCGCCATCGTCTGGGTGGGGGACAGCGTGGGATGGTCCTCGTCGTAAAAGTTCTTCCAGCCAAACGGGATGCCGGCAGGGGCTGCTGCCTTCACGGCTTGCCACGTAGCGTGCTTGAGTGACGGTGTGCCTTGGCCGTCCATGTGGATCAGCACCTGAAGGTTGTCGTGGTTCAGGTTGAGGTCCTGCTCGTTGCGGATCATCGAGAGTCGGAACTGGTGCAGCACGAGCAGCTTCTGTGGCAGCTTGTGGCTGGCAGTCAGCTTCGCCAGCCAGGAGCTGAGGGAGTTGATTTCGGCGGCGTCGACTCCGCCGATCTGCTCCAGCGGCTTTTCGCCTGGTGCCAGGCGCCATTCCGGGTCCAACGCGAGTCCGACGTTCGGGCGACGCAGCAGGTCGGCATACAGCTTGGCCTGGTCCAGGAAGGTGGCCCGCCCGGGCTGCAGGTCCAGCACGACGTACAGTCCGGCGGCATTGGCCTTGGTCACCCACCGCTTCAGCAGGCCCAGGGATGCCTCGCCGGAGTAGTCACCGTCGGAGCCTGGGTCGCGCTGAGCAACGGTGGCGATGATCTCGAACGTCGGCACGACCGGCACGCTGCTCAGCGACTGGTAACGGGCGGCGACCTTCTTGGCGCGGGCGATGCTCGCGGGGAGGGGCTGCTCGCCGAGGACGCCCAGGCTGGGCGTGTCCGGGTGGCCGTAGAGCGCGACCAGTCGGTGGCCGGGGAAGAGCACCTGGCCACCGGCGGGTAGCTGGGTGCCGGTCTTGGCCACCACCACTCGTGCGGCGAGCCGGTCCGCGGGACCGAACCCGGACCCGACGGCCAGCACGTGGCGCGGCCGCTGTTCGGCCAGCGCCGCGATGGCTTGGGGGTCGGCCCGCAGGTCCTGGCCGGCGACCGGAATCACGTGCGCACCGGCGGCCCGGGCGGTCGCTGAGGCTGCAGTGCACGTCGCCGCGTTCCGGGCACCGCAGCGGGTGAGGATGACCAGGCTCGAGGGGTGCTCAGCGGGCGAGATGGGGGGCAGCCGTGCCGCGTTGGTGAAGACCGGGACGTCCAAACGATGGCTCAGCCTGTTCGGCACGGTCGCACCGATGGACAGCACCGATGTCGGGTGCAACCGAGCGATCTCCGCCGCGAGCGCCTCATCCTGCGCGAAGGGGCCGGTCGGACCGGCCGATGGCTCTGCCCTAGGGGCCGACTCGTCCGCGGCCGTGCCCCGCGGGGCGCCAGCAGTGCCCGTCGTGTCCGTTGCGCCCTTGGAGTCCTTGGTGTCAGAGGCTGGCTGCGGGGCGGGATCCAGCAGAAGTAGGGGAACACCGAGGCGAGCAGCCTGCGCCGCGCCGCGCCGCACCCCCGACCGGTCATCGGGCCGCGCGACCACGACCGTCGGGGCCGCGGCGAACAGGGCCCGGCTGGCATCGATGGTCACCTCCGCCGGGGTGGCGCCATCAATTACAGCAACCGACCGGGTCAATGGCTTCAGCCGTGCCGAGAGCGGGCTCGAAGAGGGCGCCGGCTGCCCGCTTGCGGCACCGTGCTCAGCGTCCGAATCAGGGGTGCACCCGACTCCTGCCATCGCGACGGCCAAGGCCACAGCGAGGGAAGCGAAGGCCTTCGACCCTCGGCCGAGCCGTAAGCGTCGCGAGCCGGTCCCTTCCTGCACCAACATCAACCCCCTCCCCCAGGCCGCAGAAGCACGAGGCCGCGGCGCTCCGAACGCCACGGTCCCACAGATGCCAGCCTCGACCGCCGAGCCCCGCGGTCAGTGACCGACACGCATCCCGGCATCCCTCCGCATGCGCCGCGTTGCACGAAGACAGACCACTCCCCGGTAGCAGCATCGACCACCGGCAGGCCGGTGCGGCTGCTCTCAGCCACCGCGAGCCGGTCATCGCGTGAGGATCGCCAATCGGGACAAGCATCCCGACTGGGTTCACGACCATGGGGTGGCGTTGGAGACTGAAAGGTGCGTCGTAGCGCCGCCTGCCGGCCAGGTGGGGACATCGTGATACGCGCTTCTATGAAGCCGATTTGGATCTCGTGCCGACGAGCGCGCGGCCGACAACGGTGGCTTTGAGGGGCCCCTACAAGCACACGCGGACAGGCTCGTTGTCTGGTGCAGGCACGAAGATGACGCGTTGACCGAGTGCCTCGAAGACGGCTCGATCGGGCGACTCAAGGGTGAGCGTCCCCCCTTGATACGGGTCGCCCCAGCCGGCAGGTGGACCGGTGCGCTTCTGGTTGTACAGCGGTGGCTTGGCGTGCCACCACCGTCCGCCCACGTGGATGTTCTCCAGCCCGCAGTGGGTGTAGGCGTTGAACGACGCCGCACCAGACTGCTCGTTTCCCGCTCGGCTCCTTCTCCCATCGCCGCACGCCGTCGCCAGCATGACGACGACGAGTATCGAAACCAGTACTGGGGCACGAGCCCACAACCTTGAACTCCTCATGACCTTAGGACGCGTCTCCGTCGGCATCGGTTCCGCGGCCCGCAGCAGCAACAAGCACGCATGCCTGCGCTGTCGAGCTGCGTCCGCACATTCTGTTGTGCACGTGATCCAGACGTTCTGGCCTCAGTATGCGAGGCGCTTGCTGAGGGGTCGGGCGAATGCCCGATACCCGAGTCGATCACAGCCGTGGCTCGACCGGGTCCACACCTGGAGGTACGCCATGAGCGCGCTGCTTGACAGGTACGCCCGATGCTCTGCCGATCAACAAGACCTCACCGCCCAGCGCGACGGGCTACTCGCCCTCGGCGTCGAGTCGGACCGGATCTACGTCGACTACGGCCTTGACCGATACCAACCGCGAACGCCCCGGACTCCGCGAAGCCCTCGCAGCCTGCCGAGCTGGAGACACCCTCGTGGTCACCAAGCTCGACCGACTGGCGCGCTCCCTACCTGATGCCCGAGCGATCGCCGACGAACTCACTTCCCGGCAGATCAGCCTCAGCCTCGGTGGGTCGGTCTATGACCCCAGCGACGCGGTCGGTCGACTGCTGTTCAACGTCCTCGCCATGGTGGCCGAGTCGAACCTCATCCGGCTCCGCACCGTCGAGGGTATGACGGTGGCGAAGGCGAAGGGTCGGTTGCGCGGTAAGCAGCCCGAAGCTCAGCCGGAAGCAGGAAGCGCACCTCGTGTCGCTGGTCCACAGCGGCGAGTACAGCATCCTCGAGGTGGCCGAACTCCTTGGCGTCGGCCGCTCCACCGTTACCGAGCAATCGAACGACAGCGCACCGCAGCCAAGGCCGACCTCGCAGACGCGAAATCACGCCGCTGACTCTCCAAGGCGTCGGCTGTCCCGAATCCGACACCCCAGCGGGACAGCGGCGCCGTGTTGGGCAGGGCTCGGGTCCACGGGCCCCGAATGGGGTTCCTCGTTCGGCGCCTACGTCCGTCCAAGACACGTTCGCCGGGTCCCTTGACGAGCCGCCAGCCGCTCAGGCCGTGTAGACGAAGACCTCGTGCCCTCGTGGACCGAAGGTCCTCACTTGCCCGGGCGTCGGCAAAGGTTGGCTCCACCACCCATAGGCGCGCCGGTCGCGGGTGATCCTTGATCCGTGGGTGGGTTCGATGGCCCCCGCCTTCGCTGGTCACCGTCGTCGTGGGGACGGCGCGGCCGGCGAACTCCCAGGCGAGGGCCGGTGATCGACCCGGGGTCCCCGCCTTGCGCTCCCATTCGCAGGCGGGGGCTCCCTCCACCGCACCCGGCACCGCGACCCAGACACCCAGCGACGTGAGGAAGAGGCGGATGCCGACCGGAGACGTCGAGACCTACTACTCGAACAACCAGTGGCACAACCGCATCGAGGGCACCGACGTCGTGTTCGGGACCGACCCGACCCGAGGAGCAGCCGTCTGGGCAGGCCGGGCCCGAGCGCGCACAGATGCAACCACGCACGTGATCCGCGGCCTCGACGGACAGGTCGAGCAGCACCACAGCTACAGCAAGGCGGGTGGCGGTCGCAACGCTGGTACTCGGCTGACCGAGGCGCGGTCCACCATCTTGGCCGGGTATTAGGAACCCGCTCCGTGACGGGGGAGACACGGAGCGGGCCCTGGCGGCGCACAGCACTCGCTCGCAGTCCTTCCGGCTCGAGGGAAAACAAGCCTGGAACGGCCCCACACTGGGAGAACAACTGATTCCGTAGGTGTGACCCCTCGAGGCGCAGGAAACCCTGGATGAAGGTGGTGTCGTCGCACCGTCTCGCGCAGTCGTTCGCCGGGGGGTGGGCCACCAGAGCGCGGCCTCTACCGACGGTTACCGGCGACACCACCGCAGTGGTGAGGCTTCCCTGACGCGCTCCCAGCGCCAGGGAAGCCTCGACCCGGATCGCGGATGAGGTCGCGTCTCCAGGACGCCGACCCGCCAGCCTGGGGAAGCCACCGCCGAGACCGACGGGGGTGGGTGGGGTGGGTCGGTCCAGCGGATCACGAGTCGACACAGAAATGCTGTCCGTGGCGTTCCGCCCCAAACCGGACCGCGAGCCGCAAAAACCCGCACTGCAAGATCATGCAGATTCGTTCACCGAGCCATCAGCACTTGCTGTGCCGGCAGCTTGCCGGTTGTCGAGCGGCTGTTGACCTCGAGCCCTACGACCAACGTCGACACGTGCCAAGCCACCCAGACCACATTCCCGCGGGTCGAAGGTGAAGCTCCCCTCCGCAGCGCAACAGTCTGGGACCCGCACGTGAGCCTTACCGCGTGAGACTCACAATGGTCCCGAAAACCCAACCCCACCGGCCCACGCTCGCCGCTGGCGACGGAATCGAGTCCGCGACCGCGTTCACCACAAGCCGATCGTCACGCGGAGCGTGACCAGTGCGGGATCGTCACGTGGTGGCAGGTGGCTCTCCTGTGGACCCGGGAGCGGCGTGCGTCTCTTCGGAGCACGCCCACCAACGCACACATCCATGACAAGAGCCCAGTCGCTGGGCGTGCTCGGGATGGAAGCCGTGACTGAAGGCGTGGCCAACCACACCTGCGTGTGCCGACCCGAGACGGGACAATCGCAGTCGTGAGCACGCTCTCCTACGACGTGGTGCCGGCCAACGAGGCGGTCTGGGCCGACCTGGCGGCGGTCTTCGGAGTGCGCGGACCGGCCGCGCGTTGCTGGTGCCAGCGCTACAAGCTGGCCCGGGGTGAGGCCTTCGCGTCGTGTCCGCCGGAGGACCGCGCGCAGCGGTTGCGGGACCAGACCGATGCCGGTCATCCCGGCTCCGGTAGGACGAGCGGCCTGGTCGCCTACGCGGACGGCGAGCTGGTGGGGTGGTGCGCGGTCGAGCCGCGGCCGGCGTACCCCGGGCTGGTTCACACGCCAGCATGGCGGCCTGGTCCGGACGCGACGAGGACCGTACGGATCCCGGGATCTGGGCGATCACCTGTGTCCTGGTGAAGGCCCGCCACCGACAACGCGAAGTCAGCCGTGCGCTGGTGCTGGCCCGCGGTGGTGCACGCGCGAGTTGCAGGCGCGCGGGTCCTGGAGGCCTACCCGATGACCACCGGGTCGACCCTCAACGAGAAGATGCATCCCGGCGTGCTGAGCACCTTCCTGGACGCGGGCTTCCTCGACGTGCACCGGCCCTCGGCACGGCGGGCCGTGGTCGCGATCCGACTCTGATCACCCGGGGTGGCGGTCCTCGGTGGACCTCCGATCGGCGGGTTGCGCTCAGGAGCGGGGCGTGGCGACGCGCAGCCGATTGCCGTCGGGGTCGACGAGCTCGCACTCCCGCCCGGCCAGCCCTTCTTCGTCGACGGGGACCCCGAACTCGCCCGAGACGGCGTCGACGTCCCTGACGTAGAGGTGCATCAAGGTGTTCGGCCGGGCGTCGCCCCGGTGCTCCGAGAGGTAGAGCCGGACGTCTCCGCGCGCCACGGAGACGAACCAGGGGAAGCCGGGCCCGAACTGATGCTCCCACTCCTTGACGAAGGCGAGCCGCTCGTACCAGGCGACCGCTCGCGCCGCATCAGCGACCCGAAGAACCGGCACGACCTCCTCGTTCATCGGAAAAGCGTAGCCGGTCACCGCGGGCTCCCCGGTCTAGGATCGACGTCATGGCGGACATGTGGGAGACGATCGCGAGCGAGCGCGGCGCCCTGGCGGAGGACCTGACCGGCCTCTCGGGCGAGAGGTGGTCGACCCCGTCGCTGTGCTCGGACTGGACCGTGGAGCAGGCGCTGGCGCACATGACCTCGACCGCGCACGTCTCGGCCCCGGGGTTCTTCGTGGGCCTGGCTGCCGCCGGGTTCAACTTCGAGAAGTTCGCCCGGAAGGGCATCGAGCGGTGGCGGGGTGAGAGCCCGGCTCAGACGCTGCAGCGCTTCCGAGAGGTGCAGCACAGCCGGACCCACCCGCCCGGGCCGAGCACGACCTGGCTGGGCGAGGTGATCGTGCACGCCGAGGACATCCGGCGCCCGCTGGGGATCTCACACGACTATCCGCCGGACGCGGTGCGCCAGGTGCTCGACTTCTACAAGGGATCCAACGCCATCATCGGCACCAAGCGCCGGATCGATGGCCTCACGCTGAAGGCCACCGACATCGACTGGACGCACGGCTCTGGGCCGGAGGTGCGCGGGCCGGCGTTGTCGCTGCTCCTCGCCGGCACCGGCCGCCACGCGGCACTCGCCGATCTCGACGGCGACGGTGTCGATACCTTGCGGTCACGGGACTGAGCGAGGTCCCAGCACGAACGGGCGCGTGCCGCGGCCGTCCCCGTCGACGGTTCGCTCTCGCCTTGGGGGGAACGCCAGGGTTCCTCCCGATGGATCGCCGTCGTGCCCGCGCCGAGACTGGCTCGTATGCGAAGACCCGGCACCTCGATCAGCATGGGTGTGCGGTCGAGCATCACGACCGCAGCCCTGCTGGCGGTGGTCGGATTCATCCTGCAGCTCAACTCCGAACGCAGCTACTGGATGTACTCGCCGGCCTGGTTCGGCTCCCGCATCCAGGAGACGCTCATCCTCTCCGCGTTCTACGCCTTCGCGGCCGGCCTGGCGATCTGGGCGCTGGCCCGGATCCCGTTTCGGGGCTGGCACCAGGTGCTGCTGGCGGGCGCTGTGTTCGCGTGGACCGTCGAAGGGGTCGTGGTCCACGTCCTCCACGAAGCCGGTCCGCTGGATCCGGTCTTCCCGGCCATGTTCGCCGGCTGGCACGGGCTGCTGTCGTTCGCGGGCTTCCTCGTCCTGGTGCGGAAGCTGCTCGTCGAGCGCCGCCCGATCGCCCTGGCGGCATGGTCGACCGGCTACGGCGTACTGGCGGGGCTGTGGGCGACCACCTCGTGGCTGCCCGACTCCGACGCGATGAGCAACCTCGGCGAGACCGGAATCCCCCGGATCGCCACCCCCGCCGTCTACGGCCTCACCATGCTGCTGGTCGTGACGTCGCTGGCCATCGCCCATCTCCTGCTCGACCGGATCTGGGACGCGGCGTGGAGGCCCAGCCGACTGTTCGGCTGGGTGGCCATCTCCACGACCGCCGCGGTGGCCGCCGCCGGCTTCGCGGTGGTCCCCTACGGCCCGATCCGGTACGCCGCGCTCGTGGCCGTGCCGCTGTTCGCGCTGCACGCCTCGGGAAGGCGATCCCTCGGCCCCACGCTGTTCGAGACGCTCGGCGGGTCGATCCGTATCCGGCACCTGCTTGCTCTCGCCCCGGCGGCGGCTGCGGCGACCGTGGTCTACACCCTGATGTGGGGGGCGGGTCCCGACCGGACCGCACTCGAGGCGATCAGGGAGCTGCACGTGCTCACACAGGTCGTCGTCGGTGGCGGTGCCCTGGCCTGGGCCCTGGTCCGGGTCGCCACCGAGTCGCGGGCTGCCAGTCCACGAGCGGTCGTCAGACGGACCCGTGCGTAGCGGACTCTCGCTCGGCCCTCGTCCGTCAGGTGCTGAGCGCCCGACGCCGCCCGATTCTCCGCGGGAACGACTTGCGGTAACGCCCCGGGCGCCTGAGCAGTTCGACCAGAACGTCCCACAGGAGGATCGGTGACTGGGGCAGCGTTTCCTGCTGATGGCGGCGTTCCTTGTGCATGCCACGATGGGGCATGGTTCTGCAGCGCGGTGCCGCACGCCTCGTGGGCCGAGACGGCGATCTGTCGGCACTGGGCGAGCAGCTTGACCGGGCGGTAGCCACCGGTCGCCGAATCGTCCTGCTTGCGGGCGAGGCCGGACTGGGGAAAACCGCGCTTGTCGAGGCGTTCGCTTCATCGCTGGCCGAACGCCGGACGAGGGTGGACGTCGTCCGGGGGCTGTGCGTCCCGATGGGCGAGGCCGGGCTGCCGTTCACGCCAGTGCTCGGCCTGTTGCGCGCCATCGAGGAGCTGCACGGGACCGATCGCCTGGTCGATTGGGCAGGCGGTGGGCGGCGGGCGCTCGGCTCGCTGCTGCCCGACGTACTGCAGCCCGCCGAGCCGGCCGAGGATCTGCAGCTGCAACTTTTCGAAGCCGTCACCCGAGTCGTCCAGGGTGCCGCTGGTGTGGCGCCGCTGGTCGTGCTGATCGAGGACCTGCATTGGGCCGACGAGTCAAGCCGGGCGTTGCTCCAGTTTCTCGCGCGCCGCCTCGGCGAGGCACCGGTGCTGCTCGTGTGCACGTTCCGGCCCGACGAGGTCACCGGTCCTCTCTTGCTGCGACCGTTCCTCGCCGACCTGGTCCGGCTCCCCTGGACTGAGCGCATCGATCTCTCGCGGCTCGGTCGTACCGAGGTGGCCCGCATGCTGTCGCCGCTGAGCGGACCGCGGCCTACGGCCGAGCTGGTGAACCAGATCCATCGCCGCAGCGAGGGCGTGCCGTTCTACGTCGAGGAACTGGCCATGCTGGACCGCGTCGGAACCGGCGTACCGGAGTCCCTGCGCGGCGCACTGGAGGCTCGCACAAGCGGGCTCGACGTACCGGCTCGCAAGCTCCTGGGCCTAATGGCTGTGGGCGGGATCCGCGTGCACCACGAGCTGCTGATCGAGGCCTCCGGTGTGGGCTCGGCGGACGTTGACGGATTGCTCCGAGACGCCGTGGACGCCGGAGTGGTGCGCGTCGACGGCGACGAGCTGGCGTTCCGGCATGCACTGTTCGGAGAGGCGCTCTACGCCGACCTACTGCCGGGCGAGCGCATCCGGCACCACACCTCGGTCGCTGAGACCCTCGAGCGGCGTCCGGGGCTGGCCCCGGGACCACCCGACCACGCCATCGCCTTGCACTGGTCGCGCACCAGCGAGCACGAGCGCACCTTCGCAGCGGCGTCCCGAGCGGTGCGCGGTGAGTCGGCCGCGCACGCGGAGACGCTGGTGATGTACGAGCGGCTGCTCGAGCTCTGGGACCTGGTCGCCGATCCGGAGGCGGTGGCCGGCCCGCGGGCAGAGCTGCTCACCAACGCCGCCCGAGCCGCGCGCGACGCCGGTGAGTTCGATCGGGCCATCGAGCTCGTCGGCGCGGCGCTGGAGGAGTCGGACGACGCCGACCTCACCGGGCGGGTGGATCGGCTGATGCTGCGCAGCCAACTGGCCACCGACGACCTCCGGCCCGGCGCCCACGCCGACGTGCACCAGGCCGAGAACCTGCTCGCGGGCGTCGAGGACGCGGCGTTCCGGGCTCGTGCGCTCGGTCTGGTCGCGACCTTCCGGCTCAACGCCGGACTCGACGCGTTGCCGCAGGCCGAGGAGGCCCTCGCCGCCAGTCTCGAGGCGACCGACGAGGACGGGGTAGCGGGCGCGCGCACGACGTACGGCACCGTCCTCGTGTCGGTCGGCCGGGACGAGGAGGGGCTCGAGGAGCTGCGGCGCGCCGGCCGCACTCCCGGCATCCGCCCCCGGACCCTGCTGGGAAACCGGCTGAACCACTCCGACGCGCTCCATGTGATGGGCCGCTACGCCGACGCCGTGGAAGTGGCGCTCGACGGGCTGCGCGCCGCGGAGACCTTCGGGGTACAGCGCTCCTTCGGCACCTATCTGGAGGGCAACGCGGCCGAGTCGATGCTGGCAACCGGTCAGTGGTCGGCCGCGGCAGACCTGATCACGGACGCGGTCATGCTGGACCCACCATCGAGCCATCGCACGCATGTGGACCTCCTTCTGGCGTGGTTGCACCTGTGGCGGGACGAGCTCGAGCTCGCCGACGCGGCGCTGCGCAAGCACCGCTCCCTGGCACTGAACGGTCCGGACCACCCGATGCCCCAGTTCGTGGCACAGCTGTGGCGCATCGACGGTGAGTGCGCCGTACTCACGGGGGAGCATGAGCGCGCCTGGAGCCACTTCCGGTCCTTCCTGGAGCACCGGACCCTCGTCGACCGACAGCGCAGCTGGCCCGTGGTCGCCATGGGCGCGGCGGCTGCCGCGGCACTGGACGCGGTCTCCCCCGAGAGCCGGGCCGCCCTGGTTCGGGAGGTGATGTCGGAGCTGGGTCCGACGACCATGTCCCCCGTGTGGCTGTCGCTGGCCGAGGCAGAGCTGGCGGACGCACGGGCGGGTTGGGAGGCGGTCCTCGGCCTGCTCCAGAGGTCGGCCTGTCCGGTACACCTCGTTCCCTATGTCCAGCTCCGACTGGCCGGACACCTCTCGGAGGCTCGGGACCGACCCGGACTCAAGTCGCTGCTCGCCGAGGCAGTGCCGGCCAGCCGACGGATCGGTGCTCGGCTGGTCACGCACCGGCTCACCGTCCTTGCTCAGCGAGCTGGCATCGAGCAGCGCCAGGCCGGCGGGACCGCCACACCGCTCTCAGCCCTGACTGCCCGGGAGCTCGAGGTGCTGCGGCTCGTGGGCGCCGGGAGGAGCAACAAGGAGATCGGGGCGGAGCTCTTCATCTCCGCGAAGACCGCCAGCGTGCACGTCTCCAACATCCTGGCGAAGCTCGGCGTGTCCGGACGGGGCGAGGCCGCGGCGCAGGCTCATCGCCACGGTCTCGCCGAGTAGGCGACGAACCAAGGCGCCGACCGCAACGGCGGCGTAGATCTCGGTCATCTTCCCGATGCGAACGGCCCCGTCTTAGACCGATGGTGGCGCCTGAGCGACCAGGACCCACCCGGGTCGCCAAGGATGAGGAGAGCACCATGACCACCCCCCTGGACGAACGTCTCGTCGAGAGCGCCACCGCAGCGCTCGAGGTGTACGGCGTGCACCTGGGCCGAGCCCTCGGCCTCTATGCGACTCTCGCCGACCGAGGTCCGCTCAACGCCACCGAGCTCGCGGACGCCGCCGGCATCGATGAGCGCTATGCCCGCGAATGGCTGGAACAGCAGGCGGTGGCGGCCTACCTCGTCGTCGATGAGCCGAGCCGATCCGCCGAACAGCGCCGTTACACCTTGCCCGAGGACCATGTCAGCGCACTGGTCGACGTCGACGATCCGGCCCACGTGTCACCCCTGGCGGACATGGTGGCCGGGATCGGTCAGGTGCTTCCCGAGGTCGTCCTGGCCTACCGCAGCGGGTCCGGCGTGCCTTACCGGAGGTACGGCGAGCACTTCCGGCGCGGCCAGGGCGGCGCCAACCGACCGGCCTTCTCGCGCGACCTGACCGAGTCGTGGCTCCCCGCAATGCCCGACCTGCACGAGGCACTGGCCCGGCCCGGTGTCCGGATCGCCGACCTCGGCTGCGGCCTCGGCTTCTCCAGCATCGCGCTGGCCGGGGCCTACCCGGACGCCGAGGTGGTCGGGATCGACTCGGACCCGCCGTCGATCGACGAGGCCCGGGCCCTGGCCAGAGAGGCCGGGGCGCGGGTGCACTACGTCACCGCCGATGCCGCCGAAGTCGGCGCTCACGGCCCGTTCGACGCCATCGTGATCCTCGAGGCCTTGCACGACATGGCCCGCCCGGTCGAGACACTCCGCGCGGCGCACAAGTCGCTCGCCCCGGGTGGCGTCGTCGTCGTCGTGGACGAACGTGTCCAGGCGCAGTTCACCGCACCGGGCGACCTCCTCGAACGGCTGATGTACGGCTGGAGCATCACGCACTGCCTGCCCACGCAGCGCGCCGAGGAGCCGTCCGCGGCCCTCGGCACGGTGCTCCGCTCGACTCACGTCGCTGCTCTCGCCGCGGAGGCCGGCTTCACGGGCGTCGACGAGACCGACATCGACGCGGGCTTCTTCCGGGTCTATCGGCTCCTGCCATGAGCACGGCCGGCAACCCTGAGGAATCGGCATCGCAGCACGCCGCGCTGCGCGCGTCGCCTCGACGCGCGTACGCAGGATCGGAGTACATCGTCCGCACCCGCACCCGCACCCGCACCCGCGCCCTGTCGACGGCCGGGCCGAGCAGCTCGCTGTCTCGCCCGGATGTGCTCTCGCTGCCGTAGAGCGGCGCACGGCTGGACTCGATTCGGTCAACTGTCAGGAACTGCTTCTGCAGGTGACTGATCGAAGCCTCCATCACCACTCGGGAGCCGGTCGGTCCACCGGTGCCGCGACCCGGCTTTCGACTCCATCGACGAAGTATCGACGCGTCCGTTGAACGAACACCAGGACCGCTGTGAACGCAGCAGACCCGCACCGAGGTGCTTGCCACGCCGGCTGGGGCGTCAGCCCGCTTCTACCGACGTCACGCCCTTCTCACGCGTCTCACGCGTCCGAGAAGTTCCGTCCATCGACAGGAGAGAACCATGAATCCGATCGTCCTCGCTGTGATGTTCGCATCGCAACAGCCATTCCGGGAGACCGAGCGCGACCGCCACGCGCGCGAGCTGCGCGAGCTCAAGGCCCGCGCACGGCGCGCCCGAAGAATCGCCCGCCGCGACGCCCGGAGAGCCGCTCGATCCCGACGCGCCCCTCGCGGCCTCATCGCACACCAGAAGGAGTTCTCATGACCACGCCCAACCAGGACCGAGAGAACGCACGCACGCCCAGTGTCCGTCGTCGCGTCACAGCATCGGCGCTCGCGCTCCTTGCCCTGATCGGCGGCGCCGTCGCGATCAACGGCGCTGCCGGGAGCGGACCTGCCAGCGCGAACCACCACAAGGTCCGCACGATCGAGGTGGATGTCGCCGAGGACGGAACCCGTTTCGTGATCGACGAGAAGCCGGTCTTCGACGATGGGTCGCCCGCCTATGGCAACCCCTTCATCACCCAGGGCTACCTCTACCCCGTAGGCACGCTGACGAAGTCCAACGGGGTCAACCCCGACGGTACTCCGGAATTTCCCGACAGGGTGATCGGCGAATGGACCTGCACCGGCTACTTCATCGCCGACGGCGCGCACACCACCGAAGGGTCCTGGGTCTACACCACCCAGCTCTTCGCTTTCGGCGACGATCCCGACTCCGGCGCGCACACCATCGTCGTCACCGGCTACGAGAGCGGCATACCAGGCACCACCGTCACGGGTGCGATCACCGGAGGGACTGGTCGACACGAATCCGTCCTCGGTGAGAGCGACCAGACGTTCCTCGGGATGAACAACCCCGACCTTGCCACGATGGGCATCAACAAGACGGTCGAGCTGCACGTGTCCAAGCGCTGAGCTCCACCCGCCTCTCGGCAGCTCGGTCGGCGCAGCAGATGACGTGGGCAGCCGCGTCGCCGGTCGGTGTGGCCAAGTCCAGCAGGGTCAAGTAGGACCCGCAGACCCGCTGAGCCAGTCCGCCAACGAGTCACCGTCACCGGGACTCGGCACAGCGCGCGGCACCCGGGCCCCGAGGCGCGACCTTGCGTGCCGGGGCCGGGTTCGCCCGCAGCGAGGTGCTCCCTGTCGACCACTACTCCGTCCGGTTCTTGCAGCACCCACACACCGGAACGACACACTTACCCCAGAAGGGAACCACCATGACCACCGCATGTCGCGCGACACCGAACTGCCAGAGCGGCGTCTTGCCTGTCACACCCGCGGAGACCGACGCCGTGAGCCAGACGCTCGCCGCGGCCTTCCAGGACGACCCGGTCTTCACTTGGATCGTCCCCAACAGCGAGGCGCGTCGGACCCACCTGCCCGGCTGGTTCGCTGTAGTGGTCGGGGCGCTAGTCGACCACCGGGCCAGCCACCAGACGGACAGCTGCACCGCGGCAGCGCTCTGGGTCCCACCGGAGGCGGAGCCGATGACGACCGCTCAATCGGACCGGCTCATAGAAGTGACGGCCGCGGTCGGCGCCGACGAGGTGGGCCGCCTCGGCGTCCTCATGGAGGAGATGGAGTCCTGCCACCCACACGAACCGCACCACTATCTGTGGTTCCTCGGAGTCACACCCGACAACCAGGGCCACGGACTCGGGACCAGGTTGCTGGCTGCCTACCTCTCCGTTCTGGACGAGCACGGTCAGTCGGCGTACCTCGAGGCGACCAGTCCCGACAACCGCCGACTCTACGAGCGCCACGGCTTCGAGGTGACCGGCGTCATCTCTGCCGCCGGCTCGCCTCCGCTATGGGCGATGTGGCGCGAGCCGCGCTGAGGGCCGCGGTCGGCCCCGAGTCGTCTACTAGCTGCACGGTGGAACCTCAGATGAGCCCGCGGTGTACGGCGGCCCACGCCTGTGCCGGCCGGCGCTCGGGCGCCCTGGATCATGCCCGGGTGTAGGGGATGAGAATCTCATCGACGATGTGCTCGATCAGCTCATCGGTGATCGGGTCGCCGCTGACGAGAAGGCGGTGCCACAGCATCGCCTGACCCAACTCCCGGGCAACCTCGACAGGCACGTCGCGACGAACCTGTCCGCGGTCGATCGCGCTTGAGAAGCCCGCGCCACGAGGAGATGAACGTGTTGACCAAGGTGCGGTGCACTTAGGCGTCTCGGTTGTGGGCTTTCTGCACCTTGCTCCAGCTGCTCAGGCAGCGTTCGAAGGTGGCCTGCACAACGTCCTCGGCCTCTGCGGGCGAGCAACCAAGGAGAATGGCTGACCGCACCAGGCGGGGCCACCTGGCGCTCACGAACGCGCTGAAGTCGTCCACCTCCGTCATCGCGCCTCCGTTCCCTGCAGCCGCTACCGCTGTCGTCGACAAGACGCACCATCGCGGCGAAGAGGTTTGTCGTCGATACTCTCGTCCCTTGCGCAGCGTGGCCAAGGACGCCGAAGCCTCACCGCGTTGCTGCACCGGGGCGGGATCCCGAACCGGGAACCCTGCGACGGACTCAAGGGCCTCCCGACTCGGTCGGGGCAGTATTCCCCGCCACCATGGTCCGCACGCGCCTCATCCACCTGATCCGCAACACCTTCCGCTATGCCTCGTGGGAGTACTGGGGCCAGATCGCAGCCGACCTCAAGCCGATCTTTACCGCGGCCTCATCCGAGGCGACCTGGCGGGCGTTCGAAGAGTTCAAGGAGTGGGCCAAGTCCTACCCCGCGATCAGCAAGCTCTGGCGGGGCGGTTGGAAGCAGTTCGTTTCGTTGACACGTGGACCACGACGTCGAGATCCGCCGGGTGTGCTGTGCTCGAAAAACGCGACCGAGTCGCTCAACGCTCGCTACCTTTGCGCGGCGAGCGTGCGCAGACACGTCCCGAGCGAGCAGCATGGGTCCACGAGCACAACCACCAGCGGCCCCACTCAGCCATCGGGAAGGCCGCACCCATCACCAGGTTGGACGACGTGGTGGTGGTGGGCATCACACCAAGAGACCAGAGTGCCAAGGTTCGACGGGCGATTCGAGACGCACCCGTTGTTGCAGGAGCCCGACGAGTGATTCGGCCGTGGGGCGCAAGCCTCGGCCACCGTTTCTCAGCCGACCAGGACGATCTTGCCGAAGTGCTGGGAGCGGGCCAGTTGCTTCAGGCCGGTGGCGACCTCGGCGACGGGAAGGACGGTGTCGATCTGCGGCGCGATGCCGTGCTGGTCGATGAAGGCGACCAGCTCCTCGAGCATCCGGCGTGAGCCCGTCTCGATGCCGTGGAGAGTGATGTTCTTGGACATGAACTCGCCGACCGTGATCCGGGCGTCAAGCAGCCCGTCGATCACGCCGATGAAACTGATCTGGCCGCTGACCTTGACCGCGTCCAGCGACACGTTGAGGTTGTCGGCGCCAACGGTCTCGAGCACGAGGTCCGCTCCGCGGCCGCCGGTGATCTCGCGGGTTCGCCCCGCGACGTCTACGTGGCGGTAGTTGATGGTGGCGGTGGCGCCCAGGCTCGTAGCCCGCGAGAGCTTCTCGTCGCTACTGGAGGTGATGATGGTCCGCAAGCCACGGGCGCGGGCGATCTGCAGGGCGAGCAACGCGACGCCGCCGGTGCCGTGGATCAGCACCCAGTCGGCGGGGCTGGAGCGTGGGCGCTGAAGAGCGTGCCACGCGGTCACCCCCGCGATCGGCAGGGTGGCAGCTGCCTCGTCGCTCAATGACACCGGGGCCGATGCGGCGGACTGTTCCTCGATGATCACGTAGTCGGCCAGCACCCCGCCATTGACGGGGCCGCCGATCGGCAGTTGCTTGAACTCGGCGACCAGGTCGCCCTCGCGCCACAACGGCAGAAAGTTCGGCATGACCCGGTCACCGACGTGGAACCGGGTGACTCCCGTCCCTGTCGCGACCACATGGCCGACAGCATCGGAGATCGGCACGACATCGCCGTCCGGCTTCCACCCGCCGACGCCGTTGATGATCAACAGGTCGCGATAGTTCAGCGAACGAGCCGTGATGCGGACCAGGATCTCGGTGTCTCCCGGTGTCGGGGTCGCCACGGTGGATTCGCGGAGGTTGTCGATGCCGTCGCCTCGGGTGGTCACCGTGCTCATCATCGCGGGGTGGGAGGGCATGTCAGGCTCCTGTCCGGGAGAGTCGCTGGCCGCGCGCCAGTCGAGCGATTCAACGCTAGACGCGGAAACTGATCGCGACTAGTTACCGATGAGGGTCGGGACGCTTTAGTGTTGATGAATGATTGACCCCATTGCTCTGCGCATCCTGGTGGCGGTGCATGACACCGGATCGGTCAGAGGCGCTGCTGACCTGCTGGGGTACACGTCGCCCAACGTCACCCAGCACCTGCGCAAGCTGGAGCGGCGACTGGGCGAGCCGATGGTGGAGCGCGCCGGACGCGGGCTCGTCATGACGCCGAGGGGCGTGAGCCTTGTCGAACGCGCGCGACCGCTGATCGACGGCCTCGAGCAGCTGGACCTCACCTCCACCTCCGAAGTCCTCTCCGGGGTCGTGCGGATCGCCGCGTTCCCGACTGCCTTGCGAGGTCTGCTGCTGCCCGCGATGGCCGCGATGAACGGGGCGCATCCGGAACTAACCATCGTTCCGATCGAGTCCGACCCCGCAGGTGCCCTCGACGCGCTCGGCGTCGGCCGCCTCGACGCCGTCATCTCCAAGAGCTGGGGAACCACCGAGCCGGCCACGGGCGCACGCCGACCGCTGACGAGGATCGAGATCGGCCGGGACCACCTTGATGCCGTGGTGCCCGCGGGGCACCCCCTCGCCGACCGCCACGAGATCGGTCTCCGAGACCTGGCCGCCGAGCGGTGGGCAATCACGCCTCCGGGCGACCCGTTCGGGACATGGATCTCGGCTCACGCCCCGGCCCTGCTCCACCCCATCATCAACGCCTTTCACGCCGTCGAGTTCCAGTCATTGATCCGGTTCGCCGAGACGGGCCTTGCCATCACGGTCGTACCGCGGCTTGGTCGTGGTGCACTGCCGGACGCCGTGGTCGCCATTCCGTTGAACGACGCGGACGCCTTTCGCGCCATCGACCTCTACGTCCGACCGATGGCCGCCCGCTCGCGGGCGACCGAGATGATCGTCGAGCGGTTCAGGACGGATCTGGCGACCTGACCCTCCTGCACCCGCTGCCCGCTGGCCGGGAAGACGTGCACGCCGCGACGGCCCACTCGATCCGTAGGACCCACCAACCGCCCGCTCATCAACGGCATCACACCGGTGTCGCCGGGTCGGACGTCCCAGAGCGGAACGCCGATGGGCGATGCAGCCTCGTTCGCGACGTCGGGGCACCGGGCGTCCCTGCCCTGACCGCCAGACTCCGCGGCCAACGGTCCCACCAGAGCCCCTTCCGCGCGCTGCGCGAGGTCTTCGTGGACAAGCTCGCGCAGCGCTATCAGGCAGACCTCGGGTTCGAGCTCGACCGCATCGGCTGCATCAATCAGACCGAGGCGCTCCATGCCGCGGCCTTCGAGGCCCAGTTCAAGGATCGCGACGAGCTGACCGCTGCTCTGCGGCACTGGCTGTCACGACCGCACCGGGACGCCGCCCCCTCCTGGCCGGAGCGGCCATGCTCGCGCTCGACGTCGCCATCGAGCGGTGGCAGCAGACCCAGGCGCGCGAGGATCTCGGCACCCTCATTCACGACGCCTTCACCACGCTGGAGCATCTCGCCACCCTGCGCTGACGCCGATGTGGAATCGCGCCCGACCGCTTCAGGCGGCGAGGCGGCCTCACTGGTCCGGAGGCACCGGTTGTCGAACGGCAGCGGCGTCGCCGTGCCGAGACCGCGCGCTCACGTGGTGAGGAGCCCGACGCCGATCGTCGCCAGACTGACGGCGAGCAGCGTTGCGCCACCGAGCACCAAGACGATCAGCCGATTGGGTTCGGTGCGGCCACGTCCCATGGATGAGAGAAAGAACCCGCCAGGCATCAGCAGCGCTGACACCGCGACGCCGCTGCGGGCCACCCACTCCCAACCGCCGGAGAGCTCCGTCGCGTCGACGAACGGCTGACAGATCAGCGCCAGCACGAGCAGCACCCCGGCGTGGGCGTGACCGGCGCGCGCGAACTTCTCCTGGAACGGGGTGACCTGCGCTCGGCCGCGGACAACCTTCAGCAGGTACAGCCCGCCGGTCTCAACCGTGACCAGGGCGAGGAAGAGAATGCCGGCCAGCTCGCGAGATGCATCTGAGAGCAGAGGTTCCATGATGACTCCTCACTTGGGATAGCGACACTCTCCCATTTATTGGAGACTCTGAGTATCCCATTTGCCAGGATGTCCGTATGCGCCTCGCCGAGCTCTCCAGCCGCAGCG
Organism: uncultured Actinomycetota bacterium; assembly: GCA_963754155.1. Taxonomy (GTDB): domain Bacteria; phylum Actinomycetota; class Actinomycetes; order Propionibacteriales; family Nocardioidaceae; genus Marmoricola_A. Next base: position 1,720,919 of record CAVWEU010000003.1, on the reverse strand, counting down.
GCTTGCCGACCCCGACGATCAAGTACTACCTGCGTGTCGGCTTGCTCGCCCCGGGGCTCACCGAGAGCAGCACCTGGGCTCGCTACGACGAGGATCACCTGCGTCGCCTCCGCCTTGTTCGGGCTCTGACCGACGTCGCCGGCCTCTCGCTCGACGACGTACGACGGGTGGTTCAGGCAGTGGACTCGTCCGGATCGAAGCACCAGACACGCGGGGCCGCGCAATGGCCGCTATCCGCCCCGCCGGTCGAAGACCCATCCATCGCATCGCTGGATCGGGTCGACTCGCTGCTCACGCGGCATGGCTGGGAGCTCGATCCCGACAGTCCGCATCGGCGGACCTTGGCGGCTGCACTCGACACCCTCGAGGAGCTCGCCTTCCCCGCATCAGACGAGGTCCTCGATGCCTACGCCGAAGCGCTCGAGCCGGTCGCTGAGGTCGAGGTTCAGCGCGTTGCCACCGAAACCGACCCCATGGCGGTGGCCGAGAGGATCGTGGTTGGAACGCTGCTCTACGAACCCGTACTGCTCACCTTGCGTCGGATGGCCCACGAAGCGGTCTCGGCGCGACGGTGACCCACACGTCCCTAGGCAGACCGCTCGAACCGTCCGCACGTTCCAGCCGTGCCAGGATGGCCCGCTTGGCTTCTTCGGAGCGCTTCTGGCTCGTGGGAGCGCTCCCATGTAGGGGCGGTCGCTCGCGCCATTCGGCTCATGCCAGTGCTCACTCCCGCGGGGCACGGCCGCGTACTTCGCCGGGTGTCAGCCCGGTGGCGGCACGAGAGTCGCGCACGAAGTGGGTTTGGTCGGCGGACCCGAGCACGCCCGCGAGCTCGGTGGGGGTGGGCCGGTGAGGGTCCTCGACTACCCAGCGGCCTGGCGCCGCGCGAGGGCGAGGCCCGCGTCCCACCCGGGGGCACGTCCACCAGTCGGCACCCGGATGGACTCCATGGCGTGATCGGTGCGCGCAAGAGCCCAGGCCACCAGCGAGTTGGAGTTCCACATGTCGCCCACTCCAAGCTCGTCCCTTCCCCACACCAGGGCCGGTGTCTGCTCGAGGACCTTGACCAGTGCCGCAGCTCTGGCCGGGTCATCCGTCGTGCGGACAGGACTGTCGACGGCCTCGGCAACGTCCGGGAGTCGGCCCCCGCGCCAGCAGCGCACCTCGTAGCGGAACACGTTGAACCGTCCCAACGCTGCAGACCAGACAGGACCCTCGCAAAGGACGCCGCGCTCCTTATCAGCCACGTTCCACACCGGGCCCATCTCCACGGCGTAGGTCTCGGAGTCGAGACCGAGCATGAGACCGGCGTGATACAGGTCCAGTGGCGTGCGGCGCGCCCGCCACGCCGCCACGCGCTCGTAGACGCGGCCGTTGAACCGCACGAAGTGCCCGCCCGCCCCCAGAGGTAGCCAGTAGAGGTCGATCCACCCTGCCACCGCTCACCCTCCTGCCTCATCGGCCGCGCCTGACCGGCTCGCAGCGAGACTGGTTCTGCCGTTCACGGCACCGTGCTCAATGATGCCGTGGGCGAACTCGTTTCCTCCAACACGCGCGGCTGTGCGCGGAGTGCTCGAAGAGATGGGAGCCCTTCGCCGGCGCATGAAGCAGGTTGGCGCGCTGCCTGGCCAGCGACGAGACACAGGTGTAGTCATGCCGACCTCCCAAAAACCATGAACGAAGCCAACGTGGAAGCGCAGGCCCACCCCGCCGACCAGGCGTTCCGTCGGTTCGCTGAAGTCCTGGCTCGGCGGCAACAAGCGGAGGTGCGCGAGTCCCGCGGCCGAGCGGAACGGTGGCGAGCGGACCCCCCGATCCACTTGCGGCGCGGTGGAAGTTCAGCGCTTGACTACTGCGTATCGAAGCAGCACCACGCCTGGCCGCAACGTCTTGGACTCGAGCAGCTCGAGACCGGGAAGCGAGGTCCCCTCCGCGACCAGACCCCTGCCACGTCCCTGGACGGCGGGGTAGACGAACAGTCTGATCTCATCGACCATCCCAGCGGCGAGGACCGCGTGGGTCAGCGTCACGCTCCCCGTCAACGTGATGTCACCGCCCTCGGCGGCCAGCAGCCGACGTACCTCGTCTACCGGGTCACCGGAGAGCACGATCGAGTTTCGCCACTGCGGGTCGGCCATCGACGAAGACACCACATACTTCTGCACGTGGTCGAGGTAGGCACCGGCCGGTTCGTCGGTGTGGTGCGGCCAATATCCACGGAAGTCCTCGAACGTTTGCCGACCGAGCAGGACCGCATCCGCGGAGGCGCGGAGTCGCTCCATTTCGTCTTGCACATCGCTGGCACCGTCCTGAGGTGAGGGAGTGAACCAGTCGTCGAGCATCTCGATCCGCCCGTCGGCGGTGATGTTCTCGGTCAGGAGTAGGCGTCGCATCGTTCCTCCGTTCGCAAGGAGCACAAAGCAAGCTGGCCGTCCTTGTACCGCCTACCACGGCCTCGTGGGCTTGGGGCTCAGTCAGGTTCGTTGTCGGCGTCCTGCGCGAACATGAGACTACTGACGCCTGGATCGGGTCACCAGACAGTTCTCACGCGAACGTCCCGACCGGAGCGCGACCTGGGCGATCGCTCTGGCCGGATAGGGGCGCAGCGGCTGCACTGGCGGGCGTCCCGCCTGCCCATGGTCGAGCGACTACACCATGATGGCTCGGATTCGCGCCGTCTCCTTTGCCGCCATTAAGAGTCGGTGCGGGGGTCGATCTGAATGGCGTGCCGCGCGAGGGTCTGGGTGGTCGGGGTGTCGGCGGTGCAGCAGGCGTCGGGGCAGTCGTCGTCGCTCAGCGGCGGGGTGTCGCTGGTGTCGGTGGAGCAGCAGCCGTGGTCGTTGAGCGCGGGGGCGTCCGTGGCGTGGGCGCCGCTGATCGAGCAGCATCCTTCTCCGCGCCAGGCGTCTCGTCCTTCCTTGAGGGCGATGGCGGCGATGATCAGTCCGGCCAGGGGGTCGGCCCAGGACCAGCCGAGTGTCGCGTTGAGCACCAGCCCGACCAGGAGCACCGCGGACAGGTAGGTGCACAGCAGGATCTGGGTGGAGTCGGCGACCACGGCGTTGGAACCGAGTGCCTTGCCGGTACGGCGCTGGGCCCCGGACAGGAACGGCATGACCACCAGCGATGCGCCGGCCAGACCGATGCCGACCGTGGAGGAGTCCGGCTCGTGGCCGCTGATCAGTGCACGGGTTGACTCGAATGCGACGTAGGCGGCGAGCGCGAAGAACGAGAAAGCCATCAGTCGCAGCGCCTGACGCTCGCGGGTCTCCGGCATTCGGTGCCGGAACTGCCACAGGATGATCAGGCCGCTGGACACCTCGACCACCGAGTCCAGGCCGAAGCTGACCAGGGCGACCGAGCCCGCCGCCAGTCCGGCGGTGATCGCGATGATCGCCTCGAAGACGTTGTAGGTGACCGCGGTGGCGGCGAGCAGCTGAGCCCGCCGACCGAGCCGCGCCTTGTCTGCGACGGCCGGCGCCGTCGTCGTGGGGGCAGCGGTCGCCATCACGCCTCGTCAAGAGTGGTCGTGCCGAAGTTCGGGCAGAGGGTGACCGCATCGCCGGTCAGGGCCAGCAGCTTCTCGGCGGCCGCCAGCAGCGACACCACCGCCTCGATGTGGTTCAGCGACCACATCGACGCCCGGCCCTGCGGGCGGGAGCTGACCAACCCGCAGTCTTTCAGGCAGGCCAGGTGCTTCGACACCGTGCCCTGCGCCAGCCCGACGTGCGCGGTCAGGTCCACCACCCGGTGCTCACCCAAGGCCAGGTGCCGAACGATCGCCAACCGGGACGGGTCGGAGAACCCGTGGAACAAGCACGAAGCTGCAGTGAGCGCCGCTGTTTCGTCCACCGGGGCATCTGCGGCATTCGTCGTTGTCATCGCCATATGGCACTGTTATTGCCAGGCCAGGTGGGTTTGTCAACATCGGTCATCGCGGCAGGTCCGGACGTCCGATAGCCGAACCGCCACCGGGCACGGTGGGCGCGCTTGGTCGAGTCGGCGATGAGCGATACAACCTTTCCGCAGGGGATCCCGCACCGGGTCGCTCCGCGAGCCCATCCCGCACCGGCATGCTTCGCGGTCGTTTCGTCGGCGGTCCACTGTGCGCCTCCGAGCCGAGGGAGTGAGTACGGGTACCTGGCCGGGTCGAGTCCACGTGCGGATGCCGGGAGCGACGCCGTCCGCGAGTCTCGTGAGCATGATCGATCACCCAGGCCTGACCGCCCGCCCTTCCTCCACAAGCGAGTCGGCGGGGGAGACGACGATCCTCAACGACGTGCACTCCCGTCTCAACCCGACCCGTCCGGCGGAGGTCGTCTCCGTGTGCACCCTGCCAGGGTTGCAGGCGGCGGTCGTGGCCGCGGGCGCTCGCGGCGACCGGATCAGCGTGGCTGGCGGTCGGCACGCGATGGGCGGCCAACAGTTCGCGACCGGCGGCACCGTGCTCGAGACCCGCACCATGTCGCGCGTGCTCCACCTGGACCGATCCTCCGGCCTGGTCGAGGTGGAGGCGGGCATCGAGTGGCCCGAGCTCGTCGACGCCCTTCACGAGCGGCAGCGCGGCGAGCCCACGCCGTGGACGATCGCGCAGAAGCAGACCGGCGCCAACCGGTTCACCGTCGGCGGGTCGGTCTCGGCCAACTGCCACGGCCGCGGCCTCATGATGGGCCCGATCGTCGCGGACGTCGAGTCGCTGCGCGTGGTCACCGCCGACGGCTCGGCCCGCGACTGCAGCCGCGAGGTCGACAACGAGCTCTTCTCCCTGGTGATCGGCGGCTACGGGTTGTTCGCGGCGATCTACTCGGTGACCCTGCGCCTCGTCCCGCGACGGATGCTCGAACGCGTCGTCGGGCTCACCATCATCGACGACCTGGTCGAGGCCGTCGAGCAGCGGGTTGGAAGCGGGTTCGTCTACGGCGACTTCCAGTTCGCCATCGACCCGGCCAGCCCGGACTTCCTGCACCGCGGCGTGTTCTCCTGCTACCGCCCGGTGGAGGCCGTCGTACCGATCTCCTCGCAGCAGCTCACGCTCGGGGCGACCGACTGGCAGGACCTCCTCGTCCTGGCCCACCAGGACAAGAGCCGCGCCTTCGAGCTGTACGCCCGGCACTACCTGGCCACCTCTGGGCAGCGCTACTACTCTGATGACCATCAGCTCGCGGTGTACCTCGACGACTACCACGACGACCTCGACCGGCGCCTGCCGGCGGGAGAGCGCGGCACCGAGATGATCACCGAGGTGTACATCCCCCGGCACCGGCTGGCCGATTTCATGGCCGCCGCGGCCGACGAGCTCCGTGACCGCGGCTCAGACGTGATCTACGGCACCGTGCGCTTCACCCAGCCCGACGAGGACACCTACCTGCCGTGGGCGCGCCAGGCGTACGCCTGCGTGGTGTTCAACCTGCACACCCCCCACACACCCGCCGGCACGGAGCGCTCGGCGGCGGCGTTCCGCGCCCTGATCGACCTCGCGATCGCGCGCGAGGGCAGCTACTACCTGACCTACCACCGGTGGGCGCATGACCGACAGCTGCTCGCGTGCTACCCGCAGCTCCCGGACCTCCTCGCCCTCAAGCGCAGCTACGATCCCGAGGAGGTCTTCTGCAGTGACTGGTACGCCGCCCTGGTGCACCTGGCCGGTCCCATGAGACCAGCGCCGCAATGACCAGCAACCAGTGAGTCCTGGTCGTGCGGTACCGACGAGACCTGTAGAAGCTGGCGCCTCCCGAGGGAAAGGCGGAAGGCGGCTACTGCTTGGCGTTCCCCAGACCGATCCGGTTCCGGGACTCAAACAGGAGCGGCATCAAACCTGGGCGCCTCAGGGTGTCCGGGGAGGTGTTGTGGTCGGCATGGGGGCTCCTTCGGTCAACGGCCGGCGCTATCGATCACCGCAGCGGTGTGGGGTGTCGTGGTCGTCGTCTCGGCGACGCCGATGTTGTAGCTGATGCCGTCGAGCTGGAACTCGAGATAGGTGAACGACCTTTTCGGGCCGTCCGTCGCTCCAGACACCCTTTCCCAGGATGAAGGCGCGATGGCCGTCGCTGTCGTGGTGGCCGGTCAATGGGGTTGACCAGCGTTGTGGGGCGAAGGTCTTGCCGTCGGCGGATGCACGGGCTCGGTCGTCGGAGACGAAGTCGACGAGGTCGTGCTCGGCGTCGAAGGTCAGGACGGCGGAGACGGTCTGGTCGCCGTCAGTGAACTGGCCGCGGACGTGCCGGGCGTCGATGGCGGTCCACGCCACGGGGGCGTCGACGATCGCGCCGGGTGCCATGACTACGAGGTCGTTGAACACCGTGACGGTCTCCCCGCGGTCCACCTCTGGGCCGGAGACGTCCACCATGGTGAACAGCGGGAGCAGCTTCACCCGCATCGTGGCCGTGGTGTCGGCGAAGACGTGCAGGGCGGTGACGGAAAGCCCCGACCTGGTGGCGTCCATCAGGAAGATCCGTTGCGGTCGTGGCCCGTAGGTGTTGACCTGCTGGCCGGTGAACGGCATCCACGCTGCAGTACTGCTCCTGGTGGCTGAACTCGTGGATCAAAACTGGCTGCCGGCGTGCTTATGGGCACTTGCCACCACCGTCGTTGCGGGATTGCTGGTGCGCCGCCGACGCTCAGAGTCGTCGCCGAGCACCGACTGATCGGCCGCGTAGCGGATCATCCGGATCAGCCGCGATGGATGGCCCCTATCGCCGCGTGTCGCGCGCGTTCCATGCGGCGCACTCGTCGCATATTGGCGTTGGCATGTCGAACTCGCATTTGGAGGTTCCGAGACAAGGCCGCCTGCGTCTCGAGGGCGGCCGTAACGGCACCGGACGCCACGCCGCGGCGCCTCGTGGCCACCGCCATTCGCCGCGGGTCAGGTCAGCCAACAGACCTTGGACATGAGGACCTCGTCGGCGGGAGAGTCGACGACGACCGAGGTGATGCCCGCACCGGTGAGCCCGAGCGTCTCGGCAACCTTTTGGCCGACGCTCATCGTCGCGGTTGCCACCGCCGTACCGGATGCGTCCAAAGCGGTCACATGGGCGGGTTGCGCGTAGCTCACCAGGGTGATCTCTACCCGGCGTACGGGTTGCGCGAAGTCGAGCGTGGCGTGATGCCACATGCGCAGGCCGGTGAAGCTGTCCCAGGTCACGACCTCGGTGTCCGCAGTGGGGCCGTTGGTGTCGCTGGTCTGCACCGTCAATGCCCCGACCGTGCGCGGGTTGGTGTCGGTGCCGACGGTGGAGAACTCCACGCAGTCGCCACCGGTGCGGCAGTAGCGGATCACCACGCCCTCGAGGGTGCCGGCGACAGCACCCTCGCCGCCCTCCTCGCTGGGGTCGAACCGGATCCGATACGCCGCGGTCACCTGAGCGCCCGCCAGACGACGGTCCCTGGGCTGGACCAGGGTTCCGCACAACCGGCCCTCGAGCACGCCCCGCTCCTCACACCGCTGGCAGCCATCGAACACCGGCTCGCGGTGTGTCCCCTCGTTGGTCATCCCGCGAAGCTCCCCGGTCACCACCCCGGCCGACGACTTCCAGGTGAAGGTGGCGACGTGGGTGCCGCGCCGTTCACCGCTTCCGTCGACGAAGACGGTCGTCAGGTCCTTGCTGGTCAGCCGCCCGTCGAAGAGCTTGCCGGGCTCGGAGTCACAGTCATGACTGGTGAGCTCGACGCGGAGCAGGTGGTCGGTCGTCAGCGTCCGGCAGTCCAGCCGCCGGCAGGTCTCGACGTCGGAGTCCAGCAGCGTCAGCTCGCCCTTGAGGTTCTTCGACAGCTCGTCCAGACAGACCGTTGCCGCGGCCAGGTCCTTCGGGGTGACGGTACAGATGCTCGAGTTCATTCCGATCAGCTCCTCAGCCGCAGCGGCCCGACCCGGGCACGCAGGTGTCTTTCAAGAAGAGAACCGGGCTCGGGGCACCTGATACGGGTGAATGACCGCAAGTGCTCGGACGGTGCGATGACAACCCCGTTGTGCGTCTTCCGCGGCGCGCCAAGGTGCGACGCATATGGACCGAAATGGCTACTCCCAGCACGCCACTGCATCGGGCTATTGACACCCCTCCGCTCACCGAGTCGCACACCTCGGGCGGTCTCACGGGCACGGCCCGAGACGCGTGCCACCCGCTCGAACAAAGGGCGACGCGCCGTCACCGGTCGCGGACAGCCACCAGGGCGCATCGAAGCGCCTCGAGGCGCATACTCGTCCTCTGCGATGGCGGCCTGTCCCCATCAGAAGTCGCTCAAGGCGACCCGTACGACCGTGCCCGCTATCCGATGTCTGGGCGGGCGTGGCATCGTGATGCCCGCGGGCGAAGTTCCTGAAGGAGGTATGTCATGGCTTGGGCCAAGGTGACGTGGTATTCACTCGGCTTCAACATCGTCGATAAGGAGTGCTATTTCTACTACGGATTAGAGGGTGACAGCAGTGCTCACCAAATATTCGTGAACGCGACGGAACTGCACGCACTCGCCGACATGTTTCGCAACGAGGGTCCCGTGTCCTTCAACTCAGACGGAAACTACTTCGTCACCAGCCAGGAAAAGGTCGGCGAAGGAGAGATCAAACGGCGGCGCAAGCAGTAAACGGTTCGTAAGGTCGGAAGCAAACCTCGAAGCGGAATAAGGATCCGTCGAATCCCCCCAGGTCGGCAGTCGCTCCCCGAGAAGCCGCAGTCGACCGGAGTCGTGCGAGTGGTCCGACGCATGGACTCTTGGCGTGCTCCGAACGCAGCAGGATCGGTGCTTCACATCGCCGCGTGCGGACGCAAGCCGACGGAACCGCGGACGGTCTTGGCTGGAAGTCGCCGTTGGCCCTTTGACTCGATCCACGCCAGGTTGAGACCGACTGCTTGGCACCCGTCGATGCCGCTGGGCCAGTTGTGTGGGCTACGGTCGTCGGGTGGGTGTTCCCAGGGAACCGGTGCCCTTCGAGGTCTACCAAGCCGGGGTGTACTTGCACGGCACCAAGGTGAGCCTCGAGGTGGGTGATCTGCTGGTTCCCGGCCGAGAGTCCAACTTCGAGGACGGTCGGAGGATGAACTACGTCTACTTCACCGAAACGCTCGATGCTGCAGTATGGGGCGCTGAGCTTGCTTCGGGCGAGGGCCGCGGGAGGATCTATCTCGTGGAGCCGACGGGCCCCTTTGAGGACGACCCGAATGTCACAGACAAGAAGTTCCCCGGAAACCCCACGCGGTCATTCCGCAGCCGTGCACCCCTGCGCGTCGTTGGTGAACTCGCAGACTGGGTCGGTCACCCGGCTGCCAAGCTGCGGGCCATGCGCGACGGCATCGAGGCGTTGAAGCGACGCGGCGCGGCGCACATCGAGGACTGACCGGCCTGCCCGGTCCTCCGATACGTCCACGCTCGGACGCTCGATGGCCTGCTGCACTCCGGGCGCTCATGGCGCACCTCCAAAAGTTGGCCCGGTCGCATCGCGGAACGCGTCGACTCGAGCATCGGGCAGCGCCCGACTCAATCAGCAAGGCGCTCCGGGCATTCGGCTGCAAGGGCGGCAGCCCGTGCTCACAACGGCCGACCTGGGAGTGTCATGTTCGCCTCGGCTCATAGTCGAGGTTTGCCCGGTCTTTTGGCTACACTATGGGCATGACCGCTGTTCCCCTTGGCGACGCACGAGACCGGCTCTCTGAGTACGTGTCGGAGGTCGAACGCACCCACCAGCGGGTGACCATCACCCGTCACGGCCACCCGGCTGCGGTTCTCATCTCCGCCGACGATCTCGCCGCCATCGAGGAGACCTTGGAGATCCTCGGAACGCCCGGCGCTGCTGAAGCCATCAACGAGGGCCTCGCAGACGCCGCCGCAGGCCGCTTCGCCGACAACGACGCACTCAAGTCCCGCTACGGGATCGCCTGAGTGCAGGAGCGGTACTCGATTCGAGTCACGGCTCGAGCCGAACGCGATCTACAGCGATTGCCAGAGAAGATCGCCACGGCCTGCGTCGAGTTCATCTTCGGGCCTCTCGCTGACAATCCACAGCGAGTGGGCAAGCCCCTCCGCGGCGAGCTCGCCGGGTTGCACTCGGCTCGTCGAGGTGACTACCGGGTGATCTACGGCGTCGTTGAAGACGCCCGCACGGTGGAGATCGTGCACATAGACCGACGCAGCGACGCCTACAGGCGCTGAGAGGGCCTTCGCGGTCCCGCTCACCGATCCGCTTGCGGATCCTTCCGCGGCTTGAGTACTCGTGCCGGCCAATGAGGATGATGCGTTAGCGCTCGTCCATCAGGGCGCCGTACACCTCGAGCGAGGTGGTGGCAACGATGGACCAAGAGGGTCGAGCGGCGCGTCGTCAGCCGCAGGGACAAACATGACGCCGCGCGGGCTTCAGGTTGGCCCGCCGTTGCTGCGCAGATTCGGTCTGCACGCTGTGCCATCTAGTTGATCGCCCCGCGAGGCAAACCGCTCCGCCGTCGTCACCAACCGTCAATTGTTCCCGCCGTGATTGCCTGATCACCTCGGTGGTGTGAGCGGGCACACTTGTCGGCATGGGAACTGGGATCGATTTACGCCAGCGGATCGCGGTGGACGCAGGACTCCAGTGGTACGTCGAGATGTGCGCTGCACACAGCATTCGGAGCAGGATCGTCGACGGCGTTTGGAGAGCTCAGGATCCGATGCCACCCCTGCACTCTGCCGCACTGGTCGTTGCGCCAAGGGCAGGCGTGGAGGACGTCGAAGCGGCCTTGGCTGAGACCCCTCACCGTGGCGTTGCCGACTGCTTCGGCGACCTCGACTTGTCGCGGTTGGGGCTCACGCCGCTCTTCGAAGCGACCTGGCTGCATCTCCCCGAGCTGGCAGCATGCTGCGCTCCCGCAGGATGGTCGCGTGTCGAGGCACCCGAGCGCCTGAACCACTGGAACGCGGCCGGTGACACCGCCGGAGTGATCAATGACCAACTGCTGCAGCGGCCCACCTTCGCGGTGCTCGAAGCGGAGCCCGCCCGCAGCCCATTGGGCTGCGTGGCCACCCTGGGGACCGGCGCCGTGTACCTGTCCAACGTACGCGTCGACGTCAGCACCGACCGTGCCGCTGCTGTTCGCGACTGGGAGGAGGTGGTGGCAGCCGTCGTGGCCACGTTCCCGGGACGGCCGATCGTCGGCTACGAGCACGATGCGAACTTCGAGGCTGCGCTGGCGGTGGGGTTCCACTCGGTCGGCACGACTCGGATATGGGTGGGCTGAAAGCGTCGGAAGCCGCCGATTGCGGCAGTTGCCGACTGCATATGAGAAGCCGATCGTGACCGTCCTAGACACCACTTCCGGCCCCGGGGGACCGAGTCGATCGCCACGCTACGACGGCCAGGGCGCGAGTCGCCGAAGTCGCCGAGTGACCATCCTGACCGGAGCGCGTCCCGCGCGACCATCCTGACCGGAGCGCGTCCCGCGCGACCATCCTGACCGGAGCGCGTCCCGCGCGACCATCCTGACCGGAGCGCGTCCCGCGCGACCATCCTGACCGGAGCGCGTCCCGCGCGACCATGGGCTCGCGGAGCGACCCGGTGCGGGATCCACATGCGGGACCGAAGGGTCCCCGGCATCGGCGCCGGCCTGCGGTTGACAGTCATAGGCGGCGACAGGACCCGCCGATGGTCGACTCACCGGCGCCCGCCCACTCGCCCATCGAGCACACTGCTACAGGGACGTCGAACGTGGCGTGATGGTGCTCCCACCCCACTGCTCGGGTGCGACGTCGGTCACCGTCTGGTTGAGAACCCACTGGTGCCCGAACGGGTCATCAATGGTGGCCTGCCGCTCGCCGTACTCCCAGTCGTGGGGCGGATCGACCAGGCGCGCCTTCCCTGCCACCGCAGTCTCGATGACTCTCGCGACGTCGGCGACCTTCAGCATCACCTGGTGAGAGCGTTCCCGCTCCGGTGTTCGCCGTCCCGGCCGAACCTCCGCCACCACCAACTCGGCCGGCGGCCCGCCCGGCAGGCCGAGTTGCGAGCGATGCCCGTTGCCGATGCGGACGTGTTCGACGAAGCCGAAGACCTCGGTGTACCACGCCACGGCCGATCGCACGTCGGCCACGGTTAGGACCGGAGTCACTCGCGCATGCGGCGCCGACCGGTTTGTGAGCACCCGGTCAAACTAGCTCGTGAGGGGCACCCTTGGCGATCGCCGCCTCGGGGAGCCCGTGGCGGCGGAGAAGGGTGGGCAGCGCGGCGAAACGGGCACGCCCGACTGGCGGCGAAAGGGAGCACTCGTGACCAGTGCGGGATCGTCGCGCGGGACGCGCTCCAGTCAGGATCGGCACGCGGAGCGAGCCAGAACGGGATCCGGAAGTGGTGCAGGATTTGCGTCCACAGCACTCAGCGCCCAGAAGTCCCCGATCGCCGGATGGGGTTCGGCCTGCGGCACGATTCCAAAAGCGTTGGCGTATCGGCACTAGTGCTAAGTAGCACACAGATCCCATCGGATTGCAAGGGCGAAGGAGTTGTGTCGCTCGCCTATCGCGGTTCGCGCGTGCAGTCGAACGCCGCGAGAAGCGCCTTCTGGCTGACCTTGAGCGCCTTGGCGAGGGCCGCGATTTGAGCCGAGTCGGGCAGCCGAGTCCCCTGTCCGCTCTCCCAGCGGACGTACGTCCGCACGGACAGGTGAGCCGGCCGCCGCGACCTCGCTGGGCGAGAGGCCCGCTGCGAACCTCAGCGCACGCAGGTCGGCGCCATCCGCCGACGTCGAGGAGGTCCAGGGCGGCGACGTCGAGCACCTTCGCCAACCGGACGAGGATCTCCGGTCGGGGCTCAGAGGTCCCCAGCTCCCAGCGCGAGACCCGCTCTCCGCCGGCCACTCCGACCAGGCGGGCCAACTGGTGCTGCGTCAGGCCGGCGCGCTCCCGGGCCGCGCGCAACGCCGCCGGATCCACGCTCGCGCTCACGCCCGAACACTAGCGACAGGCGAGCTTCCGCGGCTCCGGGTGCCGGGCCCGGCGACCCCGCTGTGGAGGTCTCCTGAGCGAGGTTTCTGCCGCCAAACGTGTCACAAACGTGTCACTCGACCCATTCGGGCCCGGAATGTACAATGACTCTGACCAGCGTTTCCGCTGGTCAGAGCCAGGTTGTCGGAGCCGCCTGTCGGAATCGAACCGACGACCTATTCATTACGAGTGAATCGCTCTACCGACTGAGCTAAGGCGGCCTCGTGGCCGGGACACGCCCGGCCACGCCGGACGAGTATAGGGGGCCGGGCGGACCGGGACGAAACCGACCTCAGCAGTCCACGTCCGACTCGGGGACCTCCCCCGAGACGAGGTACCTCTCCACCACGTCGTCGACGCAGTCGTTGCCGGACCCGTAGCCGGTGTGGCCGTCGCCGTCGCGGCGGACGAGGACTCCGGAGTCGAGCGTGGCGGCGAGTGCCTCGGCCCAGGCCAGCGGGGTCGCCGGGTCGCGGGTCGTGCCGACCACGAGGATCGGGTCCGCGCCCTCGGCGGTCAGCTCCACCGGCCCCTTGCCGGTGTCCACGGGCCACGACCCGCACGAGCTGAGCCCGAAGGCGAACGTGCGGCCGAAGGTCGGCGACACCTCGAGGAAGGTCGGCACCAGCCGGAGCGCCTCCTTCACCGTGGGTGCGTCCGAGCGGTCGAGGCAGTTGACCGCGTAGAGCGCCTCCACCGAGTTGTCGACGTATCCCGCGGAACCGCGGCTGACGTACTGGTCGGCGAGCGCCAGCAGCGCGCGGCCGTTCCCCTCGAGCGCCTGCGCGAGCGCCGCGTCGAGCAGAGGCCAGTTCTGCTCGCCGTACAGCGGCGCCCAGATCCCCAGCGTCGCCCAACCCTCGGTGAGCGCCCGCTCGGAGTCACCCGGGAGCGGGTCGGCGTCGATCCGGTCGAGGAGCTCGCGGACCGTCCGCACCCCCTCGTCGACCGACGCGCCGAGGAAGCAGTCGCCGTCCTCGACACAGCTCGCGACGTACGCCCGCAGCGCGACCTCGAACCCCTCCGCCTGGATCAGCGCCTGCTCGACCGAGCCCAGCGACGGGTCGACGGCGCCGTCGAGCACCATCCGTCCGACCCGCTCCGGGAAGAGGTCGGCGTACGTCGCGCCCAGGAACGTGCCGTAGGACGCGCCGAAGAACGCGAGCCCCTCCTCCCCGAGCGCTGCGCGCAGCACGTCGACGTCCCGTGCCGCCTCCTCGGTCGACATGTGCCGGGCCAGGTCGCCGCTCAGCTCCAGGCACCCCTCGCCGAACTCGCGGACGAGCGCATCGCCCGCCCGGGCCTCGCGCAGGGTCTCGGGGCCGGGGTCCGCCGCGACGAAGGTGTCCAGCTCGGCGTCGCTCAGGCAGTCCACCGGGGTGCTGCCGGCGACCCCTCGGGGGTCGAACCCGACGATGTCGAAGGCGGAGCGGAGCTCGGCGCCGAAGAAGACCTCCGCCGCCGCGGCGTACTCGACCCCGGACGCACCGGGGCCTCCGGGGTTCACCACGAGCGACCCGATCCGGCGGTCGGCGTCGGTCGCCGGCGACCGCAGCAGGGCGAGGGTCACGCGTTCGCCGTCCGGCTCCGCGTAGTCGAGCGGCACCTGCAGCTCGGCGCACTCCATCGTGGATCGGCACTCGCGCCAGCGGAGCTCCTGGTCGTAGTAGTCCTCCAGCCCCGCCGGCGCGGCCGCTTCGGGGTCGGCACCCCCGATCGGCTCGGGGTCGAGCGAGGACCCGTCGCCGTCGAGCAGCGAGCAGGACGCCAGGGCGCCGGACAGCAGCAGGGCTGCAGCCGTACGGCGGACACGGGCTGTGCGGCCGGGTGCGACGCTCACGCCTCAGTCGGTCCTCAACGCGACCATCATCGACTCCAGCGCCAACAGCGGGGGGACGTTGAACTCCAGCATCCGTTGCCGGGCCTCGTAGACAGCGTCGATCCGGCGCAGGGTGCTCTCCGCCGTCGTCCTGCGGGCGAGCTCCTCGACGGCCGGCCGGTCCTCCTCGTTGACCAGCCCGCCACCCGCGTGCGTCTGCACCATGAGCACGTCGCGGTAGACCGAGAGCAGCTCGGTCAACGACCGGTCGACGGCATCCAGCACGCTGCGGGTGAACCGCGCCTTCTGCGTCGCGGGCGAGCTCACCGGCCGCGGCCTTCGCCGACCGCGTCGAGCGGGCCCGCCGGTCGGTGCCGTAGAGCGTGTCGAGGTCGGCGGCCTCCTTGGCGTTGGTCTCCTCGCTCCGGGCGGTCGCCTCGGCGGTGGCGACCTCGACGAAGTTCTGGGCAGCGGTCATGCAGGCGCCGAGCGAGGTGAGCCGTGGCGGCAGCTCCACGACCTCGCGGCGACGGGCCCGCGTGGACTCGTCGAGCGCGAGCGCCTTGGCCCGTCCGATGTGACCCTGGCTGGCGCGCGCGGCGTGGGCGGCACGGGTCGGCGAGACGTCGAACCGTCGGGTGAGGAACTCCGCGACCTCCTCGGGCCGCGGCGTGGCCAGGCTGACGTGGCGGGTGCGGGAGCGGATCGTCGGCAGGACGTCGTCGGGCTGCGGGGCGCACAGCATCCACACCGTGCGCGGTGTCGGCTCCTCGATCGCCTTGAGCAGGGCGTTGTTGGCCTGTTCGTTGAGCCGGTCGGCGTCCTCGACGACGATCACCTGCCACCGCTGCCGCACCGGCATGAGCGTCGAGTCGCGCACCCACTGCCGGGCGTCGGCGACCGAGATGATCATCCGCTCGGTGCGCCGGACGGTCACGTCGGGGTGGGAGCCGGCCAGCGTCGACTGGCACCCCTCGCACTCCCCGCACCCCGCGGCCTGGCACTGGAGGGCGGCGGCGAACGCGATCGCGGCGTTCGAGCGACCCGACCCCGGCGGCCCGGTGAAGAGCCAGGCATGGGTCATCCCGCTGCCCGCTGCGGCCTGCTGCAGCGCTCTCGACCACCCGGCGCTGTCCGACCAGCGAGTCCCACACGGTCACGGCCGGCCCTCCTCGAGCGTGGGCAGGACGCGCGTCCCGCCGGTCCGGCTCGCGCCGTCGAGCAGCGGCTCGACGCGGGCGCGGATCGCGGCCTCGATCTCCTCGACCGGCCGGCGCGCGTCGACGACCAGGTAGTGCCCGGGATGGCGGGCGGCGAGCCGCAGGAACATCGACCGGACCCGCTCGTGGAACTCCAGCGACTCCCCCTCGATCCGGTCCCGCTCCTCGAACCGGGTCAGCCCCGCCTGCGGCTCGAGGTCGAGCAGCACGGTGAGGTGCGGCCGCAGGTCGCCGGTGGCCCACCGGGCGATCCGCTCGACCTCCTCGTCGGCGAGGTCGCGCCCCGCCCCCTGGTAGGCGAGCGTGGAGTCGACGTAGCGGTCCGTGACCACGACGGCGCCCCGCTCGAGCGCCGGCAGCACCACCCGGTCGACGTGCTCGGCCTTGTCGGCGGCGTAGAGCAGCGTCTCGGTCCGGTCCGACATCGACCCGGTCGCCGGGTCCAGGACGATCCGGCGGAGCTTCCGGCCGATCTCGGTGTCCCCGGGCTCGTGGGTGAGCAGCACGTCGTACCCCTCGGCGGTGAGCCAGGCCTGGAGCCGTCTCGCCTGGGTCGACTTGCCGGCACCCTCGCCGCCCTCGAGCGCGACGAAGCACCCGGTCGGGGTGTAGGAGCCGGACGGGGAGCGGAGGGACTGTCCGAGGTCGGTCAACAGCGAGGGCCCTTCGTGGTCGTCCATCTGACGATAGGAGAGCACACCGACAGCCGTCATCAGCGCAGCGGCCAGCAGGATCGTGACCGCGGCACCGCGGTAGCTGAACAGCGGGTCCCCTGCCGCGTTCTCGGGTCCGAACGCCACGACGCCGATCGCCCCGGCCATCAGGGGCGCCACCGCCAGCACCAGGGCGAGCACCAGCCGCACCATCGACCCGACGAAGGCGAAGGTGCGGCCGCGCACCTCGTCGGGGACCTCGAGGCCGAGCAGCGTCATGCCGGTGACCCAGGCCGCCCCGGCGAGGAAGCCCACGACGACGGCGAGGACGGCGACGACCGGCAGGTGCGGCACCAGCGCCAGCGGGACCAGCACGACACCGCACCCTGTGAGCGCCGCCCCGAACACCCGTCGCCGGCTGGCCCGGCGGAACAGCCGGGGGCCGCGCCACAGCCCGAGCCCCATGCCGGTGAACACCGCGCCGAACAGGACGCCGTAGCCGGCGTCGCCGCCGCCCAGGTCGCTCACGTACGTGCGAGCCAGCCCGACCACGACGCCGCCCGCCGCGAACGCGCCGACCATCCCGATGACCAGCCCGCGCACGACGCGGGTGCGGGCGACGTACCCCCAGCCGTGCAGCACCGCCGCGACGACGTTGCCCTCGCCGTGCAGGTCCGCTGGCCCGCGGGGGATCGCCCGCAGCCGCGCGATGACCAGGCCGGAGACGATGAACGACACCCCGTTGAGGTAGAGCGCCACGTCGACCGCCCCACGCTCGAAGACCGCCATCAGCCCGGGGGCGACTCGGTCGACGACGGTGAGCAGGGAGAAGAGGAGGGCCGCGGGCACCGCGGAGCCGTACGTCGTCGCAAGGCTCAGCTGGTTGGCCGCCTCGAGCCGCCGGCGCGGCACCAGGTTGGGGACGGTGGCGTCCTTCGCCGGCCCCCACACCAGGCTGACCGCCTCGACGAGGACCGTGACGACGAAGACCCACCAGAGCGTGCCGACGAGGGGGATCGTGAGGAAGAGGGCGCCCCTGACGTAGTCGCCCCAGATGAGGGTCTTCTTCCGGTCGAGCCGGTCCGCGACGTACCCCGCCAGCGGGCCGATCACCAGCGCGGGAAGGACCCGCAGGAAGAGGACGCCGGCGATCGCGTAGTTCTTCGCCGCGTAGCCGTCGACCAGCTGGTTGGCCATCGCGGTCAGGGCGAGCAGCCCCAGCCAGTCGCCGAGGCTGGAGAGGCCGAGCCCGACCCAGAGCCTGCGGAACGCCGGGATGCGCAGCACCGAGCCGGACGCGGGGCCGCTGTCCGTCGTACCTGCTGCACTCACCGGTTCACCCTATGCGGCCCCCCGGCGCACCCCCGCCGCCTCGTCCGATTGGGAGTGCGTCATAGCGCACTCCCAATCGGACGAGGCGGGTGACGGAGGGACGGTGGGCGGTCAGGCCTTCTTCGCCGTCTTCTTCGCCGTCTTCTTCGCCGCGGTCTTCTTGGCGGTCGACTTCTTGCGCGGTCTTCTTGGCGGTCTTCTTCGCCGGCCCCTTGGCCCGCCGCTCGGCGAGCAGCTCGGCGGCCCGCTCGAGCGTGATCGCGTTCTCGTCGTCCCCGCGCGGGATCGTGGCGTTGTACTCGCCGTCGGTGACGTAGGCGCCGAACCGGCCGGCCTTCACCGTGACCTTCGCGCCGCTGGCGGGGTCGTCGCCCAGCTCCCGGCCGGGGTTCGCCGCCGCACGGCCGCGCTGCTTGGGCTGGGCGTAGATCCGCAGCGCCTCCTCGAGCGAGATCGTCAGCAGCTGCTCCTCGGACTCGATCGAGCGTGAGTCGGTGCCCTTCTTGAGGTAGGGCCCGTAGCGACCGTTCTGGGCGGTGATCTCGTCGCCGCTCTCGGGGTCCGACGCCGACCACGCGCGGCAGCGTGAGCAGCCGGAGCGCGTCCTCGAGGGTGATCGTGTCGATGTTCATCGACTTGAACAGCGACGACGTCCGCGGCTTGCGGGACTTCGGGGCGTCCTCGGGAAGCACCTCGGTGACGTAGGGGCCGTAGCGGCCGTTCTTCGCCACGATCATCAGCCCGGACTCCGGGTCCACGCCGAGCTGCTGCTCGGCGCCGGCCGGGTTGGCGAGCAGCTCCTTGGCCTTCTCCACGGTCAGCTCGTCGGGCGGCAGGTCCTCCGGGACGTTGCCGCGGTTGCCGTCGGCGTCCTCGACGTAGGGCCCGTAGCGGCCGACCCGCAGGTCGATGCCGTCCCCGACCGGGAACGTCGCCAGCTCCCGGGCGTCGATCTCACCGAGCTCGTTGACCAGCTTGTGCAGCCCCTCGACGTCACCGTGGCCGAAGTAGAACCCCGCGAGCTCGGAGACCCGGTCCCGCCGGCCGCTTGCGATCTCGTCGAGGACGTCCTCCATGCCGGCGGTGAACTCGTAGGAGACCAGCCGGGAGAAGTGCTCCTCGAGCAGCCGGACCACCGAGAACGCGAGCCAGGCGGGGACCAGCGCGGTCCCCTTCTTGTAGACGTAGCCGCGGTTGAGGATCGTGCCGATGATCGAGGCGTACGTCGACGGGCGGCCGATCTCGCGCTCCTCGAGCTCACGGACGAGCGTGGCCTCGGTGTACCTCGCCGGCGGCTTCGTCTCGTGGCCCGCCGCCCGGAGCGCCGCAGCGGCGACCGCGTCGCCCTCCGAGACGTCGGGGAGCCGGGTCTGGGAGTCGTCGGACTCCTTCTCCGGGTCGTCGGAGCCCTCGACGTAGGCCTTGAGGAAGCCGTGGAAGGTGATCACCCGGCCGGTCGCGCTGAAGACGACGTCCTCGCCGGTGGCCGCGGCGCCGCCGAGGCGGATGCTCACCGACCGCCCCTGGGCGTCCTTCATCTGGGAGGCGACGGTGCGCATCCAGATCAGCTCGTAGAGCCGGAACTCGTCGCCGCTCAACCCGGTCTGCGCAGGGGTGCGGAACTGCTCGCCGGCCGGCCGGATCGCCTCGTGGGCCTCCTGGGCGTTCTTCACCTTCGACGTGTAGGTCCGGGGCACGTCCGGCAGGTACTCCGCGCCGTACAGCTCCCGCACCTGGTCGCGCGCGGCGGCCACCGCGGACTCCGACAGCGTGATCGAGTCGGTCCGCATGTAGGTGATGAAGCCGTTCTCGTAGAGCCGCTGCGCCACCGACATCGTCCGCGAGGCGCCGAACCCGAGCTTGCGGGAGGCCTCCTGCTGCAGCGTCGTCGTCCGGAACGGCGCGTAGGGCTTGCGGGTGTAGGGCTTCGACTCGACCGAGCGGACCTCGAAGGTCGCGTCCTGCAGCGCCGCGGCGAGCGCCTCGGCGCGCCCGCGGTCGAGGTGCAGCACGCCGTCGGGGTTCTTCAGCCGGGCCAGGGAGTCGAAGTCGGAGCCGCGGGCGACCCGGGCGCCGTCGACCGACTGCAGCTTCGCCGGGAACATCCGCTCGCTGTGCTGCTGGCCGGCGTCGAAGGTCCCCTCGAGGTCCCAGTACGACGCGACGCGGAACGCGATCCGTTCACGTTCCCGGTCGACCACGAGCCGGGTCGCCACCGACTGGACGCGACCCGCCGAGAGCCGCGGCATGATCTTCTTCCACAGCACCGGCGAGACCTCGTAGCCGTAGAGCCGGTCGAGGATGCGCCGCGCCTCCTGCGCCTCCACGAGGTCGAGGTCGAGCTCGCGCGGGTGCTCGACGGCCTGCTGGATCGCCTGCTTGGTGATCTCGTGGAAGACCATCCGGTGCACCGGGACCTTCGGCTTCAGCTCCTCCTGGAGGTGCCAGGCGATCGCCTCGCCCTCCCGGTCCTCATCGGTGGCGAGGTAGAGCTCGGACGCCTCCTTGAGCAGCCCCTTCAGCTTGGTCATGTGCGGCTTCTTGTCGCGGCTGACCACGTAGTAGGGGGTGAAGTCGTTCTCGACGTCCACGCCGAGCCGGGCCCACTTCTCGCCCTTGATCGACGCCGGGACGTCGGAGGCGTCGCGGGGCAGGTCACGGATGTGGCCGATCGACGACTCGACGACGTAGCCGGGGCCCAGGTACCCCGCGATCGTCTTCGCCTTGGCCGGGGACTCGACGATCACGAGCTTGTGACCGGAGCCGTCGGCGGCCTTCGCCTTCGTTGCCACTGCTGTCCTCTCGATGCGTCACGGGCCGGTCCGTGGGGTGAACCAGCCGTGCGGTGTGAACGCTAACCCTCGTTGTCAACCCTCGCCGTGCCGGTCCACGGGCAGGACGGACGGCCGATGGCCGACACTAAGAGAGTGACAGAGCCGCTGACCGGACCCGACCGGCCCCCCGCCGCGAGTGCCGCCGACCTTCCCACCGACGTCTCCGCCGCCGACGTCGAGGCCGCCGCCGAGGCGCTGCAGGGAGTGGTCGAGCCGACCCCGCTGGAGCGCAGCGCGCGGCTCTCCGCCGCGACCGGCGCGGAGGTGTTCCTCAAGCGCGAGGACCTCCAGCCGACCCGCTCCTACAAGGGGCGCGGCGCCTACACCTTCCTCTCCCGCCTGTCGGCTGCCGAGCGCGCCGCCGGGGTGGTCTGCGCCAGCGCCGGCAACCACGCCCAGGGGGTCGCGTTCGCCTGCGCCCGGTCAGGGGTGCGCGCCCGGATCTACCTGCCCCGGACGACGCCGCGCCAGAAGCGCGACCGGGTGGCCGCACTCGGCGGTGCCGTCGTGGAGGTGCTCGTCGAGGGCGACACCTACGACGACTCCGCCGCGCTCGCCGCCGCCCATGCCACCTCGTCCGGGGCCACGCTGGTCCCGGCCTTCGACCATCCCTACACGGTCGCCGGCCAGGGCACGGTCGTCGCCGAGGCGGTCGCCCAGCTCGGCCGGCTCCCCGACGTCGTCGTGGTGCCGGTCGGCGGCGGCGGGCTCGTCGCCGGCACGGTCGCCTGGCTGTCCGAGCGCGGCCCCGCCGTACGCGTGGTGGGGGTGGAGCCGTCGGGCGCGCCAGGCATGGCGGCGGCGCTCGCCGCCGGCCGCCCCGTCGACCTCGAGCAGGTCGAGGCGTTCGTCGACGGAGCAGCGGTACGCCGGGTCGGGGTGCTGCCCCACGCATCGTCGACCGCTGCCGTCCGGAGCTCGTGACGGTGCCCGAGGGACAGGTCTGCGTGGAGATGCTCGAGCTGTACCAGGTCGACGGCATCATCGCCGAGCCCGCCGGGGCGCTCGCGCCCTCGGTGCTGCCGTCCCTGGACCTGCCCGCCGGGGCGACCGTCGTGGTGCGTGCTGTCGGGCGGCAACAACGACGTGAGCCGCTACGCGGAGGTCGTCGAGCGGGCGCTGGTGCACACCGGGCTCAAGCACTACTTCCTGGTCGAGTTCCCCCAGGAGCCCGGCGCCCTGCGGCGGTTCCTCGACGACGTGCTCGGCCCGGACGACGACATCACGCTGTTCGAGTACATCAAGCGGAGCAACCGCGAGACCGGGCCCGCGCTCGTGGGCATCGAGATCGGCCGTCGTGAGGACCTCGAGCCGCTGCTCGCCCGGATGGACGCTGCGCCGCCCCGGATCGAGCGGATCCCGCCGGACAGCCCGATGTTCCGCTTCCTGCTCTGACCCCCCGCGTTATTGCCGCCCACGTTGGTGCCGAGGGTGGTTTCCGGCGCCTGGTCAACAGGCCGAGCGGGCAATGACGCGCGGGCGCCAGCACGGACCCGGGGGCAGGGAGGGTCAGGGGACGAGGAAGGCGTCCGCGACGAGCGAGCGGACTGTCGAGGCGTGCTCGGCGAGCAGCTGGTCCGCCGGCCGGTCGAGCAGGGAGGCCAGCGCGTCGAGGAGCTGCTCGGCGGTCAGCTCCCCGTCGCTCGCCCCGACCAGGGCCGCCTCGACCGTGTCGACCCGCCGGGCCCGGCGCATCCCCCGCTGCTGCCGGAGCACGATCACCTCGGGGTCCTCGGCGCCGGGCTCGCCGACGGTCTCCTGGCGCACGTCCTCGCGCCGCCGCCACGCCCGGGAGCAGCAGCTCCGCGTCGGTCGCGCCGGCCAGCAGCTCCGTCCGGGCCGTCCAGGCCTGCACCTCGGGACCCAGCGGCTGCTCCACCTCGTAGGGCCACTCCTCGACCCGCACCGACGGCTGCTCCCGGTCGGTCCGGCGGAGGTTCACCCAGCCGAACCCGATCCCGGTGATCGCCGCGCTCCTCGAACCAGCCGACCCACGCGTCGTACCGCCGGGCGTAGTCGGGGCGACGGTCGTGGCCGGCGTCGCGGAGCCAGAGCTCGACGTACTGCGCCGGGTCGGCGACCTCACGCTGGACCACCCAGGCGTCGCACCCCACCCCGTCCCGGGGAGCCAGCCACTCCTCGAGCCGCTCCTGCCAGGGCCGCCCCTCGACGTGCACCCAGTTCGCGAGCACCTGCGCCACGCCGCCGGGGTTCAGGTGGGCGGGCGCGCCGGTCACGACCCGGCGCACCATCTCGTCGCCGGGGAGACCGGAGTCGCGGTAGACCAGCAGCTCACCGGTCCCCGGCGAGACCACGAACGGCGGGTTGGTCACGAGCAGGTCGTACGACGACCCGCGGACCGGCTCGAAGAGGCTCCCCTCCCGCACGTCGACCGTCACCTCGTTGAGCGCCGCGTTGAGCCGGGTCATCGCCAGCGCCCGACGGTTGACGTCGGTGGCGACGACCCGGCCGCGCGTGCTGGGCGAGGTGCAGCGACTGGACCCCGCACCCGGTTCCCGAGGTCGAGCGCACTGCCCACCGTCGCCCGCACGGTCAGCTGGGCCAGCGACGTCGAGGCCGAGCTGATCCCCAGGACGTGCTCCGGGCCGACCCGGTTCGGCGACCCGTCGAGCCCGGGGGTGAGGTCGCTGACGACCCACCAGCCGTGCTCGTCGTCGGCGTAGGGCCGTACGTCCACCCGGGCACGCACCGAGCCCACCGAACGCTCCAGGAGACCGGCGTCGCACAGCGGGTCGACCAGCCCCGGCAGGGCCGCCTCGGCCTCGGCGAGCCCGACGGCCGCCTGCAGCGGCCAGAGCCGGGTGAGCGTCTCGAGGGGCGAGCCGCCGGCGGTCGCACGCAGCCCCGGCGTCGTCTCGTTGCGCGACAGCGCCGCGTGCGCGACCGGGCCGAGCGCCGCGGCCACGCCGTCGTAGCCGAAGCCGGCGGATCGCAGCGCCTCGCGCAGGCGGGCGACGAGGTCGGCAGGAAGGAGCTCCACGACCGGTGAGCCTACGGTGCGGTCACCGGCGGGGTCCCACCTCGCCCTCGTCGAGGGGCTGCTCATCGAGCCCCTCCGGCCCGACCCACACCGTCCAGGCGTCGCCGCTCCGCGTGACCTCGAAGGCCAGGTCGCCGCGGACCGCGCGCAGCCTCGTCGGGTTGTCGGTCCCGACGGTCCAGCCGTGCCGCAGGAGCGTGCGCCGGTACGCCGGACGCGGATCCGTCCCGTCTGCGAGCGCCAGCTGCGACGAGCAGCCGTCGACGCCCGAGGAGCCGCCGCCTGCGAACGGGCCCGGGTGGTCGAGCTCCTCGTAGACCGCCTGCGCCGCCCGTGACCACCGGCACGGCCGGTCCCGAGGTGAACTCCTCGGTGCAGCGCGGTGTCGTGGGATAGCGGCTCAGCTTCTGCTCCACACCGACCGCGGCGCCGGCTCCCGTGCCCACAACGGTGCCGAGGACCAGCACGACGGACGCGGTCCGCACCAGGAGCGAGCCCCAGGACAGCAGCACCGCCCCCACGGTGAGCACTGCGACGACGACGATCCCGAACCACCACGACCGGAGGCCGTCGAGGGCGCTCGCCCACCAGCCGGCGCCGGTGTCGCCGTACTCCAGGGCGAAGCCGTAGGCGACGGAGACGGTGAGCGCTCCGAAGAGCAGGGAGAGCACCAGCAGGACCACATCCGCACGCGCGATTCTCGTCATGGCTCCACGATGAGCGCGGAAGCACCCGCCGCGCATCCGTCGTCGTACTCAAAGGCCGTGAGCACAAGGGAGGGCCCGCTCGCCGGTGCGAGCGGGCCCTCCCGATGGTGGAACGGGTCAGACGACCTGACGT
This sequence comes from uncultured Actinomycetota bacterium, assembly GCA_963754155.1. Lineage (GTDB taxonomy): Bacteria > Actinomycetota > Actinomycetes > Propionibacteriales > Nocardioidaceae > Marmoricola_A. Next base: position 1,696,287 of record CAVWEU010000003.1, on the reverse strand, counting down.
GCGGCCGCCTCCGAGTCCTCGCCGATGGCGATCGGCCGGCGCTTGGAGACGTAGACCGCGCCCGCGATGATCGCCGTCGCGACGAGGGCGATCCCGATCCGGACCGGGGTGTTCTCGTCCTCGCCGACGCTCAGCTGCACGATCGCGGCGGCGATCAGCAGCGACACCAGGTTCATCACCTTGAGCAGCGGGTTGATCGCCGGGCCGGCGGTGTCCTTGAACGGGTCACCGACGGTGTCGCCGATGATCGTGGCCTCGTGGGCCGGCGAGCCCTTCCCGCCGTGGTGGCCGTCCTCGACCAGCTTCTTGGAGTTGTCCCAAGCGCCGCCGGAGTTCGCCAGGAACACGGCCATCAGGGTGCCCGTGCCGATGGCCCCGGCGAGGAAGCCGGCCAGCGGTCCGACGCCGAGGCCGAAGCCGACCGCGATGGGGGCGAAGATCGCCAGGATGCCCGGGGTGGCGAGCTCGCGGAGCGAGTCGCGGGTGCAGATGTCGACGACCTTGCCGTACTCCGGGCGTCCGGTGCCCTCCATGATCCCGGGGATCTCGCGGAACTGGCGACGGACCTCGTAGACCACCGCACCGGCAGCCCGGCCGACCGCGCTGATCGCGAGGCCGGAGAAGAGGAAGACGACGGACGCACCGATGAGGAGCCCGACCAGGACGTTCGGGCTGAACACGTTGGTGTCGAACGAGAGCCCCGGGTTGGCGCCCTCGATCTTGCTCAACGCGGTGGCGATCGCGTCCGTGTAGGACCCGAACAGCGCGGTGGCCGCCAGCACGGCGGTCGCGATCGCGATCCCCTTGGTGATCGCCTTCGTGGTGTTGCCGACCGCGTCGAGCTCGGTGAGGATCGCCGCGGCCCTGGTGTCGACGTCGCCGGACATCTCGGCGATGCCCTGGGCGTTGTCGGAGACCGGGCCGAAGGTGTCCATCGCGACGATGACACCGACGGTCGTCAGCAGGCCGCAGCCGGCGAGCGCCACCGCGAACAGCGAGACGATGACGGTCGCACCACCCAGGAGGAAGGCACCGAAGACCGCGGCCCCGATGACCAGCGCGGTGAAGACCGCGGACTCGAAGCCGATCGCGAGCCCCGAGAGGATCACCGTCGCGGCACCGGTCAGCGAGGTCTGGCCGACGTCCTTGACCGGGCGGTGCTCGGTGCCGGTGTAGTAGCCGGTCAGCGCAAGGATGACCGCCGCGAGAACGATGCCGATGAGGACCGCGACGGTCGCGATGACCCGCGGGTCGCCCTCGGCGCCGGAGGCCACGCCGAGCTCGGCGAACGAGCCGGGGAGGTAGACGAACGCCGCGATGGCGCTCAGCACCGCGGAGATGACCGCGGAGATGTAGAAGGACCGGTTGATCGTCTTCAGGCCGGCCTCGCCTGCCCGGGGCCGGGTGATGTAGACCCCGACGATCGCCGTGACCGCGCCGATCGCCGGCACGATCAGAGGGAACACCAGCCCCTTGTCGCCGAAGGCGGCGGAGCCGAGGATCAGCGCGGCGACCAGGGTCACCGCGTAGGACTCGAAGAGGTCGGCTGCCATCCCGGCGCAGTCGCCGACGTTGTCGCCCACGTTGTCGGCGATGGTCGCCGCGTTGCGGGGGTCGTCCTCGGGGATGCCGGCCTCCACCTTGCCGACCAGGTCGGCGCCGACGTCGGCGGCCTTGGTGAAGATGCCGCCGCCGACCCGCATGAACATCGCGAGGAGCGCCGCACCGAAGCCGAACCCTTCGAGCACGGTGGGAGCGTCGCCCTTGTAGATCAGGACGACGACGGCCGCGCCGAGGAGGCCGAGGCCCACCGTGGCCATGCCGACGGTGCCGCCGGTGCGGAACGCGATGCGCATCGCGGCGTCGCGGTCGTCCTCACGGGCGGCCGCGGCGACCCGGACGTTGGCCCGGACCGCGAGCCACATGCCGAGGTAGCCGATCGCGGCGGAGAACCCGGCTCCGGCGAGGAACGCCACCGAGCGCCCGAGGCGGACACCGGTGGTGTCGGCCGGCAGGAGCAGCAGCAGGAAGAAGGCGATGACGGCGAAGACGGCGAGGGTCTTGAACTGGCGGGTCAGGTAGGCCGAGGCGCCCTCCTGGACGGCCAGGGCGATGTTCTTCATGTTGGTCGTGCCCTCGGCGGCGGCGAGGACCTGCCCTCGGAACACCACGGCCATCGCCACCGCGACCAGCGCGATGACGGCGACGATGATGACCAGGGTGAGGTTGCCACCGGCGAGGTCCACGCCCTCGGCGTCGACGACGCTCAAGGAGACCATGCGATTCCTCCGATTTCGGGCGCTGCGGCCCTTCGATGTGATGCGACAGCGGCGAACCGCCCGCGCCGGCCAGGCTGTGACCTGGCTCTCACGACGCGGGGAGTCTACTGACGCGCCGCGGCATCACGACGGAGGGGGGCGGTGAGTCGCCGCGGCAAAGGCGGCCGGGTCAGAGGGGCCAGGTCAGCCGGATCGTGGTGATCCCGCCGTCCTCGGTGACCTTGAGCTCCTCGGCGAGGCCGGAGAGGAGTGCGAACGGGTCCAGACCGATCTCGGCGAAGCCGCTCTCGTCCTCGCCGACCCGTCCGGAGACCGTGACCGCGAACTCGGTGTTCGTGTGCAGCCGGACGTCCACCCGCTCGTCCGAGGCGGCGCCGACCTCCTGCTGCCCGATCATCACCGCGCACGCCTCGCCCACGGCGAGGCGGATCTCCTCGATCCGGGTGTCCGGGCAGTCGGCCCTCCGGGCCACGGCGGCCGCGACGAGCCGGACCGTGCGCACCAGCGCCGGGTCGCGGGCGATCGCGATCGCGACGTCGCCGTTGGTCTGCGTGGCCACTGCCATCAGGGAGGCGGCCCTACTGGGCCGTGGCCTCGGCCTGGGAGCCGTGGATGGCGAACACCTTGCCCAGACCGGTGATCCGGAAGATCTTGAGCAGCCGCTCCTGCGTGCACACGAGCTCGAGGGATCCCTCGTGGGTGCGCACTCGCTTCAGTCCGCCGACCAGCACACCGAGGCCGGTCGAGTCCATGAACTCGACCTTCTCCAGGTCCACGACGAGGTCGCGGTGGCCCTCGTCGACCAGCCCGGTGATGCACTCCCTCAGCTTGGGCGCGGTGTAGACGTCGATCTCGCCACTCACCTCGATGATGGTGTGATCGTTCTCCTGACGAGTCTCAAGAGACAGGTCCACGTCGTTTCCTCCGCTCGCGATAAGGCAGACCACGCAGGCCGATCCGCCACGACGCATTCAACCACGTCTTGCAACACTGGCTGCGTGCAGCCAGGGCCTGAGGTGACTGATCGGCCGCTCGCCGGCCTCCTCATGGGCTCGCCGGAACGGGCGGACCGGCTCACGCACACCGAGGTCCTCCCGCCACGGGCAGGCACCCGCCGGGAGTGGCCCGTGTGGACCCCGTCGGCGCTGCGGGAGGGATGGACGGCACGAGGGGTGACGGCACCGTGGGCGCACCAGGTGGAGGCCGCGGAGGCGGCCCGGGCCGGCCGACACGTCGTCCTGGCGACCGGGACCGCCTCCGGCAAGTCGCTGGCGTTCCAGCTCCCGGCGCTCACCGCGGTGCTGGAGTCCCGCCGCCCCAACGGACGGCGCGGCGCTACCGTGCTCTACCTCTCCCCCACCAAGGCGCTCGCGCAGGACCAGCTCGCCTCACTCTCGGCGCTCAAGGTCCCGGGGCTCGCCGCCTGCACCCATGACGGGGACAGCCCTCGCGAGCAGCGGGACTGGGCCCGGGACAACGCGGAGTACGTCCTCACCAACCCCGACATGCTGCACCACTCGCTGCTCCCCGGCCACGCCCGCTGGGCAGGGTTCTTCTCCCGCCTCCGCTACGTCGTGGTCGACGAGTGCCACCACTACCGAGGGGTCTTCGGTGCCCACGTCGCCCTCGTGCTCCGCCGGCTGCGCCGGGTCGCCGCGTCGTACGGCGCCTCGCCCACCTTCGTGCTGGCCTCCGCCACGGTCGCCGACCCCGGCACCTCGGGCGGACGGCTCACGGGGCTGGCCGTGGAGAGCGTGACCGAGGACCGCTCGGCGAGGGGACGGGTCACCTTGGGGCTGTGGGAGCCGCCGTTCACCTCGTTCGGCGGGGAGAACGGCGCCCCCGTACGGCGCGCCGCGACCGCCGAGGTCGCGGACCTGCTGGCCGACCTGGTCGCCGGTGGCGTGCGGACCCTCGCCTTCGTCCGCTCCCGCAAGGGCGCCGAATCGGTGGCGCTCACCGCCGGCCGGCTCCTCGACGACGCCGTCCCCGGGCTGTCCGCCAAGGTTGCGGCCTACCGGGGCGGCTACCTGCCCGAGGACCGTCGTCGCCTGGAGACCGACCTCCGCGAGGGCCGGCTGTTGGGGGTGGCCGCGACCAACGCGCTCGAGCTGGGGATCGACATCGCCGGGCTCGACGCGGTGCTGATGGCCGGCTTCCCCGGGACGCGGGCGGCGATGTGGCAGCAGGTCGGGCGGGCGGGGCGCTCCGGCTCCGACGCGCTCGCGGTGCTGGTGGCCCGCGACGACCCGCTCGACACCTACCTCGTCACGCACCCCGAGGCGCTGGTGGGAGCACCGGTGGAGGCGACGGTGTTCGACCCGGGGAACCCCTACGTGCTCGGGCCGCACCTCTGCGCGGCCGCGGCCGAGCTGCCGTTGACCGAGGCCGACCTCCCGCTGTTCGGCCCCCGGGCGCGCGAGGGCGTCGACGCGCTCACCGGCGCCGGCATGCTCAGGCGACGACCGGCCGGATGGTTCTGGACGGACTCGCGCCGGGCCAGCGACCTCGCCGACCTCCGCTCCACCGGCGGCCGGCCGCTCGACCTGGTGGAGAAGGAGACCGGGCGGGTGATCGGCACGGTCGACCACGCCTCGGCGCACGGCACCGTCCACGAGGGCGCGGTCTACCTCCACCAGGGGGAGACCTACCTGGTCCGCAGCCTCGACCTCGAGGACCACGTGGCGGTGCTCGAGCGCGCGGACCCGCCGTACTCCACCTCGGCGCGCGAGGTCACCGACATCGCCGTGATCGACGAGGAGACCGCCGAGCCCTGGGGGGCGGCCCGGCTCGCGTTCGGCAGCGTGCGGGTGACCCACCAGGTGGTGTCCTACCTCAAGCGCCGGGTGCCGTCCGGCGAGGTGGTCGCCGAGGAGCCGCTCGACCTGCCGGAGCGCATGCTCGACACGCGCGCCGTCTGGTGGACGGTCCCGGCGGGGCTCCTGGAGGCGGCCGGGATCGAGCAGGCCGACCTCCCCGGCGCCGCTCACGCCGCCGAGCACGCCTCGATCGGGCTGCTGCCGCTCTTCGCCACCTGCGACCGGTGGGACATCGGCGGGGTCTCCACGGCGCTGCACCCCGACACCGGGCAGCTCACCGTCTTCGTGTACGACGGGCACCCCGGTGGGGCGGGGTTCGCCGAGCACGGCTTCCGGCAGGCCAGGACGTGGCTCACCGCCACCCGCGAGACGATCGCGGCGTGCCGTTGCGACGCCGGCTGCCCGTCGTGCGTGCAGTCGCCGAAGTGCGGGAACGGGAATCATCCGCTGGACAAGGAGGGGGCCGTCAGGCTGCTCGACGTCCTGCTCTCCGCGGGGCCGGCCTGAGCCGCAGCCGGCACCCGCACCACCCGGCCGAGCAGCGGCGGAGTCGTCACCACCACCTTGACCCGCACCTGCTCACCTGTGACGGCGCAGCCGACCAGCCGCGCACCGTTCTCCCGAGCCGACAGCCGTGCGGCCGGGCAGGGGGCGGAGCCGAGCTGCACGGCCGTGGCGGCCGCCAGTGCCGCGACATCCGCCGCCGCAGCGGCGCGCCGTTGGTCGACCAGGACCCTGCCCATCGCTGCGCCGAGGAGCGTGACGACGAGGACCAGGCCGGCGAGGGCGACCGTGACCGGCACCGCGAACCCCGCCTGGTCGCGGGCCGCCCTCACTCCGGCTCCTGGACGGCGACCGTCTCGGCCTCGACGGTGAGGCCGGGCAGGAAGGAGAACAGCGCACCCGGTCCGTCCACCTCGGCGGAGGCCGTGACCCGGACCCGCCCGTTCGCACGCGCGACCGAGAAGGAGGTGCCGGCCGGGGCGACCCTCGCGCCGTGCCGGACCGCCACTGCGTCGGGCTCCCCGCGGGCGGCCTGCCGTGCGGCCTCCCGGGCGGCGTCGACGACCCGGACCTGCGCGGTCGCCACGGAGACCAGCCAGACCATCAGCATGGTCACCAGCAGCAGCACCGGCAGGACGGCCGCCGCCTCGGCTGTGACCGCGCCCCGGTCGCCCCGCCTCCGCACGGCAGCGACCGGTCCGTCCGCACCGGCTGAGGTGGCCGAGGGGGTGCGCCGTCCCCTGCGGACCCCCACGGCCACCTCGGCTCCCACGGCTCAGCCGATCCCGATCATCTTGAGGAAGAAGTCGAGGATCGTCCGGATCAGCTGCTGACCGAAGTCGCTGGACAGCAGCTTGATGAGGACGCCGGCGAGGCCGCAGCCGGCGGCGGTCACCGCGGCGTACTCCGCGGACGCCGCCCCGATCTGCGTGCGGAGCCGGGCGTTGGGCGAGGTGGTCATGGTTCCTCCTGGAGGTCTCGGCCGCCCCGGGGGCGGCCTGTCGGTGTTGACGCCGCCGACTCTCGTCGCGCCGGCCGCCCGCCACGAGCGCCGATGCCGCCGCTGCGCACAGCCCGTCAGTTGGCCGGCTTGGGGAGCGGGAGTGGCGCGGCGGCTCACCGGACCACCACGAACCCGAGGGCGGACCCGGCCACGAGCGGTACCACTCCCAGCAGCACGAACGACGGGAGCAGGCAGATCCCGAGCGGGACGGCCGCCTTCACCTCGACCTGGCGGACGCGGGTCTCGACGTCGGCCCGACGCCGTGCCCGCAGCTCCTCGGCGAGCCTGGAGAGCGCACCGGTGACCGGCGCCCCGCTCTCGGCCGACCGGAGCAGCGTCACACCGAGCCGGCCGAGCTGGGGATGAGCCGCCAGCGCGCGCCACACCGTCACCGGGTCGGCTCCCAGGCTCAACCGCGTCGCGTAGCCACGCAGCTCCCCGCCGGCCGGCTCACCCACCACCCCGGCCACCTGGGGCAGGGCCGCCCCGGGCGCCGCTCCGGCGGCCATCGCGGCCACCATGAGGTCGACGACGTGCGGCAGCTGCCCCTCGAGCAGCTCACGGCGGCGTCGCACCTCGGCGCTCTCCCAGCCCGCGCTGCGCCACCAGACGACCGCGGCCACCACGGCCGCCGCGACCGGCGCCGCCAGACCCGGGACGAGGACGAGCACGCCGAGCGCCGCTCCGGCCGCGGACAGCAACCGCCATCGGGTCCCACGCCGCGGGCTCCGAGGTGGGAGCCGGAGCCTGCTCGGAGGCGGCGGAGGCGGCGGAGACAGCGGAAGCAGGCGGCGGAGGGCAGCGGTCGGCGGGGTCGTCCGGAGAGAGCGAGCGCGGCGGCCAGCGAGGCGAGGGCCGCAGCGAGGAGCGCGGTCACCGGTCACCCTCGCCCGCCGCGGCGGCGATCCGGTCGATCCACCACATCCCGAGCAGCGCGAGCCCGAGCCCTGCTGCGAGGCAGCCGACGCCGAGCGGGGTGGAGGTGAGGAAGTGCCACGACCGGGCCCCCATGCCGTGGGCGGCGAGGAGCACGACGACGGGAAGCGAGGCGACGAGCCGCGCGGTGGCCCGGGCCGAGGCGAGCTCGCCCTGGACCATGCCGCTGGTGCGCAGCTCGACGCGCGCCGTCTCCACGACCTGCTCCACCGCGAAGGCAAGGCCGGCGCCGGTGGCCGCGCACAGCTCCCACGCCCCGGCGAGCCTGCGGAGAGCACCCCCGCCCGGGTCGGCGGCGAGCCGGCGGAACGCCGCAGGCACGTCGGCGTCGAGCGTCGCTGCGGCGACCACCCTCTCGCTCTCGGGCCACGTCGACGAGGCGCGGCGCAGCGCCGCGAGCACCGGCTGGCCAGCCCGGAGCTCGCCCGCCAACGCCTCGGCGTAGTCGACCACGAGCCGACGGCGTACGGCGGCCGCCCGCTCCGCGCGACTGCGGACCGCCATGCGCTGCACCCCCACGGCAGCGACGACCAGCACCAGCGCGAGCGCCAGGTGGACCCCTCGCAGCGCCACCAGCGCCACGGCGACCGCACCACCCAACGCGACCGCCGGGACCCGGCGGGCGCCGATCGGCGACGTCCTCGGGACGCTGCTCCTGAGCGGCACCAGGAGCAGGGCCGCTCCGGCAGCCGCGGCCGTGGCGAGGAGCAGCCAGGCGCCCCTCACCGGTCCAGCCTCCGGGCCAGCCACTCCGCGGCGTCGTGCTCGACGACCCGCCCCCGGGCCTCGAACGTCACCGCAGGGGCGACCGAGACCCGTCCGTCGGCGCCGGCCCGGACTGCCGCCACCTCCGCGACCCGGCGGCGCCCGTCGCGGTCGCGGACGCAGTGCACGACCACCTCCAGGGCGGCGGCCATCTGCGAGTGCACCGCGGCGAGCGGCATCCCGGCGGCCAGGGCGAGCCCCTCGACCCGAGCCGCCACGTCCGCGGCCGAGTTCGCGTGGATCGTCCCGCAACCCCCTTCGTGGCCGGTGTTCAGCGCGGCGAGCAGGTCCACGACCTCGCCCCCGCGGACCTCACCGACGACCAGGCGGTCCGGACGCATCCGCAGCGCCTGCCGGACCAGGGTGCGCAGGTCGACGGCACCGGCCCCCTCGGCGTTGGCCGGCCTCGACTCGAGACCGACCACGTGCGGCAGTGCCGGGCGCAGCTCGCTGGTGTCCTCGACGACGACGACACGGTCGGCCGGGTCGGCCGCGGACAGCAGTGCGTCGAGCAGGGTCGTCTTCCCGGCGCCGGTGCCGCCGCTGACCAGGAACGCCACCTTCCGGTCGACGACGAGCTGCAGAAGCCGCACCCCTTCGACCGGCAGCGCGCCGACCGACTCCAGCTCGGCCAGCGTGAAGACCCGGCGCCGGGGCACCCGGAGGGAGACCAGGGTGCCCGGCCGCGCCACCGGAGCCAGGACGGCGTGCAGCCTGGTGCCGTCGGCCAGCCGAAGGTCGACACAGGGGCTGGCGTCGTCGAGCCGGCGCCCGGCCCCGGCCGCGAGCCGCTGCGCGAGCCTGCGCACGGCCCCGTCGTCGGGGAACCGCACCCGGGTCAGCTCCAGACCCCGGCCGCGGTCGAGGTAGACCGCATCGGGGCCGTTGACCAGCACGTCGGTGACTCCCTCGGTGCGGAGCAGGTGCTCGAGAGGGCCGGCGCCGAGCACGTCTCGTCTCAGCACGTCGAGGACGGCGAGGACCGTGGCGTCGCCGACGGGCCGGCCGCGCGCACGCAGCGCTGCGGCCACCACGGCGGGGGTGAGGGCGGCTCCCTCCCGGGCGAGCTGCTCGCGGACCTGCTCGACCGTCTCGGGGTCCACGCCCGGCGGGTGCGTCGCTGCAGTCACCGGCCCTCCAGCCGGTCGAGGAGCCGGCGCGCTGTCCGCGCGAGCGGGGAGCGCCTCCCGTGGACCGGCCCGAGTCCGAGGTCGAGGTGCTCGTCGAGGCGCCGTTGGTCGGGCAGCTCGGCGAGCAGCTCCACGCCGACGGCTCGGGCCACCTCGGCGGCACCAGCGGTCCCGGCACCGGTGCGGACCACCACGCCCAGCGAGGTCGCCTCACCGCGGAGCCGGTCGGCGACCCTCGCCGCCGAGGCGACCGCACCCAGCGCGGCGCGCGCCACGAGCACCACGTGGTCACAGCCGCCGAGGGCCGGAGCTGCGTGCGGTTCCATGCCCCGGGGAAGGTCCACCACGACCCAGTCGTGTCCGCGACGTCCCGCGGACAGCACCTCCCGCACGACCGTCGGCGCGGGCGGCGAGAGGTCGCCCTCGGCATGGCCGAGCACCCGCACGTCGCCCACCCCGGGCAGCGCGTCGCGCAGCGCACGCGACCCGAGCCGGCCCCGGGAGTCCGCGAGCTCGCGCCAGGTCACCCCCGGCGGCTCCTCGACACCCACCACCCGCCGCAGCCCGGGACCCAAGGGGTCGAGGTCCACCGCGAGCGCCGGGCCCGAACGACCGGCGGTCAGCGCCAGCGCCGCGGTGAGCACCGTCGCTCCCACGCCACCCGAACCCCCGACGACCGCGACCGCCACGCTGCGACCCCGCTCCTCGTCCGCGGTGTCGGTGAGCAGCTCGACGAGCCAGCTCTCGCAGCCGGGCAGCTCCACCACCGACGCCGCGCCGAGGTCGACCGCGGTCCGGTAGAGCCGGTCCGCCGCGGCCTCGGGTGCCACCACGAACACCTGCGGCCGCCGTGGCATGGCCGCCAGCGCCACCACGGTCGCGCGGTCGGCCCCGACGAGCACGACCGGCGCGGTCGCCCAGGTGCGTGCCGCCCGGTCGGGGTCGCGCTGCACGTCGAGGACCACCCCCGCGGCCGCGGCCAGCCGCAGCAGGTCGCTCTCGAGGAGGTCGTCGGCGGTGAGCAGGAGCGACGGGGCGGGCGGGTTCGTCATGACCGGCAATCTCCCGACCGCCACCACCGTCCTTCGGTGGGAGGGCGAGGCCTGTGGAGAACCCCTCGGTCGGCGCGCCTGTGCACGCGGACCGGCGCGTGCCGCCGAGGAGGGCGAGCGGGCCCCTGGCCAGGGGGGAACGGCCAGGGGCCCCACGGTTCCGGGCTCGGGGGGGACCAGCCCGGGACCTCTTCCAGCGGGGGCCGCCGGAAGCTCGCGTCGGGAGGCTACCGTGCCCAGCGCCGCACTCGTGCGCGGCCTGCTCCAGCACGTGCGGTTGAATGCAGGGGGACCGCCCCTCCCCGGCCAGGAAGTCGACAGATGTCCGCATCGAGCACCGCCACCGGTGGCGTACCGCCGACCGGGCGTCCGGCGGCGTTCTTCGACCTGGACAAGACGATCATCGCCAAGTCGAGCGCGCTCGCGTTCAGCAAGCCGTTCTACGCGGGTGGTCTGATCAGCCGGCGCTCCGTGCTGCGCAGCGCCTACGCCCAGTTCGTCTTCCACCTCGGCGGCGCGGACCACGACCAGATGGAGAAGATGCGCGAGTTCCTCTCGCGGATGGTCACCGGCTGGCACGTCGACACGGTCCAGGAGATCATCGCGGACACGCTGCACAACATCGTCGAGCCACTCGTGTACGACGAGGCGGTCTCCCTCATCGAGGACCACCACCTCGCCGGCCGGGACGTCATCATCGTCTCGGCCTCGGGGCTCGAGATGGTCGAGCCGATCGGGGAGCTGCTCGGCGTCGACGCCGTCGTGGCCAGCCGGCTCTCCACCGAGGAGGGACGGTTCACCGGAGCCATCGACTTCTACGCCTACGCGGAGAACAAGGCGGTGGCGATGCGCGAGCTTGCCGAGCGCCGCGGCTACGACCTCTCCCACAGCTTCGCCTACTCCGACTCGATCACCGACGTGCACATGCTCGAGGTCGTCGGCCACCCGCACGCGGTCAACCCTGACAAGGAGCTGCGCCGGATCGCCCGGGAGCGGGAGTGGCCGATCCTCATCTTCGACCGGCCGGTCGCACTCGGCGCCCGGGTTCGGCTGCCCGAGAGTCGCGGCACGCTCGCGGCGCTGGCGGCCGGCACCGCGGTCGTCGTCGGCGGCGCGATCTACCTCGGGGCCCGGCGCCGGCTGGACCGGGAGCTCCGCGGCTGACGGCATCCGCCGGCCAAGACCGCGGACGCCGCAAAGTCAAGTCTTGTCCCGACCCGGTCGGCGGCGTACAAAGGAGACACAACTCCAGACAGCACACGAGCCAGGCACCCACGCGGCGACCTCCCTTCTTAGAGGGCGTCGACCTCGGGTTCACCCGCGGCGACTTACTGGTGCACGCTTGGTAACCAGGTCTCGTGTGTCAGCAGCGGCACCCCTGTCCAAGGGGTGCCGCTCGCATGTCGGGGGACGTGGCGGCGGGTCATGCGTCGCGCAGCGGGCTCTCCTGGGCGCCTGCGGTGAAGGCCTCCGCCGCGTAGAGCAGCCACGCATGGACGCCGGCCGTGCCACCCTCCGCGTAGCCCTTCAGGTTCGACTCGTACGCCGCGCGCAGCGCCAGGTGCCCGGCCTCCGGGACGGTCAGCGACGTGGGATCCACCCCGCGGGCCACCATCAGGAGCCGCTCGGCCGCGCGCGCCACCAGCCCGTCGTGCGACCCGAAGGGCGCCACCGTGCGCAGCTCGGCGTGCACCACGGCAGCGGCGACCAGTGCGGGAGCCCGGGTGGGAGCGAGGAGCATCCGGGCGAGCCCGGTGAGCCGCTCGGCGCCGAGATGGTCGCGCGGCCGGCCGAGCTCGGTGTCGTCGAGAACGCCCTTCGCCGCCACCGTGTGCAGCCTGGCGAACGCCTGGGCCGGCGACCGGCGCAGGACCGGGACGAGCCCCAGCAGCTCGGTCGAGAGACGCAGGGCGGCCGCAGCTGTCTGGTCCGCCTCTCCTCTCCGGAACGCTTCGAGCTCGGACCCGGAGCCGGCGAGCACGGCGCTGGCGCGGGCACCCCGCAGGAGCGACTCGGTCGTCAGCTCGGGTGCCGTGCGCCTCAGGCCGCGGTCGCGGAGCAGGGCGTCGATGCCGTCCCGCGCCGACGCCATGGCCGAGGCCACGCCCTCGAGCGCGGCCAGGTCCGCCAGGGGGTCTGAGCGGGCGGCGGACACGGTCGGCAGGCTACCGGCCGACGGCTCACCGCCCGGTCTCCGGGAGTAGATTGGCCGCACCATGAGCCCCTCCTCGCAGCCCGACCCCGCCCTGTCGTTCGCCAGGGTCGCCGACATCTACGACCGGGTGCGGCCGTCGTACCCCCTCGAGGCCGCGGAGTGGATGACCGGCCGGCTCGCCTCGACCGTGGTCGAGCTGGGAGCCGGCACCGGCAAGCTGACCGACCGGCTCGTCGAGCTCGGTCACGACGTGCTGGCCACCGACCCGCTCGAGGAGATGCTCGCCTACCTGCGTGAGCGTCACCCCGACGTCCGGGTCGCCCGGGCTCCTGCCGAGGCCGTCCCCGTCGCGACCCGCAGCGTCGACACGGTCGTCGCCGCGCAGTCGTTCCACTGGTTCGACACCGCGGTGGCGCTGCGCGAGGCGGCCCGCATGCTCAAGCCCGAGGGGCGGATCGCGCTGGTGTGGAACGAGCTGGACGTCCGCGTCCCGTGGGTGCGCCGCCTGAAGGCGCTCATCGGCTCGCCGGAGCGCGACGAGGACCCGACGGACGTGCTGGTCGGCTCCACGCTGTTCGGCTACGTCGAGGAGGCGACGTTCCGCTTCTGGCAGCCGCTGCGCAAGGAGCAGCTCCGCGACCTCGTCGCCTCGCGGTCGTACGTCGCAGTGATGGACCCGCTGGCGCAGGAGCGGCTGCTGCGCAAGGTCGACGAGCTGTACGACGCCAACGGCACCGGCCCCGACGGGGTGCTGCTCCCCTACGTGACCCGGTGCTACCGCGCCGTTGTACGACCGCGGGGGCTGATCGAGGAGCCCGAGCACAGCGCCGACCTGACCGCCGCCGCGGATGCGGTGCGCGAAGCGAAGGCGGCCGAGGCCAGGGGCGAGGCGCCGACCGAGGACCCGTCGACGACGCTGATCGACTTCCGCTGACCGACGGGCCGGCGGTCGCCGGGGTCCTCGGCGCGGGCCTACCCTGTCCGCCATGGCGGTGTGGCAGCGCGGGACGCGGTGGATGCGCTCCGGCGACCTCGGCACCGAGGCGGACCGGGCCACCTTCCGGACGCTGCACACCGCCTCGCTCGCCGCGCCGGCCCTGCGCAGCGGGCTGACCAGCCAGTCCGCGGAGCGCTCCGTGCGGCACCTGCGCACGCTGCTCGGCACACCGTCGGTGGTGCTCACCGACGACGTCGAGGTCCTGGGCTGGGACGGCGCCTTCGAGGACCACCGGGAGATCGCCGCCCGGTTCGCGCAGGAGAGCCCGGACGTCACCGTCGTCCACGACCGGGGTCCCGACCTGGCCTGCGGCGACCCGGCCTGCCCGGTCAACCACGTCGTGGTCTGCCCGCTCGCCATCGATGAGGCGGTGGTCGGCACCCTCCAGGTCTTCACCCCCACGGTGAGCGCCGGGCTGGTCCGCGCCGCCGAGGAGGTCGCCGCGTGGGTCACCAGCCAGCTCGAGCTCGCCGAGCTCGACGCCAGCCGCACGCGGCTCATGGAGGCCGAGGTGCGGGCGCTGCGGGCGCAGATCTCGCCGCACTTCATCTACAACTCGCTCAATGCCATCGCGTCGTTCGTCCGCACCGACCCCGAGCAGGCCCGCGAGCTGCTGCTCGAGTTCGCCGACTTCACCCGCTACTCGTTCCGCCGGCACGGCGAGTTCACGACCCTGGCCGAGGAGCTCCGCTCGATCGAGCGGTACCTCGTGCTGGAGAAGGCCCGGTTCGGCGAGCGGCTGCACGTCACCCTCCGGGTGGCCCCCGAGGTCCTTCCCGTCACCGTGCCGTTCCTCTGCCTCCAGCCGCTCGTCGAGAACGCGGTGCGGCACGGCCTGGAGTCGAAGCCCGGCACCGGCCGGATCGAGATCGTCGCCGAGGACCGGGACCGCGAGGCGGTGATCTCGGTGGAGGACGACGGCATCGGCGAGGACCCGGCCCGGGTGCGCCGCGCCCTCTCCGGAGAGAGCGACTCGGACTCCATCGGGCTCGGCAACGTCGACGGCCGGCTGCGCTCGGCGTTCGGGGACGAGTACGGCCTGGTCGTCGAGACCGCCGAGGGAGCCGGCACCAAGGTGACCGTCCGGGTCCCGAAGTTCGCCCCCGGGGTGCACCCGTGACCGGGCTGACGATCCTCGTCGTCGACGACGAGCGGCCGGCCCTCGACGAGCTCAGCTGGCTCCTCGACCGCGACGAGCGGGTGGGCACCGTGCTCACCGCCGACTCCGCTGCCGAGGCGCTCCGTGTGCTCCAGGACCGCGACGTCGACGTGGTGCTCAGCGACATCCGGATGCCGGGGCTCAGCGGCCTCGAGCTCGCGCAGGTGCTGCGCCGCTTCCGGGAGCCGCCGCAGGTCGTCTTCGTCACCGCCCACGAGCAGCACGCGGTCGACGCCTTCGAGCTCGACGTCGTGGACTACCTGCTCAAGCCCGTGCGGGAGTCACGGCTCCGCGAGGCGGTGCGCCGCGTGGTGGACGCCGGCGGCCCCCAGCCCGAGCAGGAGGACGACGCGATCCCCGTCGAGCTCGGCGGCGTGACCCGGTTCGTCCGCCGCTCCGAGGTCCGCTACGTGGAGGCGCAGGGCGACTACACGAGGCTGCACACCCCGAGCGGCAGCCCGCTGATCAGGGTCCCGATGGCCACCCTCGAGGAGGAGTGGGCCGACGCCGGCTTCGTCCGGATCCACCGCTCGCACCTGGTCGCCCTCGCCCACGTCAGCGAGGTGCGCGCCGACGGCGGCCGGGTCACCGTCGTCGTCGACGGCGAGGAGCTGACGGTCTCCCGCCGGCACACCCGCGAGCTGCGCGACCTCCTGGTCCGGCGCGCCCGCCCCGGCTCCGGCGGTCGCACGTGAACCATCCGGACCCGCCGCGGCGGGTCCGGATCACCAGCCCACGGACCTCCGCCGCACGTGCCCGCCGGGTCCTGCCGACCGCGGAGATCGACCGCCGCACCCGCCTCGGCGAGCTCTACGTGTCGACCCTGCTGCGGGCACAGCTCCGGCTGGCCCTGGGGGTGCTGACGGTCGCCGTCGGCACCCTGGCCGGGCTGCCCCTGCTGTTCCGCCTCCTGCCGGTGCTCTCGGAGACGTCGGTGCTGGGGATGCCGCTCTCCTGGGTCCTGCTGGCCTTCGCGGTCTACCCGTTCCTGTTCCTCTGCGGCTGGTCCTACGTCCGCCGGGCGGAGCGCAACGAGGCGGCGTTCGCGGCGATGGTCGAGCCCCGCCAGGAGGAGCAGCCGTGAGCCCGACGTACGGCGTGGTGGCGGTGGTCCTGGTCTCGGTGGCGACGCTGGCGGTCGGGGCCTACGGCTGGCGGTTCTCGCGGACCACGAGCGACTTCTTCGTCGCCTCCCGCTCGGTGCGGCCGGCGCTCAACGCCAGCGCGATCGGTGGGGAGTACCTCTCGGCCGCCTCGTTCCTCGGCGTCGCCGGGCTCGTCCTCGCGTTCGGCGCCGAGATGCTGTGGTACCCGGTCGGCTGGACCGCGGGCTACCTCGTGCTCCTCGTCCTGGTGGCGGCTCCGCTCCGCCGCTCGGGGGCCTACACCCTGCCCGACTTCGCCGAGAGCAGGCTGGAGTCGGCGCTGGTCCGCCGGTTCTCCTCGCTGCTCGTGGTGGCGATCGGGTGGCTCTACCTGCTGCCGCAGTTCCAAGGCGCCGGCGTCTCCCTCGGCACCGTCGCGGGCACGCCGACGTGGGCAGGCGCACTGCTGGTCAGCGTGGTCGTGCTCGTCAACGTGCTCTCCGGCGGGATGCGGAGCATCACGTTCGTCCAGGCCTTCCAGTACTGGCTGAAGCTCACCGCGCTGCTCACCCCCGCGCTCTTCCTCGTCGCCGTCTGGGTCGGCGACGGGGCGGTCAGCCCGGCGACGGTGGACCTGCCCTCCCTGTCCGCCGCCGAGTGGTCGAACCCGATCTCGGAGGGCGAGCACGGGCTCTACACGACGTACTCGATCATCGTCGCGACCTTCCTCGGCACGATGGGGCTGCCGCACGTGGTGGTCCGCTTCTACACGAACCCGGACGGGCGCGCGGCGCGGCGTACGACGCTGGTGGTGCTCGCGCTGCTGGGTCTCTTCTACGTGCTGCCCCCGGTGTACGGCGCCCTCGGCCGGATCTACGCACCGGAGCTGATCGCCGCCGACGCCACCGACACCGTCGTGCTCGAGCTGCCCGGCCGGATGGTGGAGGGGGTGGCCGGGTCCCTCCTCTCCGCGCTCACCGCCGCCGGCGCGTTCGCGGCGTTCCTCTCCACCTCGAGCGGGCTCACCATCGCGGTCTCCGGCGTCCTCGGACAGGACGTGCTCAGCCGCGGCGAGCTGGGCCGCCGGCTCGGCGGGGTCCGCTCGTTCCAGGTCGGTGCGGTCATCGCTGTCTCGGTTCCGCTGATGCTGGCGGCGACGACCGACGGGGTCGGGGTGGCGCGCACGGTGGGGCTGGCCTTCGCCTTCGCCGCCTCGACGTTCTGCCCCCTCATCGTGCTCGGCATCTGGTGGCGCCGGCTCACCGACGTCGGCGCGGTCGCCGGGATGGCCGTGGGCGGGCTGCTCTGCGGGGCAGCCGTGCTCGACAGCCTGCTCGCCGACGGCCACGCCGGGTGGCCCGGTGCCCTCGTCGCGCATCCGGCGGCCTGGACCGTGCCGCTGGCGTTCCTCACGATGGTCGTGGTCTCGCTGCTGACACCGGGGCGGCTGCCGGTGCACGTGTCGACGACGATGGTGCGGCTGCACACCCCCGAGGCGGTCCGGCTGGACCGGGGCGCGGCGCTCCGGAGGGAGCCCGGCTAGAGACGCCGGACGGGCCGCTCGTCGCGCTGCACCGACCGCCCGTCGACGTCCGCCTCCGCCCCGGCGACGAGGGGTGACGGCGGTCACTCCGGGCGCCTACCGGCGGCTAGTCTGCTGAGCAGATCCTGCCGCACCCGACGAGCCACCGACGAGGAGCATCGATGAGCGAGAAGTCCGAAGCCACACTGTCGAACCTGCTGCACGAGGAGCGACGGTTCGAGCCGCCGGCCGAGCTCGCCGCCAACGCCAACGTCACCGCCGACGCCTACGCGGAGGCCGAGAAGGACCGGCTCGGCTTCTGGGCCAAGCAGGCCGAGCGGATCACCTGGAGCGAGCCGTTCACCGAGGTCCTCGACTGGAGCAACCCGCCCTTCGCCCAGTGGTTCCAGGGCGGCCGGCTGAACGCGGCGTACAACTGCGTCGACCGTCACGTCGAGGCGGGCAACGGCGACCGCGTGGCGCTGCACTGGATCGGCGAGCCGGAGGACGACGCCCGCTCGATCACCTACGCCGACCTGCAGGCCGAGGTCTGCCAGGCCGCCAACGCGCTCACCGAGCTCGGCGTCGCCGCCGGCGACCGGGTCGCGATCTACATGCCGATGATCCCCGAGACCGTCGTGGCCATGCTCGCCTGCGCCCGGCTCGGCGCCCCCCACACGGTCGTGTTCGGAGGGTTCTCCGCCGACGCGCTGGCCAGCCGGGTCACCGACTGCGGCGCGAAGGTGATCGTGACCTCCGACGGCGGCTACCGCCGCGGGGCCCCCTCCGCCCTCAAGCCGGCGGTCGACGAGGCGTGCACCAAGGTCG
Source organism: uncultured Actinomycetota bacterium (assembly GCA_963754155.1). GTDB lineage: Bacteria > Actinomycetota > Actinomycetes > Propionibacteriales > Nocardioidaceae > Marmoricola_A. Next base: position 1,678,053 of record CAVWEU010000003.1, on the reverse strand, counting down.
GCGACCTCGTCGAGAAGGTGCTCGTCGTACGCCGTACCGGCCAGGACGTCGACTTCACTGAGGGGCGCGACGTCTGGTGGCACGACGTCGTGGGGTCCGCCTCGGCCGAGCACACGGCCGAGGCGTTCGACGCCGAGCACCCGCTCTACGTCATGTACACCTCCGGGACCACGGGCCAGCCCAAGGGGATCCTGCACACCACCGGCGGCTACCTCGTCGGCACCTCCTACACGCACTGGGCGGTCTTCGACCTCAAGCCGGAGACCGACGTCTACTGGTGCACCGCCGACGTCGGCTGGGTGACCGGCCACTCCTACATGGTCTACGGGCCGCTCGCCAACGGCGCGACGCAGGTGATGTACGAAGGCACCCCGGACAGCCCGCACAAGGGCCGGTGGTGGGAGATCATCGAGAAGTACGGCGTCACGATCTTCTACACCGCCCCCACCGCGATCCGCACCTTCATGAAGTGGGGGGCCGAGATCCCCTCGAAGTTCGACCTCTCCTCGCTGCGGATCCTCGGGTCGGTCGGTGAGTCGATCAACCCCGAGGCGTACATGTGGTACCGCGAGACCATCGGCGCGGACCGGTGCCCGATCGTCGACACCTGGTGGCAGACCGAGACCGGCCAGATCATGATCAGCCCGCTCCCCGGCGTCACCGCCGGCAAGCCGGGGTCGGCGATGACGCCGCTGCCGGGGATCTCCGCCGAGGTCGTCAACGACGAGGCGAAGTCCGTCGGCAACGGGGAGGGTGGCTATCTCGTGCTCACCGAGCCGTGGCCGGCGATGCTGCGCACGATCTGGGGTGACGACCAGCGGTTCAAGGACACCTACTGGTCCCGCTTCCCGGGTCGCTACTTCGCCGGTGACGGCGCGAAGCTCGACGAGGACGGCGACGTCTGGCTGCTCGGCCGGGTCGACGACGTCATGAACGTCTCCGGACACCGGCTCTCCACGACCGAGATCGAGTCGGCGCTCGTCTCGCACCCGAAGGTCGCCGAGGCCGCCGTCGTCGGCGCCACCGACGAGACCACCGGCCAGGCGGTCTGCGCCTTCGTCATCCTGCGTGAGTCGGCGGTGCAGGAGGCCGACGAGCCCGGTGAGGGCGAGGAGCTCGTCAAGGAGCTGCGCAACCACGTCGCCCGCGAGATCGGTGCGATCGCCAAGCCGCGGCAGATCATGATCGTGACCGAGCTGCCGAAGACCCGCTCGGGCAAGATCATGCGCCGGCTCCTGCGCGACGTGGCCGAGAACCGCGAGGTCGGCGACGTCACCACGCTGGCCGACTCCTCGGTGATGGGCCTGATCGAGAAGGGGATGTCCTCGACGTCGTCCGACGACTGAGCGGGCTGGTCGCGCAGCGCATGCGGCACCCCACACCCTGGGCTGATCCGGGCCGGGCAGGGAAGGATGGTCGGCGACGATGCCGTCGTCCACCCGAGAGGTCCCCGTGAGCGAGCGCCGCCTGATCTTCCCCTCGTCGTCCTCGGACGAGGAGACCTTCCTCGGCAAGTTCCTGCGCCAGGAGACCGTCGGGGGCGCGGTCGTCCTCGTGGCCGCCGTGATCGCGGTCGTGTGGGCGAACACGCCCTGGGCCGGGGCGTACGAAGACCTGCGCCACCTGCAGCTCGGGCCGCTCGACCTGGAGCACTGGGCCGCGGACGGTGCGCTGACGCTGTTCTTCTACATCGCCGGGCTCGAGCTGAAGCGTGAGTTCGTGGTCGGGTCGCTGAGCAAGCCGGCCGACGCGCTGGTGCCGGTCGCCGCCGCCGCGTGCGGCGTCCTGGTGCCCGCGCTCATCTACACCGTGCTCAACCTGACGTTGACCGACGGGCAGCTGCGGGGATGGGCGATCCCGGCCGCGACCGACATCGCCTTCGCCCTGGCCGTGCTGGCGGTCGTGGGCAGCAGGCTGCCGAACCCCGCTGCGCATCTTCCTGCTGACGCTCGCGGTCGTCGACGACCTCATCGTCATCATCATCATCGCCGCGTTCTACAGCTCCTCGTTGAGCCTGCTGCCGCTCGCCCTGTCCCTCGCCGGGCTGGTCGTCTTCGCGCTGCTCCAGAAGTACCGCGGCGAGTCGTGGCTCTGGTACGTCCCGCTCTCGATCGTCATCTGGTGGTTCATGCACGAGAGCGGCATCCACGCCACGATCGCCGGTGTCGCGATGGGGCTGCTGACCCGCGTCAGCTGGACCCCGGGGAGAAGGCGAGCCCCGCCGTACGGCTCGAGCACACGCTGACACCGCTGTCGGCCGGCGTCGCGGTGCCGTTCTTCGCGCTGATGTCGGCGGGCGTCGCGGTCGAGGGCGGCAGCGAGCTGGTCAGCGACCCCGTGGTCCTCGGCGTCGTCCTCGGGCTCGTCGTCGGCAAGCCGATCGGGGTGCTCGGCGGCGCGTGCCTGGTCACCCGGGTCACCCGGGCGGAGCTCAACCCCGAGCTCGGCTGGCGAGACCTCGCCGGTGTCGCGGTGCTCGCCGGCGTCGGGTTCACCGTCGCCCTGCTGGTCGCCGACCTCTCCTTCACCGGCGACCGTGCCGAGGCCGCCAAGACCGCGGTGCTCCTCGGCTCCGCTGTGGCTGCCGCGCTCGCGTCGGTGCTGCTGCACCGTCGTGCGGTCGCCCACGCGGACGAATGACCGGCCGGTCGGTCCACGCCGCGCCGATGGCCGGACCGGGCTGCGCGCGCATTCCCGCCCCGGTCGCCTAGGCTCTGGGTGCTGCGAAGGGAGCCCACATGACCGACACCACACCCGCCGCCACACCCGCCGCCACCGCCCGCGCCACCCCGGTCCAGCCGGAGGAGGAGCCGTCCATCGGCCAGCTGGTCGCGAGCGCGAGCCGGGACGTCTCGACGCTGATCCGCCACGAGATCGCTCTCGCGAAGTCCGAGGTGAAGGTCAGCGTCAAGGCAGGGGGGATGGGCGCCGCGCTCTTCGCCGCCGCCGGCTTCGTGCTGGTGCTCGCCATCATCATGCTGTCGGTGGCGATCGCCCACTTCATCCACATGACCGGGCTCGACCTGGCGTGGTGCTACTCGATCGTCTTCCTGCTCTACGTGCTGCTGGCCGGGGTGCTGGCGTTCGTCGGCTACCGCAAGATCCGGACGGTCCGGCCGCCGGAGCGGGCGATCCACCAGGCGCAGGAGACGAAGAGCGCCCTCCTCCACCGCGGTTGAGCCGTCGCCCGTGCCGGGTCGAACCGTCGCCCGTGCCGGGTCGAACCGTCGCCCGTGCCGGGTTGAACCGTCGTTCGTGCCGGATGGTGTGATCGCTGTTGCGCTGTCCGACGAGAAGCTCCGCCTGAGCGTTCTTCGTTGCGCTTCACGTCTGATACTGGCGCCCGGTTCGACGACGTCGTACGCCGGCACCAGTGTCGGTTCAACCCGGAATCATCGACGGCTCAACCCGGCACGAGTGACGGCTCAACCACCGAAGAGGGCGGCAGCGGCGGTGCTGCTCAGGCGCAGGGGCCGCTGTCGACCGTGGCGCTGCTGGTGAGTCCCTGGGCGGCGGCCTGCGCGACCTGCTCCGCGGTGAGCACGTAGCCGGTCGAATCGTCGGTCACCGACGCCGCGAAGACCACCCCGAGCACCTCGCCGTCCCGGTCGACCATCGGACCGCCGGAGTTGCCCGGGCGGATCAGGGCCCGGACCGAGAACACCTCCCGGACGACCGTCCCCTCGCCGTGGATGTCCGGGCTGCGCAGCCGCTGCTCGGCACGGATCCGGGCGGCCTGGACGTCGTACGGCCCGTCCTGGGGGTACCCGAGCACCGCACCGGCCTGCCGTGGCCGGCCGTCGCGGTCGAAGGCGAGGTGCGGCAGCCCGAGCCCGTCGACGGCGAGCACCGCGACGTCGATGTCGGGGTTGAAGTAGACGACCCGGGCCTCGACCTCCCCGCCCTCGTCGTCCACGACGCGTGGTGCCGCGACCCCGGCCACGACGTGGGCGTTGGTCATCACCCGGTTGGGCGAGTAGAGGAAGCCGGTGCCCTCGACGCCCCGGCCGCACTCGTTCTCGCCGTGCAGCTTGACGACGCTGGCGGCGGCTGCGGCGATCTCGGGGTCGCGTGCGATCCCGGCCGGCGGGCGGGGCGACCTCGACGATCCGCTCGCGCGCGAACGGCTCCAGGTAGCGCGGGAAGAAGCTGGACCCGACGACCTCGTTGAACGAGTCGAGCGCCGTGACAGCACGGGTCGGCATCACCTCGTCGACCTGGCCGAGCACCCTGGACTCACGGACCTCCTGCGAGACCCACGGCAACCGGGCCCCGGTGACGGCGACGCCCAGCGCCCAGGCGACGACCAGGACGGCGCGCGATGCTGAGCGCTGCTCCGCCGACCGCGTCGAGTGCGCGCACCGGTTGCCAGGTGATCTGGTCGCGGATCCGGGCGCCGACGAGCTGCAGCAGCGCCTGCCCGAACGAGGCGCTGAGCAGCACGACGAACAGCGCGCCCAGCGAGACCCACACCGACGGGTCGGCCTCGCCGAGGAGCCGCGGCGCCACCCAGATCCCCGCGAGCCCGCCGAGCAGCAGGCCCCGAGGTGGCGAACGCCCCGGTGACGAACCCCTGCCAGTAGCCGGAGACCGCGTAGGCCAGGACGAGCACCAGCAGGATCAGGTCGAGCGCGTTCATCGGCCGGGCCGGAAGTCGCGGTCGAGGTCCGGCTCGTCCAGCCGCGGCGACGGCGGCTCGTCGGCGTCGTACGGGTCGGGGATGAGCCCGGCGGCGACCGGGTCGAACTGCTCACCCTCGGGCACGTCGATGCCCAGGCTCCTGGCGATCCGGTCCCACTCGACGAAGTGCTCGGGCAGCCCCCGCTCGGCGCTCTCGTCCCACTCCTCGGTCCAGCCGACGAAGTCGAAGAGCGCGTTGATGACCCCGGCGGTGAACCCCCACAGCAGGACGTCCTGCTTCGGACCGATCATCCACGCCGGGCCCTTCCACCCCATCGGGTGGCGGATCGTGAACCGGTTCTGCGGCTCGAGCAGATGCGCCAGCGGCACCCGGAAGACCGCGTGCACCTCGACGAGGGTTGGTCACCGACACCGGGCTGTCATGGTGCCAGTAGGCCAGCACCGGCGCCACGGCGAAGTTGCGCGGCGGCAGCCAGAGTCGAGGCAGCACGGCGAGCACGTCGATGCCGTCGGGATCGACGCCGGTCTCCTCGTGGGCCTCACGCAGCGCCGCCTCGACCGCGGTCTCACCCGGGTCGAGCGAGCCTCCGGGGAACGACACCTGGCCGGGCTGCGAACGCATCGTGTGCGCACGCTCGGTCAGCAGCAGGTCGGGCCCGTCAGGACCGTCGCCGAAGAGCACGAGCACCGCGCCCTCCCGCGGCTTCGGCTCGTCCGGGGGTACGAAGGCGCTCAGGTCCTCGCTGCGCATCGTCCGGACGCCGTCACGCAACGGCACCAGCCATTCGGGGAGCGCGCGGTCGGACACGACGACGACCCTACCCAGCGGCACCGACCGTCAGGCCCGCCCCTCGGTGCGGACCAGCGTCGCCGCCTTCGCCGGGTCGGTCGGGCCCTCGCCGTACGCCGGGCACCAGCGGGCGACCGGGCAGACCCCGCATGCCGGGTTCCTGGCGTGGCACATCCGTCGGCCGTGCCAGATCAGGTGGTGGTTCAGCATCACCCAGTCCCGCTTGGGGAAAAGCGCACCGACCTCGTGCTCGACCTTCACCGGGTCGGTCTGCTCGGTCCATCCGAAGCGGCGCGCCAGCCGGCCGAAGTGGGTGTCCACGGTGATGCCGGGGACCCCGAAGGCGTCGCCGAGCACGACGTTGGCGGTCTTGCGTCCGACACCGGGAAGCTTCACCAGCTCCTCGAGCCGGGCCGGCACCTCGCCGTCGTACCTCTCGACCAGGGTCTGGGCGAGCTTGGTGATCGCCTCGGTCTTGGCCCGGAAGAAGCCGGTCGGCTGGATGATCCGCTCGACCGCCTCACGGTCCGCTGCGGCGAGCGCCGCGGCGTCGGGGTACGCCGCGAACAGCGCGGGGCTGACCGTGTTGACCCGCTTGTCGGTGGTCTGGGCGCTCAGCACCGTCACGACGAGCAGCTCGAAGGCGTTGGAGAAGTCGAGCTCGCAGCGCGCGTCGGGGTAGGTCTGCGCCAGCACCCGGTCGATCTTGCGCGCGCGGCGGACGAGTGAGGTGTCGGGCACGGCACCAGGGTACGGAGGTCGCTGGAACCGGGGGCGTTTGGCCATCGGGACCCGCGGTACGACAAGATGTGACCTGAGGCACTCCGGAGCGAAGGCCGTGGGACAATCCGGAGGATCGCGCAGGCAGGAGCGCCCCTGCCACGACAAGGAGGCATCCGTGGACACCGACGTGCTGCGTCAGGCACCCCTCTTCAGCGCCCTGGACGACGAGGCGACGGCCGCGCTCCGCTCCTCGCTGGGAACCGTGAAGCTGCGCCGCGGAGAGGTCCTGTTCCACGAGGGTGACTCCGGCGACAAGCTCTACATCGTCGCCGACGGCAAGGTGAAGCTCGGTCGCACCTCCGCCGACGGCCGGGAGAACCTGCTCGCGATCCTCGGCCCGGGCCAGATGTTCGGCGAGCTCTCGCTCTTCGACCCCGGACCCCGCTCCGCGACCGTCACCGCGGTCACCGACACCTCGTTCTTCTCGCTCTCCCACGACGACCTCCTCCGCTGGCTGGACGGACGGCCCGGCGTCGCGCACGGGCTGCTCTCCCAGCTCGCCTCGCGGCTGCGTCGCGCCAACGACGTCGTCGCCGACCTGGTCTTCTCCGACGTGCCGGGTCGCGTCGCCAAGGCGCTCCTCGACCTCGCCGACCGGTTCGGCCGCACCGCCGACGACGGCGTCCACGTGCACCACGACCTGACCCAGGAGGAGCTCGCCCAGCTGGTCGGCGCCTCCCGGGAGACCGTCAACAAGGCGCTCGCCGACTTCGCCTCCCGCGGCTGGCTCCGCCTCGAGCCCCGCTCCGTGGTGCTCATGGACATCGACCGCCTCCAGCGCCGGTCCCGGTGACGGTTCCTCTCGGAAACAGTCACCCTCGCAGGAACTCGAGCTGGGCACGGACGGACAGCTCGGCGGCCCCCCACAGCACCGGGTCGACGTCGACGTAGACGTGCTCGACGACCTCGCGGGGCGTGGCGCCGCCGCCCAGGGTGTCCAGCGCCGCGCGGACCTGCTCGAGCCGGTCCCGACGGTGCGCGAGGTAGCCGGTCGAGGGCGGCGAGCGCGTCGTCGATGACCGGGCCGTGACCGGGCCAGACGTGGTGCACCTCCTCGGCCTCCGCCAGCCGGTGCAGCCGACGCAGCGAGTCGAGGTAGGCGCCGAGCTTGCCGTCGGGGTGCGCCACCACGGTCGTGCCGCGCCCCAGGACGGTGTCGCCGGTCAGCACCGCGCCCTCGGCGGGAAGCACGAACGAGAGGGAGTCGGAGGTGTGCCCGGGGGTGCCGACGACGTGCAGCTCCAGCCCGTCGACGGCGACCACGTCACCGTCGTGCAGCCCCTCGCCTCCGAGGCGGTACGACGGGTCGAGCGCTCGTACGCCGCAGCCGACCCGCTCGGCGAACGCGGCCGCTCCCTCGGAGTGGTCGAGGTGGGCGTGGGTGAGGAGGACGACGCCGACCTCGCCGGCCACGGACGCCACCGCGTCGAGGTGGGCGGTCGTCGAGCGGACCGGGGTCGACCACCACCGAGCGGCGGGCGCCCGGCTCGCCGCAGGACCCAGGTGTTGGTGCCGTCGAGCGTCATCGGCCCGGGGTTGGGGGCGAGCACGCAGCGGGCGCGCTCCCCGAAGAGCCCACCTGCCCAGTCGCTCATCCTCGGGCTGCCTTCCGCAGGGCCGCGACGGAGTCGCCGAGCGTTCCCAGCCGGTCGGGAAGGCGCAGCACGCCGCCGTCCTCGTCGACCTGCATCTCGGGGAGGATCGGGGTCCGGTCCCGTTCCTCGGCCGCCGCCAGCGCCGAGTCCGCCGACGTGAACGTGTAGAGCTCCAGGCAGGTGGCGTAGGTCGGCGGCAGCATCGCCAGCCGCCCGTCGTCGACGGCGTCGACGATGTCGCGCACCGGCATCCACAGGACGTGGTCGGACTCCGAGGAGACGTCGCGCGTCACCTGCCCCTCGGGCAGCACCGCGACGAAGAACCGGGTGTCGTAGCGTCTCGGCTCGAAGACCGGGGTCACCCACGACCCCCACCACCGGAGCAGGTCGGTCCGCAGCCGGAGGCCGCGCCGGTCCAGGAAGTCGGTGAGGGAGAGCTCCCGCGCCTCGAGCGCCCGCCGGTCCTCCTCCCAGTCGTCGCCGGTGGTGTCGCCCACGACGGTGTCGGCCGTCGGCCCGGCGAGCAGCACCCCGGACTCCTCGAAGGTCTCCCGCACCGCGGCGCAGACCAGGGCCCGGGCGTGCTCCTCGGTGGTGCCGAGCAGCGACGCCCACTCCTGCGGCGAGGGGCCGACCCAGCCGACCTCGTGGTCGAAGTCGCGCGGGTCCACCCCGCCTCCGGGGAAGACGCAGAACCCCCCGGCGAACGCCATGCCTGTGGTGCGGCGGAGCAGGTAGATCTCCAGCCCGCCCTCCGCCCCGTCGCCCTCGCGCAGGAGCACGACGGTGCTGGCGTCCTTGGGCTGGATCGGGACCCGGCTGCCCTCGGCGAACGCCCGGGCGGTGTCGACCAGCTGCGGCGGCAGCCGGACCGACGGGTCCACTCAGCCGACCTCGACGATCATCTCGACCTCGACGGGAGCGTCCAGCGGCAGCACCGCGACGCCGACGGCGGAGCGGGCGTGGCGGCCGGCGTCGCCGAACACCTCGCCGACCAGCTCCGAGGCGCCGTTGGCGATCTGCGGCTGCCCGGTGAACTCGGGGGTGGAGGCGACGAAGACGACGAGCTTGACGATCCGCGTGATCCGGTCCAGCGGCACCTCGGCCCTGATCGCGGCGAGCGCGTTGAGCGCACACTGCTTCGCGCACTCGACGGCCTCCTCCGGCGTGACCGAGCCGCCGACCTTGCCGGTGCAGATCAGCTCGCCGCTGCGCATCGGCAGCTGCCCCGAGGTGAAGACGTGGCTGCCCGACCGCACCGCCGGGATGTACGACGCGACGGGCCTGGCCACCTCCGGCACGTCGAGCCCCATCTCGGCCAGGCGCTCCTCGGGGGTGCTCATGCCTTCGGCCGCTTCATGTAGGCGACGAGGTTCTCGGGGTTCATCCCGGGCACCATCTGGACGAGCTCCCAGCCGTCCTCGCCCCAGTTGTCGAGGATCTGCTTGGTCGCATGGACGAGCACGGGCACGGTCACGTATTCCCACTTGGTCATGCCGCGACTCTAGGGGAGGAGACCCCCGGCGACGAGGGCGGGCAGAATCGGCCTGTGACCGACGTGCTCACCCGTGCCAGCGGGCTTCCCGACGCGGTGGTCCGCTACGCCGACCACCCGGACGGCATCGTCGACCTGCACCTGCCGTCGTCGGCGCCGCGCGGGCTCGTGGTCCTCGTGCACGGCGGCTTCTGGCGCGCCGAGTGGGACCGCACGCACACCCGGCCGATGGCTGAGGCGCTGCGGGCGGAGCGGTACGTCGTGGCGACGCCGGAGTACCGCCGGACCGGGGCGCCCGGCGACCGGACCGGCGGGTGGCCGGCGACCCTCCACGACGTGCGCGACGCGGTGGCGGCACTCCCGGGGCTCCTCGAGGGGCTCGGTGTCGCGACCGGCGGTCCCACTGCCCTGCTCGGCCACTCCGCCGGCGGGCACCTGGTGCTCTGGCTGGCCGCCGAGGGCGCCGCGGTCGACCGCGTGGTGGCGCTGGCACCGGTCGGCGACCTCCTGGACGCGGAGGCGCGCGACCTCGACGCGGGCGCGGTGCGGGCGCTGCTCGGCGGCTCCAGCACCGCGCACCCCGAGCGGTACGCCGCCGCGGACCCGGCGCGTCGCCTGTCCGTCCCGGGGCCGGGTCGCCCGGGCATCGTCGTCCTGCACGGCACCGCCGACCAGCAGGTGCCGGTCGCGAACAGCGACTGGGCCGTCGCGGCCGCCGGCGTCACGCTCCGCCGGCTGGAGGGCGTCGACCACTTCCGGCTGGTCGACCCGACGGATCCCGCCTGGGCCGAGGTCCGCGCGGCCCTCCGGGGCTGAGCCCCTCTAGAGCCGCCCGCCCGTGACCTCGAGGATCTCGCGCACCCGCTCCTTGGCGAGCTCGCAGTAGCCGCGGGCGGCGGCCTTGGCCGCCTCGGCGTCGCCCCGCTCGAAGGCGTCGACGAGCTCGCCCTGCACCCGCACGAACTTCTCGGAGGTCACCGGCGTGGAACCGAAGCTGCGGGTCATGACGCTCTTGATGCTCAACCCGCCGAACGTCGTGGTGAGCAACGGGTTGTGGGCCAGGGAGACCAGGTGCTCGTGGAAGGCGTAGTTGGCGTCGAGGTACTCGTGGAAGTTCACGAAGCGGTCGCCGACGAGCAGCGCAGCCATGCTCTGGAACCGGGAGCGCAGCTCCCTCAGCTCCTCGGTGGAGGTGCGGCCGATGGCGATGTCGATGACACCGAGCTCGATCGCCAGCCGGGCGTCGAAGGTCTCGTCGGAGGTGCGCACGTCGAACGGGGCGACGACGTAGCCCCGGTCCGGGTCACGCTGGACCAGTCCGTCCGCGGACAGCCGGGTGAGCGCGTAGAACGCCGAACCGGGGTCGGCCTCGAGCTGTCCCGCGAGCTCCTCGAGCATCAGCACCTCCCCCGCCGGGAAGACCCTGCTGAGGACGAGCTGGCGGGCGCGGCGGTAGGTCTCGTCGTCGCGCGCGAACTCGAAGCGGCCGAACCCTCCCCGGTAGTAGGTCAACGGCTGGCCCGCGCCCGCGGTCGCCGACACCACCCGGCCGAGGAAGATCGTGTGGGTGCCCCCGACGACGGTCTCGGAGACCTCGCACTCGATGTGGGCCAGGGCGTCGCCGAGCAGCGGCATCCCGTCGCCGCCCTCGCGCACCGCCACCGAACGGAACTTGTCCTTGCTCGCGACCGCGAACTGGTGCGCCAGCTCCCCTTGGTGCTCGCCGAGGATGTTGACGACGTAGCGGCCGGACCGGGCCACCGCGTCCGCGGTCGGCACCGAGTTGTTGATGCAGGCGAGCATCATCGGCGGGTCGGCGGAGAGGGAGGTCACCGAGCTGGCCGTCATCCCGTAGCGCCGGCCGCCGGCCTTGGTGGTGATGACCGTGACCCCGCTGGGCAGGTGACCGACGACGTGACGGAACTGCTGCGGGTCCACGAGAGGCGCCGCCTCAGTCACAGTCTGGTTCATGCTCTTCCTTTCGGGGTCGGTCGAGCCGGACCTTCATTACACAGACCCCCCGGCGCGCCGACAGTGGCGGGAGCCGTGAAAATGCCGAGCGCACGGTGCCGGGGCACGTGACGGTTCCCGTGGGGGGCGTGGGTACAGCGGACCGCAGATGACAGGATGTGTCATCCGGGCGGCGGAAAATCACGCCCGAGGTGACGACTTCGCAGGTCGGGACCGACTTGAATCCGGGGTGTGATCAACGCAGCAGTCATCGGACTCGGCTGGTGGGGCCAGAAGGTCGTCGCCGACCTCCAGGACAGCCCGCACGTGCGGGTCGTCCTCGGGGTGGACCCCAGCCACGACGCCCGCGCCCGCCTCGAGGCATGGGGGGTCGCGACCGGCACCCAGCTCGACGACGCCCTCGCCTCCGACGAGGTCCAGGCGCTGGTCCTCTGCACCCCGCACAAGCTGCACGCCGAGCAGATCGTCGCCGCTGCCCAGGCGGGCAAGCACGTCTTCTGCGAGAAGCCGCTGACGACCAGCTCCCGCGAGGCCCGCGCGGCGATCGCCGCTGTCGAGGCCGCCGGCGTCCAGCTCGGCATCGGCCACGAGCGGCGGTTCGAGCCGGCGGTGCTCGCCCTGCGGGAGATGGTCCGCTCCGGCGAGCTGGGCGTCCCGCTGGTCTTCGAGGGCAACTTCAGCCAGGACAAGTTCCTCGACCTCGACCCCGGCAACTGGCGGCTGAGCAACGAGGAGGCACCGGTCGGGCCGCTGTCGGCGACCGGCATCCACCTGGTCGACCTGGCGATCTCGATCTTCGGTCGCCCGACCGAGGTGTGGGCCCGGCTCTCGACGCAGGCGACCACGTTCGCCAACGGCGACACGCTGACGATCACGCTCGGCTTCGAGAAGCAGCAGACGGCTCTCATCACCGCGATCCTGACCACGCCGTTCGCGGGCCGGGTGACGCTGCTGGGGTCGCAGGGGTGGGTGGAGATCCGCGACCGGAACCACCCCGAGGACCCGCAGGGCTGGGACGTCACCGTCGTACGGCGCGGCGCCGAGCCGGTGACGACCTTCGACCCTCCGCACCCGACGGTCCGTGACAACATCGAGGAGTTCGCCCGCGCCGCCGCCGGCGAGGTGAGCTACTCGGTCTCCCTCGACGAGATGCTCGCGAACGTGCAAGCCTTCGAGGCGATCTCACGTTCGGCCGCGACCGGTCAGGTGGAACCGGTGGGATGAACGTGACCCTGCCCGTTGCCCGGACCTCTGGAGGAGACGTCGTGGACACGAGCCTCTCGGACCACGAGCGCGAGCACTGGACCGAGCCCGTCTGGTTCGACCCGCACCCGCTCCCGGAGGGGCTGCAGGCGGCGATCGACGCCCTGCCGCTCGACGAGCTCGCGGACCTCGTGGTCGAACGCTGCTCGGCGACGGTCTTCTCCCAGCACCGTGACGACGTCGAGTTCGTCGGCCGGCTCCGGGAGAGCGTCGTGCAGAACGCCTACGCCCTGCGCGAGGTCCTCGCCGGCCGCGCCGACCCCGAGCACGTGAAGCTGGACCACGTACTCGGCTTCGCCACCGTCCAGGCGCAGCTGCACATCCCGCAGAAGCTCATGCAGCGCTCCTACCGGGTGAGCTTCTACACCCAGTGGGAGGCGTGGACCCGGCACGTGCGCCGGTGGATCAGCGACGAGGGGCTCGACGCCGACGCGACCGCCTCGGCGCTGTCGCGGGTGACCCGCCGGATCCTCACCTACCAGGACCACGTCGCCTCCCGGGTGGCTGACGCCTACACGCGCGACTACGAGGCTCTCAACCGCTCCCGGGCGCACGTCCGGCGCAACCTCGTCCGGGAGGTCCTGCGCAGTGACGCCGGGGAGCTCTCCGCCTCGGACCGGGCGATCCTCGCCTACCCGCTCGACGCCCACCACGTGGTGGTGTACCTCCCGGAGATGACCGAGGGGGCGGCCAGCCGGCTCGCCGACGGGCTCCGATCCGCCGCCGTCGCCCACCAGGCGCTGGTCCACCCACTCACGCTGAGCAGCACCGCTGTCTGGCTGTGCAAGATGGAGCCGTGGAGCCCCGGCCGTGTCCAGGCGGTCGTGGAGCTCCTCGACAAGGTGGCGGTGACTGCCTCGGTCAGCGACCCGGGCATGGGGGTCGACGGCTTCGTGCGCACGCTGAAGCAGGCGCAGGACACCGAGCGGGTCCGCTCGGCCTGGGGGCGCAGGGCACCGCAGGTCATGCGGTACGCCGACGCGGGGCTCGAGATCCTGCTGATGCAGGACGACGAGCTCGCCCGCTCGTTCGTGACCGCCGAGCTCGGCGCACTCGCGGAGAACACCGCCGAGGCCGCGCGGCTGCGGGAGACCCTCGACGCGTCGTTCCGGTTCGGCAGCCACGTCGCGGCGGCACAGCACCTGAACCTGCACGAGCACACGGTCCGCAACCGGCTGCACAAGGCCGAGGAGCTGCTCGGGCGCCCGCTCCAGGAGCGCCGCACCGAGCTGCAGGTGGCGGTGCGGCTGCTGCGACTGCTCGGTCACGAGGACTGAGCAGCCGAGCGGGCCGCAGCCGCCGCGGTCGGCTCAGCCCAGGAAGTCGTCGAGCAGCGCGGCGAACTCCTTCGGACGCTCCAGCACCACCGCATGCTTGCCGGCGAGCCACTCGAGCCTCGAGCCGGGCAGCCGGTCCACCAGCCACCGCGCGGCGTCGCGGAACGGCACGGTGTCCTCGTCGCCGCAGACCACCATCGTCGGCGCATCGATCGCCCCGACCGAGGTCGTCACGTCGGCGTCCTCCAGCAGCTCGCAAGAGCGGGCATAGCCCTCGGGGTCCCCGCCCACGAACCGCTCGAGGGTCGCGGCGACGACGTCGGCGCGCTGCTCCCGGAAGCCGTCGCTGAACCACATCGCCTCCGTCGGAGCCCTCAGCTCCTCCAGCCCTCGCTGCCGGGCGACCTCCGTCCGGTCGCGCCACATCTGGCGCATCGGCGCGGGGTAGACCGCGACGGTGTCGACCAGCACGAGTCGTCGGACGAGGCCAGGGTGCCGGGCCGCGACGTGCTGGGCGACCAGCCCGCCCAGGGACACGCCGACGAGGTCGACGGGACCGCGCTCGGAGGCGAGCTCGACGACGGGGGCGGCGTACTCCTCGAGCGTCGGGCGCAGGCTCGGCAGGGGTGCGGCACCGTGGCCGGGCAGGTCCGGGGTGGAGACGCGACCGGCGTCGAGGTGCTCCACGACCGGTTGCCAGAACGAGCCGTCGGAGCCGAGCGGGTGCAGCAGCACCAGGGGCGCGGGCTGCCCGCTCATCCGCGCTGCCCCGACGCGACGGCGCGGTCGGGCAGGCGCGGCGCACCCTCCGGCGGCGGCGTTCCCGCGGCGTTCATCGTCATCGCGAGGGTGGTGTAGTAGCCGGCCGTCGCGACCGCCTCCACGACCCCCACCTCGCCGACCTCGGCGACAGCAGCGGCGTACGTCGCGTCGGAGACCTGGCGGGTGCGCTGCAGCTCGTCGACCAGCGTCCACACCGCCAGGACCGATGCCGGTGCCCCCTCGGGGCGCCGGCCCTCGGCCACCGCGTCGACGACGTCCTCGGTCAGCCCTTTCCGCAGCGCGATCGGGTGGTGGTAGCCCCACTCGAACTGCTGGTCCCAGGACCGCGCGACGGTGAGGATGACGAGCTCGACGAGCTCGTCGGACAGGACGCTGTCGAAGCGGATGTACTCCCCCACGAGCTGGAGCCGGTTCATCATCTCCGGGCTGCGCAGCAGCGGGATGAACGGCCCGACGAGGTCGCCCCGCGGCCCCGCGGTGATCTTCTCGACCGCCTCGCGCTGCGCGGGCGTCTGCTCCTCGGCGGCCAGCGGAGGCAGCCGGTCGACGACGGTCATCGGCCGCCCTCCAGCGCCGAGTCGACCATCGGCATGACCTTCTGCGCCATCAGCTCCATGGACCTGCGGGCCAGCGTCGGGTCGACCCAGTCGAGACCGGCGTAGACGAGCTCGCCGAAGTCGCCGGTCTGCTCGCGGAACGCCAGCACCTGCTCGGCCACCTGCTCGGGCGTCCCGGCGATCACGAGCTCGTCGACCACGTGGTCGAGGGTGATCTCGTCGTCCGGCTGCTCGCGGTGGGTCTTGAACAGCTCGAGCCGGCCGAGCTTCTTCATCTTGGTCAGCATCTGCGAGTAGTAGAACCGGTAGGGGCTGTTCTCGTCCTGCTTCCCGTAGCGCAGGGCGACGTCGGGGTCGTCGGCGACGAAGATGGTCCGCGCGACGCGCCAGTCGGACGGGTCGGGGGTGGCGCCGACCGACTCCTTGCCCTCCACGTAGTTCGGCCAGTGCGTGGCGACCCACTGCGGCAGCAGGAAGTTCGCCGACAGCGGGTGGAAGTCCCGCTTGCCCATCGCGATGACTCCCTTGGAGAAGGGCGCCACGACGGTCCCGACGATCTCGGGCCGCGGCGTCTGCAGCGGCTTGGGAAGGACGCCGACGCCGAGGTCGAGGTCGATCGTGCTCGCGGTGGTGACCTTGAACCGGTTGTCCGGCAGGTCGATGTCGTACGGCGGCTCCGACTCCCAGATCGCGGTGATCACGTCGATCGCCTCGGCGAACATCTTGTTCCGGTCCTCGGCGAGGATGCCGAGGGCCTCCGCGTCCGAGGTGAGCGCGCCGGGGCTGATGCCGAGGATGAACCGGCCGCCGGAGAGGTGGTCGAACATCGCCGAGTTCGCCGCGACGAGCACCGGGTGCTGCTGGGACAGGTTCGTGGTCCCGGTGCCGAGCTTGATCTGCTCGGTGTCGGAGATCAGCGTGGCCAGGAAGACCAGGCTGTTGGTGATGTTCTCGTGCTTGTCGGTGAGGTGCTCACCGATGAACGCGTCGTGGAACCCCAGCCGGTCGGCGAGGACGACCGCCTCCCGGTCCTCGGCCAGGGTCTCGACCCAGGTGCGGCCGAGCGGGTGCAACGGCATGGAGAAGTATCCGAGTCTCACGTGACTCCCTCTCTCGGGACACGTGGGTCCCGGGACGGTGGCGACTGTCGTCGACAGTCTTGGCGCAGATCGCGTGAGCCGCACTGTCGCCGACGGTGAAAACAGCGCACCCGAGTGACGTGAGCCGTGATTCTCAGTCGGGGCGGCGCCGGGAGTAGCGGGCGCGGGCGGGAACTGCGACGGCGCCGACGACGCCGACCAGCACGAGCCCGGCGACGAGAAGCGGCCCGAACGTGCCGTCCTCGACCTGGCTGCCGACCACGGCGCTCGCGGTCGCACCCCCGGTGAAGAGCAGGGACGCGAAGAGGCTGACCGCGGTCCCGCGCGCCTGCGGGACGACGTCGGTCACCCAGGTCTGAAGGGTGGAGTGCATGAAGGCCCAGGCGACTCCCAGGCCGGTGGCGGCGACCAGCACCCCCGCCGGACCGCGGTCGAGGAGCAGCGCAGCGAAGGACACCCAGCCCCCGGTGGCCCCGATCCCCACCAGCACGGCCGGCCGCGCCCGGCGGGTCAGCCTGCGCACCAGCCGGGCGCTGACGATCACCGCCACGCCGTACGCCGCCGCGACGAGCCCGGCGACCGAGGCGCTGTAGCCGTCGGTCTGGAGGATCAGCGGGAGGAAGGTGAGGAGCCCGACGAGGACCAGTCCCTCGGCGAACGCCAGCGCGAGGACGACGACGGCCCACCGGTTGCTGAGAACGGCGGCGAACGAGCGGCGCACCGGCATCCTCGGTGGCGCGGCCGCCTCGGGCACCCGTCCGAGCCGGACCGCCAGGACCGCTGCCGCGACAGCGGGCGCCGCGAAGGCGTAGCGCCAGTGCAGGTGGTCCCCGACCAGCCCGGCGCCGGCCGTGGCCAGCGTCATGCCGAGCGCGGCGCCGGTCATGAGCTCGGTGAGCGGGGCCTGCCGCTCCTGCAGCGGCACGGTGTCACCGACGTACATGAGGGCCCCGGGCACCGCCGCGGCGAACGACGCGCCCGCGATCCCCCGGGCGACCATCAGCGCGCCGACGTCCGGGGCGACCGCGGCCGCCAGTCCGCTGGCCGCGGCGAGGGAGAGGGCGACCCGGATCGTCCGGACCCGGCCGAGCCGGTCCGACACCACCGCCCACGCCGCCTGCATCACGCCGTACGCCTGGAAGTAGACCGTGGCCGCCAGGGTCACCGTCGCGACCGACTCGTCGAGGTCGAGCGCGATGACGAGGATCAGCGGCGCGATGAGGAACCGGTCGAACGAGCTGGTGAAGGAGGCGAGCTGCAGCAGCCGCAGGGAGGCCCGGGGACCGTGCGGGCGCCTGCCGCCCCCGGCCTCTCGGTGCACCCGACCTCCTCGGCTCGTCGACGCGGACCCGCAACGCTAGGAGCAGCCTGCGCCCCGGACCATCCCGGCGTCCGTCATGGCACGGGTCGCGGCCTGACGTCGAGCGGGAGTGCCTCCCAGCCCCCCTGGGGGCAGGCCGGCTCCCGACGCGGGACGTTACGGGCCCCGGCACCTCGGTCCCGGGAAAATCACGCGACCTGACAGTGCGCGCTGTGAGCGCCGTCACTGTAATGGCTGCACGGGTCACCCGCGGCTCGTGTGACGAAGGGCAGGGACGAACAACGTGTTGACCAGACGAAGCATCCAGCTCATCACGCTCGGGCTCGCCGCCACGCTGACCACCGCAGCGTGCGGCGGCGACAGCGGCGCGTCGACCGGGGAGGACGGCGACACCCAGGTCATCCGTTTCGCGTTCGCACCGGACCCGGTGTGGGACCTCATGGAGGACAACGGCGTGATCAAGAAGTGGGAGGAGGAGAACAACGCCCGCATCGAGACGTCGACGACGTGGGACGAGTTCACCTACTTCGCCGGCGGCCACGGCGACATCGTCTCGATGTCGACGCAGGAGACCCCGGTGCTGGAGGCCGAGACCAACATCAAGACGGTCACCTTCGGCAAGTACAACTACCAGCGGGTCCCGCTCTTCCGCCGGGCCGGCGACCCTTACGAGACCCTCGAGGACATCCCGAAGGGCTCGAAGATCTGCGTGTCCGGGCCTACCTCTAACACCGCCTTCTGGACGGTGCTGGCGCAGGAGATGCACGGGCTCGACTACCGGGTGGGCGGCGGTGACTTCGAGCTCCAGGTCAACGACCACTTCGTGAACCCCACCAACCTGCTGAGGGGTGACTGCGAGGCCGCCGCGATCATCCCGGAGGCCGCCGTTCCCCAGATGCGCAAGGGCGAGCTCGAGCTCATGTACGACGGCATGCTCCCCTTCCAGCTCTACGACGAGTTCGCCCCCGAGGGTGACGGCGAGCTGCACGTGCTCGGCAACAACTTCACCGCCACCGAGGAGTGGTTCGAGGCGAACGAGGACCTCGCGGTCAAGTTCCTCGAGCTGTGGCAGGAGGGGATCGACATGTGGAAGGAGCAGAAGGCCGAGACGGTCCAGCGCTACCCGCAGCACTTCTCCGTCGAGGACGAGGAGGACATCGAGTTCATCACCGGGTTCGTGGAGGGCGAGAACGACTGGTTCGTCGACAGCCCGTTCCTCGAGTCCGAGGAGTGGATCAAGACCGAGACCGCGATCTGGGACCTCATGAAGGGGCTCCACCCCGACAACGCCAACTACCTGGCGGAGGACGCACCCACGCCTCGCTTCGAAGTGCTCCAGCCGAGCAGCTGACCGACCCCGTCCGACGACGATGACGACCCAGGACCGAGGAGACGACGTGGCGACTGCCGTAGCCCCGCCCCCCACCACCGAACCGCCACGGGCGACCGAGGAGGAGCGCGTCCGAGCCGAACGGCGCAAGGAGCGCCGGAACGTCATCATCTGGCGCATCGCCGGCTACGCGTTCTTCCTCGGCCTCTGGGAGCTCGCCTCGGGCTGGCTCATGGACGAGACCCTTCTTCCCGGGCCGATCAAGGTCTTCCAGACGTTCGGCGAGCTGTGGGCGTCGGGCAAGGTGCCCGGCGCCTTCGCCGACACGCTGACGCGGATCGGGATCGGGTTCACGATCGCGTTCTTCGTCGGGACCGCCGTCGGCATCTTCATGCAGAACCGGTTCCTCAACGGGTTCTTCCGGGACGCCGTGACGATCGGGGTGACGACGCCCGGCCTCATCTGGGCGCTGATCACCGCGATCATCTTCGGCAACCGACCGGGTGGCCCGATCATCGCGATCGTGCTCACCACGTTCGCGCTGATCAGCGTCAACGTGGCCGAGGGCATCAAGTCGCTCCCCAAGGACCTCATCGACATGGCGAAGTCGTTCGGTGTCGGTGTGGTGCGCCGCAACCGGGAGATCGTGATCCCCCACCTCGCGCCGTTCATCTTCACCGGGGTGAGATTCGGCTTCTCGATCGCCTGGAAGGTCACGGTCCTCACCGAGGTCTTCTCCTCCTCCAGCGGCATCGGCTTCGAGATGAGGACCGCCAGCCAGCTCTTCCGGCTGCCCGAGTTCCTCACCTGGATCCTGGCGTTCTACGTGCTGGCGCTCTTCCTGGAGAAGGTCGTCCTCGAGGTGATCGAGCGGCGGTTCTTCGGCTGGCGGGCGACGCTCAAGTGACCACCCACCCGACACCGCCCACGGAGCCCTTCGCGCGATCCGAGAGGACCAGAGACCGATGACCATGACCGCTGCCCCTCCGGAGGCACCGCAGGCGCCGCGCCGGCGCCGGCAGAACCCGGTGCTCCGCGCTGCCAAGAGCTCCACCACCGGCCGGATCGCCTTCCCGCTGGTCTGCCTGGCGATCTGGCTGGTCACCCTCGAGCTGGTCACTGCGATCTGGCCGTTCGCGGTCGACGTCCTGCCCCGGCCGACCCAGGTCTTCTCGTTCATGTGGGACGAGATCACCGGGAACACCCTCGCCCCGCGCAACATGTACGAGACGTTCGCCATCTCGCTCAAGCGGCTCGGCATCGGGATGGCGATCGCCATGGTGATCGGCACCGTCATCGGTCTGGGGATGGGGCTGTCGAAGTCGGTCAACGCCTTCTTCAACGACTGGGTCGTCGCGATCCTCGCGATGCCCAACCTCGCCTGGGCGCTCTTCTGCAGCCTCGCCTTCGGCTTCGGCGACACCGGGCCGATCATCACGGTGGTCCTCACCGGCATCCCGTTCGTGATCATCAACGTCCGCGAGGGCGTGCGGAACGCACCGGTCGACCTCTACGACATGGCCCGTGCTTTCGGGGTGAGCCGCGGCGACACCATCCGCCACGTGCTGATCCCCTCGCTCATGCCGTTCATGTTCGCGGCCGCCCGCTACGCCTTCGCCCTTGGCTGGAAGGGGCTCGTCGTCGCCGAGGTCTTCGGCGGGCAGGACGGAGCCGGCTGGACGATCAAGTTCTGGTACGACGCCCACCGGGCGCACGGGGTCATCGGATACGCACTGCTGTTCGTGATCTTCGCGCTCGTGTTCGAGAAGTTCATGTTCGACCGGCTCTCGCGCTACTTCTTCAAGTGGCGGCCCGAGGTCAACGCACCCGATGTCGTCGAGGAGCACTTCGACGGACCGACCCCTGCCGCCGCAACCGTGGCGCAGGTCACCCACACCCACACCGCTGCCCTGGAAAGCCTGAACCAAGCGACCGCCGGCCCACGCTCCGAACGCGAGCCCGGCGACACGACAAGGAGCCGCCACGATGGCTGACATCAAGATCCGCAACCTGCACAAGGAGTTCGGAGTCGGCGAGGACAAGGTCGTCGCACTCGAGAGCGTCAACCTGGAGATCAGCGGACACGTGTTCGTCTCGATCGTCGGGGCGTCCGGGTGCGGCAAGTCCACGCTGCTGAACATCCTCAGCGGCATCGAGACCCCCACCAACGGCCAGGTCACGATCACCCAGGACGGCAAGCCGGCCAGGGCCGGCTACGTCTTCCAGGCCGCCCGGCTCCTGCCGTGGCGGACGGTGATGGACAACCTGCTCTTCGTCCAGCAGGACCGCTCCGAGGAGACACGGGCCAGGTGCCAGCGCTACCTGGAGATGGTGCAGCTGGGGGACAAGGGCAAGAAGTACCCCGGTGAGCTCTCCGGCGGCATGCAGCAGCGGGTCGGCATCGCCCGGGCCTTCTCCACCGAGCCCGACGTGCTCTTCATGGACGAGCCGTTCAGCCACCTCGACGCGATCACGGCCCGCTCCCTGCGAGCCGAGCTGCAGAACATGTGGCAGGAGACCAAGAAGACGGTGGTCTTCGTGACCCACGACGTCGGCGAGGCCGTCGAGCTCTCGAATCGCATCCTCGTCTTCGCCAAGGGCGGACGCATGGCCGACGACCTCGCGATGCAGCTGCCGTTCCCGCGCGACGTCTCGGACCCGGACGTGGCGCTGGCCAAGGCGGACGTCTTCAAGACGTTCGAGTCGATCGGGGCGCTCGCGGTCAGCTGACCTCGACGCTGCACGGGAAGCGGCGGCGGAGCCCATCGGGCCCCGCCGCCGCTCTCGTTCGTGCGTGCCCACGTCGCCGGCCGGTCAGACCAGCGCGTCGGTCAGCCGCTCCCGCACCCGTGCGGCCAGCTCGTCGGCCAGGGCCTGCGCCTCGGTGGACGAGGCCGCCTTGGCGGTCACCCGCACGTGCACCTCGGACTCATGGATCCGGAAGGCGATGGAGGGGTTGGCACCGGCATAGAGGTCGTCGAGCCGGTGCGCGACCTCGGACTCGCCGAGCCCGGCGGTGCGCACCACGCTGCTGCGGACGCTCGATCCGCCGGACAGGGCGAGCAGCCTGGGCGCCACCTGCTCCTCGAGCATCACCCGCATCTCGGAGGGCACCCCCGGCAGGGAGAGCACCAGACAGCCGTTCACCGTCACGGCGGCACCGAGCGCGAGCCCGACCCGGTTCGGCAACGGCTCGGCACCCGCAGGGAGGTCGGCCATGCGCAGAACGCTGTCGCGCACGAGACCTCGAAGACCAAGCACACGCTCGTGGATGAGCGCGGCGTGCGCCTCGTCGCGCACCATCGGCACCCCCGCCAGGGTGCACAGCGCCTCCTTCGTCAGGTCGTCCTGGGTCGGGCCGATGCCGCCGGTGACCAGCACGACCTCCGACCTCGAGCACGCCTGCCGCATCGCGGCGACGATCCGCTCGTGGTTGTCGCCGACCGTGACGCGGTAGTGCGCGTCGAACCCCCACTCCCCCAGGAGCCGGGCGATCTCGGCGGCGTTCGTGTCGACGATCTCGCCGAGCAGCAGCTCGGTGCCGACGGAGACGACCTCCGCGATCACCGCTCAGACCGCCCGGTTGGTCAGGGTCCCCACGCCGTCGACCGAGACGACGATCTCGTCACCAGGGACGACGTACCGCGGCGGTGCGAACCCGATGCCCACCCCGGCCGGGGTGCCCGTGGCGATGACGTCACCGGGCTCGAGCAGCACGGAGGCCGAGATCGCCTCGATGAGCGCCGGGATCGGGAAGATCAGGTCGGCCACCGGCGCAGCCTGTCGCTCCTCCCCGTTGACCGAGGTGCGCACCCAGCACCGGGTGACGTCCGGCACCTCGTCGCGGGTCACGAGCGCGGGCCCCATCGGGCAGTACGTCGCCGCGCTCTTGCCGAGGAAGAACTGGATGTGCCTCTTCTGCAGCTCCCGAACCGTCATGTCGTTCAGGACGGTGTAGCCGTAGACGTGGTCCCAGGCGTCGGCAGCGGCGATCCCGCGCCCGCCACGGCCGATGACGACGGCCAGCTCCCCCTCGTAGTCGCTGGTGCCGGTCCGGTCCGCGCTGACGTCGATCGGGTCGCCGGGACCGACGATCGCCGAGAGCGCCTTGGTGAAGACCACGGGGTGTTCCGGCACCGCCTGCTTCTGCGAGGCGTCGAAGCCGCTGCCGGCGAACTCCTTGGCGTGCTCGACGTAGTTCTTGCCGATGCACATGACGTTGTTGCGCGGTCGGACCGGCGCGAGCAGCCGGACGGTGTCGGCGGCGACCTGCGCTCCCCGACCGACCAGGTCGGACGCCCGGGCGAGCAGCGCGTCGCCTCCTGCGACGAACGTCGCCATGTCGGTGGGCAGGTCGGGGTCCGCGGCGAACGGCACCACCGCCTTGTCGTCGTCGACCAGCGCGCCGATGCCGGTGCGGCCGTCCTGCTCGAAGGTGACCAGTCTCATCGCTTCTCCTCCTTGGTGTTCACCAACGGGGGGACCCCCAGTCGGCGTGCTGCCTCGTCGAGTGTGCGGGCAAGAGTTTCCGACAGGGCGATCCCCTGCTCCCGGTTGGTGCGCCACAGCTCGGCCGCCCGGTCGCCGGCCAGCCGGACCGGCCGGCCGTCGGCCGTCCGCGAGGTGCGCAGCTCGTCGAGGTGCGCGGTGACGTCGGCGAGCACCTCCTCCACGGGCCGGAAGAGGTCGACCCGGAAGGCGATCAGCAGCTGGCCGGTGTTCGTCGGTGTGCTCCGGTCGGTGAGGTGGTCGACGACCTCCCGGCCGAAGGCGGCGCCGTTGAGGACCCCGGCCATCAGCCCGACCGCGACGGCGAGCCCGGCGCCCTTGTAGCCGCCCATCGGGAGCAGGAACCCTTCACCGGCCCGAGCCGGGTCGGTGATCGGCTCGCCGGTCGGGTCCACGACCCACCCCACCGGCATCTGGCGTCCCTCCTGCCGGGCGACCTTGATGGTCCCGTGCGAGGCGGCGGTGGTGGCGATGTCGAGCAGGTAGGGGTGCCCGCTCGCCGAAGGGATCGCCACGGCGATCGGGTTGGTGCCGAGGATCGGCTCGAGCCCGCCCCACGGCGGCATCCCGTTGGCGTTGGCCACCGCGACGTACAGCCCCACCAGGTCGCGCTCGGCGAGCATCCGTGGGTACAGCCCCGCCGCGCCCGCGTGGTTGGAGCGGACGGTGCCGACCACGGCGACCCCGTGCTCGGAAGCCTTGCCGGCCGCGAGCTCGACGGCGCGCGTCATCGCGACCTGCCCCAGCCCGTTGTCGACGTCGATCTGCGCGGACACCGAGGTCTCGCGCACGACCTGCATCCGCGCGCCGGGGTTGAGCCCCCCGGCGGCGATCCGGTCGAGGTACGGCGCGGCGCGGATCAGCCCGTGGCCGGTCCGGCCGCAGAAGTCGGCCTCGACCAGCCGGGTCGCCGTGACGTCGGCGTCCTCGGTTCGGACCCCTGCCGCGACGAGCAACGACGCACAGAAGCGGACCAGCTCCTCGAAAGAGAAGCGCATGGCGATCCGCCCTTCCCTACTTGATGATTGATTTTGCATCACAGTGACAAATATCCTCGTGGCGGCTGTTCGCGAGGGCCGAGCCGGGCTACGTTCGGCCCATGACGGACACGAACACCCCCCGTGAGTGGTGGCCGGACCTGGCTCCGGAGGTCACCCCCACGGCGGCGGCCAAGCCGCCCTTCCGCACGGTCGACGTGCACACCCACCTCTCGGTGCCGGCGAGCGCTGAGGTCGCCAAGCCGTTCTTCCGGCCTGAGCTCGAGCCTCGCAGCCTGCACTCCTCGGCCGAGACGCTGGCCTACAACCGCGAGTACCGGGCCAGCGCCCGGCAGACGGGACAGTTCGAGGACGCCGAGGTCCGGCTGGGCGACATGGACCGCCAGGGCATCGACCTCCAGGTGATCGCAGTGCCGCCGACGGAGTACTTCTACTGGCTCGACGAGGCACACGCGCTGCGTGCCTGCCGGCTCCAGCACGAGAGGTTCGCCGAGGTGGTCGCGGCGCACCCGGGGAGGTTCGCCGCCATCGCCAACCTGCCCATGGGCCACCCCGACCTTGCGGTCGAGGTCATGCGCGAGGCCAAGGAGCAGCTGGGTTTCCACGGCTTCGAGCTCAGCGCGGACGTCGTCGGCCTGGAGCTCGACGACCCGCGCTACGACGTCGTGTGGGAGGCGGCGGCGGAGCTCGGCATGACGGCGGTCCTGCACCCGCAGGGGTTCACCCACGGCGAGCGGTTCACCGACTACTACCTCGTCAACGTGATGTGCATGCCGCTGGCCTCCACCCTCGCCGTGACGCGGATGATCCTCGGCGGCGTGTGGGAACGACACCCCGGGCTGCAGATGGTCGTCGTGCACGGCGGCGGCTACCTGCCGTTCTACTCGGCGCGCACCGACCACGCGTTCCGCCACCGGCCCGAGCTGCGCAAGCACATCGACCGGCTGCCCAGCGAGTACCTCGCCGGGCTCCACTTCGACACCAACGTGTTCGACCCCGGCATGGTCGAGCAGCTGGTCGGGAGGTTCGGTGCCGAGCACGTGCTGCTCGGCACCGACTACCCCTTCGACATGGGCACCACCGACCCGCTGGGGTTCCTCGAGCAGGTGCCGCTCAGCGACCGTGACCGTGCGCTCGTCCTGGGCGGCAACGCTGAGCGGCTGTTCTCGATCCCCCGGTGAGGACACCGGCACTCAGGACCGGTCGACGTACAGCTCGGCGAGCGCCAGGCCGACCTGGTCGCGCGTGAGCGGCAGCGTGACCACCTCGTTGGTCTCCGCGGACAGGTCGGCGGCCAGGTAGACCTCCATCGTCATGCGGGCGGAGTACGGGTCCACCATCACCTCGGTGTCGTGGGCGACCGCTTCGAGGAAGTGCGTCGTCTCGCGCTCCATGGGTCCGGCATAGACGTGGTCGACGTACTCCCCGGGCATCGTCGAGAGCGGGAACTGCACTCCCTTCTCGACCGTGTTGACCACGATGTCGCGGTGGCTGGCGTCGGCGATGACCGCGCCCTCGGTGCCGAGGACCTCGATCCAGGTCGTCGACTGGTTGGGATATCCGGGCGGCAGCGACATGCCCGCCCCGATGTTGACCACGGTGCCGTCGTCCATCGTCACGACGATGTACTGCGTGTCGGGAACACCGAGCGTGTCGGCACGGACACCCCAGGCGTTCTGGGAGTAGACCCGGACCGGCCGCCGCGGCTCCAGGCACCAGAAGGCGAAGTCGAGGTCGTGCGTGGCCTCCATGGCCGCGGGCGACAGCTTCGTCCGCGAGCTGATCTTGGCGCCGAGCGAGCGGGTGATGTGGCGGCTGACCAGGATGCTGCTGACCCGGCCCAGGGTGCCGTCGTTGATCGCGCGCTTGACCATGGCCTGCTTGGGGTTGAACCGCTGCGAGTAGCCGATGGTGAACTTCAGGCCGCGCTCGTCCGCGAGAGCGACCAGCTCGTCGGCCTCGTCGAGGGTGAGGGCGATCGGCTTCTCCAGAAGCACGTGCTTGCCGGCCTCGAGCGCTGCCTTCGCCATGGGGTGGTGGAGGTGCTCCGGTGTCGCCGACACCATGACCACATCGATGGACTCGTTCGCGACCAGCGTCTCCCAGTCGCTTGTCGACGAGGTCGGGGAGGTCGCCTCCACCATGGTCGCGAGCCGCTCGGGGTCGGTCTCGGCCACGTGCAGCTCGGCGACCAGCGCGCTGCGCGCGCACGCGACCGCCCTGATGCCACCGCACCAGCCCGTCCCGATGATGCCGACGTTGAGCTGTCGCATGGGGTTCCTGCCGTTGTGGTTCACGATTCGTCCTCTCCCAGGCCAGCCTGGAGCTCTTCGGGGGTGATGGGCAGCTGCACGGGTCGGCCGCGCTTGGCGGACAGGTCCATCGCCATGGTCAGCAGCAGGTTGCGGTGGCCCTCGGCGGCGGTCGCGTGCGGCGTGCGGACGCCCATGGTCAGGCGGCTGAACCACGACATGGTCTCCTCGCGCATCGGCCCCCAGAGCAGCCCGTCCGACAGGTCGCCGGGCGGGTAGCTGCCGACGAAGTCGACGTTGCGCGTGGCGGGCGCCTGGAAGCCCCTGCTGTTGTAGCCGGCCGGCTGGCCGTGCTCGGAGGCGACGATGACGTCGCGGTGGGTGTCCTCGATGTCGATCACCCCCTCCGAGCCGACGATCCCGATCTCGAGCCCGTAGACCGCGCCCGGCCAGATGGCCGGCAGCGCCCAGTTGATGCTCATGCTGAAGATCGTGCCGTCGGAGAACGTGAACACACCGAAGGTGCCGTCCTTGGTGCCCAACTCGCCGAGGACCACGTCGGTGGAGCGTGCATAGACCTCCACCGGGGTCTTGCCCTCGAGCAGCCACATGCTCATGTCGAGGCTGTGCGTCCCCGAGATGACCATCGGCGTGAGGTTGGTGGTGTCCTTGACCTTGCGCAGCGTGGCCTCGGGCACCATCCGGTTCATGAAGGCGCGGGTCACCACGGAGGTGACCTGGCCGATCTGCTCGTCGCGGAGCCGCTGCTTGACCGCGAGGAACCGGCGCCGGAACCGCTGGGTGTAGCCGACGACGGCGTCGACCCCCGCTGCCTCGATGGCCTCCAGCACCCGGGCGGAGTCGACCGGGTCGGTGGCGAGCGGCTTCTCGATGAAGAGCGGATGGCCCTTCTCGACGGCGAGCAGGATCGGCTCCACGTGCTCGCGCTCGTCGGTGGCGACGATCACCGCGGTGACCTCGGGTCGGTCGAGGAGCTCGGCCACGTCGGTCGTCATGAAGTCGGCCCGGGTGTCGTCGCCGAGCTGCTTGAGCGTGCCCTCGTCGACGTCGCACAGCCCGAGCCACGTCACTCCGGGGTACTCACGGGCGAGCACCGCACGGATCCGGCCGATCGCACCGCACCCGATGACCGCCAGCCCGAGGCCCGGCACCGGCGCGCTCATGCGAGCCCCAGGATCCGGGCGGCGCTGCCGCCGGTGATGAGGTCGACCTGCTCCTGGGTGAGCCCCGGGGTGGCCCCGACCAGCGCGAGTGGGTCCTCGTCGCCCATGTCGTAGGGGTAGTCGGTGCCGAGCAGGACGTGGTCGGCGCCGTACCGGTCCACCAGGAACGTCAGCTGCTCGGGCTCGAAGACCATCGTGTCGAAGTAGAACTGGCGCAGGTAGTCACCCGGCGGCCGCACGACGCCCTCACGGATGTCCTCGCGTGCCCGCCAGCCGTGGTCGATCCGCCCGGGGTAGGCCGGGAGGTAGCCCCCGCCGTGCACGACGACGATCTTCAGCGCCGGGTGCCGCTCGAGGACGCCGTCGAAGATCAGGTGCGCCTGGGCCAGCGTGGCCTCGATGGGGTGCCCGATGATGTTGACGAAGTTGTGGCCCTGGAGCCGGTCGGGGTGGGTCGTGCCCTGGGTGTGGATGACGACGACGACGCCGAGCCGCTCCACCTCGGCCCAGAACGGCTCCAGCCGCGCTGCGGAGATCTCCTCCCCCTCCACGTGGGTGCCGATCTCGATCCCGCGCATGCCGAGCTCCTCGGCGAGGTAGCGCAGCTCCTGGACCGCGGCCTCGGTGTCCTGCAGGGGCACGGTGCCGAAGGGCAGGAACCGGTCGCCGTACCTCGAGGTGGCCTCGACGACCTCCTCGTTCATCATCCGGGAGACCTTCGCGCCCAGCTCCGCCTCCGCCCAGTAGTAGTACTGGTAGACGGCGATCGCGACCGCCTGGACGTCGACGCCCATGGCGTCCATGTCCGCCAGCCGCACGTCGAGCAGCTCCATCTTGGGCTTGATCGTCGCCAGCTGACGCTGGTTGACCGCGCGCGTGGTCGCGTTCCCGTGGCCGAGAGCGACCTTGCCGGCCGCGAGCTGCGCGTCCTTCATGAAGTCGGCGGCCGGCGTGCACTCGCGATGGCAGTGGATGTCGATCACGGGGCCGTTCGTACGGCGCGCTCTCGTCATGGCGTCGGTCCTCCCGTGGCGGTCGGTGCTGGTCAACGCCGACAGTAGGGAGGCCCGAACAGGCCGACAATGTAGGGATCTGTCAGTCCCGTGGTGCCCGGGTGGCGGGGTCCACGAGTCGCTGCGGGGTCAGCGCAGCGGCGGCTCGGTGGCCCCTTCGATCTCCTCCCGGGTGACCCCGGGCGCGCACTCGACGAGCTCGAGCCCGTCGGGGGTCACGTCGATGACCGCGAGGTCGGTGATGATCCGCTGCACGACCCCCTTGCCGGTGTAGGGCAGGGAGCACTCCTCGACGATCTTGTAGGAGCCGTCCTTGGCGAGGTGCTCCATGAGCACGACCACCTTCTTGGCGCCGTGGACGAGGTCCATCGCGCCGCCCATCCCCTTGACCATCTTCCCGGGGATCATCCAGTTCGCGATGTCGCCGGTCCGGGAGACCTGCATCGCGCCGAGGATCGCGGCGTCGATCTTGCCGCCGCGGATCATCCCGAACGAGGTCGCGGAGTCGAAGAACGACGCCCCGCGGCGCAGTGTCACAGTCTCCTTGCCGGCGTTGATCAGGTCCGGGTCGACCTCCTCCTCGGCCGGGTAGGCACCCACCCCGAGGATCCCGTTCTCCGACTGCAGGACGAGCTCGACGCCGTCGGGCACGTAGTTCGGCACCAGCGTGGGAAGCCCGATCCCGAGGTTCACGTACGACCCGTCGCTCAGCTCTGCCGCGGCCCGCGCCGCCATCTGCTCCCGCGTCCACCCACGATCCGCCATCAGGAACGCACCGTCCTCTTCTCGATCCGCTTCTCGGCCGCCTGCTCCGGGGTCAGCACCACGACCCGCTGCACGAAGACCCCCGGCGTGTGCACGTTCTCCGGGTCCAGCTCACCGGGCTCCACCAGCTCCTCGACCTCCGCGACGGTCACCCGCCCGCACATCGCGGCCAGCGGGTTGAAGTTGCGGGCCGACTTGCGGAAGACCAGGTTGCCGTGCCGGTCGCCCTTCCAGGCCCGGACCAGTCCGAAGTCGGCGACCAGCGCCTGCTCCAGGACGAACTCCTTCGGCCCCTCGGCGGTCTCGAAGGTGCGCACCTCCTTGGGCGGCGACGCGACCGAGACGGACCCGTCCGCGTCGTACCTCCAGGGCAGGCCGCCCTCGGCGACCTGCGTGCCCACGCCGGTGGCGGTGAAGAAGGCCGGAATGCCGGAGCCCCCGGCCCGCATCCGCTCGGCGAGCGTCCCCTGCGGCGTCAGCTCGACCTCCAGCTCGCCGGCGAGGAACTGCCGGGCGAACTCCTTGTTCTCACCGACGTACGACGACACCATCCGCCGCAGGCGCTTGGCCATGAGCAGCCGGCCCAGCCCCCAGTCGTCGACCCCGCAGTTGTTGGAGTAGGCCTCCAGGTCGGTCGCACCCGCGTCGAGGATCGCCTCGATGAGCACCGACGGGATCCCGCACAACCCGAACCCGCCCACGGCGAGGGACGACCCGCTCCCGATGTCGGCGACCGCCTCTGCGGCAGTCGGAACCACCTTGTCCATGGTTGGCACACCTCTCCGTCGTGACGCCGATCACCCTACGACAGCGACGCCCTCCGTCCCGGTGGCGGTGACCACGATCACACCGCCGGTCGTGCGACGTCCGGGCAGTACGCTCGGGAAGCGTGAGTGGACACAGCGCCGCCGACCGGTCCGAGCTGCGGCTCCACGTCGTGAGCGGCAAGGGCGGCACCGGCAAGACGACGGTCGCGGCAGCTCTCGCGCTGGCGCTCGCCTCACGTGGCAAGGAGGTGCTCCTCTGCGAGGTCGAGGGGCGCCAGGGGATCGCCCAGCTCTTCGACGTCCCGCCGCTTCCCTACGAGGAGCGGCGGATCGCGCAGGGGCTCGACGACGGCGGCGACGTCTACGCGCTCGCCGTCGACGCCGAGTCCGCGATGCTGGAGTACCTCCAGCTCTACTACCGGCTCGGCAGCCGCACCGGCAAGGCTCTCGACCGGTTCGGCGTCATCGACTTCGCCACCACGATCGCGCCCGGGCTGCGCGACGTCCTGCTCACCGGCAAGGTCTACGAGGCTGTGGAGCGGAACTCGCGCAACAAGAAGGCGCGCCAGTACGACGCTGTGGTGCTCGACGCGCCGCCGACGGGCCGGATCGTCCAGTTCCTCAACGTCAACGGCGAGTTCGGCGAGCTGGCCCGGGTCGGGACGGTCAAGGGCCAGACCGAGCGCGTCATGGGGCTGCTGCGCTCGCCGCGCACGGCGGTGCACCTGGTCACGGTCCTCGAGGACATGCCGGTCCAGGAGACGGCCGACGGGATCGCCGAGCTGCGCGCCAACGGGCTGCCGGTCGGCGCCGTCGTGGTCAACCTGACCCGACCGCAGGAGCTCGACGAGGAGGCCCGCGCCGCGGTCCTCGCCGGAGGCATCCCGCTCAGCGCCGTCGAGGCCGACCTGGCGGCGGTCGGCATCGACACGACACCGGAGCTGATCGCAGGGCTGCTCGACGACGCGCGCGACCATGCCGAACGGCGGCGGCTCGAGGACTACCAGCGGGAGCGGATCGCCGACCTCGGGGTGCCGACCCACGAGCTGGTCCGGCTGGCCGACGGGGTCGACCTCGGCGGGCTCTACGAGCTCGCGGCCCAGCTGCGCGAACAGGGGATGGCATGAACACCCCACGACGCTGCTCGCTCCGCTCACACCGCCGCGGGGACCCGGCATGAGCACCCGCCGCCGGCACCGGGTCGGACCGCTCGCCGCCCACCTCGGGGAGTGCCCGCCGCTCGACGTCGACGCGCTGCTCGACGACCCCGGCACCCAGGTGGTCGTCTGCACCGGCTCCGGTGGGGTCGGCAAGACGACGACGGCTGCTGCGCTGGCGCTGCGGGCTGCCGAACGCGGTCGGAAGGTCGTGGTGCTCACCATCGACCCGGCCCGCCGGCTCGCCCAGTCGATGGGGATCGAGAGGCTCGACAACACTCCGCGCCCGGTGCCCGGTGTCGGCGCAGCGGGTGGCGGCTCGCTCGACGCGATGATGCTGGACATGAAGCGGACCTTCGACGAGGTCGTCGAGTCGCAGGCGAGCCCGCAGAAGGCGCAGGCGATCCTTCGGAACCCGTTCTACGTGACGCTCTCCAGCTCGTTCGCCGGCACGCAGGAGTACATGGCGATGGAGAAGCTCGGGCAGCTGCGTCAGGACGCCGGCAGGACCGGCCGTTGGGACCTCATCGTCGTCGACACGCCCCCGGCCCGGTCGGCGCTCGACTTCCTCGATGCCCCGGAGCGGCTCTCCGGGTTCCTCGACGGCCGGTTCATCCGGCTGCTGCTCGTCCCGGCCAGAGGGCCGGCGCGACTCATGACGGCCGGCGTCGGAGCGGTGACCAACACGATGGCGAAGGTCGTGGGCGCCCAGGTGCTCAAGGACCTCCAGATGTTCGTCGCGGCGTTCGACACGCTCTTCGGCGGGTTCCGCAACCGCGCCCAGCAGACCTACGAGCTCCTCCAGACCGAGGAGACCGCCTTCGTGGTCGTCGCAGCCCCCGAGGCGGACGCGCTGCGGGAGGCGGCGTACTTCGTCGAGCGGCTGGACGCCGAAGGGATGCCGCTCGCGGGGCTGGTGGTCAACCGGGCCTCGCCGACCACCGAGGGGCTTTCCGCCGAGAGCGCGATCGCCGGGGCGGAGCGGCTGGAGGCGGGGGCGGGGACGGCCGCCGGGCTCACCGCCGGGCTGCTGCGGCTGCACGCCGACCGGGTCCGCAGGGCCGCTCGTGAGCTGCGGCTCCAGCGGCGGTTCCAGGCGGCGCACCCGCACGTGCCGACGGTCGTCGTGCCCGCCCTCAGCACCGACGTGCACGACCTCGACGGGCTGCGCGAGATCGGCGCGCTTCTCGCCTCAGCCTGACCGTGGGTGCGACCCCGGAAAAGCACAGTGCCCGCGAGCCTTGCGGCTCGCGGGCACTTCCACCCACGGTCGGGATCAGGCGGAGACGACGACGGCCCTGCCCTGCTCGTGCTCGGCCTGCGCGGCCTCGAACAGCCGGCGCCACGAGGTGACGTTCGGACGCTTGCGGAGGACTGCCCGGCGCTCGCGCTCGGTCATGCCGCCCCAGACGCCCCACTCGATCTCGTTGTCGAGGGCCTCCGCGAGGCACTCGGTCTTCACGGGGCAGCCGGCGCACATCATCTTCGCCCGGTTCTGCGCGGCGCCTCGGACGAAGAGCTCGTCGGGGCGGGCCTGCTTGCACTGAGCAGCAGATGCCCAGTCCTCGTTCCACGTCATCTTGTATCCCATTTCTGTGACCCGCTCTCCCAAACGGGCTGAGAGACGTTCTCTCCCAGGGCTCAAACTGTAGAGACTTGGACAGGTGACCAGCAGACACGCAGGGAGCAAATGCGAATGGTTACTTATGACTAGTGGGGCCAACCGAACAGCGGACGAAGGACCCGAAATGGTGGATGAAACGACACCAATGTGACTCGTGGGGCTGATGTGGCGTCCGGATCGGGACGGTCCCTGGTCCGTTCGGGCTAGACAGCCCCTCCGCGGCTCGAGCAGGCCCTGAATGCCAATGGTGTAACTTCTGCCGGTTCCGGACGCGCGGTCCGTATCGGGTCGCACCCGTACCCTGGGAACCATGCCCTCGCGTCGCCCCCGCTCCTCCTTCACCCACGTCCTCAGCCACCTCGGCGTGATGGTCGGCGTCGCCGCGCTCATGGGCGCGCTGGTCGCCGGCCTGGCGATCCCGTTCGCCGCCATCGCCGGCCTCGGCGCCCGCAACGTCGCTGACACGATGGACGAGCTGCCGACCGAGCTGACCGCCGAGCCGCTCGCGCAGCGGACCCGGGTCCTGGCCGCGGACGGCAGCCTGCTCGCGACCTGGTACAAGCAGAACCGGGTCAACGTGCCCCTCGACAAGGTCTCGCTGATCATGCGCAAGGCCATCGTCGCCATCGAGGACTACCGCTTCTACCAGCACGGTGCGCTGGACCTGAAGGGCACGCTCCGCGCCTTCATCACCAACCAGGCGAACGCGGGCGAGGTCGTCCAGGGCGGCTCGTCGATCACCCAGCAGATGGTGAAGCAAACCCTGATCAACCAAGCGGAGGGTGACGAGGACGCGATCGCGGCCGCCCAGGCCGACACCTACCAGCGGAAGATCCGCGAGCTCCGCTACGCGATCGCGTTCGAGGAGAAGTACTCCAAGGACTGGATCCTGGAGCGCTACCTCAACGTCGCCTACTACGGCGACGGCGCCTGGGGGATCGAGAGCGCCGCGCAGCACTACTTCTCGCGGCCGGCCCGCAAGCTGAAGCTGCGGCAGGCCGCCCTGCTGGCGGGAATCGTGAAGAACCCGAGCAAGTACGACCCGACCAACAACCCCGTGGCCGCCAAGCAGCGGCGCAACATCGTCCTGTCGACGATGGCTGACCTCAGCGTGATCTCGATGAGCGAGGCTCGGAAGGCCTCCAAGCGGGGGCTCGGGCTCGACGTGAAGCCGACCCGCAACGGCTGCCTCGGCGCGAACGGCGAGTTCTTCTGCGACTACGTCCGCGAGTACCTCATGCAGGACCCGGCGCTCGGCCGCACCCTCGAGGACCGCGAGCAGCTCCTCGAGGCCGGCGGGCTGACCATCGAGACCACGATCGACCCGCGGATGCAGCGTGCCGCCGACAGCTCGGTCCGGGCCCGCGTCCGCCCCACCGACCAGGCGATCGGCGGTCTGGCGATGGTCGAGCCCGGGAGCGGTCGGGTCAAGGCGCTCGCCCAGTCCCGCCCGATGGGCGCCGACAAGGCGAAGGGGCGCACCTACCTCAACTACGTCGTCCCGAAGAAGTACGGCGACGCCAACGGGTTCCAGGCGGGCTCGACATTCAAGGTCTTCGTGCTCGCGGCCGCGATCAAGCAGGGCATCGCGCTCGACACCCAGATCGAGTCCCCGCCGAAGCGGGTCATGGACGACTCGCAGTTCACCACCTGCGAAGGGCCCTACATCGGCGAGGACTGGCCGGTGAGCAACTCCACCGGATCGGGGACCAAGACCCTCTACACCGGGACCCGGGAGTCGGTGAACACCTTCTTCGCCGAGCTCGAGTCCCGGACCGGGCTCTGCGACCCGGTCACGATGGCCGAGGACATGGGGATCGTCGACCCCGAGGCCGTCCCGTCGTTCACCCTCGGCGTGGCCAGCACCGACCCGCTCACGATGGCCGGCGCCTACGCGACCTTCGCCGCCCGCGGCGAGTACTGCGAGCCCCGCCCGGTGGAGCGGATCCTCAGCTCGACCGGGAAGGTCGTCACCGAGTACCCCGCCAAGTGCAAGCAGCTGATGCCGTCAGCGGTCGCCGACGCCGTCAACGACGTCCTCGCCGGCGTGCAGGAGCCCGGTGGGTTCGGCTACAGCAACGGGCTGGCGCTCTCGCAGCCGTCCGCCGGGAAGACCGGCACGATCGACAGCAACATGGCGGTCTGGTTCGCCGGCTACACCCCGAACCTCGCCACCGCGGCCATGCTGGCCGGTGCGAACTCCCTGGGTCACTGGATCACGCTCAACGGCCAGAACATCGGCGGGGCGTACGTCGACCGCGCGTTCGGCTCCACCTACGCCGGCCCGATCTGGGCGGGCGCGATGCAGAAGATCGACGACTTCCTCCCCGACGCCCGGTTCACCGACCCCGACCCGACGGCGATCTCCGGCCGCCCGGTCGACGTGCCCTCGGTCGGCGGGCTGGAGCCGGCCGCCGCCGCCACCCGGCTGCGCGAGGCCGGCTTCGTGCCCAGCATCGGGTCCTACGTGCGCTCGACGTACGCCAAGGGGATGGTCGCCGAGACCGACCCGGTCGCCGGTGCCACGCTCGGCAGCGGCTCGCCGGTGACGATCTACGTGAGCAACGGCAAGCAGCCCAAGACCGACGACAACTGACGTCGAGCCGTCGGCGGTGCCGGGTCGAGCCGTCACTGGTGCCGGGTCGAGCCGTCACTGGTGCCGGGGACGGCAGGGCTCAGGAGGCGCCGAGCTGCCGCCGTACCTCCGCGGCGACGGTGCCGCCGTCCGCCCGGCCCCGGACCTGCGGCGTGACGACGCCCATCACCTTGCCCATCGCCCGCATCCCCTCGCCGGCGGCGCCGGTCGAGGCGATCGCGTCGGTGACGAGGGCCGCGATCTGGGCCTCGTCGAGCTGCTCGGGGAGGTAGTCGGCGATCACCGCGGCCTCCGCCCGCTCCTTGGCGGCGCTCTCGGCCCGCCCGGCGTCCGCGAAAGCCTCGGCCGCCTCCCGCCGCTTCTTGGCCTCAGCGCTCAGGACGCCGACCACGTCGTCGTCGCTCAGCTGACGGGCCTGCTTGCCGGACACCTCCGCGTTGGTGATCGCGGTGAGCACCATGCGCAGCGTCGAGGAGCGGACCTCGTCGCGGGCCTTGATCGCCGCGGTGAGATCGGTGCGAAGCCGTTCCTTGAGGTCGCCCATGTGGACCATTGTGGCAGCCTGTGGCCATGACCCCCCGCATGCCTGAGCCACGCTCCTCCGCGACGCGGAGCCGGGTCGGACGCGGAGGCGCCGCGGTGCTGGCGCTGGGCGCAGCGGGCTACGGCTACGCGTGGTGGGAGGCACGATGGTTCGCCCTGCGGCACGTCACGATGCCGGTGCTTCCTCCGGGGGCGCCGGAGCTGCGAGTGCTCCACCTCAGCGACCTCCACCTCACGCCGTACCAGCGGCGCAAGCGCGCATGGGTCGCGTCGCTGGCCGCGCTCGAACCGGATCTGGTCGTCAACACCGGCGACAACCTCGCCCACCGGGACGCGGTGGCCCCTCTCCTCGAGGCGCTCGGCACGCTCACCGCGCGGCCGGGGGTCTTCGTGCTGGGGTCGAACGACTACTTCTCGCCGACGCCGCGCAACCCGGTCCGCTACCTCCTGCCCGACGACGGGAAGCGGTTCGACCGGACGGCGCAGCTGCCGTGGCAGGACCTCGCCGCCCGGTTGTCGTTCGCGGGCTGGCAGGACCTCAGCAACCGGGCCGCCGTCCTCGACGTCAAGGGGGTGCAGATCGCCTTCGCGGGCGTCGACGACCCCCATCTCGACTACGACGACCTCGGTGCGGTGGCGGGCCCGGCCGACCCCGGCGCCGACCTCCGCCTGGCGGTCGCCCACGCGCCGTACCTGCGGGTGCTCGACCAGTTCGCGGCCGACGGGTACGACGCGATCTTCGCCGGCCACACCCACGGCGGTCAGCTGCGGCTGCCGTTGCGGGGCGCGCTCGTCACCAACTGCGACCTCGACACCGACCGGGCCCGCGGGCTGCACCGACATCCTGCCGGGAGCCAGCCGCGAGATCCCGGGTCGTCGTACCTGCACGTCTCGGCCGGCGCGGGCACCTCGCCGTACGCCGTGGGACGGTTCCTCTGCCGTCCCGAGGCGACGCTGGTCCGGCTCACCCGCCGCCCGGAGGCGTGACCCGATTTCGGGTCCGCCGCAGTGCTCGGATAGACTCCCCACGCTCCACGGGCTGTGGCGCAGTTTGGTAGCGCGCTTCGTTCGGGACGAAGAGGCCGCAGGTTCAAATCCTGTCAGCCCGACCGTGTGAGGGCCGAACCCACGTTGATGGGTTCGGCCCTTTTCCGTTCCCACCCCCGGCCCCGTTATTGCCCTCACGGTCGCTCTGCGGCTCGGGAAGCGCGCTCACGACGACAACCGCCGGGGGGAGCAGGGCGGGGGCGTCAGCGCTGCCAGCCCGCGGCCAGGGAGGCCTCGGCGGTCCGCCGGCCCAGCTCGGCGCCGGCGGCGAAGTACTCCTCGTCGAAGAGCAGGTAGCTGAGCAGTTCCCGGCGCCCGACACCGTCCCCCGCCCCGCGCAGCGCGCGGCCCAACAGCCAGCTGTCCAGCTCCGTCAGCCGGCGGAGCCCCCGGGTCCTCCGCTCCCAGGTCGTCGCCGCGAGCTCGGCCAGCTCGCCGACCGGCGGCGCGACCACCATCACCTCCACGGTCCGGTAGGGGACGCCGGTGGTCCGGGTGAGCACGCCGGGCGCCCCCTGGGCACCGGCCTGGGCGAGCAGCCGGTTGGTACGACGCAGCGCCCGGAGGTCCTCGGTGGTGCGGTCGGCCAGGACGGCGTGCATGACCTGGGCGGCCGCGTCCGCGATGTCGGGGGTGTCCTCGTCGCCGGCGGGCGGCGGAGGGGCGGAGTACGTCGTCGAGGTGGCTGAGACGAGCAGGATCCTCGTCGCACCGAGACCGACGGCCGGGTGGAGCGGGGTGTTCAGCCGCACTCCCCCGTCGACGTACCACCCGCTCGCGGCCTCCGGCCGGTCGACGTGGACCGGCGGGAACGCGACGGGGATCGCCGAGGAGGCAAGGACGTGGTCGCCGACGACCGGCCCGCGGCGTACGTCGAGGGCACGGTCGGCGTCGCCCTGGTAGCCGCTGTCGACGTGCTCGTCGAGGAAGAGGACGCTACGGCCGCTGGCTGCGCCCACCACCGCTGCGTCGGCCTCCGCGGGCATCCGCGTGGCGACGACCCCGACGGCGCCCAGCACCCCCTCGGCGACGTTGCGGTGCAGGGACTCGGAGTCGAGCCGCTCCCGGGCGGTACGCCGCAGCGGCGAGGTGTCGAGCAGGCTCGTCGTGCCCGGGCCGACCCCGAGGAGCGCACCCGCGGCGTACTCCAGCCCGGTCCGTGGCAGCCAGACCGGCAGCAGCGGCCGGTAGACGTCCTCGTGGCTCATCTCCTGCCACAGCCCGAGGGTCCGCTCGGCCGCGACAGCTGCCTCGACGTGGGCCAGTGACCCCCACAGCGCGGCGTTGATGGCACCGGCGCTCGTGCCGAGCCAGACGCTGGGCCGCAGCCCCTGCCGCTCCAGCGCCGGCACGATCGCGGCGAGGGCGCCCGCCTGGAAGGCGCCCCGAGCGCCGGCGCCCGAGAGGACGACCGCGACCGTGTCGTCGGCGTCGGCCTCATGCGTGCTCATGCACCGAGACTCTCAGACGCCGAGGAGGACCGGGAGGGCCGTGGCACACTGCCGCCATGGCCGAGAAGCTCCCCCGCGACGACGAGCCTTCCCTCGAGCTTCCCTCGCTGTTCCGGCGTGGCCGGCGCAAGTCGCCCGCCGCCCCGGCCGAGGCCACGACCTCTCCGACGGAGGAGCCCGCGGCCCGGGCGTCCTCCACCGCCGCCCTCGCGGTCGGTGCCGCGGTCGGCCTCCTCGGATGCGTGCTCACCTGGGTCGGTCTCCAGGGGTGCGAGCTGGTCACCGGGACCGACTCGTGCGGCGGGCCGGGGCTGCTCGTGCTCGTCCTCATCCTGGTGGCGATGGTCGCCGCCGGCGCAGCGGCGCTGCGACTGCTCGGCGTGCGGGACGCCGCCACTCTCAGCCTCCTCGGCGTCGGGTTGCTGGCCACGACGGCGCTGGTGTTCCTGACCGGCTACCTCGACGAACCCTGGATGTTCCTCGTCGTACCGGGGCTGACCTCGCTCTGCTTCGGCGCCGCGAACTGGGTGACGACGCGGTCCGTCGACGAAGCCGACCTCGAACCCGCCCGACGGCGCGAGCGGCACGACGTCCGCTAGCCGACAGCCGACTGCTGCGGCCGCCGGAGGCCAGCCACGGGTCGGGCACGGGGTCAGGCGCGGGCGGCCGCCACCAGCTCGGCGATCTGCACGGTGTTGAGCGCGGCGCCCTTGCGCAGGTTGTCGTTGCTGAGGAAGAGCGCCAGCCCGCGCTCCCCCTCGACACTGCGGTCCTGCCGCACGCGGCCGACGTACGACGGGTCGCGGCCGGCAGCCTGGAGCGGCGTCGGGACGTCGGTGACCTCCACCCCCGGCGCCTCGGAGAGGAGCTCGAGGGCCCGCTTGGCCGGGAGGTCGGAGGCGAACTCGGCGTTGAGCGACAGCGAGTGACCGGTGAACACCGGCACCCGGACGCAGGTGCCGGAGACCCGCAGGTCGGGGATCCCCAGGATCTTGCGCGACTCGTTGCGGAGCTTCTGCTCCTCGTCGGTCTCCTCCGACCCGTCGTCGACGACCGAGCCCGCCATCGGCAGCACGTTGAAGGCGATCGGGCGGACGTAGGCCACCGGGTCCGGCAGCAGCACCGAGGCGCCGTCGAAGGCGAGCCCGGTCGGGTCAGGCGCGGCCGCGAGCTGGCCGGCCAGCTCGGCGACCCCGGCCACGCCGCTCCCCGAGACGGCCTGGTAGGTGCTGGCAACCAGCCGCACCAGCCCGGCCTCGTCGTGGAGCGGCTTGAGGACCGGCATCGCGGCCATCGTGGTGCAGTTGGGGTTGGCGATGATCCCCTTGCGGGCCTGGTGGACCGCCTCGGGGTTGACCTCGCTGACGACGAGGGGGACGTCGGGGTCGAGCCGCCAGGCCGAGGAGTTGTCGACGACGGTCACCCCGGCCGCGGCGAAGCGAGGCGCCTGCGCCTTCGAGGTGGAGCCGCCCGCCGAGAAGAGGGCGACGTCGAGCCCGGTGGGGTCGGCCGTCGAGGCGTCCTCCACGACGACCTCGCGGTCGCCCCAGAGCAGGGTCGAGCCGGCGGAGCGGGCGGAGGCGAAGAACCGCACCTGGTCGACCGGGAAGTCGCGCTCGAGCAGGATGTCGCGCATGACGGCGCCCACCTGACCGGTCGCCCCGACGATCCCCACGTTCATCCGGCGAGCCATGTCAGCGCCCCGTCCCGCCGTACACGACGGCCTCGACCTGGTCGGCGTCGAGGTCGAACGCCGAGTGCGCCGCCGCCACGGCGTCGTTGACCTGCGACTCGTCGACGACGACCGAGATCCGGATCTCCGAGGTCGAGATCATCCCGATGTTGACCCCGGCGGAGGCGAGGGCGGAGAAGAACTTCGCGGTGATGCCCGGGTGCGACCGCATCCCGGCGCCGATGAGGGACACCTTGCCGATCTGGTCGTCGTAGAGCAGCGAGTCGTAGCCGACCTCGTCCTTGATCCGGGCCAGCGCGGTCATCGCGGTCTGGCCGTCGGCGCGCGGCAGCGTGAACGAGATGTCGGTGAGGTTCGTGGCCGCCGCAGAGACGTTCTGGACGATCATGTCGAGGTTGACCTGCACCCCGGCCAGCGCCTCGAAGATCCGCGCGGCCTCACCGACCTTGTCGGGCACGCCGACGACGGTGATCTTCGCCTCGCTCCGGTCGTGGGCGACACCGGCGATGATGGCCTGTTCCATGGTTGCTTCCTCGAGCTCGGCTTCTCGGATCCACGTCCCGTCGAGCTTGCTGAACGACGACCGGACGTGGATCGGCATGTCGTAGCGGCGGGCGTACTCGACGCACCGCAGGTGGAGGATCTTGGCGCCGCAGGCGGCCATCTCCAGCATCTCCTCGTAGGAGATGCGGTCGCGCTTCTGCGCGTTCGGAACGATCCGCGGGTCGGCGGTGAAGACGCCGTCGACGTCGCTGTAGATCTCGCAGACGTCGGCGTCGAGCGCGGCGGCCAGCGCCACCGCGGTGGTGTCCGACCCGCCCCGGCCGAGCGTGGTGACGTCCTTGGTGTCCTGGCTGACGCCCTGGAAGCCGGCGACGATCGCGATCGCGCCCTGCTCCAGCGCTGCTTGGATCCGGCCCGGGGTGACGTCGATGATCTTCGCCTTGCCGTGGCTGCTGTCGGTGATGACCCCGGCCTGGCTGCCGGTGAACGAACGGGCCTCGTGGCCGAGGTTGCCGACCGCCATCGCGAGGAGCGCCATGGAGATCCGCTCGCCGGCGGTCAGCAGCATGTCGAGCTCGCGCGGCGGTGGCAGCGGCGACACCTGCTCGGCGAGGTCGATCAGCTCGTCGGTCGTGTCCCCCATCGCGGACACGACGACGACGACGTCGTTGCCGGCGCGGCGCGCGTCGACGATGCGCTGGGCCACCCGCTTCACGCCCTCGGCATCGGCGACGGAGGAGCCTCCGTACTTCTGCACGACTGTGCCCACGGTTCTCCTCAGGGCTC
Organism: uncultured Actinomycetota bacterium; assembly: GCA_963754155.1. Taxonomy (GTDB): domain Bacteria; phylum Actinomycetota; class Actinomycetes; order Propionibacteriales; family Nocardioidaceae; genus Marmoricola_A. The sequence goes on along the minus strand of CAVWEU010000003.1, from coordinate 1,636,258 downwards.
GGGGGTGGCGAGAACGCCTCGATCCTACCGCCGGAGCGGACGGCCCTCCCGGCCGCGGACGCTCCGCGGACGGACCGGGACCCTCAGGCGTCGAGCGAGCCCAGCAGCTGGTCCGCCGCCTGGACGGCGTCCTGCTCGCTCTCGAACTCCGCGTCGAGCCGGTCGTGGGCGACCACCGACTGCAGCGCCCGCAGCACCCCGCTCGCCTCCGCGCCCCACGAGGAGACGTAGGAGAACTGCCACCACCACAACGCCTCGGAGACGCGACCTGCCTTGAAGTGGCGGAGTCCGTGCGCGAGCGCTGCCGCGATCGAGGTGACGTCGTCGGACACCAGGTTGCTCACCAGCTCCGGCGGGTCGACGTAGGGGTCGAACACCTCGGTGTAGGCGTCGACGCCCTCCAGCAGCACGGCGAGCCGGTGCCGCATCTCGTCGAGATCGGGGTCCGGTCCCGGGTCGGGTTCGTACTCGTCGGCCGGCTCGAAGTCGGCCTGCACCCCGAGCCGTCCGCCCGCGAGGAGCACCTGGCTCACCACGAGCAGCAGCATCGAGATCGCCTGGCCCCCGGTCGCCTCCCCTCGCGCGATCGCGCGGACGGCGATGAGGAACGACTCGACCTGGTCGGAGATCTGCTGGGCGAACTCCTCGGTCTCGGCGCTCAGCGGCTCGCCCTGCCGAGGAGCGCCCGACCGCTCCTGCGTGTCAGCCATCGACCGATCTCCTGCCTTCGAATGCTCGTCCGAGGGTCACCTCGTCGGCGTACTCCAGGTCTCCGCCTACCGGAAGTCCACTCGCTAGCCGCGTCACGCGCAACCCCATGCCGGCCAGGAACCGCGTGAGGTACGTCGCAGTGGCCTCGCCCTCGAGGTTCGGGTCCATGGCGAGGATGACCTCGGTGACGCTCCCGTCCGCGAGTCTCGTCATCAGCTCCTTGATCCGGAGCTGGTCCGGGCCGATCCCCTCGATCGGCGAGATCGCGCCTCCGAGCACGTGGTAGCGCCCCCGGAACTCGCGGGTCCGCTCGATCGCGACGACGTCCTTGGACTCCTCGACGACGCAGATCGACGACCGGTCGCGCCGCGGGTCACGGCAGATGCGGCACTGCTCCTCCTCGGCGACGTTGCCGCAGACCGCGCAGAACCTGACCTTCTCCTTGACCTCGACCAGGATCTCGGCGAGCCGGCGTACGTCGGTGGGGTCGGCCTGGAGCAGGTGGAACGCGATGCGCTGGGCGCTCTTCGGGCCCACCCCAGGAAGCCGTCCGAGCTCGTCGATGAGATCCTGGACGACGCCTTCGTACATCAGAAGCCGAGCGGGCCGCCGCTCGCCGGGCCACCGCTCGTGTCACCGCCCAGCGCACCCAGCCCGCCGGCGATCGGCCCGAACGCCTCCGCCGCCATCTGCTCGGAACGCGCCTTGGCGTCGCGGTAGGCCGCGACGATCAGGTCCTCGAGGTCCTCGGTGTCGGCGGGGTCGAACGAGTGGGCGCGGATCTTGACGCGCACGAGCTCGCCGGTGCCGTTGACGGTGACCGTCACGAGACCGTCACTCACGGTGCCGTCGACCTCGGTCTCGGCCAGCTCCTGCTGCGCCGCCACCATCTGCTCCTGCATGGCCTGCGCCTGCTGGAGCAGTGCGTTCATGTCGAAGCCACCGCCGCCGGCGCCGCCGAAGGGGTTCGTCTCGCTCATGGTCGTGCCTTTCGGTTCAGGGGTCCGACACCAGTCTGCCGGTACGTCGGTCGGCGGGGCGTCGCCCGCTCGGCGCGAACGGCTCAGTCGTGCTTGATCTCCTCGATCACCTGCGCACCGAGCCGCTGGCTGAGCAGCTCCGCACCGTCGACGACGTCCTCCTCGTCCGGGTCGTCGCGGTGCGCCGCCGAGTCGTCGGCACCCTCGTCGCGGGCGGGTGGGCGACCGCCGGCGCGCGTCGGCTGGATCGCCTCGCGAGCCGTGCGCGTCGCCTCGGGCGGGGGCCGGCGCTCCGGCGCGGGCGGCGCATCGGAGGCGGCGGGACGGGTCACCGTCAGCGGCGGCTCGGTCCCCGGCTGCGCGGACGGGTCGACGATCGCGTCGATCCGGAACTCCTGTCCGACCAGGTCGATCAGCACCTGCTGGAGGATGAGGTCGCTGCGACCGTTGACGAACGACTCCCGGGCACCGGGGTTGTTGAAGCCGACGGTCAGGGTGCGGCCCTCGAGCCCGACGAGCTGGGCGTGCTGGCTCAGCTGGATCCAGGTGACCCGCCGTCTGCCCTTGACCGCCTCGACGACCTCGGGCCACAGGTGGCGGACGTCGACCAGCGTCAGCGACCCCGGCTCGGCAGGGCGCGAGGAGGGGGCCGACGAGGACTCGGCGGGTCGGGCCCCGGCAGCGGGCTCATCCGGGCGCGGCTCGACAGGACGGGACTCCTGCCGGGGGCCACGACCGCCGGGGGACGCGACCGGCTCCGTCGGGGGCGGGGGCGGATGCGGAGAGGGCACCGTCGGGGCGGCAGGGGCGGTCGGCGGTGCCGCGGACGACGAAGCCGGAGCCATCGACATCCGCTTCTCCAGCCGGTCGATGCGCGCGGCGAGCCCTTCGGTCGTGTCGTCGGCCCCGGGCAGCAGCACGCGGGCGCAGAGGAGCTCGAGCAGCAGCCGGGGAGCGGTGGTGCCCTTGAGCTCGGCGAGCCCGTCCGCGACCAGCTCGGCCGCGCGGGCGAGGTCGTGGCGCCCGAACCTGGCGGCCTGGGCCACCAGCCGCTCGGCCTGGTCCTCCGGGACGTCGATCAGCCCGGTGGCGGGGGCGTCGGGCACGACCGACACGATGACGAGGTCGCGGAGCCGCTGGAGCAGGTCGCCGGTGAACCGGCGGGGGTCCTGGCCGACCTCGATCACCTTGTCGACGACGCCGAAGACCGCGGCCCCGTCGTGGGCGGCGAAGGCGTCGACGATCTCGTCGAGCAGGCTGTCCGGGGTGAACCCGAGCAGCGCCGTGGTGAGGGCGTAGGTGACCCCGTCGCCGCCGGCGCCGCCGATCAGCTGGTCGAGCACCGACAGCGTGTCCCGGGCCGACCCGCCCCCCGCGCGGACCACGAGCGGCAGGGCGGCCGGCTCGATCGCGACCTGCTCTTGGTCGCAGAGCTCCTTCAGGTACGCCGAGAGCACCTTCGGCGGGATCAGCCGGAACGGGTAGTGGTGGGTCCGGGAGCGGATGGTCCCGATGACCTTCTCGGGCTCGGTGGTGGCGAAGATGAACCGGACGTGCTCCGGCGGCTCCTCGACGATCTTCAGCAGGGCGTTGAACCCCTGCGGGGAGACCATGTGGGCCTCGTCGATGATGTAGATCTTGTAGCGGTCCCGCATCGGCTGGAACGTCGCCTGCTCACGGAGGTCGCGAGCGTCGTCCACACCGCCGTGGGAGGCCGCGTCGATCTCGATGACGTCCACCGAGCCGGGCCCGCCGGTGGCCAGCTCGCGGCACGAGTCGCACCGGCCGCACGGCTCCTCGACGGGCCCCTCGGCGCAGTTGAGGGCGCGCGCCAGGATGCGCGCGCTCGTCGTCTTGCCGCACCCGCGGGGGCCCGAGAAGAGGTAGGCGTGGTTGACCCGGTTGTTCCGCAACGCAGCCCGCAGCGGCTCGGTCACGTGGTCCTGCCCGATCACCTGGGCGAACGCGTCCGGCCGGTAGCGGCGGTAGAGGGCGAGGGGGGCATCCACGTCACAGACCCTAACCGCGGGCGCCGACACCGACCTACGGCGGCTGGGGAAAAGCTGAAGGCCCCCCATGCACCCGACAGAGCTCACCTGCCCTTGCTGCCTTCCGGCCCTGGGGGAGTTCAGCGAGATGCCGCCGCATGGGGGGTTGCCGAAAGTCTAGGCCAGCACCCCGGCTGCTCCAAAGCGGGCCGGATTTCCCGCCTGCGAGCGGGACCGGTAACCTTCCCCGCGGAGGATTCGCCTAGTGGCCTATGGCGCTCGCTTGGAAAGCGGGTTGGGTTAACAGCCCTCAGGGGTTCGAATCCCCTATCCTCCGCCGATGCGGTGGCTCGGGACACCGTCGACCGGTGTCTCGGGACACCGTGCCACCGCTACCAAGGGTTCACCACGAGCGCCGACCCTCCGCCCCGGCGGGTCGGCTCGGCGACCGCGACCATGCGCCGCTTGCCGCGGAGCTCGATCGCGGTCAGGGCGCCGATCTCCGAAGCAGAGGTTCCTGGCGCGCCGGGGACCGCGAAGGTGTGGCCGAACGGCGTCAGCAGCGGGCCGTAGCGGTCGAGAAACGCCTGCTCGGCCACGACGTTCGCGGTGTTGCGCTGCGTGGCACGGGGCTCGCGGACCGACCGCGGCAGCGACAGCTCCCGGTCGACCCGGTTGAGGATCACCTGGAGCACGGTCGTGATGATCGTCGACCCGCCGGGCGACCCGAGCGCCAGGAACGGCCGGCCCCCGCGGGTGAGGATCGTCGGGGACATCGATGAGCGGGGACGCTTCCCGCCCTCCAGCCGGTTGGGGTCGTCGGCGGACCAGGTCAGGCTGAAGTCGGTGAGCTCGTTGTTGAGCAGGAAGCCACGGTCGGGGACCAGCAGCCCGGCACCGCCGGTCTGCTCGATGGTGAGGGTGTACGACACGACGTTGCCCCACCGGTCGGCCACGGTCAGGTGCGTGGTCTCCCGGTTCTCGGTGTCCCGCCGCTGCTCCCCTGCCGGCGCGCGGCGTGCGTCGCAGACGCCGTCGTACGACGCCACGTCCCCTGCCTCGTAGGGGACCCCGGTCGTGGTCGGGTCGATCGCACAGGCACGCTCCGCGGCGAACGTCTGGTCCAGGAGCCGGCGCGTGGGCACCGGGCTGTACGCCGGGTCGCCGAGGTAGGCGCCCCGGTCGGCGAAGGCGACCGCACTGGCCTCGAGGTAGCCGTGCAGCAGCTCGTCGAGCCCGGAGGGGTCGAGCTCCTCCATGATGTTGAGCGCCTCGCCGACGGTGGTGCCGCCGGAGGACGACGGCGGCATCCCGCGCACCTGGTAGCCGCGGTAGCCGACCCGCGTCGCACGACGGACGATCGTGCGGTACTCCGCCAGGTCCCGGGGCCGCATGAACCCCTCCGGGACCGGCAGGGTGGTGTCCGGGCTCTTCGGTGGCGACTGGACGACCGCGGTGATCTCCCTGCCCAGGTGCCCTCCGTAGAACCACTCGGTGCCGAGCCGGCCGATCCGCCGGTAGGTGCGGGCCAGGTCGGGGTTGCGGAACCGGGTGCCGACCTCCGGGGGCTCGCCGCCGGGGAGGAACACCTCCGGCGTGGTGGTGAACGCCTCGAAGCGCGGCTGGTTCTCGGCGGTCTGCAGCCGGAACGTCTCGTCGACGACGAACCCGCGCGCTGCCAGCCGCGCGGCCGGCGCGAGCAGCCGACGCAGGCTGCGGCTGCCCCACCGGTCGACGGCGGTCTCCCAGGTGGCCAGTGTGCCCGGCACGCCCACCGACCGGCCGCTCGTGACCAGTTCGGAGAAGGTGAAGCCGTCGAAGGCGTCCCGTGGCATCGAGTCGGGCGCGGTCTCCCGGCCGTCGATCGTCACGACGCGGCGGTTGGCGGCGTTGTAGACGACGAAGTAGCCGCCACCGCCGATCCCGGCGCTGTAGGGCTCGGTGACGCCCAGCGCCGCCGCGGTGGCGACCGCGGCGTCCACCGCGTTGCCGCCCCGCTCGAGGATCCGGAGCCCGATCCGGGTGGCGTCCGGGTCGACGGAGCTGACCGCTCCGCCGGACCCGCGGCTGACCGGGACCTTCTCGGGGGCCGGCGCCCGGGTGTGCGGTGCCGGGGCCTGCGCCTCATCGGCAGCGGTGCCCGGGCTGGACGTGAGGACGAGCGCGCCGGTGACCAGCAGCGCGGTGACGGCTGCTCCCCGGCGGCGGACGGCGGGACCTGCGAGGTTCATGGCGAAGCCCTCCCGAGCGGCGGCTGATGAGGTCCACTCTCGACCCGTCGGCCTCCTGCGCGCAACAGGTGAAAGTGTCGGCACCGCCTGGTTCAGGCGAGCAGCGCGACAGCTCCCCAGGTCGCGAAGAAGAGCACCGTGAGGACCGCGGTGACGACGGCGACCCACAGCCCGATCCGCTGGTCCAGCGGCATGCGCTCGCGCCAGCCCAGCTCCGCGAGGGCCGAACGGATCGTGGCGCGCCCGGCGTCGGTGTCGAACGTGTAGTCCTCGACCGTGCCGAGGGTGCCGTCCTCGCGCATCCCCCAGGACTTGGTGGCGCCGACCGCCGCGATCCGTCCCTTGGTGACCTCCTGGTGGAGCGACCAGAAGGGCTGCAGCTCGTGGGCGCGGTCGTCGCCCGCCCGCCACTCCAGGTGGCGCTGCACGTCGGTGATCGAGACCTGCCCGGCGGCCTCGTCGACGCGGACCTCGTGGCCGGTGAGCGTCCGCACTCCCGCCTTGTGCAGGAGCCCCCAGTAGCGGGCGTCGGCGAGGTCCCGCTCGACGACGAACCCCTCCGGCGTCTCCTCGACGTGGTAGCCGAGCTCGTCCGCGCGGGCGCGGACCGCCTCGATCAGTGCACGGGTGTCATGGGTCGTCATCGTCGTCCTCCGGGTCTCGTGTCTGCTGAGCGGACTCAGCGTCACGACCGCCGCTTGGAGGAGGCTTGGGAGCCGCTTGGCGCCGCGTCGGTACGACGACCCGGCGGCCGTCGACGTGGGCGAGGCGTCAGGCGCGCAGCACGAACGGGTCGCCCTGCGGCTCGTCGCTCGTGTTGACCCACACCGACTTGAGCCGGGTGTACTCCCGGATCGACTCGGTGCCGTGCTCCACGCCCATGCCGCTCTGCTTGAAACCGGAGCGGGGGGACATCGGCGACATCGACCGGTAGGTGTTCACCCAGACCGTCCCCGCCTCCAGGGCGGCCGCCACCCGGTGGGCGGTGCCGAGGTTCCTCGTCCACACACCGGCGGCGAGCCCGTAGTCGCTGTCGTTGGCGAGGCGGACGACCTCCTCCTCGGAGTCGAAGGGCATGATCGAGGCGACCGGACCGAAGATCTCCTCGCGGCTGACCCGCATGGCGTTGTCGGTGCCGGTGAAGACGGTCGGCTGGTAGAAGTACCCCTCGAGCCCGACATCGGCCCGCGCACCGCCGGTCACGACGTGTCCCCCCTCCGACCGGCCGATCCCGACGTACTCCTCGACCTTGGCGAGCTGGGAGGCCATCGCCAGCGGGCCGAGCTCGGTGCCCTCGTGCAGCGGGTCGCCGATCCGGATGGTCCGCGCCCGCTCAGCCACCCGCTCGACCGTCTCGTCGAAGACGTCGCGGTGCACGAAGACCCGGCTTCCGGCGACGCACGTCTGGCCGCCGGCGGCGAAGATCCCGGCGACGATGCCCATCGAGGCGGACGCGATGTCGGCGTCGGGGAAGACGATGTTCGGGGACTTGCCGCCCAGCTCGAGCGTGGCCTTGATGAACCGCTCCCCACAGGCGCGTGCGATGACCGCGCCGGTGGCGGTGCTGCCGGTGAACGACATCTTCTGGACCCGACGGTCGTGGACCAGCGCGCTGCCGGCCTCGGCGCCGTAGCCGGTGACGACGTTGACGACCCCGGGCGGGAACCCCGCCTGCTCCAGCAGCTCGACCAGCTCCAGCAACGAGGCGGAGGTGTGCTCGGAGGGCTTGACCACCATCGTGTTCCCGGCTGCCAGGGCGGGGGCGAGCTTGGTGGTGGTCAGCATCAGCGGCGAGTTCCACGGCGTGATCGCCCCGCAGACGCCGAGCGGCTCGCGCAGGGTGTAGTTCAGCAGGCTGCGGGATGCGCCTGGCACCACGTCGCCCTGGATCTTGTCGGCCAGCCCCGCGTAGTAGTGGTAGTACTCGGGGAGCGCGGTCATCTGGGCCCGCATCTCCCGCAGGAGCTTGCCGTTGTCCAGGGTCTCGGTGCGAGCGAGCAGGTCCGCGTTCTCACCGATGAGATCACCGAGCCGGCGGAGCAGGCGGCCTCTGCGGGTCTGGGAGAGGTCGCGCCACGCGGGGTTCTCGAACGCCGCCTGCGCAGCCCCCACCGCCGCGTCCACGTCGGCGGCCGTTCCGCGGGCGGCCTCGTAGAACGCCTTGCCCGTGGTGGGGTTGACGCTCTCGAAGTACTCGCCCTCGATCGGCGCGACACTCCGCCCGTCGATGAAGTGCTCGCGCCGGGGGAGCCGGGTCGACTCTGTCCGCGTCTTTCCGGGCTCGGTCTGGACGGTCATGGCCTGGTCCTCTCGAAGTGCTTGGTCAGGGCTTGGGTCAGCTCGCGCGGTCGCTCGAGCGGAAGGAGGTGGCGGGCACCGAGGACGACCTCGGCGCGGCCGTCGGGGACTGCGGTCGCGAGCCGGGCGGCCATCTCCGGGGTGGAGCCGGTGTCGTCGGCGCCGGTGATCGCCAGCGTGGGTGCGGTGATCCTCGGTAGCTGCGGTCCGAGCTCGGCGTCGCCTTCTGCGAAGACGGTGTAGCAGGCGAGGTACGACGCCGGGTCGTTCGCGAGCATCGTGCGTCGGACTGCGGCCACCAGCTCAGGCTCCCGTCGCTGCCACGCCTCGTCGAACCAGCGGGACAGGGCGACCTCGACGGTCTCGGCGAGATTCGCCCTGGCCACCTCCAGCCGGCCGCGGACCGCCTCGCGTTCGGTGGGCGTCCGGAGCGCGACGCTGCTCACCGCGGTGAGCGTCGCGACCGCCTCCGGCTCGCTGACGGCCACCTGCTGCGCCACGAGCGCGCCGAGGGAGAATCCGACCAGGTGTGCCGGCACTGCACCGAGCTCGCGGACGAGGTCTGCCACGTCGTCCGCCAGCTCGCGCAGGGTCGTGCCGGGAGCTGCGGCCGGAGACGCTCCGTGCCCACGGAGGTCCACCGACGTCACGCGGAACCTCTCGCTCAACTCGGGCACGCACCGTGCCCACATGGAACCGTCGAGCCCCACGCCGTGGAGCAGCACGACGTGCGGGCCTGACCCGGTCGTCTCGTGGTGCAGCCTCATCTCAGCGGCCGGTCACTGCTCGGTGGCGAGCGGCGCGAGCCTGGCCTGGGGTCGTCCCTGACCCGCGGCGGCGAGCCCCACGAGGATCTCGTCCGCGTGCGGCGCATCCGCCACCCGCACCTCGATGCTCTGGTGGTGGGAGCGGATCGTCGCGTCGGTCACGTGCTTGAGGGGCACGTCGAACAGCGTTCCCGCGGGCGCCCGCTTCTCGACGGCCGGGAGCAGGGTGGTCGCCTCGGTCGCCTTGCGGAAGTGGTCGCCGAACTTCAGCGTGTGGATGAGGGCCGAGCCGTGCTCGATCTCCCCGTCCAGCCCCACCACGGCGGCCTTCCCGAACGCCTCGACGGGAACACCGAGTGCCTCGCAGACCCGAGGGGCGAGGAGCTTGCCCAGGTCGGAGGCGGTGGCGTCGATGCCGGGGCCGAGGTCCTCGACGAAACCCTGGCCGGCCCACGGGTTCTCCACGACGGCGACGACCACGGCCGTCCGGGCCGGTGGGTCGACCGGGCGGCCGCCCTCGGTGAGGACCTCGTCGACGAAGGTGACTATCTTGCGGATGTTCATGAGACGGGCTCCAGGGGCTGGTAGTGGGCGTAGGGGTGGTCAGCGAGCCGGACCACCGGGTCGCTGGTTCGGTCGCCGATCCGGGCATTGGGTCGTCCGCCGGTCGAGCCGGCGGCGATCACGACGATCTCGTCCGCGCGGGGAGCGTCCGGGACCCGGACGGCGACCGTCTGGTAGTGGGAGCGGGTCGCGGCCTCGAGCTTGTGCCACATCGGCACGGTGATCGAGGAGCCGGCCTCCATCCGGTCGTCGGAGAAGACGATGATCGAGCTGCCTTCGGTGATCTCACGGAACAGGTTGCCGAAGTAGGGCGTGTGGATCAGCGCCCCGGCATGCTCGATCTCGCCGCCGATCCCGACGATCGCGGCTTTTCCGAAGGCTTCCACGCAGTCCGTGCCGCCCAGGGCGCGGACGAGGCGGGCGGCGAGCTCATGGGCCAGGACCGGGGCGGTGCGGACCACCGCCTCATCCAGGTCGAGGACGAGCCCTTGTCCCGCCCACGGGTTGGTGATCACCGCGGCGACGGCCACCTTGCGGACCGGCGTGCGGACCGGCGTGCCGAGCTCGGTCGCGATGTCCTCGGTGACCGTGGCGAACCGACGGATGTCGACGTTCATGGCCGGGGCTCCCTTGCGGGCGGCTGGACGGGCATGGGGTGACCTTCCTGACAGACCTGGACCGCAGCCCTTGCATGCCAGAGGCACGACGTCTGCGGTCTTGCATGCAAGAAGGTACGACGCTCGCTCCGCACCGTCAAGCGGTGGACCAGCCCCTTTCCGCGCTGACCTGCCTGATCTCCGGCTGCGGGCAACCCGATCGCACGAAGGGGTTGACCGGCGTTCTGTGACGTGCATAACCTGCTCTTGCATACAAGCCACCTCCAGCCGGGTCGATCCCGCGCTCTCCAAGGAGCCAGCACATGTCCACTCACACCATGGGCGAGTCGAGCGCCACCGCTCCGACCACGCCATCGAGCCCGGCTCCCGCCCCGGACCTGGCGACACTGCCCGCCGGCGGACCCCCCGGCCCTGACCGCGGACGCCTGGGGTCGGTGTTCTGGACCTCGGTCGGCATCTCGGCCCTGTTCGTCGCCTGGGCGGTGCTCTTCACTGACAACCTCACCGCGACGACCAACAGCTCGCTGAACTGGCTGACCGCCTCGTTCGGCTGGACCTACCTCGTCGTCACTCTCGGGATCCTCGTGTTCCTCGTGTTCCTCGCCTTCAGCCCGTACGGCGACATCCGCCTGGGGAAGGACGACGACCGGCCCGAGTTCTCGACCATCACGTGGTTCGCGATGATCTTGAGTGCGGTCATGGGGATCGGTCTGGTCTCCTACGGGGTGGCGGAGCCGATCTCGCACTTCGCAGCACCGCCACACGGCCTGGCCGAGCCCGGCACGGCGGAGGCCGCCGTGCGCGCCCTCCAGTACTCCTACTTCGACTGGGGGCTGCACGCCTGGGCGGTCTTCGCGGTCTTCGGGCTCGCGATCGCCTACTCCACCTACCGGAAAGGGCGCCGCACGCTCGTCAGCCAGCTCTTCGTCCCGCTGCTCGGCGACCGGGCCAACGGACCGATCGGCAAGGCGATCGACATCCTGGCGGTCTTCTCCACCCTGTTCGGGACCACCACGTCGCTCGGTCTCGGCGCGCTGCAGGTGAACAACGGCCTGGGCACCCTCTTCGGGCTTCCGGTCAGCTCGGTCTCCCAGGTCCTCATCATCGCCGCGGTCACCGCGATCTTCACGATGTCGGCGGTCACCGGTGTCCACCGGGGCATCAAGCTGCTGAGCCAGGGCAGCGCCATGCTCGCGGTCGCGCTGTTCGTGTTCATCCTCGTGGTCGGCCCGACCGTCTTCATCGCCAACCTCTACATCGAGTCGGTCGGCACGTGGGCGAGCGACTTCTTCCGCATGGCGCTGCAGGGCACGGCGTTCGGCGACCTGCAGTGGATGCAGTGGTGGACCTACTTCATGATGGCCTGGTGGGTCTCGTGGGGGGCCTTCGTCGGGGTCTTCCTCGCGCGCATCTCGAGGGGCCGGACCATCCGCGGATTCATCATGGGCGTGCTCGTCGTGCCGACGGTCGTGTTCTTCACCTGGTTCACCGTCTTCGGCGGCGCCGCGATCCACGTCGACATGTTCCAGGGTGGCAACATCTCCGAGCAGACCGCCGCCGACCTCAACAGCGCCTTCTTCGCCACGCTCGACAACTTCCCACTGGCGACCGTCACCTCCGCCATCGCGATCATCCTCGTCGTGATGTTCTTCGTCTCCGGTGCGGACGCCAACACCTACGTGCTCAGCATGCTCACGTCGAACGGCTCGCTCACGCCGCGACGGACGGTCCTCATCCTGTGGGGCGTCCTCACCGGCATCACCGCCATCGTCCTCATGCTGGCGGGTGGGCTGAACGCCCTGCAGAACACCGTGATCGTCACCTCCGCACCCTTCCTGCTCATCATCGCCGGACTGACCGTGGCGTTGTGGAAGGAGCTGCTGAACGACCGACGGGAGGCCCAGCGCGTGCTGGCCGAGCGGACCCGCGCCCTGGAGGAGGCGGTGCTGGCCGGCGCCGCGCACCGCAACGGCGCTGCCACGAACGAGGAGGAGCAGTCATGACCAGCGAGCGGAAGAAGCAGGTCCTCGACACCTGGGAAGCCGCCTGGGACCGCGGGGAGGTCGACGCGTTCGACGACCTGCTCAGCCCCGGCTACCGCCGGCGGAGCGGATCCCCCGACGACGGACTGACCCGCGAGGAGTTCAAGGCGTCGATCGTCGCCACCCGGTCGGCCTTCCCCGACCTCGTCACGACCATCGACGAGATCGTCGAGGACGGCGACCGTGTAGCGATCCGCTGGCACAGCAAGGGAAGGCACGACCGGTCGTTCCTGGGGGTGCCGGCGACCCGACGCACCGTCGAGGTGTCCGGGGCGACCTTCGCCCGTTTCGAGGGGGACCAGGTGGCCGAGGAGTTCGTCACGTGGGACCCTCGCGCCCTGCTCACCGCCCTCGGCATCATCCATGTCGGGGAGGACCGATGACCACACCGACCACCGTCGCCGAAGCCGAGGAGGCTCCCGTGAACGACCGTCCCGCCGGCCCCGACCTGGACCTCATGAAGCAGGTCAACCGCCAGTTCGTCACCGGCGTGACGGTGGTGACCACCATGGACGACGAGCTGCCGCGAGGACTGGCCGTCAACGCGTTCTCCAGCATCTCCCTGGAGCCGCCCATGGTGATGGTGTGCGTGCAACGGACCTCGTCGACATACGAGTGCCTGTTCCGCGCCTCACACCTCGCGATCAATATCCTCTCCACCGACCAGGTCGACGTCGTCAACCGGTTCGCCTCCAAGTCGCCCGACAAGTTCGCCGACGTCGACTGGCGGCCCGGCCGGTTCGGCAGCCCGATGATCGAGCGGAGCGCAGCCCGGATGGAGGTCGAGATCCGGGAGAGGCTGCAGGCGAGCACCCATACGATCTTCATCGGCCGGGTCGTCGACGCGACCGCCAGCGACCTGCACCCGATGGTCTACAGCTCCGGCCGCTTCTTCGACGGCGGCGCGCTCAGCCCGCTGGGATGAGCCACGTCATGAGCGAAAGGGCCAGCGGATGAGCGCGACGACACATGTCGGGAACGGTCTCAACATGCAGGGCCGGGTGATCGCCGAGATGCGGCAGCGGATCATCAGCGGCGAGCTCGCCCCCGGGGTGAGCCTGTCGGAGGTGGCGCTCGCCGAGTCGTTCGGCGTCAGCCGCACGCCGGTCCGGGAGGCGCTGAAGCAGCTGCAGACCGAGGGGCTGGTCGAGATCCGGCCCCGGGTGGGCACGTTCGTCACGACCCCCTCGCGGCGCGAGCTCGTCGAGCTCTTCGAGATGAAGGAGCTGCTCGAGGGGGCCGCGGCCAGGCTGCTCGCCCTCCGCGGCCGGGTCCCCGAGCTCGACAGGCTGGAGCAGAACCTGGTCGAGGCGGACGCGGCCGTGGCGAAGGACGACCGGACCCGGTACGCCGAGCTGGTGCAGGAGTTCCACGACCTGCTCATCGCAGGGGCCGACAACGCCAAGCTCGAGGCGCACTACCGGACCCTGATGAATCAGCTGGCCTACGCACGGCTCGTCACCACCTCCCTCAGCCAGCCGGGCCGCGCGCTGCAGTCCGACCGGGAGCACCACCGCGTCCTGGAACCGATCCTGGCGAAGGACGGCGACACCGCGGAACGGCTGATGAGGGAGCACGTCCGGGCCAGCCGGCGAGCGCTCATGGCCGGGCTCGACAGCTCGCTCGCCGCTGGCGCGCGGGACCGATGAGGCTGCTCCGACCGCAGACCGCCGCCGCCTCGACGGCCTGGTCCCACCAGACGACGGGGACCGCCTGGATGGACCTGCTCCTGCGCGAGCAGGGCGCGGCCTCCTCCGGCGAGGTGGTGCTGACCAGCGTCACGTTCCCGCCGGGGGTCCGCACGCACTGGCACCACCACGACGGGGGCCAGCTCCTGCTGATCGTCGCCGGCCGCGGATGGGTCGGCAGCCGCGAGGACGGCCGGCTCGACGTCGCGGTCGGCGACGTCGTCTGGACCCCGCCCGGCCAGGAGCACTGGCACGGCGCCACCGACGCCACGCCCCTCACCCACATGGCCGTCACCCTCGGCTCCACCGCATGGTCGACCTCTGCCCCTGACCTCACCGCCTGAACCCGCTCTCCGGCACCACGACGAAAGGCACACCTGTGCATCCCTCCGACTTCCCGCCGAGCTCGATCGACGCGCTCCGCCCCCGGTCCTCCGTCCTCGTCAGCGGTGACTGGCGTGAGACAGCCGAGACGTTCGACGTCGACGACCCGGCCACCGGCACCGTGATCGCGCGCGTCGGCGACGGCACCCCGGCCGACGCACGGGCCGCGGTCACCGCGGCTTACGACTCCCTGGCGGACTGGCGCGCGATGGCGCCGCGCGAACGGTCTGAGCTGCTCCGTCGCGCTCACGAACTGATGCTCCGCGACCTCGACCGGCTCGCCCTGCTGGTGATGGCGGAGAACGGAAAGTCCGAGGCCGACGCTCGCGCCGAGATCACCTACGCCGCGGAGTTCTTCCGCTGGTTCGCCGAGGAGGCGGTCCGCACCGGGGGGAGCTACGGGCAGGCCCCGGGCGGCGGTGCCCGGTCCATCGTGACCCACCGCCCGGTCGGCGTAGCAGCCCTGGTGACGCCGTGGAACTTCCCCGCCGCCATGGTCACCCGCAAGCTCGCGCCCGCGCTGGCGGCTGGATGCACCACCGTGCTCAAGCCGGCGGCCGAGACACCGTTGACGGCGCTCGCGGTCGTGCGGCTCCTCATCGAGGCGGGCATCCCCGACGGCGTCGTCAACGTCGTGCCGTCGACCGACGCTGCCGGGGTCGTCACCACATGGCTCGAGGACCGACGGGTGCGCAAGATCTCGTTCACCGGGTCCACGAACGTCGGAAGGACCCTCCTGCGCCAGGCGGCCGACCGGGTCGTCAACTCCTCGATGGAGCTCGGCGGCAACGCGCCGTTCGTGGTGACCGAAGACGCCGACCTGGACGCCGCGGTGAGCGGAGCCATGGTGGCGAAGTTCCGCAACGGTGGGCAGGCGTGCACGGCAGCCAACCGGTTCTACGTGCACCAGGACGTGGCCGAGGAGTTCACCGCGAGGCTCGGGGCCGCCGTCGAGGCGCTGCGCGTCGGACCGGCCGCGGACCCACGCAACGAGGTCGGCCCGGTCATCTCCGCCCGAGCGCTCGCCGGGATCGACGGCCTCGTGGAGGAGGCGGTCGTGGCCGGTGCCCGGGTTGCTCACCGAGCCGAGGTGCCGGACGGGCTCACCGGTCACTTCGTGGCCCCTGTGGTGCTGACCGACGTGCGGCCGGACGCTCGGATCGTCCAGGAGGAGATCTTCGGTCCGGTCGCGCCGATCGTGGTCTGGCGCAAGGACGAGGAGCTCCTCGAGATGGTCAACGGGACCGAGTACGGCTTGGCGGCCTACGTCTTCGCCGGTGACCTTCAGCGCGCGCTGCGGCTTGCGGAGGCGACGGAGGCGGGCATGGTCGGCATCAACCGGGGGCTGGTCTCCGACCCCGCGTCGCCGTTCGGCGGCGTGAAGCAGAGCGGACTCGGTCGGGAGGGCGCCCGGGAGGGGCTCGAGGAGTTCACCGAGACCCAGTACTTCAGCCTCGCCTGGCCGGCCTAGCCGCGCCCGCACATCACCACAGACCACCCAGGACCACAGGAGGAAACCATGAGATTCTCGTTGTTCGTGCACATGGAGCGATGGGACGAGCAGGTCAGCCACCGCGAGCTGTTCGAGAACCTGACCGAGCTGACACTGCTCGCCGAGGCCGGCGGATTCAGCACGGTGTGGATCGGCGAGCACCACTCGATGGAGTACACGATCTCGCCGAGCCCGATGCCTCTCCTCGCCTACCTCGCCGGCCAGACGTCGCGGATCCGGCTCGGCGCCGGGACGATCATCGCGCCGTTCTGGAACCCGATCCGCGTCGCCGGTGAGTGCGCCCTGCTCGACGTGATCAGTGAGGGCCGCATGGAGGTCGGGTTGGCCCGAGGGGCCTACCAGTTCGAGTTCGACCGGCTGGCAGGCGGCATCCCGGCCACCAGTGGCGGGGCGCACCTGCGCGAGATGGTCCCTGCGGTGCGTGCGCTCTGGCAGGGCGACTACGCGCACGACGGCGACATCTGGCAGTTCCCCACGTCGACGAGCGTGCCCAAGCCGGTCCAGCAGCCCACCCCGCCGATGTGGATCGCGGCACGGGATCCTGACTCCCACGACTTCGCCGTGCGGTCCGGGTGCAACGTCATGGTCACCCCCCTCATGAAGGGCGACGATGAGGTGCAGGACCTCCACCGGAAGTTCGAGACTGCCGTCGGCAACCACCCCGAGGTCCCCCGTCCCGACCTGATGGTGCTGCGCCACACGCACGTGCACTCCCCCGACGACCCGGAGGGATGGAAGCCGGCCGCCGAGGCGATCTCGCGGTTCTACCGCACCTTCGACGCCTGGTTCGGCAACAAGACCACGCCGGTCAACGGCTTCCTCGACCCCAGCCCCGAGTCGAAGTTCGAGGGCAGGCCGGAGTTCGAGCCCGAGTCGCTCCACCGGACGGCGATGATCGGCACGCCGGACGAGGTGGTCAGCCGGCTGCGCGGGTACGAAGAGCTCGGCGTCGACGAGTTCAGCTTCTGGTGCGACAACAGCCTCCCGCACGAGGAGAAGAGGAAGTCGCTGGAGCTCTTCATCAAGGAGGTCGTCCCGGCCTTCCAGTGACGGCCACGGCCGGGTGGAGGAGGCCGAGGCTCAGCCTGCGCCGTACCGGAGCATGAAGTCGCGCTCGGTGTTCCGCCCGCCCTCGGGGTCCGGCGCCGGCTCCGTGTCGTGCGACTCGACCACCGCGTCGAGGTCGACGGGGTCCGGCAGCCGGCGGTAGCGGGACGCGGCCGCGGGCCGCTCCGCCGGAGGCTGCTGCTCGGGCTTCATCCCGTCAGCCTAGACCCAGGGACGCCAGCCACTCGTCGACGACGGCGTAGAAGGTCTTCTGCCGGTCGCGGCGGACGCAGTGCCCGGCTCCCTCGAGCCTTCGGACGTCGAGCCCGGGCGCCACGTCGCGCATCGCGGCCTCCACCTCCGGTGAGATGAGGACCTCGTTCAGGAGGTCCCCGGTGAGCAGCAGGGTCGGCACGGTCAGCCGCTCGAGCAGGGAGGGCCACGGCTCGGTCGGCTTCCAGTCGCCGCGGAGCAGGTAGTCGTCCTGGATCTGCTGCTCCGCGCGGCCGGTGGGCAGCAGCTCCGCCTCGGGCCATGCCGGGTGCTGCTCACGACGTATCCTGACCAGCTCCTCGTCGTCGGCTGCCGACCGGCTCGACGACAGCTCGGCGAGGAACTCGCGTCCGCGCTCCGCCAGCCGTTGGGGCTCCTCCGGCCCGCGCGGCGCCGGGTCCTCGAGGACGAGTGCCCGCACCAGCTCCGGGTGGTGGGCACCCACAGCGAGGGCGACCCCGCCGCCGAGCGAGTGGCCGACGACCACCGGCCGGTCGAGCCGGCGCACGACGCCGACCACGTCGGCCACCATGAGGTCACCCGGGTGGCCCTCGAGCTGCTCGGGGGTGAACCGGGGAGAGTCGCCGTGGCCGCGCAGGTCGAGGGTCGTCACGCGGTACGACGACTGCCAGTGCTCGACCGCCTGGGCCCACCCGCCCGAACAGTCGGTCAGCCCGTGCACCAGGAGCAGGTCCGGACCGTCGGCCAGTCCGTGAGAGTGGACCACGAGGTCGTTCTGCGCAGCGTTCATCGGGCCATCGTCCCCGATCCGCGCGACGCGCGCCGAGCCGCGACGTACGCCGGCTCGCGCAGGGTCGTCACGACGGGGTACTGCGCGGTGCCGGGCAACGGGTGCTCGACAGGGTCGAACCGCAGCGGCTCGTCGCCGTCGCCCCACGCGACGTGAAGCGTGCCCACGGGGCTCCACTCCGACCCGGCTCCGGCCACGGCGACCTCCCAGCGCGACGGGGGCTCGGAGTCGTCGAGCGGCGTCACCTTGAGCAGCAGGCTCCCGGCCGCGGTCGCCACCGGGAGGAGCGTGGTCTGCGCCCCGTGGCGGCCGTGCCGCCGGGGGGCCAGCAGGAAGCGGCTGACCCGGCCGGTGCCCGTGGCGGCGAGGAGCAGGTCGGCGGTGGGGTCGTCGAACCGCAGTGCGAGCCCCTCGATGTCCGGCAGCGGCGGCGGCAGCCCCACCGACCGCGACCAGCGGACCGTGCATGCGTGGACACCCACGGCCGCGAGGAGCGGGACCTCGAGCTCACGGTGGGGCGAGGTCACCTCGAGCACGCCGGTGCCGGTCCGCCCCTGCGGGTGCAGAGGCTTGCTGCGCCGGGCCACCGCGGTCAATCCCAGCACGGCACCGATGAGCGCGCCCGGAACCGCCCCGGCCACCGCCTGGAGGCGGGCGAGCGGGAGTCGGCGGGAGGTCGGCGGGGTCACGGCCTGGACCTACCCCGAACGCTCCCGGACAACCCTGTGGCAGGGCTCACCCACGGCGTCGCACGCGCGTAACAAGATCGCCGCCTCGTCGTCGCACGCCTTTGGTTCAGTCGGCCGCACGCACCCTGCAGCACCTCAGGAGGACCGATGAACGGGAACGACCACGAGCTCACCTTCGAACAACGCCGGCTGCGGCAGCAGCAGCGCTGGGCCCGCAACAGCCACGGGCTCTCGACGCTCTTCACCGAGAGGGAGGAGCTGTCGGGGGTGAGCCCGGTGGCGGACTTCTTCGTGGAGTCCGTCCGCTGGACCGTCTGAGCCCCGGCCACCGCCCGTCAGCGGCGCCCGATCCCGAAGACGCCGCGGGCGATCTCGCGGGCCGCGGTGCGCATGAACTCCTTCGCGGCCTGGGACTGGAGCACCTCGGTGACCATGCTGTCCTGCTCCTTCGGCTTGCTGGTCCGCTTCGTGGAGCTGCTCCGCGGGTAGGAGACCCGCTCCTCGCCCGCCTCGGCGCGGGCGGCGATCTCCTGCTCCGCGGTGGCCTTGGCCGCGCCTGCCTCGAGCCGGGCCGCCAGCATCTCGCGGGCGGACTCACGGTCGATGGTGGTGGCGTACTTGCCCTTGAGCAGCGAGGTGGCGACGACACCCTGCTGCACCAGCGGCTCGGCCGGACCCATCAGCGACTCCGGCGCTCGCAGCATCGTCCACGCCACCGGCGTGGGCGCGCCGCGCTCGTTCATGACCGTGACGACCGCCTCGCCGATCCCCAGCGAGGTGATCACCTCCCCGAGGTCCTCGTAGTCGCTGTGCGGGTAGGTGCTCACCGTCGCCTTCAGCGCCTTGGCGTCGTTCGGGGTGTGCGCCCGCAGCTGGTGCTGGACCCGCGAGCCGAGCTGGGCGAGCACCTCGTCGGGGACGTCGGTCGGCGACTGGGTCACGAAGAAGACCCCGACCCCCTTGGAGCGGATGAGCCGCACGGTCTGGGTGATCGCGGACAGGAACTCCTTGGAGGCGTCCTTGAAGAGCAGGTGGGCCTCGTCGAAGAAGAAGACGAGCTTGGGCCGGTCGATGTCGCCGACCTCGGGCAGCTCGTGGAAGAGGTCGGCGAGGAGCCACATCAGGAACGTCGAGAAGACCTCCGGGCGGTCCTGCAGGTCCGGCAGCTCGACGAGCGAGATCAGCCCCCTGCCGTCCTCGCGGACCCGCAGCAGGTCGGCGGTGTCGAGCTCCGGCTCACCGAAGAACGCGTCGGCGCCCTGGTCGGCGAAGCCGATCAGCTCCCGCAGGATGACCCCCGCGGTGGCGGGCGACAGGCCACCGAGCGCCTTGAGCTCCGGCTTCCCCTCGTCGGAGACGAGATGTTGTACGACGGCGCGCAGGTCGGCGAGGTCGAGCAGCGGAAGGCCGGCCTTGTCGGCGTAGTGGAACACCAGGCCGAGCGAGGACTCCTGGGTGTCGTTGAGCCCGAGCACCTTCGACAGCAGGGTCGGCCCGAACGACGACATGGTCGCCCGCAGGGGGATCCCGGTCCCCTGGCCGCCGATGGCGAAGAGCTCGACCGGGAAGCCGGTGGCCTTCCACTCCTGACCGACCGACGCGGCCCGGCCGGTGATCTTCTCGTTCTCCTCGCCGGGGCTGTTCAGCCCGGACAGGTCCCCTTTGATGTCGGCGGCGAAGACCGCCACGCCCTGCGCGGACAGCTGCTCGGCGAGCAGCTGGAGGGTCTTGGTCTTCCCCGTGCCGGTCGCACCCGCGACGAGGCCGTGGCGGTTCAGCATCGCGAGCGGGATCCGCACCCGGACGTCGGTCGGCGTGGTCGCGTCGACCATCAGGCCGCCGAGCTCGAGCGCCGGTCCGGTGAAGTCGTAACCGGCGCGGACCGCCTCGACGACGGGGTGGGGGCTCGCGGGCTCCGAAGTCATGACGAGCAACCTAACCGACGGCGTGGCGGGGGCACAGGGTCATGCTCGTCGTGGTCGTGCCACCCCTGTCCCTATCCTGGGCGGGTGATCTTCAAGCGGGTCGGCTCCGGACGCCCCTACCCCGACCACGGGCTGACGCCGCGGGACTGGGCCGCCCTGCCTCCTCAGCAGCTGCGGCTCGACCGGCTGGTCACCACCAAGGACACGCTGCACCTCGCGGCGCTGCTCGACGAGGACTCCACGTTCTTCGGCGACCTCTTCGCCCACGTCGTCCGGTGGCGTGGCGAGGACTACCTCGAGGACGGGCTGCACCGCGCCCTCCGGGCGGCTCTCCAGCAGCGGCTCGTGCTCCACGCCCGGGTTCACGTGATGGAGGAGTGACGGTGGCCAAGCGTCGTACCCTGACCGCGGTCACGCTGACCGTGCTCGTCGCGCTGCTCGCCACCGGCGCCTTCGTCGGCTGGCGTGCGCTGTTCGCACCGGTGCCTGACGTCCCGACGGCCGGGACCGGAGCCGCGGAGGAGTGCCAGGTCTCCCGCGGAGACACCGTGCGCACCCGCGACGTCACCGTCAGCGTCTACAACGCCGGGTCCCGCTCCGGGCTCGCCGGCCAGACCCAGGACGAGCTGGTCGCCCGCGGGTTCATCCCCGGCGACATCGGCAACGCCCCCGACGACCTGTCCGGGGTGCGGTTCGTGCGGGTGCTGGCCGAGACCCGGCGCGACCCGGCAGCGCGGCTCGTCGCCCTCCAGTTCGGCAAGAAGACCCGCGTTCAGGCGGCTCCGGACCTCGGCTCGGGCGTCGAGGTGATCGTCGGGGACCGGTTCAAGGGGCTCGTCAAGGCGCCGCGGAAGATCCGCGCGGACGCCCCCGGGTCCAGCTGCTGACCGGCCTCATTCCAGCCAGTCCGCCAGCCGACCGCGCTGCGCGACGGCGCGGAGCCGGTCCTCGGTGCGCTCCTTCACCTTCCGCGGGGACACGACCAGGAGGTCGTCGCCGTGCCGGAGCACCGTGCGCTCGTGCGGGACGAGCGTGTGACCGTCCCGGACGATGATCCCGACCAGGGCGCCCGGCGGCAGGCGGAGCTCGCCGACCTCCACCCCGTGCATCCGCGAGCGGCTCGTGATCTTGATCTGCAGCAGGTCCGCGGCGACCCGTTCCAGCGGCGCCGCCTCGATCTCCAGCTCGCGCACGTCGTCGCGGACGGTGACCCCCAGCCACCGCGCCACGAGCGGCAGCGTCGGCGCCGTCACGATGGTGTCGATGACGACCAGCACGAAGACGATGTGGAAGAGCTCGGCGGCCCCGGGCACGTCCTCCGCGAGCGGGATCGTCGCCAGGACGATCGGCACCGCACCGCGCAGCCCGGCCCAGGAGATGAACGTCATGTCCGCGACGCTGAGCCGCTGCCAGACCGCGCTGACGACGACCGACAGCGGCCGGGCCACGGCGGCGAGCACGAGCCCGGCCACCAGCGCCTGGCCGATCGCCTCGGCGTCGACCTCCTCGGGCGAGGCGAGCAGCCCCAGCATCACGAAGAGCCCGATCTGGGAGAGCCAGCCCAGCCCCTCGGCGAAGGAGCGGCTGGCGTTGCGGTGCGGCAGCTCGCTGTTGCCCAGGATCAGGGCCGCGGTGTAGACGGCGGCGAAGCCGGAGGCGTGCAGCGCCGCCGCGCCGCCGTAGGAGAGCACGCAGAGGCTGAGCACGGCGAGCGGGTAGAGCCCGGAGGCCGGGAGCGCCGCCCGGCGCATCAAGGCGGCACCGGCGACGCCGACCGCCACCCCGACCGCCACCCCCGCGCTCAGCTCGTAGACGACGATGCCGACGAAGCCGAGGACGCCGTGCGCCAGCGCGTTGCCCTGGCTGGCGAGCGTCACGAGGAGGACGGTGGGGGCGTCGTTGAGCCCCGACTCCGCCTCGAGCGCGCCGGTGAGCCGGCGTGGCAGGGGAACCTTGCGGAGCACGGAGAACACAGCGGCGGCGTCCGTCGGTGCCGTGACCGCGGCCAGCAGGACGGCCAGCTGCCAGTCGAGGCCGAGCACGAAGTGCGCGGCGCAGCGCCATCACGCCGACGCCGACGGCGACGCCCGCCGTGGCGAGCAGGGCGCCGGTCCGCACCGAGGGCCGGATCTCGTGCCAGTTCGTCGTCAGCCCGCCCTCGGTCAGGATGATGACCAGCGCCCCGAACCCGAGGGCGTGCGCCAGCGAGGCGTCCTCGAAGTCGATCCCGATGCCGGCCTCCCCGAGGAGCACCCCGAGGAGCAGGTAGAACAGCAGGCTGGGAAGGCCGACGAGCACGGACAGCCGGACGGCGAGGATCCCCACCAGGAGCACCGCTGACGCCAGCAGCATGCCCTGGTCGAGCTGCTCGACGTCGAAGGTCACGAGGTCCTCATCGGCACGCGGTCGGTGGTGGACCGCCTCAGTCTAGGGCCGGGTGGGGTGGCCGGGTTTCCTACAGTGTGGCCATGGGACCCATCCCGGCGACGGCCGCCCGGTTCGCAGCAGCGAGCCGCGCCGACGTGCCGCCCTTCCACGTCATGGACCTCCTCGCGCTCGCGACCGAGCGGCAGCGCACGGACGGTGACCTGCTCGACCTGGTCGCCGGCCAGCCCTCGACACCGGCACCGCAGGCCGTGCGCACGGCGGCGCACCGGGCCCTCGACGACGAGCTGCTCGGCTACACGGTCTCGGTCGGGACGCCCGCCCTGCGGGAGGCGATCTGCGGACACCATGCCCGGTTGCACGGGATCGCGGTGTCACCCGAGGAAGTCGTGGTGACCACCGGCTCCTCCGGCGGGTTCCTCCTGGCCTTCCTCGCCGCCTTCGAGGCCGGGGACCGGGTGGCGATCGCCCGCCCCGGGTACCCCTGCTACCGCAACGTGCTGTCCGCGCTCGGCTGCGAGGTGGTCGAGCTCCCCACCGGGGCGGAGACCCGCTTCCAGCCGACGGTCGCGATGCTGGAGGCACTCGACCGCCCGGTCCAGGGGCTCGTGGTCGCCAGCCCCGCGAACCCGACCGGCACGATGCTGAGCCCGACCGAGCTCTCCGCGCTCGCCGGCTGGTGCGAGGCGCACGGCGTCCGGCTGATCAGCGACGAGATCTACCACGGCATCACCTACGACGCCGACCACGCCCAGGCGTCGGCGTGGGAGTTCTCCCGCGACGCCGTCGTCTTCGACTCCTTCTCCAAGTACTTCTCGATGACCGGCTGGCGGATCGGCTGGATGCTGGTGCCGGCGGAGCTCCGCCGTGCGGTCGAGGTGCTCACCGGCAACTTCTCGATCTGCCCACCGGTCCTCGCCCAGCACGCGGCGGTCGCGGCGTTCACCGAGGAGTCGTACGCCGAGTGCGACGCCCACGTCGCGCGGTACGCCGGCAACCGAGCGCTCCTCCTCGACGGGCTGCGCGGGCTGGGGATCGACCGGCTCGCGCCCGCCGACGGCGCCTTCTACGTGTACGCCGACCTCGGCCACCTCACCGACGACTCCATGGGATGGACGCGGCGGCTCCTGCGCGAGACCGGGGTGGCGGTGGCGCCGGGAGTCGACTTCGACACCGTCCACGGTCACCGCTTCGTCCGGTTCTCCTTCGCCGGCGCCGGGCCCGCGATCGCGGAGTCGCTCGACCGGATCGGCTCGTGGCTCGCCACCTCCCGCGTCAGTTAAGAACCGAACAAACCACTACAAAAGCCTCAGGTCGTCTCGCACACTGGGTTCTCGGCCCGCTGACGGCGAGCCGGGCGGCCACCGCATCCCAGGCCGCCGCTCCGCGACGGCTCTCCCAGCGCCCACGGCGTCACCGGCCGGAGCAGCCATGCGTGGCAGGACGCTCCGGGCACGGGGGCCGGGGCGTCCTGCCGCCACGCCGACGGCACCGCGGACCGCAGCGGTGACGGCACCCTTCCGTGCTTCAATCGGGGCGACCGCCCCGAGGCCGACGCCTCCGGCACCCGACCCGTCCCCCACGCACCGAGGTCGTCCCCATGCCCCCTCGCCGTTCGCTGGCCGCGCTCGTGGCAGCGACCCTGGCCACCCCCCTCCTCGCGGCGCCGCCCGCCCAGGCCGCCGCGTTGACGGTGACCTGGACCGACACGGCCGTCGTCGCCGGCGACCGGGTCCGCGCCGTCGTGGACCCGCGGTCCCGACCGAAGGGCGCCGTGCTCGTCCTGCAGCGGAAGTACCTGGACCGCTGGCGCAAGGCCGACGACTCGGCGAGGCGGACCCGCCGGGGGCTCGTCCTGGACGTCCCCACCGAGCAGTACGGCCCGTTCGCCTACCGGGTCGTCGCCAAGGACGGTCGACGCACCGTGGCCCGGACCCCGACCCGGACGGTGAGGGTCCGCCCGGCGTACGACCCTCCGGGCCGCGCACGCCAGCACCGCCTCTCAGCCGACGCCAACGGGCGCAAGATCCGGTGGAACCCGTGCGCCGGCCCGATCACGTGGACGTTCAACCCGCGGCACGCACCGACCCGCGGCCTCCCGCAGGTGCGGACGGGGATCCGGCGGATCGAACGCGCCACCGGGCTCAGGTTCGACTACGTCGGCAGGACCCGCCAGAAGCCGAACCCCTACGGGCAGGACATCCGCAACGGCGCCGACCTGATCCTCGGCTGGCGCACCGCCCGCACCTACGCCCTCTTCCGCGACCAGCCACAGGTGGTCGGCGAGGGCGGGAACAGCCACCGGTACGGGTTCCGGGAGGCGGACGGCACCCGCACGTCCAAGGCGGTCAGCGGCGGCGTCGTCCTCAACGCCAGCCAGGACCGCAGACTCGGCAACGGGTTCGGCCGTGGGTACACCTGGGGCGAGGTGATCATCCACGAGATCGGTCACGTCCTGGGGCTCAGCCACGTCGGCTCCCGCAAGCAGGTCATGTACTTCCAGACCCTCCGCCGCAACGCGGACTGGGGCGCCGGCGACCTGCGCGGCCTCTACAAGGTCGGTGACAGCCGGGGGTGCCTGACACGGGTCCCGGCCCGCGTCGTCGCCCACCGCCAGGGGACGAGCGCGCACGTCACCCACCACCGGTGACGGAGCGATCCGGGGACGTTGGCCTCTTCAACCCTCCCGAGGACCTCCCGACAGTGAGTGCACTGCCACTCGAGGAGGCCCCATGACCCTGTACGACACCCGCCTGACCCACGACGAGCTGCTCGCCCTGTCCGTGGCCGTCCTCGAACGGTGGAACGCCCACGACGTCGACGGGGTGGCCGGCCACCTCACCCAGGACGTCGTGTGGTCGTTCCCGCTCCACGACGAGCCGCTGCACGGGCAGGCCGCGGTGGTCGAGGACCTCGCCGACACGTTCACCACGTTCCCGGACCTGCAGCTCCCGGCGGAGGAGTTCGTCATGTTCGCGGACGCCGACACCCAGATGACGATGCAGAGCTGGGTGATGACCGGCACGATGACCGGCGCCTCCAAGGCCACCGGGCTGCCCGCGACCGGGCGCGCCGTGCGGGTCACCGGCTCGACGCTGTGCCGGATCCGGGACGGCGCGGTCTCGGAGTGGACCACCACCTACGACGCCCTCGACTTCATGCAGCAGGTGGGGCTGCTCCCTCGCGCCGACGGCATGGGGTTCAAGGCGGTCGTGATGGCGGACGTCCTCGCCGCCAAGGCGAAGAGCGTGCTCCAGCGCTGAGGGCGGCGCCGCCGGCCCTCAGTTGAGCAGGCGCATGCTTCTCGGAACTCCGTCGCCGCGCTCGACCACGCCCTCGGCGAGCTCCTGCAGCGCGGTCAGCGCGACGTTCTGCGACATCGGCCCGAAGGAGACCCTCGCGACGCCCAGCTCCTCCAGCCGGGCCAGCCGTGGGGTCCCCGGGATCGCGATGAGCGTGAGCCGCCGGGGGCCCAGCGCGTCCACGAGTGTGGTCACCTGCTGCTCGCGCAGGAACGCCGGGACGAAGACGACCGGGGCACCGGCGTCGAGGTAGGCCCGGCACCGCTCCACGGACGCAGCGAGGTTCTCGGCCGGGTCCACGTCCCGCCTCAGGTGGAAGGCGTCGGTGCGGGCGTTGAGCACGAAGCCGGGGACACCCTCCGCCTCGGCCGCCTTCATGACCGCCTCGACCTGCCGGGCGGCCTCGGTCACGGGCTTCATCTGGTCCTCGATGTTGGCGCCCACGACGCCGACGCCGATGGCCCTGCGGACCGTCTCGGCGGCGTCGCCGTACCCGCCCTCGAGGTCGGCGGTGACCGGCAGGTCGGTGGCAGCGACGATCCGGCCGACCGCCTCCAGCATCAGCTCCCGCGGGATCTGCTCGCCGTCCTCGTAGCCGAAGGAGGCGGCGATCGAGTGGCTGGCCGTGGCGAGCGCCTCGGTGCCGGGAACGTCCGCCACGACCCTGGCGCTGACGACGTCCCACACGTTGACGAGCTTGAGCAGCGCCTCGTCGCGGTGGAGCGACAGCAGCTGGTCGGCCTTCGCCGACGTCGAGTCCTGGACCATGCGGACCTTCCTCCGGTTGCGGGAGATGTCAAGGTCGACAGTACGACCCAGCACCCGTTCCCACGACGACGCCGGGGGCACTCGTCCGGCGACCGTCCGGTCAGAGGCTCGAGAACCCGGGCACGAACATGGCGAGGGGCATCAGCGCCACCACGGCGGAGACCGAGAGGCCGACCGCCCAGCCGGACTGCCGGCGGCGCGCCAGCCAGAGAGCGGCTCCGGACAGCAGCGCCGAGACACCTGCGGGGACCGCGATGAACACCGCCACGACACGTTCCCCAACGTCTTGAGCACGGCTGCTCAGGTCTCCACGGGTGAGCCGTTGCATGGCCGGGCAGGATGACGGCATGTGGTTCGACTCCTGGACTGACCTCGGCAGGATCCTCGCCGTCGGCGCCGCCGCCTACGTCACGCTGGTGGTGGTGCTCCGGCTGTCCGGCAAGCGGACTCTGGCCAAGCTCAACGCCTTCGACTTCGTGGTGACCGTCGCCCTGGGATCCACCCTGGCCACGATCCTGCTCAACACCTCGGTCTCGTGGGCCGACGGCGCCACGGCACTGGCCCTGCTCGCCGGGCTGCAGCTCGTCGTCGCCTGGGTGCTGTCCCACGTCCCAGGCCTCCGGAAGGCCGCCACCTCCCGTCCCACGCTGCTGGTGCGCGACGGCGCCGTCCTCCAGCACCACCTGCTGGAGCAGCGGCTCACGGAGAACGAGGTCCGCCAGGCGGTCCGCAGCACCGGTCGCGGCTCGCTGGCCGACGTGGCGGCCGTCGTGCTGGAGAGCGACGGCACCCTGAGCGTCATCGGCAGCGACCAGCTCGGTGACGGGTGGGCCCTGGAGGACGTCGCCCACCGCGGCCGGACCGGATGACCCGGCACAACGAAGAGCACCCGGACCCACGATCCGCGGGTCCGGGTGCTCGGCGATGTCCTGCGACATCACATGGCGGTGGCGGAGGGATTTGAACCCTCGGTGGACTTTCACCCACAAACGCTTTCGAGGCGTTCTCCTTAGGCCGCTCGGACACGCCACCGCGGACGAGGGTACTAGACCCCCGGCGCGGGCGGCGAACCCGCCCCCGGCCGGCCGACGCTGCCCCGGCGTGCGGCGAAGAAGTCGACCAGGAGTGCCGCCGACTCGTCGGCGAGCACCCCCGCGACCACCTCGGGCCGGTGGTTGAGCCGTCGGTCGCGCAGGACGTCCCACAGCGAGCCGACCGCTCCGGCCTTGTCGTCGAAGGCGCCGAACACCAGTCGGCGGACCCGGGCGAGCCCGATCGCGCCCGCGCACATCGTGCACGGCTCGAGGGTCACCAGCAGCGTGCAGCCGTCGAGGTGCCACCGGCCGCGCAGCCGGGCAGCCTCCCGGAGGGCGACGACCTCGGCATGCGCCGTGGGGTCCTGGTCGGCCTCACGCCGGTTCCGGCCGCGGCCGACGACCTCCCCGGCGTCGTCGACGACGACGGCACCGACCGGCACGTCCTCCGAGTCCAGCGCGGCACGCGCCTCGTCCAGGGCGAGCCGCATCGGCTCCACCCACCGGTCGCGGACCCTCAAGGAGCCGCGACGCCGAGCGTCTCGTCGTACAACGACCCGAAGCCGAGGCGGTGCGCGATGTCCCCGAGGATCTCGTCGGGATAGAGGTCGTAGTCGTCGAGCAGAGCACCCATGTCCATCGCCGGCAGCCCGAGGTCGGCGACGATCCCGAGGTCCCCGGCCGGGAGCTGCTCGTCCTCGTCGTCGGGCATGGGGATCTCGAGCTGCTCGACGACGGACCGGGCGATCGGCCACTCCGTCGCCGCCGTCACGTCGGAGAGGAGGACCCGGGTGGTCTGGCCCGCGACCCGCACGAGCACGAAGAAGTCCTCGTCGATCGACACCATGCCGAGGGAGCCGAAGTCACCGGGCCAGCGGCGCAGCTCGGCGCTGAACGACTCCAGGTCGTGGAGACGGTCCTCGGGGACCTCCTCCATCCGCCACACGTTCTCCTCGCGATAGGCCACGAGGGCGAAGTCGATGCCTTCCATGTCCTCGGCGGCCTGGAACATCGCTCCTCCTGGAGGTCGTGGACACCCGCCGGACGACGGACGGCCTCCGCCGATCATGGCACCACGTGCGGCCGCCGAACAGGGGTGCTGCCCGGGGGCGCAGGATCGGTCCGACATTGGCTACCGTGGCGCCCATGCGCGTACACGTGGTCGACCATCCCCTCGTCTCTCACAAGCTGACGACCCTCCGCGACGAAGGGACCGACTCACCGACCTTCCGCCGGCTCGTCGACGAGCTGGTGACGCTGCTGGCCTACGAGGCGACCCGGGACGTGCGGGTCGACCCCGTGACGGTCCAGACACCCGTCGCCTCCGCCCAGGGGGTGCACCTCGCCCAGCCCAAGCCGCTCGTCGTGCCGATCCTCCGCGCCGGGCTCGGGATGCTGGAGGGGATGATGCGGCTGATGCCGACCGCCGAGGTCGGCTTCCTCGGGATGGCGCGCAACGAGGAGACGCTCGAGGCGCTGACGTACGCCGAGCGGCTGCCCAAGGACCTCTCCGGGCGCCAGTGCTACGTGCTCGACCCGATGCTGGCCACCGGCGGCACGCTGGCCGCTGCGGTCCGGTTCCTCGTCGACCGGGGAGCCGACCACATCACGGCGATCTGCCTGCTCTCGGCCCCCGAGGGATGCGAGCGGATCGAGGCGGAGCTCGAGGGGCTCACCGTGCCGGTGACGGTCGTGACCGCGGCGATGGACGAGCGGCTCAACGAGAAGGGGTACATCGTGCCGGGGCTCGGCGACGCCGGCGACCGCCTCTACGGCCTCGCCACCTGATCCCGCCCGCCGTGATTGCCCGCAGGGTCGCTTTCGCGCCCGACAACGACCCTCACGGCGATAACCGGCCGGCCGGCGGCGGGGGGCCCGGCGGGCGGGGTGCGGTCAGACGGTCTCGACGGACTTGAGCAGCTTGCTGAGGGACTCCTTGGCGTCGCCGAAGAGCAGCGTGGTCTTCGGGTCGAAGAGCAGCTCGTTCTCGATCCCGGCGAAGCCGGGGCGCATCGACCGCTTCATGAAGACGATCTGCCGTGCCTCGTCGGCGTTGAGGATCGGCATCCCGTAGATCGGCGCCCCCGGGGTGGTCTTCGCGGCCGGGTTGACCACGTCGTTGGCCCCGACGACCAGCACGACGTCGGTGTGCTTGAAGTCGCCGTTGATGTCGTCCATCTCGACGAGCTGCTCGTAGGGCACCTGCGCCTCGGCGAGCAGCACGTTCATGTGGCCGGGCATCCGGCCCGCCACCGGGTGGATCGCGTAGTCCACCTTGATGCCGCGGTCGATCAGGATGTCGACGAGCTCGCGGAGGGTGTGCTGGGCCTGGGCGACGGCGAGGCCGTAGCCGGGCACGATGATCACCCGCTCGGCGTACGCCAGCAGGATCGCGACGTCCTCGGGTCCCGCCGACCTCACCGGCCGGTCGGAGGCCTCACCGGCGCCGAGCGTCGAGCCGCCCCGCAGCGCCCCGAACAGGATGTTGGCCACCGAGCGCCCCATCGCCTTCGCCATCAGCAGCGTCAGGAACGTGCCGGAGGCGCCGACCAGGGTGCCGCCGACCAGCAGCACGGTGTTGGCGAGGATGTAGCCCGACGCCGCGACCGCCAGGCCGGTGCCGGCGTTGAGCAGGCTGATCACGATCGGGACGTCGGCACCGCCGACCGGGAGGACCAGCAGCACGCCGACCAGCAGCCCCAGCACACCGAGGACGACGCCGACGAGCATCGACGGGTCGGCGACCGTCAGGGCCGAGAGCGCGAGCGAGGCGAGCAGCACCGCACCGAAGGCGAGGGGAAGCCCCGGGAAGACCACCGGCCGGGAGGTCATCAGCTCCTGGAGCTTGGCGAAGGTGACCACCGAGCCGGAGAAGGCGCCGGAGCCGATCACGATGGTGAACGCGGTGGCGACGAGCCCGAACGCACCGGGGTCGTGCCCCGGCTCGGTCATCTCCGCCAGCTCGAGCAGGGCCACCAGCGCGGCGGCGCCACCGCCCACCCCGTTGAACAGCGCCACCATCTGCGGCATCTGGGTCATCTGCACCCGCTGCGCGCCGATGACGCCGGCGACGGTGCCCACTGCGATCGCGGCGAGGATCAGGACCACGTGGTCGAGGTCGAGGTAGAAGAACGGCAGCCCGCAGGCGACGACCGCCGCCACCGCGCCGATCAGGTTGCCGGCGCGGGCCGTCCGAGGCCCCGAGAGCCCCTTCAGCGCGAGGATGAACCCGACGGCACAGGCGAGGTAGACGAGCTGGACCCAGGTCGGCATCAGGACGCGACCTCCTTCTTGGGAGCGGGCCGCTTGCGGGTGAACATCTGCAGCATCCGGTCGGTCACCACGAAGCCGCCGACCATGTTGATGGCGGCCAGGATGATCGCGAGGAGCCCCACGACCAGCGCGAGGGTGGAGTCGGTGGTGCCGGTGACGAGCACGGCGCCGAGGAGGATCACGCCGTGGATCGCGTTGGCGCCCGACATCAGCGGGGTGTGCAGCGTCGAGGAGACCTTCGAGATCACCTCGATGCCGACGAACACGCTGAGAATGAAGATCGTCAGCCAGACGACGCCCTCGGTCACGACAGCTCTCCTTCTGCAAGGCCTTCGATGCGGGCCCGGGTCGGCTCGTGCAGGATCGCGCCGTCGCGCGTGACACAGGAACCCGCGACGATCTCGTCGTCGAAGTCGGGCGCGAACGCCGGCTGCTCGTCGACGGTCCTGGTCATGAGCGTGACGAGGTTGACGATGTTCTGCGCGTAGAGCCGCGAGGCGGGCTGCGGAAGCTGCGAGGGCACGTTCGCGCCGCCCCACACCTGCGCGTTGCCGATCCGGACCACCTCGCCCGGCACCGAGCCCTCCACGTTGCCGCCGGACTCGGCGGCGAGGTCGACCACCACCGAACCAGGCTTCATCTGCTCGACCATGGCGGCGGTCACCAGCATCGGCGCGGTCCGGCCGGGCACCGCCGCGGTCGTGATCAGCGCGTCCGCGTTCGCGATGTACGGCGCCAGCAGGTCGCGCTGGCGGGCCGCCCGGTCCTCGGTCATCTCCCGGGCGTAACCGCCGGTTCCTTCGAGGGTCTCGAGCTGGAGGTCGATCGACTGGGCGCCCACCGACCGGATCTCCTCCGCGGCGGCGGCCCGGACGTCGTAGGCCTTGACCACGGCACCGAGCCGCTTGCAGGTGGCGATCGCCTGGAGCCCGGCGACGCCGGCGCCGAGGACCACGACCTCTGCCGGCGGGACCGTGCCGGCCGCGGTCATGTTCAGCGGGAAGAACCTGCGCAGCAGCCCGGCGGCGACGATCGCCGAGCGGTAGCCGGCGACGAGTGCCTGGGACGACAGGGCGTCCATCGACTGCGCCCGGCTGATCCGCGGCACCAGCTCCATGGCGAAGGAGGTGACGCCGCAGTCGCGCATGTCGGCCACCAGCTCGGGCACCTGGTTGGTCGGCAGGAACGACATGACGCTGGTGCCCGGCGCCAGCCGGCGGACGGTGCCGCTGTCGAGCGGGTTCACCGAGACCACCAGGTCGGCACCGGTGAAGGCGTCCTCGGCGAGCTCCGCCCCCACCTGGGCGTAATCGTCGTCGGAGTACTGGGAGGCTGCTCCCGCCCCCGGTTCGACAGCGACGACGTAGCCGAGCGCGGTCAGCTTGCCGACCAGGTCCGGCACCACCGCCACACGCGCCTCGCCCGGACGGGTCTCCCTGGCCACAGCGATCTTCACCCCTGAGAACCTAGGGCACGCGGGCGGAGCGCCCCAACATTTGGGGCCCTCGTCTCACGATTCGCCGGCAGTCAAGCCGCCAGGCCGGGGCTCCGGTGCACGCTGACGTGGTAGCCGGCGTCGGTCCAGGGCGCGCTGTCCCAGCCGTCGTACCGCGCCTCGAGGGTGAGCCCGGCTGCCGCGCAGGCGTCGTCGTACGCCTCCAGCGGGACGACCGGCGCACCCGGCGGGAGGTGCTCGGCGTCCAGCCCGAACCCGGCCACGAGCAGCCCCTCGGGCACCAGGTGCTCGGCGATCGCCGCCGCCGCGGCGGGCAGCGTCTCGAGCCCGACGAACGGGAAGACGTTGCCGCCGGAGACGACCACGTCGAAGCTGCGGCCGAGATCGAGGGCGGCGAGGTCGGCGACGCGCCACTCGACGCGAGGTTCCCGCTCCTCGGCGACCGCGACCATGTCCGGGTCGACGTCGACGCCGACGACGTCGAAGCCGAGCTCGTGGAGTCGCTGCCCGATCCGGCCGGTGCCGCAGCCGGCGTCGAGCACGGCCACACCGGGCGCAGCGAGCGCCGCCACGAACGCGGCCTCGCCGTGCACGTCCTCGCCGTCGGCGGACAGCCGGTCGAAGTGCGCGGCGTAGCGGTGGGCGTAGTCCTTCCCGTTCGTCCGCCGGGCGACCCGCTGCCAGAGCTCGAGGCCGTCGCTCACCGCACCCGCCGCAGGTGGAGGGTGAACTCGCTGCCCTCCCCCGGCTTCGAGCTCAACGTGACGTGGCCACCCTGGGCCTCGGTGAACTGCTGGACGATGGCCAGGCCGATGCCGGTCCCCGGGTGACGGTTCATGATCGCGGGGACGCGGTAGAAGCGGTCGAACACCTTGCCGTGCTCCTCCTCCTCGATGCCGATGCCCTCGTCGCGCACGCTCAGCCGAACCTCGTCGTCGGCGACGACGCTGGTGACCTGAACGGTCGACCCTGGCGGGGCGAACTTCGCTGCGTTGGTGAGGAGATTCTCCACCACGCGGGTCAGCGCCTCGCGGTCGGCATAGACCACCGCCGAGTCGTCCAGCCGACAGTCCAGCACGTGGTCCTCCAGGGACGGGGCGGCGTGTTGCAGGGTGTCGCGCACCACCGACGACAGCTGGTGAGGCTGGACCTCGACCTTCAGGTAGCCGCGCTCGAGACGAGAGAAGTCCAGCAGGTCCTGGATGAGGAAGTCCAGCCGCCCGCCGGCGCGCAGGATCCGCACCACCATGTCCTTGCGTCGCTGCTCGTTGGTCTCGTCCCAGGCGGTCACCAGCCACTCGGCGAACCCCTTGATCGCCGTCAGCGGCGTGCGGAGCTCGTGGCTGACGGTCGAGAGGAAGTCGGAACGGAGCCGGTCCACCTCGCGCAGCCGGTTCGTCGCCTCCCGCTCGCGCTGGTAGGCCTGGATCTGGGCGTCCTCGGCTCGACGGCGCGTCGTCACGTCGCGCAGGGTCGCGGCGTACGACGTGCCCTGGTCGGTGTCGAGCGGGCTGAGCGCGACCTCGACGGGGAACTCGCTGCCGTCGGCGCGGAGCCCGTAGAGGTCGACCCCGGCCCCCATCCCGCGCTGCCGCGGCAGCTCGGCGTAGCTGCTCGGGAGGAGCGGGTGGCGGCCGTGGAACCGCTTGGGCACGAGCATCTCGAACGGCTGGCCGAGCAGCTCTGCGCGGGGATGGCCGAAGATCCGC
Organism: uncultured Actinomycetota bacterium; assembly: GCA_963754155.1. GTDB lineage: Bacteria > Actinomycetota > Actinomycetes > Propionibacteriales > Nocardioidaceae > Marmoricola_A. The sequence continues at coordinate 1,601,863 of CAVWEU010000003.1, read as the reverse complement.
TCGGTCTGCCTGTTGACGAGCTCGATCCGACCCTCGGAGTCGACGATGACCATGGCATCCGGTGCGGCTTCCACCAGGCTGCGGAACCGGCCCTCGAGCCGCACCCGCTCGGTCACGTCCCGGACGACCGCCGAGGCCGCGACCACGGTGCCGTCGCCCGAGCGGACCGGCGAGACGCTCACCGAGCCGGGGAACCGGGTGCCGTCACGGTGCACGCAGACCAGCTCGAAGACCGGGACGGCCTTGCCCTCGACGACCAGCGCGAGCGCCTGCCGGTTCAGCTGGTGCCCCTCAGGGACCGTGAGGAGCGAGGTGTCCCCCCGATGACCTCGTTGGCCCGCCAGCCGAACATCCGCTCGGCCCCGGCGTTCCAGTAGGTGATCTCGCCTTCGAGGGTGGTGACGACGACGGCGTCCTGTGCGCCGTCGACGACCGCTGCGAGAGCGGAGAGCCGCCCGCGGGCCGGTCCGGTGAGCCGGGCGAGCGCCAGCTGGCGCCGCTCCACCGTCGTCGGAGCAGCCCGGCCCATCGCGGACGTCACCGCGCTGACCAGCCGGGTCCCCTCGAACGGCTTGGTCAGGTAGTCACTGACGCCGGCGTCCCAGGCGGCCGTGCGGTCGCGGTCGTGGGTGCGCGCGGTCAGCATGACCACCGGGATGTCGGCGGTGGCCTCCTCTGCTCGCAGCCGCGCAAGGACCTCCACACCGTCGATGTCCGGCAGCATGTAGTCGAGCACGATCACCCCCGGCATCGCCGACCGCGCCAGCTCCACCGCCGCCTGCCCCGTGGTCGCCTCGAGGACGTCGAACCCCGCGCCCTCGAGGTGCAGCGCACACACCATCGCGACGTCGGGGTCGTCGTCGACCACCAGCGCCAGCCGTCCGTCCGTCATCCCACCCACACACCGTTCCCACCGACTCCCCACCCCTGAGAAGTACTGAGGTCAACATGCCACGTCCTGCGCCTTCCGACACCAGCGGGAAAGGAATCTTGCGGAATCCTTTGCGAAACTGGGGCCGGAGTGACGGAATCAGCCGGCCGCAGTGATGGTGACCGCCAGCGCGGCGAGGTGGCCCAGCCGGGCCACCTCGGAGTCGAGGATCTCCGGCCCGCCGCGCCTGCCGATCACGACGATCTCCTGCTCGTTCAGCGGGGCGCCGGCGAGCACGCACCCGTGCAGCTGTGCCCACTCCGGCACGACGTCGAGCCGGGCCGGCCGCGGCAGCGGCAGCCACGCCCCCTGCTCGTCACCGAGGTCCGGCGCCGCCGAGGTGCCGTGCACCTGCTTGACGCCGGACTCGGTGCGGCAGAGCCGGACGGCCCAGTCCGAGCGGAAGGTGACCGGAAGGTTGTCGACCAGCTCGTCGAGCGCGATCCCCGGGTTCTGGGTCAGCTGCTCGACCACCTCGAGGTCGAGGAAGAGGTTGCCGCCGGCGGCGTACCGCGAGACCCACAGGACGTGGACGCCGTCGAGGAGGTTGCAGGCGGAGACCGCCGAGTCCGGCATCATGCCCGGCGCCATCTCCAGGAGCACGTCGTCGACCGCGGTCCCGTCGGGCCGGTGCTCCACGATCTCGATCGCCTCGATGTCGCCACCGGCCTCGCCGATGGCGGTGGCGACGCGCCCCAGGGACCCAGGGACGTCGGGAAGCTCGACGCGCAGCAGGAACGGCACGGTGCTCTCAACCTCTTCCCGTCGGGTGGCCCGGCCATGACCATAACCCGCACATATGAAGGCCATGTTTCATCACGGCCGGTCGGTGGACGATCTGACGGCAGGGCGTGGCGGTCCCGTGTGTGCCGACGGCCCGACCCCACATGTGCCCGACGCTACCCCGGCCGTTCCAGGTCCGGAATCACCCGTTCGGTCCGAGTTCGAACCTGCCCACCTCGGCGTACCGGGGGCGGTTCGCGGGGCCTTCCCCGAGGTGCGACTCGACCAGCACGAAGTCTGCGACCTCGAACTCCCGGCTCTCGAAGCCTTCCAGCACGCGCAGCCACCGGGTCGCCTCGACCGGTCGCCTCATCCGGGCGAGCGTCAGGTGCGGGCGGAACGGGCCGCCTTCCGCGTCGGCACCCGCACGGTTCGCCGCCGCCCGGGCCCCGGTGGAGAGCCGGTGCAGCTCCTCCACCGCTGCCGGCTCACCCCGGACGCCGGCGTAGAGCACCTTGGCCCGGGCGGGGCCGGGGAACGTGCCACCGCCGGAGAGCCGCAGGGTGAACGGCGTACGCCGCCGCCCCGCGCGGGTCATCCGCTCCACGAGGTCGTCGAGCGCGCGGTCGGGGACCTTGCCCATGAAGGCGAGGGTGAGGTGCCACTGCTCGGGCAACGTCCAGCGGAACGGGGCGGCCTCACGCCGGGGGTCGAGGAACTCCTCGAGCCCCTCGAGCACGTCGGCGGGTGGCACCACGGCCGCGAACATCCTCATCGGCTCAGAGGATCGCTCCGGGCCGGTAGGCCGCCTCGTCGGGGTTCGCCTCGACGAGCGTCTCGACGCGTCGTACGACGGCACGGACCTGGTCGACCGCCGCTCCCGTGAAGGACAACGGCTCGGCGACCAGCTCCTCGAGCTGCTCGGCGGAGAGCCCGAGGGCGGGGTCGGCGGCGAGCCTGGCGAACACGTCGTTCTCGGCCTGGCCACCGCGCATGTCGAGGGCCACCCCGACGGCGGCCCGCTTGATCGACTCATGCGCGACCTCGCGGCCGACCCCGGCGCGGACGGCTGCCATGAGCACCTTGGTGGTCGCCAGGAACGGCAGGTAGCGGTCGAGCTCACGCTGCACCACGGCGGGGAACGCGCCGAACTCGTCGAGCACGGTGAGGAAGGTCTGGAACAGCCCGTCCGCGGCGAAGAACGCGTCGGGCAGAGCCACGCGGCGCACGACCGAGTCCGAGACGTCCCCCTCGTTCCACTGGTCCCCGGCGAGCTCGCCGAGCATCGTGAGGTTCCCCCGGAGGACGACCGCCAGGCCGTTGACCCGCTCGCAGGAGCGGGTGTTCATCTTGTGCGGCATCGCGCTGGAGCCGACCTGGCCCTCCTTGAACCCCTCGGTGACCAGCTCGACCCCGGCCATCAGCCGGATCGTCGTCGCGAGGTTGGAGGGGCCGGCGACCAGCTGGACGAGCGCGGAGACCACGTCGAAGTCGAGGGAGCGCGGGTAGACCTGGCCGACGCTCGTGAGCAGCCGGTCGAAACCCAGGTGCGCGGCCACCCGCTGCTCGAGCTCGGCGAGCCGGTCGCCGTCCCCGTCGAGGAGGTCGAGCATGTCCTGGGCGGTGCCGACCGGGCCCTTGATGCCGCGCAGCGGGTAGCGGGCCAGGAGCTCCTCGAGGCGGTCGAACGCCACGAGCATCTCGTCGGCGACCGTCGCGAACCGCTTGCCCAGCGTGGTCGCCTGGGCGGCGACGTTGTGGGAGCGGCCGGCCATGACCAGCGCCTCGTGCTCGGCGGCGAGCCGGGCCAGGCGGGCGAGGGCGGCCACGGCCCGGCCGCGGACCAGCCGCAGGCTCGAGACGACCTGGAGCTGCTCGACGTTCTCGGTGAGGTCGCGGGAGGTCATCCCCTTGTGGATGTGCTCGTGGCCGGCGAGCGCGCAGAACTCCTCGATGCGGGCCTTCACGTCGTGGCGGGTGACCCGCTCCCGTGCGGCGATGCTCGCGAGGTCGACCTGGTCGACGACCTTCTCGTAGGCCTCGACGACGCCGTCCGGGACGTCGATCCCGAGGTCCCGCTGGGCCTTGAGCACCGCCACCCACAGCCGGCGCTCGAGGACCACCTTGTGCTCAGGGGACCACAGCTCGACCAGGTCGGCGCCGGCGTAGCGGGACGCGAGGACGTTGGGGAACACTCAGACTCCTGCGGCGATGTCGGTGCGGTGGTGGGCGCCGTCGATGCGGACCAGCTCCACGCCGGCGTACGCGCGGGTCCTGGCGTCGGCGACGTCCTCGCCGACCGCGGTGACGGCGAGCACGCGACCGCCGCTGGTGACGAGCCGTCCCTCGCGCCGGGCGGTCCCAGCATGGATGACGTCGACGCCCTCCAGCTTCTCGGCCTCCTCGACCCCGGTGATCTCGTCGCCCTTCCTGGGGGCGTCCGGGTAGCCCTCCGCCGCGACCACGACGGCGACCGCCGCGCCGCCCTTCCAGCGGGGCGGGTCGACCTCGTCGAGCCTGCCCTCGGCGGCGGCCTTCAGCAGCACCCCGAGCGGCGAGGCGAGCCGCTGCAGCAGGGCCTGGGTCTCCGGGTCGCCGAACCGGGCGTTGAACTCGACGACCTTCACACCGCGCCTGGTCAGCGCCAGGCCGGCGTAGAGGAGCCCGGAGAAGGGTGCCCCCCGTCGCGCCATCTCGCGCACGGTGGGGACGAGCACCCGTTGCTGCACCTCGCGGACGAGTCCCTCGGGTGCCCACGGCAGCGGCGTGTAGGCGCCCATCCCGCCGGTGTTCGGTCCCTGGTCGCCGTCGAGCGCGCGCTTGAAGTCCTGGGCCGGCTCGAGCGGGTAGACGGTCTGGCCGTCGGTGATCGCGAAGAGCGAGACCTCGGGCCCGTCGAGGTACTGCTCCACGACGACCCGCCCGCACCCCTTGGCGTGGCTCAGCGCGACCGCACGGTCCTCGGTCACCACGACGCCCTTGCCGGCCGCGAGCCCGTCGTCCTTCACGACGTACGGCGGGCCGAAGCTGTCGAGGGCGTCGGCGACCTCCTCCTCGGTGTCGCAGACCCGGGCCAGCGCGGTCGGCACCTCGGCGCCGGCCATCACGTCCTTGGCGAACGCCTTGGACCCCTCCAGCCGGGCCGCCTCCGCACTCGGGCCGAAGCAGGCGATCCCGCGAGCTCGCACCGCGTCCGCGACGCCGGCCACCAGCGGCGCCTCCGGGCCGACCACGACCAGGTCGGCTCCGATGGCGACGGCCAGCTCTGCGACGGCCGCCCCGTCCATCGGGTCGACGTCGTGGAGGGTCGCGACCGGCTCCATCCCCGGGTTGCCCGGCGCGGCGTGCACCTCGGTGACGTCCGGGTCGCGGGAGAGGGCGAGGGCGAGGGCGTGCTCGCGGCCCCCGGTGCCGATGACGAGCGTCTTCACGTGCTCACCCTAGGTGACCCGCGTCGCGGTCAGCGCAGGGTGACCGACTGCTCGCGTCCCGGGCCGACGCCGACCCCCCAGAACGGCGCGCCGGAGAGCTCCTCGAGCCGCCGGATGTAGGACTGCGCGTTCGCCGGGAGCTCCTCGAAGGTCCGGCAGCCGGAGATGTCGGACTTCCAGCCGGGCAGCACCTCGTAGACCGGCTTGGCGTGGTGGAAGTCGGTCTGCGTCATCGGCATCTCGTCGTGCCGCACGCCGTCGACCTCGTAGGCCACGCACACCGGAATCTCGTCCCACCCGCCGAGGCAGTCGAGCTTGGTGAGGAAGAACTCGGTCAGCCCGTTGACCCGGGCGGCGTAGCGGGCGATGACGGCGTCGTACCAGCCGCAGCGGCGGGGCCGCCCCGTGGTCGTGCCGAACTCGGCCCCGACCTGACGCAGCTGCTCGCCGTCCTCGTCGAACAGCTCGGTGGGGAACGGACCCGAGCCCACCCGTGTCGTGTAGGCCTTCACGACACCGATGATCCGGTCGATCCGCTTCGGGCCGATGCCCGCTCCGGGACCGACCCCGCCGGAGATCGGGTTGCTCGAGGTGACGAACGGGTAGGTGCCGTGGTCGACGTCGAGCATCGTCGCCTGGGCGCCCTCGAAGAGCACTGTCTGCCCGTCGTCGAGGGCGCGGTTGAGGAGCAGCGAGGTGTCGGTGACCATCGGCGCCAGCCGGCCGGCGTACTCCCCGATCTCGTCGAGGATCTCCTCGGCCGTGATCGCGCGCCGGTTGTAGACCTTGACCAGGAGGTGGTTCTTCGTCTCCAGGGCGGCCTCGACCTTGGCGCGCAGGATCTTCTCGTCGAAGACGTCGGCGACCCGGACGCCGATGCGGTTGATCTTGTCGGCGTACGCCGGGCCGATGCCGCGGCCGGTCGTGCCGATCTGGTTCTTGCCGAGGAACCGCTCGGTGACCCTGTCGATCGCCGTGTGGTACGACGTGATCAGGTGGGCGTTGCCCGAGACGACGAGCCGGGAGGTGTCCACCCCGCGGGCGTCCAGGCCGTCGACCTCGGTGAAGAGGACCCGGGCATCCATGACCACGCCGTTGGCGATGACCGGCGTGACGCCGGGGGTGAGGATCCCGCTCGGGAGCAGGTGGGTCGCGAACTTCTCGCCGTTGATGACGATCGTGTGGCCGGCGTTGTTGCCGCCCTGGTAGCGGACGCAGTAGTCGATCCCGCCGTCGGGACCCGACCCGAGCTGGTCGGTGGCCTTGCCTTTGCCCTCGTCGCCCCACTGGGCGCCGAGCACGACGATGGCGGGCATGCGCTTCTCCTTGCACAAGACGAAGCCCCGGACATCGCAACAGCAGCATCCCGGGGCTCTTGCGGTGAGACGCTATCACTGGCGCAGGTACTGTCCCGGCTGTGGAACACATCCTGGTCGTCGCCAACGCCAACGCCGGCACCCTCGAGCAGGAGGCGCTGGACGAGGCGCTCGGCACTCTTCGCCGGGTCGCGGAGGTCGAGGTCCGGGAGACCAGCGACGCCGGTGAGCTCGAGGAGGTGCTCGGCGGGACCGGTCCGCAGACGGTCGTGGTGGCCGGTGGCGACGGCAGCCTGCACGCGGTCGTCAACGCGCTGCACCGCCTGGACCGGCTCGGCTCGGTCCGGCTCGGCCTGGTCCCGCTCGGCACCGGCAACGACTTCGCGCGCGGGGTGGGGGTGCCGCTCGACCCGTGTGACGCCGCCGCGGTCGTCGCCGCCGGCCGCACCTGCCCGATCGACCTGATCCTGTCCGACGACGGGGTCGTGATCGTCAACAACGTCCACCTCGGGGTGGGCGCGCAGGCGAGCCGGGCGGCGTCGAAGTGGAAGGCGCGGCTGGGCCGGTTCGGCTACCTGGTGGGCGCGATCGGCGCAGGCCTCAAGCCCGACTTCGTGCGGGTCAACGTCACCGTGGACGACGAGGACCTGATGCCCGGCGGGCACGTCGCCCAGGTCGCGATCGGCAACGGCCCGGCGGTCGGCGGCGGCACCGAGCTGATCCCAGGGGCGGACACGACGAGCGGCCACCTGCTCGTCATCGTCTCCCGGACGGTCGGTCCCCTGAGCCGCCTGATCTACCTGGCGCGGCTCAAGGGCGGCTCGCACCACCTGATGAAGGAGGTGCGCCGGGTGCACGGGAAGCGCGTCGCCGTGCAGGGCGACGAGTTCTGGCTCACCAGCGACGGCGAGCTGTCCGGGCCGCACTGCCGGCGCAGCTGGGAGGTCGTCCCCCAGGCGCTCGACATGTTCCTGCCGGAGGCCGCCGCGCGCGGCTGATCTGCCCCCCCACCCTCGGGGTGTGGCTATCCCCCGAGGAGCTCGTCGTACGCCTGACCGCTCGAGTCGCGCAGGAAGGTCGCGCACCGCTCGGCCTCACCGGTCTCGCCGATCGCGCCGGCCGCCTGCGAGAGCGTGGCGAGCGCCCGGAGGAACCCGCGGTTCGGCTCGTGCTCCCACGGCACCGGGCCGTGCCCCTTCCAGCCGTTGCGGCGGAGCCGGTCGAGCGAGCGGTGGTACCCCACGCGGGCATAGGCGTAGACGGTCAGGTCGTCGGCCCCGGAGCCCTTCGCCTCGTCGGCGAGAGCGGCCCACGCCACCGGGGACTCGGGGTGGCGACGCACGACCTCGCCGGCCGGGCTGCCCTCGGCGAGCTCGGCGGCGGCGGGGTCCTCGGGGAGCCGGGTGGGCGGCGGTCCGGCGAGCAGGTCCTGCATCAGATCTTCTTGCCGGTCGAGCGCAGGTTGGAGCAGGCCTCGACGATCCGGGCGGCCATGCCTGCCTCGGCAGCCTTGCCCCAGGCGCGGGGGTCGTAGGCCTTCTTGTTGCCGACCTCGCCGTCGATCTTCAGCACGCCGTCGTAGTTGCTGAACATGTGGCCGGCGACCGAACGGCTGAAGGCGTACTGGGTGTCGGTGTCGATGTTCATCTTCACGACGCCGTAGTCGACCGCCGCGGCGATCTCCTCGGCGAGCGATCCGGAGCCGCCGTGGAAGACGAGGTCGAACGGCCGGGCGCCCTCGTCCAGCCCGAGCTCGCTGACGACCGCCTCCTGGGCCTGCTTGAGGATCTCCGGGCGGAGCTTGACGTTGCCCGGCTTGTAGACGCCGTGGACGTTGCCGAAGGTCAGCGCGGTCAGGTAGCGGCCCTTCTCGCCGGTCCCGAGGGCCTTGACGGTGGCGAGCGCGTCACCCGCGGTGGTGTAGAGCTTCTCGTCGATCGCGCCGACCACGCCGTCCTCCTCACCGCCGACGACGCCGACCTCGATCTCGAGGATGATCCGGGCCTCGGCGCACTGCTCGAGGAGCTCGGCGGCGATCTGCAGGTTCTCCTCCAGGGGTACGGCGGAGCCGTCCCACATGTGCGACTGGAAGAACGGCGGCTGGCCGTTCTTCACGCGCTCGGCCGAGGCGGCGACCAGGGGCCGGACGAAGCCGTCGAGCTTGTCCTTGGGGCAGTGGTCGGTGTGCAGGGCGATGTTGACGGGGTACTTCTTCGCGACCTCTGCCGCGTAGGCGGCGAAGGCCAGCGAGCCGGTCACCATGTTCTTGACGGTGGGCCCGGAGAGGTACTCCGCGCCACCCGTCGAGACCTGGATGATGCCGTCGCTCTCGGCCTCCGCGAACCCGGCCAGCGCGGCGTTCAGGGTCTGGGAGGAGGAGACGTTGATGGCGGGGAAGGCGAAGGAGTCGCGCTTGGCCGTGTCGAGCATCTCGGCATAGCTCTCGGGAGTTGCGATGGGCATGAAGTTCTCCTGGGCTCGGCGTCGTTCTCAAGAATCTCTGGCGTTCTCAGGACCGGAGCGGCCGGTCAGGTCCACTCTAGAAGGGTGGCTCGCGCAACCGCGACTCCGTCCGCTGGCCGGGAGCCACACCCTCGACCGAAAACCCCTCAGCACGACCGGGCTCGTGCCGATCTGAACGCTCGACCGGTGGGAGAGCGCGACCCACCCCACAAGGAGGAACCCACGTTGAACGGCACCGCTGCGGTCATCGACCACAAGGACCTGCTGGCCTCCGCCGAGGGGCTGGGAGCGCTTCCGACGACGGTGACCCGACTCGCGAGCATCGTCAGCAACCCCGACCACGACATCCGCGAGATCGTCGAGGTCGTCTCCTTCGACCAGGCGCTCACCGCCACGCTCCTGCGCCGCGCCAACTCGGCTGCGCTGGGTGCCCGCATGCAGATCAAGACCGTTCGGGACGCCGCGATGTGGATGGGAAGCGGCTCGCTCCTCTCGCTCGCCCTCGCCACCAACGTGTCGCGCCGGCTCAGCCAGCCGATCCCGGCGTACGGCCTGGCCGAGGGGCAGCTGTGGAAGCAGTCCGTCGCCGCCTCGCTCGCCGCCGAGGTGATCCGCAACCGCGCCACGGTGGACGTCCCCGCCGAGGCGCCCACGGCCGCGCTCCTCCACGACTTCGGCAAGGTCGTCCTCGCCCAGCACTTCGGGCCCCGCGTCCTCAACATGCTCGCTCAGGCCGCCGCCGCCGACAACCTCGGGCTGCTGGCCGCGGAGACCAAGGTGTTCGGGATCAACCACGCCGACATCGGCGGGCTCGTCGCCCAGGCCTGGAAGCTGCCGCACACGATCGTCGACGCGATCATCCACCACCACCACAACGGCCCCCACCAGTCCAGCGGCAGCGCCGCCGTGGCCCTGGCCCACGCGATGGTCCCGGACGTGATCACGATCAGCGAGGAGCTCGACGAGGACGGGCTGCCGGTCGTCTGCGCCCCGCTCGGCAACACCGCGGAGACCCACGCCGACGTGCTGGCCGACCTCGGCATCGCGCCGCAGGGGTACGACGAGCTGCTCGAGGCCGCGCGCAAGCGCTACGTCGACCTCGCGGACCGCTACAACGTCGCCTGACCGCCGCCCCGCCAGGCGCCCTCGTCGAGGGCGTGCCGGCGGACCCAGGCGTGCATCGCGATCGCGGCGGCCGCCGAGGCGTTGATCGACCTCGTCGACCCGAACTGCGCGATCGAGAAGGTGCCGTCGCAGTGGGCGCGGGCCTCCTCGGAGAGCCCCGGCCCCTCCTGCCCGAACAGCAGGCAGACCCGCCGAGGCAGCTCCAGGGTCTCCAGCGGCTGTGATCCCGGCAGGTTGTCGATCCCCAGGACGGGCACGCCCTGCGCGCGCATCTCCTCCGCGCAGCGCTGCGACGGTCCCGTGGTGCCGGACGTGCTGGTAGCGGTCCGTCACCATCGCCCCGCGCCGGTTCCACCGCCGCCGCCCGACGATGTGCACCTCCTTGGCGAGGAACGCGTTCGCCGTGCGCACGACGGTCCCGATGTTGAAGTCGTGCTGCCAGTTCTCGATCGCGACGTGGAAGTCGTGCCGGCGGGCGTCGAGGTCCGCGACGATCGCCTCCATCGTCCAGTAGCGGTAGCGGTCGACCACGTTGCGCCGGTCGCCCTCGACGAGCAGCGTCTCGTCGTACTGCTCGCCCTCGGGCCGGGGGCCGACCCACGGTCCGACGCCCACCTCGGCCGGCCCGTGCGGCATCGGGTCGTACGGCGCCCGCCGCTCGCCCTCGCCCGGTCCCTCGTCGTCGCTCACCCGCGTCAGGCTAGTGGCGCGTCCCGCTAGGGTTTCCGACGTGGACCTGCTGACACCCCTCCTGCTCGGCCTCGACTGGATGGACCCCGAGTGGTGGCTGGACCGGTTCGGCCAGCAGATGTTCTGGGCGGCGGTGATGATCGTCTTCGTCGAGTGCGGGCTGCTCTTCCCGATCCTCCCGGGCGACTCGCTGCTGTTCGCGGTCGGGCTCTTCATCAGCACCGGCTCCCTCGACGTCAACATCGCCCTGGCCTGCGTGGTCCTCAGCACCGCGGCCTTCGCCGGCAACGTCGCCGGCTACGAGATCGGGCGGAAGATCGGGCCGCCGCTGTTCCACCGCGAGGGCCGGTTCCTCAACACCGCGAACTTCACCAAGACCCACGACTTCTTCGAGAGGTACGGCAACAAGGCGCTGGTCCTCGGCCGGTTCGTCCCGATCGTCCGGACGTTCATCACCGTGATCGCCGGGGCCGGCGCGATGGACCGGCGCCGGTTCTTCGGGTGGTCCTTGGTCGGGGCCGTCCTCTGGGCGACCGGGCTGACGCTCGTCGGCTACTTCCTCGGGGAGGCGGTGCCCGCGCTCAGCGACCACCTCGAGTTCGCGGTGCTCCTGATCGTCGCGGTCTCCGTGCTGCCGATGGTCTACGAGTGGTGGAAGCACCGGCGCGCGCTCCGTCGGGCGACCGAGGAGATCGTCGACGACCTCACCTGACGGCCCCCCTCGCCGAGCCGTCAACGATGCCGGGTCGAGCCGTCACCGGTGCCGGGTCGAGCCGTCGACTGGTGCCGGGTCGAGCCGTCAGCGGTGCCGGGTCGAGCCGTCACTGGTGCCGGCGACCGGCACGCGTGACGGGTGAACCGAGCACCAGCGACGGCTGAACCCGGCATCAGCGACGGTTCAACACAGCGTCGGCGACGGTTCAACCCGGCAGGAGTGACGGCTCGGCGGGGGGTGGGGGTGGGGGCGGGGGTGGGGTCAGGGGAGGCCGAGCTCGGCCTTGCCGATCGCGAAGAGGTACGGCAGCCCCTCGTCCTCGACCCGCCGGGCGGCGCCGGTGTCCCGGTCGACGACGACGGCGACCGCCACCACGTCGGCCCCTGCCTCACGCAGCGCCTCGACCGCGGTGAGCGCCGAGCCCCCGGTGGTGCTGGTGTCCTCGACGACCAGGACCCGGCGCCCCTCGACCGGAGCACCCTCGATCCGGCGCTGGAGACCGTGCGCCTTCCCCTCCTTGCGCACCACGAAGGCGTCCAGGACGCGGCCCTCGGCGGCGGCGGCGTGGAGCATCGAGGTGGCGACCGGGTCCGCACCCAGGGTGAGCCCGCCGACCGCGTCGTACTCCAGCCCCTCGGTCAGCGCCAACATCACCCGGCCCACGAGCGGGGCGGCGGCGCCGTCGAGGGTGATCCGGCGCATGTCGACGTAGTGGTCGGCCTCCTTGCCGGAGGCCAGCGTGACCCGGCCGCGGACGACCGCCTTCTCGCGGACGTGCTCGACGAGGCGCTGGCTGCGGTCGGTGCGGTCGGTGCGGTCGGTGGCGGGAGCGTTCATGGGCCGAACCCTACTGAGCCGGTGAGACGCCGCTGCGGGGTACGGTCGCGGCATGGGTGACCGCTCCTCGACACGACTCCAACGCGTCCCGCCGACCATCTTCACCACGATGTCCGCGCTCGCCACCCGCACCGGGGCGCTCAACCTCGGCCAGGGGTTCCCGGACCGCGACGGCCCGGCCTCGGTCGTCGAGGCGGCCGTCGACGCGCTCCGAGGGGGCCGCAACCAGTACGCCCCCGGTCCGGGTGTCCCCGAGCTGCGGGAGGCGATCGCCCGCCACCAGCAGCGGGAGTACGGAATCGACCTCGACCCCGACAGCCAGGTCGTCGTCACCGCCGGCGCCACGGAGGCGATCGCGGCCGCGGTGCTCGGGCTCGTCGACCCGGGGGACGAGGTGGCCGTCACCGAGCCCTACTACGACTCCTACCTCGCGACCATCGAGATGGCCGGCGGGGTCCGGCGCCCGGTCGGGGTGCGCCGCTCCGACCGGGGGTTCCGGCTCGACCTCGACGCGCTGCGGAGCACCGTGACCGACCGGACGAAGCTGCTGCTGGTCAACACCCCGCACAACCCCACCGGCGCCGTCCTCGACGAGACCGAGCGGGCCGCCATCGCCGAGGTGGCCGTGCGGCACGACGTCGTCGTCGCGGTCGACGAGGTCTACGAGCACCTGCTGTACGACGGCCGCCGCCACGTCCCGCTGGCCTCGCTCCCCGGGATGGCCGACCGCACGGTGTCGATCTCCAGCGCGGGCAAGACGTTCTCGTTCACCGGCTGGAAGGTCGGCTGGGTCACCGGCGCCCCCGACCTGGTCGCGTGCGTGCTCTCCGCCAAGCAGTGGCTCACCTTCACCAACGCCGCGCCCCTGCAGCCGGCGGTCGCCCATGCGCTCGACCACGAGCAGGAGTACGTCGCGGAGCTCGCTGCCGAGCTCCAGGGGAAGCGGGACCTGCTCTGCTCGGGGCTGTCGGAGCTCGGGCTCGACCCGGTGGTCCCCGAGGGCACCTACTTCACCCTCAGCGACGTACGCGACCTCGGCTGGGACGACGGGATGGCGTTCTGCGAGTCGCTGCCGGAGCGGGCGGGCGTGGTGGCGATCCCCGCGCAGGCGTTCTACGACGACCTGGAGGCCGGACGGCACCTCGTGCGGTGGGCCTTCTGCAAGGAGACCTCGGTCATCGAGGACGCGCTCGAGCGGCTCGGCAAGGCCGACCTCACCGCCTGAGCTGCCGCCGGTCGAGCTCTCAGACGAGAAGCTCCGGTCCCGGAGCGGGATCGGAGCTTCTCGTCGGACAGCTACCAGGGCTTGTCGCGCCCTGGGGGCTCCTGGGGCGGCTGCTGCTGAGGAGGCTGCTGTGACGGGGGCTGGTTCCACTGCCCCTGGTCCGGCGGCGGCCATCCCTGCTGTCCGAGCGGCGGCCATCCCTGCTGGCCGGGGCCGCCCGGGTAGTACGCCGGATGGGGCTGGGAACGGCGGGCGAACCAGTCGTTCGCACCGCCGGTGAAGAGGAGGATCGCGGTCGCGACCGAGAGCACCAGGGTGACCAGCGAGATCCCGCTGAGCACCATGAGCAGGCTGAGCAGGGCCGTCATGACGGAGGAGGCGACCAGCGCGATCCGCGCCAAATTGCTGCGGCGGAACGCGAACGCGGCCAGCACCGCGGCCACCAGCGCCCAGATGAGGAAGAACCCGGTGATCCCCCACCCGATGGCGAGCACCTCGTCGGAGGACAGCGTCAGGTTGGTTCCCTGCGCCGCCTCGTCGAACTGGTCCACGAAGGCGTCGCCACCGGCGGCGAGGACCACGCCGAGCAGCACCATCGAGGCCGCGGTGCCGCCGGCGCCGATCCAGGTCAGCACGGCGGCGATGGTGACGGAGGTCGGCCGCTTGTCCGGGTCGCGTCCCGGCTGCTGGCCGTACGGCGGGTAGCCGGCGTACTGCGGGGCGACGGGCGGCTGCTGCCACGCACCCGGCTCCGGGGAGGAGCCCGGCTGCTGCCACGCACCCGGCTCCGGGGACGAGCCCGGCTGCTGCCATGCACCCGGCTCCGGCGGAGGCTGCTGCGACGACGGCTCAGCAGGCGACGGGTACGAGGGCGGAGCCGGCAGGTGCCCGGGCTGCTGGCTGTCGTCCGGGCGGTGCGGCGGCCACCCGCCCCCCGACTGACCCTGCGACCGCTGCGGCGACGGCCGCTCGGTGGCCGGCGTGCGGCCGGCGTACCAGTCGCGAGCGGGCTGCGACCACATGAGGAGCGCGGCGAAGGCGAGCAGAAGCGGCATCAACCCGGCCACCGGCACCGTCAGCAGCAGCAGCCCGGCGACGACGGTGAACCCGATCCGGGCGGGCACGTGGCGCTGGAGCACGAAGATCGCGAAGACCAGCGCCATCGCGGCGAGCGCGCCGCTGGCCAGCGCCAGGGCGCGCATCAGGTCGACCGCCTGCGCGACGTCGATCCCCAGACCGCTTCCGGGTGGGGTCGCGAGGAAGTCCGCCACCGACTCCCGGGTCTCCGGCGTGCGGAGCCGGCCGAGGGTGTCGAAGAGGCTGATGACGAGCAGCAGGCTCCCCACGACCGACATGACGCCGGCCATCGTGACCTGCCGGGGACGCGGGGGCGCCTTCTGCTCGCTCATGCTCTCCATTGCATCACGCAGCGTCGACCACCGAGAGCCGGAGGGTGTCCGAGGAACCCTCGGCGTCGACCTGCACGGTGCTGCCGTCCAGCACGTCCCCGGCGAGAAGCATCCGGGCCAGCTGGTCGCCGATGGCGCTCTGCACGAGCCGGCGCAGCGGCCGGGCGCCGTACGCCGGGTCGTAGCCGGTGAGCGTCAGCCACTCCTTCGCCGCCGGCGTCACGTCGAGGGTGATCCTCCGGACCTCGAGCCGCTTGGCCAGCGCCGCGACCTGCAGGTCCACGATGTGGCTGAGCTCCTCGGTGCCGAGCGCGTCGAACATGACGACCTCGTCGAGCCGGTTGAGGAACTCGGGCTTGAAGTGGGCGCGGACGACGTTCATCACCGCCTCGTGCTTCTTCTCCTGGTCGAGGCCTTCGTCGACCAGGAACGTCGACCCGAGGTTCGAGGTGAGGATCAGCACGACGTTGCGGAAGTCGACCGTGCGCCCCTGGCCGTCGGTGAGCCGGCCGTCGTCGAGGACCTGGAGCAGGATGTCGAAGACCTCGGGGTGCGCCTTCTCCACCTCGTCGAGCAGCACGACGGAGTACGGCCGCCGGCGGACCGCCTCGGTGAGCTGACCACCCTCCTCGTAGCCGACGTAGCCGGGAGGGGCACCGACCAGCCGGGCGACCGAGTGCTTCTCGGAGTACTCGCTCATGTCGACCCGGACGATCGCCCGCTCGTCGTCGAACAGGAAGTCGGCGAGCGACTTGGCCAGCTCGGTCTTCCCGACGCCGGTCGGGCCCAGGAACAGGAACGATCCCGTGGGGCGGTTCGGGTCGGAGATCCCGGCCCGGGACCGGCGTACGGCGTCGGAGACCGCTGCCACCGCGGAGCGCTGGCCGATCAGCCGCCCCCCGATGACCTCCTCCATCCTGAGCAGCTTGGCGGTCTCGCCCTCGAGCAGCCGTCCGGTCGGGATCCCGGTCCACGCCTCGACGACGTGGGCGATCTCCTCGGGGCCGACCTCCTCGCCGACCATCGGCTCCTCCTCCGGCGGCGTCTCGGCCGCCTGGAGCCGCTTCTCGAGCTCGGGGATCCGCCCGTAGGTGATCTCGCTCGCCCCGGCGAGGTTGCCCTCGCGCAGCAGCCTGTCGGCGTCGGTGCGCAGCGCCTCGATCTGCTTGCGAATCTCGCCGGCACCCTCCAGCCCGGCCTTCTCCCGCTCCCACCGGACTTCGAGCGCGCGCAGCTCCTCCTCGCGGTCCGCGAGGTCGGCGCGCAGCTTCTCCAGCCGGTCGCGTGACCCCTGGTCGGTCTCCCGGTCGAGCGCGAGCTCCTCCATCTTCATCCGGTCGACCGCCCGGCGGAGCTGGTCGATCTCGACCGGTGACGACTCGATCTCCATGCGGAGGCGGGAGCCGGCCTCGTCGACGAGGTCGATCGCCTTGTCGGGGAGGTTGCGTCCGGTGATGTAGCGGTCGGAGAGCATCGCCGCCGCGACCAGCGCCGCGTCGGTGATCTTCACCCCGTGGTGCGCTTCGTACTTCTCCTGGAGGCCGCGGAGGATCGCGATCGTGTCCTCCACCGACGGCTCGCCGACGAAGACCTGCTGGAACCGCCGCTCGAGGGCCGGGTCCTTCTCGATCCGCTCGCGGTACTCGTCGAGGGTGGTCGCGCCGATCATCCGGAGCTCGCCCCGGGCCAGCATCGGCTTCAGCATGTTCCCGGCGTCCATGGCGGAGTCGCCGCCTGCCCCCGCGCCGACGACCGTGTGCAGCTCGTCGATGAAGGTGATGACCTGCCCCTCGGACTCCTTGATCTCGTTGAGGACCGCCTTGAGCCGCTCCTCGAACTCGCCGCGGTACTTCGCCCCGGCGACCATCGCCGCGAGGTCGAGGCCGAGCAGCCGGCGGCCCTTGAGCGAGTCCGGGACGTCGCCGTCGACGATCCGCTGCGCGAGCCCCTCGACCACCGCGGTCTTGCCGACTCCGGGCTCGCCGATGAGCACGGGGTTGTTCTTCGTGCGCCGCGAGAGCACCTGGACGACGCGCCGGATCTCCTCGTCGCGGCCGATGACCGGGTCGATCTTGCCGTCGTTGGCCCGTGCGGTGAGGTCGACGGCGTACTTCTCGAGCGCCTCGAACGTCGCCTCCGGGTCCTGGGAGGTGATCCGCTGCCTGCGCACCTGGGGCAGCGCGCCGCGCAGCGCCTCGGCGCTCGCCCCGTGCTCGTCGAGGACCCGGCGGGCGGCGGACTCGACGGTGGCGAGCGCGATCAGCAGGTGCTCCCCGGAGGTGAAGTCGTCCTTCATCTCCGCGGCGATGTTCTGCGACTCGGTGAGCGCCTGGATCGCACTGCGGGAGTACGACGGAGCCGCGACCGTCGAGCCGGTCGCTGCCGGCAGCCGGCCGAGCTCGACCCGTACGGCGGCGGCCACCGCGTCGACGGGGACACCGGCGGCCTGGAGGAGAGGCCGGACGAGGGTCTCGGACTGGCCGAGCAGGACGTCGAGGAGGTGGACCCCCTCGAGCTGGGTGTGCCCCGCCCCGGTCGCGGCCTGGATCGCTGCTGCGATCGCCTCCTGGGTCCGGGTGGTGAACTTCGAGATCTCCATGGACGAGCGTTCCTCCGTGGTCGAGTGGTGCGTGCAGAGGGTGCAGAGCGTGCAGGGCGTGCAGGGCGTGCTGCACCAGGCACAACGCAGGCAAAGTTGAGTCTGTTCCGCTCAACTTTACATTTTCCTCACATCGACCACACCGCCGACCCGATCGGGCTAGCGTGATCCTCCACGCCCATCCTTCTCGGAAGCCTCTCGTGACGACGATGTTCCCGCCTGCCACCACGCCGCCGCTCGCGCTGAGCGGGCAGGCGCGGGTTCGCATCGTCGCGGGGCTGCTCGTCCTCAAGCTGCTCGTGGGCTGGGCGGCCGTGACCTACGCCGCGACCGGGGACACGCTGTCGCCGTACTGGCCGGGCGCCGGCATCTCCGTCCTCGTCCTCTGCCTGACCGACCCGCGGTGGCGGCCGGTCGTCCTCGCGCTCATCTTCCCGGTCTCGGTCGCCGCCAACATGCTGGGCGGCCGCCCGCTCGAGATCGCGCTCGGGCTCGGGGTCAGCAACGTGGCCGAGCCGGCCGTCGTCATCGCCGTTCTCGCGGCGGGGCACACGTTCCCGCGGCTGCGCACCCTGGACGACTTCGCTCGGCTGGTGGCCGCGGCGATCGCCGGCTCCCTGGTGGGCGCGGTCGCCGCCGGCCTCGCCGTCTCGCAGCTCGGGGAGGGCGACTTCGGCATGGTCACCCGCGCCGCGTTCACCTCGCACGCGTCGGCGATCCTCATCGTCCCGCTGCTGGGGATGCGGCTGCCCGCGGTCGCTGCATGCCCGGGCGAGCCGCGTCGAGGCAGCCCTCCAGTGGTCGCTGCTCTTCGCGACCGTGCTCACCGTCTTCGCACCGGGCCAGGAGCTGCCGCTCACCGTCCTGGGGTTCCCGCTCCTGCTGTGGGGTGCGGCCCGGCTCCGCCCCTACACGATGGCGATCCAGCTCGCGCTCTACGCCGCCGTCACCGCGACGCTCACGACCTTGGGCCACGGGCCGTTCGCGACCTTCGGTGCGGACCACGCGTTGAGGCCGGAGCTGGTCGGCACCCTCTACACCGCCAGCCTGCTGGCAGCGGCGCTGGTGGTGATCCCCCTCATGATCGTCATCGCCGAGCAGGACCGCACGCTGCTCCGGCTGCGGCAGAACTACGGTTCGATGAGCAGCATCCTGGCTGCCACCACGGGCACCGCGATCCTCGGCACCTCGCTCACCGGCCGCATCGAGTTCTTCAACATCGGCGCCGAGAAGCTCACCGGGCACCGTGCCGCGAACGTGGTGGGCCAGGCGGCGCTCGCGCTGGTGCGGGGTGCGGACGGCCCGCTCCAGTTCCGGATCGCCCCCGGGCAGGAGCCCGACCCCGTGGCGCTCGAGGCGCTGATCGCACCGTTCCTCACCGGCGAGCGCGGCAGCTTCACCTCCGACTGGGAGTTCGTCCGCGAGGACGGCGAGGTGCGGACGGTCTCCGTCGCGCTCAGCAGGCGGCTGGGAGACAAGGGAGAGCCGGTCGGCTACCTCGGGGTCGCCGACGACGTCACCGAGCGGCGCCGCCACGAGGCGATGGTCGAGGCTGCCCTCGAGAGCGAGAAGCAGCTCGTCGAGCGGCTCGCCGAGGTCGACGCGGCGAAGAACGACTTCCTGGCCACGGTGAGCCACGAGCTGCGCACCCCGACGACCAGCATCATCGGCTACTCCGAGCTGCTGCTCTCCGACGAGAGCGGGTCAGTGCCCGCGATGCACCACCAGATCGTCGGCCGCATCGAGCGCAACGGCCGCCGGCTCATGGGGCTGGTGGACGACATCCTCACGATGTCGCAGGTCCAGCTCGGCGAGTTCCGCTACACGATGACCGTCACCGACGTACGCGAGTGCGTGCAGCAGGCACTCGCGACGGTGCAGCCGCAGCTGTCGCGAGGCTGCATCAGGCTGGACTCCGAGCTCAGTCACGACGCGCTGAAGGTGCTCGGCGACGCCGACAAGCTCGAGCGGGCCTTTGTCAACCTGCTGAGCAACGCGGTCAAGTTCAGCCACGCCGACGACACCGTCCGGGTGCGGCTCACCCGGCAGGGGAACGAGGCGGTGTTCCAGGTCACCGACACCGGGGTGGGCATCAGTCACGCGGACCAATCCCGCCTCTTCGACCAGTTCTTCCGCGGAGCCCACGCCCATGCGCGGGCGACCCAAGGAGCCGGGCTCGGTCTCTCGATCGCGAGCTCGATCGTCGCCGCACACGACGGCCGCATCGACGTCGTCTCCGAGCTGGGCGCCGGCAGCACGTTCGAGGTGCGGCTGCCGCTGCTGGACGCGGCGTGAGCGTCGCGGGCGCTGCGCTCAGACCGAAGGCTTGCGCTCCAGAAGCGCCTCGACGTGCTCACGGAGCTCGATCGGGCCGAACGGCTTGATGATGTAGGTATCCGCCCCCGCCTCGATGCCGGCGGCGACGTCGCTGGCCTGAGCCCGTGCGGTCATCAGGATCACCGGCAGGTCGTGCAGGTTCTCGTCGGCCCTGATCGCCCGGCAGACCTCGAGGCCGTTCATCCCGGGCATGGTGATGTCGAGCAGGACGAGCCGGGGCGCCTCCTGCTGACACGCGGCGAGCGCGTCCTGGCCGGTGCCCACCGCGGTGACCTGGAGGTCCAGCTGCTCGAGGACGATCTGGACGAGGTCGCGGATGTCGACATCATCCTCAGCCAGCACGACGGTCACAGTTGAGCTCCCAGCAGTTGTCGGCCCCTGTCGGGGAGAGGGACAGCCCACCCCTAGGCCGTTCTGCGAGTTTAGCCGGAATCCCGGGACCATTGTCACCCGTCTTGACCGCGGAATCCGTGCCGTCGACCCCATACGACAACCGATTGCGCAGATGCTGACGTCCGGACAGCAGGGAGGTTGGCTGCGCTGCCGCGGTCTGCCAGCGAGACGGCGAGGGCATACTCGGCCGTCGCGAGCTGCCGCTCGAGCTCCTGGACGCGGTGCCGGAGGGCGGCCACGTGGTTCTCGAGCTCGAGGATCCGCCGGACCCCCTCCAGGCCGATCCCCGAGGCGGTGAGCTCGGCGACGTCGCGGAGCAGCTCGATGTCCCGCCAGGAGTAGCGGCGCCCGCCGCCACCGGTGCGGCCGGGGGAGACCAGCCCCATCCGGTCGTAGGCGCGCAACGTCTGCGGGTGCAGCCCGGTCAGCTCGGCCGCCACCGAGATGACGTAGACGGGGACGTCGGGACCGGGCAGCTCGCCGCCGCCAGGTCGGCGCCTGTGCTCGGACGGGTTCATCGGGCACCTCCGGCCTCGAAGAGGCGGGCGCGCGGGTCGTGGCCGTTGGTCGCGGCCCGGTATGCCTCGACTGCCTTCCGCGCGTCCTCCGAGAGAGCGGCGGGCACCTGCACGTCCACGGTCACCAGGAGGTCGCCCTTGGTGCCGTCCTTGCGCGGCGCCCCGCGCCCCCGGACCCGGAAGCTGCGGCCGTTGGGGGTGCCCGGCGGGATCTTGACGGTCACCGGCGCTCCGAGCAACGTGGGCACCTTGATGTCAGCGCCCAGCGCCGCCTCGTCGAAGCCGACCGGCACCTTGACCGTGAGGTTGTCGCCCGACCTGCCGAAGAGCGGGTGCGGGGTCACGTTGACCACGACGAAGAGGTCGCCGGGCGGCCCACCGTGCTCGCCGGGGGCTCCCTTGCCCTTGAGCCGGATCCGCTGACCGTCCTTGACCCCGGCCGGGATCCTTGCCTGGATCACCCGGTCGGAGAGGCCACGACCCGAGCCGCGACAGGCCGGGCAGGGGTCGTCGACGACCATCCCGCGTCCTCGGCACGAGGGGCACGTCTCGTTCATCGTGAACGCGCCGCCCACCGAGGCCGCGCGCATGCCGACCCCGTCGCACTCGGGGCAGACCCGCGGCATCGAGCCGGCCCGGGCGCCGGTGCCCCGGCAGTCGGGGCACGGCGCCTCCGAGGCGAGCCGCAGCGAGACGGTCACGCCCTCGACGGCGTCGGTGAACCCGATGGTCGCGGTGGTCTCGATGTCGCCCCCGCGGCGGCCGGGCCCCGACCGACGGCGGGTCCCCCCGCCGAACACGCCACCGAAGAGGTCACCGAGACCGCCGCCGGCGGGGCCGGCGGGGCCGCCCGCCCCGGCACCTCCGAAGAGGTCACCGAGGTCGAAGGTGGTCGAACCTCCGGGGCCGCCCGGGCCGCCCGGACCGCCGGTGAACGGGCCGTAGCCGCCGGCGAACAGCGTGCGCATCTCGTCGTACTTCTTGCGCTTCTCCTCGTCGCCGAGGACGTCGTAGGCCTCGGCGACCTCCTTGAACCGCTCCTCGGCCACCTTGTCCCCCGGCTTGGAGTCGGGGTGGTGAGCACGGGCCAGCTTGCGGTAGGCCTTCTTGATGTCGGCCGCCGACGCGTCCTTGGAGACGCCCAGGACCTTGTAGAAGTCCTTGGTCGCCCAGTCCGTGTTGGTCATCGGCTCGCCTCCTTCCCGCTGCGGTCCGTGCTGCTCAGCCCTGCTCGTCCGCGGTTGCGACGTCAGGCTCCGTGACGTCCGGCTCGGTGGCACCCGGCTCGGCGGCGTTCGCGGCCCCCGCGGCGTTCGCGGCATCCGGGTCGGGGTCGACCACCGTCACGAGCGCGGGACGGACGACCCGCTCCCCGAGCTGGTACCCGGCCTGCACGACCTTGTCGCACGTCGTGGTGGTGACGTCCGGGGAGAGCGAGTGCATGAGCGCCTCGTGGTGGCGGGGGTCGAACGGGTCGCCCGGCGCACCGAACTTCACCAGCCCCTCGCCCGACACGATGCGCTCGAGCGACTCGGCGATCGCCTTGAACCCGCCGTCGAGCTCCTCGTGCTCCCGCGCCCGGTCGATGTCGTCGAGAACCGGCAGGAGCGCCGAGAGGATGGAGTACTTGGCGTTCTGGAGCACCAGGTCCCGGTCCCGGTCGACCCGCCGCTTGTAGTTGACGTACTCCGCCTGCAGCCGCTGGAGGTCGGTGGTCAGCTCCTTGACCCGCTGCGCCGTCTCCTCCGGTGTCTCGTACGGCGCGCCCGCGACCGGCTCCTGCGAGGGCTCCCCCGCGGGGGGCGCAGCCTGCTGCGCCCCCTCGGGGTCGACGTCGTCGTGGAGCGGGCCTGTGTCGGTGACCTGGTCCTCTCCGGCGTGGTGGGGGTCGGTCACTTCTGCTCACCCTCGTCGTCGACGATCTCGGCGTCCACGACGTCCTCGTCGCCGCTGGCGTCGCCGGCGCCCGCGTCACCGGAGTCCGGGGAGGTGGCGTCGCCCTCGCCGGCGGCGTACATCGCCGCGCCCATCTTCTGGCTGGACTCGGCGAGCTTCGCAGCCGCCGCCTCGATCCCCTCGCGAGCGGTGTCCGAGGTGTCCTCGAGCGCCTTCTTCAGCGACTCGACGTCGGCGCGGACCTCGTCCTTGACGTCGTCGGGGACCTTGTCCTCGTTGTCGGTCAGGAACTTCTCGGTCGAGTAGACGAGCCCCTCGGCCTGGTTGCGGACCTCGACGGCCTCCTTGCGGAGCCGGTCCTCCTCGGCGTACTGCTCGGCCTCGCGGACCATCCGGTCGATGTCCTCCTTCGAGAGCGCCGATCCGCCGGTGATCGTCATCGACTGCTCGCGACCGGTGCCCCGGTCCTTCGCGGAGACGTGGACGATGCCGTTGGCGTCGATGTCGAAGGTGACCTCGATCTGCGGGACGCCGCGCGGCGCCGGAGGCAGCCCGGTCAGCTCGAAGTTGCCGAGCGGCTGGTTCTGCGCCGCCATCTGGCGCTCGCCCTGGTAGACCTGGATCATCACCGACGGCTGGTTGTCGTCAGCGGTGGTGAAGACCTCGGACTTCTTGGTCGGGATCGTGGTGTTGCGCTCGATGAGCTTGGTCATCACGCCACCCTTGGTCTCGATGCCGAGCGAGAGCGGGGTGACGTCGAGGAGCAGGACGTCCTTGACCTCGCCCTTGAGCACGCCGGCCTGGAGCGCAGCGCCCACCGCGACGACCTCGTCGGGGTTGACGCCCTTGTTGGGCTCCTTGCCCCCGGTCAGCTCGCGGACCACGTCGGCGACGGCGGGCATCCGGGTGGAGCCGCCGACGAGGACGACGTGGTCGATGTTCTTGACGTCGATGCCGGCGTCCTTGATCACCGAGCGGAACGGCTGCTTCGTGCGCTCGAGCAGGTCCTCGGTCAGCCGCTGGAACTCGGAGCGGCTGATCTTCTCCTCGAAGTGCAGCGGCCCGTTCTCCCCGTGGGTGATGTAGGGCAGGTGGATCGTGGTCTCGGTCGAGGAGCTCAGCTCGATCTTCGCCTTCTCGGCCGCCTCCTGGAGCCGCTGCTTGGCGATCTTGTCGGCGGCGAGGTCGACGCCGTTGTTCGACTTGAACTTCTTGACCATCCACTCGACCAGACGGGCGTCCCAGTCGTCGCCACCGAGGTGGTTGTCGCCCGAGGTCGCCTTGACCTCCACGACGCCGTCACCGATCTCCAGCAGCGAGACGTCGAAGGTGCCGCCGCCGAGGTCGAAGACGAGGATCGTCTGGTCGCTCTCCTTGTCGAGCCCGTAGGCGAGCGCCGCCGCGGTGGGCTCGTTGACGATCCGCGAGACGTTGAGCCCGGCGATCTCACCGGCCTCCTTGGTCGCCTGGCGCTGGGCGTCGGAGAAGTACGCCGGGACGGTGATCACCGCGTCGGTGACCGTCTCGCCGAGGTACGCCTCGGCGTCCCGCTTCAGCTTCTGGAGCACGAACGCCGAGATCTGCTGAGCGGTGAACGGCTTGTCGTCGATCTTCTGCTTCCAGTCGGTGCCCATGTGGCGCTTGACCGACCGGATGGTGCGGTCGACGTTGGTGACCGCCTGTCGCTTCGCGACCTCGCCGACGAGGACCTCGCCGTTCTTCGCGAACGCGACGACCGAGGGGGTCGTGCGGGAGCCTTCCGCGTTCGCGATGACGGTGGGCTCACCGCCCTCGAGCACCGCGACGCACGAGTTCGTCGTTCCGAGATCGATGCCGATGGCACGGGCCATGTTGGGTTACCTCCACGCTGTCTGCTGCACTGGTCGTCTGTCGTTGTCTGTCCATGAGGGTCGGCGAGCCGGCCACGCATGAAGTCTGGCAAATAAGTTGAGCCGGTTCAACTCAACTTAGCCTCGACCACCTCAACACCGGCACCGGAGGGCGCATTCCCGGCTTGCGGCGCGGTCAGCCGACAGTGACGCGGACCACGTTGGAGGGGCGGTTCAGGGACGGGTCGAAGACCCGGAAGGCCGAGGTGCCGGTCCGGCTGGTCTGGATCCAGGTGGAGAAGGAGCCTCCGCGCACGGTCGCGGTCACCGGGAAGTCGGTCCACTTCCCGCTCTCCTGGCGCTGGACCTGGAGGGTCGCCCCTTCTCCGCCCCGGTAGACACCGTTGAAGTTGATCCGCTCGCCCGGCCCGACCCGCTGCGGGGCGACGAAGAGCGTGATGCGGTCCGCCCGCCCCTCCTTCTCCGCGTCACCGAGGTCGACCGACGGCGAGGGCGGCGGCTCGTAGCTCGGCAGGTCCCACTCGTCGCCCGATGACTCCGTCGGCGAGTACTTCGGAAGCACCATGGTCTGCGGCCCCTCCTCGGTGACGATCTGCCCGTCACCGGCGTCGCTCGTGCCGACCGCCGCGAGCACCACCGCGCCGATCGAGAGCCCCACGAGGAGCGCGACGCCGGCCATCGCCGCGACAGCGATCAGCAGCGTGCGGGCAGGAGACTCGTCGGGGTCGGCCACCCCTCCATGATCCCCCACGCGGCAACCAGCCGACACGCCGGTCGTCCGCGAGGGCCCCCGCCAGGACCACGGAAAGGCCGCAGCCCTCGCGCCACGACGCTCATCGCCCGTCACGGGGGAACGACGGGCAAGGCGGAGACACGAGGGCCTTGGCCCGCCGGACCGCGAACGGCCCGGCAAGCGGCGGTCCCGAGAGGATCAGCCTACTGACTCAACGCGCCCGAAGGGGAGAACGTTCCCGCTCGGGCACCGAAGCATGCGCAGCCTCAGCGCCGACGCACGACGATCCGCGCACCCTTGTCCGGCACGCTGGTGATGTTGCGGACCCGGGGCTTGTCGGTGTGGCCGGGGACCACGACGACGTCGTACGCCGACAGCACCTCGCGGAGCACCGCCACCCCCTCCATCAGCGAGAACCCGGCGCCGATGCAGCGGCGGACGCCACCGCCGAAGGGGATCCAGGTGTGCGGGGCGACCGTGTCCTCCAGGAACCGCTCCGGTCGGAACCGCTCGGGCTGCGGGAAGCTCTCCGGGTCCCGGTGGGCGAGGATGATCGAGGGGCCGACGGAGACGCCTGGCGGGAGGCGGATGTCGCCGACGGTGGCGGGAGCCGTGAGGAACCGGACGACCATCGGGATGACCGGGTGCAGCCGCATCGACTCCTTCACGACCGCCTCCAGGTAGTCGTCGTCCCCCGCGTCCGCGGCGGCCTGGGCCCTGCGCATCAGCTCCTCGTCGAGGCCGAGCTCGTAGAGGGCCCAGGCGAGCGCGGACGCGGTCGTCTCGTGACCGGCGAGCAGCAGCGTGACGAGCTGGTCGCGCAGCTCGGCGTCGGAGAGCGGCTCCTCACCCTCGGAGTCGCCGACCAGGAGCAGCCGGGAGAGGACGTCGGTGCGCTCGTGCAGGTCCTCGGCCTGACGCCGCTCGGCGATCTCGGCGTACAGCAACGCGTCGAGCTGGCGCTGCACCGCGACGACCCGCTTCCACGGGCCGAGCCGCCGCAGCCAGGGGTATCCCCAGCCCAGGAGGATCAGGGGCTTGACGTCGACGGTGGCGTTGACGAGCGGGCGGAGCCGGGCCAGCCGGGACTCGTCGGCGACACCGAACACGACCCGGAGGATCACCTCCAGGGTGAGCGCGTTCATCCGCTCCAGGCTGCGGAGCTCGACGCCCGGCGTCCAGCCGGCCGCCTCCTCACGCGCCAGCCGCGTGACCACGGTCTCGTAGTCCTGCATCGCCGACGGGCGGAACGCGGGCATCAGCAGCTTGCGCGCCCGCTTGTGCCTCGCCCCGTCGACGAGGAGCAACGAATGCTCCCCCATGACGGGGCCCAGGATCGCGTTCCCTCTGCCTGCCTGGAAGACGTCCGGGCTGCCGGCGAAGATCTCCTTGACCCGGTCGGCGCCCTTGACGAGCACCATCGGCCGACCCTCCGGCACCAGCCGCACGGTGAACGCGTCGCCGTACCGGCGCTGCATCGCCGGGACGAACGAGTGCCGGAACCTCATGAGCGCCGCGCTCTGCGCAAGGGCGGGCCAGCGAAGGCCGGGAGGCAGGTCGCCCGAGACTCTCCGGGACCGCCGTCGCCCCGGGCGCAACGCCATCTTCGCCAGCCGCTCGTCGGTCGAGGTCACCTTTCGGATACTAGCGGTATGCGACCGGGCTCAGAGCCCCTGCTCGACCAGACGTACGGCGCGCGCGAGGTCGTCCGACAGCGGCCGGTCGGCACGGTCCTCGTCCAGCGCCGCGGCGGCCCGCTCGAAGACGTCGCGCAGCGGCCCGCGCGGCAGCCGGTCCGGGTCCATCCGGAGCGCGCGGACGGCGGCCAGCAGCTCGCAGCCCAGGACCACCGGTGCGAGGGCGACCATCTGCTCGCACGCCCACGCGGCCTGCGTGGAGAAGCTGGCGTGCTCCTCGAGCCCGAGGGACACCGACGCGTGCCCGGTGGACACCGGGGAGGTCACGATCCGGGCGCGGGCGAGCGCGTCCTGCGCGAGGTACTCCAGGATCATCACCCCCGAGCTGCCCGCCGGCCCGGAGGCGAGGAACGGCGGCAGGCCGGTGAGCGAGGGGTTCACCAGCGCGGAGAGCCGCGACGCCGACAGGGCGATCACCGGGTAGGTCGCCTGGCGCAGCGCGTCGAGGGTCGCCGAGAGCCGGGCGGTGACGAATCCGCCGTGATGCAGGGGCGTGCCGTCCGCGGCCACCAGCGGGTTCTCGGTGGAGTCGTCGACCTCGACGGCGACGGCGTGCCGCGTGGTCACCAGCGCGTCCACGAACGGGGCGTGCACCTGAGGGACCGTGCGCAGCGCGAAAGGATCCTGGAGCCGCGCCGGCGCCCACTCCGCCGGCTCGAGCAGCGCCATCAGCCGGCTCGCCACCGCCTGCTGAGCGGCGTCCGGCCGGCCGGCGTGCACCCGCGGGTCGTAGGCCTGCAGCGACGCGCGCAGGGCCGCCGCGGACAGAGCGACCACCTTCTCGGCGGCCGACGAGAGCAGCGCCAGCCGGGCATGGACGAGCACCGCCGTGGCGAGGGTGACCGCGTTGCTCGACATGAACGGCAGCGCGTCGCCGTCGTCGACGGCGGCCGGTGGGGCCGACCCGGACCGCCACGCCCTCTCGCCGACCAGCGTGAGCCCGAGCTCGGCGAGCGGCACCAGGTCGCCGGTGCCGATGGAGCCGAGCCGGTGCAGCTCCGGCACGGCACCCGAGACGATCGCCTCCCCCAGCGCCGACGCCAGCCCCGCGCTGACCCCCGACCGGCCCGAGGTGATCTGGTGCAGCCGGATCGCCATCGCGGCTCGCGCGGTCGCGTCGTCGTACGCCTCGCCGACCCCGGTCGCATGGCTGCGCCACAGGCGGAGCGCGTGGGAGGTGCCGTCGCCCGGGGTGATGTCGGTCGGCACGTTGCGCAGGGCGCCGACCCCGGTGGTGAGCCCGTAGACGGCGCCGGAGCGGCTCGCCATCCGCAGGTGCCGCTGGGCGAGCGCGATCCGCTCGACCGAGGCGTCGGTCAGCTCGACCGGGGCCGGACCGCCGCCGACCGCCCAGGAGGCCAGGTGGTCCAGGGGCATCCCCGAGGTCGGCACGGGCCGCCTCCTCTCAGACGAAGATGCAGAACGGGTGGCCCGACGGGTCGGCGAAGACGTAGAGCGGCTCGTCGGGGTCGTCGGTCCGGTCGAAGAGAACCGTCGCGCCGAGCGCCTCGGCTCGGGCGCGCTGCCGCTCGAGCTCCTCGGCGTCGGAGACGGTGAAGTCGAGGTGCAGCTGCATCGGCACCGCCGGGTCGGGCCACGTCGTGCGTTCCAGACGCTCGACGAGCTGGAACGCCAGCAGGTTGGAGCCGGCGTCGTCCCGCAGGACCAGCCAGTCCTCGCCCTCGGTCGGCGTCTCGTCGCCGGGTCGGTAGCTCAGTCCGAGCAGCTCTCGGTAGAACTCCGCCAGCCCGCGGACGTCGGTCGTGTCGATGACGGTGTGCAGCAGTCGTGGGAACTCAGCCATGGCCGACGATCTCACGCACCAGCGGCACCCCGGGGCGGTAGGCGAGGTGGAGGTACGACGGAGCGTCGAGCACCACGAGGTCGGCCTTCGCCCCCACGCGCAGGTGCCCGACGTCGTCGCGGCGCAGGGCTCGGGCACCGCCGAGCGTGGCCGCCAGCAGCGCCTCGTCGGGCGTCATGCCCATCTCGCGGACCGCCAGCGCCACGCACAGCGGCATCGAGCTGGTGTAGCAGGACCCGGGGTTGCAGTCGGAGGCGAGCGCCACCCGGACCCCGGCGTCGACGAGAGCCCGGCCGTCCGGGTACGGCGACCTCGTCGAGAACTCCACCCCCGGCAGCAACGTGGCGATGGTCCCCGACGAGGCGAGCGCGTCGACGTCGGCGTCGGAGAGGTAGGTGCAGTGGTCGACCGCGACGAGCCCCAGCTCGCAGGCAAGCTGGACCCCGGGGCCGTTGCCGAGCTGGTTGGCGTGCAGCCGCCCACCGAGCCCGGCCGCCATGCCGGCGGTGAGGACCGCCCGGGCCTGGTCGGCGTCGAAGGCGCCCCGCTCACAGAAGGCGTCGACCCAGCGGGCGTGCGGGGCGCAGGCGTCGAGCATCTCCCCGGTGACGAGGTCGACGTAGCCGGCCGGGTCGTCGGCGTACTCGGGCGGGACGACGTGCGCTCCGAGGAAGGTCGTCTCGGGCGTGAGCCGCGCGGCGATCGCCAGCGACCGCGCCTCGTGCCGCACCGTCAGCCCGTAGCCGCTCTTCACCTCGACCGTGGTCGTCCCCTGCCGCCGCATCTCACCGAGGAGCCGCAGCAGGTTGGCGGTCAGCTGCTCGTCGGTGGCCGCCCGGGTCGCGGCGACCGTCGACCGGATCCCGCCGCCGTCGTACCTCTCCCCGGCCATCCGAGCGGCGAACTCCGCCGCCCGGTCACCGGCGAAGACCAGATGGCTGTGGGAGTCCACGAAGCCGGGGACCACCGCGCGGCCGCCGACGTCGTACGCCGCGTCGGCCGTCGGCGCCTGCGTCGCCGGGCCGGTCCAGGCGACCTGCCCGCCGTCGACGACGACGGCTGCGTCGGGGACCACGCCCAGGGGACCGCCGTGCCGCTCGTCGTTGGTGACCAGCTCGGCGATACCGGTGACGATAAGGCTGCTCATCTCGCCTCCCAGAGCCCGCGGACGACCTTGTCCAACGACGCGCCCACCTCGGCCTCGTCACCCGCCCGGTGCACCACCCGGCCGCCGGAGACGACGTGGACGACGTCGGCGGCGGTCGCCGCGAACGCCGCCGTCTCGGCGCCCGCCCCGGCGCCGGCGGTGCGGGGGGTGGCGAGGTCGAGCGTGACCAGGTCGGCCCGCTGCCCGACCGCGATCCGCCCGGCGTCGGGGAAGCCGAGCGAGGCGTGCCCGTCCCCGCTCGCGGCCCGGAGCAGCTCGGCGGCTCCCCAGTGGCCCCGGGTCCGGTGCACCGACCGCTGGTCCATCTCCAACGCCTTCATCTCCTCGAACAGGTCGATCACGGCATGGCTGTCGCTGCCCAGCGTCACCGGGCACCCGGCCTCGGCCAGCCGCCGCGACGGCCCCACCCCGTCACCGAGGTCGCGCTCGGTGGTCGGGCAGAAGCAGGCGGTCACCCCGGCCGCGCCGAGCCGGGTCACGTCGAGGTCGGTGAGGTGGGTGGCGTGGACGGCGCTGGTGCGGTCGCCGAGAACGCCGGCCTCGGCGAGGAGCTCGGTCGGCGTCCGGCCGTACGCCGCCACGCACTCCTCGTTCTCCGCGACCTGCTCGGACAGGTGCACGTGCAGCGGGGTCTCGAACCGGTCGGCCCACTCCGCGACCAGCCGCATCTGGTCGAGCGGGACCGCCCGGACCGAGTGCACCGCGGCACCGACGACGACGTCACCGGCGGCGTCCACGGTGAGCTCGTCGGCCCGCTCCTGCCAGGCCTCCGCGGTGCCGTCGGAGAACCGGCGCTGCACCCCGTCGGCCGGACGGCCGATCCCGGCCGCGAGGTAGCAGGTGTCGAGCAGCGCGATCCGCAGCCCCGCCTCCCGGGCGGCGGCGACGAGCGCGAGCCCCATGACGTTCGGCTCGTCGTAGGAGCCGCCGTCGCGGCGGTGGTGGAGGTAGTGGAACTCGCCGACGCTGGTGATCCCGCTCGCCACCATCTCGCGGAACACCGCGGCCGCCAGGGCCCGGTAGGTGTCGGGGTCGAGCCGCTCGGCGAGCCGGTACATCTGCTCGCGCCAGCTCCAGAAGGTGCCGCCGCCCCGTTGGGTGCGCCCGCGCAGTGCCCGGTGGAACGCGTGGCTGTGGCAGTTGGCCAGCCCGGGCACGGTGAGCCCGGCGAGCCGGGTCGCGCGGGGGTGTGGCGCGCCGCCGACCGCGGTGAACCGGCCGCCGGCGATCCGCACCGCCACCTCCGAGCGGAGCTCACCGTCGACCCACGCGTGCTCGAGGACGTATCCGGTCGCGGGCCCGGTCATGCCGGCTCCCCCGCGATCAGCGCCAGC
This sequence comes from uncultured Actinomycetota bacterium, assembly GCA_963754155.1. GTDB lineage: Bacteria > Actinomycetota > Actinomycetes > Propionibacteriales > Nocardioidaceae > Marmoricola_A. The sequence goes on along the minus strand of CAVWEU010000003.1, from coordinate 1,570,669 downwards.
ACGTCGGTCAGCGCCTCGACGCCGGCCAGGCAGTCCGCCATCGGGGCGGACTCCTCGGGCGAGTGCGAGACCCCGGTCGGGTTGCGGACGAAGAGCATCGCGGTCGGTACGCCGGCGCCGGCGAGGATCCCGGCGTCGTGGCCCGCGGCGGTGGGGACGACGGGCCAGCCGCCCACCGCGGCCACCCGCTCCGCGAGCGCCACGTCGAAGCGGACCTCGGAGCTCACCGACTCCGGCGTGACGCTCACCGAGGTGCCGTCGCGTCCGGCCCGGTCGCCAGCGAGCCGCTCGACCTCGGCCACCATCGCCTCGAGCTCCTCGGCCGAGGAGGCACGCGCGTCGAGCCAGCCGGTGACCCTCGACGGCACCGCGTTCGTGCCGTTGGGCTCCACGGCGACCCGGCCGAAGGTCGCCCGCTGGCCCGCGAGCCGGGCCTGCTTGTTCGCTGCCAGCACCGTCATCGCGTAGCCGAGCATGGGGTCCGCGCGGTCCTCCATCCGGGTCGTACCGGCGTGGTCGGCCCGGCCGGTGAACTCGAACCGGTAGCGCCCGTGCGGCCAGATCCCGCTGGCGACCCCGACCGCCGCGTCCCGGTGCACGAGGTCCCGGCCCTGCTCGACGTGCAGCTCCACGAACGTCCCGACGCCGGCCAGCAGCCCCGGGGCGGGCGTCGCCTCGACGACGTCGGCGAGGGCGGTGCCGTCCCGGTCGCGCAGCTCCCGGACCGACTCCCAGCCGACGGAGCCGGTGGCCAGCCGCGAACCCAGGCAGGCCAGTGGGAAGCGGGACCCTTCCTCCTCGCGGAAGACCGCCACCCCGACGGGCCGGGCCGGCGTGAGGCCGCGTTCACGGAGCCGGTCCACGGCGGCGAGCGCGCTCACGACGCCGAGCGGGCCGTCGTACGCCCCGCCCTGCACCACCGAGTCCAGGTGCGACCCGGTGACCACCCCCGGACCCGACCCGGTGTCCCACCACGCGACGGTGTTGCCGAAACCGTCGACCTCGACCCGCAGGTCCCGCGCGGCGCACGCGTCGAGGAACCACGCGTGCGCCTCCTGCTCGGCGGCCGTGAACGGCTGGCGGAGGTAGCCGCCGGTCCGCGCGGACCTGCCGACCGGGGCGAGCTCCGCCCACATCTCCTCGAACGTCATTGCCATGCTTCTCCCCATGGAGCTCACCGACGTGGTCCGTCGTCGAAAGATGGTCCGAACCTACTCACCGAAGCCGGTCGACCCGGCGGTCCTCGACCGGGTCCTCGACAACGCGATGCGCGCGCCGAGCGCCGGGTTCAGCCAGGGCTGGGCCTTCCTGGTGCTCGACACACCGGCCGACGTGGCCCGCTACTGGCGCTGCACCGCGGGTGACCGGGTCGACGACCCCGACCGGTGGCTGCGCGGCATGATGACCGCGCCCGTGGTGATCGTGCCGCTCAGCCACAAGGACGCCTACCTCGACCGCTACGCCGAGCCCGACAAGGGGTGGACCGACCGGGACGAGGCCAGGTGGCCGGTGCCCTACTGGCACCTCGACACCGCGATGGCGTCGCTGCTCATGCTGCTCACCGCGGTGGACGAGGGGCTCGGCGCCTGCTTCTTCGGCATCCCGCCGGACGCCGTGGACCCGTTCCGGACCGAGTTCGGCGTGCCCGCGGCGTACACGCCGATCGGCGCGGTCACCGTCGGCCACCGCGCGGCGGAGGAGGGCGTCGCGGGTTCGGCGCGGCGCGGGCGGCGCCCCGTCGAGGAGGTCGTCCACCGCGGCGGCTGGTGACGGCACCGGCTCACGACTCCCGCATCGGGATGCGGACCCCGCGGGCCTCGGCGACCTCGACGGCCTGGTCGTAGCCGGCGTCGACGTGCCGGATCACCCCCATGCCGGGGTCGTTGGTCAGCACCCGCTCGATCTTCTGCGCGGCCAGCTCGGTGCCGTCCGCGACGCAGACCTGCCCGGCGTGGATCGACCGGCCCATCCCGACGCCGCCGCCGTGGTGGATCGAGACCCAGCTGGCCCCGGACGCGGTGGTGACCAGCGCGTTCAGCAGCGGCCAGTCCGCGATCGCGTCCGACCCGTCGGCCATCGCCTCGGTCTCCCGGTAGGGGCTCGCCACCGAGCCGCAGTCCAGGTGGTCGCGCCCGATGACGACCGGGGCCTTGAGCTCGCCGCTCGCCACCATCTCGTTGAACCGGAGCCCGGCCAGGTGGCGCTCGCCGTACCCCAGCCAGCAGATCCGGGCGGGCAGCCCCTGGAACGAGACGCGCTCGCCGGCCATCGTGATCCACCGGTGCAGCCGCTCGTTGTCGGGGAACAGCTCGAGGATCGCCCGGTCGGTGGCCGCGATGTCGGCGGGGTCCCCGGAGAGCGCGGCCCAGCGGAACGGCCCCTTGCCCTCGCAGAAGAGCGGCCGGATGTAGGCCGGCACGAAGCCGGGGAACTCGAAGGCCCGCTCGAACCCGCCCTTGCGGGCCTCGTCGCGGATCGAGTTGCCGTAGTCGAAGACCTCGGCGCCGCGGTCCATGAACCCCACCATCGCCTCGACGTGGCGGGCCATCGACTCCTGGGCGGCCTTGGTCAGTCCGGCGGCATCCTTCGCGCGCAGATCGGCCCAGTCCTCGAACGCCACCCCGGCAGGGAGGTAGTAGAGCGGGTCGTGGGCGCTGGTCTGGTCGGTGACGATGTCGATCGGCGCCTCCATGCGCAGCAGCTCGGGGACCAGCTCGGCGGCGTTGCCGAGGACCCCGATGCTGAGCGCGCGTCGCTCGTCCCGGGCCGCCACCGCCAGCTCCAGCGCGTGCTCGAGCGAGTCGGCCCGCACGTCGAGGTAGCGGTGCTCGATCCGCCGGTCGATCCGGGTCTCGTCGCACTCGATGCAGATCGCGACGCCGTCGTTCATCGTGACCGCGAGCGGCTGGGCGCCGCCCATCCCGCCGAGCCCCGCGGTGAGCGTGATCGTCCCGGCGAGGCTGCCGCCGGCGCCGACGATCTCGCCGGTCGTCAGCTTCTCCGCGACCGCCCCGAACGTCTCGTAGGTGCCCTGGAGGATCCCCTGGGTGCCGATGTAGATCCAGGAGCCGGCGGTCATCTGGCCGTACATCGTCAGCCCGAGCTCCTCCAGCCGCCGGAACTCCTCCCAGTTCGCCCAGTCGCCGACCAGGTTCGAGTTGGCGATGAGCACCCGCGGCGCCCACTCGTGCGTGCGCATCACCCCGACCGGCCTACCGCTCTGCACGAGCATCGTCTCGTCGTCGGCGAGCGTCTCCAGGGTGCGGACCAGCGCGTCGTACGACGGCCAGTCGCGCGCCGCCTTGCCGCTGCCGCCGTACACCACGAGCTCCTCGGGCCGCTCGGCGTTGGCCGGGTCGAGGTTGTTCATCAGCATCCGCATCGCGGCCTCGGTCTGCCAGGAGCGGGCGGTCAGCGTGGTGCCGGTCGCCGCGTGGATCGGCAGTCGGGGGTTGGCGCTTCCGGTGGTCATGAGAGCTCTCCGATCGTGTCCTGGACGGCGGTGACGACGGCCCCGTCGGCGACGAGGCCGACGACGGCCTCGATCTCGGGGGCGAGATGGCGGTCGGGGCCGGGCCCCTCGACGTGGGCGCGGACCAGCGCGACGACCGCGCCGGTCGCCGGTGACGGCTCGAGGGGCCTGCGCAGGTCGAGGGCGCGCGCGGCGGTGAGGAGCTCGACGGCGAGCACCCGGGTCAGGCCGTCGACGGAGCGGCGGAGCTTGCGGGCCGCCGACCACCCCATGGAGACGTGGTCCTCCTGCATGGCGCTCGACGGGATCGAGTCGACACTCGCCGGGTTCGCGAGCCGCTTGAGCTCCGAGACGATCGCCGCCTGGGTGTACTGCGCGATCATGTGGCCACTGTCCACACCGGGGTCGTCGGCGAGGAACGGCGGCAGCCCGTGGTTGCGGGCCCGGTCGAGGAACCGGTCGGTGCGCCGCTCGCTGATCGAGGCCAGGTCCGCGACCGCGATCGCGAGGAAGTCGAGGACGTAGCCGATCGGCGCCCCGTGGAAGTTGCCGTTCGACTCGACCCGGTCGTCGACCACGACCGGGTTGTCCACGGCGCTCGCCAGCTCCCGGCCGGCGACGGTCGCGGCGTGGTCCCAGGTGTCGCGGACCGCGCCGTGCACCTGGGGGGAGCAGCGCAGCGAGTAGGCGTCCTGGACGCGGTTGCAGTCGGGGCCCCGGTGGCTGGCGACCACGCCGGAGTCGGCGAGCAGCCTGCGCAGGTTCGCCGCCGACGCGGCCTGGCCGGGGTGCGGCCGGAGCGCCTGCAGCTCCGCGGCGAAGACCCGGTCGGTGCCGAGCTGGGCCTCGACGCTCATCGCCGCCGCGACGTCGGCGACCCGGAGCAGGTTGTGGAGGTCGTGGAGGGCGAGGGCGAGCATGCCGAGCATCCCGTCGGTGCCGTTGATCAGCGCCAGCCCCTCCTTGGCGGCCAGCTCGACGGGCGACAGCCCGGCCTCGGCCAGGGCGGTGGCGGCGTCGACGAGCGAGCCGTCCGCGCGCCGCACGCTGCCCTCGCCCATGAGCGCGAGCGCGCAGTGCGCGAGCGGGGCGAGGTCGCCGGAGCACCCGAGGGAGCCGTACTCGTGGACCTGCGGGGTGATCCCCGCGGTGAGCAGTCCCGCGAGCAGCTGCGCGGTCTCCGGGCGCACACCGGTCCTCCCGGTCGCCAGCGTGGAGAGCCGGAGCAGCATGAGCGCCCGGGTGACCTCCCGCTCGACCTCCGGCCCGCTGCCGGCCGCGTGCGAGCGGACCAGGGAGCGCTGCAGCTGGGCGCGCTTGTCGCTGGGGATGTGCCGGGTGGCCAGGGCGCCGAACCCCGTGGAGACGCCGTACGACGGCTTGGTGGCCGCGGCGAGCGCGTCGACGACGTCGCGGGCCCGGCCGACCGCGGCCAGGGACTCCTCGCTCAGGGTGACCCCCGCGTCGTGCCGGGCGACCGCGACGACGTCCTCGACGGTGACCGGGCCGGTGCCGACCGTGACGGTCGCCTGGACGCTCGCGTGGTGGGTCATGTGCCGATTCCACTACCGCGGAGGTCCGGGGGCGACCCCCGCGGCCGAGGTTGCGTCTCGGATCCGAGACCCGAGGCTACGATGGCGCGGTGAGCAACGTGCCCGCGGCGACCCGCACGCTCCGCGTCCTGCGGTTCCTGGCGCGTCAGCCGGCGCCGGTCCCCCTGGACCGGATCGCGGAGGCGTGCGGGCTGCCGAGGTCGACCGCCTACCACCTCGTGAACGCCATGGTCGCCGAGGGGTTCGTGGTGCACCTCGTCGACGACCACCGCTACGGGCTCGGCGTCGCCGCCTTCGAGGTCGGCAGCGGGTACACCCGCCAGGAGCCGCTCCAGCGGCTCGCCCGGCGGCCGCTGGCGACGCTGGTCGACCAGGTGGGCCACTCCGCGCACCTGGTGGTGCTGCACGGCCGCGACGTCCTCTACGTGCTCGAGGAGCGGGCACCGGGGCGCCCCTCGCTGGTGACCGACGTCGGCGTACGGCTGCCGGCGCACCTGACCGCCAGCGGCCGGGCCGTGCTCGCCGCGCTCCCACCCGCCCAGGTGCGGGCGCTCTACCCCGACCGCTCCCCGTTCACCGACCGCACCGGCGCCGGCCCCTCCACGCCGTCCGCCCTGAAGGCGTTGCTCTCGGAGACCCGGCGGCGCGGCTACGCCACCGAGGAGGGCGAGGTGACCGCCGGGCTCGCGTCGGTCGCCTCGGCGGTGCTGGACCACAACGGGCACCCGGTGGCCGGGGTGGCGGTGACCTACCCCGAGGCCACCCCGCCGGAGCCGCTCGCGGCAGCCGTCCGGGCCACCGCTCGGCTGCTCACCCGCCGGCTGTCCGGGGCCGGTTGACGCCGAACCCCTGACTAGGATCATCGTCACAGCGATCCGCGCGCCACCGCGGCGTACGGCCGCCTAGGCTCGGGTCTCTCGAATCCTCTGCCCCCGAGGAGCAGCAGATGTTGCAGATCATCGCCCTCGTGGTGTCCTGGGCGATCACCGTCGTCGCCGTCACGTTGTTCGTGCGGGCGGCCGGCAGGATCCTCGCCGTCCTGCGGACGGGACAGCCGACGCAGCGCACCGACCGGCCGGGCGCGCGCACCGCCACGCTGGTCCGCGAGACGCTCCTGCACACGAGGATGCTGCAGTGGACGCGTGTGGGGGCGGCGCACTGGTTCATCATGGTGGGCTTCGGCCTGCTCTTCGCCACGCTGGTCAACGCCTACGGCCAGCTCTTCGACCCGCACTTCATCCTCCCGGTCATCGGGCACTTCCCGCCGTTCGAGTGGGTCACCGAGCTGTTCGCCTGGATGATGGTCATCGCGATCGTCCCGTTCATGGTCTACCGGGCGACCCGGCCGTCGGAGCGCACCCGCGGCGAGAAGGGGCGGTTCTACGGCTCCACGATGTGGCAGGGGTACTTCGTCGAGTGGGTCATCCTCACCGTCGGACTCTGCATCCTCACGCTGCGCTTCCTGGAGTACGCGCTGATCTCTCTCGGGTCCTCGCCCGACCAGGCCTCGGTGCTGCACTTCCCGTTCACCGCCTGGGGCGGTGAGCTGTTCTTCTCCGGGATGTCGGAGTCGACGCTGGAGAGCCTCGTGCTCGTCGTGGCGACGCTCAAGATCGTCATCTCGATGGTCTGGATGATCACCATCTCGGTGAACACCACGATGGGCGTCGCCTGGCACCGGTTCCTCGCCTTCCCCAACATCTGGTTCAAGCGCGAGGCCGACGGGGCGTCCGCCCTGGGCGCGATGCGGCCGATCGTCGTGGACGGCAAGCCGTTCGACCTCGAGACGGTCGAGGAGATGGACGAAGAGACCGTCATGGGGGTCGGCAAGGTCGAGGACTTCACCTGGAAGGGGCTCCTGGACTTCTCCACCTGCACCGAGTGCGGCCGGTGCCAGAGCCAGTGCCCGGCCTGGAACACCGACAAGCCGCTCTCGCCCAAGCTGTTCATCACCAACCTCCGCGATCACGCGCACGCGAAGGCGCCGTACCTCCTCGCCTCGGAGACGCAGCGGCAGTCGCTCCCCGAGCTGGTCCTCGCCGAGGCCGAGCGGCCGCTCGTCGGGCCGACCGAGGGCGACCCGGCGATGCCGAGCGGCGGTGGGGTGATCGACCCCGAGGTGCTGTGGGACTGCACCTCCTGCGGTGCCTGCGTCCAGCAGTGCCCGGTCGACATCGAGCACGTCGACCACATCATGGACATGCGCCGCTACCAGGTGCTGATCGAGTCGAACTTCCCCGCCGAGCTCAACGGCCTCTTCAAGGGGCTGGAGAACAAGGGCAACCCGTGGAACATGTCGCCCAACGCGAGGCTGGAGTGGGCGCAGGGGCTGGACTTCGACGTGCCCGTCGTCGGCGAGGACGTCGAGTCCCTGGAGTCCGTGGAGTGGCTGTTCTGGGTCGGGTGTGCCGGTGCCTACGAGGACCGCGCCAAGAAGACCACCCGCGCCGTCGCCGAGCTGCTCGACATGGCCGGCGTCTCCTTCGCCGTGCTCGGCAACGGGGAGACCTGCACCGGCGACCCCGCGCGCCGGGCCGGCAACGAGTTCGTCTTCCAGCAGCTGGCCCTGCAGAACGCCGAGACGTTCCAGGAGAACAAGGCGAAGAAGGTCGTCGCGACCTGTGCGCACTGCTTCAACACGCTGAAGAACGAGTACTCCCAGTTCGGCGTCGAGCTCGAGGTGGTCCACCACACCCAGCTGCTCAACAGGCTGGTGCGCGAGGGCAGGCTCACGCCGGTGGCGGCCAACGGCGGCCCGCGTCGGTCGATCACCTACCACGACCCCTGCTACCTGGGCCGCCACAACAAGGTCTACGAGCCGCCCCGCGAGCTGCTGAGCGTGATCCCCTCGGCCGACTTCACCGAGATGGAGCGCAGCGGCGAGCGGTCGTTCTGCTGCGGCGCCGGCGGTGCCCGGATGTGGATGGAGGAGCGGACCGGCGAGCGGATCAACATCAACCGGACCACCGAGGCGGTCGGCACCGGCGCGGACCAGATCGCCGTCGGCTGCCCGTTCTGCCGCGTGATGCTCTCCGACGGACTGACGATGCTCCAGTCGAAGGGCGAGGCGCGCGAGGAGGTCGAGATCCTCGACGTCGCGCAGATGCTGCTGGCGTCGGTGCAGCGGACCCCCGACGAGGCCACCGAGACCGGTGACGAGGAGGCCGACGACAGCCAGTACCCGCTGACCGTCGCCCACGACGGCACCGAGGACCCCGAGGCCACCCCAGCCCCCACCCCAGCCCCCACCCCAGCCCCCACCCCCGCCTCGTCCGATCGCGGGAGCGCTATAGCGCACTCCCAATCGGACGAGGCGGAGGCATCCCTCATCATCGCGCTGCCGGCGGGGCAGCAGACCGTGGCCCGGACGTGGTCCGGTCAGGACGTCGAGTCAATCCTGGAAGGGAACGAAGTGGACATCAGCGAGTTCAAGACGAAGCTCAAGGCTGAGCTCAAGGCAGAGGTGCTCGCCGAGCTGAAGGAGGAGCTCGTCGGCGCCCTGAACTCCGACTCGGGCGTCTCCGAGCCGGCGACCGCCACGACCGTCGCCGCCGAGCCGGCTGCTGCCACGCCCGAGCCTGCTTCGGCTGAGCCAGCCACAAAGCCCGAGCCTGAGCCGGAGCCGGCGGCTGAGGCGTCGTCCGAGCCGGCGACGGAGCCCGAGGCGAAGCCTGAGGCCGAGGCCGAGGCTGAGTCCGAGGCCGAGCCGGAGCCTGAGCCTTCGCCGGTGGCCGAGGCTGAGCCCGAGACCGAGTCCAAGCCGGAGGCCAAGGACACCTCGAAGCCCGAGGACAAGAAGGACGACGGCGGGGACCCTCCGCCGCTGCTCATCGGCTCGCTCTGAGCCGTCACCGCACCGAGTCCGGGGCAAATACCCGGTGTGGGTGAGACGTCCGAGTCAGGACGTCGTACCCCGCCGGGTGGCCCAGACGGGCCAGGAGCCGTGTATCCCGCGGCGGACCGCCACCTCATCGATCTAGAGGCGTTGTCCGAAGAGGAGGCAGATCATGTGGAACTCTGGGATCACCAGGAGGCGGCGTCACACCGCGCTCACGGAGATGGTCGAGCTCGCGGAGCGGACCGGGAGCTACACGGCACCCTGGCGCGCAGCTCCTCACGTGTTCGAGTTCTTCCGCGACGAGGCGGAGCTCCTCCGCCAGCTCCAGCACGACTGGCGCACCGCCCTCGCTGGGGCCGTGTACGTCGCGATCGACTCCGGTGACGGCGACCTGCAGGCCGACGTCACCAGAGCGTTCCAGCGGATCCAGAAGCGGTACGCCGGCACCCGCGCGATCCTCGAGGCGCACCAGGACCACCCCGCGATCGCCCGGGCGATGCGCAAGGAGCGCGCTCTCCTCGCATGTGTCGCCGGCGCTCTCCTCGGTCCGGCCGCGACCCACGACTCGTTCTCCGCGGACCACCCCGCCGCGGCCTGACCCCCCCTCGGTCGAGCCGTCAATCGCGCCGGGTTGAACCGTCGCTGGTGCCGGGTTGAGCCGTCAATCGCGCCTGGTCGAGCCGTCGACGGCGCCGGCAAGGCGGCACCCGTGGCAACGCCAAGAACTGCTGAGGCAGTTCCAAGCCTCCGAGGCGCTGCCGGGACCGCCACAGCGTCGTCGTACGGCGGCACCATCGACGGCTCGATCCGGCATGACTGACGGCTCAACCCGGCATGAGCGACGGCTCGACGGGGGCGCGCTCAGCTGACCGGGGTCCGGTGGAAGCTCTGGAAGGACCGCGACGGCGTGGGCCCCCGCTGCCCCTGGTAGCGGGAGCCGTACTTCGCCGACCCGTACGGGTGCTCCGCCGGGGACGAGAGGCGGAAGAAGCAGAGCTGGCCGATCTTCATCCCGGGCCACAGCTTGATCGGCAGGTTCGCCACGTTGGCCAGCTCGAGGGTGACGTGGCCGGAGAACCCGGGGTCGATGAAGCCGGCGGTCGAGTGGGTCAGCAGCCCGAGCCGCCCCAGCGACGACTTGCCCTCGAGCCGCGCGGCGACGTCGTCGGGCAGGGTGACCACCTCGTACGTCGACCCCAGCACGAACTCCCCCGGGTGCAGGATGAACGGCTCCTCGCCCTCCGGCTCCACCATCCGGGTCAGCTCCGGCTGGTCCTCGGCGGGGTCGATGTGCGGGTAGCGGTGGTTCTCGAACACCCGGAAGAACCGGTCGAGCCGCACGTCGACGCTCGACGGCTGGATCATCGAGTCGTCGAAGGGCTGGAGCGCGACCCGCTTCGCCTCGAGCTCGGCCTTGATGTCGCGGTCGGAGAGCAGCACAGGCGCACCCTACCCGCGCCTGCCGAGCCGGGACCGGAGGGGACAATGGGCGGATGCAGAGCATCCGTTCGTACGTCGCACTCGGCGACTCGTTCACCGAAGGCGTCGGGGACCCCGACCCGTCGCGACCCAACGGCGTCCGCGGCTGGGCCGACCGAGTGGCCGAGGTGCTCGCCTCCCAGGTCGAGGGGTTCCGCTACGCCAACCTCGCCGTGCGGGGCCGCAAGATGGCCGAGGTGCTCGCCGATCAGGTCGGGCCCGCCGTCCGGATGAGCCCGGACCTGGTCACCGTGTACGCCGGCGGCAACGACATCCTGCGACCGAAGGTCGACGTGGACGCCATCGTCGCGCCGTACGCCGACGCGGCGGCCCGACTGGCTGCGACAGGGGCCCATCTCGTGCTCTTCACCGGCTTCGACCTGGGTTGGGCACCGGTCTTCGGCCGGCTCCGGGGCCGTGTCGCGACGTACAACGAGCTGGTCCGCGAGGTCGCCGACGACACCGGTGCGACCCTCGTCGACTTCTGGAGGATGCGGGAGTACCGCGACCCCCGGATGTGGGACGCCGACCGGCTCCACATGTCCTCGCTCGGCCACCGGCACATGACGGTCGCGGTCCTCGACACCCTGGGCGTCCCGCACGCGATGGGGCTGGACCCACTGCCCGAGCTGACCCCGATGACACGGGCCGAGCGACGTGAGGCCGACCTGGCCTGGGCACGCACGCACGCCGCGCCCTGGCTGCAGCGGCGGCTGACCGGACGCTCCTCCGGGGACCTGCTCCATCCCCGCTTCCCGGAGCTGACCCCGGTGGGTCAGGAGGGCCCGGTGAGGTCGGGTACTATCTGACCGGCTTCCTCCCGAGGGAGCCGCGCGGATGTAGTTCAATGGCAGAACATGAGCTTCCCAAGCTCAGAATGCGGGTTCGATTCCCGTCATCCGCTCCGATGTGACCGTCTCTCCGGGGCACCCTCGCCGCCGCCCGTTACTGCTCGCACGGCTGCCCGTCGCCTCTCGAACAGCGCTGGCGGCAACAAGGCGGGGCCAGCGGTCAGGTGACGTCGCGGCGCACCGACAGCAGCACCCCGAGCCCGGCGAAGATGACCGCGTAGCCGAGGAGCACGAGCGCCCCGCCCCACCACGGCAGCAGCTCGAGGAACGGGCTCGGCGGCGAGGTCATCGCCGACGAGGCGCTGCTCGGCAGGAACTTGCCGATCCCGTCGAGGTCGGCCGCGCCGAGCCCCAGGGACAGCAGCGGCTCGACGAGGAACGTGATCGCCACGGCGACGAGGATCGCCGCCACCTGGTTGCGGATCAGCGTCCCGATCCCGAGGCCGACCAGCGTCCAGGCGGCGACCGCGAGGACGCCGAGGAGCACCGCACGCCAGAGCCCCGTGGTCCCGAGGCCGAGGTCGAACCCCCGGACGAGTACGACGGTGCCGCCGACGACGAGGGCCGTGGCGACCGCCACGACGCCGTACCCGATGCCGACGCCGAGGTGGGCGACCGCCTTGGCCACGACGACGCGGGCCCGGCGGGGTGTGGCCAGGAACGTCGGCGTCACGGTCTGGTACCGGTGCTCGCCGGTCATCCCGGTGACGCCGAGCACCAGCGCGAAGATGTAGGCACCGGAGAACGCCGCAGCCGCGTACACCCCGCGGAGCGCCTGAGGGTCGTCGAGGGGCGGAGAGGTCTCCTGGCCGGCGCCGGGGTCGACGCCGGCGAACCCGGCGGTCACACCGGCGTTGATCAGCGTGTAGACCACGACGCCGATGAGCAGCCCCCACCAGAGCCGGGTGCTGAGGATCTTGGTGAGCTCGGAGCGCACCAGTCCGGTCGTGGGGGTCACGGGGCCACCTCCGAGGTGAGGTCGAGGAACAGCCGTTCGAGGTCGCCCGGCTGGTTGCTGAGCTCGTGCAGCTCCACGCCGGCGGCGAAGGCGAGCCGCCCGATGTCGTCGGTCGACCAGCCGTGGACCGCCAGCCCGGAGTCGCCGTCCTCAGCGACCGTCGTGCCGTGGCGCGCCTCGGTCAGGGCCGCCGCGAGCCGGGAGCGCTCCGGGGTCCGCACGAGCACCGTCGCCTGGGCGGCCTCCAGGTCGCGGAGCCGCCCCTGGGTCACCAGCCGGCCACGGGCGATCACCACGACCTCGTCCACCGTCTGCTGCACCTCGCTGAGCACGTGGCTGGAGACCAGCACCGTCCGGCCCTCGGCGGCCAGGGCCCGCAGGAACCCCCGTAGCCACGCGATGCCGGCCGGGTCCAGCCCGTTGGCCGGCTCGTCGAGGACCAGCACCCCGGGGTCGCCGAGGAGCGCCTGGGCCAGGCCGAGCCGCTGCCGCATGCCGAGCGAGAACCCGCCGACGCGGCGGTCGGCGTACTCCTCGATCCCGACGAGCCGCAGCACCTCGGCGACCCGGACAGCCGGGATCCCGCCCGCCTGGGCGAGGAACCGCAGGTGGTCGCGCGCGGAGCGGCCGGGGTGGAAGCTCGCCGCCTCGAGCGCCGCGCCGACGGTCCGCATCGGGCTCTCCAGCTCCCGGTAGGGCCGGCCGCCGACCCACGCGTGCCCCGCGGAGGGCTGCACGAGCCCGAGCAGGCACCGCAGCGTCGTGGTCTTGCCGGCGCCGTTGGGGCCGAGGAAACCGGTCACCACGCCGGGAGCCACGGAGAAGGTCAGGTCGTCGACGGCGCGGACCGGGCCGAAGTGCTTGCTCAGCCCCGCGATCTCCAGCGGAAGTCCGGTCGTCATGCGTCGCATTGTGTCTGCCGCGGGCCGTCTCCCGGCAGGTGGGGTGACCGACGAGACAGCTCCGGTGACCCGAAACCGGACTAGCGTCGACAACAGAGGACGAGAGAAGGAAGAGAGGTACGGCGATGAGGGCACTGCGGTTGAACAGCTGGAAGTCCGAGGCGGTCCTGGAGGACGTGGCGGCACCGCGGCCGGGCCCGGGCCAGGTCGTGATCCAGGTCGGGGGCGCCGGCGCCTGCCACTCCGACCTGCACCTGATGCACGACTTCGAGGGTGGCACGCTGCCGTGGACCCCGCCCTTCACCCTCGGCCACGAGAACGCCGGATGGGTGCACGAGCTGGGGCAGAGCGTGACCGGACTCGAGCCGGGCCAGCCGGTCGCGGTCGTCGGCGCCTGGGGCTGCGGCAGGTGCAGCCGGTGCCGGATCGGCTGGGAGAACTACTGCGAGGACCCGGCGTCCCAACCGGTGCCCGCCGGCGGCGGAGGGCTCGGCCTCGACGGCGGCATGGCCGACCTCCTGCTGGTCCACTCCGACCGCTTCCTGGTGCCGCTGCCCGACGGGCTGACACCGGCACAGGCGGCCCCGTTGACGGACGCGGGGCTCACGCCGTACCACGCCGTCAAGCGCTCCCTGCCCAAGCTGGCGCCCGACAGCACGGCGGTCGTGATCGGTGCCGGTGGGCTCGGCCACCTCGGGGTGCAGCTGCTCAAGGCGATGACCGCCGCCCAGGTGGTGGTGGTCGACCCGCGCGAGTCGGCACGCGCCCTGGCGGAGCGGTGCGGCGCCGATCTGGTGCTGCCTCCCGGCGAGGAGACCGTGGCGGCCGTCCGGCAGGCTGCGCACGGCCGTGGTGCCGACGTGGTGCTGGACTTCGTCGGCAGCGACGAGACGATGACGACCGGGGTGGCGATGACCCGGATGACCGGCGACTTCACGCTGGTCGGGATCGCCGGCGGCACGATGCCGTACTCGTTCTTCGCCACCCCCTACGAGGTCAGCCTGCAGACCACCTACTGGGGCACGCGGCAGGAGCTCGTCGAGGTGCTCGACCTGGCCGCCCGCGGCCACCTGCACCCCGACGTCACGACGTACCCGCTCGAGGACGCAGTCGACGTGTACCGCCGGCTGGCGGCCGGCGAGGTCGAGGGTCGGGCCGTGGTGGTGCCGAGCGAGCGCTACACGGGCTGACCTAGATTCGGCGGCATGGAGTTCACCGGGTTCCCCGTCGCGGCGCTGGACTTCTACGACGACCTCGAGGTCGACAACACCCGGTCGTTCTGGGCGGCTCACAAGCACGTCTGGGAGGGGTCGGTGCGCGACCCGATGGTGGCGCTGACCGCGGCCCTGGCCGACGAGTTCGGCCCGGCGAAGGTGTTCCGCCCCTACCGGGACGTGCGCTACGCCAAGGACAAGACGCCGTACAAGGACCACCAGGGCGCGCTGGTCCAGGCGGGCCCGGCCACCGGCTGGTACGTCGAGGTGGGCGCCCCGGGGGTCCGCATCGCCGCGGGTTTCTACCACGCCGAGCCCGACCGCCTGGCGCGGATCCGTACGGCGGTCGCCGACCCGGTCACCGGCCCCGAGCTGGAGCGGATCCTCGGGGCGCTGGAGCGGAGGGGGTGGACGCGCAGCGGCGACCGGCTGAAGACCTCCCCGCGCGGGTACCCCGCCGACCACCCGCGGATCGACCTGCTCCGCCACCGGGACCTGGCGATGGGGCGCTCCTACGGATTCGACGAGGTCGTCCACACCCCCGAGCTGCTGACCCGGATCCGGAAGGACTGGCGGGCCGCCCGCCCGCTGGTCGAGTGGGTGCTGAGGGCCGTGGGCGGCGAGTAGCTCAGTGCGGCTGCCAGGCGTCCTCGTCCTGGGTGCGGGCCTCGACCGCGTCGGGGAGCCGCCGCTCGGCGAGCGCCTGGATGGTGACCTGCTCGCAGACCTCGCGCAGGCTGCTCCGGGCGGCGATCCAGACGTGCTGGAGCACCTCGGCCGACTCGTTGTAGGAGACCGCCTCCGGCCGCTCGCCGTGGACGCTCACGAGCGGGCCGTCCACCGCCCGGATGACGTCGGCGACCGTGACCGAGCTCGCCGCCCGGGCGAGCCGCCAGCCGCCCGACTGGCCTCGCTGGCTCAGCACGATCTCGCTGCGCCGCAGGTCGGCGAGGATCGCCTGGAGGAACCCCGCGGGGATCCCCTGGAGCCGGCCGAGCTCCTCGGCGCTGACCGGCGTGCCATCGGGGCGGATGGCGAGCTCGATCAGCGCCCGGAGGGCGTAGTCGGACTTGGCGGAGACGCGCACGGGGCCAGTCTCGCAGAGCCCCGCAGCAGGTCAGGCGGGGACGGGCTCCTCGGCGACCGGCACCAGCCGGGCCGCGCGCTCCTGGCGCACCGCGGACAGGATCAGCGAGACCCAGACGACGAAGACCACGCCGGCGACGCCGGCGACCGTGGTGCCGTCGGCCCCGAGCGACTCCACGATCGTCTTGGAGTTCGTGAGCACGATGAGCCCTCCGGCGGCGACGCCGAGCACCCGAGCCGCCAGGTGGCGCACCAGCCACGCGGCGAACGGGGCGGCGATCGCACCGCCGACGAACAGGGCGCCGGCGTAGCCGAAGTTGATCCCCTGGCTGCCGAGCGCGAAGAGGAAGCCGAGCGAGCCGCCGACCGCGACGAGGAACTCGGAGGTGTCGATCGAGCCGACGACCTTGCGTGGCTCCAGCCGCCCCGAGGAGAGCAGCGAGGTGGTGCCGACCGGGCCCCAGCCGCCGCCACCGATGGCGTCCATCGCGCCGCCGACGAGGCCGAGTGGCGCGAGGAACCGCTTGGACAGCCGGCCCGAGAACTCGGGGCGGCGACCGCCAAGGGCGAGGAACCGCCAGATCACGTAGATGCCCAGCCCGAGAAGGAGAGCGGCCACCCACGGCTTGGCGGTGTCACCGTCGAGGCCTGCGAGGAAGGTGGCACCGAAGAAGGCGCCGACGCCGCCGGGGACGGCGATGATGCTGACCGTGCGCCAGTCGACGTTGCCCAGCCGGTGGTGGGCGTAGCCCGAGACGAGCGTGGTGCCGATCTCGGAGAAGTGGACGGCCGCGCTGGCCGCCGCCGGCGCCAGGCCGGCCGCGAGCAGGAGCGTGGAGGAGGTGACTCCGTAGGCCATGCCCAGGGAGCCGTCGATCAACTGGGCCAGCAGCCCCACGAAGCCCAGCACGATGAGGTTGCGCATCGGTCCCGCCCTTCAAACATTAGTAAGTTACTTGAGTTAGTTACTATAGTGACTTAGTAGTGTTTCCGCCGCAACTTCCCGCGTGTCGGCATGAACGGTTGCGACGGGGGTACGAGTACCGATGCACGCACGCCACGACCACACGGAGGTACGACATGGGTGACGACGACAAGCTGAAGAACTCGACCGACTCGACGCTGGGTTCCGCCAAGGAGAAGTTCGGCGACGCGACCGGCAACGAGGACATGCAGGCCGAGGGCAAGGCCGACCAGGCCAAGGCCGACCTCAAGCAGGCCGGCGAGAAGGTCAAGGACGCCTTCAAGTGACCTGACGGTCGCGCCGCCGCCCCCATCGCGGCCCGACCGATCCCCCGAACGCGCCCCCGGACCTCGGTCCGGGGGCGCGTTCTGCATGTCGACACCACGGACTTGGGTCGAAACAGTTGTCTTGGACCGGTCCGGATCGCATAATGGATGTTACTGACGGGTAGCCGTCTTCCCGGTGACGACAAGGTGCAGCTGTGAGCCACTACAAGAGCAACATGCGCGACATCGAGTTCAACCTGTTCGAGGTCCTGAACCGTCAGGAGATCCTCGGCAGCGGCCCCTTCGAGGAGGTCGACGTCGACACTGCGAAGGCGATCCTGGCGGAGGTCGACCGGCTGGCCCGTGAGGACCTCGCCCCGTCGTACGAGGACAGCGACCGCCACCCGCCGGTCTTCGACCCCGCGAGCGGCACCGCAGACGTCCCGGAGTCGTTCAAGCGCTCCTACCAGGCCTGGATGGACTCGGAGTTCTGGCGGCTCGCGATCCCCGCGGAGCTCGGTGGCCAGCAGGCACCCGGAACCCTCAACTGGGCCGTCGGCGAGCTCGTTCTCGGCTCCAACGCGCCGGTGTGGATGTACGCCGCCGGCCCCAGCTTCGCCTCCGTGGTCCACCGCAACGGCAACGAGCGCGACAAGCGGATCGCCCAGCACATGGTCGACCGCCAGTGGGGCGCCACCATGGTGCTCACCGAGCCCGACGCCGGCTCCGACGTCGGCGCCGGCCGGTCCAAGGCGACGCTCCAGGACGACGGCTCCTGGCACATCGAGGGCGTGAAGCGGTTCATCACCTCCGCCGAGCACGACATGAGCGAGAACATCATCCACCTCGTGCTCGCCCGTCCCGTCGGCGTCGAGGGGGTCGGGGGGCCCGGCACCAAGGGGCTCTCGATGTTCATCGTGCCCAAGCTCCACTTCGACCTCGAGACCGGCGAGCTGACCGGGGAGCGCAACGGCGCCCACGTCACGGCGGTCGAGAAGAAGATGGGGATCAAGGTCTCCAACACCTGCGAGGTCACCTTCGGGGAGCGGGAGCCCGCCGTGGGCTGGCTCGTCGGCGAGGTCCACGACGGCATCGCCCAGATGTTCCAGGTGATCGAGAACGCCCGGATGATGGTCGGCACGAAGGCGATCGCGACGCTCTCGACCGGGTACCTCAACGCGCTCGACTACGCCAGGAGCCGGGTCCAGGGCGCCGACCTCACCCAGGCCTCCGACAAGACCGCGCCGCGCGTCACGATCACCCACCACCCCGACGTACGGCGCTCGCTGATGACGCAGAAGTCGTACGCCGAGGCGCTGCGCGCCCTGGTGCTCTACACCGCCAGCTGGCAGGACCGGGTCATGATCGCCGAGCACAACGGCGAGAAGGACGAGCTGGCCGAGCGGGTCAACGACCTCCTCCTGCCGATCGTGAAGGGGTACGGCTCGGAGCGCTCCTGGGTCCTCCTCGGCACCGAGTCGCTGCAGACCTTCGGCGGGTCCGGGTTCCTCCAGGAGTACCCCGTCGAGCAGTACGTCCGCGACGCCAAGATCGACACCCTCTACGAGGGCACCACCGCGATCCAGGGGCAGGACTTCTTCTTCCGCAAGATCGTGAAGGACCAGGCGAAGGCGCTCCACCACCTCGCCTCCGAGATCGAGGCGTTCCTCGAGAGCGAGGCGGGCAACGGCCGGCTCAAGGTCGAGCGCGAGCTGCTCGCGACCGCGCTCGAGGACGGCAACGCGATCGTGGCCACCATGATCGGCCAGCTGATGTCGGCCGACGCCACCAAGGAGGGTGGCGACGTCCGCAACGTCTACAAGGTCGGGCTGAACACGACCCGGCTGCTCATGGCGCTCGGGGACCTGTTCTGCGCGTGGCTCCTGCTGTGGCAGGCCGAGGTCGCCCTGCGCGCGCTCGGCGGCGAGGTCAGCGAGAAGGACCGGGACTTCTACGAGGGCAAGGTCGCCGCGGCGCAGTTCTTCGCCCGCACCGTCCTCCCGCGGGTCACCGCCGAGCGGCAGGTCGCCGACGCGGTCGACCTGTCGCTGATGGACCTGCCCGAGAGCGCCTTCTGACGTGGCCGTCGCAGCCGTGAAGGAGCGGGGCGCCGCCGCATGACCTCCGACGCCGATGCGCTCCACCGCCTCGTCGAGATCGGGCACGACGCGGCGGTCGACGTGGTCGGCCTGCTTCGCACGCTCGAGGAGGCCGACTGGTCACGCCCGACGGACCTGCCCGGCTGGGACGTCCGGACCGTGGCGGCGCACCTGGCGCACCTGGAGTCCGAGCTCGCGGGCAACCCCCAGTCGCAGGTGGAGGTCGGTCCGGCTGCGCACGTCAAGGGGCTCATGGGGCAGTTCACCGAGGCCGGACCGCTCGCCCGGGCGGGGTGGACGACCGACGAGGTCATCGAGGAGCTGGAGTCCAGCGTCGAGGCCCGCTACGCCGCGCACCGGGCGGAGCCCCCGACCCGGGCCACGGCCACCGTCCCCGGGTTCGCGGGGCTGATGGGGTGGGACTGGCAGACGCTGCTGAGCAACCGGCCCCTCGACCTGTGGATGCACGAGCAGGACATCCGCCGGGCCACCGACCGACCGGGGAACCTCGACTCGCCCGCCGCCGCTCACGTCGGTTCGGTCTTCGCCGCCTCGCTCCCCTACGTCCTCGGCAAGAAGGTCGCCGCCGAGCCCGGCACCACGGTCGTGCTGGAGGTGACCGGCCCGCACGCCGCGCGTCGTCGCCGCCACCGTCGGCGACGACGGCCGGGGAGCGCCGCTCGCCGACCCTCCCGCCGAGCCGACCGCGACCGTGGTCCTCGACTTCGAGAGCTGGGTCGTGCTCGCCGGCGGCCGGCGTACCGCTGCCCAGCGTGCAGGTGGAGCTCAGCGGCGACCTCGCGCTGGCCCGGCGGGTCGTCGAGAACCTCGCGGTCACCCCGTGACCTGGAGCGTCGCCGACATCCCCGACCTCACCGGCCGCCGAGCGCTGGTCACCGGCGTCACCAGCGGGCTGGGCGAGGTCACGGCCCGCGAGCTCGCCCGGGCCGGCGCCGAGGTCGTCCTCGCCGCCCGCAACCGGGCGAAGCTCGACTCCACGGTCGACCTGCTCGCGCAGGCGGTGCCCGGAGCCCGGCTGGTGCCGCTGGTGCTCGACCTCGCCGACCTCGCGTCGGTACGCCGGGCAGCGGCCGAGGCCTCCGCGCTCGGTGCCCTGGACATCCTGGTCAACAACGCGGGGGTGATGGCGACCCCGCACGAGCGGACCGCCGACGGGCTCGAGCTGCAGATGGGCACCAACCACTTCGGGCACTTCGCGCTGACCGGGCTGCTGCTCGACGCACTGGTCGTCTCGGGAGGCGCCCGGGTCGTCACCGTCTCCTCGCTCATGGCGCGGTCGGTGCGGGGCGTCTCGCTCGAGGATCCCCGCGTGCCGCGTGCCGGCTACCGGCGATGGGGCTCCTACGGCCAGTCGAAGCTGGCCAACCTGCTCTTCACCTTCGAGCTCGACCGGCGGGCGAGGGAGAAGGGGCTGCCGGTGACGGCGGTCGCCGCCCATCCCGGCCACACCAGGACCAACCTGATCGACAACGGGCTGGGCCGGGGGCGCACCCGCGCTCTCGGGGCGATCGGCGTGGCCGTGACCGCGCTGGTCGGGCAGGGCGTGGACCAGGGCGCCACTCCGCAGCTCCGGGCAGCCGTCGACCCCGGGCTTCCCGGCGGGTCCTACGTCGGACCGGGCGGTCCGTTCGAGCTGAACGGTGCGCCCCGCGTCGTACGGCCGCCGAAGCCGGCTCAGGACACCGAGCTCGCAGCCCGGCTCTGGGACCTGTCGGCGACCGTGACGGCGGTCCGGTTCCCGTAGCCCTCGCTGCGGAGCTCTGCGTCACGCGGGACCTCCCAGACCATGACGGTGCCGGCCGGCTCGTCGGCGCTCCACGAGGCCGAGCCTCCGAGGTTGCGGGCCCGGCTGATCAGGTTGCTGATGCCGCTGCTGCGCGGCAGGGGCTCCGGCATGCCGATGCCGTCGTCGCGGATCTGGACACGCAGCGTGCTCTCCGACACGTGCAGCGACACCTCGGCCGAGGAGGCCTGGGCGTGCCGGGCCACGTTGGAGAGCCCCTCCTGCATCACCGAGGCGAGCTGGGCGACCAGGTCGGGCTGCACGCCGACCACCTCGCCGGTGACCTCGACCCGGGGCATGAACCCCAGGATCCGGGATGCCCGGGAGGCGACCTCGCGGACCATCTGCTCGAGGTTGTCGTGCTCCTGCATCGAGGTGAGCTCGAAGATCGAGTTCCGGAGCTCACGGATGGCCAGGTCCAGCTCGGCGGCGACGCCGTTGAGGCTGTCCACCAGCGGGGGGTCGTCCCGCCCCTCGGCGACGGCCAGCTTGTGCTGCGCGCGGCTGATGCCCGAGATCTGGAGCCCCGCAGCGAAGATCCGCTGGATCACCCGGTCGTGGAGGTCCCGGGCGATCCGGTCCCGCTCCTCGAGGAGGACGAGCTTGGTGCGCTGCCGGTTGAGCTGGTGCGAGCGCATCCGGACCCGGTCCTCGAGCTCCTGGTTCGCCTCGTGGAGCTCGGCGAGGAGCCGTTCCCGGTCGTCGTCGATCGCCCTGGCGACCTGGCCCGCGCCGAAGCCGATGGCGATGACGACGCCGATCGTGATGACGATGAGCAGCGCCCAGGCGAACGCCAGCCCGAAGCGGTCCGAACGCTGGCCGTCGAAGAGCACGAGCGCCGCGATCGGGAGCACGACGAGGGTGAGCGGGATCAGCAGCCGCTGCAGGGCCGCCCCGGGGTCCCGCCCGAAGGAGATCCACTGCAGCGCGCCGCGCGGCTCGGCCAGCAGGCAGGCGACGCTGAGGATGACGAGCGAGACCGCCGTGGGGAGCGACATCGTCGTGTCGTAGCGCAGGCCGTAGAGGGACGAGGCGTTGAACATGTAGCCGTAGAGCGCCACCGCCCCCATGACCAGCGAGACCGAGGCGAGGAGCTGCGGCACCAGCGAGCGTCTCTCCCGGCGCAGCAGTGCCGCCGCCGCGAGCGCGACCAGGGCGACCGACGTCGTCAGCGCCGGTCGGCCGGCGTGCACGGCCGAGCGGTTCGTCCAGTCGTCGAGAAGGAGCTGGTCGATCCCGAGATGGACGTCGAACAGGTGCTGGGTCAGGAACGCGAGCGCCAGGACGAGCACCGTCGCGGCGGACGCCAGCCGGACCCTCGGCCGGTCGACGAGACACGTGAGCGAGAGGATCAGGAACGACAGGGCGATGTTGACCTTCATGCTGCTCAGGTCGCGGTCCCACCGGACGAGCACCTCGACGTGACCGACCCAGCCGACCAGGGTGAGGGCGGCGATGGCGAGCACCGCGCCGGCGAGGAGCTGGACCCGTCCGCGAGCGCGCTCCGGCCAGCTCGCCCCGCGGTCCGCACGGCGAGCCGAGGGCAGCGCGCTCGTCTCCATGGTCCTCCTTCGTCCCCATTGTCGCTGGCCAGGGACGGCCTCGGGGCGCGAACCTGGAATTCGGGGGCGTCGAGCGTAGCGTGACGGCCGCTTCGCGGTCCGGGCACCGCGCCCGGGTCGGCTAGGGTCCCGGGACGTGACCCCTTCGACGCCCCGGAACGACCCGATCCGCGAGGCCCGGCGCCAGTGGGTGGCCCACGGCTGGGGCGAGGCCGCGGACGGGATGGCGCTGGTGACGTCGATCGCCCGGGTCCAGCAGCTGCTGATGGAGCGGATCGACGCGGTGCTGCGACCGCTGGACCTCACGTTCGCCCGCTACGAGATCCTCATGCTGCTCTCCTTCTCCTCGGCGGGCCGGATGCCGATGACCCGGATGGGGTCGCTGCTCCAGGTGCATCCGACGAGTGTCACCAGCGCCGTGGACCGGCTGGAGAGACAGGGGTTCGTCCGGCGTACGCGCAACGAGGAGGACCGCCGGCAGGTGCTGGCGTCGGTCACCGACGCCGGGCGCGAGGTGGCCCAGCGCGCCACCGCCGGGCTCAACGCGCAGGTCTTCGGGCGCCCCGGTGTCGACGGGGAGCAGCTCGACCAGCTCTTCGAGCTGCTCACCACGCTGCGGGCGAACGGTGGGGACCCGACCGACTGACCGGTCCCCCCGGCCGCACTTCACGGCGCTGCCGAGGTCCCGTACACTCCGAATACTAGGACTTCCAACTATTCGCAGGCGGCCTCCTCATGACCGAGCTCCACGTCCCCGAGCACCCCGTCCGGCTGGTGACCGCGTCGAGCCTGTTCGACGGCCACGACGCCTCCATCAACATCATGCGGCGGATCCTGCAGTCGCAGGGGGCGGAGGTCGTCCACCTGGGCCACAACCGGTCGGTCCAGGAGGTCGTCGACGCGGCGATCGAGGAGGACGTCCAGGGCGTCGCGGTGTCGTCGTACCAGGGCGGCCACGTGGAGTACTTCGAGTACCTCGTCGCCTCGCTCGCCGAGCGCGGCGCCGGTCACGTCAGGGTCTTCGGCGGTGGCGGCGGGGTCATCGTGCCCGAGGAGATCGAGCGGCTCCGGCAGAGCGGCGTGACGATCTTCTCCCCCGAGGACGGCCAGCGGCTCGGCCTGGTGGGGATGATCAACGAGATCGTCCGGCTCTGCGACGTCGACCTGTGGGAGGCGGCTCCGGCGTCGGCGGACGCGGTCCTAGCCGGCGACCGCACCGCGGTCGCCCGCGCGATCACCGGCGCGGAGACGGGGTCCCTCGACGACGCGCTGCTGGAGCGGATCCGCGCGGCAGCCGGCGCCCGGCAGGTGCCGGTCCTCGGGATCACCGGCACCGGCGGCTCCGGCAAGTCCTCGCTGACCGACGAGCTCGTACGCCGGCTCCGGGTCGACCAGGAGGACAAGCTCCGCGTCGCGGTCGTGGCGGTCGACCCGACCAAGCGGCGCGGCGGCGGAGCGCTGCTCGGCGACCGGATCCGGATGAACGCCCTCGACGGGGACCGGATCTACTTCCGCTCGCTCGCCACCCGCGGCAGCCACGAGCTCCCCGACTGCCTTCGCGACGTCATCGACCTGCTCAAGGCGTCCGGGTTCGACCTGGTCGTGGTCGAGACCCCCGGCATCGGCCAGGGCGATGCGGCGATCGTCCCCTTCGTCGACACCGCGATGTATGTCATGACGCCGGAGTTCGGGGCCCAGTCGCAGCTGGAGAAGATCGACATGCTCGACTTCGCCGACGTCGTCGCGATCAACAAGTTCGAGCGTCGCGGGGCCCAGGACGCGCTCCGCGACGTCGGCCGCCAGCTGGTCCGCAACAAGGGCGCCTTCGGCAAGCAGCCCTCGGAGATGCCGGTCTTCGGCACCTCGGCGGCCACCTTCAACGACGACGGCGTCACCGCGCTCTACCAGCACCTGCGGGGACTGCTCACCGAGCAGGGACTGCCCACCTCCGCAGGTCGGCTGCACCACGTCGACGTACGCCACTCCACGGTCAACCAGCAGATCGTGCCTCCGAACCGGGTCCGCTACCTGGCCGAGATCACCGAGACCGTGCGCGACTACCACCGGGCGACCGACACGCTCGCCACGAAGGCGTCGCGCGTCCAGCGGCTCGCGCTCGTCGCCGACGAGCTCAAGGGGGCCGGCAAGGACGACTCCGACGTCACCGGGCTGCTCGCCGAGGCCCGCGACGCGCTGCCGGCCGACGCGACCGGGATGCTCGAGCGGTGGCCGTCGCTCGTCGAGTCCTACTCCGGCGACGAGCAGGTGGTGCGGGTGCGCGACAAGGAGCTGCACACCAAGCTCACCAAGGAGTCGCTCTCGGGGTCGAAGATCCCGCGCGTCGCCCTCCCCCGGTTCACCGACCACGGCGAGCTGCTCAGGTTCATGCGCAGCGAGAACCTTCCGGGCTACTTCCCCTTCACCGCCGGGGTGTTCCCGTTCAAGCGCGACAACGAGGACCCCGCCCGGATGTTCGCCGGCGAGGGCGACCCGTTCCGCACCAACCGGCGGTTCAAGATGCTCTCGCAGGGCCAGCCGGCCACCCGGCTCTCCACCGCGTTCGACTCCGTCACGCTGTACGGCCGCGACCCCGACCTGCGCCCCGACATCTACGGCAAGGTCGGCACCTCCGGGGTCTCGATCGCGACGCTGGCGGACATGAAGGCGCTGTACGACGGGTTCGACCTGGTCTCCCCGACGACGTCGGTGTCGATGACCATCAACGGGCCGGCCCCGACGATCCTCGCGTTCTTCCTCAACACCGTCATCGACCAGCAGGTCGACGCGTTCACCGACCGCGAGGGCCGTCAGCCGACCGAGGACGAGCGGGACCGGCTCGCGGCGTACGCCCTGGCCAACGTGCGCGGCACCGTCCAGGCCGACATCCTCAAGGAGGACCAGGGACAGAACACCTGCCTGTTCTCCACCGAGTTCTCCCTGCGGATGATGGCCGACATCCAGGAGTGGTTCATCGAGAACCAGGTCCGCAACTTCTACTCGGTCTCGATCTCCGGCTACCACATCGCCGAGGCCGGGGCGAACCCGATCAGCCAGCTCGCGTTCACGCTGACCAACGGGTTCACCTACGTCGAGGCCTACCTGGCCCGCGGGATGGACATCGACGACTTCGCGCCGAACCTGTCGTTCTTCTTCTCCAACGGGATGGACCCGGAGTACTCCGTGCTCGGCCGGGTCGCCCGCCGGATCTGGGCGGTCGCCATGCGCGACAAGTACGGCGCGAACGAGCGGTCGCAGAAGCTGAAGTACCACGTGCAGACGTCGGGGCGTTCCCTGCACGCCCAGGAGATGGACTTCAACGACATCCGCACCACGCTGCAGGCGCTCATCGCGATCTACGACAACGCCAACAGCCTGCACACCAACGCCTACGACGAGGCGGTCACCACCCCCGGCGAGGAGTCCGTGCGCCGCGCGCTCGCGATCCAGCTGATCATCAACCGCGAGTGGGGGCTGGCGATGAACGAGAACCCCCTGCAGGGCTCCTTCATCATCGACGAGCTCACCGACCTCGTCGAGGAGGCCGTGCTCCGCGAGTTCGACAGCATCAACGAGCGCGGCGGCGTGCTCGGCGCCATGGAGACCGGCTACCAGCGCGGCCGCATCCAGGACGAGTCGCTGCTCTACGAGCACCGCAAGCACGACGGCTCGCTGCCGATCGTCGGCGTCAACACGTTCCTGCCCCCCGAGGGCCGGGAGGCGCCGCCGAAGGTCGAGCTGGCTCGGGCCACCGAGAAGGAGAAGCAGTCGCAGCTGGCCCGGGTCGAGCAGTTCCAGGCCGAGCACGCCGACGAGGCCGCCGTCGCGCTCGAGCGGCTCAAGGAGGCCGCGGTCCGGGGCGAGAACGTCTTCGCCGTCCTCATGGACGCCGCCCGGGTCTGCTCGCTCAAGCAGGTCACCGACGCGTTCTTCGAGGTCGGCGGCCAGTACCGCCGCAACGTCTGACGCCCCCGGAGCCCGCCTCGTCCGATTGGGAGTGCGCTATGGCGCACGCGCAATCGGACGAGGCGGGGTCTCAGCTCACGCGCGGCGGGGGAACTTGTCGAACGCAGGCGTCCGCTTCTCCTTGAACGCCTCCCGCCCCTCCTTGGCCTCGTCGTTGCCGTAGAAGAGCAGGTTCGCGTCGTGGGCGAGCTGCTGGATGCCGGCGTATCCGTCCTCGTGGGCGTGGAAGCTCGCCTTGCTGAGCCGCAGGGCGTACGGCGACAGCGCGAGCATCTCCCTGCACCACTGGACCGTCTCGCGCTCGAGGTCGGCGAGCGGGACGACGGTGTTGACCAGCCCCATGTCGAGCGCCTGCTGGGCGTCGTACTGCCGGCAGAGGAACCAGATCTCCTTGGCCTTCTTCGGGCCGACGAGGTCGCTCAGGATGCTGGCGCCGTACCCGCCGTCGAAGGAGCCGACCCGGGGACCGACCTGGCCGAAGACCGCGTTGTCCGCGGCGATCGTCAGGTCGCACACCAGGTGCAGGACGTGGCCGCCGCCGATGGCGTAGCCGGCCACCATCGCGACGATCGGCTTCGGGCACCGGCGCATCTGCACGTGCAGGTCGGTGACGTGGAACCGCCCGGTGGCCGACGCGTCGGTCTTGTATCCCGAGTCGCCGCGGACCCGCTGGTCGCCGCCGGAGCAGAACGCCCGCTCGCCCTCGCCGGTGAGGACGATGACCCCGACCGACTCGTCCTCGCGCGCCACCGTCAGCGCCGCGGAGACCTCGATGAGGGTCTGCGGGCGGAACGCGTTGTGGACCTCGGGGCGACAGATCGTGATCTTCGCGATCCCGTCGGAGGTGGTCTCGTAGCGGATGTCCTCGTAGCTGCCGCTGGCGGTCCAGTCGGGCGCGTCGTCATGGGTCACGGAGCCCGATGCTACCGGCCGGCGCCCCCCGCCGAGCCGTCGGTCATGCCTGGTCGAGCCGTCACTCCTGCCGGGTTCAGCCGTCACCGGCGCCGGGTTCAGCCGTCGGTCACGCCGGGTTCAGCCGTCGGCGGTGCCGGGGGCACCGTGCCGGCCGGTTCGCCCGGCATGATCGACGGCTCGGTCAAGCACCATTGGCGGCTCGACCCGGCAGGAGTGACGGCTCAACCAGGGGTGGGGAGGAGCTCCTGGACGAAGCCGCGGATCATCTCCAGGCTGTTCTGATGCGTGCCGGAAGCCGGCCCTCACGACGCCGCGCCGGTCGCCGGCACGAATCGCTCCCAGGCACGGTGCTTGCCGAGCGCCGCCATCACGTCGTCGAGCGCGGCCATGGCACCGCTCGCGACCACGACCCCTGGTACGTCGCGCGGGATCCCGGCCGCCTGGAGCGCTGTCGCACCGGCGTCCCAGGCCGCGATCGCCTTGCCGTGCCGGAACGCCTCCTGCAACAGCATCGCCACCCGCCCGTCGAGAGTCGCCGGCGTCGGGTTCGCCTCGGGGCCGCCGCCGGTCGCCCCGGGCGGGGTCGGCGCACCGGCGACCAGGACCGCGTCGTACTCGACCGACCGCGCCGTGGCGTAGCTGCGCTGCGCGACCAGCCCCTCGCCGAGCTCGCCGCCGTGGTTGGCGATGACGATCGGGACCGTGCCCGCCGCCATGAGCGCCGCGCGTAGGGCGGCGACGTCGGCGAGCCCCGCGTCGTCGGCCACGTCGACGACGATGCCGACCATCCGCCCGTCCGGCGGGTACTCCTGGCCGACCTGGGACAGCGCCGGGCTCGGTGTCACGTCGGCGGGCGAGGTCGACGGCGCCGGCGCGGGCAGTCCCAGCCCGGCCGCGACCGCCGAGCAGAGCTCGGAGTCGATCTCCGCGAGCGCCCGGAGCTGCCGTTCCTTGATCGCCTGCTCGTAGCACTTGCCCAGCTCGAACGTGTACGCGTCGATGATGTGGGTCTTCTCGACCGGCGTCATGCTCTGCCAGAACAGCCGCACCTGGCTGAAGTGGTCGTCGAACGACGCCGGCGCCCCTCGCACCTTCTGCCCTTCGGCCACCGTCACCGGCGACTCGACGAAGGCGCGCTGCTCCTCCGTGGCCACGAAGGGGTTGCCGCCGTCCAGCGAGTTCGGCTTGTACGGCGCCGCGCCGCCGTGCACCGCGTGCTGGTGGAAACCGTCGCGGAACATGTCGTTGACCGGAGCGTGCGGCCGGTTGACCGGGATCTGGTTGTAGTTCGGGCCGCCCAGCCGGGTGAGCTGGGTGTCGACGTAGGAGAACAGCCTCGCCTGCATGAGCGGGTCGTCGGTCACGTCGATCCCGGGGACCAGGTGCCCGACGTGGAAGGCGACCTGCTCCACCTCCGCGAAGAAGTTCGTCGGGTTGGCGTCGAGCGTGAGCAGCCCGATCGGCTGCACCTCGGCCATCTCCTCCGGGACGATCTTCGTCGGGTCGAGGAGGTCGATCCCGTTGAACGTCTGGTCCGGGGTGTCCGGGAAGACCTGGATGCCGAGCTCCCACTGCGGGAAGGCGCCGGACTCGATGGCGTCGTACAGGTCGCGCCGGTGGAAGTCGGGGTCGACGCCGGCGGTGAGCTGGGCCTCCTCCCAGACCAGCGAGTGGACACCGAGCTTGGGCTTCCAGTGGAACTTCACCAGCGACGTCTCACCCGCCTCGTTGGTGAGGCGGAAGGTGTGGACCCCGAACCCCTCCATCATCCGGTAGGAGCGCGGGATCCCCCGGTCGGACATGTTCCAGATCGTGTGGTGCTGCGCCTCGGTGTGCAGCGACACGAAGTCCCAGAACGTGTCGTGCGCGCTCTGCGCCTGGGGGATCTCCCGGTCCGGGTGCGGCTTGCCGGCGTGGATGATGTCGGGGAACTTGATCCCGTCCTGGATGAAGAACACCGGCATGTTGTTGCCGACGAGGTCGAAGTTCCCCTCGTCGGTGTAGAACTTCGTCGCGAACCCGCGGGTGTCGCGGACCGTGTCGGCCGAGCCGCGGGAGCCCAGGACGGTCGAGAAGCGGACGAAGACCGGGGTCTCCTTGTCCTTCTCGAGGAACCCCGCCTTGCACACCGTCGAGGCGGAGCCGTAGCCGACGAAGTGGCCGTGGGCGCCCGCGCCACGTGCGTGCACGACGCGCTCGGGGATCCGCTCGTGGTCGAAGTGGGTGATCTTCTCCCGCAGGTGGTGGTCCTGCAGCAGGGTCGGCCCGCGCACCCCCGCCTTCAGCGAGTGGTCGGTGTCGTGCAGCCGGACGCCGGTCGCGGTGGTGAGGTGGGCGCCCCGCTGCGCCTTGAGCACCGGGTCCATCCCGGTCTCCGCGCCGGTCGGGGTCACCGTGGCCGGCTGTCCCTGGTCGGGCTTCGGCGGCAGCGGCTCGCGGGGGTCGGTGGGCTCCTCGAGCGACGGCGGCTCGGCGCCGGGCACGCCGGGGACGTGGGCGGCGGGCTTCTTCGTCATGCGTCTCCTTCGGTCGTCTCGGGCGTGGCGGACTCGTCGTCCGCACCCTCGGCGGGCTGCTGCGGACGGGCCTGCGGCTGGTCGTCGGCCTCCCGCTGGTCGCTGTCAGCGCCCTCGGCGGGGTCCTGGGCGTGCACCCTCGGCTGCTGCTCCTCAGTCATGGCTGCTCCTCGATGCTCTCGCTCGGCTCGTACGGCTGCTCCTACCCCTGGCCCTGCGCCCCATGCGCCGATCCCGGCTGTTTCTGTCGCGGGTGCCGGGGTAGGCGTCTGGAGGTACCCGTCTCGAGGAAGGAACACCCCATGCGCGCACTGACCTGGCAAGGAATCGAGGACGTCCAGGTGACGGAGGTGCCCGACCCCCGCATCGAGCAGCCGACCGACGCCGTCGTCCGCGTGACCTCCACCGCGATCTGCGGCTCCGACCTCCACCTCTACAAGGTGCTGGCGCCGTACCTCCAGCCCGGCGACGTCCTGGGCCACGAGTTCATGGGCATCGTCGAGGAGGTCGGCAGCGGCGTGTCGAACCTCGCCGTCGGCGACCGTGTCGTCGTCCCGTTCAACATCTCCTGCGGCCACTGCTGGATGTGCGAGCGCGGCTTGTTCGCCCAGTGCGAGACCACCCAGAACCGCGACCAGGGCAAGGGCGCGAGCCTGTTCGGCTACACCAGCCTGTACGGCGCGGTGCCGGGCGGTCAGGCCGAGCGGGTCCGCGTCCCGCACGCGGACTTCGGGCCGGTCAAGCTGCCGGCCGAGGGCGCCGACGAGCGGTACCTCTACCTCTCCGACATCCTGCCCACCGCCTGGCAGGGCGTGCAGTTCGCCGACGTCCCCGAGGGCGGCTCGCTCGCCGTGATCGGCCTCGGACCGGTCGGCCAGCTCGCCGTACGCTCCGCCAAGCACCTCGGGATCCCGAACGTGATCGGCGTCGACCTCGTGCCCGAGCGGCTCGCCGCCGCCCAGGCGTCCGGCGCGCAGACCGTCGACCTCAGCCGCGGTCGACGACGTGACCGAGGCGGTCCGGGACCTCACCGACGGCCGCGGCCCCGACGGGGTGCTCGAGGCGGTCGGCATGGAGGCGCACGGCAACCCGATCGCCGAGAAGGTCATCGGCCTGGCGAGCCGGCTGCCGAAGAAGCTCTCGCGGTTGGCCATCGAGAACGTCGGCATCGACCGGCTCGACGCCCTCTACACGGCGTTCGACTGCGTCCGCCGCGGCGGCACCGTCTCCATCAGCGGCGTGTACGGCGGGACCGCCGACCCGATGCCGATGATGGACCTCTTCGACAAGGGGCTGACGCTGCGGATGGGGCAGTGCCACGTGAAGCGGTGGACCGAGGAGCTGCTCGACCTCGCGCAGCAGGACGGCGACGTCCTCGGCCTGGAGTCGCTCGCGACGCACCGGGTGCAGCCTCGACGAGGCGCCGGCGATGTACGACCTCTTCCAGAAGAAGCAGGACGGCGTCATGAAGGTGGTCCTCAAGCCCTGAGGCTCGGTAGGTTCGAGAGGGCCCGCCGACCGGAGGAGACCGCCGATGCGCAGCACACCGAAGACCCGCAGCACCGTGTCCGGGAAGCCGCTCGACCGCGGCACGCTGCGGGCCATCGACAAGTGGTGGCGGGCGGCGAACTACCTGTCGGTGGGCCAGATCTACCTGATGGCCAACCCGCTGCTGCGCGAGCCGCTGCTGCCCGAGCACGTGAAGCCGCGGCTGCTCGGCCACTGGGGGACGACGCCCGGGCTGAACTTCGTCTACGCCCACCTCAACCGGGCGATCATGCAGCGCGACCTGGAGATGATCTACATCACCGGGCCGGGCCACGGCGGGCCGGGACTGGTCGCCTCGGCGTACCTCGAGGGGACCTACTCGGAGGTCTACCCCGAGGTCGACCAGGACCTCGACGGGCTCGACCGGCTGTTCACGCAGTTCTCCTTCCCCGGCGGCATCCCGAGCCACGTCGCCCCGGAGACGCCCGGGTCGATCCACGAGGGTGGCGAGCTCGGCTACGCGCTGTCGCACGCCTACGGCGCCGCCTTCGACAACCCCGACCTCGTCGTCGCGGCCGTCGTCGGCGACGGGGAGGCGGAGACCGGCCCGCTGGCGACGAGCTGGCACTCCAACAAGTTCCTCGACCCCCGGCGGGACGGTGCGGTGCTGCCGATCCTCCACCTCAACGGCTACAAGATCGCCAACCCGACGGTGCTCGCCCGCATCCCGGAGGAGGAGCTCCTCGCCCTCCTCCGCGGCTACGGCCACACGCCGTACGTCGTCGAGGGCTCCGACCCCGCCTCGATGCACCAGGCGTTCGCGGCGACCGTCGACCGCTGCCTCGACGAGATCAGGTCGATCCAGCAGGAGGCGCGGACCGCCACGCAAGCAGCCGGTCGCGCGACGGCCGTGGCCGATGATCGTGCTGCGCTCCCCCAAGGGCTGGACCGGGCCGGACCAGGTCGACGGCAAGCCGATCGAGGGCAACTGGCGCTCCCACCAGGTGCCGTTCGCCGACGCGCGCAAGAACGACAGCCACCGGCGGGTGCTGGAGGAGTGGCTGCGCAGCTACCAGCCGGAGGAGCTCTTCGACGAGTCCGGTGCGCCGGTCCCCGAGATCCGCGACCTGCACCCCCGCGGCATCCGCCGGATGAGCGCGTCGCCGCACGCCAACGGGGGCGAGCTCCTGCGCGACCTGCGGCTCCCCGACTTCCGGGCGTACGCCGCCACGGTCGACGAGCCCGGGACGGGATCGGTCGAGGCGACGCGGGTGCTGGGGACGTTCCTGCGCGACGTCATGCGACGCAACATGGAGAACTTCCGGCTGTTCGCACCGGACGAGAACAGCTCGAACCGGCTCCAGGACGCGATGGAGGTCACCGACCGCACCTGGAACGCGCAGATCCTGCCCGACGACGACCACCTCGCCCCGGACGGCCGGATCATGGAGATCCTCTCCGAGCACACCTGCGAGGGGTGGCTGGAGGGGTACCTGCTCACCGGGCGGCACGGCCTGTTCAGCTGCTACGAGGCGTTCATCCACGTCGTCGACTCGATGTTCAACCAGCACGCCAAGTGGCTGAAGACGACCGACGAGATCCCCTGGCGGCGGCCGGTCGCGTCGCTGAACTATCTGCTGACCTCCCACGTGTGGCGCCAGGACCACAACGGGTTCTCCCACCAGGACCCGGGGTTCATCGACCACGTGGTGAACAAGAAGGCCGAGGTGGTCCGGGTGTACCTGCCGCCGGACGCCAACACGCTGCTGAGCGTCGCCGACCACTGCCTGCGCTCCAAGCAGTACGTCAACGTCATCGTCGCCGGGAAGCAGCCTGCGCTGCAGTACCTCTCGATGGACGAGGCGGTCGTGCACTGCACCAAGGGCATCGGCATCTGGGACTGGGCGTCCAACGACGACGACGGCCGTGAGCCCGACCTGGTGATGGCGTGTGCCGGCGACGTGCCGACGATGGAGGCGCTGGCCGCCACCGAGCTGCTCCGCGGCTTCTTCCCGGACCTGCGGATCCGGTTCGTCAACGTGGTCGACCTGATGCGGCTGCAGGGCCACGAGGAGCACCCGCACGGCCTCCGCGACGCCGACTTCGACTCGCTGTTCACGAAGGACAAGCCGGTGATCTTCGCCTACCACGGCTACCCGTGGCTGATCCACCGGCTGACCTACCGGCGGGCCAACCACGACAACCTCCACGTGCGCGGCTACCAGGAGGAGGGCACCACCACCACCCCCTTCGACATGACCGTGCTCAACGGGCTCGACCGGTTCAACCTGGCGATGGAGGCGATCGACCGGGTCGAGCGGCTCCAGCCGGTCGCGGCGCACGCCCGCGAGCAGCTGAAGAACAAGCTGATCGAGCACCGGATCCACGTCCGCACCCACGGTGAGGACCTGCCCGAGATCCGCCATTGGCAGTGGGGCGCCGCGGCCGGCCCGATCGCCCGAACCTCCTCCCCCGAGACCGAGACCCCGGAGGGGTGACCGTCACCCCACGCTGACCCCGAAGAGGACACCGAGGAGGTACGTCGCGGCAGCGGCGAGACCGCCGACGGACACCTGGCGGACGATCCCCCGCAGCAGCGGCCGGCCGGTGAGCCGGGCCATCGTGGCACCGACCACGACCAGGGCCAGCACCGCGACGGCGACGGCGGAGGCCAGGGCGGCCGGGCCGCCGCCGACCAGGTAGGGCAGCACGACGAGCACCGCACCCAGCGAGAAGGCGACGAAGGAGGACGCCGCCGCACCCCAGGGGGAGCCGAGGTCGTCCGGGTCGAGCCCGAGCTCCTCGCGCGCCATCGTGTCGAGCGCGACGTCCTTGTCGCTCATCACCCGGGCGGCGACGATCGACGGCGGTCTCGGGGTCGATCCCCTTGGCCTCGTAGATCAGCTCGAGCTCGCGCCGCTCGTCCTCGGGGTGCGTCTCGAGCTCCTCCCGCTCGAGCTCGAGCTCGCGCTCGTAGGCCTCCCGCTGGTTCGCCATCGAGATGTACTCACCGGCCCCCATGGAGAACGCACCGGCGAGCAGCCCCGCCAGGCCGGCGAACAGGACGGTCTCCCGGGGGGCGTCGGCGCCGGCGAACCCCATGACCAGCGCCGTGTTGCTGACCAGGCCGTCGTTGATCCCGAAGATCGCGGCGCGCAGGGTGCCGGACTTGTCGCTGCGGTGCCACGCCTCGCTGTGCGGGGCGGCACCGGGCTCGCCCGGGTCGGCCTCCTGCATCAGCTCGGCGAGCGCCCTGGCGTGCCCGGCCTCCTCGAGGATCATCGACTCCGGAGCGTCCGGCTCGTCGCTGTAGCCGTCGACGGCATCCTGCTCGTCCTGCTCCACGACCGGGAGCACCAGGTCGACGGAGTAGTCCCGCGCCCGATTCAGCAGCGACTTGGTGCGCTCGCTGGGGGTGAACTGCGAGAAGCTCGGCGGGGTGTCCCCGGCCTCGACGATCCGCTCGGACCAGAAGGCGGCGTGCTTCTCCTCGATGCCGGCCAGCTCCTCGAACACCTCGCGCCGACGGCCGTCGCTCAGCGCCGCGAGCCCGTGGTAGAGCGCAGCGGCGTCCCACTCGGCGGCGATGTGCTGGCGGTAGCGGGTCACGGCGGGATCCTGACGGCTCATGGCCCCAGTCTGCCGTCCGCGGGCTCGCGGCCGGCCGAGAGGTCAGCGCTTCCCGGTGCGGACCCGGAGTGGACCGACCAGTCGCGGCCCGGAGAGCCGGGTCTCGAGCCGGCGTGCCTCCCTGCGGAGCGGCTGCGCGATGTACTGCCCGAGGATGACGCCCGAGGCGAGCGCGATCGCGGTCGCACCGGCGGCCGCCATGTGCAGGACGCCGCCCTGCCCTTCGGCGAGGAGGGCGAGACCGCGGTAGATCGTGAGCCCGGGGAGCAGCGGCACGATCGCCGGAACGACGACGACCAGCGGGGGCACCCGGATCCGCCCGGCCACCGAGTAGCTGATCGACCCGACGACGACGGCCGCGGCGGCAGCGGCCCAGGCGGGGCCGAAGTCGACGCGGTCGACCGCGGCGTAGATAGCGGTCCCGACGCCGCCCACGGCGGCGACCGGGATGAGCGCACGGAGCGGGGCGTACGACGAGAAGGCGAACGCAGCGGCGGCGACGGCCGCCCCGAACGCCATGATCGAGGCCTCGGTGAGCCCCACCGCACCCGGCTCCAGCTCGCCGAGGTCGACGAACAGGAGCTTCCCGACGGTCAGGCCGAGGCTGACCCCGGCGATGATGCCCGCGGTGGCGAGCACCGCCTCGAGCATCCGGGCCGCCGCGGTGATCGGGAAGCCGGTGAGCGCGTCCTGGGTCGCCCCCATGAAGCCGATGCCGGCGAGCAGCATGATGATGCCGGCGGTGACCACCCGGGAGGGCTGGACGCCGAGATCGAGCGCCGCCGCCCCCACGGCGATGAGCGTGGCCGCCAGCCCACCCGCGACCTGCTGGTAGAAGACCGGCAGCCGGCGGACGGTCATCGCGCGCTGGATCCGGTCGATGACCGCCGCCGAGATGAGCGCCAGCAGGGCGACGAGCAGGTTGCCGCCGAGCAGCAGCGCGACCCCGGCGCCCATCACGCCCCATCCGGCGGTGACCGCCCACCGGGTACGGCGGTGGCCGGACGAGGTGAGCCGGTTGAGCCGGTCGCGGGCCTCGTCCCGGGTGATCGCCTTGCGCTGGAGGTCGCCCACGAGGTGGTCGACGAGCGTCAGGTCCTCGTAGTCGATCTCGCGGTGGGTGACATGCCGGACCTGGATGGTCGCGGGGGCCTCGAAGCTGGGGTGGTAGTTCAGCGACACGGTGGTGAACGTGACGTCGGCGGAGACACCTCGGAGCCCGCAGACATGGGTCACCGAGAGCATCGTCGCGGTGACGTCGGCGGCTCCGGCGCCGTTGGACAGCAGCATCTCCCCGACGCGGAGCGCCAGGTCCAGGGTCTTGTAGGTGTCCGTGCTCTCAACCATCGCCGGGCAAGTGTCCCGACCACGGTGCGCATACCTCAAATCCGCGGGGTGAGTCTTCGCTCACGTGTGGTTCAGACCGGAGCGCGGGCGCCTCCCGGGTGGACCGCCGCCGTGGCACGGCGCAGGTTCGCGACGACCGCGCCGAGGACGGCGACGTGGCTGGCTTCGAGGTCGCGCCGCTCCGCGAACTCCCGGGTGAGCTCCCGCATGCGCTCCTCCACCGCACGGACGCGCTCGTCGTCGGCCTCCAGGGAGTTGTCGTAGGCGAGGACGAGCGCGGCCAGATCGTCGATCGCCAAGGCGACCACCTCGGCCAGCTCGCCGTCCATCGGGGACTCCATGTCGTCCCGGTGGTTCTGGGAGAGCACCGCGAGCAGGTCCTCGACGAACCACGCCACGTGCTCCAGCGCACCGACGAGCTGCGTCTGCTTGTCCACCCACCCCTTGTGCCGGGTGCGGAGCATGTTGCCGTACTGCGCCTCCATCAGCTCGCGCACGGTCTCCCGGCTCTGGTCGAGCGAGGTCTGGGTGTCCCACCGCCGACGCTCCCACCCGTCCCGGCCGGGCGGCGGCTGCTGGCGGAGCCCGTCGGCCAGGTCGTTCAGCTGGTGGCCGAGCTGCCGCTTCAGCCGGTCGAGCGCCTCCTGGCCGGTGCGCAGCGGCATCGAGGGGACCACCATGTTGACCACGACGCCGCAGGCCGCGCCGAGTGCGGTCAGGCCGACGTAGGCGGTGGCGTAGGTCTCGGCGTCGTGGCCGCCGAGCACGAGGACGAACAGCGCCACGACCGGCACCCAGCTGCGCATGTCCCCGAGCCCCGGCAGGGCACCGAGGAGGACGCCCGCGGCGACGACGACGCCGAGGCTGAGCACGCCTGGTTCGAGGGCCCGACCCACCGCAAGGCCGAGGGCAGCCCCGAGCAGGAGGGAGAGGGCGGTCTGGCGTGCGGTCCTGGCCGAGCCGGCGATGGTGGCGTCGGTGGCGACGACCGCGCCCAGGGGCGCGTAGTAGATGTAGTTGTCGATCCCGTCACCGCTCAGGACGCGGGTGAGTCCCTCGGCGAGCAGCCAGGCGACGGAGGCCGCGACCGCCCCCTTGAGGGCCAGCTGCAGCCGCCTCGAGCTGACGTAGCGCTCCAGTGGCTCCCGCCACCGACGGACTGCTTCGAGCATGGCGCGCGCCTCCTCCGTCCCCCGCTCGATCTCTCCCCTGCACCCTCCCCACGCCGCTCATGCGCCAAGCCCACCGGCCGGAGCGGAGTGGGGCTAGCGTCGGAGCTGCGCCTGGCGGTGGGGTTCGACGACCGCTACGAAGGGTGGCTCCAGGTGGGCGGCTACGTGCTGGCAGCTGTCGTCGCGACGACGCGGCCCTTCGCTCATGAGCAGAACGGAGGGGCCTGGGCCCTGGTCGCCGGAGCGCTGGCCCTGCGGGCAACCGCTTCCTGGTGTTCGTGACGGCGGTCCGCCTCAACCAGCCGCAGGTCTACCCGTCGGTCGGCGACGCAGCCTGCATCTCAGTGCCGTCGTCCTGCTGGTCGCGCCGTGGCAGGTGAGCAGGGTGCAGGCACCGCGTCGCTCTCTACGGCGTCAGGTGCGGCCCACGGCGCCCGGCACACCGGCCGACGTCGTGGGAGACCAACCTCGCCTACCCGCTCCTGGACGGCGCCCTGCCGCGGCTTCATCTGCACAGTCCCGTCCCGCTCGCCGGCAGCGTGCTGGCAGCCGGCGGCCTCGCCGTCGCCACCGTCCGCGGCTACGTGACGCTGCGGAGCGAGCGTGCGGTGGCGGACGAGACCATGGCCGGGGAGCAGCTCGAGCTCGTTCGCTTCCGGGGCTCCTCGTCGACAGCTTGGTCGAAGCCGCCGTTCGTGTTCGATGACGACCGGTGCGCCGGCACGTCGCCGCCGCGCCCGCCATGGAGCTCCCGGAGGGGACCACGGTCGTCGCCTACCGGACCGCCAAGGAGCGATGACGAACATGCGCAAGCACGCGGCCGCGTCGCAGGTCGTCTTCGACGGGCCGGTCACGTCCTCGGCTCGAGCGGGAGCACCGTGCGGAACCATGTCGCCGACCTGTCCGCGAAGCTCGGGGCGCAGTCGAAGTCGAAGAGATTGTTCCTCGCGATCCGTCACGGGCTCCTGCGGACCGGTGATGCGCGACGCGAGTCCCGGTGATGGGCGACCCACCGGGGGCGACGAACCGCCGGCTACCAGTCGACAGCGATGTACTTCGACTCCATGTAGTCGAGCATCCCCTCATGACCACCTTCGCGGCCGACGCCGCTCTGCTTGGTCCCTCCGAACGGCGCGGCGGGGTCGCTGACGAGGCCACGGTTCAGCCCCACCATCCCCGACTCCAGCCGCTCGCTGAGCCGCAGACCGCGGGCCAGGTCACCGGTGTACACGTAGGACACCAGGCCGTACTCGGTGTCGTTGGCGAGCCGCACTGCCTCAGCCTCGGAGGTGAACGTGACGATCGGCGCGACCGGACCGAAGATCTCCTCCTTCAGGATCGCGGCGGAGGGGTCCACCTGGAGGAGCACCGTCGGCTCGAAGTAGAAGCCCTCCCGGTCCGGCCGCCTGCCGCCCACGACGGCCGATGCGCCGGACCCGACAGCGGCGCGCACCAGCTCGTCCACCTTCGATGCGGTCTCCTCGTTCACCAGCGGACCCACCTGGGTGCCGTCGTCCAGACCCGGACCGACGTTGAGCGCACCCATGCGTTCGGCGAGCCGACGGCTGAACTCGTCGGCGACCGATGCCTCCACGTAGAACCTGTTCGCGGCGGTGCAAGCCTCACCACCGTTGCGCATCTTGGCCACCATGGCGCCCTCGATCGCAGCGTCGAGGTCCGCGTCTGCGAAGACGAGGAACGGCGCGTTCCCACCCAGCTCCATGGAGCAGTTGATGACCTGGTCCGCGGCCTCCTTCAGGAGGATCCGTCCCACTTCCGTGCTACCGGTGAACGACAGCTTCCGGACCCGCGGGTCGTGGAGCATGGTGGAGACGACAGCACCGGAGCGACGCGCGGGCAGGACGTTGACGACACCGGCCGGCACCCCGGCCTCCTCGAGGATCCTGGCCATCGCCAAAGCGGTGAGCGGGGTGTCGCTAGCGGGCTTGAGCACGACTGTGCAGCCGGCCGCCAGCGCCGGGCCGATCTTTCGGGTGGCCATGGCGGCCGGGAAGTTCCACGGGGTGACCAGCACGGCGATCCCGACGGGCTGCTGCAGTACGACGATCTTGTTCGTCCCCGACGGAGCCGTGGCGACCACGCCCTGGGCGCGGACCGCCTCTTCGGCGTACCAACGAAAGAACTCCGCCGCGTAGGCGACCTCACCACGAGCGTCGACGAGCGCCTTGCCGTTCTCCGTCGTGATCAGCCGGGCCAGGGCCTCGCCCTGGGCGGTCATGAGCTCCCATGCCGTGCGCAGGATCTCGCCGCGCCGACGTGGCGAGGTGCCGGCCCACGCCTCCGCGGCCGCATCGGCAGCGGCGACAGCGGCGGCCGCGTCCTCGACGGTCCCGTCGGCCACCGTGGTGATGACAGCGCCGGTGGCGGGGTTCAGCACATCGAAGCGGCCACCGTCCGAGGCAGCGACCCACTTCCCTCCCACGAAGAGGTCACTGGGCGCGTCGTTGAGCTCCGGAGTCATGGCAAGGGCCTCTCGTGTGGCGTCAGTAAGGGTTGGTGACGAAGAGCTCCTGGGCCGGGAACAACGTGAGGATCCGCGGTCCGTCGGGCGTGACCACGACCTCCTCCTCGATCCGGGCGGCCGAGAAGCCGTCACCGGCGGGACAGTAGGTCTCGAGCGCGAAGACCATGCCCGCCTGGAGCTCGACCGGCTCCTTCATGCTGTTGAGCCGGGAGATGATCGGCCGCTCGTGCAGTCCGAGACCCAGCCCGTGGCCGAACTGCAGACCGAAAGCCGCCATCTCGTTGTCGAAGCCGAACTCCTCGGCACGCGGCCACACCGCCGCCACCTCGTCAGTGCCCACCCCGGGCTCGATCATGGCGATGGACGCATCCATCCACTCCCGGGCCTTGGTGTAGGCATCGCGCTGGCTCGCGGTGGCACTGCCGACCGCGAACGTGCGGTAGTAGCACGTCCGGTATCCGTTGAAGGAGTGGATGATGTCGAAGAACGCCTGGTCCCCCGGACGGACCAAGCGGTCGGTGAAGTTGTGCGGGTGCGGGTTGCACCGCTCCCCCGAGATCGCGTTGACGGCCTCGACCTGGTCCGACCCCATCTCGTAGAGCCGCTTGTTCGCGAGCGCGACGATCTCGTTCTCACGGACTCCGGGCTTCAACGCCTCAGTGATGTCCTGGTAGACCCCGTCGACCATCGCGGCCGCCTGTGTTAGCAGCATGATCTCGTCGGAAGACTTGATCTGCCGGGCGTCGAGCATCAGCTGCTGACAGTCGACGACGCGCAGCCCCTGCCGCTGCATCTCGAAGAGGAAAGGCGGTTCGACGATGTCCATGCCGACGGGAAGGTCCGCGAGCCCGGCGTCCTCCAGCATGCCCTTGATCTCGCGCACCGCCGACTCCATCAACCCCGCCGACGGGGCCACGGCACCTCTCATGCCGAGCATCCCCGGCA
This sequence comes from uncultured Actinomycetota bacterium, assembly GCA_963754155.1. Classification (GTDB taxonomy): domain Bacteria; phylum Actinomycetota; class Actinomycetes; order Propionibacteriales; family Nocardioidaceae; genus Marmoricola_A. The sequence continues at coordinate 1,530,160 of CAVWEU010000003.1, read as the reverse complement.
GGCAGTTCTCGTCGGGCAGCCAGTTGGAGTAGATCTTGTGGTGGCGGACCGCTGACCCGAAGTCCCACAGCCAGGGGTCCCGCGCCTCACGGGTGAGCAGTGCATACCGGGTCATCTTGTCGCCGAGCGCGCCACCGATCCACGTCTGCGTCGTGTAGCGGATGTTGTAGAAGTCAAAGAGCAGGAACGCGCCGCACTCACTTGCCTCCAGCGCTGCGCGCGCCCGCTCGAGGCGGTATCTCCGAAGACGTCCGAAGTCGACCCGCTCCTCGTAGTCGACGCTCATGTGACCCGGCGCCGAGAGAGGGGCTGTGGAGCTCACGGCTCAGGCCTCGTCGGCGGCACCGAGGCCGTCGTCGACATCGACGTTCTCAGGCTTCAGCTCGAGACCAGAGGCGGCGGCCTGGAGGTCGAGAAGGATCGCGAAGTCCTCCTCCGTCCGTCCGGTGCCGACGCTGGTCTGCACCAACTGCTGGGTGACGGCAGCCACAGGCATCGGCACGTCGAGCTCCCGGGCAGCGGCCATGCCCAGATCGAAGTCCTTGCGGAGCAGGATCGGGGTGAAGGTCGGCGTGAAGTCGAGGTTCACGAACGCCGGCGACTTGTAGCGGGTGAACACCGAACCCATGACGGAGTTGTTCAGGAACTCCAGGAAGGCGGCGCGGGGGACGCCTCCCTTCTCTGCCAGCACGGTGATCTCGGCGAGAGACTGCGTCACGACGCCCAGCATCAGGTTGTGGCAGATCTTGACGAGGCGAGCGACGTCCCCCTCACCTACGTAGGTGACGCCCTTGCCCAGGTGCTCCAGCAGCGGCTCCACACTCCGATACGTCTCCTCGGGACCCGACACGACGAGGCTGAGAGCGCCTGCCCTGACCACCTTGCCGTTGCCGCTGACCGGAGCGGCGAGGAACGCCACCCCGCGCTCGTCGCAGGCCTTCCGCATCGCCGTCGACGACTCGGTGGAGACCGTCGAGCAGTCGACCACGATCGCGGGCAGGTTCGCGGGGTCAGCAAGCAGACCGCCGTCACCGAGCAGCACCTGCTCCAGGTCGACGGGCGTGGACACCATGGTGAAGACCACGTCGAGCCCGCGAAGGTCGGCGATCTCGTCGGCGACCACGCAACCGAACTCGGCCAGGGGCTCAGCCTTGCTCTTCGTCCGGTTCCAGACGGTGACCTGCTCGCCGGCCTGAGCAAGCCGCTTGGCCATCGCCGCGCCCATCCGACCGGCACCGATCCAGCCGACCGTGCGACGTCCGCTGTCTGTCACGTTCATGGGGCCACCTCTGCAATCGTTTGTAGTCAACCCTAGTTCAGCCACCGAGAGACCGTCAATCGACGTCCTCAGCCGCGCGCGTCCAGCCTCTCCGCCAGCCAGTCGGCCGTGTACGGACGGTGCCACGGCGCGAGGTCGGCACACCCGTGGTTGCCCGCCTCCAGCATGCGCAGCTCGACCGGTCCGCCTGCGGCATCGCGTAGCCTCTCGGCGTTCTGCCAGGGAATCAGTCGGTCCTGCCGCCCGAACACGATGAGCAGAGGCGCTCTGATCCTGTGCGCCTCTCCCTCGAGGGTGAGGGTCGCCGCAAGGCGTCGAGCTTCCGCCTCGTCCGCTGCGCCGGACCTGACCCGGAACGTCTCGCGCGTCAGCAGCGGCAGTCCGTCCCAGCACGAACCCCAGTCGAAGGGCCCGGCGAGCGCGACGCACGCCGCGATGCGGTCGCCGAGCGCAGCTGCCACCCTGGGCGCGTAGTAGCCGCCCAGGCTGACACCCCAGACGGCAATTCGGCCAGTGTCGACCTCGTCGATCTCCGCGAACCGGGCCATGACCGCTTCTGCTACCTCGCTCCAGTCGCCGCGGATCTTGAGGTCGTACTCAGCCTCACCCTGTCCCGGACCGTCCAGGCTGAAGGTGGCCATCCCGCGCGCCAGGAGGGTCTCCTCGGTCGACCGCAGCTCCTCCTTCGTCGAGTCCAGCCCCGGGATCATCAGCACGGTCGGGTGAGGACCGTCGCCGGACGGCACTCGCAGAACGCCGACCAGGCGGGTCCCCTCGAACGCCACCTCCACGCGCCGACCAGGTGGAGCCAGATAGGGAAGCGCGTCGTTGAGACACGCGACCGCTCGCAGGTGTGCGGCCCGCATCTGCTCGAGGTCGTCGACGAAGACGAACTTGGCGAAGTGAAAGTAGACGGATGCTCGTGAGAGGTGCTCGCCGGCGGACCGGAGGTACCCAGCCTCGAGCGCCGTGCGGCCGAGGACCTCGTGCTCCTCCGCGACCCGACACCAGGCGGAGCACCACTCCTCCCAGTGCTCCACCTCGCCGGTGATGCGTTGGAAGTCGGACACGGTGACGCCGTTCATGGTGAACCGCGGGGCCCAATGAGCAATGGCCGATGCGACTCTCTCGTCCACGACCGACCGCCTTTCTGCCTGCCAAGCGACAAGGTAGGTTCGGCAATGCAATCGACTGCAGCCTGAATCAGCCGCTCCGTTGTGTCAAGGAGGCGACCCGGTCGGTCTCGGGGATCACCACCACCTCGCAGGGCTCTGCAATCGACTGCAGGTGCGGTAAGTTCTGCTACGTCGCAGCCGCACCGGGACGGTGGAACCGTCGAGGGAGTCAGACCCATGAGCACGAGAATGGTTGTCGGAGCCTTCACTCCGTCCGTCCTCCTGTCCGTGTCTCGCCGCAGTGGCCGGCTCGAGGAGAACGGGCTCGACGTCGACGAAGTGCCCGTCGCCTCGTCGCCCGACCAGTTCCGCTCCCTGCTCGCCCGTGAGATCGACGTCGCCTTCACCAGCCCGGACAACGTGCTCGCCTATCGGTTCAGCCCGTCGAACCCGCTTGACGCCGTCGCTGACGTTCGCATCGTCAGCACCGTCGACCGAGGCATGGGCCTCGCCCTCTACGGCCGTCCCGGCCTCGACTCGGCCGAGGAGCTCCGGGGGGCCGTGCTCGGCGTGGACGTCCCCGGCTCCGGGTTCGCTCTGGCGATGTACGCCGTCACCGAGGCTCTGGGAATCGGCCGCCAGGAGTACGACGTGGTCCCGCTCGGCTCGACCCCGAAGCGCGCCGACGCGCTGGTCGCCGGCCGGTGCGACGCCACGATGCTCAACGCCGGCAACGAGCTGGGTGCTGAGGAGGCCGGCTGCGTCAGGCTCGCCTCGGTCGCGGACACGTGTTCGCCATACGTCGGCACGGTGCTGGCGGTCAACGGAGACCGGGTCCTCGAGCCGGCGGGCCGACTCGCCCACGCGCTGAGGACGACCGCAGAGGACGTCGCGTCGGGCCGCGCCGACGACCTCGCCGCCGAGGAGGCACAGGTGATCCTCGGCCTCTCCGCGGCGCTCGCGAGCCGGTATGTCGAGCGGCTCAGGAGCCCGACGGAGGGGCTCATCACGGCCCGCGATCCCGACGTGGCGGGGCTGAGGACCATCGTGAACCTGCGAGAGCGGTTCATGCCCGAGCGCGTGGACGGCAGCAGCATCTACGAGCGCGCGTTGCACGCCGGCTCGGGGCTGCTGGAGCCCCCGGCCTCATGACGCCATGACGCCGGTCGCAGGGAGCGGCTCGACCCGCGCAGGAGGGGTCGCAAGCCGGCTCTCGGCAACCCGCCTCCTGCAGCTGACCACCTTCACCACCACCCTCGACCGCTTCGCGATGCCACCACTGCTGATCGCGATCGCGCACGACATGGGTGTCCCGCTCTCGGAGATCGTCCAGGCCGCCGGCGCCTACTTCCTGGCCTATGGGCTCATGCAACCGGTCTGGGGCATCGTTTCCGACCGTCTGGGCCGCGTCCGCACGATGCGGCTGACCCTACTGCTGGCCGCAGGGGCAACGATCTTCTCAGCGTTCGCCTGGACGCCACTGGTGCTCGGACTCGCACGGGCAGCAGCGGGCGGGCTCTTCGGTGCCGCCTATCCGTCCAGCCTGATCTACCTCGGAGACACGGTGCCGCCCCAACGCCGCCAGCGAGAGGTGACCCGGCTGATGGTCGGGGTGGCCCTTGGGACCGCTTTCGCCTCACTCGGGGCCGGCGTCGTCGCACACTTCCTGACCTGGCGGGTCGCCTTCGTCGTGACCGGGATGTCCGCCCTGCTGGTGGTCCTGCTCCTCCGTGACCTGGTCGAACCGCCTCGGACGCGGAGTCATCTGCACTTGCTCACCCCGGTGGCGGAGGTCCTCCGGTCCCGGGCGGCGGTGCTGGTGCTGGTGCTCGCCTTCCTCGAGGGCGCCGTCCTGCTCGGTGTCCTCACCCTGCTCCCCGCGGCGGTGGAGGCAGACGGGTCGAGCGCAGCGACGGCCGGGACGGTGGCCGGCGTCTATGGCCTCTCGGTCTTCCTGTCCGCGCGCTTCGTCGGACGGTTGTCCCAGCGTCGTCACCCGGCAGAGCTCATCGCGGTGGGTGCCACCGCGGCAGTTGCGGCCTGCTTGCTGCTGGCCGTGTCGCGCTCCCCTGCGATGGGCGTCGCCGTGGTGACTCTCCTCGGCCTGGCCTGGGCGGCGATGCACTCCTCGCTCCAGACCTGGGCGACCGAGGTGGCACCAGCCGCCCGTGCCACCGTGGTGTCCCTGTTCGCCGGCTCGCTGTTTGCCGGCAGCGCCATCGCTGCGGTCCTGGTCTCAGGGCTCGCGGAGGACGGCCGCTACCGCACCATCTTCGTGCTGGCCGGTGCCACCGCACTGCCTTTAGCCGTTCTGGCGACCTGGGGCCGGGCGCGCTGGCAACGCACGGCGGAGACGACCCCGGCGACCGCGCCCTGATGGACAGGCGTGAAAGGAGCGACGTCCCTAGACTCGCTGCTGTGCAGACACCGACGCTCCGCGACGTCGCCGAGATGGCGGGGGTCCACGCTGCAACCGCCTCCCGCGCGCTTAACCCGGAGACCCGACGGCTGGTCAACGTCGAGACCGCTCGCCGGGTGCTGCGAGCCGCACAGTCGCTCGGCTACCAGCCCAACCCGATAGCTCGCTCACTGAAGACGTCCAAGTCGATGACCGTCGGCGTGGTCATCCCCGACCTCACCAACCCACTGTTCCCCCCGATCGTGCGCGGAATCGAGGACGTTCTCGCGCCGGCCGGCTACAGCGCCCTGCTAGTGAACACCGACAACGACCAGACGCGCGAGAAGTCGCTGATCATCTCGCTCCGCTCGAGGCAGGTGGAGGGACTGATCGTCGCGACGGCACTACTACACCACCCGCTCCTTCAGGAGCTCCACGCCCAGGGCGTCAGGATGGTGCTGGTCAACCGCCGCGTCGACGGCCTCGACGTCCCGTCGATCACCCCGGATGACGGGACCGGAATTGCCCTTGCGGTCGAGCACCTTGTGGAGCTCGGCCACCGACGGATCGCCCACATCGCCGGTCCGCAGACGACCTCGACTGGAGTCATCCGCTCCAGGGCGTTCTCCAGCGCTCTTCGTGACCACGGGATCCCGGACGATCCGTCGCTCATCGTCTCCTGCGACTACTGGATCGAGATCGACGGTGCGCACGCGCTCCGTCGCCTCCTCGACTCAGGCACGGAGTTCACCGCCGTCGTCGCCGGAAACGACCTCATCGCACTCGGCTGCTACGCCGTCTTCGCCGAGCGCGGGATCTCCTGCCCCGACGACATCAGCGTCGTCGGCTTCAACGACATGCCGTTCCTGGACAAGCTGCAGCCGCCGCTCACCTCGGTCGGCGTTCCCCACCACCAGGTGGGGGTGGAGGCGGCCAGGATGCTCCTTGAGGCGATCCACGAGCCGGACCGTCCCTCGCGCTCGGTGCTTCTCCCGCTCTCTCTCAACGTCCGGGCGTCGACCGCGCCTCCCCGCTGACTCCACGGAGGTGGGCCGGTGAGTGGTCACCCGATCTGGCCCATCCCACGTGGGAAGGCGTGCAGCCGAGCGCACCCCCGCGCTGTCACCTCGAGCAGCTCGCCGGTCTGGACGCCGGCTCTCCCGTCCGGTGTCGTCACGTTGGGCTGGACCACCACGGTCATGCCTTCGGCAAAGGTCAACGTCGGGAGCGGCTGCAGTGTCCGGCTCCGCGAGCCGAAGACGGGCTGCAGGTAGCCGCCGCCCAGCCCATGGACCAGGTCGTCGACCGTGGTGAATCCGGCTTCCTCGATGACCCCGGCAGCCTCGACCACCATCTCCGGCGTCGTGCCGGGAGCAAGCACCGACTCGACCCTGCTCAGCGCCTCGTCAGCGACCGCGTGCAGCTCCGCGTAGAGACTCGTGGCCTCGGCACCGACCGTGAACGTGCGCAGGAGCTGTCCCGGGTAGTCCACGCCGAAGCTGGTGCTGAGCTCGCACGAGAGGACGTCACCCACGGACAGCTGTCGAGCGCTCGGCCACTGGGAGGGCACGCACTGCGACGGGTTCGTCATGGAGGTCATCGAGAAGTAGTGGATGTAGTTGGCGCCCCCGAGTGGGAGGTAGGCCGCCTCCACGAGCGCCCCGAGCTCGTACTCGGTGCTGCCGGGACCTGCGCCGTCGCGCAGTGCGACGCACGACAGGTCGGTGAGCTCCGCAGCACGGCGCAGCCACTCGAGCTCCTCGCGGGACTTGCGCAACCGGAGCCCGTTGTAGACGTCCGAGAGGTCCACCACCGAGTGCACGGTCCCCCGGAGAGCGTCGTAGCCCTTGACGGGCAGCGCGCCGACCACCCCCACCCCTCCCCCTCGGGCGCCACGACGGGCGAGCTCCTCGAGCATGGTCGGTGCGACGTGGGGTCCGGCCCACCGGACATCGGCTCCCGAAGCGACGCGTCGTGCCTGGGGAACGTGGTTGAAGAAGTTGACGAGCAGGACGTCGTCTAGCCCGGTCGACTCGTGGCTGTGCACCACTGTCGCTTCGCGGGTGACCGGCCATCCGGTCAGCCACTGGACTGCGCTCCCGGACCGATTCGCCCCGTACAGCACGACGTGCTGCACCCCGGCCCGCTCCAGCTCGACGTCCAGCGCGCGTCGACGGCGCGACATCTCGCCCGCGGTGAACGAAGGTGGGCCAGCCCCCTCCTCCCCGTCAGCGCTCATCAGTCCGAGCTGCGCAGGATCCAGGGGGCCAGCCTCGCCTCGACACGCTTCAACAGCGTGTAGAGCAGGAAGCCCGTTGCCATCAGCACGACGACCGGGACGAGAGCCTCCGCCATGTTGAACCGCCGCGAGTTGGTGAGAATGAGGAACCCCAGGCCGGTGACGGCGGTGGAGAACTCCGCCACGACCACGGCGATCAGGGAGCGCCCCACTGCGAGGCGGATGCCGGTCACGATGTAGGGCAGGGCACCGGGCACGAGGATGTCACGCCACGTCTGCAGCTCCGAGGAGCAGAACGACCGAGCCAGCTCGTCGAGATCGGTGGGAATGCCACGCACCCCGGCCGCCGTGTTGATCGCAACCGGGAAGAAGGCGAACATCGCCACGATGACGACCTTGGCCTGGAACCCGAAGCCCAGTGCCACGATGAGGATCGGGATGACGGCGACGAGCGGTGTCGCGAACAGTGCCGAGATGTAGGGGTCGAGCATCACGTCGATCGTCCGGAACCGGCCCACGAGGATGCCGACCAGCAGGCCCACCGCGGTGCCGGCCGCCATCCCGGTCGCGAAGACAGCTGCACTCTCCCCTGCCGCGGTCAGAAGTGAGCCGTCGGCGATCATCCCTTCGGCGGCCCGGGCCACCTCCACAGGTCCCACAATGAGCGGGCTCTCGGCGACCAGCGAGTAGAGATGCCAGACCACCGGGATCAGGATGAGTCCGGACCACCACAGCACCCTCTGCTGCACGGCTTCAGACATCCTCCGGCGCCGAGGCGCCACCGTCCGAGGGGCCCCGATGCGGTCGCTGGTCTGGGTCATGACGCTCCTTGCCACGGCGAGAGCCGTCGCTGCGCGACCTTCAGCAGGCTTGCCACGCCGGCACCCGCCGCAGCGAGCACCAGGACCGGTCCCAGGGCGCCTGCGATGTCGAAACGGTTCGAGTACAAGATGATGAGGTAGCCGAAGCCGCTGGCGCCGGCGTAGAAGTCGGCGAGCACCGCCCCGACCAGTGCATGGATCAGACCGATCCGGAGGCCGGTCATGATCGCGGGCAGCGAACCAGGCACGAGGACGTCGCGCCAGACGGTCCACTCCTTCGCGCAGAAGGACTGGGTCAGCTCGACCAGGTCGCGGTCGACGGTCCGCACCCCCGCCGAGGTGTTGATGATGATCGGCAGCACGGTGAAGAGGAAGACGATGAAGATCTTGGAGGTGTAGTTGAAACCGATGATCACGAGGATGAATGGGATCAGCGCGACCAGGGGCGTGGTGTACAGGATGTTGATCGGGGCCTCGGTCAGCCAGTAGAGAGCCCGCACGCGTCCGATCAGCAGCCCGAACGGCACTCCGAATGCCACGCCGAGCCCTGCCCCGATCGCGAGGACGTACGCCGTGGGACCGAGGTACTGCACGAACTCACCGCTGGTGACCGACTCCCCCAGCCGCGCGATGATCTCGTGTGGCGGCGCGAGGAACAGTCCACCCATGGTCAGGGCGATGATGTACCACAGGGACACGACGAAGAGCGCGAAGCCGACTCTCAGCTGGAGGACCCTGCCCCGTGAGAGACCTCGGTCACTCACCGGTCACCCCGTGGACCATCTCAGTCGTGAGCGCCTCCTGACGCAGCAAGGCCCACATCTCGGCGCGAAGCGCCGCGAACCGGGGATCGGTACGGATCGCTGCTGCGTTGCGTGGCCGTTCGAATGGGATGCGGATGTCCTCCACGATCCGGCCGGGGTTCGACTGCATCACGATCACCCGGTCCGATAGGACGATGGCCTCGTCGATCGAGTGCGTGACGAACACGACCGTCTTCTTGTCGCCGCTCCAGATCTTGAGCAGCTCGTCCTGCATCAGCTCGCGGGTCTGCGCGTCCAAGGCACCGAAAGGCTCATCCATCAGCAGCGTCCCCGGCTTGATGGCCAGGGCGCGGGCCAGCCCTACACGCTGCTGCATGCCACCGGAGAGCTGGTACGGGTACTTCTTCTCACGCCCCTCCAACCCGACCATGGTGATGAACGGGCGGGCGAGCTTCCGTGCTTCGGACCTGCCTCTGCCACGCAGCCGGAGCCCGTAGGCGACGTTGTCCTCGACGGTGCGCCACGGGAGCAACCTGAAGTTCTGGAAGACCAGCGTGGTGTCAGGGCGCGGCTTGCGGACCTCGGCGCCGTCGACGACGACCTCGCCCGAGGTGGCGTCCTCGATGCCGGCGACGATGCGCAGTAGCGTCGTCTTTCCACAGCCGCTCGGCCCGAGGATCGAGACGAACTCGTTGTTGTCGACGTGCAGGTTCACGTCGTCGAACACGCTGAGCGAGCCAAAGTGCTTGCTCAGGCCTTGGATGTCCACGTTCGCCACTGCTGCGACCTTCCGGGCTGGTTCGGTGGTGGCCTGTGTCCGGGCCACCACCGGTCGATCAGGCCTGTTCGTCGACGAGGGCGCGGGCGTCCTCGTAGATGGTGGTGTCGACCAGGTCCTCGTAGGCAGGCTTCTCGTCCTCCTGGATGTTGCCGAGCTCGACCTGCTGGTCCGCGGTGAACTCCACCATGTCCTGCGGGTACCCGTTGTCGTCCGGGAAGAGCCCGTCCTCGAGGAACGTGTCATAGGTGTCCGACAGGATTGCGCGATCGAGTCCGGTCACCTCCTCCGCCGTGTCGAGCACCGCCTCCTTGTTGGCCGAGTCGCTCATGAACTCGTTGGCGGCGATGTTGGCGGCGGTGAATGCCACCATCTCGTCGCGCTTCTCCTCGAGAAGGTCGGTCGGAGCGGCGTAGCCGGCGTAGTGCCACTCGGGAACCACCTCCCACAGGTTGACCAGCGAATGCATGCCCGAGTCTGGGAACTGCTGCATCACGCCTGCGGCCTCGTCGATGTGCAGCACGCCCGAGACAGCCTGGCCCTGGGCGATCGCCTGCCCCTCGGCGCCGGGGAAGTTGCCGTACTTCACGTCGTCCTGGGTGAGGCCGCACGACATGTAGAACTTCTTCGTCAGTACCTCGGCGAAGCCGCCCACCTCGTCGACGCCGACCACCTCGCCCTCGAGGTCCTCGCAGCTGTCAATGCCCTCGCTGACGACCATCTGCACGTCGAGCTTGGGCGAGTAGGTGTAGAACGCCTTGGCCGAGCCGCCCTGCGCAACCGCGTTGATGAGGGTGGGGGTTGGGACGGCAGCGATGTCGGCCGAGCCGGCCTCGGCACCTCGCAGCGCAGTGACACCGGAGTCGAGGCTGACCAGCTCGACGTCGACGCCGTAGTCCTCGTAGAACCCCTGGTCCTGCGCGACCCATGGCATGACGTGGACGAAGTTGGGCGGGATCACCGGCATGCTCACCTTGAGCTGTCCGTTGCTGCTCGCGCCGCCGGAGCCGTCTGCCCCACTCGCGGCGTCCGTGTCGTTCCCATCGCTGGAACAGGCCGTTGCCAGCAGTACGGCGCCCACGCTCAAGGCGACCGCACCATGCTTGGCACCGATGCTTCGTCGTGTCACGAGACCCTCCCTCTTCCTGGTCGACTGCGTCCGAGGCGTCTGCCAGGGCTACTACAATCGATTGCAGCGCCATTCCACCACCGGCCTCACAACCTGTCAACGATCTTCGGGCGGAAATGGTGACAGCGGTCACACCGCGTCACTCCCAGCCTGCAATCGTTAGCATTGCGACGCCGCGGGCTCAAGCAAGCAACTGCAGCGGGTGGTCAAGAAGGGTGAGGAAGCGTCGCATCCACTCGGCGGCCACCGCACCGTCGACCGCTCGGTGGTCGACCGACAGGGTGACGCGCATCGTGGTGCCCGTGCGCACCTTGCCGTTCTTCTTCACCAACGGCTCGCGTCGCGCCGCACCCACAGCGAGGATCGCCGCCTGCGGCGGATTGATGATCGCGGCAAACTCCTCGGTCCCGTACATCCCGAGGTTGGTCACGCTGACCGAGCCGCCTTCGAGCTCGTGCTGCTTGAGCCGACCATCGCGAGCGCGTTCCGCCATGTCCTTCGCGAGTGCCGCGACGGCCGACACCGTCAGGGAGTCGACGTCGCGCAGGACCGGTGTCAGCAATCCGTCGTCGGTCGCGACCGCGATCGCGATGTCCACCGAGGAGAAGGTGCGAAGTGCCTCTGGTCGCCAGACGACGTTCATCCCCGGCACCTGTGTGTGCGCCCGGGCGACAGCCTTCACCACCAGGTCGTTGACCGAGACCCTGGTCCCGGCTCCCGAGTTGAGCTCTGAACGCAGCCGGAGCAGACGGTCTACGCGAGCGGTGCCACGGACATAGAAGTGCGGGGTCTCGCGCTTGCTCTGAGACAGCCGCGAGGCGATGGCACGTCGCATCCGCGAGTGCGGCATCTCGGTGGACCCGGCGGACCGGGGGCTGCTCCCCGGACGCCCCTGCGCCGGCGGTGACGCGACACCGTTCTCCTGCGCGGTCGACGCCTCGCGGTCCGGCTCGCCCGTCACGCTCTCCACGTCCCGCCGCAGGATCCGGCCACGCGGACCGGTGCCCTCGACGTCCTCGAGGGCGACACCGCTCTCGACGGCGATCCGTCGCGCAAGCGGACTGGCGAAGATCCGCCCCGCCCGCTTCTGCGCAGGCTCTCCAGCCGGTTGTGGCGCGGGGAGTTCCGGCGCGCTCGGGGTCTCGCCGGTGTTCGCCGTCCCTCCCTCGGGGTCGTCCGGAACGGTGCGCCGCTTTGGCACGATGGTCTGCGCGCCCGGGGCCGCGCCCAGCTCGACCAGCAGGCCGTCGACGTCGTCGACGACCTCGCCGGGCTCGCCGATCAACGCTATCGGTGCACCCACCTCGACCTGTGACCCCGCGGCGACGAGCGTGCGGATCAGCACCCCGGCGGTCTCGGCCTCCACCTCGACCACGGCCTTCTCCGTCTCCACGGTCGCAAGAGGATCGTCACTGGAGAACGCGGCACCATCGCCCAGCACCCACCCCTGGAGGACTGCGTCGGTCGCGTTGGCCGCGACCTCCGGCATCCGCAGTAGTCTCGCCATGTCAGTACCTCGCCATCTCGGTCAGCTTCGCGACGACCTCGTCGGTCTGGGCGATCGCTGCCCGCTCGAGGACCTTGCTGATGCTCGGGGACGCCTCACCGCCCGTCACCCGCTGGACCGGCTCGTCGAGCCAGTCGAAGAAGCGCCGGGAGATCTCGTCGGCCAGCCATCCGCCGTACGACGTGCCCACCGCCCCCTGCTCGGCGATGAGCACCCGGTTGGTCTTCTTGACGCTGGCTTCGATGGTGTCCCAGTCGACACTGGCGCGGTCGAGCCATCGGAGGTCCACGACCTCGACGTCGAGCCCGCCGACCTGCTCGACGGCCTCCATCACGAAGCGCACCATCCCGAGGTAGGACAGCACGGTGACGTCGGAGCCGGTACGCCGGACGGCGGCCGACCCCACGGGGATGCAGTAGTCCCAGTCGTCAACGGGGCCGTCCCCGGTGACGCCGTAGAGGTCGACGTGCTCCAGGACCACCACGGGGTCCTTGCACCGCAGGGCGCTGTTCATCATCCCTACGTAGTCGAACGGCGTGGTGGGGGCCGCGATCCGCCAGCCCGGAGCCGTGGCGAACACGCCAGCAGGGTCCATCGAGTGCTGGGAGCCGTAGCCCGTGCCCATCGCCACCTTGCTCCGCAGCACGAACGGCACCTCGCCGTCCCCGCCGAACATGTGCCTGGCCTTGCCGATCTGGTTGAAGAGCTGATCGGCAGCAACCCACATGAAGTCGGCATACATGAACTCCACGACGGGCTTGAAGCGTCCGTCCAGCGCGATGCCGCCACCGAGCCCTGTGAAGGCGTTCTCGCTGATCGGGGTGCCGAGCGTCCGATCGGGGAACCGGTCCTTGAGCCCGCGGGTGGCGCCGTTGGTACCCCCGTTGAGCCGGTGCACGTCCTCGCCCATCACCACGACCCGGTCGTCGGTCTCCATCCGCCTGTTGAGAACACCGGCAACCGCCTCCACGAGCTTCTGTTCCGTCAGCTCGCCCTCGTAGGTGCCCTGCTCGGCGTAGCGGGCGCCCGCGAACTCCGAGAGATCGCCGCGGACCCCGACGTCGACGAACGCGGGGTCGGGCCACTCCTCGGGCCGGATGCGCCGCTCGCCGGGCTTGCCGCCGGAGACGGGCTCGAGCAGCCGGCCACCCGCGCCGGCCATCGCTTCCTTGGCGCGGGTGGTCGCCGCGTCGAGCTCGTCCTGGCCCAGGATCCCTAGACGGAGGAGCTGCGAGGCCACCTGCGTGAGCGGGTCGCGGGCGCGCCACTCCTTCTCCTCCTCCTTCGTCCGGTATCCGAAGGCGCTGCCCGGGAAGCCACCGTTCTGGTGGAAGAACCGGTAGGTGTCTGCCTCGACGACGGTGGGGCCGTTGCCTGCTCGCATGTGCGCCACCGCCTCCCGCATGGCCAGGTGGACCGCGAGCGGGTCCATCCCGTCCACCTTCCAGCTCGCGATGCCGAACCCCGGACCACGACCGGAGAGCCGCGGCTCTCCGGTCGCCTCCACGACGTTGGTCGAGACGGCGTACTGGTTGTTCTCGATGAAGAAGCAGACCGGGAGCTTCCAGGCCGCTGCGAGGTTCAGGGTCTCCAACGTCGACCCGATGTTGATGGCGCCGTCACCGAAGTAGGTCACCGAGACGTCCTGCGTGCGCGCCTGGCGGTTCGCCCAGGCGTAGCCGGCCGCGAACGGCACCCCTCCGCCCACGATCGCGTTCGTGCCGACTGCGCCGGCCTCGTTCCACTGCAGGTGCATGGAGCCGCCGCGTCCATGGCTCCACCCGCGGTCGAGTCCGCAGATCTCTGCCAACGTCCGCAGCAGGACCATCCGCACGTCGCCGGAGAGCTCCTCGGCCGGGTCGATTCCTTTGGGAGCGACGTGGTGGAGTGCCTTGGCGAGGAACTGGTGGTGCCCGCGGTGGGAGCCGTTGACCTGGTCGTCGCTGGTCAGCGCCATCACCGAGCCGACGGCGCCTCCTTCCTGCCCGATGCTGGAGTGGGCCGGTCCATGGATGAGCCCAGCAGCGGCGAGCTCGAGGACGTACTCCTCGAAGCTCCGGATCAAGGTCAGCTGGCTCCACATCGACAGCAGCAACCGAGGTTCGGCCTCGTCCCAGTCGGCTTCGGTGGCGATCAACTCGACCCAGGGTGACGCAGCCTCAAGTGCGCGGTGCTCGGTCATGGCGGTCCTTCCTCCGGAGGCCGCCACCCTGCCATAGGTTTGGATCCAATCGCCATACCCTCGAACCCTGGACAGCGCTCAACCACCGTGATTGGGTGGCCATGTTCAGCGGTCTGCCAGAAGAAAGGATCCAATATGGGCCTGCCGGGGCTGCGACGGCTGGACCACATCGGGTTCACGGTGCCCGACCTCGACCAGGCCCACCGCTTCCTCGTCGACGTCCTGGGATGCGAGTACCTCTACTCTCTCGGCCCCTTCGAGGACGCCCAGGGTGACTGGATGGCCGACCACCTCAACGTGCACCCACGGTCCCGGGTCGTGGAGAACCGGTTCTTCCGCTGCGGCGAGCAGGCGGTGTTCGAGGTGTTCGACTACTCGTCTCCCGGCCAGGAGCAGACGATCCCGCGCAACAGCGATGTGGGCGGGCACCACGTGGCGCTGTACGTCGACGACCTCGACGCCTCGATCGGCTACCTCCGCGACCGAGGCGTCGTGGTGCTCGCCGGTCCCACGGCCAGCCGGGGCCCTGCCGCCGGCAACCGCTGGATCTACTTCCTCAGCCCCTGGGGGATGCAGTTCGAGCTGGTCTCCTACCCAGGGGGCAAGGCGTTCGACCGCGCCCGCGAGGGCACCTCGTGACCGACATGGTCGGCCCGGCCACCCCCGGCAAGGCGGCGGCGGAGGTGAACCATGCCGCGAGCGCGCGGGTCGCGGAGTACCTCCGCGAGGCGATCCTCCGCGGTGACATCGCCCCCGGGGAGTGGATCAGGCAGGAAGAGGTCGCGGAGCGGCTCGGCGCGAGCCGGCTACCGGTTCGCGAGGCACTGCGCATGCTGGAGGCGGAGGGGCTCACCGAGCACGAGCCCCGCAAGGGCGCTCGGGTGCCGCTGCTGAGCCAGCACGAGGTCGACGTGATCTACCAGATGAGGGAACGCCTCGAGCCGCTCGCTCTGACCGAGAGCATGCCGCACCTCACCGCCGGGACCATCGAGCGGCTCGAGCGGGTCCAGGAGCTCATCGAGGACAACGAGGAGGTGACCGACTTCCTTGCGCTCGACCGTGAGTTCCACCTGCTCACCTACTCGGGATGCCGCATCGATGCGCTGACCTCCATGGTCACGCGGCTCTGGAACTCCACCCAGCACTACCGCCGCACCTACGTGTCGCTCGGCGGACCACACCGGATGTGGCTGGTGAACGCGGAGCACCGGCTGATCCTCGACGCCCTCGAGCGGCGTGACGCCGTCGACGCGGAGCGGCACCTGAGCGGGCACATCCGCAGGACCCGGATCGAGCTCGACAAACATCCCGAGGTCTTCGGCAAGGGGGAAGCGTGAGCCAGCTGCTCCGACTGACCGTCAACGACCAGCCGGTGGAGGTCGCCACCGACCCGGAGACCCCGTTGCTCACCATGCTGCGCAACGAGCTGGGGCTCACCGGCTCCCGGTTCGGCTGCGGGCTCGGGCTGTGCGGCTCCTGCTTCGTGCTGGTCGAGGGAGCCGTCGTCCCTTCGTGCGACACACCGGTATGGGCAGTCGAGGGCAAGTCGGTGACCACGGTCGAGGGGCTCGGCGCGACCGGTCGCCTGCACGCCGTCCAGCAGGCCATCCTCGACGGACAGGCTGCCCAGTGCGGCTTCTGCATCTCAGGGATCGTGGTCAGCGCCGCGGCGCTCCTCGAGCGCGAGGCCGCCCCGACCGAGGACATGGTCGTCGAGGCACTGGACCGGAACCTCTGCCGATGTGGTGTCCAGCGACGGGTCATCCAGGCCGTGCTCACCGCCGGCTCCACCGACGACGGAGCCTCTGCATGACCGCCGTCGACCGCGCCACCGACCGGCTTCCGCGAGACCTCGCTACGAACCCCGTGCTCGCGCGGTGGTTGCACGTCGATGCCGGCGGTCTCGTCCTGGTGCGGGTCGGGAAGGTGGAGCTCGGCCAGGGCATCCTGACAGCGCTCGCGCAGATCGCAGCCGACGAGCTGGCCGTCCCCATCGGGGCGGTCCGGATGCTCCCGGCCCACACGGCCGCCGGCCCCGACGAGGGGCTCACCGCGGGCAGCCTCTCGATCTTCCACGCGGGTCCTGCGCTACGGACCGCCTGCGCCAACGCACGCGCTCTCTTCACCACGGAGGCGGCCCGGCGGCTCGGGTGCACGCCGGAGGACGTCAGGGTGCAAGACGGAGTGTTCTCCACCCCCGACGGGGCGTCCACGTCGTACTCCGAGCTGCGCCAGCAGGTCGACCTCGAGGTGGAGGCGCGTGCCGACGTACCCCTCCGGCCGGCGGGGACATCGACGCTCGTCGGCTCCAGCACGCCGAGGATCGACCTTCCGGACAAGGTCGCCGGGCGTCCCACCTACCTCGCCGACTTGAGGCTGCCGGGCCAGCACTTCGGGCGGGTGATCAGGCCACCCTCGCCTGCGGCGCGGCTCGTCGGTGTGGACGAGGCGGTCGTCCGTTCGCTGCCCGACCAGGTGGTGCTGGTGCGGGACGGCTCCTTCCTGGGCGTCGTCGGTCCGGCCGAGGCGGCGGTCGACCGCGCCTCCGAGGTGGTGCGGAGGGCGGCGTCGTGGGAGGAGAGGGCGACCCTCCCTGACGCGAGCGACCTCGCGGGCCACCTGACCGCAGGAGCGCACGAGGACATCTGCGTGCTCGACGAGCCCAGCATCCGTCCCCCCGGCACGACACGGCTCCGAGCCAGATACTCCAGGCCCTTCATCGCGCACGCGTCGATCGCGCCGAGCTGCGGCGTCGCGCGGTGGGACCCCGACGGCGCCGTGCACGTCTGGAGCTCGAGCCAGGGCATCTTCCGGCTACGTGATGCGATCGCGCAGGCACTCGACCTCACCGCATGCCGCATCATCGTCGAGCATCTCGAGAGCGCCGGATGCTACGGGCACAACGGCTCCGACGACGCTGCCTTCGACGCGGTCCTGCTGGCGCGACAGGTTCCCGGCCTGCCGGTGCAGGTGCGGTGGACCCGGCAGGACGAGCTCACCTGGTCGCCGTTCGGCTCCGCGATGCTGTCGGAGGTGGCCGCCGAGCTCGACGAGAGCGGCTCCGTGGTGTCGTGGGAGTACGACGTCTGGAGCCACGGACACACCGCCCGACCGGGCTACGAGGAGGTGCCGGGGCTGCTCGCCGGCGACCACCTCGAGCACCCGATCACCCGCCTCCCTGCCGCCGACCCGCCGATCGGGCAAGGGGGCGGCACGGTCCGCAACTCGACGCCGATCTACGACGTGGGTCCGCGACGGGTCACCGGGCATCGGCTGCTCTCGATGCCGATCCGCACCTCTGCGCTGCGCGCACTGGGCGCCTTCCTCAACGTGTTCAGCATCGAGTCGTTCATGGACGAGCTGGCCGAGGCCGCCGGACAGGACCCGCTGGAGTACCGCCTCCGGCACCTCAGCGACCCCCGGGCCCGCACCGTCCTGGACACCGCCGCTCGCGCGGCCGGGTGGGGCTCACCGCTCCCTGAGGGCACCGGGCGGGGAGTCGGTCTCGCCCGTTACAAGGACCGTGGCGCCTACTGCGCCGTGGTCGCCGAGGTCGTGGCGGAGTCGGACGTGCGCGTCACCCGCCTGACCGTGGCCGTCGACGTCGGCCGGGTCGTCAACCCGGACGGTGTGCGCAACCAGATCGAGGGCGGCGCCACCCAGGCAACGAGCTGGGTTCTGAAGGAACGCGTGCGCTTCGACCGGGTGCGCATCCTGAGCGACGACTGGGAGGGCTACCCCATCCTCCGATTCAGCGAGGCACCCCAGATCGACGTCCATCTCGTCGAAGCCCCGGAGCAGGCGTCGGTCGGCGCGGGTGAGGCGGCCCTGGGTCCGACGGCGGCAGCCATCGGCAACGGGCTGGCAGCTGCGGTCGGCGTGCGCGTCAGAGACCTGCCCCTCGACCGTGATGCCGTCGTCGCGGCGATCGAGCGCGATGCCTGACCCCTGCAACGCAAGAGACAAGGAGAGCACCCATGGCCAAGCCGCACATCAGCTACGTTCCGCTCGACCAGATGGACGAGAGCATGCAGGAGGAGATGCACCGGTGCGCCCGTGAGGGCACGCCACGACCGGAGAGCTCGGCGGTGCGCGCGCACGCACCTCACGCCTTCTGGGCGTTCGCCGACTCGTGGAAGGCGATCTTCTACAGCGGGGTGTGCGACCACGCCATCAAGGATCTGTGCCGCGTCTACATCTCTCGCACGGTGAAGTGCGAGTTCTGCGGCAACCAGCGCTCCGAGAAGGCGGCGAGCGCAGGGCTCCAGGAAGCGCAGTACGACGACCTGCTGAACTTCGAGTCCTCTGACGAGTACGACGAACGGCAGAAGGCCGCCCTGTCGTATGCCGAAGCGATCGCCTGGAACACCGCCGATGCCGACGCCCTGTGGGAGCGGCTGCACGCCCACTTCAGCGAGCCCGAGCTCGTGGAGCTCGGCTGTTTCATCGCGCTGACCTTCGGTCAGCAGAGCTGGATCCGGTTGCTCGGCATCGACCACCACCAGTACCTGGCCGGCACCGCTGCGTCCATGGCCCCCGGGTTCCGCAGCACCGATGAGCTGAGCCGGTCCAAGGCGAGCGACGGCTACTGGGCCGGGAGGGCCTAGCCGGGGCTCCGGGCACGCCGAGCGATAGTGGCCCCGGCACCCGGCCGGGTGTCGGGGCCACGATCGCGTGGTCTGTCAGCTCTTGCCGTAGTACTCGTAGTGAGGACCTCGCCAGAGGGGGTTGACCACGAAGTCGGACAACCAGGACCGGTACGGGTAGGCGAGCCCCTCCTGGGCGGCGTAGACCCACATCGGATCCTCGTACAGCAAGTCCTGGAGCTCCGCATAGAGGGCGCTGCGCTCGTCGGGGTCGACGGTCGCCTTGCCCTCGTCGATGAGCCCGGCGATCCGGTCCGGGTCCTCATAGGCGTCCCGGAAGCCGTGCTTGGAGCCCCAGTCGCCGTCCGGGTGCTGGAGCGGGTCGAAGAACTGGTGCGGGTCGGCGCCCGGGTCGGCGTTCTTGACCCACATGCACGTACTCCACCGGGTCGGAGCCGAGGGCCTCGTCGAACTGGGTCTCGGCCTGCGTGACCACCTGGACACGGAACTTCGGGTTGATGCGCCTCGATCCCGTCCTTGAGCAGCAGCGCCACGCCCTTCGAACTCAGGCTCCCCGGACTGCACGAGGACCGAGGCGGTGAAGCCACTGTCCCAGTACTCCGTCTCCCGCAGCAGCTCCTCGGCCCGGTCCGGGTCGTACTCGTACATCGGGGCGTCCTCGGCGTACCCGAAGACACCCTGGGGGATGTAGGCGGTGTAGCGCGCGCCGTAGCCGTCGAGGAACTGGTTGATGTACGTGTCGTAGTCGAAGGCGTAGCTGAACGCCTGACGGATCCGCTTGTCCACGAAGAAGTCGCCGGGGACCGTGTCGGCGTTGGGCAGTGAGCCGTCCGGTGCTCGCATGTTGAAGCCCGAGGTGGATCGGCTCCAGCAGCAGGCCGTTCTCGTAGACCTCGACGCCGCCGCTGCCCTCCACGTCGCTGACGTTGGACGGCGAGATGTCGATGATGTCGGCGTCCCCGGCACGCAGGGCCAGGACCCGCGCGCTCTCCTCCGGCGTGATGTCCCAGCGCACGTCGAGCTGCGCCGGCTCACCCCAGTAGTCGTCGTTGACGGTCATCAGGCAGCGACTCGCCGCGTCGCCACTCGTCGAAGACGTAGGGGCCGGTGCCGACCATGTTCGTGTCCATCCACTCGTTCGGGGTGTCCGGCCTCGACGCCGCCGTTCTCCTCGACCGCCTCGGGGCTGACGACGGAGGCGACGGTGTTGAGCACCACCGAGTAGAGGAAGGAGGCATCCGGCTCGGTCAGCGTGACCTCGAACGGTGGACTCGTCGACCGCCGCGCACGCTGTCGACGCTGTCGACGAGCGCCGACGCCTGGCCCTCCGGGAGGTTCATCTCCATGACCCGCTCCCACGAGAAGACGACGTCCTCGGCGGTGAAGCTCCGTGCCGTCGTGGAAGGTCACATCCTCTCGCAGCGGGAAGGTGTAGGTGAGCCGGTCCTCGCTGACCAGGCCGTTGTCCTGGGTGGGCACCTCGGTGGCGAGCGACGGGATCAGCTCGCGGCTCTCGGGCCCCACGTCCACGAGCCGCTCGTAGACGTTGTCGATGAACGCCTCCCCCTTCTCGCCCTGCTCCGCACGGGCCGGGTCGAGTGTCGCGGGCTCGCCGTTCTGGTGGTGGACGATGACGTCCGGGTTGCGCACGTCGCCGCCGCCGGCACCGTCGGCGGCGTCCGAGTCGGGTCCTCCGGCGCCGGTGCAGGCCGTCACGAACAGCAGCGGAACAACGGCCAGGACCCAGCGGCCCTGGCCCGCCGCCCGCCGTGACCGCTCCTGGTTGCGGGATGTCGGTGTCATGCAGACCCTCCAGACTCGACCGGTCAGCTCGCGGTCGCGGTGATGGCTGAGGATGCAGGCACTCGCGTGCCCGGACGCGACCCTCAGCAGACGGTGGTTCCTCGACCTCCGGGAAGCTCAGGTGCACGGTCCGGCCCTCGAGGCGTACGGAGCCGCACGGCCTCACCGAGGACGCCGGCCCCCTGCTCGACCAGCGCCGCGGCACGGCCGGCGGCCGCGTCGTCCGTCGAACGTGAGAGCTCCCGTCGACGCGGCTGCGGCGCTCGACGCTCGTCGAGCCGCTCGAACAGCGTCGACGTGCTCGGTCTCGAGGAGCTCCACGGCGTCGTCGACCTCCCAGCCACAGCGGGGCGTCGCCACCGGACAGCGGGGGTGCAGCCGGCAGCCCTGCGGCGGGCGAGACCGGGTTGGGCACCGTGCCGCGCAAGGCCGGAGTCCGAGCAACGCCTTCTGGTCCAGGCGTGGGGTTCGAGTCACGCAGCACCTGGGTGTAGGGGTGCTCGGGATCGTCGAAGACCTCTGTTCGTCGGCGCCCACCTCGGCGATCCGTCCGAGGTACATCACCGCGAGCCGGTCGGCCATGTGCTGGACGACGCCCAGGTCATGGGTGATGAAGAGGTAGGTCAGGCCGTGCTCGCGCTGCAGCTCTACGAGCAGGTTCAGGATCTGCGCCTGGACCGAGACGTCGAGGGCGCTCGTCGGCTCGTCCAGCACCACGAAGTCGGGTTGCAGGGCGATGGCGCGGGCGATGGAGATGCGCTGCCGCTGGCCCCCCGAGAACTGGTGTGGGTAGCGGAGCAGGTGCTCGCGACCGAGGCCGACGCTCTCCAGCAGCGCGACCACCCGTTCGTTGAGGTGCGCTGCCCCGATGCCTCCTTGTGCACACGCAACGGCCGGCCGACGATGTCCTTGACCAGCTGGCGCGGGTTCAGCGAGGCGAAGGCGTCCTGGAAGACCACCTGCGTGTTCCGGCGGTAGGCCCGTTGGCGCGACTTCTCCATCGCGCCGACCTTGTGCTCACGGTCCAGATCTCGCCAACCGGCGACGGCCGGGCTCGCGCTGCCTGGTCCCCCGCAGCCAGCAGCCCGTCGAGCTCGGCCCGGGTGACCGGGTCGAGGTCGAAGTACACCCCGCCCGACGTCGCCGGGACCAGACCGGCCACGATCCGGCCGAGGGTGGTCTTTCCGCACCCCGACTCCCCCACCAGGCCGAGCGTCTCACCGCGGTGGATCGACAGGTCGACACCGTCGACAGCCCGCACGTGACCGGCCGACCCGTTGCAGGACGCCCTCCGGATCGGGTAGTGCTCCTCGACACCGCGCAGGGTGATCACGTCGTGGCGGTTCGGCTCTCCCGTCAGGTACGGCACCGAGCGGTGGTCGGTGGCGGTCATCGGGCCTCCGCCTCTCCCGGCGGTGGCTCGGGCAGCCGGTCGTCGTCGTGAGCAGCGCGCTGTCCGGAGAACGGGTAGCGCAGGCACGCGACCTCATGGTCGCGCCGGGCTCGGCGAGCCGGGGCACGACGTCGCGGCAGGCCGCGGCGGCGTGCGGGCAACGACTGTGGAAGTGGCACTGAGGCGGTGGTTCGACCAGCTGCGGGACCGTGCCGGGGATCGCAGCCAGCTCGCCGCGCGCGGTACCGGCGTGCGGGATCGCCGCGAGCAGGCCCTGGGTGTAGGGGTGCATGGGGGTTCCTGCAGGACCGTGTCGACCGGGCCCGACCTCGACGATCCGACCGGCGTACATCACCGCGAGCCGGTCGGCGAGCTGCCGGACCAGCGACAGGTCGTGGGTGATGTAGAGGACGGCCGTGCCCGGCCGCTCCTGCAGGTCCGCGATGAGGCGCAGGATCCGGGCCTGGATGGTCACGTCCAGCGCGGTGGTGGGCTCGTCGGCGATCAGCAGGTCGGGGTCGCAGGCCAGGGCCTGGGCGATCATGACCCGCTGCTTCATGCCGCCGGAGAGCTCGTGGGGGTAGCTGCCGCATCACCTTGCGCGGGTTGGGGATGCCGGTCTCGGCGAGCGAGCGGAGGACCTCCGTCGTCGAGGCGCCTCGTCGAGTCGCCGGGCGAGAGTCCGGTGCACGGAGCCGGAGCAGCTGATGGGCGAGGGCGCCGCTGCGCTGGCGGGCGACGCGGCGCACGAAGCGGCTTGCGTGGTCAGGGTCGGCCCCGGCGGTCTCGAGGAGGTTGCGCCACCGGTGCTCGCCGAACACCTCCGCGACCTGGCGCTTGATCGTCAAGGACGGGTTGAGCGCCTTGCCCGGGGTCCTGGAAGATCATCGCGACCCGGTCACCGCGGATGCCGGTCACCTGCGCCATCGGGGCTGTCGAGCAGGTCGATGCTGTCGCCTCCTGTGGTGCGAAGCAGGATCTCCCCTGCTGGGTACCGCCCGGGCGGGGAGGGCACGAGTCGCATCAGCGAGCGAGCGGTCACGCTCTTGCCGCATCCGGTCTCGCCGACGAGTGCGAGCGTCTCTCCCGCGCGCAGGTCGAAGGAGATCCCGTCCACCGCCTCGACCACACCACGAGCGGTGTCGAAGTGCACCTTGAGGTCCCGCACACTGAGCAACCAGGCGGCGCCGTTCCGCCGCCCACCGCGCCCGTGGCGCTCGTGCTGGCCGTCGACGTGCTCATCACCGACCCTCCGTCTTGGGGTCGAGGACGTCCCGCAACCCGTCGCCGATGAGGTTGAACGCCAACGCCCACAGGAAGATCGCGGCACCGGCGAACGTGGAGACCCACCACTTGCCGGCGATGATGCCGGACTGCCCCATGCTCACCAGGGCCCCCCACTCGGTGAGGCCGGCCTGAGCGAGCCCGATGAAGCTGAGGCTTGCGCCGATCAGCACGATCACGCCCATGTCGAGTGTGGCCTGGACGAGCAGCGGCGTCATGGCGTTGGGCAGCACGTCCCGGCGGTAGATGTTCCACCGCGAGTCGCCCACTGCTCGCGCGGCCTCGACGTACTCGTTCTGCCGGATGTGCATGATCTCGCCGCGGATGATCCGGGCGTACTTCACCCAGAAGACCACCGCGAGCGCGAGCAGGATGTTGCGGAAGGACGGGCCGAGCACCGCGGCGATCGCCAGCGCGAAGATCAGCTCCGGGATCGCCAGGAAGACGTCGACGACCCGCATCAGCAGCTCGTCGAGCTTGCCGCCGACCATGCCCGCCAGGCTGCCGACGACGGTCCCGACCACGAGCGTGATGGAGCACCACCGTCAGGGAGAGCTGCAGCGAGAGCCGCGAGCCCCAGATGATCCCGTACAGGACGTCGCCACCGGTCGAGTCGGTGCCGAGCGGGTGACCCGGCGAGCCGGGCGGGGCGTCGATCGCCTGCCAGTCGCGCGGCATCTGGTAGGCGTCGCGGCTGGTTGGCCTCGGTCAGAACGGGTGCGCAGGAGCGCGACGGCGAGGTACGCCGCCACGATCACCAGGCCGAGCAGGGTCAGCGGGTTGCGCAGCACCTCCCGAGCGACCTCTCCGAGCCGCTTCGCGCGGACCACGGCGGCCGAACGGCGCCCCGGCGAGCGGCGCGTGATGAGGGAGCGCCTCCGGCATCAGCGTCATCCTCAGCCGCCCAGGACGACGCGACGGTCGAGGTAGGCGTAGGCGACGTCGACGACGAGGTTGACGGTCATGAAGATCAGGCTGGTCACCAGGACGTAGGCCATGATCGTGGCCTGGTCACCGGAGAGGATCGCATCGGTGACCCATTGACCCAGCCCGGGCCACCGGAAGATGAGCTCGACGACGACCGACCCCTGCAGCAGGAAGCCGAAGCTCAGCCCGATCACCGTCGACGTGGGCACGAGGGCGTTGCGCCGGGCGTGCCGACGGATGACCTGCCGCTCCGGCACGCCCTTGGCCCGGGCCGCGTCGACGTACTCCTCCGACATCTTCTCCACCATCGAGGAGCGCATCATCCTGACGATGATCGCCATGGCGGAGAAGCCGAGGGTGATCGCGAGGGCAGTGCCAGGTGCCAGAGGGCGTCGAGGAACGCGCCGGCATCGAGGTTGAGCAAGGCGTCCACGGCTGTAGAGGTTCGTGTAGTGGCTCGACGCGGTCGTAGACCGACGGCGTGGCTCGGCCCAGAGGGAACCAGGCGAGCACGACGTAGAACGGGATCAGCAGCAGCAGTCCGAACCAGAACGTCGGCGTGCTGGCTCCGCTGATCGCGAAGAGCCGCGCGAAGTGGTCCGGCATCCGGTTGCGACGGACGCCGGCGAGGGTGCCGAGGGCGATGCCGCCGAAGATCGCGATCAGGCCGGCGAAGACCGCGAGCTCGAGGGAGGCGGCGAGCTTGAGGGGAACGATGTCGGTGACCGGCGCGACGGAGACGCCGGACCAGCCGAGGTCCCCCCGCAGGACGCCGCCGAGCCAGTAGAGGAACTGCACGGGAATCGGGTCGTCGAGGTGGTAGCGAGCCTCCAGCGCCGCGACCTGCGCCGGCGACATGTCGGGTGTCGCGTAGATGCCGACCGGCGAGCCCGTGAACCGGGTCAGCGTGAAGACGACCGCGCTGACACCCAGCATGATGAGCGGCAACAGCAGAGGCGGCGGATCACGTACTGACGGATCTGCATCCGACCTCCTCGGCCCCGACTCCCACTGCAATCGTTTGTAGTGCCGTGGACGTGATGCTAGCCACACGGCTGCCGGACGGTCAAGGACGGTCAAGGACGGGCCGGACCGCCGGCTCTCGGCCTCAGGTCAGGCGTGCGGACGCCGCAGCAGGACGGCGGTGAACTGTTGGAAGGTCCCCCAGGGCGTCTCATGGTCCTCGCCCGCGGTCTCCACCAGCTCGAACTCGGGGAACTCCGCTGCGAGCTCCTCGTGCGTGTAGCGCACGATCGGCAGCCCGGAACAGGTCGTCGGGCCGTCCGGGCCGAAGGTTGCGACGACCGCCCACCCACCTGGCCGCAGCGAGCGGCGCAGCGACGCCAGGTAGTCCTCGCGCTCGTCGGGCTCGGTCAGGAAGTGGTAGACGGCGCGGTCGTGCCAGAGCGCGTAGCTCCGTGCAGGCCGGAGCTCGAGCACGTCGGCGACCTCGAGGACGACATCACTGCCGGCTGGGCCGAGCCGGTCGCGCACGGTCTTCAGCGCGCTGGCCGAGAGGTCGATGGCGGTCAGGTCGCGGTACCCCTTGGCCAGCAGGTGGTCCACCAGGGTCGACCAGCCCGCCCCCACGTCGATGACCGCGTCGTCGAGCGAGATGCCGGTGGCATCGACAAGGCCCAGCGACAGTTCCGGCACGGACTGCCACCAGGAGACGCCGTCCACGTCCTTGCCTCCGTGGACGCTCTCCCAGAACTCCTGTCGGGATGCGGGGTCCTCGGGACGCCAGAGCGGGCTCTCCATGTGCCGACGGTACACATACGTGCACCCGGCGGGGCAGCGCTGCTCGGTGACCGGTAGTAGGTTCGACCTATGTCGCAGGTCACACCGCAGCCCTCGATGCCGCCCGGCCTCGAACCCGTCTCCCGGCTCATCGACGGCGGCGACATGGACTGCGGCAGCGGCCTCCTCCTCCTCATCACGCGTGCGATGCGCCGCCTGGAGAGCGGTGAGCTGCTCGGCATCCGCAGCGCGGAGCCGACGGTCGTGACCGACCTGCCGGTCTGGGCCGAGCTGGTCGGCCACGCGATCCACCAGGAGAGGGCGGAGAGCGCCGACGGTCCGTGGTGGTTCTCGGTGCGCAAGGCAGGGTTGCCGCCGGAGTCCGCCACGGTGTTCAGCCTGGGCGAGCGCACCCCCGTCGGTCACCGGCTCTGGGCCTACACGAACTTCGACTGCAACCTCGCCTGCACCTACTGCTGCGCGGAGTCCTCGCCCAAGGCCGCCGCCCGGCGGCTGCCCGTGGACGTGGCGCGCGAGGCCTTCGCGGAGTTCCGCGAGCTGGGCGGCCGCGAGCTGTTCCTGACCGGGGGCGAGCCGTTCATGCACCCCGAGCTCGCCGAGCTGGTCACCGCCGGCGAGGGACTGCACCGGACCATCCTGACCAACGCGATGATCTTCGGGCGAGGAGTGCGCCGGGAGACCCTGGAGGCGATGGACCGTTCGGTCGTCCTGCAGGTGAGCCTCGACTCGGCCACGGCCGAGGTGCACGACCGCCAGCGGGGCAAGGGATCGTGGGCGCGAGCCCTCACCGGCATCGGGCAGGCTCGCGCCCTGGGGTTCCGGGTCCGCGTCGCGGCGACGTTGTACGACGAGGACCCGCAAGGCGTCGCGGCCCTCCACGAGCGCCTCGACCAGGAGGGCATCGACCCCGAGGACCGGGTGATCCGCCCGGTGGCGGCAGAGGGTTTCGCCGACACCGGGATCCATGTGTCGATCGACTCCCTGGAGCCCGAGCCCACGCTCACCGCCGACGGCGCCTGGTGGCACCCGGTCGCCGTGACCAACCCGAACATGCGGGTCCACGACGGTCCACTGCCGGTGGCGGAGGTGTTCGGCGTCGTACGCGACACCATGGCGGTGCAGGACGCCGCCTCACGAGCCGGGCGCGAGGTGTTCCGCTGTGCCTGACACGAGACGATCGCCCGACCCGCGAGCAGCGCTGAGCTGGCTGCTCGCACCGGCGACGGACATCCCGCCGCGGATCCACGAGCGCGGTCTGGCGTTCCTGCGCATCCTCGTCGGCCTGATGTGGCTCTACAACGTGTCCTGGAAGCGCGCCCCCGACTTCGGCCAGGAGGCCGACAACGGCCTCTACCACTTCACGTCCCTGGCCGTCGAGCACCCGGTGCTGCCGCCGTACAGCTGGGTGGTCGAGAATCTCGTGCTGCCCAACTTCGAGCTCTTCGGATGGGGCGTCCTGGTCGCCGAGACCGCGTTGGCGGTCATGCTGCTCAGCGGGTCGTGGGTCCGGATCGCGGCTGCCGTGGGCATCGCCCAGTCCGTCGCGATCGGCCTGTCGGTGGCCTACGCGCCCGACGAGTGGCCCTGGGCTTACTGGCTCATGATCGGTGCGCACGTCGTCCTCTTCCTCAGCGCCTCCGGACGCTCGCTCGGCGTCGACGGGGTCCGGGCCGGCGTCGGGTCCGGCGCCCGGCTGGCCCAGACCTGGGGCATCGTGGGCGTCGTGGCCGCGGTCTACAGCGGCATCCGGTCGTTCGACGACCCGCTGGCCGCGAGGGGTCCGGGGCTGGCCTCGTCCGACCCCTCGATGAGCCTCGGCGTCTACAACCTGCTCGGCGCAGCGGTGCTGCTGGCCGTCGCCGGCCTGCTGCTCTTCTTGTCGGCGCGTCCCCAGCGGACCGCCTCCCTGGTGGCGGCCGGGCTCGGCGTCGTCGCGGCGCTCTCCCTGCACGCCCAGCTGGGGTTCAGCGACCCGCTCCTCGGGGGCAACCCGACCTCCGCAGCGATGTACCTCACCCTCGCCGTCGTGGCCTGGGCCGTCGGCTCGCGACCCGACCGGGTCGAGCCAGTGCACGAAAGGACACCTGCGTGACCGCAGTCTCTCGCCGGACGATGCTTCTCGCACCCGTCGGGCTCATGGTGCTCTCCGCCTGCGGGAGCGACGAGGAGCCGTCGTCCTCATCGTCCTCGGCGTCCAACGGCTCGGCCGGCCCGCTGGGCATCTCGGCGATCCCCGACCAGGACCCGGAGCTGCTCAACCGGCTCTACCCCCTGCTCGCCGACAAGCTCGCGGCGGACCTCGGCGTCGAGGTGGTCTACCGACCGGTCACCGACTACACCGCCGTGGTGAGCGCCTTCGAGATCGGCGACATCCACCTGGCCTGGATGGGCGGCCTGACCGGCGTGCAGGCCCGGGAGCGGGTGCCCGGGGCGGAGGCGGTGGTGCAACGCGACATCGACGCCGACTTCCGCAGCCTCTTCATCGCCAACCGCTCCTCGGGGCTCGAGCCGTTCGACTCCGTCGACGGGCTGAACGCCCTCGCCGGACACACGCTGACGTTCGGGAGCGAGACCTCCACGTCCGGCCGGCTGATGCCGCAGTACTTCATGGCGCAGGCCGGGTTCGACACCGCGGAGCTGAAGGGCGATCCCGGGTTCTCCGGTTCGCACGACGCCACGATCGAGGCGGTCGCGTCCGGCAGCTTCGAGGTGGGTGCCGTCAACGAGCAGGTCTACAAGGCGACGGTGGAGGCCGGGGAGGTCGACCTCGGTGACGTCGTCGTGCTCTGGCAGACACCGGGGTACGCCGACTACCACTGGCTGGTCCGTCCCGACCTCGACGAGGAGTACGGCGAGGGCACGACCGACAAGATCGTGGACTGCCTGCTCGGGCTCGACGCCGACGACCCCGACGACGCCGCCATCCTCGAGCTCTTCGGTGCCGAGCAGTTCGTGCGCACCGAGAACGAGAACTACGACCAGATCGAGGCGGTCGCCCGGGAGCAGGGCCTGTTGTCGTGACCGTCCCGGCTCCGGTGGTCCGCCTGACCGGGGTGAGCCACCAGTACGGCGACCATGTCGTGCTGCGCGACCTGGACCTGACCATCCACGAGGGTGAGCGGATCGGGCTGCTGGGCCCCAGCGGAGCAGGCAAGACCACGTTGCTGGCGCTCCTCAACGGGTCGCTCACCGCGACGTCCGGGACGGTGGAGGTCTTCGGCCAGCCGGTGGAGTCGCTCAACGCGTCGGCCCTGCGACGGCTTCAGCGACGCGTCGGCTCGCTCTCGCAACGCCTCGACCTGATCGACCAGGTGCGGGTCGTGCACAACGTCAGCGCCGGTCGGCTGGGACGGTGGTCCGCCGCTCGGTCGCTGGCCTCGTTGGTGTGGCCGCTCGAGGTCGCCGAGGTCCGAGAGGCCCTGGACCAGGTCGGCATGGGGTGGGCCGTCTACGAGCACACCGAACGACTGTCGGGAGGCGAGCGGCAGCGCGTGGCGATCGCCAGGCTCCTGGTGCAGCGCCCCGACCTGGTGCTCGCCGACGAGCCGGTCTCGAGCCTCGATCCCGCGCGCGCCGATGAGATCCTCCGCCTGCTGCAGGTGCCGACCCGGCAGGCCACCCTCGTCGTCAGCCTGCACCAGCCGGAGCTCGCCCGCCGCCACTGCACGCGGGCGATCGGGCTGCGCGGCGGCGAGCTGGTCTTCGACCACGACGCCTCGGAGCTGCACGAGCGGCTCCTCGCCGACCTCTACCAGCTGCAGTGACGCAGCAGCTGGCGAGCGACGACCGCTCGCGGCGTGCCCTGCCGGCGCGCGCCGCCGACCCGCCGCCGGGGCGCCGCGTCGCGACCTGGCCGCAGGTGCTGGGGCGACGGGTCATGGGGCTCCTCGTCGTCGCCGGTCCGATCGCCTGGGCCGCGCACCGAGCGGTGCCGGAGGGCGCCGACCTCGTCAACCGTGGCGGGCTGGCCCTCGTCGACGACTTCCTGCTCGACGCGCTGCGGCCCGCGCTGGAGCCGACCTTCCTCACGGTGGTGGCGGAGGCCGCCGCGGTGACCGTCGTGTTCGCCGTTCTCGGCACCGTCGGAGCGCTCATCGGGGGGGGCCTGGGTGCGCTGGTGCTCAGCGACGTGGTCTGGGGCGGGCGCACTCCGCTCCTGGTCAGGTGGGGGCGCGTCGCGATGGGCGGCCTGCTGGTCGCGGTGCGCTCGATCCACGAGCTCGTGTGGGCCCTGCTGTTCGTCGCGGTTCTGGGGTTCGACCCGTGGGTGGCGGTGCTGGCGATCGCGGTGCCCTTCGGGGCTCAGACGGCCAAGGTGTTCGCCGACACCCTCGACTCGGTGCCCAGGGCGCCGCTGGCGGCACTGCGACGCTCGGGGGCGTTCCCGGCTGCGGCGCTGGGCTACGGCCTCCTGCCGCCAGCGGGGCCGCTGCTGCTCGGTTACGGCTTCTACCGCTTCGAGTGCGCGATCCGCTCCGCGGTCCTCCTCGGCGTCGCCGGCGTCGGAGGGCTGGGCCAGGAGCTGGTCGTCAGCCTGCAGTCGCGCAACTGGGACGAGGTCTGGACGCTGATCTGGACGGTCGTCCTGATCTCCGCCGCCGTCGACGCGTGGAGCTCGAGGGTGCGGGCCGGCATGACCGTCATCACCTGCGCCGACGCCTCCACCGACCGGTCGGTGGAGCGCGGGACCGCCGAGACGCTGAGCAGAGGGGTTCCCCCGAAGCCGTGGGCCCTGCGCTCGGCCGCCCTGCTGCTTCCGATCCTCGCCGTGACGTGGTGGCTGGCGGACCTGTCCCTCGGCTCGCTGGTCTCGGACCGGACCCGGGACCGGGCTGCACTGATCCTCGGCGAGATGTGGCCGCCCGAGCTCCCTGCGTCCGGCTTCTCCGGTGTCGTCGAGGCCACGCTGGACACGGTCGCCATGGCGGTGCTGGCCATGGCGGTCGCGGTCGTCCTCACGCTCCTGCTCGGCGCCGGCGCCGCCCGCCCCCGTGGGAGAACCGTCGGCACCACCATGCATGCGGCCCGGTGGGCCGCCTTCGTCGTGGCGCGGGCCGTCCTCCTGGTGCTGCGATCGATCCCGCCCACGGTGTGGGCGGTCATCGTCCTGCTCGCGCTCTTCCCGGGGGTCCTACCCGGTGCGCTGGCGCTCGGTCTCTACACAGGGGGCATCCTCGGCCGGCTGGTGGCCGAGTCGTGGGAGAGCATCGACACCCGCCCCCGCGAGGCGCTGCGCGCTGCCGGCGCACCTCCGGGTCTCGCGTCGCTCACCGCCGTGGTGCCCCCGTCGGCGCAGCACCTGGTGACCTACACGCTGTACCGCTTCGAGATCTGCGTGCGCGACACGGCCGTGGTCGGTGTCGTGGGAGCTGCGGGACTGGGCCGGCTGCTCGGCGAGAGCCTGGCCACGTTCAACTACCCCGTCGTGACCACGGTGCTCGTCGCCTCGCTCGTGGTGAGCCTGGCCAGCGAGCTGGTGGGCCGCCGGCTCCGCAGCGCGTTGCGGCCGTGACGGTCGGCGGCTGAGGGGTGCAGCAGCCCGCCCACGGCTGCGACCAGCCGGTCACGGACCTCGGCAGTTGAGACACCGGGTGCGGAGTCCGTCAGGCAACCCACCGAGTCGGGACGGAGGTCGAGCCCCATCACGTCGTAGGCCTCGGTGAGCGCCTCCCGCGCCTGTCCCGGCACGCGCACCATGACCACGGCGCTGAAGAGGTACCCGCTGCGCACGATCCGCTGGCCGGTGCCGACCAGCTTCGTGCGGCCGGTGTCGTTCACGCTGAACTCACCGTCGCAGTACTCCCCCGGCACCGGCCCGACCCGCGCGTCGATGCCCAGCTCCTGGAACGAGCGGGCCACCGCCGCACCGAACAGCGCGAACCGCTCCTTGATCTGGGAGCGCGGATCGGGATGCGGAGCCCAGAGGTGGGCGATGAGGCAGCCGCGGCCGTAAACCGCCAGGTGGCCTCCCACCGGGCGGATCATCGGCGTGAAACCGTGCGCAGTCACCACGGCCCTGGCCTGGTCGTACCCGGCCAGCAGCGTGTCCCTCCTGCTGAAGGCAGCGGTCGGGGCGGGTGAGGCGATGTCGAGCACCGACCTGTCGGCGGCGGGCAGGTCCGCCAGCCGGCGCTGCACCAGCTCCGCATCCAGTGCCCCTGACCGCGGTCCGGCGCTCGCGGTCACGATGAGCGGCGCGGCGCCGAACGGGGCGGTCACACGACCGCCCGTCGGTCCATCGCCTGCCGGTAGAGCCGGCCCGCGCGGTACGACGAGCGCACGAGCGGCCCCGAGAGCACCCCCGCGAAGCCGATCTCCTCGGCCTCCTCGGCGAGCTCGACGAACTCCTCCGGCTTGACCCACCGCTCCACCGGGTGGTGGCGCAGCGAGGGACGGAGGTACTGCGTGATCGTCACCAGCTCACACCCCGCGTCGTGGAGGTCGGCCAGCGCCTGGGAGACCTCCTCGCGGGTCTCGCCCATCCCCAGGATCAGGTTCGACTTCGTGACCAGCCCGAACGCCCGGGCCTGGGTCAGCACGTCCAACGACCGCTCGTAGCGGAACGCCGGCCGGATCCGCTTGAAGATCCGCGGCACGGTCTCGACGTTGTGGGCCAGCACCTCGGGCCGCGACTCGAAGACCTCGGCCAGCTGCTCGGGCACCCCGTTGAAGTCGGGAATCAGGTTCTCCACCCCGGTCCCGGGGTTCATCTCGTGGATCACCCGCACCGTCTCGGCGTACAACCAGGCGCCACCGTCGGGGAGGTCGTCGCGAGCGACACCGGTGATGGTGGCGTAACGCAGCCCCATCTTCAGCACGCTCTCGGCGACCCGACGCGGCTCGTCACGGTCCAGCGGCTCGGGCCGGCCGGTGTCGATCTGGCAGAAGTCACAGCGCCGGGTGCACTGGTCCCCACCGATCAGGAACGTCGCCTCACGGTCCTCCCAGCACTCGTAGATGTTGGGGCAACCGGCCTCCTGGCACACCGTGTGCAGCCCCTCGGACTTCACCAGCTTGTGCAGCTCGGTGTACTCCGGCCCCATCTTGGCGCGGGTCTTGATCCACTCCGGCTTCCGCTCGATCGGGGTCGCGGCATTGCGCACCTCGAGGCGGAGGAGCTTGCGTCCTTCAGGCTGTGCGGTCGCCCGGGTCATGCGGCACGACCGGTAACGGAGCGGACGGCGGCCTGCCAGCCGGCGTACAGGCCCTCGCGTCGGTCCTCGGACATGCTGGGCTCGAAGACGCGGTCGGCCTCCCACCGGCTGGCCAGGTCCCCCAGCTCCCAGAGCCCGCCGGCCACCCCCGCGACGTGGGCCACTCCGAGCGCGGTCTGCTCGAGGGAACGCGGCCGCAGCACCGGGACGCCGAGGATGTCGGCCTGGAACTGGCAGAGCAGGGCGTTCGACGCGGCCCCGCCGTCGACCCGGAGCTCGGGGGCTTCGAAGCCTCCCGCCCGGAACGCCTCGACGATGTCCCGGGTCTGGTAGGCCATCGCCTCCAGCCCGGCGCGCACGACATGGGCGCCGGTGCTCTCCAGGGTGAGACCGACGATGCTGGCGGAGGCATCCCGGACCCAGTGCGGAGCGCAGATGCCCGCGAAAGCCGGCACGACGTAGACCCCGCCGTTGTCCGGCACCCGCGCCGCCACGTCCTCGCTGCTCTCGCCGGCTGCCAGCACCCCCAGCTTCTCGCGCATCCACTGCAGCGTCTGACCGCTGTGGAAGACGACGCCCTCGGCCTCGTAGTCGGTCGTGCCGGCGAGCGTCCAGGCCACGCTCGCGGTGAGCCCGTCGAGGACCGCCGGCTCGGCACCGGTGTTGGCGGTGAGCACGCCGGCGGTGCCGAAGGTGTTCTTGACCGAGCCGGTCGCCAGGCACCCCTGCCCGAACATGCCGGCCATCTGGTCGCCCATCACCGCGGTCACCGGGAAGGCGGCGGTGCCCGGAAGACCGGTCTCGTCGGGCCGGACCTCGCCGAAGAAGGCGTCGGAGTCGCGCACCTCGGGGAGCAGCGCGGCCGGGACGCCCGTCGCTCGGCAGAGGGTGTCGTCCCAGGCGAGGTCGGCGAGCGAGAACAGGGCGGTCCGCGACGCCTCGCTCGGGTCGGTGGCGTGGGTGCGCCCCCCGGTGAGGTTCCACACCAGCCAGGTGTCGAGCGTGCCGGCCGCCAGCTCGCCTGCCTCGGCACGTTGCCGCACCCCCGGCACCTCCTCGAGGAGCCAGGCGAGCTTCGCGGCACTGAAGAAGGAGTCGTTGAAGAGCCCGGTGCGCGACCGGAACTCCTCCCCGAGCCCCGCTGCGTGCCAGGCGTCGACCACCCGGTCGGTCTGCTTCGACATCCACATGATCGCCGGGTGGATCGGCTCACCGGTGGCGCGGTCCCAGATCAGGCAGGTCTCGCGGGACGTGGTGACCCCGGCCCCGGCGATGTCGTCGGTCGTCGCCGAGGCGGCGACGAGGGCCTCCCCCAGCGAGTCCCGCAGCGCGCGCCACAGGTGCCAGGGGTCGAGCTCGACCCAGCCACGCTGCGGGAACTGCGGGTCTGTGGGGCGCCGCGCCTCGGAGACCACGTTGCCGTCCGCGTCGACGAGCACGGCGCGCGCGCTGGTCGACCCCAGGTCGAGAGCGACCGCGAGGCGACGGCTCACGACGACGCCCCCGTCGCCGCGTCGGCGGGAACCGCGAGCCGGCTCAGCCAGTCGCGGTACTCGTCGAGCTCGGCGGCCTGGCGCTGGTCGTCCCAGCCGAGCCGGTCGCCGAGGAACCGAAGGATCTGCTCGCGCTGCTCGAGCCCGTGCCCCGGCTCGAAGGCGAGCAGCGTGCGTCGGGCCATCACGTCGGTCAGGGTCCGGGCGAACTCCTCCCGGAAGCCGAAGAGGAGCTCGGCAGCGATCGCACCCGTGGGCTCATGGACCACCGTGAGCAGCTCCTCGTCCCCCGTGGCGGCCGCCACGACGTCGAGCGCCCGCCCGCCGTACAACGCCAGCAGCCGGTCGGCCGTGCGGGCGGAGAGCCCACCCTCAAGCAGCGACGCCCGCGCACGCACCGGGTCCCCGGACGCACCCGGAAGCGGCAGGTGCTGGGTGGCGCACTTGGGCGCGCGCCGGCCAAGCCGCTCGAAGACGTCGTCGATGGCGTCTTCGGCGAGCTGCCGGTAGGTGGTGAGCTTGCCGCCAACGACCGTCACGAGGCCGGGAATGTCCGGCGCGTGGTCGTGGAGCACGTGGCTGCGGGGGATCTCCCACTCCTCCACGTCGGGGGCGTAGGGCAGCGGCCGCACGCCGGAGTAGGTGAAGAGGACATCGTGGGGGGTGAGCCCGGCCTCGGGGATGAGCGCGTTGACCTCACCGAGCAGGTAGGTCATCTCCTCCTGGTCGCACCGCGCCTCACCCGGGTCCTCGTCGAACCGCAGGTCGGTGGTGCCGATCAGGTAGCGACCCATCCACGGGATCACCAGCACCAGGCGCCCGTCGGTCTTCGACTCGTAGTAGACGACGTCGTCCGGTGCCCCGGGGAAGGGGTCCACGACCAGGTGGCTCCCCTTCGTGCCGCCGTTGAGGCGCGGCTGCGGGGGCGCGCCGGCGCGGAAGATCCGATCGATCCACGGGCCGGCGACGTTGAACGTCACCGGCGCCCGGACCTCGTGGAGCTCTCCGGTGGTCGTGTCCCGGTAGCGCACCCCGACCAGCCGGCCGCCATCCATCACCGGCTCCTCGACCCGAGCCTTCGTGCGAAGCTCGGCCCCATCGCCGGCGGCGGCCACGGCGACCTCGACGCAGAGTCGTTCGGCGTACTCCACCTGGCCGTCGGTGAAGACCGCGGCGCCGGCGAGTCCGTCACGCGAGATCCCGGGAAACCGGCGGAGCAGCGCGTCACGGTCGAGCACCTCGTGACGGCCGGTGCGCTTGTCGAACGAGAGCACGTCGTAGACCACCATGCCGAGCCGGATCATCCACGCGGGGCGTCGGTTGTGCCGGTACAGCGGCATGATCAGACGCAGCGGCTTGACCAGGTGCGGCGCGAGCCGGAACAGCCGCTCGCGCTCGCGCAGGGACTCGCGGACCAGACCGAAGTCGCGGTGCTCGAGGTAGCGCAGACCGCCGTGCACCAGACGGCCGGACCAGGCGGACACCCCGCTGCAGATGTCGTCCTGCTCCAGCACCACCACCCGCAGCCCTCGGGAGGCGGCATCCCGGGCCAGTCCGAGGCCGTTGATGCCGGCGCCCACCACGATGAGGTCGTACGGCGCTGACCAGCTGTCGTCCATCTCAGCTCCTGCAACTCTATTCAGACAGTGCATTGACATTCAGTGTCGAGTCTCAAGCCGCCGGTGTCAAGGGTGCGACCGATCGGACGACGGTCCCTACAATGACGGGGACACGAGGCGACCGAGGCAGGATGATGGCGGACGGCGACAACCAGCGGCTGATTATCAAGGTGGCGCGGCTCTACCACACCCACGGCATGCGACAGACCGACATCGCCAAGCGGCTGCAGATCTCGCAGTCCCGGGTCTCCCGTCTGCTCACCCAGGCCGAGGAGGCGGCGATCGTCCGCACCGTCGTCGCCGTCCCCCGGCACATCCACGCCGACCTCGAGGACCGCGTCGAGAAGCTCTACGGGATCAGTGAGGTCCACGTCGTGGACGCGGTGAGCGAGGACGAAACCGAGCTCGGACGCGACCTCGCCCATGCCACCGCAGCGCTGCTCCACGAGGTCACCTTCGAGGCGCCGGTCGTCGGCTTCACGTCGTGGAGCAAGACGCTGCGCCAGATGGTCGATGCCCTGCAGCCCACCCGGATGCGGACCGAGCGAGTGGTGGAGATGCTCGGCGACCTCGGCCCCCCCGAGGTGCAGCACGATGCCGCCCGGTCCACCCAGCGGCTCGCCGCGCTGATGGGAGGGCAGCCGGTGTTCCTCCGCACGCCCGGGGTCGTCCCGTCGCCGGAGATGAAGGGGCAGCTGCTCCGGCGTGACATGCACGCCCGGGACGCGCTCGCCATGCTCGACTCGCTCGACCTTGCCCTCGTCGGCATCGGCGACTGCCACATCGACCCGGCGCTGCGGCCGGGCGACAACTTCTTCACCGAGGAGCAGTTCGCCACGGCGCGCGACCAGGGCGCTGTGGGAGAGGTCTGCCTGCACTTCGTGGACGCCGACGGGAGGCCTCTGGGAACCGAGCTCCACGAGCTCGTGATCGGCGTGACCGTCGACCAGCTCAAGGCCGCCCGCCGCCGGTGGGCCGTTGCCGGCGGCCGGCGCAAGCACGCGGCGGTCCGGGCCGCGCTGCTGGGCGGCTGGCTGGACACGCTGGTGACGGACACGCTGACTGCCGAGTACCTCGTCGCCAACCGGGGGCCGGAGGAAGGCTCTGCCTGACCGTCACCGGCTCAGTGCAGGGCGGTGTCCCGGGTGCGGCGCAGCTCCGGCGCGAACAGGCGGGTGGCATCGGCCGCCGCGTCCTCGGTCTCCTCCTGGGACGCCCGCTCGGACTCGACACGGGCCAGGTAGGTGGTCACCTCACGCTGGGCGGTGTCGTCGTCACAGCCCAGCACAGGAGAAGAGCCCCGGACCGGAGCGGGCGACCGCGTGCTCGCGCGAGAGCTGGCTAGTCTCCTCCGACTCTCCCGACAGCAGGGGCCGAAGTCCGGCGTAGACCCCGACGACGTCCTCGCGGGTCAGAGGGACGTCGAGGACGGCGTTGACTTTCTCGAGGACGTAGTCGATGTCGCGTCGGCTGGCCGCGGGGTGCGCCCGGTCCAGGTTCCAGTCCGTGTCGGTCGTGCCGACGATCCATCGGCTGCGCCAGGGGATCACGAAGAGCACCGACTTCTCGGTGCGCAGGATGAGCCCGGTGTCGGAGGCGATCCGGTCACGCGGGACCACCAGGTGGACTCCCTTGGAGGCTCGCACGTGGAAGCGGCCGCGCTCACCGGAGAGCCGCTGGACGTCGTCGGTCCAGACGCCGGTGCAGTTGAGGACGACGTCCGCATGCACCTGGCACTGCTCGCCGGTGTCGGAGTCGCGGAGCGAGGAAGGAGACAGGCCGCGTGGAACAGCTTGCTGGACCGGGACGAGGTGCCGCTGGCGAAGTCCCTCGCCTCCACGAGGGCGGTCGAGAGCCCCCGGGTGGTGGCGTCGAGGGCGGCCCCCGCACCGGTGACGCCGCCGCCGATCACCAGGACCTCGACGTGCCCGTCCTGCAGACGTTTCCAGGCGGCGTCAGTGCTCATCCGGGCCGAGTCGGCCACCGGTCAGGGAGGTCGTCATCACAGGCTCCTTGTTCGAGACGTCCGTCGGGCTGATCGGTGGTGCTCCACCAGCCGACCGGCGAGCACCGGCCACTGCTCGGCGGCCCAGGGGCCGAACGCCGTGTCCCCCGCCGCGACGCATCCGAGCACGGCAGCGGGGTCGACCCAGAGGAAGGACCCCGACTGGCCGAAGTGACCGAAGGTCGAAGGAGAGTTCGCCGACGAGGTCCAGTGCGGTGCCTTGGTCCCGCGCACCTCCACGCCCAGACCCCAGTCGTTGGGCTGCTGGCGACCGAACCCGGGGAGCACCCCGGAAAGCTCGGGCAGGCTCGTGTCGGTCGCCGAGGCGACCAGCTCGGCGCTGAGCACCCGGGGGGCCACCAGCTCGCGGGCGAGCAGGGCGAGGTCGTCGACCGGCCCGCGGGCCCCGGCGGCCGGCGAGCCCTCCAGCGTGGTGCCGGCCATCCCGAGCGGCCCGAGGACCGACTCGGCGACGAGCTCCGCGAACGGCCGGCCGGCGCGGTCGGCCACGTGTTGGGCGACGAGCTCGATCCCCCGGTTGGAGTAGATGCGACGGCGCCCCGGTGCGGCCAGGACACGGTCGTCGTCGAACGCCAGCCCGGAGGCGTGTGCCAGCAGGTGACGGACGGTCGAGCCGGGAGGACCCGCTGGTTCGTCGAGGTGCGCGACTCCGTCCTCCACCGCGCGCAGCACGGTGAGCGCGGTCAGGATCTTGGTGACCGACGCCCAGGGCCAGCTGGTGGTCGTGTCGCCGGCGCGGCCGAGCACGCCTCCCGCGTCCACGGCCACCACCCCTGCCGTGCCCGGCCAGGTGGCGAGCTCGCGCGCGAGCAGCTCGTCGTAGGTGACCATGGCTTCCGGCCCGTCAGGCCGACTCCAGCCCCGACCGCACGGCCGAGAGGAACGCGGCTCCGGTCGCGCCGTCGACGGCGCGGTGGTCGCAGGTGAGCGTCAGCTCCGCCACCGGACGCCAGGTGGGGTCCCCTCCGTTCCACACCTGGCGGTGGCGGGTGGTGCCGACGGCGAGGATCGCGACCTGGGGGACGTTCAGGATCGCGTCGAACCGGTCGATCCCCATCATCCCCAGGTTCGAGACCGTGAACGTCCCGCCACTGACGTCGGCCATCTGTAGCCGCCCCTCGCGGGCGCGGAGGGCGACGTCGCGGCGCGCCTCAGCCAGCTCGGCCAGGCCGAGTCGTTCGACGCCGTGGATGACCGGCACCATCAGTCCCGCACCCGTGGCGACGGCCATGCCGAGGTTGACGGTGTCGAAGCTCGTCACCGTCTCCTCCCCGTAGTGGGCGTTGAGCGCAGGGTGCTCGGTGAGCGCGCGCGCGCAGGCCCCCAGGAGGGCGTCGGTGACGGTCGCCCCGGGCACCCTCTCCTTGGTGGACAGGGCGACCGTCATGTCCACCTCGACGGTGAGATGGAAGACCGGGGCCTCCCACGCCGCGACCATCCGCCTGGCGGCGGTCCGCCTGATCCCCTTGAGGGGGGTGGCGGTGCCCTCCAGCTGCTGGGTCGTCACGGTCGCGCTCCCGCAGCACGGCCGGCGCACCCGTAGAGCTCCATCTTCTCGACGGTGGCCGCGACCATCCTCGTCCGGCCCTCCGCCATCGCCTCCTCCAGCTGCCGGTCGCCCTCGGCCCACACCGCTTCGATGCCGGCCCGGAAAGCGTGCCGGAGGTCGGTGTCGGCGTTGAACTTATGTACGCCGGCGTCCATCGCGGCTCGCACCTCGTCCTCAGGGACTCCGGAGGCACCGTGCAGCACCAGAGGGATCCCGGTCGCCTGCTTGATCTCCTTGATCCGCTGAATGTCCAGCGGCTGCGGCTCGGCCAGCGGGACCCCGTGCACGATGCCGACCGAGATCGCCAGGTAGTCGACTCCGGTCTCGGCCACGAACCGCTCGGCCTCCGCCACGTCGGTGTAGTAGGAGGCCCAGTCGACCTGCTCGTCGGCGTCCGGGATCTTGCCGAGCTCGGCCTCCACCGGGATGCCGAACGCGTGGGCTACCTCCACGACCTTGCGGGTCGAGCGGATGTTCTCCTCGAACGGCAGATGGGCGCCGTCGTACATGATCGAGGTGAACCCGAGCTTGATCGCCTCGAACACCTCCTCCCACGGCCCGTGGTCGAGGTGGATGACGTACTCGGCGTCAGACTCCTCGGCGACCCGCCTGGTCAGCTCGTAGGCCCTGCGCAGCCCGATGTGCGGGACGAGCGCCCGGCCGACCTGCAGGAAGACCGGGGCCTTCGCCTGCTCGGCCGCCCACACCAACGCCTCGGTGGTCTCCTCGTTGTGCATGTTGAATGCGCCGACGGCGTAGCCGCCGTCAACGGCGCTCTGGATGGCGGTTCTGGGATCGACCTGACCCATGACGCAGCTCCTCTCCGGCCCGGTGCTCAGTCGGTCTCGATGTAGGCGACCACGGTGCGGACCTCGACGGTCTCGCCCTCGGGCACCACGATCTCGGTCAGGGTGCCGGAGACAGGAGCCTCGAGCGTCTCCTCCACCTTCTCCGCCTCGACCTCCGCCAGCGCGTCGTCCTCCTCCACGGTGTCGCCCACGCTCTTCAGCCAGCTGGTGATCATTCCCTCGCTCATGCCCATCCCCCACTGCGGGAGCAGCACCTCGATCTTCGCCATGGTTCTTCCTTCCTGTTTCGGTCTTCTGACGGGTGGTTTCCGCGTCTCAGCGCGGTGCCTGCGTGGCCAGCTCGTCGAGCTGGCGCGGTCGGTCGGGAACCGCGGAGGCGACCCCGGTGAGCCGTCGGACGGCGTCGGCGATGCCTGCACGGCTCGGGTAGAGCTGCTTCTCCAGCGCAGGGCTGAACGGGATCTGCGTGTCGGGCGTCGTGATCCGCACGATCGGCGCGCGCAGGGACTCGAACGCCTCCTCCGCGACGATCGCCGAGATCTCCGAGGCTGCGGAGCAGGTTCGGTGCGCAGGGTCGGCCACCACCAGGCGGCCGGTCCGCTGCACCGAGCGGATCACGGCTTCGGCGTCGAAGGGCACCAGGGTGCGCGGGTCGATCACCTCGACCGAGACGCCCTCCTCGGCCAGCGCCTCCGCGGCAGCCACCGCTTCGGGCACGGCGCTGGAGATCGCCACCACGGTGACGTCCGAGCCCTCCCGGACCGTGCGGGCCTCGCCGAACGGGATGCGGTACTCCTCCTCGGGCACCTCCCCCTTGGTGCCCCAGAGCAGGCACGCCTCGAAGGTGAGCACGGGGTCGTCGGAGTCCACCGCGGTGCGCAGCAGCCCCTTGGCGTCGTACGGCGTCGACGGTACGACGATCTTGAGGCCGGGGACGTTCATGAACATCGGGTAGGGCCGGTCGGAGTGGTGTGCTCCGGTGTTGAGCCCGTAGAACATCGCGGAGCGGAACACCACCGGCAGCGACGCCTGGCCGCCGAACATGTAGCGGTTCTTCGCGGCCTGGTTCACGAACTGGTCCATCGCCATGTAGAGGAAGCGCGAGTAGGACAGGTCGACGATCGGGCGCAGCCCGGTCATCGCGGCGCCGATCGCGGAGCCGACGATGACCTCCTCGGAGATCGGGGTGTTGCGGATCCGGTTGGCGCCGAACATCTGGAGGAAGTCGCCCTTGTCGGCGCGCGACTTCCCCGAGCCCCCGGTGGTGCCGTAGACGTTGGCCTCGACGTCCTCGCCGATGATGACGACGCGTTCGTCGGCCTCCATGGCCTCACGCTGGGCGGCGCCGATGGCGCCGAGGTAGCTCATGACGGTCATGACGTTGCTCCGATCGGTTCGGTGTAGAGGTCCTTGAAGGCGACGCTCGGGTCGGGGAAGGGGCTCTCGTCGGTGAACCGGACCGCCTCGTCGACCTCGGCGAGCACCTCGGCCTCGAGAGCGTCCAGCTGCTCGTCGGTCGCGACACCCTCGGCGACCAGGTGGCGGCGGAAGAGCGCGATCGGGTCCTGCTCGAGCCAGGCGGCCTTCTCCTCGGCGTTGCGGTAGTCGATGCCGAGGCGCAGCCCTTCTGAGTGCTCGTTGAAGCGGTAGGTGACGACCTCGACCAGCGTCGGCCCGTCGCCGCGGCGGGCCCGCTCGACGGCTGCGGTGACGGCGTCGTGGACGGCGAGGACGTCCTGGCCGTCCTCGACCCGGACCCCCGGCATGCCGAAGCCGGCGGCGCGGTCGGCGATCACCCCGGAGGTGACCGTGTGCGCCGGCGTGGAGAGCGCGTACTGGTTGTTCTCGCAGAGGAAGACCACCGGCAGGTCCCACACGCCGGCGATGTTCATCGCCTCGTAGAGGCAGCCCTGGTTGGCGGCCCCGTCCCCGAAGAACGCCAAGGCGACCCGGCCGTTGCCGAGCACCTTGCTGGACAGTGCGGCACCGGTCGCGATCGGGATCGACGAGCCGACGATGCCGGACTCGCCGAGGCTGCCGACGTTGAAGTCGGCGAGGTGCAGCGACCCTCCCTTGCCGCCGCAGACGCCGGTCGCCTTGCCGACCAGCTCGGCCATCAGCGGGCCGAGCGGGGAGCCCTTGCCGATCGGGTGGCCGTGGCTGCGGTGGTTGCCGGACATGTAGTCGTCGTCGCCGAGCGCCATGCAGGCGCCGACGACCTGGGCCTCCTGGCCGATGCTCGTGTGCACCGTGCCGGGGATGTGGCCGCGCTTGACCATCTTGGAGGCACGCTCGTCGAAGCGGCGGATGCGCAGCATCCGGCGCTGCATCTCCAGCAGTGTCTCGGGCGACAGGCTCATGGCGTCCTCTGTTCGGGGTAAATATTCACTGTATGCATTTCCATTCTAGAGAAGGTCGACGGTTCCCCGCAAGGGGGTAGCGACACGACCTCGGCCGGTTAGACAGCCACCAGCTCGTGAGCGGTGGCACCGTCGGTGATCAACACGTCGACCCAACCTCCGGTGAGTGCAGAGGAGATGGGGGCCCACTTCTCCGGCCCGCCGGCCACGACGATGCGGCGTCCTGCCTGGGCCACCTGCGGCAGGGTGCTGCCCACCACGAGGTCGTCGAGCGGGGTGGCGACGGCTTTCCCCGCGGCGTCGATGAACCGTTGGTTGAGCTGGCCGACGGCCCCGGCGGCACGCGCCCGGGCCAGCTCCTCAGGGGTGAAGTACCGGTCTCCCGCCTCGAGCTCGCTGTGCACGTCGGCCGGTCCCACCCCGACGAAGGCCAGGTCCAGGTGGTCGAGCATCTCCAGGGCCCGCGTCACGTGGGGGTCGCTCGTCGTGATCGCGCGTTGCTCGGCAGACGTCAGCACCCCGGGGGTGCGGAGGAACACCGGCTCGGCACCCAGGGCTCGGGCGATCGCCTGGGTGGAGCGGTTCGCGCTGTGCTGGCGCAAGGGGGAGCCCAGGTCGCCGAGCATCTCCACGACGTATCGGCTGACGGGGCGTGCCGCACTGTCGAGGCTGTGCGCCATCTGCTGGAGCGTCGTGCTCCACGACGTGAAGCCGACCACCGCTGCCTGCAGTCCGGTCTCGCCCAGGTAGCGCGCGGCGGCTCGCCCGAGCAGCATGGAGAGGTCGGTCGTCGCGCCGGCCTCGACGACGTGGACCTCCTGCACGCCGTACCGAGCCTCGATGGCCTCCTCGAGCTCGACCTGCATCCCCTCGGGGACGGCGACCATGGTGCGCACGAGCCCGTGCACCCCGGCCTGCCGGAGCAAGCCGGGAGACCCGTGCCTGCGAGATGCCCAGCCGTTGGCCGATGTCGCGCTGGCGCAGGCCGTGGACGTA
Source organism: uncultured Actinomycetota bacterium (assembly GCA_963754155.1). Classification (GTDB taxonomy): domain Bacteria; phylum Actinomycetota; class Actinomycetes; order Propionibacteriales; family Nocardioidaceae; genus Marmoricola_A. Next base: position 1,486,167 of record CAVWEU010000003.1, on the reverse strand, counting down.
GTAGAGGCGGGCGGTGGCGACCATCAGCCGGAGCAGGTCGGAGCCCACGGCAGGGGCATCGCCCGGGAGCACGCTCATCCGACCTCCACGGCGCTCAGGAGCCCGTCGATGCGATCGAGGACCCAGGTCGGCCGGCGCTCGACGGGAAGGCCGGCGACCATGTCGAGGGTCGATCTCGCCGGTGAGCACGAGCGCCGAGTCGATGTCGGCCTCGACTGCCATGGCGATGTCGGTGTAGAGCCGGTCGCCCACCATGACGCACTCCTCGGCCCGCAATCCCAGCATCTGCACCGACGTGTCGAGCATCAACGGTGACGGCTTGCCGAGGTAGACCTCGCACCTCGCGCCGGTGCTCGCCTCGATGGCGGCGACGATGGCGGCCGTGTCGGGCTCCCCGCGACCGCCGGCCAGGGGGCAGTAGGCATCCGGGTTGGTCGCGATCAGCCGAGCCCGGCGATGCTGCCACAGCGCGTCGAAGGCGATCTGCAGCTTGCGGTAGTCGAACGTCCGGTCATAGCTGGCCACGACGATGTCGATCTCGTCGGGACGGTCGGTGATCCGGATGCCTGCCTCGCGGATCGACCGGACCAGTGGCGCCTCGCCGATGACGAAGACCGAGGCGTCCGGCGCCTCCTGACGAAGCCACGCCGCGGTCGTGACCGATCGGGTTCAGCACCCTGTCGACCGGGGTGGGAATGCCCAGGCGCGCCAGCTTGTCGGCGTACATCTGGGGATCCTTGGTGGGGTTGTTGGAGAGGAAGAGCGTCTCCCGGCCCTGCTCGCGCAAGGCGTGGACCAGCTCGGCCGCGCCGGGCAGCAGCTCGTCGCCGAGGTAGATGGTGCCGTCGAGGTCGAACAGGTAGCCGGCATAGCTGCGCATCGGCCGGGTGATCTGTGGCGGCGCGGCGGCCCCGGCGCTCACGAGGTGACCTCTGCCAGTCGGGCGAAGAGGTCGCGGTTGGTCGGGTAGATGTCCTTGTACACGTCGTAGAGCCGGTCGTAGACCGCGGCGGTGACGTCGTCGGGCTCGAACGCCGCCGAGGTGCCGCTCATCTCGGCGGCTGCCTCGGGGATCGACTTGTGGATGCCCACCGCCGCCGCCGCCAGCATGCCCGCGCCCAGGCACGTGCTCTCCGGCTCGCGCACCACCACCAGCGGCCGCCTGCATGACGTCGGCGATGATCTGACACCACACCGGGCTGCGTGACCCGCCGCCGAGCGCCACGACCTCGGTGATCGGCTCGCTCAGCACGGACTCCGCCCCGGTGGTCAGGAACCGCTGCTCGCAGCGCGATCCCCTCCAGCAGCGCGCGGTAGACGTGCGACTTGCCGTGGATGCCGGTGAGGCCGAGCAGGACGCCGCGGGCGTTGTGGTCCCAGTACGGCGTCAGCGCGCCCGCCCAGTAGGGCAGGGCCAGCAGCCCCTCAGCGCCCGGCGGGAGCTTGGCCGCGGCGGTCTCCAGCACCTGCTCCGGCGTGAGGTCCAGCCCGAGCGCGCGGGTGTCGACGCCGGAGAACTTCTCCACGAACCAGTTCAGGTTGAAGGTGCCGCCGCCGAGGAAGGTCTCCAGGGTGTAGGAGCCAGGCACGGGCCCGGACAGCGTGCGGAACTGCAGACCGTAGGCGTAGTCGTCGCTGTAGGTGCCCGAGACGATGCCGGAGCCCAGGTTGAGGTAGGCCCGGCCCGGCGCGGTGACCCCGGTGCCGAGCTGTGCGCACTGACCGTCCCCCGCGCCTGCCACCACCGGCAGGCCGGCGGGCAGCCCGAGGTCGCTCGCCACGTCCGCCGCGCAAGGTGCCCACGACGCTGCCGGGCGCCGCGAGGGTCGGGCAGCTGGTCGCGGCTCAGCCCGACTGCGGCGAGCAGCCCGTCGTCGTAGTCGAAGGTCGTCATGTCGACCAGCCCCAGCGGGTCGGCGCTCGCCCAGGAGGTCACCCACTCGCCGGTGAGCCGGTGGACGAGGAAGCCGTGGACGTCGACGACCTTGCCGATCCGGGCCAGCGTGTCCGGCTCGTGGCGGGCGAGCCACAGCAGCTTGTACCAGGCAGGCGTCGGGTTGGCGGGCTTGCCGGTGATCCGATGGACCTCGTCGGTGCCGAACTCCTGCACCTCGTCGGTGGCGCGGGTGTCGAGCCAGAGCATGGCCGGCCGCAGCGGCTTGCCGGCGTCGTCGAGGCACACGAAGGACTCACGCTGGTGGGTGAGGCACAGCGCGCCGATGCGCGAGGTGTCGACGGTCTGCACGGCGCGCCGGACTGCGGCGACCAGGGACGTCCACCAGTCCTCAGCGTTCTGCTCGCCCCAGCCGGGTCGCGGCTGGGAGAGGTCGAAGGCGTGCCGGGTCTCCGACAGCGCGTCGCCCCGGTCGTTCCACACCACGGCCTTGGCGGCCGTGGTCGAGCAGTCGACGCCGATCACGTAGTCGATGGCCATCTCACTCCGTCTCCGATCCCGCGTCGCGACCGTCCCGAGCGGCGGCGGTCGCGTCGGCGGCGCGACGCAGCACCTCCTCGACGTCGGCGTCGTCCCACCAGCCGAGGAGGGTGAGCAGGTCGACCACGGTGAACCGGTTGCGCATGAGGGCGCAGTTGGTCACCGCCCATCGAGCCAGGTCCGCGTCCACAGCGGGGTCCAGCTCGTCGAAGTCGGCCGGGGCGCCGGCCGCCACCAGGCCGGCGGCGATCTCGGCGCTGGGCCGAGCGAGCCGGCGCAGGCGGGGCCCGTGCTCGTCCCAGGAGTCGCAGGAGCTCCGACAGCCGCGGTTGCAGAGCGGTGACCTTCTCCAGCTTCTTGCCGTAGTCCTGCCAGCACTCGGCTGCGATGCGCCCCTCGCGGTCGAGTCCGCCGAAGGCTCTCTCGACTCGTCCCCGGGCCCGGTCCGCGTCCAGGGCGTCGGGGTCGAGGTCCGGCCGGCTCGTCGACGACATGCGGTCGAACAGCATCTCCCAGGCGGCCGCCGCGACCACGCTGGCCGCTCCGACCTGCGCGCCGTGCAGCCCCATCGGGAGGTGGTGGGCGGTGTGGTGCTGGTCGAGCATGTGGCTCACGAGGTGCTCCACGCCGGACAGCACGGCTGTCGTGCCCGCCACGCCGGTGGCGACGCCTCGCAGCGCCAGCGCCTTGGTGAGCTGCGCGACCGCCTCGGGGTCCGCCGTGCGCACTCCGGAGGACCAGGAGGCGATGTCGGCGCCGACCAGCTCGAGCAGCCGGATCGGCCCGTCGTGGACGCCGGGGTCGGTGCCGACCAACCCGGCCAGGGTCCAGTCAGCCGGCGCCACCAACATCGAGGTCATCTCGCCGAAGCCCGGCGCGGTTCATCGCCGCCGGCGCCTCCGCGATCGTCTCGGCGTCGGCCACGACGGCGTCCGGCCAGCGCGAGGGCACCGTGCGCTTCACGCCGTCGCGCAGCACCACCGACACGTCGTCGGTGTATCCGTCGACCGAGGCCGCGGTCTGCACGGACACCAGGACCGGAGAGGTGTCCTCACCGACCGCGGCGCCGCGACCTTGGCGATGTCGCTGATGGTGCCGCCGCCGACCGCCACCACGGCGTCGACGCCCCGGACGGCTGCGCTCGCGGTCTCGAGGACCTCGTCGACGACGTGGAGCTCGGAGTGCCCGTCGTCCAGCACCGTGCGGCGAACCTCGAACCGCTCCTCGAGCTGCTTGCTGGACAGGTCCTTGAGGTCCTCGCCCCGCCGCGTGATGGCGCGCCTTGTCGACCAGCAGCGCCACGCGCGCCCGGCGACCGCGCTCGGTCACCGCCGCCGGCAGGAGCCTCGCCACGGTGTCGGCGACCGAGTGCCACCACCCCGTCGCCGAGCACGAGGTCGTGCAGCCCGCAGGGCGCGAGCCGCCCCTCGGTATCCACGTGCTGCAGCAGGCTGGGCAGGTCCAGAGCTTGCGTGGGCATCGCTGGTCAGTCCTCTCGTCGGTACGGCGTCGTCGGTGCGCGGGGCTCGGGCTGAGTGCGAGCGGTACATCCGCGCCCGGCTGGCGCGGTCGGTGAGGACCGCGATGATGATGGCGGCGCCGATCACGACCGGCTGCAGGTTCGGGCGAGACGTTGAGCAGCGACATGCCGTTGTTGAGGACGCCGATGATCAGCAGCCCGATGAAGGTGTTGAGCATGCTGCCGGAGCCGCCGGAGAGGCTCGCGCCGCCGATGACGACGACCGCGATGACGTTGAGCAGGTCGGCGGTGCCGGCCGTCGGCTGGGCCGAGTCGAGCCGCGAGCCCGACCACGATCCCGGCCAGTGCCGCGAGGAACCCGGCCACGACGTAGACGCCGATCTTGATCCGGGTCACGTTGAGACCGGAGAGGCGCGCCACCTCGGCGTTGCCGCCGACGGCGTACAGCGCCCGGCCGCTGGGCCGGTAGCTTGCAGCCAGAAGGCCGCCACCAGGTACGTCGCCACCAGGAGGATCGCCTCGAAGGGGATGCCGAGGGGCTCCAGGGTGGTGATCGTTCGAGGTACCAGGTGCGGGAAGCCGTTGATCGGGTTGCCGTCGGTGATGTAGAGAGCCAGGCCGGCGGCGGCCGACATGGTGGCCAGGGTGGCGACGAACGGCTGGATCCGGCCGTAGGTGGACAGCACGCCGTTGACCAGGCCGACCAGCGCACCGACCAGGAGCCCGGCGACCACGCACAGCGTGAACGGCAGCCCCTGCTCGCGGAAGAGCCATGCGCTCGTCATCAGCGACAGCGCGAGGGTGGAGCCGACCGAGAGGTCGATGCCGCCGATGAGGATGACCAGCGCCGCGCCCACCGCCATGATGCCGATGTCGGCGTTCTGGCTGACGATGTTGGTGAGGTTGCGCTGGGTCAGGAAGAACGGCGACATGAACGACAGCGCCACCATCACCGACGATGAGACCGAGCAGCGGGCCGGGCAGGCGCCCGAGCACGTCGAGCGCGGCGCCGAGCGGACTGCTCGGCCGGCCGCCGCCCGTGGCGGCCGCGGGCTGGTCGGGGACCCGGAGCCCGGCCGGTCGGCGCGAGCCGTCCCTGCCCGTCGCGGCGCTTCTGGTTCGTGGACATGGTCACCTTCCTGCGGGCGTGGGAGCCGTGGGTGAGCTGGGGACGTGGGGGTCTGGCGCGCCGAGGTCGGACCGGCACCGGCGGGGACGGCGAGCGCCATCACGCGCTGGGGGGTGGCCTCGGCGCGGGCGAGGATGCCGCGCTGGCGCCCGCCGCGACATGACCAGCACGCGGTGGGAGAGGCCGAGCACCTCCTCCAGCTCGGAGGAGACGACGATCACGGCCATGCCTTCGGCCGGCGAGGGCGCGGATGATCTCGTAGATCGCCATCTTGGCGCCGACGTCGACGCCGCGCGTCGGCTCGTCGACGATGAGCACCTTGGGGTCGCGCGACCAGCCACTTGCCGATCAGGACCTTCTGCTGGTTGCCGCCGGACATCGACTTCACCGGCAGGCACATGTCGCCGCGGATGTCGAGCCGCTCGCGCTGGATCGCTGCCGACCCGTGCGGATCGTCCTGGTGGTGATCAGACGCCGGCCGTGGCCAGCTGCGGCTCCCACGGCAGGGTGACGTTCTCCTCGGCGGTGCGGTCCAGGTTGAGGCCCTGGCCCTTGCGGTCCTCGGGGACCATGACGACGCCGGCCTTGATCGCCGCGCGCGGGCTGGTGCAGGGCAGCCGGCTTGCCGTCCACGACGGACCTCGCCGGCGTCGGGGCGGTCGAGGCCGGCGATCGACACGCACGACCTCGGTGCGGCCCGGCGCCGACGAGGCCGGCGATGCCCAGCACCTCGCCGGCCGCGACGTCGAAGTCGATGTCGGCGAAGACGCCGTCGCGGCGCAGACCGCGCACCTCGAGGACGACCGTCGTCGCGCATCGGGCTTGGGCGGCGACGTGCTCGAAGGTGAACTCGCGGCCCACCATCGCGTTGACGAGCTCGGCCTTGGGCACGCGGCTGTCGTCCCAGGACGCCACCCGCTCGCCGTCGCGCAGGCAGACGATCTCGTCGCACACCTCGCGGACCTCGTCGAGGCGGTGCGAGATGTAGGAGACGCCGACGCCCTGGTCGCGCAGCGCGCGGATCCGGTCGAGCACGTGCTCGGTCTCGGTCTCCCCGAGCGACGCCGACGGCTCGTCGAAGACGACGTAGCGGGGCTGGCGGCTGAGCGCCTTGGCGATCTCGATCTCCTGCTGCACGGCCATCGACAGGCCGCGGACCTGTCGACGCGGGTCGAGGTCGACGCCGAGCGAGGTCGAGGACGCTCGGCGGCCTCCCGGTGCATCCGCTCGCGGTCGATCCGGCCGCGCCGCGTCGCGGCAGCCGGCCGAGGAAGATGTTCTCGGCCACCGACAGGTCCGGCAGCAGCCGGATCTCCTGGTGGATCAGCACGACGCCCTGGCCAGCGCGTCGGCCGGGCTGTGCGGCGCGTACGGCCGTGCCCGTCGAGGGTCATGGTGCCCCCGTCGGGCTGGACCACGCCGGTGATCAGGGAGCTGAGCGTGGACTTGCCGGCACCGTTCTCGCCGATCAGTCCGACGACACGTGGCCGGGACGGACCGTGAAGTCGACTGACTTCAGCACGGTCACGCCGCTGTAGGTCTTGACCAGCCCGGTGCACACCAGGCCCGGTCGGTCCGCGGACTCGTTCATGTCGCCTCCTCCGACTGGAGCGATGTGCGGGGCGGAGCCGACGCCGTCGGCGCGCGGCAGGGAGCGGTGGGCCGGTCCGGCGGTCGACGGACCGGCCCACCGAGGTCACTTGAAGGACTGGGCGTCGGGGCCGTAGAAGTCCTCGACCTTGTGCTCCTTGACGGTCTCGGAGTTGATGAGCACCGTGTCCTGGTACTGCTCGGCCGGGATGTCGTCACCCTCGCCGTTCATCAGCGCGATCGCGTTCTGCACGGCGAGCTGGCCCATCATGTAGGGCTGCTGCGCCATCGTCGCCTGGGTCAGACCGCTTCTCGACGGCGTCGAACATGGTCGGGAAGCCGTCGATGCCCACCGCGAAGATCTCCTTGCTTGGCCGCCTTGGCCGCCTTGGCCGCACCCATCGACATCGCGTCGCTCTCGCCGAAGACCATGTCGAGGTCGGGGTTGGCGGTGAGGATGTTCTGGGTGGCCTTGAAGGCCTCGGTCTCGTCCCAGTTGGCGGTCTCCTCGGCGACGACCTCGACGTCGGGGTTCTCCGCGAGCGCCTTCTCGCAGCCCTCGGTGCGCTGGATCTCGGCGGTGGAGCCGAGCACGCCGTGCAGGATGGCGAGCTGGCCCTTGTTGCCGTTCTGGTCGAACATCCAGGTGCACAGCTCGTAGGCGGCCTTGACGCTGTCGGTGGCGATGTAGGTGGCCAGGTCACCCTCGCCGGACTCGGGTCGCTGGTCGACGGCGACCACCGGCACGTCGGCCTGGTTCGCCGCGCGGACGCCGGCCGCGGCGGCGGTGGAGTCCTGCGAGGTGAAGATCAGGGCGCCGATCTGCTGGGTGAGCAGGTCGTTGACCTGGTTGACCTGGGCGTCGGAGTCGTTGTTGGCCGAGACGATCCTGACCTCGTAGCCCTGCTTCTCGGCCTCGTCCTTGATGCCGGCGACCTCGGCGACGTAGAACAGCGACTTCTGGTCGGCGACCGAGACGCCGATGATCTGCTTGTCACCACCACCGCCGCCGCGCCGGAGGCCTCGTCGGTGCCACAGGCGGCGAGCGAGGCGGCAGCGAGGCCGAGGAGCGGCGGCAGTGCTGATGCGGATCGCAGGGTGGGTGCGGTGAGTCATGAGCTTCTCCATGGTCGAGCAAGACGCCTGGCGGCGCTTGTCGCATATTTATTCACGGGCCAAATCCTGATGCACACAAGTGTGTGTCGCGCGTCACTCGCGCGTCAAGAGGCCACGTGCAATTTTTTCTCAGATGCCGAATCGTGATGCAGCGTGGTTCATCTTCCGCAGACGGCGTCAGACACAGAAGCTCCCCATGGCGCGGAGCGCCATGGGGACGCCTCCTGTTGTGCGGAACAGGCTTCAGCCGAGCCGGCTGACGACCTCCTTCACCAGCGGCCATACCTTGGCGACCGACCGGTGGCTGACGGACTCCCTCGGGTTGTGCAGGTCGTGCAGCTCGGTGCCGATCGAGATCGTCTCGAGGCCCGGCCACCTTGTTGGCTGAACATGCCGAGCTCGAGGCTGCACTGCGAGACGTGCACGTCCGGCTCCTCCCCGATCACCTCTCGGTAGGTCTCCGAGGCCACCTTCAGCAGCTGGGAGTCGGGCTGGTAGGGGAACTCGGGAGCGTCGAGCCCGTACATGCTCCACCGAGACGCCACCCCCGGCCAGGCCGGCGAGTGCACGCACACGGTCATAGGATCTCGTGCTTGCGTGACGTGAGAGCCGCGGTGATCGTCGACATCAGCCGGGCGCCGTCCTCGGTGGTGCGGACCGTGCCGAGGTTGTTCGAGCTCTCCACGACGCCCGGGCACCTTGAGGTTCCAGCTCAGGACGCCGTTGGGGATCAGCAGGGTCAGCCGCGCGAACCGCGCGGTGGCCTCTGCCGAGAACACCCTGCTCCGGGCGGTCGGCGGACTCCAGCTCAAGACGGATCGCAGGGTCGGCGAGCTCGTACTCGCGGTGCAGGTCCTCCTCGAGCTCGGAGACGATCTTCTCCACGGCAGCGACAGAGTCACGGCCGCATCACCAGCGTCACCTCGGCGTCCGCCGGGATCGCGTTGTTCTGCGCGCCACCGTGAGGGGACGCGATGCGGATGTCGTGCTCAGCGAGGACGCGCGCTGAGCGCCGCGGGCCAGGACGAGAACGGCGTTCGCCCGCTCGAAGTGGATGTCGAACTCGCAGTGCCCACCGGCCAGGCCGCGCACCTTGAGCAGCCGTGCCTCAGGAAGGTTCTCCGGCGCCGTCTCCCACTCGGCGGGCACGTCGACGGTGAAGGTGACGTCACCGCGAGCAGCCGGCGAGGATCTCGTTGTCGGTGATCCAGTTGAAGTCGATCATCCGCTTGCCGGTGAGCCGGGAGGTGTCGAACTGCCCCGCGCCGACCTTGCCCTTCTCCTCCATCGCGGTGAGCACTGCCTCGATGCGGCGGGTGCGCGATGTCCTTCGAGTCGAGCAGCGCGAGGATGTAGGAGACGCCGATCCCGTTGTCGGCGCCGAGCGAGGTGCCGTCGGCCTTGATGTAGTCACCGTCGACCTTGATCGGGATCGGGTCCGTCTCGAAGTCGATCTCCACGCCCTCCTCCTTCTCGCACACCATGTCGAGGTGGCCGTGGAGGATCAGCGGCGCCGGCGTTCTCGAGGCCGCCCTGGCCCGGGCTTCTTCACGAGCACGCAGTGCAGCTCGTCCTGGTGGGCCTCCAGGCCCCGCTCCTCGGCGAACGCGCAGACCCAGTCGGCCACCTGCTTCTCGTTGCCCGAGCCGCGGGGGATGCTGGGTCAGGGTCTCGAAGATGCTGAGCACCTCGCGGGGCTCCAGGTCGTCGAGCACGGTCATGTTGTTCTCCGTTTCCTTGGTCGTGGTGCAGGGCTACTTGACGATGGTGGTTGTGCGACCGGCTGATGGTGAGGGCGACGGCGACGATGATCACCAAGCCGTACACCAGGCTCTGCGCCTGTGTGCTCACGCCGACGGCCGCGGCGCCGATCGGGATGAGCGCGACGGTCAGGGCGCCGAAGACGATGTTGATCGGCTTGGTGACGCCGCCGGTGATCGCTGTGCCGCCGACGAGGGCGGCGGTGATGCCGGGAAGCAGGAGGTCGCTGCCGAGGCCGAAGACCGATGCCGCCCCGCCCTGCGCGATGATCATGATGCCGGCCACCGCGGCGAGCATGCCGGACATCGCGAACGCCAGCACCTTGAGCAGCCGGGTGCGCATCCCCGAGAAGATCGCGCCGGTCTCGTTGAGTCCCACGGCGGTCAGGTTCTGCCCGACCGCGGTGAACCGCAGCACCACCCACAGGAGTACCGCCAGCACCACCCCGACCCAGAAGGCCGCGGGCAGCCCGACCAGTGCGGTTCCGAAGAGCGACCCGAGGATCTCGGTGTTCCCGGTGGGATAGACCGTCGTGGCGTCGCTGACCACCAGCGACAGCGCCTGAAGGATCCCCAGGGTGCCCAGGGTGAGCGCGAAGGACGGCACCTGCGTGTAGGCCACCAGCATCCCGTTGATCGCGCCGACCACGCCCAGGCAGACGATCGCGAGCAACGGAGCGGCGACGCCGAGAGGGCCGAGCAGCTTGGCCAGGATGATCGCGGAGAGGATCGCCATGGCGGCGTTCGAGAGGTCGATCGAGCCGACGTGCAGCACCATCGCGTGCCCGAGGGCGACGAGCAGGATCGGCGTCGCCTGCACCGCGAGGATGCTCATCCCGCCGCCGGCGAGAAAGTTGGGACGGAGCACCGCCACCACCGCGAAGAGCGCGATGAACACCATCAGCGGCCCGGCGAGCTGCCACAGGTTGCGGGGCAGCCGGCTCCCGGTCCTCGACTCGGGCGACTCGATGGTCTGCGGCGCGCGTGCGCCGGTCTGCTCGTCGGTTGGCGAGCTCTTGTCGACGGTCGTCTTGTCTGTCATCTGCGTCACACCATCTTTTCCAGCAGGTCGAGTGAGGTCGGCGCGTCGGCGGCGACGTCGAAGTGTGCCGTCACCTCGCCGTCGCGCATCACGAGGATCTCGTCGCCCATCTCAAGGGCCTCTTCGAGCGTGTCGGGCAGCAGCACGATCGCGGCGCCCTTCTCGCGGGCCGCCCGGATCTGGTCGTTGACGGTCTCCTGCGCACCGGGGTCGAGACCACGCAGCGGGTGGTCGAGGACGAGCACCTTCAGGTCGGGGGCGATCAGCCAGCGCGCCATGACGACCTTCTGCTGGTTGCCGCCGGAGAACCTCTCGAGCGGCAGCTGAGGGTCGCGGGGTCGGACGTCGAGCGTCTCGAACCAGTCGGCGGCAACGGCCTGCTGCTTGCGCGCCTGGACGAACGGACCCTTCCGCGTTCCGGCGTCGTGGACGAGGGTGAGGTTCTCGGCGGCCGTGAGGCCACCGACCATGCCCTCGACCTTGCGCTCGGACGGCACGTAGGCCACGCCGCTCCGCACCGCGCGCTGCGCGCTCCAGGACCGGACGCTGCTTGCCCTCGACGCTCGAGAATCCCTGAGTCGTACGGCTCCGCGCCGAAGATCGCCCGGCAGACCGCCTCGCGTCCCGAGCCCATGGTGCCGACGATCGCGACGCGTGCGCCGGGGGCCACGGACAACGAGACGTCCCGGTAGGCGCCCTTGCGGGTGAGGTTCCGCACGGAGAGAACCGGTTCGGCGGTGCCGTCAGCGGCGCTGCGCGGGCGGACCGAGGCGCGCGACTCGTGCCCGATCATCAGCCGGAACAGCTCCTCCTCGGTGACGGAGTCGGTCGCGCGGTCGGCGACGACCTCCCCCTGACGCATCACCACGATGCGGTCGCAGATCCGCATGACCTCGTCGAGCCGGTGCGACACGAAGATGACCGAGCCGATCTCGCGCAGGTTGCGGATCTCCCGCTCGAGGATCTCGGTCTCGTCCCGCTCCAGCACCGAGGTCGGCTCGTCGAGGATCAGACAGTGGCGAGATGTGGACTCAGCTCGTCGACGCGCAGCGCCCGGGCGATCTCCACCATCTGCCGGTCCACGAACGAGCAGGTCGCTGACGATCGTGCGCGGGTCGATCGTGCTGCCGACCTTGGCCAGCACCTCGGCTGGCCTCGCGGTTGAGGCGGCCCCAGCGGTAGACGCCGAACCGGGTGGCGGCGTCCTTCGAGGACACCACGTTCATCGCGATGTTCTCCGCCACCGACATGTTGGTCAGCAGCGACTGCTCCTGGTGGACGACGCCGATGCCCGCGCGAGTGGCGTCCTTCGGCTTGCGGAACCGCACCTCCTGACCGTTGACCTCGATCGCCCCGGCGTCCGGCTGGTAGATCCCGGTCAGCATCTTCAGCAGCGACGACTTGCCGGCGCCGTTCTCGCCGATGAGCCCGACAACCTCGTTGCGCCGGATCTCCAGCGAGATGCCCTTCACGGCCTGGGTGAGACCGAAGCTCTTCGAGATGCCGCTCAGCTTCAACGTGGGCGCCGTCGTCAAAGGGTGCGGCGTGGCGGTGGACGTCATTTCACGATCCTCAACCTGCTCCGGTGCGGCCAAGCCGCAGCAATGATGGCCAACACGAGGACAAGGCCCGAGACGGCGGACTGGTAGTTGGGGCTGACCCCGCTGAGGATCAAGCCGTTGTTCAACACGGTGAGGAGCAGCACTCCGAGCGTGGTGCGGAGCACGCCGCCCTTGCCGCCGCCCAGGGCCGTCCCGCCGATGACGACCGCGGCGATGGCAACGAAGAGGGTGCCGATGCCGACCGTCGCGGAACCGGCACCGAGCTGCATGCTGGCCAGCACGCCGGCAAGACCACTGCAGGCGCCGGCGAGAGTGAACACCATGACCTTGTAGTACCGGACGCGGACGCCGTTGTCCGCTGCCACGTGCTCGCTGTTGCCGATCGCGTAGGCAGAACGACCCATCCGGGTGAAGCGGCCGACAAGGAACCCCACCAGCACCACGGCGGCCGCGAGCCAGAACGAGTTGGGCAGGCCGAGGGTCAGCTCACTCGGCCACGTCTTGATGCCGCCGTCGGCGAGGAACGGAATCTGGTCCTCCCCGAACAGCAGGGTCGCAATGCCCAGGCCGACGTACCACACACCCAGGGTGACGATGAACGACGGCACCTTGAGCCGGGTGTGGATGAGACCACTCAGCCAGCCGAGCGCAGCGCCCACGGCTACGCCGATGAGGATGGCCAGGAGGCCCAGGTCCGCGGTGTCCCGGCTGTTGGCGGACAGCAGCACGAACGTCATGCCTGCTGCCCCCATCAGCCCCTCGACGGAGAGGTCGATCGATCCCATGAGGATCACCAGCGTCGCGCCCACGCCCACGATCAGCGGGATCGAGGCCTGGTCGAGAATCGTCCGGGCGTTGCCGATGGTCGGGAAGCTCTCGGGGTTGAGCGCGGCGAACGCGAGCACCAGGACGACGAGAGCCGCCAGCTCACCCACGCTCTTGAGCTCGACCCTCCGCACGCCTCGGCGGGCGACCGCGGCTCGGCCGGAACTGCCGTTCCCCGGGGACGTCTCGGCGGTCCGCGGCTGGATGTCAGTCATCGCCACACCTCTGCCTTCCTGTCTGTGGTCTCGTGTGTCCGGGCCGCTCCCGACCGGCTGTCGCTGCCGCAGCAGTCGCCAGCCGGTCGAGGGCGGCATCGGTGATGGTCGGGGTCAGGACGGGAGCTGCTCGGGCCCGGCGCCGACCAGCGGCACGGGCTCGGTGTCCCAGGGGCCCTTCTCGACCAGCTCGTCGATCCAGGCGTCGATGTCCTCGTCGTACTTCGTGAACTCGTCGAGGTTCTCGGGAGTCACGCAGCTGAGCTTGAAGAGGCTGTTGCGCTTCTCCTCGGGGAGCTCGGACGGGTCGATCTCACCGGTAGCGGCCAAGTAGGCGGTGTAGAGCCCGATCGCGGCGGCCATGTATCCGCGGTGGAACGTCTCGGCGACGATCGCGTCATTGCCCATCCCGGACTCCATCATCTCGATGACCGGCGGGTAGAGACCGTCGGAGGCGAACTTCACCTCGCCGGCGCGGCCGGCCTTCTCCATGGCCTCGATCGCGCCGATGATCATGCCGTCGTCCGCCGCCCAGACACCGTCGATCTTGTCGCCGTACTTGGCGATCAGGCTCTGCATCTCCTTGAACCCGAGCTGGGGGTCCCAGTTCGCCGGACGGGTCTCGAGCAGGTTGACGTCCGGGTGGTCCTTCAGCGCGTCCTCGAGTCCGGCGACGCGGGTCTGGCTGGTGGTGCTGTCGAGGACGCCCGCCAGCGCGACGACGTTCCCGCCCGGACCGACCGCCTCGGCCAGCCCCTGCGCGGTGCACTCCCCGCTCTCGACGCCCGAGTGCTTCTGGAAGGCAACGAAGTTGTCACCGACCTCAGCGGGCTCGAAGTTGTCGGGCTTGTTCCACCAGATGGTGACGTAGCCGCCGGCGGCCTTGACCGCGTTGACGATGGGCGGCGCGTCGGAGCTCGCGACCGTGTTGACCATCAGCGCGACCTTCTTGCCCTCGGCGAGGATCGCCTGGATCTTCGAGATCTCGGTCTGCGAGGAGCCCTGCGAGTCGACGATCTCCAGCGGCACGTCCAGCTCCTTCGACAGCGCCTTGGCGCCCTCGATCATCGACGCCATGTAGGGGTTCGTCGTGTTGATGACCGACGCGACCAGGACGATGTCCTCCTTGTCGATCGGCTGGGCGTCGGTTGCCGCGCCCTCCGTCGAGGAGCAGCCGCTGACCATCGCAGCGAGCGAGGTGGCCCCCGCGACGCCGAGCGCGAGCCGCCGCTTGGTGTTGATTCGAAGCATTCGTTTCTCCTTGGGAGGGGCCTCGTACGACGAGAGCCGGAGCTGGTGCCGTTGCATCTTTATTCCGTCATCGCATCGGCATGCACTCGAGGATGGGGCCGAAGCGGCGGCTGTGTCAAGGCTCACAACCCGGCGAAAATCTGGGCGCTCCCGAACCCGGTCGCTGGCCGCTATGAATATCGATTCGCTCTTTAAATATGCATCGCCGTAGTCCAGGATGTGTGAACGACCTCACAGAGAGGTCCACGACCGGGCGCCGAACAAGGCGCCGATCCCGTCCGCTTCCGCGGCGCTACCAGGAGGTGACAGCGTTGGCTGCCAGCAAGTACGAGGTGTCCGAGTTCACGATCGCCATCCCCGACGAGGACCTCGCCGACCTGACCGAGCGGCTGCGCCGTACCCGCTTCCCCGACGACTTCGCCAACGACGACTGGCGCTACGGCTACAACGGCCAGTACCACCGCCAGATGGTGGACTACTGGCTCCATGAGTACGACTGGCGCGACGTCGAGCGGCGGATGAACGAGCTCCCGCACTTCAAGGTCGACCTGATGGGCGTTCCGCTGCACTTCATCCACGTCAAGGGCAAGGGCGACAACCCGATTCCACTGCTGCTCCACCACGGGTGGCCCTGGACCTTCTGGGACGTGCGCAAGGTGATCGGCCCGCTGACCGACCCTGCCGCTCACGGCGGCGACCCTGCCGACTCCTTCGACGTCGTCCTGATCTCGCTCCCCGGGTACGGGTTCTCCTCACCGTTGACCGAGCCCGGCTGGAACTGGTGGAAGACCGCTGACCTCGAGAACACGCTGATGAAGGAGGTCCTCGGCTACGAGAAGTACGCCGTCGCGGGCGGGGACTGGGGCGCCCTCGTCACCCAGCAGCACGGGCACAAGTACGAAGAGGACGTCTACGGGATCTATACGCACTTCCCGGCCCAGATGAGCCACTACCTCTTCGAGCACCCCGACGCGCCGCCCGGGATCAAGTACGACCCGAACCTGGGGCTGCCGGATGCCAGCGAGTACGGCGAGGGCGAGGAGGGCTGGTTCGAGCGAGGCAAGCTCTTCGTGGAGAACGAGAGCGGCTACGGGGAGATCCAGCTGACGAAGCCGCAGACCCTGGCCGCTCTGGTGGCCGACTCACCGGCCGGCCAGCTCGCCTGGATCACCGAGAAGCGCTACTTCTGGGGTCTCGAGGAGCGGGGCGTCGGCACCGAGGCCTTCGAGAAGGTCTGGCCGAAGGAGGACCTCGTCACCACCGCGGCGGTGTACTTCCTCACCAACACCGGCGGAACGTCGTCGCGGTACTACTGGGAGTGCCGCGGCAACCCGTGGCAGCCGTCGCACGACAAGTTCCCGGTGGTCGGCGCCCCCACCGCGGTGGCGATCTACCCGGGCGAGATCTACAAGCCGCCGATCAAGTGGACCGAGAAGTACTTCAACCTGCAGCAGTACCGCGTCCACGAGGACGGCGGGCACTTCGCGCCGCTCGAGGTCCCCGACATCTACGTCGACGACGTACGGACGTTCTTCAAGACGTTCCGCTGAGCGCTGAAGGGATCAGAGCGCCGCAGCGGTTCGCGGACGACCGGCAGTAGACCGGTGTCGGGACCGTGCTGAAGCGCTCGGGTGGGTGCGGCGGAGCCGCACCCACCCGATCAGCGACTCGTCCAAGAGGTTCAACTGCGAGCGCGTCCTGCCGATCGGGTGGTGTCAACCGCACGAGAGGGTCCCATGTCTCGCATCGCTTCCATGAGCTTCGTGGCGCGTTTCGCGCTCGCCAGCGCGGCCATGCTGTCGGCGGCGGGCGTCATGCTCGCCCAGCTGGTCACAGCGATGATCATCGACCGGGCCGAGGGCCACGCAGCGCAGACAGCCGCGGTCGCGGTGCGCCTCGGGATCGCGCCGCGCATCGATGCCCAAGAGTTCCAAGATGTGCTCGCCCCTCGGCGGGCGCAGGCGCTCGACGGGTTGATCGAGGCGGCGAAGGCCGAGGACCGCGGCGACCAGGGATACGGGTACCACCCACTCCGGATCAAGATCTTCGGCTCAGAGGGCATGGTCGTGTACAGCGACCTGCGCGAGATCACCGGGAAGAGCTTTCAGTCGGCCGATCTGGACCGGGCTCTCGACGGTGAGGTCGTGTCGAAGACGACCTACATGTCGGACGCCGACGAGCGCACCGACGACCAGATCGAGAAGGCCCTCGAGGTCTACGTCCCGCTCACCTACGGCCAGTCGTCTCCCGTCGGCGTGGTCGAGGTCTATCTGCCCTACGAGCCGGTCTCCCAAGCCGTTGCGGAGGACACCCGCAGCTTGTATCTGGCTCTCGGCGTGACCCTTGTCGTGTTCTATCTGGTCATGTTCCGCATGGTCTCCCGCGCGTCTGCGCGGCTGCGCGACAGTGCGGCCCGCAACGACTACCTGGCGCACCACGACCCCCTGACGAGCCTGCCGAACCGCGCCCTGCTCCTGGACCGCCTCGAGCGCGCGGTCGTCGGCGCGCGGCGTCATGGGACCGACGTGGGCGTGTTGCTCATCGACCTCGACCGCTTCAAGGAGATCAACGACACGCTCGGGCACGAGACCGGCGACGCGCTCCTGCAACAGGTCGGTGAGCGCATCAGTGGGGAACTCCGCAGCGTCGACACCTTGGCCCGGCTCGGTGGTGACGAGTTCGTTGTCGTGCTTCCCGACATCAAAGACGCCGATGCCGCAGCGCTGGTGGCGCAGCGCCTGCTCGATGCGCTGCACCGTCCCTTCACCGTTCGGGGCGTCGGTCTCGCCGTCGAGGCCAGCATCGGCATCGCCTGCTACCCCCGCCACGGGGCGGACCAGGGACTTCTTCTGCAGCATGCCGATGTGGCGATGTACGTGGCGAAACAGGCTCGCGGCACCTACGCGGTGTACGACGCCGACTCCGACGTCTCCAGCCTTTCGCGGATCACGCTCCTCAACGACCTCCGGAGGGCGCTGGAGGAGGACGAGCTGGTGCTTTACTACCAGCCGAAGGAGGAGCTCAACGACGGCACCGTGCGAAGCGTCGAGGCGCTCCTGCGATGGCATCACCCCGACCGCGGCGTGGTCGGGCCGAACGACTTCGTTCCGATCGCCGAGCAGACGGGGCTGATCTCGGCGCTCACCGAACGCGTGCTCCGTCTGGCGCTCAAGCAGGCGCGGGTCTGGAAGGACGAGGGCCGCGACATCTCGGTGTCGGTCAACCTATCCGCCAGGAACCTCATGGACGCGCAGTTGCCGTCGCTGGTCGAGGCGCTGCTGAAGCAAGAGGGTGTGGAGCCACATCGGCTCGAGGTGGAGGTCACGGAGACGAGCGCGATGGCCGACCCTGCGCGGGCCGCCGGAGTGCTGGGCGAGCTGTCGCGGTTGGGAGTCGCCATCGCCGTCGACGACTACGGCACCGGATACTCCTCCCTGTCATACCTGCGCAGCCTGCCGATCGGAACCCTCAAGATCGACAGGTCGTTCGTCACCCGGATGTTGCACGACGAAGGCAACGCCGTCATCGTCAAGTCGACGATTGAGCTGGCGCACAACCTGGGTTTGAAGGTCGTGGCCGAGGGTGTCGAGGATGCCGACACGTACGAGGCGCTGGTGAGCTTGGGCTGCCACGTCGTACAGGGCTACTACCTGAGCCGACCGCTGCCGGCGGCAGATGTCATCGCGCTGCTGGACCACCGCACTTTGGCAGGCACAGCATGAGATCCGGGATCCGTCGTCGCGGGATTCGCTAGGGATGTGGCTGCACCTGGACGGTCGAGCTGCGAACGCCGGCCCTCGACCTCGAGGCAGACGCGAACCCGCCGCAACGACGCCCCGAGACACCTGCCAACGGGGTCACGTGACATCGCACCGGCGCGCCCGTTGCGATGACAACTCCACACCTTCTGATCCGTAAGAGGTTGTCGGCTCCGTCCGTCGTGGGCCGCTTCGCGCTCAGCCTGCCGTGTTCGGCAACTGGCGCGCGACCCCGGTGGTCGCGCCGCCGTCTTTAGACTGGGTGACTGGGTCGCCTCAGCCGGTCACTGTGTGGTTTGACGCGCGACGCGATCATCGTCCGGAGCGTGTCGGCGTCCACGGTGTCCACGGTGTCACCGGCCTCGATGGCTGCCTCAGCCGCGGCGAGATCGGCCATGGTCTGTCGGTCCTCGAGGATGGCACGGGTCTCCTCGAGAGACTCGAGATCCTCTCGGCGGGTGCTGCGGCGGCGGGGTGGGCCCTGGGGCTCCTGGATCTCGTCGTGTGCGTCGAAGGCGTACTCCTCCTCGGGTGTGTCATTGCGGTGGGGGCGTGGCACGTCTTTCGGTCTGCGCCGGCGGTCGGAGTCGGTCATGGCTCGTGGATGATCAGCACCTCGCGGTGCAGTTCGATGAAGCCGGCGTGGGCGAACCCAGTAGCGATCTCGTCGAGGCGGTGGTCGAACAGGGCGAGCAGGTCGTCGTTGCGGATGTTGCCGGTCGCGATGTGCAGCAGCTTCGCCGGCGAGCCGGAGACGGTGTGAGAGTGCCGGAAGTCGGAGTCCTTCGTGACCACCGCGCTGCCGTCAGCATCGGCGTAGGTCGAGATCTCGGCGTCGGGAGTACGGACGGCGTGAGGCAGCGATGCGACGTGGACGGCGTCGTGGCCATGTGCTGCCGAGAAGGTCGCCAGTTGGAGGCAGCTGGGCGTCGACCAAGAACTTCACGAGCCTGCAATCACGACCTGCTGGCCGCCAGCGGTGGCGGCGCCGTACTCGAGAGCGGCGAGCAGGTCGTCGCGCTCGAGGTAGGGGTAGTCGGTGAGGATCTCGTCGAACGTCATCGGGCTCGCAAGCAGCTCCAAGATCGTTTGCACGGTCATGCGGGTGCCGCGCACGGTCGGTTTGCCGTGGCAGATCGCCGGGTCGATCGTGACCCGGTCCAAGTGGCTGACCGTTGGAGGCAGGTGCGGTTCCGGCGGTTGCAGGAGGTGCTGCTCCAACGCGTAGGCGTATTCGCGCAGGGTGGTTGCGGCGTCGGCATGGCCCAGACGCGCCTGGGCTTGGAAATCTCCGCCGCGGGCACGGGGAAGGGTGACCGCCGGTGACCCCCGCTCACGAAGTAGACGGACCTCAATCGGGGGTTCTGGTCACTCATCGCCGCACGGAACCGGTCGCGCGGGAGCCCGTACCGCTAGGAGGGCTGGGCGGGTTGGGAGGGTCTGGGAGGCCGGGTGGGGCGGCGCAGGTTCACCTCCCTGAGTAAAGGTTCGAGGCGTCGACGCGGTGTTAAATCGTCAGATGACCACCAAATGTCGGCGGCGCTCGAAAACTGAACAGTTTCGGCGGTGAAAAGTGAACACTCAACGATTGGAGTGTGATCACTTTGGAGGACTGGGCGCTGATCCGGAGGCTGGCTGCTGAGGGGGTGCCGAACGCGCGGATTGCGGAGCGGCTCGGGATCTCGCGGACTACGGTGATCAAGGCGGTGAAGTCCGACGCGCCGCCGCAGTATGAGCGGACGCCAGGGCCGTCGTCGTTCGTGGTGTTCGAGCCGCGGGTGCGGGCGTTGCTGGAGGAGACCCCGGACATGCCCGCGACGGTGCTGGCCGAACGGGTCGGCTGGACCGGGTCGATCCGGTGGTTCAGCGACAACGTGAGGCGGCTGCGTCCTGAGCACCGTCCGATCGATCCGGCCGACCGGCTGACGTGGGCGGCGGGGGACGCGGCGCAGTGCGACCTGTGGTTCCCGCCGCGGAAGATCCCGCTCGAGGACGGCACCTCCAAGTTGTTGCCGGTGCTGGTGATCACCGCCGCGCACTCGCGGTTCATGACCGGGCGCATGATCCCGACCCGGAAGACCGAGGATCTGCTGTTGGGGACCTGGGAGCTGATCCAGCAACTGGGGCGGGTCCCGCGCCGGCTGATCTGGGACAACGAGCCCGGCATCGGCCGCGGCCAACGCAGGGCCGAGGGCGTCGCGTCGTTCATGGGCACCCTGGCCACGAAGCTGGTTCTGCTGCCACCACGGGACCCGGAGTCCAAGGGAGTGGTCGAGCGACGCAACGGCTGGTTCGAGACCTCGTTCATGCCCGGCCGGAGGTTCACCTCGCCGGCGGACTTCAACACCCAGTTCGGCGACTGGCTGGTCAAGGCCAACGCGCGGATCGTCCGCACGATCAAGGCCGCACCGGTCGACCTGGTCGAGGCCGACCGGGCCGCGATGCTGCCGCTGCCGCCGATCCCGCTGCACCTGGGCTGGCGCAACAAGATCCGCCTTGGTCGTGACTACTACGTCCGCCTCGACACCAACGACTACTCCGTCGACCCCACGATGATCGGCCGGATGGTCGACGTGGTCGCAGACCTCGACCGGGTCCGGGTTCGCTGCGAGGGACGCATCGTGGCCGAGCACGTCCGTGTCTGGGTCAGAGGCGTCACCGTCACCGACCCGGTCCATGTCGAGACGGCCGCCTGGCTGCGCAAGCAGTTCCAACAGCCCCGTGCCGTCGCCGCCGCCGGCGGTGATGACCTGGCCCGGGACCTGGCCGACTACGACCGCGCCTTCGGACTCAACGGCAAGGACGGGGTCAGCTGATGGCCGCCACCAAGACGTCCCTGACCAGCTCGGGCAAGGCGAGCACGGCCGAGTCGATCAAGCAGCTGCACTACCTTGCCTCTGCGTTGAAAGCACCGCGGATCACCGAGGCCGCGGAACGGCTCGCTGACCAAGCCCGGGATGCTGGCTGGTCGTTCGAGGACTACCTCGCAGCCGTCCTGGAACGCGAAGTCAGTGCCCGTCACGCCTCCGGTGCCCGCCTGCGGATCCGCGCCGCCGGGTTCGGTGCCCCCAAGACACTGGAGGACTTCGACTTCGACACCCAACCCGCCATCCGCAACCAGATCGCCGCCCTGGCTTCGGGAGCGTTCCTGACCGAGGCCCGCAACATCGTGCTCCTCGGCCCGCCGGGCACCGGGAAGACCCACCTCGCCACCGCCCTAGGGATCATCGCGGCCCGCCACGGACACCGGGTCCTGTTCGCGACCGCAACCGACTGGGTCACCCGCCTGACCGACGCCCACCGCGCCGGGAGACTGCCTCAAGAGCTCGCCCGGTTGCGCCGCTTCGGACTGATCATCGTCGACGAGGTCGGCTACCTGCCCTTCGAGCAAGACGCCGCGAACCTGTTCTTCCAGCTCGTCTCGTCCCGCTACGAACACGCCTCACTCGTGCTGACCAGCAACCTGCCGTTCTCCAGTTGGGGCGGCGTCTTCGGAGACCAAGCCGTCGCCGCCGCGATGATCGACCGGATCGTCCACCACGCCGACGTCCTCACCCTCAAAGGCGCCAGCTACAGGCTCCGCGGCCGAGGCATCGACAGCCTCCCCAGCATCCGAACCAGCACCACGGAGACCGAGAACTAGACTGCCCGAAACTGTTCACTTTTCAGGCGCCGAAACCGACCATCTTTCGAGCGCCGTCCACACCAAATCGTCCGGGTACTAGTACCCATGTCCACTGCCTGATCGGTTCGCTTCTTCAGGATCATCGGCGCCAACTTGCCGAACCCCGGCTCGAATCATTGGAGTTGCCATGGTCCTTTCCTCCAGTTCACGCCGGCACGCGTGGTCCGCCATCGCCTTGGGCGTGCTGCTCGCTCCCCTCACGGTGCTGGCGGCGGCACCGTCTCCAGCTGCGTCCTCCGACTCCTGTCAGGGCGGTGGGTTCCGGCTGGTCAATCTGGCCACAGGCGCCACGGTCGCCTCCGGTGAGTTCGAGCGGACCATTCCGGCAGCCAGCTTCGGCGCAGCCAACGCTCGATTCGGCGTCCGCGGCCGGTATGTCTCCTACAACATCAGCCTCCGCGACTTCGCGGTCTACGACTACGCCTTCACCGGCGCCGCCAACCCCGAGGACATCACCGGCGGCCGCCGGACCCCCGTCTACGCCTCCAAGGTGCCCCAGCACCGCGGACTCACGCTGACCAGCGGCATCACCGTCGAACTGGAGGACGAGGAGATCGTCATCTCACGCACCGGCACCGGCCTGTCGATGAAGATCCAGTCCAAGGACTGCGCTCAGGGCGGGATCTTCCAGATGGAGCCGGAGCGGGGCGACGACACCCGCACGAGGATCGTGCACACCCTGGCCAACCCCGCCAACGCCGCGCTCCGGCCGTTCTACTTCGACAACCCCAGATTCCGCGCTCGGGTCGGGCAGTTCCTCGGCGACGACTGCACCAGCGTCGTCACCGGCCCGGCCAGCCAGTTCTGCGTCCAGGTCAACACCCGGGTCAACATCGCGAACAACCTCTCGCCGAAGTTCGTCGCCCGCGACAGCGCCCAGGTCGCCGAGCGGGTCCCCCAGCGCGACTGCAACACCGCGGTGCCCGTCACCCCCAGCGTCGAGCACTGCGGCGGCGTGTCCGTGTGGGACGTCGCCAGCGGCGGCCGCATGGGGTTCGTCTCAGGTGAGGACGCCGTCGAGGTGGCTAACCCTCCCACGGACTGCGTCTCGGACTGCCAGGCACAGAACCAGGTCCGGGGCCGGCTCGCCGTGCTCGGCTTCCCGTTCCCGGTGCCCGCAGGCAGCCGCCTCGTCCCCCGCACCTCCGCCCTGCCGCTCCCGCCTCTCACCGCACCCTGACTGCACCTGACGGCACCCAACTGAGGGAAGCGGCCGCCCAGCACCGACCAAAGGTGCTGGGCGGCCGCCTGCAGGCTGCTCCGACCAGGCTGCCCCAGTGGGTCGTTGCCCGCGATCGGTCATCGAGCGTTCAGCTGCCGGGAAACGACGCGGCTGGTCGGCCAGGTCAGCGAGGTCGGTGAGGGCACGTGGCTCAACCAGCGACCCTCTACCGGACGGTGTGTCGTCGCCATGCACCGGGACGTGACCCCAACGTCGCGGTGTAGCCAGCGCCCGCTGGGTGGTGGGGTTTGAGCGATGCTCGTTGCCATACCGGTCGCCGTCGGTGATAGCGGCGACGGGTTCAGTATCGCGGTAGAACTTGGCCATCGATGCCTCTGAAAGGTACCGGCGGTCGTCGGTGAGCCAGTCGTCGTGGGTGTCGGCCAGGATGGCGCCGACGAGGCGGATCACGGCGGCCCCGCCGGACAAGCAGGAGGCGCTCGACCGGCTCGGCAACCTATACGAGGAGGGGCCGCGAGCGGGTTGCTGTCAATCGCTGGTGCCAACCGGCCCGAGAGCGGTTCGAGGGGCTGAATCCCACGAACCCCGGAAATACGAAAGCTTGGGTCAGCGGGGGTTGCGACCTGGGCTCGAGAGAGCGCGCCCGAAGGGATTCGAACCCCTAACCTTCTGATCCGTAGTCAGATGCTCTATCCGTTGAGCTACGGGCGCCCGTCCACATAGGGACCGCTGAAGGATAGCGGACCAACCCCGCCTTGCCTAAATCAGGGGAGGGGAGACCGCGCGGCAGTTGGGCCGACTCGCGATCGTGGACCCAGACCCCCGGCTGCGGCGAGCCGCGGCATCAGGCCGACCAACGGAGCCGTCCACCCACCCAGGTCTCGAGGACCGGGACGGCCCCCACCTCGCTGGGTGGGGTCGTCATCAAGTCACCTCCCAGCACTGTGAAGTCCGCCAGAAAACCTGGCGCGAGCCTTCCCTTGACGTGCTCCTCTCCGGAGGACGCCGCAGAGCCGACGGTGTAGATCTCGAGCGCCTGACGCATCGACAGCCGTTGGCTCAGCCCGGCGTCGAGACCCGACGACGTACGGCGGGTCACGCAGCTCTGCAGGCCGAGCAGGGGCTCCCAGGGGCCACAGGGGTAGTCCGACGACCCGGCGACGGTGATCCCGGCCTCCAGCATCGAACGATGCGCGAACATCCGCTCGAGCCGGTCGGCGCCGTACCACTGAAGGAGCTTGTCGCCGTGGAAGTAGGCGTAGCTCCCGAACGGCACGGCGATCACCTCCAACCGCTTCATCCGGTCGAGGATCTCCGGGGTGACGATGGAGCAGTGTTCGATCCGGTGACGCAGGATCGATCCATTCGCCGCAGCCTGCTCGAACGTGTCAAGCACCATCTCGATCGCTCGCTCGCCGTTCGCGTGCACCGCCAGACGCGTCCGGGCGGCAGTCGCCTGATCGACGAGCTGCTGCAGCTCGGCACGCGTGACAGTGAGGATGCCTGTGTCGTCGCTGCCCTCGAAGGGCTCGGCGACCGCGCACGAGCGACCGGCGACCGCACCGTCGACGAAGGCCTTGATGCCGCCGACCCGCAGCCATTCGTCACCGAAGCCGTCGCGGAGACCCACGTCGGTCAGCTTCGACAGGTGCGGGAAGGTCAGCAGCGCGTTGACGCGAAAGGCAACCCCTGGTCGCGCGCCGACTGAAGCAGCTGCAGCTCCCGGGGACCGACCATCGCGTCGCAGACGGACGTGATCCCTGCCGCCAGCATCTTTTCCGCGCTGGCCAGAAGGGCCGGCGTGAGCGCGGACATCGCCGGCGGCGGCGCAACGGCGTCCCTACTGGCCAGGGACGGGTAGACGAAGTCGAACAAAGCCTGCTCGGAGACGAAACCGTCCAGTCGCCCGGTGACGTCCTTGCCGATCTCACCCCCCGGCGGGTCAGGGGTGTCGTCCCGGAGTCCGGCCGCGGCCAGAGCCGCGGAGTTCACCACTCCCCGATGGGCCCCGATGTGGACGACCACGACCGGTCGGTCCGGAACGACCGCATCGAGCTGCGCCCTGGTGAGCCGCTGACCGCCGCTGCTCCGCATGTGGTCGTACCGGGTGGCGATGACCCAGCTCCCTGCGGACACACCTGCAGCGTGGGAACGCAGAGCCGCGGCGAGCGCCTGCGGACCGTCCACACTGGAGTCCGACATGTCGAGCCCAAGGGCTTGGCTGGCCATCATGGTGAGGTGCTGATGGGCGTCGTTGAACCCAGGCACGATGGTGGCGTCTTCGTAGTCACGGCGCTCGGCGCCTTGAGCCAGCAGCGACATGCCGTCCACCGAGCCAGTCGCCAGGACCCGGTCGGCGAAGAGCACCATCGCCTGCGCGTCCGGGCCGTCCTGGGTGACGATCCGGGGCGCCGTCACCATGATGAGGCTGCCGCGGCGACGGCTAGCCACGCGCCACACCCCAGATCTCCACCATGGTCTCCGGGTTGTGCAGATAGGGCTGCGGCACGAGAGTCAGCGGCGGCAGTGGCCCGGAGACGCACTCGCTCAACGTCTGCACGAACCGCGACGTCACCGCCGGCGACCCGTCAGAGGCGAAGTAGCACACAAGCCAGGACAGGTCGTTAGTGGTGGCCCCAAAGCCGTGCAGGATGTCGTCGACGTAGCTCATGACGAACTGCGTCTGCGGCAACAGCTGGCCCGCGAGCACCGGTGCGCCGGTGTTCGCCCCGGACGCCCACGGGACCTGGCCGCCGAGCCAGATCATGTCCCGCAGCGCGATGCCCTGCCGGTACGGCACCGGGATAGGCCAGTCCCAGACGCGCTTCGGCCACGAGTCGGCCCGAGGGATGTACTTGTCGTAGCCGTTCCACTCCTCCCGCATCGCCAGGATCTCGATCTGGGTGCGCGCGTCGTCCGGAACGCCTGCGTGCCACGGCACGACGGTCGCGACCGGTCCGGGTTCGGAGAAGTGCCGTGCCCGGACGGCCGCCATCTCTGCCCATTGGTCGAGATCGGTGCCGTTGTAGTAGCCCTCCTTCTTCACCGCATCCGAGAAGGATGCGCCCAGCTCGCCGAGGATCGAGCCCAGCTCCGCCATCACCGCCGACGTCTGCTCGATGCCGTCGAGCCCGCATCCGCTCGACTCGGACGCCGTCCGACCCGGTACGACGACGAGCTCTCCCGCTCGAAGCCCCACGGTCCTGGTGCCGCCGCGGAACAGGTCCCGGTGCTGCGCGGGCACGGGCCGCTGGACGACCCGGACGTCCCTGTGCGCGCGCCAGCCCCGCTGGGCGATCACCTGTACCTGCAGCTCCTGGCCAGCGAAGGGCTGCATCGCCACCGGGAGCATCGTGACGGCCGGCCCCGGGTCGTCAGGGAACTGCTTGAGCAGCGCTGCCAGCTGAGGCCACGGGTCGGTGGTCCCGTCCTGCCGGTAGAAAACCTTCAACCGGACAGCGTCGGCGAGCTCGCAGCCCTCGGTGGCCAGCACCGCGGCGATGTTGGCGACCGTGCCGCCGAGCTGCGCGGCCTGGTCACCGGGGTTGCGGATGACGCCGTCCGCGGCGAAGTCACCCGCTCCTCCGACGAACGTCAGGGGTCCGGCGGCGGCAGCCAGCCGGTGAGCCGGTCCGACCGGCATGCGCCAGATCTCAGATTCCATCGTGATGCGCTTCCTTCCCGAGGATTGGGGCGAGGCGAGCCTCGTCAGGAGAGCTCGTAGGGCTGGTGGGTGACCACCGGGAGGTCGAGCCCTCGCACGTGGTCAGCGATTTCGTCAAGCGGGGCGAACCAGACCTGGTCGTCGGAGACGAGACGCTCGACCAGTGCTTCCAGTGCCGAGGCGCGAGCGGCGCGGCCGGAGACGAACGGGTGGTTGACCAGGTTGAACAAGCCCCCATACCGAAGCTGTCCGTCAAGTTCCGCGCGCCACACCTCGTGGGTCTTCTCCGGGGTCTCGATCGGCCGACCGTCGTCGAAGCCCGGGATCCAGTTGTACTGCTCCCAGTCGTCGGTGGCCCAGTGGAACGGCAGCTCCACCAGGGAACCCCCGGCGGCGCCGAGGAGGTAGGGGAAGTCGGTGTCCATGAGCGAGCTGTCGTAAACGAAACCGCGCTCGGCCAACACACTGGGCGTCAGAAACGACATCTCCCCCATCGGAGCGCGAAACCCGGTCGGACGCACACCGGCGACTCTGTCGAGGGCCTCCAACCCCTTGTCGACCAGCACACCCTCCTCCTCCGCGGTCATCCCCTGCAGGGGTTCGTGGAGATAGCCGTGATGACCTATCTCGTGACCGTCGTCGACGATGCGGCGGATCACGTCCGGGTACCGCTCGGCGGTGTATCCGGGCACGAAGAAGGTCGACCGGACTCCGTAGCGGGCGAGGATGTCGAGGATCCGAGGCACGCCCACGAGCGGACCGAACTTCTGGTGGGACATCAGCCCCAGACGAGACCCCAAGGACGGATCGGCGAAGAGCAACGGCGTCTCGGCGTCCACGTCGAAGCTCAGGGCAGCCGCTGCGACCTTGCCCTCCGGCCAGGAGAACCGCTCGGTGCCGGGAATCCTGTCATTCATCTGTCGTGGCTCCTTCGTTCCGGTGGACTAGGACACCGTCCACCCAGGTCTGCTGGACGGTGGTGGTGAGCAGGGCGTCGGGAGGTATCTCGTAGGGGTCCGCGGAGAGCACCACGAGATCGGCAAGCTTGCCCGGCTCGAGGGAGCCCACGGCGTGCTCCCGGCTGATGGACTCCGCTGCGTCGAGGGTGTGCGCCTTGACCGCGTCGGCGATCCCGATCTGCAGGGCCCCGTCGCCGAGCACCTGGCCGGACAACGTTTGCCGAGTGACCGCCGCGTGCAACGCCTCGAGTGGGCCCGGCGGGCACACCGGGGCGTCCGAGGAGAGCGCGAACCGGGTGCCCGCGGCGAGGCACTCACCGAGCGGCGTCGTCCGTGACGCGCGGCTCCCGAGCGCGCGGAGCAGCTCGTCGCCGTACCTGCGGACGTACTGGGGTTGGGTGATCGCCCACAGGTCCAGCCGCCCGGCCCGTAGCACCTGGTCCGAGGTGGCGGAACCGAAGTGCTCAATTCGATAGCGCGCACCATCGGGCCGCTCGTCAGCGGTCAGCTCGTGTGCGTCGAGCAGGATCTCGATCGCCTCGTCTCCCTGCGCGTGGACCGCGGACGGCAGTCCCAGCCGGTGCACCCGAGCGAGCATGTCCCGAAACTCTGCGACGTCGTGATAGAGGAATCCGAAGTCCGTCGGGTCGCAGCAGTACGGCTCCTTGAACCGGGCCGTCGCTCCGGTCAGTGCTCCGTCGACGTACAGCTTCACCCCCGCGAGCGCGAGCGTGTCATCGCCCAGCCTTCCCCCTAGGCCCAACGCCTCGAGCTGGGGCAGCAGGCTCGAGATCATCAGCATCTCGACCCGCAGAGTGAGCTCGCCCCGGCCGCGCAGCCGGAGGTAGGTGAGAAGCTCGCGAGCCGTCACCTGGGCGTCGACCGCCGTCGTGACGCCCACCGAGTGCAGCTGCCGCTGCGCAGCCCTCAAGTGACCGACAAGGGCGTCCGAGTCCTCTTCGAGGTGGAAGTTCGGCCCGTTGTTCGTGATCTTGACACCCTCGGACCGGTGAGGTGGTCGGCAGCGGCGTCCCACACCTCACCGTTCGGCACGCCGTCCGTCCCACGCCCGAAGTGTCCCCCGCGCGGGTCCTGCGTGGCTGCGTCCACGCCGGCCCGGCGCATCGCCCACGAGTTCGCGATCGCACCGTGGCCGCTCGAGTGGAAGACGAGCACCTCCCGGTCCGTGGCCACCCGGTCGAGGTCGTGGCGTGAGAGCATGCGCTGGTCGGAGACATTCCCGTGGTGGAACCCGCGGCCTCGGATCGCGCCGTCTGGCTGCTCCGCGGCGCGGGCGGCGAGCCGGTCCACCACCGCGTCGATGTCGGGGGCGTTCTCCCAGCTGCAGTCGACCCATGACGCGAACTGGCCGTACATCAGCGGGTGGCAGTGGGCGTCCACGAACCCGGGAGCACGGTGCTGCCGGCGAGGTCCACCCGCTGCGGCTCCGAGCGGGCGGCTCGACGCGCATCGTCCTCCGTGCCGACGTAGGCGACGTGCCGCCCGCGCACCAGCAACGCCTCCGCGCGATCCTCGGGCGAGACGGGCCGGACGGTGCCGCCGACGAACAGCGTCTCCCGCTCGGCGCTCACCACGTCACGAACTCCGGCTCCGACGCCGACCACGAGCAGTCGTCGAGCCGGGCGAGCTCCTCGTCGGTCAGGTGGACCGCGGGCGCGTGCGAGGCGTCCGCCCAGCTCGGCGGTGGTGTCCGGACCGACGATCACTCCGGTGACACCCGGTTGCGCCAGGGTCCAGGCAAGCGACACGGCAGCGATCGGAGCCGCGTGGCGATGCGCCAGCTCCTGCCAGGTCGGCGAGCAACGCGAAGCCGGCAGGTGTGCAGAACTGCCGGGCGTGCTGCGCGCGCACACCGGTGGGCGCCTCGTCGGCGAACCGACCGGCGAGGAAGCCGCCCGCGAGCGCCGAGTAGCAGACGATCCCGACCTCGTCCGGTCGGCGACCGCTTGGAGCCGGCACTCGTACTCGCTCCGGTTCGGCAGGTTGTAGCGCGGCTGCTCCACCTCGATCCGAGCCAGCTCGGCGTCGCCGCCGCCACAGCCAGCAGCGGGGTCAGCTGGTCCCCGTACTCCTCGAAACCGCAGAAGTTCGACGTCCCGGCGTGGCGGACCTTGCCGCTCTCGATGAGCTCTGCGACGGCAGAGAGCCACTCGTGCCGGTCCGCGACCGGGTCCGGCCAGTGCGCGTAGAGGACGTCGACGTGGTCGGTCCTGAGCCGGCGGAGGCTGTCCTCCACAGCGCGGACGATGTGCCGGCGTTCAGCCCCTCGCCGTCATCACCCGCCCATCCGTGACCGGACCTTCGTGCTGACACCATGGAGTCGCGGCACCGTCGCGTCCTCGTCCAGCGCCCCAGCACGTCCTCGGACACTCCGACGTGCGCCTCGTTGGCGGCGAACGTCTGCACGGTCTGGTCACCGCCGTACATGTTGGCGGTGTCCACGGCGTGCCGCCGGCCCACAGGTAGGCGTCGAGGATGCGCATCGCCTCGACGTCGGTGACCGTCCACCCGAACTGCATCGTCCCGAGGACCACGGGCGAGATCTCCAGCCCGGTCGAGCCGAGGCGGCGGCGCCTCTCGACCGCGTGCGAGACCGGGCGGCCGCTCCGGCAGCAACCGCATGTCAGAAGGCGGCAATGACCTGGCCCCCGTTGATGGCGACCGTCTGGCCCGGTGATGTACGACGTCTCGGAGGACGCCAGGAAGCGCACCAGCTTGGAGACCTCCTCCGCCTCGGCCCAGCGACCGAGCGGGATGGTCCTGCAGTCCTCCTCGATCTCCGCGGGCCCGTAGTCGTCGCACATCCGGGTCGGCACGCTGCCGGGAGCGATGGCGTTCACCAGGATGCCGTCCGGCCCGACCTCCACCGCCAGGTTCTTCGCGAAGCGCGCAGCAGCGCGCCCTTCGCCGCGCAGTAGGCGTAGCCGAAGCCCGGACCGCGCTGCGCCCACATCGAGCTCACGATCACGACCCGCGGGGCGGCGCTGCGCCGCAGGTGGGGCAGCGCCGCTCGACAGAGGTTGCGTGCGCCGCCGACGTGGACCGCCATGGTGCGGTCCCAGTCGTCGTCGTCGGTGTCGGCCAGCCCCTGCGTCGTGTGGATGGTGCCGGCGTTCGACACCACGGCATCGATGCCGCCGAAACGCTCGGCGCGTCTCGGCCACCGCGCGCTCGACCGCAGCACGGTCGGCGACGTCGCACTCGAGCGCGATCGCCTTGTGCCCGTCGAGCAGTCGCATCGTCTCGCCGCAGCGCCGCGGCGTCCCGGTCGAGCCCCGCGACCTGCGCTCCGCGGCGGCCAGCTGCAGGCAGTGCTCCGGCCCATGCCCTGGCCGCCGCCGGTGACGATCGCCCGGGTGCCGCTCATGTCGGTCATCGGTGTTCTCCTCGAGGACGCTGCCGGAGTTCAGTCGGCAGCGGCGGCGGAGACGTCGTGGGGTCGTTCAGCGCCGGCCGCCCGGGCGGTGCCTCCTGCGGCTGCCCAGGCCCGGCATCACTGTCGCTCCGGCCAGATGCGCAGCGCGGCGATGTACAGCGTCGCAGCGACGAGCGACGCGAGCCCGAAGCCGAGGTCGACGCCGCCGGCTGCGCCGGCCCAGGGGCCGGTGAAGATGGGCTCGGCCACCGCGAAGAGCAGGCCGAGGACCGAGGCCACCGACCAGGCGCTCACGGCGCGCCAGTTCCAGCCGTCGTGGAACCAGTAGCGCCCGCCCCGCTCGCCGCGCGTGAACACCTGCAGGTCGTCGGGGAGGTAGTCGGCGCGACGGTCGAAGTCGCCGATCGTCATGATGACGATCCAGGGCGCCGTGACCACGAGCAGCACCACGAGGAACGCGTTGATCACCGGGATGACGTCCCAGACGAACGCCCCGCCGTACACCAGCACGACGACGACCGCGGCGATCATAAGCGTCGACTGACGGCGCGACAGCCTCGGGACCAGCGACGAGGTGTCGAGCCCGGTGCCGTCCAGGCCGATCGTGCCCTGCGGAGACGCCAGCAACCAGGCCGATGCCGACCAGCGCGATGACGTACCAGCCCGGCGAGCTCGCGACCAGGGCCGGGATGAAGCTGCCGGCTTCGCCGGCGAAGGTCGAGGTGACGAACGCGCCCCACAGGAAGGGCAGTCCCATGCCGAGGAAGGCGCCGAGGAACGTCGCGCCCACGACCCTGCTCGGCCGGTGCCGGTCAGGGTGGATGTAGCGGGTCCAGTCGCCGACGAAGGGGCCGTAGGAGACGATCACCGATGCGATCAAGAGTGAACTGGCCAGCCAGGTCGCCAGGTAGGAGCCGAAGGCCAGGTCACCTCCGGCGTAGCCGGCGTCGAACTCCGGCGCGAACGCGAACACTCCCACGAGCAGGACCACGGTCATCAGCGGAGTCATCACCCGCTCCTGAAGGCGGAGCATCAGGTGGATGCCGCGCATGCAGATGGCCAGCACCACGACAGCGAGGGCCGCATAGCCCAACGCCTGGCCGACGTCGCTGACGCCGGTGCCGAGCAGACGGGCGACGCCCGCGACCAAAGCGTCACCGCTGGTCCAGATCGTGATCGCCGTGAAGCCGAGGGCAGAGAACAGAGCCAGCGCCGTCCCGATGAACCGCCCTGCGACGCCGAAGTGCGCGCCGCTGGAGACGGCGTTGTTGGTACCGCTCTTGGCGCCGAACAGCGCCATCGGCGCCAGGAACGCGGCACCGATGGCGGAGCCGGCAATGACGGAGGAGGCGCTGGACCACCAGCTGAGCCCGAACAGGATCGGGAAGGAGCCGAAGATGATGATGCTGTAGGTCAGGTTGCCGCCGTACAGGATCGCGAAGATGTGCCAGGGAGCGTAGTGCCGTTCACGCAGAGGAACGGTGTCGACTCCGCGGTGTTCGATCGAGAGTGCCGGAGGCGCCTCTGCGATGCCGGTGGTCGGTCGGGTCATGACAACCTCGCTGGGGTTGGGATTTGTGCAACCCAACCAGCCGCGGACCGGTCCGGGGAATGCGCGATTCTCACCGAACATGATCCCGATCACACCAGCCTTTCTGTAGCATCCTCCAAGTGCGCGTTCGAGAGTTGCTGACGCTGATCGGTCCGTCGGCAAAGGTGCTGACCGCGCCCCACCGGCTCGACCGCGAGATCCGATGGGTGCACACGACCGACCTTCCAGACCCCGCCCCTTACTTGCGCGGTGGCGAGCTCATCCTGACCAGCGGGCTGTGGTACCGCGAGCCGAGCGACGCCGTCCGATTTGCGGATGCCTTGGCTGCCAAGGTGTGCCTGCCTTGGGGCTTGCGTTGTTCGCAGGACACTCGATCCCTGAGGGGCTGGTCGAGGCATGCTCGGCCAGCGACATCCTGTTGATCCTGCTGCCGGACGTCCCCTTCCGCGACCTCACCGAGGTGGTGATGACCCGCATCCTGGGGGATCGCCAGGATGCGTTGCTCCGTGAGGCTCCCGCGAGCAAGGAGCTGGCGGCCCGGCTCGGTCGCGGGGAAGGTGTGGCCGCGTTGACCGACGTGCTGGCGCGGGAGACCGGCACCCCATGCTGGATCCTGTTCAGAGACGGCACCACAGCTGGGACGCACCAGCCGGTGGCTGCGGAGCGCCAACGGATCTGGGAACAGGCATTCTCCATGCCTCCGCCGCGTGGAGGCGTGAGTGAGATCAGCGCGCTCACCACAGGGCCGGTGACCGTGGCGCCGGTGGGGTTCGAGCGCGTCGACGGCGACGCCGAGGCGGTGGCCATGCTGGTGTGCCAGACCAGCCTGACCTCGCTCCGACAGCGGGTCGACGGCCTGGTGCGACTGACCGAGCACTATCTGCCGGTGGCCACAGAGGCCTCGAGGCGGCAGCGGCGCGCGATGCGCGATGCCGTGACCGGTCTCCTCGAACGGCTGCTGGACGGGACGGTCGACGACGACGAGCTGTATGCCGCTGCCTGGCCTGAGCCCCGCCGTAACCACGAGGCGATCAGCGTGCTCGTCGCCGGAAGCGACGGCCAGCGGTCCGTGTCCGCGGATCATCTCGAGGGAGCAGTTCGAGCCGTTCTGCACGACATCCGCCCGGCGACCGGCCGCCTGCAGGAGTTGACGGTCACCTTGCTTCCGCATGCGCCGCTCGAGCTCACGGGGCTCGCGGCATCGGTCTGGGAGAAGCTCCGCTCGGTCCTGGGCTCGTCCGTGCTCCTAGGGGTCTCGGCAGGATTGCGGTCCGAGATCGACGTGGGTCAGCTGGTTCTCCAGGCGTCGAATGCCCAGCGGGTGGCCGGGTCGAGCGCGGACGGCAGAGGATGGGCGACGTCGCGGGAGGCAGGGTCGCACGCGTTGCTGCTGGCGACCGCCAATCCCGACATACTGCAGAGCCTGCACCTGACCACACTCGCTCCGCTCATCGCCTATGACCGACTGCACGGGGCCCAGCTTCTGAGGACACTAGAGACGTACCTCGGCGCCGACGGCTCCTGGCAGCGCGCTGCGGAGAGCCTGTGCCTGCACGTCAACAGCCTCCGATACCGCATCACGCGCATCGAGCAGCTCACCGGCCGCCAGATGAGCGCGATGGAGGACCGCGTGGACTTCTTCCTCGCGCTCCGAGCGCTCGAGCGGTCCGAGGCGTCCGGTTCGGAGCAACCTCCAACGACGACGACCGGACTCCGTGGGTTGGCACGCTAGGCACTGGACCGGGCCCGACGCACACTTGCGCACATGACCCGAGACCGGAACTCCGCAGAGCTCGACGGCAGCAGAGTGGTGGTGACCGGCGCCGCCCAGGGAGTCGGCGCAGCTTCCGCCAGTCTTTTCGCGGCTCGTGGCGCCACCGTCGCTGTCTGCGACATCAACCGGGCAGCCGCCGACACCCTCGTGGCCGACCTGCGGGCCGACGGGCTGTCCGCCTTCGCGCTCCAAGTCGACGTCGCCGACGAACACTCGCTGCTCCGGTGCTCCGAGGAGGCCGCCTCGACCATGGGCGGCGTCGACGCGGTCCACGTGAACGCGGCCGTGATGACGGCATATGGCGATGTCCTCGAGACCTCACCCGAGGACTGGGACCGAACGATGGCGGTCAACGCCCGCGGCGCCTTCCTCACCGCGCGAACTTTCCTTCCCCATCTCCTCGCCAGTGGCAAGGGCGCCCTGTGCTTCACCGGGTCCGACACCGCCCTACGGACACCGCGCGGCTACACGTCGTACCTCACCTCGAAGCACGCGGTGATCGGCATCGCGCGGTCCATCGCGGTGGACTTCGGGATGCGCGGGGTCCGGTCGAACGTCGTCACCCCCGGGGTCACCGACACCGCTGGGCTCCGCGCGCTGTACAGCACCGACGATCGTGACCCACAGGCCGGCGTCGACGCAGCCGGGGAGCTCAGCGCTCTCGGCCGCATCGCCAGCCCCGAGGACGTCGCGGAGTCGGTGGTCTTCCTCTGCTCGGACCGGGCACGGCACATCACCGGCGCCAACCTGGTGGTCGACGGCGGCATGACCGTGCTCTACGAGGCGGAGTAAGACCTCAGCGACCCTTGGATCGGTCCAATGGCCGAGACGGTGCAGCGCGGGTAACTTGACCCAGAACTCAGCCCCCTCTCGCATCGCGAGACGGGCAGGGGCCGCAACGGTGCGGGGATCGGTCACACACATGCCGTCGGCCAGCTGCCGGCGGCCATCCGTGGACGACACGGATGCGGAGCGCGCAAAGGGGCCAGACAGAATGACCACCGAGACGACTGAGAAGCCGACCACCCATGAGGGAATCCTCAGCTGGGTCAACGAGGTCGCCGAGCTGACCCAGCCGGACAGGATCCACTGGTGCACCGGCTCGGACGACGAGTGGACCGAGCTCACCGACGCCCTCGTCGCGGCCGGCACCTTCACTCGCCTCGACCCGGCGAAGAAGCCGAACTCGTTCCACGCCGCCTCCGACCCCACCGACGTCGCCCGCGTCGAGGACCGCACGTTCATCTGCTCGCGGGACGAGAAGGACGCCGGCCCCACCAACAACTGGGTCGCGCCGGACGAGATGAAGGCGATCATGACCGACCTCTACCGGGGTTGCATGAAGGGCCGGACGATGTACGTCATCCCCTTCGTCATGGGCCACCTCGAGTCCGAGCGCCCCATGTTCGGCGTCGAGATCACCGACTCGGCGTACGTCGTCGTCAGCATGAGCGTCATGGCCCGCATGGGCACCGAGGTCCTCCGCCGCATGGAGGAGATCGACGCCGCCGGGCAGGAGCTGGCCTGGGTGCCGGCGCTGCACTCCGTCGGGATGCCGCTCGAGCCCGGCCAGCAGGACGTCAAGTGGCCCTGCAACGACACCAAGTACATCGTCCAGTTCCCCGAGGAGCGGGCGATCTGGAGCTACGGGTCCGGCTACGGCGGCAACGCCCTGCTCGGCAAGAAGTGCTACGCGCTCCGCATCGCCAGCGTCATGGCACGTGACGAGGGCTGGATGGCCGAGCACATGCTCATCCTCAAGCTGACCAGCCCGCAGAACGTCGTGAAGTACGTCGCCGCCGCGTTCCCCTCCGCGTGCGGCAAGACCAACCTCGCGATGCTGGCCCCCACGATCGAGGGCTGGAAGGTCGAGACCCTCGGCGACGACATCGCCTGGATGCGGATCGGCGACGACGGCCGGCTGTACGCCGTCAACCCCGAGTTCGGCCTCTTCGGCGTCGCACCGGGGACCAACGAGCACACCAACCCCAACGCCATGCGCACCGTCAACGTCGGCAACTCGGTCTTCACCAACGTCGCGCTGACCGAGGACGGCGACATCTGGTGGGAGGGGCTGGAGAACACCCCGGCCCGCGCCACCTCGTGGAAGGGCGAGCCGTGGACGCCGGACAGCCCCGAGCCGTCGAGCCACGCGAACAGCCGCTACTGCACGCCGATCAAGCAGTGCCCGATCCTCGCGCCGGAGTACGACGACCCGCAGGGCGTCCCGATCGACGCGATCCTCTTCGGTGGCCGGCGCAAGACGACCATCCCGCTGGTGACCGAGGCCCGCGACTGGACGCACGGCACCTTCATGGGCGCCACCCTCTCCAGCGAGACGACCGCTGCGGCGACCGGCGCGGTCGGCGTCGTACGGCGTGACCCGATGGCGATGCTGCCGTTCATCGGCTACAACGCCGGCGACTACCTCAACCACTGGATCACGATGGGCAAGGAGCACGACGCCTCGAAGATGCCGCGCATCTTCTACGTCAACTGGTTCCGTCGCGACGACGAGGGCGACTTCCTGTGGCCCGGGTTCGGCGAGAACAGCCGCGTCCTCAAGTGGGTCGTCGAACGGATCGAGGGGCAGGCTGAGGCGGTCGAGACGCCGATCGGCCACGTCCCGACGCTGGACGCGCTCGACACCGACGGGCTCGACATGACCCGCGAGCAGCTCGAGGCCGTGCTCAAGGTCGACGACGAGGAGTGGCGGGCCGAGATCCCGCAGATCACCGAGTGGTTCGAGAAGTTCGGTGAGAACCTCCCGGCCACGCTGTGGACCGAGCTCGACGGCCTGAAGGCCCGCCTGGGCATGTGAGCCGTGCGCCGGACCGGCACGCACTCGTGACGGCTCGACCCGGCACCGGTGACGGTTCGACGCAGCACGGGTGACGGTTCGACCCGGCAGGAGTGACGGTTCGACGGAGGGTGGGACATTTGGGCTAGTTCCTCCCCAGCAGCGGCTGATCGGGCATCATGAAGCCATGGCTGTTGCTGGGGGGGAACCGGCGGCTCCCGCCGGGGGCGCTGAGGTGCCTCCGTGCGCCTCCGGGCCCGGCCAGCACCAGGTCGTCGGCGACGTCGGCACCGCGGTGTACGAGACCGCCGTCACCCACGGCTGGATCGACGAGACCGACCCCGGCTACGCCTCCGGCACGCCGCGACGGGCCGCGGTCGACCTCCTCGTCGAGCTCGGCCTGCTCCGGCACGACGCCCACGCTCGCCGGTTCCACCCGGTCGACCCGGCAGGAGCATCGGAGCACCTCGTCGTGCCGCTCGCCCAGCAGGGGGCGGAGCTCCTCGAGCAGTCGGTGCGGTGGAGCGAGACGCTCAGCCGGCTGAGCCACCTCTACCGCAGCTCCTCGGCGTCCCTGGAGCGGATGATCACCGAGGTGCACGGCATGGAGGCGATCAACCGGTTCATCGACACCCAGCTCAACGAGTGCCGCACCGAGTTCCTCGCCGCCCAGCCGCACGGCCGACGTCGCGCCTCGACCCTCGAGCAGGTGAAGTCACGCGACCTCGCCCTCCTCCACCGCGGCGTGGCGATGCGCTCGCTCTACCAGCACTCGGCGCGGCACAGCACGCCCACCCGGGAGTACGTCGCCCAGATCGGTGCCCTCGGCGCTGAGGTCCGGACCTCCGACGAGTTCTCGAACCGGCTGCTCGTCTTCGACCGGCGGCTCGCGCTCATCCCAGCCACCGAGAACCGCTCGGTGGCGGTCGCCGTCCACGACAAGTCCGTCGTGGCCTTCCTCGTCGACATCTTCGAGCGGGCCTGGGAGCGCGCGCTGCCGTTCACCGTCGAGGGGCTCGTGGTGGCCCGGAAGATCGTCGCCGAGGTCCGCGCGATGACGCTGCGGATGCTCGTCGAGGGGCACAGCGACGCGGCCAGCGCGAAGCGGCTCGGCGTGAGCGCCCGCACCTACGCCTCCTACATCGCCGCCCTCAAGGAGGAGTACGGCGTGGAGACCCGGTTCCAGCTCGGCTGGGCGATGAGCCAGAGCCAGGACGACCCGGACGGGCCGCTCGACGAGCCCGTGGACCCCGCCGGGTTCTGAGGCCCCGGGAGGTACGGCGCCCGAGTGCGCCGTACTCCCCCGAGGCCCGGGTCCGGACCTGGCGCTGCCGGGTCCGGGCATGGAACGAGGGGCAGCATGCGCGATGCTGCCCCTCGGAGCGACTGAGACGGAGCTGGGTGGCTTGTTCACCGTCGTCCCGGGGTGGGGGTGGAACGTCGGTGACCGTCTCACTCACATGGCTGCGGTATGGGGTGGGTGGGGTGCCGCAGCCAGTTTCCAGTCAGTGGTGCATCAATCCCATCCCGAGTCCTTCATGCTGACGCTGGAGCGGTCCTTGGTGGTGGTCGCGGCGGATGCGGGCGCCACGGAGGTGACCATGGTCAGCGTCAGCGCGGCAACGACTGCGCCGAGCCACTTCCGTGCTGAGGGAGTCTTCATGACGGGTAGTTCCTCTGGTCTTCGGGGGGATGGTGGCCGGTCGCCTCTCTGACCGGCCACCCTCATTGTGGGCGCGCCGACGACCCCCGAGCCACCATTCGAGGTCGCGAGTAACTGCATTGCAAGATTGTGCAAAAGGGGTCACATCGCCGAACCAGCACTTCCGGGGGACGTCAGGTCACCAGGTGTCCCCGAAACAGACGAAGGCCGGCACCTCTCCGTCGGTCACGCTTTCTCGTTGTGCCTCCGCCAGGGCAGAGGCTGCGTCCGTCCCCCTGGCCATCGCTCGGTGGACGCCGTCCATGAGCCGTGCCGAAACATCGTCGCCTACTCGGGCCACGCCCGCAACGACCGACCGGGTGCCGAGCTGGAGCAGGACGTGCGCCAGCCCCAGGCTCTCATCTCCGGGCCGCAACGTGGTCAGACCGGCCTCACAGGCCGAGAGGACGACGCACCCGGCGAGCCCGGCCGACGGGTCGATCTCGTAGGCGTACAGCTGGCCGTCGACCAGCCGGACCGCCGAGAACAGCGGGTTGTCCTGCCGGTGCCGGCCATGGGCTGCCACATGCAGCAGGTCGGCGGTGACGAGGGCGGAGTGCACGGCCGCCACGGTCGCCTCGGAGGACGACAGCGCGGTCCCGCCGTCCCAGGTCCGGCCGACCAGCGCCGCCTCCGCCTCCGCACACCGCAGGTCCGGTCCCGCGACCGCCACCACGCGTGGCGCGGCGGGGCGGCTCCGGCCGCGGCCGCGCAACCAGGCCGCGGCACTCGGCGTCACCACCGTCGGTGCTCCCAGCCGGCTGGGGAGGAGCCCCCAGGGGAGGAACATGAGGTCGCCGCTGGAGGAGACCGCCAGCCC
The DNA here is from genome assembly GCA_963754155.1 of uncultured Actinomycetota bacterium. GTDB lineage: Bacteria > Actinomycetota > Actinomycetes > Propionibacteriales > Nocardioidaceae > Marmoricola_A. Next base: position 1,446,469 of record CAVWEU010000003.1, on the reverse strand, counting down.
CCGGTCGCCGAGCCGCAGCGGCGCGACCAGGAGCGCGTCGAGCCGCTGGAGGGAGCTGTCGAGACTCTGCCGCACGGTGACCCGCAGCGGTGTCGGCAGCAGCGGCATCGCGAGCGCGTCGAGGTCGGCGCGCACGCGGCGGACCAGCTCCCCCACCTCGGCCATCGAGGCGAGGTCGTGCACCTCGGCCCGGCTCCCGCACACACATACAGCCACCCACCGCCCCTCGGACCGCGCGTAGGTCACGAACGCGACGTCGGCGTCCCGGGCGGCGGCCCGGACCTCGGAGAGCCGGGGCGCGGCCGTCGCGGAGCCGTCGTCCCCCTCGACCTCCCAGGCCCGCGCCCGGATCGACCGCTGCAGGTGCGCCGCGCGGTCGCGGAGCTCGTCGAGCCGCTCCACCGCCACGGGATCGCCTTCCAGCGCCCGCGCCTCCTCCTCGACCTGGCGGAGCTCGGTGAGCAGCCGCGCCGTGCGCTCGTCACGCGGCGGGCGGACCTCGGGCAGCCGGGTGGAGACCGCCCGTGCCTGCTCGACCAGGTGCAGCACGCCCGCCGGCGAGCCGGCGTCGAGCGCCACCCGCAGGCCGACCCTGGCCAGCGCGGCCCCGTGCACGGCGCTCGCCGTGCGCAGGTCGAGTGACCCGAAGGAGTGCTGGTAGGCACCCAGCTCACCGAGGCCACGGCGCACCTCCCCGGCAGCCCGGCCGTGCTCGCCGGCTGCCATCGCGGCGAGCGCGCGCACCTCGCGCAGGTGCAGCCGTGTCTGCAGCGTGTCGCCCGACCGCAGCTGCGGCAGCGACCCGTCCCAGGGGTCCCCGGCGACCAGCCGGCACTCGGCGGCGAGGAGGTCGGCGGTGCGCGCGAGGTCGCGCCGTCCCTCGCTGCGGCACCGGTCGGCGAGCGCGGCGGCGCGGTCGCCGACGCCGCGGAGCGCGGTACGTCGCGGGCGGGGCTCCTTCTCGTCGGCCGCGAACCGCTCGCAGCGGAGCAGGAGCAGCTCGGCCCTGCGCTGCCACCGCACGTTGCCGCGTCGGGCGAACCGGCGCATCGCCGAGGCCGCCAGCGTCCTGGCGTCGTGCGCGTCCTGCTCGACGAGCGCGCACTCGGCCCGCAGCAGCTCGGTCTCGGCGAGCTCCTGAACCAGCCGCGCGTCCGCGTAGGTGGCAGCCGCCTGCTCGAGGATCCGGTCGGCGTCCCGGGTGAGCCCTGCCTCGCGGAGCACCCGCGCCCGGTCCAGCATCGCCACCGGGTGCGGGGTCGCGGCCTCCTCGATCATCGCGAGCGCCCTCGGGATCCGGCCGGCGAGGAAGTCGAGGTAGCCCAGGTTGTGGCGGGCCGCCGACTGCCGCACCTCGTCGCCGGCCCGGTTCGCCAGCTCCAGGCACCGGGTGAAGTCCTCCTCCGCGAGGTCCAGGTGCCCGCGTTCGAGGTGGAGCACCCCGCGGTTGAGCAGGATGAACGTCTGGTCGCACAGGTCGGCCTCCGCCATGACGGCGGCCGCGTCGTCGAGGGCGACCATTGCCTGGCTGGTCATCCCCGACCGGAGCAGCAGCAGCCCGCGCTGGCCGCGGATCGGTGCGACGTCCCCGGGATCGGCGGTCGCCGCGGTGTCCTCGGCGTCGGTCAGCAGGTCGAGCGCGCCCTGCAGGTCGCCGGTCACCTCGTAGTGCGCCGAGGCCTGGCTGACCATGATGCGGGCGACGAGCCGGCGTACCTCGGCCCGGTCGTCCTGCGTGCGCTCGATCCGGCTGCGGAGCGTCCTGAGCCGCCGCAGCGACGTCACCGGCCGCCCCAGCTGGAAGTGCTCCCGGGCGGCCTCGATGTCAGCCTGCAGCACGGCAGGGTCGAGCAAGCGAGGCACCCGTGGAATGTACTACCACGCGGCTCCCGGCCCCCGCCCCGTCACCGCGGTCACAGCTGGAACAGCGGCGTCACCACGGCGTCCCCCTCGTCCGGCGTCGCGTCGGCGCCGAACCGGTGGAAGCTGAGCTGGGCGAACCCCTCGGGCAGCCCCTCGAGCACGAACCGGCCGCTGTCGTCGGTCTCGACCTCACGCTGGTCGCCCTGCATCCGGAGCCGGACCAGGTACCGCTCGGCAGGAGCGACCCAGCCGTCCATGCGCAGCACGTCGTCGGCCCGGCTGACCGTCACCATCGCGGTCAGTCGCTCGGCGGAGAAGGTGAGCGACTCGGTGCGCTCGCCCGCCATCGGGTCGTGGCGGACGGCGAGCGCGTCGGCCGAGACACGGGTGAGCTCGGCGACCTCGGCGTACACCTCGTCGAGCGCGAGCGAGAACTGGATCCGTTCCACGAGCCCCTCCGGCACCGGGTCGATGTCGGTGAGCAGCTCGGCGAGCTCGGTCAGCAGCGCGTCGTCGGTCTCGTCCATCGGCTGGACCGCGGACTCCTCGACGTGCGGGTCGAGGCCGTTCGGGAAGTCGTTGTCGGTCATGTGGCGAGCCCTTCCCCCCAGTGCGGGTCCCCCGAGAGGACGTCGCGCAGCTTGGCCAGGCACCGGCCCCGGGTGGGACCGATGCTCCCCACCGGCATGCCGAGCGCCTCGGCGAGATGGGAGTAGTCGGGGCGGTCGGCGAAGGCGATGACGCTCAGGAGCTGCCGGCACCGCTCGGGCAGCGCCTTGACGTGCTCCCACAACCGCCGTTGCCGGTCGTCCCTGAAGACCACCTCGTCGGGAGCGGCCTCGCCGGAGTCCGGGAGCGCCATGGCCTCCTCGCTGTCGACGCCGAAGACGGCGCCGGAGCGGTGCAGGTCCGCGCGGGTGCGCTTCGACACCCGCCACGCCTCCCGGCGCGTCGAGGTGAGCAGCCACTTCACGATCGTGCGGGGGTCGCGGATGTCACCGGCGCTGCGGAGCGCGCTCATCCACACCGTCTGGAGCACGTCCTCGCCGGTCACCTGGTCGAGGCCGGCGCCCCGGACGACCCGCCACATCAAGGGCGACGCCGCCTCGACGAGCGTGTCGAAGGCCGTACGGTCGCCGTCCTGGAACCGGCGGAACGCCTCGGTGGCCCGGTCGACCGGTGTCTGCCCCTCGGGGCGCGCCTGGGTCATCGCGTGCCTCCCTTCTTCGTGGCCGCCTTCTTCGTGGCCGCCTTCTTCGTGGCGGCCTTCTTCGCGGCGGCCTTGTTCGCGGGGGTCTGCTTCGTGGCGGCCTTCGTGGCCGCCTTCTTCGCTGGGATCGGTCGGCGCCGCCCGGGCATCGCCCTCAGCAGCCGGCGCATCCGCTCGACGGAGGCGTCGCGGTCCAGCTCGGTCCGGCCGGCGGCGTACTCGGCTGCCAGCCGCGCGGCGAGCTGGCCGGCGAACACCGGGGCGGCGAAGGACGTGCCGCTCCAGATGCCGAACCCGGAGGAGAAGTCGTCCAGGTCGAAGGAGGACCGCAGCTCGCCGCGGGCGTTGCGCACCGCGTGCGACGGCTCGATCGAGGCGTCGAAGGTCGTGGGCATCGTGCTCAGCAGCGAGGCACCGGGCCGGTGGAAGGCCACCCACGGCCCGTCGTTGCTGAACAGTGCGATGGAGCCGTCGGGGTTGAGTGCGCCGACAGCGGTGACCGGCACGACGCTGCGCTGGTCCTTGACGACTCCGCCCGGGTACGGCGCGAACGCCGCCGGGTAGATCGGCCGGTCCGTCGCGTCGTTGCCCGCGGAGACGACGACGGCGGCGCCGTACCTCCCCAGCAGCCGGATCGGGCCGTGGAGGAGGGCGTCGAACGCCGCGTCCCCGGGCTGCTCGTGGTAGTAGCCGAGCGAGAGCGCGACGACGTCGACGGCTGCGTCCTTGGAGCGGCCGGTGCGGGCGCGGAGCTGGCGGAGGGCGAGGAGCTGGAGGTTGCGGAGCAGGTCGTACTCCGCCACGACGCCGTCGTCGCCGTAGAGCCGGATGTCGAGCAGCAGTGCCTCCGGGCATGCCTGGCGGATGAGCCCGGCGATGAACGTGCCGTGACCGGCGTCGCGCGCGAGCTCGCCCAGCAGGCTGCCGCCGGTGCCCGACGCCTCGGCGACGTCGGCTGCCGCAGGAAGGCCGATCCGCTCGTCGAGCACGGTGACGTCGTGCTGCACGAACTCCTTGGTCAGCCAGGGGTGCTTGCCGATGCCGGTGTCGAGGACGGCGACGACCGGGCGGGGCCTGGTGCGGTCCAGCTCGCCCGGCGCGATCGGCGCCGGCCCGGTCCAGTTGACCGGCTGCCGGCCGCCCCAGCCCGGCAGCGTGTAGGCGCTGACACCGGACGTGGACGGGTGGCCCTGGGTGACCGGATGACCCTGCGTCACCGGATGACCCTGCGTCACCGGGTGGCCCTGCGTGACCGGATGACCCTGCGTCACCGGGTGGCCCTGCGTGACCGGATGACCCTGCGTCACGGGGTGGCCCTGCGTGACCGGATGACCCTGCGTGACCGGGCTGACCGCCGCGGGGTGCTCCAGGCCGACGTCGGCGAGGCGTGCCTTGTTCTGGCCGGTGGTGCCGATCTCGACCCGGAACGCCTGCAGCAGCCGCCACGTGTCGATGGGCTTGAAGACCTCGCCCGACGTGCGCTGGGCAGGGACCAGCTGCACGCGTCGTACCCACACCTGCTCGAGCTCGGCGAGCTGCTCGGACGCGAGCCCCGACCGGGCGAGCAGCTCGTCGTCGCGGTCGCAACGCGGGTCCCAACGCAGCGCGAAGCCCGCGTCCGCTGCCACCTTCGTCAAGGCGGCGACGGTGACCTCGTGACGTCCGCGCACGAGAAGGGTGTCGGCCACGAACGCCGTCGGCTGGACGCCGGCCTGCACCGTGGACTGGTAGGCGGTGAGCGGGTCGAGGATCCGAACCTGGATCGGGGCGTGTGCAGCGCTGCTGCCGGAATCGGCGGTCTCTGCCATGTGCTCGAACCGTCCTGTCTCGCCTGTGACTCACGGATGGGGCTCTTCGGCGGAGCCTATGCCCGGGCGGGGGCCACCGTCAGCGGCCCGACCCTCCCCCCGGAGAGGTCGGGCCGCCGCGGCAGTCCCCGCTCACACCACCGAGGAGCGGATCCGGACACCGCTGATACGTCGGGCCCGAAAGTTTTCCCTCGGCGTATCAGGACGACGGGCTGAGCGCTCCTCGTTTCCATGAGCCACCGCCACCACGAAGAGATCGACCGCGCAGTCCTCCTCGCCCGCAAGGCAGCCGCGGGTGGCCGCATCGACGACCCCGCGCGGCTGACGCGGCTCCTCTACCGCCACTGGTTCCTCGGCCTCCGCCCGCTGGCCGAGGTCCCCGCGCAGCGCCGTCCCGCGGCGGCCGACCGAGTGGCCGCCCCGGCCGAGCGGTCGGCCCCGTCCGCCGGCGCGACCGAGGCGTGGCGGACCTGGGGACGGTTGTGGACCGAGGACCGGCCCTGCCGGGGCTCCGACCTGGTCCGGCTCTACCTCTCCTGCGCGCCGCACACGAGCCTGCACGCGGTCGCCGCGGTGACCGCCGCCGCGCAGCACTGGGACCACCCCTGGCTGCTGACCTCCCGCGCTCTCCAGCAGCCGGTGCCGGCGCCCGACGCCACCGTCCTCTACCTCCCGGTCGACGCGCTCGACGAGCTGCGGGGCCCGGTGCAGGAGCTGCTCACGGAGCTGAAGCCCTTCCTCGCCTCCGCCGTGCCCGCTCTCACCCTGGAGATCGCCCGCGGCGCGGCCCTGGCCCAGAACCCCGTCGACGGCCGCTCGTACGGCGTGCACCGCTGCTCGGTGGTCGCCGCGACCGTGCTGGCCAACCGGCAGCACCACCACCGCGAGGTGATCGCACGGACGTTCACCGCTCTCCGCGAGGCCGGCGTGGACCCGCAGCGTCCCTACCGCGCGCTGGGAGCTCGCTGGGAGTGGGACGCCCGGGTGCGCGCCGCCTGAGCCGGCGGCCTTCTACGCTGGACCCGTGCCGCCCCCCCTCCCACGCCGGTCGACCGGCCGACCACGGACCGTCGCGCTCGTCGCCGTCACCGTGCTCGCCTGGCTCCTGGTGGCCGCCCCCGTCGCGGGACTCACCTTCATCAACAGCTCGCGGACCACCGTGATCGCCAGCCACGAGGCGGAGATCCGGCCCACCCTCGACGGATGGGTGGAGATCTCGCTCGGCCCGTTCCTGCCCAACTTCCGCTACCCCACCGACCAGCGCATCGGCGCCGAGATCGTGCTCGGCAAGACGTCGCTCACCTCCTACGAGGAGCTCGTACGCCGCTACGCGTTCCTCGCCGGCCAGCCCGACGGCCAGATCGCGAAGGTCAGCGAGGCGGTGGAGGAGATGGCCGTCGAGGCGCTGGTCGTCGGCGGGCTCGTCGGGACCATCGGCCCCGGGGTCTGGTTCGCGCTCGGATCCCGGCGCCGCCACGAGCTGACGGCCACCACCCACGACCGGCTGCGCACCGCCATGGCGGTCACGGCGGTGCTGGCCCTCGCCACGGTCGTGGTCAGCCGTCCCTGGGACCGGACCACCCAGCAGCTCGCCGGGATCGCGTGGCAACCCCTCCCCGACGCGCTCCCGGACGTCCCGATCCCCGAGGAGGCACGACCGCTCCAGGTCGACGCCGGGCTGCTCACCGAGGGCACCCGCCGGCTCGTGGAGTCGGCGCTGGACAGCTATCGGAAGAGCTCGTCGTTCTACCAGTCCGCCGCCGAGGGGGCCGCCGAGCTGGCCGACCAGCTCCGGCAGCCGGAGGAGGGCGAGACCGTCGCCGTCTTCGTCTCGGACCGGCACGACAACATCGGGATGGACCCGGTCGCGCGGGCCGTCGCCGACGCGGGCGGCGCGACGTTCCTCCTCGACGCCGGCGACGACACCTCGACCGGGTCGAAGTGGGAGGCGTTCAGCCTGGAGTCCCTCGACGAGGCGTTCAAGGACTACGAGCACCGGTTCATGGTCGCCGGCAACCACGACCACGGCGGCTTCATCGTGGACCAGGCGGAGAAGCTGGGGTTCACCAACCTCGACGGCGAGGTCGTCGAGGGGCCCGACGGCATCCGGCTGCTCGGCGTCAACGACCCACGCTCGAGCGGGCTCGGCAACTGGCGCGACGACACCGGGCTGTCCTTCGCCGACGTGACCGAGCGGGTGGCGGACACGGCGTGCGAGGCGGACGAGCGCGGCGAGCGCATCTCGACGCTGCTGGTCCACGACGCCAACAACGGCAAGGAGGCGCTCGCGCGCGGCTGCGTGGACCTGGTCGCCGCCGGACACCTCCACGTGGTCCGCGGGCCCGACCGGGTCGAGGGGGCGAACGGCGCCGTCGGCTACTCCTTCACGACCGCCTCGACCGGCGGCGCGGCGTACGCCATCGCGATCGGCACGAAGCCGCGGCGGAACGCGGTGATCTCGCTGGTGACCTACGCCGACGGCCGGCCCACCGGCGTGCAGTGGGTCACGCTCTCCCCGCTCGGCGACCTCGACGTCCGCGGCTGGGTCCCGCTGCCGATGGAGGACGCTCCGCCGGAGGCCACGACCGAGGAGCCGTGACGCGGTCCGTCGGTGGCCGACGGACCGCGTCCGGTTGTCTGGCGGAGGTGGCGGGATTTGAACCCGCGAGAGGGGTTTGCCCTCAACCCGCTTAGCAGGCGGGCGCCATAGACCGGACTAGGCGACACCTCCAGACAGCGAGGCACAGGCTACCCGGCCGGGGTCCGGCCCCGCGAATCGGCGTCCTTGGGGGCACTCCGGGACGGTCACGACAGGCGTCGGTAGCCGTGCCCCCGGTCGAGCCGTCGGGTCAGCTCGTCGAGGAGGGCGGCCGGCGAGGTCTCGAGCACGTCGACGGGGATCGTCGTGGTCCGTCCGTCCTTGAGCCGCAGCACCACGCACTCGTGGCCGGCGATCGTCGCGGTCACCGCGTCCTCGACCTCACGCCACCGGGCGGCGCGCACTCCGGCACCGCGCAGCAGGCGGACCCGGTAGCCGGTCTCGTCGAAGCTGAGCACGGTGGACAGCCGGCTGGCGGTCAGCGCCGCGGCGACGACGAGGACGCCCGCTGCGACGACCGCTGCGGTCAGGACCCCGCGAGGCAGATCGACTGCGACCACCAGCACCGCCAGCAGCAGCACCAGCAGCCCGAGCAGCACCAGGAGCGCCCCGACGGAGCGCACCAGCAGGGCCCGGGAGAAGCGGTAGTCCGACGACACCCCACGATTGAACCGAACCCCCTCGCAGCCCGCGCCACCGGGGCCCGGTCCAGCCGACCCCTTGCCGACCCGGGCCCGCGGGGTCACACTCGAAGACCACCCACCCGAGGGAGGTGGCACCCGTGCAGCAGCTCGCGCTTGCCGTCGACGGCCTCGAGGAGGCCCTGTCCAGTCCCCCCACGTTCCAGCAGCCCTGGCGCCACATCGTCCGGGAGCGGCTGGGAGAGGTGTGCGAGGCGCTCATCGCGGAACGCACCGCTGCCGCCGACTCCTGGCTCTCTGCGCGCGCCGGTCACCTCCACCGGGAGCGCAACCGGCTTCTCGTGCGGCTCGGGGTCCTCGCGACGCTGGTGGCCGACTCCTCGGACGTCGAGGCGGTCCGGACCAGCCTCCAGCGCGTCGTGCCCGACCTGCACCACCACCAGCAGCGGGTGAACGACCTCGCCTACGACGCCGTCGGCATGGACGTCGGCGGCTCGGAGTAGCCCCCGGAGTAGCCCAGGTCGGCTCAGGCGAGCCGGGCCAGCTCCGCCCAGACGACCTTGCCGTCCTCGGGCACCATCTCCAGCCCCCAGGCGGTGGTCACCGCCGCGACGAGGTGGAGCCCTCGGCCGTGCTCCAGGGTCTCGCTCGGCGGCTGCGGCTCCGGGGTCCCGGAGCCGGTGTCGATCACGTCGATGCGCAGCGTGGCCGGCATCAGCGAGATCCGGAGCCGGCAGTCGGAGTGGGCATGGGTGATCGCGTTGGCGGCCAGCTCGCTGGTCACCAGCAGCGCGTCGTCCCTGATCGACTCGAGCCCCCACTCCGCCAGCCGCTGGGCGACGAACCGGCGGGCCAGCTGGACACTGGTGAGGTCGTGCGGCAGGTCGAGGTGCGCCTCCTCGGTCTCCCGGCGCGCGACCGTCTCGAGCAGGTCGACGAGGTAGTCCAGCTGGGTCTCCTTGAGGACGTAGCCCTCGACCTTGCCCTCGATCCACTGGTGCTCGGAGGCGTCGCTGCCGGAGAAGATGACGACCTTCGAGCGCGGCGAGGCTGCTCTGATCCCGCTGAGGACCTCGCGACCGGCGAGGTCGGGCAACCCCAGGTCGAGCACGACGACGTCGGGACCGAGCTGGGCCGCACAGCGCACCGCCTCGGCCCCGCCGGTGGCCTCACCGACGACCTCGAAGCCGCCACGGAACCGCAGCGTGGTCCGCAGCAGCCGCCGCACCTCGACGACGTCGTCGACGAGGAGCACACGGATGGGCATGCTGGCAGCCTAGCGACTCCGAGGCCCCCCTGCCTGGACGGCTGCTGTCGGTCAGGACCACTGGTCACCCGCCGCTGCGGGCCGGCAGCGAGATGACGAAGGACCCGCCCGGAGCGGTGGTGCTCTCGTACGTCGCGTCGCCGCCGTGGGCGCGGGCGATCTCGCGGACGATGTAGAGCCCGAGCCCGGTCCCCTTGGCGGCGCCGGTCGCGAACCTCTCGAAGAGGCGGGGGCGTACGGCGGCCGTGACCCCGGCGCCGGCGTCGCTGACCCGGAGCTCGACGCTGTCGCCGGAACGTGCGGCGGTCACGCGGACCGGCGGAACCCCGTGCCGGACGGCGTTGCCGATGAGGTTGTCGAGCACCTGCGCCAGCCGCTCCCGGTCGCCGACGACCTGCAGGCCGTCCTCGACGTCCGCGGTCACCTCCGCACCCGGGTGCGACTGCCCCGCGCTGGTGACGGCGCCGGCGACGAGGTCGGAGACCACCACGCGGTCGGCGCGCATCGACAGGGCGCTCGCCTGGAGCCGCGAGGCGGTGAGGAGGTCCTCGAGCAGCCGACGCAGCCGCACGGTGCTCGACGACATCGCCTCGAGCAGCTCACGCCGCTCGCCCTCGTCGAGCTCGTCCCAGTGCTGGGAGAGCACCTCCGCGGAGCCGCCGAGGACGCCGACCGGGGTGCGCAGCTCGTGGGCGGTGACCGCCAGGAACTGCGCCTGGTCGTCGGCCGCCGCGCGGAGCCGTTCGTTGAGCCCCTCCAGCTCGGCGTTGGCGGTCGCGAGCGCGGTCAGCGCGCGCTCCCGCTCCTGCTCCAGGCGGCGTCGGTCCGTGGTGTCGCGGGTGACCTTCGTGAACCCGAGGTGGGCGCCGTCGGCGTCGAAGACGGCGGTGATGAGGACGTTGGCCCAGAACCGGGTGCCGTCCTTGCGGATCCGCCACCCCTCCTCCTCGTAGTGCCCGTCCCGCAGGGCCGCGGCCAGCTCGCGCTCGCAGTGTCCCGACGCGGCCACCTCCGGCGGGTAGAAGACGCTGAAGTGCTGGCCGATGATCTCGTCCGCGGTGTATCCCTTGCTGCGCTGGGCCCCGGCGTTCCAGCTGGCGATCCGCCCGTCGGGGTCGAGCATGAAGATCGCGTAGTCCTCGACCGCCTCGACGAGGAGCCGGAACCGCTGCTCGCTCTGGCGCAGGACCTCCTCGGCCCGGCGCCGCTCGGTGATGTCCCGGGTCACCTTCGCGAAACCGACGAGCCTGCCGTCCTCGTCGCGGACCGGGGTGATGACCACGTAGGCGAAGAACCGGGTGCCGTCGTTGCGGACCCGCCACCCCTCCTCGGCGTACTGGCCGTCGCGGAGCGCGAGCTCGAGCTCGTGCTCGGGGTGCCGCTCGCGCTGCCGCTCCTCGGGGTAGAAGGCCCGGAAGTGCTGCCCGACGATCTCCTCGACGGTGTAGCCCTTCAGGCGCTGCGCGCCGGCGTTCCAGCTGGCGACCCGGCCGTCCGGGTCGAGCATGAAGATCGCGTAGTCCCGCACGTTCTTCACCAGCAGCCGGAAGCGCTCCTCGCTGCTCCGCAGCGCCTCGAGCGCGCGCCGCTCGGCGGTGACGTCCTGCACCTGGAGGAAGACGTAGAGCGGGCGGCCGCCGGAGTCGCGCACCGGCGCCAGGGTGGCGAGCAGCCGGCGTTCCTGGTCACCCGCGACACCGTGCTCGACCTGCTCGAGGTCGACGTCCTCGGTCCCGAACCGCGCCAGTGCCGCGGTCACCTCTCCGCCTCGGTCCTGCGCGAGCGAGGGGTAGCGCCGTCCGACGAGCTCGTCGACGGCGAGCAGCGCGGCCAGGGCGCGGTTGGCTCGCACCACGGTGCCGGTCAGCGTCATCGTCGCCATCCCGATGGCCGCCTGGTCGAAGACCTCACGGAACCGCTCGAGGTGCTCGTCGAGCACCCCCCGGTCCACCAGCCGGTCGGAGCGCAGCCCGGCGGAGACACCGTCCCCGGCACCGCTCGGATCGACACGGCGCGGAGCCACACCGCGCGGCTCGACAGCGGCCTCGGCGCCTGTCGCGTCCTGCTCGGCGGCGGCGAGGAGCCGCTCGACGAGGAGGTCGACCGGGGTCGACTTCTCCACGAACGCGGTCGCACCGAGCGCGAGCGCGCGGTCGACGAGGCCGTGCTCCTCGAACCCGCTGAACATCACCACGCGGGTGCCGGGTGAGGCCGCCAAGATCCGGGGCAGTGCCTCCAGGCCGTCGGTGCCCGGCATGGAGACGTCGAGCAACATCACCGTCGGGCGCAGCTCGGCGGCGAGCTCGACCGCCTGCTCGCCGTCGCTGCCCTCGCCGACCACCTCGAACACCCCGGAGACGCGGAGCCGGGTCCTCACCAGGACGCGCACGTCGGGTGCGTCGTCCACGACCACGACGGTGGCTAGGTCGCCAGGCATGGTCAGGAGGCTACCGCCGCTGCACCGCCGGTCGACCAGCGCCATTCAGCCGAGTACCACCACCAGGCTGAGCAGGTAGGCCAGGGACGTCACAGGGTCACCCTGCCACCGGCAGCGGCCCGGCCGTGCGGTCACCACGCAGCCGTTTGAGCACCAGCTCGGCGCTGATGAGGCACATCGGCAGCCCGACCCCGGGCACGGTGCTCGCCCCGGCGTAGAGGAGGTTGTCGACCTTGGCCGACGCGTTGCCGGGACGGAACATCGCACTCTGCCGCAGGGTGTGCTCGAGGCCGAGCGCTCCTCCCTGCCAAGCGTTGTACTCCCGGGCGAAGTCGGCGGGGCCGACGGTGCGCCGCACCACCACGCGCGCGTGCAGGTCGGGGACGCCGGCCCAGGCCGCCACCTGGTCGAGCGCCGCGTCGACGGCCTTCTCGACCGCCGGGTCGCCCGCGCCGTCGTCCCCGCCGGCGCCGATCGTCACGTCCGCGGGCACCGGCACCAGCACGAAAAGGTTCTCGTGACCTGCCGGCGCGACCGTCGGGTCGGTCGCCGACGGCTTGCACACGTAGACCGAGGCCGGGTCGGGCACCCTCGGGTCGGCCCCGAAGACGTCCCCGAAGTTCTGCTTCCAGTCGCGGGTGAAGAACAGCGAGTGGTGCGGCAGCTCCGGCAGCTCGCCCTGGAGGCCGATCAGCCCCAGCACTGCCCCGGGGCCCGGGGTGCGCGACCGCCAGCGGCGCTCGGGGTGCGACTGCTGCTCAGGGGCGAGCAGCGCCGTCTCCAGGTGGTGGAGGTCCGCGGCCCCGACGACGACGTCTGCGTCCAGCCGCTGCGTCGAGCCGTCCGCCCTCCGGCAGGTGACCGCGGTGGCCTTCGACCGCCGCCCCGAGGGCGTGGTCTCGATCGCGGTGACCGTGGCGCCGGTGTGCAGCCGGGCGCCCTGCTCACGGGCGAGCCCGGCGACGACCTCGACCAGCCGGGTGAACCCACCCTGGGGGTAGAGCACGTGGTCGGCGAGGTCGAGGCGGCTCATCAGGTGGTACATGCTCGGGGTGCGGTCGGGCGAGGAGCCGAGGAACACCGCGGGGTAGCCGAGGATCTGGCGCAGCCGGGGGTCGGTGAACCGTGCCGCGACGTGGCGCTCCAGGGAGCGGGTGAGCAGCCCCGCGAGCTGCGGCACCCGGCGGACCAGCGACGGCGACATGAACGACCGCACGCCGTCGAAGCTCGTGTAGAGGAACTGCTGGAGCGCCATCTCGTAGGCGTCGTCGGCGGAGTCGAGGTACGCCGCCAGCCGCTGCCCGCCGCCGCGCTCGACGTCCTCGAACAGGGCGAGGTTCCGGTCGCGGTCGGGTCGGACGTCGAGCGGGTCGTCGTACCCCTCGAAGAACACGCGGTAGCTGGGGTCGAGCGAGGTCAGCTCGAGCTGCTCGGCCGCGGTCGTGCCGAGCAGCGCGAAGAAGTGCTCGAACACCTCCGGCATGAGGTACCACGACGCCCCGGTGTCGAACCGGAAGCCGTCGCGCTCGTAGGAGCCGACCCGCCCCCCGAGTTCGTTCCGCTGCTCGAGCAGGTCGACGTCGTGGCCGTCGCGGGCGAGCAGGGCCGCGGTGGCGAGGCCGGCGATGCCGCCGCCGACCACGACGACCCGGCGGCCGCTCACGTCCCGTCCCTGAGCAGTGCTCGAGCGACCAGGCGCGCCTTGGTCGCGGTGGGCACGCTGACCCGGCGGTTCCGGATCTCCTCCGCAGGGGTGGCCCGAAGCCGGGCCGAGAGCTCGGCGAACGTGGCGTGCGCCGCCCGGACCGCGCGGCGGCTGCCGCTCGGCAGGTGCGGCACCGCCCCGGCGGCGACCGCGAGGTCGGCGTCGATGTCGTCCAGCAGCCGGTCCCGGTCGGCGTCGCAGAAGCCGTCGACGTCGAGGCCGGGGAAGTAGGAACGGCCCAGCACGTCGTGGTCCTCGGCGAGGTCCCGGACGAAGTTCACCTTCTGGAACGCGGCTCCGAGCTTGCGTGCGCCGTGCGCGAGCCGCTCGTACTGCGCGCTGCGGCCAGGCTCGTCGGCCAGGAAGACCCGGAGGCACATCAGCCCCACCACCTCGGCCGAGCCGTAGACGTAGCGATCGAACGACTCCTGGCTGTGCGCCGTGGTGTCGAGGTCGGTCCGCATGGAGTCGAAGAAGGGTGCGACGAGCTCGTCGCCGATGCCGCACTCGGTCGCGGTCCGGGCGAAGGCGTGCACCACGAGGTTGGCGCTGTGGCCGGAGGCGAGGGCGTGGCCGACCTCCTCCTGCAGGGCGGTCAACATCCTCGCGCGCTCGTCCCGTCCGACCTCCGGATCGGGGTTGTCGACGATCTCGTCGGCGACCCTGACGAGGGCGTAGACGTTGCAGGTCCGGGTCCGCGCCGGCTCGGCGAGAAGCCGCGACGCCATGCCGAAGCTGCTCGAGTAGGCGCGGATCACGAGCGAGGCACTCGCCTCGCTGACCTCGTCGTAGCGGGTCAGCTGCGGGCGGCGGGGCACGAACAGCATCTCAGGCCGCCCGGTGACCGACGTGTGCGGTGAGGAGCCCGAGGACGTCGAGCCGTTCGAGGGAGAGCCCGAGCTGGTCGAGCGCCTGCCGGGCGCCGTCGACGTAGTCGGCGGCGAGCTCCTCGACGAAGCGGCGGGAACCGCACTCGAGGAGGAGGCCGCGGACCACCTCGGCGTCGGCTTCGGTGAGCCCCGGGCGGCCGAGGTGAACGGCGACGCCGTCCCAGTGCGGGGTCGTCCGGGCGTGCGCGATCAACGGGGTCTGCTTCCCCTCGCGGAGGTCGGTCAGCACGCTCTTGCCGGTCACCGCCGGGTCGCCGAAGACGCCCAGCAGGTCGTCGAGCAGCTGGAAGGCGATGCCCAGCATCCGGCCGGCCTCGCCCAGCCGGCGCACGGTGGGCTCGTCGGCACCGGCCAGCACGGCCGCCGCCTGCAGGGGCAGCGCGAAGGAGTAGGCGCTGGTCTTCTGCTCCTCCATCGTCAGCGACTCGGCGAGCGACGGCTCATGGGTGCCGATGCCGTAGCCGACGTCGGCGAGCTCGCCGGCCGCCGTGGTGTGCAGCGCGAGGTCGAAGAGGTCGAGCAGCCGGCGCACGGTGCGCGGCTCCACCGGGCACAGCGCCACGGTCCGCAGCGAGGCGGTGAGCGCGAGGTCGCCGGCGAGGATCGCCGCCGTGCTGCCGAGGTGCCGCGCAGCCGCTCCGGAGGCTCCGGCGCCCCGCGCGTCGGTCGCGTAGCAGCCGACGACGTTGGGCCGCCCGCGCCGGACGTCGTCGCCGTCGATGACGTCGTCGTGGATGACGAACGCCGTGTGGAGCAGCTCGAGGGCGGCGCCGAGCGCGCCGACCGCTTCGTGGTCGGACCCGCCGAGCATGTCGTAGGCCGCCGCAGCGAGGGCCGGCCTGAACCGCTTGCCCCCGTGCGTCGCGTCCGCCAGGGCGCTCCAGAGCGCGACCTGGGCCGGGCCGACCTCGCGCGCCCGCGCCATGCCGTCGGCGAGCACTCGCTCGAGTGCCCGGTCGGAGGCCATGATCGCCGCCGGCCGGTCGTCGGTCGGAGTGGTGCTCACGGGGCCTCCCACGGGGCTGTCATCCGGTTCGTTCGCTTGCGCCAAGCACACCACACTTGACATACTTGTGCAACAGTGTGAGATAAAGTTCTATCTACTGAGGAGGTGACGTCATCGCCACACAGGAGACCTACCCCGAGAGCGGCCTTTCGATCAGTGCGCTCGCGCAGCGGACCGGCGTGCCGCAGGCGACCCTGCGGAGCTGGGAGACGCGCTACGGGTTCCCGGCGCCGATGCGGCTGCCGGGGGGCCACCGCCGGTACGCCGACTCCGACGTCGCCGCGGTCGAGGAGATCCTCCGCAACCGCACCGCGGGGTTGGGGCTGGAGGCGGCGATCCGCCGGGTGACCACCGCCCCTGCGACCTCGGCCACCTCGCTGTTCGCCGAGCTCCGCCGGCTCCATCCGGACCTCGAGCCGCAGCTGCTCTCCAAGCCCTCGATGCTGGCGCTGAGCAACGCGCTCGAGGACGAGTGCTGCGCGCGGGCGCAGCGACCACTGCTGTTCGGCGGCTTCCAGCGGGGCCGGTTCCTCACGGCGTCGTACGCCCGCTGGGTCGAGCTGGCCCGGACCGCCGGGCGGGCGGTCGTCTTCGCCGACCTCCCCGAGGCCGCACCGATCGCCGACCGCCTCCCGGTCGAGGTGGCGCTCCCCTACGACTCGCCCCTGAACCGCGAGTGGTTCGTCGTCTGCGACGCCCCCGACCGTCCCGCCATGCTCGCCGGCTGGGAGCGGCCCGGCCAGACGCAGACGCCCGATAGGCAGCGACACTTCGAGGCGGTGTGGAGCGTCGACCCCGTCGTGGTCCGGGACGCGGCCAGCGTCTGTGCCAGCCTGACCGACGCCCTCCGGCCCGGTCAGCCGCTGGCCTGGCCCGAGCTCGCCGAGCCCCCGGCGCCCGCCTCGGCCGACCTCCGCCGTGCCAGCCACGTGCTCAACCGGATGATCGGCTACCTCGAGGCGACCCGCTGACCTGCCGGCCGGATGGCAGAGGGGGCGGGATTCGAACCCGCGGCTGACATTCCTGCCAGCGACCGCTTTCAAGGCGGTTCCGATAGGCCACTCCGGCACCCCTCCGAGGTCACGCCCGGCTGCCCGGGCGTGCCACGCGCCAGAGTCTAGGAGAGCCGACCGGCCGACGCGTGGGTCCCCTGCTGCGTGGCTGCGGCCGGCAGCTCCCTGGGCTCCCAGGGCGCGTCGTCACGGCGGTTGAGCAGCGACGGGTTCTCCGCGCGCGCCTCGTCCAGCAGCGTCGATGACAGCTCGCCGACGACCACCTCGTCACCGGCCCCCGCCTCCACCACCGTCTCCCCTCGCGGGTCCACGAGGAGGGAGTGGCCGGTGTAGCGGGGCTCGGACTGATCCACCGCGGCGACGTACGAGACGTTCTCGATCGCCCGGGCGGTGACCAGCGTCCGCCAGTGGTGCAGCTTCCGCGGCCCCGCGACCCAGGCCGAGGGCGCGACGACCAGCTGGGTCCCGGCACGCGAGAGCTCGCGGGCGAGCTCGGGGAACCGCAGGTCGTAGCAGGTCATGAGGCCGACCCGGACGCCGCCGACCTCCACGACCGCCGGGTGCCGGTCGCCGGCCACCAACCGGTCCGACTCCTTGAAGCCGAAGGAGTCGTAGAGGTGGATCTTGCGGTACGACGCGCGCAGCCCGTCGGGGTCGCACACGACGAGGGTGTTGTACGGACGGTCGGGGTCCTCGCTCCGCTCGATCATCCCGGCGACCCACGTCCCGCCGTGGTCGGCGGCCTTGCGGCACAGGGCAGCCACGAACGGACCGTCGAGCGGCTCCGCGTCCGGCCCGATCTTCTCGTCGGGCCGCCCGAGGTCACGCTGGTAGACCTCCGGGAGCACGACCAGCTCCGCCGGAGGAACCTCCAGCGCGTCGAGGTGGGCGCGGTTCTCCGCCGGGACCCGGGAGGAGGCGACCTGGACGAGGGCGACGCGGAAGTGCTCGGACGACATGGCCCCACGATGCCACGGACACCCGCAGGGGTGGCGACGAGAGCCCCTTGTCAGATCGGGTGCCGCACCGACAGGGTGAACGACCACGGTCCGACCGGAGGGAACCTGGATGACGTCACGGCCACTCGCCCGCTTGCTCACCTCGACGACGGCGGCGCTCGCGCTGCTCGCGCTGCCACTGATCGGTCCGCCGGCCGGTGCGGCCGACCGTCCCGCCGCCGAACGCGCCACCGAACGCACCTCCGAGCGCGGCCGGCCGGCGGTGACGGTGATGACCCGCAACGTCTACCTCGGCGCGAACATCATGCGGCCGATCAACGCCGTCGCGGCCGTGCCGGCCGAGCCGGCCGCGACCTACCTGCCCCGGCTCGTCGACGCGCTGGCGAACGGGACCGACGAGACCCGGGCCATCGTGGAGCAGACCGACTTCGCCGTCCGCGCCCGGCTGCTGGCCTCCGAGCTGGCCGAGCACCGTCCCGACCTGGTCGGGCTGCAGGAGGTCGCACTGTGGCGCAGCGGCCCCATGGACGACCCCACCGGCCCGGACCTGCTCGTGCCCAACGCCCGGACCGTCGAGCTGAACTTCCTGTGGATGCTGCGCAAGGAGCTGCGGGCCCAGGGGGTCCCCTACCACCCGGTCAGCGTCAACTGGCTCTCCGACGTCGAGGCACCCGCCTACCAGGGATCGATCACGGACCCGGCCAGCCTCGTGAACCCGCGCGACGTCCGGCTCACGATGCGCGACGTCATCCTCAAGCGGACGGGCGCGCCGGTGCGCATCCTGCGGGCCCACGAGCGGGAGTTCAGCGAGGCGAACCAGCTCGCGCTGCCGCTGGCCGGCAAGGAGCTGGACTTCACCCGCGGCTACCAGTGGGTCGACGTCAAGAGCCGCGCCGGACGGTTCCGGTTCATCAACAGCCACTTCGAGGCGTTCAGCTCCGACATCGCGTTCGGGCAGGCCCGCGAGGTCATCGAGGGTCCCGGCGACAGCCGTCGTACGACGATCTTCGTCTGCGACTGCAACTCCGACCCCCTCGACGGGTCGGTGAAGACCGCGATCGGGGACACCCGGCCGCACTGGGCGCCGTACTACCTCATCACCGGCCCGGGTGGGTTCACCGACACCTGGCTGCAGTGGGCTCAGCCCGAGCTGGGGTGGACCTCCGGGCTCGGTGAGCGGGTCGACGACGCCGACGCGTCAGGGTTCGACCACCGGATCGACATGGTGTTCGCCCGGACCGCGGACGGCGGACGGGTGAAGGTCGTCTCCGGCGAGGTCACCGGCGACGAGGTCGCCGACCGCGACCCGGCGACCGGGCTGTGGCCCTCGGACCACGCCGGCGTGGTGATGCGGCTCCGCGGCCTCCGGTGACGCGTCCGGTGACGCCTCCGGTGACGTTTCCGACGCAGCCGTGACGTCGCGGGTCGGCGCCGTGGTGCTGACCGGCGGCACCGCGGCGCGGATGGACGGAGCCGACAAGGCGTCGATCGAGCTGGCCGGGGTCACCCTCCTCGAGCGCGCCCTCGCCGCGACGTTCGAGGCGGTCGAGGTGGTGGTGGTCGGCGAGCAGGTGCCCACCTCGCGGCCGGTGACCTGGACCCGCGAGGACCCCCGCGGCGGTGGCCCCGCCGCAGGGCTGCTGGCCGGGCTCGACCGGTTCCTCCGGCCGCCCGACCTGCTCCAGGTGCTCGCCGTCGACATGCCGCGGGTGACGCCCGGGACCTTCGCCCGGCTGGCCGACGCGGTCGGGCCCGCCGACGACGGCGCGCTGCTGGTCGACGGGTCGGGACGGCGCCAGCTCCTCTGTGCGGTCTACCGCGCCTCCGCACTCGAACGGGCCCGCCCGTCGAACCGGGAGGAGGAGCACGGGCTGCCGGTGCGCAGGCTGCTCGGACCGCTCGCCCTCGTCGAGGTGCCGGCGGTCGGCGACGAGGCCGACGACGTGGACACCTGGGCTGACCTGAGACGGCTGCGAGAAGGCGTCCCGGGCGATCGGAGGAGCCGACCCGGTCCGAGTCGCTGACAGGGGTTGCGGGGGCCGGTCCGGCGTACGACCCTGGACCCGTGAACCTCCACGACTGGATCGACGAGCTGCAGGACGCCCTCGACATCGAGGTCGAGCTCGACGAAGGGCTCGTCCTCGACGTGGCCCGCCAGGCCGCGCACCGCGTCCAGCGACCTGCTGCCCCGATCAGCACCTTCCTGCTCGGCTACGCAGCCGCCCTCGCGGACGGCGACGTCGAGAAGGTCGAGGAGCTCGCCGGGCCGCGTGCTCGCGCTGGCCGAGAGGTGGGAGGGCGGCGAGGACCTCGAGGCCGCGCTCCAGGTCGAGGACTCCGAGCCGGTCGGAGACGCTGCCCTGGTCGACGCCGACTGAGCGGACACGGCGCCGTCGTACCGCTGCCCTAGCCTGGGGCCATGCGCGCCGTGACCGTCACCGAGCCCGGTGGCCCTGATGTCCTGAGCCTCTCCGAGCTGCCCGACCCCGAGCCCGGGGCGGGCGAGGTCGTCCTCGACGTCGCCGCGACGGCGGTGAACCGGGCCGACCTGCTGCAGCGGCAGGGGCACTACCCGCCGCCCCCCGGTGCGTCCACCGTCCTCGGCCTCGAGTGCAGCGGCACGGTCACTGCCGTCGGCGCCGGGGTGGAGGCGTGGCAGGTCGGGGACGAGGTGTGCGCGCTGCTCGCGGGCGGGGGGTACGCCGAGAAGGTCGCCGTCCCCGCCGGGCAGCTGATGCCGCTCCCCGACGGGATCGACCTGCAGACCGCGGCCGCCCTGCCGGAGGTCGCGTGCACGGTGTGGTCGAACGTCTACATGGTCGCCCACCTTCAGCCGGGGGAGACCCTGCTCGTCCACGGCGGCGCCGGCGGCATCGGCACGTTCGCGATCCAGCTCGCCCACGCCCTGGGGTCGACGGTCGTGACCACCGCAGGCTCGGAGGAGAAGCTCGAGGTCTGCCGGTCACTGGGGGCCGACCTCGCGGTGAACTACCGCGAGCAGGACTTCGTCGAGGAGCTGCAGGCGTTCACCGACGGCCGCGGCGCCGACGTCGTCCTCGACAACATGGGCGCGAAGTACCTCGGCCGCAACGTCTCCGCCCTCGCCACCCAGGGTCGCCTCGTCATCATCGGCATGCAGGGCGGAGCCAAGGGAGAGCTCGACATCAGCGCCCTGCTCCGCAAGCGAGGAGCGGTCATCGCGACGGCGCTGCGCTCACGCCCGGTCGAGGAGAAGGCCGCCATCTGCGCCGCCGTCGTCGACCACGTCTGGCCGCTGGTCGCCGCCGGGAGCATCAAGCCGGTCGTCCACGAGCGATACCCGCTGGCCGAGGCCGCGCGCGCCCATGCCGACGTCGAGGGCAGCGCCAACATCGGCAAGGTCCTGCTCACCGCTCGGTGACTCCGTCGGTGTCAGTAGTCTGGGCGCCATGACCGAGCCGACTCCCCAGCAGCAGCCCGACGCCGAGACCGACGAGGACCCGCGCGTGGTCGTCATCGGCCCCAACGGCATGGCGGTCACCGGAGGCAGGTCCTCCGCGTCCGAGGGCGGCGAAGGCGACGAGCAGGACGACGAGCGTCACGTGACCGACCTGGTCGAGCAGCCCGCCAAGGTGATGCGGATCGGCGGCATGATCCGCCAGCTCCTCGACGAGGTGAAGGCGGCACCGCTGGACGAGGCCTCCCGGACCCGGCTCGCCTCGATCTACGACTCCTCCATCGCCGAGCTCAAGTCCGGCCTGGCTCCCGAGCTCATCGAGGAGCTGGAGCGGATGTCATCGCCGTTCACCTCCGAGACGCCGTCCGAGGCCGAGCTGCGGATCGCCCAGGCCCAGGTCGTCGGCTGGCTCGAGGGGCTCTTCCACGGGATCCAGACCGCGATCTACGCCCAGCAGATGGCCGCCCGCGCCCAGCTCGAGCAGATGCGCCGAGCCCTGCCGCCGGGGCTGGCGCAGGCGATGGAGCAGGGGCAGGGTGGGTCCGGAGGACACCAGCCCGGCGACGGTGGCGAGCACCACCGCAGCGGGGGGATGTACCTCTAGAGGAGCAGCCATGCGCCAGTCCCCAGCCGAGATCGACCACGCGATTCTCGACGTGGCGGCCGGGCTCTTCGCGACCCACGGCTACGCCCACACGTCGGTCCAGCAGATCGCGGACGCGGTCGGCTACTCCAAGCCCGGGCTGCTGCACCGGTTCGGCTCCAAGGACGCCCTGCACCGGGCCGCGCTGGCCGAGGTGGCCGAGACGGTCCGAGCGGTCATCGCGCACGCCACCGTGCACAGCGAGGACCCCGACGGGCGCCGCCCGCTGCTCGAGCTGATGACCCGCAAGGCGCTCGAGCGGCCCGGGATGGTGCAGATGATGCTGGCCGCCTTCGAGCCCGGCAGCGAGGAGCCCGGCGCCGCCGAGATCCAGGACGCCGGCAACCGGCTGGTCGAGCGGCTCCAGCCCCCAGGCAGCTCCCCTGCGGAGCGGCTGCGCGTGGTGCTGGCGCTCCGGCTCATCGTGACCGCCGCGACGGCGCAGAGCTCACCGAACCACACCGGCCTCCACGTCGAGCGTGAGGAGCTGGTCCCGCTGCTGGTCGAGCTGGCGGCCCAGGTGATGGGCGCGCGGGCCACCACCTGACCGGCTCCCGGCTCAGCCGCGGCGCGCCCGCCGTACTCTCCAGGCCCCAAACCCCAGTGCGGCCGCGAGCAGCGCGCCGCCGGCCGCGACCAGGTCGCTGTTGCCGCGCACCGACCACCCGGCCGGCTCCGGGCCACCTCCGAGCGGCTGGCCCGGCACCTCGTCGAGCAGCCGGTCGACCTGCCGCTCGGTGACACTGCCCGTGCCACCGCAGAGCGACCCGTGCAGCTCGCCGTCACGCTGGTCGAGGAAGAAGACGTACTGCCGGCCCGTCTCGATCCCCTCCATCGCGCAGGTGTCGTTCGGCCCGCCGCCCAGCACCTCGAACCGCTCGGTCACCTCTCCCTGCCAGACGGTGCGCGCCTCGACGAGGTATGTCGACGGGATGCCGCCCCACGGCCTCGACCTCGCCTCGGCGTGATCCAGCACCCAACCGCTGACCACGACGTCGGCGTTCCCGACGTGCTCCGCCGGCGGCAGCCCGGCACAGGAGCAGGCGAAGGCCGGCGCCGGCGCGAGCAGCACCATCGAAAGCGCGAGCAGGGCGAGGGCGAGGAGGCGGCGCATGACCCTTGGACGCTCCGGCAAGGTGATCCGTTCCGGCGGCACATCGGGACCAGGCGCCCCTGTCGCTCAATGGTCTGGACCGCTACGTTCGGTGGAGCGGTCCGTGGGGGGCCGACGGGGGAGTCATCGAGGGCCTGCGGGCCCGCTACAAGGGGGTTCCTTGTGAACAGCGCACGCACAGTACTGGCCGGAGTCGCCGTCCTGGCGTTCTCGGGTCTCGTCGCCGGGCCGGCTCAGGCCGTCACCGAACACTGCGACGGACACGCCTCGCCCGACTCCGGCAAGGTCGAGACCGACGGCGCCGGCAGCTCGATCGAGACCGATCTGGAGGACGGCACCGACGTCTGCGTCAAGGCCGGCACGAAGACCACCGTGGTGACGGTGGCCGGCGGGATGATCAACCAGACCGCGATCGTGAACAAGAAGGGGATTCCGCTCGGCATCAGCTACTACGTGCCCATCGAGGGGCCCGAGCCCGTCTGACTGCGGGCCGGTCTGAGCGATCGCCACACCGAACGCCGCCGGCCACGGGTCGGCGGCGTTCGGCCGCCAAGGGACGGGCCGCCGCACTGCTTCCCGCGCAGAATTTCGTCCGCCTGGACGAGAATCGGGCGGTCGCCGCGTCCTGACCGCCGAGTTCCGTCCACCCGGACGGATTTCCCGCCCGACCGGCCGCGACCGCCACGAAAGTCGTCCATCCGGACGGAGTTCGGCGGCCCACGCGCCTCCGGCCACAACCGCCGCGAAAGTCGTCCGTGCGGACGAATTCGGCGGCCGACCGGCCGCGACCGCCGCGAAAGCCGTCCGTGCGGACGGAATTCGGCGGTCCCAGCTGCCACGGGAGCCGGGCGGCGGGCGTCAGCCGAGGAAGAGCCGCTCGAGAACCGCGGCGACGCCGTCCTCGTCGTTGCGGGGCGCGAGGTGGTCGGCCGCTGCGGTCGCGAGCGGGTGGGCGTTGCCCATGGCGTACGACGTCCCCGCCCACTCGAGCATCGCGACGTCGTTCGGCATGTCCCCGAAGGCGACGACGTCCGCTGCGGCGATCCCGCGCTCCGCGCAGACCAGCTCGAGCGTGCTTGCCTTGGTCACCCCGGGCCCGCTCATCTCCACCAGCGCCCCCAGCGAGGACCAGGTGGTCGTGACCGCGTGACCGACGGCCTTCTCGACCTGCGCCCAGTAGTGCTCCGGCTCCTCCTCGAGGGCGAGCGCCAGCATCTTGACGACCGAGTCGTCGAACAGCGTCTCCATCGGCGCGACCTCGAGCTCGGGCCGCTTGTCGTCCTCGGTGGGCACGAAGGACGGCTCCTTGCCGAAACCGGTGGTCTTCTCCACCGCGAACATGGTGTCGGGGAAGACACCGCGGATCGTGTCGGCGACGGCCAGCCCGACGTCACGGGGGATCGTCCTCGCCTCGACGACCGCGCGGCCAGGGACGTCGTACACGATGGCGCCGTTGCTGCAGATCGCCAGCCCGTGGTCCCCGACGTGGTGCCAGAGCGCCTCCATCCACCGCACCGGCCGGCCGGTCACGAAGACCACCGTGATCCCGCGGGCGTCGAGCGCGTCGATGACCTCCCGGGTCCGGGCGGTGACCGTGCCGTCGGGATGCAGCAGGGTGCCGTCGAGGTCGGTGGCGACGAGGCGGGGCACGTCGTCGAGCGTAGCCAGCAGGCTCAGCCGAACCAGCGGTCGAGCTCCATCGCCGCGCCGTCGTCGGTGACCGTGGCCGTCACGAAGTCGGCGGCCTCCTGGACCTCCAGCGGCGCCTGTCCCATCGCCACCCCGCGGCCGGACCACTGGAGCATCTCGACGTCGTTGCGGCCGTCGCCGATCGCCAGCACGTCCTCGGCCGCGACCCCCAGCTCCGCGCACACACGCTCCAGCCCGGACGCCTTGGAGACGCCGGCCGGGGCGAGGTCGAGCCACGCGGTCCAGCCGATGTAGTAGTTGATCCCGTGCAGCCCGACGGCCTCGGCGAGCTCGACGAAGTCCTGCTCGCTGCTGTGCGGGTCCCGGATGATGACACGGGTCACCGGCTCGGCGACGAGCTCCTCGACAGACTGCAGGGTCATCTCCCCGGTGATCTCCCCTTCGGGGAAGTGCCGGTTGACCCGGTAGCCGACACCGACCTCCTCGACCGCCACGAGCGCCTGCGGCACGTGCTCGAGCAGCATCCGCACGACCGTGCTCGCGTCGAACGTCACGGTGCTGAGGACCTCGACCGGCGGGTAGGAGAACGTCACCGAGCCGTTCGAGGCGACCGCGAGCACCCGGTCGGCGTGGCGCGGCAGCTCCAGCATGTCGAGGACACGGGTGATGCCGAACGTCGACCGCCCGGTCGCGAGTACGACGTGGGCGCCGGCGTCCAGCGCGCGGTCGACGGCCGACCGCACCGCCGGGGTGATCGTCTCGTCGACGGTGTTCGACGCGACCCCGTGCCCGGCGGTGAACAGCGTGCCGTCGATGTCGAGGGCGACCAGCTTGGGCTGCCACCCCTCGGGGACGTGGCGGGTCACCCGGCGACCGGCTCGAGCGTCTCGCGGCCCTGCAGGTAGGGCCGCAGCGCCTCGGGGACCCGGACCGACCCGTCGGGCTGCTGGTGGGTCTCGAGGATCGCCACGATCGTGCGCGGGATCGCGCACAGGGTTCCGTTGAGGGTGGCCAGGTGCCGGGTGCCGCTGCCGCCACCGGTCGCGAACCGGCCCCGGATGTCGAGCCGCCGGGACTGGAAGTCGGTGCAGTTGGAGGTGGAGGTGAGCTCCCGGTACCTGCCCTGGGTCGGGATCCACGCCTCGCAGTCGAACTTCCGCTGCGCCGACAGCCCGAGATCGCCTGCGGCCACGTCGATGACCCGGAACGCCAGCTCCAGCTTGGAGAGGAACTCCTTCTCCCAGGCCAGCAGCCGTTGGTGCTCGGCGTACGACTCCTCGAGCGTGGTGTACGTGAACATCTCCACCTTGTCGAACCAGTGCACCCGGATGATCCCGCTGGTGTCCTTGCCGTAGGAGCCTGCCTCCTTGCGGTAGCAGGGGCTGAACGCCGCGTAGCGGCGCGGCAACGAGGCGGCGTCGAGGATCTCGTCGGAGTGGTACGCCGCCAGCGGCACCTCCGAGGTCCCGACCAGGTAGAGCTCCTCGCCCTCGATCCGGTACACGTCGTCGGCGGCCTGGCCGAGGAACCCCGTGCCCTCCATGGCCCGGGGCCGCACCAGCGCCGGGGGGACCACGGTGGTGAAGCCGGCGGCACGGGCCTGGTCCATCGCCATGGTGACCAGGGCGAGCTCCAGGTCGGCGCCGGCACCGGTGAGGTAGTAGAAGCGCGCTCCGGAGACCTTGGCGCCCCGGTCGATGTCGATTGCGGCGAGCATCCGGCCGAGCTCGATGTGGTCGCGCGGCTCGAACCCCTCGGCACCGAAGTCCCTCGGCTCGCCGACGTGCTCCAGCACCACGTAGTCGTCCTCGCCCCCGGCGGGTGCCTCCTCGGCCGCGGGGTTGGGGATCGTCATGACCACCCGGTGGTACTCCGCCTCCGCCTCCGCCTGCGCGGCCTCGGCGCGCTTGACCGCGGCGGCGAGCTCCTTGGTGCGGGCCAGGAGCTCCTGCTTCTCCTCGCCCTGCGCCTTCGGGATCTGCTTGCCGAGCGTCTTCTGCTCCGAGCGCAGCTGCTCGAACTCGACGATCGACGACCGCCGCCGCTCGTCGGCCGCCAGCGCCTCGTCGACGACGTCGGCCGACAGCCCACGGCGCTCCTGGGCGGAGCGGACGCGGTCGGGGTCGTCGCGGAGGGCTCGGGGATCGATCACCGGCTCATGCTACCCAGCGTGCGACCACACCCAGGGCACGGCCAGTGCACGGCCAGGGCACACCCAGAGCACGGCCGGGGCGTCGCGGCTGCGGGGAGCCGGGACGACATACTGGTGCGAACGCGTCGTACCCCCTGTCGACGACCCACTGTCGAGGAGCCTCATGTCGTTCGGTCCCCAGACGCGCCGGCGGCTCCTCGTCGGAGCGGCCGCGGCCGCACTCTGGGTCGTGCTGGCATCGCTGCTCATGGTCCTCCAGCCGGAGCTCGTCGACCGGGTCGACACCGGGGTGGGCGAGCCGTTCGCGGCGTTCACCGACCGGCACGCATCCGTGGAGGGCACGGCCCGGGTGGTCGCCGACTGGACCCGGTTCGTGCCGATGATGCTCTACACGCTGGTCGTCGCGGGGGTGCTGGCCTACCGCGGGTTCCGGCGGCCCGCGTCGTGGATCGTGGTGATCTCGCTCGGCGGCTGGGCGACCACGACGCTGATGAAGCGGCTCTTCGAACGCGAGCGCCCCGACTACGCGCACATGCAGCTCGCCGACGGCGGCTTCCCCTCCGGTCACTCGAGCGGCGCCGCGATGGCGGCCGGGATCGCGATCGTGCTGGCCGTCCTCTTCCTCCGCCGGCGCAACCAGCGGCGGCTCGTCACCCTGGCCGCTCTGGGGTTCGCGCTGCTGATCGGCCTCGACCGGCTGCTGCTCGGGGTGCACGGGATCACCGACGTGCTGACCGGCTACGCCGTGGCCGCCTTCTGGGTGACCACCGCGGCTGTACCTGGTCGACCCGACGCCCCGCGCCGTCACAGCCGGCCCGCTGCCCGCCGCGCTCCCCCGGACCCGCCAGCTCGCGGTGATCCTCAACCCCATCAAGGTCGAGAGCCCGGCCGCGTTCCGCACGCTCGTCGACGCCCGCGCGGCGCACCTCGGCTGGGCCGAGCCGCGCTGGTTCGAGACGACCGTCGAGGACCCGGGCCGGTCGATGGCCCACGACGCCGCCCTCGGCGGCGCCGAGCTCGTCGTCGTCTGCGGCGGCGACGGCACGGTGCGGACGGTGTGCGCCGAGCTCGCCGGCACCGGCATCCCCGTCGGGGTGGTCCCGGCCGGGACCGGCAACCTGCTCGCCCGCAACCTCGACCTGCCGCTGTACCTCAACGCCGCGGTCGACGTCGCGCTCAACGGCCAGGACCGGGCGATCGACATCGTCCGGGTCGCCGGTGACGGGTTCGAGGCCGACGAGCACTTCCTGGTGATGGCCGGGATGGGGTTCGACGCCGCGATCATGGAGGGAGCCAACGAGCGGCTGAAGGCGAAGGTGGGATGGCTCGCCTACGTCGTCGCCGGGTTCCGCAGCCTGATGTTCCCCGCGGTGCGGGTCGACATCTCCGTCGACGACGAGCCGTTCACCCGGCACCGGGTCCGCACGGTCGTCGTCGGCAACGTGGGGTTCCTCCAGGCCGGCCTCCCGCTGCTCCCCGACGCCACGATCGACGACGGCCGGATCGACGTCGTCATGGTCAACCCGGCCCGGTTCCTCTCCTGGCTCCGCGTCGTCGGCCGGGTCGTGAGCCGCGGCCGCAAGGTCGACGAGACGGTCAACCGGCTGACCGGGCGCAAGGTCGTCATCCGGGCTGCCCACTCGACGCCCCGCCAGGTCGACGGCGACCCGGTCGGCGCCGGGCAGGAGCTGATCTGCGAGTGCCTCGCCGGCAAGCTGCTCGTCCGCGTCCCCCGCTGACCCACGCCGAGCCGTCACTGCTGCCTGGTTGAGCCGTCACTGGTGCCGGTCGGACACGGCGACCGCCGCCCGTCCGCAGACCGACGACCGGCACCAGTGACGGCTCAACCAGGCACGCGTGACGGCTCGACGGTCAGGGGCGGGTCTGCTGGACGGCCTCGTCCTCCTCGGGGGACAGCGGCTGGTCGGCCTGCCACCGGGTCACGCTCTTGGCGTAGGTGCGGGCGTCGCTGCGGCCGTGGATCGAGGTGAGGACGATCCCGTCACCGCCGGCGTCGAGCAGGGCGAGCGACCAGGAGAGCCGGCCGCCCATGTCGCCGAAGGCGTCGTACCGCACCACGCTCGGGCGGCGCAGCGACGCGGCGGCGTCGTCGCGCAGCCGCGCCACCTCGTCCCGCAGCCCGGCGAGGTCGGTGGGCAGCGGGCCGGAGCCCGAGCGTCGTGCACCCGAGCGGCGCAGGGCGAGGAGCGGCGATCAGGAGGGCGGCGACCGAGACGACGGCCATCAGGAACACGAGGGCGGTGAGCGTGGAGTTCGACATGGCGCGGCCAGCCTAAGGTCGCCGCCTGCGTACCGGGATCAGGCTCGCGGGGCGCCGTTGCGCAGCCGGTCCAGCCACAGCTGTGCGTCCTCGAACTCCGCGTCGGTCGTGCCGGGACGGATCGTCGGGGCCTTGCCGTCGTGGCGCTCGTAGGAGCCGAGGAACCGGACGTCGGCACAGACGCGGCGCAGCCCCATGAGCGCCTCGCCGACGCGATGGTCGGCGACGTGGCCCTCCGCATCGATCGAGAAGCAGTAGTCGCCGAGCGCGTGGCCGGTCGGCCGCGACTCGATGCGGGTGAGGTTCACCCCGCGCATCGTCAGCTGGTCGAGGATCTCGAGCAGGGCGCCCGGGTGGTCCTCCTCCATGAAGGCGACCAGGCTCGTCTTGTCCCGTCCGGTGGGCTCCGCGGGGACCCCTGGCCGGGAGACCAGCACGAAGCGGGTGACCGCGTCGGGGTTGTCGCCGATGCCGGTGGCGAGCGCGTCCAGCGCGTAGTGGTCTCCGGCCAGCGGCGCCGAGACCGCGGCGTCCCACGGCGCGTCGCCGGGGGCGTCGCCGGCCAGCGCCGCTGCCGCCGCGGCGGTCGACGACGCGTGCACGACGACGGCGCCGGGCAGGTGGCGCGCCATCCAGCCGCGCGTCTGCGCCTCGGCGTGCGGATGGGTCCCGACGCGTCGTACGTCGGCCAGGGTCATGCCCGGCCGGACGAGCAGCGAGAACGCGACCGGGACCGTCATCTCGGCGAGGATCATCAGCGGCTCGCCCTGCGACAGCTCGTCGAGCGTGACCGGCACCGCGCCCTCGACCGAGCTCTCGATCGGCACCACCGCCCGGTCGGCGCTGCCGTCCCGGACAGCGTCGAGCGCGACGGTGACGGTCGCGCACGGGACCCGCTCGGCCCCGTCCGCTCCGGGCACCGAGCGGAGTGCCTGCTCGGTGAAGGTGCCGGCCGGCCCCAGGTAGGCGTAGCGGGTCACGGGAAGCACGGTCTCGGGCACGCGCCCCAGGCTAGACGACCTCGCGGGTCAGGCGCGGCGCCCGATCAGCGCCAGCAGCTTGGTCTGCACGTCGGCCTCCGGAGGTACGTCGACGTGGTCGCCGAACTGGCCGCTGGACCGGAGCACCCCCTCCATCGGCAGCATCCCTTCATAGAGCTCCCGGCACTTCTCCTCGTCCAGGGTCTCGTCCTGGCCGGTCGCCCGGGCCAGGTCCCACGTGTGCATGAACACGTCGGCGGTGTAGAACCGGTCGACCGCCACCGGCAGAGCCATGTCGCCGGTGTTCGGGTTGCTCAGCACCAGGTCCGCGGTCGCAGGGTCGTCGAGCAGCTGCTGCACGTGGTCGCGGTGGGCGGCCCAGGCGGCGACCGGGTCGTCGTCGACGGAGGGCACCTCGGGCAGGCTGACCCCGGCACCGGAGGCGAGGAACGCCGGGAACCACTCGGTGAGGTGGCGCACCACGTCCCGGGCGCGCCACCCCTCCACGGGGGACGGGGAGTCCCACTGGTCCGCGGGTGCTCCCTCGACCCGGGCGGTGAACCCACCGGCCCAGCGGGCGTGCGACTCGGCGGGGGTCACGACTGCTCGACCAGCAGCTCGTCGAGCCGCTCGTAGCTCTCGTTCATGCCGCCCTCCATGCCGCTGGCCAGGAAGGCGTCCCGCGTCTCGACGTCGTGGGTCACGGAGACGACGCGCAGCCGCGTCCGGCCCCCGGGCAGCTCCTCGAGCGTCATCTTGTCGAAGGTGGGGGTGTCCGGTGCGCCGTCGAAGCCGAAGGTCTGGGCGATCAGCTCGCCCGGTCGGGCGTCGTGGACCGCCCCCCAGAAGCCGTACTCCGTGCCGTCCTCGTCGACGTGGACGTAGCGGTAGGAGCCGCCGCGGACGATGTCGTAGGTCTCGATCCGCATCTCCATCCGGCGCGGGCCGAGCCACCGACATACCAGGTCGGGGTCGGTGTGGGCGCGGTAGACGCGATCCGGTGGGGCGTCGAACTCGCGGGTCACCACGATCGTGGGCTGCCCCTCGGGGGCGACCAGGGTGGTCTCGTGGCGGGTCGTCGTGGTCATGATGCTGCTCCTCCGCTGTGTCGTCGATGGTGGTGCGGGTCCTCTTCGGCGGCCATCCGGTCGAGAACGGTGTCGAGCCGCTGGTAGCGCTCCTCCACCTCGCGGCGTCGCCGCTCGATCCACCCGGTCATGAGGTCGAGGACCTCGGCGTCGAGATGGCACGGGCGCCGTTGCGCCTCCTTCGTACGACGGACCAGGCCGGCGTCCTCGAGCACCTTGAGGTGCTTGGAGACCGCCTGCACGGAGACGTCGTACGCCGCGGCGAGCTCGGTCAGCGTGGCGTCCGAGGCCGCGAGCCGGGTGACGAGGTCGCGCCGCGTCGGGTCGGCCAGCGCCCCGAACATCCGGGAGAGCCGCTCCTCGTCCATCCCCGCCTCCTCAACCTTCTGGTTGAGGACACTAGCCCGTCCCACGATCGCTCGTCAACCATCTGGTTGAAAAGGGCGGGGGTGGTCCGAACCGCTTGCCTCGTCGGCCGGGCGGGTAGGCACTCGTCATGGAGACCACCACCTTGCAGCTGCACACGGGCGACCGGGAGGTCGTCCTCGACATCACCCGGGAGTGCGGCGATTTCGTCGAGGGCCGGGGCGACGGCTTGCTCCACGTCTTCGTGCCGCACGCCACCGCGGGCATCGCGATCCTGGAGACCGGCGCCGGCAGCGACGAGGACCTGCTCACCGCCCTCCGCGAGCTGCTCCCCGCCGACGATCGGTGGCAGCACCGGCACGGCAGCCGGGGTCACGGCCGGTCGCACGTGATGCCGGCCCTCGTCCCGCCGTACGCCTCGGTGCCCGTGGTCGGTGGGCGACCGGCGCTCGGCACCTGGCAGAGCATCTGCCTGGTGGACCTGAACGTCGACAACGCCGACCGGCAGGTCAGCCTCTCGTTCCTCGCCGGCTGAACCGAGAAGGCCCCGCCACCGAGCGGTGGCGGGGCCTCTCGTCCGCGTCGACCGAGCAGGCGGTGGTCGGGTCGACGGGGTGTGGGTGCTAGTTCTTCGGGTAGGCGCTGTCCTCGAGGCTCACGCCGTTGGAGGTGGAGTCGCCCTTGGCCTTGCTCGCTGCCGAGTCGGCGGCTGAGGCGGCCTTGTCCTTGATGACCGGGGCCGCCTCCTTCGCCGCGTCGGCAGCCTTGTGCGCGGTCTCCTGCACCTTGGGGTTGCTCTTGACCTTCTGGGCCATCCCCCGGATCTGCTCATAGCGCTGCCGGCCCGCACGGGCCCCGAGCACGTAGCCGACTCCGCCGGCGACGATCGCGGTCAACTTCCTCATCTTCATTTCCTTCCTGATGACGTGCTGGTGGACGAACCGGTGTCGGTCGCGTCGGTGCGCCCCTGAGTCTGCCCCGGGAGCTGGGCGGGTGTCTCGCCGTACTGCCGGGCGACCTCGCCGTCCGGGTCGGCACGCTCGCGGATCGAGCGACCCATCCGGAGGTCCTTCTGCTCCTTCTCGCGCGCCTTCTCGATGTTGCGGGTGTCGCGGGCGGGCAGCTGGAGCTCCTCCTCGGCCGGGATGCCGGCCTGGAGCTGCCGGCCACGCTCGAGCTCGGAGTCGATCTCGGCTCCGAGCAGCAGCGCGATGTTGGTGATCCAGAGCCACAGCAACGCGACGATGACGCCGGCGAGCGAGCCGTAGGTCTTGTTGTAGTTGCCGAAGTTGGCCACGTAGAACGCGAACGCCACGGAGGCGAGGACCCAGATCACGATGGCGAACGCCGCGCCGACCGAGATCCATTTGAACTTCGGCTGCTTGATGTTGGGGGTCGCGTAGTAGAGGACGGCGACGACGAGCATCACCATGACCAGCAGCACCGGCCACTTCGCGATCGACCACGCGGTCACCGCGGCGTCCCCGAGCCCGATCGCCCCGCCGATCGCCTCGGCGAGCGGTCCGGAGACGACGAGCATCGCCAGGACCAGCGCGGAGAGGACCACCGCCACGAAAGTGATCAGCAGCATGATCGGGCGGAACTTCCAGAACGGGCGGCCCTCGTCGATCTCGTAGATCCGGTTCATGACGCGGGCGAACGCGCTGACGTAGGCCGAGGCCGACCACAGCGCACCGAGGAGACCGACGAGCAGGGTCAGCCCGGCCCCCTGCGAGGTCGCGAGCGACTCCAGGACGGGGGTGAACGTCTCGAGGGTCTGCTCGCTCATCAGCGGGTTGAGGACCTCCTCGATCTTCGCCACCGCCTCCTCGGCGTCCATGAACAGGCCGACGAGGGAGAGCAGGGCCAGCGCCGCGGGGAAGATCGCCAGCACGGCGTAGTAGGTGAGCCCGGCGGCCTGGTCGGTGCACTGGTCCTCGCTGAACTCGCGCATGACCTTGCGGCCGACGTACTTCCACGAGGGCTTGTCCAGGTCGGTGGGGCTGTCCGGCTTCACCGAGGAATCGGGAGCAGCCGTCGAGCTGGAGTCCTTGTCGCTTCCCTTGACGTCGCTCACCGGCGGCTCCTCACCATCAGTGCGGTCACGGCCATCGCGACGACGGCTGCTCCGGCCGCCACGACGTCCGGGTTCGCCTTCTCCTTGCGCTCCTCGACGTCGGCCCTGACGCCGGCCACCTTGGCCTTCGCCTGTGACTTGACGTCGAGCTTGGCCGAGAGGGCGTCGATGGTGCCGGCGAGCTGCTCACGCTTGAGCTCGATGTCACGCTCGATCTCGTCGGGGGTCTGGGGCCGGTCCGGCACACCGTTGCTGCTCATCGGTCCCCCTTCACCGTGGCGATGTCCTGCTTGATCCCCTTCACGGCCCGGTCAGGCGTCGGTGCGCCGGCTTCGGCCACCTTCTTCTTGCCCATGAGCGCGGCGATGCCGGCGGCTGCGAAGAGGACGACCGCGACGATCAGCGCAGCGGCCCAGGCGGGCAGCACGAGTGCCAGGAGGAGGACGAACGTCGCGAGAAGCACGGCGAGACCGAAGAACCCGAGCAGCCCGGCGGCCGAGAACATGCCGAGACCGATGCCGGCGCGTTTGCCCTTGGCGGTGACCTCGGCCTGGGCGAGCCGGATCTCCGAGCGGACGAGGTCGGGTATCTGGGTGCTGAGCTGGGAGACGAGGGTGCCGAGCGAGGCGTCCTCGGGCTGCTGGACCGGGGTGCCGGTGGACGTCTGTTGGAACTGAGTGCTCATGCGAGAAGCGTCTCCCCGTGGGCGGCCGTGCAAACCACGCCGGCGGCGGTGCCCACGGCCCGGCGGACGCCGAAATCCGTCCATCCGGACGATGATCCGAGCCGCGACCGGCCACCCGCCGCGAATTCCGTCCACCTGGACGAAAATCTCAGCCCCCGGCGTACGACGACGCCGAACTCCGTCCAGGTGGACGGAATTCGGCGGCGGGGCTGGTTGGCGCGCCGATCACCTGGAAACGCTTCTGCTTGACACGTGCAACCGATCCCGGGAGGTTCCCCATGAACGACAGCTCCTCGCTCTCCGGCCGGAAGGTCGCCTTCCTCGTCGCCTCCGAAGGCATCGAGCAGGTCGAGCTCACCGAGCCCTGGCAGGCGGTCGAGAAGGCGGGCGGCGAGCCGGTGCTGCTCTCGCCCGAGTCCGGCAAGGTCCAGGCGTTCGATCACCTCGACAAGGCCGACACCTTCGAGGTCGACGTCGCGGTCGCGGACGCCGACGTGGCCGACTACGTCGGGCTCGTCCTGCCCGGCGGTGTCGCTAACCCCGACGCGCTGCGGATGGACCGCGACGCGGTCGCGTTCGTCCAGGCGTTCTTCGAGGCCGACAAGCCGGTCGCGGCGATCTGCCACGCGCCCTGGGTGCTAGCCGAGGCCGGAGTCCTCTCGGGCCGGCGGCTGACCTCGTGGCCGAGCCTGCAGACCGATCTCCGCAACGCCGGCGCCGAGTGGGTCGACGAGGAGGTCGTGCAGGACGGGCGGCTCGTCACCAGCCGCAAGCCCGACGACCTGCCGGCGTTCACCGAGCGAATGGTCGGGCTCTTCGCCGGCTGCTGAGCCCCGCCCGGCACAACGACGACGACCGGGGTCCCCGTCCGAGTGCGGGGGCTCCGGTCGTCGTGCTGTGCGCTGGGCTGACGCTATAGATGGCGTCCGGGCCCGACTACACCCCTACGGGTGCATCGTGCTCAAGGTCAGAGCGAGGTCGAGGGGCTGTCCTTGTGCTCCTGGACGTTGTCCTTCGACGACTGGGCGCTCGACCTCACGTCGTCGGCGGCGGACTGTCCCTCCGCCTTGACGGTCTCCGCGGCGTCCTGAGCCGTGCTCCGCACGGACTCGGCCGCGCGCTGCGCCGGCTCCTGGAGAGCACCGGCCGCTTCCTTGGCGACCTGCTGTGCCTCGCCGACCAGCGGCTGCGCCTGCTCCTTGAGCTGGCCGGCCGCCTGCTGCTCCTTCTGGCTGGCCGGCAGCAGCGAGCCGAGCAGCCAGCCGGCGCCGAGTGCGACCAGGCCGGCCGCCAGCGGGTTGCCCTGGGCCTGCGCCTTGGCGGCCTGCGGAGCGCCGCCGATGCTGCTCCCGGCGCTGCCGGCGGCGCCGCTCATGGTGCCGCCGACACCTGAGGCCTTGTCGCCGGCGGTCGAGGCCGCGCTCTCGGCGGAGCCCATGATCCGGTCCTTGAACCCGACCGCGGCCCCCTTCGCCTTGTCGGTCTGACGGCGGGCGATGTTGCCCGGGGTCACGGCCTCGCCGAGCGCATTGACGTTCTGGCTCAGCTGCGAGCGGGTGGTCTCGATCTCGGCGCGCAGCGCCTCGGGGTCGTTGCTGCTGGTGGTCATCGGGGGTCCTCGTTTCCCTTCAGTGCGTCAGGAACACGCTTGGCGGTGTCGGTGGTCCGGGGCATCCCCTGGACCCTCTTGAGCTGGTTGCGGCCGACGACGGCCAGGACGGCGGCGACGACGCCCCAGAGCAGGGCGACGACGAGGGCCGACCAGGCCAGGTTGTCGAAGAGGTAGGCGAGCCCCATCCACAGGGCGAACGACAGGAACAGCACGGTCAGGTGCGCGGCGTAGCCGGCACCGCCGAGCATCCCTGCGCCCTTGCCCGCCTGGGTGGCGGAGTCCTTCACCTCGGCCTTGGCCAGGGCGACCTCCTGACGCACCAGCGTCGAGAGGTCCGTGGAGATGTCGGAGATCAGCTGGCCGATCGAGCCGACCTCGCCCTTGGCGTAGGTGTCGTGGGCGCCGTGGACCGGCTCGGCGTCGGGGATCGCGTCGGAGACCGACTCATAGCGGCCGCCCGGGGGCGGGGAGCTGTGCGTGCTGCTCATCGGCCCTCACCGGGCCCACCGGTCTGCGGGGCGGGGTGGAACGTCGCGGTCGGGTCGCCGTGCGGCTCGGCGTCCGTGCGCTCCGGAGGTACGGCGTAGCCGCTCAGCGGGGCGTCCCCACCCGAGGGTCGCTCGAAGTCGTCGCCCGAGCGGGCGCCGATGCCACCACCGGTGCCCTCCACCCCGGTCGGGACGGTGTCCGTGGCCGGCGTACCGCTCATCGACGGTGCACCTGGAGCGGCGGTGACGGAGCGGGATGAGCCCTGGTCGCCTGCGAGCGAGCTGTCACCGGCGGTGTCGGCGCCCAGCGAACCGGAGGTCGATCCGGAGCCCGACCCGAGGCTCGACGCGGAGCCCGATCGAGAGCTCGGCCCGGTGTCCGAGTCGGCGGTGAGCCCCCGGGTCAGCCGGCCGCCGAGGAAGCCGATCGCGGCCGCCGAGAGCAGGAAGGTGCCCGGCCGCCGCTGGGCGAACCGGCGGACCTCGTGCAGCAGCTCACCGGGCTCGCGGCTCTCGAGGAACTGGGCCGCGGTGCGGACCTGCTCCGAGGCCTGCCGGGCGAGGTCGGCGGCGAGGCCGTTCTGGCCGCCCTCGCCGTTGACCAGGCCGGTGAGCTCGTCGGCCAGCGAGTGGAGGCCTGAGGCAGCCCGCTCCTGCTGCGCGGAGCTGGTCGAGACGACCTGCTCGCGGGTCTGGTCGAGCAGCTGCCGGGCCTGGGTCATCGCCTCGTCGGCGACCTGCCCGGCCTGCTCCTTGGCGGTCTCGGCGGTCTGGCGCCCGGACTGCGCGGCGTCCTGAGCCACGCCGCGGGCCTCGTCCTTGGCGACGTCACGCGTCGCCGTCGAGCCGTCGCTCGTGCCGTCGCGCCGGTCGACGTGCCGGTCGACGTGCCAGGCCGCGGTTCCGGTCGTGGTCCGGTCGTGTCCCGGTCGTCATGCCGGCGGTGGTCGGGGGGGTGTCCCCGGGGTTGCTTCCCGTGGTCATGTCGATCCCTTCGTCGGTGGCTGCTGGAGGACCTCCGACCCCGCAGTGCGTGACGCGGGTGCGGAGGTCCTACCGAGCACGTGCCCACCGACCGTGGACCGAAAACCACCCCTAGGGGTGGCATCCCGGGAGCTACGAGGAGCGGCCCGACCGCTGCACCGGGAAGAGCCGCCGGTAGTGCGCCGCCTGGCGCAGGAAGTAGCCGTCGTAGTCGAGCGCCTCCATGTCGCCCCCCTCCAGCATCGTCACGAGCCGGTCGAGGTAGAACTCGCAGCCCGCCGCGACCGCGGGAGCCAGCGCCAGGTTCAGGATCGACTGACGGACGGTGAGCGCGGTGCCGTCGTCCTCCCCCTCGAGGGTGACGTCGAGGCGCCACGGCACGACCTGCCCGGGGTCGAGGAGGGCTACGACCGCTCGACGCCCGGGTTCGACGTGCTCGATCCGCAACCCGATCGGCAGCACGTCGTCGCCTTCGTGGGCCAACGTGAACTCGCCGCCCCCCTCGTCGTCCGTGCGACGCCAGGTGCCCACCCACGAGGCCAGCTGCTCCGGGGACGTCAGGGCCTTCCACGCCCGGTCCACCGGCATCGGCAGCCGCCGCACGTAG
This sequence comes from uncultured Actinomycetota bacterium, assembly GCA_963754155.1. GTDB lineage: Bacteria > Actinomycetota > Actinomycetes > Propionibacteriales > Nocardioidaceae > Marmoricola_A. Next base: position 1,408,908 of record CAVWEU010000003.1, on the reverse strand, counting down.
ACGACCCAGTCGAGGCCTTCGTCCTGCATGCGCCGTCCCGTGGCCGGCGGTCCCGGCGGCAGCATCTCTGTCCGAACGTCGGATTGCGTCGTGTCCGGCACGTTCCACCCCTGACCCGCGTGGCCACCCGCCACGCGCTCTCCGTCGACTCCCAGTGGACCACGGCGTCCGGCGCCGGACCAACGGCCACTTTGCCCTTTTCAGACGTCAGTCCTGAATGCCCCGGACGAGGGGTACGACGAGTGACCCGAAAGGACCACGCACCCCGTAACCCTCCCGGCCGTCGTCCGTTGAACCGCGTGACCCTCTCCCCACATCAGGAGGTCCGATGCGCCACCGCATCCGCACCACTCTCGGGCTGACCGCCGCCGCCGCTGTGGCGGCAACCCTCACGCTGCCGAGCGGGGGCGCCGCCGTGGCAGCGCCGGCCGCACCCGTGCAGGAGTACCTCGTCGACCAGCTCGCGGAGCTCCCGCTCTCCGGGCAGGTCACCGTGCTGGTGCACGGACGCACGCTCGCCGACGCCGAGCGGGCGGTCCGCAGCTCGGGGCTCCGGGAGATGACGAGCTTCGACAAGGTCGGCGTGGTCGTCGCGCGCGGAACGAAGCGGCAGGTGCTCGCGGCCGGCGACGAGCCCGGCGTCACCTACCTCGAGGGGAACCAGCCCATCGAGTTCACGCAGTACACCTCCAACACCTCGACCCGGGGCGCAGAGGCATGGTCGACGCTGACCGGCGCGGACGGCAGCGCCCTGAGCGGAAAAGGCGTGAGCGTCGGCGTCATCGACTCCGGGGTCGACCCCAGCCACCCCTACCTCCAGGACGAGGACGGGTCGGCCGTGGTCCGCAGCATGAAGGTCGCCTGCGACCCGTTCGAGGTGTTCTGCCAGGTGGCCGACACCGGACCCCTCGACACCGACGCCCTCTCCGCCGGGGGTCACGGGATGCACGTCTCCGGCATCGTCGCCGGCCGCGAGGTGACCGCCGACGGCGACCGGCTCCACGGCGCGGCGCCCGGGGCGAGCCTCGTCTCGCTCTCCACCGGAGCGGTGCTCTTCATCATCGGCGCCGACGCGGCGCTGAACTGGGTCCTGGAGAACCACGACGCTCCGTGCGGTGACGGCGTCTCCGCCGAGGAGTGCCCGCCGATCAAGGTCACCAACAACTCCTACGGGCCCTCGGGCGGCGGCGACTTCGACCCTCAGTCGGCGACCGTGAAGCTGCAGCGGGCTCTCGCAGCCGAGGGCGTCATGACGGTGTGGGCGAACGGCAACGACGGGGGGAACGGCACCGAGAGCCACTCGAACCCGGCCGGCATGGACCCCACCCCGGGCGTCCTGTCGGTGGCGTCGTACAACGACCTCGAGACCGGCACCCGGGACGGCGAGGTCTCCGACTTCTCCTCGCGCGGCGAGGCGGGCGACCAGTCGACCTACCCGGACCTCTCGGCTCCCGGTGACACGATCACCTCGTCGTGCCGGGTCTACCTGCCGATCTGCTCCACCGGGCTGGACCCGGTCGAGGGCGGCGACTACAACACGATCAGCGGCACGTCGATGGCCGCTCCGCACGTCGCGGGGATCGTGGCGCAGCTCTTCCAGGCCGACCCGACGGCGACTCCGGCCGAGGTGGAGTCGGCGTTGAAGTCGACCGCCCACAAGTTCGCCTTCGGCGCTCCGTACGAGCAGGCCGACGGCTTCACGACCTCCTTCGACAAGGGGGCAGGGCTGGTCGACGTGATGGCCGCCGTCCAGGCGCTCCGCGGCTGACCAGCCCCACCGCGACCCCGTCCACACCTGCCGTGGGCGGGGTCGTCGCCTTCTACCGAGCCGCGTGCCGCCCTCCTCGGTGCTCGTGGCCGAGGCGGCGCGGCCACCAGAACGCGTCGCCCATCGTCACCGCGATCGCGGGCACCAGGACGGTCCGCACGACCAGGGTGTCGAGCAGGACGCCGATGCAGATGACGGCGCCGAGCTGCGCGAGCACGACGAGCGGCAGCACGCCCAGCACCGCGAAGACCGCGGCGAGCAGGATGCCGGCGCTGGTGATGACGCCGCCGGTCGCGGTGAGCGCGCGGAGCATCCCCTCGCGAGGTCCGTGCTCGCGCCCCTCCTCCGCCGCGCGGGTCACCAGGAAGATGTTGTAGTCGACGCCGAGCGCCACCAGGAAGAGGAAGGCGAGCAGCGGGACGCCCACGTCGAGGGCGGCGAAGCCGAGCACCGAGGTGAACAGCCACCAGGAGGCGCCCAGGGCGGCGAAGTACGTCGCCACCACGCTCGCCACCAGGATCAGCGGGGCCACCAGCGACCGCAGCAGCAGCGCCAGCCCGAAGATGACCAGCACGAGGATCAGCGGGATCAGCAACCACCGGTCGCGGTCGGCGGCGGCCTGCTCGTCGAGGGACTCCGCCTCCGTTCCCCCGACGTAGGTGCTCGGGTACGCCGACAGAGCGGCGCGCAGCTGCTCGACGGACTCGGCGGCCTCCGAGGTGCCCGGCCTCGCCTCGAGCACGACGTCGAGCCGGGCCAGGTCGCCGGCCGCACCGCTCGGTCGCACCGTGGCGACCCCCTCGAGGTCCTGGGCGGCTTCGGTCACCTGGTCGGCGGCCGTCGCCGTGGTGACGACGACGGTCGGGTCGGCGGTGCCCGCCGCGAACGACTCGGCGAACCGCTCGGAGGCTGCGATCGCCTCCGGCTTCTCGAGGAACTGGTCGGCCTGGGAGAGCCCGGTCGTGATCTGGGTGACTCCGGCCGCGAGCCCGGCCAGGACGACGGCGGTGGCGGCGATCAGGGTGCCGGGCCGACGGGCGACCAGGTCCCCGATCCTCCGCCACAGCGACCGGGAGTCGACCAGCGTCGCCTGCCCCACGCGCGGGACCTTCGGCCAGAAGACCCACCGGCCGAACAGCACCAGGGTGAAGGGGAGCACCACGAGAGCGGCGAATGCAGCGACCACCACGCCCACGGCGCAGGCCAGACCGAGTCCCCTCGTCGTGGGGAACGCCGAGAGCAGGAGGGTCAGCAGCCCGAGGACGACGGTCGTGGAGCTGGCGACCACCGCCTCCGTCGTCCGGCGCACGGCCCGGGCCATCGCCGCGTAGCGGTCCTCGGTCAGCCGCAGCTCGTCGCGGTAGCGGGAGATCAGGAGCAGCGCGTAGTCGGTGCCCGCACCGAACACCAGCACCGAGAGGATGCCGACCGTGGACTCGTCCCACGCGACGCCGAACGTCGCGAGCACGTGCGTGGCCAGCGCCACCGCCGCACGGTCCGCGACGCCGACGACCGTCAGCGGCACCAGCCAGAGCCAGGGGCTCCGGTAGGTCACGATCAGCAGGATCGCCACCACCGAGGCGGTCGCGGCGAGCAGCCGGAAGTCCGCGCCCTCGAAGACCGCGGCCAGGTCCGCCTGGATGGCGGCCGGCCCGGTGACCTGCGCCGTCACGCCCTCCGGGAGCCCCTCCCCCAGCTCGGAGCGGATCTCGGCCACCTGGTCGGCGATCCGGGTGGCACCGGCTCCCTCGACCGGGAGGACCCCGAACGCCGCGGTCCCGTCGTCGCTCGGCACCAGCGTGGGCGGCCCCTCCGCAGCGCCCGGACCACTGCCGGGCAGCTCGCGGAACCGGCCCTCCAGCTCATCGAGGACCGGCTCCTCCAGCGGCTCGTCGGAGCTGAACAGCACGATCGCCGTCGACTCCTCCGCCGACCCGAACCGCTCCTGCAGCCCGGTCACCGTCGTGCTCTGGGCGTCGTCGGGCGCGTTGTCGGTGGGCGTGGCGTCGCGCTCCGCCTCGCCGAGGACGCCGATCGCCAGCATGCCGAGGAGCAGCCCGACGAGCATCACCGCCCAGGCACGTCTGCGCTGCATGAGGCGCTCGAGAACCATGGAGCCGGGCCTTCCTGTCGGGAGTGCCACCAGCGAACCAGACCGCTTCCCCGGTCCCGCCACCGGTCACGCCCGGCGTTCGCGCCGTACCCCCTTCGCGGATGGGTGCGAAACCCATGTGACGGGCGGGCGTGCGCCTGTGGATACTTCCCGGGTGACCTGGAGGGACCGCGCCCGCGCCGTCCGCATGGACGTGACACCGCTGCGGACCTCCCGCGACTTCCGGCTGCTGTTCACGGCCGGGACGGTCTTCTACTTCGGCGGGATGATCACCTACGTCGCCATCCCGTACCAGCTGTACACGATCACCGGCTCCAACGCCGCGGTCGGGCTGGTCGGGCTGGTCTCGCTCGTCCCGCTGCTCGTCGGAGGGTTGTACGGCGGCGCGCTCGCCGACCACGTCGACCGGCGCCGGCTGCTGGTGGCGACCGGGGTCGCGCAGGCCGTGGTCACCGCACTCCTGGCGGTGAACGCCTTCCGGGACGCCCCCGGCGTGGGGCCGATCTACGCGCTCGCGTTCTGCAGCTCCGCCGCGTCGAGCCTGCAGCGCCCCTCCCGCGAGGCGCTGCTGCCCCGCACCGTGGCCCACGACCAGCTGGTCGCGGCCAACGCGCTGGGCGGCTTCGGGATGCAGGTCGGCCTCGTGTCCGGCCCCGCCCTCGGCGGGCTGATGCTCGCCCACCTCGGCGCCGGCTGGTGCTACGCCGTCGACGTCGTGGGGCTGGTCGTCGCCACCGGGCTCTACGCGGCGATGCGGAGCTACCCGCACCGCGACGGGACCACGCCGCCCAGCCTCGCCGGCATCGCCGAGGGGATCCGCTACGCCATCGGGCGCCGGGACCTGCTCGGCACCTACCTCGTCGACGTCGCCGCGATGTTCCTGGCGATCCCGATCGTCCTCTTCCCGGCGCTGGCCGAGGACATCTTCCGCCGCCCCGAGCTGCTCGGGCTGCTCTACACCTCGGAGACCATCGGGGCGATGGTCGCCACCGCCACCAGCGGGTGGGCTTCGCGGGTGCACCACCACGGCCGAGCCATCGTCATCGCCGCGGCCTGCTACGGGCTGTTCATCGGGCTGGTCGGGCTCGCCCCCACGATCTGGGTGGCGATGGCCCTGCTCGCCCTCGCCGGGGCCGCAGACATGATCTCCGCGCTCTTCCGCTCCACCGTGTGGAACCAGACCATCCCGGAGTCGATGCGGGGCCGGCTGGCCGGGATCGAGATGCTGTCCTACTCCGTCGGCCCGCTCGGAGGGCAGGTCCGCGCCGGCTTCGTGGCGGACGCCTGGTCGGTCCGTGGCTCGATCGCCAGCGGCGGGTTCGCCTGCGTGGCCGGCGTGGCGATCACCGCGTCGCTGCTCCGCGACTTCTGGCGGTACGACGCCCGCACCGACGTCCACGCCCAGGCCGAACGGGCCCGGCGGGCCGCCGACACCCACTGACCCCGCGCGGTCATGGCCGCCGGCGCGGGAGAATCTCGCCTGGACAGCTCCCCCGGCGACAACGCGGGGTGAGGGCGACGTCACGCCGATCCGGTCGGATTCGACCCGGTCCGATCCGGTCCCGTGCGGCAGGATGGGTGGTTTCCCGCCGTACCCGAGGAGCACCCGTGCCACTGACCGACGTCGCCCCGATCGAGGCCACCGTGGAGATCGACGCTCCGCCCGCGCGCGTCTGGTCGCTCGTCGCCGACCTGCGCAACATGGCCCGGTGGAGCCCGCAGTGCATGCGGACGTTCGTGCGCGGCGGCGGCCCGGTCGAGCTCGGCTCCCTCATGGTCAACCTCAACCGCCGCGGCCTCCTGGTCTGGCCCACCCAGTCGAAGGTCGTCCGCTTCGTGCCGGAGCGGGAGATCGCCTTCCGGATCCGGGAGAACCACACGGTGTGGAGCTACTCGCTCGAGCCCACGGCGGCGGGCGGCACCCTGCTCGTCTCCCGCCGCGAGGCCCCGCACGGCCTCTCCGACCTGTCGGTCCGGCTCACCGACGCCGCGCTCGGCGGGGTCGGGGCGTTCACCGACGAGCTGCGCCAGGGGATGCGGCAGACCCTCGACCGGATCAAGGCCGACGCGGAGGGGTGACGCCCGGCCCCGTGCTGGGATAGGGAGCGACCCGACCTCACGGATCACCCTCCTGGAGCGTCTACCTCACGTGCTGCCCTTCGAAGAGATCGTCATCGCCTACGGCCCCATGGTGCTGCGGGTATGCCGTGCAGCGCTGGGACCGGTCGACGCCGACGACGCCTGGTCCGAGACGTTCCTCGCTGCCCTCCGCGCCTACCCGACGGCGCAGGTGGAGAACGTCGAGGCATGGCTGGTGACGATCGCGCACCGGCGGACGGTCGACGTACGCCGCCGCCGGGCCCGCGACGCGCTCCCCGTCGCGTCGGTGCCGGAGCGTCCGACCCCGTCGTACGACGCGCACGCGCACGACGACCTCTACGCGGCCCTGGCCGAGCTGCCCGAGAAGCAGCGGCTGACCGTCGCCTACCACCACCTCGGCGGGCTCCCGCACCGCGAGGTCGCCGCGATCCTCGGCGGCACCGAGGCAGCCGCCCGTCGAGCCGCCGCCGACGGGATCCGGTCGCTCCGCGCCCGCCTGCTCACCCCGACAGGAGCCCCCTCATGACGACCTTCCCGCTCTCCCTCCTCGACCCCGACGACGCCACGATGCGCCGCCTCCACGACGTCCTCGAGCATCACGCCCGTCTGGAGGGGCTGCTCGACCTCGCGTACACGACCGTTCGCACCCCCGTCGGGAGCCTCCTCCTCGTCGCCTCGGACCGAGGACTCCTCCGGGTGGCCTTCGACTGCGAGGACCACGACGCGGTGCTGGCCCGGCTGGCGCAGACGGTCGGGCCGCGGGTGCTGCGCTCCGAGGGGCGGCTCGCGGACGCCGGCCGGCAGCTCGACGAGTACTTCCGCGGCGAACGCCGCGCGTTCGACCTCCCGCTCGACCTCCGGCTCGTCTCCGGGTTCCGGCTCGACGTGGTCAGCCACCTGCAGGAGATCGGCTACGGCCGGACCGAGAGCTACGCCGAGGTGGCCGCCGCGACCGGGCGGCCCACGGCTGTCCGCGCGGTGGGCACCGCCTGTGGCCGCAACCCGCTCCCGGTCGTGGTGCCGTGCCACCGGGTGGTCCGCTCCGACGGCACCTCCGGTGGCTACCTCGGAGGGCCCGAGGCCAAGCACCTGCTGCTCTCCCTGGAGCGGTCGGCGGCATGAGCGGGGAGCAGGGTCCCTCCGAGGACGGCGGACGCCACGGCGACCCGCGGGCCGAGGAGCCGCTCGGCGACCGGTTGCGGCGGCGCCGGGAGGAGCGGGGGGCCGAGCGGGCCGCGGCCAGGGCGCGGATCGCGCAGCAGGAGACCTGGGTCGACCTGCAGGTGCGCCGGGCGATGGAGCGCGGCGAGTTCGACGGCCTCCCGGGGCACGGCAAGCCGATCGAAGGGCTCACCGGTGACGACGACCCCGACTGGTGGGTACGTCGCCTCGTGGAGCGCGAGCGGATCACCGGGGTGCTGCCGCCCTCGCTGCAGGTGCGCAAGGAGGACGCCGAGCTCGACGGACGGCTGGACCGGCTCGGCAGCGAGGACGAGGTGCGCCGGGAGGTCGAGGAGTTCAACGCCCGGGTGCGGTGGGCGCTCTACCGGCCGCCCGAGGGACCGCCGGTGGTGACCCGGCCCCGCGACCCCGACGCCGAGGTGGGGCGCTGGCAGGAGCGGCTGAAGGCCCGGCGTCGGGCAGCCGCGGAGGCTGCGACCGCCCGCCGGGCCGAGCGCGCCGAGCCGGCGCCTCGCCGCCGCGGGTGGCTGCCGCGGCTCCGGCGGTTCCGGGGGCTTTCTTGAGCGCGTCAGGCTAGGCTCGGTCTGCCTCCCGGGCGCGAGGACCCTGGACACACCGGGCCCCCGTTGATGGGATGAGGGCCGGGGGCGCTCTCGGCCGCGAAGGGTTGGCACGGCATGGACGACGGCACCACCGGCGTGACCCCGTTGCCCGGGGACGGCTGGTGGCGCGCCCTGCCGAGGCCGGTCGTCGCCCTCGACACCGACGGTCAAATCGTCGACGTCAACGTCGCCGCGGCCCGGCTCCTCGGCCTCGACGCGACCGCAGCCCGTGGCCGGCGGTTCGACGAGGTCGCGATGGAGCCCTGCGACCGTGGCGGCTTCGGCGAGGTGTTCCGCCTCGTCCTCGGCGGTGCCCGGTGGGCCGGGGAGCTCCGCCTGGCAGTGAGCAGCGGACCGGCCCCTGCCCGGCTGCAGGTCGTCCCGGTCGAGGAGCGCGGCGTGCTGCGCGGCGCCGTCCTCGTCGTCGACGCCGTGGGCGCGACGGACGTCGAGACCGCCCACCTCTCCGAGCGGTTGACCCGGTTGGCCGGCGTCGCTGCGGAGCTCCAGTCCACGCGCAACCTGGAGACCCTCACCAACGTCGTCATCAGCCACATGGCCGATGCCGCCGGCGCCACCACCGCCTCGTTGAGCGTGCTCGTCGACGACGACACCTTGGCGATGGTCGGGATTCGCGGCGGCGCGCCGGGCGCTGCGTCGCGGTGGGCGACCTACCCGGTCGACGACTCGACGCCCGCCGGGCACGTGATGCGCACGCGCGAGCCGCTGCTGCTCAGCGGCCGCGCCGCGATCGAGGAGCGCTACCCCTCGCTCGAGCTCGGTGCGGACGGGGACAGGTCGCTGCTGTGCCTCCCGCTGGTCATCGACGACCGGAGCATCGGGGTCGCCACCCTGTCCTTCCCCACGCGGCGTGAGCTGAGCGCGGCCGAGCTCGACTTCTTCACGGTCATGGCCGATGCGTGTGCCCAGTCGCTCGACCGGCTCCGGGCCCTGGAGACCGTCGAGGACCAGCACGAGAAGCTCACGTTCCTCGCCCATGCCAGCGTCGAGCTCGCCAGCAGCCTCGACTACGAGGCGACGCTGCGCAACGTCGCCTGGCTGGCGGTCCCCCGGTTCGCGGACTGGTGCGCGATCTCGCTGGAGCAGGACGGGATCCTCCGGGTCCTCGCCGTCGCCCACGTCGACCCGCAGAAGGTCGCCCTGGCGCACGAGCTCCAGGAGCGCTACCCGGCGGAGCCGTCCGACGAGCACGGCAGCTACCAAGTGCTGCGCACCGGCGAGACGGTGCTGGCCGCGGAGATCCCGGACGAGCTGCTCGAGCAGGCGGCGAAGAGCGAGGAGCACCTGCAGCTGCTGCGGGCGCTCAACCTGCGCAGTGCCCTCACGGTCCCGCTGAAGGCTCGCGGCCGGACGTTCGGGGTCATCACCTGGGTCAACGGCGAGACCGGCCGGCGGTTCGACCGCAGCGACGTCGAGTTCGGCGAGGACCTGGCCCACCGGGCCGCCGTCGCGATCGACAACGCGCTCCTCCACAGCGAGCTGCGCCAGATCGCCGACCGGCTCCAGGAGGCGGTGCTGCCGCCCGCCCTGCCGATCCTGCCCGGCTGGCAGCTGGCGTCGTCGTACTCCTCGGCCGGCAAGGTCGACGTCGGCGGCGACTTCTACGACGCCATCCCGCTCAACAATGATCGCCTCGCGCTGGTCATCGGCGACGTCATGGGCAGAGGGGTGGAAGCCGCCGCCGCGATGGCGCAGGTCCGAGCCGCTCTCCGGGCGTTCATCGCCGTCGAGCCCGAGCCGGCGGCGGTGATGGAGCGGCTCGACCTCTTCTACGAGCAGTTCCCGACCGACCAGCTCGTCACGGTCCTCTATGCGCTCGCCGACCCCACGCGCGACGAGGTCGTCATCGCCTGCGCCGGCCACCCGCCGCCCCTGCTGCTGAGCCCCTCCGGCGCGCCGGAGTTCGTGGAGGCGGCCCGCGGCACGCTCCTCGGCGCAGGACCGGCTGAGCGGAGCACGACGACCGTCGGCCTCAAGCCGGACCAGACGCTGCTGATGTTCACCGACGGGCTGATCGAGCGACGCGGCGAGGACCTCGACCAGAGCAAGCGACGGCTGCTCGAGGTCTGCGGCACCCTGCCGGCCGGCCCCGACGGTCTCGACCTCGAGGCGCTGGCCGACACGATGCGCGACCCGACCCGCGACGACGACATCGCGATCCTCGCGGCGCGACGGCTACTGCCGCCGGTCGGCTGAGCCCGCGGAACCGCCGCGGAGCGCACGCAGTCGCGTCACCTCGCGTTCGAGTCGGCGGGTCTCCGCCTCGAGGTCGAGGACGTAGCCGATCCCCTTGAGGTTGAGCCCCGCCTCGAGGAGCGCCGAGATCCGGTTGATCCGGGCGAGGTCGTGGTCGCTGGAGCGGCGCGTCCCACCCGGCGTCCGCTCGGGCTCGATCAGGCCGCGCGACTCGTAGACCCTCAGGTTCTGCGGGTTGACGCCGGTGAGCTCCGAGGTGACCGGCAGTGCCGGCGCCCAGACCGACCAGCAAGGAGGCAACCCATGCTCATGAGGACCGACCCCTTCCGCGACTTCGACCGGCTCACCCAGGCCCTGATGGGCGCCCCCGGCCTGGCCGGGCACGCTCCCGCGTACGGCGACGCCGAGCGGGTCGTCGGCGAGCGGACCTACGGCACCTTCAGCCGGCAGCAGATCAGCGCCTGACCCGCTCGCTCCGGCCGCCCGAGCCCGGTTCCCGGGCTCGGGCGGTGGCCTGTCCGGGCCATGCGTCGCCCCCTGGGTTGACCACGGAACCGGACCTTGGTCCTGTGCCTCCGGGCCCGAACCGGGTAGACAAGAAGGGTCGACCCGTCGAGGAAGGGGGAGCTTCCGTGGACCGTGCGCTGCGCACCGACGTCGTCCGACGCGTGTATGCCGCCTACGCCGCCGGCGAGCACGGCCTGCTGTGGTCGCTGCTGGCCGACGAGGTCACCTTCCACGTCGCCGGCGAGCACCCGCTCTCCGGGGACTACCGCGGGGCCGCAGAGGTGCGCCGCTACCTCGCGACCATCGAACGGATGGCAGCCGGGTCGGACGGCGGCACCGTCGACACGGTGTTCGCCGACGAGTCCGGTGACATGGTGCTGGTCGAGAGCACCACCCGGCACGGCGGTGTCACTCGCTCGATCGGCCACGTGCTCCGGTTCGAGGGCGACCGGCTCGTGGAGCTGTGGGACAACCCCGCCGACCCGGAGTTCGAGGACCGCTACTGGCGGGACCGGATCCCGGCCCAGCGCACGCCGGGATCCACCGGAGTGCCGTGGCGGGCCGGTGCGGTTCCCGCTCCACGGCTCGGCTCCTCCTCCTGACCGCGCCACCGCGGCCGCCGCACGGGCGGCCCGGCGTGGGCGCTCAGCCGCGCCCGTGCGGGGTGTGCCACCCCGACGGGTCCGGCCCCCGGGGGACGATCCCGGACGGGTTCACGTCGGTGTGGACGACGTAGTAGTGCGCCTTGATCTCGTCGAAGTCGATCGTCTCGCCGAACCCCGGCGTCTGGAAGAGGTCACGGGCGTACCCCCACAGCGCCGGCATCTCGGTGAGCTTGTTGCGGTTGCACTTGAAGTGGCCGTGGTAGACCGCGTCGAACCGCGCCAACGTCGTGAACAGCCGGATGTCGGCCTCGGTGATGGTGTCGCCCATGAGGTAGCGGCGGTCGGTGAGCCGGTCCTCGAGCCAGTCCATCGTCGACCAGAGCCGGTCGTAGGCGTGGTCGTAGGCCTCCTGGGAGCCGGCGAACCCGCACCGGTAGACGCCGTTGTTGACCTCGGTGAAGACCCGCTCCATCACCTCCTCCATCTCCTCGCGGCAGTCGGCCGGCCACAGCTCCGGGGCGTCGGGGCGGTGGTGCTCGCGCCACTCGAAAGCGAGGTCGTGGGTGATCGACGGGAAGTCGTTGGTGACGACCTGACCGGTCCCCACCTCGACGACGGCGGGCACGGTGATGCCGCGAGGGTAGTCCGGGAACCGGTTGACATACGCCTCCTGCAGCCGGCGGATCCCGAGGACCGGGTCGACGCCGCCGGGGTCGAGGTCGAAGGTCCAGCTTCGCGCGTCGTGCACCGGGGCGGCCAGTCCGAGCGAGAGGACGTTCTCGAGCCCGAGGAGGTTCCGCACGATGATCGAGCGGTTCGCCCACGGGCAGGCCTTCGCCGCGACGAGCCGGTAGCGGCCGGGTTCTGCCGCCCACGTCGGCACGTCGAGCTCCTGACCGCCGTACGGGTCCCGTGACCGGCCCGGCTCCGCGGTGACCCGGTCCGGGATGTAGTTCATGTCACGGTCGAAGGCCTCGCCCTGCGAGACGTAGGTCGGGGTGGTGTCGACGCTCATGAACCATGTGTACCCACCTCGTGGGCTCCCCACCCGGGTCGGCGCGCGGGGGCTTAGGGTCACCGCTGTGACCGTCTCCGCCCGCTCCGTCTGGTTCGTGCTCGGCGGCATCGTCTCGGTGCAGGTCGGGGCGGCGTTCGCCAAGCAGCTCTTCGACGACGTCACCCCCACCACGATGGTCTGGCTGCGGCTGGCCACCTCGACCCTGGTGCTGGTCGCGCTGGCCCGCCCCCGGGTGCGCGGGCGCAGCCGGGACGACTGGCTGGTGGTGCTCGGGTTCGGGGTCTCGCTGCTGACGATGAACTGGGCGATCTACCAGTCGTTCGCGCGGATGCCTCTGGGGCTGGCGGTCACGATCGAGTTCCTCGGCCCGCTGACGATCGGGCTGCTCGGCTCGCGCCGCCGGCTGGACCTCGTCTGGGTGCTGCTGGCGGCCGCCGGCGTGGCGCTGCTCGGGTTCGACACGACCGGGGTGACGGTCGCCGGGGTGGCCTTCGCGCTCCTCGCCGCCGTGTGCTGGGCGGCGTACATCCCGTTGAGCGCCGCCACCGGACGCCGGTGGTCCGGGTTCTCCGGGCTGGCGCTCGCCAGCGTCGTGGGGGCGGTCGTGCTCGCGCCGTACGCCCTCACGGCCGGGCTCGGGAGCAGCCAGCCGCTGCTCGACCCCCGGGTGCTGGTCGTCGGGGTGCTGGTCGGGCTGCTGTCGTCGGTGGTGCCGTACAGCCTCGAGATGGCGGCGCTGCGCACGATGCCGGCGCACGTCTTCGGCATCCTCATGAGCCTGGAGCCGGCGGCTGCTGCGCTGGCCGGCGTGGTGCTGCTCGCCGAGCTGCTCAGCCCGGTCCAGTGGCTGGCGGTCGCCTGCGTGGTGGCGGCGAGCGTCGGGGTCACCCGCTCCGCCACCACCCCCCTCGAACCGTCACCCGTGCTGGGTTGAACCGTCGCCGGTGCCGGGTCGAACCGTCACCGGTGCCGGTGGCGCCGCTCGGCCTCCGCCGCGATGCCGTCGCACATCCTCGCGAAGACCAGCTTGTGGCCGGGAAGCTCCGCCCACCAGAAGGCGTGGCCGACCGCTCCGTGCGGTTCGAACCACGTCTGTTGCACGAGCCTCGCCCCGGACCCGTCCGGCTCGACCTCGAGCCCCAGCCAGGCGGTCCCCGGCATCCGCATCTCCGCCCGCAGCCGCAGCGACCCGGAGGGCTCGACGTGCTCGACGCGCCAGAAGTCGAGGGGGTCGCCGGGGTGCGGCGCGCCGTCGGAGCGGCCACGCATCCCCGGCCCGCCCACGACCCGGTCCAGCCCGGCCCGCAGCCGCCAGAGCCGGTCGAAGGCGTGGTATCCCTGCCGCCCGCCGAGGCCGGCGACGACCTCCCAGAGCACCGACGGCGGCGCGGCCACGTCACGGACGCGTTCCTCGGTGTACGTCGCGAGCAGGTGGCTGTCCATCCCACCCACGCTAGCTGCGGGCTGGAAGCTCGACCCGCATGACCGAACGCCGCTTCGTCGGCCGGCTGACCTCCACCATCCCCGCGTCGGCGAACACACTGACCGTGCCGACGTGCAGCTCCTCGAGGACCACGTCCGTCGTGGTGATCGGATAGGCCTCGACCGCCCGAGCCCCTCGGTCGCGCGCGAATCCCACCGCGGCCCGCGCGAGCGCCCGGCTGACGCCTCGGCGGCGGTAGCCGGCACGCGTGAACAGACAGGTCACCGCCCACACCGACTCGTCGTTCCGGTCCTCGGACCGGCCCTCCCAGGGGACGCGACCACTGCGCAGCAGTCCCCGGTACGCAGGCCGCGGCTCGACCGCGCACCAGCCGACCGGCTCGCCGTCGAGATAGGCGACCAGCCCGCTCGTCGTACCCGAACCGGGGTTGCCGCAGTCGGTCTGCCGGCGGAGCCGGTCGGCGCGCTCCTCGACCGGGAACGAGCCGAATGACTCGCGCGGGTGGAGCTTGTAGCGCTGGCACTGGCACCGGGCCCCCTGCCCCCGGGTGCCGAAGACCGTCTGCAGGTCGTCGCACCCGGCCTGGTCGGCCGGCACGACGGTGAGCACTCCGGACGTCATGACCCGATCCTGGCAGGGCCGCCTCCGGTTCTGCTGCACCTGACGCGGGCCTCCTTCCGGCGTACCGTTGCTGGTCCCGGAAGGAGACCCCATGGAGTGGCTCTTGCTCCTGCTCGTCGGTGGTGGCGGCGCCTGGGGGGCGCGCACGCTCCGCGCTCGACGCGCCGGCGAGCAGGACCGGCGCGAGGAGCTCGACGGTGTGCGGCGGCTCGCCGACGAGGACGTCACCGTCTTCGGCGAGCAGCTGAGCCGGCTGGACGAGCAGGTCGGCGAGCACCCGCTCGACGAGGACGGCCGAGCGGACTACCAGCGTGCGCTGGACGCCTACGAGGTCGCCGAGCGGGCCGTGCCCGGGATCCGCGATCCCGCGGAGTTCAGCACGGTCACCGACACGCTCGCCAGCGGGCGCTACGCGCTGGCCTGCGTGCAGGCGCGGGTCGCCGGCACCGCGCTTCCCGAGCTCAGGACACCCTGCTTCTTCAACCCTCAGCACGGTCCCTCCGTCGCCGACGTGGAGTGGACGTCGGCCCGCTACGGCACCCGGACGGTCCCGGCCTGCGCGCAGGACGCGGCGCGGGTGGCGGCCCACCAGCGGCCGGAGGTGCGCACCGTGACGATCGGCACCCGCACGGTGCCCTACTGGGCGGCCGGTGAGGTGTACCTGCCCTACAGCCGCGGATACTTCGCCGCCGGCGCCGCCCTGCACGCCGGCGGGGCGAGCGTCGGGTGGGCGCTGACGCCGCCGGAGCCGGGCATCGGCGGCGGCCACCACGGCTACGGGGACCACGGGCCGGGCGGCTTCGGCGGGGACTTCGTCGGTGGCGAGGGAGGCGGGGACGCCTGAGTCATAGGGTTGCTGGTCATGCGCATCCTCGCCGCCGGCGCCCTCCTCGTCTCCGCCACCTTGACCTCTTGTACGTCGGACAAGGAGTCGGCGGACGACGTGGCAGCCCGGCTCGCGGACGGGCTCTCGACCGGGCAGCTGCCGAACGTCTTCGCCGGACCGCCACCCCAGGCGGCGTACGACGAGATCGTGGCCGGCCTGGGCGAGGACCCCGAGAGGACCGTCGAGGTCGAGGAGGTCGTGGAGGAGGACGGCGCTGTCGCCACCCTGTCGTGGGAGTGGGAGCTCGACGGGGCGACGTGGGGCTACACGACCTCGGCCGCCCTCGAGGAGGGCGAGGAGTCCTGGCAGGTCCGGTGGGACCCGGAGCTCGTCGAGCCCTCGCTCGAGGAGGGCGGGGCGCTCGACCTGAGCACGGTCGCGGCCCGACGTGGTGAGGTCCTGGCCGGGGACGGGCGGGCGATCGTCACCGATCGGCCGGTCGTGCGCTACGGCCTCGACAAGACCCAGGTCCCGGCGAGGCGCGCCCCCGCGAGCGCGCGACGGATCGCGTCGGTCCTGGACGTCACCCCGGGCCCGTTCGTGCGCGCAGTCCGGGCGGCCGGCGACCGGGCGTTCGTCGAGGCGATCACCCTGCGGGCCGAGGACGCGCGCGACGTCGACCGCTCCTTCGCCGACATCCGCGGCGCCGTCGCCCTCGACGACGAGCTCCCGCTGGCGCCGACGCGCGAGTTCGCCGCCCCGCTCCTCGGACGTGTCGGCCCGGCGACCGCCGAGCTCATCGAGGAGTCCGAGGGACGGCTCGAGCTCGGGGACCAGGCCGGCCTCTCCGGCCTGCAGGCGAGGTACGACGAGCAGCTGACCGGGACCGAGGGCGTCCGGGTCAGTGTCGTGGACGAGGACGGCGACTCGCGGACGGTCTTCAGCGACGGCCCCGTCGACGGTTCCCCGCTGCGCACCACGCTCGACATCGCGCTGCAGTCCAGGGCCGAGCGGGTCCTCGCGGGGGTGGCACCGGTCTCCGCCCTGGTCGCCGTGCGGCCCTCGACCGGCGAGCTGCTCGTCGCCGCCAACGGTCCCGGCAACGACGGGCTCAACGCCGCCACCTTCGGGCGGTACGCCCCCGGCTCGACGTTCAAGGTCGTCTCCTCCCTCGCCGCGCTCCGCGAGGGGCTGACCCCGCAGAGCGAGGTCGCCTGCCCGGCGAGCACCGTGGTGGACGGCAAGCGGTTCGAGAACTACGACGACTACCCGGCCGACCGGCTCGGCTCCGTCACGCTGGCCGACGCGGTGGCCTACTCCTGCAACACCGCCTTCACGGCCCTGGCCGAGCGGCTCGACGCCGGCGACCTCGCGACCGCCGCCGAGTCGCTGGGGGTCGGCACGGACTACGACGTCGGCTTCCCCTCCTACTTCGGCCAGGTGCCGCCTCCGGGCTCCGCGACCGAGGCGGCGGCGGACATGATCGGTCAGGGGAAGGTGCTCGCCTCGCCGATGGCGATGGCGGCCGTCGCGGCCTCGGTGAGCGCCGGCCGGACCGTCGTACCCCACCTCGTCGAGGGGGTGGAGCCGGACTCGTCGCCGGCTGAGCCGCTCACCTCCGGCGAGGCGGAGGCGCTGCAGGAGCTGATGGCGGGCGTCGTCGAGCGAGGGTCGGGTGCGTTCCTCGCAGGCGTCGGCGCGACCGGCGCCAAGACCGGGACCGCGGAGTACGGCGAACCCGGACCGTCGGGGCTTCCCACCCACGCCTGGATGATCGCCACCCGCGGCGACCTCGCGGTGGCGGTCTTCGTCGAGACCGGTGACTCCGGGTCGTCCACCGCGGGGCCCCTGCTCGAGGCGTTCCTCAGCTGACCGGCACGATCGACGGCTGAACCCGGCACCGCCGACGGCTCGGCGGGGGCGGGGTGATGGTGGAGGATCCGATGCACCTGGTGCGTCAGATCCTCCACCATCGGCGTCCCGCGGGCTACGGCAGCGGGAGGAGCAGGGCGCCGGCGTGCGGAGGCAGCGTCACGGTCGACCCGGAGACGGTCGCCCCCGAGGGGGTCGCCCACCGGACCGCGTGCGGACCGCCCAGGTCGACCGACGCCTCGACGTCACCGGCGTTGACCACGACCGCCACGTTCCCGCGCCGCATGAGGAACCATCGGGCCTCCTCGTCGACCTCGCACCGGGTGCTCGTCATCGAGGGGTCGGTCAGCTCGGGCAGCTCGCGACGCAGCCGCGCCAGCCCGCGGTAGACGTCGAGGAGGACGGCGTGCCGCCCCTCCTCGGCCTCCGACCAGTCGAGCTTCGACCTCTGGAACGTCGCCGGGTCCTGCGGGTCCGGCACCGCGCCGAGATCCCACCCCATCTGCGCGAACTCCCGGGTGCGCCCCTCGGTCACCGCCCGGCCGAGCTCCTCCTCCGGGTGGGAGGTGAAGAACGCGAACGGGGCCGTGGCCGCCCACTCCTCGCCCTGGAACAGCATCGGCGTGAAGGGACCGGCGAGCGTGAGCAGCGCCGCGCAGGCGAGCTGGTCGTCGTCGAGCTGCTCGGCGAGCCGGTCGCCGCGCGCCCGGTTGCCGACCTGGTCGTGGTTCTGGTTGCAGACCACGAGCCGCCACCCGGGCATCCGGGCGGTGTCGACCGGCTTGCCGTGCTCCCGCTCCCGGAACGACGACCAGGTGCCGTCGTGGAAGAACCCCTTCTCGCAGACCTTCGCCAGCGCCGACAGCGGCTCGAAGTCGGCGTAGTAGCCCTCGGTCTCACCGGTCAGCGCGACGTGCACGGCATGGTGGAAGTCGTCGCTCCACTGGGCGTCCAGCCCGTAGCCGCCCGCCTCGCGCGGCGTGACCAGGTGGGTGTCGTTGAGGTCCGACTCCGCGATCAGCGTCAGCGGCCGGCGCAGGTGCGCGGACAGCCGCGCGGTGAGCACCGCCATCTCCTCGAGCAGGTGCACGTCGGAGGAGTCCTGGAGCGCGTGGACGGCGTCGAGCCGGAGCCCGTCGACGTGGAGCTCCTCGAACCACATCCGCACGTTGTCGAGGATCAGCGCACGCACCTCCTCCGCGCCGGGTCCGTCGAGGTTCACGTGGGCGCCCCACGGGTTCTCGCCCTCGTCGGAGAGGTACGGCCCGAAGGTCGGCAGGTAGTTCCCCGACGGCCCGAAGTGGTTGTAGACGACGTCCTGGACCACGCCGAGCCCTGCCGCGTGGCAGGCGTCGACGAACCGCTGGTACGCCGCTGGGCCGCCGTACGTCTCGTGGACGGCGAACCAGCCGACCCCGTCGTACCCCCACCCGTGCTCGCCGTTGAACGCGTTGACCGGCAGCACCTCGACGAGGTCGACGCCGATCTCCTTGAGGTGGTCCAGCTTCTGGCAGGCCGCATCGAGGGTGCCCTCGGGCGTGAACGTGCCGATGTGGAGCTCGTAGACGACCGATCCCGCGAGCTGCTTCCCGGTCCAGCCGGCGTCGTGCCACTCGTGGGCGTGCGGGTCGAAGGTGCGGGAGAGGCCGTGCACCCCGTGCGGGAGCCGCCGCGACCGCGGGTCGGGTACGGCGGTCTCCGACCCGTTGACCCGGTAGCCGTAGTCGACCTCGCCGAGCGGGGCGGGGCCCACCGGCGTCCACCAGTCGTCGGAACCGCGCTCCATGGGGACCACCCGGTCGCCGATCTCCAGCGACAGCGAGCTCGCCAGCGGTGCCCAGACGTCGAAGCGACCGCGACCGCCCTGGTCGTCGCGGACCAGGAGGGCGACGGGATAGTCGGCGAGCAGCTCGGCGAGGGTGACCCCGCCGGCGCCGTCGACCCGGGCCCGCCGGCCGGTGAGCAGGTCGACCCAGGAGCCGGCCGGCAGCGGCAGCCGGGTCTCGCCCCAGCCGCCCCGCCGCTCGAGGCCGACCGGGAGCCGCGTGCCGACGGCGATCGCGCCGCCCCGGTCGAAGGCGATGACGTGGTCGGCCGCGTCCCCGGTGGCGAGGACCGGCGCGTAGCCGGTGAGCAGCTCGCGGTGGTCGCGTCGCAGGATCAGCGCGCAGTGGGTGAGCAGCAGCTTGACCGCGCCCTCGTCGTCGACGGAGCCGGTCAGCGGAGGCCGCTCGCCGGCGCGCAGCTCCTTGAGCAGCCGGACCCGCTGGTCGAAGTCGACCCAGCGGCGGTTGTCCGGGTCGACGAGGCTCTGCTCCCACAGCTCGCTGCCCTGGTAGACGTCGGGGACGCCCGGCACCATCAGCGTGAGGAGCTTCGCGCTCAGCCCGTTGACCCAGCCGGGGGCCGTCACCTGCTGCACGAGCGACTCGACGACGGCGGCCACCTCGGGCCGGTCGAAGACCGCGTCGACCGCCGCGTGGACGGCCTTCTCGTACTCCTCGTCCGGGGCGGTCCAGGTGGTCCGGTCACCGGCCTCGCGCATCGCCTTCTCGGCGTAGGCGTGCAGCCGTTCGCGGTCGGCCGGCCAGGCGCCGACGATCGCCTGCCACAGCAGGTTGCCGAAGCCGGGGTCGGGCAGCGGCACCAGCGAGAGGAGCCGGTCGAGTCCCGCCGCCCACTCCTCGGGCAGCTCGGCGAGCGCCGTGATCCGGGCCCGGACGTCCTCGCCGCGCTTGGTGTCGTGCGTGGAGGAGGCCGTCATCGCGGTCGGCCAGACCTGCTGGCGGACCGTCATCGCCTCGTGGAACGTCTCGGGGGCCAGCGAGAAGACGCTGGGGTCGCCACCGACCTCGTTCAGCGAGGTGAGCCGGGCCCAGCGGTAGAACGCGCAGTCCTCGACGCCCTTGGCCATCACCATCCCGCTGGTCTGCTGGAACCGCTGGGTGGCGGCCGAGGCGCCGTCGGACATCACCGGGTGCAGGAGGTCGAGCACGTCGCCGAGCTCGGGACGGTGCTCACGCGCGAGCGCGAAGGCCTCCTCGAGGTGCTCGCGTCCCAGCGGCAGGTAGGAGCGGTAGACCGGGAAGCACGCCAGCAGCTCGGCGACCGCGTCCTCCACCAGCTCGGCCGCGACCGGCTCCTCGGACGGCTCCAGGTCCGCGAGCAGCTCGCGGGTGATCCGGCGCACCTCGGAGTTGAGGATGGTGTCGGCGACCTCGCGCTTGGTGCCGTGGATCATCGCGGCCCAGTCGACGGGGGCCCCGCGCAGCCGCGACTCGAGCTCGTCGAGCGGGGCCTCGCCGGCCGGGTCGACGAGCACGCGGTCGATCAGCGCCATCGCGTCGTAGCCGGTGGTGCCGGCGGTCGCCCAGCTCGTGGGCAGCTCCTCGCCGGGCTCGAGGATCTTCTCGACCAGGACGTAGGCACCGCCGGTGAGCGCGGCGAGGTCCTCGAGGTAGCGACCGGGGTCGCGCAGGCCGTCCGGGTGGTCGACGCGCAGCCCGTCGACGAGCCCCTCGTCGAACCAGCGGCGGATCTCCTCGTGCGAGCGGGAGAACCACTCCTGGTCCTCGACCCGGATCGCGACGAGGGTGTTGACGGCGAAGAACCGGCGGTAGTTGAGGTCGCTGTCGGCGCGCCGCCAGCTCACCAGCTCGTAGTGCTGCCGACCGTGCACCTCGTTGGCGTCGTCCTCGGCGCCGTGCACGGTGTCGGGAGCCAGCGGGAACCGGTTGTCGTGGTAGTGCAGCTCGCCGCCGAGCACCCGCAGGTTCGCGATCCGGCCGTCCTCGCCGAGGTCGTCGTCGCCGATGACCGGGATGCGCAGCTTGCCGTCGGCGGCGTCCCAGTCGATGTCGAACGCCGCGGCGTACGGCGACTCCTGGCCGTGCGTGAGCACGTGCCACCACCACTCGTTCTCCCACGGCCGGGCGACGCCGACGTGGTTGGGCACGATGTCGACGAGCACCCCCATGCCCAGCCGCCGCGCCTCGGTGGCGAGGGCGGCGAGCCCGGAGGCACGGCCACGGGACGGGTCCACGTGGCCGTGGTCGGCGACGTCGTACCCGTGCTCGCTGCCGGACTCCGAGGAGAGCAGCGGCGACAGGTACACCCAGTCGACCCCCAGCTCGTGCAGGTAGCCCAGCCGGCGGGCCGCCTCCAGCAGGTCGAAGCTCTCGGTGATCTGGAGCCGGTAGGTGCTGACCGGGGTGCGCACGTGCGTTCCTTCCGTGGGAGTCACTTCTTGCTGCGGGCGGGCTTCTCGGCGGGCGGCTCGGCCATCGCCACCAGGGAGGCGGCGACCGAGAGGTCCGGCTCCTCCTCGGGCTCGAGGTACTCCTTGAGCACGACGAGGCTGCGGCCCGGGAGCTCGAACTTCTCCCTGGCCGGGAGCGGGTCGTGGGTCACCTTCGCCGCGGCCGTGTCGACGACCGCGTCCCACGCCTCGGCGAACTCCTCGGACGGCAGGGTGACCGTGAGGTCGTCCGCGCCGGCGTTGAAGTAGAGCAGGAAGTGGTCGTCGAGGATCTGGTTGCCGGTGGCGTCGAGCCCGGCGATGCCGTGCCCGTTGAGGTACATGCCGATCACCGTCGCGCCCTCGGCGGTCCAGTCGCCGTCGTCCATCGGACGGCCGTCGGGGTGCAGCCAGACGATGTCGTTGAGTCGCTCGCCGTCACCGGTGCGCACGGTGTGGCCGGTGAAGAACCGCTTGCGGCGGAACGTCGGGTGCTGGGCCCGCAGCCGGGCGACCGCCGCGGTGAACTCCACCAGCGGCCGGTCGACCTGGTCCCAGTGCATCCACGCGATCTCGGAGTCCTGGGCGTAGGTGTTGTTGTTGCCCTGCTGGGTGCGGCCCGAGCTCGTCGCCGTGCAGGAGCATCGGGACGCCCTGGCTGAGCAGCAGCGTGGTGATGAAGTTGCGCTGGGCACGGCTGCGCAGGGCCAGCACCTCGATGTCGTCGGTGGGGCCTTCGGCGCCGTGGTTCCAGGACCGGTTGTGGCTCTCGCCGTCCCGGCTGTCCTCACCGTTGGCCTCGTTGTGCTTCTCGTTGTAGGAGACGAGGTCGCGCAGCGTGAAGCCGTCGTGGGCGGTCACGAAGTTGATGCTCGCGAACGGCCGGCGGCCCGAGTGCTCGTAGAGGTCCGAGGAGCCCGACAGCCGGCTGGCGAACTCGCCCAGGGTGGGCTCGCCGCGCCAGAAGTCCCGGACGGTGTCGCGGTACTTGCCGTTCCACTCGGTCCACTGCGGCGGGAAGTTGCCGACCTGGTAGCCGCCCGGCCCGACGTCCCAGGGCTCGGCGATCAGCTTGACCTGGCTGACGATCGGGTCCTGCTGCACGAGCTCGAAGAAGGCGGCGAGCCGGTCGACGTCGTAGAACTCCCGGGCGAGCGCGGAGGCGAGGTCGAACCGGAACCCGTCGACGTGCATCTCGGTGACCCAGTAGCGCAGCGAGTCCATGATCAGCTGCAGGGAGTGGGGGTGGCCGGCGTTGAGGGAGTTCCCGGTGCCGGTGTAGTCCATGTAGTACTTCGGCTGGTCCTCGACGACGCGGTAGTAGGCGCGGTTGTCGATCCCCTTGAAGCTCAGCGTCGGCCCGAGGTGGTTCCCCTCGGCGGTGTGGTTGTAGACCACGTCGAGGATGACCTCGATCCCCGCCGCGTGCATCGCCTTGACCATCGCCTTGAACTCCTGCACCTGATGGCCGGCGTGACGGGTGGAGGCGTAGTCGGCGTGCGGGGCGAAGAAGCCGAGAGTGTTGTAGCCCCAGTAGTTGCGCAGCCCCTTCTCGAGGAGCGTGCTGTCCTGGACGAACTGGTGCACCGGCATCAGCTCGATGGCGGTGACGCCGAGCTTCTTGAGGTGGTCGGTGACCGCGGGGTGGGCCAGACCGGCATAGGTGCCGCGCTGCTCCTCGGGGATCTCCGGGTGCAGCTGGGTCATCCCCTTGACGTGGGCCTCGTAGATGAACGTCTCGTTGTAGGGGATGGCCGGCTGCCGGTCCCCCTCCCAGTCGAAGAACGGGTTGATGACCACGCCGAGCGTCATGTGGCCGGCGGAGTCGTCGTCGTTGCGCGAGTCCTCGTCACCGAAGGTGTAGCCGAACAGCGACTGGTCCCAGTCGATCTCGCCGTACGTCGCCTTGGCGTAGGGGTCGAGCAGCAGCTTGTTGGGGTTGCACCGCAGTCCCTTGCTCGGGTCCCACGGGCCGTGCACGCGGTAGCCGTACCGCTGGCCCGGCTGGACCTGGGGCAGGTAGCAGTGCCAGACGTAGGCGTCGACCTCGGTCAGCTCGATGCGGGTCTCGTTGCGGTCCTCGTCGAAGAGGCAGAGCTCGACGCGCTCTGCGACCTCGCTGAAGAGGGCGAAGTTGGTGCCGCTCCCGTCATAGGTGGCACCAAGGGGGTAGGGGGCTCCAGGCCAGACGTGCACAAGCTCTCCTACGGGCGGGGCCCGATTCAGTGGGGACACATGTGGATGCACATGTGAACGATCCAAAAGTACCCCGGGAACGCGCCATTCAACCATTCCATCGCGCTCTTGACGTACTGCACACGGCAGTATCAGACTCGATACTGCACAGTGCAGCATCAACTCGAAAGGCTCGCCGATGACCCTCCTCACCACGTCCGGCAGCGCGGCGCTCGACGAGCTCCGCGGGCTCACGGCCGGCACCCTGCACACCCCGGCCGACCCGACCTGGGACCAGGTCCGCACCCCGTGGGTCGTCAACGTCGAGCAGCACCCGTTCGCGGTGCTCGAGGTGGCCTCGACCGACGACGTGGTCGCGGCCGTCCGATGGGCGGGCAGGCACGGGCGGCAGGTGAACGCCCAGCCCTCGGGCCACGGCGCCACCGGCGCGCTCGACGGCGTGCTCCTGCTGCGCACCCGCGCCCTGGCCGAGCTCTCGGTCGACGTCGACCGGCGCGCCGCCTGGGTGGGGGCCGGTGTCAAGGCGCGCGAGCTGCTCACCGCCCTCGACGGCACCGGGCTGACCTTCCTGGCCGGCTCGAACCCCGACCCCACGGTCGTCGGCATGACGATCACCGGCGGGATCAGCTGGTTCGGCCGGGCCTACGGCCTGGGTGCCGACAGCATCCGCGCCGTCGAGCTGGTCGACGGCGCCGGCCGGCTCCGCACGGTCACCGCGACCGAGGACCCCGAGCTGTTCTGGGCGCTCCGTGGAGGCGGTGGCGACTTCGGCGTCATCACGCGCGTCGAGCTCGACCTTCACCCCGCACCCCAGGTCTACGGCGGCCGGCTGCTCTGGCCCGCCGACCGGACCCGGGAGGTGCTCACGGCCTTCGCCGAGGTGACCCGGACGGCTCCTCGCGAGCTGACGGTGTGGTTCCACGCCTACCAGTTCCCGCCGCTCCCCGAGCTTCCAGAGCCGCTGCGCGGCCGCGCCTTCGCGTCCGTCGCCGTGGCGTACCTCGGACCCGCGAGCAGCCGCCGAGAAGCTGCTCGCGCCGTTCCGCGACGTGGCGGGGATCACCCTGGACCTGGTCGGCGAGGTGCCGCTGCGAGAGCTCGGCTCGATCGCGGACGAGCCGACCGACCCCACGCCGGCGCTCGAGCGCTCCTGGCTGCTCGACCGGGTCGACGACGAGCTGGTCGAGCGGGTCGCCACGCTCCTCGACGCGCGGGACCCCGCTCGCGGTGCTGCAGGTGCGGCACCTCGGTGGCGCCTTCACCGACGCCCCCACCGGCCAGGGCGCCCACGGCCCGGTGCCGGAGCCCTACAGCCTCTTCGCGCTCGGGATCCCGGCCGTCCCGGAGCTGGTCGACCCGACGCTCCTCACGTTCGACCGGCTCGAGCAGGCGGTGGCAGGCCACACGAGCGGCCGGGCGCTGCTGAACTTCCTCGGTGCGCACGGCGACCCGGGGCGGTGGTGGAGCGGCGCGACCCGCGACCGGCTGGTCCGGGCCAAGAGGGCGTCGGACCCGGACGGGGTGGTCCGGAGCAACCGCCCGGTGGGCTAGGCCGACCCGGAGGAAGTGCGCGTCGCCTCGGCCGCCGCCCGCGCCACCTCGTCGAGGACCGCGGCGGGGTCCCAGCTCCCGGGGTCGGTCGTGCTCACCCACTCCTCGACCTGGGCCCGGGCCCACCGCGCCCAGGTCAGCACCCCGCGCTCCTGCTCGAGCTGGAGCGGCATCCCGAGGGCGCTGATGTGGTGGCGTTCGGGGAAGGCGGGCGGCGCACCGGCCATCGCGACCAGCGCCTCCACCCGTCCGCGGGCGTCCTCCTCGATCCGCTCGAGCGTGGTGCGGAGCTGGTCGAGGTCACCGGCGTCGGCGAAGAAGAGCTTGAGCATCCCCTCGAACTCGACCGCCCGTGGGGCCGGCGGCTCGTCGAGCCAGCGGGCGAGCTCGGCCCGCCCCTCGTCGGTGATGGAGTACTCCCGGCTCCGTCGCTTGCCGGTGAACCGCTCCTCCGCGGTGGCCAGTCCCAGCGAGACCAGCACCTTCGGCTCGTCGTACAGCTTGCGCTCGGCGCGCGGCCAGAACCACCGCAGGCTCCGCTGCACCTGCTTGGCCAGCTCGTAGGTCGACCAGGGGCGCACGTTGAGCAGGCCGAGGAGGGCGTACGACGTGGTGGTGGTCCGGGCCATGCGGCATCTTGACATGCTGCAGACGGCAGCATCAATGTGGAGGTCAGCGAAGGGAGACCGATGTTCCCCATCCCCGACGGGTGCGGTCCGCTGCTCCGTGTCCAGGTCGTCGTCGCCCACCCCGACGACGAGACGTTCGGGTGCGGCTCGCTGCTGCTCCACGCGGCCCGGGCGGGCGCCGTCACCGCCGTCACCTGCGCCACCCGCGGCGAGGCGGGCGAGGTGGCCGACGGCAGTCACCGTCCCGGCCGGCGGGCTGGCCGACCTGCGCGAGCAGGAGCTCCGGGAGGCAGCCCGGCTCCTCGGCGTCCGGCACGTGGACCTGCTCGGCTTCGGCGACTCCGGGATGGCCGGCGAGCCAGGCGCAGCCACGCTGGCCGGCGCGCCGTACGACGACGTCGTCGCCGCCGTGGAGGGGTCGGTGGCGACCTTCCGCCCGGACGTGCTCGTCACCCTGGACGGGAGCGACGGGCACCGCGACCACGCCCGGGTCCGCGACGCGACCGTCGAGGTCGCCGCACGGCGCGCGGTGCCGGTCTACCTGATGGCGCTGCCCCGCTCGTTCATGCGGCGCTGGGCGGAGCACATGAGCACGGTCGACCCGTCCTCGCCGTACCTCGCGCTCGGTGAGCTCGGCACCCCCGACGAGGAGATCTCGGTCGTCCTCGACACCACGGCCCACCTCGACCGGCGCTGGGAGGCGATCCGCGCGCACCGCTCCCAGACCTCGCCGTTCGAGCAGCTCCCCGACGACCTCGCCGCGCTGATCCTGACCCGCGACCACCTGGTCGCCGCGCGCTAGGGCCGGCCGGACGGGCAACCTTCCCGGTTCGAGTCGCTCCTCAGGGGCGATCCGTGGGGGGTTGCCCGTCCGACTGGCCCCTCAGGTCGGGGAACTGGTCGTCGCGCCACTCGGTGTCGATCCGCTCGTCGGCACGCTCCTCCTCGCGGGTGCGCAGCTCGACGCGCCGGATCTTGCCGGAGATCGTCTTCGGCAGCTCGGCGAACTCGAGCCGGCGGACCCGGAGGTACGGCGGCAGGTGCTCGCGGCAGTGGGCGAGGATCGACCGGGCGGTCTCCTCGGTCGGCTCGTGACCCGGCGCGAGCACGACGTACGCCTTGGGGACCGCGAGCCGGACCGGGTCGGGGGCGGGCACGACCGCCGCCTCGGCGACCGCGGGGTGCTCGATCAGCACGCTCTCGACCTCGAACGGGCTGACCTTGTAGTCGGAGGCCTTGAAGACGTCGTCGGTGCGGCCGACGTAGGTGATGTAGCCGTCGGCGTCCCGGCTCGCGACGTCGCCGGTGTGGTAGAAGCCCGCCGCCCATCGCCTCGGCGTTCCTGGTCTCGTCACCCTGGTAGCCGGTCATCAGCGTCAGCGGCCGCGCGCCGCGGTCGCCGGTCGAGGTCGAGGCACAGCTCGCCCTCCCCCGGACCCTCGACGCGCTCCCCGCTGACGGGGTCGACGAGCACGACCGGCACCCCGGGCAGGGGCCGGCCCATCGACCCCGGCTTGACCGGCTGCCCCGGGGTGTTGGCGACGCACGCCGTCGTCTCGGTCTGCCCGAAGCCGTCCCGGATCGTCAGCCCCCAGTGCCGCTCGACCTGGGCGATCACCTCGGGGTTGAGCGGCTCACCGGCCCCGATCGCCTCCCGCAGGGAGCCCGCGCCCGCGGACAGGTCGGCGTTGATGAGCATCCGCCACACGGTCGGCGGTGCGCAGAAGGAGGTGACCTGCTCGGCCTGCAGCCGGCTGGAGCAGGGCGGCGGGGTCGAAGCGGGCGTAGCTGAAGACGACGACGGTGGCCTCGGCCAGCCAGGGGGCGAAGAAGCACGACCAGGCGTGCTTCGCCCACCCGGGCGAGGAGATGTTGAGGTGGACGTCGCCGGGTCGGAGCCCGAGCCAGTACATCGTCGACAGGTGGCCGACCGGGTAGCTGCGGTGCGTGTGCTCGACGAGCTTCGGCCGGCTCGTGGTCCCGGAGGTGAAGTAGAGGAGCATCCGGTCGTCGGTGCCGTTCCCGGGGTGGGGCACCGGGGCGTGGCTCCAGGTCGTACGCCGCCGCGTGCGCGCGCCAGCCGTCCGGCGGCGCCTCGCCCGCGGGTGTGACCGCGAAGCGGACCAGGTCGGCCCGGATCCCGTCGAACTTCGCGGCGTCGGCGGCGTTGCAGACCACGGCCCCGGCCTGGCCCCGGCTGATCCGGTCGACGAGGTCGTTGCTCCCGACCGCGGTGGTCGTCGGCATGATGACCGCACCGATCTTGATGCAGGCGAGCATCGTCTCCCACAGCTCCACCTGGTTCCCCAGCATGACGATGACGCTCGTGCCGCGGCCGACCCCCTCGTGGCGCAGCCGGGTCGCCACCTGGTCCGAGCGCCGGACCAGCTCGTCGAAGGAGTACGACGCCCGCGACCCGTCCTCCTCCAGCGACGACCAGCGCCGGACGGTCGTCGCCGCGCGCCCAGGTGTCGAACCAGTCGTGGCCCCAGTTGAACGACTCGCCCACGTCGGGCCAGTCGAACGTCCCCAGCGCCCCCTCGTAGTCGGTGCGCAGCTCCAGGAGCCGGTCCCGTGCGGCACGCAGGTTGCTCGTGGCGGTGCTCGTCTCGTCGGTCATGGGCCCATCCTGCCCATCCCGAGCAGCGAGGTCACCGGGTCACGTGGTCCAGCAGGTCGAACCCCGCCCGGTCCACGGAGCGGGCGCACGCGGTGAGCACGACGACCCCGCAGCCGGCGCTCCGGTCGAGCCCCAGCCAGCTGCGGAACCCACCGGTCGCTCCGTTGTGCCACGTGACCGTGCGCTGCCCCCGCTCGAGCACGACCCAGCCGGCGCCGATCCGCACCGACGGCCCGGCGAGCGGCTCGACCGGGTCGAGGGCCGAGCCGCCCGGGGCGGAGCCGTCGAGCAGCGCCCGCACGAGCGTGGTCATCGTGTCGATGGTCGCGCGGACCCCGCCTGCCGGGGCGAGCGCCTCACCGGTCCAGGGCTCCACCTGCCGCCCCCACCGGTCGGTGCCGACCAGCGCCTCGGGAGACAGCTCGGCCGGGGTCGCCGGCACCGCCAGCGTGACGCCGAGCGGCTCCGCCAGCCGGCTCCGGAGCAGCTCGGCGTAGGGCAGCCCGGCTCCTGCCGCGACGGCGTGGCCGAGCAGCTGGAAGCCGAGGTTGGAGTACCTCGGACGGGGCGGGCCCACCTCGACGCTCCTGACCTGGTCGAGGAGTGCCGGCAGCGTGTCGCCGTACGGGTTGGTGCCGCGCAGCTCGGAGGAGAGCCCCCGCAGCCAGGGACGGGCGGCGGGGGGCAGCCCCGGCAGCCCCGAGCGGTGGACCGCGAGCGAGCCGACCGTCACCGCGGCGACCTCGGTGCCTTGCAGCGGGAGCAGCTCCCCCAGCGTGGTGTCCGGCGCCACCTCGCCGCGCTCGACCGCGTCTCGGTAGAGCAGCCCCGTGAGCCCCTTGGTGACCGACCCGATCTCGAACGTGCTCCCGGCGTCGACACCGCGCCGCGCCACCGTCGTGCCGCCGGGTGTCACGACTGCGGCAGCGGCGTGGTGGTGGCCGTGTCCGAGCCGCGCGAGGAGCTCCATCCCCCCAGCATCGCCCACATCACACGTCCCGGGTGGTGACCCGCTGGGTCCGCCGGGGTAAGACGGCATCATGACGTCGACGGAGCCGGACCCGACCTCCCCCGACCGCGGGTGGGTCGAGCGCGTCTGGTCGCAGCTGACCGTCGGGCTGCTGGACCGGGTGCCGCGCGAGCAGCGGGACACCGACGCCGAGTTCCGGCGCCGACGGGTGGTCAGCGCGGTGACGCTCGTGGTCGGGGCGGTCGGGCTCGCCCTGAGCCTGCGGATGGACCGCGACTCGCCGTGGTTCACGCTCGCTGCGCTCGCGGTCGCCGCGATCTGGTTCGGCGGCGCGTTCGCGTCGGGACGGCTGCACGCCGGCCGGATCTCGGTCTCCGGCCAGCTCCGACGGCCGGTCCTGCCGCCGATCCTGCTCGGCGCCGCGCTCGCCCTCGTCTTCGTCGCCGGGGCGTTCGCCACCCGCGAGGTCCCGCTCCTCGCCGACCAGGCCGAGAGCGTGCTCGCCTTCGCCGAGCAGGGCGCGCTCCCGCTGCTCGCGGTCACCACGCTGCTGAGCGGCGTGGCCGAGGAGTTCTTCTTCCGCGGGGCGCTGTACGCCGCGGTCCGCGAGCCGCACCAGGTGCTGGTGACGACCCTGGCCTACGCGGGCGCGACCGCCCTCACCGGCAACGTCATGCTCGCCTTCTCCGCCGGCGTGCTCGGGCTGATCACCGGGCTCCAACGCCGCTCGACCGGCGGCATCGTGGCCCCGATCCTCACCCATGTCACCTGGTCGATGACGATGCTCTTCGTGCTGCCGCTGGTCTTCTGACCAGCGGCAGGGTCACCCCTCCGCGGAGCCCGCGATGTTGACCATCCACGACATCTCGAATCGGTCGGTGAGCATCCCGAACTCGTCGCCCCACATCTGGCGCTCGAGCGGCATCGTGACCTCGGCGCCCTCGGACAGCGCCTCCCAGTAGCGCCGGAGCTCGTCGGCGTCGTTCCCGCTGAGGCTGATGCTCACCTGGCTGCCGCGCTCCAGCGTCATGCCGGGCGGCAGGTCCGAGGCCATCAGCGTGAAACCACCCGGGGTCTCCAGGTTGGCGTGCATGACCCCGTCCTTGCCGGGGCCTTCGTCGCCGTACTCCCCGAAGGTGTTGATCGTGAGGTCGCCGCCCAGGGCGGACCGGTAGAACTCCATCGCCTCCCGCGCGTTGCCGTCGAACGTGAGGTAGGGGTTGAGCCTGGAGGCCATCGGCGGCTCCTCTCGTCGCTCCTCGCAGGGTAGGACGCGGGCTCGCCACCGTCGAGGGTCAGACGGCCGCCGCCATCGAGGCGACGAGCTCGAGAGTCCGTTCACGGCCCGGCGTCCGGTCCAGCGGGTCCGCCGAGGTCGAGCCGCTGACCGGGTGCAGCATCACCTCGTCGACGTCGTACGTCGCGGCCAGCTCCTCGAGCTCGGCGAGGGCCGTCTCCGGGGTACCGACGACCCACCGGCGGCGCATGCCGTCGTACAGCCCCTCGTGCTGGGGCGGCAGGGCGACCCGCTCGGCCTCCTCGACGGTGAGCTGGGGCCGCATCTCGGCGCCGGTGCGGAGGGCGACCATCGAGAGGAGGTAGGGGCGGGCGAGCCGCTCGGCCTCCTCGGCGGTGTCGGCGACGCAGACGTTGACGGTGAGGAACGTCGTCGGGACCTCGGCGTCCGCGCCGGGCCGGAACTCGCGCCGGTAGAGCTCGAGGGCCTCGGCGGTGCCCTGCCCGGAGAAGTGGTGCGCGAAGACGTACGGCAGCCCGAGGCCGGCGGCGAGCCGCGCGGAGTAGTCCGAGGAGCCGAGCAGCCACACCGGCGGCCGGGAGACGGCCCGGGGGGTGGCCCGAAGCTCGTAGCTGCGGCCGCCGACGTCGAGCCCGACGCCCGCCGGGTTCATCATCGCCACGACGTTGCCGACGTGCTCGGGGAACCGGTTCACCGCGTCTGCCTCGACGCCACCGGCGCCGTGGCGCAGCGCCCAGCTCGTCACGGGGTCGCTGCCCGGCGCGCGGCCGATGCCGAGGTCGATCCGCCCGGGGTACGCCGCCTCGAGGAGCGCGAACTGCTCGGCCACCACCAGGGGCGCGTGGTTGGGGAGCATGACTCCGCCGGAGCCGACCCGGACCCGCTCGGTCGCCGAGGCGATCATCGAGATGAGCAGCGCGGGGTTGGTCGCCGCGACGGCCGGCATGTTGTGGTGCTCGGCGACCCAGTAGCGGCGGTAGCCGGCGCGGTCGGCGGTGCGGGCGAGGGCGAGGCTGGCCTGCAGCGCCTGCCCGGTGGTCTGGCCGTCCCGCACGGGGACGAGGTCGAGCACGGACAGGGCGAGGGGTCGAGGAGTCACCTGGTCCCAACGATGCAGAGGGTTCCGGACATTCCCGGCCCCCGACCCCGCCTCGTCCGATTGGGAGTGCGCTCTAGCGCACGCGCAATCGGACGAGGCGGGTTGGCGGCCGGGGGGCGGGGTGGGTCAGGCGGGCGGGTAGGTGTCGGCCTTGAGCAGCTTCGCGAGGTGGACGGCGTTCGCCACCGCGGTCTTCGTCGCCGACGCCGTCTTCTCCGGCGTCTCGTCGAGGTCCTGGTAGTCGGTGCCGTGCATCGCCTCACCCACCCAGTAGGTCCCGGCGTTCGCCGGAATCGAGAAGCCGGTGTCGTTGAGCGCCTGGAGGCACTCGGCGACCACGTGGTGCGCGCCGTCCTCGTTGCCGACCACCCCGACGACGGCGACCTTGCCGAAGGTGAGCAGCCGTCCCTCGTCGTCGCTCTCCCCGAGCTCGGCGTCGAGCCGCTCGAGCACCATCTTGCAGACCGCGGAGGGCTGGCCCAGCCAGATCGGGGTGGTGAGGACGAGGAGGTCGGCGGCGAGCATCCTCTGCCGGATGGCCGGCCAGCCGTCGCCGTCGCCCTCGTCGGTCGTGACACCGAACTTGACGCCTTCGTCGACCACGCGTACGACGTCGCCGGAGACGCCGTGCGACGTCAGCTCGTCGGTGAGGTGCCGGGCGATCAGCGCCGAGCTCGACTCGGACGGGGAGGGCTTGAGGGTGCAGACGAGGGTCAGTGCGGTGAGGTCGCTCATGAGGGCACCCTTCCCGGTCCGGGGCGGGACAATCCCCCCGAGGCGGTCTAGCGTGCTCCCATGCGCCTGCCCTCGTTGCCCGGTCCGCGCGACGTGGTCGCCCTGCTGGAGCGGAGCGGCGAGGCCATCGAGGTGCTCCTGGCGTCGGTCCCCCGACTCCGCACGCTGCTCGACGACGCCGAGCGGCTGATCGCCGACGTCGATGCCCTCGTCGCCCGGATCGAGCAGACGCGCCGGGAGGCTGCGGCGCTCGTCGTCCGGGCCGGGGAACCGGTACGCCGCTCCGCTGCGTTGGTCGCGTCGCTCGAGCCGTCGCTGGCCGCCCTCCAGCCGACCCTGGAGCGGCTCGCCGAGACGATGGACCCTCGCGAGGTGGACGCGATGGTCGGGCTGGTGAACCACCTGCCGATGCTGGTGGAACGGCTCGAGCGCGACATCCTCCCGGTCCTGGGGACGCTGACGAGCGTGGCCCCGGACCTGCACGACCTGCTCGACGTCTCCCGCGAGCTCAACGGCATGCTGGGCAAGATCCCCGGGATGGGACGGATCAAGCAGCGGGTCGACGAGCAGCAGGCAGAGTCCGGCCACGACCACGGGCTGCTCTGAGCAGCCAGACGACCCCGAGCACGGGCAGCACCACGGGCAGGTAGCCGTAGCCCTGGCCGAACGCCGACCACACGGTGGCGTCGGGGAACCACTCGGGGCGTACGACGCTGACGGTCCCGACGGCCAGCACCCCGGCGAGCTCGACCCCCACGGCGACCCAGGCGACCGCCCGGGCCCGGGGCACCGCCTCGGCGAGCCCGAGGGTGGCGGCGACGTAGACGACAGCGGCGAAGGCGGAGAGCGCGTAGGGCACCGGCGCCTCGTCGGCCTTGGTCAACAGCTGGACGGCGCTGCGGCCGGTGGCGGAGAGGGCGAAGACCGCGTAGACGGCCACCAGAAGACGGCCGGGGCCGCTCCGGGTGGAGCCGGGCGGGACCGGTTCAGCCACCAGCGTTCCAGATCTGGTCGAGCCGGAGGAGGAGGAACGGCACGAGCAGCGTCGCCAGGACCAGCACAGCGGTGCCCGAGCGCGTCGGCTCGGCGAGCGCCCAGAGCGTGCCGACCGGGACGACCAGCAGGATGCCGACCAGGTAGCCGACGAACGTGGCCGCGGCGACGTCCTGGTCGCCGGAGACCAGGAGGACGACCCCGAGAACGCTCTGGGCGAGCAGCCCCACCTCCAGGAGGAGCAGCCCTCCGAGCAGGGCCAGCGTCGGCTTGTGGTCGACGACCATGTGGCCGACCGCCACGACGGCGAGCAGCAACGAGAAGGCGCCGAGGCCGATCTGGAGCGGGTCGATCACCGCGGCCCGCTCCGGAGCGGAAGGCTCACGCGGAAGGTGCTGCCCTCCCCCGGCGTCGACTCGACACCGATGGCGCCGCCGTGCCGGTCCACGATGCGGCGGACGATCGCCAGCCCGATGCCGGTGCCCGGCACCCGGTGCGCGACGGGGTTGGAGGAGCGGTCGAACTCGTCGAAGAGCGTGACCAGGTCGTCCTCGGCGATGCCGATGCCGGTGTCGGAGCAGGTGAAGACCGCATGGCCGTCGTCGGTGCCGAGCCCCAGCGTGATCCGCCCACCGGGGCGGGTGTACTTGACGGCGTTGCCGACGACGTTGGCGAGCAGCCGGGCGAGGTCGTCCCGCTCCCCGTGCACGACCACGTCCCGTCGTACGCCGGACGCGTCGAGCGTCAGCCCGCCGCGCTCGGCCTGGATGGTCAGCAGGTCGCGGGTCTCCGCGACGATCCCGCTCAGGTCGACCGGGAGCGGCACGAACGGCCGGCGCGGGTCGTTGACCTTGGTGAGCAGCAGCATGTCCTCCACGAGCGTCTGCAGCCGTCCCACGTTGCGCGCGATCGCCTCGACGCTCTCAGGCGCGACCTGCTCGTCCTGGAGCAGCTCGACGTGGCCGCCGATCGAGGTCAGCGGGTTCTTCAGCTCGTGGGTGATCGTCGCGATCATCTCGCCCTTGTAGCGGTCGAGCTCCTGGAGCTCGGCGACGAGCAGCCGCTCCCGTTGGTAGAGCCGCGCGCGCTCGACCGCTCGGCCGATCTCACGGCCGACCACGAGCGCCGCCTCGTCCTCGGCCTCGCTCCACCCGGTCGCGGGCGCGGCGCGGACGAAGGTGAGGTAGCCGAGGCAGTGGATGCCGGCCCCCAGCGGCACCACGACGAGCGTGTCGCCGTCGAGGGAGGACAGAAAGAGGTCGATGATGTCCCGGGCGTGGTCGTCGAGCAGGTCACCGGCGGTGTCGACGAGGTTGCCGACGACCAGCGTGCGGTTCTGCGGCCAGCACTCGCGGGCGATCCGCTCGCCGAGGTCGAGCATGTGCTGCACGGTCGCGGGCTCGTCGTCGGCCACGGCCGCGATCCGCGGTCGGAGTCGTTGCACGAGGTCCGGCGGGTACGTCGCTCCCGCCCGGCCGAGCGCGTGGCCCCCGGCTCCCTCGTGCTCGGCCTCGAAGACCCGGATCAGCACCCGGTCGCAGCGGAACCCCTCGACCAGGGGACGGAACGCGGTGTCGACGATCTTGACCAGGTCGAGCTCACGCGAGGCCGTCTCGACGATCCTGCGCGTGGCGCCGGCCAGCCGGATCCGCTCACGGAGCCGCTCGCGCTCGGTGGCGTGGTGGATGGCGAGGCCGGCCTGGACGGCGTACATCTCCAGAACCTGGCGGCCCGGAGGGCCGGGCCGCATCCCGTCCACGGGGAGGTCGACGCTCAGCACACCCACAAGCTCGCCGGTCGGGCCGTGCAACGGGCAGTACAACGCGTCGAGCGGGTGCCAGGCGTCGGGCAGGTCCAGCGGCACGACGTCGGGGACCCAGCTGCTCTCGGCGTCCTCCGGGAGCCGGTCGTGGGGAACGAAGCGGAGCATCCCCCACTCGTCGGCGATCGCGAACTCCTCGATGAACTGTCCGAGCGGCATCCGGCGGGACTTCAGGGCGCGGACGGCGTCCTCGTCGCCGGCGACGGCGACCGCCTCGACGAAGCCGTAGGGGTCGACGGTGTTGATGACCGCCACCTGGAAGCCGAGGACGTCGACGACGCCCCGCGCGGTGGTGTTGAGGACCTCTTCGAGGTCCTGCACGGCATGCACGGTGGTGATGAGGTCGTGAAGGTTCCGCAGCGCGAGCACCTCACGGGACGTGCCCGTCAGCTCCGACATGCTCCGTTCCTCCTCCGAGTCCCCCGTCCCGCACAAGCCTAGGCGTCGCGTCGACAATTCGGACCGGAGTGAGGATTCCTTAGCGAACCGGTCTCTTCGGAACGAAACCGGTGCCCGCCCGCTGGTGCTCACTCGCCCTGCTGGCGCTTGAGCCGGATCACCGACGCGACGTCGAGGTCGCGGTCCTCCCGCCACTGCTCGAGCCTGCGCAGGTCACGGGCCAGCGCGGCGGGGTCCCGCCGGTGGTGCCACCGGAGCGCGTCCTCGGCGTAGGCGACGAAGGCGACCGGCCGTGCGCACCGGATCGCCTCCAGCGCGTCGACGGCGTCCCACCCGAGCGCGAGGAGGACCGCGAACCCCAACGACGGGCCGCGGTTGATCCCCATGTGGCAGTGGGCGAGCACCACCCCACCCCGCTCGAGCGCGTCGAGGGCGTAGCCCACCCCGGCCTCGAACCACGCCGCGGGCACGGCCTGACCGGCGTCGTCGATGCCGTGGTGGAAGTACTCGAGCCCGGGCAGCAGCTCGGCGACCCAGTCCTGGTCCGTCCACTCGACGCGTACGTCGATGATGTGGGTGACTCCCGCCTCGTGCAGCTCGACGACCTGCTGGACAGCGAGCTCCCGCGACCGGTAGTCGAGGTCGCCGCCGATCAGCAGGCGCGGGGTGACGAAGTGGGCGTTGGCGGAGCGGAGCAGAGGGAGGTCGCTCATTGCCCTCCGCTGGCCTTGGCGCGACGGGACCGGCGGCGCGAGGGACGGTGGTGGACGACGGGTGCGTCGGCGTCCATCCGCGGCTCCCCGACGAGGTACTGCGACAGCAGGCTGTCGTGGCTGTGGTCCTTGGGACGCGGCCGGACCGGTGGCGGGACCTCCCGCCCCTCGGCGGCGTCCCAGAACCGATCGGCCACCGTCCAGACGCGGCGGGCCACGACGCCCAGCGCCCCGGTGTGCGGGAGATAGGGGTGCGCCCGGGTGGGTGCCTTCAGCTCGGCCCGGTAGACCCGGTCGGCGAGCGCCTCGCACCCTGCCTGGTCGAGCGTGGCCGTCAGGTCGTGGACCAACTCCTCCTCGGCTCGGCGCTGACCGGCCAGCTGCTGCTGCACCTCCTCCCAGACCGCGGCCCAGGGCACGTGCGCGAGGTGGAGCTCCCCGTAGAGCCGGCCCTTGAGCCGCACCAGGGCCTGCTCCAGCAGCCGCGCCTCGTGCAGGTAGTCCTTGACCCGCTGGGCCCCGTCCGGCAGCCGGTCCGCGACCTCGGGAAGCAGCGCCTCGTCCACCGCCGCGAGGTGACGGCTCGTCGCCGCCAGGAACGCGTTGACGCGGGTGCGGTGCTGCCGCGGGCGTCCCGGCTCCTCCTCCGGTCGAGTCGCCTCGTCCAGCCGTTGCCGCAGGGACTCGTGCGTGGCCTCGACCAGCACGTCCAGGACGTTCGGGTTCATCTCGCCACCGCCTCATCGACGTTGCGAGGCCAAGAGGCCCCGCACCCCCGAGCCTCCAGTGTCTCCCGGTCACCGACCCGGGACAAGGCGCGGGCTCAGGGTCGGCCTCGGGCTCGGTCTCGGGCTCAGGCCGTCGCGACGCCCAGCTTGTCGGCGCCGAGCACCTTCGGGGCGCCCTGCTCGTAGAAGACGTCGAGCTCGGTGACGGTGAACCCCGCCCGCTCGACCGCGTCGACGATCGGGCGGGTGAGGTGGCAGCCGCCGAAGAGCCGCTTCTGCACCGGTTCCAGGCGCCGCTGCCAGCGCGCGACCGGCTCGTCGGGCGCGAGCCCGTGCTCGGCGAAGTG
The DNA here is from genome assembly GCA_963754155.1 of uncultured Actinomycetota bacterium. GTDB lineage: Bacteria > Actinomycetota > Actinomycetes > Propionibacteriales > Nocardioidaceae > Marmoricola_A. The sequence continues at coordinate 1,371,736 of CAVWEU010000003.1, read as the reverse complement.
AAGGGTGCCGCCCGGCCGGAGCACGCGCCTCAGCTCCGCCAGGGCGGCGTCGAGGTCCGGGATCGAGCACATCGTCCAGGTCGACACGGCACTGTCGAAGGCGCCGTCCTCGAACGGCAGGGACTGCCCGTCCAGCCCGGACCGCTCCACCGGGACGGGACTGGCCTCGAGCCGGGCCGTCGCCAGCCTCCAGCCGACGTCCGAGGGCTCGACCGCCGCCACCCGCGTGACGGCCGCCGGGTAGTGCGGGACGTTGAGCCCCGAGCCGAAGCCGATCTCGACGACGTCACCGGTGAGTCCGGCGCAGACACGCTCCCGCAGCGGGCCGACGGCCGGTCCCGCCGCACACGCGACGTTGAAGATCCGCGGAAGCACCTGCTCGCCGTACAGCCCCATCGCTCCTCCATCCCTCCGAGACCCCCACGCTGCAGGCCGGTGGCCAGGCTGTCCAGAGGCTCGCTACCCGCGACCCCTCGCAGCGGCGAGGAGGGTGGCCCGGATCGGCACCCGGACGGCGCCGGAGTCGGCGTCGGCGTACCCGGCGAGCAGCTCCTCGGTCCCGGCGACGATGCGCGCGTAGGTCTCCGGGGAGAGCTGCTCGGCGAGCGGTGTGGCCCGGACCTCGGTCTCCGCCACCGCGGCAGCGGAGGGGAAGAGCGCCTCACCGAGGCTGGACCGCGACTCCACCAGGGTCAGCCCGGCCGCGGACGTCGAGCCTGAGCAGCTGGTCGAGCTCTCCCTGGGACCAGTAGGTGCCCAGCAGGACCCTGGCCTCGGGACCGGCCAGCCCCGCCACGAGGTCGACGAAGGGGCCGTACGCCGGCTGCTCGGCCAGGGGCGCGTAGGTCTGCAGCCCGACCATACCGCCGGGCCGCACGACACGCGCCATCTCGCGCACCGCCCGGGCGGGGTCGGCGAAGAAGAACAGCGCGGACTGGCAGAGCACGACGTCGAACTCCCGGTCGCCGAACGGCAGCGCCTCGGCGTCCCCCTGCGCCCACTCCACGTCCGGTCCGGCGTTCCGCGCCACCTCGAGCATGGCGGGGTTGAGGTCGACCCCGGCGATGCGGGCGTCCGGTCCGGCGACGTCGCGGGCCGCCCGGGCCACTACTCCGGTCCCGCAGGCGACGTCGAGGACCGACTGGCCGGGGGCTACCCGGGCGCAGTCCACGAGCTGAGGAGCCCACTGGGCGAACAGGGCGGGGACGAAGAGGTCGGCGTAGGCCTGCGCCTGCTCACGGGTGAGCTGGAACGTCTCGGTCATCGGGGGTCACCTTTCGGGCCGGGGATCTGGTGGACCTGTCCAGCGTCGACCCGGCCCCCTGGTCGGCACATCGGTCGGCTGACCTATGCGCACGCCCGTCCGGCGGCGATCATGGACCTGTGGGGTCGGAGGAGCTCCTCGAGGCGGCGCGGGCCTCCGCCAGTGCCGGGCGGTGGCCCGAGGCGCGGGCGGCGTTCGCGGCGGCGGCGGCGGCCGAGGAGTCCGCCGACGCGCTGGACGGCCTGGGCCGCGTGTGCTGGTGGCTGGGCGACGTGCGCTCCGCGATCCACCACCGGGAGCGTGCGTTCACGTTGCTGCGCCACACCGGTCGCGACGACGAGGCCACGATGGTCGCCCTCGACCTGTGCGTCTGGCACCTCACGAACCTCGAGAACGAAGCGGCTGCCCGGGGGTGGCTGGCGCGCGCCGCCCGGGCGGCCGAGGGCACGACCGACCCCGGCGTCCGCGGCTGGCTCGTGCTGATCGGTGCCTACCTGAGCGCGGACGCCACCGAGCAGCGCGAGGGGCTGGAGGCGGCGCGGCGGTGCGCGGTCGAGGCGGCCGACGACGGCCTTCACGCGATGGCCCTCGCGGACCTGGGAATGCTCCTGGTGGCCGACGGCGACGTGCAGGACGGCATGGCGCTCCTCGACGAGGCGATGGCCACCACGCTGGGAGGCTACGACGGCCGGCTGGAGGTCGTGGTCTGGTCCAGCTGCACGATGCTCGCCGCGTGCAGCCTTGTCGACGACCTGCGGCGGGCGACCCAGTGGTGCCGGGCGGCCGAGGAGTTCTCGCGGACCTTCGGGTGTCCCTTCCTCCAGGCGCGCTGCCGGGCCCACTACGGCTCGGTCCTGGTCGCCGCCGGGCAGTGGGAGCTGGCCGAGCCGGAGCTGCGCCAGGCGTTGACGATGTCGCACGACGTCGGCACCCAGCCGCTGGTCGAGGCACGCGCCGCGCTCGCCGCACTGCGGCTGCGCGCCGGGAGGCTGACCGAGGCGGTGGAGCTGGTCGAGGGGCTCGACGCCGGTGGCCCCGGTGCCACGCTCGTCGTCGCCGAGGTGTGGCTCGCCGCCGGCCGACCGCGCGAGGCCGCCGCGCTGCTCCGCGCGCGGCTCGCGCTGCTCGACGAGGAGGACCCGCAGTGCGACCTCCTCGCCGCTGCCCTGGTCGACGCCCACCTGGCCACCGGGGACGTGCCCGGCGCCACAGCCGCGCTGGGCGCTCGGCGGGCCGAGCCGGAGCGGCCCACGTTTCCCCGTGGCAAGGCGCTCCTGCTCCGCTCGGAGGGGCTGGTTGCGGCAGCCTCGGGAGACCGGACGACCGCCGCGGCCCGGCTGGCGCAGGCACTGGCGGAGCTGCTGCGGCTCGACCTGCCCTTCGAGACTGCCCGGACCCGACTCGACCTCGCCAGGGCGGTGGCCGACGACGACCCGGAGGCCGCAGCCGGCCACGCCACCGGGGCGCTGCACGACCTCCGGCGCCTGGGTGCGACCGCCGAGGCCGCGTCGGCGGCGGCGCTGCTGCGCTCGCTCGGGGTCGTCCCCGGGCCCGAGCCACGTGACCCCGAGGTGCTCACCCGGCGGGAAAGGGAGGTGCTGGTCCTCCTCGCCGACGGGCTCAGCAACCCTGAGATCGCCGACCGGCTGTTCCTCAGCAGGAAGACCGTGGCGCACCACGTGAGCAGCATCCTGGCCAAGCTCGGGCTCCGCTCCCGCGCCGAGGCAGCCACCTTCGCCGTACGGAGCGGCGTGCTGCCGCCGGTGCCGTGAGCCCGATCCGCGTCAGCCCTGGGCCATGTCGACGAACCGGGAGTAGTGACCCTGGAAGGCCACGACGACATCGCGGGTGGGCCCGTTGCGGTGCTTGGCGACGATCAGGTCGGCCTCGCCGGGGCGGGTCGACTCCTTCTCGTAGACGTCCTCGCGGTGCAGCAGGATGACCATGTCGGCGTCCTGCTCGATGCTGTTGTGGACGGGGACGCCATTCGCCACGAAGTTGTGGAGCCCCATCACGGTGGCGTCGTAGACCGCCTCCTGTCCGACGAGCTCGATCGACCTGACCGAGTCCCACAGCACGTCATTGGTGGCCAGCACGTCCAGGTCGGCGTCACCCAGGACCTCGGCAACGCGATGCAACCGCTGCCGCCCCGGCGCGCGCGTCGCCATGGTGCTGACGCCGGATCGGGTGCCCGTCGAGGCAGCGAGCTCCCGGTGCGTCATGGCCGAGTCGTCCAGGACACCCTTGACCCGGTCCCACACCTCGGTCGGGACGGTGTCCACGGTGGTGGCGGCCCGCACCGTGAGCAGGTGCTGTGCGAGCTCTGCCGCGGCCCGTCCCCGAGCACCGTGGACGCCGATCTCCTCGAGGAACCGCAGCTGGTTCTCGGCGCCGGTGATCTGCAGCTGATAGCCGTCGCGGTAGCCCCCCTTCCTGACCGCCGTGATCCGGGTGAAGACGTTGTAGCGCTGCAGCAGCTTCGCCACGTCCTCGACCAGCCGGCGACTGGTCGAGGAGTAGGAGATCCGCCCCTGGCCTGCACGTGAGACGTGCCCACCGCCGTCGGCGGCCCAGAGGTTGCGGAGGAACAGCCCGACCTGATCCTTGGGCAGCGAGAAGACCCAGTCGGGCACGGACTTCTCGTGGCTCCGCACTCCGGACAGCCCCATCTCGTTCCACCACTCCGCGATCGGGTTGCGTCGGCCGTGGGTCAGGTGATGAGGAGACGGCAGCCGGAGCGTGGTGACGCGTGCGGCGTCGTGCTCGTCGCGCACGCCGGTGATCCCGAACAGGTGCCAGGCGGCTGACTCCACCGTTGCGAGGCACGCCTCGTCCTGGCTCGCGTATCGGACGGGCTCGCGCCTGACCGACGACCCGTCGCCGATCAGGTGGGCAAGCAGTGCGACCTCATGGTCGTCGCGCGGGGTGATCTCCAGGGGAGGCGGCACGTGGCGGACCACGCCGACCCGCGCGCCCTCCGTGAGCTCGCCCAACGGCTTCCACCCGTCGTAGGTGAGGAACGGGTGGTTGCCTGTCGCTCGGACCGTCCGTCCCGATGCCAGGGTGAGCTCGTAGACGTCCTTCACCCCGCTCGGGAAGGCGTGGGTCATGGTCCGCGGAATGAGCTTGAGCCGGTCGTCGAGCGCCCAGACAGGCGTGTCGCGAGCACCGCTGGCCATCAGCTCCCCGATCGTCACCTCGGCGTTCGTGTCGGCTCGCATCACCCGGGTGTCCGCGGTCACGCACCCCGACTCGCGGAGGTCGCTGAGCATGGGCCGCTTGTCCGACCGCTGCTCGGGGCCCCGGTTGAGCTGCGAGAGCGCGATCACCGGGACGTTGAGCTCCTTGGCGAGGAGCTTGATCTGCCGCGAGAACTCCGAGACCTCGAGCTGGCGGGACTCCACCTTCTTGCCCGACGTCATCAGCTGGAGGTAGTCGATGACGATGAGCCGCAGGTCGTGGCGCTGCTTCAGCCGACGGGCCTTCGCCCGGATCTCCATCATCGTCATGTTGGGGCTGTCGTCGATGAAGAGCGGCGCCGCGGACACCTCACCCATCTTGCGCGCCAGCTTCGACCAGTCGTCGTCGGTCATGTGGCCGTTGCGCATGTGGTTGAGCGGGATCTTCGCCTCGGCCGAGAGCAGCCTCATGGTGATCTCGTTGCGGGTCATCTCGAGGCTGAAGATCACCGAGGCCTGGTTGGCGTGGATGCTCGCCGCTCGGCACAGGTCGAGGGCGAGCGTCGACTTCCCGACCGCCGGGCGCGCCGCGATGATCACCATCTGACCGCCGTGAAGCCCGTTGGTGAGCTCGTCGAGGTCGGCGAACCCGGTCGGCACCCCGGTCATCTCGCCGCCGCGGTTGGAGATCGCCTCGATCTCGTCGAGGGTGGCCTCCATGATCGCGCTCAGCGGCGCGTAGTCCTCCGAGGTCCGCTTGTCGGTGACCTGGTACACCTCCTGCTGCGCGGCGTCCACGACGTCGTCGACCACGCCCTCGCCGGCGTACCCCATCTGCACGATGCGCGTGCCCGCGCTGACGAGGCGGCGCAGGATCGCCTTCTCGCGGACGATCCCGGCGTAGTAGCCGGCGTTCGCGGCGATCGGGACCGAGGCGGAGAGGGTGTGCAGGTAGGGGCCACCGCCCACCCGGACCAGCTCCCCCGGCGGCCGAGCTCGGCCGAGACCGTGATCGGGTCCACCGGCTCGCCCCGGCCGTAGAGGTCGACCATGGCGTCGAAGATCGTCTCGTGGGCCGGTCGGTAGAAGTCGGTCCCGCGGATCGTCTCGACGACGTCGGCGATGGCGTCCTTGGACAGGAGCATCGAGCCGAGCACCGACATCTCGGCGTCGCCGTCCTGGGGCGGCATCCGGTCCCCGCCGTGGCCGCTGCCGTAGCCACGGCCGCCGTCCGACCCGCCTCCGGGCCCTCCGGCGCCGCCACCGGCCGAGAGACCGAGCGCGGCGTCGTACTCGGGGTCCCAGGGGGGTGAGGCGAGGGCGGCCTCCGGTCCACCGGACTGCTCCGCCACGCTCATCCGCTGCCCCTTTCCGACGTGCCTGGGAACGTACCGATGACCGCCGACAGAACGCCGGCGCGACCCGGGCCGACGACACGAGACCGCGACCGTACGCCCTCGCCACTGCCCGCCCCAACCCCGCACTCCACAGGCCCTGTGGATAACCAGGGGGTCCATGTGGAACACGCCGCCCGCACTGTGCACAGCCTGTTCACACGGCTGTGGAAAACACCGGCGGTTCGACCGAAGAACCCCGGCTGACCTGCGGAAACGTGATCCACCCATGTGGATACGAGAAAGTTGCCGGACACACCGCCGTCATCCGCCGTTTACCTGGCCACCACTCGCTGTCCAGCGCGGAGCGGGTTACCACACCCCACACTCCACAGCAACCATCGGTTTTCCACAGGCACGAGGACAGGGCGCGGGCACGGGTAGGTTTCCCCCGTGCGAGACCGCCGGAGTGCCGAGACCCGCGAGGTCGACCGGTCGATCGTGACGCTCGCCGTGCCGGCGTTCCTCGCCCTCGTCGCCGAGCCGCTCTTCCTCCTGGCGGACGCAGCCATCGTCGGCCACCTCGGGACCCCCGAGCTCGCCGGGCTCGGCATCGCCTCGATCGTGATCCGGGTGGCGGTCGGGCTCTGCGTCTTCCTCGCCTACGGGACCACGGCCGCGGTCGCCCGCCAGGTCGGCGCCGGCCAGCACGCCCGCGCCCTCGCGCAGGGCGTCGACGGCCTCTGGCTCGCGGTCGGCATCGGGGTGGTCGTGACCGCCCTGGGGCTGCTGCTGACCGAGCCCGTGATCGCCGCCTTCGGCGCCGGGGCCGAGGTGTCCGAGGCGGCGACGACCTACCTGTACTGGTCCTGGTGGGGGCTGCTGCCGATGCTCCTGATGCTCGCGGCGACCGGCGTGCTGCGCGGGCTCCACGACACCCGCACCCCGCTGTACGTCGCGGTGGCGGCCAACCTGGCCAACATCGGCCTCAACGTGCTCCTCGTCTATGGGCTCGACCTCGGGATCGCCGGCTCGGCGATCGGGACGGACCTGGCCCAGCTCGGTGCCGCGGCCGCCCTCGTGACCGTCGTCGTCGGCGAGGCACGCCGCGCCGGCGCGTCCCTGCGGCCGGACCTGCCCGGGGTGCGGCGCTCGGCGCGCGCCGGCGGACCGCTGGTCGTCCGCACGCTCAGCCTCCAGACCGCGCTGGTCGTCACGACATGGTGCGCGGCGGGGCTGGGAGCAACGGCGACCGCCACCCACCAGCTCGCGATGACGGTGTGGACGTTCCTCGCCTACGCCCTCGACGCTGTCGCGATCGCCGCCCAGGCGATCACCGGCGCCGCGCTCGGCGCCGGTGACCTCGCCCGCGTGCGTCGGACGACCGACCGGATGATCCGGATCGGCGTCCTCTCCGGGGTGGTCACCGGGGTCATGCTCGCGCTGACCGCGCCGGTGCTCGGCCCGCTCTTCACCGACGACCCCGAGGTGGTCTCGCTGCTCGCCCGGGTCCTCCTGGTCGCAGCCGTCTTCCAGCCCGTCGCGGGGGTCGTGTTCGTCCTCGACGGCGTTCTCATCGGGGCCGGGGACGGCCGCTACCTGGCCGTGGGCGGGGTGGTGGTGACGGTGCTCTTCGTCCCGCTCGCGCTCGTGTCCGTGGCGGTGGCGCCGGGCGCCGAGCCGGCGCTGCTGTGGCTGTGGACGGTGTTCGGGGCCGGCTTCATCGGAGGCAGGGCGGTGGTGCTGGTGCGCAGGGCGCGGGGAGACCGGTGGATGGTCGCGGGCGCCGAGGTCGGCTCACGCTAGGGATGTCGCGTCCGGGAACGGCAGAGCCGCCCCCGGCGGACCGGGGGCGGCTCTGACGTGGTGCTGCGTGGGACCGGCGTCAGGCCGGCACCACGTTGAGGTTGACGGTCGCCTCGAGCTCGTCGTGGACCTTCACGACAACCTGGTGCGAACCCAGGGACTTGATCGGGTTGCCGACCATGACCTTGCGCTTGTCGACGGCGTCGGAGGAGCCGCCCACCGACTTGTTGATCGCCTCGGCGATGTCGGAGACGGTGACGGCACCGAAGAGCCGGCCACCCTCCCCGGCGCGGACCGGGACGTCGACCGTCGAGCGCTCGAGCGAGGCCTTGATCTCCTTGGCCTTGTCGAGGTCGCGGACGGTGCGGGCGCTGCGGGCGGCCTTGATCGAGTCGATCGTCCGCTCGCCGCCGCGGGTCCAGCGGATCGCGAACCCGCGCGGGATCAGGAAGTTGCGGCCGTAGCCGTCCTTCACCTCGACGATGTCGCCGGGGGCGCCGAGGCCGGTGACCTCGTGGGTCAGGATGAGCTTCATCTTCTCGTCCCCTCTCAGCGCGCGGTCGACGTGTAGGGCAGCAGTGCCACCTCGCGAGCGTTCTTCACAGCGGTGGCCACGTCGCGCTGGTGCTGGACGCAGTTGCCGGTGACCCGCCGGGCACGGATCTTGCCCCGGTCGGAGATGAACTTGCGAAGCAGCGTCGTGTCCTTGTAGTCCACGTACGCCGTCTTGTCCTTGCAGAACTGGCAAACCTTCTTCTTGGGCTTGCGCAGAACCGGCTTGGCCATTGTGGTGCTCCTTCTGTGAGCCCGGGCGGAGCCCGGAATGGTTGCTGGTCGTGTGCTTGTCGTGCGCTGCCCCGGCGGTGCCGGAGCTCGGTGCGGTCGGACCGGTCAGGTGGACCGGGGTCAGAAAGGAGGCTCGTCGTTCGAGGCGCCCGCGCTTCCGCCGGTGGACCACGGGTCGTTCTGCGAAGCGGACTGCTGCCCGCCCCACGAGCCGCCCTGGCTCCCGCCACCCTGCGAGCCGCCGCCCTGGCCGCCCTGGCCGCCCTGGCCGCCCTGGCTGCCCTGGCCGCCGCCGGTCGACCACGGGTCGTCCCCGCCGCCGTACCCGCCGCCGCCCTGGCCGCCGCCCTGGCCGCCACCGGAGCGCGAGGTCTTCTGGACCTTCGCGGTGGCGTACTTCAGGCTCGGTCCGACCTCCTGGACGTCGATCTCGAAGACCGTTCGCTTCTCGCCCTCGCGGGTCTCGTAGCTGCGGGCCTTGAGGTTCCCCTGAACGATCACCCGCATGCCGCGGACCAGCGACTCGGCGGCGTTCTCCGCAGCCTGGCGCCACACCGAGCAGTTGAGGAACAGCGCCTCGCCGTCCTTCCACTCGTTGGTCTGCCGGTCGAACGTCCGCGGCGTGGACGCCACGGTGAAGTTCGCGACGGCAGCACCCGACGGGGTGAAGCGCAGCTCGGGGTCAGCGGTGAGGTTGCCGATCACGGTGATCGGGGTTTCGCCTGCCATGGGTTGACTCCCTCGTCAGGGGACCGGACGGTCCCGCTCCTTCGACCTGTCGTTCGACGATCCGAACCTAGACCGGCCCGCCGACATCGGGGACCGGTCGTGCCCCGGCTGTGGATGAACCCCCGGGTCGGGGGTGCCAGCCGGGAACGGGACCGTCAGTGGACGTCCGGCCGGATGACCTTGGTGCGCAGCACCGACTCGTTCAGACCGAGCTGACGGTCGAGCTCCTTGACCGTGGCCGGCTCGGCCTTCAGGTCGATGACGGCGTAGATGCCCTCAGCGCTCTTGTTGATCTCGTAGGCCAGCCGGCGCTTGCCCCACACGTCGACACTCTCGACCTGTCCGCCGTCCTGGCGGACGACGTTGAGATAGGTGTCGAGGGACGGGGCCACGGTGCGCTCGTCGAGGCTGGGGTCGAGGATGACCATCACTTCATAGGTACGCAAAGCAGTCTCCACCTCCTTCGGACTCAGGCGGCCACGGACGATCCGTGGCAGGAGGGCTGTTGCGTGCGACGGGCCCGGGGACCCGTCGTGCCGGTCGGCCGCCACCCATCGGTGGGCCGGCGTCGAGCGGACGAGACAGGCTATCAGCGCGGAGCCGTCCCCCCGAAATCGTCCCCGTCAGCCAGTCAGCACGCCGGCCACCTAGCCTGGACGCATGAGCGAGACGATCCGCATCGGTGCCCACGTCGACCAGGCCGACCCCGTCGCCGAGGCACAGGCACGCGACACGACGCTCGTGCAGTTCTTCCTCGGCGACCCGCAGAGCTACAAGGGCCCGGAGATCCGGTACGACGGCGGAGCGGATGCCCTCCGGACCGCCGCCGAGTCGGCCGGCGTCGACCTCTACGTGCACGCGCCGTACATCATCAACGTCGCCACGACGAACAACCGGATCCGGATCCCGAGCCGCAAGCTGCTGCAGCAGCACATGGACGCCGCGGCGTCGATCGGCGCCCAGGGGCTGATCGTCCACGGCGGCCACGTCAACGCCACCGACGACCCCGAGAAGGGGTTCGACAACTGGCGCAAGGCCGTGGAGGCGACCGACCTCAAGATCCCGCTGCTGATCGAGAACACCGCCGGCGGCGGGAACGCGATGGCGCGCCAGGCGGAGCGGATCGGTCGGGTCTTCGACGCGATCTCCGCCGCGTCGGGGTCGGAGATGGTCGGGTTCTGCCTCGACACCTGCCACGCCCACGCCGGCGGCATCGCCCTGGACACCGCCGTCGAGCGGCTGCTCGCGCTCACCGGGCGGATCGACCTCGTGCACGCCAACGACAGCCGGGACGCCTTCGACTCCGGTGCCGACCGGCACACCAGCTTCGGCGAGGGGATGGTCGACCACGACGCCTTCGTGGAGCTGGTCCGGTCGGCCGGCGCACCGGTCATCGCCGAGACACCCGGCCCGGCCGAGCAGCACAAGGCCGACTTCGAGTGGCTCCGCTCGCGGCTCTGACCGCTCCGCACTACGCTCGGGCAGTGTGACCTCCCCTCTCTCCGTCCGCACGATCACCGCCGAGGAGCACCTGCGGTTCGTGGCGTCCCGCCGGAGCGCGAGCTTCCTCCAGGTGCCCGCCTGGGGTGAGGTGAAGAGCGACTGGCGCCGTGAGTCGATCGGGTGGGAGCAGGACGGGGAGCTCGTCGGGGCGGGGCTGGTGCTCTACCGGCAGCTGCCGAAGGTGCCCCGGTTCCTCGCCTACCTGCCCGAGGGCCCGGTCATCGACTGGGCGAGCGACGACCTGGCGGGGTGGCTCGCGCCGATGGTCGCGCACCTGAAGCGGCAGAACGCGTTCGGCATCCGGATCGGTCCTCCGGTCGTCACCCGCCGCTGGGACGCGGCGACGGTCAAGGCGGGGGTTGCCGACGACTCCGTGCGGCGGCTCGACGACCTCACCCCCACCGAGCGGGACGCGACCGGTGCACGGGTGGTCTCCCAGCTCGGCGAGCTCGGCTGGCGGTTGCAGGGAGCCGAGGGCGGCTTCGCCGCGGGCCAGCCCCGCTACAACTTCCAGATCCCTCTCCGCGACGCCGACGGCAGGCGCGAGGAGCGAGGACGAGCTCCTCAAGGGGATGAACCAGCAGTGGCGCCGCAACATCAAGAAGGCCGCCAAGGAGGGGGTCGTCACCCGGCGGGTGACCCCCGACGACGAGCAGCTCGGCCGGTTCCACCAGCTCTACGTCCACACCGCGGAGCGTGACCACTTCACGCCGCGGCCGCTGCGCTACTTCGCGACGATGGTCGACGCCCTCGCACGGGAGGACCCGGACCGGATCGCGCTCTTCACCGCCGAGCACGAGGGCGACCTCGTCGCCGCCACGATCCTGATCCAGGTCGGCGGCCACGTCTGGTACTCCTACGGCGCCTCCTCGACCGACAAGCGCGACGTGCGCGGCTCGAACGCCGTGCAGTGGGAGATGATCCGCCACGCGCTCGCCACCGGCGCCGACGTCTACGACCTGCGCGGCATCACCGACACGCTGGACCCGGACGACAGCCACGTCGGGCTGATCCAGTTCAAGGTCGGCACCGGCGGCGAGGCCGTCGAGCACGCCGGCGAGTGGGACCTGCCGGTGAACCGCGCGCTCTACCGCGCGTTCGCCCTCTACATGGCGCGACGGGGGTAGAGGATGCTCACCCTCCACGTCGACGGAGCCCGCTGGCGCACCCACCTCGAGCAGGTGGTGGCGACCCATCCGGGCATCGTCCCGGTGGCCAAGGGGAACGGCTACGGCCTGGGCATCGACCGGCTCGCCACCCTCTCCCGGCAGCTCGGCGCCGACACCGTCGCCGTGGGGACGTACGCCGAGGTGGACGCGGTCGAGCAGGCCTTCGCCGGCGACGTGATGGTGCTGTCGCCCTGGCGTCCCTCCGAGGCCCGGGCGACCTACGACCCACGGCTGGTGCACACGGTGGGCCGGCTCGAGGACCTCGCGGCCCTCGCCGCGGCCGACGGCGGCCGCCCCCGGGTGGTGCTCGAGCTGCTCACCTCGATGCTTCGCCACGGGTTCACCCCCCGCGGGCTGCGGGAGGCCGCCGCGCACCTCGACGGGGTCCGCGTCGAGGGGTTCGCGCTGCACCTGCCGATGTCCCACGGGTCCCACCTGAGCGAGGTCGAGCGGCGCATGACCGACGTCGTCGCCAGCGGCATCGACGCCCGCACCGTCTTCGTCTCCCACCTCACCGACACCGAGCTGCAGTCGCTGCGGGCGTCGTACGGCGACTTCGACCTGCGACCGCGGATCGGGACCCAGCTGTGGCTCGGCGACCGCGGCGCCCTGCGGGTCCGCGCCACCGTGCTCGACGTCCACGAGGTGCATCGCGGCGACGTCTTCGGCTACCGGGGGCGCACCGCGCCGACGCGCGGGCACATCGTCGTGGTCAGCGGCGGCACCGCGCACGGGATCGGGCTCGAGGCGCCCACCGGCGGCGCCACGCTCCGCGACCGGGCGGCCCGGGTCGCGAAGGGCGGACTCGACGCCGCCGGCTTCGTGCGGTCGCCGTTCACGGTCGGGGGCAAGCAGCGGCTCTTCGCGGAGCCGCCGCACATGCAGGTCTCGATGCTCCTGCTGCCGGGCGGCGCGACGGTCCCGGCGGTCGGCGACGAGGTCGACGTGCAGGTCCGCTTCACCGCCACCGCGTTCGACCGCACGGTCATCGACGAGGGGTGACCGGCTCCATCGGGTCGTGGTCGAGCCGGCCGCCGGTGGCGGCGGCGGTGAGCCGGACCGGGTCCCGCCAGGGCCGCACGACGTCGCGCACCACCACGGCGGCGAGGTAGAGCTCCGCCGCGACGCGCACCACGATCGCCACCGCGTAGGCGGTGTCCGGCGTGCCCGGCAGCGCCGGCGCGGTGAACGAGCCGAGGTGGGCCCAGACCATCGCGAAGTAGAACAGCTCCCCGGCCTGCCAGACGAGCAGGTCGCGCCAGCGTGGCCGGGCGAGGACGGCGACCGGCAGCAGCCAGAGGACGTACTGCGGCGAGTACACCTTGTTGACCACCAGGAAGCCGACGAGGATCAGCAGCGCGAGCTGGGGGATCCGGGGGGTCTGGGGGGCCCGCAGCCCTAGAACGAGCACGCCGGCGCAGACGCCGAGGAAGACCACCCACGAGACGGTGTTCACCGTCTCCGCCGAGGCGTGGTGGCCGGCGCGCGAGGCGACGAGCCAGAGGGAGCCCAGGTCCGGGCCGCGCTCGGCGTTGAAGGACCAGAACCCCCTCCACCCGTCGAGGCCGTAGGCCATCACCGGCAGGTTGACCGCCGACCACGCCGCCACGGCCCCGGCTGCCGCCCGGCCGAAGGCGGGGAGCCGGCCGCGGCGCACGGCGACGACCAGGAACGCCCCCAGCAGGAAGAGCGGGTAGAGCTTCGCGGCCGTGCCCAGACCGAGCATCACACCAGTCAGCACCGGCCGGTCCCGCGACCACGCCCAGAAGGCACCCGCCACGCAGGCCACCGCGACCAGGTCCCAGTTGACCAGCCCGGTGACCACGAGCACCGGCGCCGCGGCGTACCCCATCGCGTCCCAGGGCCGCCCGCGGTGCGCCCCCGCCAGGAAGTACGCCGCGAGCAGCGCGAAGGGTGCGAGCAGGAGCCCGGTCAGGACGAAGTAGCTCTGCCGCTCGGCGTCGACCCCCTCGACCGCGTGGACCGCGTCGACCGGTGCCTCCTGCCGCGGGCCGAGGTCGGGCCAGCCGTGGACCGCCTGGGTCACCACCGCGCTGCCGTAGGCGAACCACCCGATGAGCACCGGGTACTCCAGGTCGGGGTAGCGACCGCCGGAGTCGGTGAACGGCACGTGGCGCTCGGCGAGCCCCCGCGGCACGTAGAGGTAGGGGATGTCGGAGTAGCACATCTGGGCATAGCGACTGTCGTCGCCGCCCCACCCGTCGAGCGCACACGGTGCCTTCTGCGCCATCGCGAGCAACCAGGTCACGCAGGCCACCGCGACCACGACCCGCACCGGTGTCCACCAGGGATGGCCGGTCGAGCGGCGCCCGGACGGGCCGCCGACCGCCTCGCTGGCGAGGCGGGCCACCGGGTCCTCGCGGGTCGGTGGCACGGGGCGTGGCGTCACGCCCGAACGCTACTCGTCGTCGGGGTCGGCGCCGTCCCGGTCGCCGCCGGAGCCACCACCGGACCCGCCGCCGGAGCCACCGCCGGAGCCACCGCCGGAGCCACCCGGCCCACCGGACCCACCGCCGCCGCCGGAGCTCCCGGAGCCACCGCCGGACCCGCCGGACCCGCCGGACCCGCCGGACCCGCCGCCGGACGCGCCGGACCCGCCACTGGGAGCGGTCACGGTCGGCGTCCCGGTCGGCGTCGGGTCACCGGTCGGCGTCGGCTCGCCCGTCGGGGTCGGCTCGCCCGTGGGCGACGGCTCCTCGGTCTCCTCGGGCTGGTCCGGCCGCGGGGTGGGGCTCGGCTCCGGCTCCTGGGTCGGGGTGGGCGTCGGCGTGAACGTCGGCGTCGGCGCGTGCTCGGCCGCGCTGTGCTCGAGGAACGCCGGCTCCGGGAACGCGAGGACCTCCGTGCCCTCGAGGGCCGCGTCCATGACGCCGGCCCAGGTCCGGGCCGGGTGCTCGCCTCCGTAGAAGGTGTCGATGTAGCCGTCGAGCGGCTCGTTGCCGTTGCCTCGGCTGTACATCACGGCGGTGGAGAGCTGCGGGGTGTAGCCGACGAACCACGAGGAGCGGACCCGGCCCTCGTCGTCGGTGGCGGTGCCGGTCTTGCCCGCGACCGGGCGCCCGATGACGTTGGCGTTGGTGCCGGTGCCGACCGCGGCGACCTGCTGGAGCGCGTAGGAGGTGTCCGCCGCGACCTCCGGCGTGACCACCTGTTCGGTCTTCACCCGGTGGCGGTACTCCGGCTTGCCGCCCTCGGTGCTCCGGACGCTCTCGACCACGAAGACGTCCTTCGCCTGACCCTCGGCGGCGATGGTGCCGTAGGCGTTGGCCATGTCGATCGGACTGATCGTCGCCGAGCCCAGCACGGTGCTGAGGTTCTCCTCGAGCCCCGGCGCGTCGCGCGGGATCCCCAGGTCGACCGCGGTGTCGACGACGCTGCCCGACGCGCCCCGGCAGGCTGTCGGCCATCTGCACGTAGGCGGTGTTGATCGACTTCTCGGTCGCCGTGAGCAGGCTCACGGTGCCGTAGCTGGTGCCGCCGCCCTCACCCTGGTTGCCGAACTCGGTGCCGGCGACCTCGAGCGGCGAGCTGCCGTCGAACGTCGACTCGAGCGAGAAGCCGTTGCTCAGGGCGGCCGCGAGGGCGAACGGCTTGAAGGTCGACCCCGGGGCGCCGCCGGAGACGGCCCAGTTGAGCTGGCTGTCGAGATAGTCCTGGCCGGCGTACATCCCCCGCAGGGCCCCGGTCTCGGGGTCCACCGAGGCGACGGCGACGTGCAGCTCCTTGAGGTCGGGCCGCTCGGCGAGAACACCGGCGCGGGCCGCGTCCATCGCCTTCTTGGTGAAGGTGGTGGTGACGCGCAGGCCGCCGCCGTCGATCTCGGAGTCGCTGAACCCGAGCCGTCCCAGCTCGTTGCGGACCAGCTTCAGCACGTGGCCGCGCTGGCCGCCGTACTGGCTCTCGGCCTGGATCTTCGGGAACTTCGGCAGCCGCTCGGCGCGCGGGGAGCCGCTCAGCTTCGGCGGGAGCATGCCCGCCTCGTCCATGCCGCGGACCACGTAGCGGTACCGCGAGGCGAGCGCCTCCTTCGCGGCCTTGCCGTCGGCGGGGTCGTAGCCGTTGGGCGAGTTGATGATCGAGGCGAGGGCGGCGCCCTGCTTGACGTTCAGCTGCTGCGCCGAGGTGCCGAAGTAGGCGCGGGCGGCGGCCTCGATGCCGTAGGCCCCCCGCCCGAAGTAGATCGTGTTGAGGTACCCCTCGAGGATCTCCTCCTTCTCCATCTGCCGCTGGATCTTGAGGGAGAGGATCGCCTCCTTGGCCTTGCGGGACCAGGTGCGGTCCTGGCTGAGGTAGAAGACCTTGACGTACTGCTGGGTGATCGTCGAGGCGCCCTGGGTGTCGCCGCCGGCCGCGTTGTTGAACGCCGCCCGGAGGATCCCCTTGGGGTCGAGCCCCTGGTTGGTCCAGAACGAGCGGTCCTCCGCGGCGATGACGGCGTCCTGGACGTGGTCGGGGACCTCGCTCAGCTCGACGCTGGTGCGGTCCTGCTCGGCGAACTTCCCGAGGACCGACTTGCCGTCGGAGTAGTAGACATAGCTCGTCTGGGCCTCGAACCCCTCGTTCGGGTCCGGGATGTCGGTTCGGGCGTAGGCGACGGCGAACAGCACGAGCCCGAGGACGAAGACGGCGCCGCCGACGATGCCGAGCCGCTTGGTCCACAGGCGCCAGCCGCGCGACCACTTCCCGCGGGGCGCGCCCGGCTTGCCGGACCTGCCGGCGTTCCCGGTCGTGCGGGCCTGCCCCGTCGCCCGGTTCCCCTGGGACCCAGGGCGGGGTTCTCTGCGCTGTCCGCTCACGAATGACTCTCTCGCACGTGTGGTGGTGGATGGCTCGGCGTCCGGTGTCCCGACACCTCAGCCTACGGGGGGACCGGTTCGCGAACCGCCGGAACCGACCCGGTGCTGCACCGCGGCTCGATATATCGCTACGATACGTCTGTTCGATAGTCCACCGCACATCGAGACGACGGATGCGAGGCGAATCACCGTGACCAGACGTGGGGAGACCCTCGAGCTCGCAGTCCTCGGACTGCTGCACGAGAACCCCATGCACGGCTACGAGCTGCGCAAGCAGCTGAACATCGTCCTGGGATGGGGGCGGGTGCTCTCCTACGGCTCCCTCTACCCCGCGCTCAAGAAGATGCTCAGGGCCGGCTGGATCACCGAGCACGTCGCGGCGCCGGAAGCGGGCGCCACGAGCGGGACGGGCAAGGCGGCCGGCGTGAGCCGGCGCCAGCGCATCGTCTACGAGCTCACCCCCTCGGGGAACGAGCGATTCGCCAAGCTCATGTCCGACGCCGGCCCCGCCAGCTGGGAGGACGACAACTTCGACGTCCGCTTCGCCTTCTTCGGTCGCACCGACCGCGAGATCAGGCTGCGGATCCTCGAAGGCCGTCGCGCCCGGCTGCAGGAGCGGCTCGCCCGGGCCCAGCAGCAGCTGGACTCCGCCCGGGGGCACAACAGCTACACCAAGGAGCTCCAGCGTCACGGCCTGGAGTCGGTGCAGCGCGAGGTGTCGTGGCTCTCGGACCTGATCGCCGCGGAGCGCAGCGGTGGTCAGACCAGCAAACCGACGGAAGCAACCTGAAGAACGAAGGAGAGCCCGATGGGTTCCGTACGAGTGGCCATCGTGGGCGTGGGCAACTGCGCCTCGTCCCTGATCCAGGGCGTCGAGTACTACAAGGACGCCGACCCCGAGGCCAGTGTGCCCGGCCTCATGCACGTGAAGTTCGGTGACTACCACGTCTCCGACGTCGAGTTCGTCGCGGCGTTCGACGTCGACGCGAAGAAGGTCGGCTTCGACCTCTCCGACGCGATCACCAGCTCGGAGAACAACACGATCCGCATCTGCGACGTGCCCCCCACCGGGGTGACCGTGCAGCGCGGACCGACCCACGACGGGCTCGGCAAGTACTACCGGATGACCATCGACGAGTCCGACGAGGAGCCCGTCGACGTCGTCCAGGTCCTCAAGGACTCGGGTGCCGACGTCCTGGTGTCCTACCTGCCGGTGGGCTCCGAGGTGGCCGACAAGTTCTACGCGCAGTGCGCGATCGACGCCGGCGTCGGCTTCGTCAACGCGCTGCCGGTCTTCATCGCCTCCGACCCGGAGTGGGCGGCGAAGTTCGAGGCGGCCGGTGTCCCGATCGTCGGCGACGACATCAAGTCCCAGGTGGGCGCGACCATCACCCACCGGGTGATGGCCCGGCTGTTCCAGGAGCGCGGTGTGGTGCTCGACCGCACCTACCAGCTCAACGTCGGCGGCAACATGGACTTCAAGAACATGCTCGAGCGCGACCGGCTGGAGTCGAAGAAGATCTCCAAGACCCAGGCCGTCACCTCGAACATCGACCACGACCTCGGCGCGAAGAACGTCCACATCGGCCCGTCGGACTACGTGCAGTGGCTCGACGACCGCAAGTGGGCGTACGTCCGGCTCGAGGGGCGCGCGTTCGGCGACGTCCCGCTCAACCTGGAGTACAAGCTCGAGGTGTGGGACTCCCCGAACAGCGCCGGCATCATCATCGACGCGCTCCGCGCCTGCAAGATCGCCAAGGACCGTGGGATCGGCGGCCCGATCCTGTCCGCGTCGACCTACCTGATGAAGTCGCCCCCGGTGCAGATGCCCGACGACCAGGGTCGCGCGCAGGTGGAGGCGTTCATTCGCGGCGAGGTCGAGCGCTGACCTGACCGGCCGCCCGCCGACCGCCGGTTTGCCGTCGACGAGCCGCGGACCCTTCGCTTCGGGGTCCGCGGCTCGCGCGTTCCCAGGCGGTATCTCCCCCGGTGTGCCGCCCGGTGTCGCTAGATTCCTCGGCATGAGCGACTACCCGCCCGGATCCGGATCGAACCCGCCGGGGTCAGGAGACCCCGTCCCGCCGCCACCACCACCCGGAGGCTCGTCGAGCGGCTGGAGCTCGCCGCCGCCACCGCCACCGCCGTCCGGTTCGGGAGGGTACGGAGCGCCGCCGCCTCCTCCTCCCGGCGCACCGGGAGGCTACGGCTATCCGCCCGGCTCGGGAGGAGCCGGTCCCTCCGGCCCGGAGAACTACAGCGTCGGCAAGGCGTTCAGCTACGCCTTCGACAAGTTCAAGGGCAACTGGGCGCCGCTCGTCCTGGTGACACTGGTGCTCCTCGTCGGCGCCGGCATCGTCCAGGGGATCCAACGCGCCGTCGCGCCGGCCCCCGACCCCGGCGACCAGATGGGTGCCGGCTTCTTCGGCGCCGCGATGATCGTCAGCCTGCTCTTCTCCGTGCTCAGCTGGGTGGTGCAGCTGGTCATCCAGTCAGTGATCGTCAAGGGGTCCCTCGACCTGACCCGTGGCCGCCCGCTCGACCTGGGCTCCGCGACGAACGGCATCAACTGGGGCCAGGTGGTCATCGCCGCGCTGATCATCGGCGCGGCGACGTTCGTCGGTCTGCTGCTCTGCATCCTGCCCGGCATCGCCGTGCTCTTCTTCACCAGCTACACGCTCTACTTCGTCATCGACCGGGGCGAGGACGCGGTCACCGCGATCAAGTCGAGCATCACGATGGTGAGGAACAACCTCGGCGTCCTGCTCCTGTTCTTCCTGGCCTCGGCAGCCGCGATCATCGCCGGCACCTGTGCCTGCTTCGTCGGCCTCCTGGTCGCCATCCCGGTGGTCGTGCTGGCCCAGGCCTACACGTTCCGCGCCCTCAACGAGGACCCGGTCACCGCCTGACCCGGTCGACCCGCAGGCGCCCCGTCCCCGCTCCCGGGGGCGGGGCGCTCCGCGTGGGTGGGGCACGCAAGGATCACCCCATGTCCGCGCTCCGCCACCTGGTCCGGCTCCTGCACGGGGTCTGGTTCCGGCGGCTGTTCACGGTCCGGGTGGCCAGCCAGCTGACCGACGGCGTCTTCCAGGTGGCGCTGGCGTCGTACGCCCTCTTCTCCGACGACCAGCCGTCGCCGTCGGCGATCGCCACCGCGCTCGCCGTCGTGCTGCTCCCGTTCTCCGTGCTCGGGCCGTTCGCGGGGGTGCTGCTCGACCGGTGGTCGCGCCGTCAGGTGCTGGTCTGGGGCAACCTGGCGCGGCTCGGCATCGCCCTCCTGGTCGCCGGCGCCGTCGCGGCCGACCTGCCCGACCCGGCGTTCTACGGCCTCGTGCTGCTCTCCCTCTCGGTCAACCGGTTCCTCCTCGCCGGGCTGTCGGCGGCGCTGCCGCACACCGTCGAGCCGGACGACCTGCTCACCGCCAACGCGCTCACCCCGACCGCCGGGACGCTGGCGTTCCTTGTCGGGCTGGGTGCCGGCGGCCTGGTCAGGGCCGCCGGCCGCGGCGCCGGCCTCGACGGGGACGTCACCGTGCTGCTCGCCGCGGCGGTGCTGTACGGCGTCGCGGGCTCGCTGGCGCTCCGCATCCCGCGGGCGCTGCTCGGCCCCGACCTCGGCGGTGTCCGGCCGGCGGTGCGCGAGGCGCTCGGCGGGGTCGTCTCCGGGCTGGTGGACGGGCTGCGCCACCTCCGGTCCCGGCCGGCGCCGGCAGCCGGGCTCGCGGTCATCGCCTCGCACCGCTACTGGTTCGGGATCTCCTCGGTGGCGCTGGTCCTGCTCTACCGCAACCACTTCCACGGCCCGGACGAGGCGGAGGAAGCCTTCCGGGGGCTCTCCACGGCCGCGCTCGTCGCCGGCTCCGGGTTCCTCGCCGCCGCGGTGGTCACGCCGGTGGTCACCGAGTGGCTCTCGACGCGGCGCTGGGTGCTCGCGCTGCTGGTCACCGCCGGCCTCGCGCAGCTCTACCCGGCTGCGCTCTACACCGAGACGGGGATCCTGGTGGCGGCCTTCGTGCTCGGGCTGGCCTCGCAGGGGATCAAGATCTGCGTGGACACCGTCGTCCAGGCCGGCGTCGACGACGCCTTCCGCGGCCGTGTCTTCTCGCTCTACGACGTGATCTTCAACGTCGCGTTCGTCGCGGCCGCGGCCACCGCGGCCGTCGTGCTGCCCGCGGACGGCCGGTCGTACGCCGTCCTCGCGGTGCTCTCCGCGGGATACCTGCTGACCGCGGTGGCCTACGCCCGGACCCCACGGCCGGGAGGACCGGTGCCCTGACCGGTCCGTCCGGCGGTCCGCTCAGCGGGTCCGCCACCACTCCCGGAGCGCCGCCGCCGCCTCCTCCTGCGTCATCGGGCCACGGTCCATCCGCAGCTCGAGCAGGTGCCGGTAGGCCTCACCGACCTCGCGGCCCGGCCCGATCCCCAACAGCTCCATGATCTGGTTGCCGTCGAGGTCGGGACGGATCGAGGCGAGCTCCTCCTGCTCGGCGAGCTGCTCGATCCGGGTCTCCAGCTCGTCGTAGGTGCGGCGCAGCCGGTCGGCCTTGCGCCGGTTCCGGGTCGTGCAGTCGGCGCGGGTGAGCACGTGGAGCCGCTCGAGCTGGTCGCCGGAGTCCCGCACGTAGCGGCGCACCGCCGAGTCGGTCCACTCACCGTTCCCGTAGCCGTGGAACCTCAGGTGCAGCTCCACCAGCGAGCTGACCGCGTCGATGTCGTCGTTGGAGAACCGCAGCGCCTTCATCCGCTTGCGGGTCAGCTTCGCCCCCACCGCGTCGTGGTGGTGGAACGTCACCGACCCGTCGTCGGCGAACCTCCGGGTGCGCGGCTTGCCGACGTCGTGCATGAGCGAGGCGAAGCGGGTGACGAAGTCCGGGCCGCCGCCGGGGAGCCGCTGCTCCATGTCGATCGCCTGCTCGAGGACGGTCAGCGTGTGCTCGTAGACGTCCTTGTGCCGGTGGTGCTCGTCGCGCTCGAGCCGGAGCGCGGGCAGCTCGGGAAGGACATGGTCGGCGAGCCCGGTGTCGACGAGGAGGGTGAGCCCGAGGCGAGGGTACGGCGCGCAGACCAGCTTGACCAGCTCGTCACGGACCCGCTCGGCGGAGATGATCTCGATCCGGCCGGCCATCGAGGTCATCGCGGCGACCACCTCGGGCGCGACGGCGAACCCCAGCTGGGCGGCGAACCGAGCGGCGCGCATCATCCGGAGCGGGTCGTCGGAGAACGAGTCCTCGGGGCGCCCCGGCGTGCGGAGGACCTGGTGGGCAAGGTCCACGATCCCGCCGTACGGGTCGACGAACCGGCGGCCGGGCACAGCCACCGCCATCGCGTTCACGGTGAAGTCGCGGCGGCCGAGGTCGCCCTCGAGCGTGTCGCCGTACTCGACGTCGGGCTTGCGCGACGACGGGCTGTAGGTGTCGGAGCGGTACGTCGTGATCTCGATCGTCCAGCCGTCCTTGCGGCAGCCGATCGTTCCGTACTCGCGGCCCATGTCCCAGATCGCGTCCGCCCACCCCTTGAGCAGCCGCTCCGTGGTCTCCGGGCGCGCCGAGGTGGTGAGGTCCATGTCGTTCTGCAGCCGGCCGAGCATCGCGTCGCGCACCGGGCCGCCCACGAGGGCGAGCTCCTCACCGGCGCCCTGGAACCGCTCCCCGAGCGGCTCGAGCACCTCCGCGACCCGGTCGAGCTCGCGGTCGGCCCTGGCCTGGACCTCCACCATGGAGAGCGGCTCGTGGGTGGGGGTCGGCTCGGGCACGGGACACCACTCTAGGCTCCGCTCCCGGTTCCCCCGAAACCCGGCGCCCGGGTCCGTCGCCACCGGAGTCGGCACCCCGCGTGGATAACCTGACCCGGTGACCCGCCCGACGAGCCGACGCGCCGCGACCGCGTGGGCAGCCGGGTTCGCCACCCTCGCCGCGCTCCTCTCCGCGCCGACCCCTGCCCGTGCCGGGGAGGAGCCGGACCCCGCCCCTGCCCCGACCACCTCGGCGCCGCCGGACGCACCGGAGGACCCCGGCACGTCGGGTGAGGAGCCGGACGCCGGGACGCCGGTCGCGGACCCCCTCGAGGTGAGGATCGACCTGCTCACGCCCAGCCAGGTGCCGCAGCGCGGGCAGGTGCGGGTCGGCGGCACGGTGCGCAACCGGTCGGACGAGCCCTGGCGCAACCTCAAGGTCTACGTCCTGCGCGCCACCGAGCCGATCACCGACCCGGCCGAGCTGGCCACCGCGGCCGGCGGCTCGTGCCTCGGCGTGGGGACGAGAGTCATCGACCCCCTCGTCGAGGTCCCCGACCTCGACCCCGGGGAGACGGCCGACTTCCGGATCGCCGTCCCGGTCGAGGCGCTCGGGCTCTCCGGCGCCGCCGGCGTCTACGAGGTCGGGATCCACGTCCTGGGTGAGGACTCGGCCGGGCGCGTGGACGGGGCGGACGGACGTGCCTGCACCTTCCTTCCGCTCGTTCCCGAGGAGGTCGGCACCACGCTCACGCTCGGCATCCAGCTGCGGCGGCCCACCGTCCGCAGCGCCGACGGCACCCTGCGGTTCCCCGAGCGGTGGCAGCAGACCTTCACCGACGGGAGGCTCCGCCGGCTGCTCGACCTCGGCGCCACCGCGGAGGGGCGGCCGCTCACCTGGGTGGTCGACCCTGCACTCCTCGACGCCGCCCAGTCGGTCGTGCGCGGCAACCCACCGGTCCGGCTCGCCGCTCCCGGCGCCGCAGCGGCCGGCGGGACCGGCGGCACGCCGGCGAGCAGGGCGAGGGGTCCGGCGGCGAGGAGCCCCCGCCCGAGGGAGAGACACTCCCCGAGGAGGACGAGCTGCCGGCGAGGAGGCCGGCGCCTCGGACCAGACGCCGGCACAGACCGCTGCCCGGGACTGGCTCACGTCGCTCACCGCGGAGCTGGCCGCCTCGCCGGTGATGGCCCTGCCCTACGGCGACCTCGACGCAGCCGCCTCCGTCCACCACGGGCTGTCCGAGCAGCTCGACAGCGCCCAGGGTGCGAGCACCGCGGTCCTCGAGTCCCGGGAGGTCCCCTCGACCCCCGCCCTCGTGCCGCCCTCCGGTCTCCTTCCCGAGGCTCTGCTCGCCGAGATCGGCCCGGAGACGACGGCGGTGGTCGAGCCCGCCGCGCTCCCCGAGGCCGACGCCGGGTCGGTCCTGGAGCGGAGCGACGGCGGCCGGCTCGTGGTCGTGCAGCCACGCTCGCGCGCCTGGGGCCCGGGTCCTGGTCCACGCCGGTCGGCGCTCGCCGTACGCCAGCGGCTGCTCGCCGACGCGGCGCTGCACGCCCTCTCCGACACCGCCGACCAGCCCCTGGTCCGCCTCCTCCCCCCGTGGTGGGACCCCGGGACCGAGTGGCGGCGTTCCCGGTTCTTCCGCGGGCTGGACGTGCCCTGGCTGGCGGCCGGCGGGCTGGGCCAGGCGCTCTCCGGGCCGGTGCTGGACGACACCGAGCCGGTGGCGCCCGGTGACCTCACCTACCCGGACACCCAGCTCGCCGACGAGCTGCCGCTGGTCACCGTCGCCTCGGCGGCACGGCTCGCCGAGGCCGGCCGGACCCTCGCGCAGCTGCTCACCGAGAACGACGTGGTGGACGAGACGCTGACCCGCCAGGGGCTGCTGTCGGCCTCGGTGTGGAGCCGGCAGCGGCCCCGGCTGCACGCCGCCCGCGCGCGGGCCGCGCAGCAGATCGTCATCGGATGGCTCTCCCGGGTGAGCGTGCGCGGCCCGTCCTTCGTGACCATGTCCGGCGACACCGGAGAGTTCGACGTGACGATCGTCAACGGGCTCGACCAGCCCGTGACCGTGGGGCTGCGCGCCACCGCGCCGAACGCCAGCCTCTCGCTCACCACCCCGGACCCGGTTCAGCTCGCGCCGCGCGGCCGGGGCGCCATGCGGATCGACGCGACCGCGACGGACATCGGCATCCACCTCGTCACCCTCCAACCGGTCACCACCGAGGCGGTCGCCGTCGGGGAACCAGCCACCCTGAGCATCCGCAGCAGCAGGGTCGGGCTCATCCTCTGGATCGTCATGGGCGTCGCCGGCGCCCTGCTCTTCGTGCTCGTCGCCCTGCGCATCGTCCGCCGGATCCGGCAGCGTCGTCGCACCCCCGGCCCGCTGCTGACGGCGGGGCGGCGATGAGCGACGACGAGCGCCCGACCCCGCCACCGGGCCCCTCGGTCCTCTCCTCCAGCGCGGTCATGGCCGCCGGCACGGTCGTCTCCCGGTTCAGCGGCTTCGTGCGGTCGACGCTGCTGGCGGCGGCCCTCGGCACCCAGCTCCACGCCGACGTGTTCACGATCGCCAACACCGTCCCCAACATGCTCTACATCCTCCTCGCCGGGGGCGTGTTCAACGCGGTGCTCGTCCCCCAGCTCGTCCGGGCGATGAAGCACGACGCCGACGGCGGCGAGGCGTACACGAACCGGATCATCACCCTGGCCGCGCTCTTCCTCGCCGGGGTCACCGCGCTGCTGGTGCTCGGGGCCCCCCTGCTCATGCGGCTCTACCTCGACGCCGCCTTCTTCACCGACGCGCTCTCGGCCCAGCGCGAGTCGGTGATCGACTTCGCCCGGCTCTGCCTGCCCCAGGTCTTCTTCTACGGGATGTTCGTCCTCGTCGGCCAGGTCCTGAACTCCCGCGACCGGTTCGGGCCGATGATGTGGGCGCCGATCGCCAACAACGTGGTGTCCGTCGCGGTGCTCGCCGTCTACCTCGTGGTCTTCGGCGCCGCTCGGGGTGACGGGCTCTGCGGGGGCTACACGACCGGCCAGGAGTGGCTGCTCGGGCTCGGCTCCACCGTCGGCATCGCGCTCCAGCTGCTCATCCTGCTGCCCTACCTCAAGGCGGCCGGGTTCACCTTCCGCCCGCGGTTCGACTTCCGCGGCAGCGGCCTCGGACACACCTTCCGGCTCGGCTTCTGGACGCTGGGGTTCGTCGTGGTCAACCAGATCGCCTACACCGTCGTCGTACGGCTGGCGTCGAGCGGCACCGCGGAGGCGGCTCTCACCTGCGGAACCGGGGCCGCCTCGGGCGGGACCGGCTACACGATCTACTCCGGCGCCTTCCTCCTCGTGATGGTGCCGCACTCGATCGCGACGGTGTCGCTGGCCACCGCGACCCTGCCGCGCCTCTCCCGGTCGGCCGCCGACGACGACCTCGCAGCGGTCGGCCGCCAGATCGCCTCGACGACCCGCACCGCGCTGGCGCTGATCCTGCCGTTCGCGCTCCTCCTGCCCACGATCGCGCTCCCGCTCTCGAACATCGTCTGGGGGTACGCAGCGGCGTCCGAGACCTACCGCGACTTCGCGACCTCGCTGTCGCTGTTCGCCCCCGGGCTGGTCTTCTTCACCGTGCACTACCTGATGCTGCGCGGGTTCTACGCGATGGAGCGCACCCGCACGGTCTTCTGGGTGCAGTGCGTCATCGCCGCGACGAACATCGCCGTCGCGGTCGCGGTGACCAGCCAGGTGGGGCCGCGCGCCACCGCGCCCGGGCTGGTGTCGGCGTACGTCGCGGCCTACGCGGTCGGCGCCCTCCTCTCCTACCTGCTCCTGAGGCGGCTCCTCGGCGGGCTCGAGACGCCGGTCCTGGTCCGGTTCCTGGTCCGGATGGGGATCGCCGCCGGGGTGGCCGGGGCAGCGGCCTGGGGGTGGCGGGCGCTGCTGGAGGCGTTCTGGACGACCGGCGACGGCAAGGCGCAGGCGGTGGCTCTGCTCGTCTCCACCGGGCTCGTCGACGTGGTGGTGCTGGTGCTCCTGGCCCGGCTGATGAGGATCTCCGAGGTCAACGAGGTGGTCGGGATGATCGGGGGCCGGCTGCGCCGACGGCGGTCGCGCGCGGGGTGACCCGGGGGCGAGGTCTGGTCGCGCCGCACGACCGGTTCCGGTCGCGGCTTAGCATGGGGGCGACCGAGACTGACGTTCGACAGGAGCCCTGTGGCACAGAAGGCCATCGGTCCGGGAAGCCTCGTGGCCTCCCGGTTCCGGCTAGAGGATCTGCTGGATGAGCACTCCGGCGCCCTGCTGTGGCGTGCCACCGACCTGATCCTGGCCCGGAACGTCGCCGTCCACGTCATCGAGGCCGACGACCCGCGTGCCCGCGCCGTGCTCACCGCCGCCCGCACCTCCGCGACCGTCACCGACGGCCGCATCCTCCGGGTGCTCGACGCGCTCGAAGAGGGACACTTCGTCCACGTCGTCCATGAGTGGGGCTCGGGCGAGTCGCTCGACCGGCTGCTCGTCGACGAGCCCCTCGACCCTCGCCGCGCCGCATGGCTGGTCCGTGAGGTTGCGGAGGCGGTCAGCGTGGCGCACCGGCACGGGATCGCGCACGGCCGGCTGCTTCCGGAGAACGTCATGCTCACCGACGCGGGCTCGGTGAAGCTGATCGGCTTCGTCGTCGACACGGTGCTCCACGGACGTCCCCGGCGCCAGGGGGACGACCGGGAGCCCCCTGGCGAGCACGAGTCCGACGTGACCAACCTCGGGGCCCTGCTCTACGCCTCCCTCACCGGCCGCTGGCCCGGGTTCCCGCAGTCGAAGCTCCCCGACGCACCCCTCGACCACGACCGCATCTGCCGGCCTCGCCAGGTGCGCCCCGGGGTGCCCAAGCAGCTCGACCTCCTCTGTGACCAGCTGCTCAACCCCGAGGACCGAGGCGGCCACCGGTTCGAGTCCGCCGCCCAGGTCAGCGCGGTGCTCGCGGAGTACCTCGGCGAGGTGACCGGGGCCCCGGTGACGGTCTCCGTCCCGACGGTCTTCCTCGACGAGGGGTCGACGCACCGTCCCGGAGCCGAGCCCGATCCGCACGCGACGGCGCCGGCGATCCGGCCGCTCGAGGAGACCGAGGGGCCCGTCGACGACGGCGACCCGACAGACCCGGCGGGCGAGCGGGTCCAGGAGCCGGTGCTCGGCACGGAGGCGTGGCGCGACGACGCGCCCGCCGCCCCGCCCGCCGCCCCGCCCGCCGCGCCTGCGGCCGGCGTGGCCCCGACGGGCGGCTGGAGCCCCCCGAGCCGGGTGGGCGGTGTGCCCGAGCACTGGGGACCCGACCACATCGACGACTCCGGAGCGTGGCCGGTCGTCCACGAGCTCGACCGTCCCGGCACGCCGTGGCTGCGGCTGGCCGCGTTCCTGGCGGTCGCGACCCTCGTGCTGCTCGCCGTGGTCGTCGCCTTCACGCTGGGAAGTCGCGACGCCGCCGACGACGCACCGCCGGTGGCGGAGCCGACCCCGACCGAGGAGGCTCCTCCCGAGGAGATCGAGGTCACCGCCGTCGACGACTTCGACCCCGACGACCCCGGCGGCGGCGAGAACCCGCAGCAGGCATCCGCTCGCCATCGACGGCGACCCCGACACCGCGTGGGAGACGAAGACCTACTTCGACGGTCCCGTGCTCGCGCCGTACCGCTCCGGCGTCGGGCTCACGCTCGATCTCGGGGAGCCGACCGAGGTGAGCGGCGCCGAGGCCACCCTGGCCGGAGGTCCGTACGACGTGCAGCTGCTCGCCGCGCCCGAGGGTGACGGCGAGCCCCCCACCTCCGTCGACGGGCTGGCCACCCTCGCCACCCTCAGCGACGTCTCCGGCGAGGTCGACCTGACCTCGGACGAGCCGGTCACGACGCGCTACCTGGTCGTCTACCTGACCGCGCTGGCCCCCACCGACGGCGGGTTCAGGGGCGGCATCGCCGAGGTGACCGTCCGCCCGTGAACGGCTCCGGGAGCCAGGAGGCGGACCCGTCGACCCGTGACCGCGAGCTGCTGGCGGCCCACGTGGCGGGCGACGCGGAGGCGTTCGGCACGCTGTTCGGGCTGCACCGGGACCGGCTCTGGGCCGTGGCGCTGCGGACGACCGGCGACCCGGAGGAGGCCGCGGACGCCCTCCAGGAGGCGATGGTCTCGGCCTTCCGGAGGGCGGCGTCCTACCGGGGGGACGCGGCGGTGACCACGTGGCTGCACCGGATCGTCGTCAACGCCTGCCTGGACCGGCTCCGGCGGCGCAAGGTCCGACTGGCCGGGCCGCTCCCGGACGACCTGGACGCCCAGCTCGGGCGCAGCCCCGCCGCCCCGTCGTCCTCGCACACCGAGGACCCCGCCGACGCCGCCGAGCGGAGCGACCGCAGGCAGGCGGTCCTCGCCGCGCTGGAGGCGCTCCCGCCGGAGCAGCGGGCCGCTCTCGTGCTCGTCGACATGCAGGGGTACTCCGTCGCCGAGGCCGCCGAGCTGCTCGAGGTGGCCACCGGCACCGTGAAGAGCAGGTGCTCCCGCGGACGGGCCCGGCTGCTCCCCCTGCTCGCACCGCTCCGGGAGACCGGGAACCCCGGCGCTCCGCCGCGCGTCCCATCCACGTCCCCCACCGCGACCCCCCAGGGGACGCGGCCGTCCCCGGACCAGCCCGGAGGTGAACAGCCA
The DNA here is from genome assembly GCA_963754155.1 of uncultured Actinomycetota bacterium. Classification (GTDB taxonomy): domain Bacteria; phylum Actinomycetota; class Actinomycetes; order Propionibacteriales; family Nocardioidaceae; genus Marmoricola_A. Next base: position 1,342,739 of record CAVWEU010000003.1, on the reverse strand, counting down.
TGACCGCCGACGAGCGTGACCTCACGCCCGAGGACGAGGCGGAGGTCGCCCGGCTGCTCGCCGAGTCCGGAGGCCCACTCCCGACCCCGACCGAGGTGGTCGCCCGGCTCGACGACGTCCTCGCCGGCCTCGTCGCGGAGCGGGCGGCCGGGAACGTCACCGTCGAGAGTGCCGACGTCACCGGGACCGTCCTCCCGCTGTCGACGGAGCGCCGCCGCCGGTGGCCCCGGGCGCTGCTCGCCGCCGCCGCGGTGGTGGCCGGCGGCTACGGGGTGGGCGTCGCGCTCACCGGCACCTCGATGAGCGGTGACGCGTCGTCGACGACGGCCGCCGACGGATCGGCCGCGGGTGAATCGGCCGAGAGCGAGGCCGACGAGGCGGGGCCGGACGGGGCGGGGCGCGTCGTCGGACCGCCAGTCGGTGGAGGGGCTCCTCGAACCGGACGCCGCCGCGCTCCGGGACGGCCTCCCACGGCTGAGCTCGGACCATCTGGCCCGTGACGTCGGGAGGCTGCTCGGCGACGGCGAGGAGCGCCGCGAGGCGTCCGGTCGAGCCGAGCTGGCCGAGGACATCGCACCGAGGAGCGCAGCCGGCTGTGTCCCCTCCACGCTGCGGCCGGCCGACACCTGGTACCTCGTGCGCTACGACGGCCGCCGCGCCGCTCTGGTCACCGCGACCCGCGCCGACGGCACGGTGCGGGCCTCCGTCCTCGGGTGCGACGGTGAGCGGCTCGACGCGGTGACCGTGCGCACCCGGTGACCCGGGAATGCGCGCCACCTAGGATCGGTTGAGCACCGTGACACCCCGCACTCGCACCCGACCACGAAGGACCCTCATGTCCACCGACGTACGCCAGGTCATCATCATCGGCTCCGGTCCCGCCGGCTACACGGCCGCGATCTACGCAGCCCGGGCCAACCTCAAGCCGCTCGTCTTCGAAGGGGCGGTCACCGCCGGAGGCGCGCTGATGACCACCACCGACGTCGAGAACTTCCCCGGGTTCAAGGACGGCATCATGGGGCCTCAGCTCATGGACGAGATGCGCGCGCAGTCCGAGCGGTTCGGGGCCGAGCTGGTCACCGACGACGTGACCGAGGTCGACCTCACCGGCGAGATCAAGCAGGTCACCGACGGCGAGGGCAACGTCCACCGCGCTCGCGCGGTCATCCTGGCCACCGGCTCGGGGTACCGCAAGCTCGGGCTTCCGGACGAGGAGCGGCTCTCGGGGCACGGGGTCTCCTGGTGCGCCACCTGCGACGGCTTCTTCTTCCGTGACCAGGAGATCGCCGTCGTGGGCGGCGGCGACTCCGCGATCGAGGAGGCCACGTTCCTCACGCGGTTCGCCAAGAAGGTCTACCTCGTGCACCGCCGCGACGAGCTGCGCGCCTCGAAGATCATGCAGGACCGCGCCTTCGCCGACCCCAAGCTCGAGATGGTCTGGAACAGCGCGGTCACCGCCATCCACGGCGACGACAAGCTCAGCTCCGTCACGCTCACCGACACCGTGACCGGTGACGCGCGCGAGCTGTCGGTCACCGGGCTCTTCATCGCGATCGGCCACGACCCCCGTTCGGAGCTGCTCGGGAGCCAGGTGCACCTCGACGCGAACGGCTACGTGCTGGTCGACCACCCCTCGACCCGGACCAACCTCGAGGGTGTCTTCGCCTGCGGCGACCTCGTCGACCACGAGTACCGCCAGGCGGTCACCGCCGCCGGCACCGGCTGTGCCGCCGCCCTCGACGCCGAGCGGCACCTCGCCATGCTGGACCAGCTCGCCGGGGTCGAGGGGCACACCGCGCCTGAGGGCGTGACCGTAGGCTGAGCGGGGACACCGACGCCGGGGGAACAACCGTCCCCGCCGCGGTGTTGACCGTGCAGGGTCCACGACCCGACGACCCACCCCACCCGCGCAGCGCACCACGTGAGACGAACGGAGCCCCACCTGTGGCCGACATGAAGGCAGTCACCGACAACGACTTCGAGACCGAGGTCCTCAAGTCCGACAAGCCCGTGCTCGTCGACTTCTGGGCCGAGTGGTGCGGACCGTGCCGCCAGGTCTCGCCGATCCTCGCCGAGATCCACGCCGAGCACGGCGACAAGATCGAGATCGTCAAGATGAACGTCGACGAGAACCCGGTCGTCCCGGCGCAGTACCGCGTGACCGGCATCCCGACGATGAACGTCTACCAGAACGGCGAGGTCGTCAAGCAGATCGTCGGCGCCCGCCCGAAGTCGGCGATCCTCAAGGAGCTGGCCGACTTCATCGGCTGATCCCGAAGCACGAGCGCGGCCCCCACCTCTCCGGTGGGGGCCGTCCTCGGTCTCTCCGCCCTGCGATCCGCATCGCTCCCGGCAACAACGGGGCGGTGGGGGGTGGGGTTGAGCCGTCGCCCGATAGGGGACACGATGCAAGCCAGCGCTGTCCCACCCCCGAGGAGCCCGATGCCGGAGACCCGCCCCACGGCGAGAGTGCTGCGCACCGGCGACCAGGGCCCCGGCGTGGCGGAGGTCCGTGACCGGCTGGCCCGGGTGGGGCTCCTGCCGGACCCCCAGGTGGGCGTGGTGTCCGACCTGTACGACGCCGACGTCGAGCGGGCGGTGCGGGCCTTTCAGCAGCAGCGGGGGCTGACCGCCGACGGGCTGGTCGGCCCGGCGACGTACCGCACCCTCGACGACGCGACCTGGACGCTCGGCGACCGGGTGCTCGTCCACCTGCCGGGGAGCCTCCAGTCGGGCGACGACGTGATCGCCCTCCAGCGCCGCCTCCTCGACCTCGGGTTCAAGGTCGGGCGGGTCGACGGGCTCTTCGGCTCCGCCACCGAGGCGGCGGTCAAGGAGTTCCAGCGCAACGTGGGCATCCCGCCGGACGGCACGTGCGGTCCGGCGACGCTGAAGGCGCTGGCCCGGCTCGCGCCGATCGTCAAGGGCGGCAGCCCGAACGCCCTGCGTGCCGAGGAGCGGATCAGGCGGGCCGGGCCGCAGCTCGCCGGCAAGGTGGTGGTGCTGGACCCGGCGCCCTGCCTGGTCGAGGACGCCGGGCTGCGCGAGCTCGCCGACGCGGTCACCACCGACCTCGTGCGCCGGGTGGAGGGACGGCTGGTCGCGACCGGGGTGCAGGCCTACCTGACCACCCCCGACCCGGCGCCCGACATCGAGGAGCAGCCCCGCGCGGAGTTCGCCAACCGCGCCGACGCCCACCTCCTCGTCTCCCTCCAGGTGGACGCCTCGACCAACCCCGGCACCAGCGGGATCTCGAGCTACTTCTACGGGCTCGAGCACCACGGGGTCCGCTCGTCGGTGGGCGAGCGGTTCGCCGGGCTCGTCCAGCGCGAGATCGTCGCCCGCACCGACCTTGCCGACCTCCGCAGCCACGCCCGCTCGTGGGACCTCCTCCGGCTGACCCGGATGCCGGCCGTCCGGGTGGACGTCGGCTACGTCACCAACCCCGGCGACGCGGCACGGCTCGCCGACCCGGCGTTCCGTGACGTCGTGGCGGAAGGGATCGTGGTCGCGGTGCAGCGGCTCTACCTCGCCCCCGACGCGGACCCGCACACCGGCGTCCTCAAGGTCGACGAGATCCGCGCGCTGCGCCACGCCCCGCGCTGAGCGCGCGCCGACCGGCTCACTCCAGCGAGTCGCGCGCCACCGGCGCCGCGGCCCGGCCCGGGCGGACCACCCCGAGGAGCCGGCTGAGCGCCGCCTCCATCTCCTCCCGCCAGGTGAGCACCGACTTGAGGTCGAGCCGCATCCGCGGGTACCGCGGGTGGGGCCGGTGCGTCTTGAACCCGACCCGCTGGAGGAACTCGACCGGCAGGACGCACCCGTCGGCGGGGGCGGTGCCCCACACGCCGAAGCACTCGACGGCGCGGAAGTCGCCGCGGTGCAGCAGGTCCTTGACCATCAGCTGCATGAGGACGCGGCCGAGCCCGCCTCCGGCGTACCCCTCGAAGACCTCGGCGGTCGCGAGCTGCACCGCGTCCTCGCTCACCGGGGCGGTCGGGAACGACGCGGAGCCGGGGAAGTACGCCGGTGGAGCGTAGAGCACGAACCCGGCCGGCTCGTCCTCGACGTAGAGGACGCGCCCGCACGATCCCCACTCCAGGAGCACCGAGGAGAGCCAGGCCTCCTTCTCCGGCTTCTCGGCGCCGGCACGCGACACCCGGGCACGCTGCACGGGGTCGAGCTCCCAGAAGAGGCAGGAGCGGACCGAGGCGGGCAGGTCGCCCAGCGTGTCCACGGTGAGCCGTGCCGTACGACGAGCCATGCGGGCCTCCGGGAGGCGGAACAGAGCCGGGTGGATACTTGAGCGTAGTCCCGCCCTTCGAGGAGCATCCATGTCCGACGGCGTCACCCCACCAGCGTCACCGGCGCGGCGGAGCAGCACCCGGCTCGACAACTACGTCGACCGCTACGCCGCCCGCACCAAGGGGATGACCGCCTCGGAGATCCGCGCCCTCTTCTCCGTGGCCAGCCGTCCGGAGGTCGTGAGCCTGGCCGGCGGCATGCCGAACATCTCCGGCCTCCCGCTCGACGTGGTCGGGGGCGCGATCCACGACCTGGTCCGGGACAACGGCGCGACCGCGATGCAGTACGGCTCCGGGCAGGGGGACCCGGTGCTCCGGGAGCAGATCTGCGACGTGATGAGGCTCGAGGGGATCGAGGCCCACCCCGACGACGTGGTCGTCACGGTCGGCTCGCAGCAGGCGGTCGACCTCGTCACCAGGATCTTCTGCGATCCCGGCGACGTCGTCATCTGCGAGGCGCCGTCGTACGTCGGTGCGCTCGGGGTCTTCCGCGCCTACGAGTGCGACGTCGTGCACGTCGAGATGGACCGCGACGGGCTGGTGCCCTCCGCGTTGCGCGAGGCGATCGCGAGCGTCCAAGGCTCCGGGCGGACGATCAAGTTCGTCTACACGATCCCGAACTTCCACAACCCGGCCGGGGTCAGCCTGAGCGCCGAGCGTCGGCCGGAGCTCCTCGAGATCTGCCGCGAGGCCGACGTGCTCGTGCTCGAGGACAACCCCTACGGCCTGCTCGGCTTCGACGACGAGCCGAAGCGCGCGCTCCGCGCCGACGAGGCGGACGGCGTCATCTACCTCGGCTCCTTCTCCAAGACCTTCGCTCCCGGCTTCCGGGTCGGCTGGGCGCTCGCTCCGCACGCCGTGCGGGAGAAGCTGGTCCTCGCCCAGGAGTCCGCGACGCTCTGCCCGCCGGCGTTCAGCCAGATGGCGATCTCGGCGTACCTGCGCGCCCACGACTGGCAGGGCCAGGTCAAGGAGTTCCGCGAGATGTACCGCGAGCGCCGCGACGCGATGGTGCAGGCGCTCGAGGACCTGATGCCGGCGACGGCGCAGTGGAACGTCCCCGACGGGGGGTTCTACGTCTGGGTGACGCTGCCGGAGGGGCTCGACGCGAAGGCGATGCTTCCGCGGGCCGTGACCGCCCGGGTCGCCTACGTGCCGGGCACCGCGTTCTTCGCCGACGGCTTCGGGTCCCGTTCGATGCGGCTGTCCTACTGCTATCCCACCCCGGAGCGGATCCGGGAGGGGGTGCGCCGGCTCGTCGGCGTCATCGAGGAGGAGCTCGAGCTCCGGACGACCTTCGGCACCGCCACCGCCGCCGCCGTCGGTCGCGGCTACGAGGGCCCGAACACCGACCTGACCTGACGCGCCCTTCCCTTTCCGCCCACCCTTGGAGGTAACCGTGACCGCACCACTGCCCGGCCCGGTCCTCGTGCTCGCCGGCGGCCTCTCGCACGAGCGGGACGTGTCGCTGCGCTCCGGTCGGCGCGTGGCCGAGGCGCTGCGCGACTCCGGGCTCGAGGTCGACGAGCGCGACGTCGACGCCGGGCTGCTTCCCCGACTGCAGCACGAGCGCCCCGGCTGTGTGCTGCCGCTCCTCCACGGGGAGTCCGGCGAGGACGGGGCGATCCGGGAGGTCCTCGAGCTCCTCGGCGTGCCGTACGTCGGCTCACGTCCCGAGGCCTGCCGGGTGGCGTTCGACAAGCCGGCGGCGAAGACCGTCGTGGCCCGCGCCGGCGTCCGCACCCCCCGCGGGGTCACCCTGCCCGCGGAGACGTTCCGCGAGCTCGGGGCCGCCGCGGTGATGGCCGGGCTGGTGTCCGGGCTGGGGCTGCCGATGTTCGTCAAGCCCGCGAAGGGCGGTTCCGCGCTCGGGTGCAGCGTCGTCCGCGAGCCGTCCGACCTGCCCGGCGCCATGGTCAACGCGTTCGCCTACGGCGACACCGCGCTGGTGGAGACCTTCGTGGTCGGCGACGAGGTGGCCGTGCCCGTGGTCGACACCGGCGACGGCCCGCGCGCCCTTCCGGTCGTGTCGATCACCCCGGACGGGGGCGTCTACGACTACTCCGCGCGCTACACGGCCGGCTCGACGGAGTTCCAGGTCCCGGCGAAGCTCGACGACGCGCTCGCCGCCGAGTGCGCCCGGGTGGCCGTGGCCGCCCACGAGGCCCTCGGCCTGCGCGACCTCTCGCGTTCTGACCTCATCATCGACGGCGACGGCGAGGTGTGGTTCCTCGAGGTCAACGTCGCGCCCGGGCTCACCGAGACCTCGACGGTCCCGCTCTCGGTGCAGGCTGCCGGACTCGACCTCGGCGGGCTGATGACCGAGCTGGTCCGGCTGGCACAGTCCCGCTGACTCCCCTGCTGACTACGCTGGGCTCACCTCCGCCCCGGCAGGGACGGTCAGGATCATGGAGGAGCTGCATGTCGGACGCGCCGTACTACACCGTTGTCGGAGCCGCGCAGGCGTGGTTCAAGGTGATGGACTTCCGGTTCCGGGTCACCGGCCAGGAGCACATCCCGCGGGAGGGCGGGGCCGTCCTGGCCATCAACCACGTCTCCTACATCGACTTCATCATGGCCGGCTACGGCGCCCGAGCGTCGAAGCGGCTGACCCGGTTCATGGCGAAGAAGGAGGTGTTCGACCATCCGGTCACCGGTCCGCTCATGCGCAGCATGAAGCACATCAGCGTCGACCGGAGGGACGGCCAGGAGTCGTACGACGAGGCGGTGCGCTACCTGCGCAGGGGCGAGATCGTCGGGGTCTTCCCCGAGGCGACCATCTCGCGCAGCTTCCTGATCAAGGAGCTGAAGAGCGGCGCGGTCCGGATGGCCGAGGACGCCGATGTGCCGCTGATCCCGTTGATCCTCTGGGGGACCCAGCGGCTCTTCACCAAAGACCACCCGAAGGACTTCTCGCGTCACAAGACCGTCACCGTCACGATCGGCGAGCCGATGCGGCCGACGGGCTCGTCGCACGAGAAGACCGAGCAGCTCCACGCCGCGATGAGTGCGATGCTCGACAAGGCGATCTCGGAGTACCCTGCCGACGAGCAGCCGCCAGGCTCGTGGTGGCTCCCGGCGTCGTACGGAGGCTCAGCCCCGACACTCGAACGCGCCAGGGAGCTCGACCGCGAGGAGCTGACCCGGCGGGCCGAGCGCGCTCGGGCCAAGCGGGCCGCCAAGCGGCGCGGATGAGCCCGACCCGCTGATCGAGGTCCACGTCCGGCCGGATGTCGCCTTCTCGCTCTGTTGCTTTGTCGACAAGGCTATTTGTCGACATACCTACTCCTCTACATGTCGCCTTGTGTACGTCGGGTCCATCGTGGCGACGATCCGCTCCAGGTCGGGGAGTGACGCGAACTCGATGGTGATCCGCCCCTTGGTCCTGCCCAGATCCACCTTGACGCGGGTGTCGTAGAGATCGGAGAGCCGGTCGGCGAGGTCGACCACCGCAGGTGCTGTGGATCTGGGCCGGCGTGGTGTCGCCGCCTTGTCCTCGCCCATCTCTCCGACCGCGACCAGCTCCTCGAGTCCCCGCACGGAGATGCCCTCGGCGACGACGCGTCCGGCGAGCCGGTCCTGGGCGGCTTCGTCCGGCACGCCGAGAAGAGTGCGAGCGTGCCCGGCGGAGAGGATGCCGGCGGCGACGCGGCGCTGGACCGGCGGCGACAGCTTGAGCAGCCGCAGGGTGTTGCTGATCTGGGGACGACTGCGTCCGATGCGGGAGGCGAGCTCCTCATGGGTGCAACCGAAGTCGTCGAGCAGCTGCTGGTAGGCCGCCGCCTCCTCCAGGGGATTGAGCTGTGCTCGATGCAGGTTCTCCAGGAGTGCGTCCCGGAGCAGCGCGTCGTCACCTGTCTCACGGACGATGGCCGGCACGGTGGACAGGCCGGCCTCCTGGATGGCCCGCCAGCGGCGCTCACCCATGATCAGCTCGTACGACCCTGCACCCGTCGGGCGCACGACCACCGGCTGGAGCAGGCCGACCTCCCGGACCGAGTGCACGAGCTCGGCCATCGCCTCCTCGTCGAAGACCTGGCGCGGCTGCCGGGGGTTGGGTGTGATCGCCGAGACGTCGAGCTCCGCGAAGTAGGCTCCCGCGACCGGCTTCAACCCGTCCGGGGCGACGGACGAGGTGTCGGTGTCGGGGGTGACCGGACCGGCCTCGTCGCCATCGTGGAGTTGGTGGCCGTCGTGATCCGCGTGACCTTCGTGGGGTTCGTGGCCGTTGTGATCCGCGTGGACGCCGTCGTCCTCGTGGCCGGCATGAGCCTGCTCCGCCTCATGGGCGTCGGGCTCGGCCCAGCCGACGTGAGTTCCGGTTGCGGACTCCGAGGAGTCGGCAACGGGTTCCGGGATCCGCCCGATCCAGTCGGCCGGGGCCCCGGGTGGCTGCTGGTCGGCGCGGGCGAAGGGAGCCATCGTCGAGCCCTCCGACTCCGACTGCCCTTCCTCCGGTGGCGGCGCGGTGGGGATCAGCGAGCCCAGCCCACGGCCCAGTCCACGGCGCTGCGGCGGTCTGTTGTTCATCCCTGCACTCCCTTGGTGGACATCTCGCGAGCAGCCTCGAGGTAGCTCAGTGCGCCGGGGGACGCCGGGTCATAGGCCATCACCGACTGCCCGTAGCTCGGTGCCTCCGAGACCCGGACGGCCCTGGGAATCGCCGTCTGGAGGACCCGGTCCCCGAAGTGCTCCCGCACCTCATCGGCAACGCCGGCGGACAGCCGGGTCCGGGCGTCGTACATCGTGAGCAGCACCGTGGTGATGCTGAGGCGGGGGTTGAGGTTGGCCCTGACCAACTCGACCGTCTCGAGCAACTGGCCCACGCCCTCCAGTGCGTAGTACTCGGACTGAATCGGAAGCAGCAGCTCGTCCGCCGCCACAAGGGCGTTGAGCGTCAGCAGCCCGAGCGACGGGGGACAGTCGATGAGAACGTAGTCGAACCGGTCCTCGCCCTCTCCGACGCGGTCCCAGCCGCGGATCGCCTTGCGGAGCCGGTTCTCCCGGGCCACCACGCTGACGAGCTCGATCTCCGCCCCTGCGAGGTCGATCGTTGCCGGCACCACGAGGAGCTGCGCATCCTCGGGACTGGGTTGGGCGATCTCCGCCAGGGGTGTGCCGTCGACCAGCGCGTCATAGGTGGACGGGGTTCCACGGCGATGTTCGATGGCGAGGGCGGTCGAGGCGTTGCCCTGCGGATCGAGGTCGATGACGAGGACCCGGAGTCCATGCTGAGCCAGGGCCGCCGCCATGTTGACGGTCGTCGTCGTCTTGCCGACCCCACCCTTCTGGTTGGCGACCACCATGACCCTGGTGCTGACGGGGCGCGGGAACGGTTCCCGGTGGGCGAGTCCCTGGCGGACCTTCAACGAGTACTCCACGGCATTGGCGAGGGGGGTGGCGTCATCGGGGCTCGTGGCCGCAGCTCGCGGCTTCAGTGGCGCCGCTTCGGCCGGGTCGGGAGCCGTTGGGGCAGGCTCACCGGTTTCACGTGAAACCGGTGAGCCCAGGACGGGCTCGGCGCCGTTCGGTTGCGGTTCGGGGTGCCGCTCGATAACGAGAGTGTCGGTTTCACGTGAAACCGGCCCAGCGGCCGACTGGCTCTCGCCGGCGGACGTCGGGGCGGCGACCGTCGCCGGCTGCGGCGGGGAGAGGTAGGGAACCGTTGCGGGCGGGGCCGCCGAAGACCGGGTTATCAGACCCTGTGTATAACCCTGTGGATCGCTTGAGGAGAAGCTCGGCCAGCCCAGCCGTCCACGACTTCGCTTGCGGCTGCGGAACGGCCAGCCGAGACCACCATGCACCTTGTCGGGACCCTGTGCTCTGCGACCCGACACTGTGCTGGCTCCTTGGTTAACGTCGCTTCGTCCGCCGACGCGAGCGGCCGGAATCGGTCGTTCGCTGTGAGCCCCAACCTAATGGCGGGGTCGGGCCACCTTCCACTCGCACCACCGTGGTGGGGACAGAGAGTTGATCGGAACCGATGTGGACGACTTCCGGTCCGCGTCCTCCGAGGACGTGAAGGGCGTCGAGCGCGCTGTCGAGCTCCTCCTGGGCTGACGAGCCCTTCATCGCCAGCATCACGCCACCGGGTCGGACCAGGGGGAGGGACCAACCCAGCAGCTTCTCGATCGCCGCGACGGCGCGCGAGGTGACGACGTCGAACGCGCGCTCCCCGTGCAGCGCCTCTGCCCGCGCCCGGACCACCTCCACGTTGGCGAGGCCCAGCTCGTGGGCGACCTCCTCCAGAAAGATGGTCCTGCGCAGCAACGGCTCGACCAGCGTCATGCGGAGGTCCGGTCGGCGGATGGCCATCACCAGGCCAGGAAGGCCGGCGCCGCTGCCCACGTCACAGACTGCCGCTCCTTCGTCCACCAGGTCGGTGAGGACAGCGCAATTCAGCAGGTGCCGCTCCCACAGCCGGGGTACCTCTCGCGGACCGATCAGCCCGCGGGCGATCCCGGCGGTGGCCAACAGCTCGGCGAACCGCTCGGCTTGCGGAAGCGAAGAAGCGAACACCCCCGCCGCCACGTCGGGCGCCGGGGGTGTTTCACGTGAAACCGGGTCGGTCATCAGGACGGGCGCACCACGACGTACCGCTTCGGCTCGACTCCCTCGGAATCGGAGACGAGCCCGGCCGCCGCCACGACGTCGTGGACGACCTTCCGCTCGAATGGCGTCATCGGCTTGAGGGAGACCGGCTCGCCCGTCTCATGCACCGAGGCGACGGCATCCTTCGCCAGCCCCTCGAGCACCGTCCTCCGATGGGCGCGGTGTCCTCCGATGTCGAGCATCAGGCGAGAGCGGTCACCGGTCTCGCGCAGCACCGCGAGCCTGGTCAGCTCCTGGAGAGCGTCGAGGACCTCGCCGTTGCGCCCAACGAGGCGGTCGAGGTCACCGCCGACGATGGAGACGGACGCGCGGTCGCCCTCGACGTCCATGTCCAGGTCACCGTCGAGGTCGGCGATGTCGAGGAGCTCCTCGAGGTAGTCCGCGGCGATGTCGCCCTCGTTCTCGAGCTGCTGGAGCCGCTGCTCCGAGCCCGCGACGGGGTCGGCGTCCGCTTGAGCGGACGCGTCCTCGGGAGCGGCGTGCCTCGTCGCGGTCGGACGCGTCGTCAGCGAGATCGGTGACCGGGCCGTCCGTGGCGTCCGTGGCAATGCCGCCCTCCGTCTCGGTGTCGTCGCTCGTCGGCAGGTCACTGTGCTGGTCGGTCATCTCGTCTCCTGATGCTTCGGGTCGTTCGCTGTCGGGGCCCGACACACTCGCGCGCTGCGCTAGCAGCGCCGGTCGGGGCGATCTGGTGCCGCGCTACCGCTTCTTCTTCTTGTTGCGCTGCTGCCGGGTCTGCTTCTTCGGCTGCTGCCGCGGAGGAGGCGGCGGCGGCGTCGTCGGGGTGCTGGTAGGCGTCTCGGCTGCCTCGGGGGCGGCGGCGACCTCACCCTTCCGGGCGCGCTTGTGAGCGTCCCGCTCCTCCTTGGCCCGGAACGCCGGCGTGCCGGGGGCAGGGTTCCTGCGGATCACGTAGAACTGCTGGCTCATCGTCCACAGGTTCGAGGTCGTCCAGTAGATGAGCACACCGATCGGGAACGCGACGCCGCCCACCGCGAAGACCAAGGGGAGGACGTAGAGAAGAATCTTCTGCTGCTGGGCGTACTGCCCGGTGAGCGCGTCCGCGGGCATGTTCTTCATCATCAGCTGCCGCTGGGTGAGGAACGTGGTGGCGGTCATCGCCACGACGAGGACCGCCGCCAGGGCCCGAGCGTTCCCGGACCCGTCGCCCTCGGTCGCGATGAAGGTGTCAGCGATCCGTGCTCCGAACAGCTTCGCCGCGGAGAGCGACTCGACCTGTGACTGGGTCAGGACGCCGCGCGTGTTCCCCTTGGCGGCCTGATCGATCATCCGGAACAGCGCCAGGAAGATCGGCATCTGCAGGAGGATCGGCAGGCACGAGGCGAACGGGTTGGTCCCGGTCTCCCGGTACAGCGCCATCGTCTCCTGGGCGAGCTTCTCCCGGTCATGGGAGTACTTCTTCTGGAGCTCGCGCACCTTGGGTTGGATCAGCTGCATGTTGCGGCTGGACTTGATCTGCTTGACGAACAACGGGATCAGCGCAGCGCGGATCACCATGGTCAAGCCGATGATCGACAGTGCCCAGGCCGCACCGGAGTCGTCCCCGAAGACGGTTCCGAAGACGTTGTGGAACGCCGAGAGCACCAGCGAGGTGACGAAGTACAACGGGGCCATGATGAAGCCGCCGATGTCTCCGAAGATGTCGAACACTCAGGCTCCTTGAGTCCGGGTGGGGCGCGGCTCCGGTTGGGCCGGCCGTGCAAGAGTGCGGTCCGAGGCCGCGGGCGGGACGGGGTCGTAACCACCGGCAGCCCAAGGATGACAGCGACCGATCCGCCGAAGGGCAAGCCACCCCCCACGGAGCGCTCCGTGGCGGGTCACCGCCTCGAGGGCGTAAGCCGAGCAGGTCGGGTGATAGCGGCACACCTGCCCGTAGAGCGGGCTGATCGCGAAGCGGTACCCCTTGAGGAGCCAGATCAGCAGAGTTCTCACGCTCGGGCCTCCTTGCCACGCGCCAGGCGGGCCAGGGTCGCGTCGAGATCGGCCGCGAGCTCCGTCGACGAGGCTGCGCCTGCGGGCGGCAGGGCTCGGACGACGAGCATCGAGCCCGCCGGGAGGGCAGGGAGCCGCTCACGGAGCAGGTGTCGTAGGCGTCGCTTCACGTGGTTGCGCGTCACGGCATTGCCGACCGCCCTGCTCACGACCAGACCGGCTCGAGCCGGGCCGGTGGCAGATGAGCCTCCCCGGTGGACCACGTGGACGACGACAGTGGCGCTGCCGGCGCGGCGTCCGCGCCGGATCACGGCAGCGAACTCCTGACCCGAGGTCAGTCGGTGGGCTCGGGCGAGCATCACAGCGCCCGACCGGTCACGACCGGCGCCCGGCTGCCGCGGTCACATCAGACCGCGAGCCGCTTGCGTCCCTTGGTGCGCCGACCCGACAGGATGGAGCGGCCGGCGCGCGTGCGCATGCGCAAGCGGAAACCGTGCGTCTTCGCACGACGACGGTTGTTCGGCTGGTACGTACGCTTGCTCACGAGTATCTCCGGATGTCGATGATGGGACGCTGCGGTGACCGGGGTGCTCGGCGTGTCCGCGCCGATGAGCGGGGGACAGGCGGCACCAGTCGACCCGGTCGACAGAGATACGCTACGCGGTCGCTCCGAGACGGTCAAACCGGGCAGCCCGCGCCACGTCCCGACCGCCGGGATCCGCACGTCCCGGCCTGTGGAGAACTTCTTGCTCCCGGCATCGAGCCTTGTTAGCGTCGGGGCTCGATCCGGCTTCTCCGCACGGTTTCCTCCCTCCTCCCTGGCGGCGGCTCATCCCCGAGCCGCCGAACGGGTTCGCATGCCTGCGTGACGGTGGAGGGACGTCGTGCGTGGAGGCGGATAGGGCGTTACCAGACCCGACCCATCATGCACAACCTGTGGATAAGGGTGTGGAATGACGCCTGCGGGCTAGCCCGCCTCGTCTCTGACGAACGACCGTCGACACAACTGAAGCACCGGAACCGGCGAACGGCTCCAGGGAGGAACGGGGATCACGTGGAGCTCGGAGGCGACCAGTCCGGCAACCGGCCGGCCGAGGACCTGAGCAGTGTCTGGCGGGTGCTGGTCGACGACCTGCCACCGAACCAGCGGGTCTGGTTGAAGGCGAGCAAGCCACTCGGGCTGCACGAGAACACCGCGATCGTCGCCGTGGGGGACGACTTCACCCGGGGTCGTGTCGAGGGACGGCTCCGTACCTGGCTCGAGGACGCCCTCGGCTCCGCCTTCGGCATGCCGGTCCGGCTCATCGTCACCGTCGACCCCGAGCTGCCGGCTTCTCCGCCGCCCTCGGAGAGCGGCGCGCCCGGAGGCGACAAGTCGACAAAGTCACAACTCGATGAGTCGTCAGATACCTTTCCCGACAGGTCGACTGACCCCTTCATCGCCTCGTCGTCGCACGGGTCCACCTCTCGCCCCGCGGGCAGCGTGCTCGAGACCCGGCTCAACCCGAAGTACGTGTTCGAGACGTTCGTCATCGGCTCCTCGAACCGGTTCGCCCATGCCGCTGCGGTCGCGGCCGCCGAGGCCCCGGGGAAGGCGTACAACCCGCTGCTGATCTACGGGGACTCAGGACTGGGCAAGACCCACCTGCTCCACGCGATCGGCCACTACGTCCGCAGTCTCTTCACCGGCGCACGGGTCCGCTACGTGTCCAGCGAGGAGTTCACGAACGAGTTCATCAACGCGATCCGCGACGACAAGGCGTCGACCTTCCATCGTCGGTATCGCGACGTCGACGTCCTGCTGATCGACGACATCCAGTTCCTGGAGGGGAAGATCCAGACGCAGGAGGAGTTCTTCCACACGTTCAACACCCTGCACAACGCCAGCAAGCAGATCGTGATCACCTCCGACCGACCGCCCAAGCGGCTCGAGGCGCTCGAGGACCGGCTCCGCAACCGGTTCGAGTGGGGGCTGATCACCGACGTCCAGCCGCCAGACCTCGAGACCCGGATCGCGATCCTCCGGAAGAAGGCGGCCCTCGAGCGGCTCACCGCGCCGCCCGAGGTGCTCGAGTTCATCGCCTCCAAGATCCAGACGAACATCCGGGAGCTCGAAGGAGCCCTGATCCGGGTGACCGCCTTCGCCAGCCTCAACGGTCAGCCGGTCGACCTCACCCTCAGCGAGATCGTCCTCAAGGACCTGATCCCGGAGGGCGGCGAGCCCGAGATCACGGCGCCGCTGATCATCGCCCAGACCGCGTCGTACTTCGGTCTCTCGATCGAGGACCTCTGCGGCCCCAGCCGCTCGCGGAGTCTGGTCACCGGACGGCAGATCGCCATGTACCTCTGCCGCGAGCTCACCGAGCTCTCCCTGCCGAAGATCGGCCAGCAGTTCGGCAACCGGGACCACACCACGGTGATGTACGCCAACAACCGGATCCGGGCCGAGCTCGCGGAGCGGCGCTCGACCTTCAACACCGTCACCGAGCTCACCAACCGGATCAAGCACCAGGCCCGCCGAGGATGACGCGGGCGACAGGATCCGGCTGGGGACGACCTTGTGCACAAGCCGGGGCGTTGTCGGCATCAGGTGTGGAGAACCCGCGCGGGGCTGCGCACTCCTGTCGTTCGATGAACAGCCGACGGGCGTCCTGGACAGGGTCGTCCACAGGGCCGGTGGACAGAGAAAGCCGCGCTGACCTGCACCGATACCAGTTCTCCACAGTTTCCACCGTTGCTACGACGAGTACGACAATTCCCATGTCCCCTCGACCGACGAACTTCACGAACGGCACCGACCTGGGGAGAACCTGCCCCGGGACCGACCTCCCTGCCGAATCACAGAGCCGCGTGGCAGGATGCACACCCCGACTCATTTCGTCGTCCCGATACCGGACCGGTCTTCCGGCCGGCCGCGCAGGAGGCAAGACCCCGTGAAGTTCAGCGTCGAGCGTGATGTCCTGACCGACGCGGTCGCCTGGGCGGCGCGCAGCCTTCCGGTCCGACCCAGCGTGCCGGTCCTCGCCGGGCTGCTCATCGAGACCAACGACACCGGCGACGGCCTGGTGCTGTCCACCTTCGACTACGAGACCTCGGCCCGGGCCACCATCCCGGCCTCGGTCCAGGACGAGGGGAAGGCGCTGGTCTCCGGGCGGCTGCTCGCCGACATCTGCCGCAGCCTCCCCCAGAAGCCGGTGACGATGGCGATCGACGGGGCCAAGGTGGTCCTGACCTGCGGCCAGGCGAAGTTCACCCTCCAGACGATGCCGGTCGAGGAGTATCCCTCCCTGCCGTCGATGCCGGAGTCGACCGGCTCCGTGGGCAGCGACGTCTTCGCGCAGGCGGTCGCCCAGGCGGTCACCGCGGCCGGCCGCGACGACATGCTCCCGGTCCTGACCGGGGTCCGGATCGAGATCGTCGGGGAGCACATCTCGCTGCTCGCCACCGACCGGTTCCGGCTCTCGTTGCGGGAGCTCGACTGGAGCCCCGGCGCCACCGACGCCGAGGCGCACGCGCTGGTCCCGGCGCGAGTCCTGGCCGACACCGCCAAGTCGCTGACCTCCGGGTCGACCGTGACGATCGCCCTCTCGGGGACGGGTGCCGGCGAGGGGATCATCGGGTTCGAGGGCGAAGTCGCCGGCGGCGTCCGGCGTACGACGACGAGGCTGCTCGACGGCGAGTTCCCCCGGGTCCGGACGCTCTTCCCCACTGAGCACAAGACGACGGCACGACTCCACCGTGCCGAGCTGATCGAGGCCGTCAAGCGGGTCTCGCTGGTGGCCGAGCGCAACACCGCGGTCCAGCTGATGTTCGACGACAACGGGCTCACCCTCGACGCAGGACACGGCGACGAGGCCGTGGCGACCGAGCGGATCGAGGCCCGGGTCAAGGGAGACCCGATCACCACGGGCTTCAACCCCCAGTTCCTCCTCGACGGGCTGACCGCGATCGAGGACCCCGTGGTGGAGATGGCCTTCACGCTGCCCGCGAAACCGGCCGTGATCACCGGGGTCGCCGAGCTCGACGGGGAGAAGGACTCCGACTTCCAGTACCTCCTCATGCCGCGTCGGCTCCTGAGCTGAGCGACGTACGGTGGCAGCAGCCCCGGCAGCGACCCGGGAGCGGCCGGAGGACCAGCGAGGAGAGGCAGGACGCATGGAGATCGGGCTCGTCGGACTGGGCAAGATGGGCGGCAACATGCGCGAGCGGCTGCGCAGAGCCGGCCACACCGTCCACGGCTACGACATGAACCCCGAGGTCAGGGACGTGGACTCGCTCGAGGCGATGGTGGCGGCCCTGCCCTCGCCCAAGGTCGTCTGGGTCATGGTCCCCTCCGGTGAGCCGACCGACGCGACCATCCGCGACCTCGCGGAGCTCCTCGACGAGGGGGACGTCGTCATCGACGGCGGCAACTCGCGGTGGACCGATGACGAGGCACACGCGGCCCTGCTCGGCGAACGCGGCATCGGCTTCCTCGACTGTGGTGTCTCCGGCGGCGTCTGGGGGCTGGAGAACGGCTACGCGCTGATGGCGGGGGGCTCCGCCGAGGACGTCGCCACCGTCCAGCCGGTGTTCGACGCGCTCCGTCCCGAGGGCGAGTTCGGCTGGGTGCACGCAGGTGGGGTCGGCGCGGGACACTTCTCCAAGATGGTCCACAACGGCATCGAGTACGCCGTCATGCAGGCATACGCCGAGGGGTGGGAGCTGCTCGAGGCCACCGAGACGGTCGACAACGTCACCGACGTCTTCCGGTCGTGGCGCCAGGGCACCGTGATCCGGTCCTGGCTGCTCGACCTGCTGGTCCAGGCCCTCGACGAGACGAACGAGCTCGAGGGGATCCGCGGCTACGCCGAGGACTCCGGCGAGGGCCGGTGGACCGTCGAGGCGGGGATCCAGCACGCGGTGCCGATGCCCGCGATCGCCGGTGCGCTGTTCGCCCGCTTCGCCTCGCGCCAGGACGACAGCCCGGCGATGAAGGCGGTCGCGGCGATGCGCAACCAGTTCGGCGGCCACCAGATGAAGGCGGACGAGCGGCCCGAGGAGAAGCGCTCCGGCGACCCCACGCCGGCCAAGGAGTGACGTGACCCGGTGTACGTCTCGCACCTGACCCTGCACTCGTTCCGCTCCTACGACGAGCTCGAGGTCCCCCTCGACCCCGGGGTGACCGCCTTCGTCGGGAGCAACGGCCAGGGC
Source organism: uncultured Actinomycetota bacterium (assembly GCA_963754155.1). Classification (GTDB taxonomy): domain Bacteria; phylum Actinomycetota; class Actinomycetes; order Propionibacteriales; family Nocardioidaceae; genus Marmoricola_A. The sequence continues at coordinate 1,324,677 of CAVWEU010000003.1, read as the reverse complement.
AAGACCAACATCGTCGAGGCGGTCGACTACCTCTCCCGGCTGACGTCACACCGCGTTGCCGGCGATGCACCGCTGGTGAAGCAGGGGGCCGAGCGTGCCGTGGTCCGGGCCGCTGTGGTCAAGGAGGGACGCCAGGCGGTCCTCGAGGTCGAGATCAACCCCGGCCGCTCCAACCGGGCTCGGGTGAACCGATCCCCCCTCCCCCGGGCCCGCGAGCTCGTCGGCCTCATGCGCACGGTGCTCTTCTCCCCGGAGGACCTCGCGCTGGTGAAGGGAGACCCCTCCGAGCGGCGCCGCTTCCTCGACGACCTGATGGTGCTGCGGGCACCGCGGCTCGCCGGCGTGCGCGCCGACTACGACCGGGTGCTCCGTCAGCGGAACGCGCTGCTCAAGAACGCCGCCGCGGACCGGCGCCGCGGCGGGGAGTACTTCGACAGCACGCTGGCGGTCTGGAACGACCAGCTCGTCGCGCTCGGCGCGGAGCTGGTCACCGTCCGCGCCGCGCTCGTCGACGAGCTGGGCCCGCTGCTGGCCGAGGCGTACGCCGCCGTGGCGAAGGACGGCAGCCGCAACGAGGCCACGGTGCGGTACGCCCCCCACGTGCCGTTGGCGGCCCGCGCCGCGGACGACCTGCCACCCTCGCGCGAGGAGGTGGCGGCCGCGTTCTCCGTCGAGCTCGAGCGCCGTCGAGCCGAGGAGGTGCAGCGCGGGGTCACCCTGGTGGGCCCTCACCGGGACGAGCTCGCGCTCGCGATCGGCACGCTGCCGGTCAAGGGGTATGCCTCCCACGGCGAGTCCTGGTCGTACGCGCTGGCGCTGCGGCTGGCGTCGTACGAGCTGCTCCGCGCCGACGGCGACGACCCGGTGCTGATCCTCGACGACGTCTTCGCCGAGCTCGACACCGACCGCCGGGACCGGCTCGCCGAGCTGGTCGCGGGCGCCGAGCAGGTGCTCGTCACCGCGGCGGTCTGGGCCGACGTGCCCGAGCTGCTCGCCGGAAGGCGGGTCGACGTTCCCGGGGAGCCCGCCCCGTGAGCGGGCCCCCGGGAAGCGTGTCCGGTCCGGAGGAGCAGCCGCCCGGGACCGAGCACCAGGAGAACGGCCTGGAGCTGGCCCGCAGCATCGCCAGGTCGCTGGCCCGCGGGGCACCGAGACGGTCGCGGAGCGGGCGACCCCGCCGGGTCGACCCCCAGGCTTCCGGCTCGCACCCGGACGACCGCGACCCGCAGCCCCTCGACTCGACGATCGGCCGGTTGATCGCCGAACAGGGATGGGGGACGGACGTGCGGGTGCACGGCGTCTTCTCGCGCTGGGACGCCATCGTCGGCCGGGACGTGGCCCACCACGTCCGGCCGGTCGGGTTCACCCGTGAGCCCGACGGCGGGCGGCTCGTCGTGCAGACCGACTCCACGGCGTGGGCGACCCAGATGCGGCTCCTCGCCGCCACCGTCGTCCGCCGGCTCAACCAGGAGCTCGGCGACGGGACGGTCGCGGTCATCGACGTGCAGGGGCCCGCCGGTCCGAGCTGGAAGAAGGGGCGCCGGTCGGTCCGGGACGGACGGGGACCGCGCGACACCTACGGGTGAGGTGTTTCCCGTGAAACATCGCGCTGTGCGCCGTCAGCGAAGGCCTTGGCGGCTCCGGCTCCGGTACCGGGACCCACGACGACCCCCGCGAGGCGCTGCACGAGCCCTTGCAGCGTCCAGAAACGGCATCCTGGCCCCGATTCGCGGGTGATTGGATGGCTTGCCACTCCGATTCCGGCGCTGGAGCCGGTACAGTGTCATAGAGGTCGTTTCCCCGGCACGGGCCTGAGAGGAACGACCTTCGTCGTGCCATCACCCCGAGGCCACCCCACATGAAGGACGGTCCGTGTCCGAAGAGAACGCTCCCGCGCCCACCCCCGTGACACCGACGTACGACGCCTCGGCGATCCAGGTGCTGGAGGGGCTGGAAGCGGTCCGCAAGCGTCCCGGCATGTACATCGGCTCGACCGGTGAGCGCGGCCTCCACCACCTCATCTGGGAGGTCGTCGACAACTCGGTCGATGAGGCACTGGCCGGTCACTGCGACCGGATCGTCGTCGCCCTGATGGAGAACGGCGGCGTCGAGGTCGTCGACAACGGTCGCGGCATCCCGGTCGACGTGCACCCCGTGGAGGGGGTTCCCGCGGTCACCGTGGTGCTGACCGTGCTCCACGCCGGTGGCAAGTTCGGCGGCGGGGGCTACAAGGTCTCCGGCGGGCTCCACGGCGTCGGTGTCTCGGTCGTCAACGCGCTCAGCCGCAACCTCGAGGTCGAGGTGAGGCGCGACGGCTACCGCTGGACGCAGTCGTTCACCTACGGCGTCCCGGACGGCGAGCTGGTCCGCCACGAGGAGACCTCCGAGACCGGGACCACCACCCGGTTCTGGCCGAGCGAGGAGATCTTCGAGACCACCGAGTACAACTTCGAGACGATCACCAACCGATTCCGCGAGATGGCGTTCCTCAACAAGGGACTCGAGATCTGCGTGCGCGACCAGCGGCGGCGCGCCGAGGAGATCGCGGAGGCCGTCGAGGACGCCACCGTCGACGACCACGACCTGGACGCCGGCGAGCCGCACCACGCGGCCACCGGCGGTCTCGAGCGCACCTTCCGGTTCGAGCGGGGCCTCGTCGACTACGTCGAGCACCTCAACCGCCGCCGCGACCCGGCGCACCCGACCGTCATCGACTTCGAGGCCGAGGCGGCGCTGGACAGCCAGTCCGGGCTCAGCCTGGAGATCGCGATGCAGTGGAACACCGGCTACACCGAGTCGGTGCACACCTTCGCCAACACGATCAACACCCACGAGGGCGGCACCCACGAAGAGGGGTTCCGGTCCGCACTCACCTCCCTGGTCAACAACTGGGGCGAGGAGTGGGGGCTGATCAAGAAGAAGGAGGACCGGGTCTCCGGCGACGACGTGCGGGAGGGGCTCACCGCGATCGTCTCGGTGAAGCTCTCGGAGCCCCAGTTCGAGGGCCAGACGAAGACCAAGCTCGGCAACACCGAGGCGAAGGGGTTCGTCCAGCGCGTCGTGAACGACCAGTTCGGCGACTGGCTCCAGAAGAACCCGTCGGAGGGCAAGGACATCGTCCGCAAGGCGATGTCGGCCGCCCAGGCCCGGGTCGCCGCCCGCAAGGCCCGTGAGCTGGCCCGCTCCCGCAAGGGGCTCCTCGGGGGCGGTGGCCTTCCCGGCAAGCTCGCCGACTGCCAGTCGACGAACCCCGAGGAGTGCGAGATCTTCATCGTCGAGGGCGACTCGGCCGGCGGCTCGGCCAAGGGCGGCCGCGACCCGCGGATCCAGGCGATCCTGCCGATCCGCGGCAAGATCCTCAACGTGGAGAAGGCGCGCATCGACAAGGTGCTCGCGAACAACGAGGTGCAAGCGATCATCTCGGCGCTCGGCACCGGGATCCACGGCGAGTTCGACCTCGACAAGGTTCGCTACCACAAGATCGTGATGATGGCCGACGCCGACGTCGACGGCCACCACATCAGGACCCTGCTGCTCACGCTGCTGTTCCGGTTCATGCGCCCGCTCATCGAGGCCGGCTACGTCTACCTGGCCCAGCCGCCGCTCTACCGGATTCGCTGGAACAAGCCGTACGAGCACGAGTTCGTCTACTCCGACCCCGAGCGCGAGGCCGTGACGGCCGCCGGGCTGGAGGTGGGCAAGAAGCTGCCCAAGGAGAACCCGGTCCAGCGCTACAAGGGGCTCGGTGAGATGAACCCTGACGAGCTGTGGGACACCACGCTCGACCCCGACAACCGGCTGCTGCTGCAGGTGACGCTGGAGGACGCGGCGCAGGCCGACGAGATGTTCTCCATCCTCATGGGCGAGGACGTCGAGCAGCGGCGCTCGTTCATCCAGCGCAACGCCAAGGACGTCCGGTTCCTCGACATCTGAGCGCCGTGCCCCAGGCTCATCCGGCCGACGGCCGCGCCGATCGACGTACGACGAGAAGGAATGACGCATGACTGACACACCGACCGAGCAGCCGATGAGTGGCGGGCGGATCGAGCCCGTGGAGCTGCAGGTCGAGATGCAGCGCTCCTACATCGACTACTCGATGGCGGTCATCGTCGGCCGGGCGCTGCCCGACGTCCGCGACGGGCTCAAGCCGGTGCACCGGCGGGTGCTCTACGCGATGTACGACGGCGGCTACCGCCCCGACCGCGGGTTCTCCAAGTGCGCCCGTGTGGTCGGCGAGGTCATGGGTCAGTACCACCCCCACGGCGACAGCGCGATCTACGACACCCTCGTCCGGCTCGCCCAGCCGTGGGTGATGCGGGCGCCGCTGGTCGACAGCCAGGGGAACTTCGGCTCACCGGGCAACGACCCCGCCGCGGCGATGCGCTACACCGAGTGCAAGATGGCGCCGCTGGCGATGGAGATGGTCCGCGACATCGACGAGGAGACCGTCGACTTCACCCCGAACTACGACGGCCGCTCGCAGGAGCCGTCGATCCTGCCCGCACGGTTCCCCAACCTGCTGGTCAACGGCAGCGCCGGCATCGCGGTCGGCATGGCCACCAACATCCCGCCGCACAACCTCCGCGAGGTCGCCGACGGCGTGCAGTGGGCGCTCGCCCACCCCGAGGCGTCGCGCGAGGAGCTGCTCGACGCGCTGCTGCAGCGGATCAAGGGCCCGGACTTCCCCACCAAGGCGCTGATCGTCGGTCGCCAGGGGATCGAGCAGGCCTACCGCACCGGCCGCGGCTCGGTGGCGATGCGGGCCGTCGTCGACGTCGACGAGGACGCCCGGGGGCGCACCCAGCTGGTCATCACCGAGCTCCCCTACCAGGTCAACCCGGACAACCTGGCGATGAAGATCGCCGAGCTGGCCGACGCCGGAAGGATCCAGGGGATCGCGGACGTCAAGGACAACACCTCGGCGCGGACCGGACAGCAGCTGATCGTCGTACTCAAGCGCGACGCGGTCGCCCGTGTGGTGCTGAACAACCTCTTCAAGCACACCGAGCTCCAGTCGAACTTCGCCTGCAACATGCTCGCGCTCGTCGACGGCGTGCCCCGCACGCTCACCCTCGACCAGTTCGTCTCCCACTGGGTGATCCACCAGGTCGAGGTCATCCAGCGTCGTACCCGCTACCGGCTGCGCAAGGCCGAGGAGCAGGCGCACATCTTCCGCGGGCTGGTCAAGGCGCTCGACGCGCTCGACGAGGTCATCGCGCTGATCCGTCGCAGCCCCGACGTCAACGAGGCGCGGGTCGGGCTGATGCAGCTGCTCGAGATCGACGAGCTGCAGGCCACCGCCATCCTGGACATGCAGCTGCGCCGGCTCGCTGCGCTCGAGCGGCAGAAGATCGTCGACGAGCTGGCCCGGCTGGAGCTGGTGATCGCCGACCTCGAGAACATCCTGGCCAGCCCGGAGCGGCAGCGGCAGATCATCTCCGAGGAGCTCCAGGCGATCGTCGACAAGTTCGGCAACGACCGGCGCTCGCAGCTGATCGCCGCCGACGGGGACCTCTCGATGGAGGACCTCATCCCCGACGAGGAGCTCGTCGTCACGATCACCCGCGGCGGCTACGCCAAGCGCACCCGCGCCGACCTCTACCGGACCCAGAAGCGGGGCGGCAAGGGTGTCCGTGGTGCGACCCTGCGCGGTGACGACGTGGTCGAGCACTTCATGGCGACCAGCAACCACCACTGGCTGCTCTTCTTCACCACCGCGGGCCGGGTCTACCGGACCAAGGCCTACAACCTCCCCGAGGCCTCGCGTGACGCCAAGGGGGGCCACGTCGCCGGGCTGCTCAGCTTCCTGCCCGACGAGCGGATCGCCCAGGTGCTCGCGATCCGCGACTACGAGCAGGCGCCGTACCTCGTGCTGGCCACCCGCAGCGGGTTGGTGAAGAAGACGCGGCTCGGCGACTACAACTCGCCGCGCCAGGCCGGCGTCATCGCGATCAACTTCCGCGAGGACGACGACGAGCTCATCGGCGCCGAGCTGTGCGGGCCGGACGACCACATCCTGCTGATCTCCCGCAAGGGCCAGTCGATCAGGTTCCGCGCCGACGACTCGCAGCTGCGCCCGATGGGGCGAGCCACGTCCGGGGTCAAGGGGATGGAGTTCCGTTCCGACGACAGCATGCTGTCGATGTCGGTGATCCGGCCGCACGACGAGGACGCCAGCACGCCGCAGCAGTACGTCTTCACGATCACCGACGGCGGGTTCGCCAAGCGGAGCCGGATCGAGGAGTACCGCGTGCAGACCCGCGGCGGGCTCGGCATCAAGACGATGAAGCAGGACGACGACCGGGGCAACCTCGTCGGCGGCTTCATCGTGGTCGACGGCGACGAGGTGCTCTGCATCAAGCAGTCGGGCCAGGTGACCCGGAGTGCGATCGACGACCACCTGCGGCCGACCAGCCGTGACACCAAGGGGGTCAAGTTCGTCGGGGTGAACGCCGGTGACGCGGTCGCCGTGGTGGCGCGTAGCGTCGAGTCGGCGTTGGCGGAGGGTGCGACAATCGAGAACGGTGGGCCTGTCGACGACGGCGCGGCCACCGTGACCGACGAGACGACAGCCGAGATCACCGAAGCCACCGGCGTCCAGGCACCGGAGACAGAGGAGTCCTGATGGCAGACCGCCGCCCCGAGGACCCGTCCTCGGCGCAGTCGCCCCCGGTCGCGAAGCCGCCGAAGCAGGAGCAGCGGCACGACCCGAGCCCGGATCCGGAGCCGAGGCAGGGCCCGAAGCAGGAGCCGGAGCCCGAGTCGAAGCCGGAGGCTGATCTGACCCAGCGGATCAACCAGGCCTATGCGTCGTCGGCGCCGATCGTCCCGGACGAGCCCGCGGACGACGAAAAGGGCGACAGCAAGAGGTCGGGGACGCCTGACCAGCGTCCCAGCGGCGCCGACCGGTTCGCCGCGGTGCTCGCGGCGACCTCCGGCAGGATGAAGGAGAACGCCGCCAGCACGCGGGACGACGCGCGACCGGTCGGAGCCCCGCCCGTCGGGACCGGGGCCTCGTCCCGTGGTCCTGCGAAGGGCTCGGCGGGGTCGCGACCTGCGCCGCGGATCCGCAAGGCACGGCTGCGGCTGACCCACGTCGACCCGTGGTCGGTGATGAAGACCGCGTTCCTGCTCTCCATCGCGCTCGGCATCGTCACCGTCGTCGCGGTCGCCATCGTCTGGTCGGTGCTCGGCGCCGCCGACGTCTGGGGCTCCATCGACAAGTCCGTCAACGACGTCCTGGGCGACACCACCAACCCCTTCCGGGTCGAGGACTACCTCGGGATGAACCGGGTGATGGGATTCACGCTGATCGTGGCGGTGGCTGACGTCATCCTGGTGACCGTCATCGCCACCCTCGGGGCGTTCCTCTACAACCTCGCCGCAGCCCTCCTCGGGGGGCTCGAGGTGGTGCTCGCGGAGGAGGACCGCTGAGCCACCCGGCCCCGCTCCCCGGTTTGGGAGCGGTCCAGGGCGTGCGGTAACCTTCCTCGTCGGCCGGGCCTGTCCTGGCACCACCCACGAGGGCCTATAGCTCAGACGGTTAGAGCGCTTCCCTGATAAGGAAGAGGTCACAGGTTCAAGTCCTGTTAGGCCCACCCCCGGTCTTGCCCCGCCTCAGCCCCGAAGGGACCGCCGATGAAGAAGCTCCTTCTCCTCGCCGTCGCAGCGGCCGGCGCCGTCCTCGCTGCGAAGAAGAGCCAGGCCGCCCAGCACGAGCAGGCGCTGTGGGCCGAGGCCACCGACAAGGTCAAGCGCACGCACAGCTGATCCACCCGGCGGTACGACGTACCGCCACCCAGGGGCCATGGCGCAATTGGTAGCGCACCTGCTTTGCAAGCAGGGGGTTAGGGGTTCGAGTCCCCTTGGCTCCACCGCAGGGACGTCCTCCCGAGCGCCGCGCTCGCGGGTCCGCCCGCTGTTTGGGTGAAGTGACGCGGACCACTGCCGATGGGGAAGGCCTCAGGGCCGTGCAGCGACGTCAGGAAGACCCCACATGAGCAGGACCAACGCAGCCTTCGGATGGTTCGCCGACCGGACCGTCCGCACGAAGGTGCTCAGCCTCGTCGGCGTCCAGCTGGTGACGCTCGCCGTCCTCGGCGGCGTGGCGGTGGCGCAGCAGCAGCAGGCCGGTGGCCGGGCCGACCAGCTCGTCGCCGCGAACGACGCCACCCGGGCTGCCCTGACCGCGGACAAGATGCACGACGCCGTCCGCGGTGACGTCCTGGCCGGCCTGCTTGCCGGCTCGAGCACGGCTGAGGTGGACGAGGCGTCCGCCGCCGTCGACGAGCACGGCGCCACGTTCCTCGCCCAGCTCGATGCGGTCGTCCGTGCCGGGCTCGGTGGCGAGGTGACCGAGACTGTCGAGACCCTTCGACCCGCGGTGGAGAAGTACGTCGGATCAGCGTCCGTCACGCTCGACATCGCGAGCTCGGACCCGTCGGCCGCCCGCGCGTCGTACGGCCGGGTCGGCGGGGCCTTCGCCGTGCTCGACGCGGAGCTGCCGACGATGGCCGACGCGGTCGCCGCGGAGGCGGCCTCGATCCGCGCCGAGGTCGACCAGGGCAGGCGTGACGCGATCCGGCTCGTCGCGGCGCTGTCTCTCGTGGCGGCGGTGCTCCTCGTGACGATGGGGCTGATCACCGTCAACACGATCGTCCGCCCCCTGCGCCGGGTCAGCCGCGTGCTCGGCGCGATGGCGGAGGGCGACCTCACCGAGAGGGTCGGTGCTCGCAGCAAGGACGAGGTCGGGCGGATGGCCCAGGCCCTGGACCTGGCAACCGAACAGCTGCGCGGGACCGTCAGCGCGGTCGCTCAGAACGCACAAGCGCTCGCCAGGGCCTCGGAGGAGCTCTCCTCGGTGTCCGGCCAGATGTCGGGCACCGCCGAGGACTCGGCCGTCCAGGCGGGCCACGTCGCGTCGGCGGCCGAGCAGGTGACCCGCAACGTCCAGAGCGTCGCCACCGGCACCGAGGAGCTGTCGGCGTCGATCCGGGAGATCGCGCAGAGTGCCGCGAGTGCGGCGGGAGTCGCCGCCGAGGCAGTGCGGGTGGCGGGCGCCACCACGGCGACGGTGGGCAAGCTGGGCGAGTCCTCCGCCGAGGTCGGCAACGTCGTCCGGATGATCAGCTCGATCGCCGACCAGACCAACCTGCTCGCTCTCAACGCGACCATCGAGGCCGCACGTGCCGGTGAGGCCGGCAAGGGGTTCGCGGTCGTGGCCAACGAGGTCAAGGAGCTGGCGACCGAGACGTCGCGAGCCACCGAGCAGATCAGCCGGCGGATCGAGGCGATCCAGGGCGACAGTGACGCCGCCGGGGCCGCGATCGCCGAGTTCACCACGATCGTGTCGCGGATCAACGACATGCAGAACACGATCGCCTCCGCCGTCGAGGAGCAGACCGCCACCACGAACGAGATGAGCCGCAACGTCGCCGAGGCCGCGGCCGGCACCGGCGGCATCGCCGGCACCATCGGCCGGGTGGCCGGCTCGGCCGCGGACACCACCGCGGCCGCCCGCAGCACCCGGAGCTCCGCCGACGAGCTCGCCAGGATGGCGGCGGGGATGGAGCAGCTCGTCGGCCGGTTCCGGTTCTGAGCGCCCCTGCGCCGTGAGCCGCACCTCATCGCTGCCTCGTGCGGCATGACACCCCGGGTCGATGGGCAGGGTGAAGTCATGACGAACGAGACCCCCACCCAGGGAACCAACGCCGAGGACCCCCGGGTCGCCGTGCTCCAGGCCGTCGTGGACCGGGTCACCTCCTGGCAGGACGGCGCCGACGAGCCGACCGTGCGCAAGGAGCTCGACGACGCGCTCGGCGACTCCGACGTCGAGGTCGACGACGTCACACGTGAGCGGATCGTGCGCCGCATCGTCGAGGACGGCTCGCACTTCGACGTGACCGGGGTGCTCTCCTGACGACAGGGCCTCGCCGGGTCCTCGTCACCGGCGCCGGCGGCTACATCGGCGGCCGGCTGGTCTCCCGTCTGCTGGCGGACGGCCACGACGTCGTGGCCACGTTCTCGCGCGGCACTCCGCCGCAACAGGCCTGGTGGGCTGACCAGGTCACCTCGGTCGGCATGGACGTCCTCGAGACCGACCAGGTCGAGGCTGCCCTGGACGGGGTCGACGTCGCCTACTACCTGATCCACGGGCTCGGCGGCGCGGACTTCGCCGCCAAGGACCGCGAGGGTGCCGCCGTCTTCGGCAAGGCGGCTGCGGCGGCCGGGGTGGAGCGGATCGTCTACCTGTCCGGGATCGTCCCCGACGTGCCCGAGGAGCAGCTCTCGGCCCACATCTCCTCCCGGCTCGAGGTCGAGCGGATCCTCGCTGCGTCCGGGGTGCCGGTGGTCACCGCCCGAGCGGCGATCGTCATCGGCAGTGGCTCCACCTCGTTCGAGATCGTGCGCCAGATCTCCGAACGGCTGCCGGTGCACACCCTGCCCACGTGGATGGACTCCGAGGTGCAGCCGATCGCCGTGGTGGACGTCGTGGAGGCGCTCGCCGGCGCTCTCCGGCTCCCCGCCGAGACCCGGACGTTCGACATCGGCGGCCCGGAGAGGATGCCGTACGCCGAGCTGCTCCAGATCTTCGCCAGCGTCGCTGGCATCGTCCGCCCGCAGGTGCCGCTGCCGCTGGTGCCGTCGCTCCTCGTCGGCCAGCTCGCCGGCAGGATGACGGGCGTCCCGACGGTGACGGTGGCCTCCCTGGTGGACAGCCTGCGCCACGACATGGTCTGTCGGGACAGCACCTTCGCCGCTGAGCTGCTGCCGGACGGCCATGTGTGTCTCGGGGTGCGCCAGGCCATCGAGCGGGCGCTCACGCGACCCCGCGCCGGGACGAGGGTGCCGGACCGTGACCCGATGGGAGCGCTGCCGACCGACCCGTCCTGGGCGGGGGGCGGGGTCTACCTCTTCGACGGGGAGCCGCGCCGCAGGTCGGGACCCCTCCTCGGCCGGCTGCTGCTCGGCGTACGACGGCCCGGGTGGCTGACGTCGCGCGCGCGGCCCCGGTGCTGACCGGTCACTCCCCGGCGCGGGCCCGCATCCGGTCCGGGACGAAGCCGTGCTCGAGCCCCCACAGCACCGCGTTGGTGCGGCTGGTGACCCCCATCTTGCGGTAGCTGCTCCGGATGTAGGACTTCACCGAGTTGATCGACAGCGACGCCTGCACGGCGATCTCGGCGTTGCTGAGCCCCTGCGTGATCAGCGCGATGACCTCCGCCTCCCGCACGGTGAGCCCCTCGGCCCGGCCGGGGTAGGCGTTGGTGACCGGCGCCGCCGTCTCGGGAACGGGCTGCGGCGCTACGACGCGCTGCCCGGCGTGCACCTGCTGGAGCGCCTCGACGAGCTCGGCGGCGGTGAGCGCCTTGGAGAGGTACCCCGAGACGCCTCGCTCCAGCGTCTCCCGGACGAGCCGCTCCTCGACGTTCCAGGTGTAGACCACGACGTGGCGGACCGACGGGTTGGCCAGGAGCTGGCCGACGTCGGGGCCGTCCCCCTGCGTCTGCGCGAAGGTGTCGTAGAGCGCGATGTCCACGGGCCCGGTCACCGGGAGCTGCGACGTCAGCTCGACCACCTCCAGCTCGTCGCTGTGGTCGGCAAGCATCTCGGCCACGCCGCGGATGACCACCTCGTAGTCATCGACGATGGCGAGCCGGATGGTCATGGGCCGAGTGTAGGCGCGGGCGGGCTCAGGGGAGCCCCTGCAGCGCCTCCAGCTCGGTGACGTCGTGAGCGCAGAACACGGTCACCTCATCGGGCCGCTCGGCACGCAACTGCTGGAGCAGCGCGAGGTTCGCCCGGCGCTCCTCCTGGTCCGACGCCGCGGCCCGCTGGAACGCCCGGAGCGCCGGCGGGCACCGCCGGGGCCGCGCGAGGTCACCGGCGTGGAAGTAGGCGTCGCCGGCGTGCAGCAGCCACCCGCCGCCCGGACGTCGTACGGCGACACCGCTGTGGCCGCGGCTGTGACCGTGGAGGGGCACGAGCACGATGTCGTCCCCTACGGCCCGGGCCGAGGCGAAGCCGAGCCACTCGTCACCGCCGGTGCTGTGCTCGACCCAGTCCGGGCCGTGGCCCCACTGCGCCTGCAGGTAGCGCGCGCGGTCGCGGAGCGCCGGATGGAGGGCGGCGTCGAGCTCGGCCCGGTGGACGTGCACCCGCGCGTGGGGGAAGTCCCCGAGCCCGCCGGCGTGGTCGAGGTCGAGGTGGGTGACGACGATGTCGGAGACGTCCTCGGGCCGGAACCCCAGCGCAGCGAGCTGGGCGACCGCCGTCGCAGAGGGTTCCAGCTGGGGGCCGAACAGCGTGGTGAACGCCCGCCCGAGCCGCCGGGCGCCTCCGGCGACGTCGTCGGTGCCGAAGCCGGTGTCGACGAGGGTGAGCCCGGCGACGCCCTCGACGAGCAGGCAGTGCGTGACCATCTGCGGCGGGACCAGCCCGGTCCGGCCGAGCGAAGGACACATCGAGCCGCAGCTCAGGTGGTGGACGCGAGCCGGCACCTGTGCATCGTGGCACATCCACGGGTCTGCGCTCTCCACGAGCCGTAGGCTCGACACATGCCCGCACGCACCCCCGGGGCGCTCCGTGTCCTGAGCCGGCCGTCGATGCTGCTGCTGCACCTCGCCGGCATCGCGGCGGTGGTCGCGGCTGTCCTGCTCGGCAAGTGGCAGGTCGACGCGTGGCAGGACCACCGCGAAGACCGGGCGGCGCAGATCGCCGACGACCCACCGGTGCCGCTCGACTCGGTGCTCGGAGCCGACGACGCCTTCCCGGCTGCCGGCGTCGGGCGCCCCGTGTCGGCGACCGGGACGTGGCGTCCGGACGAGACCGTGCTGGTCTCGGGCAAGGAGCACGACGACACCACCGGGTTCTGGGTGGTCACCCCCCTGTCGGTCTGCGACGAAGGATGCGCCTCGCTCCCGGTGGTGGTGGGCTGGAGCCCGGACGCCCAGCCGCCGCCCGCCCCGACGGATCCGGTCGAGGTGACCGGCTGGCTCCAGCCCGGCGAGACCACCGGCGCAGCGGACGAGGACCCGACGGACGCCATCCTTCCGGCGCTCCGGATCGCGAGCCTGCTGCAGCGGGTCGACGGCGACCTGTACGGCGGCTACCTGATCCTCGACACTCCGGCGGAGGCCAGGGGCGCGCTCGAGGCGGTCACGCCCGCCTCGCTGCCCGACCCGCCGACGTTCACCGCGCTGCGCAACCTGCTGTACGGCCTCGAGTGGTGGTTCTTCGGACTCTTCGCGGCCTTCCTCTGGTGGCGGTGGAGCCGGGACGAGATCGAGCGGGCCCGCGCCCACGCGACACCACCGCTGCCCGAGGACGAGGTGAGCTCGCTCTCGGAGCCGCCCGACGGCGGTCGGGCAGGGGCTGCGGAGCGGATACGGTCGACGCCGTGAAGCGCCTCCTCACCGCCTACCGCGTGATGGCCACCATCGTGGGCGTCCTGCTCGTGGTCCTCTGCCTGATCGGGCTGCCGCTGCACTGGGCGCACCTGGTCAACCCGGCATGGTTCCCGGTCGGCAGCGACGGGGAGCGGCTCGGGGATGCGATCTCGCAGTACCTCGGCGTCGCGCACGGCTGGCTCTACATGATCTTCGTCTTCGTCGCGTTCGCCCTCTCCCGCCGGGCTCGGTGGGATCTCGGCTTCACGCTGGTCACGCTGGCCAGCGGCACCGTGCCGATCCTGTCGTTCTGGGCCGAGCGTCGCGCCACCCGTCGCGTGCAGACGCAGACGGCCGGCGCTGCCACTGTCTCCTAGAGCTCAGGAGACGGGCAGGCCGGCCGGCAGGCTCAGCGCGTCACTCCTTGACGTCGATCCGCTCCGCGGGAGCGTCCGGCGTGGTCGGGACGTGCGCGGTCTCGGCAGCATCGGCCACAGCCTCGTCCGGGGAGCCGGCCGCTGCGTCGTCGCTGTGCGGCTCGCCGGCGTCGGCCGAAGCGGCGGCCGCCGACGCGGCACCGGCCGCTGCTGCCGAGGGCGTGGCGCTCGGCGTCGCCGTGGTGCCGGCGGCCGACGGGGTGGTCCGGGTGGGGGTGGTCGACTGCCACTGCGGCTGCGAGCCGCCGCCCATCAGCTTGCGGACGATCGCGAACACAGCCGCTCCCACACCGGTGACGAGGAGCAGCTTCTTCAGCCGGCCACCGCCGGAGCTGTGGGTCGAGGCCTGCTTCACCGCGGCCGGGGTCTTCTCGTCGGGAAGCCGCTCGTCGAGCTTCGTGGCGACCACCTCGGTGAGCTCGGCGAGCCGCTCCCGTGCGTCGTCCATGACCGGGGCCAGCCGGGTGCGGGCGTCCTCGACGACCGGGGTGAGCCGCTCGCGCGCGTCGTCGACCATCGGGGCGATCCGGGCGCGGGCATCCTCCATGGCAGGGCCGGCTTGGGTCTTGGCGTGCTTTGCGGCCTCCATGGCCACGGCCAGCTTGGCGGCGGACTTCTTCTTCGACATCATCGGCTCCTTGTTCGGGTGTCCAGGGTGGAGCATCCGGCTCGCGCGCACGTACGACGGCGCGACGACTCATCGGATCGTTCCACGCCCATCCTGCCCGAGGTCAAGGGGAGGAAACCTGGTGTGGGACCGCGTGACAAGATCAGGACGGACCTCAGGCCCGCCCCCAGGCGGTCCTCCCCGACCCGAAAGGTGCCCTCGTGGCCGACACCTACGCAACGCTCAAGACCAACCGCGGTGACATCTCCGTCAAGCTCTTCGAGAACCACGCCCCCGCCACCGTGAAGAACTTCACCGGTCTCGCCACCGGCAGCCAGGAGTACCAGGACCCCACCACCGGCGAGAAGAAGACCGGCCGCTTCTACGACGGCCTCACCTTCCACCGGGTGATCGAAGGGTTCATGATCCAGGGCGGCTGCCCGCGCGGCGACGGGCGTGGCGGGCCGGGCTACCAGTTCAAGGACGAGTTCCACCCGGAGCTCCGCTTCGACAAGCCGTACCTCCTCGCGATGGCCAACGCCGGGCCCGGCACCAACGGCTCCCAGTTCTTCATCACGCTCGGCCCCACCCCGCACCTCAACATGCGGCACACGATCTTCGGTGAGGTCGCCGACGCCGCATCGCAGGGGGTCGTCGACGAGATCGGCGGCACGAAGACGGGTCCGATGGACCAGCCCGTCGAGCCCGTCGTGATCGAGTCGGTGACGGTCGAGGAGCGCTGACCCACCCCCGATGAGCGAGGAACCGAACCCGGCCCCGGCGGAGCCGGCGGCCCCCTCCTGCTATCGCCACACCGAGCGGGAGACCTGGATCCGCTGCCAGCGGTGCGAGCGACCGATCTGCCCGGACTGCATGAACCCCGCCTCGGTCGGCTTCCAGTGTCCCGACTGCGTGAAGGAGGGGGCGCGCTCGACGCGCCAGGCGCGGACGGCGTACGGCGGTGTGCGGCCGGGCACGGCAGGCCGGGTGACCCTCACGCTGATCGGGCTGAACGTGCTCGTCTTCGTGCTGGTGCAGGCCACCGGTGGGGTGGGGGGCCGTCTCTTCCACGAGCTCGTTCTCATCCCCAGCGGTGGAGTGTCGACGGTCGACGGCCGCAACACGTTCGTCGACGGGGTCGCGCAGGGCAGCGTGTGGCAGCTGTTCACCGCGATGTTCCTGCACGTCGAGATCTGGCACATCGGCTTCAACATGCTCGCCCTGTACATCCTCGGGCCCCAACTGGAGATGGTCCTCGGCCGGTCGCGCTTCCTCGCGCTCTACCTGCTGTCGGGGCTGACGGGTTCCCTCGCCGTCTACTGGCTCGAGGTGCCGCGTTCGTTCACCCTCGGGGCCTCCGGAGCTGTCTTCGGGCTGATGGCCGCCCTGCTCATCGTGGCGGTGAAGGTCCGCGGTGAGGTCCAGGCGCTGCTCACGCTCGTCGCGATCAACGTGGTCATCACGGTCCTCGGAGCCGGCTTCATCTCCTGGCAGGGGCATCTCGGCGGGTTCGTCGGCGGGCTGGTCCTCGCCCTCGTGCTCGTCTACGCACCCCGGAGGAGCCGCACCGTCTGGCAGGTCGCCGGGCTCTCGGTCGTGGGCGTGCTCCTCGCCGTCGCCGTGGTGGTCCGGACCATGATGCTCAGCTGACCCGCTTCCCGCCGCGCCGCCGCGCCGCCGCGCCGCCGCGCCGCCGCGCCGCCGCGCTGCCGCGCCACTGCTGCCACTGCCGCGGCTGCCCTGGCTGCTGCCCTGGTCGAGACCGACGCCGAGGTCCCACCGCCGACAACCGTCCGCATGGACGAGTTTCTCGCCGTGGCGGCCACGTCGGTCGCGAATTCCGTCCGTACGGATGGAATTCGGCCGGGTCGGGGAGCGGCGAGGGCCTGACAGCGCCGGCACGAGTGACGGCTCAACGCTGGCAGTGCCGCGACGGTGGCGGTACGTCGACAACCGCCGGCAGGGCCGACAGCGCCCCGGCTGCTTCCCCGTGGGCCGTGTCGGAGCCACCGCGACCCACGGCGACCCGCACGACACGCACGAACCGAACGACACGCTCCTCCCAGCCCACCGTCGACAACCGTCCGCGTGGACGAGTTTCTCGCCGTGGCGGCCACGTCAGCCGCGAATTCCGTCCGTACGGATGGAATTCGGCGGGTCGGGGAGCGGCGAGGGCAGATCGGCCCGCGCAGGGCCGCGTAGGACCGCAGCGCCGGACAGCACCGGCACGAGTGACGGCTGAACGGCGGTTGCGCACCGGCACGAGTGACGGCTGAACGGCAGGGGGGATGGGCGGAGGGAGTTTCCACACTGGGGATAACTCCTGTGGAGAACTACACGCGTGTCATTTGTGCACAGCGGTGTCCACAGCTGGGGATACAGCTGACCTGCTCCTGCCCGCGCCGATGCACGCCGAAACGCCGGCGTCCAGCGAGGTGATGGCAGGTCCAGAACAGCAGCCGGGTCACTCCCACTTGGTGGCGTAGACGAACCCGGTCGCCATGAACCCGATCCCGACCAGCAGGTTGTAGTTGGCGAGGTCGCGGATGAACGGGACGTTCGCGTCCTGGCTGGTGACGTAGTAGACGACGATCCAGATCAGCCCGATCAGGAAGCAGCCGAGCATCCCGACCACGACGCCGCGCCCGCGACCGAGCGGAGTGCGCTCGTGGGCGAGCAGCATGAGCCCGAGGAACATCGCACCGAAGCCGATGAGGTAGTTCCAGTCGCCGAGGTCGGCGAGCGCCGCAGGGGTCCCGTCCTGGAGCACGCCGAAGACGTAGTAGATCGCGTAGGCGAGCCCGCCCACGGCCAGCAGGCCGGCGATCGCGGTGCGCACCACGGAGATCGACGACCCTCGGGAGGCGTCGGGGGCGGCGGCGCTGCGGGGCTTGGACACGGAGATACTCCTCGGCTGGGACGGTGCTGCGACGAGGACCCTGCGGCCTCGGCGTCCGGGCCGAAGCCCTCGGGTCCGTCGGCTAGCGTAGTCGGCGAGGGCCCCACCCCGCGGCAGGACCTCTCGACGAACCCGAGCAGAGACACCGAACCACCCGGAAGGCACCGTGACCGACCCCCGCCATCGCGACCCCCGTCCGGGCCCGCTGCGTGCCGGCACCGCCGTGCTCCGCCGGCTGGCGTCCGGCCGGCCCGACCGCGGCGCTGGGGGCTCCTCACCCCGCTCGCGTTCACCGGTGCGGGGGTCCTGCTGGCGGCGAGCGCGGTCAACGCCGACGGCATCGACCTGCGGCCCGACACCTACGCCGACCTCGCCGACCTCGCACAGCAGGAGACCGCCCGGGTGCAGCGGCTCCAGTCGGACGTCGCCCGGCTCAACGCGGAGATCGAGACGCTGAGCGAGGGGCTCGACAGCACCAGGGTGGACGAGCTGCAGGAGCAGATCGAGGCGCTGGAGATGCCCGCAGGGCTGACGGCGGTCGAGGGTCCCGGGGTGACGGTCACCCTCGACGACGCCCCCCGGGAGATGCGGGAGGCGGCCGGGGAGGACGCCAGCAACGCGATCGTCCACCAGCAGGACATCCAGGCCGTCGCCAACGCGATGTGGGCGGCGGGTGCCGAGGCGATGACCCTCCAGGGCCAGCGGGTGATCTCGACGACCGGCATCAAGTGCGTCGGCAACACCGTGCTCCTCCACGGCGTGACCTACTCGCCGCCGTACGTCATCTCCGCGATCGGCGACGTGGACGCGATGCGGGCGCAGATCGCGGCCAGTCCCTACCTGGGCGCCTACCTCGAGGCGGTCGACGAGTACCAGCTCGGCTGGGACGTCGAGGAGGAGTTCATCGAGGCTCCGGCGTTCACCGGGTCGACCGAGATGCGCTTCGCCAGCCCCGCCGACGCCGCCTGAGGCATCCGCGGGACGGGGGTACGACGGCTCAGTCGCCTTCGCCCTCGCCTTCTCCTCCGCCTTCTCCTCCGCCGTCTCCGTTCCCTCGCCGTCGCCGTTCTCGTCCTCGGGCGGGGTGGCCTCGTCGGTCGGCGTGACCTCCTCGGTCGGCGTCGGCTCCTCGTAGTCCGAGACGACGATGGTGACCGTCGAGCCGCGCGTCGCCTCGGTCAGCCCCTCGGGGGTCTGCGACAGCACGCGGCCGGGGTCGGCCGGCGTCGTCGTGTCCGTCTCGACCTGGACCTCGAAGCCCGCGCGGTCCAGGCGGCGCACCGCAGCGTCCTCGGCGAGCCCGACGACGTTCGGCACCTCCGCAGGGCCGGTCGACACCACGACGGTGACCGTCGAGCCGACCGCGACGGACTCGGCGGCGTCCGGGCTCGTCCGCAGGACGGTGTCCGCGGGCTCGTCGGAGTCCTCGGTCTGGAAGACCGGCTCGAGGCCGGCGTCGGTCAGCTCGGCCTCGGCCTCGTCGCGCGGCTGGCCGATGACGAACGGCACCGTCACCATCTCGGTGCCGGCCGACACGGTGAGGTCGATCGCGGTGCCGGGGTCGACCGTCTCCCCTGAGCCCGGGTCCTGCTCCATCACCCGCCCGCGGGGGACGTCGTCGGAGTTCACCCGGTCGACGTCGCCGATCTCGAGCCCCTCGGACTCGAGCCGCCGCTCGGCGGCCCGCAGCGTCATGTTGGTGACCTGCGGGACCGTCGCCTGCTCGGGCTCCTCGGTCTCGAACAGCGCGGTGCCGAACGCGATGGCGCCGCCGAGCAGCGCCACCACCACGATGCCGAGGACGAGGAGGGGCCACCGCTTGCGCTGTTCCGGCTCGTCGTCGGCATCGACGTCGGACGCCGGGCGGAAGATCGAGGTGGCGTCGGCCTCGGGGAGCGGCGCGGCGACCGCCGGCGTGACCGTGGCCGTCACCGGGTCGCCGTCGAGGTAGCGGCGTACGTCGGCCTGCATCTCCGCCGCGCTCTGGTAGCGGTCGCCGACCCGCTTGGCGAGCGCCTTCATGACGATGGCGTCGAGCGCGGCGTCGAGCTCGGGGTTGTGGGTCGACGGTGGCTCCGCCTGCTCCCGCACGTGCTGGTAGGCCACCGAGAAGGGGCTGTCCCCGACGAAGGGCGGGCGTCCCGCGAGGAGCTCGTAGAGCAGGCACCCCGCGGAGTAGACGTCGCTGCGCGAGTCCACGGTCTCACCGCGGGCCTGCTCGGGGGAGAGGTACTGCGCGGTGCCGACCACGGCGGCGGTCTGGGTCATCGTCGAGGTGCCGTCCGCGATCGCCCGCGCGATCCCGAAGTCCATGACCTTGACGTCACCGCTGGGAGTGAGCATGACGTTCGCCGGCTTGATGTCCCGGTGGATGATCCCCGCCCGGTGGGAGTAGTCGAGGGCGTCGAGGACCCCGGCCATGATCTCCAGCGCCCGCTCCGGCAGCAGCTTGCGCCCGTCGTTGAGGACGTCGCGCAGCGTCCGGCCCGCGACGTACTCCATGACGATGTAGGGCTGCACGTGGCTGCCGTCGGCCGCCATCTCCTCGCCGGTGTCGTAGACCGAGACGATGTTGGGGTGGTTCAGCCCGGCGGCCGACTGCGCCTCCCGGCGGAACCTGGCCTGGAAGGTGGGGTCCGAGGCGAGGTCGGTGCGGAGCCGCTTGACCGCCACCGTCCGCCCGAGCCTGATGTCGGTGCCGCTGCGGACCTCAGCCATCCCGCCGCGGCCGAGGAGCTCGCCGAGCTCGTAGCGGCCTCCGACCCGGACGCCGCCGCCGTGTGAATGCTGGTCCATGGCTACCTCTCGCCGCCCTCGTGCAGTGTGGTCGTCACTGGATCGCGGCCTCCATGACCGACGTGGCGATCGGCGCCGCCAGCCCCCCGCCCGAGATCGCGTCCCGGGCGACACCGGCGTCCTCGACGAGGACGGCGACTGCCACCTCGGGGTTGTCGGCGGGGGCGAAGGAGACGAACCAGGCGTAGGGGAGGGAGTCCGCGCCGGTCTGGGCGGTGCCGGTCTTCCCGGCCACCTTCACCCCGGGGATCTGTGCGGCCGAGCCGGTGCCACCGTCGACGACCTCGACCATCATCTGGGTGAGGACGTTGGCGTCGCCCGACGACATCGCCCGGTCCGGCATCTCGTCCGGCGAGGTCTTGTCGAGGACGCTGAGGTCCGGAGCGCGCACCTCGTCGACGAGGTAGGGGCGCATCCCCTGCCCATTGTTGGCGATCGTGGCGGTGACCAGGGCCATCTGCAGCGGCGTGGCCCGCACGTCGAACTGGCCGATCGCCGACAGGGCGGTCTGCGGCTCGTCGGGGTCGCCGAACTCGCTGACCGCCTGGCCACCGAGCCCCGAGAGGTAGCGCGAGCCGAAGCCGAACTCCTGCGCCTGCTCACGGAGCGCCTCGGGGCCGAGCTCCAGGCCGAGCGCGCCGAAGGCGACGTTGCACGAGACCATCAGCGCCTGCGTGAGCGTGACCCGCTCGCCGCCGCAGTCGCTGCCGCCGCTGTTCGGGAGGGTGCGGTCGGTCTGCGGCAGGTCGAGCGCCACGCCACCCTGCACCATGCTGTCGGCGTCGTACTCGCCGGTCGCGAGGGCCGCCGCGGCCGTGACCAGCTTGAAGGTCGAGCCGGGAGGATAGACCTCCTGCACCGCCCGGTTGAACAGCGGGCGTCCCTCCGCCGAGCTCAGCTGCTCGTAGCTCTTCGCCACGCTGTCGAGGTCGTGGGAGGCGAGGACATTCGGGTCGTGCGTCGGGTTCGACACCATCGCCAGGATCCGGCCGGTCGACGGCTCGAGAGCGACCACCGCCGCCCGGGTGTCGGCGCCGAGCGCGCGGATCCCCTCGAACGCGGCGGTCTGCACCCGGGGGACGACGGTGAGGGAGACCGAGCCGCCCTCCGGCTGGGTGTTGCTCACCATGTCCACGACGCGGTTGACGAACAGCCTCGGGTCGCTGCCGGACAGGATCTGGTTCTGGCCGAGCTCGACGCCGGAGGCGCCGTACAGGTAGGAGTAGAACCCCGTGAGGTGGGCGTACTTGAGCGGCTCGGGGTAGATCCGTTGGTACTCGAAACGGTCGTCGCTCGGCCGGCTGACCGCGAGTGGGTTGCCGGCGGTGAGGATCGCGCCCCGCTTGCGGGAGAACTCGGCGTCGATCACCCGCCGGTTCCCGTTGCGGTCGTTGAGCGCGTCGGCGCGGAAGTACTGGAGGTACGTCGCGTTCAGCAGCAGCCCCAGGAAGAGCACCATGCAGACCACGGCCATCGTGCGGATCGGCTTGTTCATCGGCGCCGCACCACCTGGGTGTCGTCGTCGGACAGCAGCGGTTGGAGCGAGGGCAGCGGCCGGCGGACCTGGTCGCTGATCCGCAGCAGCAGCCCGATGACCACCCAGTTGGCCACCATCGACGAGCCGCCGTAGGACATGAACGGGGTGGTGAGCCCGGTGAGCGGGATCAGCTTGGTGACACCGCCGACCACGACGAACACCTGGAGCGCGAACACCACGCCGAACCCGGTCGCCATCAGCTTGCCGAAGCCGTCACGGCAGATCAGGGCTGTACGCAGGGCGCGCTCGACGACGAGCCCGTAGAGGAGCATCATCGCGACGACGCCGGTGAGCCCGAGCTCCTCGCCGATCGCGGCGACGATGAAGTCCGAGTAGGAGAAGGGTGTCCGCCAGGGGTCCCCTTGGCCGAGGCCGCGGCCGACGAGCCCGCCCCAGGCCATGCCGTACATGCCGTCGATGATCTGCCCGAACGCATCCGGGTTCGAGAACGGGTCCTGCCAGCCCTCCACCCGGCGCTGCACGTGCGGGAAGAAGAGGTACCCCGCGAACGAGCCGGCCGCGAACAGCGTCGTCCCGACGACGAGCCAGCCGGCCCGCTCGGTGGCGACGTAGAGCATGACGAGGAAGAGGCCGAAGAACAGCAGGCTCGACCCCAGGTCCTTCTGGAACACCAGGATGCCGAGGCTGAAGAGCCACATCACCAGGATCGGGCCGAGGTCGCGCCCCCGCGGGAGGTCGATGCCGATGATCCGCCGCCCCGCGAGGGCGAGCGCGTCGCGGTGCAGCACCAAATAGCCGGCGAAGGCGATGACGAGCGCGACCTTGGCGACCTCCCCGGGCTGGAAGGAGAACCCGCCGATGCTGATCCAGATCTGCGCGCCGTTGATCTGGACGCCCAGACCCGGCACCAACGGCAGCAGCAGGAGGACGATCGCGCCGAGCCCGAAGGTGTAGGTGAATGCCTGGAGCCGGCGGTGGTCGCGCACGAGCACCAGGACGGCCGCGAACAGCACGACGCCGAGGGTGGTCCACATCAGCTGCTTGGCGGAGCGGTCGGTCTCCAGGGCGAGGTCGATCCGGTAGATCATCGCGAGGCCGAGCCCGTTGAGGGCGACGACGACGGGGAGCAGCACCGGGTCGGCGTACGGCGCAGTGAACCGGACGACGACGTGGGCGCCGGCGGCGAGCACGGCGAGCCAGACGGAGTAGCCGATCATGTCCGCAGGCAGCTCGCCGCGCACCCCGAGGCCGACAGCGGCGTAGGCGCCGATCCCGACCGCGAGAGCGAGCAGGAGCAGGAAGAGCTCGGCACCCCGCCGGCGCCGGTGGACGAACTCGGGAGCCGAGGTCGCGGCGCTCACGGGGTGACCTCCGCGCACGGGTCCTCGGTCGCGCCTGGCGTCGGCGAGGGCGAGCGGGTCGGTGACAGGGTCGGGGACCTGGTCGGGTCGGCCTCCTGCGTCCGTGCGGGCGCATCTCCGGCTGCCTGGGGCGAGCCGGCCGCGGACCGGGTCGGCGAGGGCTCCGGGCAGTCGGGGTCGGCCCCGGTCTCGGCCTGCGCCTGGGCCTCGGCCTCGGCTTCGTCGGCGAGCTCGTCGATGATCCGGCGGGCGTCCGCGAGGTCGTCGGCGACCTTCCCGTCGGCGATCTCCTCCTGCCGGAAGGCCGGCAGCTGCTCGACCCGGAGCCTGTCGACCTCGTAGGGCCGGGAGAGCTCGATGCCCGGCAGGTCGACCTGCACCCCCTTGTAGATCGCGACCTGGGGGCCGTCGGCGGCGACGTAGAACTGCTGCTGGGACCAGGCGTACGCCGCGCTGGTCACGCCGAGGACCACCAGCAGCGCGAGGAGCGCGAGGAGGAACCGGCGCAGCCCGGCCCGACGGCGCGGCGCGCGCGGGGCGTAGCGCAGCTCCTCCGGGTCGACCGGGGGAGGGGCGACCGGCTCGAGCTCGCCGGTGTCCTGCTGCCGGTGCCGGAACAGGGTGCGGCTGAGCATCCCGCCCCGGCGCGGCTGGTCCGCGGCGGCCCCGACCAGCATCGGTCCGGTGGTGACGGCGGCGGAGGTGTCACTGTCGTCGACGGCCCCGGCCGGGACCACCTCGGCGACGATCACGGTCACGTTGTCGGTCGTGCCGTTGTCGAGCGCGGCCTGGACGAGGTCGACGGCGACGGCGTCGACGCTGCCGCCGGCCAACAGGGACGTGAGCTCCTGGTCGGTCACCGCGCCACTGCACCCGTCGCTGCACAGGAGGATGCGGTCGCCCTCCTGGAGCTCCACGTGGAACAGGTCGGGCTCGGTGTCGTGCACGCTGTCGACGGCGCGCAGGATGATGTTGCGGTGCGGATGGACCCGCGAGTCCTCCTCGGTGATGCGTCCCTCGTCGACGAGGGTCTGCACGAACGTGTGGTCCTTGGTGATCTGCTGGACCTCGCCGCCGCGGAACAGGTACGCCCGGCTGTCGCCGATGTGCACGAAGCCGAGCCGGTGGCCGTCGAAGAGCGCCGCGGTGACGGTGGTGCTGGTGCCGTCGAGCTCGGCGTCGTCCTCCACCATCTCGGCGAGCTTGTCGTGGATCCGGTGCACGACCCCGGCGAGGGCCGGGAGCATCTCCTCGGTCGGCGGCTCGTCGAGCCGCCGGAGCAGGTGCACCGCGGTCGAGCTCGCCACGTCGCCGTACGCCGCGCCGCCCACCCCGTCGGCGACGACGAGGAGGTGCTCGCTGGCGTAGCCGGAGTCCTGGTTCTCCTTGCGGTGCCGGCCGACGTCGGAGACGGCGGAGTAGCGCAGCCGCAGGCCGGAGCGCGGTGCGGCGCCGTCAGGTGAGGGGGCGGAGGAGTCGGCCATCGGCTACTTCTTCAGCTCGAGGGTCGTCTTGCCGACGCGGACCTGGGTGCCGAGCTGGATGGCCGTGGCCTGGGTGAGCCGCTGGGAGCCGATGTAGGTGCCGTTCGTCGAGCCGAGGTCCTCGACGTAGAACGTGCCGTTCGACTCGCCGACCCGGGCGTGGCGGGTGGAGACGTAGTCGTCGTCGAGGCGGATGGCGGCGTCGGCGCCCCGACCGATGAGGATCGGGACCTGGTCGAGCGCGACCGTGTGGCCGGAGCTCGGGCCGTCGACGACGACGATCGTCGACGGGGTGCCGCGCGGCCGCTTCGCCGGCTTGCGGGACTGCTTGCGGGTGGCGCGCCGCTCACGGCGGCTCGGCGCCTGCGCCGAGTCCACCCGGGCGCCGAACATGTCGGACCGGATCACCGAGATGGCGCCCAGGACGAAGATCCACAGGATCGCCAGGTAGGCGAACCTGATCAGCATGAGGGTCAGCTCCTGCATGGTCGGTCAGCGCTCCTCGCGGGTCAGCCGCACCACGATGTCGGTGTTCCCGATGCGGACGGTGGTCCCGTCGAAGAGCTCGGTCTCGGTGACGCGTCGCCCGTCGACGACCGTCCCGTTCGTCGAGCCCAGGTCGAAGACCGTGAGCCGGGGGGTGTCCCGGCCGGTGACCCGGAACTCGGCGTGCCGACGGCTGACGCCGGGGTCGTTGATGCGGAGATCGGCCTCGGACCCCCTGCCGACCACGAGCCCGGGCGGGGACAGGGGGTGGGCGCTGCCGTTGACGA
Source organism: uncultured Actinomycetota bacterium (assembly GCA_963754155.1). Taxonomy (GTDB): domain Bacteria; phylum Actinomycetota; class Actinomycetes; order Propionibacteriales; family Nocardioidaceae; genus Marmoricola_A. Next base: position 1,299,434 of record CAVWEU010000003.1, on the reverse strand, counting down.
CGATCGAGGCGACGGCCGGCCGGCTGCTCCGCCCCTCGGTGCTGGCCGCCTCCACCTCCGCGGTGGCCTTCCCGCGGACCCGGAACCGGCCGGTGACGAGGTCGTCGGCCTGGCTGAAGTCGATCGAGACGGGTCCGGCGAAGACGTAGTGCTGCTCGTCGGCGTGCTCGCGAAGCATGTCGAGAAGCTCGGAGTGGAGGCTGTGGGAGTAGGGCTGCAGCCGCTCGTAGTCCACCGGCGACAGCTCGACGCCGAACGTGTTGGGGACCAGGCGACGGTTGCGGGAGAGGATCTGCGCCGAGTTGTCGATCTCCCGTTGCAGGGCGGCGGCGAGCTCCACCGGCTGCACGGCGCTGCGGAACGCCTTGGCGAAGGCACCCGAGACGGCCTGCTCCAGCCGACTCTCGAATCGTTGCAACATGCCCATGGCGCCCCCTTTCCGAGGTTGACCGGACCCAGATCTTCTCGCACACCCCGCCGGACTGTCGTTCCCTGTCCGGGCGCGGCGGTAACGCACCGGCTGCTGTGACCGGGCTTACCGCGATCGTAACGGGATCGGCCGGTTTGGGTCGGGTCACACTCGTGGGCTAGCCTTGGCCTGCTTCACGCGCGAGTGGCGGAATAGGCAGACGCGCACGGTTCAGGTCCGTGTGCCCGAAAGGGCGTGGGGGTTCAACTCCCCCCTCGCGCACGTGTGACTGGCCCCGGGTCCTCGGATCCGGGGCTTTGTCTCGTCTGCCGCCCGGGTGGTCCTCGGCTCGATCCAGCTGCTCTATCCAGCTGCCTGATCCAGCTGCTCGATGGCCTGCCCCGCCTCGGGATCGACCGCCTCGAGCACTGCCTGGGCTGAGACATGAGTACGTGCACTCAGCCAGCCCGGGTACGCCGACGCTGACACGGCCTCGTGCCTGGCTCCTAACGTCGGGGGATCCGGCCGGAACACCGGCCCCAGCCCACTTGGGAGTCCCACATGTCACCTCGTCGCCTGTTCCTCGGAATGCTCACCGCCGCAGCCTTGGCGGCCGCTCCGCTGCCCGCCCACGCAGCCTCGATCACCACCAGCGACGCTGCTCGCGACGTGGTGTCTCAGGCCGACGATCAGGGACCGACTCAGCCCGAGCCACTGCGCGCTGAAGGGGACGTGCTGTCGATGCGGGTCACCCACGGCAACCGAGCCGTGCGGATCCGCCTGCAGGCGGCCCAACTCACCCGGGACCCCCAGCAGACCATGGCCCATGTGTTCGCGCTCAGGACGAATGAGGGTCGACGCGCTGATCTGAGCATCTACGTGGACGGGAGCAGGTGGCAAGGGCAGCGGTGGTGGACGGTCGACGGACGCGAACGGTCCTGCCGTGATGTGCGCACCCACATCGACTACCAAGCCGAGACGGTCACCGCGACCGTGCCGCGGCGGTGCCTGTCCAACCCGCGCTGGGTGCGCGTGGGCGGCGGCATCGGCGTCGACTCCGATTCGCGGCTCTACGCCGACGACGTCAGCCGGGCCGGCACGATCGGCCACGAGCTGGTGCTGGGGCCCAGGCTCCGTCGGAACTGACCGGCCGGGAGCAACGGTCATCCCCCGTCGCTCGCCGCCGCGATGTCAGGCCCCGCCGCCAGCGACGCCGCTGCGCACTGCTCCGGTCCGATGCGAGTCCGCGCGCGGCTCAGGCGCTCGGCCGCCAGCGGGACACGGAGGCGGCGCTCAGGGCGGCGGCGAGGTCGTCGAGCAGGTCGAGCGGGTCCTCCAGCCCGACCGAGAACCGGACGATGCCCGCGCCGGGGCGCGCGTGCGGCGCGACCGGGCGGTGGGTCAGGGCGGCGGGGTGCTGCACCAGGGAGTCGACGCCACCCAGGGAGACGGCATGGGTGAACAGCCGGACCGACGAGGTGAGGCCGGCGGCGGCGTCGTACCCGCCGTGCAGCTCGACGGCGACCATGGCGCCGGGCCCGCGCATCTGGCTGCCGACCAGGCCACGGGGGTCGTCCAGGCCGGGGTAGTGCACGGCGGCGACCTCGTCGCGGCCCTGGAGGAAGTCGACGAGCCGGCGCGCACCGTCCTGTTGGGCGCGCACCCGCAGCGGCAGGGTGGCCAGGCCGCGGTGCAGCAGGTAGGCGCCCAGGGGGTGCAGGATGCCGCCGGTGACCGCGCGCACCTGGCGCAGCCCGACGGCCGACTCCTCGTCGCAGGCGATGACGCCGCCCACCACGTCGCCGTGGCCGCCGAGGTACTTCGTGGCGCTGTGCAGGGCCATCGCGGCGCCGTGGTCGAGGGGGTTCTGCAGCACCGGGGTGGCGAAGGTGTTGTCGACGAGGACGGGGACGTCGCCCGCGGCCTCGACCGCGCCGGCGATGTCGAGCAGCTCCAGCGTCGGGTTGGCCGGGGTCTCCACGACGACCAGGGCGGTGTCGGCGCGCACGGTGGCGGCGATCTGGTCCTCGGTGCACCAGGACACCTCGGTGCCGAGGAGCCCGGTGGTGAGCAGGTGGTCGGTGCCGCCGTACATCGGGCGCACCGCGACCACGTGGCGCTTGCCCGACAGCAGCGTGCGGGAGAGCACCGCGGCCGACATGGCGGCCATGCCGGAGGCGAAGGCCACCGCGGCCTCGGCGTGCTCGAGGGTGGCCAGTGCGCGCTCGAACCGGGCCACGGTCGGGTTCCAGAGCCGCTGGTAGACGTGGCCGCCGTCCGTGGGGTGGCCGCCGGTGGCCATCGCCTCGTAGGACCCGCCGCCGGTGTCGAGGTCGGGCAGCGGGTTCGTGGAGGAGAAGTCGAGCGGCAGCGCGTGCACGCCGAGCTCGGTGAGGTCGTCCCGGCCGCTGTGGACGGCGAGGGAGTCGGGTCGCAGGCCGACGGTGCGCAGATGGGGGTGCATGGCGTGATCTTCGTCGACATCTCGACGGATCATCCATGCATCTGGCGAAGACGTACCCTGGAACGGATCTGGCTGCGGAATCAGCAACGACGCATGACTCAGGAGGAGGCCGCGTTGCCGGGAACACAACCGACCGGCGGGCTCGACTCGCTCGACCTCGACATCCTGCGGGCTCTCGGCGCGGACGGTCGGCTCACCAACAAGGCGCTCGCCTCCCGGCTGGGGGTGGCGGAGTCGACCTGTGCCTACCGCGTGCGGTCGCTGCGCGAGCGCGGCATCATCGTGGGCACCAGCGTGCAGGTGCAGGTGGCCGCGCTCGGGTTCCCCCTCCAGGCGGTGATCAAGGTGCGCCTGGGCAGCCACGACCAGCAGCACGTGACGCGGCTGTACGACGCGCTGGTGGAGGCCCCGGGTGTCCTCCAGGCCTTGCACGTGGCCGGCGAGGACGACTTCCACCTGCTGGTCGCCGTGGCCGACCCCGAGGCGCTGCGCGACCTGGTGCTCGAGCACGTCACCGTGCATCCCGTGGTGCGCTCGACCGAGACCCAGCTGGTCTTCGAGCGCCGCAAGGGTCGCGGGGTGCTCTGACCGGGCGCGGCCGCCAGAGCCGTCCTCAGTCGGTCCAGAGGATCGGGGTCAGCACGACGGTGGCGGCCACGACGAGCACGGTGAGCACCCAGCCGAGCCGGGCGTAGTCGCCGAACCGGTAGCCGCCGGGGCCGTAGACCATCATGTTCGTCTGGTAGCCGATCGGCGAGAGGAACGACGCCGAGGCGGCGACCGCGATGGCGATCGCCGCTCCGCGCGGGTCGAGGTCGGTGGCGCTCGCCGCCTGCACGGCGATCGGCAGCATCAGCAGCGCGGCGGCGTTGTTGGTGACCAGCTCGGTGAGGACGACGGTCGCCAGGACCAGCCCCAGCAGCACGCCACGGTCGCCGAGCCCGCCGAAGCCGTCGACCAGCGCCGACGCGATCGTGTCCGCGAGCCCGGACTCGGCCATCGCCGCTGCGAGGCCGAAGGCGGAGGCGATCACCACGATCACCTCGATGTCGATCGCCCGCCGTGCCTCCAGCGGGGAGAGGACCCGGGCCGCCACGAGCACGAGCGCGGCGACCAGGGCCCCTTCGAGGATCGGCACGACGTCGGTCGCGGCCAGCACGACGACGCCGAGCAGCAGTCCGACCGGGAGCCAGGCCTTCGACGTGGCGACCGGCGGGGTGCCCTCCAGGTCCGCGACGACCAGGAAGTCGGCGCGGTCGCGCCACCGGTCCTTGAACCCGGGGTCGGAGACGAGCACGAGGGTGTCCCCGACGCGGATCGGGGTGGTGCCGAGCCGGCCCTCCAGCAGGTGGCCCGACCGGTGGATGCCGAGCACGGCGGCCTGGTACGTCGACCGGAACCCGGCGTCGCGCAGGGTGCTGCCGACCAGCGGGGAGCGCGAGCCGACGACCACCTCGAAGTAGCGGACCGCGGGGTCGTCGAGGTCGAGGACGTGCTCGAGCTCGGCCGACCGGAGACCGCGCGTCTCCTGGAGGTCGACGATCCGGTCGACCGCTCCGACGAAGTGGAGCCGGTTGCCGCCGCGGAGCACGGTCTCGGGCCGCACCGGGGCGATGGTGGTGTCGCCGCGGTCCACCGAGGTGAGGAAGATGCCGGACAGGTGCCGCAGGTGCGCCTCGGCGACGGTCCGGCCGTCGACGGGCCCACCCGGCTCGACGATCATCTCGACCGCGAACCGGCGGCCCTCCTCCTCCATCTCGGTCCGCACCGAGCGGCGGTCCGGCAGGACCCGGGGGCCCAGCAGGATGACCGCCGCCAGCCCGACCACCGCGATCGGCAGGCCGAGCAGGCCGATCTCGAAGAAGCCGATCTCGCGCAGGCCCAGGGTCGACATCTGGCCCGAGACCACGAGGTTGGTGGAGGTCCCGATGACCGTGATCAGGCCGCCGAGGATCGCCGCGAAGGAGACCGGCAGGAGGAGCTTGGACACCGCGACCCCCCGCCGCTGCGCCCAGGTCGGTCACCTGGGGGATCAGCATCGCCACGATCGGGGTGTTGTTGAGGAATGCCGACGCGCCGGCAGTGGGCAGCAGCGTGCGGATCAGGGGTCGCCGGTAGAACCCCCGCTCCCCGAGCGTGGTCTGCATGACCGGGGTGAGCGCGCCGGTCTTCTCGATGCCGGCCGCGAGGACGTACAGCGCGGCGACGGTGATCGGCGCCGAGTTGGAGAACCCCGAGAACGCCTGGTCCGCCTCGACCACCCCGAGGATCAGGACGGCGACCGCCCCGCCGAAGACGACGACCGCGGGTGACGTTCTCCCTCGGACCAGCAGCACGAGGACCGCGGCGACCACGACCAGGGTGAACCAGGCGTCGAGCGACACGACCCACTCCTTCGACAGCAAGACCGGCGGGTCGCTCAACGTACAACGCGGGGCGCCTCAGGCGTGGCCGTACCGCTCCGCGGTGAACGCCCGCAGCCGCGCGACCGTCGCGCGGATGTGGGAGGCCGCGTAGTGGTCGGCCTCCCAGGCGGCGTACAGCGTCACCGTGAGTGGCTCGCCGGCCACCATGATCCGGGGTGACGCCAGCCCGTAGCGGGCGTCGTCGGAGGTGATGCAGATGCCGCGTCCGGCGGCGGCGAGCGCCTGGCCGAGGCGGGGCGAGCGTGCCTGGGCGACCACGTCGTAGGTGAGGCCGTCGCGGGTGGCGGCCGCGTCGAACGCGCGGCGCACCGCGTGGCTGGCGTCGAGGTGCACCAGCGGGTGGGCGACGATCTCGGCGAGGTCGAGGTGGCTCCGCCCGCCGAGCGGATGGTCCTGCGGCACCTGTGCCCACACGTCGACCCGGACCAGCACCTCGGCCTCGAGCCCGCGCGAGGGGACCGACGTGCCCAGACCGAAGTCGGCCTCGCCGTGGGCCACGACCTCGTAGACGTCCTGGGGCGAGGTCTCGACGACGTTCGCGAGGGAGGCCGGCCCGCCGGAGGCGATGAACGGCGCCACGATGTCGCTGATGGTGGTCGTCGGACCTGCCACGACGAGGTCGGGGGTGGTGCTGGCCGCGAGAGCAGCGACCATCGTGCGGGCGTGGGCGGCGCGGGCGAGCAGGTCCCGGGCGATCGGGACGAACCGGCGTCCCGAGTCGGTCAGGACCAGGCGGCGGTCGACCCGGGCGAACAGCTGCAGCTGCAGCTCGCCCTCGAGGCGCCGCAACTGCCGCGACAGCGATGGCTGCGCCACGAACAGCTCCCTCGACGCTGCGGTCACCGAGCCCGTGTCCACGATCGCGAGGAAGTAGCGGAGCAAACGCAGCTCCATCATGCCTCCCAGGTATGAGATCGTGCCGACCTAAGTATTGGACGGTATGAGACGGCGGTTCCAGAATGACGACACGCCAGCCACTCCACAAGGAGACAGCATGAAGAGCCGTCAGTACGCAGCCGCCTTCCTCTCGGCCGTGGGCCTGTTCGCCGTCGCCGCCTGCTCGGGAGAGAGCGCCGACAGCAGCTCGGGTCCCGCCGCCGACACCAGCGTCCTCACCGTCGCGTCGTCGGCCTCGGTCACCACGTGGGACCCGGTCAAGTCCTTCTCGACCGAGGCGATGTACCTCGGCAACCTCTACGAGCCGCTGCTGTGGAAGAACCCTGCCGGCAGCGAGGAGGAGTACACCCCGGCGCTCGCCACCGCGTGGGAGGTCTCCGAGGACGGGCTGACCTGGACCTTCGACATCCGCGAGGGGGTCACCTTCCACACCGGCGAGGAGGTGGACGCCGCCGCGGTCAAGGCCAGCCTCGACGCCGCACGCGAACGAGCCGGCGCGTCGTTCATCTGGGCCCCGGTCAAGAAGATCAGCGCCCCCGACGACCGGACCGTCGTCTTCGAGCTGACCTACGCCGCCCCGGTCGACCTCATCGCCTCCTCGACGTACGGCGCCTGGATCGTCGCGCCGTCGATGCTCGAGGAGTCCGCGAAGGACGAGAAGTTCTTCGAGTCCGGCGTCGACGGCGGCACCGGCCCGTTCACGCTCGCCTCCTACACCGCTGGTGAGAAGGTCGTCCTCGAGCGGTACGACGAGTACTGGAACGAGGAGCGGATGCCGGCCTACGAGACGGTCGACGTCGCCATCACCTCCGACGCCGTCACCGCCCAGCAGATGCTGACCACCGGGGAGGTCGCCTTCTCGACGCAGGTGCCGCTGGAGAACGTCTCGACGTTCGAGGAGAACGGCGACTACACCGTCAAGGTCTCCAAGTCGCCGTTCAACTTCCTGGCGCTGTTCAACACCACGCGGCCGCCGCTCGACGACCCGCTGGTGCGCCAGGCGCTGTCCTACGCGATGCCCTACGAGGACATCATCGCGATCGGCGGCCAGGGGTACGGCACGCAGGCGCGCGGCCCGGTTCCGGACGGGATCTTCCCGTTCAGCGAGGAGGTCCCTCAGTACACCCAGGACCTCGCCAAGGCCGAGGAGCTGCTCGCCGAGGCGGGCCACGCCGACGGGTTCGACCTGAAGCTGACCTACGCCTCGGAGAACGCCGCCGAGGACCGGTTCGTGCCGCTCATCAAGGACGCACTCGCCCAGGTCGGCGTCGACGTGGAGGTCAAGAGCCAGCTGTTCAACCAGCAGTGGGAGCAGGCCAAGGGCGACCCGGCCAAGGCGCAGGACATCTTCGTCCTCTACTACTGGCCGACCTACTCCGACGCCGGCTCGGACAACCTCTACTCGCTGTTCCACAGCTCCGACGTCCCGTTCTTCAACCTCAGCTACTGGAAGAACGAGAAGTACGACGCCCTCATCGACGAGGCCGCGACCCTCACCGCGACCGACCGTGACCAGGCGCAGGCTCTCTACGTCGAGGCGATGGAGCTGCTGCACGAGGAGGCACCGGGGGCGTTCCTCTACGACGCCCAGGCGGTGTCGGTGGTCCCCAGCGGCCTGGAGACCGAGGAGTTCAACGAGAACTACCCGTTCACCACGTTCTTCGCCGGGTTCAGCCCGGCGTGAGCTCCGGTGGTGCGGGGGTGGCCGGAAGGACCTCATGACCCGCTACGTCGCCAAGCGCATCGCCACCTCGGCGGCCGTGATGGCCACCCTCACCCTGATCACCTTCGTGCTCGCCCGGGTGGTGCCCTCGGACCCGGCGGTCGTCTACGCGGGGCCCGAAGGCCACCCCGGAGACCCTGGCCCGGATCCGCGAGGAGCTGGGGCTCGACCGGTCGCTGCCGGTGCAGTTCGCGGACTACGTGACCTCCCTCCTGACCGGTGACCTCGGGGTCTCGCTCGCCACCAAGCAGCCGGTGCTGCCCGACATCGCCCAACGGCTGCCGTCGACCCTCGAGCTGATCGCCGCGGCGATGACCCTGGCGGCCGTGCTCGGCGTCGCGCTCGGCGTCGTCGCCGCCCGCAGGCAGGGAGGTGCCGTCGACGCCGTGATCCGCTTCCTGTGCATCGGCGGCATCTCGATGCCGGCGTTCTGGCTGGGGCTGCTCCTGCAGGTGCTGGTCGTCGGGCAGCTCGGGATGCTGCACGCCACCGGCCAGTTCAGCACCACCGTCGGCTACACCGACCCGATCGCGACGGTGACGCACTTCCCTCTGCTCGACAGCCTCCTCACCGGCAACTGGGTCGCCTTCCGTGACGGCCTCGAGCACCTGGTGCTCCCGGCGCTCACGCTGGCGGCGTACCCCCTCGGCCTGATCGCCCGGATGACCCGGGCGTCGATGCTGGAGGCGCTGGACCAGGACTACACGCTGACGGCGCGTGCGTACGGCCTCAGCGAGCGACTCATCACCTGGCGGCTGACCCTCAAGAACGCGGTGTCGCCGACCCTCACGGTGCTGGGGCTGTCGATCGCCTACGCCCTGACCGGCACGTTCTTCGTCGAGGTGGTCTTCAACTGGCCCGGGATCGGCGCCTACGCCACCTCGGCGATGCTGGCCGTCGACTACCCGGTGATCATGGCGATCACCCTGCTCGGCGCCGCCGGCTACCTCATCACCAACCTCGTCGTCGACCTCCTGCAGGCGCGGCTCGACCCCCGGGTGAGGAGCTGACATGGCCCAGGTCGTCGTGGAGCCCACCGCCGTCGCCTCGGCCGGGCCGCCGACCCGTGCACGCGCCCTGCTCCGGACGCTGGCCCGGGACCGGATGGCCATGCTCGGCACCCTGCTCATCCTGCTGCTCGTCGTGGTGGCTGCCCTGGCGCCGTGGCTCGCCCCCTACCCCGACCAGGGGCGCGGCGTCACCAACGTGGCCACCGCCAGCCTTCCGCCCAGCGGCACCCACTGGTTCGGCACCGACGCCCTCGGCCGTGACATGCTCAGCCGCGTCATCATGGGCACCCGGCCGGCGCTGATGGTCTCGGTCGCCGTCGTCCTCGTGGCCGCGCTCATCGGCGTCCCGCTGGGCGCGGTCGCCGGCTACCGCGGCGGCTGGCTCGACGAGGTCCTGATGCGCGTGACCGAGCTGTTCCAGTCGTTTCCTCCGCTGCTGCTGGCGATGATCGTGGTCGCCGTGCTCGGCCCCGGGCTGCTCAACGCCGGCATCGCGCTGGCGGTGTCCTGGTGGCCCTGGTACACCCGCCTGGTCCGGGCCGAGGCGAGGTCGCTCCGCGAGCGGCCCTTCGTCATCGCCGCCGAGGCGATGGGCGTTCCCGGCCGGACGATCCTGCGCCGCCACATCGTGCGCAACTCCATGACGCCGGTGCTCGTGCAGGCCACCGTCGACATCGGCACGGTCGTCCTCGCGGCCGGGGCGCTGGCCTTCATCGGCCTCGGTGCCCAGCCGCCGGCCGCCGACTGGGGACTGATGGTCGCCGACGGTCGCGGCCAGCTCTTCACGTCGTGGTGGATCTCGACCTTCGCGGGCCTCGCGATCTTCGTGACCGTCCTCGCGTTCAACCTCCTCGGCGACGCGCTGCGCGACGTCCTCGACCCGCGGAAGGTGAAGCGGTGAGCAACGAGCTGCTGCTGGAGGTGAGCGACCTCGAGGTCGAGTTCCACGACCGCGGCGCGACCACCAACCGCCCGGTGCGCGGGATCGAGCTGCAGGTCGGCCGCGGCGAGGTGCTCGGGATCGTCGGGGAGACCGGCTGCGGCAAGTCGATCACCGCACAGGCGATCCTCGGGGTCCTGCCCCCGCAGAGCCGGACCACGGGCCGGATCGTCTTCGACGGTGTCGACCAGCTCGCGCTGGCCGACCGTGACCGCGCCCGCAACCGCGGCGACGCCGTCAGCATCGTGTTCCAGAACCCCGGCACGGCGTTCAACCCGCTGTTCACGCTCGGCGACCAGATGCGGATGGTGCTGCGCCGCCACCGCGGGATCAAGGGCGAGGCGGCCCGCGACCTGGTCGCGCGCCGGCTCGAGGACGTCGGGCTGACCGACACCGCGCGGGTGGTCGGCGCCTACCCGCACGAGCTGTCCGGCGGCATGCTGCAACGCGCGATGATCGCGATGGCGCTGCTGTGCGAGCCCAAGCTGCTGATCCTCGACGAGCCGACGACCGCGCTCGACGTGACCGTCTCCCGGCAGATCCTGCTGCTGATCCTCGAGCTCCAGCGCGCCCTGGGGTTCAGTGTCCTGCTCATCACCCACGACCTCGGCGTCGTCCGCACCACCTGCGACCGGGTCGCCGTGCTGTACGCCGGCCGCGTCGTCGAGACCGGGCCCACGGACGTGGTCCTGTCCGCGCCCGGGCATCCCTACACGCAGGGGCTGATCGGCGCGCTGCCGACGGCGACCGGGGAGCGGCTCCGCTCGATCCCGGGCCAGGTGCCGGGCAACCTGCTGGCCCTCCAGGGGTGTGCCTTCGCCGACCGGTGCTTCGCGGTCGTCGACGCCTGCCGGACGGTCGACCCGCCGCTGGCGCCGGTGAGCCCGCTCCACGAGACCGCCTGCCTGAGGAGTGCCGAGCTGTGACCGCCTTGGTGTCGACCCACGAGCTCGTCCACGAGTTCCGGACCCGCAGGTCCGCCCACACGGCGCTCGACCGCGTCTCGGTCACGGTCGAGCGCGGCACCTCGCTCGGCGTGGTCGGCGAGTCCGGTTCGGGCAAGACCACGCTGGTGCGCTGCATGCTCGGGCTACTCGAGCCGACGTCGGGCTCCATCACGTTCGACGGGACCGAGCTGGCCGGGATGTCGACGCGCGAGCGCCGCCGGATGCGCAGCCGGATCGGGCTGGTCTTCCAGAACCCCGTCCAGGCGCTGAACCCGCGGATGACCGTCGAGGACAGCATCGCCGAGCCGCTCACGCTGCCCGGCCGGCTGCGGGGCGCGGCCCGGCAGCGGCGCGTCGAGGAGCTCCTCGACCAGGTCGGGCTCGCGGCGTCCCACCGCGACCGGCTGCCGCACCAGCTCTCGGGCGGCCAGTGCCAGCGCGTCGGCGTCGCCCGGGCGCTCGCCACCTCGCCGGAGCTGCTGATCCTCGACGAGCCCACCTCGGCCCTCGACGTGTCGGTCCAGGCACAGCTCCTCAACCTGCTGCGCGACCTGCGCGCCGAGCACGGCCTCACCTACGTGATGGTCTCCCACGACCTCGACGTCGTCCGCTACCTGGCGGAGGACGTGGTGGTGATGCTCCGGGGCCGCGTCGTCGAGCGGGGGCCCGCGGAGCAGGTGCTCACCGCCCCCCGGCACGACTACACGCGGGAGCTGGTCGCAGCCAGCCCGTCCGTCGACAGCGAGAACCTCCGTTCCTCGCTGCCCAGCCGAGAGGAAACCCTCACGTGAACCGCCGACCCGGCTACGCCTTGGCCCACCCACCGGCGCCCGGCGAGGTCAACCTCACCAACTGGCAGGACAGCCCGTGGAACGCCTGGGGTTTCAGCCACGTCACCGAGCTCGTGCCGACGGCGGTCGTCTCCCGCGGCGAGCGGCGTACCGACGACGATGCCGGACTCGGTGACCTCGACCGTGACCGGTTCTACTCCTGCGTCGAGGCGACCGCGGCCCGCGCCGTCGTGGTGCTGCGGGACGGCGAGCCGGTCCGTGAGTGGTACGGCGAGGACATGGGCGTCGACACCAAGCACACGCTGATGTCGATCTCCAAGAGCCTGTGCGGGCTGCTCTACGGACGGCTCGTCGGCCAGGGGGTGCTCACCGAGGGGACGACCATCGGCAGCGTGGTGCCGGAGCTCGCCCGGTCGGCCTTCGGCGACGCGACCGTGCGCCAGGCGCTCGACATGCAGGTCTCGGTGGACTACGTCGAGAGCTACCACGACCCCGGGGCGCACGTCGCCCAGCAGGACCGGGTCGCCGGGTGGCGGCCGCGGATGTCCGGCGACCCGGCCGACACCTACGCGTTCCTGCCCACGCTGAGGCCACTGGGCGTGCACGGCCGCCACCTCCAGTACTGCTCGGCCACCACCGACGCGCTCGCCTGGGTCGTCGAGCGGGCGACCGGCCGTCGCTACCACGAGGTCCTCTCCGACGAGCTGTGGTCGCTGGTGCCGACCGAGAGCGACGCCGTCATCACCGTCGACCAGGGCGGGTTCGCCTTCGCCAACGGCGGCGTCGCGTGCACCGTCCGCGACCTGGCCCGCTTCGGCCAGCTCGTCCTCGACCGCGGCGCCGTCGGCGGGCGGCAGGTCGTGCCGGAGGCATGGGTGGAGGCGCTGCTCGCCGGCGGCAGCACCTCCGCCGCGGCCGGCAGCCCGTTCCAGGAGGTCCACCCGCGGGGCAGCTACCTCAGCCAGTGGTGGGTGACCGGCGACGACCGCGGTGCCGTGTACGGCGCCGGGATCCACGGGCAGTACCTCTGGGTCGACCCGACCTCCCGGGTGGTGGTGGCGAAGTTCGCCGCCCACCCCGACGCGGTCTCGCTGGAGGCGTTGCGCTCCAACAGCGACTTCATGCGCTGGCTGGTCGCCTCCGTCACCGACTGAGCGACGGCGCCGACATCGACAGTGCGGTAGCCCTCAGCAGGGTCCACCGGAGGCCGATGGAAGGGCGCACCGGACTCGTGCCGGAGCGCCGTCCTGACTCCTAGCTGATCGGTTGGTCATGTTCCTCACTCTTCCTCGCCGGAAGGTCGCAGGCCTGGCCGCGGCGTCCTCCGGCCTCGCAGTGGTGCTGTCCGGGGCCGTTGCCCCGGCAGCGGCCGTCGCTGCGCCGGCTGCGCCCGCCGCCTCCGTCTCGGCGGCGAGCTCGCCGGCGCCCTGGTTCGTCGACCCGCGCACACCTGCCGAGAGAAGGGCCGAGGCCGCGGTCCCGAAGAGCCCGAGGGCGTACAACGGCCGGGTCCGTGAGACCCGCGCCGTCTACCGGACCCGAGACGGCGCGCTCGCCGTCCCGGTCGGCTACGCCTTCGGCCACCAGCTCGAGCAGGGCCACGCGGTCACGCTCGACGGGAAGGCCCTGTTCGCCGGCGACGCCACCGAGCTGAGCGCGGCGGCCGAGCGCAAGGTCGCCCGGCTCGCGGCAGCGCTCGAGGACGCCTCGAGCATCCGTTGCGAGGGGTACGCCGACTACGCCGGCCGGGCCCAGCGCACCAGGGTGCTCGCGCTGGTCCGCGCAGCCGAGGTGTGCGACCGGCTGGTCGACGACGCCGCCGGCCACCTCGCGGCGACCAGCGTCGGCTATGCGGCGAGCCGTCCGGCCGTCATCGGCGGCACCGCCGGCGACCGCGGGCTCAACCGGCGGGTGGTCGTGGAGATGACCGGCACCCGGGAGCAGGTCCGGGCCCCCGGCGCCCCCGTGATGCAGGGGACCGACAGCTACGACCGGGAGATCTTCTACTCGTTCACGGCGCCCGCCGACGACGGCGGCGCACCGATCACCGGCTACGAGGTGAGCACCGGCGCCGGATGGGAGCCCGTCCAGTCCGGCCTCGTCGAGCGCAAGGCCGTCCGGTGCGGTCTGGGCTGCGGCGACGACCTCCTCTTCGGCCGGCTCGGCCACCTGACCCCCGGCTCGACCCTGGAGCTGCGGGTGCGTGCGGTCAACGCTGCCGGCGCCGGTGCCCCGTCCAACGCGCTGACCGCGCCGGTCCACGGCGTCCCGACGGCGCCGACCGGTCTCACGGCCGTCGGCGACGACGGGGTCATCACCACGACCTTCGGCGAGCCGGAGCACACCTACGGCTCTCCGGTCCTCTCCTACGACATCTCCTACGACGCCGGGCACACCTGGGCGCGTGCCGACGTCTTCGGCGCCGACCCCATGACCGTGGTGACGGAGGGGTTCGAGAACGGCGTCGCCTACGACGTCCGCGTGCGGGCGGTGAACCAGTGGGGCCACGGCCCGGCCGTGTGGTCCGTGGCGTCGGTGGCGACCGTCCCCGGGGCTCCGGCCGGCGTGCTCGCGACCGTCGACGGCGACACCGTCACCGTCACCTTCGACACCCCGTCGTCCGATGGCGGCTCCGAGATCACCGGCTACCAGGTGCGCACCGACGAAGGCCTCTGGAGCGACGCGAGCACGACCGGGACCGACCGGCTCACCGTGACGCTGACGAGCCAGTCGACGGGCAGCCACACCTACGCGGTGCGCGCGGTCAACGACCGCGGCACCGGGGCGCCGGCCTCGTCGGCGACCGTCGAGGTCGTCGAGGTGGTCGCCACCGCCGCTCCGTTCTTCCACGGCGGCTGGTCCAACGGTGGTGGGAGCTACGACTTCCACTGGGACCTGGGCACGCTCGGGAGCTCCGACGCCGAAGGGTGGGAGCTCTCCATCGACGACGGTCCCTGGCTGCCGGTCACCGTGACGTTCACCGATGGGTACGACTTCTCGGGGACGGCCACCGACCCCGGATGCGGCTCCACCGGAGGGAACTGCACCACCGACACGACCGGCCGCATCCGGGCCGTGACCGCGGACGGCTACTCGCAGCCCAGTGAGTCGCGTTGGCTCTGGTGGTGATCACCCGCTAGGCCAGGTGGCACCGAGACGGCTCGACCGCCGTCTCGGTGCCACCTCCCCGGCCGTTGGACCCATTGACAGCCGTTGCCGGATGCAGTGGCATCGGAGTGGCGGCCGCCGTGCCGCGTCACCCGTGGAGGGACCAGCATGAGCAGCGACACCCGGACACCGGCCGCAGCGAGCCCCGACGCACCCCCCGGCCGCTGGGGAGGTCCACAGCCCCGCTGGCCGGTGTTCCTCTCCTCGGTCATCGGGGTCACCGCGATGGCGCTGTGGGCGATCGTCGCCCCCCGGCAGGCCGAGAACGCGATCTTCACCGTCGTCGACAAGGTCACGACCGGGTTCGGCTGGTTCTACATCCTCCTCGCGACCGTGATCCTCGGCTTCGTCCTCTTCCTCGGCTTCTCCCGCCACGGCCACGTCCGCCTGGGGCCGGACCACTCCCGGCCGGAGTTCTCGACCTTCGCGTGGGCTTCGATGCTCTTCGCCGCCGGCATCGGCACGGACGTGATGTTCTACTCGGTCGTCGAGCCGGTCTCGCAGTACATGGCGCCGCCCTCCGGCGACCCGGAGACGGTCGAAGCGGCCCGCGAGGCCACCGTGTGGACGCTGTTCCACTACGGGGTCACCGGCTGGGCGATGTACGCGCTCATGGGGCTGGCGCTCGCCTACTTCGCCTACCGCCAGAACCTCCCGCTGGCCGTCAGGTCGGCGCTCTACCCGATCTTCGGCAAGCGGATCGACGGGCCGCTCGGCCACGCCGTCGACACGGCCGCGGTGCTCGGCACCGTCTTCGGTGTCGCCACCAGCCTCGGCATCGGCGTGGTCTTCCTCAACGTCGGGCTCAACGTCCTGTTCGGCACCGCGATCGGCACCGGCGCCCAGATCGGGTTGGCCGTGCTCGCCGTCTCGATCGCGGCGATCTCGGCGACGACCGGCGTCGACAAGGGCATCCGGCTGCTCTCCCAGCTCAACGTGCTGCTCGCGCTGGCGCTCGCGTTCTGGGTGCTCGTCACCGGCAGGACGACCTTCATCCTCAACGCGGTCGTGACGAACGTCGGCGACTTCGCGCGCACGTTCCCCGCCAAGACCATGGAGACGTTCGCGTTCGTCGACAACGCCGAGTGGATGTCGCTGTGGACCCTGTTCTTCTGGGCCTGGTGGATCGCCTGGGCCTCCTTCGTGGGGCTCTTCCTCGCCCGGATCTCGCGGGGGCGGACGATCAGGCAGTTCGTGGCCGGGACGATGGTCATCCCGTTCAGCTACATCGTCATGTGGATCTCGATCTTCGGCAACGCCGCGATCGACCGGGTACGCGGAGGCGACGCCGAGTTCGCGGAGGCGGCCCAGGCGTTCGACGGGTCGGGGTTCTTCACCCTGCTGGAGGGCTACCCGGCCACGGGTGTGCTCGTGGCGCTCGCCTTCTTCGTCGGCCTGCTGTTCTACGTCACCTCCGCGGACTCCGGCGCCTTGGTGATGGCCAACCTCAGCTCACAGCTGCGGAGCGTGCAGGACGACGGCGCGCCCTGGATGCGGATCGTGTGGGCCGCGGTCACCGGGCTGCTGACGATCGCGATGCTCGCGGTGGGCGGCATCCTGGCGCTGCAGTACGCGACGATCATCTTCGCGGTGCCGTTCGCGGTGGTCCTGGTCCTGGTGATGTGGGGGCTGCTGAAGGCGCTGCGCGTCGAGGCCCGTCGAGTCGACTCCGCCGACCACCACCTGCCCACCATGCTGTCGGCGCGGTCCGCCCGTGAGGGGCGCGAGGCGTGGCGCGCGCGGCTGGCGCGCGCAGTGAACTTCGTCGACGTCGCGGACGCCGAGCGTCACCTCGCCGGGGTGGTCGCGCCGGCGTTGAGGGAGGTGGCCTCAGGGCTGGACGAGCGCGGGGTCGCGGCTGCCGTCACCGCCCACGAGGTCGACGGCCGGTGCTCGTGGGTCGAGCTGCGCACCGAGGCTCCGCAGCACCCGTTCGTCTACCGCGTCGAGGTCACCGAGTCCCCGGTCCCGACGTACGGCGGACGGATGATCGGCGACCGCGACCGCTATGCGCGGCTGGAGGTCCACCTCGACGGCGGCGGCCAGGACTACGACGTGATGGGCTACAGCGAGACACAGGTGATCCACGACTGCCTCGACCAGTACGAGCAGCACCTGGCCTTCCTCAGGCTCACCTGAGCACACTGCCGGAGCGCCACCGCCGACGGGTGATCGCGACTCCCAGCAGGCAGAGCGCACCGCCGGCATAGGCCAGGGGCGGCGGCGCCTCCGAGAGCAGCAGCCAGCTCATCCCGACGGTGATCACCGGCACCAGGTAGGTGGTCACCGACAGCCTTCCGGCGCTCATGTGCCGCAACGCGTAGGCGTAGGTGGTGAAGGCGACGGCCGTCGGGAACACCCCCAGGAAGACCACCCACGCCAGGTCGGCGGCGGCCGCCTCGCGGGCCTCGTGCACCAGCCGGCCGGCGAACGGGAGGCAGACGACCGCCCCGACCGTGCACGCGATCCAGGTGATCTGCAGCGCGGAGAGCCGGCCGACCAGCGGCTTCTGCACGACGACGGAGACCGCGTAGGTCGACGCGGCGAGCAGGCACAGCAGCACGCCGACCGGGTCGCGGTCGCCGGCCGGCGCGGTCGAGAACGAGATCACCGCCACCCCGGCCGACGCGACCAGCAGCCCCGCGCCGAGAGCCGGGGTGGCCCGCTCTCCGAGGAAGGTCGCCGCGAGGAGCGCCACGAGCACCGGCGACAGCTGGATCAGCAGGGCGGCGGTCCCGGCGTCGACGAGCCGCTCCCCGGCGTTGAGCGCCACGTTGTAGACGCCGAACCAGAGCACGCCGATCGTGACCAGCCCCGGCCAGTCCGACCGCCGCGGCCAGGGTGCCGGCCGCGTCGCCACCGCCGCGCCGAGGGCGAGCGAGCCCACGAGGAGCCGGCCGAGGGACAGGGCTCCGGGGGAGAAGACCTCGCCGAGGTGGCGGATCGCGACGAACGCCGAGGACCAGAGGAGCAGGGTCACCGCCACGGCGGCGAGCGGGAGCCAGCTCGCCCGGAGGTCGGTCGTCACGCCCGGACGCTATCCGGGCGCGCGCCCAGGGGTGCTGGAGGGGTCGGCGTCTAGGCTTCGGTGGTGCGCGCATTCCTGGAGTCGAGCGGGCGGCTGGGTGCCGACCTGCTCGCCGTCGACTGGTCGTCGACCCCCCTGGGCGACCCCGACGACTGGCCCCAGGCCTTGCGCAACTCGGTCCGCATCCTGCTGACCTCGAGGTTCTCGATGTGGTTCGCCTGGGGGCCTGAGCTGACCTTCTTCTGCAACGACGCCTACCGGCAGGACACCCTCGGCACGAAGTACCCCTGGGCACTGGGCCGGCCAGCCGCCGTCGTCTGGTCCGAGATCTGGCCGGAGATCGGCCCGCGCATCGCGCAGGTGACGACCACCGGCGAGGCGACCTGGGACGAGTCGCTGCGCCTCTTCCTGGAGCGCAGCGGTTACGTCGAGGAGACCTACCACACGTTCTCCTACAGCCCGCTCGTCGACGACGACAACCAGATCGCGGGCATGCTGTGCGTCGTCAAGGAGGACACCGAGCAGGTCATCGCCACGCGCCGGATGGCGACGCTGCGCGACCTCGGCACGCGGCTCAGTGACATCGACGAGGAGGCCACCCTCGCCGCGGCCTGCGAGCGGCTCGCGGACAACCCGTGGTCCTTGCCGTTCACGCTGATCTACCTCTTCGACCCCGACGGGCGCACCGCGGCGCGGGCCGGGTCCACCGGGTTCGAGGGTTCGCACCCGGCGGCGCCGGCGGTCATCGCCGTCGACGACCGGTCGCCGGCGTGGCCCGTGGACGTCGTCCGCGCCGGTGAGCCGGTGCTCGTGGAGGGGATCCGGGACCGGTTCCCGGAGCTGCCGCGGGGGGCCTGGCAGGACCCGCCCCGGGACGCCCTCGTCGCGCCGCTCGCCCAGCCCGGCCAGCTGGCGCCGTACGGCTTCCTCGTCGTGGGGCTCAACCCCTACCGGCTCCCGGACGAGGGGTACCAGTCGTTCGTCGGGCTGATCGCGGGCCATCTGGCGGCCGCGGTCACCGAGGCGCGCGCCTTCGAGTTCGAGAAGCGGCGCGCCGAGAGCCTTGCCCGGATCGACCAGGCCAAGACCGACTTCTTCACCAACGTCAGCCACGAGCTCCGCACCCCGCTCACACTGATCCTGGGGCCGGTCGAGGACGCCCTCGCCGACGCCGGCGACCCGCCCACCCCCGGCCAGCGCGAGCGGCTCGAGGTCGTGCTGCGCAGCTCCCAGCGGCTGCTCAAGCTGGTCAACAGCCTGCTCGACTTCTCCCGGCTCGAGGCCGGCGGGCTCACCGCACGGTTCGAGCAGCTCGACCTCGCCACCTACACCACCGATCTCGCCTCGATGTTCCAGGCCGCGGCCGACCGCGCCGGGCTGGCGCTGACCGTCGACTGCCCTCCGCTCGCGGTCCGGCCGTACGTCGACCAGGAGCACTGGGCCAAGGTGGTGCTCAACCTGGTGTCGAATGCGTTCAAGTTCACCTTCGAGGGTGGGGTCACCGTCCGGGTGCGCGAGCAGGACGGAGCCGCGGTCCTCACGGTCGCCGACACCGGTGTCGGCATCCCCGCGTCCGAGCTGCCCCGGCTCTTCGAGAGGTTCCACCGGGTGCACGGAGCCGCGTCCCGCACCCACGAGGGGTCGGGGATCGGCCTCGCCCTGGTGCAGGAGCTGGTCGCCCTTCACGGGGGCACCGTCGACGCCACGAGTGCTCCGGGCGAGGGCGCCACCTTCACGGTCCGGATCCCCCTGGGCAGGGATCACCTGCCGCCGGAGCAGGTGAGCGGTGACCGGTCGGCCGACGGGCCTGCCGCCACGGTGACCCACGATGCTCAGGGGTTCGTCTCCGAGACGCTGCGCTGGATCTCCGACGAGGCCGCGGCACGCCGGCACCAGAGGTCGCCGACGGAGCTGGACGTGGCGCCCCGCGGGGGCCGGGTGCTGGTCGTCGACGACAACGCCGACATGCGGGAGTACGTCGCCACGCTGCTGTCCGGGAGCTACGACGTCGACACCGCCGCCGACGGGCTCGAGGCACTCGAGCGGGTGGCAGAACGCTGCCCGGACCTCGTGGTCACCGACGTCATGATGCCGCGGCTCGACGGGTTCGGGCTGCTCGAGCGGCTCCAGGCCGACCCGGCCACGGTCGGCGTCCCGGTCATCATGCTGTCCGCACGCGCCGGCGAGGAAGGCACCGTGGAGGGGCTGGAGTCGGGAGCCGACGACTACCTCGTCAAGCCGTTCTCGGGCCGTGAGCTCCTCGCGCGGGTCCGGGTGAACATGGAGCTCGACCGGACCCGCCGGGTGCAGCACACGCTGGAGTCCAGCAAGCGGATGCTCGACCAGGCGCAGCGGCTCGCCAGGGTGGGCAGCTGGGAGATCGACCTCGCCACCGGCACCGTCCTCGCCTCCGAGGAGCTGCTGCGGCTCCTGGAGCACACCCATGACGAGATCGACGCGCTCGGCTTCGAGGGGCTCCTGGGAACCCTGGTCCACGCCGAGGACCGGGAGCAGGTCCGGGAGACGCTGCTGGGCGCCGCCGAGGGTCAGGTGCTGAGCTACGAGGCCCGGGTCGTGCTGCCCTCGGGCCAGGAGCGGCTCGTCGCCGTCAACGGCGAGGTGGTCCGCAGCGACCGCGGGGCACCCCGGGTGCTCCGCGGGTCGGTGCAGGACATCACGGAGCAGCGGGAGGCCGAGCTCGTGCTCGCCCGGGCCGCCGGGCTGGAGGAGGCCGCGGCGCGGGAGCACGCGATCGCCGACGAGCTGCAGCGGAGCCTGCTGCCCGCGCTCACCTTCGACGTCGAGCACCTCGACGTGGCGACCTACTACCGCGCCGGCGTCGAGGGGACCCAGGTCGGCGGTGACTGGTACGACATCATCGAGCTCGGCGCCGGACGGACCGCCTTCGTCGTGGGCGACGTGATGGGTCGGGGCGTCACGGCGGCCGCCGGGATGGGCCAGCTCCGCTCTGCCGTCCGCGCCTTCGCCAAGCTCGACCTGCCGCCGGCCGAGGTGCTGGAGTACCTCGACGGCATCGTCCAGGACCTGCCCGGCGACCAGATCGTCACCTGTGTCTACGCGATCTTCGACTCCACCGACCAGTCCCTGCACTACGCCAACGCCGGGCACCTGCCGCCGCTGCACCTCTCCACCGACGGCGGCTGCAAACGGCTGGAGACCGCCGGCCCGCCCCTCGGCGCCGGCTACTACGGCATGGCGGGTGAGCACGTGCACCTCGACCTCGGTTCGACGGTGGCGTTCTACACCGACGGCCTCGTCGAGCGCCGCGACCGCGACCTCGACGTCGGCATCGAGGCGCTGGAGGAGGTGCTCGGGAGCCACGTCTCGTCGCCGTTGCAGCAGCTGCCGGAGCTGGTGGTCGGCTCCCTGCTGCCGGACGGGCCGGACGACGACATCGCCATCCTGGTGACCCGGGTGAACGCCGAGCGGTTCGAGTCCGCCGCCACCCACCTGATCACCGGAGACGTGCCGGCGGTCGCCGAGGCACGCCGCGTGGTGGCCCAGCACCTGGACGAGTGGGAGATCCCCGGCGAGCTGGTGGAGGAGGTCGTGCTGATGACCAGCGAGCTCGTCACCAACGCCTTCGTCCACGGGCGTCCGCCGATCGAGCTGCGGCTGCGCCGCACCCGGACGGAGCTGATCGTCGAGGTGCAGGACCGGGCGGCCTACCGGCCCCGCCGGCGGCGGGCCGAGGACGACGACGAGTCGGGACGGGGACTCCAGATCGTGTCGGTGCTCGCCGACCGGTGGGGGAGCCGCGCCACCGGCAGGGGCAAGTCGGTCTGGTTCTCGGTCGCCCTCGTCGAGGGCTGAGGCCACCGGTCGTGATCAAGTACCTCGGCTCGAAGCGGGTCCTGGTCCCGGTCCTCGGCGAGCTCGCGGAGACCCTCGGAGCGCGCACGGCGGTCGACCTGTTCACCGGCACCACCCGCGTCGCCCAGGAGTTCAAGCGGCGCGGGCTCCACGTCACCGCCTGCGACCTCGCGACGTACGCCGACGTCCTGGCTCGCTGCTTCGTAGCGACCGACGCGACCACCGTCGACCGGCCGGCGCTGGCCTCGGCGCTGGGCCACCTCGCCTCGCTGCCGGGGCGGCGCGGCTACGTCACGGAGACGTTCTGCGAGCAGGCCCGCTTCTTCCAGCCGCGCAACGGGATGCGGATCGATGCGATCCGGCAGGCCCTGCACGACGACTACCGGGACTCACCGCTCTTCCCGGTGCTCCTCACGTGCGCTCATGCTCGCCGCCGACCGGGTGGACTCGACGACCGGCGTGCAGATGGCCTACCTCAAGCAGTGGGCGCCGCGTGCGGCCCGCGACCTCGAGCTGCGCGAGCCGGCGCTGCTGGCCGGGCCCGGGACCTCCGTGCACGGCGACGCGACCGTCGTGGTCGACACGCTGCCCGAGGTCGACCTCGCCTACCTCGACCCGCCGTACAACCAGCACCGCTACTTCACCAACTACCACGTCTGGGAGACGCTGGTCCGCTGGGACGCCCCCGAGCACTACGGGGTGGCGTGCAAGCGCGTCGACGCCCGCGACGAGGCGACGAAGTCGGTCTTCAACCGCAAGCGGGAGATGCCGGCGGCCTTCGCCGACCTGCTCCGACGGGTGCGCGCCACCACCGTGGTCGTCTCCTACAACGACGAGTCGTGGATGAGCGCCGAGGACGTCGTGGCGGCGCTCGAGGCGGCAGGTCACGAGCGGGTGAAGGTGCTCGCCTTCGACTCGCGGCGCTACGTGGGCGCCACGATCGGGGTGCACGGGCCGAGCGGAGAGCGGGTCGGCACCGTGGGCCGGCTCCGCAACGTGGAGTACCTCTTCGTCGCCGGGCCGGCCGAGCTGGTTCAGAGGGTGAACTCGACCCACAGCGGGTAGTGGTCGGAGATCCGCCAGGAGAGCTGCATCGTGGTCAGGTCGCGGAACGCCAGCGGGACGAAGTCGAACGAGCCGCCGTGCCGGGAGTAGGTCAGCCCCTCCAGCAGCGACGGCGGCCCCGGCTGCGAGGTGTCGCTGAACCAGGCGATCTGGTCGTAGAAGTGGTTCTCGCCGTCGTCGTCGAAGACCGTCCTCGGCACGTGCTCGAGCTCCGCGGGCGGCCACAGCCCGGTCGAGAGGAACGCCGCGTAGAGCGGGTCGCCGCGGCGGTCGAGGTTGAAGTCGCCGAGCACCATGAGGTTCTGGTTCCAGTCGTCGGGACGCTCGGCCCACCGTTTCATCCACTCGGCGAAAGCGGTCAGCTCCGCGAGCCGGTCGTTGGGCCGCTTCCCCCACAGCACGTGGACGGTCGTGAGGATGAACTCGACGCTCGGCCCGGGTGAACCCGGCGGCGTACGGCGTGCGGGCGAACTGCTGGACCGGAGCGTCCGCCTCGTGAGGCAGCACGATCTCGCCGACCAGCCCCGACGGCTGGACCCGTGAGCTGTCGTAGACGAACGTCAGCCGCTCGCCGTTGCCGGGACCGCCCTCGGTGACGTCGGAGGTGATCAGCCGGAACGCGGGACCGAGGAGGTGCAGCAGGCCGGCGAGCGCCGTCGTGTTGCGCCGCGCCTCCTGGATCGCGGTGACGTCGAACCGGCTCACCACCTCGGCGATGCAGGCGAGCGCGTGCCAGTCCCGCTTCGGGCTGTCCCGCTCGGTGGCCCGCCACTTCGGCGTCAGGTCGCTGAACGCCCGGATGTTCCAGGTGCCGATCAGCAGGTTGTCGTCGGTCTTGGCCGGCACCTGCTCGTCGAGTGCCGACCTGATCCGCCGGAGGTCCTCGGTGACCTCCGCCGTCCGCCTGTCGGTCGGCTCCTGCACGGCTCTCATCGCGACCACCTCGCGCTGCTCGTCCTCCTTCGAGGGTGCGCCGGTTCGTGCCACCTGACAACATCCGGGTGGGCCATTGCTCGCCGCGCCCGCTGCTGGGACGATCACGCGGTGACGATGGACCCGGTCGTGACCAACCCGGACGCCTACACGGTGCTCTTCGAGAACGAGCACGTGCGCGTGCTCGAGTACCGCGACGAGCCCGGGCACCGGACCACACCGCACAGCCACCCGGACAGCGTGATGATCACGCTGTCGTCGTTCCGGCGCCGGCTGGTCTCGGGCCCGGAGCAACGCGACGTCGAGCTCGTCGCCGGCAGGGCCGGCTGGCTGCCCGCCCAGGAGCACTACGGGGAGAACATCGGCGAGACGGGGACGCACGTCGTCTTCGTCGAGCTGAAGCGTGACGTCGACGGGGGTCCGGGAGCGCTCGGCCCCGCCTGACGCCGTCGGTGTCACGATGGGGTGGTGGAACCGTTCACCGGCCAGCACCTCGCCCTGCTGACGCTGTTCGCCGTGGGGCTCGTGGCGGTCGTGCAGTGGGGCCGCTCGCACCGGGACACCGAGGGGGAGGCGCGCCGGCGCCGCGGACTAGCGATCGTCACTGCCGTCGTGGCGCTCGCCGTACAGGGCTACCAGCTCACGCCCGACGACTTCTCGCTCGCGACGTCGCTCCCGCTGGCGCTCTGCGACGTGGCCACGGTCACCACGGTCGTCGCGCTGTGGACGCGGGGACCCCGGACGGCGGCGTTCACCTACTACGTCGGGCTGAGCCTGACGATCCAGGGCGTCCTCACCCCCTCGCTCGCCGAGGCCTTCCCGCACCCGCGGTTCCTCGGGTTCTGGGCGCTGCACTTCCTGGTGGTGTGGGGTGCGGCCTACCTGACCTGGGGGCTCGGGCTCAGGCCAACCTGGCGGCTCTACGCCACCACGGTCGCCGCCACCTTCACGTGGGCCGTAGCGGCGTACTCCTTCAACGTCGTGGCGGACACCAACTACGGCTACCTCAACCGCAAGCCGTCGTCGGCCTCCCTCCTCGACCTCCTCGGGCCGTGGCCGTCGTACGTCCTCGCCGAGATCACGCTGGTCGCCATCGTGTGGGCGGTGGTCATGACGTGGCCGTGGACCCGGGCGCGTCGAGGGACGCCAGCCACTCCCGGGCGCGACGGGCTGAGGCCCGGGACAGCCACGCGTCCTGCACCATCTCGACCACCTCGTCACGGCTGAGCTCGCCGACCCGGGACGTGCGCAGCAGCACCGACGGGTGACCGGCGAAGTGCGACGTCGTGAAGTACGGCGAGGCCGGGTCGCTCACGAGCGCCTCCTTGAGGCCGTCGTCCTCGACCCACAGCACCACCACGTCGGTGTACCGCTCACCGGTCGTCGGGTCGAACGCGTCAGGACGCGGGCCGCGGAAGAACAGGAACGACTTGGCGCCGACCTGGTAGACCGGCCCGCCACGCGAGGAGCCCACGGTGACGTGCGGCATGGCGCGGGCGGTCTCGTGAAGGTCCTCCACGCGGGCTTGGCGGCGGCGCGGCACCCCTGCATCCTAGTGCCGAACCGTGGCGGACTGTGACGGCTCACCCCGGGGACGGCATGATGGACCCCTGACCCCGCACCCGCAAGGACCACGACACCCCATGGCCAACGTCCCCGGCGATCGGCGCCGCCGTCGCACCAAGTACGTCCTGCTCAGCGACGACGCGCTGCAGGACGCTCTTGTCGACCACATCGACACCTACTACCGCAGGCTGCGGGGCGCCACCCAGTGGAGCGGCGAGGTCGTCATGGAGGTCCCGGTCCGGCGTTCCTCCGGCGGGGAGCAGGAGCCCTCGCGCCGTGGCTTCTTCCGCTCCCGTCGCAAGGAGGCGGCGGCCCCGGCACCGACCCGCACCATGCAGGTGCCCGGTGCGCTGCCGATGGCGTGGGAGATCATCTCGGCGACGCCGGAGCGGCTGGCGGCGACGCGGACCTGCCCGCACATCACCTCGTTCGCGGACACGCTGGTCAGCGCGGGCGGCGACTTCCTCCTGGCGGTGGGGGAGCTGCCGGAGTCCGAGGTCGCGGGTCACGGCACCGTCCGCCAGCTCTTCCAGATGGCCGCGGAGCTCGATGCCCTGCGGCTCCTCGCGGTGGGCGGTCGGCTGCCTCCGTGCTCCGGGGCCCCGGTGTGCATCACCACCGCCCCGCTGGAGATCCCGCCCGGTGGCGGGCGGCGCGCAAGCGACAGCGACGTCGAGCTGGTCGCCAGCGTGCTCGACCGGTTCAGCGGCTAGGCGGACTGGTCCGGAAGCCGGTGCAGGACGGCCTCGGTCGTCGCCCGGTGCTCGGGTCGCGCCGCCTCCATGAGGTCGGTCAGCACCACGCGGAGGTGGGGCACGACCCGCACCGAGTCCTTGCCGTAGTGGGTCAGCTCCTCGATCGCCTCGGAGAGGAACTTGGCATAGGTCTGAGGCCGGTAGACGCCTCGCACCTCCCCGTCCTCGCCGACGAGGTACGGCGAGGGATCGGGCCGGGAGGCCAGGAACCGGAGCACCACGTGCAGCTCGTTGACCGCCTGGATCGCCGTCGTCGGGTCGTTGATGCCTGGTGACAGCGCACGCTCGGCGATGTCGAGGAGCTGGCGCACCCCGAACCCGGGGTCGACGACGAAGTCGCGCTCCTCGTCGAGGTGCACGGCAGCGGTCAGCCGCTGGACGTCCTTGTCGGTGAGGTCGTCACGACCCCAGGCCCGGCCGACCACCTGACCGGGTGCGAGGAAGATCCCCGGGGTCACGTCGAGCTCGGCGACGACGCCGAGCTCTGCTGCCCGCTGCACCAGCAGGGTGCTGTCGAGGACGTTCACGTAGCCGCACCGGTCTCCGAGGTCGAGGTCGGAGCGAGGCGTCCCGACCCGCGGCGACCAGCCGGCCGCGGTGTCGCCGCCGTCGAGCCGGCGCGCGGCGGCGAGCGTGCGGCGGCGCACGTGCGTCATCACCTGGCTCACCTGCACCGAGCGGGTGATGTGGTGGATGAAGGCGAGGAACATGCCGACGGCCAGGAGGACGTAGACGAACGCGAACGTCACTGCGCTCTCCGGCACGATGTCGTCGGAGTCGCCTCGGACCGCGCGGAGCACGGTCAG
Source organism: uncultured Actinomycetota bacterium (assembly GCA_963754155.1). Lineage (GTDB taxonomy): Bacteria > Actinomycetota > Actinomycetes > Propionibacteriales > Nocardioidaceae > Marmoricola_A. Next base: position 1,272,672 of record CAVWEU010000003.1, on the reverse strand, counting down.
CCCGTAGATGAACGAGCCGGTGAAGACGCCGAGGGTCACCTGGGTGATCCGGCTCTCCAGGAACGTGCCGAGGATGCGCGGGGTGAACTGGCTGCTCGCGAGCTGCAGGATGACCATGGTGATCGAGAAGACGAGTCCGGTGACGGAGATCATCGCCCCCGCGATGGTGCCGAGCAGGCTCCGGGCGGCGTCCGGTCCGCCCTCGAACACCCAGCTCGGCTCGCCGATGCTGTCGTCGAGGAGGGGCAGGACGATGCCGAGCACGAGCGAGAACAGCGCCAGGAACCCGGGAAGGGCCCAGAACGGTCGCCAGAGCGCGTCCCACCAGGTCGCGGGCGGCGCCTCCGGTCGCCCGGTCACCGGGGCTCCTCCCCGGCGTGCCTCAACGCGGCCCGCAGCCCGGGCGCGGCGTCCACCACCAGCACGTCGGAGCCGGTCTTCACCTCGGCCTCGCGCAGCGCCGCCAGGACGCGGCGGATGACGTCGTGCTGGGCCTTGCGGGTCTCCATCTGCCGTGCCCCCGACCAGAACCTGAGCTCGAGCTGGACGGTGGCCGAGCCGACGGCCTGGAGCAGCGCCTGCGGCGCCGGCTCCACGAGCACGTCGGGTGCAGCGGCCATCGCCCCCTCGGCCACCCGGACGGCGAGCTCGAGGTCCGCGGCGTCATCGATGTCGAGGGCCACCGATGTGCGGACCTGCTCGTAGCCCGTCTGCACCGTGACGACCTGCGAGTGCACGACGGCGTTGGGGATCAGCACGAGCCGGCCGTCGAACGTCTTCACCCTGGTGCTGGTGAGCGTGATCGAGGTGACGGTGCCGGCCACGTCCTCGACGGCGATCTGGTCGCCCACCCGGAACACGTCGCGGGCCAGGATCACGATCCCTGCGAACATGTTGCCGAGGACTGTCTGGAACGCGATCCCGGCGGCGATGGAGAGCACACCGATGCCTCCGAGCGCGTTGACCGGCTTCACGCTCGGGAAGACGACGGTGAGCGCCGCGGCCACGGCGAGCACGCCGACCAGCCACCGGGCGAGCGAGGCGAACATCCGGCTGGCGCTCGGTGACCTGCCGCGCCAGGTGAGCAGCCGTCCCGTCGCCATGCCCAGGGCCCACGCCAGCAGCCAGCCGGTGACGAGGACGGCGGCGCCGAGCGCGACGGACTCCCAGGTGATCGGTGGCAGCGCGACGCCCGCGGCGTCGAGCGCCGTGTCAGAGAGCAAGGCCGACGTACTTGACCGAGAGGTACTCCTCGATCCCCTCCGGTCCGCCCTCGCGCCCGAAGCCGGAGTGCTTCACCCCGCCGAAGGGCGCCGCGGGGTTGGAGATGATCCCCTGGTTGACACCCACCATCCCGAACTCGAGCGCCTCGCTGACCCGCACCGCGCGGGCGAGGTCCTGGGTGAACGCGTAGGCGACGAGGCCGTACTCGGTGGAGTTGGCCATCTCGACCGCCTTGGCGTCCTCGGAGAAGGTCGTCACCGGGGCGACGGGACCGAAGATCTCCTCACGCACCAGGTCGGCGTCCGGAGGCACGTCGGCGAGGACGGTCGGCTGGTAGAAGTACCCGGCCTCGCCGGTCGACGAGCCTCCCGTGACCACGGAGGCGCCCCGGGAGGTGGCGTCGTCGACGAGCTGGGTGACCTTGTCGCGGGCCTTGGCGTCGATCAGGGGTCCGACGGTGACCCCGTCGTCGGTGCCGCGCCCGACGACCTCGGCCGCCATGCGCGCGGCGAACTTCGAGGAGAACTCGTCGGCGATGTCCTCGTGGACGAGGAACCGGTTGGCGGCGGTGCACGCCTCGCCCATGTTGCGCATCTTCGCCGCCATCGCTCCGTCGACGGCCTTGTCGAGGTCGGCGTCGGCGAAGACGAGGAACGGCGCGTTGCCGCCGAGCTCCATCGACACCCGCAGCAGCTGCTCGGAGGACTGCTTGACCAGGTTCCTGCCGACCGGGGTGGAGCCGGTGAACGTCAGCTTGCGCAGCCGGGGGTCGGTGATGATCGGCTCCATCACCTCACCGGTGCGCTCGGTCGAGAGGACGTTGAGGACGCCCTTGGGGACCCCGACCTCGTCGAGCAGCGCCGCGAGCGCGAGCATCGTCAGCGGTGTCTGGCTGGCGGGCTTGACGACCATCGTGCACCCGGCGGCGATCGCCGGCCCGATCTTGCGGGTGCCCATCGCCAGCGGGAAGTTCCACGGGGTGATCATCAACGTCGGGCCGACCGGCTGCTTCATCGTCATCAGCCGGGTGTTGCCGTCGGGGCTGGTCGACCAGCGGCCGGCGATCCGGACGACCTCCTCGGAGAACCAGCGGAAGAACTCGGCGCCGTAGGTGACCTCGCCCTTCGACTGCGCGAGCGGCTTGCCCATCTCCAGGGTCATCAGCAGCGCGAAGTCGTCGGCACGCTCGGTGATGAGGTCGAACGCCGAGCGGAGCAGCTCCGCCCGCTCCCGCGGCGGTGTCCGCGCCCAGTCGGCCTGGGCCGCGACCGCGGCGTCCAGTGCCGCCGCCCCGTCCTCGACGGTCGCGGAGGCGACGCTGGTGAGGGTCCGGCCGGTCGCCGGGTCCTCGACGTCGATCGTCGAGCCGTCGGAGGAGGAGCGCCACTCGCCTCCGATGAAGAGGCCGGTCTGCAGGTTGTCGAGCAGTGCCTGCTCGCGGTTGTCGGTCATGCGGCTCAACCTACGACCTCGGCGAAAGCGGCCTCGATGATGTCCAGCCCTTCGGAGAGCAGGTGGTCCGGAGCGACCAGCGGAGGAAGGAACCGGAAGACGTTCCCGAAGGTGCCGGCGGTCAGGGTGACCAGCCCCTGGCGGTGGCAGAAGCCGTTGATCGCGGCGGTCGCCTGCGGGTTCGGCGTCAGGTCCCCGGCCCCGGCCGTCAGCTCGATGGCGAGCATGGCGCCGCGGCCCCGCACGTCGGCGACGACGTCGTACTTCGCGCGGAGCTGCTCGAGGCGGCCCCGGAAGAGCGTCTCGATCTCCCTGGCCCGGCCGCAGAGGTCGTCGGCCCGCATCGTCTCGATGGCGCCGAGCGCGGCTGCGCAGGCGACCGGGTTGCCGCCGTAGGTGCCACCCAGGCCTCCGGCGTGGACCGAGTCCATGACGTCGGCGCGGCCGGTCACCGCCGCCAGGGGCAGCCCGCCGGCGATCCCCTTCGCGGTGGTGATGAGGTCGGGAACGACCCCCTCGTGGTCGCAGGCGAACCAGTCGCCGGTGCGGCAGAAGCCGGTCTGGATCTCGTCGGCGATGAGCAGGATGCCGTGCTCGGTGCAGAAGTCGGCGACCTGGCGCAGCCACCCGGGCGGCGGTACGACGAAGCCGCCCTCACCCTGGATCGGCTCGACGACGACCGCCGCGGTGTTCGTCTCGCCGACCTGGGTGTGCACCATGTCGACGAACGCCGCGAAGGCCTCCTCGGCGCACCGCTCGGCGCCGCCCGGCCACCGCAGCGGGTAGGCCATCGGGGCCCGGTAGACCTCCGGGGCGAACGGCCCGAAGCCGTGCTTGTACGGCATGTTCTTCGCGGTCAGCGCCATCGTGAGGTTGGTGCGCCCGTGGTAGCCGTGCTCGAACGCGACGACGGCGTCGCGGCCGGTGAACGTGCGGGCGATCTTGACGGCGTTCTCGACCGCCTCGGCGCCGGAGTTGAACAGCGCGCTCCGCTTCTCCACCACGGCGGGGTCCCCGGGCGTCAGCTCGGCCAGCTGCTCGCACACCGCGACGTACTCCTCGTAGGGGCTGACCATGAAGCAGGTGTGGGTGAAGTCCGCCGACCTGCTCCTGGACCCGGGAGACGACCGCCGGGGCCGCGTTGCCCACCCCGGTGACCGCGATGCCGGAGCCGAAGTCGATCAGCTGGTTGCCGTCGACGTCGACGAGGATCCCCCCGCCGGCGCGCTCGATGTAGGCCGGCAGCCCGACCCCGACCCCGGCGGAGACCACCGCGCCCTTCCGGGCGTGCAGGGCCTGGGAGCGGGGGCCGGGCAGGTCGGTCACGAGCCGGCGCTGCTGCTCGACGGGCTGGACGGGCGCGGGAGGAGAGACGTTCGTCATGCGCCTATCGTGGATTCCCGTCGCGGCCCTGTCCAGTCGCCACCGGGTCGGTTGCCGGCGGCGCCAAGTGGCGACGGAATCCGTAGGGAGACGCGAACGACCCCGGCCGTTGGGCCGGGGTCGCGCGGGGAGGTCACGGGTCAGGACTGGGGCATGAGCACCGTGTCGACCAGGTAGACGGTGGCGTTCGCGGTCTGGACGCCGCCGCAGATGACGCTGGCGTCGTTGACCATCAGGTCGTCGCCGGAGCCGGAGATCTCGACGTCGCCACCCTGGACCGTGGTCTGGGTGGTGCCCTCGAGGTCGCTCGGGGCGATCCGGCCGGGAACGACGTGGTAGGTGAGCACGGTCGTCAGGGTCTCGGCGCCGGCAGGCTTCGAGAGCTGGTTCACGGTCTTCTTCGGCAGCTTGGCGAAGGCGTCGTCGACCGGGGCGAAGACGGTGAACTCGTCACCGTTGAGGGTGTCGACCAGGTTCACGTCGGGGTTCAGCTCGCCGGAGACGGCGGCGGTGAGCGTGGTGAGCAGCGGGTTGTTGCTCGCGGCGACGGCGACCGGGTCCTGGGCCATCCCCTCGACGGAGCCTGCGCCCTCCGGCACGGCCTCGGCGTAGTCGCCACAGCCGGCGCCGACGAGCGTCGCGGCCGGATCGGCCATGTCGTCGGACTCCTCGGCGGGCGACTCCTCGGTCGCGGGTGCCTCGGAGGTCTCGGAGGAGGTGTCGGTCGAGGCGCTCGTCCTCGGTGTCGCCACCACAGGCGGCGAGGCTGAGCGTGGAGACCACGGCGAACGCGGCGGCGTACTTCTTCATGGGGCGCATGGGGTTGTTTCCTTCGTTTGGCTTGCGGGGCGATCCCTTGTCTGTAAGGGGTTTCGTTCCGGGGGTGGGGACGGATTGGTCGGATGGAGATCTTTCTCGTCAGGTGACGGTGACGTTGACGCTGTGCCAGCCGGTCGACCCGTCCGGGGCGATCGGGGCGCGGGCGCCCGTCTGCGTCTCGCCGGACGCGTCGGTCGCACGCACCTCGAGACGGTGGTTGCCCGGCGTCGCGTCCCACTCCCACACCCACTGCCGCCAGGTGTCGACGTTGTCCTCGGCGCCCAGCCTGGCCGGCTGCCAGTCGCCGCCGTCGACCCTGACCTCGACCTGGGTGATGCCTCGCGTCTGCGACCACGCCACGCCGGCCACCGGGACCGGTCCGGCCTGGACCTGCGCGAACGAGCGCGGCACGTCGATGCGGCTCGAGGTCTTGATCGGCGCCTCGGCGGCGTAGCCCCGCGTCGTCCAGTAGGCCTTGAAGTCGGCGAACCGGGTGACCTCGAGGTCGACGAGCCACTTGGTCGCCGAGACGTAGCCGTACAGGCCGGGGGTCACCATCCGGGCCGGGAAGCCGTGGGCGAGCGGCAGCGGCTCGCCGTTCATCCCGACCGCCACCAGCGCCCCCCGCTCCGGGTCGGTCAGCACCGACAGCGGCGTGCCCGCGGTGAAGTCGTCCGCGCTGCGTGACCGGACCGCGTCCGCCCCGGGCTGCACGCCGGCCTCCGCGAGCAGCTCGTGCATGGGGATCCCGAGCCAGACGGCGTTGCCGAGGTACTCGCCGCCGACCGGGTTGGAGACGCAGGTGAGGGTGATCCGGCTCTCGACGAGGTTCCGGGCGAGGAGGTCGTCGAAGGAGAGCGACAGCTCTCGGTCGACCATCCCGTGGACACGGAGCCGCCAGCCGTCGACGGGCACGTCGGGCACCTGCAGCGCGGTGTCGACGCGGTAGAACTCGTCGTTCTTCGTGAGGTAGGGCGTGACGCCCTTGACCCCGACCTGCACGCCCTCGGGGACCGGCGGCGCCGGCCGCTCCGGGCGGGGGAGCCGGATCCCGGCGCGGGAGGCGGTCGCGGCGAGCCCGCCGAACGAGCGGGCCACGACGCCGCCCACGGCGGCGACCCCCGCGACGGCCGCGGCGCCGATCAGCAGCGCCCGGCGGTCCGGCGCCGAGCCGCGCCCCCTCGCACCGGCCGCGCACCCAGGGCGCGCAGCAGCGTCAACAGCGCGGCCAGCCCCACCACGACCAGCACGGCGGCCGGCACCAGCCGGAGCGCCGGTGCGGCCGACGCCGCGCGGTCGGCCAGCGCCGCCGCCGTCGCCACCCCGGCGAGCACGAGGAACAGCCCGACCGCGAGCCGCGGCCGGCGTACCCCTACGACGCCGGCCACGACCGCGAGGAGGGCGACCGCGCCGATCACCCCGCCGATGAGCACCGGCTTGTCCGCGGTGCCGAAGGTCTCGATCGCCCACTCCTTCACCGGGCGCGGCGCTTCGTCGACGGCGCGGTTGGCGACGGCGACCAGGGGGCTGGTCACGCCGTCGAGCAGCGCCGCGGCACCCTGGCTGGTGGCGACGGCCGCGGTGGCGGCGAGCAGCCCGGCCCCTCCTCCGAGCAGACGGGTACGACGGGACGGCGCGGTGTTCTCGGGCATGGAGGGGATTCGCAGCGGAGCCGCCTTCCGGATTGGCTCAGCCGGCGTCGAGCGCCTCCTGCTCGAACGTCTCGGGACGGTCGATCCGCTCGAACCGGTCGAGCGGCCAGACGATCGCCCACACCTTCCCGACCACCCGGTCGACGGGGACGGTGCCCTTGCCCGGCAGCTCCTGGTGGAACCGGGAGTCCTCGCTGTTCCCCCGGTTGTCGCCCATCATCCAGAGCCGCCCCTCCGGCACCTTGACGTCGAACTCGCGGCCCGACGGCGAGGTCCCCTTGCGGAGGTAGCTCTCGTCGAGCGCGACCCCGTTGACGGTGACCCGGCCACGGCGGTCGCAGCAGACGACCCGGTCACCGCCGACACCGACGACCCGCTTCACGAGGTGGCCCCCGGTCGGGTAGAGCCCGACGGTCGACAGGGCCTTCTGCACCGGTCCCAGCTCGGGGCCGGCGGCGAGCCAGCGGCCGGGGTCCTCGAAGACGATGACGTCGCCGCGCTGCACGTCGTCGCCCCAGTAGCTCACCTTCTGCACCAGGATCCGGTCGTCGGTGACGAAGAGCGGCTCCATCGACTCCGACGGGACGAAGAACATCTGGACGAAGAAGGTCTTGATGCCCACCGAGAGCAGGAGCGCCAGCCCCAGGAGCAGGATCATCTCGAGCCAGCCGGGGATCCGCCGCTGCTTCTTCCCCGTCTCGGTCGCCATGCCCCGGACCCTATCCGTGGGCCCCAGCCCGGATGGTCCTGCGAGCGGCTCCGGTCCGGGGGAGAATGGCCGCCATGACCCTCCGCTCCCGTCCCGCGGCGCTCTGCGCTCTCGCGATGACGACGGCCGCCCTCCTCGGCGGGTGCGCGGCGGACTCGGGCGCCGTCGAGGAGCGGCTCGACCGGGCCGCGACGCCCACCGACGCGGCCGTGCCCGACGCCTCGGCCAGCCCGTCCACGGCGGACCCCGGCCACCCCGACCGCCCCGGCCGGCCGTCGTACGCCGTCGAGCCGCCGGGGCCGTTCGAGCCGCCGCTGCGCACCGCGGACGTGCTCGTCACCGGCGCCGAGACGCTCCCCGACGACCTGGTCGAGGGGATCGAGCGGCTCGAAGGGGTCAGCGAGGTGCTCCGGCTCTCCGTCGCGTCGGCGGCCATCGACGGGCGCACCCTCACCGTGGCGGCCGTCGACCCCGGGGAGTTCCGCCGGTTCACCCCCGACGCCTCCGCGAGGGCCGACTTCGTCTGGGAGCGGCTCGCGGGCGGCGAGGTCGCCGTCGACCTGTCGGTGAGCAAGAAGCTGATCGGCAAGGACGACATGATGCCGCTCGGCAACGCCGAGGACTCCCCGACGGTGCACGTCGGCGCCTACGCGCCCCTGGTCCGGCGGATCGACGCCGTGGTCAACACCGCGCGGGGTGAGCAGCTCGAGATCCCGACCGACAACGCGCTGCTGGTCTCCACCGGCGAGCTCACCCCCTCGGCGCTGGAGAAGCAGATGAAGCGCGTCGTCGGCGACCGGGCCACCCTGCAGACCCTGGCGCTCGAGTTCGACCTCGGCCCGCAGACCGCGGTCCTGACCGGCGGCTCGGTCTCCGAGGCGGTCGGCACCTTCTCCTACACCAACCGGTCGAACGGGGAGATCTCGCCCGACCCGGCCTGGGTCGAGGAGTACATCCGCACCGAGGAGGTGCCGATCCTCGGCACCGTCACGTGCAACAAGGCCTACCTGCCGCAGCTCCGCGGCGCCCTCACCGAGATCGTCCGCCGCGGGCTCGCCGACGCGATCAACCCCGACGAGTACGCCGGCTGCTACTACCCCCGCTACATCGGGCGCGACCCGTCCAACGGCCTCTCGCTGCACAGCTGGGGGATCGCCGTCGACCTCAACGTGCCCGGCAACCTGCGGGGCACGGTCGGCGAGATCGACCGTCAGGTGGTCGCGATCTTCAAGAAGTGGGGGATGGCCTGGGGCGGCGACTGGAGGTGGACCGACCCCATGCACTTCGAGATGAACGCCGTCGTCCGGCCCGGCTGACCTCCCGACCCTCCCGATCCGGCGTCCTGGGGCCCTCCTCCCGGCATACTCGCGCCCATGCGCTCGCTCCAGGTCACCTCGCTCGGCGGTCCCTCCTCGGTCTCGGTGGCGGAGGTCCCCGAGCCCGTGCCCGGCCCCGACCAGGTCCTGGTGGAGGTGAGCGCCCTGGGCATCAGCTGGCCGGACCTGCTCCAGACCCGGGGCGAGTACCAGCTCAAGCCGGAGCCGCCCTTCCAGCTCGGCGTGGACTTCGCCGGGACGGTCCGGTCGGCGCCCGAGCAGTCCGGGTTCGCCGCCGGCGACCGGGTCGCCTGCGTGCTGCCGTACGGCGGCGGGGCCGAGCTGGTCGCGGTCCACCCCGATGCGGTCTTCCCGCTCCCCGACGGCGTCCCGTTCGAGAAGGCCGCGGCGCTGCCGATGAACTACCTGACCGCGGAGTTCGCGCTGACGACCAGGGGAGCGGTGGGCGAGGGCGACGACGGTGCTCGTCCACGGCGCCGCCGGCGGCGTCGGCACCGCGAGCATCCAGGTCGCCAAGGGGCTCGGCGCCCGGGTGCTCGCGGTCGTGTCCACCGAGGAGAAGGCGGCGGTCGCACGGAGCGCCGGTGCCGACGAGGCGGTCCTCGTCGACGGGTTCCGGGACGCCGTGTCGCGGCTCACCGACGGCCGGGGCGTCGACGTCGTCGTCGACGTCGTCGGGGGCGACCTGGTGACCGACTCCCTGCGGTCGCTCGCGCCGCTCGGCCGGCTGCTCGTGGTCGGCTTCACCGGGGGCACGATCCCGCAGGTCAAGGTGAACCGGCTGCTGCTCACCAACGTCGACGTGCGGGGCGTCGGCTGGGGTGCGTTCGCCATGGCCCGCCCCGGCTACATGCGGCAGCAGTGGGACCGCCTGGTGCCGATGATCGAGTCCGGCGTGGTCGACCCGCCGGTCGGCACCGTCTATCCGGTCGAGCGGGCCGCCGAGGCGCTGGCGGAGATGGAGGCACGCCGCACCGTCGGGAAGTCGGTCGTCACCTTCTGACCACCAGGCGGCGCGGGGCCTTGACGACGTCCGAAGACCGGCCCCATGATCGGCAATGGTCCGGCAACGGACCATTGCAAGCGGTCGGCGTTGGTGTCCCGCGCGCCGGCAGCGTCTCGGATCCGCGCGCGGGCCACGGAGGGCACAGGTCATGGCCAGATCCCGGATCGACTACGAGAACGTCGACGCCCACTACTTCGACCACCGCAAGCTCAAGCGCGGCGCCGCAGGGTGGGTCCTGCTCGCCGGGCTCGGCGTCGCCTACGTCATCTCCGGCGACTTCGCCGGATGGAACTTCGGTCTCGACGAGGGCGGCTGGGGCGGGCTGCTGATCGCGGCCTTCCTCATGGCCATCATGTACACCTGCATGGTCTTCGGGCTCGCGGAGATGTCCTCCACGATGCCGGTGGCCGGGGCGGGGTACGGCTTCGCGCGCAGGGCGCTCGGCCCGCTCGGTGGGTTCGCCACGGGCATGGCGGTGCTCATCGAGTACGCCGTCGCGCCGGCCGCGATCGCCGTCTTCATCGGCGGCTACGTCGAGGCCCTCGGCCTCTTCGGGCTCACCAACGGCTGGCTGGTCTACGCGATCGCCTACGCGATCTTCATCGGCGTCCACCTCTACGGCGTCGGTGAGGCGCTCAAGCTGATGTTCGCCATCACCGCGGTCGCCGTGGTCGCCCTCGTCGCCACCGTCATCGGCCTGGCACCGAAGTTCTCCACCGCGAACCTCTTCGACATCGCCCCCGACCCATCCGCGGCGATGTCGAGCGACTTCCTGCCCTACGGCATCGCCGGCGCGGTCGCCGCGCTGGTCTACGGCATCTGGTTCTTCCTCGCCGTGGAGGGAGTCCCGCTCGCCGCGGAGGAGACCGACGACCCCGCGAAGGACATGCCCAAGGGGATCATCGCCGCGATGGCGGTGCTGCTGCTCTTCATGGTGCTGATGCTCTTCCTGGTCCCCGGTGCCTCAGGCTCGGAGACGATCCGGACCTCCGACAACCCGCTGCCGGAGGCGATCAGGGCGGCGTACGGCCAGGACTCGCTGCTCGCGGACTTCGTGAACTACGCCGGCCTCGCGGGGCTCATCGCGAGCTTCTTCTCGATCATCTACGCCTACTCGCGCCAGCTGTTCGCGCTCTCCCGAGCGGGGTACCTCCCCAAGGCCCTCTCGCTGACGAGCGGGCGGGACACGCCGTGGGTGGCGCTGTTGGTGCCCGGCACGATCGGTTTCCTGCTCGCCGGGATCACCAAGGACGGCGCGCTGATGATCAACATCGCCGTCTTCGGGGCCACGGTCTCCTACGTGCTGCTCAACCTGAGCCACATCATGCTCCGGCGTCGGGAGCCCGACCTCGAGCGGCCCTACCGGACCCCGGGCGGGACCGTGACGACCGGGGTGGCGCTGGTGCTCAGCGTCGTCGCCGTGGTCGCCACGTTCTTCGTCGACGTGAAGGCCGCCGGGATCACCGCGCTGGTCTTCGCCGCGGCGATCGCCTACTTCTGGTTCTACAGCCGCCACCACCTGGTCGCGAGCGCGCCGGAGGAGGAGTTCGCGCAGATCACCGAGGCGGAGAAGCGGCTGCACTGAGGCGGGTCACGTCGGCAGGATCATGAACCCTTGCTCGCGCGCGATCTCCATGACGCCGCCGACCAGCCGGCCTGGCCGGATCGTGCCCGGAAACCACTGGCGTCCTGCCTGACGGGGCGGTTCACTGCCGCCCATGGACCTTCCCGACGGGCTGACCTGCCGCCCCCTCGAGCTCTCCGACGCCCCGGCCGTCTATGAGCTGATGGCCGCGCAGGAGCGGCACGACGTCGGCGAGGTCCTCATCGAGGAGGCCGACATCATCGGGGACTGGCAGCGGCCGAGCCAGGACGTCCCCGGCAGCACGATGGGCGTCTTCGACGGGGACCTGCTCGTGGCCTACGCCGAGGTCGCGGAGGTGTGGCACGGCGACGCCGCGGTGCACCCGGACTACCGGGGACGCGGGCTGGGCACGGCGCTCGCGCACTGGACCCAGGAGGTCGCCCGGGCCCGGGGAGGCACGGTCTTCGGGATGCCGGTGCCGGCCGGCTCGGACGGGGACCGGCTGCTGGAGTCGCTCGGCTACGTCGTCCGGTGGCACTCCTGGGTGCTCCGGCTGCCCGAGGGCACGGAGATCGAAGCGCAACCGCTGCCCGTCGGCTTCGCGATCCGCAGCGCGCTCACCGAGGAGGACCGGCGGGCGGCCCACGAGGTGATCGAGGACGCCTTCCTCGAGTGGTCGGAGCGAGACCGGCAGACGTTCGAGGACTTCGCGGCCCGGACGATGCTCCGGCCGGGGTTCCAGCCGTGGAACCTGCGGGTCGTGGTCGACGCGGACGGGGTGGTCGTCGGGGTATGCAACGTCCAGCTCGCCGACCGGTTCGGCTACGTCAACCAGCTCGCGGTGCGCCGGGACCGGCGCGGCCTCGGGCTGGCCCGCGCCATGCTCGTCGACGCCTTCGGGCTGGCCCGCGACCACGGCGCCACCGTCTCCGAGCTGGCCACCGACTCGCGGACCGGCGCGCTCGGGCTCTACGAGAAGGTCGGGATGGTCGTGACCAGCACCTGGGTGCACCGGGCGGTCACCCTGGAGGTCGGATCCCGCGGCTAGGCTCGCCGCCATGACGACGATGCTCGACGACGCGCGCGACGGGATGGACGAGTCGGTCCGCCCGCAGGACGACCTGTTCGGCCACGTGAACGGCCGCTGGCTGGCGACGGAGGAGATCCCCTCGGACCGCTCGAGCTGGGGCGGCTTCGCGATGATCGCGGAGGAGGCGGAGCGGCAGGTCCGGGCGATCGTCGAGGAGTGCGCCCAGCAGTCGGCCGGGGCGGAGAAGGGGTCGCCCACCCAGCAGATCGGCGACCTGTGGACGAGCTTCATGGACGAGGAGCGGATCGAGGCGCTCGGCGCCGCGCCGATCCAGCCGGACCTCGAGCGGCTCGCGGCGGTGACCGACCACGCCGGGCTCGCGGCGTTCATCGGCGCCTTCGAACGGCGCGGTGGCGGCGGCTTCTTCGGCTCCTACGTCGACACCGACGACCGCAGCTCGGACCGCTACGTCGTCAACCTCGTCCAGGGCGGGCTGGGGCTGCCCGACGAGTCCTACTACCGCGACGAGAAGTTCGCCGAGATCCGCGCGGCCTACCTCCCGCACCTCGCGCGGCTGCTCACCCTCGCCGGCTTCGACGACGCCGACAAGATGAGCCGGCAGGTCCTCGACCTCGAGACACGCCTCGCGAAGGGTCACTGGGAGCGCGCGGAGACCCGGGACGTGATCAAGGCCTACAACCTCCGCACGTTCGCCGACCTCCGTGCGATGGCGCCGGCGTTCGACTGGCAGGGCTACGCCGACGCGCTCGGTGCCGACGACCAGACCCTCGCCGAGGTCGTGGTCCGCCAGCCCAGCTTCTTCGAGCACCTCTCCGCGGCGGTCGAGGAGATCGGCATCGAGCAGTGGAAGTCGTGGGCGGCGGTCAAGGTCGTCCGGTCGGCGGCGCCGTACCTCTCCTCGGCGTTCGTCGCGGAGAGCTTCGACTTCTACGGGCGCACCCTCGCCGGCACCCCGGAGCTGCGCGAGCGGTGGAAGCGCGGCGTCGGGTTCGTCGAGGGGTGCGTCGGCGAGGCGGTCGGCAGGCTGTACGTCGAGCGGCACTTCCCGCCGGCCAGCAAGGCGACGATGGACGAGCTCGTCGCGAACCTCCTCGAGGCCTACCGCAGGAGCATCACGGCGCTCGACTGGATGACCGAGGAGACCAAGCAGCGGGCCTTCCGCAAGCTCGCGACGTTCCGGCCGAAGATCGGCTACCCCGAGCGGTTCCGGGACTACTCCACGATCGACGTCCGTGCGGACGACCTCTGGCACAACGCCAAGGCAGCCGCCTCCTTCGAGCACGACCGGCAGCTGGCGAAGATCGGCTCCCCGGTCGACCGCGACGAGTGGTTCATGCTGCCGCAGACGGTCAACGCCTACTACAACCCCGGCACCAACGAGATCTGCTTCCCCGCCGGCATCCTGCAGCGCCCGTTCTTCGACGCGGAGGCCGACCCGGCGGAGAACTACGGCGGCATCGGCGCGGTCATCGGCCACGAGATCGGCCACGGGTTCGACGACCAGGGGTCGGAGTACGACGAGCTCGGCAACCTCCACGAGTGGTGGACGAAGGCCGACAAGGAGGCGTTCAAGGAGCGCTCCGACAAGCTCGTCCAGCAGTACGACGGGTTCAGCCCGCGGAACCTGCCCGACGAGAAGGTCAACGGCTCGCTCACCGTCGGGGAGAACATCGGTGACCTCGGCGGGCTGACGATCGGGCTCAAGGCCTACCTGATCAGCATCGAGGGCCAGGAGATGCCCGTGCGCGACGGGCTCACCGGCACGCAGCGGCTCTTCCTCAGCTGGGCCCACGTGTGGCGCTCGAAGTACCGCGACGAGCTGGCCCGGCAGCTCCTCACCGTCGACCCGCACAGCCCGGCGGAGCTGCGCGCGAACATCGTGCGCAACCTCGACGAGTTCCACGAGGCGTTCCGGACCAGACCAGGCGACGGGCTGTGGTTGGAACCGGAGCAGCGGGTAAGGATCTGGTGAGCTCGCTCGGGCGTTCTGCGTAGTTCTCGGGTTGGGATGACGCAGAACACCGGGCGAGCTCTTCCGTTTCCCGGCCGTCCCGGGGTGGTATGAGCACGGCATGAGGCTCTCCACGCTGGTGAAGTCCCTTCCCGTGGGCGCGCTCGCGGGAGTGGCCGCCTACGACCTGCTGCAGAAGAAGCACGCGATCCTGCGGAACTTCCCGGTCGTCGGGCACGGCCGGTTCCTGCTCGAGACCATCGGCCCCGAGCTGCGGCAGTACATCGTCACCGACAACAACTCCGAGCGGCCGTTCAGCCGCGACCAGCGCCGGTGGGTCTACGCCTCGTCCAAGCTGCAGAACAACTACTTCGGCTTCGGCTCCGACAACGACATGGAGCACACCGAGGGCTATCCGATCATCAAGCACCGGACGTTCGCCGAGGTCGCCCCGGCGTCGAACCCCCGGCTCGGGACCGAGGCGCCGCTGCCGTCGGCCAAGGTGCTCGGCGGGCCCCGGGACCGGGCGCAGAAGTTCCGTCCCGGCTCGCTGGTCAACATCTCGGCGATGAGCTTCGGGTCGCTGTCCGCGCCGGCCGTCGAGGCGCTCAACCGGGGCGCTGCGATCGCCGGCTGCCTCCACAACACCGGCGAGGGCGGCCTGTCGCCGTACCACCGCAACGGCGGCGACCTCGTCCTCCAGATCGGCACGGCGTACTTCGGCTGCCGCGACGAGGACGGCCGCTTCGACCTGGCCCGGCTCAAGGAGCTGGTCGCGTCGGCGCCGGTGCGCGCTCTCGAGATCAAGCTCAGCCAGGGCGCCAAGCCGGGGCTCGGTGGGCACCTTCCCGGCCCCAAGGTCACCCGCGAGATCGCGCAGATCCGCGGCATCCCCGAGGGCAAGGACTGCATCAGCCCGTCCCGGCACGCGGAGTTCTCCGACGTGGACAGCATGCTCGACTGGGTGGAGCTGCTCGCCGCCGAGACCGGGCTCCCCGTGGGGATCAAGTCGGCTGTCGGCGACCAGCGGTTCTGGGAGGAGCTGGTCGCGCAGATGGTCCGGGGTGACCGCGGGGTCGACTTCGTCACCATCGACGGCGGCGAGGGTGGCACCGGCGCCGCCCCCCTGGTCTTCTCCGACTCCGTGGCGCTGCCGTTCCGGGTCGGGTTCAGCCGCGTCTACGCGACATTCGCCGAGGCGGGGATGGCTCACGACGTGACGTTCGTCGGCGGCGGAAAGCTCGGACTGCCCGACAACGCACTGGTGGCGCTCGCGCTGGGGTGCGACATGGTCAACGTCGCCCGGGAGCCCATGTTCGCGGTCGGCTGCATCCAGGCCCAGAAGTGCCACACCGACAAGTGCCCGACCGGGGTGGCGACCCAGGACCCGTGGCTCGTGCGCGGACTCGACGCCGACTCGAAGTCGGTGCGGGTGGCGAACTACGTCAAGACGCTGCGGCGGGACCTGCTCAAGCTGTCGGAGTCCTGCGGGGTCTCCCACCCGGCGCTGATCGACGTCGACGACGTCGAGGTGCTCTACGGCAACAACACCGCGAAGCTGCTGCGTGAGGTGCACGGCTACCAGCCCGGCTGGGGCGCGGTGAGCGACGAGCAGCGGGCGGCGATCGACACGATCATGGCGGGCTCCCACCTCGAGGGCGACTCCGCTCCGCCGAGCCGGCACGCCCAGCGCTGACGGAGCCGAGCGCGGCCCCGGCTCGTTCACCGACGGCGTCGTAAGGTCGAGTCGTGGTGGTGCACGAACTGCTGACCATGGCCGTCGAGGAGCCGGAGGGGCTGCTCCCGGCTCGCATGCAGATGGCGTTCTCGCTCGGCTGGCACATCATCCTGGCCTGCTTCGGCGTCGCGTTCCCCGCGATGATCTTCGTCGCCCACTGGCGTGGCGTGATGCGGGACGACGCAGGAGCGCTCGTGCTGGCGCAACGGTGGGCCAAGGCCTCGGCGGTGCTGTTCGCGGTCGGCGCCGTGTCCGGGACCGTGCTCAGCTTCGAGATGGGGCTGCTGTGGCCCGGGCTCATGGGGCAGTTCGGCGACGTCCTGGGGCTGCCCTTCGCCCTGGAGGGGCTGTCGTTCTTCATCGAGGCGATCTTCCTGGGCATCTACCTCTACGGCTGGGGCCGGATGCCGCCGCGCCGGCACCTGCTCATGATCGTCCCGATGGCGGTGGCCGGCGTGGTGGGGACGTTCTGCGTGATCTCGGTCAACGCGTGGATGAACGCCCCCACCGGGTTCCGCATCGTCGACGGCGAGGTCACCGACGTCGACCCGTGGGCGGCCATGTTCAACGACCTCGTGTGGCTGCAGTTCGCGCACATGTGGGTGGCGGCCTACATGGTGGTCGGGTTCGCCGTCTCCGGGGTCTACGCCGTCGGCATGCTGCGCGGGCGCCGCGACCGGCACCACCGGCTCGGCTTCACCATCCCGTTCGTCTTCGCCAGTGTCGCTGCGGTGGTGCAGCCGGCCATCGGGCACCTGCTGGGCGGTGACCTCTTCGACCGGCAGCCGGCGAAGCTGGCCGCCTTCGAGCTCGCCACGACCACGGAGAGCCCGGCCCCGCTGCGCATCGGCGGCATCCTCATCGACGGCGAGGTCTACGGCGCGATCGACATCCCGGTCTGGGGCTCGATCATCGCCCGCAACTCGCTGACCGCGCCCGTTCCCGGGCTGGACACGATCCCACCCGAGAACCAGCCGCCGGTGAACATCACGCACTGGGCCTTCCAGTCGATGGTCGGCATCGGCACGCTGCTGGCGCTCGCGGTCGTGATCTTCTGGATCGCCCGCTGGCGCCGCCGCGACCTCCTCGGCCGGCGGTGGTTCCTGGGGTTCGCCGCCGCTGCCGGGCCGCTGGCCGTGGTCGCCCTCGAGGCGGGGTGGGTCGCCACCGAGGTGGGCCGACAGCCGTGGGTCGTGTACGACGTCATGCGCACCTCCGAGGCGGCCGGCAGCTACTCGGCCCTGTGGTGGCTGCTCGCTGCGACCGTCACGCTCTACGCGGCGATGACCGTCGCCGCGGTCCTCATCCTGCGGTCGATGGCGAGACGGTGGCGGGCCGGCCAGACGGAGCTCCCCTCGCCGTACGGACCGGAGCGGCGCGAGCAGGACCAGCAGCCGGCCGGGAGAGGTGACTCGGCGTGAGCGTCGAGATCTGGGTGGCGGGTGCGCTGTTCGTCGGCCTGGTCGCCTACGCGGTGCTCGGCGGGGCGGACTTCGGGTCCGGCTTCTACGACCTCACCGCGGGTGGCGCGGAGCGCGGGTCCGAGCTCCGTACGCAGGTCGACCACAGCATCGGCCCCGTGTGGGAGGCCAACCACGTGTGGCTGATCTACGTGCTCGTCATGTGGTGGACCGCCTTCCCCGAGACCTTCGCCGCCACCATGTCCACCCTGGTGCTGCCGCTGCTGTTCGCGCTCCTCGGCATCGTGCTCCGCGGTGCGGGGTTCGCCTTCCGGAAGTACTCCGAGACGATCTCGCAGGCCCGGCTCTACGGCGCCCTCTTCGCGGGCTCGTCGCTGATCACCCCCTTCTTCCTCGGTGCGGCAGCCGGCGCCGTCGCCTCCGGACGGATCCCGGCCGAGGGCCAGGGCCCCGCGTGGGAGTCGTGGCTGACGACCACGTCGATGCTGGTGGGCGTCATCGCGGTGGCGACCTGTGCGTTCCTCGCCGGCACGTTCCTGACCGCGGACGCCGAACGGGCCGGCAGGTCCCGGCTGGCCGAGCAGCTGCGGCGGCGCACGATCGTCGTGGGCGCCGTGACCGGGCTCGTGGTGCTCGGCGGGCTGGTGCCGATCGCCCGGGACGCCCCGACGCTCGCCGACGGACTGGCCGGCCGGGCCGCTCCGCTCGTCGCGACCTCCGTCCTGGGCGGGGTCGCCACGTTGCTCCTGCTCCTCCGTCGGCGTCCGGGGCCGGCCCGGGTCACCGCCGTCGTCGCGGTCGCCTCGGTGATCGTGGGGTGGGGCGTCGCCCAGTACCCGTGGCTGCTGGTCGACGAGGTGACGATCGCGGAGGCCGCCGGCGCCCCGGCCACGCTGCGGTCGCTGCTCGTCGTGACCGGGGTGGCCGGCGTCGTGGTGCTGCCGCCGCTGGTCTACCTCTTCCGGCTCACCCAGTCGGAGTCGTGGAGCCGGCAATGACCCGGCACACGACGGCGCTTGCTCAGAGCTCCAGCGGGGTGAGCGTCAACCCGTGCTCGTTGCCCTCGACGAGGACGCCCTCGGGCACCTCGAACCAGTCGGGGTCGTCGTCGTACGGCTCGGAGGCCACGCAGGTGCCCGACTCCTTCTCCAGGACGAAGAGCCGCTCGCCGTACGTCGTGCCGGCGATGCTGCGCCCGTCGACCGCGAGGAGGTTGAGGCGCCCGCCGCCGACCTTCTGGACCTCGCGGATCACCTCGACCAGGGCCGCGCCGAGCGGCGTGCCGGCCGTCCAGCGGGAGGCGGCGAGGCCGAACATGAGAGCGGAGTCGACCGGGGCGGCGGCCTCCGGGATGTCGAGGGTCCGTTCGTAGAGGGTGCGCCGTGCGCTGTGCCAGTCCGCGACGCCGCCGTTGTGACTGAAGAGCCACCGTCCCTGGGTGTACGGCGAGACGACCGACTCGTCGTGCGCGAAGGCGGTCGTGCCGGAGCGGACGGCGCCCAGGACGCACCCGCTGGTGATCGTCGGGGCGAGGCTGGCGAAGGAGGCGTCGGTCCAGATCGGCTGGGCGCGGCGGTAGCGGACCGGTTCGTCCCGGCCGAAGGCGTACCACCCGGCGCCGAAACCGTCTGCGTTCACGACGCCGTGCAGCTGGGTCCGCGGTGACCACGACTGGGCGCCGAGGGAGCGGGGCGGGTCGAGCAGCAGCGCCTGAAGGGTGACCGGCTCACCGACGTAGGCGAGGTGCCGTGACCCCATCCCCGGGCCGCTCAGCCCGCGAGCAGCTGCTCGACCGCCGCCACGACGGTCGGGTCGTCGGGCTGGGTCCGGTAGGCGAACCGGGCCACCGGCCGGCCGTCGCCGTCCACCAGGAACTTCTCGAAGTTCCACCGCACGTCGGCTGCGTCCCCGCCCTCGCACGGCAGCTGGGTCAGCTCGGCGAAGAGGGGATGGCGCTGATCGCCGTTGACGTCGACCTTCTCGGTCATCGGGAAGGTGACGCCGTACGTCGTCGAGCAGAACTCGGCGATCTCCTCGGAGCTGCCGGGCTCCTGCCCGCCGAACTGGTTGCAGGGAACGCCGACCACGGTGAAGCCGTGGGGGGCATACCGCTCGTGGAGCAGCTCGAGGGTGGAGTACTGCGAGGTGTGGCCGCACTTCGACGCGACGTTGACGATCAGGGCCGGGTGGCCGGCGGTGATCTCGCCGAGCGTGGAGGGGGTGCCGTCGAGACGGTCGATCTTCAGGTCGTGGAGGCTCATGACGTCCCAGGCTAGCGAGAGCCGCCCAGGTCGGCGTCGAGCGCGCCGAGGGCCATGACCCGCAGCAGCTCGGCCATCTGGTCCTCGGGGAGACGGGAGCTCCGGGGGGTGGAGTTGAGGAGCCCGAACGTGGCGTGGACGGCGGCTCGAGCGCGGGCAGCCCCGAGGGACGGTTCCCGCTCGAGCAGCTGGGTGACCCAGAGCTCGACGTAGGTCCGCTGGAGCTCGCGCACCTGCTCCTGCGTCTCGGCGAGGAGCGAGGCCCAGTCGCGGTCCTGGACGACGATCAGCGGCTTGTTGTGGAGGGCGAACTCGAGGTGCCAGTCGACGAGCGCCTCGAGTGCGGCCTGGGGGCTGCCGGCGCCGGCGACGCGGAGCCGGCCGACCTCGAGCAGCTCCTCGCTGATCGAGACCAGCATCTCGGCGAGCATGGCGTCCTTCGAGGGGAAGTGCCGATAGAGCGCCGGGCCGCTGACACCGCAGGCGGCCCCGATGTCGGTGACCGAGACGCCGTGGAATCCGCGCGCTGCGAAGAGCTCAGCCGCGGTGGCGAGGAGCTGCTGGCGACGGGACACAGCCTCAGGTTAGCGACCGTTAACGCGGGTGTCGGGCCCGAGTTGACGAGGAGACGGTGCCAGTCGGACGGCTGCCGGCGTCCGAAACGGCTCGATGAGGACGCGATGCCGCTCTGTAGCGTGTTCTGCCGTGACGCCGAACAGCAGGGAGTCGGTTGAGGAGGTGCCGGATCTCGGTCCGCCGCCGCAGCGCCTGAACGTCGACGCGGAGACAGTGGGGCGCCTCGTCGCCCAGCAGTTCCCCCAGTGGTCGCAGCGCTCCATCGCCCCGGTCGAGAGTCCCGGGTGGGACAACGTCACCTTCCACCTCGGAGACGACTTGCTCGTCCGGCTGCCCAGCGCGGCGGAGTACGCGCGGGCGGTGGCCAAGGAGCACCGCTGGCTTCCCGAGCTGAGGGGGCGGCTCCCCGTACCCATCCCCGTCCCCCGCGGTCTGGGCCGGCCCGGGGCCGGGTACCCCTTCCCGTGGTCCGTCTATGGCTGGCTCCCCGGGGAAACGGCCGACCTGGCCACCGACATCGACCCGACGGGAATGGCCGAGGACGTGGCCTGCTTCCTCGAGGCTCTGCAGCGCATCGACGCGGCCGACGGCCCGCAACCGGGCATCCACAACTGGTTCCGCGGTGCCACGTTGCTGACCTACGACTCGACAGCACGCCTCGCCCTTGCAGAGCTCGAACGTCAGGTAGACGTCGACGTGGCGACCGCGGCCTGGGACGATGCTCTGACGGCCCGTTGGGATGGGGTGGACGTCTGGTTCCATGGCGACCTCGCGCCCGGCAACCTGCTCACCGATGGCGGCAGGCTTGCCGCCGTCATCGACTTCGGGACCTGCGGCGTCGGGGATCCGTCCTGCGACCTCGCCATCGCTTGGACGCTCCTGACCCGCTCCGGCCGTCAGCACCTTCGAGAACGACTCGACATCGAGGACTCGACTTGGGCACGAGGGCGGGGGTGGGCACTCTGGAAGTCGTTGCGTCAGCTCGCCACCGCGCTGGAGGACCGCGACGAGCCCGCCGGGGCCAAGGCGCGCGCCACCGTCGACTCGATCCTCGACGACTACCGGGTCACCCCGTGACCGGAAACGTCGACCGCGACCCCGGCGGGCCGCGCCGGATGGTCGATCTGATGAGGACTCGACCGACACCGTCGCCGCGGTCGAGCGGAGGTAGC
The DNA here is from genome assembly GCA_963754155.1 of uncultured Actinomycetota bacterium. Taxonomy (GTDB): domain Bacteria; phylum Actinomycetota; class Actinomycetes; order Propionibacteriales; family Nocardioidaceae; genus Marmoricola_A. The sequence goes on along the minus strand of CAVWEU010000003.1, from coordinate 1,251,335 downwards.
CGTTCGGCCTTGTTTCCCTGGGGATTCTCGGCGTTCGGGGCTGCAGGAATGTCGGTGGTGACGCGTAGGTTCGGGGTATGAGAAAGCACCCGTCGCGGACCGGTTCGGAGGCCACGGCTGTGGTGCCACCGCTGCCGCCGGCTCCGCCGCCGCCTCCGCCGGAGGGGACCGAGGTGTTCGGGCTGGGTGATGCGGCGACGTTGGCGTTCGTGGTGGAGCGGCGGCGCCGGCAGGACCGCGCTGCGGCCGAGGAGCTGCGTGGGGTGGCGGCGTTCGCCGACGCGAACCGGGTGAATGAGTCCGATCCGATGATCGTGCGGGCGGTCGACCCCGAGCTCGGTCCGTCGTACTACGGGCCGCTGCTCGGCCGGGAGGGCGAGCTGCGGTTGGCCGGGCAGGGTGGGTTCGCGGTGTGCGAGTTCGCGGTCTGCGAGCTCGCTGCGGCGTTGGGGATGTCGGAGCCCGCTGCCCGGGCCTACGTCGGGCAGGCCGTGGAGCTGCGTGACCGGCTGCCACGGTTGTGGGGGCGGGTGATGGACGGTGCGGTGCCGGCGTGGAAGGCCCGCGGAGTCGCGGCCGAGACGATCCCGTTGCCGGTCGAGGCGGCGGCGTATGTGGATGCCCAGCTGGCACCGTTCGCATCCCGGCTCTCCTCACGGCCGGATCCTGCGGGCGGTGGAGGCCGCGCAGCTGCGGTTCGACCCCGCCGCCGCTGCGGAACGAGCACGGAAGGCGGCGGAGAAGCGCGGGGTGTGGACCGAGGACCGGGTCGATGGGACCAGTCGAGATCCACGCGGTCACCGGCACCGCAGACGCGGTCGCGTTCGACACCGCCCTCAACCACGTCGCCGTCGTCGCTGAAAGCACTCGGTGATGAGGACCCCGTGCAGGTGCGGCGGGCCAAGGCCCTCGGGGTGCTCGCCGACCCCCAGCACGCCCTGGACCTGCACGCCACCGCCGAGCTCGCCGCCGACGGGACCATCCCGGCGCAACGACCCCGCCGCGCTGGCACCACGGGTGGTCCGACGATCCATGTGCACCTGCACACCGACGCGATCGCGACGTTCACCGGCACCACGGCGGCGCCGACGGCGGCACCGGGTCTGCCGGTGTCGGGGTGGCGCGGGTGACCCGGCTCGGTGCCCGGGCGGTGGCGGCGGTCGAGCAGTGGCTGGCCGACCTGGCCCCCGGCGCGCGGGTGACGATCACCCCGGTGGTGGACCTGACCGAGCAGATCAGCGTCGACGCCTACGAGGTCCCGGACCGGTTGCGTGCCCAGGTGGTCGAGCGGGACTCCGGTTGCCGGTTCCCCTGGTGCGGGCGGCAGGGCCGCCACGACCTCGACCACATCGACCCCTACGTCCCCACCGACGACGGCGGACCACCCGGCCAGACCTCGACCACGAACCTGGCCAGGCTGTGCCGGTTCCACCACCGGGTCAAAACCCACTCCGAGTGGCACTACCGGCGAGAACCCGACGGCACCCTGACCTGGACCTCACCACTGGGCCGCAGCTACACCGTCGACGCCCACGGCACCCGAGCGCGCGACTGACTGCTGCAGAACCCGGTGCACGCGAGCTGTCTGGACGTCGGCGGATCTCGCTCGCGAGGTCGCACGGATCGCGGGATGGTGGGGACAGGAACTCGCGGGTCCTGCGCAGGGAGCGACCGATGGCCACCGTCCTGATCTTCGCTGAACACGAGCTGAACATGCATGAAGTGGCGATGATGCGCGAAGCTCTGACGGAGCTCCGGGACCGTAGTGACGGCTCGCTGGACGCGACCGTCCTGGTCCCGTACGAAAGTCACCGGTCGACCACCTTCATGGACGACGCGGTCGCCGCGCACGGCATCTCGGCGACGCGTGCCCTCGATGACGCACGCCATGACGCAGCGACGGCCAGAGCTTCGGCCCGGCGCGCACTACGCCATGTGCTCGCCGCGGTCCGGGGTGCCGGTCATCCCGCCACCGGGGAGCTCGTCGCGGTCGGCGACGTGGCGCGGGGGCTGGTCGGGGAGGCCGTCGCGCGAGGGTCGAGCACGGTGCTCGTGGTGTCCTCGCCCCATCGGGTCGCCCACGTGCTGCACCGCGACCTCGAGCACCGGTTGCGTCGTGCCGGCATCGCTCACGTGGTCCGCCTCGACGGTGGTGCGACGTCGGCCAGGTAGCGACGCGCGGTCAGCCGTCAGCGCAGCCGGTCGAGAAGACCCTGCCCCACCCACTCCTCGACAGTCGCCCACCGACCGGGCCTCAGCTCGGCGGCGTACACGACCCGGCCCTCCCAGCGTCCGTCCTCGTCCTTGCGCCACTCGAGCAGGAGCCCGGGTCGAGCTGGGCCGCCGTCGACCGGGACGGTGATCCAGCAGTGCTTGACCGGGCACGCCGCGCCGACCGGCGCGGATGCCGGCGTCGCGCTGCCGGAACGGGTGCGCGCATGCAGGGGAACCCCCCGCCCGCCGTACCCGCCTCGTGCCACCATCCAAACATAGGTTCGACCCGTCAGGACACGCCAGGCGGGGGTCGGCTCGCTGTCGGCGACGGCGTGTAGGAATGGGGCATGGCGATCGCGACCTACGAGGCCCTCTGCATCGACGCAGTGGACAGCGCGCGGTTGGGCCGCTTCTGGGCGACGGCGCTGGGCCTCGAGCTCGAGCTGCTCGACGACGGCGACGCCAAGCTGAGCGGAGTGACGAAGGCGCACGCCGTCTGGGTGAACGCGGTGCCGGAGCCGAGGACGGTCAAGCAGCGGGTCCACCTCGACATCCGCGCCGGAACACCGGGTGGCATCGAGGCCCTGGGCGCGACCGTGGTGGACCACGAGTCGTTCCCCTGGGTGGTGATGCAGGATCCGGAGGGCGGCGAGCTGTGCGTCTTCGGCGTCCGCCCGGGGACGAGTCGCGGGCTCATGGAGATCAGCTTCGACGCCGGAGCCGATCCCCACCCGATCGCCGAGTGGTGGGGGACGTTGCTGGGCGTGGAGGCGAAGCAGCACGAGCACGGCTACTCCTACCTCGACAACGTTCCGAACCTGCCCTGCGAGGCGATCGTCTTCGCACCTGTGCCCGAGCCGAAGACCGTGAAGAACCGGATCCATCTCGACGTCACGACGTCCGACGTCCAGCTCCTGCTCGATGCCGGGGCCACGCTGCTGCGAAGCCCGGACGACGAGATCTCCTGGCACGTGCTCGCCGACCCCGATGGCAACGAGCTCTGCGCGTTCACCGAGCCCACCACCAGCGCCTCGGCAGGCGCATGACACTGCATCTCCATCGCGCCACTCGCACCGACCTCCTGGCCGACGCCCTCGCCGAGCTCCTGGCCGAGCCGCTCGAGGACCCGTTCGCCGAGGAGGTCGTGGTCGTCCCCGCCAAGGGGGTCGAGCGGTGGCTCACGCAACGGCTCTCGCACCGGCTCGGCGCCGGCCCCGGCGGAAGCGACGGGGTCTGCGCCGGGGTGCGGTTCCTCAACCCCCGCTCGCTGGTGGCGCTGCTGACCGGCACCGAGCACGACGACCCGTGGGACCCCGATCGCTTCGTCTGGCCGTTGCTGACCGTCATCGACGCGTCCCTCGACGAGCCGTGGTGCGCCCTGCTGGCTCGCCACCTCGGGCACGGGGTCCCGGGGGAGCAGGGCGAGCTGCGGAGGAACCGGCGCTACTCGGTCGCCCGGCGGCTCGCCGGCCTCTTCGCGTCGTACGCCCTTCAGCGCCCGCAGCTGCTCGCCGACTGGCGCGCCGGCCGCGCCACCGACGGCACCGGGGAGCCGCTGCCCGACGACCTCGGGTGGCAGCCCGAGCTCTGGCGCCGGCTGCTGGAGGAGTACGACGACGGGCGGGTGGTCGGCCCGCCCGACGAACGGCACCGGCGGACCGTCGAGGCGATCCGCGCCGGGGCGGAGCTCGGGCTGCCGTCCCGGCTCTCGATGTTCGGGCACACGCGGATGCCTCCGACCGAGCTCGAGCTGCTCCGGGCGGTCGGTGAGCTCCGTGACGTGCACCTCTGGCTGCCGCAGCCGTCGCCGGCGGGGTGGCGCCGGGTGGCGCCGGAGGCGGATGCGGGTCCGGTCCGGCGTCGCGACGACGGCAGCGGCCGGCTCCTCGACCATCCGCTGCTCGCCTCCCTCGGCCGCGACTCCCGCGAGCTGCAACGGTCGATCCACCTCCTCGGTCCGTTGCACGACGACGAGCTGGCCGCCCCTGACGGCCCGGCGACGACGTTGCTCGGCCGGCTCCAGGACCAGCTGCGCCGCGACGAGGTCGCGGTCGAACCGGGCCCCCCGGACGGCTCGGTGCAGGTGCACGCCTGCCACGGCCCCGGCCGGCAGGTCGAGGTCCTCCGTGAGGTGCTGGTGGGGCTGCTCGAGGACGACCCGACCCTGGAGCCCCGCGACATCCTCGTCATGTGCCCGGACGTCGAGGCCTACGCGCCTCTGTTCTCTGCGGCCTTCGGGCTCGCCGAGGCGGCCGGAGGGGGCGCACATCCCGGCCACCAGCTCCGGGTCCGGCTCGCCGACCGCGGGCTCGCCGGCACCAACCCGCTCCTCGCCCTCGCCGGTGCGCTGGTGCGCATCGCCGGAGGCCGGGCCACCGCGAGCGAGGTGCTCGACCTCGCCGGGTCGGCCCCGGTCCGGCGGCGGTTCGGCCTCGACGACGACGATCTCGCCGAGCTGACCGGCTGGGTCGAGCGCTCCGGGGTCCGGTGGGGGCTGACCGCCGACCTGCGCGCGCCGTACGGCCTCGCGACCTTCGCGGAGAACACCTGGCAGCTCGGGCTCGACCGCGTCCTCCTCGGCGCCGCCGTCGCCGAGGACGGGACGGTCCTGGGCGGTCGGCTGCCGCTCGACGACGTGGGCAGCTCGTCGATCGACCTCGCCGGCCGGCTCGCCGAGCTGGTCGACCGGCTGGAGGACGGCGTGGTCGCGCTGCGGTCGGCGTCCACCGTCGCCGACTGGGTCGACGCCCTCCGCACCTCGGTGCGCTCCCTGGGCAGCGTCGGCGGTCGGGACGCCTGGATGGCCGCGCAGTTCGACCGTGAGACGGAGTCGGTCCTCGACGCCTCCAGGGCCGGCGGCGGCCTCGAGCTCGGGCTGGCCGACGTCCGCACGCTGCTCGAGCTGCGGTTGCAGCCTCGGCCGACCCGGGCGAACTTCCGCACCGGCCACCTGACGGTCGCCACGCTCGTCCCGATGCGCTCGGTCCCGCACCGGGTGGTCTGCCTGGTCGGGCTCGACGACGGCGTCTTCCCCCGCACCACCACCCCCGACGGCGACGACGTCCTGGCCCGCGACCCGATGACCGGGGAGCGCGACGCCCGCAGCGAGGACCGGCAGCTCCTCCTCGACGCGGTGCTCGCCGCGCGGGACGCCCTCGTGGTGACCTACACCGGCGCCAACGTCTCCAGCAACCAGGAGCGTCCGCCGGCGGTCCCGCTCGCCGAGCTGCTCGACGCCGTCGAGTCGGTCGAGCCGGGCGCCCGGAAGCGGGTGGTGCGCCGCCATCCGCTCCAGCCGTTCGCCCCGGGGAACTTCGACAGCCGGGACGACCGGAAGCCGTTCAGCTTCGACCGGGTCGCTCTCGAGGCGGCCCGCTCCCTCATCGGCGAGCGCCGCCGGCCGCGCCCGTTCCTGTCCGCACCGCTGGCGCTTGTCCGGCGGCCCGACGTCTCCCTCGCCGACCTGCACGCGTTCTTCCGCAGCCCGGTCCGCGGCTTCCTCCGGCAGGGGCTCGACGTCGCCACCCATGACGAGCACGACGAGCCGCGCGACGCGATGCCGGTCAAGCTCGAGGGGCTCGAGGAGTGGACGATCGGTGACCGGGTGCTGCGGCGGGTGCTCGAGAGCCCGGACCCGGAGAGCGTGCTGACCGCCGAGCTGCTCCGCGGCGAGCTGCCGCCCCGCAGCCTGGGCGTGCGGACGATGGAGGAGGTCTGCCGCCGGGTCCAGGAGCTGCGTGACGCGTCGGCCGCCGACCTCGTCGCGCCGCCGACCAGCCTCGACGTCACGGTGGACCTCGGGTCGGGCCGCCGGCTCACCGGTGTGGTGCCGGACGTCCGTGGTGACCGGCTCGTGCGGGTCGGCTACTCCAGGCTCGCGCCGAAGCACCGGTTCGCCGCCTGGCTCGACCTGCTCGCGCTCACCACCGCCTTCCCCGACCGCTCGTGGACCGCGGTGACCTACGGCTGGTTCAGGAGGGGGAGCCGGCAGGGCGCCGCCTCGTCCCTGCTGGGGCCGGTCGACGACCGGGCCCGCGGGCACCTGCTCGACCTCGTCGAGACCTACGACCGCGGGCTCACCGAGCCGCTGCCGCTCTTCGCGAAGAGCTCCGCGGCGTGGGCGAAGGCACGCCGAGACGGCAAGGACCCGCTGCGTGAGGCGGGGTGGGCGTGGCGGGACGGGAACTTCCCGGGCGAGCAGTCGGAACCTGAGCACGTCCTCGTGCACGGTCGTGGCGCCGACCTCGACCGGCTCCTCGGCTTCCCGCGTCCCGACGAGCTGTGGTCGGACGACGAACCGACCCGGCTCGGGCAGTACGCCCAGCACACCTGGGGCCCGCTGCTCGGCGCCGAGCGGGGGAGGAACCTGTGACCGCCCACGTCCCGATCGAGTTCGACATCGACGGCGAGCTGCCGGAGCCGGGCACGACCACCCTGCTCGAGGCCAGCGCAGGCACCGGGAAGACCTGGGCGATCGCGGCGCTCGTCGCGCGCTACGTCATCGAGGAGGGCAAGCCGCTCGAGCGGCTCCTGGTCGTGACCTTCGGCAGGGCGGCCAGCCAGGAGCTGCGCAGCCGGGTCCGGGAGCGCCTGGTCGACGCCGAGCGCGATCTCGAGGCCGCGGTCCGCGGCCGGGCCCCCGAGCGCACCGACGCCCTCCTCGACCGGCTGCTGCGAGGCACGCCGGCCCAGCTCGAGGAGCGGCGCGACCGTGCCCGGCAGGCGGTGACCGACTTCGACGCCGCGACGATCGCCACGATCCACCAGTTCTGCCAGCTGGTGCTGCGGGGGCTCGGCGTGGCCGGGGACACCGAGGCCGGTGCCGAGCTGGTGGAGGACCTCGAAGAGCTCCGCGAGCAGGTCGTCGACGACCTCTACGTCGCGACGTTCGCCGATGGAGGCGGCACCCCGCCGCTGAGCCGCGCGGCGGCCGGCGCCCTCGCCAAGGTCGTGGTCGAGGACCCGTCGGCCCGGCTCACCCCCGACGACCGCGGCACCGACGAGCCGGCCGACGTGCGGGTCCGCTTCGCCCGGGCGGTCCGGGAAGCCCTCGAGGTGCGCAAGCGGAGGCTCGGCGTCCTCAGCTACGACGACCTGCTCTCCCGGCTCGCCGACGCCCTCGAGCACGGCGACCGGGCGGCCTGCGAGCGGATGCGCGCCCGGTGGGACGTCGTCCTCGTCGACGAGTTCCAGGACACGGACCCGGTGCAGTGGCGGGTCTTCGACCGGGCGTTCACCGGTGCTGCGGCGATGGTCCTCATCGGCGACCCGAAGCAGGCCATCTACGCCTTCCGGGGCGGCGACGTCGCGACGTACACGAGGGCGCGGAGCGCCGCGCACCGGCACGCGACGCTGGGGGTCAACCGCCGCAGCGACGCGGCGCTGGTCGACGCGGTCACGACGCTGATGCGCGGGGCGCGGCTCGGGGAGGGGATCCACGTCCGCCCTGTCCGGTCTGCGATCGAGGACCGGCTACGGGGAGCGCCGAGCGACGCGCCGCTGCGGCTGCGGATGGTCAACCGCGCCCAGTTCGGGGACCCGGCCAGGCCGCCGGCCGTCGGGCAGGCCCGCCAGGCCGTCGCCGAGGACCTCGCCCGCGACGTCGCGGAGCTGCTCGGCTCCGAGGCGACGTACGACGGTCGCCGTCTCGACGCCACCGACGTCGCGGTGCTTTGCTCCACCGGACCCCAGTGCGAGCTGGTCCGCTCCGCACTCGTGGGGGCGGGGGTCCCGGCGGTGGTGCTCGGCGCGGCGAGCGTCTTCGCGTCCCCGGCTGCCGACGACTGGCTCACGCTGCTCGAGGGGCTGGAGCAGCCGCACCGCACCGGCCGGGTCCGGGCCGTCGCGCTGACCGCCTTCCTCGGCCTCACCGCGGCCGAGCTCGCCGACCGGGGCGAGCCGTTCACCGCCGCTCTCGCCGAGACGCTGCGCGACTGGGGCGTCCTCCTCCGCGAGCGGGGAGTGGCCGCGGTCCTCGAAGTGGCCGCCACCCGGCACGCGATGGGGAGCCGGCTCGTCCGGGACCACGGTGGCGAGCGGCTGCTGACCGACGTTCGGCACCTCGGCGAGGTGCTCCACGATGTCGCCTCGCGGGAGCGGCTGGGCCTCCCCGCGCTGCTCGGCTGGCTGCGCGCGCAGGTCGCCGAGGTGCGCCGGGACGCCCCTGACGACCGGGCGCGCCGCCTCGACTCCGACGCCCGTGCGGTGCAGGTGCTGACGGTTCACAAGGCCAAGGGGCTGCAGTACCCCGTCGTCTACCTGCCTTTCGCCTCCGACCACATGGTCAAGAGCGAGGAGTACCCCCGGTTCCACGACGACGATGGCCGGCGGTGCCTCGACGTCGGCGGCGCAGCGTCGCAGGACCACCTCGACCGGGCCGAGGCCGAGCTCGCCGACGAGCGGCTGCGGCTGCTGTACGTCGCGATGACCCGGGCGCAGAGCCAGGTCGTCACCTGGTGGTTCGCCACCGGGAAGAACCTCACCGCCTCGTCCCTGCACCGGATGGTGATGGGCCGGGTGCCCGGCCAGGCCGAGGTCGGAGCCACCGTCCCGACGATGAGGGACGTCCATGCCAAGGAGCACGCCGAGAGGTGGCAGGGTGTCGGGGCGCTCACCGTCGAGCTGGTGCGGCCCCGGTCGGCTCCGGTGCGCGACCGCCAGCACGACCTGCCGGCGTTGCAGGCCCGCTCGTGGAGCCGCCACGTCGACCAGGTGTGGCGGCGCACGTCGTACACCGCGCTCACCACCGCCGCAGCCTCGGAGCAGGTCGCGGCGTTCGGCAGCGAGCCGGAGGTGACGCCGAAGGAGGACGAGCCGGAGGTCGTGGTGGCCGAGGCGGAGCCTGCCGAGGACCCGGCCCTGGCGGTGCCGTCGCCCATGGCCGGGCTGCCGATGGGGGCGACGTTCGGCTCGCTCGTGCACGCGGTCCTCGAGCACGCCGATCCGGAGGCTCCCCACCACGGCGGTGACCTGAGGGCCGAGCTCGTCGAGCAGATCAGGACCCAGCTGGTGCGGTGGCCGGTGCAGCTCGACGTGGGGGAGCTCGCCGACGCCCTCGTCGCCGTCTGCGACACACCGCTCGGTGCGCACGACGGCGATGTCACGCTCCGCGGGGTCCGTCGTGCCGACCGGATGGCCGAGCTCGACTTCGAGCTGCCCCTGGCCGGCGGCGACCTCGCTGACCACCCCCGCCGCCGGGCGCGGCTGGCCGAGCTCGCGCCGCTGCTCCGCGAGCACCTCCCCGAGGGCGACCCGTTGCGGCCCTACGCCGACGTGCTCGCGGAGCCCGGCTACGAGGCGCAGCTGCTCCACGGCTACCTCAACGGGTCGGTGGACGTCGTGCTGCGTCTCGACGGGGCGCTGGGCGACCGCTACGTCGTCGTCGACTACAAGACCAACTGGCTGGCGCCGTACGAGACGGCGGACGGGCCCGACGGGCCGGACCGGTTGACCGCGGCCCACTACGCACCGGTCAGGCTCGCCGAGGCGATGGGCGGCTCGAGCTACCCCCTCCAGGCGCTCCTGTACGCCGTCGTGCTGCACCGGTTCCTCCGCTGGCGGCTCGCCGGCTACGAACCCGAGCGCCATTTCGGCGGCGTCCGGTACCTCTACCTGCGCGGGATGTGCGGGCCTGACACCCCGGTCGTCGACGGCGAGCGGTGTGGGGTGTTCACGTGGCGGCCCCCGGTCGCCCTCGTCGAGGCGGTCTCACAGCTGCTCGACGGGTTCGAGCAGGAAGGAGGCGGCCGTGACGGCTGAGCAGGCGCACCTGGAGCCCTTCGACCCCCGGCTCGCCCGCCGGGGCGACGGCGTGCTGCGGGCGCTGAACGAGGCCGGCGTGCTGGAGGCCGCCGACGTCCACGTCGCCCGGCGGCTCGGCCGGCTCGGCGGGGAGAGCGACCTGGACGTCCTGCTGGCCGTGGCGCTGGCGGTCCGGGCGGTGCGCAACGGTTCGGTCTGCGTCGACCTGGGTGACGTCGGGCGGCTGGAACCGGACGTGGCCTGGCCAGCGGCTCGACCGTGGGCGGCGGCGGTGGCGGCGAGCCCGCTGGTGACGGCGGGGGTCGTGCACCTGCTGGGGTCGATGCTCTACCTCTCGCGCTACTGGGCCGAGGAGAGCCAGGTGGTTGCGGACCTGACCGCACGCGACCGCGCCGGCGCCCCGCCTCTGGACGAGGCGGCGCTGGAGGCAGCGCTGGCCGCGTACTTCCCCGGCGGCGTCTTCGGGGGCCAGCGGGAGGCGGCCCGGCTCGCCTGCGAGCGGTGGACGGCGATCGTGACCGGCGGCCCGGGCACCGGCAAGACCACGACGATCGCCCGGTTGCTCGGTGTGCTGCTGGCCACCGAGGGCGACCAGCCGCTGCGGGTGGCGCTGGCGGCGCCGACCGGCAAGGCGGCGGCCCGGATGGCGCAGGCCGTCCGCGAGGCGACCGACCCGCCGGACCGGGAGGGGCTGCCGCCCTTCCCAGGGACCGGCGCGCCGGCCGACGACCCCGCGGCGCTGCGGCGCGCGCGGATCCGGGCCCTCGAGGGCTCGACGCTCCACCGGCTGCTCGGCTGGCGTTCGGACAGCTCGACGAGGTTCCGCCACGACCGCGGGAACCGGCTCCCCTACGACGTGGTGGTCGTCGACGAGACGTCGATGGTCTCGCTGACGCTGATGGCGCGGCTGCTGGAGGCGATGCGGCCGGAGGCACGGCTGGTGCTCGCCGGCGACGCCGACCAGCTCGCCTCCGTCGAGGCGGGGGCCGTGCTCGGCGACGTCGTCCGCGGTTGGTCCGGCTCCGGGCCGGTTGCCCACCTCGACCGCACCCACCGCTACGGGCGCACCATCGCCGCGCTCGCCGAGGCGGTCAACGCCGGCGACGCCGACCGGGTGGTGGAGCTGCTCGGCTCCGAGCCGGCAACCGGCACCGGCTCCGGCTCCGGCTCCGGCTCCGGCGACGGCTCAAGCGACGGCTCAAGCGACGGCCGGTTGCTGTGGCTGGACGGCGACCCCGGCCGGCAGCGCGGGCTCGACACGCTCCTGTCCGCTCAGGCCCTCGCCGTGCGCGAGGCTGCTCTCCGCGGCGACGGGGCCGAGGCGCTGCGACGATACGAGGCACACCGCGTCCTGTGCGCCCACCGGGACGGGCCGTACGGCGTGCGGCACTGGAACCAGCGGGTGGAGCGGCTGGTGACCGAGGCGGTCGGGCTCGACCGCCTCGACGAGTGGTACCCAGGCCGACCGGTGGTCGTGAACGCCAACGACCGGGGGCTCAACCTGTGGAACGGCGACACCGCCGTCACGTGCGTCGAGCAGGGGGACGCCGGGCCACGGCTGGTCGGGGTGGTCGGCGACGGGAGCGGTTCGGGGCGGAGGCTGCCGACGACCCGGCTCGCCGACGTGTCCACCGCCCACGCGATGACGGTGCACCGGAGCCAGGGCAGCCAGTTCGACGAGGTGACCGTGGTGCTGCCGGAGCCGGAGTCGCGGATCCTGACCCGGGAGCTGCTGTACACCGCGGTCACGAGGGCGCGGTCGGTCGTGCGGGTGGTGGGGACGGAGGAGGCGCTGCGCGCAGCGGTCGGCAGACCGGCGCAGCGGGCGACCGGGCTCAGGGTGCGGCTGGCGCCGTGACCGGTGGGCTCACGTCCAGGGGACGGTGGCCTGCAGGACCGCCTCCTCGAGCGATCCCGAGCGCAGGCCGGTGACCTCCTGGTACTCAGGGTCGGCGACCATCGCGCTGAAGGCCGCGCGCGACGGGTACCGCACGAGGACGACGGCGTCCCACTCCTGGCCGGTCTCGGCCACCAGCGTGGTGGAGCCGTCCCCGGCGTACATGACCTCGCCGCCGTGCCGGGGCAGGAAGGTCTCCTGCAGGGCTTCCGCGTAGCGGACGATAGCCCTCGCGGCCGTCCGCGGCGAAGCGGAGCAGGTTGAGCATGACCACCGGACCACCGGGATCCTCCTCGAGGTAGCGCTTGAGGTCCTTGCCGCGGGGGTCGACTGCCATGGGAGCCATCGTGCCAGCCGCTCGTCCTAGGCTGACCGCGTGCAGCCACTGGTCGTCCGGGAGCGTCGGTCCGAGGACGTTCCCGTCGTGGGCGAGCTGGTCATGCGGCAGCAGCCGCTGACCCGGTACCCGTTCCGCAACCCGCTGCCGTTCCCGGTCGAGCAGTTCGTCGCCCGGCCGGGTGAGCTCGCCGCCTGGGTGGCGGTGCTGCCGGGCGGGACCATCGCCGGGCACGTCAGCGTGCTCGACGTGACCGGCCACGAGACCGGACCCCGCTGGGCGGAGGCCGTCGGCCGCCGCGTGGAGGAGCTGGCGGCCGTCGCGGTGCTCGTGGTCGACCACGAGCTCACCGGCCGGGGGATCGCCCGGCGGTTGATGGACGCCTGCGAGAGCCACCTCGCGGCGATCGGCCGCGTGCCGGTGCTGGAGGTCGTCGGCGCGCACTCGCGAGCCGCGGCGCTCTACCGTGCCCGTGGCTGGGAGGTCGTCGGCACTGCGCACCCGGGGTGGCTCCCGGCCGGCGAGGAGCCGGTCGAGCTGATGGTCCTGCGCGGCGACGGCCGGCCGCACCGCCTGGACGACCGAGGTTAATGATCGTTAACCTCGGGGCATGACCATGCGCCTGCTCGTCGACGAGCTCCGGGACCGGCTCGAGGTCGCCCGCCGAGGTGGCTCCGAGGCGGCGCGGGAGAAGCACGTGGGCCGCGGCAAGCTGCTCGCCCGCGACCGGGTGGACCGGCTGCTCGACCCGGGCAGCCCGTTCCTCGAGCTGAGCGCACTCGCCGCGCACGAGATGTACGGCGGTGGCATCGCCTCGGCCGGCATCGTCACCGGGATCGGGCGCGTCGAGGGCCGGGAGGTCGTCGTCGTCGCCAACGACGCCACCGTCAAGGGCGGCACCTACTACCCGATGACGGTGAAGAAGCACCTCCGGGCGCAGGAGGTCGCCCGGGCGAACCGGCTGCCGTGCGTCTACCTCGTCGACTCCGGCGGTGCCTTCCTGCCGATGCAGGACGAGGTGTTCCCGGACAAGGAGCACTTCGGCCGGATCTTCTTCAACCAGGCCAACCTCTCCGCGCAGGGGATCCCTCAGGTCGCAGCGGTCATGGGCTCCTGCACCGCAGGGGGCGCCTACGTCCCGGCGATGTCGGACGAGACGGTCATCGTCCGCGACCAGGGGACGATCTTCCTCGGCGGCCCGCCGCTGGTGAAGGCGGCGACCGGCGAGGTCGTCACCGCCGAGGAGCTCGGCGGAGGGGAGGTGCACGCCCGGCGGTCCGGCGTCGTCGACCACCTCGCCGAGGACGACGCCCACGCGCTCGCGATCGTCCGGTCGATCGTCGGCACGCTCCCCCCACCGGCCGCGCCGCCGTGGACCCTCGCACCGGTGGAGGAGCCGGCGCTCGACCCCGCGGGGCTCTACGACGTCGTGCCGACCGACCCGCGGACGCCGTACGACGTGCGCGAGGTGATCCGCCGGATCGTCGACGGGAGCCGGTTCCACGAGTTCAAGGCGTTGTACGGCGAGACGCTGGTGACCGGGTTCGCGCACGTGTGGGGGCACCCGGTCGGAATCGTCGCCAACAACGGGATCCTCTTCTCGGAGTCGGCGCTCAAGGGCGCGCACTTCATCGAGCTGTGCAACCAGCGGAAGATCCCGCTGGTGTTCCTGCAGAACATCTCCGGGTTCATGGTCGGTCGCGACTACGAGAACCGCGGCATCGCCCGCGACGGCGCGAAGCTGGTCACCGCCGTCTCGTGCTCGGTGGTGCCGAAGTTCACCGTCGTCGTCGGCGGCTCGTTCGGCGCCGGGAACTACGGCATGTGCGGCCGCGCCTACGACCCGCGGTTCCTCTGGATGTGGCCGAACGCGAGGATCTCGGTGATGGGCGGGGAGCAGGCCGCCTCGGTCCTCGCGACGGTCCGGCGCGACGGCATCGAGTCACGTGGCGGCTCCTGGTCCGAGGCGGAGGAGGCGGAGTTCAAGGCCCCGATCCTGGAGCAGTACGAGCAGCAGGGTTCGCCGTACTACTCCACCGCCCGGCTCTGGGACGACGGCATCATCGACCCGGCCGACACCCGCCGGGTGCTCGGCATGGGGCTCGCCGCCGCCTCCCACGCACCCGTCCCCGAGCCGTCCTACGGCATCTTCAGGATGTGAGCCGCATGTTCTCGACCGTGCTCGTCGCCAACCGCGGTGAGATCGCCCTCCGCGTCATCCGCACCTGCCGCCGTCTCGGCATCCGCACCGTGGCGCTGCACACCGAGGCCGACCGCAGCGCCCCGCACGTGCTCGCCGCCGACGATGCCGTGCCGGTGTCGGGATACCTCGACATCGACGCCGTGGTGGCCGCCGCGGTGGCCTCCGGGGCGGAGGCGGTGCACCCGGGGTACGGCTTCCTGTCCGAGCGGGCGACCTTCGCCGAGGCTGTCGCGGAGGCGGGGCTGACGCTGGTGGGCCCGTCGGCCGAGGTGATGGAGCAGATGGGGCGCAAGGACCTCGCCCGGGAGATCGCCACGGCGGCCGGCGTCCCGGTGGTGCCGTCGTACGACCTGACCGACGACCCCGGCGAGATGGCGTTCCCGGTGCTGGTGAAGGCCGCCGCCGGCGGCGGCGGCAAGGGGATGCGCATCGTGCGCTCCGCGGCGTCGCTGGCCGAGGCGGTGGCGGCGGCCGGTCGCGAGGCGGCGTCGTCGTTCGGGGACGACACCCTGCTGGTCGAGAAGTACGTCGAGCACGGCCGGCACATCGAGGTGCAGGTCCTCGCCGACACCCACGGCACCGTGCTGCACCTGTTCGAGCGGGACTGCTCGACCCAGCGTCGGCACCAGAAGGTGCTCGAGGAGGCGCCGGCGCCCACGATCGACGGGGAGCAGCGTGCCCGGATCACCGGCGCCGCCGTGGCGCTGGCCCGGCACGTGGGCTACGTGAACGCCGGCACCGTGGAGTTCCTCCTCGACGCCGACACCGGGGAGGCCTACTTCCTCGAGATGAACACCCGGCTGCAGGTCGAGCACCCGGTCACCGAGCTGGTCACCGGTGGGCTCGACCTCGTCGAGCTCCAGCTCCGGGTGGCGGCGGGCGAGCCGCTGCCGATGGCGCAGGACGAGATCACCCTGCAGGGGCACGCGATCGAGGCGCGGGTCTACGCCGAGGACTCGTTCGCCGGGTTCCTCCCGCAGGCCGGCCGGGCGACGCTGGTGCGGTGGCCGGCCAGGGCCCGGGTCGACCACGCACTGGAGAGCGGGCAGGAGGTGAGCACCTCCTTCGACCCGATGCTCGGCAAGGTGATCGTGCACGGCCCGGACCGCGAGGCCGCCCGGCGCGCCCTCGTCGCCGCGCTCGACGAGACCGCGATCCTCGGGCTCACCACCAACACCGGGTTCCTCCGCGCCCTGGTGGCGAGCGAGGAGTTCCGCGACGCGACGATCGACACCGCCTGGCTCGACACCCACGCACCGGCACCACCCGACCCCGACCTCGCGCGGCTCTTCGCCGCCTGGACCGATGTCGCCGTCCGCGAGATGACCGCGGGCGACCCGCACCCGTTCGGGCCGGACGGGTGGCGGCTCGGGGCCGACCCGGCTCCGCAGACCGTCGAGCTCGACCGGCCCGTGACCGTCGACCGCGCCCGCGGTCTGGTCGACGGGGTGACGGTCCGCGAGCTCCTCTGCGAGCAGCACACGGTGGTGCTCGAGGTGGAGGGGAAGCGGCACCGGGCGGTCCTCGACCTCGGCCGCCACGACGTGGAGGTCGCGCTCAACGGCCACCGCCACGTGTTCCACCGGCCCGACGTCTTCGCCGACGAGACGGCGCTGGTCGGGGACGGCTCGGTCACCGCGCCGATGCCCGGGACCGTCCTCCTCGTCCAGGTCGACGTGGGGCAGCCGGTCGAGGCCGGCGCGGTGCTGGGCGTGCTCGAGGCGATGAAGATGGAGCTGGCGCTGAAGGCGCCGTACGCCGGCACCGTGACCGCGGTCGCCGCGGCGGTGGGGGACCAGGTGGCGCTGGGTGCCGAGCTGTTCCACGTGGAACCGGAACCGAAACCGGAAACGGAAACAAGATCGGAATCGGGGGAGGACGCATGACTTTGCCGATGGTCGTTCCCGACGCAACCCTGCCGAAGCGGGTGCTGATCTACGAGGTCGGGCCTCGCGACGGGCTGCAGAACGAGAGCGCGGTGGTCCCGCTCGAGGTGAAGGTCGAGCTGGTCGGGCGACTCGTCGCTGCCGGGCTCAAGATCGTCGAGGCGACGAGCTTCGTCCACCCCAGGTGGGTGCCACAGCTCGCGGACGCCGAGGAGCTCCTCGCCCGGGTCGACCACCGGGGCCCGACGCCGATGCCGGTGCTCGTCCCGAACGAGCGGGGGCTGGACCGGGCGCTCACCGCGGGGGTGCAGCACATCGCGATCTTCGGCAGCGCCACCGAGACCTTCGCCCAGCGCAACCTGAACCGGTCGCTCGAGGAGCAGTTCGCGATGTTCGGGCCGACGGTGGCCCGGGCCCGCGCAGAGGGGATGGACGTCCGCGCGTACGTCTCCATGTGCTTCGGGGACCCGTGGGAGGGCGCGGTGCCGATCGACCAGGTCGTCGACGTCGGCCGGCGCCTCCTCGACCTCGGCTGCTACCAGCTGTCGCTCGGCGACACGACCGGGGTCGGCACGACCGGTCACGTCACCGCCCTGCTCGACGCCTTCAACGCCGCCGGTGTCGGCGACGAGCGGCTCGCCATGCACTTCCACGACACCTACGGCCAGGCGCTGGCCAACAGCTACGCCGCCCTGCGCCACGGGGTCACCACCTTCGACGCCAGCGCCGGCGGGCTCGGCGGCTGCCCCTACGCCGAGTCGGCGACCGGGAACCTGGCCACCGAGGACCTGGTGTGGATGCTGGACGGGCTCGGCGTCGAGACCGGCGTCGACCTCGCGGCGCTGGTGGCCACCAGCCGCTGGCTCGCCGGCCACCTCGGACGTCCCAGCCCGAGCCGGGTGGTCAACGCCCTCGCCTGACCACCGGAGGGGTGCGGCACAATCGGCCCATGGCCGATGTCGTCTACCTCCACGTGGGTGCTCCGAAGACCGGCACCACCTACCTGCAGGACCGGCTGTACGCGAACCGGGCAGCGCTCGCCGAGCACGGCGTGCACTACCCGGTCGGGCTCCACACCGACATGTTCCCCGCCGCGCTCGACCTCATCGACCGTCCCTGGGCCGGCCACCGCGAGAAGGTGCGCGGCGAGTGGGCTGCGCTGATGGGTCGGATCCGCCGTACGTCGGGCACCGTGCTGGTCAGCCACGAGATCCTCGCCTCGGCGACGACCGAGCAGATCGACAAGGTGCGCCGCGACCTGGCCGGAGCCGAGGTGCACCTGGTGTACTCGGCGCGCGACATCGGACGGCAGATCCCCGCCGAGTGGCAGGAGTCCCTCAAGCACCGTTCCAAGCGGCGGTTCCGGCGCTACCTGAAGCTCCTCCAGCGGGGAGACCCCCGCGAGTCCTCGATGTGGTTCTGGCAGGTCCACCACCTTCCGGGCGTCCTCAACCGGTGGACGTCAGGGATCTCGCCCGAGCGGGTTCACCTGGTCACGGTCCCGCCGCCGGGCGGGCCACGCGACGAGCTGTGGCGGCGCTACTGCCGTGCCTTCGGGATCGACCCGGCCGTCGCGCCGGCGGAGAGCACGCGCACCAACGTGTCCCTGGGGGTGGACGAGGCGGCGATGCTCCGCGCGCTGAACCGCCGGCTCGCCAGGACCGACCTGGACGCCGGCGACTACGCCGACCTGGTGCGGCGCCGCATCGTCGAGCAGGTGCTGGCGAAGCGCGAGGACGTACGCCGCGTCGCGCTCCCCGCGACGGCGCGTCCGTGGGCGCGGGGGATCGCCGAGGAGTGGGTCGACTGGGTCCGCGGCTCGGGGATCGAGGTCGTGGGGGACGTCGAGGACCTGCTGCCGGTGTTCCCGGAAGGGGCCGAGTCGACGAACCCGGAGCGTCGCGACTGGTCCCGGGTCGCCGACGCGACCATGGACGCCCTGGTCGCGGTGCTGGTCGAGGCCTCCCGGCGGCCTGACCCCGAGCTCACCACCTCGGCTCGGCTCACCCGGGCGGCGCGTCGCCTGCGTGGCGAGTGACCGCGATTCAGGAGCTGCCGGCCGCCGGGTCCGATCTGGACGGTGCCGCGAGGGCGCAGCTCGCGTGCGGCGTACTTCCCGACCTGCCAGGTCGCGTAGCCGTCAGCGCTCGCGCCCCACACCCCGCCGGCGAGCGGGACGCGCCGGATCACGGTCCCGGCGGCGCGCTTGCCGATGACCCGGCCGACGAGTGCGGAGGTGAACTCCGCGGCGACCAGCTTGTCGAGCTCGGGGTCGTGGGCGGGCGCGGTGGCGATGAGCATCGGCCGGCCCGGAACCTTGCGCTGCTTCACGAGCCCCTTGACGGTGTCCTCACCGAGGGTGCACAGGAGGATCGCGTTGCGGACGCGGGGGTCGGCGAGGTCGTAGCCGCGCAGGTGCGCGATCCCGGCCACCATCCGCACCTGCAGCAGCGCGAGCCCGGTGATGTTGAGCGGGATCGTCGCCGCCACCGTCACGAGACCGCCGAGGTTCGCCAGGAACCCCTGCCCCGCCGCGAGGCCGGTGTTGTTCTCGATCACCTCGCTGACCGCGCGGTCGACGTCGCCGTCCTGCTCCTCGAGCTGCTTCTCGGCCATCGACGCGGCCGACGGGAGCGGACCGACGCCGTGGATCGCCTTCTGCACGGTCTGGTGCACGAAGCCGCTGTTCAGGTCGGGCGCCACCCGGTGCACGTCGGGGACGATCCTTTTGACAATGGCCGATCTGATGCTCACGCGCTGCCCTTCCTCTGGTTGCTCACAGTCTGCCCGTTCCGGCAAGGTCGACGCCTCGCCCGCGTGCGTGGTGCTGCGGCCGGCTCCGCGGGCCGTCCGTGACAATGGGCGGCATGCCGGTCGAGCCCCCACCCTCCCCGTGGGTCTTCCCGGACTTCACCGACCGGGCCGAGGACTGGGACATCGTCGACGACTTCGTCGGGCGCGGCGCCGACCTCGCGCCGGGCACCCTGCTGGCGGCGTACCGGAGGGGCTGCTTCCCGATGCCGGACGGGCCGGGGGACCCGATGGGATGGTGGTCGCCGCGCGACCGCGGCGTGCTGCCGCTCGACCGGCTCCGGGTCTCCCGGTCGCTGGCGAAGTCGTGCCGACGGCTGGAGGTGCGGGTCGACACGGCGTTCGGCGAGGTGGTCGAGGCCTGCGCCGACCCGGCGCGCGACGGCGGCTGGATCGACGACCGGATCGCCACGGCGTACGGCGAGCTGCACCGGCTCGGCTGGGCGCACTCGGTGGAGAGCTGGCTCGACGGGGAGCTCGTCGGAGGGCTGTACGGCGTCGCGGTCGGCGGCCTGTTCGCGGGCGAGTCGATGTTCCACCGGAGGACCGACGCGTCGAAGGTGGCGCTGGTCGGGCTGGTGGAGCTCCTCTCCGACGAGCACTGCGACCGGCGGTTGCTCGACGTGCAGTGGCGGACCCCGCACCTGGCCTCGCTGGGCGTCGTCGAGCTGCCGCGGGCCTATTACGCCCGGCTGCTCAGGGACGCCCTGGAGGTGCCGCTGCCGATCGGCTGGCAGTGAGCCGGCCTCACTTCAGGAACTTCGACGTCCGCCGGTCGGCGAGCGGCTTGCCACCGGTCTGGCAGGTCGGGCAGTACTGCAGCGAGGAGTCGGCGAACGACACCTCCCGCACGGTGTCCCCGCACACCGGGCACGGCTGGCCGGTCCGGCCGTGGACGGCGAGGTGTGACTTCTTCTCGCCCTTCAGCTCGGAGGCGGCCAGCCCTTGTGAGCGGTTGACCGCCTCGGCCAGGACGTTCCGGATCGCGTCGTACAGCGTCCGCAGCTCGTCGGCGGACTCGGCCACCGAGACCGACGGCTTGTACGGCGACATGCGCGCGGCGTGGAGCAGCTCGTCGGAGTAGGCGTTGCCGATCCCGGCGATCGTCGACTGGGACCGGAGGACTCCCTTGACCTGGGAGCGGCCGGCGCCGCGCAGGATCTGCTCGAGGACGTCGATGGTGAACTCGTCGGCGAGCGGGTCGGGGCCGAGCCGGGCGATCCCGGGGACCTCCTGCGGGTCGCGGACGAGGTAGACCGCCAGCTGCTTCCTCGTGCCCGCCTCGGTGATGTCGAGCCCGGAGTCGTCGTCGAGGACCACCCGGGCGGCGAGCGTCGACTTGGTGCTCGGCTTCGGTGGCGTGGCGGGCACCGTGTCCCGCCACCGGATCCACCCGGCCCGGGACAGGTGGACGACCAGGTGGAGCCCGGAGGCGGTGATGTCGAGGAACTTCCCGTGCCGCTGGACGTCCTCGACGAGCGTGCCGTGGAGCGCGGTCAGGGGCGGGTCGTAGGTCTTCAGGGCGCTGAACGCGGCGATGTCGACACGGACGATCGCACGGTCGGTGAGCCGGCGGCGCAGGTCGTGGACCAGCGCCTCGACCTCGGGCAGCTCGGGCATGCGCGCCAGTCTAGGAACGCGCCCCCCGTCCCGTCGCCCGCCAATTGCGTCGACCCGTCACTCGTGCCGGGTTGAGCCGTCACTCGTGCCGGTGCGATGACGGCTCGACCCGGCACCAGCGACGGCTCGACCCGGCACCAGCGACGGCTCGACGTGGATGGGGGTGGAGTTTCGACACGATTGACACCGATAACGATGTCTAAGGGATTCGCTAGACGGACCGATATCGTCCTGACATGGACCCGATCCGGAACCCGTACGCCCCCGGCGCCGGGCAGCGCCCGCCCGAGCTCGCCGGCCGCGACCGCGAGCTCGCGCAGTTCGACGTCACGCTCGAGCGCGTCGCCGCCGGCCGTCCCGAGCGGAGCATGGTGGTCTCCGGGCTGCGTGGCGTCGGCAAGACCGTCCTGCTCAACGCCCTCCGCGGACAGGCGGTCAACCGGGCGTGGGGGACCGGCAAGATCGAGGCGCGCCCCGAGCAGTCGGTGCGGCTCCCGATCGCCCAGGCCGTGCACGCCTCCGTCCGCGAGGTGGCGCACCGGCACCGCGACCCCGACCGGGTCGACGCGGTCGCCGGCGTCCTCAAGTCCTTCGCGCTCCGCACCGAGCTCAAGGATCGCAAGGGGATCCGGTGGACCCCGCCGACCGACGTCGCGGCGACCAAGGGGCGCGCGGACTCCGGCGACCTCGAGCTGGACCTGCTCGAGCTGTTCACCGACGTCGCCGAGCTCGCCCGCGACCTCGGGGTCGGCGTCGCGTTGTTCGTCGACGAGATGCAGGACATCGCCTCGCCGGAGCTCGCCGCGATCTGCGGCGCGGTGCACGAGATCAGCCAGCAGGGCTCGCCGCTCGTCGTGGTCGGCGCCGGACTGCCGCACCTCCCGGTCGCCCTCGCGGCGTCGAAGTCGTACGCCGAGCGGCTGTTCCGGTACGTCGTCGTCGACCGGCTCCCCCAGGAGATGGCCGAGCGGGCGCTGCTGAGGCCGGCCGCCGAGGAGGGCGTGGCCTACGAGCAGGAGGCCCTCGAGGAGCTCTACCGGCTGACCGACGGCTACCCGTACTTCGTCCAGGCCTACGGCAAGGTCACGTGGGACGTCGCGGTCGGCTCGCCGATCCGGGACGCCGACGTGAAGGAGGCCGCGCCGGAGGCCGAGGCCGAGCTGGGGATCGGCTTCTTCGGCGCCCGCTACGACCGCGCCACCCCGGCCGAGCGCGACTACATGCGGACGATGGCCGAGCTGGGCGCCCCGAGCGGACGAGGCGAGGGCGGCGACGGGTCGGTGACGACCGCGGACGTCGCCAAGGCGCTGGGCCGCCGGCCGCAGTCGCTGAGCCCGGCCCGCGACGGGCTCATCAAGAAGGGGCTGGTCTACTCCTCCGAGCGGGGGACGGTCGCCTTCACCGTGCCGCACTTCGGCAAGTTCCTCCGCGCCCAGCGTGGTTGACGGCCCTCGACCGCAGAGAATCATCCACATGGACGACTTTCCTCGCCAGAACGCCGCCGGGCGCGCGAATTCCATCCACATGGACGGTTGTCGGCGGTGACCGGTCCCACGCTCTACCGACACCCGCGGATCTTCACCGGCACCGCCCCCGACGCCTTCGCGGAGGCGTTCGTCGTGGAGGACGGCCGGGTCTCCTGGGTGGGCGAGCGGTCAGCTGCCCCCCGCACGGACCGGACCGTCGACCTCGACGGTGGGCTCGTGCTGCCCGGGCTCATCGACACCCACACCCACCCCACCTGGATCGCGAGGATCGTCGACGCGGTCCCGTGCGGAGCCCCTGCGGTCACCTCCATCGACGAGCTGGTCGAGGCGCTGCGTGGCCATCCCCGGCTCGGCGTCGACGGGGAGTGGGTCGACGGATGGGGGTACGACGAGTCACAGCTCGCCGAGCGCCGTACTCCCACCCGCACCGACCTGGACCGCGTCTCCACCGACCCAGCCGGTCCACGTCCTCCGCTCCGACGCGCACTCGGGGGTGTGCAACACCCGGGCGCTCGAGGTCGCCGGCATCGGCCGGGACACCGCCGACCCGCCCGGCGCCTCCTTCGGACGCCACCCCGACGGGACCCCCAACGGCGTGCTCACCGAGGTCGCCGCCAACCAGGCAGTGATGCGGCACATGCGGTCGCCGGGGTTCGACGCCGACGTCGAGGCGATGGTGCGGGTCTCGCACCACCTCGCCGAGCGGGGGATCGTCGCGGTCACCGACATGGCGTGCGTGCCGGGAGGCTACGAGCAGCTCGACCTCTACCGCGAGGCGGCGCGACGGGGGTTCCGGCAGAACGTCCGCGTCTTCTACGTCTTCGACGCGCTCGCCGAGCAACCGGTCCGGCCGCCGGACGGCGAGCGCCGACAGGTCGCCGTCGGCGGCGTCAAGCTCTTCCTCGACGGATCGGTCTCGAACCGCACGGCGTGGATGCGCACGCCGTTCCGCGGCTCGACCACCGAGCACGGGATCCGCACCGCCGGCCCGGAGCAGGTGACCGCGGCGGCGTCGTACGCCCGCGAGCACCGCGTCCAGCTCGCCGTGCACGCGATGGGCGACCGGGCGCTCCAGGAGGTCGTCGACGTGCTCGGCGACGAGGAGCCGTGGCTCGACGGGATGCCGTCGGTGCGGGTCGAGCACGCGACGCTGCTCGACGACGAGCTGGTCGCCCGGATGGCGGCAGCGAGGATGACCTTCGGTGCCGCGAGCAACGTCGACTTCCTCTTCGCCGAGCACGACTCCTACGCCGCCAACCTCACCGAGGAGCAGCTCGCGCGCTGCTACCCCGTGCGGACGATGTACGACGGCCTGCCGGCGGCCGCGCTGTCGTCGGACTGCCCCGCCACCACCTGGCCGGACCCCGACGACCCGTTCATGTCGCTGCAGGCGGCGGTGACGCGCCGGGCCCACGACGGCACCGAGATCAACACCGACCAGGCCGTGACCGTGGGGGAGGCGCTGATGCTCTACACCGGCCGGGCCCGGCTCGTCACCGACCTCGGCGACGTCGGACGGCTCGTCCCGGGGGCGGAGGCGAGCTTCGTGACCGTCGACCGCGACCTCTTCGGGGTCGACCCGATGACGATCATCGACTCGGCCGTCACCGGCACCTGGATCAGGGGCGAGCAGGTCTACTCGCGCCCCTGAGCCGTTCCGCCCCGGGGAGCCGGAGCTCCTCCTAGGTCTGGCGGCGCTCGACGAGCCCCCGGACGTACGACGCCTGCCCGACGTGCTGCCCGATGTCGTTGACCACCGAGACCAGCCGGACCGCGACCGTGACCGGCGGGTCCCAGCGGTCGTCGACGACCCGGTCCAGGTCGTCCTCCGCCAGCCCGTCGAGCACCGAGAGGCTCAGGGCGTGGACCGCCTCGTGGTAGCCGGTGAGCAGCCCGGGGTCCGGCAGCGCGAAGGCGCCCACGTCCTCGCTCGACTGGCCGTAGCCGATCGTGTCCTCGGGGTAGGGCAGCGCGAAGCGCGACGACCACTCCTGCGCCGTCCACGCCTGGTCCACGCCGCCGACGCCGGCGAGGTGGTCGTCCTGGACCCGGCTCAGGTGCCAGACCAGCCAGGCGACGTGGTTGGCGTCCGCGTCCGGCCGCCACAGCAGCTCGTCGGTGGTCAGCCCCTCGACGGCCGACGGCACCAGCTCGTGGACCCGGTCGAAGGCGTCGCGCAGGAGGTCGATCGCAGAGGTCATGTGCCCAGTGTGCTCCGCGTGGTTGGCTGGCGTCATGGTCGATGTCGGACCCGAGCCGGACAGCGCCGCAGCCGAGCGGGTGCGGGCCGCCTTCGAAGCGGTGCCGCGTGCGGGGTTCCTGCCTCCCGGGGCGCGGGGCCGGGCGGCGTACGACGGCCCGATCGACATCGGCCACGGGCAGACCAACTCCCAGCCCTGGACGGTCGCCCGGATGCTCACGCTCCTCGACGTCCACGACGGGCACCACGTCCTCGACGTCGGCGCCGGCTCGGGGTGGACCACCGCGCTGCTCGCCCACCTCGTCGGGCCGCGAGGACGGGTCCGCGGGGTGGAGGTCGTGCCCGAGCTCGCGCAGTGGGGCGCCTCGAACCTCGCGGCGACCGGACAGCCATGGGCGACCGTGGAGACGCCCGCCGAGGGCGTGCTCGGGCTGCCCGCCCACGCGCCGTACGACCGGGTGCTCGTCTCCGCCGAGCCGCGGCGGCTGCCCCAGCAGCTCGTCGACCAGGTCGCCGACGGCGGACGGATGGTGATCCCGGTCGGCGGCGTGATGCTGCTCGTCACCAAGGACGCCGGCGAGGTCGAGGTGACCCGCCACGGGCACTTCCGGTTCGTGCCGCTGGTCTAGCCTCTCGGCCATGCCGACTCGTGTGCACGTGATCCTTCTCGGCGGCACCATCGGGATGACCGGTGCGCCGGGCCAGGGAGCCTCCCCACGGCTCGACGCCGCCGAGCTGCTCGCCGGCGTCCCGGTGCCCGACGACCTCGAGGTGGTCGCCGTGGACCTCCTGAAGGTGGGCAGCTCGCACCTGACCTTCGCGCACCTGCTCGAGGTGGCGAGCGCCGCCGACCGAGCGGTCGAGGACGGGGCCACCGGGGTGGTCGTCGTCCAGGGCACCGACTCCATGGAGGAGAGCGCCTACCTCCTCGACCTCGTCTGGCGCCACGACGCGCCGCTGGTGCTCACCGGGGCGATGCGCAACCCCGGCCTTCCCGGCCCGGACGGTCCCGCGAACCTCGCCGCGGCGATCGCTGCTGCCGTGTCGCCCGACTGCCGCGGGCTCGGCGCGACCGTCCTGCTCAACGACGAGCTGCACGCCGCCCGCCACGTGGCCAAGCGCCACACGAGCCTGCCGTCGGCGTTCGAGTCGCCAGGTGCCGCCCCGGTGGGCCGGATGCTCGAGGGCGCGCCGGTCGTGACCTACCGGCCCCGGCGGCACCGCCCCGCTCCCGCTGCCCGGACGGCTCGAGCGACGGGTGGGGCTGGTGACCGCCACGCTCGACGACGACCCCGTGCTGCTGCGTGCCGTCGCCGGGGTCTGCGACGGTCTGGTCGTCGCCGGGTTCGGCGCCGGCCACCTGAAGGCGGACGTCGCGGACGCCGCGGCCGAGGTCGCGGAGCGGATGCCGGTGCTGCTCACCTCGCGCACCGGTTCGGGGTCGGTGCACACCAGGACGTACGCCGGGAAGGGGTCGGAGGAGGACCTGCTCGGACGCGGGCTCGTCAACGCCGGCCACCTCTCCCCGTTGAAGGCGCGGCTGCTCCTCGCGGTGCTGCTGGGCGCCGGCGCGGACCGCGACACGATCGCGGAGACCGTCGGCCACCACCGCTGAGCCGGACGGACAGTGCCACGATGGCGGCATGCACAGGCCGACGGGGCGTCCGCAGGTCGTCGCGCATCGAGGGGCGAGCGCGACGAAGGCCGAGCACACGCTCGCGGCGTACGTCGCAGCGCTCGACCACGGCGCCGACGCGCTCGAGTGCGACGTGCGGCTCACGGCCGACGGCCATCTCGTGTGTGTGCACGACCGCCGCGTGGACCGGACCACCAACTCCCGCGGGCTGGTCTCCACGATGACGCTGCACGAGCTCGACGAGCTCGACGCCGCCTCGTGGAAGAACCCGTGGGCCGACCTCGACGACGAGGCCGTCGAGCCGGACCGCGACCACACCAGGGTGCTGACCCTGCGCCGACTGCTCGAGACCGTCCGGGACTACGACCGGCCGGTCGACCTCGCGATCGAGACCAAGCACCCGACCCGCTACGCCGGGCTCGTGGAGCGACGGCTGGTGGGACTCCTGGACGAGTTCGGGTGGGCGGGAGCGGACTCACCGGTGCGGGTGATGAGCTTCTCCGGGGTGGCGCTCACCCGCGTGCAGCGGCTTGCTCCGTCGCTCGACGTCGTGCTGCTGATCGAGGGCAAGGTGTCGTGGGAGGTCACCAAGGCGATGCTGAAGCGCGGGTGGATCGCCGGTCCCGGGATCGACGAGCTCCGTGACCGGCCCCGCCTCGGACCACGGCTGCGACGCCGCAGCCCCCGCATCCACGTCTGGACGGTCAACACCGCCGAGGAGCTGGAGGTGTGTCTCGGGCTCGGCGTCGAGGCGGTCATCACCGACCGCCCGGACCACATCCTGGGGCTCCTCGGCGGAGCTTGACGGTGTTTGACGGCCATGGCCGGGGGAACCATGCGAAGGACGAGCGGCGGGACGAGATCACGGAATCTCAGGACGAAGCGATGCGGAGGCCATCGGTGACGGCGGGACGGGACACGGGTGAGCCCAACGCGGTGAGCCTCAGGGTCCCCTTCCAGGCCCCGTCCGCGTCGCTGGTCCGCCGTCAGCTGCGGAGCTGGCTGGAGGAGCAGGGGTTCAAGGGGGAGACCGTCGACGACGCCCGTGTGGTGGTCTCCGAGCTCGTCGGCAACAGCGTCCGTCACGCCGCTCCGCTGCCGGTGAACGAGATCGCGGTGACCTGGGGCGTCGACAACGGCGACCTGGTGATCTCGGTCAGTGACGGTGGCGGCGGGACGTCGCCGCACCCGGTCGCCGCCCCCGAGTCCGCGATCTCCGGCCGGGGGCTCAGCATCGTCGAGGCACTCGTCGACCGCTGGTGGGTCGAGGCCACGCACGGTCAGACCACCGTGCACGTCCGCATCCCCCTCGGCTGACCGTGCCGCTCGACGGGTAGTTTGGCGCGCATGGGAAAGCGCTCACGGGTCAAGCCACGCACCGGGCACGCGACGACCGAGGGCGAGGTCGGCCCCCGCCAGCCCTGCCCCTGCGGTTCCGGCCGGCGCTACAAGGCGTGCCACGGCAGCGCCTCCGGAGCGGCGCCGTCGTACGTCTCCCGCCCCTTCCGCGGGCTGCGCGGCGAGCGGGACCTGGTGGCGCTGCGCGAGCTGGTGCCGGCCGCGACGGCGCCGGTCACCCTCTCCGACCAGCTGGAGACCGACCGCCAGGTCGTGCTCTGCTCGCTGCTGCCGATGGCCGCGCCGGCCCTGGTGCGGCAGGACGGCACGGTGTGGCTCGGGCTGCAGGTCCAGCACTCGTTCGGCGACCCGAGCCGTGACCTCGCCGCTGCGCTTCAGCTCGCCCTCGAGGCCCGGCCGGGCGAGATGGTCGGGCTGACAGAGGCGCCCGGTGAAGGCCCCCGGCTGCAGGAGCTGCTCGCCGACGAGCCGCTGGAGGTCACCGTCCACAAGGGCTTCGACTTCTGGATCGCCGACCTCGACGACCCGGACGGCGCACTCGGCGCCTCGCTCGAGCAGGCCAACGCGGCGGCCACCCCGACCGCGAAGCTGGCCTCCGCCGAGGCGGCGTACTGGACCGACGTCGGCACCAAGGAGCACCTGCGCTGGGTGTTGCCGCACGACGAGGACGCCGCGCTCGACGCCCTGGCTCGGCTTGCACGCGGCCGGCCGCGACGGGCTCGTGGACGGCAGTCGGCTGGTGGGCATGTTCCGCGCGCACGGGCTGCTGGTCCCGGTCTGGGACCTGCCGGTGGGCACCGGCCCGGAGGCGCTCGAGGACCCGCTGGCCGAGCTCGCCGCCGCCCTCGACTCGGCGCTCGGCGAGACCGCGCCGCTGACCTCGGAGGAGCGGTCCGCGCGCAACGGGCTGGCCAACCGCCAGGTGACCATCCGCTGACCCTTTCGGGTGGCTGAGAACCCCCCGGACGGGACCGCGCAGCGACTTGGAAGTCGCCCTGCCGATGCCTATAGTTGGCGCGCCCGGCCGTTGTTGTATCCCCCGTCAGCAACGGCCGGGCCTTTGCTCGCCCACGGCGGAAACGTCGCCGAACCCCTCGAAACCGGCCCTCTGCGCCGGTTTCTGCGGTTCCGGGGCTGATGCAGTCGGGAAAAGGCTGGTGCCTGTTCGCGCATTCGGCGGCGTTAAGCGGTTCTTAAGCGGTCGGCGGGACTGTGGTCTTGTCAGCGAACAACGCGGCAGATCCGGAAGGGGATCCCCATGAACACCACCGTCGTCTCCACCACCCCCCGCCCCCCGTTGCGCCTCGCACGGCGGCTCGCCGCCCTCGCGGCCCCGGTCCTCCTGCTGCTCGGCTTGGCTGTCGTCAGTGCCCCGTCAGCCTCGGCCGTGACCTGGACGAACCATGGGTCGAACGGCCTGGCCTACACCTACCCGACCGCGGTCGGTCAGTACGTGATGAAGGCGGTCAACGGATACACCTCCACCATGTCGGGGGTCCGTGTGCCGGGCATGGTGCTCGGTCGGTCCCCCGCGACCAGCGGAGCCCAGATGGTGACCTACAACATCGCCGTCGAGCGGTACAACGGAAGCAGCTGGGTGCAGGTGCAGACCGCCGGCACCGGGTCGTGGAAGGTCCAGCTGACCAGTGCGAGGACGCTGATGGAGACGCACTACCTGCAGCTCGGCCAGAGCGGCTACTACCGGGTCAACATGGGGATCAACTGGTACGACGCCAACCACCGCTGGCTCGGCGGTCGGGCCTACTACCTCAACGCAGCCGGTGACTACGGGTGCAACATCGCCGCGTGCCAGGTGGGACCTGGATGGATCAGGCTCTGACCAGGCTCCCTCGGTGACCACCCACGGGCGCCCCGGCCTCGCCGGGGCGTCCGTCGGTCTTCCTTGCCAGCAACGACATGGCACCCGGCAGCGGAACCGCATCCGCCTCAAAGGAGACCTGCGGTTGGCGTCCCGGTGAGCTTCAGGGGCACGGCAAGCTAGAACATCACGTCCACCCCGGTTCCGAGTTACTGCCGTCAGTGACCTCTATGTCGCGTTGAGCCGTCACTCGTGCCGGTCGGGCGTGTTCGAAGATCTCGGCGGAGGTCCCCTTCGGTTCCCCCCCGCGAAGCCGCGGTGCGACCGCCGTACCGGCCGGTCGATGGCCCCGGTCACCACCGTTGTGGTTGGGTCTTGACATGATCCGCTTCGACGGCGTCACCAAGGCCTACCCCGACGGGACGGTCGCGGTCGGTGGGCTCGACCTGGAGGCGCCCACCGGCATGATCACCGTGCTCGTCGGGCCCTCGGGGTGCGGCAAGACGACCTCGCTGCGGATGGTCAACCGGATGATCGAGCCGACCTCGGGGCGCATCACGATCGACGACGAGGACACCGCGGCGATGGAGGCCGCGCAGCTGCGCCGCGGCATCGGCTACGTCATCCAGCACGCCGGGCTGTTCCCGCACCGCACGGTCGCCGACAACGTCGCGCACGGTGCCGAAGCTCCTCGGGTGGGACCGCAAGAAGGCGAGGCGCCGGAGCCTGGAGCTCCTGGAGCGGGTCGGGCTCGACCCGGCCTACGCGGGCCGCTACCCGCACCAGCTCTCCGGTGGGCAGCAGCAGCGCGTCGGCGTCGCCCGGGCGCTCGCCGCCGACCCGCCGGTGATGCTGATGGACGAGCCGTTCAGCGCCGTCGACCCGGTGGTCCGCGAGCAGCTCCAGGACGAGTTCCTCCGGCTGCAGTCCGAGCTCGGCAAGACGATCCTCTTCGTCACCCACGACATCGACGAGGCGGTCAAGCTGGGCGACCAGGTGGCCGTGCTCCGGGTGGGCGGCGAGCTGGCGCAGCTGGCCGAGCCCTCCCGGCTGCTCGCCGACCCGCACGACGACTTCGTCGCCGACTTCGTGGGACGGGACCGCGGCTACCGCGGCCTCGGCTTCCGCGCGGCGCCGTCGCTCACGCCGACGGACGAGCCGACGGTGCTGCTCGGCGCCGACGCCGAGGAGGTACGCCGGGTCGACGGCAGCTGGGTCCTGGTCGTCGACGGCGACCGGCGCCCGCTCGGGTGGGTCGAGCCGGCCGAGGTGCACGGCACCGTGCAGACCGACCGGCTGCACCGCGGCGGCACGGTCGCCCGGCTCGACGGGTCGACCCGTGCCCTGCTCGACGCCGCGCTCTCCTCGCCGAGCGGTCGCGGTGTGGTGGTCGCCGACGACGGCACGCTGCTCGGCACCGTGACCGCGGCCGAGGTCGTGGCTGCGCTGGAGCGGCGATGACCTGGATCCTCGACCACCTCGACGACATCGGGGAGTACACCCTCCAGCACGCGTGGCTGGCCGGCCTGCCGCTCATCCTCGGGCTCGCCGTCGCGCTGCCGCTCGGCTGGTTCGCCCGGCGCTGGTCGTGGGCCTACACCCCGGTCGTCGTCGGCACCGGGCTGCTCTACACGATCCCGTCGCTCGCGCTGTTCATCCTGATGCCGCTCATCCTGCGGCACGCAGATCCTCGACCCGCTCAACGTCGTGGTCGCGATGACCGTCTACACCGTCGCTCTGCTCACCCGCACGGTCGCCGACGGGCTCGGCTCCGTACCCGATGACGTCGTCGCCGCAGCCACGGCGATGGGGCTCCGCCGGGTGCGCCGGTTCGCTGACCGTCGAGCTGCCGCTCGCCGTACCGGTCATCGCCGCCGGGATGCGCGTGGCCGCGGTGAGCAACGTCAGCATCGTCAGCGTCGCCGCGCTCATCGGTGTGCCGCAGCTGGGGTCGCTGTTCACCGACGGGTTCTACCGCGACTTCCTCGACCCGATCGCGGCCGGCCTCCTCGCCTCGGTGCTGCTCGCGCTCCTCTTCGACCTCGTCATCATCGCCGCCGCGTGGGCGCTGACGCCGTGGGCGCGGTCCGGCGGGGCGCCGGGCGCCAAGCGGGTGGCCGCATGAACGACGTGCTGGTGTGGCTCACCGACGGGCAGAACTGGCAGGGCGGTGACGGGATCTGGCTGCGGACGTGGGAGCACGTGAAGTACAGCGGGCTCGCGCTTCTGGTCGCGGCGCTCATCGCGGTGCCGGTCGGGCTGTGGGTCGGTCACACCGGACGCGGCAGGTTCCTGGCGGTCAACATCACCGGGGCGCTCCGTGCGATCCCCAGCCTGGGCCTGCTCTTCGTCGCGATCATGGTCATCGGCCCGAGCCTCCAGGGTGAGGCCGGGGTGCTGCTCCCGACCGAGCTGGTGCTGATCGTCCTCGCGATCCCGCCGATCCTCGCCGGGGCGTACGCCGGGGTGGAGCAGGTCGAGGGCGCCGCCCGGGACGCCGCCCGGGGGATGGGGATGCGCGGGCCCGAGGTGCTGTGGCAGGTGGAGCTGCCGTGCGCGCTCCCGCTGATCGCCTCCGGGCTGCGGTCGGCGGCACTCCAGGTGGTCGCGACCGCCACGCTGGCCGCGACCGTCGGACTCGGCGGGCTCGGCCGGTTCCTCATCGACGGGCTCGCGGTCCGCGACTACGCGCAGATGGCTGGGGGTGCGATCCTGGTGGCTGCGCTGGCCCTGCTCGTGGACCTGCTGGCCTCGCTCCTGCAGCGTGTCGTGGTGTCCCCTGGCCTGACCGGCAAGACTGGTCGACGTCTGTGGTCCCGTCGCCATCCCGGCCGCGACCCCGCACGAGTTCCGTGATCCTGAAACGAGAGGCACGTCATGAAGCGCACTCCCCTCCTCCCGACCATCGCCGTGGTCGCCGCACTCGGCCTCGCCGGGTGCGGCGGTGACTCCGACCCGCTCGTGGCGGACACCGACGCCGGCTCGGACAGCGGCTCGGACACCGCTGCCCTGGTCGTCGGCTCGGCGAACTTCCCGGAGAACGCCCTGCTGGCCGAGATCTACGCCGGTGCCCTCAGCGGCGCCGGGGTCGAGGCGACGACACGGCCGAACATCGGCAGCCGTGAGACCTACATCCCCGGCCTCCTCGACGGCTCCATCGACGTCTTCCCCGAGTACACCGGCGTCCTGCGCGACTACTTCGCGGTCGAGAGCGAGACCGAGGTGACCGCCACCGAGCCGGCGGAGGTCTACGAGGAGCTCCAGACCGTGCTGCCGGAGGAGCTCACGGTCCTGGAGTACTCCGAGGCCGAGGACAAGGACGCGGTGGTGGTCACCCAGGAGACCGCCGACGAGTACTCCCTGACCACGATCGGCGACCTCGCCCCCGTCGCCGGTGACCTGGCCCTCGGCGGGCCGCCGGAGTGGAAGACCCGCTCGACCGGCGTGCCGGGGTTGGAGCAGCTGTACGGCGTGGAGTTCGGCGACTTCATCGAGCTCGACGCCGGTGGCCCGCTCACGCTCCGGGCGCTGCTCAACGGCCGGGTCGACGCCGGCAACCTCTTCTCGACCGACCCGAACATCGCCGCCGAGGACCTCGTCGTGCTCGAGGACCCCGAGGCGCTCTTCGCCGCTCAGAACGTCGTGCCGCTGCTGCGCAGCGACGTCGTGACCGACGACGTGACGGCTGCGCTGGAGGAGGTCTCGGCGGCACTCGACACCGAGACCCTCGGTGCCCTGGTGACCCGGGTCGTCATCGACAAGGAGGACCCGGAGGACGTCGCCGACGACTTCCTCTCCGAGGCGGGGCTCTCCTGACCCCCACCCCGCCGAGCCGTCACTGCTGCCGGGTCGAGCCGTCAGCGGTGCCGGGTCGAACCGTCACTCCTGCCGGCGACGGGCGGTCCCGGTGAGCACGCTCGTCGTGCCCCGCCGGTTCAACGGGCCGCCGTCGTCGGCCAACGGCGGGTACGTCGCCGGCGCCCTGGCCGAGGCGTCGGGACTGACCGGCGACGTCACCGTGCAGCTCCGCAAGCCGCCTCCGCTGGAGACCCCGCTCGAGCTGGTGCCCGGCGACGGGCGGGTCGAGCTGCGTCACGGCGGCGAGCTGGTCGCGGTGGCGGTCGCCGAGGGCCCGCAGAGCTGGACCGACGCGCTGCCGGTCACCGTCGCCCAGGCGCGCGCAGCCGAGGAGTCGTACGTCGGGCACCGGCACCACCCGTTCCCGACCTGCTTCTCGTGCGGGCCGCAGCGCGACGACGGCCTCCGGATCTTCCCGGGGCGGGTCGACGACCGCCGGGTCGCCGCCACCTGGACGCCGGCGGCCGACCTGGCGGCTCCCGACGGAGCCGTCGGCGTGCCGGTGACCTGGGCAGCGCTGGACTGCGTCGGCGGCTGGTCGTCGGACCTCGAGCACCGGCCGATGGTGCTCGCCTCGATGGCCGCGCGGATCGGGTCGCCGCCGCAGGCGGGCGCGTCGTACGTCGTGGTGGGGACGATGGTGCGCAGCGAGGGGCGGAAGACCTGGACGGCCAGCACGATGGTCGACCCGGACGGGCTGGTGCTGGCGCAGGCCGAGCAGCTGTGGATCGCCGTCGACTGGGCCGTCGTCCAAGACCTCCAAGCCGGTTGAGCCGTCCCTCGTGCCGGGTTCAGTCGTCGCTCGTGCTGGTGCGACCGGCACGGTTGACGGCTCGACCCGGCACGATTGACGGCTCGACCCGGCACGGTTGACGGCTCGACGGAGGGGGTCAGGCGGGGTCGCGGGCGATCGGGCAGGACATGCACCTCGGTCCGCCGCGGCCCGACCCGAGCTCGGAGCCGGCGATCGCGATGACCTCGATCCCCGCCTCCTCGAGCCTCGCGTTCGTCTCGGTGTTCCGCTCGTAGGCCACCGCTACCCGCGGCGCGATCGCCAGCGTGTTGTTGCCGTCGTCCCACTGCTCGCGCTCGGCGGTGACCGGGTCGAGCCCGGTGTCGATCTGGTGCAGCGTGTCGATCCGCATCGCCTTCGCCGCCGCCACGAGGAACGGCTCGGCGCCGGCGACGTCGAGGACCAT
Source organism: uncultured Actinomycetota bacterium (assembly GCA_963754155.1). Classification (GTDB taxonomy): domain Bacteria; phylum Actinomycetota; class Actinomycetes; order Propionibacteriales; family Nocardioidaceae; genus Marmoricola_A. The sequence continues at coordinate 1,217,048 of CAVWEU010000003.1, read as the reverse complement.
CTCGTGGTCAGCCTCGCCGGTCCGCTCGGCCACGGTGACCGAGTACGCCTGGAGGTGGTGGGCGACGTTGGGATACATCACGATCTTGTCGACGTCGACCATCGTGCAGACCGTGTCGAGGTGCATCGTGGCCCGCTCCTGGGTGATCGGCACCGCGAGCATCGTCTCGGCGAGCCCGGCGCCGAACATCTGCCGGGCGAGCCGCTCCGCACCGGCCGGCGTCGTGCGCTCGCCGACACCGACCGCGACGACGCCCGGGGCCAGCAGGAGGATGTCCCCGCCCTCGACGAACTCCTGCCGCCAGCCGTGGATGTCGGGGGTGCCGGCGAACCGGGGGTGGTGGGTGTAGATCAGCTCGGTCAGCTGGGACTCGCGGGTGCGGGCCGGCATCGCCAGGGAGGTGATCGCGACGTGGTCGCGGATCCAGACGCTCGAGTCCCGGGTGAACAGCAGGTTCGGCAGCGGCGGCACCACGAAGTCGTCGGAGGCGAGGAGGCTGGTGACCAGCCCGAAGCCGCCGCGCACCTCGTCGTTGCGGACGCCCTCGCACACCACCGAGGTGAGCTTCTCCGGTGACATCTCGCCGAACGCCTGGACCAGGTGGCTGCGCAGCGTGTCACCGAGGTGGAGCCCCTCCATCACCCCCTCGATGGCCGCCGTCCGGGCGTCCGGCGCCTCCAGCGTCTCGCGGAGCAGGTCGACGAGGTACAGCACCTCGACGCCCCGGTCGCGCAGCGCCTGCGCGAAGCCGTCGTGCTCGTCCTGGGCCCGGTGCACCCACGGGATCCCGTCGAACAGCAGCCGGTCGTTGTTGCGGGGGGTCAGCCGCTTCAGCTCCGGGCCGGGGCGGTGCAGCATCACGGTGCGGAGCCGGCCGACCTCGGAGTCGACGCCGTGAGGGGTCCCGTGCGTCCCGTGTGTCATCGCCCCACCCTAGTCCCGGCCGGGAGCGCCGAGATGGAGCCGCCGGGCGGCGGCGGCCGCGTCGGCGAGCACCTCCTTGACCGGGCGTCCCGACGGCTGTCGCGGCGGCGACCACGTCGTCGTACTCCGGCTGCACGTTCATGACCTTCCCCTCGAGCCGGGCGACCTTGACGGCGACCGCCTGGCCGTCCACCACCACCGAGTGCATCTCGCGGTCGAGCGCGGTCTTGGCGTAGGCGCTCTCGCGGACCCCGATCGTGGAGGTCTGCGCGAACACCTCCCGGCGTACGGCGCCGCGCAGCTCGTCGCGGACCAGGACCGACAGCGTGTGCGCCGGCCGGCCCTTCTTCATGAGGATCGGGGTGAGCCACGCGTCGGCGGCGCCGGCCCTCAGCAGCGCGGCGAGGACGTCCGGCCACAGCCGCGGGTCCAGGTCGTCGACGTTGGTCTCCAGCACCCAGGCGCCGGACTCCGCCGTCGAGGAGGTCGAGGAGGAGGGCGACGTCGCGGCGCCGACCAGCAGCCGGGTCACGTTGGCGTGCGTCGCCGGGTCCCGCCCGCCGGCGCCGACCCCGACCGCGCTGACGGTCATCGGCGGCTGCGGGCCGTACGACGACGCCAGCCCGGTCAGGAGCGCGGCGCCGGTCGGTGTGCAGGACTCGTGGCTGCCGGGTCCGGCGAGGGACGGTACGCCGCGGAGCAGCTCGGCGACCGCGGGGACCGGGACCGGGAGGCTGCCGTGGGTGCCGTGGACGCGACCCGAGCCGACCGCGACCGGCGAGACGACCACCGAGGAGAGCCCGAGGTGGGCGAACCCGGCACAGACCCCCACCACGTCGGCGATCGCGTCGAGGGCGCCGACCTCGTGGAAGTGCACCTGCTCGACGGGGATCCCGTGCGCGGTGGCCTCGGCGGAGGCGAGCCGGCCGAAGACCTGGACCGCCATCGACCGCACCGCGGCGGGGAGCGGAGCAGCCTCCAGGAGCGCTCGGAGCTCCGGCCAGCCGCGTCGCGTGCTCGAGTCGGGCACCTCGACGTGGCAGCGGGTGGCGGCCAGCCCGCCCCGGCGCTCCTGGGACACCGAGAGCCGGACCGGCTCCGGGCTCACCGCGGAGACCGCCTCGGAGAGGTCGGCGAGCGGGACTCCGGCGCCGAGCAGAGCCCCCAGCAGCATGTCCCCGGAGGCGCCGGCGGTCGCGTCGACCCAGCCGATCACGACGCCCCGCGGCGCGACCGGCGGGCGACCCTCGCGGCGAAGACGCCTGCGCCGTACCCGTTGTCGATGTTGACCACGCTGACCCCCGGGGCGCACGAGTTGAGCATCCCCAACAGGGCGGCCAGGCCGCCGAACGAGGCTCCGTAGCCCACCGAGGTCGGCACCGCGACGAGCGGAACCCCGACGAGCCCGCCGACGACGCTGGGCAGCGCCCCCTCCATCCCGGCGACCACCACGAGGCAGTCGGCGTCCTCGAGCTGGTCGCGGACGGCGAGCAGCCGGTGCAGCCCGGCGACGCCGACGTCCTGGACCACGTGCACGCCGGCGCCGTGGACGGCGGCGGTGACCGCGGCCTCGGCCGCGACCGGTGCGTCGGTGGTGCCGGCCGAGACGACGACCACCCGGCCCGACGGCGCGGGGAAGCGGCCCCACGGTGGCACACCGCGCGACCGTGTCGACCGAGGCCGCGGGCAGCGCCGAGCCCACCTCGGCCAGGGCCTCCGGGGCGAGGCGGGTGGCGAGCACGGCGCGCTCGGGGTGCGCCTCGTGCAGGGTGCGGAGCAGCTCCACCACCTGGGCAGGCGTCTTGCCGGCTCCGTAGACCACCTCCGGGTCGCCGGTGCGGGCCGCGCGGTCGAGGTCGACGCGGGCGAAGCCGAGGTCGGCGACCCGCCGCTCCTGGTCGCTCATCGCGCGGGTGACCCGCCGTCGGCGGGAACGAGGGGCAGGGGCCGGAAGGAGCACATGAGGCGGATCGTAACCGCGGCCCTGCGGCGGCGGGCCGGGCTACACGGCCGGTCGCCACCGATGACTGCCCGGCAGCCCGCTGGCCCGGCACCGGGCGCCCGGGCGTGCCCAGCGTGACACCCCGTGCGGCCAGCTGCTCCGCGATCGTGGCGTAGTCGCGCTCCGGGAGCCCGATCACCGGCTCGACGCAGTCACCGAAGTCGTCGGTCTCGCTGGCCATCGCCTCGAGGTTGCGGGGCCGGTAGCCGTCGTCGGCCCGGAAGTGGTCCGCGGTCGACGCGGCGACCCGGACCGACACGCAGTCCGGCCGGTGCAGCCTGCGGTGCCGCTTGTCGAAAGCCCGGCCGTCGGCCAGGCCGAGCCGGATCTTGGCCCGGATGACCAGGTCGAGTGCCTTGAAGAGCAGCTTGGAGGAGTCGTGACGGATCGCGGACTCGCCGCAGGCGACGTACCTCCTGATCAGCTCCTCGTCGAACACGAGCCCCTTCTCGTTCGCCTCGGCGACCATCCAGAGCAGGGCGGTGTCGGAGAGCCCGCTCTCGGGGTAGCCGCCGCCCACGTCGGAGTGGCACCCCTCGAACCAGACCTGCTTGACCCGCGGGTCCTCGCAGCAGCTCTCGTCCACCGCGTCCCACAGGCAGGGCTCGAACTTCATCCGCCGCTCGTCGGCGGCGAGGGCCTGGCGGGCGTTCTGCACCGCGGCGCCGAGCTTCACGTCGTGGAACTGGTGGCGGCGGCGCAGGGCGCCCGGGCACCCCGAGCGCGCCGACGGTGTCGAAGACCCCGATGAAGTGGATCGGGGTGTCGTGGTGGCAGAAGTCGCGCTTGAACTCCTCGGTGCTGGCGCCCTTCTTGCCGCTCTTGCCGTCGACCCCCTTGTAGCGCTCGACCGCCTCGGGGAGCTTCTCCTGCACCAGCGCCCGCCGGGTCAGCAGCCCGACCTTCGCGACCATCCCGGCCAGGGACCGTGCGGTGTAGGCGCCGCGGCTGAAGCCGAACACGTAGATCTCGTCGCCCGGCTCGTAGTTGAGGGAGAGGAAGCGGTAGCCCGCCAGGACGTTGTGGAAGAGCCCCAGCCCGAAGGCGCCACCGAGCAGCCGGTCGGTGTGGTAGCCCGCGCCGCCGACGCCGCTGAGGTACAGCACCAGCTGCTGGACCCCGCCGGTGCCGGCGAGGTCGGTCTTGACGGTGCGGGCGATCTTCTCGATGTTCGTCACGTGCTTGGCGTCCGGCCGGTTCCAGGTCCCGTCGCAGCAGATCACGAGTCGCTTCATGACCTGATGCTCGCGCAGCGTGGGGCTGGTGGGAAGGGTGCGGCCCGCAGACTGAGTACGACGGCTCATGTGCGGCGGTCGCGCGGCTGGCACGCTGAGGTCATGAACCACACAGCTGAGCGTGTCGTCACCGATCTCGTCGCCGCGGGTCTCGTGGAGCGGCGCCGGGCGGTCGAGGCCGAGCGCGTCGTCACCCGTTCCCTCGACTCCGAGCCCCGGACCCAGGTCGGAGACGCGAGGGCGGCCGGCGCGGCCGGCAGGGCGCGCGGACGATGCTCGTCGAGATCGCTGCGTACGTCGGCAGCGCGCTGGTGCTGGCCTCGGTCGGCCTGATCCTGGCGCAGCTGTGGGACGGCTTCTCCGACTCCCTGCAGGTGGCCCTCCTCGCGATGATCGGCGTGCTGCTCGCCGGCGTCGGTGTCGCCGCCTCCCGGATCCGTGGCGGGTACGCCGAGCTGGCCGCCGGACGTGACGAGGTGCGCCGTCGGCTGACGTCGACGCTGCTCACCGCCGGCGCCCTGGCCGTCGCGCTCGCCGTGTCGCACCAGGCCTCCCTGGTGGTCGACGACTTCTCGTCCTCGGTGCCCTCGGTGCTCGGCGGGCTCACGATGCTGGTGCTCGCAGCCGTGGGCTACCGCTACGCGCACTCCGCCCTCGGGCTGGTCGCGATGATCGGTGCGGTCGTCCTCGTCGCGGTGAACGTCTGGAGGGACGACTCGCCGTTGACCGTCGGGGTGACCTTCCTCGTCGTCGCGGTCGCCTGGCTGGCGCTGACGGAGGTCCCCGTCTTCCGCGAGCGGATGGTCGCACGCTCGCTGGGCGTCGCACTCGCCCTGTGGGGGGCGCAGACGGTGCTGTTCGACGGCGGTCACGACAACCTGGCCTACGCCCTGACCGCGGCCGTGGCGGCGGCCGGTTTCGTGCTGTACCTGCGCACGGCGGCCTGGCCCTACCTCGTGGTCGGCGTCCTCGGCATCACGCTGGTCGTGCCGGAGGCGGTCACGGGATGGACCGACAGCCGGCTCGGCCCGGCCGGTGCGGTGCTGGTCGCCGGGCTCACGCTGCTGGGCGCCTCACTCGCCGGGCTGAGGGCGCGCCGGGAGGTCGCCGAGCCGGACGGCGGGGAGCCTCACGAGCGCAGCGCCGCCGAGCGCTGAACCACGGGGGCGCACCACCGGCCGGAGGGGGCAGCCGGCCAGTGGCACTCGCGCCACGGGGTGCACTCCCGCAGGCGCTGCCAATACTGTGAGGCACTACGGGCCCACCGCGAAAGCCCCATGTGAAGTAATCCCACAAGACGGCTGAAAAAGCCGGGACGAGCGGGGTTCTCCCGCCTGCGGAAGCGCCCACGCCGACCGGTCAGCAGCCGGCGTCGGTGAAGACGCACATCGCGTCGACGGTCCCGCCGAGCGTGGCCAGCTCGGCGGTGGCCGACTCCTCGAAGGCTCGCGGCATCGGTCATGCCGGGACCTTCGCTGCTGGACCTCGAGACCAGAACCGCGGTGCCCACCCGCACGACCGCCCAGACGTCCTGCCCGATCATGGGCTCGCCGTCGAACAGGTAGCCGTTCTTGACCACCCATGCCTCGTCCCCGAGCTCGCGGGCCGACACGTCGTTGAGCGCCTCGCCGGTCCCGGTGTCCCCGGTGTCGACGGCGTAGCGGGGGCAGCCCCGGAACGTGCCGACCAGCTCGTCCACCGCCTGCCGTGCGGTCCGGACGTCGGGATGGACGCTGAAGCTCGCGGCTCCGGCTGTACTCGAGGCCGTGGTGGCTCACCCCGACGGCGTCCACCGGCTCGTGGTCGGTGGCGTAGGACATCGCGCCGCAGATCGACGCGTCAGCCAGGAAGAGCGCGGTGCGGGAGGGCCCCTCGACCTCCTCGGCCTGGGCCATGCCCTCGTCGACGGGGAACCCGGCGGGGATCCGGGTCACCGGGGTGGCGGGTGCGGCCGGCGTCGGAGTCGGTGGCTGCGTCGCAGGCGGCAGCTCGCGCGAGCTGTCGGTGGAGGCGTTCTGGGCGATGGTCACGGCCCCGAAGGCGACGACCGCGACGGTGCAGGCGGCTCCGGCCATCGCCGCCGCCGTCCGGCGGCGGCGCTGCCGGTCGCCGCGCCGGCGCACCTCCGAGGGCGGCAGCGGGCGGGTCGGCTCCTGCGCGAGCCCCCGCAGCGGGTCGAGGAGGTCAGACATGACGGCCCCCTTCCGGGGTCAGGTCGTCGGCGAGCAGGGAGTGGAGGGCGGCGCGGCCGCGGGAGAGGCGCGCCTTGACGGTGCCGACGGGCGCACCGACCTCGGCCGCCACCTCGGCTACCGGCAGGTCGCAGAGGTGGTGCAGCACCAGGGCGCGACGCTGGTCGGCCGGAAGGCGGTCGAGGGCGGCCAGCAGGGCCACCCGCGACTCGTCGGGCCCCGCCGAGGTGTGGCCCGGGTGCACCGCCCGGTCGGGGCTGCGACGCGAGAGCACGGTGCGCCGCCAGCGGCTCACCGCGATCCGGTACGCCGTCGTCCGGACCCAGGCCTCGGGGGACCGGGCCTTCTCGAGCGTGCGTCGGTGGGACCACGCCTTGGCGTACGCCTCCTGGACGCAGTCCTGTGCCTCCTCGCGGTTGCCGATCATCGCGTGCAGATGGCCGACCAGCCGAGCGAAGCTGCTCAGGTAGAACTCGTCGAACTCCTCAGGTGTCACCCCGTCACCGCCTCTCGCGCTCTCTACGCGTGGGCGCGCAGCGAGGTTGCACCGTCCCCCGCGATGTCGGCCGAGGAGGTCACCCGACGCGGACATCCTCCTCCACCGGGGTGCCGCGCCGGTTCCGGCGGTCGGCGGCGAGGCTGGTCACCGTGGTGACGGCGAGCACGACCAGGATCACGCCGAGCGACCACAGGGTCGGGATCTCGGGGACCTGCTCCCACCGCAGGTGTGCCCAGTGCAGCGCCAGCTTGACGCCGATGAAGGCCAGGATGGTGGCCAGCCCGTAGCCGAGGTGCGCGAGCTTCGAGAGCGCACCCTCGAGCACGAAGTAGAGCGCCCGCAGGCCGAGCAGCGCGAAGGCGTTGGTGGCGAACACCAGGAACGGGTCCCCGGTGATGCCGTAGACCGCGGGGACCGAGTCGACGGCGAACACGATGTCGGTGGCGAAGACCGCGGTCACGACCAGGGCGAGCGGCGTGAGCGCCCGTCGGCCGTTCACCTCGAGAGGAGCCGCGGGCCGTCGTACGACTCGGTCACGGGGAAGAACCGACGGACCAGTCGGACGCTGCGGAGCGTGTCCACGTCCACGTCGTGGCCGTGGCCGGTCAGCGCGTCGCGAAGGATCTTGACCGCGGTCGCGACCAGGACCAGCCCGAACACCAGGAACATCCAGTCGAACGCCGCGAGCGCCGCGGCCCCGAGGGCGATGAAGATCCCGCGCAGCACGAGCGCCCCGACGATGCCGTAGAGGAGCACCCGCTGCTGGAGCTCGCGGGGGACCGCGAACGCAGCCAGCAGCAGCATGAACACGAAGAGGTTGTCGACGCTGAGCGACTTCTCGACCAGGTAGCCGGTGAGGTACTCCACCCCCCGCTCGGAGCCGAAGGCGGCGAACACGTAGCCGCCGAAGGCGAGCGGCAGCGCGACGTAGAACGCCGACCAGCCGAGGGCCTCCCGCATGGAGACCTCGTGCGGCCGTCGGGTGAGCAGGAAGTCGACGGTGATCAGGACGACGACCGCCCCGATCACCGCTCCCCAGAGCAGCGGGGTGCCGATGGAGTCGAGCGCTCCGGAGTCGCCGGCGGCGAGGTTGAGCGGCCCGGCGACGGGCAGGGTGGCGGTGACGGACACAGGTGCTCCTCAGGTCGTGGTGCTGGCCTGAGGTCTCCTTCACCCGCATCGGCGGGCAACTCGCCGGGGTGCGTGAGCGGCTCGACGAGCTGCGCAGCGGCACCGGACTGACCGGACGAGTTCGGGTGGAAGTACTCCCCTCGGTCACCGAGGATAGCAACTCATCCAGGAAAGGGGACCCAGATGCGTCGGAGCTCCATCCTTCTCGTCGCGGGCTACGTCGTCACCCTGGCGCGTCTACGCGGCGATGTCGCGGGTGTGGCTGGACACGGACTCCACGTGGTACCGCTCCCTCGACAAGCCGTGGTTCCAGCCGCCGGACGTGGTCTTCGGGATCGTCTGGCCGTTGAACTACCTCGCGCTGCTCGTCGTCGGCGTGCTGGTGGCGCTGCGTGAGCCGGACCGGAGGGCCGCTCGGCTGCTCTCCGTGCTCGTCGTGTCCGTCGTCCTCGCACTCGGCTGGTCCTACCTGTTCAGCGAGGCGCGCGAGCTCGCCGCCGCCGCGCTCTCCCTCGTCGGGGCGGCTGCGGTGACCTGGCTGTTCGTCGGGCTCGCCGCCCGGGCGAGGTGGTGGTACGCGGCGCTGCTGCTCGTCTACGCGGGGTGGATGACGCTCGCGGCCGCGCTCTCCGTCAGCATCGCCGTGCTCAACTGAGGGCAGACGCGAGACCGCCGACCGGGAGAGCAGCCGGTCGGCGGGTCACGGAGGCGGGGAGCGGTCAGGGCAGGTCGAGCGGCCGGAGCACCCGGTCGATGCCGTGGGCGATCTGCTTGTTGCCCTTGTTGATGTCCTTCGCCCTGCGGATCACCCGGGCGTTGCGGTCGTCGCGGTCGGCGTCCTTCAGCCACACACGGTGGCCCCGGACGTCGACGGTCACCGGTGAACCCGCGGCCGTCTCGAGACGGGCGCCGTCCGCGTGGCGGGCCTGGCGGTAGGTCACGGTCGCGCCGGGCACGACGTGGTACAGCAGCACGGTCTCGATCGTGTCGACGTCGAAGGTGTCGACGACTGCGTGGAAGACCGACCGCTCGCTCCGCAGCTGCTTCCTGGTGCCGCCGACCTGGCGCACCAGCTTGCGGAAGGCGCGGTCGTTGGGGAGGAAGGCGGTCACCGGCGTGGTGCCGTCGGCGAGCACCGCGACAGCGCTGTCCGGCTTCGCGCCGAGCACGGTGGTGGCAGCGCGGTGCACGATGTCGAAGTCGCCCCACTTCCGGTCGAACCGGTTGCCGTCCGCGTCGAGGACGGTGACGAGGCTCCGGTCGCCGCGCTCCGGCGCGGCGGTGGCCGGTGCCGCGGTGGCGAGGAGGCCGGTGACGGTCGCGGCGGCGGTGGCAGTCGGCGAGCGAGGCGATCCTGCGGTTCTGCATGAGAGTTCCTCTCGATCGATGGTGGCCGGCTGGCTGTCGATGGTTCGGCACCACCGTGCGGATCGGATGGGTGAACTTCGGCAAAAACTTCTGCAGTGCTGTCGAAGTAGGTCGGGCGTGCTACGAAAGGTCCATGACCGCACTGACCATCGGAGGGCTGACCGCCGGACCCGCCCTCGACCGCCCGGAGCTGCTCGCCGCACCCCGTCGCCGACGCGCTCGCGGCATGGGCGCGGGCCGGCGAGGTCGGGGTCGTCGAGATCGACCCGGAGCTGGCCGACACCGCGGCGCTCACCGCCGCCTACGACCTGCCGCTCCCGGCGAGCGGCAACTGCGTCGTCGTGGGGGGCCGCCGTGGTGGAGAGCCGAGGGTGGCTGCCTGCGTCGTCCGGGCCGACACCCGCGCCGACGTCAACAACCTGGTCAAGCGCACCCTCGACGTCCGCAAGGCGTCGTTCCTGCCGATGGACGAGGCGGTCGCCGCGACCGGCATGGAGCACGGTGGCATCACACCGGTCGGCCTGCCCGCCGGGTGGCGGCTGCTGGTCGACGAGTCGCTGGCCACGATGCCGGTCGTCGTCGTCGGCAGCGGCGTCCGCCGCTCCAAGCTCCTCCTGCCCGGTGAGCTCCTCGCCGAGCTGCCGGGCGCCGAGGTCGTCGAGCAGCTCGGGGTGTGACCCCGCTCAGCGTCGCGGTCCCACCGCGGCAGCCGAGAGGCCGAGCCACAGCGGGATCACCAGCGCCGCCATCCAGCTGGTCAGCGGGAACACCGTGAATACGGCGAGCGCGGCGCCGGCGACCCACACCGCGCGCGGCAGCTGCCGACGCGCCACCACGGCGGCGGCGGTGAGGGCGAGCCCCGGGGCGTAGCGGGTCAGCTCGGTCATGTTGACCAGCAGCGCGGTGCCCTCGCCGACGCCGGCGCTCGGACCGACGGTGCCGGCGATCAGCCCACCGGCGCCGAACGAGGCGTAGTACGCAGCGAAGAGGACCGCGACGCCCGCGCCGGCGACGGTCAGCATCCGCCCGGCGGCGCCCGGGACGGCGCCGCCGAGGCGCGCCGCGGCGGCGAGGAGCAGCGCGGCGGCCAGCGCGGCCACCCCGGCGCCGACCTGGAGGCCCGCCGAGTTCCGAGCCAGCGAGGAGGCGATCTCCTCCCCTGTCTGACCCGAGAAGCTGCACAGCGCCAACGGCACGAGGGCCAGGGCCGCCCCCGCTGCTGCGGCGACGCGGACTGGGGTGTCGGTGCCGGACGTGCTCACGGCCGGCGAGGTGGTGTCGAGGGACATGCGACTGCTCCGTTCGGACGCGACGCCGGTTGCGTCGACTGCCAGGAACGTAGGTGCGGCCGGCACCGCCGGGCGTCCCTCGTGAGGCCACTCCGCCTCTGTCGTGAGGCAGAGGCCGGGGCGGCGCGGCGGAACTACGATCCTGTCGTGCCCCGACTCCCGCGCTCCGTCCTTGCGCGTGACCTCGCGGTCGGCGCGGCGGTCACCGCGGTCGCCGAGGTCGAACTGATGCTCATGGAGCCGGCGCAGATCCAGGGCAACCTGGTCGCCCACCACGCCGTCAACCTGCTGATCCTGCCCGCGCTCGCTGTACGACGGCTCTCCCCGATCGGCTCCATCCTCATCGCGGCGGGCGGGTTCGCCCTCCAGCCGCTGATGGGCGAGGCGCCGGTGGCGACGCCGTACCTCGCGTTGCTGTTCCTGCTCGGGTCGCTCGGGTGGCACGCGTCGACCAGGACCGGCGCGATCGGCGTGACCGTCACGCTCGCGGCCGGGTTGCTGTACGACGCGACCACCAGCGACTTCCGGTGGGCGGACCTCGTCGTCAACGCGGTGCTGATCGTCATGGTGTGGGCCGTTGTCCACCTCATGCGCCGGGCCACCGACCGGCGGGTCCAGGCCGAGCTGGAGGCGGACCGAGCCGCCCGGGCCGCCGCCACCGCCGAACGGGAGCGGATCGCCCGCGACCTCCATGACTCCATGGCGCACGCGCTCACGTTGATCACACTGCAGGCCGGCGGGGCTCGCGAGCGGGCCGACGAGCCGCTCACCCGTGACGTCCTCGGCGGCATCGAGCGCACCGGCCGCGAGGCCCTGGCGGACATGCACCGGTTCCTCGGGCTGCTCGGCCCGGCCACCGGCGAGTCCCCTGGCATCGGCCATCTGCCCGAGCTCGTCGAGGGCGTCCGGCGGCACGGGCTCGAGGTCACGCTGGACGTGGACGTGGACGCCGACCTCCCGCAGAGCGTGGGGACCACGGTCTACCGGGTCGTGCAGGAGGGGCTCACCAACGTGGTCCGGCACAGCGACGCCGTCACCGCCCGCGTCGTGGTGCGCCGCGAGGACCGCGAGGTCGTCGCCCGGGTCGTCGACGCGGGCACCGCCCGCGACGCGGCCGTGACCGGAAGCGGTCGAGGGCTCGCCGGGCTGCGCGAGCGGCTGGCGCTCTTCGACGGCACGCTGGAGAGCGGCTGCACCGGCGACGGGTGGTCGGTCGAGGCGCGGATCCCGCACGGCGGCGTGCGGTGAGCGCACTGCGCGTCGTCATCGCCGACGACGAGCCCCTGGTGCGGCAGGGGCTCCGCCTGGTGATCGAGCGCGAGTCCACCCTCGACGTGGTCGCCGAGGCCGCCGACGGGGCCGAGGCAGTCGAGCTGGTGCGTGCGCACCGGCCGGACCTGCTGCTCGTCGACATCCGGATGCCGCGGCTCGACGGGATCGAGGCGACCCGCCGGGTCGCCGCCGACCCGGCCCTGGCGGCGACCCGGACGGTCGTGCTCACCACCTTCGCCGACGATGCGCTCCTGGTGGCGGCGGTGCGGGCCGGCGCCTGCGGCTACCTGCTCAAGAGCATGCCGCCGGAGGAGATCCGCTCAGCGGTGCTGGCGGCCGCCGCCGGTCAGACGATCGTGGCTCCCCGGCTGGTCGAGCGGCTGCTGCGGGAGTACTCCTCGGTGCGGGTCCCGGCCTCGCCGCGGCTCGACCGGCTGACCGAGCGGGAGAGCACCGTGCTCCAGGAGATCGCCGCCGGCCGCTCGAACGCCGAGATCGGGTCGCGGCTCTACGTCAGCGAGGGCACGGTGAAGACCCATGTCGCGTCGATCCTTCGCAAGTTGGAGCTGCGGGACCGCACCCAGGCCGCGGTGGCGGCGTACGAGCTGGGGTTGGTGCGGCCCGGCGGCACCCGCCCCTGAGCCCCGACGGTGGTGCCTCTCCGTCACCGGGCGAGCGCGACCAGCCCCGCCACGACGGCGGAGCCCGCGGTCCCGGCGATCAGCACGGTGGGCAGCGGCCGGAGCGCCCCGGCTCGCAGCGCCAGGAGCGCGGCCGCTGCGTCGGAGGCGTCGACGGCGAGGCCGACCTTGATCAGCAACGGCCTCGCCCCAGGCTCGGCGAGAAGGGTGACGACGCCGAGCGCCACGTCTCGGGCGCCGAACAGCCGGACCAGGAACGGGCCCTGCGGGTCGTCCGGATCGAGCAGCATCGCCTTGAGGCCGAGCCTGGGTGCGGCCCAGGCGCCGGTGCCGAGCGCGATCCGACCGAGGGAGAGCGACGTCGCGGTGTCCATGGGCCGACCCTAGTGTCCGGGGGAACGCGGGACCGTCAGCCGCCCAGGGCCTCGAGCGCGGCGGCTTCGGCGAGCGCCCGGTCCGCGGCGACCAGGCCGACACGGGTGCGTCGGTCGAGCAGGTCGTCGACGTCGAGCGCCCCCTCGTGGCTGACGCCCCAGAGCAGCTCGGCCCGGGTCACGGGAACCCCGGGGGCCACCGGGGCGAGGAGCTCGGTGTCGCTGCGGCCGGCGCGCCGGGCGGCGTCCATGACGAGCGGTGCCTCGGCGCCGTACCTGCGCACCAGCCGCGGTGGCGCGGCGACCGAGGCGAGGGTGCGGCGGGGGGCGGCGCCGACGAGCCCGAGCGACGCGGTGCGGCAGGGCCCCGCTGCCAGCCGGCGCCCGGTCACCGCCGCGTCGACCGCGTCCTCGGCCATGCGGCGGTAGGTCGTGAGCTTGCCGCCGACCACCGTCACCACCCCGGTGCCGGACGTGAGGACCGCGTGCCGGCGGGAGAGGTCGGCGGTGCCGCCCTCAGCCCCGGTCGGCGGGGCGAGCAGCGGGCGCACCCCGGCGAAGGTGCCGACCACGTCGTCGCGGGTGAGCGGGGTGCCGAACGCCGTGCTCGCCGTCGCGAGCAGGAAGTCGACCTCGCTCTCCTCCGCGCTCGGCACCTCGGGGAGGTCGCCCTCGACCGGCTCGTCGGTGAGACCGAGGTACACCAGCCCGTCGGGCTGGGGGAGCGTGAAGACGAACCGGTTGAGCGAGCCCGGGACCGGTGCGGAGACAGCGACGTCGACGCCGGGGAGCGAGGCGCGGCGGAGCACCAGGTGGCTGCCGCGGCTGGGCCGCAGAGCCAGCTCCGGAACGACCTGGCCCGCCCACACGCCGGCGGCGTTGACCACCGCCCGCGCCCGGACGGTCGTGGCTGTGCCGGTGAGCTCGTCGCGGAGGGTCGCCCCGTCGCCGGTCACGTCGAGCGCCCGGGTCCGGGTCAGCACCCGGGCGCCGTACGCCGCCGCCGTGCGGGCGAGCGCGACGACCAGGCGCGCGTCGTCCTCCAGCCGACCGTCGTGGGAGAGCAGCCCTCCGCGGAGCCGCTCCCGGGCCACCGCGGGGACCAGTGCGACGGTCTCCTCCACCGAGAGCCGCCGGGGCCGGGGGAGCAGCGAGCGGGGCGTGCGCGCAGCCGCTCGCAGGGCGTCGCCGGCCCGCAGCGCCTGCATCGCCACGGTGCCCTGGACACGCGACACGGCAGGGGTCAACGGGATCACCATCGGCAGCGTGGAGGTCAGGTGCGGAGCGGTCCTCGTCATGAGGACGCCGCGCTCGACGGCACTCTCCCGGGCCACGCCGAGCTGCCCCGCGGCGAGGTACCTCAGCCCGCCGTGGACCAGCTTCGAGCTCCACCGCGAGGTGCCGAAGGCGAGGTCGTGGGCGTCGACCGCCACCACGCTCAGCCCGCGCGAGGCCGCGTCGAGCGCGACGCCGGCACCGGTCACGCCGAGGCCCACCACGAGCACGTCGACAGGCTCGTCGGCGACGCCGGCGAGCTCCTCCGCGCGGCGCCCCGCGCTCAGGGTGGCGCTGAGGGCCGCGCCCGTGATGCTCATGCGGCGAGGTACCGCTCCACGAGGACCGCCATCTCGTGGTCCAGCTCGTCGGGTGGGACGTCGGCCATCGTGCGGTGGGACACCACGAACCCCTGGAGCGCCAGGAGCAGCGTGCGCGCCATCACCTCCGGGTCGCCCGGCCGCACGGCTCCTCGCCGCTGGCCCTCGGCGACGGCCTCGGCGAGCAGGGCGAGGAGACGGTCCTGGTTCCGGCCACGCCGCTCGAGCAGGTAGGGCAGCAGCAGCTCCGGGTCGACGTCGACGATCCGCCGGAACAGCTCGTCCTCGCGGAGCCGGCGTACGACGCGCGCGGTCCCCTCGGCGACCCCGTTCCCGAGCGCATCCGCGAGGTGCGCGCCCCACTCCCGCACCAGCAGGTCGGCGAGGAGTGCCCGCATGTCCGGCCAGCGCCGGTAGATCGTCATCCGCGAGACCCCGGCCCGACGGGCGACGTCGGTCAGGGTGGTCCGGCGCCACCCCACCGCCAGGATGCTCGCGCGGGCGGCGTCGAGGTACGGCTCCTCGACGGGCGACGGGATGTGACGAAGATACGTCATGTGTCACACTGTATCCCATGGGAGAACCGACCGATGCTGCCCCGATCGAGGATGAGCTGCCGGACCGGATGCACTGGGCGCGCTGGGGGGACCCGGCTGCAGCCGCACCCCTGCCCGTCGCGGTACGAGGGCTCGTCGAGGCGTTCCTGGGCCCGGTCGAGGAGCGGCCCCCGGTCGAGCATGCGGAGGTCCGGCTCCCCGCGGTGGGGCTCCCGGCCGAGCGGCTGGCTGCGTTGGCCCGGCTGGTCGGACCACGCCATGTGCACACCGACCACGGCTGGCGGGTCGCCCGGACCCGGGGCAAGTCGACTCCCGACCTGCTGAGGATCCGGGCGGGGGACGCCAGCGACGCACCCGACGCCGTCGTACGCCCGGCCTCGCACGCCGAGGTCTCCGCGGTCCTCGCCTGGTGCGCGGACCACCGGGTGGCGCTCGTCCCGTTCGGCGGCGGCACCTCGGTGGTCGGCGGCCTCGCGGCACGGCGGGAGGGGTACGACGGCGTGGTCGCCCTCGACCTGCGCCGGATGAACCGCCTCGTCGCCGTCGACGACATCTCCGGCACGGTCACCCTCGAGGCCGGGCTGCTCGGGCCCGAGGCCGAGGAGCTCCTCGCCGAGCACGGGCTGACGATGGGCCACTTCCCCCAGTCGTTCCGCTACGCCTCGGTCGGCGGCTTCGCGGCCACCCGGTCGAGCGGGCAGTCGTCGGCGGGCTACGGCAGGTTCGACTCCCTCGTCATGGCGCTGAGGGTGGCCACCCCGATCGGCGACCTCGAGCTGGGAACCGCACCGGCGAACGCAGCGGGGCCGGACCTCCGCGAGCTGGTCCTCGGCTCGGAAGGCGCCTTCGGCGTCATCACCGAGGTGACCGTGCGGGTCCGCCCGGTCCCGGTCGTCAAGGTCTACGAGGGGTGGCGGTTCGACTCGTTCGCGGCGGGGGCCGCCGCCATGCGGCGACTCGCCCAGGGCGGGCTGCTCCCGACGGTGCTGCGGCTCTCCGACGAGACCGAGACCGCGGCGAACCTCGCCGGCCACGGCGCGGGAGGCTCGGCCGGCATGGGCGGCCCGGACGGCTGCCTGCTCCTCGCCGGCTACGAGGGCACCGCGGACGAGGTCGACCGGGTGCGCGGCCCGGCCTCCGCGTTCCTCGAGTCGTCCGGTGCGACCGCTCTCGGTGCGGGTCCGGGGGAGGCCTGGGTGCGCGGGCGGTTCGACGGCCCCTACCTCCGCGACTCGCTGCTCGACCTGGGGGTGCTCGTCGAGACCCTCGAGACGGCGACGTTCTGGTCGAACCTCGACCGGGTGTACTCGTCGGTCAAGACGGCGCTCGAGGAGGAGCTCACCGCGCAGGGGACCCCGCCGCTGGTGCTCTGCCACGTCTCGCACGTCTACGCGACCGGGGCGTCGCTCTACTTCACGGTCGCCGCCAAGGAGCTGCCCGACGGCGTCGCCCAGTGGCGGGCGGCGAAGTCCGCGGCGAGCGAGGCGATCGTCGCCGCCGGAGCGTCGATCACCCACCACCACGCGGTCGGCCGGGACCACAGGCGCTGGCTGGCCGCGGAGATCGGGCCGGTCGGCGTGGAGGTGCTCCGGGCGGTGAAGGAGCGCCTGGACCCGCAGGGGGTCCTCAACCCTGGCATCCTCATCCCATGACCCCCCCGCCGAGCCGTCACTCATGCCTGGTCGAGCCGTCACCGGTGCCGGGTCGAGCCGTCGCTCGTGCCGGTGTTCGATGACCGACGACTGGGACGCGACCGCCGCGACGTTCGATGACGAGCCGGACCACGGCCTCCGCGACCCAGCCGTCCGGGCGGCGTGGGCGGCGCTGCTGACGCGCCACCTGCCGCCGCCGCCGTGCGACCTCGTGGACCTGGGGTGCGGCACCGGTTCGCTGGCCGTGCTCCTGGCCGAGGCGGGTCACCGTGTCCGCGGCGTCGACAGCTCGCCGGCGATGGTCGAGGCGGCGCGGAGCAAGGCCGAGGCGGTCGGTGTCCAGGTCGAGCTGGCGGTCGGCGACGCGGCTGCCCCGCCGTACGCCCCGTCGTCCTGCGACGTCGTGCTCGTCCGGCACGTGCTCTGGGCTCTGCCCGACCCCGCCGCCGCGGTGGCGAGATGGGCGCGGCTGCTCCGGCCGGGTGGCCGGCTGGTGCTGGTCGAGGGGCACTGGCACACCGGAGGCGGGCTCCCCGCCGAGCAGACCGAGGAGCTCGTACGGCGCTGCCGCGACTCGGCGGTCGTCCATCGGCTCGACGACCCCGCGCTCTGGGGCGGACCGGTCGAGGACGAGCGGTACCTCCTGGTCAGCACCGCCTGAGCCGCCCCCTGGGTCGGCTCGTCAGCCCATGCGCCAGAGCAGCAGCTCGCCCCAACCTGCAACCCGCCTGCCGCCGCCGGCCCGGAGACGGACCGCGTCCCCCTCGTCGAGCCGGCCGACCCCCTCCACCTCGACCGAGCCCGTGGCCACGAACAGGTGGAGCAGCGGCGCGTCCGGCAGCAGGGCGGTGTCGCCAGGTCCCAGCCGGACGGCGAGCAAGGCGGCCGCCGGGTTGCCGAGCCGCACCGCGCCATCCCCCTGCCCCACTGCCAGCGGCACCCAGGACGAGCCGAGCGTCACGTCGGCCTGGTCGTACGACGGAGCCGCGCCGTACGACGCCGGCTGCACCCACATCTGCACGAAGCGCAGCGGCGAAGGGTCGTCGTTGACCTCCGCGTGCACGACCCCGCTCCCCGCGCTCAGCCGTTGGACGCGGCCGGGGACGACCGTCCCGCCCCGACCGGTCGAGTCCTGGTGGCGCAGAGCCCCGCTGAGCACCCAGGTCACGATCTCGAGGTCACGGTGCGGGTGGGCCGGGTAGCCCGCCCCGGGGGCGAGCAGGTCGTCGTTGTGGCACACGAGGAACCCCATGGACACGTTCGCCGGATCGTAGTGGCGGTCGAACGAGAACGAGTGCCGCGTCGTCCGCCCCTCGCTCACGGTGACGAACCGGTCCGCTGCTCGGCGTACCTCCACCTCCGGCGGACCCTCAGCCGTCATGCTGGTGCCCCGGACCGACCCGAGGAGGACGCATGCGCGAGGCCCTGCCGTGGATCGTCGCGGCCGTCATGGTCGTCGTCGGTGCCGTCTGGACCTTCCAGGGGCTCGGCTACCTCGAGGGCAGCCCGATGACCGGGGTCTCCTTCTGGGCGATCGCCGGCCCCGTCGTCGCGGGGTTCGGGCTCGCGCTGCTGCTGGTGCTGCTCGGACGGCGCTGAGGCGCTCACCCCGCCACGGTAGATCACTCCTAGGCTGGACCCATGGGGCACGGACACGACCACGCAGCCGGCCGTGCGGTCGACCGGTCGCGGCTGCGCGTGGTCCTCGCCATCACCGTCACCGTGCTCGTCGCCGAGCTCGTGGGTGCGTGGTGGAGCGGGTCGCTGGCCCTGCTCGCCGACGCAGCCCACATGGCGACCGACGCCGGTGCGGTGACGCTCGCCCTCGCGGCGTCGTACGTCGCCTCCCGGCCGGTCTCGGCCCGCCGCACCTTCGGGTGGCACCGCGCCGAGATCCTCGCGGCGCTCGTCAACGCCGTGGTGCTGCTGGCGGTGTGCGTGTTCCTCCTGGTCGAGGGCATACGCCGGCTGGTCGACCCCCCCGACGTCGAGGCCGGCCCGATGCTCGCCTTCGCGGTGGTGGGACTGCTCGCGAACGCCGTCGCGCTCGGGCTGCTCGCGGGACGGCGGGGCGAGTCGCTCAACATGAGGGGCGCCTACCTCGAGGTGCTCGGCGACCTCGCTCGGCTCGTGCGCCGTGGTGGTGGCCGCGGTCGCGGTGCTCGTCGCCGACCTGCGCCGGGCCGACCCCGTCGCAACCGTGCTCATCGCGGTGCTGATCCTGCCGCGCGCGTGGTCGCTGGCCCGGGAGGCGATCGACGTGCTGCTCGAGGCGACGCCGCCGGGGATCGACCTCGAGGAGCTCCGGACGCACCTCCTCGACGTGCCCGGTGTCGTCGACGTGCACGACCTCCACGCGTGGACGATCACCAGCGGCATGCCCAGCCTGTCGGTGCACGTGACCGTCGAGGACGACTCGCTGGAGTCGCAGGGGGTCGGCGCGCTGCTCGACCAGTTCAGCCGGTGCGTTGCCGCGCACTTCGAGGTCGACCACACGACGTTCCAGGTCGAGCCGCGGTCGCACCGCGACCACGAGCACCTCGGCGACCTGCCTCACCCCTGACGTCCAGGTTGAGCCGTCGCTCGCGCTGGTTCTCGAGGTGTCGCTCGGCCTACGCCACCTTCGCGCCGCGCTTCTTCGCCTTGCGGGCCTCCCGGAGCTCGGCCTTCGCTGCCTTGACCTCCGCCCGCTCGGCCTTCCAGACCGCAGCGGGGCTCGACGCGTCGGCGTGCGACGACGGCTTGGCGAAGCTCGCGGCGCCGGTGCCGGTGACCAGGGCGAGCGCGGCGGTGGTGGTCGCCGCGGCGCGGGTGACGTGGTGCATCGGATCTCCACTCCGTCGGTGCGCTGCCCTCCGTGGCGACGCCTCGCCGCCAGGGTGACAGCGATCGCCGGTTCAGGTGTCCTTTTCGGGACCTTTTGCCCCTCAGTCCCGCGTCGCTCCGAGCGGCTCTCCTCCCGCCAAGGGTCGGTCGGACGGGCAACCCACCGGGTCACGGGCCCTGCGACGTTCATCCAGGCGAAGGCTGCCCGTCCGACGGTCCCGGCGGGATGGGAAACCAGCCGATCGACCGGTCACCAACCGGCGACGAGCTCGGTCCCCTCCCTGATCGCCCGCTTCGCGTCGAGCTCGGCCGCGACCGAGGCCCCGCCCCGCGATGTTGCCCTGTGCAACCCGTTGCATACGTGACCTCGGTCCTCCTCCGTTTCGGACGGGACCGGGAAGGAGGTCGAGGGGTCACTACGCTGTGCGCCATGCGCCGCTCCCTCGCCCTGCTCGCCGTGCCGCTCCTCCTCGCCGCCGCCTCGTGCGCTCCGCAGGAGGACGAGGAGCCGGACGCCCAGGCGCCGGCCACCGACGGCGCGACGGACGCCGACCGGTGCGCGCGGGAGAACCTCCCCCTGAAGACCCCCGGCACCCTGACCGTCGGCACCGACTCGCCCGCGTTCGAGCCCTGGTTCTCCGACAACGACCCGTCCAACGGCAAGGGGTTCGAGTCGGCCGTGGCGTACGCGGTCGCCGACGAGCTCGGGTTCGCGGCCGAGGACGTCGAGTGGGTGAAGGTGCGGTTCAACAACTCCTACAAGCCGGGGCCGAAGGAGTTCGACTTCGACATCAACCAGATCTCCATCAGCGAGGAGCGGGAGAAGGCGGTCGACTTCTCCGACGGCTACTACTCCGCGGCGCAGGGCGTCATCGCGCTCGAGGGGTCCCCGGTCGCCGACGCCACGAGCGTCGCCGACCTCGCCGGCCACAAGCTCGGCGCCCAGACCGGCACCACCTCGCTGACCGCGATCCGCGACGTGATCCAGCCCGACGAGGACCCGCTGGTCTTCACCGACACCAACGCCGCCAAGCAGGCCCTGCAGAACGGGCAGGTCGACGCGATCCTCGCCGACGTCCCGACCGCGTTCTACATCACCGCGGTCGAGATCCCGGAGGGCACCATCATCGGGCAGTTCCAGCCCGAGACCGGTGAGCAGGAGGAGTTCGGGATGCTGTTCGAGGAGGGCAGCGACCTGGTGCCGTGCGTCGACGAGGCGCTCGCCGCCCTGCGCGAGGACGGAACGCTCGCCGACATCGAGCAGGAGTGGCTGTCCGACGTCGTGGACGTGCCCGTCCTCGAGTGAGCACCCCGCAGAGCCCCACCCCCGACACCTGGACACCGAGCCCGGCCCAGCGCGAGCGCGCCGCGGTGACCCGGCGGATACGCCGCCGCTCGACCGTGCTGTCCGCCGCGTCCGCCCTCGTCTTCTTCGGCGTCCTCGGTGTCGTGGTCGTCACCTCCCCGGGGTGGCCGACGGTCCGGGAGACCTTCTTCGACTGGTCGGCCGCCGAGGCCGCGCTCCCCGACGTGCTGGAGGGGTTCTGGCTCAACGTGCGGCTCTTCCTCCTCGCCGAGCCGCTGATCCTCGTGCTCGGGCTCGCCGTCGCCGCAGCGCGCGTGAGCACCTCCCCGCTGCTGCTCCCGGTCCGGCTCGTCGCCGTCGGCTACACCGACCTGTTCCGCGGGCTCCCCACGATCCTCGTCGTCTTCCTGGTCTGCTTCGGGGTCCCGACGCTGCAGCTCCAGGGCGTCACGACCTCGCTCTTCTGGCTGGCGCTCGTCGCGCTCGTGCTGTCCTACGGCGCCTACGTCGCCGAGGTCTTCCGGGCCGGGATCGAGTCGGTGCACCCCTCCCAGGTCGCCAGCGCGACCGCCCTGGGGCTCTCGCGCCGGCAGTCGCTGCGCCACGTCGTCGTACCCCAGGCCGTGCGGCGCGTGACGCCGCCGCTGCTCAACGACTTCGTGTCGCTGCAGAAGGACACCGCCCTGGTCGCCGCGGTCGGACTGTTCGACGCCCTGGGCACGGCCTCGGACACGGCGAACTACACCTTCAACTTCACGCCGTACGTCGTGGCGGCGGCGCTCTTCGTCGGGCTGACCGTCCCGCTCGCCCGGTTCACCGACTGGGCCGGCCGGCGGGCGATGGCGCGCGAACGGGCGGGCGTCCGGTGACCGGGCCGGTCCTCCGCGTGGAGGGGCTCCGCAAGGCGTACGGCGACAAGGTGGTGCTGGCGGGCGTCGACCTCACCGTCGAGCGCCACGACGTGGTCTGCCTCATCGGCTCGTCCGGGAGCGGCAAGTCGACGTTGCTCCGCTGCGTGGACCTGCTGGAGGGGACCGACGACGGGACGGTCTGGTTCGAGGGCGAGGACGTCTCCGACCCCCGGGTCGACGCGCGGGCGGTGCGGAAGCGGATCGGGATCGTGTTCCAGGCCTACAACCTGTTCCCGCACCTGACTGTGCTCGACAACATCACCCTGGCGCCGACGAAGGTGCACGGGGTGCCGGCCGCCGAGGCGAGGCAGCGGGCGACGGAGCTGCTCGGCCAGTTCGGGCTCGCCGACAAGGCGGACGTCCACCCCGACCGGCTGTCGGGGGGCCAGCAGCAGCGGGCGGCCGTGGTGCGCGCCCTCGCCACCGGGCCGTCGCTGCTCCTCCTCGACGAGGTCACCGCGGCCCTCGACCCCGAGCTGGTCGGCGAGGTGCTGGTGCTCCTCCAGCGGCTCGCCGAGGAGGGCACCACCATGGTGCTCGCCACCCACGAGATGGCCTTCGCCCGCGACGTCGCCACCAAGGTGTGCTTCCTCGACGACGGCCGGGTGCTCGAGGAGGGGCCGCCGGAGGAGATCTTCACCGCACCCCGCGAGGAGCGGACCCGGGCGTTCCTGCGCCGGGTGCTCCCCTGACCCGCGCCCACCCCACCCGGGCGAGGGGCGGGCGGTCGAGGGGCGGGCGGGGTGCCATGATCCGAGGATGACCTACGCACTGGGCCAGGGGACCGGCCCGCTCCGGGGCGTGCGGGTGGTGGAGATCGCCGGGATCGGGCCGGGCCCGCACGCCGCGACGCTCCTCGCCGACCTCGGCGCCGACGTCGTCCGCGTCGAGCGGCCCGGCGGTGCCATGAGCGCCGGCCCGCGGGAGGCGGACCTCCTGACCCGCGGGCGTCCGAGCGTCGCTCTGGACCTGAAGGCGCCTGCCGCGGTCGAGGCGCTGCTCGAGCTCGCCGCCGCCGCCGACGTGCTGGTCGAGGGGATGCGGCCCGGGGTGGCGGAGCGGCTCGGCGTGGGCCCGGACGCCTGCCTGGCCCGCAACCCACGGCTGGTCTACGGCCGGATGACCGGTTGGGGGCAGGACGGCCCGCTGGCGCAGGCCGCCGGCCACGACGTGAACTACCTCGCACTGTCGGGCGTGCTGCACGGCCTGGGCCAGGACCCCGCCCGCCCGCACTTCCCGAGCAACCTCGTCGGTGACTTCGGCGGCGGCTCGACGTACCTCGTCATCGGCATCCTCGCGGCGCTGCTCGAGGCCCGCACCAGCGGGCAGGGGCAGGTGGTCGACGCCGCCATCGTCGACGGGGCCGCGCACCTCAACCTGATGTTCGCCTCCATGCTCGCCGGCGGCGTGGCCGTCGAGCAGCGGGCCGCGAACCTGCTCGACGGCGGGGTGCCCTACTACGACGTCTACGAGACCGCCGACGGCAGGCACATGTCCGTCGGAGCGCTCGAGCCGCCGTTCTACGACGAGCTGCTGCGGCGGCTCGGGATCGAGGACCGCACGCCGGACCGCGACGACCCGGCCGCGCACGCCGAGCTGCGCCGGCTGCTCGCCGAGACGTTCCGGAGCCGTACGCAGGCGGAGTGGTCGGAGCTGTTCGCCGACGGCGACGCGTGCTGCACGCCGGTCCTCCCCATGACGGAGGCGGCCGGCCACCCCCACCTGCGGGCCCGGGGTGCGTACGTCGAGCACGAGGGGGTGCTCCAGCCGGCCCCGGCTCCCCGCTTCTCCCGGACCCCGGCGACGCTGACCACCGGACCCTCCCGGCCCGGCGGCGACACCCGCGCGGTCCTCGACGCCTGGGGGGTCGAGGGAGTGGACGGGCTGCTCGCATCCGGGGCCGCGGTCCAGACCTGAGGGGTGTGACGAGAAGTTACCGGCTGGTAGAGTCGGGAGTCCGTTGACCTCCGCCGCCGTACCGGCAGCGGTTCCGCAGACCCGAAAGTTGGGACCATGGCAGACGCGCCTCAGGCATTCGTGTACGACGCCATCCGCACCCCCCGGGGCAAGGGCAAGAAGGACGGCTCGCTCCACGAGGTGAAGCCGGTCGACCTCGTCGTCACCCTCCTCGACGAGCTTCGCAAGCGCAACGACGGGTTCGACCCCGAGCGGGTCGACGACGTCGTCCTCGGCGTCGTCTCCCCGGTCGGCGACCAGGGCGGCGACATCGCCAAGACCGCGGTGCTCGCGGCCGGCTACCCCGAGACCACCGCGGGCGTCCAGCTCAACCGGTTCTGCGCCTCCGGCCTCGAGGCGGTCAACCAGGCTGCCGCCAGGGTCCGCTCCGGCTGGGAGGACCTGGTCGTCGCCGGTGGCGTCGAGTCGATGAGCCGGGTGCCGATGGGCTCCGACGGCGGCCCGTGGGCCGGCGACCCGGCGATCGCCTTCGAGACCTCCTTCGTCCCGCAGGGGATCGGCGCCGACCTCATCGCGACGCTCGGCGGCTGGTCACGCCAGGACGTCGACACCTACGCCGCGGAGTCGCAGGCCCGAGCCGCGAAGGCCCAGGCCAACGGCTACTTCGACAACAGCCTGGTGCCGGTCAAGGACATCAACGGGCTCACCGTCCTGGACAAGGACGAGTTCATCCGCCCCGGCACCACCGTCGAGAGCCTCGCCGGCCTCAAGCCGTCGTTCGCGTTCCACGGTGACCTCGGCTTCGACTCCGTCGCGCTGGAGAAGTACCACTGGGTCGAGAAGATCGACCACGTCCACCACGCCGGCAACTCCTCGGGGATCGTCGACGGGGCGGCCCTGATGGCGATCGGCAGCGAGCGGGCCGGCACCGACCTCGGGCTGACCCCCCGGGCCCGCATCGTCTCCGCTGCTGTCTCCGGCGCGGACCCCACGATCATGCTGACCGGTCCGGCCCCGGCGGCCCGCAAGGCGCTCGCCAAGGCCGGCCTCACCGCAGACGACATCGACCTGTGGGAGATGAACGAGGCGTTCGCCGCCGTCGCGCTGCGGTTCATGCGGGACATGGGGCTGAGCCACGAGGTCGTCAACGTCAACGGCGGCGCGATCGCGATGGGCCACCCGCTGGGTGCGACGGGGGCGATGATCCTCGGCACCCTGATCGACGAGCTCGAGCGGCGCGACCTGCGTCGCGGCCTCGCCACCCTGTGCGTCGGCGGCGGGATGGGCATCGCCACCGTCGTCGAGCGCGTCTGACCTCCCCGACCCCCGAAGCCAGGAAGTGACCCAGAACATGAGCGAGCAGACCGCCGTGCGCTACGAGCGCGACTCCGACGGGATCGTCACGCTGACGATGGACGACCCCACCGCGAGCGCCAACACGATGAACGAGGCCTACAAGGCTGGGATGGCCGCGGCCGTCGACCGCCTCGTCGCCGAGAAGGACGACATCGTCGGCGTCGTGCTGACCTCGGCGAAGAAGACCTTCTTCGCCGGCGGCAACCTCAAGATGCTGGTGCAGGCCGGCCCGGAGGACGCCTCGCGACTGTTCGACGAGAGCATGGAGATCAAGCAGGACCTCCGCCGCCTCGAGACGCTCGGCAAGCCGGTGGTCGCCGCGATCAACGGCGCGGCGCTGGGCGGCGGGCTCGAGATCGCGCTCGCCTGCCACCGCCGGATCGCAGCGGAGGGGCGCTACGAGATCGGGCTCCCCGAGGTCACCCTCGGCCTGCTGCCCGGCGGCGGTGGCGTCGTACGGACGGTGCGGATGCTCGGCATCCAGACCGCGCTGACCGAGGTGCTCCTGCAGGGGCAGCGGTACAAGCCCGCGCAGGCCAAGGAGAAGGGGCTCGTCGACGAGGTCGTCGACCCTGCGGAGCTCCTCGCGAACGCGCGCTCCTGGATCCTCGCCGTCCGGGACGACGAGCAGGCGGCGCAGCAGCCGTGGGATCGCAAGGGGTACAAGATGCCCGGCGGCACCCCGGCGCACCCGAGCCTCGCGCAGATGCTGCCGGTCTTCCCGGCGACGCTGCGCAAGCAGCTCAAGGGCGCCGACTACCCGGCGCCGCGGGCGATCATGTCGGCGGCCGTCGAGGGTGCGCAGATCGACTTCGACGGCGCACAGCGCGTCGAGGCGCGCTACTTCACCTCGCTGGCGACCGGTCAGAACGCCAAGAACATGATCCAGGCGTTCTTCTTCGACCTCCAGGCGATCAACTCCGGCTCGCTGCGGCCGCAGGGCCATGACACCTTCACCGCCCGGAAGGTCGGGGTCCTCGGCGCCGGCATGATGGGCGCCGGCATCGCCTACGTCTGCGCCCGCGCCGGCATGGAGGTCGTGCTCAAGGACGTCAGCGTCGAGGCGGCCGAGCGCGGCAAGGGATACTCCGCCAAGCTCAACGACAAGGGCGTCTCCCGCGGCAGGCTGACCCAGGAGAAGTCCGAGGAGATGCTCGCCCGGATCCTGCCGACGGCGGACCCCTCCGACCTGACCGGCTGCGACCTGATCATCGAGGCGGTGTTCGAGGACCCGGCGCTCAAGCACAAGGTGTTCGCCGAGATCCTCCCGTTCGTGAACGCCGACGCGCTGCTCTGCTCCAACACCTCGACGTTGCCGATCACCGAGCTCTCCTCCGCCGTCGACCGGCCCGAGGACTTCATCGGCCTGCACTTCTTCAGCCCGGTCGACAAGATGCCGCTCGTCGAGATCATCCGCGGCGGCAAGAGCTCCGAGGCAGCGGTCGCCCGCGCCATCGACGTGGTGCAGCAGATCAGGAAGACGCCGATCGTCGTCAACGACAGCCGCGGCTTCTACACCTCGCGGGTCATCGGCACCCAGATCAACGAGGGGCTGGCGATGCTCAGCGAGGGCGTCGCCCCGATGAGCATCGAGCGGGCCGCTCTCCAGGCCGGCTACCCGGTCGGGCCGCTGCAGATCAGCGACGAGCTCAACATGGAGCTGATGGTCAAGATCCGCAACGCGACCAGGGCCGCGGTCGAGCGGGACGGCGGCACCTACACCCCGCACCCCGCGGAGCAGGTCATCGAGCGGATGATCGAGCTCGGCCGCCCGAGCAAGCTCAAGGGCGCCGGCTTCTACGAGTACGACGAGACCGGCAAGCGGCAGGGGCTCTGGAGCGGGCTCGGCTCGGAGTTCCCGGTCGCCCCGGCCCAGCCGGAGCTCCAGGAGCTGCAGGACCGGATGCTCTTCATCGAGGCGGTGGAGACCGTCCGGTGCTTCGAGGAGGGCGTCATCGGCTCGACGGCCGAGGCGAACATCGGCTCGATCTTCGGCATCGGCTTCCCGGCCAACACCGGCGGCGCGGCGCAGTTCGTCAACGGCTACCAGGGGCCGCACGGCACCGGGATCTCCGCCTTCGTCGCCCGCGCCCAGGAGCTCGCCTCCGTGTACGGCGACCGGTTCCAGCCGCCGGCCGGTCTGGTGGAGAAGGCCGAGCGCGGCGAGCGCTTCTGACCGTTTCCTCGCAGAACCGGGGACGGGGCGACAGGTCCGTTGAGACACTGGTGCGCATGTCTGTCTCGGTCCCCCCGCCACCTGTCGTCGACGTCCGGTCGCTCCATGTCCGGTTCGGCCAGGTCGACGCGGTCCGGGGGATCGACCTCGCGGTGGAAGCCGGTGCGTCGACCGCGCTGCTCGGCCGGAACGGCGCCGGGAAGTCGACCACCATGCGGGTCCTCGCCGGGGTGATCCCCCCGAGCGGCGGCCTGGCGCTGGTCGCCGGCCACGACGTCCGCACGCAGACCGTCGCCGTGAAGCGGCTGACCGGCTACTGCCCCGACGTCGGGGGGCTGGTGCCGCGTGCGACGCCCTGGGAGCACCTCCAGCTCGCCGCCCGGCTCCGCCGGCTCGACGGGTGGGAGGAGCGCGCCCGCGAGCTGCTCGAGCGGTTCGACCTCGGCGCTGCTGCACACCGGGTGACCGCCGGGTTCAGCCACGGGATGGGGCGGCGGATGTCGGTCGTCCTCGCGGCGTTCCACGAGCCCGAGGTGCTCCTCCTCGACGAGCCGTTCGACGGCGTGGACCCGCTCGGCGTCGAGGCGACGATGCACGTCATCGCCGACGCCCGGGCCCGCGGCGCCGCCGTCCTGGTCTCCACGCACCTGCGCGAGCTCGCCGTCGAGGCCTGCCACGACACGATCGTGCTCCGCGGCGGCTCCGCGGTGGCCTCCCTGCCGGCGACCGAGATGACCGGGGAGGCGGGGGCCGGTGTCTATCGGGCGCTCCTGGACTGACCTCCGCGCCGAGACGCGGGCGGAGGAGCGGCTGCTGGAGGCCCGACGCGCGGTCGCCGACGTACGCCCGCTCCTGGTGTTCCGCACCGCCGGGCTCCGAGGCAGGGCCCGGACGTACGCCGCGGGCGGGCTGGCCCTGATCGGCCTGCTCACGGTGCTGGCGGCCTGGCTGCCGGCGTACCTCCCCGAGGGCGACGCCCGCCGTTCCGACGTCCTGTCGCTGCTGCCGAGCGCGATGGTCGGCGTGCTGGTGATCTCGGTGATCTCGGCCGCGGCGTCCGGAGGCGGCCGTGAGCTGCTGTCCCGCGAGCAAGGGGTGGCGTTCCCGGTCAGCCCCACCACCGACCATCTCGGCGCGCTGCTGATGGCGCCGCTCAACATCGCCTGGCTGCTCCAGTCGTGGGCGCTGCTCGGAGCCACGGCGTACGTCGCCGGGCCCGGCGCCGGGCTGGTCCTCACCCAGCTCATGGTCGTCGCATGGCTGGCGACCGCCACCTCCCTGGCGCAGGTGGCGGCCTGGGGCGTCGAGTGGATGCGGCGCAGCGCCCGTGGCTTCTGGCTCGCCCGGGCCATGACCGTGCTCGCCCTCCTGCTCGCCGGGTACGCCGTCGCCGGTGACCGCCTGGTGCCGCTGCTCCAGGAGAGCCCGACCCTGCAGGTGGCGATCGCGGCGTTGGGCGCCCGGTTGGGCCCGAACATCGTCTACGTCCAGGTGCTGGCAGTGCTGATGCTCACGACGCTCCTGGCAGTCGTCGCCGGAGCCTGGGCAGCGACCCAGGTCGCCCGGCGAGCGCCCCGCGACGAGCTCCGGCTGGAGACCTCCGCCCACCAGTCCCGTCGGCACCCCGGCTCCGACCTCGCCGCCCTGGTCCGCATCGACCGGGCCGGGATCTGGCGCTCCGTCCCGCTGCGCCGGGGGCTCGCGGTCCTCGCCGTGATGCCGGGGCTCGTCGCGATCGCCGGCGACCTCCAGTGGGACATGCTGACGATCCTGCCCGGTCTCGTCGCCTCCGGCGGTGCGCTGCTCTTCGGGGTCAACTCGTGGTGCCTCGACGGTCGCGGCGCGCTGTGGCGCGACAGCCTGCCGGTCGACCCCCGTCTCGCCCTGGTCTCCCGGGTGGTCGTGCTCGTGGAGGTTCTCGGGGTGGCCAGCGTCGGCACGATCCTGATGGCGTCGCTGCGGGCCGGGCTCCCCTCGGCCGCCGAGCTCACCGCGGTCTGTGCCGGCGCACTCGTCGTGGTCCTGCAGGTGGTGTCGGCCTCGCTGCGCTGGTCGGTCAACCGCCCGTTCGCCGTCGACATGCGCAGCGCGCGGGCCACCCCGGCCCCACCGCTGGTCATGGTCGGCTACTCGGCGCGGCTGGCGCTCAGCACCACGATGGTCGGGATCCTCTTCTCGCTGCTCAGTCGACTGTCCTGGGAGTGGCCGGTGCTGGTCGCCGTACCGATGCTCCTGCTGTCGCTCTGGCGGCTGAGCAGGACGGCGCGTGCGTGGGCCACTCCGGAGACCCGTTCACGGGTCATCGCCACCGTGGCGAGCTGAGGGTCACTCCTCCTCGGAGGGCAGCTCCAACCCCTCGCCACCGGTGACCCCGCCGGTGACGCAGGCCATCAGGTCGCTCTGGAGCCCGGCCGTCGGGTCGGCCTCCTCGCCCTGGAAGGTCGCGGCGAGCGCCTCCTCGATGACGTCGGAGTCGACGGCGTCCTTGAGGCACTGCTGCTGCTCGTCGCTGAGCTGCTCGGCCGCGGCACCGGTCGCGAACTGCTCCTCGAAGACCTTCTCCATGTCCACGCAGTCCACGAACACCCCGGCGAGGGCCTCGGCGTCACCCTTCTCCATGGTGACCTCGCCGGCGTCCTTGCGGATGTTGAGCTCGTCGTCGAGGAGCTCGTACTCCTGCAGCTTGTCCACGCCCACCTCGTCCACCATGCCGTCGGAGACGCATCCGGCCTGCTCCTCGGTGACCTTGGCGCCGGCGAGGTCGGCGTCCTCCTCGAGCAGGCTGGCCTTGATGTTCTCCTTGGCCTCGGTGTCGTCCCCGCCGCCGCAGGCGGTCAGGGCGAACATCGCCGCGCAGAGCACGGCCGCGGTCTTCGTCACGATGGATCTCCTCGTCAGGACCGGAAAGTCGGCGTCGCAGCAGCCTACTCGGGCGCGAGGCCGCTCCCCGACGGGCATGGCTGAGCCGGCGGCCGGAGCCCACGGCTAGGGTCGGGCCATGACGTTCGCAGACGCCAGGGTCCTCGTCACCGGAGCCGCGTCCGGGCTGGGCGCGGCGCTCGTCCAGAGGTTCCGGGCCGGTGGGGCCCGGGTCATCGGAACCGACCTGGTCGCGGCCGACGACGTCGTCCGCCACGACGTCACCTCCGACGACGACTGGGCCGCGGTGGCGCGTCGGGTCGAGGACGAGTGGGGCGGGCTCGACGTGCTCGTCAACAACGCCGGGATCGCCGGCGGCGGCCGGATCGAGCTCTGCTCGCTCGAGGAGTGGCACCGGATGTTCGAGGTGAACCTCTTCGGGCTGGTCCGGGGCACCCGCACCTTCACACCGGTCTTCAAGCGGCAGCGCTCCGGGCGGATCGTCAACGTCGCCTCGCTCGCCGGGCTCGTCCACCCAGCGGGGATGGGCTCCTACAACGCGGCGAAGGCAGCCGTCGTCGCGTTCACCGAGACCGCCGGCCACGAGCTGGCATCGGCCGGCGTGCGAGCCCACGCGGTCTGTCCGTCGTACTTCCGGACGAACCTCGCCGCCTCGATGGACGGGAGCGACCGGGCTCTCGGCGCGGTGGTGGCGCGGCTCGTCGAGGAGTCGCCGCTGAGCGCCGATGACATCGCCGTCGCCGTGCTCGAGGGGATCGAGCGGGACGAGGAGCTGATCGTGCCGGACGAGCCGGCGCGTGCCGCCGTCGCGCTCAAGCGTCACGAGCGAACGGCGTACGACGCGTTGATGCGCGGCCAGGCGGCGAAGCTGGAGCGGATCGGGTGAGCGGGACCCCTGGGGCGCGCACGCCGGAGGGTGCCGGACCGGTCCGCGACGAGGACGCCTTCGACGTCGAGGCGGTGGCGGGGTGGCTCGAGCGGCACGTCGAGCCACCCCTGCGCGATCACCTGGACGGGGTGCCGGAGGTGCGGCAGTTCGCCGGAGGAGCGTCGAACCTGACCTACCTGCTCCGCTACCCGGGACGGGACCTGATCCTGCGCCGGGCTCCGCGGGGGACGAAGGCCCGTGGTGCCCACGACATGCGCCGCGAGCACCGGATCCAGGACGCACTGAAGCCGGCCTTCCCGTACGTGCCGTCGATGGTCGGCTTCTGCGACGACCAGGACGTCATCGGTGCCGACTTCTACGTGATGGAGCGGATCGACGGGTTGGTGCCCCGTGGCGACCTCCCGGCCGACGCGGTGACCCCCGAGCAGGCCCGCGGCATGTGCCTGGCGATGGTCGACGTCCTCGTCGAGCTGCACTCGGTCGACCCCGCGACGGCGGGGCTCACGTCGCTCGGCAAGGGGCAGGGCTACGTCCGTCGGCAGGTGGAGGGATGGTCGGCCCGGTGTCGCAACGCCCGCACCGACGACGCCCCCGACTTCGAGGCGACGATGGGCTGGCTCGACAGGAACCAGCCTGACGACGTGCGCACGTGCGTCATCCACAACGACTTCAAGATGGACAACCTGGTCTTCGACCGGGACGACCCCACCGCGGTGGTCGGGGTCCTCGACTGGGAGATGGCGACGCTCGGCGATCCGCTGATGGACCTCGGTGGGAACCTCGCGTTCTGGGTGGAGGCCACCGACGACGCCGGTTTCCAGCGGTTCCGTCGCGTCCCGACACACCTGCCCGGGATGATCACCCGCGCCGAGTTCGTGCAGCGCTACTCCGAGCGGATGGGGCTGTCGGTGACCCCGGAACAGTGGCGGTTCTACGAGATCTTCGGCCTCTTCCGGCTCGCCGTCATCTCCCAGCAGATCTACTACCGGTACTTCCACGGCCAGACCAGCAACGAGCTGTTCGCGCACTTCGGGCCGGCTGTGCACGTCGCGGACCGCCGGATCAAGAGGCTCCTCGGATGGGCGTGATCCTCCTGGTCCGCCACGGGCAGGCGTCCTGGGGGTCCCCGGACTACGACCGTCTCTCCGCGGTCGGCCACGAGCAGGGACGGGTGCTGGGAGCGGCGCTGGCCGCTCGCGGGGTGATGCCCACGCACGTGGTCTCCGGCTCCATGCGCCGACACGGCCAGACCGCCGAGCAGCTCCTCGCCGGGGCGGGGTGGCAGCACGAGGTGACCGTCGACGACGGCTGGAACGAGTTCGACCACGTCCAGATGCTGGAGGTCCACGGCGGCCCCGAGGGCGCGGAGGGCCAGCTCACCCGCCAGGAGTTCGACGCCTGGTTCGACGCCGCGACGCAGCGGTGGACGGCCGGAGGGCACGACGACGACTACGACGAGCCGTTCCACCTCTTCCGGGCGCGGGTCGAGTCGGCCCTGCGGCGTACCGTCTCGGGGCTGGGGTCCGGCGACGTCGCGGTCGTCTGCACCAGCGGCGGACCGATCGGCTGGGTCGCCGCGAGCCTGCTCGGCGGCGGGGTCGACACCTGGATGCGGCTCAACCCCGTCATGATCAACGCCTCGGTCTCGAAGGTGGTGGTCGGTCGGGGTGGCACCACGCTGGTGTCCCTCAACGACCACAGCCACCTCGAGCCGGGCCGCGTGACCTACCGCTGACGCGGCTCGCCGACTCGCCGATCTGCAAGGAGCACCATCATGGGCAGGACGATCCTCATCACCGGCGCCAGCTCCGGGCTCGGCGCCGAGATGGCCCGCCAGTTCGCGGCGCTCGGCTACGACCTCGCGCTCTGCGCGCGGCGTACCGACCGGCTCGACGAGCTCCGCGCCGAGCTCGTCGCCGCCCACCCGGACCGTCGGATCGAGGTGCGGCAGCTCGACGTCAACGACCACGACCGCGTCTTCGAGGTCTTCCGTGCCTTCCACGCCGACTTCGGGCGGCTCGACCGGATCGTCGTCAACGCGGGGCTCGGCAAGGGCGCACCGCTCGGGACCGGCCGGTTCGACGCCAACAAGCAGACCGCGGAGACCAACTTCGTCGCCGCCCTCGCCCAGACCGAGGCGGCCGCGGAGCTCCTCCGCCGGCAGGGATCAGGTCACTTCGTCATGGTGTCGTCGGTGTCCGCGCTGCGCGGAATGCCGAGGAGCATCACGACGTACGCCGCGACGAAGGCCGGAGCCGCGCACCTCGCGGAGGGGCTCCGCGCCGACCTCATGGGAACGGCGATCAAGGTCACCGTGCTCTATCCGGGGTACATCGAGTCCGAGATGAGCTCGCGCTCGGCCAGGACGCCCTTGGTCGTCTCGACGGAGGCCGGGGTGAGGGCGATGGTGGCGGCGATCGAGAAGGAGAAGTCGTCGGCCCGGGTGCCGGCGTGGCCGTGGGCGCCGATCGGCTTCGCCCTCAAGCACCTTCCGCTTCCCCTCGCCCGCCGCCTCATGTAGCCGCCACGCCCTCAAGCCCCTGGTCGAGCCGTCGCTCGTGCCGGGTTGAGCCGTCGGTCGTGCCGGGTTGAGCCGTCGGCCGTGCCGGGACGACTCGTCCCGAACGGGGGCACCACGGACCCTTGACGTCGTACGACGGTGGGCGTTCGGTGGAGGTACCACGTCGAGGGAGGCGCCATGTCCGGAAAAGTCGTTCACTTCGAGATCCCGTTCGACAACGCCGAACGTGCCGCGGCGTTCTACTTCGCTGCCTTCGGCTGGGAGCTCACTCCGATGCCGGGGATGGACTACACGCTGGTGACGACGGGGCCCTCCGGCGAAGCTGGCCCGACGGAGCCCGGCTTCATCAACGGCGGGCTCGGCCACCGCTCGTCCGAGCTCAGCTCGCCAACGGTCGTCGTGGACGTGGACGACATCGAAGCAGCGCTGGTCGAGATCGGGGAGATCGGCGGGACCGTCGTCTCAGGTCGGCAGGAGGTCGGCGAGATGGGGTACTCCGCCTACGTCCTCGACAGCGAGGGGAACCTGCTCGGCCTGTGGCAGACCCGCCGGGACGCCTGAGGACCGGCACCGGTGACGGTTCGACCCGGCACGGTTGACGGCTCGACCCGGCACGGTTGACGGCTCGGCGGGGAGGTTGAGAGACACCTGCCCTGGGCGTCACAGCCGGTCGGGCAGCGGCACCCACCAGGTGAGGACGGTGCCGCCCTCGG
This sequence comes from uncultured Actinomycetota bacterium, assembly GCA_963754155.1. Lineage (GTDB taxonomy): Bacteria > Actinomycetota > Actinomycetes > Propionibacteriales > Nocardioidaceae > Marmoricola_A. The sequence goes on along the minus strand of CAVWEU010000003.1, from coordinate 1,182,822 downwards.
CGGGCTGGTCCACGGCGAACCGGCCGCCATGGCGCCGCATCCGCTTGGCGAGGTTGTCGAGGCCGCTGCGCCGGTTGCTGTGGATGCCCACGCCGTTGTCGCTGAGGGCCACCCGCAGCTCCCCGCCGTCGATCGTCCCGTGGATCTCCACGTGGTCGGCGTGGGCGTGGCGGACGATGTTCGAGAGCCCCTCGCGGATGCACGCGGAGAGGTCGACCGCCAAGGTTCCGGACACCTCCCCGGACGGCGTCTCGAGGGCCACGAGCGGGGGGAAGCCGAGCAGCGGAGTGGCCTCCTGGGCGAGCCCGGTGACGAGCGCGTCCAGCGTGGCGGTCTCCTCCTCGGCGCTGCGCAGGGTGAGGATCGTGTTGCGGATCTCCCGGATGGTCTCGTCGAGCGTGTGCACCGCCCGGTCGACCCGCTCCCGCTCTGCCTCCGGCACCGCCGGCAGCACCTGCTGGAGAGAGAGGCCGGTGGCGAAGAGCCGCTGGACGACATGGTCGTGCAGGTCCCTCGCGATCCGGTTGCGGTCCTCGACCAGTCGCACCCGCTCGGCCAGCTCGCGCGCCGAGGAGAGCTCCAGCATGATCGCCACCCGGTTGGCGAATGCGCCGGCCACCTCCACGTCGGTCTCGGTGAACGGCGGGGAGTGCTCGCGTCGGGTCAGGAACAGCAGACCGTGCACCTCCTCGGCGCCCAGCAGGGGAAGGAGCATGGCCGGACCGAAGGACACCGGCACGGCGCCCGGCAGCTTGTCCTCCTCCCGCTGCGGGAGCCGGGTGACCACCGCCCCGCGTCGGGTCTCGAGCACCCGTCGGGCCCAGGTGCTCCTCTCGACCGGGTAGCCGTCGTACTGCCTGAAGACCGACTCTCCGAAACCGCGGACGTGCTTGAGTCTGAACACGTCGTTCTCGACCACGGCGAGCACGACGAGGTCGGCCTCGGCCAGCTCGCGGGCCCGATCCCCGATGAGCCTCAGCGTCTCGTCGGGACCTCCCGAGAACAGCTCGTTGGCCAGGGAGCTCGCCGCATGCAACCACCGGCGCGCCTGCAGCGCGTCCCGCAGCAGCGCCCGGTTCTCCAGGGCAGCTCCCAAAGTGGTCCCCAGGGAGCGGATCAGCCGCTCGTCGCCCTCGGTGAACGTGGCGCCGCCCTCGGGGTCGGCGACGTACAGCAGCCCGACCGTCCTCCGGTTCACCGTCACTCGCACACCGAGGAACGAGCGGACCGGCGGATGGCCCGGCGGAAGCTCGTCTCGGAGCGCGTCGGGCCCCAGGTCCGACCGGCGCACCGGGTCGGGGCTGCCCAGGACGTCCGCGGTGATGCCGGCCCCGGTCGGAAACGACCCCATCCTCGCGACGGCTTCCTCGGGCAGCCCGGCGAACGCGCTCTGCAGCACCGACCCGTCCTCGCCGATCAACGCACCCACGGCGTACGACGCGCCGAACAGCGAGCGCGCGAGCTCGACGACGTCCCGGAAGACGTCAGCGCGCGGTCGGTCGCGCCGCAACAGCTCCGGCACGATCTCGAGGACCCTCCGCACGCGGTCGTCGCCGCGTGGATACCCAGCCATCACCCAGCCATCACCCGTCCCACCTCCTGGCACGAACCGAGTTGCGTGCCATCCCCGTTCGGACTGTAATCCGCGCCTGTGACAGGGGGCGAGAGGCCGGGGTCAAGATTTACCTGCACCTTGACCGTTTCTGACCGGCGTAGGCACGATGCGGCGATGACCTCGACCGCGCTCCGGGTGCCGCAGAGCGAGCGCAGCCGCCTCATCCGGCAGCGGCTGCCCGAGGCCCTCGACGACCACCGCCCCCGCGCCGGGCGGTCCACCGGTACCGACAGGAGACGCACATGAGCGAGCTGGTCCACCACGAGGTCGAGGACGGCGTCGCGACGTTGACCCTGGACAGCCCCGCCAACCGCAACGCCCTGAGCCGCCGGCTCGTCGCCGAGCTGTACGACGGCCTCGACCGGGCCGAGGAGGACCCCGGAACGAAGGTAATCCTGCTCCGCTCCGCGGACCGGGTGTTCTGCTCGGGCGCCGACATGTCGGAGGCGACGGGGGAGGGGATGGCGCAGGGGGCGAGACGGATCGTCGAGCTGCAGCGCCGCATCGTCGCCTCGCCGAAACCCGTCGTCGTCAGGGTCGACGGGCCGGTCCGGGCAGGCGGGATCGGGATCGTGGCGGCCGCCGACATCGTCGTGGCCGGGCCGGGTGCGACCTTCGCCCTCACCGAGGTGCGGCTGGGGCTGGCCGCCGCGGTGATCTCGCTGACGGTGTTCGAACGGATGACGAGCCGGGCGGGCTCACGCGCCGTGCTCACCGGCGAGACGTTCGACGCCGCGACCGCGGCCGAGTGGGGGTTGGTCACCGAGGTGGCCGAGGACGTCGACGCAGCCGTCGACCGCGTCCTCACCGACATCGGCAAGGGCCACCCGCAGGGACTCCGCGAGTCCAAGCGGGTGGTCAACGCCGACCTGCTGGCCAGGCTCGACGCCCGGGGCGCGGAGATGGCCGCACTCTCCGCTGAGCTGTTCGGCTCCGAGGCCGCCCAGGAGGCGATGCTCGCCTTCCTCTCCCGGCGTCGTAGCTGACCGGGAGGTCAGTCCGCGCGCACCGAGACCACGGCGGCCACCCTGGTCTCCGGCGTCAGGCCCTGGGACACCCGCAGCCGCACCACGCGCTCCTCGCCGGGGAGGACCACGAAGGGGCCGTGCGTCGCGGACGTCGTCCCGACGTTGCTCGACCACGACGACTCCTCGCCGTCCACGACCCCGCCGACGAGGCGGTGGGAGCCCTTCGCGAGCCCGCCGACCACGAAGTCCACGACCCGGGTGTCGTCGGCGGCGGGCAGCGTCACCTCGAAGCGACCGTCGCCGGTCAGCCCCTCGTGGACGCCGTCGACCCGCCACGTGTGGCCGAACCGCTCCTGCAGCTCGGGCAGCTCCTCGCCGACCACGCGCAACCGGCTTCCGGTCTCGCTGTAGGCCGCCAGCCCCAGCACGACGTCGGGGTCCTCGACCGCCGGCGCCTTGTCCCCGCCTTCCGCGTCGCCGAGCCAGATCCGGACGTCGACCGGCACGCCTCGCGGCGTCGGGTCCTCCCCGAGCGCCTGGGTCCCGCCGTACGACGCGTTCGGGTCCTCGTAGACCGGCTCACCGTCGTCGCACCCGGAGCCCCACCAGCCGGGCTGGCCGACGACCTGGATGCGGGCCATCAGGTCCTCGCCTCCGTCGACGCACAGGTCGTCCCAGCGGAGCGGGCCCTCGGGCAGCACCATCGTCGTCGTGAGGTCGGTCTGGCCGGGCTTGCCGATGACGCCGTCGACCAGCTCGTAGCCGGGCACCGTCTCCCGGAAGGTGCGGACGCCGTCGCTCGCGCCGGCAGGCGGGGTGGCGTCCAGGTCGTAGACCGCGAGGGCGAGCCGTCCGTCCGCGAGGTCGGCCTGCTCCAGCTCGAGCCGGTGCCGGCCGCTGCTGTCGAGCAGCAGGTAGCTGGTGAACTCGCCGGACGGGGCGCCGATCGCCTGCCCGACCTCGCGCCCGGACAAGGTGAGCGTCGACCCCGGTTCGCTGCTCGCGAACGCCACCAGCCTGGGCCGGTCCTCGACCCGGACCTCCATCGTCAGCGGGTTCTCGCTGGGCTCGCCCTCGACTCCCTCGACGTAGCGGTAGGTGAACCCCGCCGCCACCTCGGTCTCGGGCACGTCGTGGCCGGCGAGGGCCGACGGCGCGTCGGCCGGGCCGGGCGGGGTGCGGTCGAGCAGCGGTGGGAGGGAGACGACGCCGGCCAGTGCCACGACCGCAGCCGCCGCGGCGACCGCAGCCGTACGGCGCCGCCGGACCGCGCGCACCCGGCCGTGGACCTCGCCGGCGCGGGTCGCGGCGCCGTGGTCATGGACCGTCCCGGCGTGGTCCTGCAGGGTGGTGCGGAGCTCGTCGATCCTCATCGGTTCCCCCTCGTGTGGGAGTGGCTGGCGTGGGCGTGGGCGGGTTCGTCGTGGACGACGAGCCGCTCGTCGACCCGGAGCTTGGCGAGGGCCTTGGAGGCCTGGCTCTTCACGGTGCCGACGGAGCAGCCGAGGACCCGGGCGGTCTCCGCCTCGGTGAGGTCCTCGAAGAAGCGGAGCACGATGACGGCCCGCTGGCGCCGGGGCAGCCGGCCGAGGGCGTCCCACAGGTCCTGGCTGGCGGCCTGCCCGGCGTGGGCGTCGTACCCCGCGTCGGGGAGCTCCTCGGTGGGCCGCTCGCCGTTCCACCGGCGGCGCCACATGCTGGCGAAGGCGTTGACCATCACCTTGCGCACGTAGGGCTCCGGCGCGCCCTGGATCCGTGGCCAGGCGAACCACGCCTTGGTCAGCGCGGTCTGCACGAGGTCCTCGGCGAGGCCGTGGTCGCGGGTGAGGAGGTACGCCGTGCGCAGCAGCCCGGAGGACCGGGCCGCGACGAAGTCGTCGAACTCGTCGTTCCTGTTCACCGAGGCACCTGCTGCATGGGCGACTTCCCCTGTCTCGTGGCCGGCGCTGTCGCCGTGCTCATCCGTAGTGACCGTCCGGCCGCCGCACAAGGTTGCCCCGAGGTGGGGAGGAAAAACAGAGGAACCCCCGGTCCGGCCAGCGGCCGGACCGGGGGTCCTTGTCGGTCAGCGGAGCGGGATGCCCCGGGTCACCGACGTGTCAGCTCAACGGCGAGGGCCGTTGTGGTTGTGGCGGTGGGCCTTCTGCTTGGCCGGTGCGGTGCGTGCCGTGCGGAAGCTGCCGTCGGGGAAGAACCCCTCCTTGCTGCGGGCCAGCGTCCACGTCGCGTGCGCCGCGGCGTCGCCCATCTCGTTCAGCGCATCCATGCTGAGGTTGCTGATGTCGTCACAGGCCTGGTGGTAGCACGGGTCGTACCACTCACCCGCGGTCCCGCCGTAGATCGCTGCCTGCTCCTCGGTCTTGACGCCCTCGGCGCCGGTGAAGAGGCCGCCGGCCGGGATGCCCACCGCGATGAACGGGCCGTAGTCGGAGCGGCCGCTGAACTCGGTCGGCTCGCTCTCCAGCCCCTGGCTGGCGAAGTAGTCGGTGAAGACCGACTCGATCTCGCCCGAGCCCGCCGGACCCTCGACCGGGGTGTCCGAGCCGTCGCCGTCGTAGACGAACCGCACGTAGTTCGGCGAGCCGAGCATGTCGAAGTTGAGGTTCGCCTTGATCTTGCGGAGGTTGATGTCGCTGAGGCTGTCGACGTAGTGCTCCGAGCCCAGCAGGCCGCCCTCCTCGGCGCCCCAGAAGGCGAACTGCACCATCTGTCGCGGCTGCGTCTTGAGCTTCGCCATCTCGGTGGCGATCTCCAGAAGCACCGACGAGCCGCTGCCGTTGTCGTTGATCCCCGCGCCCTCGGTGACCGAGTCGAGGTGGGCGCCGACCATGATCCGCTTGTCGCTTGTCACCGGTGCGGGTGCTCGCGATGACGTTCGAGGTGGTCGCCTCGAGGTCGGACTCGGTCGAGGTGGCCACGCGCATCACCACGTTGCCCGCCTCGGCCTGGTCGGCGAGCGCCGAGCCGTCCTCGTAGGAGAGCCCGACGACCGGGATCTCCTTGACGTCGCCGAGCGTGCCGGCGAAGACGTCGGTGCGTCCCTCCTGGCCCTCGTTGAAGATGATCAGCGCGTCGTAGCCGGCCGCCGCGGCGGCGTCGGCCTTGTCGCTGAACGTGCAGGTGCCGCGCTGGGTGATCGCGACCGCGTCCTCGCCCGCAGGTGCTGCCGGGTAGGACGACGCGGTGCAGCCGGCGTCGGTCGCTCCGGGCGGGGCGGTCGGCGGCGTCACGATGTCGTTGGCCGGCACCAGCGTGCCGGTCACGTCGCCGCTGCCGGAGTAGACGAAGGTCGCCGTCTCGTAGTCCTGCGCGTCCGGCGAGACCTGCGAGAGGACGGCCGGGGCGAGCTCACGGAAGAACGGGAAGGTGAACTCCTGCACCCTGACCCGGTAGCCCGCGTTGCGGAGCGTGCGGGCGACGTACGCCGCGGAGGCGTCGTAGCCAGGGGTGCCCGAGGCCCGGGTCCCGCCGTTCTGGTTCGCGATCCGCTGGAAGACACGCTGGTGGGACATGATCCCGCCGACATCCACGCGGTTGCGCAGCTGCTGGCTGTTCACCTCGTCGAGCGCGATGACGGGTGAGGGGACTGCGGCGACACTCAGGGTGAGGGCGGCTACCGCGCCGAGCGACAGTGCACGACGTCTGTTCAAGAGGTTCTCCATGAGGGTAGATGGTCGGCATGACGCCGCTCTTTTGAGTGAGCGGCGCCACAAGGCTTCGGCACCGTAACAGGGGACCGTCGCGGTGCCTAGCCCCACTCTCGGTAGAGTGGTGCGCTCTGATCCCGGGCGCGAGAAGGCCGGGACGCACCCAGCACGAGGAGATCGCCCCGGTGACCGACCAGGTGACCTCCGACGTCACGGCACGAGAGATCGCCCACGAGCAGGGGTTCGTGGACGTCGTCTACCGACAGCTCGAGACGTCGACGCGGAACGCCGAGGCGCTCGCCCGCGAGGGACACGGCCGCGCCCGGCTCGGCCACGAGGGCGGGCTGGTCGAGCGCGACGCGATGGTGTTCCAGGCGGCCAAGCGGATCGCCACGCTCAACGCCGCGCACGAGGGGCTGGTCTTCGGGCGGATCGACCTCAAGGACCCCACCGAGGACCCCCGCTACATCGGCCGGATCGGGCTCCGCGACGCCTCCCACGACACGCTGCTGATCGACTGGCGGGCCCCGGCGGCCGCGGTGTTCTACCAGGCCACGCCGACCGAGCCCCAGGGCGTCGTACGCCGCCGGGTGCTGCGGTGCTCGGGGCGCACCGTCGTCGGGGTCGAGGACGACCTGCTCGACGCCGAGGCCGGCGCCGACCTCCCGGTGGTCGGGGAGGGTGCGCTCATGGCGCAGCTGTCCCGCGCCCGCGACCGGTCGATGCACTCCATCGTCGCGACGATCCAGGCCGAGCAGGACCGGGCGATCCGGGCGCCGGCCCGCGGCGTGGTGGAGATCTCCGGCGGCCCCGGCACCGGCAAGACCGTGGTGGCGCTGCACCGTGCGGCGTTCCTGCTCTACACCGACCGGGCTCGCTACGAGCGCGGCGGCGTTCTCGTCGTCGGGCCGTCGGGGGTGTTCATGCGCTACATCGAGCGCGTGCTGCCCTCCCTGGGGGAGACCGCGGTGGCGCTGCGCTCGCTCGGCGAGGTCGTCGACGGTGTCCGGGCGACCCGTCACGACGCTCCGGAGGTCGCCGACGTCAAGGGCGCCGCCCGGATGGCGGAGGTGATGCGGCGTACGGCCCGGCAGGCGGTCCCCGGCGCGCCCGGCGAGTTCCGCGTGTTCTACCGCGACGACGTGCTCGTCCTCTCCGGCCGTGAGCTGGCACGGATCCGCCGCGGACTGCTCGCCCAGGGCCGGCGCAACAAGCAGACCCGGCGCGTCGCCGGCGCCCTCGTCGACGCGCTGTGGCGGCAGGTGCGCGGCGACCGCGCGCTGGAGCGGGGACGCGAGGAGTTCGTCGACACGATGCTCGGCGACGACGCGTTCCTCACGTTCGTCCACGACTGGTGGCCGCCGCTCGACGCGACCGAGGTGCTCCGCTGGCTGCGGGACCCCTCGTTCCTGGCCCGCGTCGGCGAAGGCGTGCTGACCGGCGACGACCTGCGGGCCCTGGGACGGGGATGGGCCGAGGAGTACTCGGTGGAGGACGTGGCGCTGATCGACGAGCTCCGCTACGAGCTCGGCGACGCCCCCGACCGGGCCGAGGAGGAGCCGGACCCGCTCGCCCACCTGGTCGACGAGAACATGCCCGAGCTGACCACGATCACCGAGCGGCAGTTCACCGGTCCGCGGACGGCCAGCCGCACCGAGGACGACGGCTACGCCCATGTGCTGGTCGACGAGGCGCAGGACCTGACGCCGATGCAGTGGCGGATGGTGGGGCGGCGCGGGCGCACCGCGACCTGGACCGTCGTCGGCGACCCGGCGCAGTCCTCGTGGCCGCACCCCGAGGAGGCGGCCGCCGCCCGCGAGGAGGCGCTGTACACCAGCCACCCCGGCGGCCGGCCCCGGCACGCCTTCCACCTCGGGACCAACTACCGCAACAGCGCGGAGATCTACCGGTACGCCGCGGCGTACGCCGAGCGGGTGGGGCTCTCCGCCGACCTTCCCGACGCGGTCCGGGCGACCGGGGTCGAGCCGGTCGAGGCCGTCGCCGAGGAGCTCCGGGAGGGGGTGCGGTCGGCGACGCGCGACCTGCTCTCCGCCGTCGAGGGCACGGTCGGCGTCGTGGTCCCGGTGGCCCGGCGCGAGGAGGTCGCCGACTGGCTCTCCTCCGCCGACGACCTCGCCGCTGCGCTCGAGGGCGGCCCCGCGGCCCGCGCGGTCGTCCTGACCGGTCTCGACACCAAGGGGCTCGAGTTCGACGGGATCGTCGTCGTCGAGCCCGAGGAGATCGAGCAGGAGTCGGGCACCGGCCGGGCGACGCTCTACGTCGTGCTGACCCGGGCCACCCAGCGCCTGGTCACCCTCACCCGTCGCCGGCCCGCCTGACGCCGAGCCGTCACTGCTGCCTGGCCGAGCCGTCGATGCTGCCGGATTGAGCCGTCGATGCCGCCGGGTTGAGCCGTCGCCGGTGCCGGTCGACGAGCGTGGCCGCACGCGACAAGGCCGGGCCCCCAAGGCCCGGCCTTTGTCGTGCTGCAATCCCCCCGGATTGTTTCCCCTGCTCGGTCCGCACCCTGGCCCCCGCCGGGTCCCCCTGGACCGTCTTCCTGCTCCCCCGCGTTCCCCCCTCGGCTCCGGCCCCCGTTCCTTCGCCCGGGCACAACTATGACGAACCGCGGACAGCCACCTCAGGGCAGAATGTCCGAATCTTCGTGTGACTTCGCGACACCATCCCCGGGACGGAGGTCCCGAAACGCCCTACCCCTCGGGTCGATCAGTGAGGGGCAGAAGGAGCGGGTCTCCAGGGCCCGCTCCTCGTCGGCCGAGTAGCCCGGCCTCGTTGGTACCGTTCCCGCCATGACCGGGCCTGCCTCCTCCGACCCCCGCGCCGCGCTCGAGCTGCTCCTGGGACACGAGGCATGGGCGGTGGTGCGGCTGAAGGACTCCGCCACCGTCACGCTGGTGGGAGGCCGTCGTAGCGAGGTCGAGTCCCTCCTCGACGTACCCCTGGAGCAGGGCAGCCCCTCGCCCGGCCGGCGGTTCGACCGCCTGCTCGCCGTACCGTTCCGACAGGTCGCCGAGCGCGGCTATGAGGCGCACGACGACGGAGCGCCGCTCACCGTCGTCGACATCGACACCGAGCTGGAGATCGCGTTCGACCGGCTGGTCGAGGCCCTGCCCGACGTCCCGGTCGAGTTCGCCGACCGCGGCGGGTTCGAGAGCTCCGACGAGGAGTACGCCGAGGTGGTGCGGCGGATCATCGACGACGAGATCGGCAACGGCGAGGGGGCGAACCTCGTCGTCGGCCGGCACTACCGGGCGAGGCTCGAGGAGTGGGGCCCCGAGCAGGCGCTCACCGTGCTGCGCCGGCTGCTCGAGAGCGAGCGCGGGGCCTACTGGACCTACTGCTTCTTCACCGGTGAGCGGTATCTCGTCGGCGCGAGCCCCGAGCGGCACGTCTCGGTCCACGGCGGCGACGTCCGGATGAACCCGATCAGCGGGACGTTCCGGCTCCGCGGCCTTCCCGCGGCGAGGCGCAAGGCCGGGCTGCTGGAGTTCCTCGCCGACGAGAAGGAGATCTACGAGCTCTTCATGGTCGTCGACGAGGAGCTCAAGATGATGTGCGACATCTGCAACGAGGGCGGCCAGGTGCTCGGGCCGTTCCTCAAGCCGATGACGCACCTCGTGCACACCGAGTACCTCCTCGCCGGGCGCACCACCCGTGACGTCCGGGAGGTCCTCCGCGACACGATGTTCGCCGCGACCGTCACCGGCGCGCCGGTGGAGAACGCCTGCCGGCTGATCAAGAGGTACGAGCCCGAGGGGCGGGGCTACTACGGCGCCGCCCTCGCGCTGCTCGGCCGGGACCAGGACGGGGCGCCGACCGCGGACAGCCCGATCGTCATCCGGACAGCCGACGTCTCGCCGTCCGGCGAGCTCAAGGTCAGCGCCGGGGCGACGCTCGTGCGCGACTCGAACCCGGCGTACGAGGTCGCGGAGACCCTCGCGAAGGCGGGCGGCATCCTCACCGCGTTCGGCCTCGCCGAGGCGCCGTCGGCACCCGCCGAGGGCGTCGAGGAGCTCACCCGCGACGAGGACGTCCTCATCGCGCTGGCGTCGCGGAACCAGCGGCTCAGCAAGTTCTGGCTCACCGACCAGGGCGGTGCGCCTCCGACGCCGGAGCTCAAGGGACGGACCGCCGCGATCCTCGAGGGCGAGGACGACTTCGTCAACATGCTCCGCCACGTGCTCACCGTCCTCGGCATGACGGCCACCGTGGTCTCCCACGATGCCTACCGGGAGGGAGACCTCGACGGTTACGACCTCGTCGTGGTCGGGCCCGGGCCCGGCGACCCGCGCGACGGGGCGCACCGCAAGATCGCGGCCTTCCGGGCGGCCACCGACTGGCTGCTCGCGTCCGGACGGCCGTTCCTCAGCGTCTGCCTCGGGCACCAGGTGCTCTGCGACCGGCTCGGGATCCCCCTTGCCTACAAGGACATCGTCTTCCAGGGCACGCAGTCGCGGGTGGCGCTGGCGCCAGGACGCGAGGAGGTCGTCGGGTTCTACAACACGTTCGTCGGCCGTCCGACCTCGTCGCTGCCCGACGGGGTGACCGCCGCCGTGGACCCGGTGACCGGCGACGTCCACCAGCTCACCGGACCGCACTTCCGCGGGGTGCAGTTCCACGCGGAGTCGATCCTGACCGAGAACGGCTTCGCGCTGCTGCGGGAGCTGGTCCTCGAGCTGCTCTCGCCTTGAGTTTCTGGCCGGGGTCGTCGGGGCCGCGGGTGGTCGTCGTCGACCACTACGACTCCTACACCTGGAACCTGGTCCACCTCGTCGCCTCGGTGACCGGGGAGCTGCCGACGGTCGTGGAGCACGACCGGGTCACCGTCGACGACCTCGCCGGGTTCAGCCACGTCGTGCTGTCGCCCGGCCCCGGGCATCCCGACGAGCCTGCCGACTTCGCGGTCGGTCGCCGGCTCCTCCTCGACGCCGCGGTGCCGGTCCTCGGCGTCTGCCTGGGCATGCAGGGCCTTGTGTCGGCGTACGGCGGCACGGTCGACGTCGTGGAGCCTGCTCACGGTGAGGTGTCGTCGGTGGACCATGTCGGACGTGGTCTGTTCGAGGGGATCCCGTCGCCGTACGACGCGGTCCGCTACCACTCGCTGGCCGCCGTCGTCGTCCCTGACTGCCTCGACGTCACCGCCCGGAGCGCCGACGGCGTGGTGATGGCGGTCGCGCACCGGTCGCTCCCGCTGGCCGGGGTGCAGTTCCACCCGGAGTCGGTGCTCACCGGCCACGGAGCCCGGCTGGTCAGCAACTTCCTCGAGGGTCGGCTGCGGTGAGCGCGTCGGAGTTCCGCGCAGCCGCCGCGTCGAGCGACCGGATGTTCTGGCTCGACGGCGGCGGTGCCCGTCCGTGGTCGGGGAGCCGGTCGGTGCTCGGGGTGCTGGGCGACGACGACCTGTCGCTCACCTACGACGCCGGCGCGCGCGTCGTGGTGCGGCACCAGGGCGGGCGCGACGAGGTGGTGGGGGACGACATCTTCGCGGTGCTGGAGGAGCAGGTCGCCCGCGACCGAGGGGATCCCGAGGTGAGCTGGGTCGGCTACCTCGGCTACGCCTGTCGCCCCGACCTCCCCGCCCGCCCCGCCGCCGACGGTGCAGGCGGTGCAGTGGCCGTCCCGGACGCCGTCTGGATGCGCACCTCGCGCACGACCTCGCTCACCTCCCCCCTGTCGAGCCGTCACTCCTTCCGGGTCGAGCCGTCACTCGTGCCGGCGACCACCGGCACCGGTGACGGCTCGACCCGGCACGAGCGACGGCTCGACCCGGGGTATGCCGAGGCCTTCGCCGAGGTGCAGCGGCAGCTCCGGCTCGGCAACTCCTACGAGGTCAACCTGACCTACCGGGAGCAGGTCGAGTCGCCGCTCGACCCGGTCACGGCGTACCTCCGGCTCCGCGAGCTCAACCCCGCGCCGTACTCCGGCTACCTGCAGCACCGCGGGGTCCACCTGCTCAGCTCCAGCCCGGAGCGGTTCGCCACCGTCGACCGGCACCGCGCCCTGGAGGCCAGGCCGATCAAGGGCACGACGCCGCGCGGGGCGACCGCGGCTGAGGACGAGCGGCACCGCCACCACCTGGCCACCGACCCGAAGTACCGCGCCGAGAACCTGATGATCGTCGACCTGCTCCGCAACGACCTCTCGATGGTGTGCGAGCCGGGGACGGTCACCGTGCCGTCCCTGATGGAGGTCGAGTCCTACGAGTCGGTGCACCAGCTTGTCTCGACGGTCCGCGGACGGCTGCGCGACGACATCACGACGGTCGGGGCGCTGCGGGCGCTCTTTCCGGCGGGCTCGATGACAGGTGCGCCGAAACGCCGCACGATGGAGATCATCGACGCCGTCGAGGCGACGCCGCGAGGTGTGTACGCCGGCGCGTTCGGCTGGCTCTCCGGCGACGGCCGCGCCGACCTCAGCGTGGTGATCCGCACGCTGGTCACCGGCACGAGTGACCGTTCGACCCGGCACGAGGGACGGCTCGACGTGTACGAGCTGGGGACGGGGGGCGGCATCACCGTCCGGTCGGAGCTCGAGGAGGAGTGGGCCGAGACCCGGTGGAAGGCTGCACGGCTGCGGAGGGCGCTCGACGCCGGACCGCTGTCCTAGGCTGCGAGTCGAGTCGAGTCGAGTCGAAGGAGAGGCCCATGCGGATCGCGGTCGCCGGGGGCACGGGACTGGTCGGGCGCCACGTCGTCGCCGCCCTCGACGCGGCACGACATGAGGCTGTGGTGCTGGCGCGGTCGACCGGGGTCGACCTCGAGTCGGGCGGCGGGCTCGAGGCCGCCCTCACGGGGGTCGAAGCCGTGGTGGACGTCAGCAACGTGCTCACGCTCTCGCGACGCCGCTCGGTGGCCTTCTTCACCGCCGCGACCGAGCACCTGCTCGCGGCCGGGCGGCGAGCGGGGGTCGCCCACCATGTCGCGCTCTCGATCGTCGGCGTCGACCGGGTCGGCCTGGGTTACTACGAGGGCAAGCGTCGGCAGGAGGAGCTGGTGCTCGGCGCATCGGTCCCGGGAACGGTGCTCCGCGCGACACAGTTCCACGAGTTCGCCGAGCAGACGCTGGACCGGAGCCGCGGGCCGGTGGTCGTCGTACCCCGGATGCGGTCGCAGCCCGTCGCCGCCCAGGAGGTCGGCGCGGCGCTGGCCGGCCTCGCCACCGGACCCGCGCGGGGGCTGGCGCCTGAGCTGGCCGGCCCCGAGCAGCTCGAGCTGACCGACATGGTGCGAGCGGTCGTACGACGCCGGGGGCTGCGTCGCGCGGTGCTTCCGCTGCGGGTGCCGGGTCGAACCGGGCGGGCGATGGCGTACGGCGGCCTGCTGCCCGCCGGACCGGGGCCGCGGGGACGGCAGACCTACTCCGAGTGGCTCGACGCACGCTGAACCGCCGGCACGGGCGACGGCTCAACCCGGCACGAGTGACGGGTCGACCCGCTGGGAGAGACGGGTCGACCCGGCACCGGGGGCGGCTGCGCCGCCCGCTCGTCAGGAGTCCTCGGCCTCGAGGTCACTGTCGAGCGTGACGTCGAGCTCCTGCTCCTCCCCGTCGCGGATGATCGTCAGGGTGACCTCGTCGCCCGGGCGGTAGCCGCGGATCACGGCGACCAGCGAGTCCGAGCCGGCGATCATCTCGTCGCCGACGCGGGTGACCACGTCGCCGTTCTCCAGCCCGGCCTCCGCGGCGGCGGAACCGTCCGACACCGACTCGATGCCGGCGCCTGTGACCAGCCCGTCCTCGAGGTTGCTCGTCGAGACGCTGACCCCGAGCCGGGCGTGGGTGGCGGTCTCGCCGGCCCGCAGCTGCTCGACGATCGGCAGCACCTTGGCGATCGGGATCGCGAAGCCGAGGCCGATCGAGCCGGCCTGGCCGGACACACCGCTGCTCGCGGAGCGGATCGAGGAGTTGATCCCGATGACCTCGCCGGCGAGGTTGACCAGCGGACCACCGGAGTTGCCGGGGTTGATCGCGGCGTCGGTCTGGATGGCCGGGTACGTCGTGCTCGTCACCGTGGCGACCTGGGGGCCGGGGCCGCCCGGGAACGGCGGCACCTCCGGCTCGTCGGGGCTGTCCTGGTTCGGCACGGAGACCGGCCGGTTGACCGCGCTGACGATCCCGCTGGTGACGGTTGCCTCGAGGCCGAACGGCGAGCCGATCGCGACCACGGCCTCGCCGACGTCGACCTGGTCGGAGTCGCCGATCGTCGCCGGGGTCAGCCCGGACACGTCGACCGCCTTGATGACCGCGAGGTCGGTGACCGGGTCGGTGCCGACGATCTCGGCCTCCGCCCCGGAGCCGTCCTCGAAGTTGACGGTGAGCCGGCCGCCGCCCTCGGCGGCCTCGACCACGTGGTTGTTGGTGAGGATCTCGCCGTCCTCGCTCAAGATGATGCCGGAGCCCGACCCCTGGCCGCCCTGGCCGGCGACGTTGATCTTCACCACCGAGGGGAGCACCGAGGCGGCGACCGCCTCGGGCGAGCCCTCCGGTGCGGGGGTGTCGTCGGATGCAGGCTCCGCGGTGTTGAGCGGGGTGCGGACCTCGGAGGTCGACGAGCCACCGTCGTCGACGGCGTCGTAGCCGGCGGCACCGACGACGCCACCCGCCCCGCCCAGCACCAGGGCCGCGACGAGGACGCCGGCCGTCGTCCCACGCCGGCGAGGAGGTGCCGGGGGCGCGGCGGGCTCGCCGCCGGCGTACGGCGGCAGGACGGAGGTGTGCTCGTGGTCCTGGTAGCGGTGCGTGTTCTCACTCATGTCCCCCAGCGTGCCCTCCGTTGCTGAGTCCACGCTGAGATCTGTCTAGGTGCCGACTTTGACTTCTCCGGGCATCATGAACCAGAACGCGGCACCGCCCTCCGCGGCGTTGCCGGCGCAGACGGCGCCCCCGTGGCGCTCGGCGATGTTGCGCACGATCGACAGACCGAGCCCCGAGCCGGGCATCGTGCGCGACTCGGTCGAGCGGTAGAACCGCTCGAACACGTGCGGGAGGTCCTCCTCGGCGATCCCCTTGCCCTGGTCGGCGACGTAGAGCGTCCCGTTGGCGAGCCGGACGGTGACCACCCCGAGCGGCGGGCTCCACTTCGCGGCGTTGTCGAGCAGGTTGGTGACCGCGCGCTCCAGCGACGCAGGCTCGCCGGTGACCTCCCACGACGACAGGGCGGCGTCGAAGTGGATGCTGGTCGCACGTCGACGCACCCGGTCCAGGGCGCGCTCCACGACCTCGGCGAGGTCGACCGGCTCCAGCTGAGCCGGGATCGGCTCGTCCCGGGCGAGCTCGGTGAGGTCCCCGATCAGGGTGGTCAGCTCCTCGATCTGGAACCGGACGTCGTCCATCAGCTCGGCTCGTGACTCCTCCGACAGCCCGCCCCGGGCGTCGGCCTGCGTGAGCAGCTCGAGGTTGGTCCGCAGCGAGGTGAGGGGTGTGCGCAGCTCGTGGCCGGCGTCGGCGACCAGCTGGCGCTGCCGGGTCCGGCTCCCGGCGAGCGCCCCCAGCATCCCGTTGAACGAGGTGGCGAGGCGAGCCACCTCGTCGTTGCCTTCCACCGTGATGGGGTCGAGCCGCTCGGTCCGGGCGATGTCCTCCACCGCCTCGGTGAGCCGGCGGACCGGCCGCAGCCCGTTCCTGGCGACGGCCCATCCCGCGAAGCCGGCGCCCACCACACCGACGAGCCCGAAGAGCACCAGCACGAAACCGAGCCGCTCCAAGGCGTTGTCGGTGGTCTCGAGCGACTCCGCCAGCATGAGCGCGATGCCGGGGGTGTCGGTCCGGACCGCCGCGACGCGGTAGGCACCGTCGTCGGTGTACGCCGTGCGGGTCGAGCTCCCCACCAGCCCCCGGGCGACGGCGATCTCGGTGTCGGTCGGCCGGATCCGGAACCCGCCGGGCTCACGCTCGATGTAGGCGACCTCGCCGTCGTTGCGCACGAACGCGAGGTGGACGTCGGCGGCGCCGAGCACCCAGGCCTCGAGCTCCGGGCCCGGGGTGTCGACGACGGCGACCGTCCGGGACGCGGCCTCGGCCCGCTCGAGCAGCGAGGCGTCGAGGGCGGAGAGCATCTCGTGGCGGACCATCGCGTATGCCGCGGCGGCGACGAGCGCCACGGCCAGCGCCACCGCGACGGTGACCAGGAGCGCGACCCGGGCGGCGAGAGTCCCCCGGAACCGCATCAGGACTCCTTGAGCACGTAGCCCACGCCGCGCACCGTGTGCAGCAGCCGTGGCTCACCCTCGGCCTCGGTCTTGCGGCGCAGGTAGCCGACGTAGACCTCCAGTGAGTTGGCGGTCGTGGGGAAGTCGTACCCCCACACCTCCTCGAGGATGAAGGACCGGT
Organism: uncultured Actinomycetota bacterium; assembly: GCA_963754155.1. Classification (GTDB taxonomy): domain Bacteria; phylum Actinomycetota; class Actinomycetes; order Propionibacteriales; family Nocardioidaceae; genus Marmoricola_A. The sequence continues at coordinate 1,166,245 of CAVWEU010000003.1, read as the reverse complement.
CGAGCACCCGGCGCGGCCGCCGGAGGAACATCTCGAGCAGCGCGAACTCGGTGCGGGTCAGGTCGATCGCCCGCCCCCCGCGACGCACCTCGCGGGTGGCCGGGTTGAGCGTCAGGTCGGCGAACGTGAGCTCCTCGGCGTCGAGGTCGTCGAGCTCCTCGCCCCCTGCGGCCGCGGGGCCCGTACGCCGCAGCAGCGCCCGCAGGCGGGCCAGCAGCTCCTCGAGCGCGAACGGCTTGGTCAGGTAGTCGTCCGCACCGGCGTCGAGCCCGTCCACCCGGTCCCCGACCGAGTCCCGCGCGGTCAGCACCAGGATCGGCAGGTCGCTCCCGGCCGCTCGCAGCGCCCGGGTCGTCTCGATCCCGTCGAGCCGGGGCATCATCACGTCCATCACGACGGCGTCGGGAGCGATCCCACCGATCCCGGCGAGGGCCTCCGCGCCGTCGGAGGCGAGGGCGACCTCGTAGCCGTTGAACTCCAACGACCGTCGCAACGAGTCCCGGACCGCCTTGTCGTCGTCGACGACGAGGATGCGGGGCCGGTCGGGGTCGGTCACGGAGGTCACGACATCCAGGGTGCCACCGCCACCTGAGCGGCCGCTGAAGGAGCGCAGGTCACGGCAGGACGGCGGGCAGCCGCCGTACGATCTCGGCACACGTCCGCTGCACGATCCCCATGACGTGCTGGAAGCCGTCCTCGTCGCCGAAGTACGGGTCCGGGACGTCGCGGTCGTCGGTGGTAGCGCGGGGGTCGAAGTCGCGGAACATGAGCAGCCGCCGGGGCTCGTCGTCGCCGGTCGCCGGTGCCACCTGCTCCAGGTCGCCGTGGTTGCTGGCGTCCATCGCCAGCACCACGTCGGCCTCCTCGTGCCAGGCCGGCTCGAACTGCCGGGCGCGGTGCTCGGAGGCGTCGTAGCCGTGCGCGGTGAGGGTCGCCGCGGCCCGCCGGTCCATCGGGTCGCCGACGTGCCACCCGCCGGTGCCGGAGCTCACGACCTCGACCCGGTCGGCGAGCCCGGCGTCGGCGACCGCCGAGCTGAGCACGACGTCGGCCATCGCCGACCTGCAGATGTTCCCGAGGCAGACCAGCGCCACGCGGTAGCGGCCGGGGACCCGGGCCGGAGGCAGGGCGGTCACGTCAGTCACCGAGCACCGCGCCGAGGAGCCACGAGACGACCGTGACGATGATCGACCCCAGGACGGCTGTGCCGAACCCCACGACCTCGAACCCGAGGTCGAGCGCCTCGGCCAGCCTGCTCGTGAGCAGCAGCATGAGGGCGTTGATGACCAGCAGCAGCAGGCCGAGCGTCAGGATGATGAACGGCAGCGACAGCAGCTTGACCACCGGAGCCACGACGGCGTTGACGATGCCGAAGATCAGCCCGACGGCGAGCAGGGTCAGGGCCCGGTCGCTGGTCTCCCCGCCCTGGACGCGGATCCCGTCCAGGAGCCAGGCCGCGGCGCCGAGCGCCAGTGCGTTGACGACGACTCTGACCAGGAAGCTCACGTGGTCGATCCTGCCACTTGCGCGACGAGGCCGCCCGTCCTGCCCGGTCGGTCCGGATGCTCGTAGCCTGTGGCTCGTGACCACCGACCCGACCCCCACGCCCAGCCCAGCCTCCCGTCCCGACCGGCCGGTGCCGCGTGCCGCCCTCGCGGCCGTGCCGGCGTACGTCGCGGGACGGCCGCCGGCGCTCCGCGAGGGGATGCGGAGCTTCAAGCTCTCCTCCAACGAGAACCCCTACCCGCCGCTGCCGGAGATCGTGGCGGCCGTGGAGGAGGCGGCGGCGACGATGAACCGCTATCCGGACATGGGGTCGACCGCGCTCTACGAGGCACTGTCGGAGTCGCTCGGCGTGCCGACCTCCGACCTCGCCGCCGCGACGGGGTCGGTGGCGCTGCTCTACCACCTCGTGCAGGCGTTCTGCGAGGCCGGGGACGAGGTGGTGCACGGCTGGCGGTCGTTCGAGGCCTACCCGATCGCGGCCGCGGTCTGCGGTGCGGTGTCGGTGCAGGTGCCGCTCACCCCCGACGCCCGGCACGACCTCGACGCGATGGCCGAGGCGGTCACCGACCGCACCCGGATCGTGCTGGTCTGCACCCCGAACAACCCGACCGGCCCGGCGGTGGGTCATGCCGAGCTCGAGGCGTTCCTCGACCGGGTCCCCCCGCACGTCGTCGTGGTCGTCGACGAGGCCTACCGGGAGTTCGTCCGCGGCGAGGACCGGGTCGACGCCCTGGCGCTCTACCGGGCCCGGCCGAACGTGGTGGTGATGCGCACCTTCGCGAAGGCGTCGGGGCTCGCCGGGCTGCGGGTCGGCTACCTCGTGGCGCGGGCCGAGGTCGCGGCCGCCGTCCGGGCCTGCTCGCTGCCGTTCGGGGTCTCCGCGGTCGCTCAGGCGGCGGCCGTCGCCGCGCTCGCCGCCGAGGACGCCCTCCGGGAGCGGGTCGACGCCATCGTGGCCGAGCGCACGCGGGTCGTCTCCGGCCTCCGCGACCAGGGATGGACCGTGCCGGACGCCCAGGGCAACTTCGTGTGGCTGCCGCTCGGCGACGAGACGCCGCGGTTCGCAGCCGCGGCGGAGGCGGCGGGCATCATGGTGCGCCCCTACGCCACCGACGGGGTCCGGGTCACGGTCGGCGAGCCGGAGGCGAACGACGTCTTCCTCAAGGTGGCCGACGAGTTCACGCCGCGGGTCTGAGGGGCGGTCCCAGGATCCCGGTCATCTGGTGACCGGGATCCTCGGACTCCCCGCCGACGACCCCGACCTCGACGGTCAGCCTCGTCCGGGGCGGGGCTTCTCCAGCACCGCCGGGCGCCGTTCGGAGCTGATCACGATCGCCACCGAGGCGACCACGACAGCCCCGCCCACGAACGTGGTGGTGGAGATCCGCTCGCCGAGGACCAGCCAGCCCAGCAGCACCGCGACCACCGGGTTGACGTAGGCGTACGTCGCGACGAGGGAGATCGGCGCGTTGGCGATCAGCCAGACGTACGACGAGAACGCCACGACCGACCCGAACACGACGAGGTAGCCCAGGGCCGTCCAGGTCCGGCCGGTGTAGTCGAGGGAGAACTGCTCACCGAGGGCCATCCCGGCCGCTGTCATCAGCACTCCTCCGATCACCATCTCGTAGACCGCGATGACGAACGGGTCGTCGGGCAGCCACAGCCGCGGCTGGATGTAGGAGCCGAACGCCCAGCAGGTGCCCGCGAGGAGCACCAGCAGGGCAGGACCGAGCGGGATGACGTCCCCGCCGTCCCGGCCGAGGGCGACCAGAAGCGCCAGCCCGGCGAAGCCGGAGAGCACGCCGACGAGCGTCTGTGGGCGTGGCGCGTCGCCCTCCACCAGCCGGAAGACCACGATCGCCAGGGGGGCGATCGCGATGAGCAGGGCGGTGTAGCCCGACGTCGCGCCCCGGGACTCGGCCACGGAGACGACCCCGTTGCCGAGCAGCGGCAGGAGCAGCCCCAGCACCGCCGTACCGAGGAGCTGACGGCGGGTGACCCGCAGCCGGCCGAGCCCTCCGCGGGCGGCCAGCAGGGTCCCGAGCAGGACGCCGGCGACCGTGTAGCGCTGTCCCATCGCGGTCAGCGGGTCGGCCTCCTCCACGACGATCCGGATGCCGAGGTAGGTCGAGCCCCACACGACGTACACGATGCCGAGCGCCGCGGCGACGAGGAGCAAGGAGGGCGCCGGGCGCGGGTTCGGCGTCTGCACGGGGAGACGGTACCTTTGGACCGAGCCGGCCCCTTGTGGCGCCGGTCACACAAGGTCGAGGGCGTGGTCGCACCACCACCGCACCGCGTCGTCGCCCCTGCTCCAACCAGCCGGCGACGGAGACCCCGACGCCGACCAGACCGAGGAGTGCTGTTGCAGAACAAGGACGTCATCGCCAGCGACTTCGGCCCGCAGCTCATGCAGGGCCGCGGCGCCGGAGCCAGGGACGGAGGGCCGGAGCTCGTCCAGCTGCTGACCCCCGAGGGGGAGCGCGTCGAGCACCCCGCCTTCTCCTTCGACCTCGACGACGAGGCGATCAAGGGCTTCTACCGCGACATGGTGCTGACCCGCCGCATCGACGTGGAGGCCACCGCGCTCCAGCGCCACGGCGAGCTCGGCATCTGGGCCCAGCTGCTCGGTCAGGAGGCCGCGCAGATCGGCTCCGGTCGCGCGCTGCTGCGCCAGGACTACGTCTTCCCGACCTACCGCGAGCACGGCGTCGCCTGGTGCCGCGGGGTCGACCCGTTGAAGCTGCTCGGTCTCTTCCGTGGCGTCGACCAGGGCTCGTGGGACCCCAACGAGAACAACTTCGGGCTCTACACGATCGTGATCGGCGCCCAGACCCTGCACGCGACGGGCTACGCGATGGGGATCCAGCGCGACGGCCACGTCGGCACCGGCGACCTGGACCGGGACGCCGCCGTCGTCGCCTACTTCGGTGACGGCGCCAGCAGCCAGGGCGACGTCAACGAGGCGTTCATCTTCGCCGCCTCCTACAACGCCCCGGTGGTGTTCTTCTGCCAGAACAACCAGTGGGCGATCTCCGAGCCGATCGAGCGTCAGTCGCGGATCCCGCTCTACCAGCGTGCCCTCGGGTTCGGCTTCCCGGGCGTCCGGGTGGACGGCAACGACGTGCTCGCGACGTACGCCGTGACGAAGGCGGCGCTGCAGCGCGCCCGGGACGGGCAGGGCCCGACCTTCGTGGAGGCCTACACCTACCGGATGGGGGCGCACACGACGACCGACGACCCGACCCGCTACCGGCTCTCGGAGGACCTCGAGCACTGGAAGCTGAAGGACCCGATCCAGCGGGTGAAGGTCTACCTCCAGCGCAACGGTCTCGTCGACAAGGCGTGGCTCGCGGAGCTCGACGCGGAGGCCGAGGCCCTCGGCGAACGGCTCCGCGAGGGGTGCCGCAGCATGGCGGACCCGCACGTGCTCGACGTGTTCGGCAAGGTCTACACCGAGCAGACCGACGAGCTGGCCCGCCAGCAGGCGGAGTTCGGCGACTACCTGGCGTCGTTCGAGGAGGCCCGCGCATGACCAAGATGACCCTCGCCAAGGCGCTCAACGCCGGTCTGCGCAAGGCCATGGAGGACGACCCGAAGGTCCTCGTCATGGGAGAGGACGTCGGCAAGCTCGGCGGCGTCTTCCGGATCACCGACGGGCTGCAGAAGGACTTCGGCGAGGACCGGGTCATCGACTCGCCGCTGGCCGAGTCCGGGATCATCGGCACCGCCGTGGGGCTCGCCATGCGCGGCTACCGGCCGGTCTGCGAGATCCAGTTCGACGGGTTCGTCTACCCCGCCTACGACCAGATCGTGTCGCAGGTCGCGAAGATCCACTTCCGCAGCCAGGGCAAGGTCAGGATGCCGCTGGTCATCCGGATCCCGTTCGGCGGTGGCATCGGCGCGGTCGAGCACCACAGCGAGTCCCCGGAGGCGCAGTTCGCGCACACTCCGGGTCTGAAGGTGGTCGCCTGCTCCAACCCGGTCGACGGCTTCTGGATGCTGCAGCAGGCGATCGCCCACGACGACCCGGTCGTCTTCTTGGAGCCCAAGCGGCAGTACCACGCCGACAAGGCCGAGATCGACGTCAGCGCCGACCCCGGCCCGCTGTTCGCCTCGCGGGTGGTGCGCTCCGGCGACGACCTCACGCTGCTCTCCTACGGGCCGATGGTGAAGGTCTGCCTGGCATCGGCCGAGGCCGCCGCGGGCGAGGGACGCAGCATCGAGGTGATCGACCTGCGCTCCCTGTCGCCGCTCGACATGGGACCCATCGTCGACTCGGTCCGCCGCACCGGCCGGGCCGTGGTCGCCCACGAGGCGCACGTGAACCTCGGGATGGGCGCCGAGCTCGCCGCCCGGATCACCGAGGAGTGCTTCTACCACCTGCAGGCTCCGGTGCTGCGGGTCGGCGGGTTCGACACCCCCTACCCGCCGGCGCGGGTCGAGGAGGAGTGGCTCCCCGACCTCGACCGGGTCCTGGACGCCGTCGACCGATCGCTGGGGTTCTGAGATGACCGTGCACGAGTACAAGCTGCCCGACGTGGGCGAGGGGCTCACCGAGGCCGAGATCGTCACCTGGATGGTCAAGGTCGGTGACGTGATCAAGGTCAACGACGTGGTGGTGGAGATCGAGACCGCCAAGTCGCTGGTCGAGCTGCCGTCGCCGTACGCCGGCACCGTGACCGCGATCCACGTGCCCGAGGGCGAGACGATCCCGGTGGGCACACCGATCGTCTCCGTCTCCGACGGCAGCGACCCGGTCCAGCCGCCCGCGGACGAGGGGGCGCCGGAGGGTGACGCGAAGGACGCGGACGTCGACCACTACAACCCCGCCGCGAGCGGGGGCGAGAACCAGACGCTGGTCGGCTACGGACCGAAGTCCGGCGCGGCCCTGCGGCGGGCCCGCCGTGGACCGGCGACCGCGAAGACCGACGCCGGGTCAGCGACGCAGATGCAGGTGCAGGGCTCGTTCACACTCGGCCAGGCCGACACCTCGGAGGTGGTCCCCGCCGACGAGCCGCCGGTCCCCGCCGTCGAGGCACGGTCGACCACCAGCCGCACCGGTGCCTGGTCGATCGGCTCGGTCCTCGCCAAGCCGCCGGTCCGCAAGCTGGCCCGCGACCTCGGCGTCGACCTGGCGTCGGTGAACCCGACCGGATCGGGCGGCGTGGTCACCGCTGAGGACGTGGAGGCCGCCGCCGGTGGTGGCTACCGGCCGGCCGGCCGGCCCAGCGCTGCCGCACCCTCCCTCGACGACAGGCGTGAGCCGGTCAAGGGCGTGCGCAAGATGATGGCGCAGGCCATGGTCGACTCGGCGTTCTCCATCCCGCACGTGACCGAGTGGGTCACCGTCGACGTCACCCGGACGATGCGGCTCGTCGAGCGGCTCCGCTCCGACCGGGTCTTCGCCGAGGTGAAGGTGTCGCCGCTGCTCGTCCTCGCCCGGGCGGTCTGCCTGGCGATGCGGCGCACGCCCGAGCTGAACGCGCACTGGGACGAGGCCGGCCAGGAGGTCGTCTACTCGGGGTCGGTCAACCTCGGCATCGCCGCGGCGACGCCGCGCGGGCTCGTCGTACCCAACGTCAAGGGCGCCGACGCGATGCCGCTGGTCGACCTGGCGCGCGAGCTGGGTCAGCTGACCGCGACGGCCCGGGACGGGAAGACCCAGCCGGCGGAGATGGCCGGGGGGACGTTCACGATCACCAACGTGGGCGTCTTCGGCGTGGACGCCGGCACCCCGATCATCAACCCCGGGGAGTCGGCGATCCTGTGCTTCGGGGCGGTCCGGCAGCAGCCGTGGGTGCACAAGGGGAAGATCAAGGCGCGTGACGTCACGACGCTGGCGCTCTCCTTCGACCACCGGTTCATCGACGGAGCCAAGGGGTCGCAGTTCCTCGCCGACGTCGCCGGGATCCTGGAGGACCCCGCCTCCGCGCTCACGTTCTGAGGTGCCGCGCGGCGTCGTACCGCCGACATCCGTCCGGATGGACGAGTTTCTCGCCGACAGCTCGGTTCGGCGCGGGAATTCCGTCCGTGCGGACGGAATTCGGCGGTCCGGCGCCGGCCGAGTGGTCTCACCCCTGCGTCGCCACGGCACACGGCTTCGTCTGGAGGCTCACCAGGTGGGTGTCGTCGCCGAGCCGGCCCACCTCGACGAAGCCGCGGGCGGCGTGGAAGGCCAGCGACGGCTCGTTGCGTGGGACCACGTTGATCTCCAGCGCGAGGAGCCCGTAGCCAGCCGCCACCGCCTCCACCGCGTCGTAGACGGCTCCCCCCACGCCACGTCTGCGCACCGAGGGATCGACCACGACCCGGTCGAGGTAGAGGAAGCCGTCGCCGTACTGCTCGGAGAACCAGCGGTAGTTCTCGGAGTCGTAGTCGGCGCCCGGGGCGAAGGTGATGACGAACCCGCCGAACGTGCCACTGACGTCGATGACCGCGAACTGGTGGGCGGTGTCGTGGAGGAGGCGCAGCCGCTGCTCGTCGAGCGGCGCCAGCATCTCCACGTGGGCCTCGTTGAGCGCCAGCACCGTGGCGACGTCGGACTCGGTCAGCGCGCGAAGCCGCACCTCGGAGGGGCGGTCGGTGGGGGCCATGAGTTCGAGGATGCCCGAAGAGCCCAGATCGGCGGCGGTGCGGCGGACCTGAGCGGTTCAGATCGACGAATTCCGTAGGTCACAGTTGTCCGGATTTCGCGTAGCCTGGGCCGGTAGCCGCCGGCGGGAGGGAGCCCGATGGAACTGCTGGACGTCACCCTGACGCCCCTGCAGCGACGCAACCGTGCCGCCTTCGTCGCCCGCGACGGTGCTCGCGAGGTCTCGCTCGGTGAGCGGGTCGTGCTGCGCGACGAGCACGGCGACTACTTCGCCGGCAGCGTGGTGGACGTCGACGCGCGACGCATCCTCGTGCACCTCGGGGTCCGGCTCCCCGAGGAGTACGCCATGCTCCGGCTCGGCCGTCGCCCTGCCGGCGGAGAACCGGCCGCAGCCGGCACGGAGGACGTGCAGTCCGTGCTCGACCTCATCGGCGAGGCCCGCAACGCGCTCGGCGGGCGGATGCCGTCGCAGCGGCTCGCGGCCGACCCGCACTGACCCGTCGCCCGATCTCCTCCGGCGGTCTGGACCGGCAGGTCTGGACCGGTCAGGCGACGCCGGCCTGTGACACGCCGTCCGGCACCGCGCCGCCGCGACCGGTGTACGCCGGGGCGGCGACCGCCTGCTCGACGAACCGGACGACCTCCCGGACCGCCGCCCGGCTCTCGGGGGTGAGGTCGGCGAGCACCGGGAACGCGTGCACCTGGCCCTCCCAGACCTGCAGGGTGCTCGGCACCCCGGCCTCGGCGAGCCGGTCGGCCATCAGCTCGGCGTCGACGCGGAGCACCTCGCCCTCGCCACAGATGATCAGCGAAGGAGGCAGGCCGCGGAGGTCGGCGTTGACCGGTGAGTGGTGGAGCTCGGGATGGGCGCCGACGACCATCCGGCCGACCGCGCGGAGCCGCCGGGTCGGGATGTAGGCGTCGCGACGGGCGTTGTGGTGGCTCACCTTCGTCATGTGGTCGAAGTCGAGCCACGGGGACATCGCGACGATGCCGGCCGGGGTGCCCAGCCGGCCGTCCCGGATCCTCAGTGCGGTGGCGAAGGCGAGGTGCCCGCCGGCGGAGTCACCGGCGATGACCACCTTCGAGGCGCTGTGGCCGTTGCGGAGCAGCCACCGGAAGGCGTCCTCGCAGTCGGCGATGCTGTCGTGGAGCCGTCCCTTGGGCAGCAACCGGTAGTCCACCGAGAGCACGGCCATCCCGGTCCTCAGCGCCAGCCGCTCCACGATCCGGCGGTGGGTGGCGCAGCCGCCGAGCAGGAAGGCGCCGCCGTGGAGGTAGAGCACCGCACCGTCCGAGGTCGTCCCGTCGACCGGCGTGACCAGCTCACCGCTCCAGGTGCGCCCGGCGACCGGCCGGTGGGCGGTCCCGGCGAGCCGGGGGAGCCGGGAGCAGCTGCGCTCGACCAGCGACATCAGCCCGGTGGCCGGGCCCCGGAGCGGGAAGTACTTGAGCACCGGTCGGATCGCGACCTTGCTGACCGCGTGCACCGTGCCGGAACGTCGGCTGACGCCGATCCGGTGCTCGATCATCCGGCCGCCTCCTGGTCCCCACCCGCGCTGGTGCCCGGGTCCTACCCCCGTGTGACCCGGATCATGCCTCGATGACCCATTTCGGTTCCTTCGGCATGGTGTCCGGACATCTTGCACCCCCGACGGCCGCTCGGACCAGGGGGGTGGCACGCCGAGCGTGCCTTTAGGGTGCAGCCATGCCCCCTCCTCCCGCGCCGGTGCTCGAGACCGCCGTCCACCTGCACTCCGGCAAGGTGCGCGACCTCTACCGGCTCGGCGACGGCCAGCTCCTCATGGTCGCCAGCGACCGGATCTCCGCCTTCGACTTCGTCCTCGACACGCCGATCCCCGACAAGGGCGTCCTGCTCACCCGGATGTCGCTGTGGTGGTTCGACCTGCTCGCCGACCTGGTGCCGCACCACGTGCTGTCCACCGAGGTCCCGCCGGAGGTGCGCGGCCGCGCAGTCGTCTGCGAGGAGCTGGCGATGTACCCGGTCGAGTGCGTCGCCCGGGGCTACCTCACCGGGTCGGGACTTGCCGACTACCGGGCCGCAGGGGCGGTCTGCGGCGTCGAGCTTCCCGCAGGGCTCGAGGACGGGAGCCGGCTCGAGGAGCCGATCTTCACCCCCGCCACGAAGGCCGACCTCGGCGAGCACGACGAGAACGTGTCGTACGACGCGGTGGTCGACGTCGTCGGCGCCGAGCGGGCCGCCGAGCTCCGTGCTCTCACGATGGCGGTCTATGCCCGGGCCGAGGAGGTGGCGCGCAGCCGCGGGATCGTGCTCGCCGACACCAAGCTCGAGTTCGGGGCCCGGCCCGACGGCACGACCGTGCTCGCCGACGAGGTGCTGACCCCCGACTCCTCACGGTTCTGGCCGGCGGACGCGTGGCGCCCCGGACGGCCGCAGCCGTCGTACGACAAGCAGTTCGTCCGCGACTGGCTCACCTCGCCCGCGAGCGGCTGGGACCGCGCCTCGGGCGAGCCGCCGCCGCCGCTGCCGAGCGAGGTGGTCGAGCGGACCCGCGAGAAGTACGTCGAGGCCTACGAGCGGCTGACCGGGGAGCGGTTCTGATGGCCTCCCTCGACCCGACGGTGTTCGTCGCCGCGCCGCGGCCCCACGTCTACGACTACCTCGCCGACCCCCGGCACCGGCCCGAGTACCAGGCGAGCCTGGACCGGGTGGAGCTGCTCGACGACGGACCCCCGCGGGTCGGGATGCGGTGGGTCGACCACCTGCGCGGCGGGATGAGCTTCCGCCTGCAGATCACCGAGATGGTGCCCGGCTCCCGATGGGCCGAGAACGGGACGATCGGCCCGCTGACGGCCGGGGTGACGCTGACCTTCGAGGACGCCGAACGTGACGGCGCCGACGGAACCCTGGTCCGGATCGCTGTGCGCGTGCACGGTCGCGGCGCGGCAAGGCCGCTCGGCTGGCTCGCGACCGGCCTGCTCTCGGCCGCGGTGCGGCTCGACCTCCGCGGGATCGCACGGGCCGCGGAGCCCCGCTGACCCCGTTCTGGCGGTAGGTTGGCGGCCGACCGACCCCCACCGCTCCGGAGGCACCTGTGCTCAACCTGTCCGTGCTCCTCGAAGACAGCGCCCGCAAGCACCCGGACCGGGACGCGGTGGTGCTGGGGGAGACCCGGCTGAGCTACGCACAGGTCGACGGCGCCGCCAACCAGGTCGCCAACCTCCTGGTCTCCCGCGGCATCGGCCCCGGCGACAAGGTGGCGCTCTCCTGCCCGAACCTGCCCTACTTCCCGATCGTCTACTACGGGATCCTCAAGGCCGGAGCGGTCGTCGTTCCGCTCAACGTGCTGCTCAAGGGCCGCGAGATCGCCTACCACCTCGACGACTCCGACGCGAAGGCCTACTTCTGCTTCCAGGGCACGCCGGACCTGCCGATGGCCACCGAGGGCCATGCCGGGTTCCAGGGCGCGGACGGCTGCGAGCACTTCTTCGTCATCACCGCCGACCCGGCGGCAGCCTCGCCGGTCGACGGGACCGAGACGATGGGCGCGGCGATGACGCAGCAGCCGCCGGTCTTCTCCTCGGCACTCACCCAGGAGACCGACTCCGCGGTGATCCTCTACACCAGCGGCACGACCGGCCAGCCGAAGGGCGCCGAGCTGTCCCACAGCAACCTCGTGCTCAACGCCCTGGAGAGCAACCGGATGCTCGGTGCCGCGCCGACCGGTGAACGCCACCTGGTGACGCTGCCGCTCTTCCACTCCTTCGGCTCGTCGGTCCAGATGAATGCCGGCTTCGCAAGCGGCTCGACCCTCGTGCTGCTGCCGCGGTTCGACGCCCACGCCGCCGTCTCGCTGCTGCAGACCGAGGAGATCACCTTCTTCGCCGGCGTACCGACGATGTACTGGGGGCTGCTCGGCGCGCTCGAGGGCGACGTCGACGTCGACCGGATCGCGGCGAACATGCGGATCGCCGTCGCCGGCGGCGCGTCGCTCCCCGTCGAGATCCTCAAGGAGTTCAAGGCCCGGTTCCACATCGACATCCTCGAGGGCTACGGGCTGTCGGAGACCTCACCGGTGGCGACCTTCAACCAGAAGGACCGGCCCGCCAAGTCCGGCTCCATCGGCTACCCGATCTGGGGGGTGGAGGTGAAGCTGATCGACGACGAGTGGAACGAGGTCGGTGGCGGGCCCGACGAGGTCGGCGAGATCGCGATCCGCGGCCACAACATCATGAAGGGCTACTACAACCGCCCCGACGCCACCGCCGAGGTGATGAACGACGGCTGGTTCCGCTCCGGCGACCTGGCACGGCGAGACGAGGACGGCTACTACTACATCGTCGACCGGGCGAAGGACATGATCATCCGCGGCGGGTTCAACGTCTATCCGCGGGAGGTCGAGGAGGTGCTCCTCACCCACCCCGGCGTCTCCCTCGTCGCCGTCGTCGGCATGCCGCACGAGCAGCACGGCGAGGAGGTCAAGGCATATGTCATCAAGGCTCCCGGCGCGACGCTGGCCGAGGACGAGCTGGTCGGGTGGTGCAAGGAGCAGATGGCGGCGTACAAGTACCCCCGCGTCGTCGAGTTCCGTGACCAGCTGCCGATGACCGCCACCGGCAAGATCCTGAAGCGCGAGCTCACCTGAGGACCGCAGCGGCGCTCGGCCTCGCCGCGGTGCTGGCCGGCTGCGCCGACGCGTGCCGCGCCGGACCGCGCCTCGGCTCCGACGGGCGCGTCGACGCCACGCCCCGGGCCCTGGCCGCCGTGGTCGTCGAGCACGTCGACCCCGGCTCGCCGCGTCGTACGACGGGGAGCTGGTCGGACTGGAGCGACCCGCTCGCGCTGACCGCGCAGGTGGACTACGGGGTGGACCCGGAGGGCACCGAGAGCGGTGAGTCGCACACCGTGCACGTCACGGTGCGCGGACAGCGACGGGCTCACCGCCGAGGACCGGGCATGGCTGCGCTGCCGGCCCCGGCTCGAGGAGGGCGGCTGCGAGGAGAGCTCCGTCGACGGCGGCCGGCTGCTCTACCGGTGGCGACCGGGGATGGAGGAGGAGGAAGGCGGCCACTACGCGTGGACGGTCGTCCGGCCGGACGAGGTGGTGCAGGTCGCCTACGACGCCAGCGGGCTCTTCGACCGGGACCCCCGTGAGCTGGACCTTCCCGTCGACCCGGCGGACCTGCGGGCGGCGGCGCTCGACACGGCGATGAGCCTGCGCACCACACCGGCCTTCTCCGCCGCCGGCCGCGACCTCGACGGCTACGAGGGTCGAGGAGTCGCCGCCGGAGCGGCCGACGGTCGTGGCCACGACCTCGCGGCAGCTCGCCGACCGCGTCGTGGACTACGTGGGGCTGGAGCCCGACTCGGTCCGGCGCTCACCACTGGCCGACCTCGGCCCGGAGGCCGTGGGCGTGCGCATGGGGTTCCCCGCCGGGAAGGGGTACCCCGCCTTCACCCTCGACGTCCTCACGGCCGTGGGCCGGGCCCCGCGGATCGACCCGCTGCCCTGCCCGGTCCAGCGGTCCGCGACCGCGGCGCGCGACGCGTGCTTCGCCTGGGACGACGACACGGCGGCGACGTGGACCCTGGCGACCGAGGACGAGCCGGGGCGGATGTGGATCATCGGCGCCCAGGACGACGACATGTTCAACCGGGTCGAGACGGTGGCCGTGCTCGTCACGAGCCCCGGGCTCGACGCGGCTCCGTTCACGCCGGGCGGCCCGGACCCGCGACTGCCCGTGTCGCTCCTCGGCGACCTGGCCCCGTTCACCGGCGACCCCGGTGTCGGGCCGGAGCGGCGGCTCGACGGCTGACGTCCTCCGGACGGCCCGCGGCCGCCGTACGCCTGCGCCGTAGACTGGCGCCACCCGAGCCGAGCCAGCCCCGAGGAGCCACGTGCCCCGCGTCGTCGTCCACGTCATGCCGAAGCCCGAGATCCTCGACCCGCAGGGCAAGGCGGTCCACAAGGCGCTGCCGAGGCTGGGGTACGTCGGCATCGTCGACGTCCGGCAGGGCAAGCGGTTCGAGCTCGAGGTCGAGGGCGAGCTGACCGAGGAGCGGCTCGGGGAGATCCACGAGATCGCCGAGAAGCTCCTGTCGAACCCGGTGATCGAGGACTACGCGGTCGACGTCCAGGTGGACGCCTCGTGAGGATCGGCGTCGTCACCTTCCCCGGGTCGCTCGACGACGTCGACGCGGCGCGCGCCGTACGGCTGGCCGGCGGCACGCCGGTGCCGCTGTGGCACGGCGACCACTCGCTGCAGGGGGTGGACGCGGTGGTCCTGCCCGGCGGCTTCTCCTACGGCGACTACCTGCGCTGCGGGGCGATCGCCCGGTTCTCCCCGGTCATGGACGAGATCGTCGAGGGGGCTGCCTCCGGGCTGCCGGTGCTCGGGATCTGCAACGGCTTCCAGATCCTCTGCGAGTCCCACCTGCTCCCCGGTGCACTGATCCGCAACGACCACCGCAAGTTCAACTGCGTCGACCAGCGGCTCCGGATCGAGAACGACCGCACCGCCTGGACCTCCGACTACGCGGCCGGGCAGGAGGTGACGATCGTCCTCAAGAACGGTGAGGGCGGCTTCGTCGCCGACGAGGCGACGCTGGACATGCTCGAGGGCGAGGGGCGGGTCGTGGCCCGCTACCTCGGCGGCAACCCCAACGGCTCGCTGCGCGACATCGCCGGGATCACCAACGAGCGCGGCAACGTCGTCGGGCTGATGCCGCACCCCGAGCACGCCGTCGAGGCGCTCTGCGGCCCGGGCACCGACGGGCTGGCGTTCTTCACCTCCGCACTGCGGGCCCTCACCTCCCCCCGTTGAGCCGTCGACGGTGCCGGGTCGAGCCGTCGATCGTGCCGGGTTGAGCCGTCGATCGTGCCGGGTTGAGCCGTCGACGGTGCCGGGTTGAGCCGTCGATCGTGCCGGTCTGACGCGGACCCGACGTCCTGTTCGCCTGACGGACCGGCACGAGTGACGGCTCGACCGGAGGCTACTGTCGGCTGACCGCCCGACCGAGGAGCCCCCATGACCCACCGCCCCGAGACGCTCGCCGTCCACGCCGGCCAGGAGCAGGCAGACCCCACGACGAACTCCCGCGCCGTGCCGATCTACCAGACCACGTCGTACGTCTTCAACGACACCGAGCACGCGGCGAACCTGTTCTCGCTCGCCGAGCCGGGCAACATCTACACCCGGATCATGAACCCGACCCAGTCGGTCTTCGAGGACCGGATGACCCAGCTCGAGGGCGGGGTCGGGGCGCTGGCCACGGCCTCCGGCTCCGCCGCCACGACGTACGCCGTCCTCAACCTGGCAGGGGCCGGCGACAACATCGTCGCGATCTCGACGCTGTACGGCGGGACGTTCGCGCTGTTCGCCCACACCCTCCCGCAGTTCGGGGTCGAGGTGCGGTTCGTCGATCCCGACGACCCGGCCGGGCTCGCCGCCCAGGTGGACGACCGGACGCGGCTGGTCTTCGCCGAGACCATCGGCAACCCGAAGATCAACGTGGTCGACATCGCCGCCTGGGCCGACGCCGCGCACGCCCAGGGGCTGCCGCTCATCGTCGACAACACCACCCCGACGCCGCTGCTCTGCCGGGCGTTCGACCTCGGCGCGGACGTCGTGGTGCACGCCGCGACGAAGTACATCGGCGGCCACGGCACCTCCATCGGCGGCGTGATCGTCGACTCGGGCAACTTCGACTGGAACGCGCACAAGGAGCGGTTCCCGGGGCTGACCGGGCCGGATGCGGCGTACCACGGGGTCGTCTGGACCGAGGCCGTCGGCAACCTCGCCTACATCATCCGTGCCCGCACCGTCCTGCTCCGCAACACCGGCGCTGCGGTGGCGCCGCTCAACTCGTGGCTCTTCCTGCAGGGGCTGGAGACGCTGCACCTGCGGATGGAGCGGCACAGCGAGAACGCGCTCAAGGTCGCGACGTACCTCCAGGGCCACGACAACGTCTCATGGGTCAGCTACCCCGGCCTCGAGTCCGACCCTTACAAGGAGGTCGCGGACCGGACGCTCAACGGCGGCCGGGGCTACGGCGGGCTCGTCAGCTTCGGCGTGAAGTCCGGGCGTGAGGGAGGCAAGCGGTTCATCGAGTCGCTCGAGCTCTTCAGCCACCTCGCGAACATCGGCGACACCAAGTCGCTGGCGATCCACAACGCCACGACCACGCACTCGCAGCTGACGCCGGAGGAGCTGCAGGTCGCCGGTGTCCCCGAGGACATGGTGCGGCTCTCGGTGGGGATCGAGCACATCGACGACATCCTCGCGGACATCGAGCAGGCGCTGACCGCGGCCAAGTAGCCCTTCGAAGCAGCACCGCGTGAGCCTCGGCACCACGACATCGCAGCGGGTCGTCCTCTTCTCCGAGGACGACCCGCTGCGGCTCGCCGGCGGCCGCACGCTCGCCCCGGTCGAGGTCGCGTTCGAGACCTACGGGTCGCTCGACGGCGACGCCCGCAACGCCGTCCTCATCGCCCACGCGCTCACCGGCGACGCCCACGCGGCGGGCGTGCACCCCGACGACGGTCGTCCGGGGTGGTGGGACAACCTCATCGGGCCGGGGAAGCCGATCGACACCGACCGGTTCTTCGTCGTCTGCGCCAACCTCCTCGGTGGCTGTCAGGGCACGACCGGCCCCTCCTCGACCGATCCCGCGACCGGGCGCCCCTACGGGCTGGACTTCCCGGTGCTGCAGATGACCGACTTCGTGACGGTCCATCGCAGGCTCATGCAGCACCTCGGCGTACGACGGCTGCTGGCGGCGGTCGGCGGGTCCCTCGGTGGCATGCAGGTGCTGCAGTGGGCGGTCGAGTCCCCCGACGAGGTGGCCAACGCCGTGGTGGTCGCCGCCTCGAGCCGGCTCACCGCACAGAACATCGCGTTCTCGGCCGTCGCCCGCGAGGCGATCATGCGTGACCCCGACTTCGCCGGCGGCCGCTACCTCGAGGGCGACCGGTCGCCGGACCTCGGGCTGGCCGTGGCCCGGATGATGGCGCACATCACCTACCTCTCCGACGAGGCGTTCACGGCCAAGTTCGACCGGCGGCTCCAGGAGCGGGAGACCCCTGCGATGGGGTTCGGTGTCGACTTCCAGGTGGAGTCCTACCTGCGGCACCAGGGGGACAGCTTCCTCGGCCGTTTCGACGCGCTCTCGTACCTCTACCTCAGCCGGGTGATGGACTACTTCGATCCCTTCGCGGACCCCGCCGCCGTCCGCCGGCTCGCCGACGCGGGCACCCGGTTCCTCGTCGTCTCCTTCGACAGCGACTGGCGGTTCAGCACCGCCCAGTCGCGCCGGATCGTCCGCACGCTGGAGCAGGGCCGGGTGCCGGTGTCGTTCCGGGAGATCCGGTCGGCGTGGGGACACGACTCCTTCCTCCTCGACCCGCCGGGCTACCACCCGACGGTGCGCGCGTTCCTCGACCGGGCGTACGACGACCGGGGCTCGCGGTGAGACCGGACCTCGGCGTCGTGGCGGCTCTCGTGCCGCCGGGCTCACGTGTGCTCGACCTCGGCTGCGGCGCCGGTGAGCTGCTGTCGCACCTCGAGACGGCCCGCGGCTGCAGCGGCACCGGCGTCGAGATCGACGAGGAGGCGGTGCTCCGGGCGATCCGGCGGGGCGTCCCGGTCGTCGAGCTCGACGTCGACACCATGCTCGGCGAGTTCGCGGACGCGTCGTACGACGTGGTCGTGCTGTCCCGGACCCTGCAGGCGCTGCGACGGCCGGCGCACGTGCTGGCCGAGATCGGCCGGATCGGCGAGCGGTGCATCGTGTCGGTCCCCAACTTCGGGCTGTGGAAGCACCGGCTCTCGCTGCTGGTGCGGGGCCGGATGCCGGTCTCCCGCGAGCTGCCGTACCCGTGGTTCGAGACCCCGAACATCCACCTCTCCACGCTGGCCGACCTCGAGGAGCTGTTCGCGACCACCGGGCTGCGGGTCGAGCGGCGGCTCCTGCTCGACGAGCGCGGCCGCCCGCTGAGGGGCGCCCTGTCCGGCCGCGTCGCTCCCGATGCCGGGCAAGGCGGCGGCGTGGCCGTCGGCCGGACGGGCAACCTGCGGGCCGGCGCGGCGGCGTACCTCCTCTCCCGCTGACCCCGTCGAGCCGTCAACGGTGCCGGGTCGAGCCGTCAACGGTGCCGGGTCGAGCCGTCAACGGTGCCGTTCCACCGGCACGAGCGACGGCTGAACCCGGCACGAGGGACGGCTGAACCCGGCACGAGCGACGGCTCAACGAGGGGGGGTCAGAGGGTGAGCCGGATGACCCGGTCGTCGGGGCGCGCCGGCGTGGCTCGCCCGTCCCGGTTGCTCGTGGTGATCCACAGCGAGCCGTCCGGTGCCTTCGCCACGGTCCGGATCCGGCCGAACCGCCCCTGGAAGTGGCGCACCTTGCGGCCGCGGTTCCGCCGGTTGAGCTGGACCGACCACAGGCTCTGGCCCCGCAGCGCGGCCACCCAGATGTGGCCGCGCGCCGAGGCGATCCCGCTCGGGGAGCAGTGCTCAGGACGCCAGGTGACGAACGGGTCGGTGTAGTCGGGGTCGGGGGAGCGCCCTTCCGCCTCCGGCCAGCCGTAGTTGCGCCCCGGCCGGATCCGGTTCAGCTCGTCCCGGGAGCTCGCGCCGAGCTCGGAGGCCCACATCCGGCCGCGACCGTCCCAGGCGAGCCCCTGGACGTTGCGGTGCCCGTAGCTCCAGACCCGGGTGCCGAACGGGTTGCCGTCCGGCACGCCGCCGGTGCGGGTGATCCGGAGGATCTTGCCGGCCGGCGAGCGCAGGTCCTGCGCCCGGTCGGCATCGCCCGCGTCGCCGGTGCCGACGTACAGCAGGCCGTCGGGGCCGAACCCGATCCGCCCGCCGTCGTGGTTGATCCCGGACGGGATGCCGTCCATCAGCAGCTGGGGCTCCTCGAACGTGCCGCCGCGGAACCTCCGACGCTCGATCCGGTTGTCCGACGAGGTGGAGGTGAAGTAGTAGTACACCCACCGGTCCCCACCGGAGCCGAAGGTCGGCGACACCGCGATGCCGAGCAGCCCACCCTCGCCGGCCCCGCTGACCGCGATCGTCCCCACGTGGCGGCGGCCGCCTCGCTTGTCGACGCGGTGGATCCGTCCGTTTCCCCGCTCGCCGACCAGCGCGTCGCCGTTGGGCAGGAACGCCAGCCCCCACGGGACCTCGAGACGGCGGGCGAGCGTGCGGGAGACGCGAGGAGCGGCCAGCGCCGGTGACGCGCCGACCCCGGCGAGCGCCGTGGCCGCGGTTCCGGCGACGGCGGTGCTGAGCAGGGTGCGGCGGTCGAGTCCGGGGAGAGCCATCCGAGACCCCTTCCGTGAGGTGGGGCGTCCCATCCTGCCACCGCGCGCGGTGCGCCGCGGGGAGCGACCAGTAGATTGGCGCGCGTGGCTGCTCACCTCGACACCGTCGCGCTCGCCGAGAAGGATCCCGACCGCGAACAGCCCTGGGCCGATCTCGGGCTGAAGGCCGACGAGTACGCCCGCATCCGCGAGATCCTGGGCCGACGGCCGACCAGCTCCGAGCTGGCGATGTACTCGGTGATGTGGAGCGAGCACTGCTCCTACAAGTCCTCGAAGGTGCACCTGCGCCAGTTCGGTGAGAAGGTCACCGACGAGATGCGCCGGCACCTCATGGTCGGCATGGGCGAGAACGCCGGTGTCGTCGACATCGGTCAGGGTTACGCGGTCACGTTCAAGGTCGAGTCCCACAACCACCCGTCGTACGTCGAGCCCTACCAGGGCGCGGCGACCGGCGTCGGCGGCATCGTCCGCGACATCCTCTCGATGGGCGCGCGGCCCGTCGCGGTCATGGACCCGCTCCGGTTCGGCCCGCTCGACGCCGACGACACCCACCGGGTGCTTCCCGGGATCGTCGCCGGCGTCGGCGGCTACGGCAACTGCCTGGGCCTGCCGAACATCGGCGGCGAGGCGGTCTTCGACGCGAGCTACTCCGGCAACCCGCTGGTCAACGCGCTCTGCGTCGGCGTGATGCGCCACGAGGAGCTCCACCTCGCCAAGGCGTCCGGCGTCGGCAACCAGGTGATCCTGTACGGCGCGCGCACCGGCGGTGACGGGATCGGCGGCGTCTCGGTGCTGGCCAGCGAGACCTTCGACGCCGGCGGGCCGGCCAAGCGGCCCAGCGTGCAGGTCGGCGACCCGTTCATGGAGAAGCTCCTGATCGAGTGCACCCTCGAGCTGTTCGCAGAGGGGCTCGTCACCGGCATCCAGGACCTCGGCGGCGCCGGCCTCTCCTGCGCCACCTCGGAGCTCGCCTCGGCCGGTGACGGCGGGATGCGGGTCTACCTCGAGCAGGTCCCGCTGCGCGACTCCACGCTCTCGCCCGAGGAGATCCTCATGAGCGAGTCCCAGGAGCGGATGATGGCGGTCGTGGAGCCGGCCAAGGTGGCCCGGTTCCTGGAGATCTGCCGCCGGTGGGAGGTCGACGCCGACGTCGTCGGCGAGGTCACGGAGCTCACCGCCGAGGAGCGCGAGCGCGGCGGCCGGCTCCTGGTCGAGTGGCACGGGGAGGTCGTCTGTGACGTGCCACCGCGGACGGTCGCGCACGACGGACCGGTCTACGACCGGCCGTTCGCCCGTCCGGCGTGGCAGGACGACCTCCAGGCGGACGGAGCCGAGCGGCTGCCCCGCCCCACGACCGGCGAGGAGCTGCGGGAGACGCTCCTGCGGATGGTGGCGAGCCCGAACCTCTGCGACCGCTCCTGGATCACCGACCAGTACGACCGGTACGTCCTCGGCAACACCGTGCTGGCCCAGCCCGAGGACGCCGGCATGGTCCGCGTCGACGACGAGACCGGGCTGGGCATCGCGCTGTCCACCGACTGCAACGCCCGGTTCGCGAAGCTGGACCCCTACACCGGCGCGCGGCTCGCGCTCGCCGAGGCCTACCGCAACGTGGCCACGGCAGGAGCGCGACCGCTCGCGGTGAGCGACTGCCTCAACTTCGGGTCACCTGAGGACCCCGACGTGATGTGGCAGTTCGCCGAGGCGGTCCGCGGGCTCGCCGACGGCTGCCAGGAGCTCGGGATCCCGGTCACCGGCGGCAACGTCAGCCTCTACAACCAGACCGGGGACGCGCCGATCCTGCCGACCCCCGTGGTCGCGGTGCTGGGGGTCACCGACGATGTCACGTCCCGGACGCCGTCGGGGTTCGACGCCCCCGGCCGCGTCCTCCTCCTCCTCGGCACCACCCGCGAGGAGCTCTCCGGCTCGGAGTGGGCGCACGTCGTGCACGGCCACCTCGGCGGCCACCCGCCGAAGGTCGACCTCGCCGATGAGCGCGCACTCGCCGAGCTCCTCGTGGAGGCCACCGGTCGGGGGCTCCTCGCCGCTGCGCACGACCTCTCCGACGGGGGGCTCGCTCAGGCCCTCGTGGAGGCGGCGCTGCGCCGCGGTGTCGGTGCCCGGGTGGAGCTCCCGGAGCAGGACGACCCGTTCGTCTCGCTCTTCGCCGAGTCCGCCGGCCGGGTGCTGGTCGCCCTCGACACGGACGCCGAGGAGCGGTTCACCGCCCTCTGCGCCGACCACGGCTACCCGGTCGCCCGGATCGGCGTGACCGAGGGGACCGGTGAGGAAGCCGCGTTGACGGTCTCGGGTCAGTTCACCGTGCAGCTGACCGACGTACGACGGGCGTGGTCGGCGACCCTGCCCGAGGCACTCGGCTAGGCCGGCTCAGCGCTCCCCGCGCTGCAGGTGGTTCCACGTCGGGATCGTCACCACGCCGGTGGCGGGCAGCCCGACCTGTCGCTGGTAGCTCGCCACCGCGCTCGTCGTCGCGCCCGCGATGACACCGTCGACGGTGAGCCGGGCGTTGTCGGCGGCGTTGAGGGAGCGCTGCAGCCGACGGACCATCTCGCCGGACGCGCCGTACTTGATGATCGCCTCACGGCCCTCGCTGTGCAGCGCGGTCCACACCGGTGCGCCGACGTTGCGGTTGGCCGGCAGCAGGCCGCGGTCGAGCCGGTAGGCGCGCACCGCCTCGCGGGTCGCGTCGTCCATCGTCCCCGTGAACGGGCCCGCGTAGAACCCGGCCTGGGTCAGCAGGCACTGTGCGGCACGGACCTTGCTGCCGGTGGCTCCGCCGCGCAGCTTCGGGTACCTCTTGTAGCTGAGCCGGATCCCGTCGCAGTGCGTGGGCTCCGGGCGCGCGACGGAGCCGCGACCGAGGTCGAGGTAATTGCGGTCGATGTCGATCGTGACACCGCCGTGGGTCTCCTTGTCGGGCCCGCGGTACTGCTTCATCCGGCCACCGGGACGCCAGCCGTCCTCTCGGATGTAGCTCGTGGAGGTGTTCGCGACCCCGTCCCAGCGGGCGATCCAGATCCGGTCGGGGAGGGCGAACCTCCCCGGCCGGTCGACGCGGGCGTCGTCCATCGCCAGGATGTGCGACGCCGCGCTCGAGTAGACGCCGGAGACGTAGCCGAGACGGTGCAGCTTCCTGGTCCAGGCGGAGGTGAAGGAGAGCGCCGACTCGCGGCAGTGGAGGTTCCCGATGTCGTAGGCCTCGAGGTCGTACCAGAGCGTGCTTCCCTCGACGATCCCCAGCGACCGGGCGACGCCGACGGCGTCGACGGCCTCACGCCGGCCCTGAGCGCGGGCGGCGCCGTAGCTGGACGCCGAGCGCGGGTCGATCGTCTCGTCGGTGCCGTAGCGGGGGAACCGGTCGCTGCAGGACGCCTGCGGGCCGAGCGTGATCGGGAGCAGCCGCCAGCCGTTCTTCAGCTGCTTGCTGATCCAGGCCGGGGTGAGGTTCGGCTGGTCGCGGCAGGCCCGGGACTCGCCGGAGATGTAGATGCCGACCGCCCAGAACGGCGAGTGCCGCAGCCAGGCGTTCATGGCGCTCTGCGTCGGCGCGAGGCACTGGTCGAACCCGTAGCCGGTGAAGTTGCGCGGGGTCGGCTTGTTGGCGGCCGAGGCGGCGGCCGGGACGGTGAGCGCCGACACGGCGACGGCGACGGCGAGGGCCGCGCGGGTCAGGCGACGGGCGAGGCGGGTGTGGGCGGGCATGGGAATTCCTCCAGAGATCCGAGCGCCCTCACTCTAGGCTCAGCAGTCACACCAGGCACAGGGAACGTCGAAAATCGAGAGCTATTCGTTGCCTCGGCGCAAGCCGACGCGCCGGTGGCGCGTCCAACCCCGGTCCACTCCGCTGCTGAACGGCACCCGGGCGAACGACTCGAGCTCCTCGAGGAGCCGCGAGACCCCGAGCTCCGCGGGCGAGGCGAGCCGGCCGACCGCCCGGCCGTGGCGCAGCTGCCGCCAGATGGCCGGGGTCGCCACGCCGGTGGCACTCCGCCCGCGCTGCCGCTGGTAGCCCTTGACGGCGCGCAGCTCCGGCCTCGCGAAGACCCCGTCGACCCGGAGCCGCGCGTCCGTCGCGGCGTTGAGGCTGCGCTGCAGCCGGCGCACCGCCCTGCCGCCGTCGCCGTACTTGAGGAGGGGGTCGCCGCCCTGGGCGAGCAGCGACGTCCAGGTCCGGGCGTTGACCACGCCGCTCCGCCGCACGCCGCGCTGGCTGCGCTGGAACGACCGGGCCGCTCGCGCCGTCGCCTTGTCGAACCGCCCGTGCAGCCGGCCGCGGTAGCGGCGCTCCTCCTTGAGGAGGCACTGCGCGGCCGCCACCCGAGCCCCGCGGTCGCCACGCTCCAGCCGGGGGTACGACGCGAAGTCGACCCGCACCTTGCACGGCCCCTTGGCCCTGCCGCCGCGCGTCCCACGGCCGGTCGAGAGGAAGTTGCTGTCCACGTTGATCCGCGACCCCGCGTGGTTCTCCGTGCGCGGCCCGCGGTACTGGTGGACGCGCCGGTGCGGCCACCACCCCCGTTTCGAGATGTACGACGAGCGGACGTCGTGCCGGCCGTTCCACTCCGCGATCCAGAGGTAGTCGGGCAGGGCGTGGTCGCGCGATCGGCTGCGCCGAGCCCGGTCGAGCATCGCGATGCCGGAGGAGGCGCTGGAGTAGAAGCCGGAGCGGTAGCCGCGCGTGTGCAGCCCCGTGGTCCAGCCGGAGGTGAAGGCCAGGGCCGACCGGCGGCACCGCTTCCTGCCGGTGTCGAAGTGCTCGAGGTCGAACCAGAGCACCGACCGCCGGCTGATCCCGAGCCGGCGGGCGGCCCGGACCGCTCCCTTGGCGGCGTTGCGTCCCTGGGTGCGCGCCTTGGCGAAGCCGTCCGCCGGGCGCGGCGAGATCCGTCTGCCGGTGTAGAGCCCGTCGGGCGCGCACGAGGCCTGCCGCCCCACGACCAGCGGGAGGAGACGCCATCCCTTGCGCTCCTGCGTGGCGACCCAGCGGCGGGTGAGGTGCGGCTGGGCCTTGCACGCCCGGTTCATCCCGGCGATGTAGATGCCGACGCCGGCGTACTTCGAGGCGCGGCGCCAGTCGTTCATCTTCCGCTGCGACGGCGCGTCGCAGGTGTCGAACGCGTAGCCGGTGAAGTCGCCGGGGTGTCGGGGGCTCGCCGCCTGGGCGGGGCCGGCGAGGAGCGCGACCCCGAGTACGGCGGCCACCAGGATCGTGATCGTGCGCATCTGCTGCCTCTCGCGCTCGGCCTGGGGGCTGGTCGACGGGCTGGTCGAAGGGCTGGTCGAAGGGCTGTCCGGTGGCATCGACGGACCACCCTAACGGCGGAGCGGCCGGCGTTGCGATGATCTGCGGGTGCCCGTCAGACTCCGCCTCGGCGATCCGGTGCTCGTCGCAGCCGCTCTCGGCCGGTTCCGGGAGGGCTCGGCGTCCGACACCGAGCTGCGGCTCCTCGTGAAGCACCTGCTCGCGGTGCTCGTGCAGCGGGCGCCCGGCGGGGCGGTCGAGGTGCGCGTGCCGCCGTACGCCGCCGCGCAGGCGATCGGAGGGACGACGCACAAGCGCGGGACCCCGCCGGCCGTCGTCGAGCTGGACGCCGCGACGTGGGTGGCGCTGGCGACCGGAGACCTCGAGTGGGACGAGGCCGAGCGGACGGGGCGGGTGCGGGCCTCCGGGGAGCGCTCGGACCTCTCCTCGCTGATGCCACTGCTGCGGGCCCCGGGCGACGACCTACCCTGACCGGCATGGACCTGAAGCAGCGGATCGACGACGTCCTCCCCTCCGTGCGGGCCGACCTGGAGGCGCTGGTGCGGATCCCGTCCGTCAGCGCGCTCCCCGAGCACGCCGGCGACCTGCAGAGGTCGGCGGAGGCGACCGCGGAGCTGTTCCGCGCCGAGGGGTTCGACGTCGAGCTGCTCACCGCGGGCGACAGCCCTCCGGCGGTGGTGGCGACCCGGACCGGCCCGGCAGGGGCGCCGACGGTCCTGCTCTACGCCCACCACGACGTGCAGCCGGTCGGCGACCTCGCGGCGTGGGAGAGCGAGCCCTTCGTGCCGACCGAGCGCGGCGAGCGGCTCTACGGCCGTGGCGCGGCCGACGACAAGGCCGGCATCGCCGCCCACCTCGCTGCGGTCCGGGCCCTCGGCGACGAGCTGCCGGTCTCGGTCACCCTGCTCGTCGAGGGGGAGGAGGAGGTCGGCTCCCCGAACCTCGAGCGGTTCCTCGCCGAGCACCGGGAGCGGCTTCGCGCCGACGTCATCGTGATCGCCGACAGCGCCAACTGGGACATCGGGGTCCCGGCGCTCACGACGAGCCTCCGGGGGCTCGTCGACTGCGTGGTCGAGCTGCGCACCCTCGACCACGCAGTCCACTCCGGCCTGTGGGGCGGCGTCGTGCCGGACGCCGTCACCTCGCTGTGCCGGCTCCTCGCCACCCTCCACGACGAGCACGGCGACGTGGCCGTGGAGGGGCTGCTGTCCGGGCCGGCCGACGACGTCGACTACCCGCTGGACCGGCTGCGGGCCGAGTCCGGCATCGCCGACGGCGTCTCGCTCATCGGCACCGGCTCGGTCGTCGAGCGGCTCTGGACCAAGCCCGCCATCGCCGTCATCGGGTTCGACGCCACCTCCACCCGGGATGCCAGCAACACGCTCGTCCCGGTCGCGCGCGCCAAGGTGTCGGCCCGGGTCGCACCGGGGGACACCCCGGCCAACGTGATGGCCTGCCTGGTCCGCCACCTCGAGCAGCACGCGCCCTGGGGGGCCCGGGTCTCCGTCGAGGAGGGGGAGCAGGGGTCGCCGACCCGGATCGACGCCACCGGGCCGGCGTACGACGCTGCCCGCGCCGCGTTCCAGGAGGCGTGGGCCGGCGTCGCCCCGGTGGACATGGGGATGGGTGGCTCGATCCCGTTCATCGCCGCGCTCCAGGAGGCGTTCCCGGACGCATCGGTGCTCGTCACCGGCGTCGAGGACCCCGACACCCGCGCCCACGGCGCGAACGAGGGGCTCCACCTCGCCGAGTTCGCACGGGTCTGCCTCGCCGAGGCGCTGCTGCTGCGCAACCTGGCGCGCTGAGCGCCCGAGCGGTCAGCCGAGCACGGCGCGGAGCTCGGGCAGGGCCGCCAGCTGCGCGTCGAGGATGCCGCGCGCGACGGTGACCGAGCCGACGAGCGGGTGCAGCGCGAGGGCCTTGGTCGCGGTGCGGTACGACCCCGACCGGGCCGCCTCGATGGTGGAGCGCTCCACCGCCTTCATCGTCGACACCATGCCGAAGGCGTGCGCGTCGAGGGGGTCGGCGGGGTGGGGGCGCCAGCCGGCGGCGTCGACCGCACAGGGCACCTCGACGACCGCGTCGGTGTCGAGCCCGGCCAGGGTGTGCCGGTTGGGGACGTTGAGGACCAGCGTGGTGGCCTCGTCACGCGCGATCGCCCGCATCAGCTGGAGGGCGACGCGGTCGTACCCACCGCCGTCGAGGTCCTCCTGCTCGCGCTCGCCGGATCCGGTCGCCTCCCGGCTGTCGGCCATGTAGGTGGCCTCCCGCTCGAAGCGGGCCCGCTCCCAGCGGCCGAACGCGTCGGTGTCGGCGGCCGGGTCCGCGGCCCAGAACTGGCGCTGCTGCTCGAGCAGCAGCTCGCCGCGGGTGCGCCCGGCGCGCTGCTCGGCGGCCACGGCGTCGGGGCCGTAGTACCAGTACCAGAGATACTCGTTGGGGACTGTGCCGAGCGTGGCGAGCCACTCCGGGCCGAAGAGCCGCCCCTCCTCGGTCGAGAGCAGGGCGTCGGGGTCGGCGATGAGCCCGGGCAGCAGGTCCGCGCCATCGACGAGGACGCGGCGCAGCCACCCGAGGTGGTTGAGCCCCGCGTAGTCGAAGACCGCCCGGTCGGCGGGGACGCCGAGGGCGCGGGCGACCCGCTTGAACATGCCCACGGGGGAGTCGCAGATGCCCACGACGCGGTCGCCGAGCACCTGTGACATGGCCTCGGTGACCATTCCGGCCGGGTTGGTGAAGTTGATGACGTAGGCCTCGGGTGCGACCCGGCACACGGTCTCGGCGATCCTCATCGCCACGGGCACGGTCCGCAGCCCGTAGCAGACTCCGCCGGCGCCGGTGGTCTCCTGCCCGAGGACCCCGCGGTCCAGCGCGGAGCGCTCGTCGCACACCCGGCCGGCGAGACCCCCCACGCGGATCGCGGAGAACACGAAGTCGGCGCCCCGCACGGCCGCCTCGAGGTCGGTCTCGAGGTGTACCCGCGGCCCCGGAGCGCCGTGGGCCCGGGCGGCGTCGTCGAGCACGCGGCCGATGGTCCGGAGGCGGGCCGGGTCGAGATCGTGCAGGACCAGGTCCGTGACCCGGCCGGGCCCCTCGTCGTCGAGCAGCGCCCGGTGCACCAGGGGGACCCGGAACCCCCCGCCGCCGAGGATGGTGAGCTTCATGCCGGCTCCTCCAGAGTGGTGATGATCTCGACTCCGGTCTCGCGCAGGCAGGCCAGGGTCGCGGGGTCGGTGTGGGGTTCGGTGACCAGGGCCGCGAGGTCGGTGCCGCCGCAGACACGGGCGATCCCCTTGCCGGGGAACTTGCCGGCGTCGGCCACCAGCACGGTGCGCTCGGCCACCTCGAGCATCGCCCGCTTCACCGGCACCTCCACGGCGGTCGTGTCGAGCACGCTGCCGTCCCGGCGTACGCCGCTGGTGCCGAGGAACAGCACGTCGGCGTGCACCTGGCGGATCGCCTGCTCGGTGAGGAAGCCGACGAGCGAGCGGTAGTTCCGGCGCACCACGCCGCCGAGCAGGATCAGCTCGACGGCCTCGTCGTCGGCGAGCTCCTCGTAGACGGGCAGGCTGGAGGTGATGACGGTGACGTCGCGCCCGCGCAGCGCGCGGGCCAGGTGGCGGGTGGTGGTGCCGATGTCGATGAGAAGCACGTCGCCGTCGCGCACCAGGCCGGCGGCCACGGTGCCGACGTGCTGCTTGGCGTCATGGTGGTCGACGGCCACCACGTCGAAGGGTGGTTCGGAGGTCCCCAGCGGCGCAGCGCCCCCGTGCACGCGCTGGAGCATGCCCTCGGCCTCGAGGTAGGAGAGGTCGCGCCGTACGGTGGCTCCGCTCACCCCGAGCTCGCGCGACAGCTCGGTGACCTCGGTGGGACCACCGGTGCGCAGCCGCTCCAGGATGTGGTCGTGGCGGCGCCGGGCGAGCATGCACGTCACCGTAGCAGCAGAACTGCTCAATAGTGAGCACGCAGACTGTTCAAGTTTGTGGTTGGAGGCATTCAACTGCGGATCTGAGGCACTCCTGCCTTTTTCTGCTCAGGTGGTTGCGCACAAATGAGCAGATGGGCAAGACTGCCGCGAAAGGAGGTGCACCGATGTCCGACCCCACCGACGCCCTGCAGGCGAGGGCCGGCGCGTCCGCCTCCGGGCCCGCCCGGGCACCCCTCGACCTCGTGGTGACCGGGACCGTGTTCCTCGACCTGATCCTCACCGGTCTCCGCGCGGCCCCGGTCGGGGGCCGCGAGATCATGGCCGACGGCATGGGCTCCAGCCCCGGAGGAGCGGCCACGCTCGCGGTGGCCGCCAGCCGGCTCGGCGTCTCCACCGGTCTCGTCGCGGCCTTCGGCTCCGACGTGTACGGCGACTTCTGCTGGAGCACGCTGCAGGACGACGAAGGGGTCGACCTGTCCGCCTCGCGCCGGATCGACGACTGGCACTCCCCGGTCACCGTGTCGCTGGCCTACGACGACGACCGGGCGATGATCACCCACGCCCACCAGCCGCCGATCGACCCCGACCTGCTGTTCGGCCACGTGCCCGACGCCCAGCTCTGCTTCGCCGACGTCGGCACCACCCGGGCCCCGTGGGTCGACGGCGTGGTCGAACGGGGCACCCTGGTCTTCGCCGACGTCGGCTGGGACGACACCGGAGCCTGGGACGCCGTCGGCCTGCGCGAGCGGCTCGAGGGCTGCCACGCCTTCGTCCCCAACGCTGCCGAGGCGATGGCCTACACCGGCAAGGACCACCCGGGCGCCGCCCTCGAGGTGATCCGGGACTGGGTCCCGCTGGCCGTGGTCACGGCGGGAAGCGGCGGCGCCTACGCCGCCGACGACCAGACCGGCGAGACCGTCTGGGTCCCCGGGCTCCGGGTGCCCGCGGTCGACCCCACCGGAGCCGGCGACGTCTTCCTGGCCGCCCTCATGACCGGCACCCTGCGCGAGTGGCCGCTGCAGCAGCGGATCCGCTTCGCCAACCTCGCCGCCGCGCTGTCGGTCCGCGACGTGGGGGGCGCGCTCGCCGCGCCCGGCTGGGCCGACGTCTGCGACTGGTGGACCGACCTCGACCGGGACAGCCGGCTGGTCCGCGACTACGCCTTCCTCGACGAGGTGCTGGCGCAGGTCGAGCACCGGATGTTCGCCCGGGCGGTCCCCACGATCGGCTTCGCGGGCGGCACCCACGACCACTTCCGCCACGGACCCCGCCCCACGCGCGGCCCCCTCCCGCACCCCGCACCGACCGGCCACCCCGACGACACCGAGCCCGCACCATCCCTCATGCCTCAGGAGAAACCATGACCCGTATCCGTCCGCGTCGAGCCCTCGGCGCCGGAATGGCCGCCGCAGCCCTGCTGGTGACCACCGTGGCCTGTGCCCCTGGAGAAGAGGGCGGCACCGGCACGGAGACGCAGTCCGAGGACGTCACCACCGACATCGGCGAGCTCGGCGACGTGACGCTGACGGTCTGGGACCAGGAGGTCCGGGGCGGCCAGGCCAAGCAGATCGCCGCGCTCAACGAGGCCTTCATGGAGGAGTACCCGAACGTCACGATCGACCGCACCAAGCGGTCCTTCGCCGACCTCCAGCGCACCCTGCGCAACGCCATCACCTCCGACGACGCGCCGGACGTGGTGCAGGCGAACAACGGCAGGACCGACATGGGCGCCTTCGTCGAGAACGGGCTGCTGCAGTCGCTCGACGGGTACGCCGAGGCCTACGACTGGACCGAGCGGTTCCCGGAGTCGGTGCGCTCCCTGGCCACCTACAGCGACGACGGCGCCACCTTCGGTGAGGGCAACCTCTACGGCCTGGCCCAGGTCGGCGAGCTCGTCGGGGTGTTCTACAACAAGTCCAAGCTGGCCGACCTCGGCCTCGAGGTGCCCGAGACCACCGCCGAGTTCGAGGAGGCGCTCGCCGCCGCCTCCGAGGCCGGGGAGCTGCCGATCCAATTCGGCAACCTGGACGGCTGGCCCGGCATCCACGACTTCGGTTTCGTGCACAACCAGTCCGTCCCCCGCGAGGACATCCGCAACCTGGGGTTCGGCCGGGACGGCTCCTCCTGGACCTCGGAGGAGAACGTGCAGGCCGGAGAGACCTTCCGCGAGTGGGTCGAGGCCGGCTACTTCACCGAGGACTTCAACGCGGTCGGCTACGACCCCGCCTGGCAGGACTTCGCCCAGGGCGACGGTGTCTTCCTCGTCGCCGGCACCTGGCTGCAGGCCGACCTCGCCTCGGCGATGGGCGACGACGTCGGCTTCTTCCTGCCTCCGGTGGGCGAGACCGGCGAGCGGGCCGTCACGGGAGGCACCGGGCTGCCGTTCTCGATCACCGAGGCCTCGGACAACGCCGACGTCGCCGCGGCCTACCTCGACTTCATCACCAGCGACGACGCCATGCAGATGATCCAGGACGCAGGGAACCTCCCGGTGGTCGGCGGGACGCCCGAGTCCGCCGACGGCGTGGCCGCCGAGGTGCTCGGCGCGTGGGCGACAGCGGGCGAGGAGGACGCGCTCGTGCCCTACCTCGACTACGCGACCCCGGACTTCTACGACCTGATCACCGCCCAGGTGCAGAAGCTCGGTGCCGGGTCGGTCTCCGTCGACGAGTTCCTCGGCACGCTCGAGGACGAGTACAGCTCCTTCGTCTCCGGCGAGTGACCGCGGCATCGTGCCCGTCACCTTGAGACCTCCCCGGACGGACCGCCGGCAGGCCGGTGCGTCCGGGGAGCCCCCAGCCGGCGGGCCGGCAGGTCACGCCCGCCGACGGGCGCCGGGGGACCCCCGGCTGGTCGGCTACCTCTACGTGGCGCCGGCCCTGGTCGTGTTCGGCCTCTTCCTGCTCGCTCCGCTGGCCTACGCAGTCCAGCTGTCGTTCTTCGAGTGGGACGGCCTCGGCCTCGGCACCTGGGTAGGACTCGACAACTACGTCGCGGTCTTCACCGACCCCGAGCTGCGGGCGCCGTTCGGGCACGCGCTCGTGCTGGTGTGCTTCTTCAGCCTGCTGCCGGTGGCGCTCGGCATCGTTCTGGCCGCGCTCATGACGCGCTCCCGGGTGCGGGGCGCCGGGTTCTTCCGCACAGTGATCTTCCTTCCGCAGGTCGTGGCCCTCACCGTCGTCGCGGTGGTGTGGCGACAGATCTACGCCCCCTCCGGCCCGCTCAACGACGCGCTCCGCTTCGTCGGTCTCGACGGGTTCGCCCGTGGCTGGCTCGGCGACGCGGACTGGGTGCTGGTGGCCATCGGGCTGGTCGGGACCTGGGTGGGCACCGGGCTGTGCACCGTCCTCTTTCTCGCCGGCCTCTCGAAGGTCGGCCGTGAGCTCTACGAGGCGGCACGCCTCGACGGCGCCGGCTTCTGGTCCGAGCTGGTCGCCGTCAGCCTGCCGGCGGTCCGCGGTGAGCTGGCTGTGGCGCTCACGCTGACGATGGTGGCGGCGCTGCGGACCTTCGACCTGGTCTACGTGATGACCTCCGGTGGGCCGGGCAACGCCTCACGCGTGCCCTCCTACGAGGTCTACGACCGCGCGATCCAGGAGGGCGACGTCGGCACGGGCATCACCGTCGCCCTCGTCCTCACCGTGGTGATCCTGTTCGCCACCTGGCTCGTCAACCGCCTCGCCGAGGGTGGCGAGAGCGCATGAGGACCTCACCCCTCGAGCGTTCGGTGACCTATGCGGTCCTCGTCGTGGCCGCGATGTTCGCGCTCTACCCGGTGGGGCTCATCCTGGTCAAGGCGGTGCAGCCGGATGCGATCGGCTCCGAGGTCGGCGTCGACCTCGGCAACTTCGCCGACGCCTGGGACGAGGGCCAGTTCGGCAGCTACCTGCGCACCAGCGTGATCGTGACCACGTGCGTCGTGGTGGGGGCGTCCTTGCTGTCGGCGCTGGCCGGCTACGCCTTCGGCACCATGCGCTTCCCCGGCTCGTCGGTGCTGTTCTACCTGCTGCTGCTCGGCCTGATGGTGCCGAGCGAGGCGATCGTCATCCCGCTCTACTTCCAGCTCCGGACGGTGGGGCTGCTGGACACCTACACCGCGCTGATCCTTCCGCAGGTCGCCCAGTCGCTCGCGTTCGGCACCTTCTGGATGCGGGCGTACTTCCGCAGCGCCTCGCGCGAGGTCGTGGAGGCGGCCCGGCTCGACGGTGCCGGGCACTTCCGCATCTTCTGGTCGATCCTGCTCCCCATGGGACGGCCCGCGGTGATGACCATGATGGTGCTGTTCTTCATGTGGACGTGGAACGAGTTCCTGCTCCCGCTGGTGGTCATCCCGAGCGGCGACCTGCTCACGGCTCCGCTCGGCCTCGCCTTGTTCCAGGGGCAGTACACCGCCGGCACCTCGCTGCTCGCCGCCGGTGCGGTCATGGTCGCGGCCCCGGTCGTCGTCTTCTACCTCTTCGCCCAGCGCCACTTCATCCGCGGCATGGTCGACGGCGCGACGAAGGGCTGAGGACGACATGAAGAGACGCGTCCCCTCCCGCGCGACCTGCTGCGCCCCCAGTCTCCCGGCCGCGGTCCTCCGCGGGCCGGGCGGTCACCCCAGACCCCGCCTGCCCTGAACACGAAGGAGCACCTGATGTCCCCCCATCACCACACGGGTGAGAGGCACACGTCCTCGCCCGGTACCCGCCGGAGGCTCGGCCTCACGGGCACGGTGGCGCTGCTCGCCCTCGGGCTCACCGCGACACCGCTGACCACCACCGCCCACGCCGTCACCCCGAAGGGATCCTCGGTCCCCGAGCGGTCAGGTCCGGCGGACCTGGACATCCTCTACGTCGGGGCCCACCCCGACGACGAGGCCGGTCGGCTGTCGATGTTCAGCGAGTGGCGTGAGCGGTACGGCGCTGAGACCGGGGTCGTCACGGTGACCCGCGGCGAGGGCGGCGGCAACGCCATCGGTCCCGAGGAGGGACCCGCCCTGGGCCTGATCCGGGAGTACGAGGAGCGCCGGGCCGTGGGTGCGCTCGGGATCACCGACATCTACAACCTCGACAAGGTCGACTTCTACTACTCGGTCAGCGCACCGCTGCACCAGGAGGCGTGGAACCACCGCGCGACCCTGGCTCAGATGGTGCGGGTGGTCCGGTCGACGCGGCCCGAGCTCGTCATGACCATGAACCCGGCTCCGAGCCCCGGCAACCACGGCGGCCACCAGGAGGCCGCGCTGCTGGCCATCGAGGCCTACTACGCCGCGGCCGACCCGTCCCGGTTCCCGGCCCAGATCCGTCGTGAGGGGCTCGAGCCCTGGGCTCCGGCGAAGCTGCTCACCATCGCGGTGCGCGGCACCGCCGGTGCCCCCGGCCCGAACTGCCCCACGAGCTACACGCCCACCAACCCCGCCGACGACATCTACGGGGTCTGGGGCGGCCGCGAGGCCGAGAACGGCAGGACCTACGCCCAGAACGAGCGGGACGCGCAGCGCATGTACGCCTCCCAGGGCTGGGCGAGCTTCCCCGACGTGAACAGCGATCCCACCCAGATCGGCTGCGACTTCGTCAACCAGATCGACGCCCGGGTGCCCTTCATCCGCGGCAACCTCACCGCGCCGGCGGCCGACTCCTCGACGATGCTCGAGTCCGCGGTGCTGCCGTCCCTGGGCGGGCTGCCGCTCGGCACGGGCCTGGACGTCTCCACCGAGGCGTTCGAGGTGGTGCCAGGTGGGTCCACCATGGTCGACGTGGCCGTGACGGCACCGGAGGACTCCAAGCTCCGCCGGGTCCGGCTCGCGCTCGACCTGCCCGACGGGTGGACCGCACCCGGCACCGTCCGGGTGGGCAGGATCCGGCCCGGGCGCACCGAGACCCGCTCGGTCCGCGTGACCGCACCGGACTCGGCCGAGGCCGGCCGCGTGCTGGTCGGCGTCGACGTCCGCTCCCGTGAGGGCCGCGGCTACGGGAACCAGCAGCTCCAGGTCGTCCCGGTCGTGGAGGGCACGCAGCAGCCGCTGCCCCAGGTGGCGCAGTTCGACCGCTGGACCGAGAAGGTCGGCGTGGAACAGCTCCAGGGCATCGTCAAGCCCGTGCTCACCCTGCCCTCGGGCGGCACCCGCACGGTGGGCGTGGACGTCACCAACCGCGGCACCTCGCCGCAGTCCGGCGAGGTCACCCTCGAGCTCCCCGACGGCTTCGAGTCCGACGGCCCGCAGCCCTACGCGGGGCTGGCTGCCGGTGCCACCGAGCGCGTCGAGTTCGAGGTCGTCAACACCGACACCACCCTGGCCACCTCGAACCAGGGGGGCGTCAACGGCGACTACGACTACACGATCCGCACCACGAGCGACGCCGGCTCCTCGGAGTCCGCGGCCGCCCTGGAGCTGGTCCCGACCACGACGCTGACCGACACGGCGGCGCCGACGCTCGACGGCACGATCGACGACGGTGAGTACGACGCCGAGATCGACCTGAGCCGTCGCTGGGAGGGCTCGGAGTGCACCGACGCAGCGGACTGCTCCGCCACCGGGTGGATCACCCGGTCCGGGGACGACCTCTACGTCGCCGTGGACGTCACCGACGACGTCCTGGGGACCGTGCTCGACGCGAGCGACTGCAAGCGGCACTGGCGGGTCGACTCCCTGGAGCTCGCGATCGACCCGACGGGGACCTCGGAGAACACCTCCACGACGTTCAAGGTCGCCGTCCTCCCGACGACGACCGACGGGGTCGCATGCGCCGCACGGGACGCCGACAACCGCCAGGGCCCGATCGGCAGCTTCCGCGAGGTCGGGGGCGACGGTACGCCGGAGCTCCACCCGGACAACACCGCACCGGGGTTCGACGCCGTGTCCCGGGTCAAGGAGCCCTACACCGGCTACGTCATCGAGACGAAGATCCCGATGAGCGCGCTCCCCGACACCGTCGACCCCGACCGCCTCGGGTTCAACGCGTTCGTCTACGACTCCGACACCCAGGACAAGAGCGGCCAGACCCGACTGGGCTGGTCGACCTTCGGTGGGGTGCAGGGCGACCCCTACCGCTGGGGCCGGATCGAGCTCGACGGGGCGGCACCCCCCGCGGTGCCCACCAGCGAGCCGCGTCTGGACTTCCCGGCGCTCAGCAGCCTGGAGTCGCCGCCGTCGATCAGGCAGGCCATCCGCACCGGCGTCGCCCTGTCGGGTCACCCGCAGGCGCCGCGGAAGGCCACCGCCGAGGTGGTCAAGGTGGTGCCGCGTGACGGGGCCGTCCGCGCGGTCGTGCAGGCCAGCGGCAGCGGCACCGCGCACCTCTTCGCGATGTACGGCAGCGAGGTCGTGGGCGAGCGTGTCGTGGACGTCCGGCCGGGCAGGTCACGGATCAGGATCCGCACGTCGGGCAACCCGGCCTGGCGGGTGCTGATGGCCTTCGACTCCGACGTGCGGGGCACTGCCTCCTCGGTCGCGGTGGTCCCGGTCGCCCGCCGGACCCGCTGACGCGGGAATGATCGAGGAGCCCGGTGTGCTGACCGTCCTGCCCGACGCCGACGCGGTGTCCCGAGCGGCGGCCGACCTCATCGTGTCGGCCGTCCGCACGGGCACCACGGCGATCGGGGTCGCCACCGGCTCCTCGCCCCTGGGCACCTACCAGGAGCTCGGACGACGCGTCGCAGCCGGCGAGGTCTCCCTCGCCGGCTGCGACGCCTACCTGCTCGACGAGTACGTCGGGCTCCCTGCGGGGCACCCGCAGGCCTACCACTGCGTGATCCACCGCGAGCTGGTCGCCCGGGTGGACCTGGACCCGAGCCGCGTGCACGGCCCCGACGGGCGGGCGCGGGACCTGGAGGCCGAGGCGCGCCGCTACGAGGAGGAGGTGGTCGGCGCCCGGGTGGGCGTCCAGCTGCTCGGCATCGGCGCCAACGGCCACCTCGGCTTCAACGAGCCCGGCTCCTCGCCGGACTCGCGCACCCGCGTCGTGGCGCTGACCGAGCGCACCCGCGCCGACAACGCTCGCTTCTTCGACTCGCCCGACGAGGTGCCGCGGCTGGTGCTGACCCAGGGGCTGAGCACCATCGGTCGGGCCGGCCGGCTGGTGCTGGTCGCGCTCGGGGAGCGCAAGGCGGAGGCGCTGGCCGCGGCCCTCACCGGCCCCGTCACCCCCGACTGCCCGGCCTCGGTGGTGCAGCGGCACCAGGACGTCCACGTGCTCGCCGACCCGGGCGCCGCCCGTCTCCTGCGGGGCGTCAGGGCCACCCCCTAGACTCGGACCGTGCC
The DNA here is from genome assembly GCA_963754155.1 of uncultured Actinomycetota bacterium. GTDB lineage: Bacteria > Actinomycetota > Actinomycetes > Propionibacteriales > Nocardioidaceae > Marmoricola_A. Next base: position 1,129,375 of record CAVWEU010000003.1, on the reverse strand, counting down.
CCGACCGAAGCGGCCTGGTGACGGCCGTCTGACCCACGACCTCGACCCCCAGGAGAAAGGACCCCAGGACGCCTGCGGCGTGTTCGGGGTCTGGGCTCCTGGCGAGGACGTGGCCAAGCTGACGTACTTCGGCCTCTACGCGCTCCAGCACCGCGGCCAGGAGTCGGCCGGCATCGCGGTGAGCAACGGCCGGCAGATCCTCGTCTACAAGGAGATGGGGCTGGTCTCCCAGGCGTTCGACGAGACCACGCTGGCGACGTTGCAGGGCGACATCGCGATCGGCCACACCCGCTACTCCACGACCGGCGCGAGCACCTGGCACAACGCCCAGCCCACGTTCCGGCCGACCGCCGACGGCTCGGTCGCGCTGGCCCACAACGGCAACCTGACCAACACCCGCGACCTGGCCGAGTGGGTCGACAGCCTCACCTCGGTCGCCGGCGAGCTCGACATCCCGTCGCGGCAGAGCAACCACGTCATCCCGACCAACGACACCAGCCTGGTCACCACCCTGCTCGCCGCCGACCCGGACCGCACGGTCGAGCAGTCCGCGCTCGAGGTGCTGCCACGCGTCCGCGGCGCCTTCTCGTTCGTCTTCATGGACGAGCACGCGCTGTACGCCGCCCGCGACCCCCAAGGTGTGCGACCGCTCGTGCTCGGGCGCCTGGAGAGCGGCTGGGCGGTGGCCAGCGAGGACTCCGCCCTCGCCACGATCGGCGCCCGGGTGGTGCGCGAGGTCGAGCCGGGCGAGCTGATCGTCGTCGACGGCGACGGGCTGCGGTCCCACCGGTTCTCGGCCCCGCAGCCCAAGGGGTGCGTCTTCGAGTACGTCTACCTCGCTCGCCCCGACGCCACCATCGGCGGCCGCAGTGTCCACGAGGCGCGGGTCGAGATGGGGCGCCGGCTCGCCCGGGCCTACCCGGTCGAGGCCGACCTGGTGATCCCGGTCCCGGAGTCGGGCACGCCCGCTGCGATCGGGTACGCCGAGGCGAGCGGGATCCCCTACGGCCAGGGGTTCGTGAAGAACTCCTACGTCGGCCGCACCTTCATCCAGCCGTCGGACACCCTCCGTCAGCTCGGGATCCGGCTGAAGCTCAACGCCCTCGAGAGCGTGATCAGGGGGAAGCGGCTCGTCGTGGTCGACGACTCGATCGTGCGCGGCAACACCCAGCGGGCCCAGATCCGGATGCTGCGCGAGGCGGGAGCCGCCGAGGTCCACGTCCGCATCTCGTCGCCTCCGGTGAAGTGGCCCTGCTTCTACGGCATCGACTTCGCCACCCGCGCCGAGCTGATCGCCAACGGGATCGGGGTCGAGGAGATCAGGGCGAGTGTCGGCGCGGACAGCCTGGGCTACATCTCGCAGGCCGACATGATCGCGGCGACCGAGCAGCCGTCCGACCAGCTCTGCCGGGCCTGCTTCGACGGGGTCTACCCGATCGAGCTGCCCGAGGAGGCGAGGCTCGGCAAGAACCTCCTCGAGCGGGCCCTGCCGATCTCGGAGGTGCCCCGCGTCCACCGTGACGTCGAGGGGGTGGCGGTCGGGCTCTCCGGCGGAGCCTCCGACGCCCTGAACCGCCCCTGACCGAGAGGCCCCACCGTGACCGATCCCACCGACGCCTACCAGCGGGCCGGAGTCTCGATCGAGGCCGGGGACCGGGCGGTCGACCTCATGAAGGTCTGGGTCGAGAAGGCCCGTCGCCCCGAGATGGTGGGCGGCATCGGTGGGTTCGCCGGCCTCTTCGACGCCAGCGCCCTCAAGGCCTACGACCGGCCGCTGCTCGCCTCGAGCGCCGACGGGGTCGGCACGAAGGTGGCGATCGCCCAGGCGATGGACCTCCACCACACGATCGGGTTCGACCTGGTCGGGATGCTCGTCGACGACCTCGTGGTGTGCGGCGCCGAGCCGCTCTTCCTCACCGACTACATCGCGACCGGCCGTGTCGTGCCCGAGCGGATCGCGGCGATCGTGCAGGGGATCGCCGAGGCGTGCATCCAGGCCGGGTGCGCGCTGATCGGGGGCGAGACCGCCGAGCACCCCGGGCTCCTCGGCCCCGACGAGTACGACGTCGCCGGCTCGACGACCGGTGTCGTGGAGGCGAGCCACCTGCTCGGGCCGGGAAGGGTCCGGCCCGGCGACCAGGTGGTCGCGATGGCGAGCAGCGGGCTGCACAGCAACGGCTACTCCCTGGTGCGCCACGTCCTGCTCTCCGAGGCGGGCGCCGGCTGGTCGTTGGACCGCGACGTCGCCGAGCTCGGCAGGACGCTGGGTGAGGAGCTGCTCGAGCCGACCCGCATCTATGCCAAGGCGTGCCTGGCGCTGGCCCGGGAGACGCGCACGCACGCGATGTCGCACGTGACCGGCGGTGGCCTGGCGGCGAACCTCGAACGCGTCCTCCCGGAGGAGGTCGCGGTGCGGATCGACCGGGCGACGTGGACCCCGCCGCCGGTCTTCCGGCTCGTCCAGGAGGCCGGCCAGGTGGCACAGCGCGACCTCGAGCGGACCCTCAACATGGGCGTCGGCATGGTCGCGCTCGTCGACGGCGACGACGTGAACCGGGTGCTGGCCACCCTCGACGAGCACGGCGTTCCGGCGTGGGTGTGCGGCGAGGTGGGGCTGGCCGCTGCGACCGGCTCCGACCACGGCTCGGTCACCCTCGTGGGGAGCCACCCGGGCTGGTGAGCCGGCCGTCCGGGGACTCGGGATGCGGGGATTGGTGGCGGGCAGGTAGCCTTGTCCGCACGAGACGAACTATCGGTCAGACCGGACGCATGTCTCCTCGGCGCCGGCCTCGCACAAAGGGGCCCGCGACCGGGGTTTCCTGACGCCGGCCAAGTGTGCGAGGGGGTCGACCCTATGGGGCGCGGCCGTGCGAAGGCTAAGCAGACGAAGGTCGCCCGCGACCTGAAGTACCGCACTCACGAGACGGACTTCGGGGCGCTGGCGCAGGAGCTGCACGGGGGGTCGGCGGAGCCGTCCCCGCCCGAGGACAGTCTCGACGACGACGAGTGGACGGATGACGTCGACCGTCCCGAGCGCCGCTGACCCGGCTGCCTCGCGGCGCCGGGTCCACCCTCAGCGGGTCCAGAGCCCGCGCAGCCGGCCGACCTCGGCGATCCGCCGCTCCGCCAGCCGGTCGGCGGCGACCGCCGGTGGGACGCCGTCCTGCTCGGCGATGGTGAACACCTGCCGGGTGGAGGCGAAGATCCCCGTCGTCCGTGCCTTGGCGCGGTCGAAGGAGAAGCCGTGCAGCTCGTCGGCGACCTGGATCAGCCCGCCGGCGTTCACCAGGTAGTCGGGGGCGTAGAGGATGCCGGCATCGGCGAGGGCCTTGTCGATGCCGGGGTGCGCGAGCTGGTTGTTCGCCGCGCCGCAGACGACCTTCGCGCTGAGCACCCGCACGACCTCGTCGTCGAGTGCGCCACCGAGGGCGCACGGCGCGTAGACGTCGAGAGCCTCCCGGACCAGGTCGTCCGCCGAGGCGACCGCGCGGACCGCGGGGTGCCGTTCGCCGACGGCGGCGACCGCTGCCGGGTTGACGTCGGTGACCACGACGTCCGCGCCGTCCTCCACGAGGTGGTCGACGAGGTGGCGGCCGACCTTGCCCACTCCGGCCACCCCGACCACACGATCGCGCAGGGTCGGACGGCCCCAGGTCACCTCGGCCGCGGCGCGCATCCCCTGGAAGACGCCGTACGCGGTGAGCACCGAGGAGTCGCCGGCGCCGCCCTGGGCGACCGTGCGGCCGGTGACGAAGCGGCTCTCCCGGGCGATGACGTCCATGTCCTCGCTGTACGTGCCCACGTCGCACGCCGTTCGGTAGCGGCCCCCGAGGCTCTCGACGAACCGTCCGTAGGCGCGGAGCAGCGCCTCGCTCCGCCGCTCGGCCGGGTCGCCGATGATGACGGCCTTGCCGCCGCCGAGGTCGAGCCCGGCCGCGGCCGCCTTGTAGGTCATCCCGCGGGACAGGGCGAGCACGTCGTCCAGCGCCTGCTGCTCGCGAGGCGTAGGGATAGAAGCGGGTGCCGCCCAGGGCCGGCCCGAGCGCGGTGGAGTGGATGGCGATGATGGCACGCAACCCGGTGGGCTCGTCGTGGCAGAAGACGACCTGCTCGTGGCCGGCCAACCGGTCGAAGACGGCAGCCTCGCGAGGGGGCGAGAACGGTGCTGGGGTGGTTGCGGTCACGGTGGTGACTCACTTTCGCTGTCGGCCCGCGGGGGTGGTGCGGGGCGGAGGTGGGCCGCGGGGGTGGTGCGACCTAGCTCACATGGTACGGCGAGGTGGGACCGAAGGCCCGATGAAAGGGGTGCCTGGAATGGGTCTTACAGGACCCTATGAGGGGTCTATGGTCCCGAATTGCGGTTCAGTCCCTATCGACCCATTGTCCGGCATTTTCCTGCTGTCCTACTATGGACCGGCGGTGAGGGTTCAGAACGTGGGGGTTTCCTTCGTCGCCCACCATTGGGGAACCACAACATAGGGAGGCTCGCCGTGAACACGCGACCACCTGAGTCAGAAGCACTTCTCACGCCGGCCGAGGTCGCGTCGATGTTCCGCGTCGACCCGAAGACCGTCACCCGCTGGGCCAAGGCGGGCAAGCTGAGCTCGATCCGCACCCTCGGTGGCCACCGGCGCTACCGCGAGTCCGAGGTCCGCGAGCTGCTCAGCGGGATGATGCCGGAGCAGCGGCGCGCCGGCGACGACATGGTCTGACACGCCGCCGGAGCACGACCGCCCCGCTCAGCGGAGACCGCGCAGGTAGCCGCTGAGCGTTCGCGCGTCCGCGATCCGCTGCTCCCACGTGGTGCCCAGCACGACGAGCAGGGCACCCGCCATGCCGATCAGAGCCCACCTCGGCACACTGCCGCCGACGTACGGCCCCGCCTCGCGCACCACCAGCGCGGCGCCGACGACCGCACCGTGGAGCAACGGTGCGCTCCATCGCAACCGGAGCCCCGCGACCACCAGGCCGAGGCAGCCGACCCCCAGGAGCAGGGCGCGCAGGCTCAGGGGCTCCTCGATCGCCCACAGCAGGGAGGGCACGAGCGCGAGCGTCAGCCCGGGCGTCAGCGCGCGCAGGCTCGAGGAGCCGGAGCGGTTGAGCAGACGGACCCCGCCGGTGACCAGGAGGGCCACCGCCGCGGGCAGCGTGTAGGGCTCCGGGGCCTCCACCCCCAGGTCCGCCAGCCGCACCCAGGTGGCGGCGGCCAGCAGCGCGCCGCCGAGCCATCCCACGGGCCGCCGGTCCTCGCGCAGCAGCGCCTGCAGCGCCGCAGCGGTGCCTCCGACGGTCAGGTACACGGCCGTCCAGTCGGCGACGGTCGCGCCGGTCGCCGCGTCCAGCCCTGCGGCAGCGATCCCCAGTGCCGCCGCCGCGGACCCGAGCTCCAGCTCGGTCGTGGATCGCCGGCCTCCAGGCAACCGCCCCAGCGCCATCGGCGCCAGTGCGAGGGCCGCGAGGACGAGCAGCGCGACCAGCCCCACCCACGGACGCTGCCCGCCGACCAGCTCACCACCGGTCCAGGTCGCTCCAGCGGCCAGGGGCGCGACAGCGGCGCCGGCGACCCGGGTCGACCAGTCGGTGCGGCTGCGCAGCCGCGCCGCCACCGCGGCGAGGAGCGCGACCCCCACGGCGCCGAGGGTCAGCCATGCGTCGTACCAGGACAGCGGCAGCGCGACCGCGAGCACCACGGCGCCGGCGGGGAGTGCCGCCGGCCCGACCTCGGTAGGAGCTCCGCCGCGCGGCGCCAGTGCGACCCCCACGGCGCCGGCGCCGGTCGCCAGCAGCACCAGCAGGACCGCCCACACCGGCACCGGGGAGAGCAACAGCGCCAGGGCCAGCGCCAGCGCCGCGGCCAACCCGCCCGTGAGCAGCGCGGCGCGCGGGGAGAGGCTGCGGCCGTACGACGCGAGCCGCGCGACCGACCAGGCGACACCGACCAGGGCTCCGACGAGCAGCGGCACCGTCCACGCCGCCGCCCGGTCCGGCTCGACGGGAAGCGCATCGAGCCGTCCGCCGGCCGTGCCACCCCACGCGGTCGCCGCCACCTCGACGTACCGCCCGACGGCCAGGACGCCGAGAACGAGCAGCTGGACGCCGAGGTAGAGGGAGCCCGGCAGGCTGGCGGCCAGCCCCGCGGTCGCCCACGGACGCGGCGCGAGCGCCGTCGCGACCACCGCGACAGCGACCGTTCCCAGGACGGCCAGGGTGAGCGTGGTGCCCGTCTCGTCGTACGCCGGGACGGTGGCGAACGTGGCGAGGGAGAAGGTCGCTGCCGCGAGCCCGGCGACCCGCAGCCGGACGTCCACGGGGCGGCTGGCGGCGAGCGCCCCGCCGACGGCAGCCGCTGCGAGGAGCCCCCAGCCGTCGAGGCGGAGCCAGACCGAGGCCGCTGACGGGTCGGAGCCGACCCGCTCGAGCCCGGCGCCGAGCAGGACGACCCAGTCGGCGACCGCGACGAGCCACGTCCCGACCGCGGCGACGCGGAGCGGCGCGAGACGCGCCGTCAGGAGAGCGAGGCCGCCGACGACGAGCACCGCGACCAGGGCGCGGCCGGCGCCGTCGCCCCAGTCGCCGTCCACGAGGCCGTAGGAAAGGATGGCGGAGCCCAGGACGGCTCCGAGCTCCCCGAAGGTGAAGCCGCCCGCCGGGGTCCTCCGCAACAGAACGGCCGCGCCGTCTCCGACGACGACGAGGAGCAGCCCGAGGCCGACGGCGAAGGTCGCCGCGGTCGGTGCGCCGAGCCACCCGGCGTCCCGGGCCCCGACGGCGTCGAGCGTGGTGAGCCCGAGGGCGACGGTGCCGAGCGCTTCCGCCGTTCCGCGCAGGGCTCGGCGGGCGGCCCAGGCAGCGAGCCCCCATGCGGCGACGGTGAAGGCGACGAGGGTGGCGGTCCGGCCGCCGACCCCCATCTCCGACCAGCTGACCGCGAGGAACACCAGGGCCGCGACAAGGAGGCAGAGCGCCCCGAGCGCCAGCAGGATCTTCGGCACCGACGCGGCCGGCAGCCGGCGATGCGGCCGCTCTGCCGCCCCGGGCTGCCCGACGGGGGACGGGGCCGTGCTCCTCGCCCGCAGCCGGGCCAGCAGCACGTCGGCGTGGCTCAACGTCGCGAAGAGCTCCTGGCCGTCCGGGCCGGTCAGGTCGAGGTGGCACCGTGGGCAGACAGGACCGTCGGCCGGGAGGACCGCGCCGCAGTCGGGGCAGCGGTGCGGGTCTGCGAAGAGCCTCATGGTCCTATCAACCCACGAGGTCGTGGTCGGTGTCGTCGGGGCGTCGACTCACCGCGCCTGAGTAGCCGTGCTCAGGTGGCGTCCCATCCGGGACCGATTCCGCTTGTGCGTGGTCGCGGGGCTGCGACAGGCTCGTGGCATGAACGAGCGGATCGACGACGTCGGGCGGCTGGCGTGGCTGCCCAGCCGGAGGGTCGGCTCCTGGGTCGTCCTGGTCTTCTGGCTGGTCGTCGCCGCAGCCGCGATGGGGCCGGCGAGCAAGCTGACCGGCGCCCAGGAGAACGACAGCATCTCCTGGCTGCCCGCCGAGGCGCAGTCGACCCAGGTGCTCGAGCGCATGGCGGCCTTCCAGTCACAGAACGAGATCCCCGCGCTCGTCGTCTACGTGCGCGAGGCCGGGGTCACCACCGAGGACATGCAGGCGGTCCAGGAGCAGATCGCCGCCTTCGCGCGGCTCGACGCCGTCGAGCGTGACCCGGTCGGGCCGATCCCCTCCGAGGACGGCCGGGCGCTGCAGGTCATCGTCCCCGTCGACATGGGCAGCGGCGGCTGGGAGGTCATCGGCGACATCGTCGAGGACATGCGTGACGAGATCGACGGTGCGCCGGCGGGGCTCGAGGGCTACGTGACCGGTCCCGGTGGCTACGCGGCGGAGTCGGCCGAGGCGTTTGCCGGGATCGACGGGAAGCTGCTCGCGATGGCGGCGAGCGTGGTCGTGGTGATCCTGCTGCTCACCTACCGCAGCCCGGTGCTGTGGGTGCTACCGGTGGTGTCCGCGGGCATCGCGCTCTTCGTCGCCCAGGCAGCCGTCTACTTCGCCGCCACCGAGGGCGGCCTCACCGTGAACGCCCAGTCCCAGGGGATCCTCACGGTCCTCGTCTTCGGTGCCGGGACCGACTACGCGTTGCTACTCGTGGCGCGCTACCGGGAGGAGCTCCGCCGCCACGCGGACCGGCACGAGGCGATGGCGTTCGCACTCCACCGCGCCGGGCCGGCCATCGTGGCGTCGGGCGCGACCGTCATCGCCGGCATGCTGTGCCTGCTGCTGGCGAGCATGAACTCCACGTCGGGACTGGGTCCGGTCTGCGCGATCGGGATCGGTGTGGGGCTCCTGGTCATGCTCACGTTGCTCCCCGCCTTGCTCGTGCTCTTCGGCCGGTGGGTGTTCTGGCCGCGGCGTCCGTCGTACGGCAGCGTCGACCACACCGAGACCGGCCTCTGGGCGCGGGTCGGCCACTGGATCGCGGACCGGCCGCGCCGCACGTGGGTGGTCACCTCGCTCGCTCTGGGCGTGGCCTCGATCGCGGTCGTGCAGCTCGACGCGACCGGGCTGCGTCAGTCCGAGCAGTACTACGGCGAGCCCGAGGCGGTGGTGGGCGAGGAGGCGCTGGCCGAGCACTACCCTGCCGGAGCTGGGCAGCCGGTCGACGTCGTGACCGATGCGGACAGCGCCGCGGAGGTCTCCGAGGTCGTGGCGGCGACTCCGGGCATCGTCTCCGTCGCCGATCCGGTCGTCCGGGAGAGCACGGCGTGGATCGCAGCGACGCTCGCCGAGGGCCCCGACACCGCGGCCGCGCGGGACACCGTCGAGGAGGTGCGGGACAGGATCAACGGCATCGAGGGCGCCGATGCCCAGGCCGGCGGTGGCACCGCGATCTTCGCCGACGTGCTGGCCGCCTCCGAACGGGACAACCGCGTGGTCCTCCCTGCGATCCTGCTCGTGGTGTTCCTGATCCTGGCCTTGCTGCTCCGCGCGGTCCTCGCGCCGGTGATCCTCATCGGGACCGTCGTGCTCTCCTTCTTCGCCGCCCTGGGGCTCAGCGCGCTGCTCTTCAAGCACGTCTTCGGGTTCGCGGGTGCCGACCCCGGACTTCCGCTGTTCGTGTTCGTGTTCCTGGTGGCGCTCGGGATCGACTACAACATCTTCCTGATGACGCGGGTCCACGAGGAGGCGAAGGTCCTCGGGACCCGCCGCGGGGCCCTGGTCGGCCTGTCGGCCACGGGCGGGGTCATCACCTCGGCCGGCCTCGTGCTGGCCGGCACCTTCCTCGCGCTCGCCACGCTGCCGGTCGTGGCGTTCGCGGAGATCGGGATGGCTGTCGCCCTCGGTGTCCTGCTCGACACCATCGTGGTCCGGGCGGTGCTGGTGACTGCGCTCAACCTCGACCTGGGACCGCTCATGTGGTGGCCTAGCCGGATGTGGCGCACGGACGGTGCCGCAAATGCGTCCGAAGAGGCGGACCGAAGTTCAGTGCTCGCCTGAACTCTTTCGAAGTTCAGGTATGATCTGAACATGTACGCGATCATCGGGGACGTCATCGCCTCCCGCCGCATCGCGGACCGCCGTGGGGCCCAGCGCCGGATCGCGGAGGTTCTCGCCGAGGTGGATCGGGGCCTTCCCGGCGCCCAGCCGCTCGGGGCGACCGTCGGCGACGAGTTCCAGGGGGCCTACGCGAGCCTCGGCGAGGCGACCCGGGCCACGCTCCTGGTCCGGCTGGCGCTGCTGCCCGAGATCGACGTCCGGTGCGGCATCGGGGTCGGCGAGGCGACGGTCTTCGACAGCTCCCGCGTCCCGTGGCTCCAGGACGGACCGGCCTGGTGGGCCGCTCGGGAGGCAGTCGGGTGGATGGCGGGCTCGCGGCGGGCCGCGCTCCGGAGCTGGCTCGTCGGCCGCGACGCCGACGTCGTGAACGCGCACCTCCTCTGCCGCGACGCGCTCGTGGACCGGCTCAACGAGCGCGGATGGCGGATGCTGCGGGCGGCCCTGCAGGGGGAGAGCCAGCAGCGCATCGCGGAGCAGGAGGGTGTCACCAAGTCCGCGGTCTCCCAACAGTTCTCCCGGGGCATCTCCGCGGTCCGCGACGCCCAGGCGCTGCTGGAGCAGGATCCTGTCGGTCGCGGGTGAGACGCTGCGAGCATGGTGGAGCTCGCGGTCTGGCTCGTCGTCGTGGGGGTCTGCGACCTCGTGCGGGCGGCGCGCGACGTCACCTCCTCGCGCCGCCGCCTCGCCATCGTCGGGCTGGGAGGCTCCCTGTTCGTCCTGGCCGGCGTCGCCCTCGAGCCGGCGGCGGGTGCGCTGGCCCTGCTCCTCGGCGGGTGGCTCACGACGTTCCTGCTGTGGCTGCTCGGGTCGGCCGCAGCGCTGGCGCAGCACCGCACGGCCGCCCGCGTCGTCGCCTTCGCCGGGCTCGGCGGGGGGCTCCTGGTCGGGCTGCTCGCGGACGGCCTCACGCTCTCCCGGCAGCTGCCGGGTGCGCTCGCCGGGCTCGACCCCGAGACCGTCCTCCTGGTCGCCGGCGTTGGGCTCGTCCAGCTGGCGACCGCCAACATCGTGGTGCGGATGGTGCTCGACGCCGTCGGGGTCCCCGCCTCGACCAACGAGAAGACGCTCAAGGGTGGGCGGATGCTCGGGCCGATGGAGCGGCTGCTGATCGTCGGGCTCGGGCTCGCCGGCGAGGTCACCGCAGCCGCCGTGGTCGGCGGCGCGAAGGGGCTGCTCCGGTTCCCCGAGCTCCACCGCGGCACGAAGGTCGGGCCGAGCGACCTGACCGAGTACTTCCTGATCGGCACGCTCGCCAGCTGGCTGATCTCGCTGGCCGGAGTCGGGCTGGTCGTCCTGAGTTCAGTCCAGTCCTGAACTCGGCCTAGATTCAGTTTCGAGCTGAACTCTCGTCGTACCGTGCCCTCTCTGGCGTTCGCGTGCGCCGCGCCACTCGCCGAACTTCGCCCTGCGGACGGTTCTGGCGCCGTGCACGCTCTCCGCCCGCAGAAACTCGTCCATGCGGACGGTTCTGGCGCCCAGCACGCTCTCCGCCCGCCGAAACTCGTCCGTACGGATGGATTTCCGCTGCCGACGGGCGGCGCGCCGCGCGCCACCCGCCGAATTTCGTCCATACGGACGATTCTGGCGCCCAGTGCGCCGTCCGCCCGCAGAAACTCGTCCGCACGGATGGATCTCCGCCGCCGACGAGCAGCCCAGAGCGGCGCGCCGCACGTGACGGCGCCCACGACGCAACAGGCCCCCTCCGAGGAGGGGGCCTGCTGGAGTGCCGTGGCCAGGGGCGGGGTCGAACCGCCGACCTACCGATTTTCAGTCGGTCGCTCGTACCAACTGAGCTACCTGGCCGGGCCGGGCAGGACTCTACCGGACGCTGCGGCCCATGCTCGCATCAGGCGGTGCGGACGACCTCGTCGAGCTCGAGCCGGGGGAGCCGGTCGAACCAGGCGTTCTCGCCGGGATGGCCGATGTTGACCACCATGAACGAGCGCCACGGGGTGCCGGTGAAGAACTCCTCGTCGATCCCCTGGGCGTCGAAGCCGCCCATCGGGCCGGCGACCAGCCCGGCTGCACGCACCCCGATGAGGAAGTAGCCGGCCTGGAGGGCCGCGTTGAACCGGGCCTGCGCCTCGCGGGCCTCGTCGTCGTCGAAGAGCTCCTTCGCCCCGGGGAAGTGCGGGAAGGTGCGCTCCAGGTTCTCGTGGAAGTCGACGTCCGCGGCGAGGACGGCGACCAGCGGCGCCGAGGCGGTCTTGTCGCGGTTGCCGTCGGAGACGTGCTTGAGGAGCCGGTCGCGACCCTCCTCGCGGACCAGGAGCAGCCGGAGCGGCTGGGCGTTCATCGCCGTGGGGCCGTACTTGACGAGGTCGTAGATCGCGGCGACCTCCTCGTCGGAGACCGGGGTGTCGGCGAAGGAGTTCGCGGTGCGGGCCTCGCGGAAGAGGAGGTCCTGGGCGTCGGGGCTGAGGGCGAGGTCGTGGGTGCTCATGCCGTTCTCAACGAAGGTTGAGCCTTCAATATTTCGTGAGGTGGTTCACATCGGACGAACCGACCCAAAACGCCGAGTCGCTCCGGACGGTTGTCCGGAGCGACTCGATCGGTGGCGACCCCGACGGGACTCGAACCCGCGGCCTCCGCCGTGACAGGGCGGCGCGCTAACCAACTGCGCTACGGGGCCTTGGTCGTTCCGCTGACACTCGGTCAGCGGAGGGAACTCTAACAGCCTTCGCGCCGAGTTCCGAATCGAGGAGCGGCGGGCCCAGGCAGCCCGGTTTTCAGGGCTCGGGCGTGTGCCTGCGCAGGCGGTGGGTAGCTGCCGGATGTCCACCCATGCCGAGCAGCACCTCGCCTGTCCGGTGCTCCACTACTTCCGCGGCGACAGCTCCATCAGCTCGTCGTCAGCGACGGCTGGAGCTGGAGCGGATGAGTCGAGGCACCCCCAACGGGATTCGAACCCGTGCTACCGCCGTGAAAGGGCGGGGTCCTAGGCCGCTAGACGATGGGGGCCCGTCCGCACGTCCGCACGGTCGCGGGCGAGGAACCCGCACATCCTAGCCACGCGCTTGTCCGGGACCGAGACAATGGTCCGGTGACGAGCCGATGATCGAGATGGACCGTGAGCGGTTCGAGGAGCTGGTGGGCGACGCTCTCGACACGGTGCCGCCCGAGCTGACCCGGCTGATCGACAACTGCGTCGTCCTCGTCGAGGACGACGCGCCGGTCGAGGACCCCGAGCTGCTCGGGTTGTACGACGGGACGCCGCTGACCGAGCGCGACTCCCACTACACCATGGCGATGCCCGACCGGATCACGATCTTCCGCAACCCGATCCTGGCGATGTGCGGCTCCGACGAGGAGGTGGTCGAGGAGGTGGGGATCACCGTCGTCCACGAGATCGCCCACCACTTCGGGATCGACGACGACCGGCTCCACGAGCTCGGCTACGCCTGACCAGGAGGCCGCGTCAGCTCGTCAGGGCGTGCCCGAGGGTGCACGCCGCCAAGGCAGGGGGAACCGTCAGCGCCACCACGAGCAGGCCGTCGCGCAGCCCGCGCTCGTGCGCCTGCACCGCGAACGCCGAGTACGTCGTCAGCGCCCCGCAGAACCCCGTCCCGAGCAGCGCGACCGCCTCGGCGCCGAGGCCGGGACCGGTCACTGCGCCGAGCGCGAACGACCCGGCGACGTTGACGAGCATCGTCCCCCACGGCAGTCGGCCGTCGAGGAGGTGCGCGGTGAGGAACCGCAGCGGTGCCCCCAGGGCAGCCCCGAGGGCGACGTACAGCAGCGTCACAGGTCCCCCTCCTCCGACTCGAACTCCGCGCGCTCCGCAGGGTCGGTGACCCGGTCGGCGAGCGCCACCGCCGCCACGCACGCGACCAGCGTGCCGACGACGTACAGCACCGCCGGGCCGAGGCGCCCCTCGGCCAGCAGCGCCCGGCTCTCCTCCGAGTAGGCCGACAGCGTCGTGTAGCCGCCGAGCACCCCGGGGCCGAGCGCCGGTGGCAGGAGCGGGTGGCGGCGTACGACGGCCAGCGCCGGCAGCAGCGCGAGGAGGAACGAGCCGGAGACGTTGACCGTGAACGTCGCCCATCCGAGCGCGTCACCGGGAAACGCGTCGTCGAGGAGGTGCCTGAGCACCGCGCCGGCAGCGCCGCCACCTGCCACCGCGGCGACCGTCGACGCGTGGAGGGGGCGGCCGGACACCGTCCCACCCTAGGGAACGGGGGCAGACAGACAGCGTCGGACGGGCGATCGTGGGGAAGGTGCGGCAGGATGGTGGTGTTGCACGGAGGAAGCCGTTGACGGCTCGAGAGAGGTGAGACCATGACGTCCAGCACGCCTGCGACCGACAGCACGAGCACGAGCAGCCGCCACCAGGTGGTGGTGGTGGGCTCGGGGTTCGGTGGGCTGTTCGGCACCAAGGCCCTCCACCGGGCCGACGTCGACGTGACGATGATCGCGAAGACCACCCACCACCTCTTCCAGCCGCTGCTCTACCAGGTGGCGACCGGGATCCTCTCCCAGGGCGAGATCGCTCCGCCGACCCGCGAGATCCTGGCCGACCAGGAGAACGCCCGGGTGATCCTCGGCGAGGTGACGAACATCGACCTCGACCGGAAGCTCGTGACGTCCAAGGTCCTCGGCCGGGTGACCGTCACGCCGTACGACTCCCTTCTGGTCGCGGCGGGTGCGGGCCAGTCCTACTTCGGCAACGACCACTTCGCCGAGTTCGCCCCCGGGATGAAGAGCATCGACGACGCCCTCGAGCTGCGCGGCCGGATCTTCGGCGCCTTCGAGCTCGCCGAGCTCGCCGACACCGAGGAGGAGATCGACCGGCTGCTGACCTTCGTCGTCGTGGGCGCCGGGCCCACCGGCGTGGAGATGGCCGGCCAGATCGCGGAGCTGGCCCATCGCACGCTGCGCAAGGACTTCCGGAGGATCAACACCCGGGAGGCGCGGGTCATCCTTCTCGACGCCGCCCCCCAGGTGCTGCCGCCGTTCGGCAAGAAGCTCGGCGAGAAGACCCAGAAGGACCTCGAGGGCCGGGGCGTCGAGGTGCGGCTCGGTGAGATGGTGACCGACGTCGACGAGTTCGGTCTCGAGGTCCGGCGCAAGGACGGCAGCGCCGAGCGGATCGAGACCGTGACGAAGGTGTGGGCCGCGGGGGTCCAGGCGAGCCCGCTCGGGAAGATGCTGGCCGACCAGAGCGGTGCGCCCCTCGACCGGGCCGGCCGGGTCGGTGTCAACCCCGACCTCACCCTCCCTGGCCACCCGGAGGTCTTCGTCGTCGGCGACATGATCTCGCTCGACAACCTCCCCGGCGTCGCGCAGGTCGCGATCCAGGGCGCGAAGTACGCCGCCAAGGAGATCCGGAACCGGGTCGAGGGGAAGCCGCCGCAGAAGCCTTTCAAGTACTTCGACAAGGGCAGCATGGCGACGATCTCGCGGTTCAGCGCCGTGGCGATGGTCGGCAAGCTGCGGATCACCGGGTTCGTCGCGTGGCTCATGTGGCTCGCCGTGCACCTCGTCTACCTGACGGGGTTCAAGAACCGGATCTCCGCGCTCGGCCACTGGCTGGTCAGCTTCATCGGCAGCGGCCGGTCGGAGCGGGTCGCCACCGAGCAGCAGATCTTCGGCCGGCTCGCGCTGAGCCGGCTCGAGCACGGGGCGACCGACCTGGTCGCACCGGTCGGGACCTACGACGCCACCCGGCGGATGATCGAGGAGACCCGTCGGGCCGAGCTCGAGGCCAAGGCGGCCGAGGAGGCGCGGCTCACCGACGCCGGCGAGCGCGGCGTCCACCGGGAGACGGCGACCTCCTCCTGACCCCGGTCACTCGAAGGGGCGCTGCCGTGCCCGGAACTCGGGCAGGTCGGTGGCCCACGCCGGCAGGATGAAGAGCCCCTCCGCCTCCACGGTGACCTGTCCGTCCGCGGTCCGCAGCTCTCCGCGGACCACCGCCTTGCGGCCCTCGTGCGACTCGAGCCGGGCCGACACGGCGAGGTCGCCCAGCGGGGTCGGTCTGCGGTAGTGCAGGGTGAGCCGCCCGGTCATCCCGGGCGCCCCGCCCACCGCGGCCGCCTCGCCGAGGACCTGGTCGAGGACGAGCGCGCTCACGCCGCCGTGGACCAGCCCCGGAGGGCCCTCGTAGAGGGCGCCGAGGTGGAGCTCGTGGGTGACCCGGCGGTCCTCGTCGACCGTCCGGCGCTGCATGTCGATGACCGCGAACGGGTTGCGCAGCCCCATCACCGCGTTGCCGTGGTTGCGCACCTCCCGCTCGCCGGGGCCCAGCTCGACGCCGAGCGCGCCGGCGCGCCGCTTGCCGCGCAGCCGCTCCGTCAGCCGTTCGATCTCGGCGGTCACCTCCTCGACCTCGGCGTGGTCGACCTCGGTGAGCAGCTGCGCCTCGACGAGCGCTCGACTGGCGCGCGCGAGGGCGCCGTGCACGCGGTCGTGCCCGGCTGCCTGCTCGGGTGTGAGGGTCGTCCGGGTCCAGCGGGGGGCGTCCATGCGGTGACCCTATGGTCGAGGTGAGACTCTTGGCCGCATGGCTGACGAATCACCCCCCGCGCCCGCGCCGGAAGGCCCTCTCGCGGTACGCCGTGCCGGGGTCCTGCTGCACGTGACCTCGCTTCCCTCGGCGTACGGCGCCGGGGACCTGGGCCCGGCGGCCCGGCGGTTCGTCGACTTCCTCGAGACCGCCGGCTGCACCGTCTGGCAGGTGCTGCCGCTGGTGCCCACCCACCTCGTGGATCGGTCGCCCTACAACGCGATGTCGGCGATGGCAGGCAATCCCGACCTGGTCAGCGCCGAGTGCCTGGTCGAGCGCGGCCTCCTCGACGAGCCGCACCTCGACGACCTGCGCAGCGGCTCGCTGACACCGGCGGAGGTGCGCCTGGTGGCGGCGCAGCGGTTCCTCGACGGCGACGGCGGCCCGGAGCGCGCCGAGTTCGAGCAGTGGTGCGCGGAGAACCGGGGGTGGCTCGACGACTACGTGGAGTTCGTCGCGCTCTGGGAGCGGTGCGACCACGCCGCGTGGCCCACCTGGGAGCCGGGGCTGCGCGACCGGGAGCCGGCGGCCGTGGCCGAGGCCCTGGCGCCGCTGGCCGATCGGCTCGCCGTCCTGCGGTTCGAGCAGTGGGTCTTCGCCGAGCAGTGGCGCGAGCTCCGCGCCTACGCGCACGCCCACGGGGTCCTCCTCTTCGGAGACCTGCCGATCTTCGTCTCCCACGACAGCGCCGACGTGTGGGCCTCGCGGAGCCTCTTCCTCCTCGACGACCAGGGGCAGCCGACCACCGTCACGGGGGTCCCGCCCGACTACTTCTCCGCCGACGGGCAGCGGTGGAACAACCCGCACTACGACTGGGACGCGATGGCCGAGGACGGCTACCTGTGGTGGCGGGAGCGGGTGGCCGGCCAGCGGCGGCTGTTCGACCTCGTGCGGATCGACCACTTCCGCGGCTTCGAGGCTGCCTGGCACATCCCAGCCGGTGCGGAGAGCGCGAAGACCGGCTGGTGGCGGACGAGCCCGGGCGACGAGGTGCTCCCGGCGCTGATCGAGACCAGCGGACCCGGGACGCTCGTCGCGGAGGACCTCGGGGTGATCACCCCCGAGGTGGATGCGCTGCGCCGGCGGTTCCGGCTCCCCGGAATGAAGGTCCTCCAGTTCGCCTTCGACGGCGACCCGGACAACTTCTACCTCCCCGCGCACCACGAGGAGCTCAGCGTCGTCTACACCGGGACCCACGACAACGACACCACGCTCGGCTGGTGGGCGGAGCAGTCGGCCGACGTGCGGCGCAACACCGTCGCCCACCTCCTCGACCCGACCGAGCCGATGCCGTGGGCGCTGGTCCGGCTGGCGATGGCGTCGGTCGCGACGCTGGCCGTCGTCCCGGCGCAGGACCTCCTCGGGCTGGGCAGCGAGAGCCGGATGAACACCCCCGGCACCCCGACCGGGAACTGGAGCTGGCAGGCGTTCGAGGACGACTTCGACGCCGCGCTGGCCGCCCGGCTGCGGGAGCTGGTCGAGGAGCACCGGCGGCTGGGCTGAGCTCCGTTTGTCGGGGTCGGGCGGGGGGTACGCCGTGACTGTCCCGCCGCCCCACCCGCCCCTTTGGAGGACCCGCCATGCCCCGTGACGAGCTCGTCGTCGCAGCCGCCGCCTCCGTGGGCGTGGTCGCGGCGGCGCGACTGACCCGGCTGGTGACCAAGGACCACTGGCCGCCGATGTCGTGGGCCCGCCGCAAGTACGTCGAGGCGACCAGCGGCACGGAGTGGTCGGTGCTCGCCGAGTGCCCGTTCTGTGTGGCGCCGTACGTCGTCGCCGCCGACCTCGCCTGGGCGCTCCAGAGCGACCTCGGCAAACGGTGGTGGGTAGTCAACGGCTGGCTCGCCGCGTCGTACGCCGCCTCGTGGATCGTGGTGCGCGACGACGTCCCGGACCGGACGATCACGCTGAAGGACGCCGGTTCCGAGTCCGGCTGAGCCCTTGTCATCCCCCGCCCGGGGGACCACAGTGGAGCCATGCGAGCACAGGTGGGCGACCACTTGGTCGTCGAGGGAAGGACCGACACCCAGCCCAAGCACGAGGGTGAGGTCGTCGAGGTGCGCGGCGCCGACGGTGCGCCGCCCTACGTGGTGCGCTGGAACGACGGTCACGAGGGGCTGATGTTCCCCGGACCCGACGCGCACATCGTCGAGCAACGCTGAGGTGCCTCAGCGGCTGGCGGGCGGCTGACCCTCGACCAGCACCACCTCGTCGCCGACCCTGACGCGGCCGGGCCGCACGACGTCGAGGAGCACGCCGAAGTCCCCGTCGTGACGGGTCGTGACCGTCTGCAGCAGCCCGTCCCCCGCGGGGACGCCGACCTGGGCCATGTCGACCATCACGCAGCGCGGCATCGGCTGCACCATCTCGAGCAGCGCCTCCCCGACGGCCAGCCGCGCGCCGTACCAGCCGTCCTCGGCGAAGCCGGCGTCGGTGCCGTTGTCCAGCAGCAGGTTCGCCCGGAACCGCCGCGCGTCGACCGGGGCGCCGTGCTCGTCCGCGACCGTCCGGAGCGCGGAGGTGGTCACCAGGTGGACCGGGCCGTCGTCGAAGTGGGAGACACCGCCCTCGCGCCCCAGCGACACCGGACGGCCGACGTGGCGGGACAGCGCCTCGTCCAGGGCGGGTCCCGGGGTGAGCCTCCTGCCGTCCGCGAAGGTCACGACGGGCACGTCCCCGTCGTACGCCGCGGTGAGCGCGAGCAGCCCGTCCATCCGGCGGAACCGGCGGCTGGACTTTCCGCTGCCGAGCTTGCCGTCGGGGTCGAGGACCGACCAGAGCCGGTCACCCCGGAGCCCGCGCTCGTCGAGGAGCACCTCGGTCAGCGCCTCGCCGCTCAGCGACTTCACCGGGTAGCGGTGCACGGCTGCGAGCCGGCCGATGGTTGCATGGGAGGTCACGGCGACGATCCTCGCAGCCCACGGTGCGCGAGGACGGCAGGAGGCGGAGATGGTAGAGCGAGGGGTCCGCGAGAACACCCGGGAGCTCGAGGAGTCGGTGGTGACGGACTTCTCGGACCGGATGAGCTACGGCGGCTACCTGGACCTGCCCACGCTGCTGGCGGCGCAGCGGCCGATCAGCGTGCCCGAGCACCACGACGAGCTGCTCTTCATCATCCAGCACCAGACGACCGAGCTGTGGCTCAAGCTCGTCCGGCACGAGCTGGAGAGCGCGTGCGCACTGATCCGGTCCGACGACCTCTCGCCGGCCCTCAAGCGGATCGCCCGGGTCAAGCACATCCAGAAGACCCTGACCGAGCAGTGGTCGGTGCTCGCGACGCTCACCCCGAGCGAGTACGCCGAGTTCCGCGGGGTTCTCGGCAACGCCAGCGGCTTCCAGTCCTGGCAGTACCGCTGCGTCGAGTTCGTCCTCGGCAACAAGAACCCGCGGATGCTCGAGGTCTTCGCGGCCGACCCCTCGGCGCAGGAGGAGGTCCGCAGGGCGCTGGAGGAGCCGTCGCTGTACGACGAGTTCCTCCGCTACCTGGCCCGGCTCGGGTACCCGATCCCCGACGCGGTGCTGGAACGGGACGTGACGAGGGCCTGGACGTTCTGCGACGAGCTGGTGCCGGTCTTCGCGTCGGTCTACGAGGACGCCGAGCGGAACTGGGCGGTCTACGAGACGTGCGAGGAGCTGGTCGACCTCGAGGACAACTTCCAGCTCTGGCGGTTCCGGCACCTCAAGACCGTCGAGCGGATCATCGGGATGAAGTCCGGCACCGGCGGGTCGAGCGGGGCGCCGTTCCTGCGACGGGCGCTGGAGCTCACGTTCTTCCCCGAGCTCTACGCGGTGCGGACCCGGATCGAGACCTGACGCCCCCGGGACCCGCCTCGTCCGATTGGGAGTGCGCCATAGCGCACTCCCAATCGGACGAGGCCGCTCGAGGGGGGTGGGGGGTGGGTAGGTTGGGGCGATGACAGAGCAAGAGTGGCCGACCCGGTGTGCGACCTGCGAGACCGAGCTGCGCACCGCCACCGTCGACTTCGACAAGACGAATGCCGACCGGCCCGAGCTGCGGCCCGGTGAGATGGTGGCCGTCGACTACTGCCCGAACCCCGACTGCCCGGACAACAAGCCGGAGGGGCTAGCTCCCGTTCAGTGACGCGAGGTCGTCCTCGTCGAGCTCGAGGTGGACCGCCTGGACCGAGTCCGCGACCGACTCCGGTCGGCTCGCGCCCGGGATCGGGATCATCGCCTCGGACAGTGACAGCTCCCACGCCAGGCAGACCTGCTGCGGACTGACACCGTGCTTCTCGGCGACGTCGGCGAACGGGCGCCACCGCTCGGCGAGCTCGGCGGCGTGGGACATCCCGCCCAGCGGGCTCCACGCCAGGAACGCCAGCCCCAGCTCCTCGCAGAGCTCGAGCTCGGCGAGCGAGGTGCGGAACGCCGGGGAGAACTGGTTCTGCACCGCCACCAGCCCGTCGCCGATGATCTCCCGGGCGATGCGGATCTGGGCGGGGTCGGCGTTGGAGATCCCGGCCGCCGCGATGAGTCCCTCGTCGAGCAGCGCCTTGAGCCCGCCCATCGTCTCGGCGTAGTCGACCCGCGGATCCGGCCGGTGGTGCTGGTAGAGGCCGATCTGCTCGACCTCGAGCCGGGCCATCGACGCCAGGCACGCCCCGCGGAGGTACTCCGGCCGGCCGTCGAGCTCCCACATGCGCCCGTTGCGGGTGTGGCCGCCCTTGGTCGCGACCAGCACGTCGGCGGGGCCGAACCGTTCGAGAGCCTTCGCGACCAGGCACTCGTTGACCCCGAAGGAGGTCTCGTCGGGGGAGTAGGCGTCGGCGGTGTCGATCAGCGTGACGCCGTCGGCGAGGGCGCGCTCGATGGTGGCGAGCGCCCGGTCCTCGTCGTTGTGCTCCCGGACGGACATGGGCATGGCGCCCAGGCCGATGGCGCTGACCTGACGGGAGCCCACGCGTCGCTGCTGCATTCCTCAACGGTACGCCGAGGCGGGCGCCGGGCCCGCACCGGACCAACGGGCGGAAATGGTGCAAGAGGTCCCGGCTCGATAGTGACCTCGGGGACTCGGCCTGTTAGGTTGTGGCCACTAAGAATTGCGGTATGCAACTCATGCCGGGGGCTTCGGGTGGGGCGGAAGCGACGTGGGGACGTCGGCCGCTGTCGGCGGCTCCGGCTCTACCTGGGGGGGTAGCTCCGATATGGGGTCCTTGAAGTCATCGGTGCGTCGGCTCGGTTCCGCGACGGCGTTCCTGCTCACTGTGGGGGTGCTCGCGGCGCCTGCGCCGGCGGTCGCTGACAGCGGTGTGGTGCCCGACCGGCTCGGCGTCCTCGGCGGCCCGGGACGGGCCGAGGTCTACCCGTCGGGCCTCGAGACGACGCCGGACGGCGGCGTCGTCCTCGCCGACACCGGCGGCGACCGGGTCGTGAAGTACGACGCAGCCGGCAACCTGGTCTGGAGCCACGGCACGCACGGCACCGGGCCGAACGGCGTGAACAACCCCCGCGACATCGGGGTCGACTCGCAGGGCAACGTCTACGTCGCCGACACCGGCAACACCAGCGTCGTCAAGCTCTCGCCCGGCGGCAGCTACCTGGACCGTTTCGACGGCCCTGCCGGGGACCGGATCGCCTCGCCGATCGGGATCAGCGTCGTCGACGACGAGGTGCTGGTCGCCGACGCCGGCGCGATGGCCGTCCGGGTGCTCTCGCCGAACGGCAACCAGCTGCGGAAGGTCACCCCGCAGGGCGGCTGCCCGTGGGCGCCGGTGCGTGACGTCACCGCCGACTCCGACGGCAACCTCTACCTCGCGAACTACACCCGCAACAACGTGCTGAAGCTCGCCGCCGACGGCACCTGCCTGGACACCTTCGGGACCCGCGGCTCGGGCCCGGGGCAGTTCCGCAACCCGTACGGCGTCGCGGTCGCCGACGACCCGCACCTCGGGGAGCTCCTCTACGTCGCCGACTCGAACAACAACCGCGTCCAGGTGCTCACGCTCGCCGGGGACCACGTCGTGACGCTCGGGCAGCCCGGCACCTACGACGAGGGCGGCACCTTCAGCGAGCTGCGGCGGGTCGCTGTGGCCGCCGACGGCGACGTGTGGGGCGCCGACCTCTGGGGCTGGCGCGCCGAGAAGTGGAACCGCACCGCAGGCGGCTGGAACTATGCCGACCGGATCGGCTCCCGGATCCCGGGGACCGCCGCCGACGCGCTCTTCAACTCCCCGCACGGCATCGACACCGACGCCGACGGCAACGTGGTGGTCGCCGACCGGATGCATCACCGGCTGGCCACGTTCGCCCCCGGAGGCGCGCTCTTGGAGCTCTGCGGGGGCCGCGGCTCCGGGTCGCTCGGCTTCAACTGGCCAGCGGACCTCGCGGTGGACCGGGCGACCGGAGAGGTGTGGGTCGCCGACACGCACCAGAACCGACTCCAGGTGGTCACCGACGGGTGCGGCAGCTCCACGCCGCTCGGCAGCGCGGGCACCGGCCCCGACCGGATGAAGTTCCCGACCGGCATCGCGATCAGGGACACCGACCGCGTGGCCTTCGTCGCCGACACCAACAACAACCGGCTGGTGGCGTGGGACGTCGCGACCCGGACCCCGCTCGGGTCGGCGTCGCTCGGGCTGCGCCGTCCCTTCTCGGTCGCCGTCGACCCCACCGACGGGACCCTGCTCGTCGCGGACCGCCGCAACAACCGGATCCTCCGGGTGACCAGCGCGAACGGCTCGACGTTCGCCGTGATCGACGAGTACACCGGCGGCTTCCTCAAGCCTTCCGGCGTCAGCGCCGACGCCCAGGGCCGCATCTACGTCGCGGACACCATGAACGACCGGGTGGTGATCCTCGACGGCGCCGACGGCTCGACCACCGGGGTGCTGGACGGCTACTACGAGCCGCAGTCGGTGCACGCCTCAGGCGACGAGCTCTACGTCTCCGACACGTTCCACGACGAGGTCATCCGCTACGCCTGGGACCCCACGGTGCCCCCGGTGGAGGACACCACGGACCCGCAGACCACGCTCACCACGCCGGACCGCAACGAGACGCTGGGGTCGCCCGCGCCGCTGGCCGGCACGGCGACCGACGACGTCGGCGTGCAGGAGGTCCAGCTCGCGGTGAAGGACCGCGCCGACAACCGCTGGTGGAACCCCGCGACGCAGAGCTGGGGCGGGTTCACGCGGTTCCCGGCCGACCTCGCCGACCCGGGGTCCGCGAGCACCGCGTGGTCCTTCGACCTCACCCCGACCGGCGGCAGCGGCAGCTACTGGATGTCCGCCCGGGCGGTCGACACCTCCGACAACATCGACGGGTCCCCCGCCAGCAACCGGTTCTCCGTCGCCGAAGGCGGCCCGGTCGACACGGAGGCGCCGACGACGACGCTGACCTCCCCGCCGAACAAGGCGGCGGTGCCGGGTCCCACGGTGCAGCTGAGCGGCGACGCGGCCGACGACGTCGGGGTCGTCGCCGTCGAGCTGGCGGTCAAGGACAAGGCCACGAACACGTGGTGGAACCCCGCGACCGGGAGCTGGGGGTCGTTCCGGCGGTTCGACGCGGACGTCGCCGACCCGGGCACGCTCTCGACCACGTGGTCCTTCGACCTCACACCGACCGGCGGCAGTGGCCGCTACTGGGGCTCCGCCCGGGCCGTGGACGCCGCCGGCAACGTCGACGGCTCACCGGCGCCGGTGAACTTCGAGGTCATCGCGCCGGAGGAGCGCGACCTCTCCTACGTCGGTGACTTCGCCGGCGAGGCCGCCGCGTCGGTGACCCCGGTCGACGTCGCGGTGAGCCCGACCCACATCTACGCGCTCGACGTCGCGCGCTACCGCATCGTGCGGATCGACCGGGCGACGGGCGTGATCGACGCGTCCACCGGTGGCGCGCGAGGCAGCGCCCCCGGCGACCTCGCCGCGGCCCGGGCGATCACCCGGGCGCCGAACGGCGACCTCTATGTCGCCGACACCCCGAACCAGCGGGTCAGCGTCTTCGGGTCCGACCTCACGTTCAAGTTCGACTTCGGCACGAAGGGCACCGGCCCTGGCGAGTTCTACCAGGTCTACGGGGTGGCGATCGGCGCCGGCGAGGTCGTCCACACCGTCGACGGTGACGGGCGGATGATGCGCTGGGCGCTCGACGGCACCTACCTCGGCCGCTTCGCGCCGGGGACGCCGCTCAACCAGCCCCGGATGGCCGAGGTGCACCCGGTGACCGGCGACCTGTGGGTGGTCAACGCCCGCGACCGTGAGGTCGTCGTCCTCGCGCCCGACGGTACCGAGAGGTTCCGGTTCGGCTCGAGCGGCAGCGACCCCGGCGAGTTCATGGGCGACCCCCGTGGCATCGCGATCGACCCCGCCGGCGAGCGCGTCTACGTCTCCGACGAGGGCAACCACCGCGTCCAGGTCTTCGACGACGCCGGCCAGCTCCTCGGTGAGGTGTCCGCGCCGCAAGGCGACCCGGCATACCTCACCGATGCGCGCGGCCTGGAGGTCTCCGAGGACGGCCGGCTGGTCGTCTCCGACGAGTGGGACCACTCCGTGAAGGAGTTCGACACCGCGGACGGCACGATGCTCGCGTGAGCTGTACGGCGACCACGCCGTCGTCGGGGGAGTCAACACCCCGCGCGGCATGGACCTCGACAGCAGCGGCCGGGTCTTCGTCAGCGACTGGTGGAACCAGCGCATCCACCGGTGGGCGCCGACGGCTCCGACCCGTTCGCGTTCGGCTTCCGCGGCACCGTGGCCGAGCCCGGCTCGATCAACTTCGCCTGGGACGTCGCCGTCCAGCCCGGCACGGACCGGGTCTTCGTCGCCAACCGCGAGAGCCACGAGATCGAGGTGTTCACCGCCGACGGCGACTTCGTCACGAGGTGGGGCACCCGCGGCACCGCTCCGGGCCAGCTCGAGTTCCCGCACGGGGTCGCCTTCGCGCCCGACGGCACCCTGGTGGTCACCGACTCCGGCAACGGGCGGGTCCAGCGGTTCACCGTCAACGGGGCCGGCAACGGCACCCTCGCCTCGGTCTACGGGACCTCGGGGAACGGCGGCGCCGGACGAGCTCAGCGTGCCCACGGGGATCGACGTCGCCGCCGACGGGACGATCTGGGTGGCCGACACCGACAACAACCGGATCCAGCGGCTCGATCCGACCACCGGCGTGTGGACGGCCTTCGACCAGCCGGGCGGCGACGACGTCCCCTACCGGCGTCCGTGGGGGGTGACCGTGGAGGGCGACACCGTCTGGGTCACCGACTCCGGACGGGGCCGGATCGTGCAGGTGGACACCGACGGCACGAAGCTCCTCGCGGCCACCGGCGAGGAGATGGGTGCGGGCCCGCTCGCCCAGCCCTTCGACACCCTTGTCCTCGGCAACGGCAACCTGCTCGTCTCCGACGCGTTCAACAACCGGATCATCGAGGTGAAGCGATGAATGTTCGTTCGAAGCTGACCGGGCTGGTGGCGGGCATGTCGCTCGCCCTGGCCGGGGCTGCGGTCGTCACTGCACCGGCTGCCCAGGCGGCCGACTGGGAGCCGCCGAGGTTCGAGCGATCCGTCGCAGGCACCGGGCTGGCGTCGCTCTACGCCTGGGGCGTGCAGCACAACCCGGTGACCGACGAGGTCCTCGTCGGTGACTACTTCAACTTCAACGTCCGGCGGTTCGACACCGACGGGAACCTGCTCGGCAGCTTCGGCCGGCCGGCGAGCGAGCGCCGGGGACAGCCGTACTCGCTCGCCGTCGACCACCGCAACGGCGACATCTACGTCCCGGAGATCAGCGACGGCCAGGGAGCCGGGTGGTTCGCGAAGTACGACTCCGCGGGGAACTTCCTCTACGAGTTCGACACCGACTCGCGCTACAACGCCTGGGTGGCCACCGACGCCGACGGGTTCCTCTACGTGGCGGACAGCCACTACTGGAACGACGAGGGCTTCCCGGCGAAGATCCGGAAGTACCGCACCGACGACGCCACCAAGTCGGTGACCGAGGTCGCCTCGTTCGGCGAGTACGGCACCGGGCCCGGCAAGCTCAACACCGTGCGAGGGATCGCGGTCGCCGACAACGGCGACATCTACGTCGCCGACGGCGGCAACAACGTCATCAGCCACTTCACCAACGACGGCGACCACGTCCGCACCCTGACCGGTCCCTTCGCCGGCGACCTCCGCGGGATCACCCTCGACGAGGACCGCGACACCTTGTGGCTGGTGGACGCGCAGGGCAGCCAGCTCGAGCGGTTCGACCTCACGACCGGGAACCACACGGGCACCTTCGCCAGCGGCGTCGGGAGCGGCCCGGGCCAGTTCGCCGACGGCGGGCGGCAGGTCGACGTCACCTCCGACGGCGACGTCTGGGTGGCCGACTACGGCAACTTCCGGGTCCACCGGTACAACCCCGCCGGCGGGTTCGTGGCGGCCTACCCCGAGAACGGGGACGCCGCCGACGGGCTGTTCTCCAAGGTGCGCGACGTCGCGGTCGGCCCGGACGGCGACATCTGGGCCGTCGACGTGTGGAACCACCGGTTCCAGCGGTTCGACGCCGACGGCTCCCACACAGGGACCTGGGGACGTCGTGGCTCCGACGCGCCGTACGGCATGAACTACCCGCGCGGCGTCGGCGTCGACCCGGCGACCGGCCACCTGTGGGTGGCGAACACCCGCGGCCACTTCCTGCGCGTCTACGACGAGAACCAGAGCCACCTCTTCGACGTGGGTGACGGCGAAGACTCGACCGACCCGGGGTCGTTCCGCTGGCCGCTCGACATCGACTTCGCCGGGGACACCGCGGTCATCACCGACTACGTCGGCAGCGTCGTCAAGGGCGTCAGCACCCTCGACGGCCGGGAGCTCTGGTCGGTCGACAGCCGCCGCGTCCACGGCGTCGCCGTCGACGAGGCCGCTGACCGGTTCTACGCCGTGGGTCCGAGCCGGGACCGGATCGACATCCACCGGCTCTCCGACGGTGAGGAGCTCGGGACGATGGGCGTTCGGGGCGACAACCCCGGCGAGTTCCGCTCCCCGTGGGACATCGAGCTGATCGACGGCACGCTCTACACCTCCGACGCCTACCGCAACACGATCGTCGCCTACGGCACCGATGGCACGTTCCTGGGCGAGGTCGGCTCGACCGGCGGCGGCCCGGGCGAGCTGAGGTCGCCGTCCGGTCTGGCGAGTGACGCGCAGGGACGGCTGTACGTCGCCGACTCCGGCAACTTCCGCATCCAGGTGTTCGGCACCGGAGGGACCGCGACCGGAGACGGGCAGGCGCCCCAGCTCGGGATCACGTCTCCCGCTGCCGGCGGCACCGTGGCACCGGGCCCGGTCGAGATCACCGGGACGGCGACCGACCCCGACGGGGTGGGCGCGGTCGAGGTGTTCGTGCGTGACCGCACGACGGGGGAGAACTGGCACGCGGTGAGCTCCGCCTGGGGCGCCGGCGGCCGGTGGGCGGTCGCCGCCCTCGCCGGAGCCGACCCCACGCAGCAGACGTTCCGCTGGGTGCTCCCGTCGGTCAAGCCGGGACACGAGTACCTCGCTCGCTTCCGGGCGTACGACGCCCACGGCGCCGTCTCCTCCTCGCTGCCCACCGTGGTGTTCACTGCGGGCGGCGGTGCGCCGGTGGACCGGGACGCCCCGGAGCTGGTCCTCGACGCGCCGACGCAGAACGAGGCGTACGGCGGGCTCCCGGCCCGGTTCGCCGGCAGCGCCACCGACGACACCGGTGTCGACGCGGTCCAGGTGGCGGTGCGTGACCGCTCCAGCGGGCTGTGGTGGAACGCCGACAACGACACCTGGGGGCAGTACCGCCGCCAGGACGCCGTCGTGGCAGACCGCGGTGCCCGCTCGAGCTCCTGGCACTTCGACTTCGACGACTCCGCCGACCGCGGCTCGGGCGACTACTACGTCGCCGTGCGCGCGGTGGACATCTCGGGGCGGGCCGGAGACACCACCGGCGTCCGCTTCGGCGTCGGCGGCTCGGGCGCCGACGTCACCGCGCCGGAGCTGGTCCTGACGACACCGCAGGGCAACGAGGTGCTCGGCGGGCGGCCGGCGACGCTGTCCGGCACCGCGAGCGACGACACCGGGGTGACAGCCGTCGAGGTGGCGGTCAAGGACCGGACCGGCAACCAGTGGTGGGACCCGGTCACCGGCTCGTGGGGCTCCTACCGCTGGGTCGACGCCGACCTGGCGAGCTCCGGTGCCACCAGCACCGGCTGGACGTTCGACTTCGACGACACCGCCGACCAGGGATCGGGCGACTACTACGTCCGGGTCCGCTCGCGCGACGCCGCCGGCAACACCTCGGCCGTGACCGGCCGCAGGTTCTCGATCAACTGACCGCCTCGGGGGGCGAACACATATGAAGACACAATGGATCGGCAGAGCCGGAGCTGCGGCTGCGCTCGCCTTGCTGGCGGCGACGCTGCCGGCGACCAGCACCGCGGCCGAGGGGGACGACCCGAGGCTCGAGCCGGTCGGCACCATCGGCGGCCCCGGCCACGCGGAGCTCTACGGCTGGGGCGCCACGACGATGCGGGACGGCACCGTCCTCATCGGTGACTACTGGAACCGCCGAGTGCTCCGGTTCGCCGCGAACGGCACCAAGCTGGGCACCTTCATCGACAACGACGGCTACCAGTCGCAGCAGCACCAGGCGCCGTACGGCCTCGCGGTCGACCCGGACAACGGTGACGTCTACATGGCCGACACCGACCGGCGGCAGGTCGACCGCTACAACGAGTCCGGGACCTACCTCAACAGCTTCGGGCGCAACGGCTCGTCGGGGGACGGGCCGGACCGGTTCCGCTACCCCTCGCGGGTGGCCGTCCAGGACGGCCTCGTCTTCGTCGCCGACACCTGGGGCCACCGGATCTCGGTGTGGTCGCGGACCGGGACCGCACAGGAGTGGGAGTACCACGCCTTCGGCAGCCAGCCGGGCCACCTCCGGCAGCCGCGCGGGATGTCGTTCGACGCCCAGGGGCTGCTCCACGTCGTGAACTCCGGCAACAAGCGGGTCGAGGTCTTCGAGGTCGACGCCGCCGCCAAGACGTTGCGGTACATCCGCAGCTACGGGGCGGCGTACGCCCCCGGCGGGGAGAGCACGGGCGCCGTGATCCGCGGCGACATGCGCGGGCTGGCGATCGACGCGGACCAGGGATGGGTCTACGTGGTCGACGGCGAGGGCAACCGGGTCCACAAGTTCACGACCTCCGGCAACCACCTTCTCACCTGGGGCGGCGCCTCCACATTCTCCGACGGCGGTCGCGAAGCCACCGTCGACGGCAACGGCAACGTGTGGGTCGGCGACATGCCCGGCTTCCGCGTGCAGGTCTTCTCCCCGACCGGCCAGCGGCAGTTCGTCTACCCCGACCCCCCGCAGCCGCCCCCACCGGGCGGGTTCAACGGCCCGCGAGGGGTCGCGGTCGACCCGTCCAACGGCGACCTGTTCGTCTCCGACACCTACAACTTCCGGATCCAGAAGCTCGCCTCCGACGGGACGCCGCTGGCCCAATGGGGCACCCGCGGCCGGGCCCCCTTCGAGCTCAACTACGCCCGCCTGGTGGCGGTCGATCCGCGGGACGGCTCCGTCGTGGTCGCCGACACCGACAACCACCGGGTGAAGAAGTACGACACCTCCGGCACCTTCCTGTGGGAGGTGGGCAGCGGCGGCGCCGGCCCCCTCCAGTTCAAGAACCCGCACGGGATCGACGTCGGACCGGACGGCACCGTCTACGTCGCCGACACCCAGAACAACCGGGTTCAGGTCCTCACCGAGGACGGCGCGTTCGTCCGCCAGTTCGGCACCCCGGGCACCGGAGACGGACAGATGCGCCGGCCGCGGGGGGTCGTCGCGGACGACGCCACCGGCGAGATCTACGTCGCCGACGCGATCCGTGACGACGTGCAGGTGTTCACCCCGCAGGGGCAGTGGATCCGCACGATCGGCAAGGTCGGCCCGCACCGGATGGGCAGCCCGTTCGACGTGGAGGTGGACGCGACCCATGTCTACGTCGCGGACTCGCCCCGCAACACGGTGGCGGTCTGGCGCAAGGACGGCACCTTCGTCGACGAGTTCGGCGGAGGCGGGTCCGGACTCGGCCGGCTGCGACAGCCGCAGGGGCTCGACCTGGTCGACGGCGTGCTCTACGTCGCCGAGCAGAGGAACGAGCGGATCAGCACCTGGCGCGTCGAGCGCGGCGATGTCGTCGTGGACACCACGCCCCCGGCCAGCGAGATGACCACGCCGACCAGGAATCAGCAGCTCCCCGGTCCGCCGGCGACGCTGGAGGGCAGCGCGACCGACGACACCGCGGTCGCCACGGTGCAGGTGGCGATCAAGGACCGCGCCGGCAGGCTGTGGTGGAACGCGGCAGCCGAGGAGTGGCGGCCGCAGCTGAGCTGGAACGCCGCCGCACTGAGCGACCCCGGGACACCGGCCACCTCGTGGAGCTTCTCGTTCGACGACAGCGCCGACCCGGGGAGCGGCGGCTACTGGGGCCAGCAGCGCGCGAGGGACACATCCGGCAACGTCGGGCCGGTCGCCGGGGTGCGGTTCGACGTGGGGTGACGCAGGGTCGGCCCCCTGCGGGGCCGGGGCTCACCAGCCCAGCCGGCGGGCGCTGTCCTCCGGCACCTGCGGCTCGTCCGCCGCGGCGGCGAAGGCGGCCAGCGCGTCGATGAGCGTGCGGCGGCGGTCGGCGGGCATCTGGTCGACGATCTCCCCGATCGCCTGCCTCCGCCGGCCGGTCACCTCCGTCACGAGGTCCTGGCCGGCTGAGGTCAGCTGGATGACGACCTCACGGCGGTCGTGCTCGTTGTCGCGGCGGTCGACGAACCCCGCGGCGACGAGCCGGTCCACCGTGCGGAGCGCCGTCGACGGGGCGACGTCGAGGCGGGCGGCGAGCTGGTTGAGCCGCGTCGGCCCGTGCGCGTCGAGCACGACGAGGACCCGGAACTGCGTGAGCGTCACCCGGTGCTCGACGGTGGCGATCGAACGGGCGGAGACGCCGACCAGCACCCGGGAGGCGGTCAGCAGCGCCGACACCAGCTCGTCGGTGTCCTGCGCGGCTGCGGGCAGCGGCTGCGGGCTGGTCACGGAGGAAGAGTACGGCGTCCGGCGCACCTCCGCTCCCGCCGAACCGTCACTCGTGCCGGTCCGAACCGTCACTCGTGCCGGTCCGGGGCGGTCACCTGGCGCCGGTCGTGGAGGCTGACAGCGACCGGGGGTCGCGAGGGCCCCATGTGCCGTGCTCGACGGCGGCGAGGAACCGCTCGACATGGAGGTTGAAGAGCATCGGCTCCTCGAGATTGGTGACGTGGCCCGACCGCGGCAGGATCGCGAGGCCGCACCGGGGGATCGTCCGCTTGAGCATGAGGTCGGTCTCGAGCACACCGTTGTCCTCGTCGCCGGCGACGACGAGCACCGCGGGCTCGCAGGCGGCGAGCTGGTCGGTCATCGCGTAGAGGGAGGGCCGGGCCTTCTGGACCCCGCGCATGGTGTGAGCGGCGCCGACCGGGTCGTGCTCGGCGAGCACCCGCAGGTGCTCGGCGTGACCGCGCGGGTCCTTCGCTTCGTACTGCACCCGCGCGGGCCCGAAGCCGTACCACTGCGACATCCGCTCCGAGCCCTCCTCCTCGAAGGCGACCGCGACCTTCTCCGACTCGGCCCGGAACCCTTCCTCCTTGTCGGGGTGGGCTCCGTAGCCGCAGCCGGCGACCACGGCGCCGAGCGTGCGGGCCGGGTGGCGAAGCGCGAAGTGGAGCGCGGTGAACCCGCCCATGGAGTTGCCGACCACGAAGGCCCGGTCGACCCCGGCGTGGTCCAGCACCGCGAGGACGTCGGTGACCGCGCGGTCCTGGCTGTAGGCGGCCGGGTCGGCGGGCACGTCCGAGGGCGGGAACCCGCGTGCGGCGGGCACCAGGCACCGGTAGCTCCGCGAGAAGTGCCGGACCTGCGGCTCCCAGGAGCGCTGGTCCCCGGCGAACTCGTGGAGGAAGACGATGACGTCGCCGGAGCCGGTGTCCTCGTAGTGGATGGTGACGTCGTCGTCGGTGGTCGCGGCGGGCATCGGCGCTCCTCGTGGGTCAGTAGTAGTGCAGGTGGGGCCGGCGACGCGGTGCGTGTCCGGCGCCGGACCCGGCCCGGGCACCCGCTCGGGCGCCGACGTACGCCGCCAGCCCGGCCAGGGCGACCTGGGCCACCTGGCCGGCGTGGCGCTGGAGCATCGGCCGGACGATGAGCGACCAGGCGTCGAGCTCGCCGCCCGCCTGCTCGGCCGTCGTGACGGGCTCGGCATCCCGGGCCGCCGGCTGCTGTGGAGCGGCCTTCGCCGACGGCTCGGGGGCGGTCGCCGCGGCGGGTCCTGCACCCTGCTCGGCCGAAGGCTCCGGTCTGCCGCCGCTCGCCAGCATCTGCTCCACGTTGCCGGCGAAGGTCTGCATGATCTGGTCGGTCACGTCGCCGATGACCCCGCGACCGAACTGGGCCACCTTGCCGCGGATGCTCAGGTCGGTCTCGATCGCGACGTTCGTGCCCCCGCCGTCCTCGGTCATCGTGGCGACGATGTGGGCGTCGGCGTTGCCGGCCCCGCGCTGCTCGCGCCCCTTCGCGCGCATGGTGAGCACGCGGTTGGTCTCGTCCGCCTCGAGGACCGTGAACTGGCCGGTGTAGGCGACCCCGAGCGGGCCGACCTTCACCTTGACCTCGCCCTCGTAGGTGCCCGGCTGCGGCTCACCGAGCATCCGGGAGCCGGGCATGCATGTGGCGATCCGCTCGACGTCGAGGAACGCGTCGTACACCTCCGCGACCGGCCGGTCGATGCGGAACGAGTTGTTGAGCTTCACCTCAGCGCTCCATCAGCGCCTTGCGCTGCGCCCCGTCGATCGGGACGTGCGCACCGTGGACGCTGGCGGCCGCGTCGGAGGCGAGGAACGCCACCAACGCCGCGACCTCCTGGGGCCGGGTGATCCGGCCGAACGGGATGGAGGCCTCGGCCCGGCGCCGGGCCTCGGCCTGGTCGACGCCCATGTCCCGGGCGAACGCCTTCTCCAGGCCGTCCCAGCGGTCGGTGTCGACGGGGCCCGGGTTGACGGTGTTGACCCGCACGCCCTTCGGGCCGTACTGGTCGGCGACCGAGCTGGCGAAGTTGAGGTCGGCCGCGTTGGCGGCGCCGGCCGTCATCTCCCAGAAGCTCGGCTTGAGGCCGTCGTTGCCGACGACCAGCACGATCGACCCCTTGCCCCGCTCGACCATGTGGGGGACGACTGCGCGGACGGTGCGGACGTAGCCCATGAACTTGAGGTTGAGGCTCTGGTGCCACTGCTCGTCGGTCAGCTCCTCGAGGAGCCCGCCGGGCGAGCTTCCGGCGCAGGTGACGAGGATGTCGATCCCGCCCAGCTCGTCGATCGCGGCCCGGACGCAGCGCTCGACATCGGCGGAGTCGCTCATGTCACCGGCCTGGGCCGCCACCCGGCGACCGGTCTCGGCGCTGAGCTCGGCGGCGGTCTTCTCCAGCTCCTCCTGGCCGCGGGCGGTGATGACCACGTCGCACCCTTCGTTGGCGAGCGTGCGGGCGACCTCGCGGCCGATGCCCTTGCTGGCGCCGGTCACGAAGGCGACCTTGCCGTTGAGATCCAGGTCCATGGGGTCCCTTTCGTCGGAAGCTAGATGGTATATCAAATACCAGCCCGCGATCCGCGTCAAGGGGCGCGGTGCCGGGCAGCCGCCTCGCGGGGGGTGGGCGCAGCGCCCGTCCAGCTCTCCCGGTTGAGGCGGCGCTCCTCGGCAAGCCGGTCGAGCAGCCCCTGGCGGGTGGCCACCTGCTTGACCCGGGCCAGGGCGGCCGCGTCCGCCTGGGCGAGCCGGTCGAGCAGCTCCGCCGTCGCGGTCCACGGGTCGTCGGTCACCGTCGTGACCAGTCCGGCGGCCAGCGCCTCGTCAGCGGCGAGCCAGCGCCCCGACATCGTCAGGTCGAGCCCACGGGCGCGGCCGACGAGCTCCGGCACGATCCACGCCCCGACGGCGAGCCCGTGGCCCGGTCCGGCCCACCGCCAGCGGGCGGCCGGGGACGCGACTCGCAGGTCGGCCGCGGTCGTCAGCTGGGCGCCGCCGCCGACCGCCGGTCCCTCGACGACCGCGACGACCGGCCCCGGTCGACGGACCATCTGCTCGTAGACCTCGTAGAGCCGGTCGCTGAGCCGGGCCCGCGTCGCGTCGTCGACCGAGAGGTCCGCGCCGGCGCTGAAGACGTCGGGGCTCGTGCTGCCGAGCACCACCGGGTCGTCGGGGTCGGCAGCCAGCAGCTCGTGGAGCCGGTCGACGGTCGCCGGCGTGAGCGCGTTGCGCCGCCGGGGGGCGTCGAGCAGGATGCGGCGCCCCGGCAGCCCCGGGCGGAGCCGTTCGAGGGGCTCGACGGTCAGCTCGTCCACGAGGCTCCTTCCGCACGCATGCGATATGGTATACCACTTCTGAGAGGGGTGAGCCGTGAAGCCAGCGTCGTTCGAGTACCACCGGGCCTACACGCCCGAGGAGGTCGTCGAGCTCCTCACCGAGCTCGGCGACGACGCCAAGATCCTTGCCGGAGGCCAGTCCCTGGCGCCGATGATGAACTTCCGGCTCGCCCGGCCCAGCGCGCTCGTCGACGTCAACTCGGTTCCCGGGCTCGACCACCTGCGGCGGGAGGGCGACGAGCTCTGCATCGGGGCGCTCACCCGGCACCGGGCCGTCGAGACGACCCGCGCCCCCGAGGTCCTCGACGGCTTCTCGCTGCTGCCGCGGGCGGCGCACTGGATCGGCCACTACCCGATCCGCTCGCGCGGCACCGTCGGCGGGAGCATCGCCCACTCCGACCCGACCGCGGAGTGGTGCCTGCTGGCCCGGCTGTACGACGCCACCGTCGTGGTCCTGGGGCCGGAGGGGCGACGGACCGTCCCCAGCGAGGAGTGGTTCACCGGCTTCCTCACCACCAGCGGCGCATGGAACGAGATGGTCGTCGAGACCCGGTTCGCCCGGCCGCGCCCCTTCGGTGCCCTCACCGAGTACGCCCGTCGGCGCGGGGACTTCGCGATCGCCGCCACCGGCGTGGCGCTCGACGTGGTCGACGGCACCTGCCGTGACGTCAGCATCGTGCTCGGCGGCGTCGCCACCGAGCCGCTGCGGGCCACCGAGGCGGAGGCAGTGGCCGAGGGTGCCCCT
The DNA here is from genome assembly GCA_963754155.1 of uncultured Actinomycetota bacterium. GTDB lineage: Bacteria > Actinomycetota > Actinomycetes > Propionibacteriales > Nocardioidaceae > Marmoricola_A. Next base: position 1,094,154 of record CAVWEU010000003.1, on the reverse strand, counting down.
GCGGACGAACGGACCTGGCGGGAGGTGGCCCGGGTGGCCGCCGAGGGGATCGAGCCCCCCACCGACCTCAACGGTGACGCCGACTACCGACGCACGCTGGTGCGCACGCTCACCGAGCGCGCCTTCGTCGAGGCGCTCGCGACCGGGCCCGCCGCGTGAGCGAGGAGCGAGCCGCACCACCCCCGGCGGGCTCCGGCCGACGCTGGGTGGGCAACCGCATGCCCCGCCGCGAGGACCCCCGGATGCTGCGCGGTGCGGGCCGCTTCGTCGATGACATCCCTCACCCGCACGCCCTCCACGTCGCGTTCTCCCGCAGCCCCGTCGCCGCCGGCACGATCACCGCGGTCGACGTCGACGCCGCCCGGGAGCTGCCCGGCGTGGTCGGGGTCTTCACCTCCGAGGACCTCGGGCACCCCGAGCTCGTCGCCGCCCTCGAGCGCCCGGAGTTCGTCGCCACGAGCATGCCGCTGCTCGCCCGCGACCGGGTCCGTTACGCCGGCGAGCCGGTCGTCGCCGTGGTCGCGGAGGACCGCTACCGCGCCGAGGACGCCGCCGAGGCCGTGTGGGTCGACATCGACGAAGACCCGGCGGTGACCTGCCTCGCCCAGCTCACCGAGGGCGAGCTGCCGAAGCCCCTGCACGACGAGGCGCCGGACGGCGTCCTCGTCGACCTCCAGATGTTCTCCGACGAGCTGCTCGACGAGACCCTCGCCGGTGCCCACCTGGTGCTCGAGGAGACCTTCCGCAGCGGTCGGCTCAACGCCGCCCCGCTCGAGCCCCGCGGCTGCCTGGCCGAGTGGCAGGAGCGCGACGAGCAGCTCGTCCTCACCGTCTCCACCCAGGTGCCGCACCAGGTGCGGTCCGGGGTCGCCCAGGCACTGGGGCTCGCGGACCGCAAGGTGCGCGTGATCGCCCCCGACGTCGGTGGCGGCTTCGGGCTCAAGTGCGTCGTCGGCCGCGAGGAGGTGGTCGCCGCCGCGCTCGCCCGCCGGCTGCGCACGGCGGTCCGCTGGTCGGAGGACCGGCAGGAGAACCTCACGGCGTCGTTCCACGCCCGCGAGCAGGAGTACCACGTCCGCGCCGGCTTCGACGCGGACGGCCGCATCCTCGCGCTCGAGGCCGACATCCGCTGCAACATCGGGGCCTACTCCGCCTACCCCTTCAGCTGCGGCGTCGAGCCGCTGATGGCGGCCACCGAGCTCCCCGGCGTCTACAAGGTCCCGCGGTACGCCGCCCGGGCCCGCGGCTTCGCCACGAACAAGCCACCCACCGCGCCGTACCGGGGCGTGTCCCGCCCGCAGATCGTCATGGTGATGGAAGGGCTGATGGACAAGGCCGCCGCCCGGCTCGGGACGGACCGGGTGGAGCTGCGGCTGCGCAACACGATCCAGCCCGAGGAGTTCCCGTTCACCGGCGTCAACGGGATCACCTACGAGCCGGGCTCCTACGTCGAGGCGCTGCAGCGGTGCGTCGAGGAGACCCACCAGGCCGGGTGGTGGGAGCGGCGCGACCAGGAGGACGGCATCCTGCGCGGCATCGGCATCGCCAACTTCTCCGAGCGCACCGCCTACGGCACCGCGACGATGGGGCTGCGCAAGATGCAGATGACCCCGGGGTTCGAGGTCTCTCACGTCCGGATGGACCCCTCCGGGGACGTCGTGGTCACCAGTGGCACCTGCGGCCACGGGCAGGGGCACGAGACGACCTTCGCCCAGCTCGTCGCCGACCGGCTCGGGATCACCCCGGACCGGGTCAAGCTCCGTCAGGGTGACACCGAGGTCACCAGCTTCGGCTGGGGGACGTTCGGGAGCCGCTCGCTGGTGATCGGCGGCGGCGCCGCAGCCGTCGCCGCCGGACGGCTCGCCGACCAGCTGCGCCAGGTCGCCGCCGACATGCTGGAGGCGGACCCGGCCGACATCGAGCTCGTGGACGGCCACGCCGCGGTCAAGGGGGCACCGGAGGCGAAGGTCGCCATCGACCGGATCGCGGAGACCGTCCACTACCGCTCCCACACCCTCACGCTGCGCGACGAGCACCTCCTCGAGGCCCGCGGCAGCGCGGACCCGCCGGGGATGTTCTCCAACGCCGCCCACGCTGCGCTCGTGGAGGTCGACCCCGGAACCGGCGACGCCCGCGTCGTCGACTACATCGTCGTGGAGGACTGCGGGGTCGTCGTGAACCCGATGATCGTCGACGGCCAGGTCCGGGGCGGGGTCGCCCAGGGGATCGCCGCCGCGCTCTACGAGGAGCTGGCCTACTCCCCCGAGGGACAGCCCCAGACCGGCACGTTCATGGACTACCTCATGCCGACTGCCAGCGAGGTCCCGCCGGTCGCGGTGCACCACCTCGAGACCCCGTGCGACCTGACCGAGACCGGGGCCAAGGGCATGGGCGAGGGCGGCACGATCGGCGCCCCCGCCACGGTCCTCTCCGCGCTCAACGACGCCCTGCGCGGCCACGGCGCCGACCTCGACTTCGTGCCGGTCACGCCCGCCCACCTGAGAAGACTGCTCGGAGCCGCCGCCGGCGGACCAGGACAGGAGACGACATGAAGGACCAGCACCTGGTCACGCTGACCGTCAACGGCCGCGAGCACGAGGTGCTCCTGGAGTCGCGGAAGACGCTGGCCGACGTCCTGCGCCAGGACCTGGGGCTGACCGGCACGCACCTCGGCTGCGAGCACGGCATCTGCGGCGCCTGCACGGTGCTGCTCGACGAGGAGCCGGTCCGGGCCTGCCTCGTCTTCGGCGTCCAGGCCGACGGACGCAGCGTGCGGACGGTCGAGAGCCTCGCCGACGGTGACGAGCTCAACGACCTGCAGCAGGCGTTCAGCCGCCACCACGGCCTCCAGTGCGGCTTCTGCACCCCCGGCTTCCTCATGCTCGCCGAGGCCTACCTCGCCACCGACACCGACACCGACGGCGACACCGACGGCGACACCGACGATGGCGCCGACCGCGAGGAGGTCCGGGACGTGGTGTCGGCGAACCTGTGCCGGTGTACCGGCTACCAGGGGATCGTCGACGCGGTGTGCGAGGTGGCCGAGGCGCGCCGGAAGGCGCGCGGGAGCACCTCGTGAGCCCGCAGGTCGGTCGCCGCGTCCCGCGCAAGGAGGACCGCCGGCTGCTCCTCGGCCACGGTCGCTTCGGGGCCGACGTGGAGCTGCCCCGCACGGTGCACGCCCGGGTGGTCCGCTCCTCGGTCGCCGCCGGCCGGATCGTCGAGGTCGACGTGACCGCCGCGCGTGAGGTGCCCGGGGTCGTCGACGTCGTCACCGCCGCGGACCTCCCCGAGGACCTGCGGATCCCCGTCCGCCTCTCGGTGCAGGGGATCGACCTCTCCCGCCACCTCCAGCCGGTCCTGGCCCGCGACGTGGTCCGCTACGTCGGCGAGCCCGTGGCCGTGGTGGTCGCCGAGGACGCCTATGCCGCCGAGGACGGCGCCGAGCTCGTCGTCGTCGACGTCGAGCCCGGTGAGGTCGTGCTGGATGCGCGCGAGGCCGGTGACGAGCACGTCGCCGCCGACTTCACCCTCGGGTACGGCGACGTGGACGCCGCGTTCGAGGCGGCCGACCACGTGGTCGGCTGCGAGGTGACGATCGGGCGGCACACCGCCGTACCCCTGGAGCCGCGGGCGCTGGTGGTCTCCGCCGACCCGGCGACCGGGCGCCTCGACGTCTACGGCGCCACCAAGGTGCCGGTCTTCAACCGCAACGTGCTCGCCGACCTGCTCGACCGCGACCCCGAGTCGATCCGGATGCACGCGATGGACGCCGGCGGCGGGTTCGGGGTCCGCGGCGAGTTCTACCCCGAGGACTTCCTGGTCCCGTGGCTGGCGCTGCGGCTGCGGCGGCCGGTGTCCTGGGTCGAGGACCGTGCCGAGCACCTGGTGGCGGTCAACCACTCCCGCGAGCAGCACCACCGGATCGAGGTCGCCCTCGACGCCGACGGGGCGATCCTGGGGCTGCGCGACGACATCGCCCACGACAACGGCGGCTACGTCCGCACGCACGGCGTCATCGTCCCGGAGCTGACGCTCGCGATGCTCCCCGGCCCCTACCGGGTGCCGGCCTACCACGGCCGGGTCCGGGTGGTGCTGACCAACAAGACCCCGTGCGGCACCTACCGCGCACCGGGCCGCTTCGAGGGGACCACCGCACGCGAGCAGCTGCTCGACCAGGCCGCGGCCGAGCTCGGCCTCGACCGCGTGGAGCTGCGGCGTCGCAACCTGCTCACCCCCGAGGAGCTCCCGCACGAGCGGGCGATCAGCGCGCTGGGGACCGCCATGGTGGTCGACCGGGGCGACGTCCCCGGGCTGCTGGCCAAGGCGCTGGCGCGCGTCGACGAGCTCGGCTGGCGTGAGCTGCGCGACGGTGCGCGGGCGGACGGCCGGCGCGTCGGGCTCGGCGTCTCGGTCTTCATGGAGAAGAGCGGTCTGGGGCCGCACGACACCGCCGACGTCGAGGTGACCGGACGCGGCCGGGTGCGCGTCCACTCCGGCGGGACCTCCCTGGGCCAGGGGATCGAGACCGCCCTCGCGCAGGTCGCAGCCGACGAGCTCGGGGTCGAGGTCGACGCCGTCGACGTGGTCAACGGCGACACCGACCTGCAGCCCTACGGCACCGGCTCGTGGGCGAGCCGCTCCACGGTGGTCGCCGGCGGGGCGGTCCGCGGAGCGGGCCGCGAGGTCGCCCAGCGACTGCGCGAGCTCGCCGCACGAGTGCTGGAGGTCGCGGTCGACGACCTCGAGCTGGGCGACGGCGAGGTGCGGGTGCGGGGGGTCCCCGCCACCGCCCTGGGGTTCGCCGAGCTCTGGCGGGCGGCGCAGCCCGGCAGCCGGTGGCTCCACGACGGCGAGCCCGCCGGGCTCGCCTCCCGCCACCGGTTCCAGGTCGACCACATGACCTACCCCTACGGAGCGCACGTCTGTCTCGCCGAGGTCGACGAGGGCACCGGGCGGCGTCGCCGTGCTCGGCTACCTGGTGGCCTACGAGGTCGGGCGTGCGGTGAACCCCACGCTCGTGGAGGGGCAGCTGCGGGGCGGTGTCGCGCAGGGGATCGGCGGGGCGCTGCTCGAGGAGTTCCGGTACGACGACACGGGCCAGCCGCAGGCGACGACGTTCATGGACTACCTGATGCCCACCGCGACCGAGGTCCCCGACGTAGAGCTGCTGGTGTGCGAGGACGCCCCCGCGGAGACCAACGAGCTCGGGGTCCGGGGTGCCGGTGAGGGCGGGCTGACCGGTGCCGGGGCGGCGATCGCCAGCGCCGTGAGCGACGCCCTCGACCGACCGTCGATGGGTCGGCTGCCGTTGGCGCCGACGCTCCTGCTCTCCGTCCTAGACTCGAGTGGTGCGCGGAAGGAGGACGGCGATGACCAGTGACCTGGTGAAGTCACCGCTCCAGTACGCCTCCAAGAGCGACGTCGTCTGCGCGATGCTGCGCGAGCTCATCATCAGCGGCGAGCTCGCGGCCGGCGAGCCGCTGCGCCAGCGGGACCTCGCCGCCCGTTTCGGGGTGAGCCAGACCCCGGTGCGGGAGGCCCTGCGCCGGCTCGAGTCCGAGGGGCTCGTCCTCAACGACCCGCACCGCGGCGCGTCGGTCACCGGGACCGCGGACGCCGTGGAGGACAACTCCCAGATCCGCGCGGTCCTCGAGCCGCTCGGCGCCCGGCTGGCCGCCCTTTCGGTCACCGAGGAGCAGCTCGACCGGCTCCGCACCCTCAACGACGAGATGACGGGGCTCCCCGACGACGACGACCGCTACGGCAGCCTCAACCGTGAGTTCCACTTCACGATCTACGAGGCGGCGGCGTCCCCCGTGCTGCTCTCGATGATGCGGCTGCTGTGGCAGGCGATGCCGGTCGGCCCCAAGGTGACCCGGCCGCACCGCGAGTCTGCCGCCCAGCACCGGGAGCTGATCGAGGCGCTCGCCGCGCGGGACGAGGAGCGCGCTGCGGCGATCACCGCCTCGCACATCCTCTCCACGCGTCACCTCGAGGACGAGATCAGCCACTGATCCCGGCTGTGCCGCTCAGATGGCCGCCTTCTCCCGCAGCTCCTTGCGGGTGCTGTCGATGAACAGGTCCGCCCGCTCGGTGGGCGCCTTGGTCATCAGGCTCACGCCCACGAAGAGGGTCACCGAGACCAGAAGCCCCCAGACGCCGCTGCCCTGCCCCCACAGCCTGGTGGAGGTCGTCTCCAGGGTGAGGACGAGCCCGCCGGCGACGAGGATCGAGGCCAGCGCGCCCGACGCCGTGCCGCGCTTCCAGAAGAACGCGCCGATGATCGACGGCACCATCACGAGCAGCCCGGCGGAGGCGGTCACCGACAGCACCGCAATGAGGTCGATCTGCAGCTGCGCGAAGAGGTAGGCCATGACGGCGATGACCGGCAGGACGGCCTTGCCCACCACCAGCTGCTGGGCCTCCGTGGTGTCCTTCTTGACCGCCACGACGACGTCGCGGGTCAGCATCGAGGAGAGCGTCAGCATGATCGAGTCGATCGTGGAGACGGCCGCGGCGATGATGCCGACCATCACGATGATGCCGAGCACCGTCGGGACCAGGTCGGAGGCGAGCAGCCGCGGCGTCGCGAGGTCGCCGGTCTCGAGGTCCGGGAACTGCAGCAGCGCTGCGAACCCCCAGGTGACCGACACCAGGGTGTAGATGAACCCGAACACCATGAACCCGATGAGCATCCGGCGCAGGTCGCGCATCGAGCCCGGGGTGTAGAGCCGCTGGCTGACCTGCGGGTTGGAGATGCTGAAGAAGATCCACGGCAGGGTCAGGCCGAGGAACGTGCTGAACGAGAAGAAGCCGTTGCCCGGCACGCTGAGCGCCCCGGGGTGGTCGGAGCTCAGGGTGCTGAAGAAGGAGTCGAGCCCGCCGAGGCGGCTGATCACGAAGCCGACGACCAGCGTGGCGCTGATGATCATCACGATCGCCTGCAGCGAGTCGGTCCAGGCGACCGAGCGCAGCCCGGCGACCAGCGCGAAGACGATCGCGAGGAGGGTGGCGAGCACCGTCCCGGCGGTGAAGCCGATCGCGCCGTCGGTCATCCCGCTCATCAGGTAGCCGACGCCGGCCAGCTGCACGGCCGAGTAGGGGATGAGGAAGACGCAGCTGGTCAGCGCGCTGGTGACCGCCACGAACTTGTTGTCGTAGCGGTGGCCGAGCATCTCCGAGGGGGTGACGTAGCCGAACCGGTGGCCGACCATCCAGAACCGCGGGCCGAAGATGAGCACGAGCGTGACGCCGCAGAGGTAGATCAGCTCGAAGCCGAGAGCGCCGACCCCGCCGGTGTAGGTGAGGCCCGCCAGCCCGATCAGCATGAAGGCGCTGTACGTCGTGGCGCTGTAGCTCATCGCCGAGACGAAGCCGTTCATCTGCCGGTTGCCGAGGAAGTAGTGCGCCATGCTGTCGCTCTTGCCGACCCGGGACAGGTAGGCGGTCAGGAAGGCGAAGACGACGTAGATCGCGACGCCGAGCCAGATCCAGGTGGAGTCCATCGGGTCAGTCCTTCCAGGCCGAGCTGACGACGGCGTTGATGCCGATGACCACGGCGGTGGCGACGCTCCAGAACAGGAAGCTGCCGTACCACGCGTCGACGTCGCGGAAGACCGTGTAGGGCAGCAGGTAGCTGAGGGCGATGAGCAGGGCGACGGGTGCCAGCCACCAGGCGCTGGGCTGTCTCACGACGGCCTCCTTCGGCAGTCATTGACGCGGCGGGTGACGGGGCCGAGTCCCCGGATCACAGGAATGATGTGTTGTATACCATGTATCACTGACCCCGACAACGGTTCGCGGTGACGCGCTCAGCCGGGAAGAGCCTCGACGGCGAGCGCGAGCGTGAGCGCGAGCCGCTCCTGCATCGGCCGGGCCATGAGCTGGGCTCCCACGGGGAGCCCCGCCGAGGGGGCCGGCACCGACACCGCGGGCAGCCCGGTGGCAGCGGCCCAGGCGGTGAACCGGGCGAGGGCGGTCGGCACCGGCACGTCCCGGCCGCCCAGCTCCACCGTCGTCGCGTCCCGGCGCGGTGCGGTGCAGGGCGTCGTGGGGGTGAGGAAGGCGTCGAGCCGCTGGTCGCCGTACAGCCGGAGGGTGGCGGCGGCGAGCCGGACGCGGGCCCGGCCGAGGTCGGTGGCGCGGTCCTGCAGGGTCCGGCCGAGCGTGAGCAGCGCCCGCGCCTCGGGCCCGAACCGCTCGGGGCCGGCCGCGACGGTCGCCGCGTGGAGCGCCGCCGACTCCTGGAGCATCGTGAGCAGCGAGAGGCCGCCGGCCTCCCGCGGCAGCGTCGTCCGGCACGGCACCAGGTCGACGCCCGCCTCGCGGAGACCGCGCAGCGTCGCGTCGTACGCCGCGGCGGTGGTCGCGTCGAGCGGGCCGGGGTCCTCGAGCAGGCCGACCCTCAGCCCGGCGACCCGGCCGGGAGCGACCTCGAGGGGTCGGGCGAGGAGCACCTCGGCCATCGCCGCGCAGCTCCGCACGTCGCTGGCGATCGGCCCGGCGACGTCCTGGCTCGGTGCGAGCGGGGTGATCCCGGCCATGTCGACGGTGCCGGTCGTGGGCCGCAGCCCGACCACCCCGCAGAGGGCGGCGGGGATCCGGACCGAGCCGCCGGTGTCGGTGCCCAGGGCGCCGGCGGCGACCCCGGCGGCCACGCACGCGGCCGCGCCGCCCGAGGACCCTCCGGCGACCCGCTCGGGATCGGCCGGGTGCGGGATCTGCGGGGTGGTGACCCCCCACGCCATCTCGTGCGTGGCTGCCTTGCCGACGCAGTGGGCGCCGGCGTCGCGGAGCACCTGCCAGGCCGGGGCGGAGGTCGTCGGCTCCCGCCAGAACCCGGGCGTCCCGTTGCGGACCGGCAGCCCGGCGACGTCGACGACGTCCTTGACGGCGACGCCGAGCCCGCGCAGGGGACCGGTCGAGAGCTCCTCCGCGGCCGGGGGGACGGCCACCAGCCACCCCGCCTCGAGCGCGCGGTCACGCGGGTCCGGTGCGTCGAGCAGCGGCAGAGACAGCTCGACTGCCCGGCCGAAGGCCGCACGGGTCGCCTGCTCGGTGCCATGCGGGTCGTCGGGCGGGTCGTCGGTCATGCGGTGGCCTCCTCGACCAGCCGGGTGCGGACGATCTTGCCCATCTGGTTGCGGGGAAGGGCCGGGGTGACGACGACGCGCTTCGGGCACTTGTACGCCGCGAGCTGCCGCCGGCAGTGGTCGACCACGGCGGCCTCGTCGACCTGCTCGCCGTCCTCGGGCACGACCCAGGCGACGACGGCCTCACCCCACCGCTCGTCCGGCACCCCCGCGACGGCTGCCTCGCGCACGGTGGCGAGCTGCTCGACGACCGCCTCGACCTCGCCCGGCGAGACGTTCATGCCGCCGGTGATGATCAGCTCCTTGAGCCGGCCGGTGATCCGCAGCAGCCCGTCGTCGTCCCAGCGGCCGAGGTCGCCCGTGCGGAACCAGCCTCCGGGGTGGAAGGCCGCCGTCGGTGGCGCCGGGGTCCTCGAGGTAGCCGTCGAACACCTGGGGCCCGCGCATCAGGATCTCGCCCTCCTCGACGGTCGCCCCCGAGGGGTCGCCGAGCCGCACCTCGACGCCCGGGCAACGGGGTCCCGACCCGTCCGGGCGCGCGCGGGCCGTCGTACTTGTTGGACAGGTCCAGCCCGGTCTCGGTCAGTCCGTAGCGCTCGAGGAGCTCGATGCCGGTCGACGCGGTGAACGTCTCGGCCAGCGCCGGCGGCAGCGGCGCGGAGCCGCTCGTGACCAGCCGGAGGCGGCGCAGCGGCGTCAGCCCGTCGGGGCCGAGCTCCAGCAGCCGTCGGTGGATGCTCGGCACGCCGAACAGCACGGTGGCCTGCTCCCGCTCCACCGTGTCGACGAGCGCCTCGGGCGAGAACCGGCTGAGGATCGCCGCGCTCGACCCGGCGGCGACGGTCGCGTGCACGCCGCTGAGTCCGTGCTGGTGGTAGAGCGGCAAGGCGTGCACGAGCACGTCGTCGGGGCGCCAGCGCCAGGCGAGCATCGCGGCCCGGATCGAGGAGAGGAGGTGGGCGTGCGTGAGCGGCACCCCCTTGGGGGAGCCGGTCGTCCCCGAGGTGAACGCCAGCAGCGCGACGGTGCCCGGCTCGACCGGGCCGCCGGGGTGCGGGTCGTGGTCGGTGTCGGCGACCAGCGCGGCGAGCGACAGCGGCCGGCCGCGGCGTCGGTGCTGACGTCGGTGCTGCCGCCGGGGCGGTCGCTCACCAGGAGGCCGGCGCCGGACCGGTCCAGGGCGGCCGTGAGCTCCGCCTCGGTGGCGGCGGGGTTGACGAGCACCGCGGTGGCGCCGAGGTGGAGGACCCCGAGGTAGGTCGTCACGAGGTCGAGCGAGCTCGGTGCGGCGACCGCCACCCGGCTCCCCGCTCCGACACCGTGGGCCGCCAGGGCGGTCGCCCGGCGCCGTACGACGTCGGAGAGCTCGGCGAGGGTGAGCCGCTGGTCGTCGACGGCGAGCGTGGAGCCCGGGTGGTCCCGCGCCGAGGTCGCGAGCATCCCGGGGATCGTGGCCTCGGTGAGCCGCCTCCGGAGCTCGTCGGCGTCGACCTGCTCGGGCGGGGTGCCGAGGTGGTCGGCCCAGGCGCGCAGGGTGTCCGGGGACGGGGCGGCGGCGTCCTCTGCCACGGGATGACCTCCGGGTGAGATATGGTATACCATCCGAACCTACCACGGCGTGCGCGCCGCCGCGCCGGAACGGCACGGCGCCGAACCGCCCCGAAGGGAGCCCTCGATGGCCGACGTGAAGCCCCAGCACCCACTCGCCCTGTTCGACGTGGAGCCGCTGATCGGCGAGGAGGACCGCGCGATCCGCGACACCGTCCGCCAGGTCGTCGACGCGAAGGTGCGGCCGGGGCTGACCGAGTGGTACGAGTCCGGCTCGATCCCGGTGCGCGAGCTGGCGACCGAGCTCGGCGCCGTGGGGCTGCTCGGCATGCACCTCGAGGGCTACGGCTGCGCGGGCACGAGCGCCACGGCGTACGGCCTCGCCTGCATGGAGCTCGAGGCCGCGGACTCCGGGATCCGCTCGCTGGTCAGCGTGCAGGGGTCGCTGGCGATGTTCGCGATCTGGAAGCACGGCAGCGAGGAGCAGAAGCAGGAGTGGCTGCCCAGGATGGCCACCGGGGAGGCGATCGGCTGCTTCGGGCTGACCGAGTCCGACTTCGGGTCGAACCCGGCCGGCATGCGGACCCGCGCGACCCGCGACGGCGACGACTGGGTCCTCAACGGCAGCAAGATGTGGATCACCAACGGCTCGGTCGCCGACGTCGCCGTCGTCTGGGCGCAGACCGACGACCGGATCCGGGGGTTCGTGGTCCCGACCGACACCCCGGGGTTCTCCGCTCCGGAGATCAAGAAGAAGCTGTCGCTGCGCGCCTCGGTGACCTCCGAGCTGGTGCTGGAGGACGTCCGGCTGCCCGGCTCGGCGGTGCTGCCCGAGGTCGAGGGGCTCCGGGGGCCGCTGTCGTGCCTCAACGAGGCCCGCTACGGCATCGTCTTCGGTGCGCTGGGCGCAGCCCGCGACTGCCTCGAGACCGCGGTCGCGCTACAGCCAGGAGCGGGAGATCTTCGACAAGCCGCTGGCCGCCTACCAGCTCACGCAGGCCAAGATCGCCGACATGACCCTCGAGCTCGGCAAGGGGATGCTGCTGGCACTGCACCTCGGCCGGCTCAAGGACGAGGGGCGGCTCCGCTCCGAGCAGGTCAGCCTCGGCAAGCTGAACAACGTCCGCGAGGCGATCGGCATCGCGCGCGAGTGCCGGGCGCTGCTCGGTGCCGCCGGGATCACCCTGGAGCACCCGGTGATGCGCCACGCCAACAACCTGGAGTCGGTGCTCACCTACGAGGGCACCTCCGAGGTCCACCAGCTCGTGATCGGCCAGGCGGTGACCGGGAGCGCCGCCTTCCGCTGAGCCGGTCTCAGGCCAGCTGCTTCCCCCGCTCGGGCACGACGCCCATCCAGCGGTGGCCGTAGCCGTCCAGCTCCACCTCGACCCGTCCGGACCCGTCGAGCTCGACCACGTAGTCGGACAGCTTGTCGGCGAGCCGGCGCGACCCGTCGGGCTCCAGCGCCAGCGGCACCGTCCGCGGCTCCGGACCGAGGTTGTGCAGGAGCACCATCCGCCGGTCGTCCCAGGTGCACAGGTGCGCGAGCACCTCGTCGTACGGCTGCTCCAGCAGGTGCGGCTCGGACCAGCCGAGCTCCGGCGACTGACGGTAGGTGTGGATCAGCCGTGACATGAACCCGAGCAGCGAGTCGGGGTCCTTCAGCTGGGCGGCGACGTTGACGTGCTCGGGGGAGAAGTCGCCGGTGGTCACCGGACGCACCAGGTCCTCGGCGGGCGCGAAGGAGAACCCGCCGTTCTCCTGCTCGGTCCACTGCATCGGGCTGCGCACCGCCATCCGCCCCGGGAGGTCGAGGTTCTCGCCCATGCCGATCTCCTCCCCGTAGAAGAGCACCGGCGTCCCCGGCAGCGAGAACATCAGGCTGTAGACCATCCGGATCCGTCGCTGGTCGCCATCGAGCATCGGCGGGAGGCGGCGGCGCAGACCACGGCCGAAGAGCTGCATGGACTCCTGCGGCCCGAACGCGTCGAAGACCTCCTGGCGCTCGTCGTCGCTGAGCTTGTCGAGGGTGAGCTCGTCGTGGTTGCGGACGAAGCTCGCCCACTGCGAGCGCACCGGCACCTTCGGGCGGGCCGCGAGCGCAGCCGCCAACGGGCGGGCGTCGCGCCGGGCGAGGGAGAGGTACATCTGCTGCATCACCACGAAGTCGAAGACCATCGTCAGCTCGTCGGCGTCGTCACCGAAGTAGGCGAGCTGCTCCTCGTGCGGCAGGTTCACCTCGCCGAGCATCATCGAGTCGCCGGAACGCCGGCTCTGGAACCCCCGCAGCGCCTGCAGGTAGTCGTGCGGGTCGGGCGGCTCCTCGACCCCGGCCGCCTCGGCGCCCTCGGTGCCCAGCAGGAACGGGACGGCGTCGACCCGGAAGCCGGAGACGCCGAGCTCCATCCAGAACCCCATCACCTTGCTGATCTCGTCGCGCACCTCGGGGTTGTTGATGTTGAGGTCGGGCTGGTGCTTGTAGAAGTGGTGGAGGTACCACTCCCCGCTCTGCTCGTCGTACTGCCAGATGCTGTCCTCCTGGTCGGGGAAGACGACCTGCGCCGAGGTGTCCGGCGGCTCCTCGGAGCGCCAGACGTAGTAGTCGCGGTAGCGCGAGTCCTTGGCCGACCGCGCGTCGACGAACCACGGGTGCTGGTCCGAGGTGTGGTTGACGACGAGGTCGATGATCACCCGCATCCCGCGGTCGCGCGCGGTGCGCACCAGCTCGACGACGTCGCCGTGGTGGCCGAGCTCCTCGTAGACGCCGTAGAAGTCGGTGATGTCGTAGCCGTCGTCACGGTCGGTGGTCGGGTGGAACGGCATCAGCCACAGGCAGGTCACGCCGAGCTGCGCCAGGTAGTCGACCCGCTCGGTGAGCCCCGGGAAGTCCCCGACCCCGTCGTCGTCCCAGTCCATGAACGTCTGGACGTCGAGGCAGTAGACGACGGCGGTCTTCCACCACAGGTCACTGGTCTCCGCGACGCGCACCGCTCACCCCTCCAGCTCGGGGAGCACGTGCTCGCCGAACGCGTCGAGGAACCGGGCCTGCTCCTGCCCGACGTGGTGCAGGTACAGCTCGTCGAAGCCGAGGTCGAGGTACTCCCGGAGCCAGGCGGTGTGCCGGGCGAGGTCGGAGGAGACGTGCACGACGTCGCGTACGGCGCTCGCCGGCACGTGCTCGCTGACCTGGTCGAACACCTCGGGGGTGGCGATGTCCCAGGACGCCGGGGGCGGGAAGACGTTGCTGCGCCACTGGTCGTGGGCGACCGACTCGGCCTCCTCCTCCGTGGGCGCCCAGGACAGGTGCACCTGCAGCCGGACCGGCCCGCGGCCGCCGTGGTCGCGGTAGGTCCCGATCATCCGGCGCAGGTGGTCGTGCGGCTGGTTGAGCGTGATCAGGCCGTCGGCCCACCCGGCGGCGAGCTCGGTCGTCGGCAGGCTGACCGCGGTCGCCACCAGCGGGGGCGGCGGGTCCGGCGGTCCCCACAGCCGGGCCCGGTCCACCGTCACGAGGCCGCGGTGGGTGACCTCCTCGCCGTCGAGGAGCCGGCGGATCACGCCGACGCACTCCAGCAGCCGCCGGTTCCGGAGCTCCTTGGGCGGCCACGGGTCGCCGGTGATGTGCTCGTTGGAGGCCTCGCCGGACCCGAGCGCGGCCCAGAACCGGCCGGGGAACATCCCGCCCAGGGTGCTGATCGCCTGCGCGATGATCGCGGGGTGGTAGCGCTGGCCCGGTGCGTTGACCATGCCGAACGGCAGCTCCGTGGTGGCCGAGCGCGGCGCCGAGCCACGACCAGGCGAAACCGGAGTGCCCCTGCCGGGCGCTCCACGGCGAGAAGTGGTCCGAGCACATCGCGGCGGTGAAGCCGACCTGCTCGGCGTGCTGGACGTCGGTCAGCAGCTGTCCCGGCGAGATCTGCTCGTGGGACGCGTGGAACCCGATGACGGTCATGTGGTGTCCTCCCGTCCGGGTCCTACCCGGATCGCTGCCCGGCGTACCACGCGGCGAGCCTCGCGAACCCCTCGTCGAGGCTGACCGCGGGCGTCCACCCGAGGACGGCCCGGGTGCGGCGCTGGTCGAACCAGTGCGCCGTCGTCAGCTGCTCGGCGAGGAACCGGGTGATCGGCGGCTCGTCCTCGCGGCGGGAGACCGACCAGATCCCGTCGACCGCCGTCCCGGCCCGCCGTGCCAGCGCAGGCGGGGACGCGGATCCGCGGCGGTGGCACGCCGGCGGCGCGGCACAGGCTGGTGAGGATCTCCGCGACGGGTCGCGGCTCGCCGTTGGTCACCACCAGCGGTTCGCCGTGCACCGGCCCGGCGGCGTCGAGGGCCGCGACCAGGGCGGCGCTCGCGTTGTCGATGTAGGTCGTGTCGATCAGGGCCGCGCCCGTTCCCAGGACCGGGAGACGGCCCGCACGAGCGCGGGCGACGATGCGTGAGACCAGCTGGGTGTCGCCCGGCCCCCACACCAGGTGCGGGCGGACCGCGAGGACGGCGAGGGCGGCCGAGTCGGCGGACAGGGCGAGCTGCTCGGCGACCGCCTTGGACCGCGCGTAGGAGCCTCGGGCGGCGTCCGCGTCCGCGGCGCCGGCCCCGACGCCGACCAGCGACCGGCCGGCGTGTGCCACCGACGGCGTCGAGACGTGCACGAGCCGGCCCACTCCCTCGGCGAGACAGGCGTCGACGACCTCGCGGGTCCCGGCGATGTTGGCCCGGTCGTAGTCGGCGCGCCGCCCGACCACGTCGACCTTCGCCGCGAGGTGCACGACCGCGTCCTGACCCCGGGTCGCGCGGCGTACCGCCGTCGGGTCGGCGACATCGCCGAGCACCTCGCGGCAGGCCAGGCCGGACGGGCGGCGCTGCAGGACGCAGACGTCGTCGCCACGCTCGACCAGGGCCTGGGCGGTGGCACGGCCCAGCATCCCGCTGGCCCCGGTGACCAGCACCCTCACGGGCGCGAGGACCCGGCGAGGAACCGGCCGGCTCGAACCGAGAGACGCCTGACGGTCGATCTTCGAACCGTGCCGGATGTCGACCGGCAGCGCGCGCGCCACCAGCACGGCGGCGACCTCGGTGCCGGCTGCCTCCCGCACCGCACCGGCGAGCGGTGCCGGCGCCAGCCGCAGCCGCTTGCGGCCGAGCCGGCTGAGCCCGCTGCGGCGGCGCGCGTTGTCGGCAGGCACGACGACCACGGCAAGCACCTGGGTGCCCCGCGGCCCGACGCCCACGGCGGCCGCGGCCTGCACCTCCGCCAACCGCTCGACCCGCTGCTCCACCCCGACCGGCGTGACCACGCCGTCGGGGGTGGTGACCACGTGGGCGAGCCTGCCCTCGACCCAGAGCCGGCCCTGGGGGTCGAGGTGCCCCACGTCGCCGGTGCGGTGCCAGCCGGGCTCGCGCGAGCTCGCGCGTTCGGTCGACCACAGGGCGTCGTAGCGGTCCTTGACGTGCGGGGCGCGGACGCTGATCTCCCCGGTGCGGCACGGCTCCGTCGTCGGCTCGCCCTCGGCGTCGCCGGAGGGGCCCAGCGGCGAGACGGTCACCTGCACGGTCGCGACCGGCGCCCCGACGCAGACGCCGTTGCCGGCTCCGGCCTCGAGGAGCTCCTCGAGGGACACGTCGGTCACCGGCAGCGCCTCGGTCATGCCGTAGGGGGTGTGGAACGCCGCGTTCGGCAGGAGCTCCCTGCAGGGAGGTGAGGAGCGGGGTGGGAACCGGTGCCCCGGCGGACATGCACAGCCGGATCCGCTGCAGCGCCAGGTGCTGCTGCGGTGTGAGTGTGCCGGCTGTGGCAGCGACGTTCCGGAGCGCGGCCGGCGAGGCGAAGACGAGGGTGGCCTCCCCCGCGGCTGCGGCGTCCGCCAGCCCCGCAGCGGTCAGCGTCGCGGGTGCCGTGACGTCGATGTCCGGAACGGTGGAGCCGATGCCCAGGGCCGGACCCAGCAGCGCGAACGGCGCGAAGGCGGCCACGAGCCGGTCCGCGGAGGTCAGTCCGTACGTCGCTCGCAGCAGCTCGAGCTGCGCCGCAGCCTGGGCGTGCCGGTAGACCACACCCTTCGCGGGGCCGGTGGATCCGGAGGTGAACAGGACGGCGCACTCCTGGTCGGCCGTCGGCGGCGGCGGGACCGGCGTCGACCGTCCCAGCGACGCCAGCTCGTCGAGCGTGTGCTCCGCGCCCACCGTGCGCCGGACGGCGCGGGACACAGCGCCTGCGGCGATCCGGCTGCCCGGCAGCCCCATCAGCCGGGCCGCCGTCAGCCCGGCCCGCCCCCCGATGACGTGGTCGGCAGCCGCACTCCGCAGCGCTCGGCGCATCCCGGCGAAGCCGAGCCCCTTGTCGGCGACGACGATGACCGCCCCCGCCCGCCAGGCCGCGTAGACGGCGACCGTGAGCTCCGCCGAGGGCGCGACGAGCAGCGCGACCCGGTGCCCGGGCCGGACGCCGGCGGCCGCCATGCCGGCCGCGAGGTCACGGACCCGTCGGTCGAGCTCGGTCCAGCTGAGGGTCGTCCCACCCACCTCGACGACCGCCGGCGACCGGTCGTCGGCCCGCCGTTCGAGGGCCGACCACAGCATGTCCCGTGCAGGTGCGGCCGGCGCCTCGAGAGGTCCAGCGGGTCGGTCGCGGTGAGGTCCCGTCCGGTCGTCGAGCCACTGCGCCACCGCCTCGGCGTACTCCGGGGCGTCCTCGGTGACGAGGTGGGACGCACCCTCGTAGCGGTGCAGCTGCGCCCCGGGCAGCCGGTCGCGCAGGTCCGCCAGGTACTTCTCCCCGAACACCGGGTCACGCGGACCCCAGAGCAGCAGGGCGGGCACGTCGAGGGAGCGGATGCCCTCGGCGATCCCGCTCACCGTCGGGTACGACGGGTGGTCGGCGGCGAAGGGGATGTCGGCCACGAAGTCACCGATCGCCCGGCGCCGTTCCGCGGTCCGGTAGGGAGCGGCCAGGCCACGGCGGACCTCCCGGGGGAGAGCCGGCCGGGACAGCGCCGTCGTGGCCCACACGAACAGCCCGGTCCGCACACAGCTCACCTCGCGCACGGGCGGGACGTGCGCGAGCCTGATGAG
Organism: uncultured Actinomycetota bacterium; assembly: GCA_963754155.1. Lineage (GTDB taxonomy): Bacteria > Actinomycetota > Actinomycetes > Propionibacteriales > Nocardioidaceae > Marmoricola_A. The sequence continues at coordinate 1,076,442 of CAVWEU010000003.1, read as the reverse complement.
CATCGGCCCCCGGTCCCCGGCCGGCTGGGCGACGGCGGTGTTGCCCAGCACCACGCCGCGCACCTGCGGGCGGTGCGCCAGCGCCCAGCCGAGCGAGATCGCCCCGCCCCAGTCGTGCCCGAGGGTGACCACGGGCCCGGTGATCCCGAGCTCGTCGGTGAGGGCCCCCAGGTCGTCGACCCGCTGCGCGAGGGAGCGCGGTGCGTCCGTCCGTTCGGAGAACCCCATGCCGAGGTGGTCCGGGGCGACGACCCGCCATCCGCTCGGCGCGGCGGCGAGCATCCCGCGCCAGAGGTAGGACCACGTCGGGTTGCCGTGCACGCACAGCAGCGTCCCGGTCGTCGGCTCGGCCCCGTTGTCGAGCAGGTGCCAGCGGTGTGCCGATCCGGTGGCGTCCGTGACGGTCACGGTCCGGGACCACGACGGGTCCACGCCGGGCGGGAGCAGGCCGGGATGCCCCGGTCTCACCACTCGATCTCCAAGCAGGAGGCGTTGAGCCCCGAGCCGATGCCCATGAGGAGGACCCGGTCGCCGGCGCTCAGGTCGTCGACCTCCCCGGCGAGCGTGAACGGCACCGAGACCGGGCCGATGTTGCCGTGCGTCGGGAACGTCCTCGGAACGCGGTCGGGGTCGATGCCCAGCTTGGCGCACAGGGCGTCGGTGTGCACCTGGGAGACCTGGTGGATGGCGTAGCGGTCCATCCCGTCGCTCCAGTCGAACTCCTCGGCGGCCTCGGTCCAGAGGTCGACGGACAGCTCCAGCCCGGCGTCGAGGAGCCCCTTGAGGTCGGTCTGCATCAGGTCGTTGTCGCCGATGCAGAGCTGGTGGTGCTCGGTCCCGGCGCGGCTGACGGCGGCCACCACCCGGTGCCCCTCGGGGTGCCGGTCCGCCCGGCCCAGCACCATGGCCACCGCGCCCGAACCCAGGGTGAGCGTGGCGAACTGCGCGACGACGTCCTTGGCGGTGACCTCCGGCTCCGACAGCCGCCGGATCGTCGCTTCCTGCACGCCGCGGGCGTCCTCGCCGTCGACGACCAGGGCGTAGTCGATGAACCCGGCGTCGAGCATCGCCCCCGCGATCTCGATCCCGTTGACGAACCCGAGGCAGGCGTTCGTCACGTCGAAGTTCTGGCACGACGACGGCAGCCCGACCGCGTCGTGGACCGCCACGGCGGTCGCCGGCTCGAGGTGCCGTCGGCTCACGGAGGTGTTCACCATCAGCCCGAAGTCGGCCGGATCGACACCGCTCTCGGAGATCGCCTTCGCCGCGGCCATGGCGGCGCCGTCGACGAACGTGACGTCGTCGGGCCACCAGCGCCGCTCCCGGATCCCGGCGAGCCGCTCCAGCAGCCCCGGGCGGAGCCCGACCCGGGCATAGGTGGGCGCGAGCTGCTCGTCGAGCTCGTCGGAGGTCACGATCCTGGGGGCGTCCACCCTGCTGACGCTGAGGAGGGTCGTGTTCTGGAAACGGTGGGTGGTGTTGCCGGACAAGAGCAGCCCCATCGGCCTAGTGGAGAGACCCTCGCGGGTCCTGGGAGTCGGTCAAGTCTTATCCTCTCTCCCCAGGCCCCGTCGAGCGGCGCCGGGCCCGGCCCGCGCGCCGCCCGCTGCCCGTGCCGAGTGGTCGCCCGCTCAGCGCCAGGTGTGCGCGTGCCAGCCTGCGGACGCCAGGTCGGCGCTGCGCCAGCTGCGGCCGGACCAGGTGCCGTTCCGCCACGACCGTCCCGACCAGTCGGATCCGGTCCAGGCTCCTTCACGCCAGCTCCGGGCCGACCACTCGCTGTCGCGCCACGACCGCCCCGACCACGTGCCGGCGGTCCAGGTGGCACCGCGCCACGACCGGGCCTCCCAGCCGTTGCCGCTCCAGGTCCAGCCGCGCCAGTTCCCACCGATCCACGCCTTCTGCGCTGCAGAGGCCCTGGTCCAGGCCGCCGGGTCCCACGCCTTGCCGAAGATGTCGACCTCCCCGCGCAGGTCGGCGACGCCGTCGTTGACGTGGGAGCTCCCGCGCGCGGCCTCCAGCGACCCCTGGCCGGTGCTCCAGACGCCGGACTGCCGTGCCTTGACATTGGTCATCAGGCGTGCGGTGTTGACCTTGGTCATTCCATTGCCGCGGTACTTCACCTCCGTGCCCGGAAACGCCCAGGCAGTGCTGCGGAGGCGATGCTTGACCAGGTCCGGGGTGATGCTGGGGTTCGCCTGAATCAGCAGCGCCGCCTCGCCGGCGACGACGGCGGCGGCCTGCGAGGTGCCGGAGGCCTTCGCGAACCGCGCCCCGACCCGCGCCCCCGGGTTGCGCTCGTCGGCGTAGCCGTTGGGCACGCGCGCCGCCACCACGGAAACTCCCGGCGCCACCACGTCGACGTGTCGCTGGTTGGTGCCCCGACTGGCCCAGCTCGGCACCGTGTCGTCCCAGTAGTCGAGGGTGCCCTGGGTGTCGGCCGCCCCCACTGCCAGAACGAACGGGCTCTGCGCCGGGTTGGCCAGCAGCATCGTGTCGCTTCCGTCGTTGCCGCCGGCGACCACGACGGTGATGCCGGCCTTCCAGGCCTGCTCGACCGCGAAGGTGAGCGGGTCGACGCTGCGGGCTCTGCACCGAGTCGGTGCCGTAGGCCAGGGCGATGACCCTGATGTTCAGGCCGTTGTCGTTGCGGTGGGCCACGACCCAGTCGATGGCCGCGATGACCTGCGACACGTCGACCGCGCCGTCCTGGGCGCCCACCTTCACGCTGACGAGGTTGACGTCGGGTGCGACGCCGTTGAAGGAGGTTGTCGACGTGTACGACGACGGGGTGCCGACGACGTCGCGACCGGCGATGATCGAGGCGAGGTGCGTGCCGTGGCCGTAGGCGTCCTTGTGCTGGAGCTCCGGGTCCTGGCTGTCGAACGAGAGGTCCGGACCGTGGAACACGTTGCCGGTGTCGAGGCCGCGCACCTCGGTCACGCCGGTGTCGATCAGCGCGACGCCGATGCCCTTGCCGGTGAAGCCGGCCCTGTGCATCGCGTTCGCCTGCACGACCTCCTTGACGTGCCAGAGGGACCCCTTCGTGGCGGCGGCGTCGTAGCCGAGCGAGTCGGCGGGCGCTCCGGAGGCTGTTCCCGCGCCCACCGTCGTGCCGGCTGAGAGCAGTAGCTCCCATGACCGCGGCGACCGCTGCGCCACGTCGTGCTCTGTTCATCGGGGTGTCCGTTCCTCGGTGTGTCCACCTAGGATAAATCGGACAAGACGGACATCGTGAGGTTGGGCAGACCTCTTTACCGAGTCTTGACTCAGGCCGACTCGGCGGCGCGGACGGCGGTGAGCACGGTGGCCGGCCTCGGCCGGCTCCGGCCGCTCTGGTGCTGGTTGTCCTGGTGCTGGTTGTCTTGGTGCTGGTTGTCTCTGGTGCTGGGCGAGCCAGCCGAGCACCTCGGAGTCCGGCATCGGCCGGGCGAGGCCGTACCCCTGGTAGAGGTCACAGCCGAGCCTGTCGACGAGCTCCTTGGCGGAGTCGTTCTCCACGCCTTCTGCGACCACGCGGAGCCCGAGCTCGTGCGCCAGCGTCACCGTCGCGCGCACGATCGTCGAGTCGTTGGCCTGCTCCTCGAGGCGGAAGACGAAGGACTGGTCGATCTTGACCTCGTGCACGGGCAGCCGGTCGAGGTAGGCCAGTGAGGAGTACCCGGTGCCGAAGTCGTCGACCGCGAGCTGGACGCCCCGGGCCGCCAGCTCCTGCAGCACCTTCACCGCCTGCTCCGGCTCCCGCATGGCGTCGCTCTCGGTGACCTCGAGGACCAGCCGGTCGGGGGAGGTGCCCGTCTCGTGGAGCAGCTGGGCCACCGAGCGGGTCAGTCCCTCGTCGCACACGTCGGTCGCGGTGATGTTGACGGCGACTGTGAGGTCGTGCCCGGCGCGCTGCCAGCTGCGACGGTCGCGCAGCGCCCGCTCCAGGAGGTGGTCGGTGAGCCGTCGGAGGAGGCCGGTGCGCTGGGCGACGCTGATGATCTCCGGAGGCGGCACGAAGCCGAACCGCGGGTGGTTCCAGCGCAGCAGCGCCTCGAAGCCACTGATGTCGTCGGTGCCGGTGTGGGCCTTCGGCTGGTAGCTCAGCGTCAGCTGGTCACGCACGATCGCGGCCGGCAGGTCGGCGGCGAGGGCGAGCCTCCTCGCGGTCGCGTTGCCGTCCTCCCGCCTGAACAGGGCGACGCCTGCGCGCTCGGCCTTCGCGGCGTACATGGCCATGTCCGCCTGGGCCAGCACCTCGTCCACGTCGCTGCCTCGCCAGTAGACGGCTACGCCGATGCTGGTCGTGCTGGCGATCCTGACCTCTCCGAGGGGGATCGGTGCGGACAGCCGCTCGTGGAGCTCGCGCGCCCGCGCCATCCCGCTGTCGGCGTCGTACCCCTCGAGGAGCACCGCGAACTCGTCGCCGCCGAGGCGCGACACGAAGCCGCCGGCCGTGGCGAGCCGCTCGCCGGTCACCTGGAGGAGACGGTCACCTGCGGTGTGGCCCAGGGTGTCGTTGACGTCCTTGAAGTCGTCGATGTCGAGCAGCAGCACGACCCCGTTGCAGCCGGGTGCCGGGGTGGAGGGCGTCGTCTCCGTCGTCTCCGTCGTCTCCGTCGTCGCGGCCGGCGCCGGCTCGTCGGCCGCGCGCAGCTCGGCGAGAAGCCGCTCGTTGAAGGCCCTCCGGTTGGGAAGTCCGGTGAGGGAGTCGTGCAGGGCCTCGTGGGCCCGCTCGGCGGCGAGGGCGGTGACCTGCTGCAGCATGTGTGCCTTGTCGAGCGCGACCGCGGCGTGCGCGGCCAGCGTCTGCAACAGCGTCAGCTCGTCGTCGTTGAAGGTCTCCTCCTCGAACAGGCGGCTGACCACGATCAGGGTGGCTGCCCGGCCGTCGGCCAGGGTCAGGGGTACGGCGATGCCGTCCCGGACGGCTCCGAGCTCGGTCAAGAGCTCCTCCGTCGGCGCTGACGTGCCACTCGCGGCGCCTGCCGTGGCCTGCCTGGACCGTGCCTCGTCGGGAGCGCGCCGTACGGCCTCGCCCGCCATGGCCGGGCCCCACCAGGCCTCGTCCACGGCTCGACGTTCCACCACCTCGCGCACGTGTCCGCTCGCGCCTCGTGTGTGGAGGGCGACCGTCGCCGGTGGCGGGCGGCCGTGGGTCGGGCGCGAGGGCGCGGGGGCCGCGGCCGCTTCGATGGCGAGGGTCGCACCCTCCGCCTTGAGCAGGCTCGCTGCCTCCTGGAGCACGACCAGCACGACGTCGTCGGCGGCGGCGGTCCTGCCCGTGGAACCGACGAAGCGGTAGAGCAGCTCGTTGCGTGCAGCGCTGCGAGCGAGCTGGACGTAGACCCGGTAGGCCACCGCCAGCAGGCCGATCATCATCGCCAGCAGCGGCAGTGCCGACGGGCTCGTCCGGATGAGCGTGACCAGCAGGAGCGCAGCGCAGGTGTTGATGACTGCTGCGATCGCGCCCGATCGGAGGGCCTCCCACCACATCGAGGGGTCGAACTGGCCCTCGGTGAGGCTGATCGCGGCCGTGACGGCGGCCGCCGACAGCAGGTCAGTCAGCAGCACCGCGGCGCCGGCCGCGAGCCAGCCCTGGACCGAGAGGGGGTCCGCGCCCTGCAGGACCGCGTGGTAGACGAGCACCCCGAGGGCCGCCTCCAGCGTGAACAGCGAGGAGTTGAAGAGGAGCTTCACGCCGCGCATGCGGGTCCACACGACCAGCGCCAGCACGGCGCCGATGACATAGACGCTCACGTACTGCTGGGCGGGGAGGAACGTCAGGCCGGCGATCGCCGGGATCTCGCGCAGCGTGTGGCTGTGCGAGCTGCGCAGCGACGGCAGGTGGATCACCGCCACCTCGGCGACCGCGAAGCAGGGCAGCAGCAGCAGCCAGACGACGCCGGGTTCGGCCGCCTGCAGGTCGCCGGTCAGGACCGCAGTCGTGACCGCAACCGCCGCCAGCGCCATGCCGGCGACGAGCTGCCGGACACGGCGGTCGCCGACGCTACGCACGTCGGTCCTCGCTTCGTTGCGCGAGTCCTCGACAGCCTGTGCTGTCATCCGTCACTCCTTCGAGATCAACAACGAGGATGCCATCCGCATTGGGTTGATTTGGGTGGAATTGGAAAGTCGAGGCAGACTGGACCCATGGCCGGCTGCTGCGAACCGCGTGGGTGCGACCGGATCTTCGGCGCCAGGTTCGCCCGGCACGTCGCGAAGCGCTACCGGCGGCGCGGACTGGACCCGGCCGCCGACCGGATGGTCGATTTCCTCGCGAGTGGTGGGCTGACGGGCGCCTCTGTGCTCGAGATCGGCGGCGGCATCGGCGAGATCAGCGTCGAGCTCCTGGGACGCGGTGCGGAGCGCGCCACCGTCGTCGAGCTGTCGTCGGCGTACGACGACGAGGCGCAGCGGCTGGCGCAGCAGGGCGGCGTCGCGGACCGCATCGGCCGCCAGGTCGCCGACGTGGCGACCTCACCCGAGGAGGTGGAGCCGGCCGACATCGTGGTGCTGCACCGGGTGGTCTGCTGCTACCCGGACTACGAGCGGCTGCTCGGCGCAGCGGCGGACCACTGCCGGAGCCGGCTGGCCTTCAGCCACCCACCGCGGAACGTCGTCAGCCGGAGCGTCGTCACGGCCCAGAACGCTGCGTTCCGGGTGATGGGCCGGGAGTTCCGCACGTTCGCGCACCCGCCCGCCGCGATGGTCGAGGTCGTCGCCTCCCGTGGTCTGCGGCTGGTGACCACCCATCCGGGGCTGGTCTGGCAGGTCGAGGGGCTGGCGCGCTGAGCCCCCGTGGTTCGAGGCGTGCGCGCTGGGCACGCTGTAACGTCGAGCCCCGACGATGAGGAGGCCACGTGGCCAAGCCGAAGGTCATGCTGTTCGACGTCAACGAGACGCTGTCCGACCTCAGCCCCATGGCTGACCGGTTCACCGCGGTCGGCGCTCCTACCGAGCTGGCCAAGGCGTGGTTCGCGTCCACGCTCCGCGACGGCTTCGCGGTCACCGTGGCCGGCCGGATGGCGTCGTTCGCCGACATCGCCTCCCACGCCGCGCGCACCATCTTCGGTGGGCTGGACCTCGACACGAGCGTGGACGACGCCGTCGACACGGTGATGGCCGGGTTCCTCGAGCTCGACGTGCACGAGGACGTGCGGCGGGGTGTGCCGATGCTCGCGGAGTCGGGCATCCGCCTGGTCACGCTCAGCAACGGCTCGGCGCAGGTGGCCGAGGGGCTGCTGGAGCGGGCTGGCATCCGGTCGCACTTCGAGCAGCTGCTCTCCGTGGAGGAGGCCGGGATCTGGAAGCCTGCCGAGCCGGCGTACTCCTTCGCGCTGGGCGCCTGCGAGGTGGAGGCGTCCGAGGCGATGCTGGTCGCCGTGCACCCGTGGGACATCGACGGCGCCTCGCGCGCCGGGCTCGCGACGGCCTGGATCGACCGCGCGGGTGGTCCCTACCCCGAGCACTTCGCGACGCCCACCGTGACGGTGCCGTCGTTCGACGAGCTCGCCGAACGGCTCGCCTGACGGTGGTTGGCTCCCGCGTCGCCCTGGCCCTCGCGGCGGGCAGCTGGGGCTACGGCCCCGCCGAGAACTGAATGCGCTGGTTGGTGCCGTCGCTGCGGGACCAGCTGACGAGGGCGTCACCGTCGGCGTCCACTGCGACCTTGCCGACACTTGCGTACTCTCCGGCGTCGGAGAGGGTCACGGGCTCCCCGAACTCCCCTGTCAGCGCGACGGTCGCGGCCTGCGTCCGGTCGTCGGCGCCGTCGAAGCGGCGCCAGGTGACGACGCCGTCGCCGTCGTCATCGACCGCGACCTCGGGCAGGGCGGCGTCCTCGCCCTCCTCCGACAGCGTCTCCGGCGTTCCGACGGTGTCGGCCGGGGACATCTTGACCGCCTGCACGCGGCGGTTGACGCCGTCGGAGCGGTAGAAGGCGATCACCGCGTCCCCCTGGTCGTCGACGGCCACCTCGGGGCCGTAGGCGTTCTCCCCCGCGTCGGAGATGGTGTGAGTCAGGCCCGTGGTGCCGTCGGCCCGGAGGATCTGGGTCTGCACGAGGTAGTTGCTGCCGTCCCAACGCGTCCAGCTCAGGTATACGTCGCCGTCGGGGTCGATCGCGACGTCGGGATCAAGCGCGTCGCCGCCCGACGCTGACAGCGAGTAGACGGCGCTCCTGGTGCCGTCGGGGTACAGCACCCGCGCCTGGGCACGGTCGTCGCTGCCGTCCGAGCGGTACCACGTGCTCACGGCGACCCCTGCGTCGTTGATCGCGCACTGCGGATCGAACGCGTCCTGGCCGGCCCCGGACAGGCGCACCACGGAACCAAAGACACCCGCCGCTGACAGCGAGACGCCCTGGATGCGCTCGTGGGTGCCGTCGGAGCGACGCCAGACCAGGACCGCATCGCCGTCGGCGTCGACCGCGACCTTGGGCGAGTGTGCGTCCTCGCCGGCTCTGGACAACGTGCGGATGGCACCGAGAGCGCCCCCTGCGGACAGAGTGCGCGCCTGGACCCGGTCGTTGGCGCCGTCGGAGCGGAGCCACACGAATACTGCGTCGCCGTCGGCGTCGACATCGACCTGCACACCCGTGGCCGGTTGGCCGGCTCTGGAGAGTCGCATGACCGGGCCGAGCGTGCCGTCCGCGCTCCTCGTCCGGGCCTCGATCCGATCGTTGGAGCCGTCGAAGCGTCGCCAGGCGAATACTCCGTCGCCCACATCGTCGACCGCGACCACCGGCGCGTAGGCGTTCTCGCCCGCCGTCGAGAGGTCGAGCGGCGCCGTCCAGGCGGCGACGGCCGTCGCCGGCGAGGCGAAGGCTTGAAGCGCGAGAACCGCCACCAGCGTGAGGCCCGCTCGGCCACTCCTGGCAGCACTCCATCTGATCGAGCTGGTCGGCGCCATGACGGCTCCCTGTCATCCGGTCGAACACATCGTGTCGAAGCTAAGGAGCCGTCGCCCCCGTGGCTAGATACCGGAATCGGTCAGACGCGCCGACGGCCCGAAGGGCACTGGATCAATCCGACGGTGCCGAGCGGGGGCGATGGGTTGCTGACCCTCGCGGTTCGAGGACCTCGCGGTTTGTGGGCCCCCAGGGGATCGAACCCTGAACCCGCGGATTAAAAGTCCGCTGCTCTGCCGATTGAGCTAGAGGCCCCGTGGCATCGGGCCGGTGATCGGTGTTCCCGGGCGGATGTCCAGGAGCACCAGGCCCGTGACCCGGCCACATCATCGCAGACGAGCATCGACCGGCATCGCAGTGGGACGATCAGGCCAGCCGACGACGGGAGATGCCGCATGCGCCAAATGGCGTCGAGGATGCGCGCGATGCGCAGGGTGACGGCGGGCCTGGTCCTCGTCGGCGCCTTCGGCATGGCCTACCTCGTGCTCCCGGCACGCGGGTCGTTCGACGTGCGCACCAGCGGCAGCGTCGCCGGCACGAGCGAGATCGTCTACGCCACAGGGGACCGGCTGTTCATCTCCGGGGACGAGTTCGCCATCGAACCGGCCCCGGACTCGCTGGCTCTCACGCAGGGTGGCCTGTACTTCCTCGCTGACGAGAACCTCCACCTGTGGGAGCCGGATGGATCCACGCAGCTTGCCGCGATCGGGGGATTCCAGCCGCTGCGGACCACCGCCGACGGCCGCTACCTGGGATTCGTGGACCGGAGGAACGGCCCGATGAACCTGGCTCGGGAACGCATTGCCGAGTTCGTCGTCATCGACACCCGGACCGGCCGCGAGGTGGTTCGCGACGGCGTCGGCAACGGCGACCGGTGGGGCACCGACGACACCGGCGCCCTGTACTCCGAGCAGCCCCCCGCGTTCCTCGGGTTCGACGACCGGCACGCCTATGGCCAGACCTCTGGTCGGGACCTCTATCGCTGGCACCTGACCACCGGCGACCGCGCCGACGTACCCGAGCCCGAGTTCCCCGATGTGCCACCTCCGCGCACCCCCAACGCGCCGGGTGGTGAGCTGGTCTCGTTCGACCGCAGCGGGAAGCGGCTCGTGGTCGCCGACCATCCGGAGGCCGGGTCCTACCCGGGGCGGGTCTCCCCGGACCGTCGCCACCTGGCATTCGTCATCGGCGGCGACCAGCCGGCCGTGATCAGGTTGGGACTCGAACGGCCAGCCCCCACCCGGGGCCTCGCCGACGGCGCTCCGGTTCCGTGGCCGCCAGTTCGTGCTCACCGGCTGGCTCGACGACCACCGAGTCGTCGGCCTCCGATTCGCCGGGCCGAGCCGGCAGCACCCCGACGGGCTCGCCCAGGTCGTCTCCTGCGACCTCCGCAGGAACGCGTGCCAGGACGAGAGCGCCGAGGTCGCGTCCACCGAACGGGAGATCCCGGTGCTGGCCGGCGCCGGCCCGTTCTGACCTGACTGGCTGACCAACCGCCGGGTCGAGGGCAGGGCCGAGATCGGCCGGTGCACGCGGGAACCTTTCGGGCCCCCCGATGCGACAGTGAGGGCATGACACCGGTGCCAGGGGGAGCCGTCGACGCGGAGCAGCCCGACGACGCCGAGCTGGTCCGGGCGGCGGGTGACGGCGACAGTACGGCGTTGAAGGAGCTGTACGACCGCCACGCCCCTTGGCTGCACGCTCGGCTGATGCGCCGCTGCAACGATCCGGAGGTCGTCCTCGACGTCGTGCAGGACACCTTCGTCGTGGTGTGGCGCGACGCCCGCAAGTGGCGCGGCGACGGCGACGTGGCGGCCTGGCTGTGGGGGATCGGCTTCCGGCGGATGGTGTCGCGGCTGCGGTCCCGCAAGAACCAGAAGGCGCTGGTGCTGCTGCCGGACTGGGAGCACGCGCCGATCGGCTCGACGCCGGCGGTCGAGGACGCGGTCCTGCTGGGCGCGGAGTACGGCGACCTCGGCGGGGCGATGGCCAAGCTGTCGCCGGAGTTCCGGGCGGTCGTCCAGGCGGTGGTCCTCGACGGGCTCACCACGCGCGAGGCCGGACGCCTGCTGGGCGTCCGTGAGAACACCGTGAAGACGCGGCTGCACCGGGCCAAGGCCCAGCTGCGCCGGTCCCTCGAGGGGACCGCGACGATGGAGAGTTGGCGATGAGCACCCAGGTCTGGCACGCAGCCGAGCCGCTCCTGCGCGGCTACCTCGGCGGGTCCCTCAACGCACTGGAGGGGGCCTCGGTCGAGCAGCACCTCACCCGGTGTCCCGAGTGCCGGTCGCTGCTCGCCTCCCTCTCGGACCGGGCGGTGCTCGAGCGCGGCTGGCGGGAGGTGCGGACGACCATCGAACGGCCGACCCGGCCGTTGGTGATCCGGGCGGCTCGCCACCTCGGCCTCCCGGATGCGTACGCGGTGCTGCTGGGCGCGTCGATGTCGCTGCGCACGGCCTGGCTGTCCAGCGTCGTGGTCGCCCTGTCGTTCTGCCTCGTCGCGGCACACATCGCCAGTGACACCGAGCTGTGGCCGTTCCTGCTCGTCGCGCCGCTGATCCCGGTCCTGGGCGTGGCCGCCGCCTTCGGCGACGCCGACGACCCGGGGGAGACGCTGGTCGTCACCTCGCCGTTCGGTCGGGACCGCCTGATCCTGCTCAGGACGGCCGCCGTGCTCGTCACGACAGTCCCAGCCGCGTGCCTCTTCGGCCTCCTGCTCCCTGCGCCGGCGTGGGTCGGCATCGCCTGGCTCGGCCCCGCGCTGTCGCTCGTGCCGGTGCTGCTCGCGCTCGCCAGCTTCGTCGACCCGAGGCTGGCAGGGGCGGTGGTGGCGCTGGTCTGGGGCGGCTTCGTGCTCGGCTCCGTGCGTCCGTTCGGCCCCACCTGGCCGGTCGAGGGCTCCCAGCAGCTGCTCTTCCTCGGCGCCGCGCTGGTCGCGGTCGCCGTCCTCGCCCTGCGCTCCCTGCATCCCCGTCAGATCGGAGTCCGGTTGTGAATGCGATCCAGCTCACCGGTGTCACCAAGAAGTACGGCCGGACGAGAGCGCTCGACGGCGTCGACCTCAGCCTCGGCCGTGGGGTCACCGGGCTGCTCGGCCCGAACGGTGCCGGCAAGACCACGCTCCTGCGGATCGTCGCCACGTCCATCCCGCCGACACGCGGGACGGTGCGGCTGGACGGCAGGGACCCGCTGGCGTCCCACGCCGAGACCACGCAGATCCGCCGCGGGCTCGGCTACCTCCCGCAGGAGCTCGGCTTCCCCAGCGACATGACGGCCTTCGGCTTCCTCGAGTACGTCGCCGTGCTGAAGGAGTGGAACGACCCGTCGGCCCGGCACCGGGAGGTGCGGCGGGTGCTCGAGCTCGTCGACCTCGGTGACCTGACCACCCGGAAGGTCACCAAGCTCTCCGGTGGCCAGCGCAGGCGCGTCGCGCTCGCCCAGGCCCTGCTGGGCGACCCGCGCATCCTCGTCCTCGACGAGCCGACGACCGGCCTGGACCCCAGCCAGCGCGCCACCCTGCGTCGGGTCCTGTCGGTGATCGCGGCGGACTCGGCGGTCCTGCTCTCCACCCACCAGACCGAGGACGTCGCCGCGCTCTGCGAACGCGTCGTGGTGATGGCGGCCGGCACCGTGCGCTTCGACGGCGCGGTCGTCGACCTCGTGCGCACCGCCGAAGGGCGCGTGTGGCTCTGCGACGAGCCGGAGGCGGGAGCGGTCGCCAGCTGGCGGACCGGCACCGGCCGGCACCGGGTCGTCGGCGGACCCCGCCCCGCCACCGGGCAGGCCACGGAGCCGACCCTCGAGGACGCCTACCTCCTCATGCTCGGAGCGGACGCGCCGAGCCCGCTGCACCCCGCCCACTGAGACCGACGGAGGACCCGCATGACCACCACATCCAGCCGGACCGGCGCGGCCGCGAGCGTGACCGGGATGGCCCGCATCGAGGCGCGACGGTTCGCCCGGCACCCGCTGTTCCTCCTCGGGTTCGTCGCCGCCATCGGCTTCACGGCGTACCTCGGGCTCACCGGTGACGAGCCGGACACCGACTACCTCTCCTGGCCGGTGCTGCCGGCGTTCCTCATCGGGTGCACCAGCATCATCGTGGCGGCCCGGCTCACCCGCTCCACCGACTCGGCCGTCGAGGCGATGGCGACGGCGCCGGGGACCGAGGCGCGGCGTACCCTCGCCCTCGCCCTGGCGTGCCTGGTCCCCTTCGCGGCCGGGCTGCTCTGGGCCGCGGAGGCGGCGGTGCTGATCGCGATCGAGACGCCCTACCCGCAGGAGTGGTGGTTCCACACCACGTCGAACGCGCACGTCCTCGCCATCTACCTCGCGCTCGGCCCGGTGGCCTGTCTCGGCGGCGGACTGCTGGGGGTCCTGGTCGGCCGCTGGCTCCGCTTCCCGGGCGCGCCCGCGGTCGCCTTCATCGTCATCGTCGTCGTCTGCGTCCTCGCCCAGCTCCCGGCCGACAGCGGTGCCTCGGAGGCCCGGCTGTGGGCGCCGTGGGCGCTGTTCCACTCGGGCACGATGGAGGACGGCACGCAGACGCTCTACGCGGGGTCGGCGGTCTTCTACCTCGGCTACCAGCTCTCCCTCTGCGCCGCCGCCGTGATCGCCGCCGTCTGGCACGACCGGTCGGCGCGCAGCCGAGGGTCGGTCCTCCTCCTCGCGGGCGTGGTCGTGGCCGGTCTGGCGTCCCTGGCGCTCGCGATGACGACAGGGGTGCCGGAGAACCAGGTCTCCGAGCCCATCCCCGAGCGCGTCCTCACGGACTGACCGTCCGTCCGATGAGCACCGTGCACGTCTGGTTCGCCGCGAGGGCGGTCCCGCGGGCGGCTCTCGCCGGCTGCCTCGCCTTGGCTGCGGCGATGGTCGTGACGGTCCGGCTGTGGGAGGGCTCCGCGGGGATGCTGCTGCCGATGGCCCTCGCGGCGACGGCAGCGGCGAGCGGTTTCGCCTTCGACGACCCGGCTCTCGCGGTCACGTCCGTGACGCCGCGCGCCGAGCGGTGGGCGCGGGTCGTTCGGTTGCTGGTGGCCGCTGCTCCGCTGGTGGCGTGGGCCGTCCTGGTCCTCGCGCTCCCGGAGGCGGTGGTCCTGGACCAGAGCCGCTGGTGGCTCGCCGGCGCCGCTGCCGCGCTCCTCGCCGCCGGCAGCAGCGCTGTCGCCGCCTCCCGGCTGCCCGCGTCCCGGCGGGGCCGTGGCCTCCGGGGTCGTGCTGCTCGCCGTCCTCCCGCTGCTCGTCGGCCCCTTCCTCGGCTGGGGGACGGTGTTCCCGCTCGGCCGGTTCCCGGACGGTGTGCTGGCGCTGTGGGCGGCCATCGCCCTGCTCGGTGCGGCCCTCTGCGCGGTCGCGTTGAGCCGGACGGTGGCGCGGACGTCGTACCGGCGCGGAGCGCGGGTCAGTGGCGGAGCCGCCGATGAGCTCCTCCCATGACGACGACGCCCGGCAGGTGGCTCTTCGCCATCTTCGCGACGACGGTGTAGTTCGTGTCCACCACGTTCGCGATCGGCGTCAGAGCCGTCTGCGACACCAGCTGGTAGGCGTCCATCATCGACAGGCCGGTGAGCTCCTGCACCCACCTGACCAGCTCGGTGTGGGCGATGCGAAAGGCGTCCTCGAGCGGACGCGAGGAACCGGTCGTCATGATGAAGGTGTCGTCCTCGAGGCGTGGCCACGGGGTCGGGGCACCGCCCTTGACGAGGTCGATCACGAGGACGGTGTCCATCGCGCACTCGACGGCGACCCCGCAGGTCTCGCCCTCTCCTTGACGGGCGTGTCCGTCGCCCAGGCTGAGCATCGCTCCCGGGACGTTGACGCCGAGGTAGCAGGTGGTGCCCGCGCGCATCTCCGGCGTGTCCATGTTGCCACCCCAGCTTCCCGGCGTCAGCGAGGACCTCACCTCGCCGAGAGGCGGCGCCACCCCCACCGTCCCGTGCATCGGGTCGAGAGGTAGGTCGACCTGGAAGGCGGAGTCGAGGGCGTTCGTACCGCACGAGCCCGGCCGCGTTGTCGATCTCGTAGACCCAGGTGCGTTCGGGCAGGGGGTCGTGGAGCATCGCGGTGAAGCCGGTGGCCGTCAGCGCCCCGAACAGCGGGACGGTGGTGCTCACCCCGCGTCCTCCGCGCGGGGTGATGGAGCGGAAGTGCACGGCCAGGGTGTCGCCCGGTTCGGCGCCCTCCACATGGAAGGGCCCAGTCTGCGGGTTGAGGAACCGGGGGTCGCACACCTGTGACACGAGGTCGGCGGTTGAGCGCACCCGCCCGGCGAAGCAGTCCAGCGTCCAAGTCGACACGACGGTGCCGGGTCGCACGCTCACGAGTGCTTCGAAGCCACCGAACGTGTAGGGGAGG
This sequence comes from uncultured Actinomycetota bacterium, assembly GCA_963754155.1. Taxonomy (GTDB): domain Bacteria; phylum Actinomycetota; class Actinomycetes; order Propionibacteriales; family Nocardioidaceae; genus Marmoricola_A. The sequence continues at coordinate 1,061,195 of CAVWEU010000003.1, read as the reverse complement.
GCGGTCGGGTCGCCCTCGGCGTCCGGCTCGAACCGGAGGACTTCTGACATGGGCTGGTGCCTGCCGGGCCGGTGCTCAGGAACGCCGGCCGTCGACGACCGGCTCCCGCTCGTGGGTCTCCTCCATGACGGTGCGGCCGATCGCACGGTAGACCTCCGGGCTGCGCGAGCGGAGCACCATGACGCCGATGAAGCCGAGCACGAACGTGCCGATGACCAACCAGGGGATCGCCTTGAAGAAGGGTGACCCGGCCGCCGCCCCACCGGCGAACTCGATGTTGTCGAGCAGCAGCCAGACGACGTAGGACATCCCGAGTCCACCGATCGCGGGGATGATCCCGGTGGTGAGCAGGTTGCCGGGCTGGACCTTCTTGACGTGGAAGTACCAGATGACCGCCAGTGAGGTGATCGCCTGGACGACGAGGATCGCCATCGTCCCTAGGATCGCGAGTAGGCCGTACTGGTAGATGTACGCACCCGTGGTCGGGTCGCCGCCCTCGGCGGCGAGGAAGTAGAACCCGAGGGTGAGCACCAGTGTGATGCCGCTCTGCACCATCGAGGAGATGTGGGGGGTCTGCGTGCTGACCGTCGGTGCGGCCCAGCGTGTTCTTGGTCGCCGGGACCTCGCGGCCGATCGCGTAGAGGTAGCGGGCGGCGGCGTTGTGGAACGCGAGACCGCAGGCGAAGGAGCCGATGATGATGAGCAGCAGGTAGATGTCGCCGACGAAGGGGCCGCCGAGCTTGTCCTCGGCGAGGTCGACCCACATGCCGATCGAGTCGGTGTTGGCCTTCTCGATCGCCTGGGCCTTGCCGTTGCCGGCGATCATCATCCAGGAAACGAACGTGTCGAAGGTCCCAGTCCGACGACGGCGAGCAGGGTCGCGACCGGCACGATCCGCTTCGGGTTCGGGACTCCTCGCCGTAGACGGCGGTGGTCTCGTAACCGACCCAGGACCAGAACGCGAAGAAGAGGCCGATGGCGGCGCTGCCGGCTGCGACAGCCTGGCCGTCGATCAGCACGCCGATGCCACCGCCCTCCTGCAGCGACGTGAATGCGTTGAGGGGTTCACGGCCTCGGGGATCAGCCCGTCGGGACCGCCGCCGGAGAACAGCACGGAGAAGGCGAGTGCGCCCAGCAGGAGCACCTCGGCGACCAGCGTCACGCCCAGGAAGGCCGCGGCGATGTTGATGTCGAAGTAGCCGAAGAGCCCGACGACGACGATCCCGACGATCGCGATGAGGAGCCAGTTGACGTCGATGCCGAGCCAGCGGTTCAGCGCGTCGTGGGTGAAGAACGAGAAGATGCCGATCAGCGAGCCCTCGAAGACGACGTAGGCCATGGTGGCCAGCGCCCCGGAGGCCATGCCCCACACCTGCCCCAACCCGTGGGTGATGAAGCCGTAGAACGCCCCCGCGGTGGTGATGTAGCGCGCCATCGAAACGAATCCGACGGTGAACAACGTCAGGACGATGGTGGCGACGAAGTAGCCGGCCGGGGCTCCTAGGCCGTTGCCGTAGCCGACGGCGATCGGGACGTTGCCCGTCATCGCCGTGATCGGCGCCGCGTTCGCAACGGCCATGAACAGCACGCCGACGAGCCCGATGGCGCCCGTCTTGAGGTGGTTCGACGCGGGCGGCGTCGGCTCCGGTGCCGCCGCGCCCTCGTTCAGCTGATCCCTGGTCGTCACTGGTACTCCTCCAGCATCGGAGGCCCGAACGGACCGTGTCGCTCGAATCGGTTGGGCGCAGCACGGTTCCGGCGGACCTAATCGAGAGTGACCCCCGTCACTTTGGTCCGCATGCTGTCAGTCAACTTTCCGCCTGACAAGAGCGCAGCGACAGAGATTTTCGAGGATGGCCGGCTGGTTGACCAGGCCGTTTGACGGCTGATACAAACCGATTGCAGACCGAGAGGATCATTCGGTCTGGTTGTGCAGGGCCAGGTGCAAGGCCGATCGCCGCGAAGGGAGCCCCGATGGCGTTCGACTACGGAGACTTCTCGTTCGCGTCGAAGGACGAGATGCTCCAGAAGTCGCGCGAGTTCTGGAACCCGGGCAAGACGCTCTGGGTGGCAGCCCGGAGGGCATCGACTCGTCATCGACCGGCGCGAGGGCTACTACCTCTACGACATGGACGGCCGGCGGCTGATCAACCTCCACCTCAACGGCGGCATCTACTCCTTCGGCCACCGCAACTCCGGAGGTGATCGCCGCCGTCCGCGACGGCGATGGAGCACTTCGACATCGGCAACCACCACTTCCCGGCGCTGACGCGCACCGCAGCTCGCCGAGGCTGCTGGTCACGACGCGCCGAAGGGGCTCACCAAGGTCGATGTACGGCTCCGGCGGCGGCGAGGCGATCGACATCGCGCTGAAGAGCGCCGCCACGCGACCCAGCGCCGCAGCATCGTCTCGATCGTCAAGCGCGCTACCACGGCCACACCGGGCTCGCCGTCAGCGTCGGCGACGACCGGTTCTCCAAGCTCTTCCTGTCCGACGCGCCCGGACGAGTACGTGACCAAGGTGCCGTTCAACGACCTCGACGGCGATGGAGCGCGCGATCGCCACGGGCGACGCCGCCTGCGTCATCATCGAGTCGATCCCGGCGACCTATCGGCTTCCCGCTGCCCGGTGCCCGGCTACCTCGAGGCGATCAAGGCGGCTCTGCGAGCAGCTACGGCACGCTCTACATCGCCGACGAGGTCCAGACCGGGCTGATGCGGTCCGGCGAGATGTGGTGCATCGACCAACCACGGCGTCGTCCCCGACATGCATCGTCACCGGCAAGGGGCTGTCGGGCGGCATCTACCCGATCTCCGCCGTGCTCGCCACCGAGCAGGCCGCCGGCTGGCTTGACGGAGGACGGCTTCGGCCACATGTCGACGCTTCGGCGGCGCCGAGCTCGGCTGCATCGCCGCCCTCAAGACCCTGGAGATCTGCAACCGGCCGGAGACCCGGTCGATGGTCCACTACATCAGCGACCTGGTCGGCCGGGGGCTGCGCGAGATCCAGTCCGACTTCCCGGACTGGTTCGTCGGCATCCGGCAGAACGGCGTGGTCATGGGCCTCGAGTTCGCGCACCCGCAGGGCGCCAAGTACGTGATGCGGCACCTCTACGAGAACGGCGTCTGGGCGATCTTCTCGACGCTCGACCCGCGGGTGCTGCAGTTCAAGCCCGGGATCCTCCTGCGGCCCGAGCTCTGCGAGGAGCTCCTGGACCGGACCGAGGTCGCGGTGCGCCGGGCCTGGGCGGAGGTCAGGGCGACGGGATGGCGCGGCGAGGCGGTGCCGGCATGACGGAGGCAGGAGACGTGCCCCGCGTCGAGGCCGCTGGCGTGCCCCGCGCCCGGCAGATGCTCGAGCGCGCCCGGTGGGCCGCGCGGGCGTTCGCCACCTACGACCGCGCCTCGGTCATGCGGATCGCGGAGGCGGTCACCCGAGTCGCGGATGAGCAGGCGGAGCGCTACGCGGAGTGGGCGGTCAAGGAGACCGGGTTCGGCACGGTCGCGGACAAGACGGTGAAGAACCGGCTCTGCTCGCGCGGGATCCTCGACGCCTATCGCGACCACGACTACGTGACACCGCGCATCGACAGCGCTCTCAAGATCGTCGAGCTGCCCCGGCCGGCAGGGGTGGTGCTGGCGCTCACCCCGTCGACCAACCCTGTCTCGACGCTCTACTTCAAAGTGATCCTGGCGATGCTGACCCGCAACGCGGTGGTGATCAGCCCGCATCCATTCGCCAAGGAGTGCTGCGCCGACGCCGCGCGCGTCCTCGCCGAGGCGGCTGTCGGCGCCGGCGCTCCGGACGGGGTGGTCCAGGTGGTCGAGGAGCCGTCGGTCCCGCTCATCGACGCGTTGATGACCGACGAGCGCACCGACGTCATCCTGGCCACCGGTGGAGTCGGCGTCGTCCGCGCGGCCTACTCCTCCAGCAACCCCGCCATCGGTGTGGGGCCGGGCAACGTCCCGGTGCTGGTCGACGCCACCGCGGACATCAAGCGGGCGGCCGCGAAGCTCGTCGCGAGCAAGGCGTTCGACAACTCGGTCCTCTGCACGAACGAGAGCGTCCTCGTCGTCGAGGAGTCCGTCGCCGACCAGATGCTCCGTGAGATGGAGCGGCACGGAGCCCACCTCCTCGATCCCGCCGAACGGGACCTGGTCCGCGACACGGTGTTCCCGCAGGGGCGGTTCGACACCTCCCTGGTCGGCAAGGACGCGACCACCATCGCCGCCCGCGCCGGGGTGCGGGTCAAGCCACGGACCCGCATCCTGGTGGCGCCGTTCGACCTCGCGGTGGACGAGGAGCCGCTCGCCCACGAGAAGCTCTGCCCGGTCCTCGGCGTCACGCGGGTGCCCACCGCACAGCGGGGGATCCGTACCGCGGACGCGGTGCTGCGTATCGGCGGTGCGGGTCACTCCGCGGTCATCCACAGCCACGACGCCCGCACCGTGATGGCCTACGCCGCCGCTGTCGACGTGCTCCGGTGATGGTCAACGAGGGCGGCAGCACCGGCAGCGCCGGGTTCGACACCCACCTCGCCCCGTCGATGACGATCGGCACCGGTTTCTCGGGCGCAGCTCCCTCAGCGAGAACCTGCAGCCCGAGCACCTGGTCAACACCGCCCGGATCGCCTACAGCTCCGACCGCGTCCGAGGTAGCTGCCCTCGTTCGCGGGATCGTCCCGTGGGCCGCACCGACCGGTCCGTGCCGGCGTACCCGGTGGCCAGCAACCTGGCCGGAGCCGCCCCTTCCTCCCGCACTCCGCCGCAGCCCCCGATGACAGCACGGCCGAGGTCCGCGAGGAGCTCCGCCGTGCTCATCATCGAAGAGCTGACCACGATCATCAGGAGCTGACAGGTGGCCGAGCTGAGGTCCTTCATCTTCCTCGATCAGCTGCAGCCGCAGACGATGTGCTACCTCGGCACGTGGATCAAGGGGAGCCTGCCGCGCTCGAACATGGCCGCCCAGATCATCGAGGTGGCGCCGCGGGCTCGACATCGAGGCGTTCACCGACGTCGCGCTCAAGCACAGCGACGTGCAGGCCGGGCATCCTGGTCGTCGAGCGGCAGTTCGGCTACCTCGAGATCCACTCCCGCTCGACCGAGGCCGTCCGCTCGGCGAGCGCGGCGGTGCTCGAGGCGCTGGACGCGCAGGCCTCCGACGCCACCGCGCCCACCATCCTGGCCTCCCGGATCGTGTCGCGCCTCGACGCCCAGCACGCGTTCCTGATCAACCGCAACAAGATCGGCTCCGATGGCGCTGCGAGGGCGAGTCGCTGTTCGTCGCTCGAGATGCAGCCGCGTCGTACGCCATCCTGGCGACGAACGAGGCCGAGAAGGCCGCCGCCATCAAGGTCGTCGACTACCGGATGATCGGCGCCACGGGCCGGGTCTACCTCACCGGCGACGAGTCCGACGTACGTGCCGCGGCCGAGGCCGCCGAGCGGTCCCTGGGGTCGGGGCGCATGAACCAGTCGAACGGCGCCCTGGCCGGGCTCGACTCCCGAGGAGCTGCGCGACAGCGGTCCGGGCGGTGCTGCGCGAGTGCTGCCGCGGCCTCGGCACGTCTCCGCAACCGCTCCAGGCACGCCTCGACGAGCGACGTGGTCATTCGCCGCAACGACGCCGACCTGACGGCGCTTCGTACGCACGGGTCGCCGCGCTGCTGCGACGACCCGGCCACGTCGAGCCGCGCTGCAGGACGGGCGGCACTGGTTGCGGCTCCGGTCCACCGGCCGGGTCGCGTGCGCCAGGGTCGCGCCCGCGAGTCCCGTCATGCGGATCGAGCGAGGCGCCGTGACGGAGCGCACGGTGCGTGAAGGCGCGCGGCACGATGGCGCGCGTCGGCTGCTCGGACGCAGAGCCGTGCTGACGCCACTGGCCCGGGACAAGGCCCGGTCGATGGGCGTCGAGATCGAGAAGGAGCTCTGATGCTCGAAGGCGACAGTGGTCGGCAGCGTGTGGTCGACCAAGAGAGTCGAGGGGCTCCCCAACGGTGCCTTCCTCGAGGTCGAGGTGGAAGACGGTGCACCCTCTCGTCGTGTTCGACGTCCTCGGCAGCGGCATCGGCGAGCACGTGCTCGTCGCCACGGGTTCGGTGGCCGCTGCGTACTTCCCGGACCCGCATCCACCCGTGGATGCACTGATCATCGGTTCGATCGACGACGGATGAGGAGATGACATGGCAAACCAAGCGGGTCAGGCCATCGGCATGATCGAGACCAAGGGTTACGTGGCCGCGCTCGCCGCCGCGGACGCGATGGTGAAGGCCGCGAACGTGAGCATCGTGGGCCGTGAGGAGGTCGGCGACGGGCTCGTCGCGGTGACCATCGTCGGCGATGTCGGAGCGGTCAAGGCGGCCACCGAGGCCGGCGCCGAGACCGCCGGTCAGGTCGGCGAGCTCGTGTCCGTGCACGTGATCCCGCGGCCGCACCCCGAGCTCGGTCGGCACTTCGACACAGCCAGGTCGGAGGCGTGACTGAGGTCGCCATCGCGAAGTCGCCGGCGACGGATGCGTCCCCGAAGCCCGAGCTGCGGGTCTACCTCCTGCTCGAGGACCTGCAGCGTCAGTTCGCGGCGTACATGGGCACCCCGTCGCGGGCCCGAGGCTACCCGCCGTTCGAGGGCCAGCACGCGCTCATCGTCGAGGTGGCGCCCGGTCTCGCGATCGAGCGGGTCATCGACCTCGCGCTGCGGGCGGTGCCGACGGTCGAGCCGGGGATCCTGTTCGTCGAGCGGCAGTTCGGCGTCCTCGAGGTGCACGGCACCGACCTGGACGACGTACGACGCGCAGGCGAGGCGATCCTCGACGGGCTCGGTGCCTCACCGGCTGACCAGCTCCGACCGCGGGTGCTCTCCACCGACGTCATCGAGGACGTCACCGACCAGCACGCGGTGATCATCAACCGCACCCGGCAGGCGTCGATGCTGATGCCGGGAGAGACGCTGCTGGTGTACGAGATGACGCCGGCTCTGTTCGCCACCGTCGCCGCCAACGCCGCCGAGAAGGTGGCGCCCGGGGTCACCCTGGTCGACGTCTCGATGATCGGCGCGGCCGGACGGTCTACATGAGTGGCTCGACCGCCGACGTACTCCGCGCTCGCGACGAGATCACCCGGGTCCTCGAGGCGGTGGAGGGGCGGGAGCAGTGAGCGCGCACGACCTGTCCGACGAGGGGTCGCCGCCCGGCTCGAGCCGGTGGCGCGCCGAGCGCTGGCCGAGTACGGCGTGGCGGCCGACGCGGACCTGACCCTGCTCAACGTCAGCGAGAACGCGACGTACGCCGTCGACGACCCGTCCACCGGCGAGCGCACCGTGCTGCGGGTGCACCGGCACGGCTACCACGACCGCGTCGCGATCGAGTCCGAGCTCGCCTGGCTCGACGCGCTGCGCGACGAGGCCGGCGTCCGCACGCCACGCGTGCTGCCGACCGTCTCCGGCGAGCGGCTGCTCGCCTGCCCGAGGACGGCAGCCCGACCCGCGGTACGTGGTCCACTTCGAGTTCCTCCCCGGCGTCGAGCCGGTGCCGACCGACGATGGGCTCCCCGGTTCGTTCGAGATGCTCGGCGCGATCACCGCACCATGCACGAGCACGCCGTCAGCTGGCAGCGCCCCCAGGGCTTCACGCGCTTCGCGTGGGACTACGACGGCGCCTTCGGCCACCTCCCGCGCTGGGGGCGGTGGCAGGACGGAATCGCCATCGGGCGCGAGGAGGAGGAGGTGCTCGGTCGGCTCGACGCGACCGTGCGCCGCGTCTCGCTCGCTTCGGCAGCGAGCCTCACCGCTACGGCCTCGTGCATGCCGACCTCCGCCTGGCGAACCTGCTCGAGGACGGCGACCAGACGTACGTGATCGACTTCGACGACTGCGGCTGCAGCTGGTTCCTCTACGACTTCGGCACCGCGGTCAGCTTCTTCGAGGACGATCCGCGGATCCCCGAGCTCACGGACGCATGGGTCCGCGGGTACCGCTCGGTGCGTGACCTGCCCGGACGACGAGGCACAGAGATACCCACGTTCGTGATGATGCGCCGGCTGCTGCTCGTCGCCTGGATCGGGTCGCACTCCGGCACCGAGCTGGCTCGGTCGATGGGGGCGGACTACACCGCCGCCAGCTGTTCGCTCGCCGAGTCCTACCTTTCCCGGTTCGCGTGAACCCGTAGCAGCTTCGACATCGACAGACCTAGGAGAAAGTCATGCTCACTTCGTTGAAGGGCCGGTCGGTCATCGTGACCGGCGGGAGCAAGGGCATCGGCAAGGGCATCGCGCGCGTGTTCGCACGACAGGGCGCTCACGTGCTCATCGCCGCGCGGGACGAGGAAGCGCTGGAGGCCGCAGCCGAGGAGCTGGCGCCGGACGCGAGGGGTCGGGTTGAGACCGGTCTCGGCCGACGTGTCCGAGGTGGCCGGTGCCGAAGGGTCGCCGAAGCCGCGGTGGAGCGCTTCGGCGCGATCGACGTGCTCTGCGCCAACGCCGGGATCTTCCCCGACAAGCCGCTCGTCGAGCTGACCGAGGCCGACGTCGACGTGCTCGGCGTCAACCTCAAGGGCACGATGTTCTCGGTCCAGGCCTGCATCCCCGCGCTCGCGGCGAGCGGGCACGGACGCGTGGTCGCTGACGCTCGTCGATCACCGGCCCGATCACCGGCTATCCGGGCTGGTCGCACTACGGCGCCAGCAAGGCCGCCCAGCTCGGCTTCCTGCAAGACCGCCGCGATCGAGCTCGCGCCCCGACGCATCACCGTGAATGCCGTCATGCCGGGAACATCGCCACCGAGGGGCTGGACGACATGGGTGAGGACTACATCCGGGGCATGGAGGCCGCCATCCCGCAGCATCGTCTCGGCGCGGTCGACGACATCGGCTACGCCGCCCTGTTCTTCGCCAGCGACGAGGCGGCTAGCATCACCGGCCAGACCCTCGTGGTCGACGGCGGTCAGGTCCTGCCCGAGTCCTCCCGCCGCCCTCGAGGGAATCTGAGCGCGCCTGGTCAACGCCGCCGCCCGACGATCGGCCCCGCCGCGGAACGCGTACGCCGGCAGCTGTACGACCAGATCCACGGCGGGCTGCTGGCACCCGGCGAGCGGCTGGGCGGCGAGCGTGACCTGGCCGCAGCAGCTGGCGTCGAGCCGCTCGACGGTGCGCCGGGCGCTCGATCGATCCTCGAGAACGCCGGCGCGGTCCGACGGGTTCCTGGTCGGGGAGGCACGTTCGTGCGCGGTCGCAAGGTCGAGCGCGACCTGTCGCGGGTCGTCGGGGTGCCGGCGCTGCCTCCGCAGCCAAGGAATGACCTCGGGCTCCCGCGTGGTGAGCACCGCGATCGTCGTGCCCGACGCCGCTGCGGCGGCAGCGCTCGATCTGACCCCGGACGACCTCGTCGTCGACGTCGTCCGCATCCGGCTGGCCGACGGGACGCCGATCTCTCTGGAACACGTCCGGCTCCCGCCGAGAGGTTCCCCGGGCTCCTGAACCTCTCGCTGGGAGGTTCGCTGTACGACCTGCTGGCCGAGCAGTACGACACCATGCCCGGAGAGGCGGAGGAGCACATCGAGGTCGTCGCCGCGGAGGAGGACGAGGCGTCCATCCTCGGCGTCGACCCTGGCGACGCCCTGCTCTCCATCACCCGCACCACGAAGACGAGCGACGGCGCGGTGTTCGAGTACTCCCACGACCTGTTCCTGGCGCCAACCGCACCATCATCACCGTCCGCACACCCGCGTCGACGCCCTCGGGGCGCCGACCCGATCGGTGGTCTCGCTGCTGTCCCGACCGCCGGTCCGTGAGCTCGCTGGTACCGTCACCTCCCGGCTTGAGCGTCGCCAGCCGACGGCTCCAAGGGCGACCAGGCCGTAGGCGACCGAGTAGCGGTGGCCCGAGCGTCCCGCCGACTGCCCCCCTGCCGACAGCGGTCCCGGACGGGAGGCGCATCGGCGACAGCCGCCAGGATCTCCTCGTCCCCAGCCAGCCCGCCGACCACCACGACCGTGCCGGGGTCCTCGCCCAGCGTGCGGAGCGCACGCGCCACGTTGCCGCCGATGAGCTCCACCTTGAAGCGGAGCCGCAGCGCACGCCACTCGGCCGGCGCCATCGCCCGTGAGAACGGCAGCATTCCCGCGGTCCCGTGACCACGAGCGCCCCCACGGAGTCTGGCGGTGCCGGCTGGTCGAGAAAGACTCGCGAGCCCTCCTCGGTCAACAACAGCTGGGGGGCCTCGACCCGGTGAGCCGGTCCTCGCTTCACCCACTCCGCCGCGGCTCCGGTTACTCCAGTCAGCGTCGCCACTGCCAGCGTGAGCAGGTCTCCGGCGCCTGCGGCGACTGCTGCCGCGGTGGGTGACACGGCGTCGATCGTCCCGCCGCCAAGGTCGATGACCACCGCTCCCCGCCCTGCTCCGGGAGTGGTGAGCGCTCCGACCCGAGCCGCCTCCGCCTCCGTGCCCGGTGTGTCGACCGGTACGCCGAGGAGCTCGGCGAGCTCGGCGGCCTTGTCGGTCGCCGGAGTGGCTGCGTGCATGGCGGCCAGGGCCACGGGCCGGGAGCGGACGGCTGCGCGGCGGGCCAGCAGCGAGGTCGCGATGGCGCCCAGATCTACCGTCCACAGGTCGTCGACCGGGGTGAGCGCCTGGCCGGGGTGCAGTGAGAACCCCGTTGCGGCGCCGATCCTGCCGTTCCGGACCCGCTCTGTGCCGGCCAGGAACGGGATCCGTCCCACGCCGGCGAGCTCGATGGTCCCGTCCTGGTCGGGCGGGTGCTCAGGCCGGGCGCCGAGCGCGACGACAGCGTTGCTGGTGTCGAACAGCGTAGCGGCCAGCCGCGCCGCGTCCGGAAGCTCCGACTCCGGGAGTGCGAAGGCGGTGGCCAGCTTCAAGGCGTCGTTGAGCGTCTGCATCGGCTGCCCGCCGGCGGTCACCTCGACGGCGAGACGCTCGGCGGTCAGCAACGCAGTCGCATCGAGGTCGTCGACCACGGGGACCCGCACGTGCAGACGGTTGGCGACCAGCACCCCTTCGTCGTCCTCCACCAGCACGGCCGCAAGTCGGCCGGCGTCGGCGAGCGGAGCGAGCCCGGCCGCGATCTCGTCATAGCCCGCCCCGCGGGGAGCGACCACCACCACCGGGCCCTCGCCATCCGCCGCCTCGCCCAACAGGACCGGCCGCCCCACACCGAACCCGCCGCCGCCGACGGTCGGCGCGCCAGCGGCGGCGACCCACAGGCGGCCGGTCCGGGGACGCGCCTCCGGGAGGGAGCCGCTGACGGTCCGCACCGGACGGAGCGGCGCGGCGAAGGCGCGTTGCACGCGCACGTCGGCGCCCCGCTCGAGGCGGCGCACGAGCCCGGCTGCCGCACGCAGGCTCTCGGGTGAGCCCTTGGCGCGGCGGGTGGGGATTCGTCCGACGGCGAGGTGCTCGACCCGGCCAATCCTCACCTGTGCGAGGACCACTTCGGTGGTGGCGTTGCCGATGTCGATTCCGGCGAGGACGGTCACCTCAGCAGACCGCGGGCCGCATACACCTCAGCGGCCTCGCGCACCAGCGCCGCGCACAGTGGGGCGGGGAGGTCGTCGAGCCGTGCGGCGAGGAGCTCGAGCTCGTCGGCCGTCGCCCGGTGCGGGCGCAGCTGCTCGTAGAGGTCGAGGACCTCGGACTCGGGCAGGAGCGCGAGCTCGGCCCCCCGGCGGAAGTTCACGGCCAGCTGGGGGTTGTCATGCGTCTCGGCCACCTCGGCCTGGTGGTCGAGCGTCCTGGGATGGATGCGGACGTCGTCGGGGTCGAGCTCGTCGCGGGTCAGGCGGTCGATCGTGAGATCGGCGGAGTCGCGCCCGGAGAACGCCTTGGTCACAGGAGCACCTCGACCTCTTCGTTGCCGCCGTCGCGGTCGACACAGGCGCGCTCGAGCGCGACCAGGGCGATGACGCTCGTGTGGTAGCGGGCCTCGATCGCCTCGTCGGTGTACGGATTGCGTGCGGGCACCGGGGTGGCGCCCTTCGCGTGGCGCCCGGCGTTTGCACCGAGCAGCCGGTAGAGGGCGGGGGTGATCACCGGTGCCATGCTGTAGAGCTCCAGGTTCGCCAGCGGCGGGAGGTCGCGCCGGTGGATCAGCGCGGTGCCCTTGCCCTGGAGCCCGATGCCGATGCCCGAGCCGGCGAGCCGTGCCGCGGTCAGCCCGACCATCCCGAGGTCCAGGGTGCGGTTGACGCGGATCACCCGCGCCCGGCATCCCTCCTCCTCGATGCCGGCCAGCAGCTCGCGCAGGACCTCGACCACGGGCAACCCGGACAGTGTCCGCCACACCATGCGACCGACGCCTGGGGAGAGGCCGATGACGACCTCTCGCGGGTCACTCCCCTGGGCTGCGGTACCCACCGGCCGGAGGAAGTCGGCGGCCCACAGCGCCTGGTCAGCGCGCAGGTCCTCGACGCCGCGGGCCTGGCGGATGGAGTCGATCTCCTTCTGACGCTCCTGCGACGGTTCGTATCCGGTGCCGGGACCGGCGTAGTCGTTCGGGTCCGTCACGAGGCTGAGCACCTGCATCGACTCGTCGAAGATCGCTGCGGTCTGGAGGTGGTCGCCGTGCACCCGGGCGGCGAGCATCGCCAGCACCCGCTCGGCGGCGGCGTCGTACCCGCACTCCTGCAGCGCCGCGGCCACCTCCAGTGATCCCAGCCGTGAGCCGCGGATCGTCTGCGCTGCGCCCAGGACGACCATGGGGTCAGGGTCGCCGAGGTCCTTCGAGCCGACGGCGTCGATCGCGAGCTCCACGTGCTCATCGGAGAAGTCGGCGAGCCCGAGGTAGCGGTAGACGTCCCGGCACGCCTCGGCCGCCTCGCGTCGGAGCCTGCCGATCTCGGCGGGGTCAGCGGTCCTCAGTCCGCCGTCGACCCCCCAGTCGCGCTGCATGGCCAGCCAGTCGTCGATGTCCTCGGCGTTCCACTGCGAGGGGCCGAACATGTTGTCGTAGCGCTGGATGCTGCCGAACCCGCTGCACACGTAGTCGCTGCCGGCCAGCAGGATCGGCAGGGTGCGGGAGGTGCGGCGCACGTCGCTCTCCGACATCAGGGCGTCGTTGCCTGTGCAGGCCTCGAGGTTCCTGGCCATCACCAGCAGGTTCTCGGCCATGAGCTCCCGGACACCACGCGGGACGGCGCTCGCCACGCTGGCGCCGTCGATGCCACCGTTCTGGACGCCCTGAACGCCGAGCGCCCGGGCGAGGGAGACACATCGGGACTCGAGGTAGAGCATCGAGCGTGCCTCGGCTCCGCCCATGAGCACCTCGGCGCCGGCCCCCGACGAGACGCGCATCTTCACGCCGCGGCTCGCGTATGCCGCGGCGAGAATCGCCTTGCTGTAAGGGGTGTCGTCGCCGTCGACGAACACCGACTCGGTGCCGTAGAGGCTCACGGTCTCTGCATAGGAGACGAGCCCCCGGATCCCCATCTCGAGCTCCATCGCCTCCTCGACCGAGCACTGGACGAGTACTCCGGGGGAGGCCACGGCAGCCCCGATCGTCACCGCCACGGCGTTGGACGGTGCGTCGGCGAGCACCGGGACCGTCGTCTCGATCTCGCGGAACCCGAAGGCGGCTGCCGTAGCCGCGTCGGCGGCGAGGAGCAACGGGTCGTCGAGCCGGTTGGTCACGTGCGCCTGGTTGCTCGGGGTGCGGCGGGCGCGCATCTTCGTCATCGCGATGACCAGCTCGGCGGGGCGGAGCAGGGCTACCACCCGGGCCAGCTTGGCGGGCGTCGTGCCCGACGACAGGCGGACCAGCTCGGCCCGGGAGACCGCTGGATCCACGAACATCCGGGCAAGCTCCACGTCGTCGAGCGCCATGGCTTCCGCGGCGACGGTCAGGTCGATCCCGTGCCGAGCGATCATGGTGTCGAGTGAGTCGAACTCCTCGACCCTGCGCCCGTCCATCTCCACGACCCGGCCGTTGCGGACCACGAGCGACGGGACCGGATCGTGAGGGCTGTTCATCGCCACCAGCCCGAGCCCGACGTCCTCGTGCGCGAAGCCGTCGAGATTCACCGGCTGCTGGTCCATGAACCGGATCCGCCCGACCGGCTGTGCGCTCATCGCTGAACCCTAGCGGTGTGGTTCGCTGGCGGCGAGGCCGTCGTACACCGCGAGAGCGGCGCGAGCGCAAGCAATGTCCTCATCTGCGGTGCCACCGCTGACACCGATGCCGCCAGCCACGATCCCGTCATGCCAACACGGGAGCCCCCCGCCGAAGACGACGTACCGTCCGCCGCCGTTGGACTGGAGTCCCCACAGGGCAGCGCCCGGTTCCGTGAGGGGGCCCAGCTCGGCCGTCTCGACGCGATGGGCGACGGCGGTGTAAGCCTTGTCGACGGCGAGCGTCGGCCCGGCGATCTCGGCCCGGTCCATCCGCTGGAAGTGGACGAGGTGACCGCCCGCGTCGACAACTGCCGCGGAGACCAGGGCTCCCAGCTCGGTGGCGCGGTCCAGTGCCGCTTGCGTCATCCGGGCAGCAAGGCCGAGGTCGATCACGCCGACAACCTACCCCCGGTCCGACCGGGCTGCTGCTTTCTCGACGCTTTCTGGGGACGCCCGGTTGCGGCGCCTTTAGGGATGACATATAATCGAAGATATGTTCGATCACCTATGGGGCCGGCATCGCCGACGCAGCAGTTGACGTCGATGGTCGACGCTCTGCGCCACCTCGGCACCGCGGTCGATGACGCCGAGCGGATCGACCAGATCCGGCTGCTCGAGGAGCTGAAGTCGGCGGCCGCGGCGGCGCAGGCCACGGTGACCGCCGGCTTCGTCGCCTCGCAGCGGGCGGCACAGGCGGATGCCGGTGTGGCTGCCCAGCGGATCGGGCGAGGCATCGCGGCCCAGGTCGCGCTGGCCAAGCGGGAGTCGCCGGCTCGTGCCCAGCAGTACGTCGGCTGGGCCGGGATCCTGACCACCGAGCTGCCTGGCACCCTCGAGGAGCTGCGGGCCGGGCGGATCTCCGAGTGGCGCGCACGGATCGTGGCCAAGGAGACGATCTGGCTCGAGCGCGGGGACCGGTTGCGCATCGATGCGGAGATGGCATCCCGGCTCGAGTCGCTCGGCGACCGGCAGGTGGAGGCCGAGATCAGGAAGCGCGCCTACCAGCTCGACCCGCAGGGCTTCATGGCCCGCATCGCCAGGGCCGAGAACGACCGCAGGGTGACCCTCCGCCCGGCACCGGACACGATGGCGATCCTCTCGGGGCTCCTCCCGGTCGCCCAGGGCGTCGCCGTCTACGCGGCACTCACCCGGCAGGCCGACTCGCTCCGATCGGGAGGCGACGCGCGGTCGAGGGGCCAGATCATGGCGGACACGCTGGTGGAGCGGGTCACCGGTCAGGCCGCGGCGACGGACACCTCCGTGGAGGTCAAGCTGGTGATGACCGACCAGTCGCTGTTCAACCACGGTCCCGGTGCTGCCGAGCCCGCCCACGTCGAGGGCTACGGGCCGGTCCCGGCCGAGCTCGGTCGTCGCCTCGCGCTCGCGGCGGACGCGAGCGCCGACCTGTGGCTGCGCCGGTTGTACGCCGACCCGACGATCCGGTCAGCTCGTCGCGATGGACTCCCAGCGCCGCTTCTTCGCCGACGGCCTCGCCGAGTTCCTGGTCACCCGCGACCAGCTCTGCCGCACTCCGTGGTGCGACGCCCCGGTCCGGCACAGCGACCACGTCGTCGCCGTCGCAGCCGGCGGCGAGACCTCGGCCGACAACGGGCAGGGGCTCTGCGAGGCCTGCAACTACGCGAAGCAGGCAGCCGGGTGGCGGGCGCGGGCAAGCGGCGGAGCAGGACTGCTCGTGGAGATCACCACGCCGACCGGCCACACCTATCGCAGCCGGCCGCCCGACCCGCCGGGAGGGCGACGGCGCCGTGGCACCGTCGTGGAGCAGCACTTCCGCCGGCTCATCGAGCAGCACGCTGCTGCGTGAGCCACAGCCGCGCAGCGACCAGCTCCGGCACCAGCGTCTCGGTGAGCAGCCGCACGTCGTCGACGTCGTCGTGCGGGTACCGGACGGTGTGCGCCGCTCCCGGGAACTCCCCACCCACCGCGACCACGGTGGTCCTCCGCGGACGCGTCCACTCCAAGATCCCGTCGTCCCACGCAGATCCGGCGAACACGAGCAGCCGGTAGTCGGTGTTCTTCGTCAGGTACACGTCGACGTGCGCCCAGTCGCCCGCCTCGCAGCCGACGGCGAACCGACGCGGCCCTTCGCGCAGCATCAGGGCGCCCTGCTGGGCGGAGGAGAGCCGTCGCGCCGGTGCGGTGAGGTGGGTGCCGTCCGGGCCCGCCACCAGCTCGGTGACGGCCGGCGCCCAGTCCTCGGCCGTCTCCAGCAGGTGCTGTGTCGCTTCGGCTGCCTGCTCGACGACGTCCGCCAGCCGGCCCAAGGAGTCCTCCGCCAGGTGGGCTTCGAGAGCAGCCAGCAGCACGAGGGTGTGCTGGAAGGTCCGACAGGCCACCCCACCCTGCTCCGGACGCGCTTCCAGGGCGACGGTCCGGGCGGCCGCTGACTCGATCGGCGAACCTGCCGTGTTGGTCATGCCCACCACGGCGGCCCCTGAGGGCAGCCGGGAAAGCGCGTTGAGCGTCTCCCGTGAGCCACCTGAGGCCGAGATCGCGACGTGCAGGGTCTCCGGTCCCCAGGCCGGCAGCAGGTCGCTGCTGGCCAGCTCCGACACTGCGATGAGGCCGCGAGCGCGCATCCGTGCTGCGGCGACCCCGGCTGCGTACGACGAGGAGCCCATGCCGAGCAGGACGACCCGCTCGGCGCGACGGTCGAGGAACGCCCACGGGTCCTCCTCGCGCAGCCGTGCGGCGAGATCGCGGAGTGCTTCCGGCTTCTGCTCCAGATCGGCGAGGAACAGCTCGGGATTCATGGCGTGTCCTTTCGGAGCAGCAAGGCCAGCGCGCCCTCGGGGACGTAGGACCAGCGCGGGAGATGGGTGGCGGCGTAGATGAACTCGCGGCACACCTGCTGGAGGCGGAAGGGTCGCAGCAGCCGTTCGTCGAGCAGGTCGGCGTGCGTGCCGAGCCCGGACCGGTAGGCGTCCAGGAAGGCGGCCGACGCGGCTTCGCCGGCGCGGTCGACGGCCGGCACGGCGAGGTCGCGATGGTGGCGCCGCACGACGAGCCCGGCGTGCACGAACGACTGCACCATCCCGGCGACGTCGAGCGCGGCAGGCTGCCGGCGCAGCCGCTCGGCGGCCGGGAGCACCGGGTTGCCGTCGAAGTCGGTCAGGGCGTACGACGCTCCCCCGCCGGTGTCGACGCGCAGCACCTGCCCGACATGGAGGTCGCCGTGCACCCGCAGGACCGGGCCGGCGTCCTCGCTCGGGACGGTGTCGAAGATCCTGCGGATCGAGGGCGCGCGAGCGGCGAGCAGGTCGTGGGCCGGGCCGGTGGTCACCCCGAGCGCCCGTTCGAGGTCGGCGCGGGCCCGGCTCCGCCATCCCGCTCGCTCGGCGGCGGTCGCCGGTTGCGCCGTGCCGGCCAGCGCGACATGGAAGGCCGCAACCAGCGAGCCCGTGCGCTCCCCGGCCTCGGCCGCGCGAGCGGGCTCGTCAAGCTCCGCCGCAGCGCGGATCGCCTCGACCGCCCAGCTCCAGCCGTCGACCGCACCCGGGAGGTAGCTCACCGCCAGGGCGAGCAGCCGCGGGGCCGCCTCGCCGGGCGGCTGCCACTCGAGCGCCCCCCAGGGCGGCGGCGTGCCACCGAAGCCGGCCCGGTCGAGCTCGGCGAGGAGCGCCGGCGCAGGGTGCGGTCCCTCCTCGGCGGTCACCATCCACTTCACCACGACGGCGTCGCCGACCACCACGGACTCGTTGGTCTGGTCGACCGGGATGCCCTGCTCGCCGCCCGCTGACCGGTGGTGCCAGCTCGTGACGCGGAACCCACCTTCGGCGCGGCTGCCTTCAGCGAGCATCGCGACGAACGCCTCTGCAGCGCCGTCGCCGGGCAGCGCCCGGCGAACCTCGCCACCCTGCGCAACGACGAGTGGGACGGCGTGGTGCCGGCCGCGGTCATCGGTGACCACGGCCACCTCCAGCCCGTCACCGAGCGTCAAGGTGCCGACACACGCCGCGTGTCCGCGCGGCTGGTCGCCACCGTCGACACGGTGCGCCGGCAGCAGCGCCGACCACCCGGCCCGGGCGACCGCGTCGACCAGCGTTGGGCCGGGAGCAGTCACGCCTCGCTGCGCAGGTGCTCGATCCCGACCCGCTCGATGATGTCGGCGCCCCTGGTCAGCCCGTCCCGCTCACGGATCCGGTTCCCCATGGCGTCCATCCGTCGGCGCAGCCCGGTGTCCCCGAGCAACCGGTCGACAGCATCGCGCAGCTCCTCGGCCGAGCAGTCGTAGGTGGCCAGCCGGATCCCGAAGCCGAGCTCCTGCATGCGCTGTGCGTTGTCGTACTGGTCCCAGAACAGCGGCAGCAGCACCATCGGCTTGCCGAAGTGGAGCGCCTCCGTGGTGGTGTTGTTTCCTCCGTGGGTGATCACGAGGTCGACCTGCGGCATCACCTTGGTCTGCGGCAGCACCGGCTCACCCACCATGTTGTCCGGGAGCGAGATCCGGTCTCCCTGGGGCCCCTTGCTGACGATGAAGCGGTGCGGGCTCTCGGCGAGCGCGTCGACCAGCCGTTGCATCAGTGCGACGTCGGCGCCTCCGAGCGAGCCGAGCGAGAGGTAGACCAGCGCAGAGCCGTCCGGTCGGTCCGCGACGGCAGCTGGAAGGACGTACTCGTCCTCCGTCTGCCGGACGCTGGAGTCGATCCGGTGCCAGTTCGTGTCGAGAGGCCGGTCGGCGACGTAGTCCGCCTCCTCCGGGTAGACGTAGATGTTGGCGGCGTTGTCACGCGGCATGAACTCCAGGTAGGGCAGCGGAGCCGCGCCTTGCTCGACCACCCAAGCGTTGAAGGTCTCCCACAGCTCCTTGTGGGTCCGCTCGAACTCCTGCCGGAACGGCCCCCACGACGCAGGCTCGTCCTGAGCCAGCCCCGACAGCCCCGGTGCCACACCGTCGCCAGGGACTTCGAGCGGGTTGCAGGACACGATTCTCACGAACGGAGCCCCGCTGGTGGCGAGGGCCGGGAACAGCACCACGTTGTCCTCGACCACCACGTCCGGCCGCACCTCCTCGAGGATCCCCTTCAGTGCCGGCTCGGCGTACATCGCGCCGTCGATCAGCGCCTGGTACGTCGGCTTCACGAAAGTCTCGAGCTGCTCGGTCGTGGTCTTGCGGAACTCCGGGGCCGTCTCGGCGATGAAGTTCGTCCAGAACTGGCCGGCGTCCTCCTCGCCCGCCTCCGGGTCCGGAGCGGCGAGGTCGACCAGTCGCTCCTCGAAGCCGAGCGCCTCGAGCTTGCCGGCCCAGGAGGACTCGGAGGCGAAGACCACGCGGTGACCGCGGCGGAGCAGCAGGTCTCCGAGTCCGATGCACTGGTTCGTCGGGCCGTACGCGGACTCGGGCAGGAAGAGGACAGTGAGCATCGCCTCGGGGCTTTCGGTCATCTGGGTCTCCTAGGCAGACTCGCGGGTGGGGTCGTTCAGGGGGTGGTCGGTGGCGACGCGGGCGTAGTCGAGGATCAGCTCGGCCGCGACGGACCTGTCGATCGTGGGATGCCGCGCGGCGATCCGGTAGCCGTAGGCGTCCTCGAGAGCCACGATGTTGCGTCCGATCGTCTCGGACGGGCTGTTGAGCCGGAACTCGCCCGCGGCGACGCCGGACTCGAGGATGACCTGGTACATCCCGACCTGCCTGTCGAACAGCGTCGTGAGCATCGCGGCATAGACGGGGTACCGCGAGGCGGCGCCTCCGAGGGCGCAGAGCAGCTTGACGTCCTCGTCGTCGGAGTCGACCGGCAGCCCGGAGGCGATGGTGACCGCGAGCCTCTGACCGGGGGAGGACAGTCCCTGGATCGCCTTGAGCCGGTTGTCGTAGAACCGTTCCATGACCGCGCGGTTGGCCTCGAGCAGCAGCGACTGGACGTCCGGGAAGTGGTAGAGGATCGCGCCCGAGGTGAGACCGGCCATGTCGGCGATGTCCTTGAGCCTGACGTCGGCGCCGTGCATGACGACTGCCCGTTGGGCGGCGCGCAGCAGCCTGTCCCGGCGCTGCTGTCGTCCGCTCGTCATGGCTCCCTTCCTCGTCGAAGCCACCTTGGCAGAGGCGTGCCGGATTTTGAACCCCCCTTCAAGAAGCGACCGAAAGTCCTCCCATCACGAGGGAATGGGCCCTTGCGATTCCTGAACGACAGTGCAAATCTTCCGGAAGACACCTTGTCGAGATCTCGGCCATCCATGCGAGAGCAAGAAGCGGAGACCACCATGACCCACCTCCACCTGCGCCGCCGCACCAGGCTCGTGGCGCTCGGCTCCGCCGTCGTCCTTGCCCTGGCCGCCTGCGGCGGGGACGACCCGGAGACGCCCGAGGCCGCCGCGATCGACCCGGACGCCGACCTGAGCCAACAGAGCATCGTGGTCTCGAACTGGGATGCCTACATGCCCGACGACATCGGCGAGATCGTCAAGGACGCGACCGGTGCCACCGTCGAGGTCACCAACCACGCCACCAACGAGGAGCTGGTCGCGAAGGTGACCGGCTCGGGCGGCAAGGGGCTCGACGTCATCTTCGGCTCACAGCCCTACCTGCAGGCATTCGCCGAGGAGGGGCTGCTGGAGCCGATCAACCCGGAGTTCCTCGAGAACTGGGACAACCTCGACCCCAAGGCCCAGGAGCTGGCCCAGGTCGAGGGGCAGCCCTACTTCGCGCCCTACACCTGGGGAACCACCGGGATCTGCTACCGCGAGGACCTCGTCGACACGGCCCCCACCAGCTGGAACGACCTGCTGCAGCCCGACGAGAAGTACAAGGGCAAGGTCACGATGATGGGCACCGAGCGATGGGCGGTGCTGCCCGCGCAGAAGGCGCTCGGCTACTCGGTGAACACGACCGACGAGGCGGAGATGGCCGAGGTCAAGGAGCTCATGACCAAGGCGAAGAAGAACCTGCTCGCCTACGACGACACCACGTTCTACGAGCGCTTGGTCAGCGGCGAGGCAGTCATGGTCGAGGCCTGGGACGGCTGGTGCAACTACGGCACCGCCGAGGACCCGAACATCAAGTTCGCGGTGCCGGAGGAGGGGTCGGACCTCTGGATCGACGGCATGGCGATCCTCAAGTCCTCAGAGAACAAGGAGGCGTCGTACGCCTTCATCGACGCCATCCTCGATGCCAAGAACCATGCGTGGGCCGCGGAGAACATCCTGTACATCGTTCCGAACGACGCGGCGATGGACCAGCTCCCGCCGGAGCTGGTCGAGCAGTACGAGACGCTCGGCGATCGCCGTGAGGAGATGCTGCAGGGCGAGAACATGACCGACATCGGCGACGCGTCCTCGCTGTACAACCGGATCATCACCGAGGTCACGGCGTCCTGATGCCCAGCGGCCGCCGAACGGCGACGGCCGGCGGCCGGCTCGGTCGACTCGTCGAGCCGCTGGTCCTCCTCGGCCCGGGGCTGGCCTTCTACGCCGTGTTCGTCGCGGCGCCGATCCTGCTCGTGCTGGCCTACATGTTCGCCACCCGCGGCCGCTTCGGCGGTGTCGAGTGGACCCTCGACCTGGACAACTTCTCCCGGGCGTTGGAGCCGCTCTACCTCGACGTGCTGGTCAGCTCCGTGGGGCTCGCACTGGCGGCGACGGCGGCCGCCTTCGCCATCGGGTTCCCGACGGCGTACGCGATCACCAGGCTCCCGCGCCGCTGGCGCACCGTCGCACTGGTGCTGGTCGTGGTGCCGTTCTGGACGAACTTCCTCATCCGCATGTATGCCTGGATCGTCCTGCTCAACACCCAGGGTCTCCTGAATGATGCGCTGGTGGGGCTCGGCATCACCGACGAGCGCACGAGCATGCTCTACACGCCGGGCGCGGTCGTCGTGGGGCTGGTCTACGTCTACCTGCCGCTGATGATCCTGCCGCTGTACGCCGCGATCGAGCGCGTCGATCCCGAGGTGATCGAGGCCTCCGCCAACCTCGGTGCGGGTGCGCTGCGGACGTTCTGGAGCGTGCTGCTCCCGCTGACACTGCCTGGTGCGATCACCGGCTCGATCCTGGTGTTCGTCCCGAGCCTGGGCAACTTCGTCGTGCCGGAGCTCCTCGGCGGGGGCAAGACCGTGATGGTCGGCAACCTGATCCGCGACCAGTTCCTCAAAGCGCAAGACTGGCCGTTCGGTTCCGTCCTCGCCTTCGTCGTGGTCCTCGCGTTGCTCGGTCTCTTCGCGGTGCAGGCGCTGGTCACCCGCCGGATCGAGGGGGAACCCGTTCGTGGCTGAGACCAGGTCCCGTCCCGGCTGGCTGTGGCTGCCTCTCCTGCTCTGCGGGGCGTTCCTCTACATCCCGATCCTCGTGCTCGTCGCCATGTCGTTCAACGACGGCGGCTCGGCGTACAGCTGGGACGGGTTCAGCTTCCGCTGGTACGGCGAGCTGGCCGAGGACGCCCGGCTGAGGTCGGCACTGGTGACCTCCCTGGCCGTCGCCGCCGGAGCCACCGTCATGGCGACCGTCCTCGGCACGCTGCTCGCGGTCGGGTTGGCCCGGCACACCCGGTCCCGGCTGCTCGAGGCAGGCGCGATGGCGCCGGCGATCCTCCCCGACCTGCTGCTCGCCATCGGGTTGCTCAGCTTCTACTACGCCATTGACTTCCCCAAGAGCGCCGTGACGATCCTGCTCGCGCACGCTGCCTTCGGCACGGCGTTCGTGGTGGCCGTCGTGCGCGCGCGCCTGGCCGGGATGGACCTCTCCGAGGAGGAGGCCTCGCGCGACCTCGGCGCCGGGGCGGTCACCACGTTCGTCCGGATCACCGTCCCGGCCATCGCACCGGCGATCATCGCGGGCGCGCTGCTGGTGTTCACGCTCTCACTCGACGAGTTCGTGATCGCCTACTTCACCGCCGGCCCCACGACACAGACGTTGCCCATCGCGATCTACTCGATGGTCCGCGCCGGGATCACCCCCGAGATCAACGCACTGGCGACGGTGCTCGTCGTCGTCAGCATCGCAGTGGTGGTCTTCGCCGCCCGCACGGTACGCACGATGGAGGACTCATGACGACCGACACCTCGGCCCCCGACGTGGCGGCGCCACCACGCACCCTTCTCGACGTCGTCGAGGTCAGCCGTCGCTTCGGTGACGTGGCCGCCCTCGACTCGGTGTCGTTGACCATCGTGGAGAACGAGTTCTTCGCCCTGCTCGGCCCGTCGGGGTGCGGCAAGACCACGTTGCTCCGCTCGATCGCTGGGTTCGAGCAGCCGGACAGTGGCGCGATCCTGCTGGGTGGGGAGAACCTGCTCGGGTTGCCGCCCAACCGACGACCCGTGAACCTGATGTTCCAGTCGTACGCCCTGTTCCCGCACATGACCGTCGAACGCAACATCGCCTATGGCCTCGAGCGAGAGGGGCTGCCGCGCGCGGAGGTGCGGAGCCGGGTCGGCGAGGTGCTGGAGACTGTCGCACTCACCGCGCTCGCGGGCCGCCGCCCCCAGCATCTCTCCGGTGGCCAGCGCCAGCGGGTGGCCCTGGCTCGTGCCATCGTGAAGCGGCCCCGGCTGCTCCTGCTCGACGAGCCGCTGTCGGCGCTCGACCGCAAGGTGCGCGGTGAGATGCAGCTCGAGCTCAAGCGGCTCCAGCACGAGGTCGGCATCACCTTCGTCGTGGTCACCCACGACCAGGACGAAGCGATCTCGATGGCGGACCGGATCGCGGTGATGGCAGACGGCCGTGTGCAGCAGGTCGCGACCCCGTTGGATCTGTACCGGCGCCCGGCCAACCTGTTCGTGGCCGACTTCATCGGCACCAGCAACGTCCTGGCCGGTCGGCTCGAGGGCGGGGCGTTCCGCTCCGACGAGCTCGGCGTCGTGCCGAGCGCCGGTGCCACAGGTCCGTCCGGGACGGCGCACCTCGTCGTGCGGCCCGAGCACGTGCGTGTCCTTCCGGAGCCCGGTGGGGCGGTGCACGGTGAGGTGGTCGACGTCGTGTTCAAGGGCGGTAGCAGCCACGTGATCGTCGCCGTTGCTGGTCTGGCGCGCCCCTTCTCGGCTTCGGTGTCCGGGGAGACGGTCGTCCGACGCGGGCAACAGGTCTCCCTGGACTGGTCGGCCGCCGTGGCGGTCGCCGACGAGCTCGCATGAAGGACCTGACCCGAGCGCTCGCCGACGCCCGCCCCACGCCGGTGTGGTGGGAGGGGCGGCACGCCGGCCCTGTCACGGAGCCGTTCAGCGGCGGGGCGCACGCCGACCTGGTGGTCGTGGGCGGTGGCCTGACCGGCCTGTGGGCCGCCGTGCAGGCGGTCGAGGAGGACCCGGCTCGCCGCGTCATGGTCCTGGAGTCCGGCCATGTCGCTGCCGGTGCGTCGGGTCGCAACGGCGGGTTCGTCTCGACGTCGTTGACCCATGGGCTTGCGCACGGGGCGGCGACCTGGCCCGACGAGCTTCCCGCTCTGCTTCGGCTGGGCCACCAGAACGTCGTCGAGATCGACGAGCTGCTCGCCAAGGAGCGGATCGACGCGGGGCTCCGGCTCTGTGGCAAGACGATGGTGGCGACCCGCCCCCACGAGGTCGGCGGTCTCCGACAGCTGCACGAGCTGCATGCACAGCACGGCGAGCCCTCGACGTTCCTCACCGGCGAGGAGGTGCGCGCAGACGTGCACTCGCCGACGTACCTCGCCGGGCTCGAGAGCCCGAGCGGCGGACTCGTGGACCCGGTCGCCCTGACCACGGGACTGCGCGACCTGGCGATGCGGCGCGGCGTGGTGCTCCATGAGCGCAGCGCGGTCCGTGCCGTGCGTCGCGACGGGGGCGCCATGGTCTGCGTGACCGACGCGGGACGGGTGCGAACCGCGCAGGTGCTGCTGGCGACGAACGCGTTTCCGCCGCTGCTGCGGCGGATCCGCTCCTACGTGCTGCCGGTGTGGGACCACGTGCTGGCGACCGAGCCGCTGACCCCCGAGCAGCTCGACAGCATCGGCTGGGCGGCCAACCAGGGGCTCACCGACGCCGGCAACCAGTTCCACTACTACCGCCGCACGTCTGACGACCGGATCGTGTGGGGCGGCTACGACGCGATCTACTACTTCGGCAACAGCACCGACGCCGCGCGGGAGCAGCGCGACGTCTCCCATCGGCTGCTGGCCCGACAGTTCTACGACACGTTCCCCCAGCTGTCGGACGTGCGGATGAGCCATCGCTGGGCCGGGGTGATCGACACGACGTCGCGCTTCACCCCGGTCTTCGGGACCGCCGTGGGAGGGCGGGTCGCGTACACGGTCGGCTACACCGGCCTGGGCCTGGCGGCCTCCCGGTTCGGTGCACGCGTCGGTCTCGACCTGCTCGCCGGCCGGGAGACCGAGCGGACGCGGCTGGCGATGGTGCGGCGCCGCCCGGTGCCCTTCCCCCCTGAGCCACTCCGCTGGGGTGCCGTGCAGGTGACCAGGGCGGCGCTGGCCCGCGAGGACCGACGCGGTCGGCGGGGTGCGCTGCTGCGCGCGATGGATCGATTCGGCGTGGGGTTCAACAGCTGAGAGGGAGCAGATGAGAGACGGCATGCACGTCGCCGGGACAGGTCGCGAGGGGTCGGGCGAGATGGTCACCCTCGTCGACCCGGCGAACGGGTCCGCCGGCACCAGCTACCGGCTGGCGTCCGTCAGCGATGCCGACGCCGCCGTGGCGGCTGCGCGGGACGCCTTCGCCGAGTGGTCCGCCAGGACACCCGGCGAGCGGGCCCGGGTCCTCCTCGCGCTGGCGGACCGTCTGGAGGCGGACGCTGACACCCTCACACGACTGGAGGTCACCGAGACGGGCAAGCCGGCGACCGTCTTCCGCGACGGCGAGCTGCCCTTCGCAGCGGACAACCTCCGGTTCTTCGCCGGCGCGGCCCGGTCGCTCGAGGGCTCCGGTGCCGGCGAGCTGAGCAAGGGGTACACCTCCATGCTGATCCGGCGTCCGCTCGGGGTGGTCGCCGGCATCACGCCGTGGAACTTCCCGCTCGTGATGGCGGTGTGGAAGGTCGGGCCGGCGCTTGCCGCGGGCAACACCGTCGTCCTCAAGCCGTCGCCGGAGACTGCGGGCACGTCGCTGCGGCTCGCCGAGCTGGCGGTCGACGCGGGGCTGCCGACGGGCGCGCTCAACGTGCTTGCCGGGGGCGCGGACGTGGGCCAGGCCCTGGTCGGCCATCCGCACGTGGCGATGGTGTCGGTGACGGGGTCGACCGCGGCGGGCCGGGCGGTCATGGAGTCGGCCGCGGCCACGACGACGCGGGTGCACCTGGAGCTCGGCGGCAAGGCGCCGGCCATCGTCTTCGCCGATGCCGACCTCGACTCCACCGCCGCCGCGCTCACGCTGGCAGCGACGTACAACTCGGGCCAGGACTGCACCGCAGCCACCCGGGTGTACGCCGAGGCGCCCGTGGCGGACCGGCTCGCCGAGCTCATCGGCGAGCGGATGGCGCAGGTTCGGGTGGGCGACCCCCATGACCCCGACACCGACATCGGGCCCCTGGTCTCCGCTGCGCATCGGGACCGGGTGCATGAGTTCGTCGAGCGTGCGAAGGTGTCCGGCGCGCGCGTCGTCACCGGCGGGCGGATCCCCGAGCGTCAGGGTGCCTACTACCCACCGACCCTGGTCACCGGTGTGGAGCAGGACGCAGAGATCATGCAGGAGGAGGTGTTCGGGCCGGTCCTCGTGCTGGGGCGGTTCGAGGACGAGGACGAAGCGGTGCGGCTCGCCAACGACAGCGCCTACGGCCTCGCGTCCTCGGTGTGGACCTCCGACGTCGGCCGCGCGCTGCGTGTCTGTCACCGGCTCGACGCCGGTGTCACCTGGGTCAACGACCACCTCCCGATCGCGTCCGAGGCGCCGCACGGTGGTGTGAAGGGAAGCGGCTTCGGCAAGGACATGAGCCACGAGGCCGTGCTCGAGTACACCTCGACCCAGCACGTCATGGTCAAGCACGCGGCGCGGGACTCTGCCGACTCGTTCCGTCCAGCCTGACAGGCACCTGGGATGACCTACGACGACGGGTTCGGCCCGCCCTGCGTGCCGGTCGCGCGAGCCGCGTTCTGACGCCGGGTCGCCCACGCCTTCTTCGCGGCCCTGCTGCGCCGCCGGCGCGCCCGCTCCTCCTCGAGCCGCAACCGCTCGATCGCCCGCTGCTGGCGGCGTACGGCGTTCTCGGCCTTGCGCTGCTCGGCGGCGACGACCGCCTCGGAGCGCACGGGCCAGTGGTACGGCAGGTCGTCCGGCGCGTCGGGGAAAACTGGTCGGTAGTGCGCCGGGTCCTTGCGGACCAGGGCCGACCGGTGGCTGCGGTGCACGGTCTCGTCGCCGAGCCACGGGGGCAGTGCGCCCGCTGCCTCGAGCTCGGTCTGCGTTCGGATTCCGGCGATCCCGGCCGAGCGGAGGTCGGTCGCGATCGTGAGCTCGCACGTGTCACCGAACCCGAGCTCGGTCCACACCTCGCAGCAGGTGAAGCCGTAGCGGCCCAGCGCCTCCTCGAACCCCTTCCACATGAGCACGGCCGGATGGTTCGCCCAGCCGTAGCCGGGCACGGTCAGCGCCCGGACGATCTGGATCGTCTCGACGCGCTGCTTGCCGAGCCGCTTGGGGTCGAGCGCCCGCGCCGAGCGCTCGAAGTCCGGGTAGGGCAAGAAGGTCTGCACGCCGCCAGCCTGCCCCGGCAGCAGCCGGTCCAACCGACGCTCTCAGTCGGGCTGCTCGACCGGGCAGTGGTACGCCGTACGCCCGCCGACCTTGGTGACCGCGACGGGGGCACCGCAGTCGTGGCAGTGCGACCGCTTGTAGACGCGGCGTGCCTCCGCCTCGGGCACGGCGAGTGGGTCCGCGGCGTCCACGGTGATGATGCGCCCGTCCTCCACCGCCCTGGACATCATCCGCTGCAGCACCACCCACAGCTCCCGGAGCAGGTCGGCGCCCATCGACCGGGCCGGCCGTTCGGGGTGGACGCCGACGGCGTGGAGGGCCTCGTTCCGGAACACGTTGCCGACACCGGCGAGGACTCCCTGGTCGAGCAGTGCGCTGCCGATCGGACGGGGATCGGCGCCGAGCGTGGCGACGGCTGAGGAGGCGTCGGCGTCCGGGCGGAGCGGGTCGGGCCCGAGGGTGGCGACCACACCGCGCATGCCGTCCTCGTCGAGCAGCTCGCAGGTGCTCGGCGCGACCAGGTCCCAGGCGACGCGCTCGGTCGCCACCCGGAGCCGGACCTGCCTGAGCGGCGTGCCGGTCGGGTCGGCGAACCGCAGCCACTTCCCACGCATGCCGAGATGCACGTGCACGCAGGCGCCGTTGTGGGTGCAGAGGAAGAGGTGTTTGCCGAACGGTTCGAGCCGCTCGAGCACGCTCCCATCCACCTCCGCCGCGCCCGCCGAGAAGCGGCCCTGGGGCGAGGAGGCGTGCAGCCGCGACCCGCGCAGCTCGTCGAGGTCGCGCGCCAGGCGGTGGATGGTGTGGCCCTCCGGCACGGCGGCTCCTCTCGCATTCCAGCGACATCGTCCCAACGCTGTGCGTGCGGCAAACCATCGCCGGCCCTGCTCCATCGCGGGGGTACGGTGACGCCGAAGGAACCTCCCAGAGGAGGCCAGGTGCAGCAGGTCTGGTACGTCGCCTACGGCTCGAACCTGTGCCTGGACCGGTTCCGCTGCTACCTGGCGGGTGGCACCCCGGCAGGAGGCATGCGGCGGTACGACGGCTGCCGCGACCCTCGGGACCCGGTTGCGACGGTTGGCCTGCACGCTCCGGGCGACCTGGTCTTCTCCGGCCGCTCGACCGTGTGGGGCGGCGGGATGGCGTTCTACGACGAGCGGCCGCCGGGACAGGTCGCCTGCCGCGGATACCTGGTCACCGTCGACCAGTTCGCCGACGTGGTGGCGCAGGAGATGCGGCGCCCGCCGGGCGGTGCCTTCGCACGTGGGCTGGCGACCGCGGTGGCAGGTGGAGGGCCGGTGACCGCCCTCGGGTCAGGACGCTACGAGACGCTGGCCGACGTCGGGGTGATGGACGGCGTGCCGATGCTCACCTTCACCTGCGGTGACCCCGGCGGGCTGGAACCGGTGGCTCCGTCCGCGGCGTACCTCCGGTGCATCGCCACGGGGCTCCGTGAGGCGCACGGCTGGGACATCGCGCGCATCGCCGACTACCTGGCCGGCTGCCGTGGGGTCGACGGAGCGTTCACCGTCGACGACCTGATGCCGGTCGTCGCAGGCGCGGTCGGCTGACGCGTCACGGCACCCGCACGACGACCACGGCGATGTCGTCGCGGGCCATGTTCTCCTGGAACTCCAGCACGTCCTCGAGGACGGTGTCGGCGAGCTTGGCGGCCGAGCCGACGTGCCCTCCGACCACCCGGAGCAGCCGCTCCTCGTCGTACATCTCCTTGCCGCGGCGACCCTCGGTGACGCCGTCGGTGTAGAGCAGGAGCAGCTCTCCCCGGCTGAGCTGCACCTCCGACTCCGTGCGCTCCGCCCCGGGGAACGCTCCGACCAGCGGACCCGGCTCCCCGGCCTGCTCCGCGACACCGCCTTCGGCGAGCCGCAGCGGGAGCGGGTGGCCGCCGACGGAGACCGTCGCGCTCCAGCCCTGGTCGGTACGGCGGAGCCGAGCCAGCACGACGGTGCAGAACCGGTCGGTGTCGTGAGCGATCAGCACCTCGTTGAGCCGGGTCAGAGCCTCGACCGGGTCGGGCGTCTGCACCGAGACCGCCCGGATCGTGTAGCGGACCAGGGCGGTGACGACCGCCGCCTGCACACCCTTGCCGCAGACGTCGCCGAGGACGACCACCCAGTCGTCCTCGGCCACCTGGAAGACGTCGTAGAAGTCGCCGCCGACCTCCTCGCCGGTGCCCGCCGGTCGGTAGACGGCCGCCACGTCGAGCCCCGGCACCTGAGGCGGCGACGGGGGGATCAGCGTCTGCTGGAGGGTACGGGCCAGTGCCCGGGCCCGCGCCTCGGACTGCTCGGCGCGATCCTTCTCCCGGAGCAGCTCGCGTTCGTACTCGCGGCGCTCGGTCGCGTCGAACAGGGCGACCCGGATCACTCGCGGCTGGTCCTGCTCGTCGCGTTCGAGCACGGCGTTGACCAGGACCGGGAGCCGACCGTCGTTCGCCGTCCTGATGTCGAGCGCGATCTCCCGGGCGGCGCCCTGCATGCGCAGGAGCGGCGCGTAGTGCGTCTCGTGGTAGATCCGCCCGCCGGCGCTGAGCAGGTCGGCGAAGGTCCGCCGTCCCACGAGCGCCTCCCGGTGGTGCCCGGTCCAGGTCAGGAACGTGTCGTTGACCTTGACGATCAAGCCCTCAGGGGTGGTCGAGAGGTAGCCGCACGGCGCGCGCTCGTAGAGCAGCTCGGGATCGTCCTCGAGCAACGCCTCCTGGAAGGCCTCCTGGGCCGGGCCGGCGCCCGTCACGCGGTCAGGCTCCTACGAACCGGCGGATCTCAGCGGTCGTCTCCTCCGGGGCGCTGAGGTTCGGGCAGTGACCCGTGGCGTTCAAGGTGACCAGGGTGCTGTCCTGGACGCGCTCGTGGACGAACGCTCCGACGGACGCGGGGGCGATCACGTCGCTGCTGCACTGCAGCACGAGCGTCGGTGTGCGCAGCCGGCCGAGGTCGTCCCGGTTGTCGCTGAGGAAGGTGACCTCCGCGAACCGCTTGGCGATCGCAGGGTCGGCCTGGCAGAAGCTCTCGGTCAGCTCCTGGCCGAGCTCGGGGCGGTCCGCGTTGCCCATGATCACCGGTGCCATCGCGGTCGACCAGCCGAGGTAGTTGCTGTCGAGCGACTCCAGCAGCTCGTTGATGTCGGCCTCGGAGAACCCTCCGACGTATTCCTCGTCGTCGATGTAGCGGGGCGACGGCCCGACCATCACGAGCTTGGCGAACCGGTCCGGGTCGCGCAGCGCGGCGAGCATCCCGATCATCGCGGACACCGAGTGCCCGACCAGGATGACCTCACGCAGCTCGAGCGCCTCGCAGACCTCGAGGATGTCGGTCGCGTAACCGTCCAACGAGGAGTACTTCTCGACGTCGTACGCCGCGTGGTCGGACCCACCCGCTCCGACGTGGTCGAGCAGCACCACGCGGAACCGGTCCTCGAACTCGGGTGCCACGAAGCGCCACATGTGCTGGTCGCACCCGAAGCCGTGCACGAAGAGCATCGGCTGTCCGTTCGGAGGGCCCGAGGTCCTGACGTTGTTGCGCGCCAAGGGGTCCATGGCGGCACCTTACGCCAGCGCGGGACCGGCGGCACAACGCCGCTCGGCTAAGAGTAGCGGTGGCTCTTCGCCGCGTGCCCGTGCTCGCGGGTGCAGGTGCGACCGCTCATGTTCCGGTGGCCGCAGAGCTCCTGCTGCGGTGCCGCCGCCGTGGGCCGGGCGACCCGGGCACTGGTCGACGCGTAGCGCGCCTCACGCATCGCCCGCAGGCCGTCCATCTTGCTCATCGTGTGATCACGGGTCGATCCTAGGCGTCCCGGCCGACGGTTCCGGGGAGGCGCCCGGGAGCACGACCGTCAGCCGGGTGAGCCCGGGTCGCGAGTCGACGGTGATGGTGCCGCGATGCGCCTCCACGATCGCCTTCACCAGCGACAGTCCGAGCCCGGTGCCGCCGGCGGAGCGGGTGCGGGCGGTGTCACCGCGGGCGAACCGCTCGAACACCTGACCTTGCAGCTCGACCGGGATCCCCGGCCCGTCGTCCTCCACCACGACCACCGCGCTGCGGCCGTCCAGATCCCTGCGGACACGGGCGGTGACCCGGGTGCCGGGTGGTGTGTGCCGGCGGGCGTTGCTGAGCAGGTTGCTCACCACCTGGTGCAGCCGGCCGCCGTCGCCGGACACCGTCACCGGCTCGTCGGGGAGGTCGAGCAGCCAGTGGTGGCCCGGGGCGACGACCTGGGAGTCGGCGACCGACTCCAGGACCAGCCGGGTGAGATCGACCTCCTTCCTCTCCAGCGGGCGGCCGGCGTCGAGCCTTGCCAGCAGCAGGAGGTCGTCGACCAGGGTGCTCATCCGCGCCGCCTCGGCGTGCACCTTCTCCATGTTCTGGACGAGGTGGTCGGCGTCGACGCGATCGGCCCGCCGGCTCAGCTCGGCGTACCCGTTGATCACGGCGAGCGGGGTCCGCAGCTCGTGGGAGGCGTCGGCGACGAAGCGGCGGACCTGCTGCTCGCTGCGGTGCCGCTCGTCGAGCGCGCGCTCGACGTGACCGAGCAGCGTGTTGAGCGCGGCGCCGACCTGGCCGACCTCGGTGGCCTCGTGGGTGAGCCGCTCGGGCACCCGTGCGGTGACCCCGACCGCGCCCTCCGCCAACGGGAGCAAGGCCACCTCGTGTGCGGTGCTCGCCACCTCGCGGAGCGGCCGGAGCTGACGACGTACGACGACCCACCCGACGGCCGCGGCCGCGATGACCCCCATCAGCGCCAGGCTCAGCTCATAGGTGAGAAGGTTGCGGATAGTGTCGTCGACGTCGCCGGTCGGCAGCCCGGTGACGAGCCTCGCCGCGCCGACCTCGTCGACCAGCACGCGGTAGTCGCCGAGCCCGGCCAGCTCGACCGTCCGCGGACCGTCCTCGGCCGGCAGCCGCCGGAGCGCCTCCAGCACCTCCGCGTCGAGCGTCGACCAGGTGGCCGCGCGGTTCCCGGCGGTGATCACGCTGCCGTAGCCGCTCTCGTCGGAGAGGTAGGCGGTCAGCGTGCCGACCCCCTGACCGAAGCTGAACCCGTCCCCGCGGCCGCCGCGTCCGGGAACGTCGGGTGGGCCGGCGGGCAGCGGCAGCCCGCGCTCGAGTGCCCCGGCGGCGCGCTGACCCGTGCGGAGGAGCTCCTCGTCGAGCTCAGTGGTGAGGTACGAGCGGATCGCCGCCGTGGCGAGGACTCCGATCAGCACGGTGACCACGGCGACCAGCGCGACCGCGGTCATGACCAGCCGGGCGGTCAGGCTCGAGGGCAGCAGTCGGCGCACGTCACTCCGCCGGCTTCAGGACGTAGCCGGCGCCGCGCATGGTGTGGATCATCGGCTGCCGGCCCGCGTCGACCTTCTTGCGGAGGTAGGAGATGTACAGCTCCACGACGTTGGCCTGGCCGCCGAAGTCGTAGTTCCACACCCGGTCGAGGATCTGCGCCTTGGACAGCACCCGTCGGGGGTTGCGCATGAGGAAGCGCAGCAGCTCGAACTCGGTGGCGGTCAGGGCGATCTCGGTCCCGTCGCGACGTACCTCCCGGCTGTCCTCGTCGAGCGTGAGGTCACCGACGCTGAGGACCGCGTTGGTGCGCCTGTCCGTGGCGCCCGCCCGTCGCATCAGCGACCGGAGCCGGGCCACGACCTCCTCGAGGCTGAACGGCTTGGTGACGTAGTCGTCACCGCCGGCGGTGAGCCCGGCGACGCGGTCCTCGACCGCGTCCCTCGCGGTCAGGAAGAGCACCGGCACGTCGGGCAGGTGGCCACGCAGCCGGCGCATCACCTCGAGGCCGTCGAAGTCGGGAAGCATGATGTCGAGCACGACCGCGTCCGGCCGCAGCTCCTTCGCCTTCGCGACCGCCGAGCTCCCGGTGTGGGCGAGGGTCGCGTTCCACCCCTCGTAGCGCAGCGCCATCCCCAGCAGCTCTGCGATGTTCACCTCGTCGTCGACGACGAGCACCTCCACCGCGGAGCCGTCGGGGCGCGTGAGCGTGTTCCTCGTCTGGGCCATGGGACCACTCTGCCGGTGGGACACCGCGTCCGGCTGGGTGTCACCTGTGCGTTTCCTGTGAGCCGCCGGTTCACAGCCTCGTGACAGGTGGCCCGCAGCCCGTGCCCAGGGCATCCCGCCACGGTGGTCTCGACAAGCCGGCAAGAGGCCGGCCATCGAGCAAGGAGAGCACCATGCGCAAGCTCACAGCAGCCGCAGCCGTGACCGCCGCCGCCGTCGGCGGGGCCCTCGGCGTCACCGCCGTCGCCCCCGGCCTGGCCGCCGCGGCCACCGACGCCTCGACCGAGGTGGTCGCCGAGCGCGTCGCCGACATCAAGGACGCGCTCGCCGACCTCGTGGACGACGGAAGCATCACCGACGAGCAGGCCGACGAGGTCGCCGAGACACTGGGCGAGGCCGACCTGCGCGGGGGCCCTGGTGGGGGTCATGGCCATGGCCCGGGCCGGCTGTCGCCGAACGCCGCCGCCGACCTGCTCGGGATGTCGGTGGACGAGCTGAGGGCCGCCTTCGAGGACGGTCGGACGTTGGCCGAGGTCGCCGAGGAGCAGGGGGTCGCGCGGGACGAGCTGGTCGACGAGCTCGTCGCCGCCGCGGGTGCCGCACTGGACGAGAAGGTCGAGGAGGGGCGGCTGACCGAGGAGCAGGCCGACGAGCTCCGCGACGGGTTGGCCGAGCGGATCGGCGACAGGGTCGACGAGGCACCCGGTGAGCGGGGTGACCGCGGCGGTCGGGGCGGTGGGGGCGGCCGTCCGGGTGGCCACGTCGGAGGCTGAGCAGTGGGCCTCAGTGGTACCGGAAGCCGTCCATGAACCGTCGGAACAGCCCGCCCTTGCGGGGCAGCGGCGGAGCGGGCGGCGGCGGCGTGGACCTGCGGGTGGCGATCGGCGCGTCGTAGTCGGTGTGCACGATCGCGTCGACCACCTCGTCCTCGGAGTAGTCGGCGGATCCCGCGATCGACGGCACGTAGCCCACGAGCATCCCGTTGCGCATCACCTGGGCCTCGAGGGTTGCGGTGCCGTCGGAGTCCCAGGTGGCCACCCGGCCGTCGGGCAGCGGGATGTTCACCCCGAACTGGTAGACACCGACCCGGGCCAGGTGGGCGTCGGTCCCTCGCTCGCGCAGGGCGTCGACCACCCGGCGTGCCTTGAATTCGTCCATCGTCCCGAGCGTAGTCCGGGGGCGTTCGCCGGCCGGCCGACTGTTGGCTGACCATCCGGACCATCCGGCCACCCGGCCCGCGAGCCGAATTCCGTCCGTGTGGACGGGATTTCTGCCGCCGCGCCCGATCCGGCGCCGATTTCCATCCGTGTGGACGGAATTTTGCGGCCCGAGGCCGATCCGGCGCCGAATTTCATCCATGTGGACGGAATTCGGCGGCTGGGACGGTGGCCCTGGGGTCAGTCGCGGTCCCAGGCCGCCAGCAGCGCGGCGCCGTCCAGTGTCCCGTCCAGGTACGCCGCGACGAGGTCGGCCCGTCCGGTCGCGAAGACGTCGAGCGGTCGGATCGGGGAGGAGGGGTCGACCTGCTCGACCAGCCGGGTGGCCAGCTCGTGCGGCTCCAGCCCGGTCGCGGCCTGGATCTGGGCGAGCGCGTCGGCGAGCTCGGTGAGGCGCCCGCTGTTCGGCGCCACCACCAGCGCAGCCGGTCCGTCCACCGGGGGGACCGCCGACGAGGAGGTGGCCCCGGCGCGCTTGCCCCGGCCGTCCCGGAGCATCGACCGCCGGGCCATGGAGACGCCGGGTGCACCGGGCATGCTCAGGCTCATCGACGAACTCCTCCGGGTCGACCGCAGGGCTCTCCTGCCGGTCTGTCTTTACCATCGTTGTCCACCGCTCCACGCGAGGGAGCGGATCGCCAAGTAAAGGGTACAAAGCCCCACGTCCGGGACGAAGGTCCCGACCTGCCCGTCATTCGCTCCCGCGGCCACGACGGCCGCGGCTGATCGTTCTCCCGCGACTGGTCCCGGGCCAGCCCCGAGGCGCCCGGCACGCAGCGTTCGACCGCCCACGCCAGGCTGGTCGAACCGTCACTGCTGCCGCGTCGAGCCGTCACTGACGCTGCGTTGAACCGTCGCTCGTGCCGGGCTGCGACCATGGACCATGCGATTCGAGGAGCTCGACTGGAGCACGACCCCCATCGGGGAGCTCAGCCTCCGCCGGCGGGTCGACCCGACCCTCGACACCGAGGTGTTCGAGGTCAAGCTCGGGGACGAGTACCTCATGTCCAGCCTCTTCACCGTCGCCGAGGAGGAGCTGGCCCGGCTGGGGCTCGCGGCCGCTGAGGACCACCGGCTGACCGTCCTCGTCGGCGGCCTCGGGCTCGGGTACACCGCCGTCACGGCTCTCGACGACGAACGGGTCGCCTCGATGGTCGTCGTCGAGGCGCTCGCGCCGGTCATCTCCTGGCACGAGCGCCGGCTGCTGCCGGTCTCGGACCGGCTGGTCGGAGACCGTCGTACCGGATTCGTCCACGGCGACTTCTTCGCGCTCGTGGCGCAGGGCGCCCTGCCGGGACAGCCGTACGACGCCGTGCTGCTCGACATCGACCACACGCCGCGGCACGTGCTCGCCCCCTCGCACGAGCCTTTCTACAGCGTCGACGGACTCGAGCGGCTCCGGCAACAGCTCACCCCCGAGGGCGTCTTCGCGCTCTGGTCGGACGATCCGCCGGACGAGGTGTTCGTCGGCACCGCTCGGCAGGTGTTCGGCGAGTGCGAGGCGCACGTCGTGGAGTTCGCCAACCCGTTGACCGGCGGGACGTCGGCGAACACGGTGTACGTCGCTCGCTGACCCGGCGTTCGGCCTCTCCTTCGGCGTGGTGCTCGATGCCACCGGCACGAGCGTCGGCTCGACCCGGCATCGCCGACGGCTCGACCCGGCATCGCCGACGGCTCGACCCGGCACGAGCGACGGTTCGACCCGGCACGAGCGACGGTTCGACCCGGCACGAGCGACGGCTCGACGGAAGGGGGCGGAGGGGAGGTCAGTCGAGGATGGGCTGGGGGTCGAACCGGGTGAGCGGGAAGCCGAGGTGGCCGCCGCCGTTGTACCCCCAGCACCACAGGGTGCCGTCGGCCTGGGTGCCGCAGGTGTGCGCTTGATTGAGCGCGAAGCTGGTCCAGGTGCCTCCACCGGCGACGCGCACCGGCTCGTAGTGGCGACCGCCGTCGTCGACACCGATTCCCAGCCCGCCGTCGAAGTTATGGCCCCAGCACCACCCAGCACCATCGATGTCGACGCCGCAGGTGCGCGCGTTGCCGGTCACCAGCGACGCCCACTGGTGCTCGCCGAGCACGGGCCGAGGCGTGGAGCTCTCGTAGTAGGACGTGCCGATCCCCGCCGCGCCGAAGTCGTTGCGGCCCCAGCACCACGCGGAGCCGTCGGTCTTCAGCCCGCAGGCCTGCTGGCTGCCGGCGCTGACGGACGCCCAGTCGTTGTCGGTGCCGACCTGGACCGGGGCCGACCGGTTGGTCGTCGTCCCGTCACCGAGCTGTCCGAACTCGTTCCAACCCCAGCACCAGGCAGTGCCGTCGGACTTCGTCGCACACGCGAAGTAGCGTCCGACGTCGACGGTGGCCCAGTCGGTCGCCGAGTCCGATCTGCAGTGGCTCGTCCATGAGGATGCCCGATCCCGGCATGTAACCCCAGCACCAGAGCGTCCTGTCACCCTTGGTCGCGCAGGTCGCGACGTCACCGGCGTTGACCGATGTCCAGTCGGTGTCGGTGCCGACCCGGCCCGGGGTGGACCGGTCGGTCGTGGTCCCGTCCCCGAGCTGCCGGCTGCCGTTCTCGCCCCAGCACCAGATCGCGCCGCCGGTCGTCCGACCGCACACGTGCTGCTCTCCGGAGGTCAGCTCCGCCCACTGCTCCGTCGACGAGACCGGGCCGGGCTCGACCTGGGGGTCCCAACTGCCGTTGCCCAGTGCGCCGTAGAAGCCCATGCCCCAGCACCACGCGGAGGCATCGGTCCTGAGCGCGCACGTGCTGTAGCTGCTTCCCGAGCCCGCAAGGTTCAGCGTCTGACCAGTCGGAGCCCTCCCCGACCCGCACCGGAGCGAGCTCACGGTCGGAGCGACCGTTGCCGAGCTGGCCCTCGCCGTTGTGGCCCCAGCAGAGCGTCTGGGCACCCAGCGTCGTCCCGCAGACGTGCGTGCCGCCTGCGTCGAGGTCGGCGAAGCGAAGCGTGGGCACCGGGACGGGGGAGAGGGCGAGGTCCGGGAAGGCGCCGATCCCCCAGCACCACCCTCCGCTGTCGGTTCTGAGCCCGCAGGTCTTGCCAGCGGCCGTGCTGATGCTCGCCCAGTCGTCGGCGGAGCCGACCTGCCGCGGCGAGGTCACCTTGACGTCGGTGGTGCCGTTGCCGAGCTGCCCCGCTGAGCCAGAGCCCCAGCACCACAGGGTGCCGTCCTCGCGGATCGCGCAGCTCTGCTCGTAACCCGCGGCCAGGTCGGACCAGCGGTCGGTGCCGACCCGGCTCGGGGCGGTCAGCCGGCTCTCCGGACCGAGGTCCTGGTCCCCGACGCCGAGCTGGCCGCTCCTGCCGGCGCCCCAGCACCAGAGCGAGCCATCGCTCTGCAGGCCGCACGTGTGGTCGTCCCCGGCGGCGAGCCGGCTCCACTGTCCCTGCAGCTGGGCGGGGACGAGCTGGGTGGTGGGTTCACCGAGACCGAGCTGGCCGCGGCCGCCCCAACCCCAGCACCAGGCCGTGTCGTCGGCCTTGGTCGCGCAGACGTGGTAGCGGCCGAGAGTGACGCTTCGCCAGTCGGTGTCGGTGCCGACCTGACCGGGGTCCCGCCGATCGGTGGTGGAGCTGGTGGTGCCGTTGCCGAGCTGGCCGAGCTGGTTGTCCCCCCAGCACCACAGCGACCCGTCGCGCTGGACGCCGCAGGTGTTCTGCCTGCCGGCGATGATGCTGACCCAGCCGCGGGCACCGCTGACCAGGGTCTGGACGGGGCGCCGCTGGTTGGTCCCGTCACCGAGCTGACCGTCGGTGTTGTTGCCCCAGCACGACGCGGACCCGGCGGCGTCGACCCGGCAGGTGTGCTGGTGACCGGCCGAGACGCCGGCCTCGACCGGCAGGAAGGTGGTCGCCGTGACGGGCTCCGAGCGCTCGGACTCGTTGCCGGTTGCGTCCACGCTCGAGACCGCGAAGACATAGCGACGCCCGTGGTCGAGCCCGGTGGCGTCGTACGACGCGGTGGCGAGTGGCGTGGTCGTGAGCCGCGTCCACGGGCCCTCGGGGAGGTCGGCGGCGAACACGTGGTAGCCGGCGAGGTCGTCGGCCGTCACGTCCGGCCAGCTGAGCCCGACCATGCCGTCGCCCGGTTCGGCGGCCACCGGCCCGGGGATCGGAGGGGCGGTCGTGTCCTCGTCCAGGGTGGTCGTCACGGTCTGCAGCGGCGTGCCGATCGCAGCGGCGTTGCGGAAGCGCAGCGTGCGGGCGCGGTACGTCGTGGTGCCGCTCGGCTCGGCGGTCACTGAGAAGGTGGCGGTCCCGTCAGCAGCCTGGGCTCCGGCCGAGACCCGGCTCCACTGCGTGCCGATCCGCTTCTGGAGAACCACCGGTCGTCCCTCGCGGGCGGGCAGGAAGGTCGCCGTGGCCTCGAAGACCTCGCCGGGTGCCGCTGACGCGGGCACGTCGAGCGCGCCGCTCTGGCGCACGGTGGTGATCTGCTGCGGCGGCGTCTCGACCGCCGGGTGCGTGGTGCCGCCCAGCCTGACGCGGGGCGCTGCCACGCGGTAGACCACGGTGCGGCCGACCTGCGGAGGCGCCGTGACCGTGAAGGTGAAGCTGCCGTCGGCGCGTGACGTGGCGGAGGAGAGGGCCGCCCAGGAGCCGTCGGTGCTGCGCCGCTGCAGCACGACCGGTCGCGACCGGGGCGGCAGTGCGCCGTCGAGCCGGACCTGCTCGTTGCCCATCGGTTCGGAGGGTGACACGGCGAGCGAACCTGCCTGGGCGGCCGCCGCCGGTGGTGCAACGAGCGCCAGCCCGCCGACGGCCAGGAGCCCCGCCACACACGCTCCGGACACACGCAACCGCGTCGTCGCCATCGACTTCCCCCGCCCTCGTCACCTCCGGTCACCCCTGGCCGGACGGCCCCACCGGGGGCACGCTAGACGGCCAGAGGTCCCGTGCGGTATCCCACCGATGGGTCACTTCGCGAGGTTCGTCAGGCAGCGGGTCCTTTGCTCCGTACGTCGGCGACGGTGTCCATCGCGCTCCGGAGCTCGGCGAGCCAGTCGCCCTCGTGACGGCCGACGAGCCGGACGCACCAGGCGAGGGCGTCGGCGCGGGAGCGGGCGACCCCGGCCTCGACCAGGGTGTCGAGGACGAGCCGCTGCGGCTGCCGGAGCCGCGTCATCACCGGGGCGGCGACATGGGTGAAGAGCTCCCGGTGCGCGTGGTCGCCCTCGCCGACCACCACTCCCCACGACACCTTGCGCTGGTAGCGGTGCTCGGCCTCCCGCGCGATCTCGACCCGCCTCGTCCGGGTCTCCTCGCGGAACGCCTTGGCCC
Organism: uncultured Actinomycetota bacterium; assembly: GCA_963754155.1. Lineage (GTDB taxonomy): Bacteria > Actinomycetota > Actinomycetes > Propionibacteriales > Nocardioidaceae > Marmoricola_A. The sequence goes on along the minus strand of CAVWEU010000003.1, from coordinate 1,020,934 downwards.
GGCCGGCGCGGGCCTCCTTCCGCTCCACGTCGGTCGCGGCGTCGGGCAGCTCGGGGTCCGGGAGCGCGAGCACCACGACGATCTCCTCGCGGTCGACCGTCACATCGAGGTCGCGGCCCTGCCATTCCTGGGGGAGCCGGCCGGCGAACCAGCCGCGGACCCGCTCCAAGGTCTCTGATGTAAGCATGATTACATCATTACTCGGTAAGCGATCCGGAACAAGGGTGGACCTGGTTCGAACAGGTGTACGACGACGGGCGGCCGGGTATGCCGGAACCATGGCTGACAGAGCAACCAATCCGACCGACGCTCCTCTCGACCCCGACCAGCAGCAGGCCGCTGCCAAGGACCCCGACCGGTGGGTGACCGGCGGCGAGCCGGCCACCGCGGCCCAGCTCTCCTACCTGCAGACGCTTGCCACCGAGAGCGACGCCGAGCTCCCGGCCGAGCTCTCCAAGGCCGACGCCTCCCGGCTCATCGACGACCTCCAGGACCGCTCGCCACGGATCGACGGTCCTTAGGTCCGTAGCCAGCGCCACGGCGAGGCGGCACCCTGAGGACGGCACGGTCCCGAGCACCCACGACGACCTGTTCCCTACCTGAGGAGCCGTCCGTGACTCGTTTACGCCGTACCACCCTCGCCGTGGCCGCTGCCACGGCGACGGCCGCCGCCGCCGCCGTGAGCGTCCCCATCCCGTCCGGCGCCGTGCCGACGAGAGCGTCGCACGGCCCCGAGCCGGTCGCGACCGGGCTGGACAACCCGCGCCAGCTCTCGTTCTCCCGGGCCCGCAGGGGGCCGGACAAGGGAGCGTTGTACGTCGCGGAGGCCGGTGTCGGTGGTGACGGTCCGTGCGTCGAGGGCCCGGAGGGAGAGGTCTGCTTCGGTCGCAGCGGTGCGGTCACCCGGGTCAAGGGCGGTCATCAGGAGCGAGTCCTCGAGCACCTGCCGTCACTCGCCGGTGAGGGTGGCGGCGGCGCCGTCGGCCCGCACGACGTCCATGTCACGCGGTGGAAGCGGATCGCCGTCGTGGTCGGCCTCGGCGGCGACCCTGCGATTCGCGAGACGGTGCACGGGCCGCGGCTCGCGACCGTGCTGCACGGCAAGATCAAGCACGGGGTGCGCACCTTCGCCGACGTCGGCGACTTCGAGACCGACAAGAACCCGCACCCCGACGACGTCGACAGCAACCCGGTGGCGCTGGTGAAGCGGGCCCGCAGCTATGTCGTGGTCGATGCCGGCGGCAACAGCGTCGTGCGGTTCTTCCCCGGCGGCGGCACGAAGCTGCTCGCCACCTTCGAGAACCGCACGGTCCCGACCCCGCCCGGGTTCCCGTTCCCCGAGGTCGACATGCAGGCCGTGCCCACGTCGATCGCGGTGGGGCCCGACCGCGCCTACTACATCAGCCAGCTCACCGGCTTCCCGTTCCCGCCGGGGGAGGCGTCGATCTGGCGGCTCGTGCCGGGCGAGGAGCCCACGGTCTACGCCTCGGGGCTGACCAACGTGACCGACCTGGCCTGGCACCGGGGGAAGCTCTACGCGGTGCAGCTCTCCGACGCCGGCCTGCTCAACGTGCCGCCCGGCGACCTGCCGATGGGTTCGCTGCGCATGGTTGCGCCGGGCGAAACCTCGCACCCGGCGGTCGCGGCGGACCTCCCCGCGCCGTACGGCGTGGCGCTGCGCGGCGGCTCGGCCTTCGTCACCACGTGCGCGGTCTGCCCGGGGGCCGGAGAGGTGTGGAAGCTGCCGCTCGGGTGACGGACGGCTCCGCGGAGCCAGGCGGTCACGCGGTCGAGCCGACCGCGCCCTGGTTCCAGCGCAGCAGGGCCGTGACCGGCGAGCCGCCCATCACCGAGGACCGGGATACCGCCACCTCGGCACCGGTGAGGACCGCTGCCGCCACCAGGGCAGGACCCGCCGGGACCTCGCCGTCCGCTGTCTCGGCGCCGACGGTGAGGCCGGGGTGGGCGGAGAGGTCGAGCGTGAGCTCGGCGGCGGCGTCGGGGTCGAGCAGCAGCGACTCCACCTGACCGCGGACGAACGCGTCCGCCACGTCGCGCACGCCGGTCGCGACGGCGTGGTCGCGACCGAGCCGGTCCTTCAGCTCGTGGGAGAGCGCGAGCCGGCGCTCGAGCACCTGCGCGAAGAGCGCCTCCCGGATCGCCTGCTGGAGGGCCTCGTCGCCGCCGTCCTCGGCGCGGCTGCCGCTCTCGAGCTCGACCACCACGACGCGCTCGTCCTCGATCTTCTCGCGCACCATCGGGCGTGAATGCGGGTCGCCGGCGAGCAGCACCAGGTCGTGCCCCTCGCGGATGTGGGCGTTGACCCGGTCGGCCACGTCGGCGGCGTTGCGTGCCCAGACGTTCTCGGTCACGTGCTGATAGCGCAGCGCCGACCAGCCGCCGACAGGCACCTTGTGCACGTGCAGCGTCTCGCCGCCGGCCGACGACTCCGACTCCGGCTCGGGGACGTCGGAGACGTGCACCGCGACGTCGCCCCCCTCGTGGTCGACGAGCGCGAGCACGAACGTCAGGGCGCTGTCCTGGTGCTCGATCCAGCTGCTGAGCTCCGGGAACGGGCCCCACCGGGCGACGGGCCGGTCGGTCCGCACGCCGGCCACCTCGTCGTACAGCACGCCGTCGGCGGTGGCGACCACGCAGCGGCTCACCGGCGCCGCTCTGTCGACGGTCTGGGCGAGTCGCTCCTCGACGGCGCCGACGACCGCATCGTCGGCGCCCTGGCCGCGAATCTCGTCGCAGGCCGCCCGGACGCGGAGCTCGTGCTCCTGGGCAGCGGTCTCGCTCGCGTGGCTGACGTCGATCAGCGCGGTCGCGAACGGGCCGGAGGACTGGAAGACGGAAGCAAGTGAAGCGGTATCCATGCTGGCCCCCTACCCGGGTGCCGTTCGGCCTTAACCGGCTCCCTCAAGGCCGGTCGACGCGGCGCTCCTCGACGTGCTTGGTCTGCGACCGCTGCTTGTTCATGACGAGTGCCAGGACGATCGCGAGGACGCCGGCGAGCAGCAGGATCCAGCCGAGCGTGGTGTCCTCGACGAAGCTGATGTCGTACTCGATGACTCCGGTGACGAAGATCAGTCCGAGGACGAGCAGGAAGATGCCCAGTCCAAGTCCCATGGTCGTTGCTCCTGTCTGTGCGCCCCGGCGGGGACGGATGGCACCGGCGGTCGGTGCCGAGGGGATCGTTCCCGCCGCCGAAGCCGGTCAACCGTGATCCGGCTCATGCCCGGGCAAAATCGTGATTCCTCGCTAAACAGGACAAAAGGCACATAAGAATGTGACCTACGTGCCGGTGCGGGGAGAGCACCGGCAGGGTCGGCGAACTTGGGAGGGTTCATGACTTCGACGAGCCTCGCTGCGCGCCTGCTCACCCGCTCCGCCACCCAGCGGCGCGCCTACCGGCCCCGTCGGTACGACGCGACGCCGGTGCCCACGGACCGCGAGCTGCACGTGCTCAACCGCCTCGGGTGTGGCTTCTCGGCCGGCGCCTACAGGCAGCTGCGCCGGGCGGGCGGGGCGCTCGAGTGGTTCGAGGCCCAGCTCGCCCCGGAGTCGGTGGCCGAGAACGCGCGGGCCGCCTCGCTCGACGGCTGGTTCCCCCGGCTGTGGGAGGACCCGGCCACGAAGTACACCAGCGACCGCGGCGACAGCTACAAGAACCACGAGTACGGCCGCGACCTCGGCAACTACACGCTCCTGCGCCGGATCTACTCCAACCGGTCGCTCCTCGAGTCCGTCGTGGAGGTCTGGAGCAACCACCTGCACGTCCAGGCGCGCCACTTCCCCGGGTTCACCCACCGGGTGCTCTACGACCAGACGATCCGCACCCATGCGCTCGGGACGTACGCCGACCTCCTGGTGGCCACCACGCTGCACTCGGCGATGCTCCTCTACCTCGACAACTGGCGGTCGACGGCGAGACGGCCCAACGAGAACCATGGCCGCGAGCTCCTCGAGCTGCACACGGTCGGCCGCTCGGCCGGTTACACCGAGGCGATGGTGAAGGACTCGGCCAAGATCCTCTCCGGGTGGACGGTGAAGGACGGCGACAGCAGCTACAGCAGGTGGTTCGACCCGAAGCGGCACGCCACCGGGACCGTGACGGTGCTCGGGTTCAGCCATCCCAACAGCACCGCCGCCAACCCCTCCCTCGCCGAGGAGTACCTCCGCTACCTGGCCTCCCACCCCGCCACTGCGGAGCGGGTGTGCCGGAAGCTGGCCGTCCGGTTCGTCTCCGACGAGCCGTCCGCCGAGCTGGTCGCGACGATGGTCGCGGCGTACCTCGCCAGCGGCACCGACATCAAGGCCACGCTGCGGGCGATGGTCGCCACCGACGAGTTCTGGGGCTCCGCCGGGCAGAAGGTGCGCACCGCCATCGACGACGTCGTGGCGACCGCCCGGGTGCTCCAGGTGAAGGCGCTGGCGCCGGGGGGCGCGAAGTCGTTCGCGAACGTGATCAGCCACGCGATCGACGACACGACGGTCTACCAGTGGCCGCGCCCGGACGGGCCTCCCGACCGGGCGGCCGTGTCCGCGTCGACGACCAGGATGCTCAACTCCTGGCGGATGCACTGGCAGCTCGGCAGCGGCTACTGGCCGACGGTCGACGTCGCCTACCGGGCTCCGAGGAAGTACCTCCCCGAGTCCGGCATGCGGTTCGACGTGCTGGTCGACCACCTGTGCCGGGTGCTCATCGGCCGCGGCTCGACCGCCGCGCTGCTCGAGGCCGCCTGCAAGGGGTGTGACGTCTCGCCCGCCGACACGATCACGCGCCAGCACGCGGTGATGCGCCACAAGTTCCCCCGACTGATCTCCTCGGTGCTCGACACCGCCGAGCACATGACCCGCTGAACCACACCTGAGGACGCCACCGCGATGACCCAGAACCCCGCTTGTTGCGACGACTTCCAGAGCGCCGCGCTGTCCCGCCGGCGGTTCCTCGGCGGGATGGCGGCGGCGGGTGCCGCTGGTGTGTCCACCAGCCTGTTCGGCGACGCCGTACGCCAGGCGTCCTTCGCGGCCTCGACCGGCGGCAACGTGCTCATCGTGCTGAGCTTCCGGGGTGGCATCGACGGGCTGGGCATGGTGGTCCCGCACGGCGACCCTGCCTACTACAAGGCACGACCGGGGATCAGCGTGCCGGCCGCCTCGCTGGTCGCCAAGGACGCCACCTTCGGGCTGCACCCGGGGATGAAGCCGCTGGAGTGGCTGTGGGACGCACGCGAGCTCGCCGCGGTCCACGCCGTCGGGCTGGACCAGCCCAACCGGTCGCACTTCGCGGCCATGGAGGCCGTCGAGGACGCCGACCCCGGGTCGTCGCTCCGTCAGGGATGGGTCAACCGGATGGTCGGGCTGGACGCCGGCGGACCCGCGCGCGCAGTGGTCCATCTCGGCGACGCCACTCCTCCCACCCTGATCGAGGGCACCGCCGAGAGCGTCGCCACCGCGGAGCTCAGCCAGATCGCGCTCGCGGGGTCGCAGAACGGCTGGCAGGCGCAGCGACGCGCCCAGCTCGACGCGGCCTGGGGCCGAGCCGAAGGGCCGCTCGGCCGTGCGGCCCGCTCCGCCCTCGAGACCGTCGACGCGCTCGGGCCGCTGGGCGCCCAGGCCTACCGGTCGGCGGTCCGCTATCCCACCGGCTTCCCTGCCACCGACCTCTCGGCAGCCCTGCAGGACACGGCCCACCTGCTCAAGGCCGACGTCGGCACCGAGGTCGTCTCGATCGACTTCGGCAGCTGGGACATGCACACGAACTACGGCACGACCGGCTCCGGTGAGATGACCCGGATGGTGGCCGCGTTCGCCGAGTGCGTCTCGGCGTTCATGGAGGATCTCGGGCCGCTGCGGTCCAGGGTGACGCTGGTGACGATCAGCGAGTTCGGCCGCCGGGTCCAGGAGAACGGCAACCGCGGGCTCGACCACGGCTGGGGCAACATGATGCTCGTGATGGGTGCGGGTGTCCGCGGCGGCCAGTACTACGGCACCTGGCCCGGGCTCGGCTCCGGCGCGCAGGTCGACGGCGACCTCAAGGTCACCACCGACTACCGCCAGGTCCTCGGCGAGGTCGTCCACACGCGGTTCCGCCACAAGGACGTCACTCAGGTCTTCCCCGGGATCGGCTACGCGCCGCTCGGCATCCTGGCGTCCGCCTGACTCCGCCCGTCGCGGCTCCATGGCCGCGGCGCCACCCATCCTGTCCATGACCGAAGGGCCACTCGTGCACACCCCTGACCGGTCCCGCCTGCTCAGCTCGCTGCTCCTCACCGCGACCGCCGCCACCGCCTTGTTGGTGCCCACCGCAGCAGCGGCTGCTCCCGAGCTGTGTGGGGCCGTGGCCCACCGCGGAGACTTCTCGCAGTACACGGAGAACTCCCGCCCTGCTGCCCGAGCGGCGATCGCCGCCGGAGCGGACTACATCGAGATCGACGTCCGAGTCACCTAGGACCAGAAGCTGGTCGTCATGCACGACCGCACCATCAGACGCACCACCGACCGGATCGGTGCCGTGGAGCGGATGACGCTCGAGAAGCTCAAGCGGGCGCGGCTCGACGACGGCAGCAAGCCGCCGACACTGGCGCAGATGCTCAGGACCATCAAGCCCTCCGACACCGACGTACTGGTGGAGCTGAAGACGATGGGTGAGCTGTCCACCTACGAGGACCTCCTGCTGCAGCTCGAACAGTTCGGCCTCGACCGGGTGTGGGTCGAGTCCTTCAGCCGCACCCTGCTCGACAACGTCGCGTCCAGGAACCCCGACGTGCGCCTCGCCGTGATCACCGGTCAGCTGCTCACCCCCGCGGACGTGGAGGCCTACGACGGCATCATGGTGAACAAGGACGCCCTCGTCGACGACGCCGTGGCCCTGGACTGGATCGGCACCATGCCCAAGAAGGTCTTCGTCTGGACCTCCAACGACGCCTCCGCGTGGAGGTTCGCGCCGTACGTCACCGCCATCATCACCGACACGCTGTCGGCCTTCATGGTGGACCGGGCGACTCTCTGCGTCGACCCTGCGTAGCCCGGGACTCTCGTGGCACGACTGGGCGTGCCGAAAATCGTCCACCTGGATGGCTTTCCAGCCCGATCCGACCCTCTCGGGCGTGAAAAGCATCCATCCGGACGGCTTTCGGCGTACGCCTGCGCTGGTCTGCGCGACTCTCGGCCCCAGGCCGGAGTCCGTCGCGGCTGCGCTCGTGTCGGCGGCCTTGCGGCGGGTGAGCGCGTCGAAAGTCGTCCATCTGGATGGCTTTCGGCCGTGTCACGGTCGGGAGGGGCGAATCTTCGTCCGTACGGACGAATTTCGGCAGGGTACGGCGCGCGGGCCGCTCAGGAGCGGGTCGGCGGGTCCACCGACGCGGGGCGGACCGGCAGGGGGCCGTCGGCGCCCGGCAGCGCGTGAGGAGGTGGGTCCGGCGGCGGGGGCGGGGGCGAGGTGCCCTGCACCAGCGAGCCGAGCATCGACAGCCCGACCCAGACGACGAGGGCGGCGATCCCGAACCGCACCGCGGCGGTCTCGAGCGACAGGGTGCCGGCGACCAGCGCGGCGTGCCAGGCGGGCGACGAGAACAACGCGGCGCCGCCGAGGACCCATCCGGAGAGAGGGCTGACCATTCGCCGATTCCTTACAGCCGGACCGCTGCCATCCGGCCGGTGACCACACCGACCGAGCGGACCTGTGCGGTCCCGGACAGCTCACGGTAGGACAGCACCGGCATCCGTCCCAGGGACGGCTGCACCATGCGTCGTACGGCGGCGCGCAGCTGGGGGGCGCAGACGACGACCGGCGTGACGTTCTGGTTCTCCGCCTCGGTCATGAGCCTGGCGACCTCCATGAGGACCACCTGGCCGGTCTCCATGTCGAAGGCGACGACGCTCCCCTCGTCGGTGGGGCGGAGCGCCTCGAGCATCCGCTGCTCGAGCTGCGGCTCGAAGCTGATGACGTGGACGCCGCCGTCGCTGATGTAGGGCTGAACCACGGCCGGCCCGAGAGCACCGCGAGCCACCTCGATGAGCTGCTCGGGGTCCTTGGTCTCCCGGGCCCGCAGCGACAGCGCCTCGAAGATCCGGACCAGGTCACGGATCGCGACCTGCTCGTCGAGCAGCCCCTGGAGGACCCGCTGCACCTCGCCGAGGCTGAGCTGGACCGGGGTCAGCTCCTCGACGACGACGGGGTGGCTGCGCTTGACGACGTCGGTGAGGACCTTGACGTCCTCGCGGCCCAGCAGCCGGGCGGCGTGGTTGCGGACGACGTCGGCGAGGTGGGTGGTGACCACCGACGCCCGGTCGACCACGGTGATGCCGCTGATCTCGGCCTGGGCCCGCAGCTCGGCGGGGATCCACTTGGCGTCGAGCCCGAAGACCGGCTCCTTGACCGGGGTGCCGGGCAGGGTGGAGAGGTACTCGCCGATCGCCAGCACGGTCCCCGGAGGCGCCTCACCGCGGGCCACCTCGACGCCGAAGAGCTTGATCGAGTAGGTCTTGAGCGGCAGCTCGAGGTTGTCGCGGGTCCGCACCGGCGGCATGACGATCCCGATGTCGGAGGCGACCTTCTTGCGGAGCGCCTTGACCCGGTCGAGCAGGTCACCGCCGGCGGCCGGGTCCACGAGGTCGATCAGGTCGGCGGACAGCTCGAGGCCGATCGGGTCGACCTGGATCTCGGCGACCATCGACTCTGGCGTCTCGGAGGCGGGGGCTGCCGGAGCAGCTTCCTCCTCGGCGGCCAGCGCCTCCTCGACCACCCGCGTCGAGGCCAGCAGCAGCAGGCCGCCGACGATCAGGAACGGCAGCTTGGGCAGCCCGGGGATCAGGCAGAAGCCGATCGTGCCGAGGCCGGCGACCCGCAGCGGCTCCCGGAACCGGCTGAGCTGCCGGATGATGTCGGAGCCCATGTCCTCCTCGGCGGTGGACCGGGTGACGACCAGACCGGTCGCGACCGAGAGCAGGAGCGCGGGGATCTGCGAGACCAGGCCGTCGCCCACGCTGAGCAGGCTGTAGGTGTGGATCGCGTCGCCGAAGCTCATCCCCTTCTGGGCCACGCCGATGGCGAAGCCGCCGATGAGGTTGACCAGCGTGATGATGATCGCCGCGATCGCGTCGCCCTTGACGAACTTCGACCCACCGTCCATCGCGCCGTAGAAGTCGGCCTCGGCGGAGACCTCCTTGCGGCGCCGGCGTGCCTCCTCGTCGTCGATGAGCCCGGCGTTGAGGTCGGCGTCGATCGCCATCTGCTTGCCGGGCATCGCGTCGAGGGTGAACCGGGCGCCGACCTCGGCGACCCGGCCGGCACCGTTGGTGATGACGACGAACTGGATGATCACCAGGATCGTGAAGACGATGAGCCCGACGATGAGCGAGCCGCCGACGACGAAGCTGCCGAAGGTCTCGATCACCTTGCCGGCGTAGCCGTCGGTGAGCACGAGCCGCGTGGAGCTGACGTTGAGAGCGAGCCGGAACAGCGTGAGCACGAGGATCACCGCGGGGAACGAGGCGAACTCGAGCGGCTTGTTGACGAACATCGCGGTCAGCAGGATCAGGACCGAGATGCTGATGTTGAACGCCAGCAGCAGGTCGAGGAGCACGGCGGGCAACGGGACGACCAGCATCACGATGATGAGCACGACCCCGACGGGGACCGCGAGCTGGATCATGCGCTTCGGCACGTGGACAGGCCTTTCGGAGGTCACCGTTGCGCCGTCCGTGGCGCGCTGTGGTGTCGCCGTCCTGGCGTCCAGGCCTCCCATCGGTCGGCGGGCGCCGTACCTGAGGGTTTTCAGCGCCGGCGGCGCCGCACCTTCGGTACGGCGGGCACGTCGGTGTCGAGCCGGGGACTGGTGTGGGAGCCGCCGCGCTGGCCCTGCGTGCGCCGGCCGATGACGAAGGCGAGCACCTGGGCGACGGCGGCGAACAGCTCGGCCGGGATCTCCTGGCCGACCTGGCAGGAGCCGTAGAGCGCCCGGGCCAGGGGGACGTCGCGCACCAGCGGCACGTTCGACTCCTCGGCCTTGGCGCGGATCCTGGTCGCGACCGCACCGGCGCCGCGGGCCACGACCTTGGGGGCGCCGGCGGCCGGGTCGTAGCGCAGCGCGACGGCGACGTGGGTCGGGTTGACCAGGACCACGTCGGCCTGCGGGATGTCGGCCATCATCCGGTTGCGGGCGGCGGCGAGCTGGCGGGAGCGGATCGCGCTCTTGATGAGCGGGTCGCCCTCGGTCTGCTTGTGCTCCTGCTTGACCTCGTGCTTGGTCATCCGGGTCTGCTTGCCGACCCGGCGGCGCTGGAAGCCGTAGTCCGCCACCGCCATCACGAGCCCCGCCACTGCGACGGTCTGGAACAGTGAGCGGATCCGCTCGTGGCCGAGCTCGAGCACCGTGGACGACGGCACGAACCCGCCGATCAGCGGCATGACGGCGCGGATGGCGGAGTAGCAGATGAGCGCCACGACGACGCTCTTGATCAGGATCTTCGTGCCCTCCCAGGCGGCCTGGGGGCCGAACATGCGCTTGGCTCCCGGCAGCGGGTTCAGCTTGCTCAGCTTCGGCTGGACGGACTTGGTGGCCAGGTAGAACCCGCCCTGTGCCAGCGCGGCCGCGACGCCGATGAGCATCACGACGCCCCCGAGGGTGACCAGCACGACGAGCACGTGCATGAGGCCGTCGCCGAGCAGCGCGAGCGCCTTGTCGGGGTCCGGGTCCTCGACGAGCCGGAACGAGCGGACCATCAGCTCCTTCATCGACGTGAGCTCACGGCCCGCGGCCATGTCGAGCAGCAGCCCGAAGGCGAGGAGGGTGGACCAGGAGCCGAGCTCCTGGGTCCGGGGGACCTGTCCCTCCTTGCGGGACTCCTTGCGCTTCTTGGCTGTCGGTGCCTCTGTCTTCTCCTCGCTCACGTCGTCACCTCGCTCCCGAGATCGCGGCGGCCGCCTCGTTCACGAGCTCGACGAGCCGCGCGGTGGCCTCGGGCAGGACCGGGAACGAGAGCCCGACGAGCAGCAGGGTGAGCCCGATCTTCGCCGGGAACATCACGTTGAGGGCGTTCATCTGCGGGGCGACCTTGGTCAGCAGGGCGAGCCCGAGGTCGGCGATGAAGAGCACGGCGATCATCGGCAGCGCGATCTGCACCGCGGTCAGGAAGAACATCGTGAACGCCTCGACGAGGATCGCCGGCGTGCTGTCGAAGTCCGGCGACTCGCCGAGCGGCAGGAACTCGAAGGTCTTGAGCAGGCCGCCGATCACCACGAGGTGGCCGCCGGAGGCGAAGAGCAGCAGCGTGGCGAGCATCTGGTGGAACTTGCCGAAGATCGTGTTCATCTGCATCGACAGCGGGTCGAACGCGGTGGCCAGCGCGAACCCGCCGAACACGTCGATCAGGCTGCCGGCGGCGGCGATCGCCGCGAGCAGCAACGAGGTGACGAACCCGAGTGTCGCGCCGATGAGCACCTGGGTGAGCGCGGTGACGAGCAGCTCGACCGACCCCGTGGGCACGCCGGCCTCCACGACCGAGGGGGCGATCGCGAACGACAGCCCCAAGGCGAGCACGACCTTCGCCGTCGACGGGATCGACCGGCCGGCGAAGGGGGGCACGAGGAAGAGCCAGGCCACGATGCGCACCGAAGCCAGCAGGTAGGCCAGCGCCGGCTCGGCGGCCAGGGAGATCGTCATGGGCGTCGGGCCGCCGTCAGGAGAGCAGCGTCGGGACGCGCTCGAAGAGGTCGACGGTGAAGTCGATGAGCGTGTGCAGCATCCAGTTGCCGGAGACGATGAGTGCCACGCCGACGCCGATCACCTTGGGGACGAACGCCAGCGTGAACTCCTGGATCTGCGTCATCGCCTGGAACAGCGAGATCGCGAACCCGATGACGAGCGAGGTCACCAGCACGGGGGCGGAGAGCTTGAGGGCCACGAGCATCGTCTGGAGTGCGATGTCGAGGACGACGGAGTCGGTCACGGGCCCGCCTACCCGTAGCTCGCCACGAGGGACTTGATGACGAGGGCCCAGCCGTCGACCATCACGAACAGCAGCAGCTTGAACGGCAGCGACACCATGACCGGCGGCATCATCATCATGCCGAGCGCCATCAACGCGCCGCTCACCACGATGTCGATCACCAGGAACGGCACGAAGATGATGAAGCCGATGATGAACGCCTGCTTGAGCTCGGTGAGGACGAACGCGGGCACCAGCGTCGCCATGGAGACCTCGTCGCGGTTGTCGGGCAGCTCGCGGTCGGCGACGTTGGTGAGCAGCTCGAGCTCCTTGTCGTCGACGTTGTCGAGCATGAACTCCTTGAGCGGCTCGACGCCGTCCTCGTAGGCGGCCCCGGCCTGCTTGTCGCCGTTGAGGTAGGGCTGCACGCCGGCGTCGTTGATCTGGCTCAGCACCGGCGCCATGATGAAGAGGCTGAGGAAGAGCGCGAGCCCGGCGAGCACCTGGTTCGGCGGGGTCTGCTGCAGGCCCAACGCGTTGCGGGTCAGGCCGAGCACGACGAGGATCTTGGTGAAGCTGGTCATCGTCAGCAGCAGCGCCGGCGTCACCGACAGCAGGGTCAGCGCGAGGATCGTGACGACGGGCGTGCTCGGCTTGTCGGTGAGCCCCTCGAGCTCGACGGTCACGGTGTTGGGGTCCGCCGGGACGGGCGCGACGGGCGCGACGGGCGCCTCCGGAGCGGCCGGGACGGTCGGGGCCGGGATGGTGGACGCCGAGGCCGCCGACCCCAGGACGGTGCCGAGCACGACCCAGGCGGCCAGGGCGAGCAGCACCACGACCAGGAGGGTGGCGGTTCGCTGCCGGGCGCTGCCACGCCGGTCGGCGCGGACCGTCGCAGTCATGAGGCGGCCCGGTGCCGGCCACCGGTGCCGGCGTTGGCGGCGGAGAACGCCTGCTTCCAGGTCTGTGCCGAGAGCACGGAGCCGCTGAGCGCACCCGTCGCGGCGACGACGTCGGCGTCACGCACGGCCGGGACCGCGTGCGGGCGGGGCGTCACCTCGACGCGGCGCGGCTCGAGCATCTCGAGCTCGGGTACGTCGAGCTCGTCCGGGTCGAGCTCGGTGAGCAGGTGGACCTGCTGCTCGGTGGTCCCGAGCACGAGGACCCGGGAGCCGACCGTCACCACGGCCACCGAGGACGTGCGCGACAGCGGCTGGCGCTGGACCACCTGGACCAGCGCGCCGCTGCCGCCGCGGAACCGCTTCGCGCTGAACTTGGCGAGCAGCAGCAGCAACCCCACGACGACCGCGAGGGAGAAGACGAGCCGGACGACGAGCTCGATCATGCTCAGCCCGCCGCGGCGGAGTCGTCGACGATCTCGGTGACGCGGAGCCCGAAGTCCTCGTCGACCACGACGACCTCACCGCGGGCGATCAGCCGTCCGTTGACGAGCAGGTCGGCGGGGCTCCCGGCGGCGCGGTCGAGCTCGAGCACGGTGCCGGGGGTGAGCGCGAGCAGCTCACGGACGCTCATCCGCGTCCGGCCCAGCTCGACGGTGACGTCCATGACGACGCCGTGCAGCATCTCGAGCCCGCGGGCCACGGGCAGGGTGGCGACCGGGGCCGACGAAGGGCCGGTCGTGAACGTCGGCGTGGGGACCGCGCTGACCGCGGCCGCGGCTGCGGCCTGCGCGGCGGTCTCCAGCGAGCTGTCGTTGACCAGCAGTGCGGCGACCGTCGTGCCGTCCGCCGCGTTCAGCGGCACCACCGTGAACGGGTGCCCGAGGTCGTTGACGACGAGGTCGAGCGGCACCGTCCGGGCTGCGCCGACCCGGGCACCGAGCGCCTCGGCAGCGCCGTCGAGGGCGGGCTGCGAGGCGGCCGCGAGGTCGAGGGAGCCGAGCGGGCTGGAGGCCAGCGCCTGCACGAGGTCGGTCCCGACGAGCACCGCGACGGCTCCGGGGACCATGCCCTCGAAGGTGGCGAGCGCGGCGCCTTCGTACGACGACGGGGTCCCGAGGTTGCCGGGCTGCGGCGCTCCCGGGGTCAGCGGGGTCGCCGCCGGCAGCAGCCCGCAGGCGGTCGTCGCCGCCGCCGCGAGGGCGGCAGCGTTCTCGGTCGCGGCCTGCGACAGCGGGAACGAGTCGGGCAGGATCGTCATCGGTTCTCCTTCTGGGGCGCGGCCACGATCTGCGCGGCGAGCCGCTGGCCGTGGACGCCGGGGGTGGCGTGGGCGAAGACCACGTCGTCGACAGAGACGTCGAGGGGAGCGGCGGCCGGGTGGGCGAGCCGGATGATGTCGCCCGGCTTGAGGTCGCCGACCTCGGCGGGGCCGACCCGGGTGCTGCGGAGCTGCACCCGGACGTCGACCGGCACGTCGTGGAACTGCTCGTGGAGCATGCAGGGCCGCCTGGGCCCGCTGGGCGCGCTCGCGGTCCGAGGACGGGCTGGGCGCGGAGGCGCGGACGAGGTGCGGGAGCAGCCCGTTGAACGGCAGGCAGAGCGTGAGCCGGTGGCTGCCGGAGCTGATCGTGATCGAGAAGGACACGACGACCATGACGTCGGCGGCGCCCGCGACCTGGGCGAACTGGGGGCTGTACTCGACCTTGGAGACACGCGGATCGAGCGCGACGATGCCGGCCAGCGAGTAGCGCAGCTCGCCGAGCAGCCGCTCGACGAGGCCGCGGACGACGGTCTGCTCGATCTCGGTGAGCGGGCGGTCGGGCTGGGTCGGACCGCCCGGGCCGCCGAGCATGTGGTCGAGGCACTCCATCACCGCGGGCACCGGCAGCTCGATGATCCCAGCGCCCGGCATCGGCTCGGCGGAGAAGACGGTCATGTACGTCGAGGCGCCGAGCATGTCGACGTACTCCGCGTAGCTGAGCTGCTCGATGGCCTCGACGCTCACCAAGCACACCGTGCGCAGGGTCGAGGTGAGCACCGTCGTGACCTGGCGGGTGAACCCGTCCAGCCCCATCTGGAGCGTGCGCGCGTGCTCACGGGACAGCTGGATCGGACGCCGGAAGTCGTAGGGGACCGGCGCCGACGGGGCACGACGTCGCCCGCGCGCGGGCGCTGTGGGCGTACGGGTCAGGTCGGTCACACCGCGCACATCGGCGTCGGAGGGACCGTCCTGAGGGAAAGCTTTACTTTTGTTCCGGGGTGACCGGCGTCACCCCGGGCTACTGGGTGACGAAGTCGGTGAAGTACACGTCCATGACGTCCCCGTGGTAGGCGTGGTCGAGCTCCTTGGCCAGCTCCTTCTTCAGCTTGGCGCGGCTCTCGTGGCGGGTCAGCTCGTCCATGCTGCGGCCGGAGAAGAGCTCGATCGTCGCGTCGAGGGCCTTGCTGCCGTCCGCCTCGTGCGCGACCGAGGTGGTCAGCTGGAGCGCGATCCCGATCCGGAGGTAGTGGCCGCCCTCGAGGTTGATCTGGATCGGCTCGAGGGAGACGACCTCGCCCGGCTCGGGCTTCGGCTCGGGCTTGGGCTTGAGGAGGAACCAGTACCCGCCGCCGCCGATCGCCAGGAGGGCGACCAGGGCGATGATCAGCTTCTTCTTGCCGCCGCCCTTCTTCTCGGGCTCCTCGGCTCCTTGGGCGCCGCCGGCGGCCGGGGGCATCGTCGTGACGCTCATCAGTGGTCAGTCCCTTCGTCCGCACTGTGGGCGGCGTCGTCGGTGGTGGCGCCGTGGTCGGCGTCGGTGGTGGTGGTGGCCTTCGCGGAGCGGCTGTTGCCGGCCCGCTCCTTGCCGGCGCGGTCGTCGACGACCCGGTCGAGGAGGACCGCGTTCTCCTCGGCGAGGCTGGACAGCACGACGATGTCCACCCGCTTGTTGAGCTGCTGCGACCCGGGGACGGCGGGGTCGACCAGGGGCTTGATGTGGCCGAAGCCCACGGCGGCGAGCCGGTCGGCCGGGACACCGCGCAGCTCGTTGAGGTGCCGCAGGACGGTGACCGCCCGTGCGGTCGAGAGGTCCCAGTCGCTGGCGTAGAACTTCGGGGTGCCGGGGGCCTGGTTGGTGTGCCCCTCGATCTGGAGCCGGTCGCCGATGTCGCGCAGCACCGGCGCGAGCGTGTCGACGATCCTCCGGCCACGGTCGGTGAGCGAGGCCAGGTTCGCCTCGAAGACCACGTGCCGGGAGACCAGGCTGACGGTGAGGCCGCGGCCGTCGATCTCGGTCGTGACGTCGTCGTCGAGCCCCTTCTCGCGCAGCGCCGCGACGAGCCGTCGCTCGACCTGGACGAGTCGGTTGGCCTCGGCGGCTGCGGCGTCGTACCGCTGCTGGTTGCGGGTGTGCATCGCCGCCGACACCGCCTGGGTCTTGATCTCCTCGATCTCCGGGGTCTCCTGGGCCGCCTTGGGGCTGATCGGCTGGGCGACCGCCAGTCCCGCCTCGGAGAGGATCGAGGACGAGCCGTCGAGGACCGAGGTCGACTGGCCGAAGCCGGCCGCCAGCCCCTGCTTGAGCGCGTTGAACTTCTTCTGGTCGACGCTGCTCATCGCGAACATGACGATGAAGAGCACCATGAGGAGGGTGACCATGTCGGCGTACGTGACCAGCCACCGCTCGTGGTTCTCGTGCTCCTCCTCGTGCGCGTGCTTCTTGCGGCTGGCCATCAGGCAGCCTCCGCCTGGGCCTGCTCGTGGGCGGGGAGCAGGGAGCGCAGCTTGGCGGCGATGATCCGCGGGTTGGAGCCGGCCTGGATGGCGAGCACCCCCTCGATCACGACCTCCATGCGTGCCACCTCCAGCTCACCGAGCCGCTTGAGCCGGCTGCCGATCGGCAGGAACACGACGTTGGCCGAGAGCACGCCCCACAGGGTGGCCAGGAACGCGGCCGCGATGAGGTGGCCGAGCTTCTCGGGCTGGGCGAGGTTCTCCAGCACGTGCACCAGCCCCATGACGGTGCCGATGATGCCGATGGTGGGCGCGTAGGCGCCGGAGTCGGCGAAGAACTTCGCGCTCTGCTTGGTGGCCGCCCGCTTGGCGGCGACCTCGCCCTCGAGGATCTCGCGCATCTCCTCCGGGTCGGTGCCGTCGACCGCCATGGTGACGCCGCGGACCAGGAAGGGGTCGTCGATCTCCTTGAGCGAGTCCTCGAGCGCGAGGAGCCCCTCCTTGCGCGCCTTGTCGGCGAGCGAGACGACGACCGGCACGACGTCGGCCGAGGACTCGGCCTTGCCGAGGAACGCCTTCTTGAGCGAGCCGATGATCCCCTTGGCGTCTGCCATGGTGCCGCCGGCGATGCTGATGAGCGTCGTGCCGCCCCAGACCAGGAGCATCGGGGGGAGCAGGAGCATGCTGGCCGGGCTGCCGCCCTCCATGATGTTGGCCACGCAGATGACGACGACGGCGCCGACGACGCCGATGATCGTCGCAAGGTCCTTCATCGTGACCGCTCCTCGTCGTTCTCGGCGGCGGTGCGGCTGTCCGGCACCGCGGCGAGCCGGCGGGCGGGCGGGTTGGTGGAAAGGACCTCGGCGGCCCCGGCCATGCGAGCACTCTCGGCGATGACCGCGCCGCGGTACTCGCGGATCGCGGTGACGACGGCGGGGAGCGGCTCGGTGACGACGTACTTGGTGCCGTCGACGAGGGTGATCACGGTGTCGGGAGTGCTGTCGACCCGCTCGATGAGGTCCGAGTTGAGGGCGAAGACCGACCCGCTGAGTCGGGTAAGCGTGATCACGGGAAGCACCATCCTTGTGCGTTGTGGTGAAAGACCGTCCTTGGCCTGACAGGAATCAGATCGGCTGCGGAGCGCCGTACTTGAGGCTCTCCAGCCGCCGGTTATTGCCCTGAGGGCTGTTCCGGGTCCGGAACGGACCCTCAGGGCAACAACGCGGGTCAGCGCTTGATGTTGACGAGCTCCTCGAGCACCGAGTCCGAGGTGGTGATCACCCGCGAGCTGGCCTGGAAGCCGCGCTGCGCCAGGATCAGGTTGGTGAACTCCGCGGCGAGGTCGACGTTCGACATCTCCAGCGCGCCGCCGATGAGGGTGCCGAGACGACCCTCCGCCGCCACGCCGAGCTGCGCCTGGCCGGAGTTGGCCGAGGCGCGGAACGAGGTCTCGCCGACCTTCTCCAGCCCCATCGGGTTGTTGAAGTCGGCCATTGCGACCTGGGCCATCTCGCGCTGGACGCCGTCGTCGAAGATGCCGCGGATCTTGCCGTCGGTGCCGATGCTGTACGACACCAGCTGCACGCCCGGCGGCACCGCCGGTACGGCGTTCGCCGGGTCGAGGGTGATCGGCACCATGTCGCCGACCGGGTCGCCCTTGATGGCGTTGCCGGCACCGTCGAGCTCGTAGCCCAGGACGCGGTTGCCGGTCGGGGTCACCAGGGTGCCGGTCTCGTCGAAGGTGAACGAGCCCGCACGGGTGTAGAGGAGCTCCTCCCCCTTGCGGGTCACGAAGAAGCCGTCTCCCTGGATCATCAGGTCGGTCTGGCGCCCGGTGGTCTGCGCCGAGCCCTGGTTGAAGCTGGTCGAGGTGGCGGCGAGCTGCACGCCGAGGCCGACCTGGATCGGGTTCGTGCCACCGCGGGGAGCGGCCGCACCGGTGGAGCCGGTGAGCATCTGGCTCAGCGTGTCCTGGAACACGGTGGTGCTCGACTTGAAGCCGATCGTGTTGGCGTTGGCGATGTTGTTGCCGGTCACGTCCAGCATGGTCTGGTTGACGCGGAGGCCGGAGATGCCGGCGAAGAGCGAACGAAGCATGGTCTTCTTCTTTCAGGGACGAAGGGTGCGGGGATCAGGAACGGGTCGAGCCGTCGGCGACGGACTGGACCGAGGCGAGATGGACGTCGTTGCCGTCGACCTTCAGCACGGGGCCGGTCGCCCCGAACTGCACGGAGCCCACGACACCGGTGGAGATGGTGCCGTCGGCCGCCGGGAAGGTGACGGTCCGGCCGACCAGGGAGCTCGCCCCGAAGGCGACCTGGAGGGCCACCAGCTGCGAGGTCTGGTCGGCGACCTCCTGCATCTTCTCGAGCGCCGTGAACTGCGCCGTCTGGGCGAGGAACTCGCTCGAGTCGGCCGGGTTCGACGGGTCCTGGTACTTCATCTGGGCGACGAGCAGCTGGAGGAACATGTCCTTGTCCTCCGAGTTGCTGGTCGTCGTGGTCGGGCCGGACGTCGCCGTACCTGTGCCGGCGGAGCCGGGCACGAAGCCGTAGATACCGGGTGTCGACTCGACTGCGGATACCGACAAGGGATCCTCCTCACATCGTCACGTCGACACCCGTGATGCGGGTGCGCGTGCCTGGGTTGGGCGAGGGATGCGTCTGCGTCCCTCGTGGTGCGCCGTCCCTGGCGGATGTGTCCCCGTCCCGCGTCCCTGCGGTCCGGTGGCTCTGGTGGTGCTGGTCGCGCAGCGCGCCCTGTCCTGGGGCGTCGTGCTGCGCGGCGTGCTGGTCGAGCGCGGAGGTCGAGCTCTGGGTGCCGACCTGGATCTGGCTGCTGGAAGCGCCGGCGAGGTCGAGCAGCCGGTGCAGCTCGGGTGCGCCGGCGAGGAGCGCCTGCTGCGCCTGCTCGCCGCCCGACATCCGGACCTGAACCTCGCCGTTGCGGACCGTGAGGATCACCCGTACGTCGCCGAGCGCCTCGGGGCTCAGCTGGAGGGTGATCCGTCGGGTTCCGTCGCCGCGGCTGACCAGCCGGGTGACCTCCGGGAAGACCTGGCCGGCGACCGGGTTGGTGGTCGCGGCGCCGGTCCCGGTCGTGCCGGCCGGGGCGGTCGTGGCGGCGGCTTGCGCGGCGCCGGTGAGCCCGGCGACGGCGCTGGCCGGTGCGGAGCTCTGCTGCGCTGTGCCCTGCTGGCCCTGCTGGCCCTGCTGGCCCTGCTGGCTGCCGGACTGGCCGGACTGGCCGGACTGGCTCGACTGGCCCGACTGGCCCGACTGGCCGGACTGGCTCGACTGGCCCGACTGGCCGGACTGGCTGCTGGTCTGGTCGCTGGCGTCCTGGCCGACGGGGGTGCTGTCGCCCGCGGGCGAAGGGACCCCGCCGCTGGTCGCATCGGCGACCGGCCGCACCTCCGTCGAGCCGTCACTCGTGCCGGTGGGGGGCTGGGTGGTGGGCTGGGTGGCGGGCTCACCGGTGGGCTGAACGGTGGGCTGAACGGTGGGCTGGGCCGTGGGCTGGCCGACCGGCTGGGTGGCGGCCTGGTCCGCGGCCGGCGCGGGCTGGCCGACAGGCTGGCCGACCGGCTGACCAACAGGCTGTCCGACAGGCTGGCCGACGTGGTCCGCGGTCGCAGCCGCGGGAGCGAGCGGACCAACCGCCACACCGCCCGTTGAGCCGTCACTCATGCCGCTCGCGGCCGACGCCAGCACCGGCACCAGTGACGGCTCGACGAGGGGGGCGGGGAGCTGTCCGACGGAAAGCGCCTGGTTCGCAGCCGGAACGGAGCTTTCCGTCGGGAAGCTCACCGGGGACGCGGGGGCGTCGTACGACGGGAGGAGCCTGGGGGCGTTGGCGAGCATCGGGCCGACCGGCACGACCTGGGCAGCGGCGATGATCTGCGCAGCACTCGGCTCGATACCGGCCGCAACGACGTGGCCCTCGACGGGACCGGCGGGCAGGTCGGCCGCGCCGCCGTCCTCGGGCATCTCGCCCTCGCCCGGCAGCACCTCGCCGTCGGCGGTCGGCAGGTCGCTCACCGACGCCTCGACGACAGCGGGACCGGCCATGGAGACCGCCGCGATCGGCTGCGTGGCGGCCGCCACGGGGACGAGCAGGAATGCGCCGAAGCCGGAGGCGGAGCCTGCGGGCATGGCGCCGGAGGAAGCGGCGAGCCCCGCGGGTGTGGACGTCGCTGGCAGAGCGGGAAGGGCCGTCATGTCAGCGCCCCAGGTCGGCCATGATGCGCCGCACGTAGTTCTGGGTCTCGGCGTACGGCGGGATGCCGTCGTAGCGGTGCACCGCACCCGGCCCGGCGTTGTACGCCGCGAGCGCGAGGTCGGTCCGGCCGAACTCGGAGAGCAGGCTCTTGAGGAGGCGGGCCGCCCCGTCGATCGCCTGGGTCGGGTCGAAGGAGTTCTTGACGCCGAGGCCGGCGGCGGTGCCCGGCATCAGCTGCATGATGCCCTGGGCGCCCGCCGGGCTCACCGCGCGCGGGTTGAACGCCGACTCCTGGCGCGCGACGGCGACGAGCAGGTCGGCGGGCACGCTGTGCTTCTGCGAGGCCTGGGTGAAGAGGTTCGCGTACGGCGTGGAGCCGGACACCCGCGCGCTGGCCCCGACCGCGGCCGCCGACGTGACGCCGCCCTCGGGGAGGATCCGCCGGATCACGTCAGGGGTGCTCGGAACGTCGACGATGCGGACGTTCAGCCCGGTGCGCGGCGCCTCGATCATCTTGCCGCCGCCGATGTAGATCGCGATGTGGTCGACCCCGTTGTTGCGGCTGGAGTTGTCCCAGGCGATCAGGTCACCGGGCTGGGCCTGGGCCATGCTCGCCACGGGACGGCCGGCCGCGGCCTGCTGGTAGGAGACCCGCGGCAGGTCGTAGCCCAGGTTCTTGTAGACCAGCTGGACCAGGCCGGAGCAGTCGAGCCCCTTGTTCGGGTCGGTGCCACCCCAGACGTAGGGCAGGCCGAGGTACTTCTTGGCCTCGGCCACGACGGCGTCACCGCCGACGCTGCCGCCGCCCTTGGCGCCACCGGCGCCGGTCGTGCCGCCGGTCTGCTCGGTCGCCAGGGTGGCGGCGAACGCGGCCGCGGACGCGGCCGAGGCCGACAGGCGCGACGTGCCGAGCAGGGCGAGTTGGGACTGGATCTCGGTGATCCGGCCCTGGACCTCCATGATGCTCATGAGGCGACTCCGTGGTGGCGGGCGTGCAGTCGGCCGACGATGTCGTCGATCTCGCGGACCTCGGCGCGGTCGGCCGCCTCGGCGCGGCGCAGCGCCCGCTCCTCGAGGAGGTGCTCGATCGCGCGGACCCGGGTCTTGTCGGCCTGCCAGCGGTGGTGGGCCTCGACGGCGACGGTGCGGGCCGCGTCGAGCCGCTGCTCGGCCTCGCGCACCCCGACCGCCATCGCGGCCAGCAGGAGCCGGGACACGACGAACGCGTCGAGGGTGTCGGCGTCGCGGACGCTTGCCTGCTCGAGAGCGGTACGCAGCTCGGCGAGCTGCTCCTCCCGGGTGCGCACGTTGGTGAGGGACTGCAGCAATCCGACCCGGCTGTCGCGCTCGCGGACCTCGCGGACCCGCGCGACCGCGTGCATCCCGCGGTCAGTCTCGTGGCGACGGTTCGAGGTGCTCACGCGACCAGCTCCTGCAGGGCGGACCAGGTGCGGTCGAGCTCCCAGGGGGCGTCGACGTCCTGGCGGAGGAAGTCGTTGATCCGCGGCATCAGCGCCAGCGCGGCGTCGGCGTCGGTGTCGCTGCCGGGCGCGTACGCACCGATCTCGACCAGCTCCTTGACGTCCCGGTGGGCGGCGAGCAGGCGGCGCAGCCGGACCGCGGACTGGCGCTGGTCGACCGAGGTCACCGCGTTCGTCACGCGGGAGATCGACTCCAGCACGTCGATGCTGGGGAAGTGGCCGGCGGTGGCGAGTCGTCGGGTGAGCACGACGTGGCCGTCGAGGATCGACCGGACGGTGTCGCCGATCGGGTCCTGCATGTCGTCGCCCTCGACGAGCACGGTGTAGAGGCCGGTGATGCTGCCGACGCTTGCGTTGCCGGCCCGCTCGAGCAGCCGGGGGAGCAGGGCGAAGACGCTCGGCGGGTAGCCACGGGTCGCCGGCGGCTCTCCCGCCGAGAGGCCGACCTCGCGCTGCGCCATCGCGACGCGGGTGAGGGAGTCCATCATGAGGACGACGTCCTCGCCGGTGTCCCGGAAGTGCTCGGCGACCCGCGTGGCGACGAAGGCCGCGCGCAGCCGCTCCACCGGCGGGGCGTCGGAGGTCGCGACGACGACCACGGAGCGGGCGAGCCCTTCGGGGCCGAGGTCGTTCTCGATGAACTCGCGCACCTCGCGGCCACGCTCGCCGACCAGGGCGATCACCGACATGGAGGCGTCGGTGCCGCGGGCGATCATCGACAGCAGCGTGGACTTGCCGACGCCGCTGCCGGCCATGATCGCGATGCGCTGGCCGCGACCACAGGGCACCAACGAGTCGAGCGCGCGGACGCCGAGACCGACCTGGCGGTCGATGCGGGCCCGGGACATCGGCGCCGGCGCCTGGTTCTCGACGGCGACGTGGCGGAGCCCGGTGAGCGGCGGGCCGCCGTCGATCGGCCGGCCGAGGCCGTCGATGACCCGGCCGAGGAGCTCGGGGCCGACGGGGATCGTGAGCGGTCCGCCGGTGGACCGCACGTGCATGCCGGCGCGGAGCCCGGTGGTGGGTGCCATCGGCAGGCAGACCAGGCCGTTGGGCCCGCTCGCCGCCACCTCGGCGAGGACCGGCTTCACCCCGAGCACCTCGACGACGTCACCGACGGCGGCGTCGACGCCCTTGACGAGCAGGTGCAGGCCGAGGAGCTCGGTGAGGAGCCCGAGCCGGCGCGGACGCGCGGCGGCGCGGGCGGCGAAGATCAGGTCGGGTGTCAGCAGCGTCACGGGAGGAGCACCTCGCGGACGCGCTCGAGGGCGCTGGAGATCCGGGCGTCGACGACCCCTTCGGCGGTCTCCACGATCGCGTCGCCGCGGCTGAGGGAGGGGTCGGCGATCACGACGACCGAGCCGGCCACCGCGGTCATCTCCGCCGTGATCGGGTCCTCGGTGCTGACGCGGACGCGGGTCACCGGCTCGCCGGGCACGAGCGCGAGCGCGCGTCGTACGGCGTCGATGCCCGGTGTCTCGGCGACGGCGAGCTCGTGGCCGACCAGCTCCTCGGTGAGCGCGAGCGCCACCTCGGCGGCGCGGGACTCGACCTGGGTGCACACCTCGGCGAGCGTGGCCTCGAGCTGTGCCGCGGCTCGGGCCAGTGCGGCGACGGCGAGCCGGTGCTCGTCCTCACGGCGCTGCTCCTCGGCGTGGTGCCGGGCCTCGAGCGCGTCGGTAGCGGCGCGGAGCTCGGTGCCGGCGGCCTGGCGGCCCTCGGCCCACCCGGTGGCGTAGCCGCGGGCACGGGCGGCCGCGGACGCCTCGGCGGCGAGACCGGCCAGGGTGTGCTCGGTGACGGCGTCGCCGAGGACGGCACTGGAGCCGAGCCGGGTCCAGTTGCCGCTGCGGAGCTCGCGGCTCGCGAAGGGGACGGTGCGCACCTGCGCACCGGCCTCAGGAGACGAACTCGTCATCGTTGCCCCGACGGATCATGATCTGGCCCTGCTCCTCGAGCGACCGGATCGTCCGGATGATGGTCTGCTGGGCTTCCTCGACCTGGCTGAGCCGGACCGAGCCGAGCAGCTCGACCTCCTCGATGAGGTTGGTCGCCGCGCGCTCGGAGAGGTTGCGGGTGATCTTGTCCCGGACGTTCTCGGCGACGCCCTTGAGGGCGAGCGCCAGCGCGGCGGTGTCGACCTCGCGGAGCACCAGCTGGATGGAGCGGTCCTCGATCGTGACGATGTCCTCGAACATGAACATCCGGCTCTTCACCGCGTCGGCCAGCGCCGGGTCGAGCGCCTCGAGCCCCTCGACGATCTGCCGCTCGGTGGAGCGGTCGGAGCGGTTGATGATGTCGACCAGCGGGTCGAGACCGCCGACCTGGGACATCTCGTTCGGCTGGAGCATCGAGGACAGCCGGCGCTCGAGTGTCGCCTCGACAGCCCGGACGATGTCGGGCGTGGTGCGGTCCATCACCGCGATCCGGTGCGCGACCTCGGCCTGCGTCTCCGCCGCGAGGCCGGAGAGCAGCAGGCTGGCCTTGTCGGGCGTCATGTGCGCGAGGACCAGGGCGATGACCTGGGGGTGCTCGTCCATGATGAACGACCGCAGCTGCGAGGGGTCGGCGCGGTGGAGGAACTGGAACGGCATCTGCACCGCGGCCGCGTTGAGTCGGCTGATGATCTCCGAGGCGCGGTCGGCTCCGAGGCTCCCCTCGAGGATCTGCTGCGCGAACGCGAGGCCGCCCTGGGCGATGTGTGCCCGGGCGATCATCATGTCGCGGAACTCGGTGAGCACCGACTCGGTCTCGGCGCCACTGATCGACTCCAGCCGGGCGATCTCGGCGGAGACCGCCTCGACCTCCGACTCGGACAGGTGCGAGAGGACCGACGCGGCCCGGTCACGGCCGAGCTGGATCAGCAGGACGGCGGCCTTGCGGACGCCGAGGTTGGCCATCGTGATGCTGCTCATGCGCCACGCTCCACGAGCCAGCCGCGGAGCAGCGCTGCGACGTCCTCGGGCTGACGCTCCACGAGCGCGGCGATCTCGTCCCGCATCTCGTTGGCGGCGTCCGCCTCCGACGACTCCAGGGCGAGCATCGCCGGCGACTGCGCCTCGAGCGCGGCCCGGTCGGCGGCGGCCTGCCGGTCGAGCGCGTCACGGCGGAGCTGCTCGACGACATAGCTGGTGGCCTCGGTGCGGGCCTTCGCGCGACGGCGGGCCTGGAACCAGGCGACCAGCACCATGATCACGAGGACGCCGGCGAGGCCGCCGTTGCGGATCAGGGTGGTGGTGGCGGCCTTCTTCTCGGCCGCGACGCTCGCCTCGAGCTCCTCGGCGGCCGCGGCCTCGGCGGTCCGGTCGAACGCCATCGAGCTGACCTCGATGGTGTCCCCACGTCCCGGGTTGATCCCGAGCGCCGAGGCGACGAGGTCCTGGACGTCGTTGGGGTCGGCTCCGCGCAGGGCGCGGGTGTCGAGGACGACGCCGACGTGGAGCGACTGCACGCCGCCGGGGGCGGCCTCGCGCTGCTCCACCTCCTTGTTGACGGCGTTGTTGGAGGTGCGGCTGCTCTTCTCGTACGCCGAGTCGGCGCCGCCGGTGGTCGTGGTGGTGTCCATCTGGCCGTCGGGGCCGACGACGCCGCCCGTCGTACCCGGCGTGCCGCCCTCCAGCGTCTCGCTGGTCTCGCTCTCCGACAGCGCGGTGTCGGCGTTGCCGAAGTAGCGGGTGGTCTCGGAGACGGTCTTGTCGAAGGACAGGTTCGCGGTGACCTGGACCGCGGAGTTGCCCGGGCCGAGGACCCGGTCGAGCATCGTCTGCACCTGGCCGTTGAGCCGGTTCTGGAAGTCCTCGACCTGCTGGGTCTGGCCCTGGGCCGAGCCGGCGGCCGAGGAGGTCGGCGCGGAGAGGACCTTGCCGGTGGAGTCGGCGACGGTGACCTTGTCCTCGGCGAGGCCGTCGATGCTGGCGGAGACGAGGTTGACGACCGCCTGCACCTGCTCGGGGGCCATCGTCGTGCCGGCGCGGGTCTTGAGGAGGACCGAGGCGGTGGTCGGGTCCTGCTCGTCGGCGAAGACCTGCTTGGGGGGCATCGCGAGGTGGACGACGGCGGCCTCGACCCCGTCGATCGCCTCGATGGTGTTGGCGAGCTCGCCCTCCATCGCCCGCTTGAAGCTGGTCTGCTCCTGGAACTGGGAGGTGGAGAGGCTCTGCTCGTCGAGGAGCGCGTAGCCGCCGTCGCTCCCGGTCGGGAGCCCTTCGCCGCTGAGGCTGATCCGGGTCGTGTAGACCTTCTCGCTCGGCACCAGGATGGTGTTGCCGCCGTTGCTCAGCTGGTAGGGGACGCCCTGGGCGTCCAGCTCCTCGATGACCGCCGACGCGTCGGCGGAGGCGAGGTTGCTGAACAGCGGGGCGTAGCTCGGCGCCGCGGCCCACTTGAACACCATGAAGCCGGCGAGCAGCAGGGCGGCCGTGCCGACGATCGCCACGACCTTCTGGCCGGCGGTGAAGCCGACGAAGGACGTCTGGACCCGGCCGAAGGCCCGGGTGAGGTTCTCCTTCATCACACCTGCATCCGCATGATCTCGCTGAACGCCTCGACGGCCTTGTTGCGCACGGCAACGGTCAGCTGGGTGGCGACGCCGGTCTCGGTGGCGGCGATCGTGTAGTCGTGGATGGCGCCGAGGTCACCGGTGGCGGCCTTGACCGCCAGGTGGTCGGTCTTGTCCTGCAGCCCCTCCAGCCCCTCGAGGCCGTTGACGAGGAGCTCGCCGAACGCCGGGCCGCTGGTGGCCTGGGTGCGGGCGGCCTCGCCGGCGCCGACGGTGGGGGCGACGAACGGGGTGAACCCCGCCGCGCCGATGGACTCGATTCCGGAGACGGACATCAGCCACGTCCGATCTGCAGCGCGCTGCTGTAGGTGTCCTGGGCGTTCTTGGTGACGCCGACCGAGGCCTGGTAGCCGCGCTGGGCCATCACGAGCTGCGACATCTGGCTGGCCATGTCCATCTCGGGGGCGCGGACCATGCCGTCCTCGTCGGCGAGCGGGTGGTCGGGGGCGTACTGGAGCCGGCCCTCGGGGTCGCTCACCGCGATGCCGCCGACGTTGACGCCGCCGTCCTCACGGGAGCGGGCGATGACCATCTGGGCCTGGAACGCGTCCTCGTCGGTGCTGCGGACGGTGTTGGAGTTGGCGATGTTGTGCGCCAGGGCGTCGAGCCAGGTCTGGTGCATGCCGAGGGAGGTGTTGGCGATGCGGAGCATCTCGAAGGCCGCCATCAGAAGGCCCCTGCCGCGGTGCGGACGAGGTCGAGGCGGTCGCTCACCGAGCGGCTGACGATCTGGTACTGGAACGTCGACTGCATCGCGGCCATCGTCTCCTTGCGGAGGTCGACGTTGTTGTCGTTGGCCCCGACGGGGGTGTCGGTCGGCGTGGTGCTGAACGTGACGTCGCGCGAGGGGATCTCCCCACCGGCGATCGCGCCGCGCAGCGAGCTCTCGAAGTCGACCGAGCTCGCCCGGAAGTGCGGGGTGTCGACGTTGGCGATGTTGTCGGCGATGACGTTCTGCCGGAACGAGATGCCGTTGAGCGCGCCATGCAGCACGTTGGCGACGCCATCAGCAGCGAAGATGGACACTGACCCTCCCAAGTCGGCGACCGTGGTCGACCGGGGGGTCGACAGTCACTAGAGGTGCCGGTCCATCGGCGAGGCGAGCATTCCGTGCTCAGAGGTCCATTCGGTTCTCCGGAGCCCGACCTGAGGAGTTCCCCGAAAAGAATGTTCAGCCGTCACGCGCGCCGGGTTGAGCCGTCACTCGTGCCGGTCGAAGCCGGCGACCGCCGCACGCCCGCGGACGGACGACCGGCACGAGTGACGGCTCAACCCGGCAGCGGTGACGGGTCAGGCCTGGAGGTCGACGTAGACCGGGACCTCGGGGTGGGCGGTGTTCCTGATCGCCTGGGTGTAGCGGCGGTGCCGGTCGGTGCGGGTGAGCCGCTCGGCGAGCAGGTGCGCGACCGCGAGCTGGCGCTCGAGGACGAGCCGGGCCCGCGGCTCGAGGTCGGCCGGCAGCGGCCCGCGCATCGCCGGGGGTGCCCAGGGGGCTGGCTCGGCCAGCTCCATGTGGTCGGCGGCGAGCATCGCCTCGGCCAGCTCGACGTCCACCTCGAGGCGGTCGAGCTCGGCCACCCAGGCGTCGTGGAAGTCGGCGGTCAAGGTCACGGTGGTGGGTCCCGTCAGCCCGCGGCCTGGGCGGCCTGCAGGGCGGCGGTGCGCCAGGTGCCGGCGAGGTCCTCGACGAGCGAGAGGCAGCCGGCCGTCACCTCGGGGTCCTTGCTCATGTTGGCCCGGATCAGCTGGCTGTGCAGCCAGTCGTAGAGCGAGGCGAGCCCTGGTCCGCCGTCCCACGCCTCGACCCGGAGGGTGGCGCGCAGGTGGATGATGATCTCCTGGGCGTGCACGAGCTGGTTGTGGGCTTCCGGCACGTTGCCGACGCGCTGGGCGTCGAGCCCGCGCTGCACGTCGAGGACGAGCCGGTCGCAGAGCATGACCAGCAGCCGCTCCGGGCTGGCAGTGGACACCGAGTTGTCCATGTAGGCGTTCTTGGCGGCGTTCGAGGCGTTGGCGGCGTACATCTTCTGTCCTTAGCTGCTGCTGGAGTTGAGGGAGGAGATCTGGCCGGACAGCCAGGACGACTGGCTGTTCATCCGGCTCAGCGCCGTCTCGAGGGCGGTGAACTGGCGGGTGAGCGTCGTACGCCGCAGCTCCAGCTTGATGTCCCAGCCGTCGATGGAGTCCTGGAGGCGTTCGATGGTGGTCTGGCGACCCTTGACGCTGGTGGAGATGACCCCGTCGTAGGGGTCGCTCGCGGCCTTGGCGGTGGTGGCCAGCCGGTCGGCGAACCCGGTCGCGTCGGTCGACTTCGTGAAGTACGACGCGGTGGTGACCGGGTCCGCCTCGTACGCCTTCGTGAACTGGGCCTCGTCGAAGGTGAGCTTGCCGAACTTGTCGAGCTCGATCCCGGCCGTGACGAGGCTGCCGCCGGCGGTCGAGTAGAGGGTGTTGACCAGCTGGTCCCGGAGACCGCGGAGCGTGCTGTCCCCCGCGAGCGGCCCGGCCTTGGCGCCGCCGAGCCCCGGTTTGGTGGCCTTGTCGATGTCGGCGAGGATGCTGTTGACCGCGTCCACGAGCCCCTTGACCGACTCGGCGACCTTGGTGGCGTCCGTCGCGAGACCGATCGTGACCGCACCGGCCGGGGCGTCGGCGGCGAGCGTGACGCTGACGCCGGGCAGCAGGTCGGAGAAGGTGTTGCTCGCCGACCTGATCGTGTCCGAGCCGACCTGGATCGTGGCGTCGTCACCGGTCACGGTGGCGGTGGCGCCGCCGAGGAGGGGCGAGCCGTCGAGCGCGGTGACCTCGAACGAGGACGCGGTGCCGGTGGTGGCCGACTCGATGCGGAGCCGGTAGGTGCCGTCGCCCAGGTTGACCGTGGTGGCGCGCAGCCCCTTGCCGGAGCCGTTGACGGCGTCGACGAGCCCCTGGAGGGTGCCGTCGCCGGTCTCGAGCTCCTGGGGGCCGTCTCCGTCGAGGAGGTCGACCATGACCTTCGTGCTGGACCCGGTGACCGGCGCGTCGAGCGCCGCCTTGGTGCCGAAGGAGACGGTGTGCGCCTTGGCCGTGGAGACGACCGAGAACGACAGCGAGGTCGCGGTGGCGCCGGCGCCGGTGGTGACGGCCACCTTGTCCGAGGAGCTGGTGGTGGTGACGGGGGACCAGCCGTCGGTCTTGGCGAGTGCCTCGGCCCGGGTCATCAGGGCGGCGACCTTCGCGTTGAGGTCCTGCATGCTCTTGACCGCGGTCTCCTGGGTGGTGACCTGGGTCCTGAGCCGGCTCTGCGGCATCGCCTCGAGCTGCATGAGCTGGGAGATGATCGTGGCGGTGTCCAGGCCACTGGCGAGGCCGCCGATGCTGGCGTTTCCGGCCATTGTTCTCTCCCTTCTCGAGTGTGGTGCTGGTTCAGGTGTGGCGCCGGGCGGGAGCCGAGTCACTCGACTCCCGCCCGGGGCTCAGGGGGTGCAGCTGGTCGGCTCGCTCAGCGGAGCAGGGCGAGGACGCCCTGGGGGGCCTGGTTCGCCTGGGCCAGCATCGAGGTGCCGGCCTGGGACAGGATCTGCGAACGGGTGAAGTTCATCATCTCCTGGGCCATGTCGGTGTCGCGGATCCGGCTCTCGGAGGCGGAGAGGTTCTCGACCGCCACGTTGAGGTTGTTCACGGTGTGCTCGAAGGTGTTCTGCGCGGCACCGAGCTTGCCGCGGAAGGTCGAGACCGACTCGATCGCGGCGTCGATCGTGGTGAGGTCCGCGGTCGTCGTGTTCGCGGTCACGTTCACGCCGTTGATGCCGAGGGTCGCCGACTGCATGTCGGAGAGCACGACCGACTGGGTCTCGCCGCCGTTGGCGCCGACCTGGAAGGTGAGCGTGTTGGTGTTGTTCAGCAGCTTGGTGCCGTTGAACTCGGTGCGGGTCGCGATGTCGTTGATCGCGGTGGAGAGCGCGCTGATCTCCTCCTGGATCGAGGCGACGGCCTTGCCGCCGGCGCCGCCGTTGGCGCCGGTGTTGCCGGCCTGCACGGTGAGGTCGCGCATCCGCTGCAGCATCGCGTGGACCTCGGTCAGGGCGCCTTCCGCGGTCTGGGCGACCGAGATGCCGTCCTGGGCGTTGCGGACGGCGACCTTGAGGCCACCGACCTGGGAGCGCAGGCTCTCGGAGATCGCGAGGCCGGCGGCGTCGTCGGCGGCGCGGTTGATCCGGAAGCCGCTGGACAGCTTCTCCAGCGACTTGGACATCTGGCCCTGGGTGACCGACAGGTTGCGGTACGAGTTGAAGGCGTCGACGTTCTGGTTGATGCGAAGACTCATGGGATTTCCCTCCTGGAATGTCGAGTCGTGGTGCGGGTGTCCATCCGTGGACTACGCAGTGCTCATCGGCGCTTCCGGTGGGCACCTGAGGGGTTCGGTGGAAAAACGATGAGGGCCCGGGTGGGGTCAACCCACCCGGGCCCGCGTGTCGGGGGACCGGCGGCCTCGTGAGCCGGTCGGCCCACCAGTCCGGTCAGCGGAGCAGCGCGAGGACGCCCTGCGGCGCCTGGTTCGCCTGGGCCAGCATCGAGGTGCCGGCCTGGGACAGGATCTGCGAACGGGTGAAGTTCATCATCTCCTGAGCCATGTCGGTGTCGCGGATCCGGCTCTCGGAGGCGGAGAGGTTCTCGACCGCCACGTTGAGGTTGTTCACGGTGTGCTCGAAGGCGTTCTGAGCCGCACCGAGCTTGCCGCGGAACGTGGAGACCTGCTCGATCGCCGAGTCGATCGTGGCGATGTCACCGGCGATGTCGATCGTCGAGGTGGTGACGTCGACGCTGGTGAGCTTGTTGGTCGTCCCACCCAGCACGGCCACGTTCATGTCCGACAGGTTGAGGGTCTGGGTCTCCCCGCCGTTCGCCCCCACCTGGAAGGTGAGCGAGGCGTTCGTCCCGTTCAGCAGCTTGGTGCCGTTGAAGTCGGTCCGGTTGGCGATGTCGTCGATCGCCGTGCGGAGCGCGCCGATCTCCTCCTGGATGGAGCCGACGGCCTTGCCGGCAGCGCCGCCGTTGGCGCCGGTGTTGCCGGCCTGCACGGTGAGGTCACGCATGCGCTGCAGCATCGTGTGGACCTCGGTCAGGGCGCCTTCCGCGGTCTGGGTGACCGAGACGCCGTCCTGGGCGTTGCGGACGGCGACCTTGAGGCCGCTGACCTGGGAACGAAGGCTCTCGGAGATCGCGAGGCCGGCGGCGTCGTCGGCTGCGCGGTTGATCCGGAACCCGCTGGACAGCTTCTCCAGCGACTTGGACATCTGGCCTTGGGTGACCGACAGATTGCGGTACGAGTTGAAGGCGTCGACGTTCTGGTTGATGCGAAGACTCATGATATTTCCCTCCTGGAATGTCGAGTCGTTGCCGGAGTCCGTCCATGGACTCCGTACGTCCTATCGGCCCGGTGGCGCCGTACCTGACCGGTTTCGGCGTACGCCGCCACCACAGGACGACCGCACCACGACAGGAACCGCCCGGGCAGGAGCAGCGCTCCCGCCCGGGCGGTCCCGGGGTACGACGAGGTCGACCGGCTCGCTCAGCGGAGCAGGGCGAGGACGCCCTGGGGCGCCTGGTTCGCCTGGGCCAGCATCGAGGTGCCGGCCTGGGACAGGATCTGCGAACGGGTGAAGTTCATCATCTCCTGCGCCATGTCGGTGTCGCGGATCCGGCTCTCGGAGGCGGAGAGGTTCTCGACCGCCACGTTGAGGTTGTTCACGGTGTGCTCGAAGGTGTTCTGAGCCGCACCGAGCTTGCCGCGGAAGGTCGAGACCGACTCGATCGCGGCGTCGATCGACGCGAGCGCGTTCGTCGTGGTGGTCGCGCCCACCCCGTCGTTGGCGGCACCGTTGAGGTCGATCGCGTTGATCTTCAGCGTGCCGCTGCCGAGCGTCGCCGACCGCATGTCGGACAGCGCGACCGCCTGGGTCTCGCCACCGTTGGCGCCCACCTGGAAGGTGAGCGAGGTGTTGGTCCCGTCGAGCAGCGCCGTGCCGTTGAACTTGGTGCGGGTGGCGATGTCGTTGACGGCGGTGGAGAGCGCGGTGATCTCCTCCTGGACCGAGCCGACGGCCTTGCCGGCCGCGCCACCGTTGGCACCGGCGTTGCCGGCCTGCACCGTGAGGTCACGCATCCGCTGCAGCATCGCGTGGACCTCGGTCAGGGCGCCTTCCGCGGTCTGGGTGACCGAGACACCGTCCTGGGCGTTGCGGACGGCGACCTTGAGGCCACCGACCTGGGAACGCAGGCTCTCGGAGATCGCGAGACCGGCGGCGTCGTCGGCTGCGCGGTTGATCCGGAACCCGCTGGACAGCTTCTCCAGCGACTTGGACATCTGGCCCTGCGGTGACCGACAGGTTGCGGTACGAGTTGAAGGCGTCGATGTTCTGGTTGATGCGAAGACTCATGGTGGTTCCCTCCTGGAATGACGAGTCGAGTGCTGGAGTCCGTCCGTGGGCTCCATGGGGTCCATCGGCCCGGCTGCGCCGTACCTGAAGGTTTTCTCAGGCGAGTTCGCCGGCCGTACCGACGAAGGAACCGCCCGGGCAGGAGCAGCGCTCCCGCCCGGGCGGTTCCGGGGTACGACGAGGTCGACCGGCTCGCTCAGCGGAGCAGGGCGAGGACGCCCTGGGGCGCCTGGTTGGCCTGGGCGAGCATCGAGGTGCCGGCCTGGGACAGGATCTGCGAACGGGTGAAGTTCATCATCTCCTGCGCCATGTCGGTGTCGCGGATCCGGCTCTCGGAGGCGGAGAGGTTCTCGACCGCCACGTTGAGGTTGTTCACGGTGTGCTCGAAGGCGGTTCTGAGTCGCACCGAGCTTGCCGCGGAACGGTGGAGACCGTCTCGATCGCCGAGTCGATGGCGGTCAGGTCGGTCGTGAAGTCGGCAGCGGTGGCGTTCGTCGTCACGTTCAGCGTCGGCGATGTTGAGCCCGGTCGCGCCGGTGGTCATGTCGGACAGCGTGACGGTCTGCGTCTCGCCGCCGTTGGCGCCGACCTGGAAGGTCAGGGTGTTCTGAGCGCCCGCGGTGACCGGATCGGTGTCGCCGAGCAGCTTGGTGCCGTTGAACTCGGTGCGGGTCGCGATGTCGTTGATCGCGGTGGAGAGCGCGCTGATCTCCTCCTGGATCGAGGCGACGGCCTTGCCGCCGGCGCCGCCGTTGGCGCCGGTGTTGCCGGCCTGCACGGTGAGGTCGCGCATCCGCTGCAGCATCGCGTGGACCTCGGTCAGGGCGCCTTCCGCGGTCTGGGCGACCGAGATGCCGTCCTGGGCGTTGCGGACGGCGACCTTGAGGCCACCGACCTGGGAGCGCAGGCTCTCGGAGATCGCGAGGCCGGCGGCGTCGTCGGCGGCGCGGTTGATCCGGAAGCCGCTGGACAGCTTCTCCAGCGACTTGGACATCTGGCCCTGGGTGACCGACAGGTTGCGGTACGAGTTGAAGGCGTCGACGTTCTGGTTGATGCGAAGACTCATGGGATTTCCCTCCTGGAATGACGAGCCGAGTGCTGGAGTCCGTCCGTGGGCTCCGTGCCGATCAGATCGGCATGGTCGGCGGGCGACCTGAGGAGTTGCGCTCAGGCGGAGCGGTCCAGCGCGGAGACGCTGCTCAGTCGCGCCGCGACGGAGCGACGCGAGGCGACCGCGGCGAAGTAGGCGTCCCGGCGCCGCGCCGCGCAGCCGTCGGGCCGGCTGTGCGGGGCGACCATCTCGGGGTCGAGCGCGCTGTTCATGGCGTCCTTGAGCAGGACGAGCGCCTCGGCGCGCATCTGGGAGACGCGGGACTCGGAGACGCCGAGCTCGGCGGCGATCTCGGCCATCGGGCGCTCGGCGAAGAAGTACCCCTCGACGACCACGCGGAGCCGCTCGGGGAGGAGCGCGACGGAGTCGACGAGGTAGCCGATCCGCTCGTTCTGCTCCACCTTCTCCTCCGGGCTCGGCGCCCGGGTCGGCAGCACGTCGTCGATCGGGGTGTCCCCGAACCCCTGGAGGCTCATCACGCTGGCCCGCGAGACGTCGTCGGCGTTGGCGGCGACCTCGTCGACGGTGACCCCGGCGGCCTCGGCCACCTCGGCGTCGGTGGGGGTGCGGCCCAGTCGGCCGGCGAGCCGGGTGCGGGTCTCGTCGAGCTCGCGGGCCCGGCGGCGGACCGAGCGGCTCGCCCAGTCGATGCCGCGCAGCTCGTCGATGATCGCGCCCCGGATCCGGGTGGAGGCGTAGCGGGTGAACGGGACGCCTCGGGACTCGTCGTACGACCGTGCGGCCATGACCAGTGCGGCCAGGCCGGCGCTGGTCAGGTCGTCGCGGTTGACGTGCCCGGGCAGCCGGCCCATCGACTCACGGACGATGTGGCTGACCAGCTGCATGTGGCTGGTCACCAGGTCGTCGATGTCGACGGCGGCGGAGGCGGTCTCGTTGGTCACGAGTGCGACTCTCGGGCCATTGGTCCCCTTCGGGGCGAAGAACCCGGACCTTAGGGACGTACGGCTGGATCAAGTAGTCGAAACGGACTATACGACCCTGCCGTTCCGGTGCGTTGTGAACCGAATTCGCCTGTTCTGCTGCGGCCGACCCCGTCCCGTCTCCGCAACCGGTGGCGCAGAAACCCTCAACAGGGGGAGCGACCGGCCGATCAGAGCCCTCGAAGACGGCAGCACCAGCACCGACCAGCACCGACCAGCGGCGAGAAGGAGAGGAGAGACCGATGGAGGACCTGTCACTCATCCTGTGGCGCGAGCGAGAGCTCCTCGAGACCCTTCTGTACAAGCTCGAGATGGAGAAGCTGGTGCTCGCCAGCGGCAGCAGCCGGTGGCTGGCCACCTCGGCCCGGGAGGTCGAGGGGATCCTCGCCTCGATCCGCGAGACCGAGCTGCTCCGTGCCGTGGTCGCCGACGAGGCCGCCGCCGCCATCGGGATGGCCGCCAACCCCAGCCTGCGTGCGCTCGCCGAGTCCGTGGACGAGCCGTGGCGCTCGATCCTGCTCGACCACCGCGCCGCGTTCGTGCAGTACTCCCGCGAGATCATGGAGATCGCCGCGTCCAACCGCGAGCTGCTCACCACCGGCCAGCAGGCCGCCCGGGACACGTTCCTCGGGCTGACCGAGACCGCCGACAGCTACTCCCACACCGGCAACGCGGTCGTCGACGACCAGCGGCACCGCCTCCTGGACCAGAGCATCTAGTCGTGTCCGGCTCCTTCGCCTCCCTGAACACCGCGCTGTCCGCGCTGCGGTACAACCGCGTCGCGATGGACACCGCGAGCCAGAACATCGCCAACGTCGGCACCGAGGGCTACACGCGACGCCGGGTCGAGGCGGCCACCGCCGGCACGCCGACCACCCCCGCCATGTGGTCGCGCAGCCAGAACGCCGGCGGCGGCGTCTACATCTCCGGGGTGACCCGGATGACCGACGCCTTCCTCGACGCGCGGGTCCGCACCGAGCACGGCAAGCAGTCGTACGTCGACGTCCGGCAGACGGTCCTCGACCGCCTCGAGACCGGCATCGGCGAGCCCGGCGAGAACGGCCTGTCGACGGTGATGGCCGAGTTCCGCTCCGCCTGGAGCGACCTGGCGAACAACCCGGACAGCGAAGCCGCCCGCGGCCAGGTGATCGCCCGCGGCGCCGCGCTCGCCGACGCGGTCCGGATCCAGTCCCGCAACTTCACGGTCGAGGCCGGCGACCAGCGCGCCAAGCTCAACGCGATGGTCTCCGAGGTCAACACGGTCGCCTCCGATCTCGCCGCCACCAACAAGGCGATCTCGGTCGCCGCGCTCGACGGGTCCGACGCCGGCAACCTGCTCGACCAGCGCGACCTGCTCGCCCTGCGGCTCTCCGAGCTGACCGGTGGCAAGGCCGTGCAGAACGCCGCCGGCGGGCTCGACTTCGCGGTCAACGGCGTCTCCCTGGTCACCGGCGGCATCCCCGGCGCGCTCCAGGTCGCCTCGGGCGTCACCCCCACCGGTGACGCCGACGGCAGCCCCGTGACGTTCCAGGTCACCCACCCGATCGGCGGCACCACCGCCGTACCGGCCGGGCTCACCGGCGAGGCGGGCGCGGTCACCGACATGCTGAACACCACGATCCCGGCGTACGTGTCCGGCCTCGGCACCGTCGCGCAGGCGCTCGCGGACGGCGTCAACGCCGTCCACACGACCGGGTACGACGCGACCGGCGCGGCCGGTACCCCGTTCTTCGGCTACGACCCGGCCGACCCCGCCGGCTCCCTGGCCGTGCTGCTCACCGACCGTTCCCAGGTCGCCGCCTCCGGGCTCCCCGGCGGGGTCGTCGAGGGCAGCGTCGCGGACCGGCTCAGCGAGCTGACCGGACCGGAGTCGTCGTACCAGCAGCTCGTCAACAGCTTCGGCGCGACGGTCGCCTCCGGCCGCCGGCTCGCCGCCAGCCAGTCGATGCTCACCCAGCAGGTCGACGGCTCCCGTGACCAGCTCGCCGGGGTCAGCCTCGACGAGGAGATGCTGTCGATGGTGCAGTACCAGCGCGGCTTCGAAGCCGCGGCCCGGGTGCTGACCACCGTCGACTCCGTGCTCGACACCCTCATCAACCGGACGGGGCTGCTGCGCTGATGACGATCAACCGCGTGACCCAGGGGATGATGATGGACAGGTCCTACCTGTCCCTGCAGACCGGGCTGAGCCGGCTCGCCAAGACCCAGGAGCAGCTCTCCACGGGGCGGATCCTGAACCGGCCGTCCGACTCCCCGACCGACACGACCTCCGCGATGCGGATGCGCGCCTCGCTCGCCGACCAGACGCAGTACGCCCGCAACGCCGACGACGGCCTCGGGCGGCTCGGCCAGGCCGACCTCACGCTGCAGTCGATGCTCGGCCAGGTCGGCCGCGCCCGCGAGCTGGCGATCCAGAGCGTCAACGCGCTCAACCAGAGCCCTGCCGCCCGCGAGGCGATCGCCGCCGAGATCGAGGCGCTCCGGGGCAGCCTCATCGACGGCGCCAACGCGACGTACCTCGGACGTCCGGTCTTCGGTGGTCTGGTCAACGGCAGCGCGGCGTACGACGACTCCGGGGCCTTCGTAGGCGTGGCCGGCCCGGTCCAGCGCACGATCGGCAAGGACGTCAAGGTCGCGGTCAACATCGACGGCCCGGTCGCGTTCGGCCCGGCCGGTGCGAACCTGTTCGACACGCTGACCTCGCTCGCGAACTCGGTGCGGGCCGGCACGACGGCGACCACCCAGACCGAGATGGCCTCGCTCGACACGGCGAGGAACCGGATGACCTCGGCGCTGTCCGAGGTCGGCACCCGAACGAACCGGCTGGAGCGCGCCTCGCAGTCGGCGAAGGACACGGTCCTCGAGCTGACCACGTCGCTCTCGCAGATCGAGAACGTCGACCTCGCCCGGGCCACGATGGACCTGACGATGCAGGAGGTCGCCTACCAGGCTGCCCTCGCTTCCACGGCTAGGCTTGTCCAGCCGTCTCTTGCGGACTTCTTGAGGTGATGACATGAGCACGGCGACCCTGACCCCCTGCACCGTCGAGACGAGGAGCGCAGCCACCGTGGTGGAGGAGATTCCCGTCATCGACATGGTGGAGCCCATGCCCGGCTTCCCCGGCGTCCGCCGCTTCGCGCTGGTCCGCCTCGACGACGAGGGCGTCCTGTGCGCCCTGCGGTCGGTCGACGAGCCGTCGCTGCGCTTCCTGGTGGTCCCCCCGCAGCTCTTCTTCCCCGACTACGCCCCGGTCGTCGACGACGCCACCGTCGCCGCCCTCGGGATCGACTCCGCTGACGACGTCGTCGTCCTCGCCGTGGTCAACGCCGGTGGCTCGGCAGCCGACGCCACCGTCAACCTGCTGGCGCCGGTGCTGGTCAACACGGTCACCCGTCAGGGCGCGCAGGTGGTGCTCACCGACGACCTGCCGGTGCGGGCGCCGCTCGTCGCCTGAGCAGGTCTGCTACTGCTTGCGGCCGAGCCGCTGGGCGAGGGAGGCGACCACGTCCTCGCTCGGGGACGCCGACTCGCGGTTGGTCTCCTCGAGCTCGCGCAGGAGCTCGGCGCGGTGCACGGTCACCGAACGGGGTGCGTCGATGCCGACCCGGACCACGTCGCCGCGCACTTCGAGCACCGTCACGGTGACGTCGTCGCCGATGACGATGCTCTCGCCGACCCGCCGGCTCAGGACCAACATGGAGGTCACGCTACACGCGAGCCCACGTCAGTACCCCCAACCGCCCAGTTGTTGCTATTGTCGGGGGTGCACCAGATGCACAAAGTTCCAGCAGGTCCAAGAAACGCCCGCGGAAGTGAGTGATGTCCGGCGGCGTTGGCTCTCAGTTTCGCATTGCACTCAGAGGGGCTCAGCGTCAGGCAGCTGGTGCAGGACCGTCGCAGCGGCGGTCCAGGCCCCCGAAAGAGGAGTAAGCGAGCATGGCTCAGGGCACCGTCAAGTGGTTCAACGCCGAGAAGGGCTTCGGTTTCATCGCGCAGGAGGGTGGGGGCGACGACGTCTTCGTCCACTTCTCCGCCATCCAGATGCAGGGCTACAAGTCCCTCGAGGAGAACCAGCGCGTCGAGTTCGAGGTCACCCAGGGTCCCAAGGGTCCCCAGGCCGAGAACGTGCGTAACGCCTCCTGATCTGAGGATCAGAACAGGACGGCCCCGACCACACGGTCGGGGCCGTTCTGGCCTTTTGGGGGATGGGCTTCCGGTTTGCCGACAGAGATACTGAGCACACTCATGGAAGGGGGAAGGGACGGCGACCAGCCGGTGCCCCGACCTCGCACCACCGGAAGACGACAGGGAGACCCGATGGCCGACCATCTCGACGTCCCCCTCGAGGACGCCACGCTCCTGGAGGAGGTGGAGCTGATCTCCACCCTCATGATCGCCGCGAGCGAGGCCGAGGCGCCTCTCGAGCAGAAGCAGATCGACCGGCTGCTCGGGGTGGAGGACGACGAGCCCGCCGGAGCGCCCGTCGGGGCGGTGCTTCCCCAGCAGCCGAACGCAGGATCCGCCCGCTGACCGTGTGACCCGCGTGACCACCCGCGGCGTGCGCGGGCACGCCCCGGTCGGCGTACGAGAGCGCCGAGTTGCGCGGCGAGCGCTCGCAGGACCTAGCATGGCCCACGGTCCGCTTCCCCTCCGGTAGGAGTCCCCTGTGCCCCTGCGGTTCCGTCCTGTGGACGCCACGTTCTACGACCTGTTCACGAAGCTCGCCAACCAGCTCGTCAAGGGCGCGGAGCTGCTGGCTGAGATGCTCGCCGACGGTGCCGACCGCCAGCGGATCGCGGAGCGCATGCGTGAGGAGGAGCACCTCGCCGACGAGTCGACCCACGACATCATCCGGCGGGTCAACCAGACCTTCGTGACGCCGTTCGACCGCGAGGACATCTACTCGCTCGCCTCCGCTCTCGACGACGTCATGGACTTCATGGAGGAAGCGGTCGACCTGGTGCTCCTCTACGAGGTCGCCGAGCTGCCCGCCGCGCTCGCCGAGCAGGTCGAGGTCATCCAGCGGTGCGCCGAGCTCACCGCCGAGACGATGCCACGGCTGAAGTCGATGAAGGACCTCGACGAGTACTGGATCGAGATCAACCGGCTCGAGAACGCCGGCGACAAGCAGTACCGCCGGATCCTCACCAAGCTGTTCAGCGGGCAGTACGAAGCCCTCGAGGTGCTCAAGCTCAAGGACATCGTCGACTCGCTCGAGAGCGCGATCGACGCGTTCGAGCGGGTGGCGAACAGCATCGAGCAGATCGCCGTCAAGGAGTCCTGAGTGGACCTCGCGATCATCATCGCGGTCGTCGTCGTCGCTCTCGTCTTCGACTACACCAACGGCTTCCACGACGCCGCGAACGCGATCGCCACCTCGGTCTCGACCCGGGCGCTCACGCCCCGGATCGCGCTGGGCATGGCGGCGATCATGAACTTCATCGGGGCGTTCCTCGGCCAGGAGGTCGCCAACACCGTCGGCAGCGTGATCGCGCCGCCGGAGTCGACGCACGGCATGGTCATCGTGATGGCCGGGTTGCTCGGGGCGATCGCCTGGAACCTGCTGACCTGGTACTTCGGGCTGCCGTCCTCCTCCTCGCACGCCCTCATCGGGGGGCTGGTCGGGTCGGCGATCGCGTCGGGCTCGCTGGTGAAGTGGGACGTGATCCTCGCGAAGATCGTCATCCCGATGGTCGCCTCGCCGCTGTTCGGGTTCGCGGCCGCCTTCGTCGTGATGCTGGCGATCATGTGGCTCTTCCGCAGGTCGCACCCTGGGCGCACCAACCGGGGCTTCCGGCTGGCGCAGACCGTCAGCGCGGCCGCGATGGCGCTCGGACACGGTCTGCAGGACGCCCAGAAGACGATGGGCGTGATCTTCCTGGCGCTGCTGACCGGCGGCTACGTCGCCGCCGAAGACCCGCTGCCGACCTGGGTCATCGTCTCGGCCGCCGCCGCGATCTCGCTCGGGACGTACGCCGGCGGGTGGCGGATCATGCGGACCCTCGGCCGTCGGATCATCCACCTCGACCCGGCCCGCGGCTTCGCTGCCGAGTCGGTCGCGGCGGGCGTGCTGTACACGACGGCGTTCGCCTTCGAGGCGCCGATCTCGACCACCCACACGATCACCTCGGCGGTCATGGGCGTCGGGGCGACCAAGCGGCTCTCCGCCGTACGGTGGGGCGTCGCGAGGACGATCCTCGCCGCGTGGGTCCTGACGTTCCCGATGGCCGGCGCGGTCGCCGCGCTGGTCTACTGGACCCTCCGCTACGTCTTCCAGATGCCCTGACAGGCCGCCACGCCGGCGTACCTGCGCCTCGGGGGACCGCCGAATTCCGTCCGTATGGACGGGTTTCGCGCGCTCCGCGCTCGACTGACGGCGAACTCCGTCCGTGCGGACGGGTTTCGCGCGCTCCGCGCTCGACTGACGGCGAACTCCGTCCGTGCGGACGAGTTTCGCGCGCTCCGCGCTCGACTGACGCAGAAGGTCGTCCGTATGGACGGATTTCCCGGCTCCGGCGCTCGACCGGTCGGGAAAGTCATCCGCCTGGACGGATTTCGGCGGGTCCACGCGCCCGCGAGCACGCCCTGCCCTGCCCCGCCCTGCCCCGCCCCGCCCTGCCGCGCCGGCTCGGTGCCCGAGCCGGCCCCGCGGCCGCTGGGTCAGCCGAAGCGGCCGGAGATGTAGTCCTCGGTCCGCTTGTCGCGGGGGGAGCGGAAGATGTTGCGCGTGAGGTCGTACTCGACGAGCAGGCCGGTTCGGTTGCCGGTCGTGTCGTCGGCCAGCGCTGTGAAGAACGCCGTCCGGTCCGCGACCCGGGCCGCCTGCTGCATGTTGTGGGTCACGATGATGATCGTGTAGTCCTCGCGCAGCTCGAGCATGAGGTCCTCGATGCGCGAGGTGGCGATCGGGTCGAGCGCCGAGCACGGCTCGTCCATGAGGATGACCTCTGGCTGGACGGCGATGGTGCGCGCGATGCAGAGCCGCTGCTGCTGACCGCCGGAGAGGCCGTACGCCGACTGCTTCAGCTTGTCCTTCACCTCGTCCCACAGTGCTGCCCTGGTCAGCGACTCCTCGACGAGGTCGTCCATGCTGGAGACCTTCATGCCGGTGGCGCGGGGGCCGTAGGCGACGTTGTCGTAGACCGACTTCGGGAACGGGTTGGGCTTCTGGAACACCATGCCGATCCGGCGGCGGACCTCGATGGGGTCGACGTCGCGGTCGTAGATGTTCTTGCCGTGGTAGCTGACGTGGCCCTCGACGCGAGCGCCCTCGACGAGGTCGTTCATCCGGTTCAGCGACCGCAGCAGCGTCGACTTCCCGCAGCCCGAGGGGCCGATCAGGGCGGTGATCTCGTTGCGGCCGAACTCCATGTTCACCCGGGTGACGGCCCGGAAGTCGCCGTAGAACACGTTGACGTCCTCGCAGCCCATCACCGCCTCGGGCGTGGTGGCGAGCTCGCGCTCGACGTGGGGGAGCGCCGGCTCGGTCTCGGGAGTGGCCACAAGCGTCTCCTGTGCGGGTCGTTGGGTCGTAAAGGCTGCCATCGGGATCACCAGCGCTTCTGGTAGCGGTTGCGGATCAGGATCGCTACAGCGTTCATCGCGAGCAGGAGCACCAGCATCACGATGATCGCAGCCGAGGCGACCTGTTGGAACTCGACCTGGGGTTGTTGTGCCCAGGAGAAGATCTGGATCGGAAGGGTCGTGAACCCCGACATGATGCCGTTGGGGTCGTAGGTCAGCGTCACCGCGCCGCCGAGGAGCAGCAGCGGGGCGGCCTCCCCGAGGGCGCGGGAGAGAGCGAGGATCGCGCCGGTCGCGATGCCGGGTACGGCGGAGGGCAGCGTCTGCCGCCACACGGTCTGCAGCGGCGTGGCGCCGAGGGCGAGCGAGCCGTCGCGGATCTCGCGAGGGACGGCCCGGATCGCCTCACGGGTGGCGATGATGATGACCGGGAGGATCAGCAGGGCCAGGGCGATCGCACCGCTGAGGACCACCCGGCGGGGCAGGTCGGTGGCGAGCGCGAACCCGGCCGCGAGCATGCCGTAGACGATCGCCGGGACCGCGGCGAGGTTGGTGATGTTGACCTCGACGAGCCGGTTGTACCAGCGGTTGCGGTCGGCGAACTCCTCGAGGTAGACCCCGGCGGCGACGCCGAGCGGGATCGCCATGACGGCGGTCGCGCCGATCACCCAGGCGGAGCCGAGGATCGCGGCGCGGGCGCCGGCGGTCTCCGGGCTGATCCGGGACGTGTAGTTGGTGAACAGCTCGCCGTCGAGGCGGGTCATCCCGTCGAGGAACGCGTCGATGAGGAGCACCGCGAGGCACAGCACCGAGAAGGCGAGCGCGAACCACAGCGCGAAGAGGAACGCGACCGAGGCGGGGCTGCGGTCGCCCTGCTTGGCGGTACGCAGGTCAGGTGCGGTCGTGAGGACAGCCATCAGTACACCTCCCGGACGCGGCGGACGATCCGGGCCGCGATGAGGTTGAAGAGCAGGGTGATCGCGAACAGCAGCAGGCCGACCGCGAAGAGGGTGTTGTAGCCCAGCGAGCCGGGGGTGCTCTCGCCGGTGGCGGTCT
The DNA here is from genome assembly GCA_963754155.1 of uncultured Actinomycetota bacterium. Lineage (GTDB taxonomy): Bacteria > Actinomycetota > Actinomycetes > Propionibacteriales > Nocardioidaceae > Marmoricola_A. The sequence goes on along the minus strand of CAVWEU010000003.1, from coordinate 977,069 downwards.
GGGCGATGAACCCGGTCATCGTCTGGCCCTCCATCGTCGGGTCGGTGACGATCTGGGCCCGGGTGCCGGCGGCCAGCGCGACGATCATCGTCTCGCCGACCGCGCGGGAGAGCCCGAGCACGATCGCAGCGGTGATGCCGGAGACCGCGGCGGGGAAGACCACGCGCATCGTGGTGCGCATCTTGTTGGCGCCGAGCGCGTAGGAGCCCTGCCGCAGCGACTGCGGGACCGCGGACATGGCGTCCTCGGAGAGGGAGGCGACGGTCGGGATGATCATGATCCCGAGCACCAGCCCGGCGGCCAGCACGCTGAAGGTGCCGAGCTCGATGCCCAGGATCCCTCGGAGCAGCTCGGGTGCGACGAAGTAGAGCGCGAAGTAGCCGTAGACCACCGACGGGATTCCGGCCAGGACCTCGAGCACCGGCTTGAGCACCTTCCGGGTCCGCTCGTGGGCGTACTCGGAGAGGTAGACCGCCGCGCCCAGCCCGAACGGCACGGCGATCGCCAGGCCGATGAAGGTGGTCCACAGCGTGCCGGAGATCAGTGGCAGCACCCCGAAGCTGGCGTCGGAGAACCGCGGGGCCCACCGGTCACCGGTGAGGAACTCCCAGATGCTGACCTCGCGGAAGAAGTCGATCGCCGGGAAGAGCAGCGACAAGAAGATCGCCAGGGTCACCCCGACCGTCAGGGTCGCGGCGCCGGCGAGCGCGCCGAGGGCGAGCTTCTCGCCGTACCGGCCCCGCTGCCTGCGGATTCCCTGCACGGGGTCCGAGGTCCCGGCGCCCGGGCGGGGGCCCGTCCCTGCGGACGAGCCCCCTCGAGTCACAGTCGTGCTCATGGAACGTTCCTTCGCTGTCAGCTGCCGATGGAGCCGGCAGCGGTCTCCAGCTCGCCGACCTGCTCGTCGTTGAGCGGGATGAACTGGGCGGCCTCGGCGATCGCGTTGACGTTGGTGACGTAGAAGTCGACGAACTCCTGGACCTGCGCCTTGTCGGCGTAGGAGGCGTCGTTGACGTAGACGAACAGCGGCCGCGCGAGCGGCGTGTAGCTGCCGTCCTGGGCGGACTCGACCGACGGGGCGACGCAGCCGTCGCCGCTGTCGATCTCGACCGCCTTGAGGCTCTCGGCGTTCTCCTCGAAGTAGGTGAACCCGAAGTAGCCGAGCGCGTTGCGCGGACCCGCCGACGCCCTGGACGATCACGTTGTCGTCCTCGGAGGCGTTGTAGTCGGAGCGGCTGGCGCCCTCCTCACCGTTGATCTCGTCGGTGAAGTAGTCGAAGGTGCCGGAGTCGGTGCCAGGGCCGAACAGCTCGACCGGCTCCGCCGGGAACTCGGGGTTGACCTGGTCCCAGGTCTCGATCGTGCCCTCGGCGTCGGGTCCCCAGAGAGTCGCGAGCTCCTCGGTGGTGAGGCAGGTGATGAAGTCGTTGTCGGCGGAGACCACGACGGTGAGCGCGTCGTTGGCGACGTGGAGCTCGGTGAACTCGATGCCGTTCTCCTCGCACACCGGCACCTCCTCGTCCTCCTTGATCGGCCGGGAGGCGTTGGAGATGTCGGTGTCGCCGATGCAGAACTTCTCGAACCCGCCGCCGGTGCCGGAGGTGCCGACGGAGACGTTGACCGCGCTGTTCTCCTGCGAGAACAGCTCGCCGGCGGCGGAGGTCATGGGCTCGACGGTCGAGGAGCCGTCGGTGACGACCTCCCCGCTGGCGCCCTCGCCGGTCCCGGAGCCGCTCGACTGACCGCCACAGGCGGCCAGGCCGACGGTGAGCAGGAGAGCCGCCGGAGTGGCCACGGCGGTCTTCATGATGCGTCGCTTCACAGGGAGACGACCTCTCAGGTCAGGCCGCCCACGTGAGCGGCCATCGATGTCTGACGTGTCCGAAGGTAGGAAGCCGCTGTGAACCGGTGGCCGTGCCAAAGCGAACGGAAGGTGAACAGGACCGGTCGTCTTCGTCTCGCAGGGGTGACCGGCGTCACCCGTCAGGCGGGGGCGGGACCCTCTCGAGCGCGGCGATCAGCCCGTGGCGGTGGTGGACGACGAGGAGCGCGCCCTTCTCGAGTGGCGCCGGGTCGAGCTGGAGCGCCTCGAAGACCAGCGGCAGCACCTTGCGGTGCGAGCAGACGACCACCGGCTCCTCGAGGTCGGTGAGGTGCTCGAGCTCCTCGGCGACGGCGCTGGGTGTGGCGTCCTCCTCGCTCAGCGCGTCGGTCACCTCGATCTCGGCGCCGACCACCACGCCGTACGGCGCGAGGGTGGTCCAGCAGCGCCTGCTGCTGGAGGAGACCAGCCGCCCGACGCCGTACGCCGCCAGGGTCGCGGGAAGCAGCTCGGCCTGCCGCTCGCCCTTGGGGGTCAAGGTGCGCTCGCGGTCGTCGCCCTTCCACCGCTTGCGGGAGCGGGCGTCGGCGTGCCGGAGCACGACCAGGGGCTCGGTCCGCGACCCGAGCTGGGCGGCCTCGTCGAGCGTGTCCCGGTCCCGGGGGTAGGTCAGCTTGGCCCGTGCGGTCCTGAGGTCGGCCCAGCACACGGCGTCGATCTCGGCGTTCGGCTCGTAGGAGGCGACGTCGTGCGTCCCCAGCGCCCGGCCCACCCAGTAGTGGACGACCTTCACCCGGTCGCTGCCGTTGCAGATCTCGTAGCCCTGGTCGGAGAGCGGCGGCCCCAGCCGGATGTCGACGCCGGTCTCCTCGAGGACCTCGCGGACCGCCGCCGTGCGGGCGTCCTCGTCGGGGTCCAGCTTGCCCTTGGGGAACGACCAGTCGTCGTACTTGGGCCGGTGGACGAGGAGCACCTCGTCCCTGCTCCGCCTCCGCCGGAGGACCACGGCACCGGCGGCGACGACGAGGGTGGGCTCGCTCATGCGGCTAGTCTCACATTCCGAGGGGCGCGGGGCTCCAGGTCGAGGAGGGTGTCGTGCGACGTCGCCCGCTGGCGCTGGCCGGGGTGCTCGTCCTCGTGCTGGCCGTGACCGGCTTCCTCGTCTGGCAGCGGCTGGACCGCAGCCGGTTCGAGACCGCCCTGGGTCACCTCCCGGACACGGTGCTGCGGGCGTCGTACACCGACTGGAGGGCGGTGACCGCGGCGGTCGACGGGCGGAGGACGACCGAGGTGCTCGACGCGGCGTTCGACGAGGACCTGACCGCGGCCTCCGCCCTCGCCGCGACGTTCGCCAACCTGGAGGAGAGCTTCGGCGTGGGGCCGGCGGACGCGGAGTGGGAGGCCTACGGCCAGGCGCGGGACGGGGCGGTGGCGCTCCTGCGGCTGCGCGACGGCGTCGACCTGGGCGCGCTGGAGTCGCGGATCGCCGACCTCGGCTACGAGCCGTCGGAGGACGGCGTCCTCGTCGGCTCACCCGAGCTGGTGCTGCAGCTCGACGCGCCGCTGACCGCGACGCAGGAGAACGTCGCCGTCGTGGAGTCGGAGCGGATCCTGGTCATGTCCGACTCGCCGGAGTACGCCGCCTCGGCCGTCGAGGCGGTCACCGGCGGCTCACCGGCGCTGACCTCGGTCGACGGGGTGTCCGCGCTCGCGTCGGTGGCCGGCACCCCGTCGGCGGCGATGCTGTGGGCGGGGGACTTCGGCTGCGAGGACCTGGCGATGTCCCGGGCGGACGCCTCCGGGGCCGCCGACGGTGCCGAGCTGGTGTCCGGGGCCGGTGGCGTCTCGCCGTACTCCGGGCTGGTCCTGGCCCAGCAGCCGTCGTCGTCGTTGACGGTGGGGCTCCACTACGACTCGTCCGACCAGGCGTCGGCGGACCTCCAGCCCCGGGCCGACCTCGCCTCCGGTGCGGCACCCGGCCAGGGCGGGACCTTCGGGGAGCGGTTCTCGGTCACGTCCGCGACCGCCGACGGTCCGTTGGTCACGCTCTCGCTCGAGCCGGTGGCGGGGCCGGTGCTCGCCGACCTCTCCCAGGGGCCGGTCCTCTTCGCCACCTGCTGACCCGCCCGTGCTTGCACGGCGGGTCAGCGGCGGCGGCGGGCGGTCCGGGAGGTGTCCACCAGCCACGCCTGCAGGTCGAGCAGCGGCTGCCCGTCAGGACTCGTCCCCCGACGGTCCCAGACCCCGTCCGACCCGAGCTCCCAGGCGGCGGTGCCCTCGTCGAACGCCACGTCGAGGACCCTGGCGACCTCCTCGACCGACTCCGAGGACGGCAGCGCCACCAGCACCTCGACCCGTCGGTCGAGGTTGCGGTGCATGAGGTCGGCCGAGCCGATCCACACCTCGGGGGCCCCGCCGTTGCCGAACCAGAACACCCGGCTGTGCTCGAGGAACCGCCCGAGCACCGACCGCACGGTGATGTTCTCCGACAGCCCCTTGACACCGGGGCGGAGCGCGCAGATCCCGCGGACCAGCAGCTCGACCCGCACGCCCGCCTGCGAGGCACGGTAGAGAGCGTCGATGACGGCCTCGTCGACGATCGAGTTCGCCTTGAACCGGATCCGGCCCTCGCCGCCGGCGACCTGGTGGGCGGTCTCGGCGTCGATCCGCTCGACCAGCCCGCTGCGGACCGAGTGCGGGGCGACGAGCAGGTGCGAGTACGACGGCTGGCGCGCGTAGCCGGACAGGTTGTTGAAGAGGTGGGCGACGTTCTCGGTGATCCCCTCGTGCGCGGTGATCAGCCCGAGGTCCTCGTAGACCCGCGCGGTCTTGGGGTTGTAGTTGCCGGTGCCGATGTGGACGTAGCGGCGGATCCCCTCGGGCTCGTCGCGGACGACCATCGCCAGCTTGCAGTGGGTCTTCAGCCCGACCAGCCCGTAGACGACGTGGCAGCCGGCCTCCTCCAGCTTGCGGGCCCACTTGATGTTCGCCCGCTCGTCGAACCGGGCCTTGATCTCGACGATCACCAGGACCTGCTTGCCGGCCTCGGCGGCGTCGATCAGCGCCTCGATGATCGGGGAGTCCCCGGAGGTGCGGTACAGCGTCTGCTTGATCGCCAGCACCTGCGGGTCCGCCGCCGCCTGCTCGATGAACCGCTGCACCGAGGTGGAGAACGAGTCGTAGGGGTGGTGCAGGAGGACGTCCCCGTTCCGCACGGTCTGGAAGACGTCGACCGGGGAGGCGGACTCGACCCCGGCCAGGTGGGCGTGGGTGGACGGGAGGAAGGCGGGGTACTTCAGCTCGGCGCGGTCGAGGTCGGCGATGTCGGTGAGGCCGCGGAGGTCGAGCGGCCCGGGGACCCGGATCACCTCGGCGGCGTTCATGCCGAGCTCGCTGATGAGCAGGTCGAGCACGTGGGCGTCGATCGTCTCCTCGACCTCGAGCCGGACCGGCGGCCCGAACCGGCGCCGCTGGAGCCCCCTCTCCAGCGCGGTGAGCAGGTTCTCGGCGTCGTCCTCCTCGACCTCGAGGTCCTCGTTGCGGGTCACCCGGAAGGTGTGGACCGCGACGACCTGCATGCCGGGGAACAGCGGCTTCAGGTGCTCGGCGATGACGTCCTCGAGCGGGACGAAGCGCTGCTCGTCCACGGCGACGAACCGGTCGAAGATCGGCGGCACCTTGACCCGGGCGAAGTGCTCCTTGCCGTTCTTGGGGTTGCGGACCAGCACCGCCAGGTTGAGGGAGAGCCCGGAGATGTAGGGGAACGGGTGGGCCGGGTCCACGGCGAGCGGCGTGAGGACCGGGAAGACCCGCTCCTTGAAGAGCTTCTTCAGCTTCTTCTGCTCCTCCTTCTCCAGGTCGGCCCAGCGAAGCAGCTCGATGTCCTGCTCGGCGAGCGCGGGGACGATCTGGTCCCGGAACAGGACCGCATGACGCTGCATCAGCTCGATCGTCGTCTGCCGCACCTGCGCCAGCACGTCGCGGGGCAGCAGCCCGCTGGCGCCCGGGACCGCGAGCCCGGCGGCGATCCGCCGTTTCAGGCCGGCCACCCGGACCATGAAGAACTCGTCGAGGTTGGAGGCGAAGATCGCCGCGAACCGGACCCGCTCGAGGAGCGGCACCTCGGGGTCCTCGGCGAGCTCGAGCACCCGCTGGTTGAACCGGAGCCAGGACAGCTCCCGGTCGAGGAACCGGTCGTTCGGCAGCTCCCCGGCGGCGGTGTCGTAGGGAGGCTCGACGTCGAACGAGTCCCGGGCGTCGTACTGCTCCTCGGGGTCGAACGCCCCGGTCAGCGACTCCGCGCTCGGCGACGTCGCCACGGCGAACCCTGTGTCTGCGCTCATGGCCACATGGTGTCACTGTCAGGTGAACAGGTGGCTACCGTTCTGGTCATGCAGGCTCTCGCCCGACGGCTCCACGAGCGGCTGGAGGCCGCCGCCTTCCAGCGGATGATGACGCTGCCCCCGCGGACGGTCCGGCTGCTCGCCGGTCCGCCGAAGCGGGTCGACGGCCTCACGCTGTCGCCGCAGACCCAGCTGGCGCTCCGGCTGCAGCGGTGGACACGGCAGCGTCCCGCCGAGACGCTGCCGCTGGCCCGCGGACGGCAGGCGGTCGTGCGCCAGGCGACGGTCGCGGGTGGCCGGCAGCCGGTCGGCGAGGTTCTCGAGACCGAGGTCGCGGGTGCCGAGGGACCGCTCCGGGCCCGGCTGTACGTGCCCCGCGGCGCGGCGCCGACCTCGCCGCTGCTCACCTACTTCCACGGTGGGGGCATGGTCTTCGGCGACCTCGACAGCCACGACGCGGTGTGCCGGTTCCTCGCGGAGCAGGCGCGGGTCCGGGTGCTCGCCGTGGACTACCGGCTGGCGCCGGAGGCGCCGTTCCCGGCCGCGGTCGACGACGCCTGGGCGGCGTTCGCCCACGTGGCCCGCCACCCGGAGGAGTACGGCGCGGATCCGGCGCGCATGGCGGTGGGCGGCGACTCGGCGGGCGGCTGCCTCGCGGCGGTGACCGCGATCCGCGCCGCCGAGCATGGCGTGCCGCTGGCCCACCAGCTGCTCGTCTACCCCGTGACCGACCTCGGCGGGGGCACCCGCAGCCGCGAGCTGTTCGGCCGCGGGCTGTTCCTCACCACGGAGTTCATCGACCTGGCCACCCGCAGCTATCTGGGCGGTGCCGACCCGCGGGACCCGCGGGCGTCGGTGCTGCACGCCCCGCTCCCCGACGGGCTGGCGCCGGCCTTCGTCGCCACCGCCGGCTTCGACCCGCTCCGCGACGAGGGCGAGGCCTTCGCGCGCAGGCTCGAGGAGGCAGGGGTGCCGGTCACGCACCAGCGGTACGACGGCGAGATCCACGGGTTCGCGAACATGGTGGGTCCTCCGGGGACCGCACGGACGGCGATGGTGGAGGTGGCCGGTGCCCTGGCTGCGGCGCTCGGCGTCCCGTCGGTCGGTCAGGACCCGGCGGTCGCGTAGAGCACGTCGGTGTCGCGGGGGGCGTGGGTGAAGCCGTAGGACTCGTAGAGCCGCACCGCGCCCCTGTTCGCCGCCTCGACGTAGAGGACGACCTCCGGGGTGCCCGCCAGCACCCGGAGCCCTTCGGCGAGGAGCGCCCGGCCGATCCCGCTGCCCTGGGCGTCGGGGTGGACCCCGATGACGTAGACCTCGCCGAACCCCTCGGGGTGCACCTTGGTCCAGTGGAACCCGACGAGCCGGCCGGGCGAGTCGTGGCGCTCGGCGACCAGGAACCCCGCGGGGTCGAACCACGCCTCCGCCTTGCGCTCGTCGAGGCCGCGCTGGTCGAGCGACCCCTGCTCGGGGTGGTCGGCGAACGCGGCGGCGTTGACGGCGAGGAACGAGGTGTCGTCGGCGCCGGGCTCGAACCGGCGCACCGTGAACCCCTCGGGGACCGGAGCCGACGGTGGAGCCCCAGCGGCCCTGCGCATCAGCCACAGCTCACGGACCGCCTCGAGCCCCAGCCGGCCCGCCAGCGCCGCAGCGGCCGGGTGGTTCCCGTGCGACCAGGCGGTCAGCGGGATGCCGTCGACGGCCTCGAGGGCGGCGCTCGCGAGCGCCGTACCGGCCCCGCGGCCGCGGGCCTCGGGTGCGACGACCAGGTCGAGCTCGGGACGGCCCCCACCGGAGAGCCCGTGGACGTAGGCGAAGCCGTCCTCGCCCTGGAGGAAGAGCATCCCGGTCTCGAGCCCCCGGTTGCGCAGCGTGAGGACCGCGGCCTCGTTGAGCGACTCGCGGCCGTCGTGGCGCAGCGCCGCGTCGGCGATCCGGCGCACCTCGCCGGCGCCGCCGGCGCCGCTCGCCCAGTCGAAGCTCGCGTGGTCCAGACGGGTGACGGTCATGAGGAGACGTTAGTAGGCGTCCGCTCCTGCTGTTCCTTGGGCGGCAGCACGAACCGGTAGCCGACGTTGCGGACGGTCCCGATCAGCTGCTCGTGCTCCGCGCCGAGCTTGGCGCGGAGCCGGCGGACGTGGACGTCGACGGTGCGGGTGCCGCCGTAGTAGTCGTAGCCCCACACCTCCTGGAGCAGCTGCTCGCGGGTGAAGACGCGTCCCGGGTGCTGGGCGAGGTGCTTGAGGAGCTCGAACTCCTTGAACGTCAGGTCGAGCGGCCGCCCGCCGAGCTTCGCGGTGTAGGTGACGTCGTCGACGGTGACCTCGCCCGAGCGGATGACGTGCGCCTCGGGGTCCACCCCGGCCTGCTGCTGGGCGAGCCGGGTCACCGCCAGCCGGATCCGGGCCTCGACCTCGGCGGGTCCGGCGGTGGCGAGGAGGAGGTCGTCGAACCCCCAGTCGGCCGCGGCGACCGACAGGCCGCCCTCGGTGAGGATCACCACGACCGGCGACGTGGTGCCGATGGTCCGCAGCAGCCGGGTCAGGTCGCGCGCCTTGACGAGGTCCTGCCGTCCGTCGACGAGGACCAGGTCGACCGGCGGCGCCTCGAGGAGCGCGGTGCCCTCGGCGGGCATCACCCGCACCGTGTGTGGCAGCAGGGCGAGGGCGGGGAGCACCTCGGCCGAGCTCTGCAGGGCACTGGTCAGCATGAGTATGGCGCTCACGCGACCTCCTTCGTCGAAGGGGTCGACTCGCCGTTGAGCCTCAGGTCGGTTGAGGCAGGATATCCGACATGAGCTCCACCGGGCACGACGTCGTCTCACCGCAGGGGTGCGTCACGGTGCGGCTGTGGGCGGGAGCGCGTGCCGCGGCGGGCACGTCCGAGGTCGCTCTCGAGGTGCCCGGCCCGGTCTCGGTGGCCTGGGTCCGCGAGGAGCTGCTGCGCCGGCTGCCCGCCGACGACGGGCTCGAGAAGGTGCTCGGGGTCTGCTCGGTGCTGGTCGGCGAGACGCCGGTCGGTACGGCGGACCCGGCGGGCGTCGAGGTGCGCCCCGGGGGGTCGGTGGAGTTCCTCCCGCCCTTCGCCGGCGGCTGACGCCCCCCGCCGAGCCGTCACTGATGCCGGGTCGAACCGTCGCTGATGCCGGGTCGAACCGTCGCTCGTGCCGGCTTGAACCGTCGCTCGTGCCGGGCCCGAGGTCCCGACCCGGACGTAACCGGCGTGCCGGCGCCTCGTTGTCCTTGTGTGGCCGGCCCTCTGGCCGGGGGATCTGAAGGGCCGGTCACGCGCCGCCCGCCCGCGTCGGGCCGGGGCGCCACCACCCGCGTGCTTGACTCGCGCCGTGAGCCAGGGAGCATGGGTCGTCGTCGTCGCGCTGGTGGCAGCGACGATCTTCGGGATCTACCGGGCCGCCGTCGACGGGCGGTTCCGGGGGACCCACCAGGTGCGAGGCGCGGACGACACGGAGGCTGCGGACGTGCAGGAGGTGAGCGTCCTCGCCGGTGCCGACCTGGACCACGATCTGGGAGAGCGGGCGACGCTGCTCCAGCTCTCCTCGGCGTTCTGCGCTCCGTGCCGGGCGACCCGCCGGGTGCTCGCGGACGTGGCCGCCGTCGTCCCGGGGGTGGTCCACGTCGAGGTCGACGCCGAGCACCACCTCGAGCTCGTCCGCCGGCTCGGGGTGCAGCGGACCCCGACCACCCTCGTCCTCGATGCGCGGGGTCGGGAGGTCACCCGCGCCCAGGGAGCCCTGCGCAAGGAGCAGGTGCTCACCGCGCTCGCCCGTGCCGTGGACTAGCCCCGTTCGAGAAGCTCCAGGTCGGCGTCGACCATGATCCGGGCGAGGTCGTCGGCGTGCGTCTGCGCCTTCCACCCCAGCATCCGGTGCGCCTTCGAGGCGTCGCCGACCAGCGAGTGCACCTCCGCGGGCCGCTCGAAGCGCTCGTCGTGCCGGACGTGGTCCTCCCACGACAGCCCGGCGTGGCCGAAGGCGGTCTCCACGAACTCCCGCACGGTGGTGCCGGTGCCGGTGGCCAGCACGTAGTCCGACGGGGTGTCGCTCTGGAGCATCAGCCACATCCCCTCGACGTACTCCGGGGCGTAGCCCCAGTCGCGCACCGCGTCGAGGTTGCCCAGCACGAGCTCGTCCTGCAGCCCGGCCTTGATCCGCGCGACGGCGCGGGTGACCTTGCGGGTCACGAAGGTCTCCCCGCGGCGCGGCGACTCATGGTTGAACAGGATCCCCGAGACGGCGAAGAGGCCGAACGCCTCGCGGTAGTTGACCGTGCACCAGTGCGAGAACACCTTCGAGGTGCCGTACGGCGACCGCGGGTGGAACGGGGACTCCTCGTTCTGCGGGGGGACCGTGAGGCCGAACATCTCCGAGGTGGAGGCCTGGTAGTAGCGGCAGTCGAGGTTCGCCGCGCGGATCGCCTCGAGGAGTCGCACGGTGCCGCCGCCGTTGGTGGAGGCGGTGTACTCCGGCATGTCGAAGGAGACCTGCACGTGGCTCATCGCGCCGAGGTTGTAGACCTCGTCCGGGCGGATCTCGTGGACGAGGCGGGTGAGCACGGTCCCGTCGTTGAGGTCGCCGTAGTGGAGGTGCGGCCCGCCGTCGTGCTCGTAGACCGCGTCCGCGCCGGCTGTCGTCAGCCGCTCGGTGTTGACCGTGGAGGAGCGCCGCACGATCCCGTGGACCTCGTAGCCCTTGGCGAGCAGCAGCTCGCTCAGGTAGGACCCGTCCTGCCCGGTGATCCCGGTGATGAGTGCGCGCTTCATGGTCGCAGCAGCATAGGTCACCTCGGCGGATCTCGACATGTGGATAGGCGTCTCAGATGACGGGACAGGGGTTCGGTGGCGCCCGTACGACGCCTACTCTCGAGACATGCCCTCGACCATGCTGACCCGGCGCCGCGCAGTGGACCACTGCCGCGTGCGCTCGTCGCTGTGTCGGGCCTGCTGACTGACGCCGTCCTCCTCGACGCGCTGCGTCGACCACCGTCATGCAAGCAGGAGCATCATGTCCGTCCTCAGCACACCCCAGTCCGCACAGTCCCCCGGGCCCGACCCCGCCAGCCGGCCGACCGGCGTCGACCCCCGCGGCCAGCGGTTCGCCGCCTCGGTCACCGTCCTCGTCCTCGCCGTCGCCCTGGTCGCAGCGCCGGGTGCGCTCACCCTGGGGCTGCTCACCCTCCAGCTCGCCGTCTTCACGATCGGGAGTGCTGGCCGGGCCGGCGCGGACGCCGTACTCCTGGCTGTTCCGCACCTTCGTGCGCCCGCGGCTGCAGCCACCCGCCGAGCTCGAGAGCGCCGGCCCGCCGACCTTCGCCCAGGGGGTCGGACTTGTCTTCGCCGTCGTGGCGCTGACCGGCTACGCCGTCGGTGCGCCGCTGCTCGGGTCCGTCGCCGCCGGGCTCGCGCTGGCGGCGGCGTTCCTCAACGCGGCCTTCGACTACTGCCTGGGCTGCGAGCTGTACCTGGTCCTCCGGCGCCTCGCCGCGCGGGCCGTCTCGATCTGATCTCCCGACGTCCACCGACGACAGCAGAAGCACCACCGAAGAACGCCTGAACGAACTCCGCTACCGAAAGGCATCTCCATGAGCCGCGACACCAGCCTCGTCACCGCCCAGTGGGTCGAGGACCACCTCGACGACGACGGCATCGTCCTGGTCGAGGTCGACGAGGACACCTCGTCGTACGACCAGGGCCACATCAAGGGCGCCATCAAGCTCGACTGGACCACCGACCTCCAGGACCAGGTCCGGCGCGACTTCGTCAGCAAGGAGCAGTTCGAGGCGCTGCTCTCCGAGCGCGGCGTCAGCAACGACGACACCGTGGTCCTGTACGGCGGCAACAACAACTGGTTCGCGGCCTACGCCTACTGGTACTTCAAGCTCTACGGGCACTCCGACGTCAAGCTCCTCGACGGCGGCCGCAAGAAGTGGGAGCTCGACGGCCGCGAGCTCGTCAAGGAGCTGCCCGTGCGCGAGCGGACCTCCTACTCCGCCTCGGAGCAGGACCACTCGATCCGTGCCTTCCGCGACGAGGTCGTCGCCGCGATCGGCACCAAGAACCTCATCGACGTCCGGAGCCCCGACGAGTTCGCCGGTCGGCTCATGGCCCCGGCGCACCTCCCGCAGGAGCAGGCCCAGCGCGCCGGGCACATCCCGACCGCCGGCAACGTGCCGTGGAGCAAGGCCGCGAACGACGACGGCACGTTCCGCTCCGACGACGAGCTGCGCAAGCTCTACCAGGACGCCGGCCTCGACGAGGCGAAGGACACCATCGCCTACTGCCGGATCGGCGAGCGGTCCTCGCACACCTGGTTCGTGCTCACCGAGCTGCTCGGGGTGAAGAACGTCAAGAACTACGACGGCTCCTGGACCGAGTACGGCTCCCTCGTCGGCGTCCCGGTGGCCCTCGGCGACGAGCCCGGGGAGGCCTGAGATGTGCGGGTCCACCAAGGGTGGCGTCTCCCTCGACGGCGTCGACGTGTCCAAGGAGGCGATCGTCCAGGGGCTGGTGCTCCGGGACGGCGAGCCGGTCTCGCCGGCGTACGTCCGGCTCCTCGACCGCACCGGCGAGTTCACCGCCGAGGTGCCGACGTCGGCGACCGGGCAGTTCCGGTTCTTCGCCGGCCCGGGCGAGTGGACGCTCCGCACCCTGGCCCCCGGCGCCGAGCCGGTGGACCGCACGGTGCGCGCCGAGGTCGGCGAGGTGACCGAGGTGGAGATCTCCGTCTGAGGAGGAGCACCAGGACGTCGTGGGGAGTCCGCGTAGGATCGGCGGCCAGTCCGCCGACGCGCCGCGGACCCGAGGAGAGGTACGACGTGGCGGAGCTGGAGTCCGAGGAGCGTCCCTGGGGGTCCTGGCACGTGCTCGACGTCGGCAACGGCTACAAGGTCAAGCGGATCCACGTCCAGCCCGGCTCGCGGCTGTCGTACCAGACCCATGACCACCGCTCCGAGCACTGGGTGGTCATCAGCGGCGTCGCGACCTGCACGATCGACGGCGCCGTCCTCACCGCCCCGCCCGGCCACACCGTCGACGTTCCGCAGGGCGCCAAGCACCGGCTCTGCAACGACGGCACCGACGAGCTGATCGTCGTCGAGGTCCAGCGCGGCCACTACACCGGCGAGGACGACATCGTCCGCTACGCCGACGACTACGGCCGGTCCACGCCGATCGCCTGAGGCGCCGCCTAGGTCGACTCGAGGACCATCGTCACCGGGCCGTCGTTGACGAGCGCCACCTGCATGTCCGCCCCGAAGACCCCCCGCGACACCGGCGCCCCGAGCCGGGCGAGCTCGTCGCAGAACGCCTCGTACACCGGCTCGGACACGTGCCCCGGAGCAGCCGCCACCCAGGTGGGCCGCCGCCCCTTGCGGGCGTCGCCGTACAACGTGAACTGGCTGACGACCAGCACCGGCGCCCCCACGTCGGAGGCGGACCGCTCGTCGCGCATGATCCGCAGGTCCCACACCTTCCGGGCCATCCAGGCGACCTGGCGGGGACCGTCGTCATGAGTGACGCCGAGGAGGACGAGCAGCCCCGGACCCTCGACCGAGCCGACGACCTTCCCGTCCACCGTCACATCGGCCGAAAGAACTCGCTGGATCACTGCGCGCATCCGAAGGATCTCCTCCTCGCTGGTCGACCGGCCCGGGGAAGTCTGACACGATGACCGCCGTGACCGCCCTGACCGACAAGCTGCTGATCACCGTCGCGCCGACCGGCGCCGAGTCGTCGAAGGCCGACGTGCCCCAGCTCCCGACGACCCTCGAGGAGCTCGTCGAGACCGCCCGACGGTGCCAGGCCGCCGGGGCGGCGATGGTGCACGTGCACATCCGCGACGGCGAGCACCGGCCGACCCTCGACGTGGGCCGGCTCACCGACACGGTCGACGCGCTCCGCACCGAGACCGACCTGGTCGTCCAGCTCTCCACCGGCGGCTCCGTCCACGACCCGCTGGAGAGCCGGCTCAAGGTTCTCGACGCCGCCCCTGACTCCTGCAGCCTCACGATGGGCACCACCAACTTCGGCGACGACGTCTTCTCCAACCCGTGGCCGTTCATCAAGGAGCTCTACCGGCTCTCGCAGGAGCGGCAGGTGGTGCCCGAGTTCGAGCTGTTCGACCTCGGCCACGTGCACGCGCTGACCCGGCTGCTGCGCGAGGACGGGCTGCCGTACGGCGGGCGCGTGCACGTCGACCTGGTGATGAACGTCCCCGGCGGCATGCCCGGCACCGCCGACGCCCTGGTCGCCGCCGTCGCCGCGCTGCCGCCGGAGACCACGTCGTGGTCGGCGACCGGGATCGGCCGCTCGACACTCGCCGTCGGGCTCGCCGCGCTGTCCAAGGGCGGCCACCTCCGGGTCGGCATGGAGGACGTGCTCACGCTCGCCAAGGGGGTGCCCGTGGAGCACAACGAGCAGCTGGTCGTGCGGGCCGCCGCGATGGGCCGCCTCGCGCAGCGGGAGCCGATGACCCCCGCCGAGGCCCGGCAGCTGCTCAACGTCCGTCCGGGCTGAGCCAGTCATCCGACCGGTGGGCCGTCCGAACGGGCAACCTGCTCGAGAAGGACCGCGGCGAGGTGCACCAGCACGAGGGTTGCCCGTTCGAGCGACCCCTCCGCAGCGGCAACCACATAGGATCGCCCCCATGCCTTCCGTCCTCGTCGCCCTGATGGTGCTGCTCCTCCTGCTCCTCGCGCTCGGGTTGCTCCTCGGGTTCACCCGGCTGGTCCGCGCCGAGCAGCGGAAGGTGCGCGAGGCCGGCGCCACGCCCATGGCCGCGACGAACCAGGACGCCTGAGATGCCCTTCGAGATCCCCGAGAACCTCCACCCGAACCTGCACCCGTTCGCCTGGCTGATCGGCCGGTGGGAGGGCAGCGGCGAGGGGGACTACCCGACGATCGAGCCGTTCCGGTTCACCCAGGAGGTCCTGTTCCAGCAGGACGGGCGGCCGTTCATCCACTACATGGCCAAGTCGACGGTGGTCGACGCGGACGGCACCAAGATCCGTGACGCCGCCCAGGAGACCGGGTTCCTGCGATGCCAGGAGGACGGCTCCGTCGAGCTCCTGCTCACCCACAACACCGGCTTCCTCGAGATGTGGCACGGCAAGGTCGACGGCGCCAAGCTCGAGCTCACGACCGACGCCGTGCTCCGGACGCAGACCGCGAAGGAGGTCGCCTCCGGGCACCGGCTCTACGGGCTGGTCGAGGGTGACCTCTGGTTCGCGTTCGACATGGCCGCGGTGGGGCAGGAGCTCCAGCCGCACCTGTGGGGCAAGCTCGTACGACGCTGAGAGGAAGCCGATGATCACTGCCGTCCACACGCTCGTCTTCGCCGAGGACCCGGAGGCCGCACGGGCGTTCTTCCGCGACGTCCTCGAGATGCCGGCGGCCGACACCGGCGGCGGCTGGCTGATCTTCCGGACCGGACCGAGCGAGCTCGGCGTGCACCCCAGCTCCTGGGAGCACGGCGGCGCGGCCGGCTCGACCGACCAGCGGTTCGACCTCTCCCTCATGTGCGACGACCTGGAGACCACCATGGCGGAGCTGCGCGCCAAGGAAGCGGAGTTCGAGGGCGGCGTCGAGGAGCAGCCCTGGGGGCGCGCCGTCCGGCTCGTGGTCCCGGGCGCGGGCACGATGATGCTGTTCCAGCCGTCCTACGACCCGCCCGCGACCTCCCTCTGAGCCCCTCCGTGGACCTCGGTGAGTGGCTGCTGACGAAGGCCGAGCGCGACAACCCCCACACCCGCATCGACGAGGACCACCCGGGTGAGCAGGCGTGGTCCGAGGGCAACCTGGTCCGCCCGCTGATCCACGGCGCGACGTACTTCCGCGAGCTCTACGAGCGGATCGAAGCCACGCGACCGGGTGACCTGGTGCTCTTCACCGACTGGCAGGGCGACGCCGAGGAGCGGCTCACCGGCGAGCCGGGCAGCGAGGTCCTCGACGTCCTCGCCCGCGCCGACGAGCGCGGGGTCGACGTGCGGGGGCTGGTCTGGCGCTCCCACAAGGAGATCTTCGGCTTCACCTTCGGGCAGAACCGGCGGCTCGGCAAGGAGCTGCAGAGGCGCGGCGCCGAGGTGCTGCTCGACATGCGGGTGCGGCTCGGCGGCTCGCATCACCAGAAGCTGTTCGTCATCCGCTGCCAGGACGACCCGACCCGCGACATCGCCTACGTCGGCGGGATCGACCTCTGCTTCTCGCGTCGCGACGACGCCGCGCACCACGGCGACCCGCAGGCGATGCGGATGGCGAAGGAGTACGGCGCGACGCCGCCGTGGCACGACATCCAGGCGGCGATCGAGGGGCCGGCCGTCCGCGATGTCGAGACGGTGTTCCGCGAGCGGTGGGACGACCCGACCCCGCTCAGCCGGAACCCGTACTACGCCGCGCAGGACCGGCTGCACGGGCTCGACGTCTCGACCGACCCGCTGCCGCCCCAGGCGCCGGCGCCGCCACCGGTCGAGGGCGGCACCCACGTCGTGCAGCTGCTGCGGACCTACGCCGATCTCCGGCTCGGCCGCGACCACCCGTTCGCGAGCGGCGGCGAGCGGAGCGTGGCCCGCGGCTACTCCAAGGCCGTGAAGCAGGCGCGCCGGCTGGTGTACGTCGAGGACCAGTACCTCTGGGGCGACCTCATCGGCGACGTGTACGTCGACGCGCTCCGCGCCCACCCCGAGCTCCGCGTGATCGCCGTGGTCCCACTCCACACCGACCTCGACGGCTGGCTGGCCCGGGCGCCGCAGCACCTCGGTCGGCGCCGGGCGATGGCGAAGATGGCGGCGGCGGCTCCGGACCGGGTCGCGATCTACGGCATCGAGAACGAGGCCGGCACGCCGATCTACGTGCACGCCAAGTGCTGCCTGATCGACGACACCTGGGCGACGATCGGCTCGGACAACTTCAACCGCCGCTCCTGGACCCACGACTCGGAGCTGTCGGCGGTGGTCGTCGACACCGCCACCCCCGACGACGGCCTGGGCTACGCCCGCCGCCTGCGGCTCACCCTCGCCGCTGAGCACCTCGGCCGTCCCGACGGCGACCTGCTCGAGACCGTCGGGGACTGCGTCGAGCCGGAGGGCATGTACGCCGCGTTCGCTGCCTGCGCCGCCGAGCTCGACGCCTGGCACGAGGGCGGATGTGCCGGGCCACGCCCGCCCGGGCGGCTGCGCCGGATGGTGGCCCCGTCGATGGGCCCGGTGTCCCGGGCGCTGGCGCTCGCGCCGTACCTCGTGCTGCACGACCCGGACGGTCGGCCCGGCCCGCTGCGCCGCACCGAACGGTTCTGAGCCGCGGTCGCTCCCTTCCGGACATAGGCGAGCCCCGCATCAGACGGGGGATGCTGACACGGGGCTCGTGAATCGACAGTATCTGACTCGACCCACCTCGCGCAGGTGCGCCTCGGCGCCGATTTGGCCGCAAATCGTTTGACTTCGGCTGCCGCCGAAATTCTGGACCCCGGATGAGGCGCATCTCACGCCCGTGGCGGGTGTCGGCTGTCGGCTGGACGGACACGAATTGATCATGAGCACCGACAAGGCATCCGAGGCCCGCGAAGGGCTGATCGACAACATGACCGGCAAGGCGAAGGAAGTGGCCGGCGCCGTGACCGGCGACGACACCCTGGTGGAAGAAGGTCAGCTCCAGCAGGAGGAGGCCCGCAACCGCAAGGCCGCGGTCGCCGACGAGGCGATCGCCGACGCCGAGCGTGACGAGGCCGCGCAGGAGCTCCGCGAGGCCGACCGCGAGGCCGCTCGGCAGAAGAGCGCCGCTCGTGCGCAGGCCGACCGCGAGGAGGCGGCCGCCGAGAGCGCACAGGACAGCGAGCGCGCAGCCGCCGAGCGCGAGGCCCGGCTCCAGGAGGCCGCGGGCCGCGAGGCCGCCGAGGAGCGCGCCGACGACCTGGCCGAGCAGCGGCTCCGTGAGGCCGAGGGCATCGCGCGGGACGCCGGCACCACCGAGCAGCAGACCACCGCCGAGCAGGCCCGCCTGGAGCGCGAGGCCGCCGACGCCGACCAGCAGGCTGCGCGACTGCGCGCCGAGACCCAGAGCTGAGGACCACGCCCATGATGACCACGATGAAGAACCTCGTCGCCCTTCCCTACGAGCTCGCCAGGCTGCCGCTGTCGCTGGTCGACAGCACGCTGTCCGACCGGCTGCCGGAGAAGCAGCGGCTGACCCTCGACCGGGCGTTCGGCTCGGCGGACCGGCTCGCCGGCACCGTGCTCGGCAACGCCGGCATCGCCCGGCGCGGCGCGGACCGGCTCGAGCGCACCCGCAAGGTGGCCACCGCCGCCCGGCTCGAGGAGGAGGCCGAGGCGCGTCGCGAGGAGGCTCGCCGGACGGCTGCCGACGGCCGGCGGGAGGCGGCGCAGAAGCGCAAGGCCGCCCAGGACCACGCGTCGTCCGGTCTCGAGGAGGCGGACGCAGCCGAGGCGCGTGCCAAGCAGGAGGCGACGGCGAAGGCCGCGAGCTCGGCGGCCAAGAAGAAGGCGGCCGCCGACCAGCGCAAGGCGAAGAGCACCGCCCAGGCCGAGCAGCGCAAGCAGCAGACCGCGAGCGCCGCCGAGACGAAGAAGAAGGCCGCGCAGAAGCGGGCCAAGGCCGACCTCGACGACGCCCGCGAGACCAAGCAGGAGGCGGGGAAGTCCCGCGCCGACGCCGAGCGGCTCAGCGACCTCGCCGACGCCAAGAAGCAGGAGCGCAAGCAGGGCTGAGCCGGGGAGCCCCCGGACGACATGTTGAGTGGAGTGTTTGATGCACCTGGTGCGTCAGACACTCCACTCAACTGCTTTGGCGCGCTCCGTGAGCGATGGCCAGCATGCCGTCGGTGATCGCATCAGGACCGCTTCACCCTTCCCACCAACCAGGAGTCGAGATGACCCTCGACGACTTCCCGCGCTACCCGCTGACGTTCGGGCCCAGCCCGGTGCACCCGCTCGAACGGCTCACCGAGCACCTCGGCGGGGCTGCGGTCTGGGCCAAGCGCGAGGACTGCAACTCCGGGCTCGCCTACGGCGGCAACAAGACCCGCAAGCTGGAGTACCTCGTCCCCGATGCCATCGCGAGCGGCGCCGACACGCTGGTGTCGATCGGCGGCTACCAGTCCAACCACACCCGCCAGGTCGCCGCCGTCGCCGCGCGGATCGGGATGAAGGCCGTGCTCGTGCAGGAGAAGTGGGTCGACTGGCCCGACTGCGTCAACGACCGGGTCGGCAACATCCTGCTGAGTCGGGTGATGGGCGCCGAGGTCCGGCTCGACAACGCCGGCTTCGGCATCGGGTTCAAGGACTCGTGGAACCGCGCCCTCGAGGACGTGCGGGCGCGGGGCGGCACGCCGTACGCCATCCCCGCCGGTGCCTCCGACCACCGGCTCGGCGGGCTCGGCTTCGCGAACTGGGCGCGCGAGGTGCGAGCAGCAGGAGAAGGAACAGCAAGTCTTCTTCGACACCGATCGTGGTCTGCTCGGTGACCGGGTCGACGCACGCCGGGATGATCGCCGGGTTCGCCGCGCTCGAGCAGGCCGGCGGCCGGCCGCGTCGGGTGATCGGCATCGACGCCAGCGCGAAGATCGACGAGACCCGCGCCCAGGTCGAGCGGATCGCCCGGAACACCGCCGCCCTGATCGGGGTCGAGCGGGAGCTGCGCGACGACGAGATCACCGTGCTGGAGGGGTGGGCAGGTGACCTGTACGGCATCCCGGTCGACTCCACGCTCGACGCCATCCGGCTGACCGGCCGGCTCGAGGGCGTCATCCTCGACCCGGTCTACGAGGGCAAGTCGATGGCCGGGCTGGTCGACCTGGTCACGGGCGGTGAGATCCCGAAGGACTCGACCGTCCTCTACGCCCATCTCGGCGGCCAGCCGGCGCTCAACGCCTACAGCGGGCTGTTCACCCATGCAGAATCGACCGCATGACCCAGCGCCCGGCGTACGACGAGGCCGTCCTGCAGGAGATCGCCCGGAGGGTGCTGTGGCTCTCGGCGGCGATCGTCGACGCCGCGAACGCCGGACGCCCCAACGACTCGGGCGTGAAGGTGGGCGGCCACCAGGCGTCGAGCGCGTCGATGGTCGACATCATGGTCGCGCTCTGGTTCGCCGAGCTGACCGAGCGCGACCGGGTCTCGGTCAAGCCGCACGCGTCGCCGGTGCTGCACGCGATCAGCTACCTGCTCGGTGACCTCGACGAGGCCTACCTGCCGACGCTGCGCGCCAAGGGCGGGCTGCAGTCCTACCCGTCGCGGCTGAAGGACCCGGACACCGTCGACTTCTCGACCGGCTCGGTGGGCATCGGCGCGACCGCGCCGCTGTGGGCGGCGATGGCGCACCGCTACGTCGCCTCGCAGTTCCCGTCGGCTCCCCGGTCGGGCCGGTTCGTCAGCCTGGTCGGTGACGCCGAGCTCGACGAGGGCGCGATCTGGGAGGCGGTGGCCGACCCGGCCGTCGCGAAGCTCGGCGAGCTGCTGTGGGTGGTCGACCTCAACCGGCAGTCGCTGGACCGGGTGGTGCCCGACATCCAGATCGCGAAGCTCCAGGGGATGTTCGCCGCGGCCGGGTGGCAGGTGATCGTCCTCAAGTGGGGCCGGCTGATCGGCGAGGTCTTCGAGCGTGACGGCGGCGAGGAGCTGCGGCGTCGGCTCGAGGCGATGTCGAACGAGGAGTACCAACGGATCCTCCGCGCCGACCCGTCCGAGGTCGCCGACCGCATCGTGGCGGACACCGGCAGTGCGGCCCTGCGAGGGCTGGTCGACGCGATGTCCTCTGCCGAGCTCGCCGCCGCGGTGCGCGACCTCGGCGGCCACGACCTCGGGCTGCTGGTCGACACGTTCCGCAGCGTCGAGGACTCCCGGCCGACGGTCGTCTTCGCCTACACGGTCAAGGGCCGGGGGCTGCCGACCGAGGGTCACCCCAGCAACCACTCCGCGCTGCTCACCGCCGACCAGATGAAGGCGCTCGCGGCGGCGTCCGGCATGGACCCCGGCGACCCGTGGCACCGGTTCGACGCGGGTACGCCGGCGGGGCGGCTGTGCGGGCAGCGCGCGGCCGACCTGCGTCGTGATCCCGTGGCGACCGGCTCCGGGCCGGCAGTGCCGGGCTCGCTGGGTCACGCGCACCGCAAGCCGATCTCGACCCAGGCCGCCCTCGGCCGGCTGCTCGCCGACCTGAAGCGGGACGCCCCGGAGGTGGCCGCCCGGGTGGTGACCTGCAGCCCGGACGTCGCGTCGTCGACGAACCTCGGCGGCTGGATCAACAAGACCGGGGTGTGGTCGGTCGAGGCCCGCCGCGACTGGTTCGAGGACGACACCGAGCGGCTGCTGCGGTGGCACGAGGTGAGCACCGGTCAGCACATCGAGCTCGGCATCGCCGAGGTCAACCTGGTCTCGCTCCTCGGCGAGCTGGGGGCGACCTGGTCGCGGTGGGGGGAGCGGCTGATCCCGATCGCGACGATCTACGACCCGTTCGTGTCCAGGGCGCTGGAGCCGTGGTCCTACGGCATCTACGCCGGCGGTCAGTCGATCCTGGTCGGCACACCGTCCGGGGTGACGCTCGCGCCGGAGGGCGGTGCGCACCAGTCGATCACCACGCCCTCGATCGGGCTGGAGCAGCCGGGGTGCGTCGCCTGGGAGCCGGCGTTCGTCCACGACCTCGAGTGGTGCTTCCTCGCCGCCATGGACCGGGTCGGCGTGGAGGGCGGCACGTCGTCGTACTTCCGGCTCTCGACCCGCCCGCTCGACCCGTCACTCGCGCAGGTGCCCTCCGGCGCCGCGGCGGTGGAGGAGCGCCGGCGGCAGGCGGTGGCGGGCGGCTACCGGCTCCCGGCTGAGTTCGCCGCCGCCGAGGAGGACGTGACGCTGGTCGGGGTCGGCGCGATCATGCCGGAGGTGCTCGCGGCAGCCCGCGCCCTCGCCGAGGAGGGGGTGAACGCCGGCGTCGTCTGCCTGACCAGCCCCGACCTGGTGTTCCGGTCGTTCCAGCAGGGTGGGGGCGTCGTCGAGGAGCTCTTCCCCGTCGCGCGTCCGCTGGTGACGGTCCTCGACGGGCACCCGCACACGTTGGCCTTCCTGGCGGCCCGGGCGGACCGGGTCCGGTGCCTCGGCGTCACCGAGTTCGGGCAGTCGTCGGGGCTGGCGGACGCCTACCGGCTGCACGGCCTGGACACCGACTCGATCGCCGGCGCCGCGCTGGAGCTGCTGGCGCGCTGAGCGAGAGGGCTCACGCCCGTCGCGGCGCGGGCCTGTGGTGCGCGGCGATGGCGGTGAGCACCTCGCCCCGTGCGTGGGTGATGTGCTCCTCCATCGCCCGAGCCGCACCGGAGGGGTCGCGCTCGCGGATCGCGTCGATGATCGCCGCGTGGCCGTGCAGCGAGGAGCCCTGGAGGACAGTGAACTCCCGCAGGTCCAGCCAGGAGAACGCCGCGGCCCGGGCGCTCTGGATGGACCGCTCGAGCATGCCGTTCGAGCTCATCCGGGCCACGGTGAGGTGGAAGTCGGAGTCGGCCCGGCGGAAGGTGTCGACGTCGGTGCTCGTGGCCAGCCCGTGCTGACACCTCTCCAGGGCGGCGATGTCGTCGGCGGTGCCGCGTCGCGCCGCGAGCCGTGCCGCCATGCACTCGACCGCGACGCGGAACTCGAAGACCTCGGCCACCTCGTCCTTGTAGTCCTCGGTGACCGGCCCCGGCAGGCGGGCGGCGTCCGCCACCACGGTCCCGCCGCTGCCCCGCTTGGTCAGCAGCAGCCCTTCACCCTGGAGCACCCGCAGCGCCTCTCGGACGGTGACCCGGGAGACGCCCAGCCGCTCGGCGAAGTCACGCTCGGCCGGCAACCGGTCGCCGGGCAGCAGCGCGCCCAGCGCGATCGCCCGGCGGACGCGGTCGACGACCACCGCGTAGGCAGGCGGTGTGTCCAGCGGCGCGAGCAGGATGAGATCGCGGTTCATGGCCCTTGCAGCGTACTGCAGTTGGTCCTACTGTCTGGTGGTATGCAAACCGAACCAAGCGCGGTCGCGCCGTTCGTCAACCATCTCCCGGTCCGGGTGGAGCTCGCCGAAGGTGCCGCCCTCCGGCTGCCTGAGCTGCTCCGCGACCTGCCTGCCACCCGGCCCGTCGTGCTCGTCGACGAGGGGCTCGACCGGTTCAGCCCCGCGGCCGCGGAGGTGCTGCGGAGGCTGGGTGCGGCGGGGGCCGTCCGGGTCGAGAAGCCGGCCGGTGAGCCGACGGTCGACATGGTCGAGCGCGCGGCCGAGCAGATCCGGTGGGTCGACGCCGACGCCGTGGTCGCCCTCGGCGGCGGGTCGGTCATCGACACCGCCAAGGCGGCGAGACTGTGCGTGCAGCTCGGCTGCACCTTCCGCGAGTTCCTGGACTCCGAGCGGCCCTACCCGGCAGCCCGACATCCCCCTTGTCGCGGTGCCGACCACGGCCGGCACCGGCTCGGAGGTCTCCGGGGGCGTCGGTGGTCACCGACCTCGAGACCGGCCGCAAGGCAGGGATCGCCCACCCGCACCTGCGGCCGCAGTGGGCCGTCGTGGACCCGCAGCTGACGTGGAGCATGCCGCCGGCGATGACCGCGCACACCGGCGTCGACGCGGTGGCGCAGGCGATCGCGGCGCTGGTGGCGAGGGTGCGCACGCCGGTCGGTGACGCCATCGCCCTGGAGGCGATCCGGCTCATGACCGGCTCGCTGACTGCGGCGTACCGGGACGGCGACGACCGGGTGGCGCGGTCGCGGATGGCGTGCGGCAGCATGATGGCCGGTCTCGCGATGAACATCTCCGACTGCACCGCCGAGCACTCGCTGGGGCAGGCGATCGGTGGCCTGACCGGAGCCCCGCACGGGCTGACGGTCGGGTTGGTCCTCGCCGAGACCTTGGAGCGTGAACGGCGCCACGTGCCCGAGCAGCTGGAGCGCGTCGCCGACGCGATGGGGGTGCCGGACGACGGCAGCCGGGACGGTTCACGGGTGGTCGCCGCCGTACGCCGTCTGCTCGCCGAGCTGGACTTCCCGGTGCTGGTCGAGGTCGGCGTCACGGCCGACGACCTCGACGGACTCACCGACGCCGCCCTCGACGACTACTTCCTGACGATGTCGCCGCACCCGTGGACCCGTGACGAGGTGCGGGCGGCGTTCGGGACAGCGCTCGAGCTGCAGACCCGGCACCCCACCCTGGTGGCGTGATGGTGCCGCACCCTGCAGGCGACCCGCCGGTACGACGCCCTCGTGGTGGGCGCCGGGTTCTCCGGCCTCTACATGCTGCACCGGCTGCGCGGGCTCGGGATGAGCGTCCGTGTCGTCGAGCGCGCCTCCGACGTGGGCGGGACCTGGTTCTGGAACCGCTATCCCGGTGCTCGCTGCGACATCGAGAGCATCGACTACCAGTACTCCTTCGACGAGCGGCTCGTGCAGGAGTGGCGCTGGAGCGAGCGCTACGCCACCCAGCCGGAGATCCTGCGCTACCTCGAGCACGTGGCGGACAGGTTCGACCTCCGCAAGGACATCGTCTTCGGCACGAGCGTGGAGTCGGCCGTCTGGGACGAGACGCAGAGCGCCTGGCAGGTGACTTGCGACGACGGTGAGACGGTCGCCGCGACGTACGTCGTGATGGCGACCGGCAACCTCTCGTCGGTCAAGGACCCGGAGCTCCCCGGCCTGGCGGAGTTCGAGGGGGAGTGGTTCCACACCGGACGCTGGCCGCACGACCCGGTCGACCTCGCCGGCAAGCGGGTCGCCGTCGTGGGCACCGGCTCCTCGGGCATCCAGACGATCACGCAGGTGGCCCGGCAGGCCGACCACCTCTACGTCCTGCAGCGGACTCCGAACTACAGCATGCCCGCCCAGAACCGGGCCCTCACCGACGAGGAGTGGCGCGAGCTCACCCGCGACTGGTCGGCCCGGCGGCGGGTCTGCGAGCTCTCCGACAGCGGCGTGCCGGTCGACTCGCCGACCCGGCCGACCTCGGAGGCGACCCCCGAGGAGCGGCGACAGCGGTTCGAGCAGGGCTGGCAGCGCGGTGGGATCAGCGCGCTGTCGTCGGGGTTCACCGACTTCTTCGTCGACGAGGAGGCCAACCGGGTCGCCCAGGAGTTCGCCCGCGAGCAAGATCCGTGAGGTGGTGCGCGACCCCGAGGTCGCGAGCCTGCTGTGCCCGAGCCACCACATCGGCACCAAGCGGACCTGCACCGACATCGGCTACTTCGAGACCTACAACCTCGAGCACGTCGAGCTCGTGGACCTCCGGGCCCACCCGCTGGTGCGGGTCACGCGCACGGGCCTCGAGCTGCGGGACCGCACGCTCGACGTCGACACGATCGTCTTCGCGATCGGCTTCGACGCGATCACCGGCGCCCTGACCGAGATCGAGATCCGCGGCACCGGCGGGCAGCTGCTGACCGACAAGTGGGCCTCCGGCCCCCGCACCTACCTCGGGTTGCAGACGGCGGGGTTCCCCAACCTGTTCATGATCACCGGCCCGGGCAGCCCCGGGGTGCTGAGCAACATGGTGGTCTCCATCGAGCAGCACGTCGACTGGGTCGCCCGCTGCCTCGAGCACCTGCGCGACCGTGGGGTCGACCGGATCGAGCCCTCGGTGGAGGCCGAGGACGGGTGGGTCGAGCACGTCGCTGCGCTGGCCGCCGGCACGCTCTACCCGAAGGCCACCTCCTGGTACGTCGGAGCGAACATCCCCGGCAAGCCGCGCGTCTTCATGCCGTACGTCGCCGGCTGCGGGCAGTACCGTCGCGAGGCCGAGGAGGTCGTCGAGCGGGGGTACGCCGGCTTCGTGCTCGGCGACAGGGGCGCCGTCGAGCAGGAAGTGAGCGCATGACCGACCTTCGAAGCGAGCTGCAGCAGGACCCCGACGTCGTCGCCTGCCTGAACCGGCACGGGGTGCGCACCGTCGTCGTGGGCGGCACCGACACCCACGGCGTGATGCGAGGCAAGCGGATGCCGGTCGACCAGCTCCCGCGGGTGCTGGAGCCACGGCATGGCGCTGTGCGACGTCTTCTGGGTGATGCACGTCGACGAGTCCGACCTGGTGGCCAGGCCGCACGGGAGCACCGGCTACTTCCCGACCGAGAAGCTCGGATACCCCGACATCGTGGCCAAGGTGGACCCGACCACCCTGCGGCTCGTGCCGTGGCACCAGGACACCGCGCTGCTCCTCGCCGACTGGCACCTGCCCCACGACGGCGGCCCCGTCCCGATCTCTCCACGCGACGTGCTCCACAACGTCGTGGAGCGCACGCGCGAGCTGGGCTATGAGCCGATGAGCGCGCTGGAGCTGGAGTTCTACCTGCTCAAGGAGCAGGTCGGCACCTCCCACCACAAGCGCGCCGACGAGCTGGTGCCGCTCCAGGAGGCGCCCAGCACCTACGGCGTCGTTCTCGGTTCCCACCAGGAGTCGATCGGCGCGGTCATCCGCGACCAGATGCTGCGCTACGGGCTGCCGGTCGAGGCGTGCAACCCCGAGACCGGGCCGGGGCAGTTCGAGATCACCATGCGCTACGGCAGCAGCCTGAAGGCCGCCGACGACGCCTTCCTGTTCAAGTCCGGGGTCAAGGAGGTCGCCGCCCAGCACGACCTGCTCGCCACCTTCATGGCCAAGCCGAACAGCGCGTGGGCCGGGAACAGCTGCCACATCCACGTCAGCCTGCGCGACGAGGACGGCCGTGGCGCGTTCTGGTCCGCTGACGACCCCTACCAGATGTCGTCGACGATGAGGCACTTCGCGGCCGGGGTGCTCAGCACCATGGCGGAGCTCACGGCCCTGATGGCACCGACTCCCAACTCCTACCGCCGCTACGTCCCTACTCGTGGGCCGGCACCACTGCCACGTGGGGAATCGACAACCGCTCCGCCGGCCTGCGCGCCATCTGCGAGGGAGAGGGCGGCACCAGGCTGGAGCACCGGCAGCCCGGTGGGGACGCCAACCCCTACATCGCCACGGCCGCACTGCTCGCCGGGGGTCTGCACGGGGTGGAGAGCAAGATGGAGCCGCCGGAGCTGACCAGCGCCGACATCTACGCGGTGCCGCCCGGCGCGGTGCCGCAGCTGCCTCGCAGCCTCGGCGAGGCCGTCGACCTCCTGGAGACGGAGCTCGGTCGCTCGCGAGTGGCTCGGCGACGACTTCGTCGACCACTTCGTCGCCATGAAGCGCGCCGAGCTGGAGGCCCAGTCCGTCGCGGTGACCGACTGGGAGGTCGCCCGCTACCTGGAGGCGATGTAGTGACGGCCGAGCCGAGCAGCGAAGCCGCCGAGGCCCTCGACGCGGCGGCCCGGCGTACCCGGCCGAGCCTGCACCGGCTGCCCCCGGCCGAGGCACGTGCGTGCTACGAGCGCGAGGCCTTGCAGTCCCGCGTGCCCGAGCTGGCCGAGGTCCGCGACGTCGAGCTGTCAGGTCGGGTGCCGGCGCGGCTCTACCGGCCCGCGGCGGGCCGGCTCCCGGTGGTGCTGTTCCTCCACGGTGGCGGCTGGGTGGTCGGCAGCATCGACACCCACGACCGGATGTGTCGCGAGCTCGCTGCGCGCAGCGGTTGCGCGGTCCTCAGTGTCGGCTACCGGCTCGCACCCGAGCACCCGTTCCCCGCCGCGGTCGACGACGCCGAGACGGCGCGTGTCGTGGGTGCGGGCGGAGGGCGCCGTCGTACGACCTCGACTCCGGCCGGCTCGCGGTGGCGGGCGACAGCGCCGGCGGCCACGTCGCGATCGCGGTCGCGTTGCGGGCCCGCGGCTCCGGGGTGCCGCTGCGGCTGCAGGTGCTCTTCTACCCGGTGACCACGACCGACCTCACCCGCGGTGTCGACCCGTCGTACGACGGCGTGGTGCTGTCCCGTGAGGAGCTGGCGTGGCACCAGGACCAGTACCTTCCCGACCCGGGGACCGCGTCCCGCCCCGACTGCTCACCGCTCGACCGCGCCGACCTCGAAGGGCTGCCGGAGGCGGTCGTCGTCGTCGCGGAGTGCGACCCGATCGCCCCTCAGGGGCTGCGGTACGCCGAGGCGCTGCGGGAGGCGGGCGTGACGGCGACCGTGCACCTGCACCGGGGCGCGATCCACGGGTTCGCCCAGTTCCCCGACACGTTCGCCGACGGCGACCGGGCCCTCGGGCAGGCCGCGGACGCTCTGCGCCGGGCGCTCGCCCCAGCCGCCGAGAGAGGCATGCGCAGCTCCGACGACGACGAAGGTGCCGTGATCCACGAGTTCCGACACAACGCAAAGGGTGGAAAGCAATGACCTCGAACCAACAGCCGCACGGCGAGCTCGCCGCCTCTCCCAAGGGGGAGATGACCCCTGCGCAGGTGACCGAGGGGGCGGGCCTGCGGCGCAACGCGATCGACTGGAAGCAGGTCGCGATCCTCTCCATCGCCGGGTGCGGGCCCGCCTCGGTGATCGCGCTGAACCTCCAGTTCATGGGTGCGTTCTCCGGCGCGGCGCTCGTCCTGGCCTTCGTGGTCGTCTGGCCCGGCATCCTGCTGCTGGTCAACACGTTCGCCGAGTTCTCGAAGCGGCTCCCGACCTCCGGCGGCCTCTACACGTGGAACTCCCGGGCGTGGGGCAAGAACGTCGGCTTCGTCTACGGCTGGACGTTCATCGGCGCCTACATGGTGTTCTCGGCCGCGGGCTTCGCGGTCTTCGGCGGCTGGGTGGAGCAGTGGCTGGACACGCAGTTCGGCCTGAGCATGCCGTGGTGGCTGTTCACGGCCGCTGCCCTCGTCTACGTCAGCGGGCTGGCCTACCTCGGGATCAGCCAGTCGCTGCACGCGGCGCTCACACTGCTCGCCATCGAGGTCGCGGTGCTTCTCGCGCTCGCGCTCTACATCATCGTGACCGGTCCGACCGACGGCAGCTCGCTGGGGTTCGAGCCGTTCACGCCAGGGGCCGCCGGCACCATGGGGTGGGCCGGGATCGGGCTCGCGATGACCTACGGCGTGCTGTCCCACGTCGGCATCGAGGAGGGCGCCACGCTCGGCCAGGAGGTCAAGGACCCGAAGGTCGGGATCCCGCGGGGGCTGTGGGTCGCCGCCGTGCTGGTGCCGGTCTTCTACGTCCTGGTCAGCTACGCGATGGTCTACGGCTACGGCATCAACGACATGACGGCCTTCGGCGAGGACCCGGCGCCGCTGCAGACGATCGCGGCCGACTACTGGGGCGAGGTCGGGCTCGCTGTGGTGGTGATCGCGACGCTCAGCAGCATCCTCGCCTTCAGCCAGACCGCCTTCATCGCCGGCGCCCGGGTGCTCTACACCCTCGGCCGCGAAGGGGTGCTGCCGAGCTGGCTCGGGGGTGTCTCGGGCCGCTCCACGCCGTCCCACGCGATCGTCGTGATGGCCGTCGTGTCGATCCTGCTGGGCGTCCCGCTCGCCTTCATCAGCGGGCCGTTCAACGTCTGGGGCTACTTCGGTTTCCTGATCTCCATCGCGTTCCTGGTCTCCTACATCCTGACCAACGCCGGGATGATCCGGTTCATGCGGATGATCGGCGAGTTCCACTGGTTCCGGCACGGGGTGCTGGGCGTCGCGGGGTCGCTGATCTTCCTCTACCCGCTCTACAAGACCGTGTGGCCGCTCGCCGACGGGATCTACGGCGTGCTGCCGTTCGTCTACCTCGGCTGGATCGTGCTGGGCGTGCTCTTCCTGCTCTACACGCGGTCCCGGCGCCCGGGTGCGCTCGACGCGATCGGCACCTCGCTGGCAGAAGGGGACGACACCATCCCCGAGCCGCACTCGCCGCACAGTGGCCGGTCGGACCGCCAGCGGGCGGGAGAGGAGACGTCGGCACGGTGAGCCCTCGCGCACGGGACCTCGGGATCACCCCGGGCAGCGGCCGGCCGGGGCCTTGGAACGCGATCACCGATGTGCCGGGGGTCCGGGTCGGGCAGGTGACGCTGGTCGCAGGGCGAGGGGCCGCTCGAGGTCGGCCGCGGACCGGTCCGCACCGGCGTCACCGTCGTGGTGCCGCGGCCGGAGCCGGTCTGGCAGGAGCCGGTCTTCGCCGGGGTGCACGCGCTGAACGGCAACGGCGAGCTGACCGGCCTCGCCTGGCTGCGCGAGGCCGGGCTGCTGATGTCACCGGTGGCGATCACCTCCACGCACTCGGTGGGGGTGATCCGCGACGGGCTGATCGCTGCCGAGACCGCCGCCCGGCCACCCGGCGACCCGTTCTGGAGGCTGCCCGTGGTCGCCGAGACCTGGGACGGCGTGCTGAACGACATCAACGGTCAGCACCTCACCGCCGACCACGTGCAGCAGGCGCTCGAGTCGGCCACCGATGGTGCCGTGGCCGAGGGCAACGTCGGCGGCGGCACCGGGATGATCTGCCACGGCTTCAAGGGCGGCACCGGCACCTCCTCGCGCCGGCTGCCGCCGGAGGCGGGCGGCTACACCGTCGGGGTCCTCGTGCAGGCCAACCACGGCCGGCGGGAACGGCTCACCGTCGACGGCGTGCACGTCGGTCCGCTGCTCGGGGCCGACGTGGTGCCCGAGCCCGAGGTCCCCGGCCTGCCCGCCGGCCGGTCGGGCGGCGGCTCCATCGTCGTGGTCGTCGCCACCGACGCCCCGCTCCTGCCGCACCAGTGCACGGCGCTCGCGCAGCGGGCCGGCATCGGCGTGGGTCGGACGGGCGGTGCCGGGGAGAACTGGTCCGGCGACATCTTCCTGGGGTTCTCGACCGGCAACCGGGGGCTGCCGAACGGCGACTACGGCGCCGAGTCGCCCTTCGAGATGCCGCTCGCCATGCTCGCCAACGCCCAC
Source organism: uncultured Actinomycetota bacterium (assembly GCA_963754155.1). Lineage (GTDB taxonomy): Bacteria > Actinomycetota > Actinomycetes > Propionibacteriales > Nocardioidaceae > Marmoricola_A. The sequence continues at coordinate 946,148 of CAVWEU010000003.1, read as the reverse complement.
CTCGACCCTCTCTACGACGCGGTCATCGAGGCGACCGAGGAGTCGATCCTCAACGCCCTCCTCGCCGCCGAGACGCTCACCGGCAGGGACGGGGTGGTGGCGCACGGACTGGACCCTGAGCTGCTCACCGACGCCCTCAAGGCCCGCCGGAGCTGACACACCCGGCAGCAGCGGCCCGCCGAACGGGCAACCTCCGCTCCGCACCGGCGGGTCAGGGCCGATGGGGGCCGGGTTGCCCGTCCGACGAACCCGCTAGGACGGCTGTCGCATCCGGTCGGCCTCGGCGCGCGTGCGCGGCGGCGCACCCTCGTCCCACCGGTCCCACGTCTGGAGGCTCCAGAACACCGCGAGCAGGGCGATCTCCCACGCCTCCAGCCAGAAGGTGCGGTTGTCCTGCAGCTGGGCGGGGAGCACGTCGGGTGCGAGGCGGAAGACGACCACGCCGACCACCATGAGCGCGGCGATCGCGAAGTAGGCCGTCGCGCCGGGCTTCCTCCTCCGACCCGAGTGTTGGCTCTCGGTTGAACCCTCACGGAGCCGCTCGGCCCGCCACTTGTGGTAGCCGATGTGGATCACCACGAGCCCGATGAAGACGAACATGATGGTGGCCGCCCACTCGTGGGCTTCTGAGTAGATCCACTCGCGGTCACCCCAGAACTTGTTCGCCCCGAAGATCCACAGGGCTAGGGCGAGTCCCCAGGGGAACCAGTAGGCGACCGGGTGCTCGACGATGGAGGGCCAGCGCAGGACCTGGGCGAGGATGCCGACGACGAGCACGATGACGAGGACGGCGGCGACCACGAAGAAGTAGGCGGTCATGTTGTTGACGATCGCGTCCCGGTTCGCCTCGAGCACGTCGTTCTTCTCCGCGGTCGAGTCGACCTGGGCGCCGGAGGCATCGGTGATCCCGCACCGGTTGGTGTCGTTCGTCGGCACGAAGGCCACGACCGGGGCGAGCATCCCGGCGAGGTTGAAGAAGGCGTCCTCGAACGGTCGCCTGCCCCACAGGACGATCATCACGAGCCCCAGCGTGAGCAGCGTTCCGACGAAGACCGACTGGACCGGGGTGTAGTAGTAGGCGCTGATCGACCCCTGCAGGCAGTTGTCGATGGTCCCGTAGAAGATCTCCCAGACGATCGCGATCGCCAGCAGCGCGATCACGGCGACGGAGCCGAGGCGCAGCGAGGTGTAGGTGCGCAAGGCCATCACCGGCGGCGGCTTCCGGGTGGGTTCGGAGTCGGACGTCATGACAGCTCCTCCCGTGGTCCATGGCCTGCCGCCAACGTATTGCGATCCGCCCGCGTTGTCGCGGGAGCCGGGCCGTGCTCGAAGGAGCGGTACGCGCCGACGAAAGCTCTTCCCTTGGCACCGACGGCGGGCTCCTGCAGTCTTGAGGTAGCCCTCATGGGGTGAGCGGAGTGGAGGCGGCGGGCATGGAGCACGACGACGAGGTCGACTCAGGGAACCGCGAAGCCTCTGCAACACAAGATGGACGAGCGGCTCCGTCGTCGGGTGTGGTCCGCGTCATCGAGTCGGTGAAACGCCACCCGGTCGTGGTCGTCGCGGTCGCTGCAGTCGCCGCCGCCACGTTCGTGATCACCGCGTGGGCTCTGGTCCGTGATGCGGCAGACGTGGTCGACCGGCGGATGAACCCGCATCAGGAGCTCTACGCGCAGCTGGAGCAGCTGAAGCTCGACGTGACACCTGACTACGTAGACGGGGTCCTCGGCTCGCCCGACTCCGTCGTCGACCCCGAGGAGTCCTGCGACGGGTGCGGCGAGCTGAGTCTGCGCATCCACCAGCTCGAGGGTGACGTCACGGTCCGGTCCCTCTTCTCCGGAAGCACGCTGAGCATGTTCCTGGTGACACGGGACGATCCCAAGGTGCGGCCCGAGATCCGATGGCAGGGGACTCCGCTAGGGGCCCTGGGGGACAGCTCGTTCGCGGAGGCGTCCAACCTCGGCGGCGGGACGGTGGCGCCCACCGATGTGGCGTTGTGGCCGGGGGCTCAGCGGATCACCTACAGCGAGGTCTTCGCGCTGGGTGCACCCGGCAACTACGAGGGCCTTGTCCTGGGGTCCACCAGTGAGGGGGTCTTCGACGGTCCGCTCGACCTCGACGCCGCCCAGTCGTTCGCGGACAGCTTCGCGTCGGCTGAGGCTCCCGCCGACGGTGCCGAGTTCCGCAATGCAAGCCAACCCAACACCTATGGAGCCTTCCGCGACGACGGCCCGGTCGCCGTGCTCCTTCGCGACGCGGACTTCGTCGCCGGGATGCTGGTCGCCGGCACCTACGGCTGAGCGCGACGGATGGCCGCGACCTAGACTCGACGAGTGACCACCGGCCAGGACTGGCAGCAGACGCTGCGGGAGAAGGGCTACCGCCTGACCCCCCAGCGCGAGCTCGTCCTCCAGGCAGTGGACACGCTCGGCCACGCCACTCCCGACGAGGTGCTGGCGAAGGTGCGCGAGCAGTCGGCTGCGGTGAACATCTCGACGGTCTACCGCACGCTCGAGCTGCTCGAGGAGCTCGGCATGGTGCGGCACACCCACATCACCGACCGGGCGCCGACGTACCACTCGCGCAGCACCCCGGACCACGTCCACCTCGTCTGCCGCGCCTGCGGCAAGGTGCTGGAGGCGACGCCCGAGGAGTTCGCGCCGCTGAGCGACGCCCTCAAGACCACGCACGGCTTCACCGCCGACATGGGACACCTGACGGTGTTCGGTCGCTGCGGTGGCTGTGCCGAGAAGGAGCACCTGTGAGAAGCCCCCTGCTGGACCTGCCCGGCGCCGTCGCCGGAGACGGCGTCGACGCGCCCGTCGCCGCCCACTACGGGTCGTTCTACGGCGAGCAGCGCACCCTCGAAGCCGGCGACGGCTTCGTCGACCTCTCCCACCGCGGCGTCTTCACGGTGACCGGCCCCGACCGTCTGACGTACCTGCACTCGCTGACCACCCAGCACTTCGAGAGGCTCGCGCCGAACACGCCCACCGAGGGGCTCGTCCTGAGCCCGCAGGGCCATGTCGAGCACCACTTCCGCGGGGTCGACGACGGCGAGACGTTCACCGGCCACGCGGAGCCCGGCATGGTGGCGCCGCTCGTCGAGTTCCTGGACCGGATGCGGTTCATGATGCGGGTCGAGGTCGTCGACGTCACCGAGCAGCTCGCGGTCATGTGGCGCCCCTCCGCGGATCTGCCTTCCGGGAAGTACGACGTCGTCCCGCGCGCGGACCTGGCCAAGTACGCCGAGGCGGCCGGCCCGGCCTGCGGCCTCTGGGCGTACGACGCGCTCCGGATCGCACGAGGAGAGCCGCGGTTCGGCGTGGACACCGACCACCGGACGATCCCCAACGAGATGGGGTGGATCGGCCCGGCCGTCCACCTCGACAAGGGGTGCTACCGCGGCCAGGAGACCGTCGCCCGCGTGCACACCCTCGGCCGGCCGCCCCGTCGGCTGGTGCTCCTCCACCTCGACGGCACGGAGAACCGGCTCCCGGCCCAAGGCGCCGAGCTGTCGGCCGCAGGCAAGGCGGTCGGCTTCGTCGGCAGCTCCGCCCGCCACCACGAGCTCGGTCCGATCGCGCTGGCGTTGGTGAAGCGGAACGTCCCGACCGACGCGCTGCTCGAGGTCGAGGGGATGCCTGCCGGCCAGGAGGTCATCGTCGACCCCGAGGTCGGGCTGCACGTCCGGCCGAACCTGCGGTGACGCTCTCGGCGCGACGGGTCATGGAGGTCGGCTCAAGCGCAGTTTTGTAGATGGGGGACGCCTGTTGGGTCTTGGACAGCCGAGACTAACGTCCCTGTCACAGATAGTCCGGTCGGGCGATCTTTGCCCCGGTCCACGACGTTGGGGCATTAGGTCCCTACCCGGCCCTCGCCAACACAGCCACACTCCTCCCAGTCCTCTCATCGAGGACCCTGCGCGTCAACTGGGGCTACGACGCAGGCAGGCTGGGGTGGGCCCCCTATCACTACGGGGGACAAGCGTGTCGCATACGTTCACGGCCTTTTCCAAGAGACGGCCGACTGTGAAAATCATCGTCGCCGCTGGGGCCGCTCTTACTCTGTTCGGCGGTGTGACCGCCGCTCACGCCAACACCAACACGATCACCGCCTGCGTCATCAAGACCGACGGCAAGGTGCGGTTGATCGATCCGTCGAGGACAAGTTGCAGGACGAATGAGTTCACGGTGACGTGGAACCGTGTGGGCCCCCGGGGCCCGCAGGGTCCGCAGGGGGAGATCGGTGAGAAGGGCGAGACCGGTGCCACCGGCGCTCAGGGCGAGAAGGGGGACACCGGCGAGACCGGTGCGACCGGTGCTCAGGGCGAGGCCGGCGCCGCGGGTGCCACGGGTGCGCAGGGCGAGCAGGGGGAGCAGGGCGAGGTCGGTCCGGCGGGTCCGATGGGCCCGCAGGGGCCGCAGGGTGAGAAGGGGGACACTGGCGAGACCGGTGCGACCGGTGCTCAGGGCGAGATCGGTGCCACGGGCGCCACCGGCGCGCAGGGCGAGAAGGGGGACACCGGCGAGACCGGTGCGACCGGTGCTCAGGGCGAGGCCGGCGCCGCGGGTGCCACGGGTGCGCAGGGCGAGCAGGGGGAGCACGGGCGAGACCGGTGCGCGGCGGGTGCCGACCGGCCCGATGGGCGCCGCAGGTGCCGCAGGGTGAGAAGGGGGACACTGGCGAGACCGGTGCGACCGGTGCGCAGGGCGAGATCGGTGCCACGGGTGCCACCGGCGCTCAGGGCGTGCAGGGCGAGAAGGGGGACACCGGCGAGACCGGTGCGACCGGTGCTCAGGGCGAGATCGGTGCCACGGGTGCCACCGGTGCGCAGGGCGTGCAGGGCGAGAAGGGGGACACCGGCGAGACCGGCGCTCAGGGCGTGCAGGGCGAGACCGGCGCCACCGGTGCGCAGGGCGAGAAGGGGGACACCGGCGAGACCGGCGCTCAGGGCGTGCAGGGCGAGACCGGCGCCACGGGTGCCACCGGCGCTCAGGGTGCGCAGGGCGAGGTCGGCCCGGCTGGTCCCATGGGTCCCCAGGGCCCGCAGGGTGAACGGGGCGAGCAGGGCGAGACCGGTGCGGCTGGCGCAACGGGGGCAACCGGCGCTGTGGGACCCCAGGGACCGCAGGGCGAAGCCGGCGCAGTCGGACCCCAGGGTCCCCAAGGGTCGCAGGGCGAGCAGGGTGCACCCGGAGCTGACGGTGCCGCCGGCGCACAGGGTCTCCAGGGTGAGGTCGGCCCGGCTGGTCCCCAGGGACAGGCCGGTGCCCAGGGTGAGCAGGGCGTGCAGGGTGACGCCGGTGCTCAGGGTGCGCCGGGCGAGAAGGGGGACACCGGCGAGACCGGTGCGACCGGTGCGACCGGCGCCCAGGGCCTGCCGGGCGCCCAGGGCCCCGCAGGTCCGGCAGGTCCCGCCGGCCCCGCAGGGACAACTGGCGCCGTCGTCGTCAGCGCCCAGCAGAACAGCGCCACGGTCAGCGTCAACTGTCCTGCAGGCAAGGTCGCTGTGGGCGGTGGCGGGAACAGCAACTCGAGCACGTTGACGGGTACATATCCCAACTCGCCGACCGGAGTCCCAGTCGGCTGGGTCGCGAAGTTCTCGGCGTCTCATGGAACCAACACGGCGTACGTGGTCTGCGCCAACAGCTGATCGCGTAGTCGAAGACGGGCCCGCCACTTGTGGCGGGCCCGCCTTCGAACTCAGCCGGTCGACATAAGTCGCCGGTTGGGCACCGCATGGCCGACCCGGGCCCTTAGCCTGGAGGTCCTATCGACGGCCCCAACCCCCGGAACCCCCCTACTTGCCTCGACCAACACGTGGTCGGGGCACTGCTGGATCGGAGACACGCCTCATGCGTCGTGCCAAACACTCGGGTCGTGTCGGACGGCTCGTCAGCCCCTTGGTGGTGGTCTCCGTGGTGCTCCTCGGCGCCACCGGTTGCTCGGACGAGGGGGCGGACGACGCTGGCTCGACGAGCGCCGTCCCCGACGCCGAGAGGGCGGAGGAGGCGCTGAATGCCGGTCTGAAGCTGCACGCGGAGGGCGACCTGACCGCGGCCGCCGAGGAGTACGAGCAGACTCTCGAGCTCGACCCGACGAACAAGTTCGCCCTCTACAACCTCGCCCTCATCGACGAGGCGAGTGGCAACTACGGGCTCGCCGAAGAGAAGTACCGCGAGGCGCTGGAGTCGGACCCGGAGTACGCACCGGCGCTCTTCAACCTCGCGATCCTGGTCACCGGCAGCGACCCCGAGGAGGCGACCTCGCTCTACGAGCGCGTGATCGAGGTCGACCCGAAGGATGCCTCCGCCTGGATGAACCTCGGGCTGTTGCTGCGCGCGTCCGGCGACGAGCGGGAGGGCAACGCCGCGGTCAAGCGGGCGGTCAAGCTCGACCCAGAGCTGACCGACCCGGCGACCTGACCTGGCACGCACCGAGAAGGCAACAACGTCGGACCGCCGGGTGCCGTCACCTCGTGACGGCACCCGGCGGACGGCATCTTCTCAGCTGCTGCTGTTGATCATCCCCGCACCAACAGTGACACCGGTCGCCTCGTCGATCAGGATGAACGACCCCGTCGTCCGGTTCTTGACATACGGGTCGCACAGCAGCGGCACCGTCGTCCGGAGCTGAACACGGCCGATCTCGTTGAGGCCGAGCTCCTTGGTGTCCTGGTCCCGGTGCAGCGTGTTGACGTCGAGTCGGTACTGCACGTCCTTGACCAGCGTGCGAGCGGTCCGCGTCGTGTGCTTGATCGACAGCTTCTGGCGCGGGCGCAGCGGCTCGTTGGTCATCCAGCAGACCATCGCGTCGATGTCCTGGCTGGGCTTCGGAGCGTTCTGCGGCCGGCAGATCATGTCGCCGCGGGACACGTCGACGTCGTCGTCGAGACGGACGGTGACCGACATGGGCGGGAACGCCTCGGTGATCTCTTCCTCGAAGAGGTCGATGCCGGCAACCTTGCTGGTCATGCCCGAGGGCAGCACCAGCACCTCGTCGCCCGGCTTCAGCACACCGCCGGCGACGCGACCCGCGTAGCCGCGGTAGTCGTGGTAGGCGTCCGACTTGGGACGGACGACGTACTGCACCGGGAAGCGGACGTCGACCAGGTCACGGTCGGAGGCCACGTGGACGTGCTCGAGGTGGTGCATCAGCGTGGGACCGGAGTACCACTCCATCTTCTCCGACCGCGTGACGACGTTGTCGCCCTGGAGCGCGGAGATCGGGATGACCTCGAGGTCCGGGATGTTGAGCTTCGTGGCGAAGGAGGTGAACTCCTGCTGGATGGAGTCGAAGACCTTCTCGTCGAAGTCGACGAGGTCCATCTTGTTGACCGCGAGCACCAGGTGGGGGACCCGCAGCAGCGACAGGATCACCGCGTGCCGGCGGGACTGCTCGGTGAGCCCCTGGCGGGCGTCGACCAACACGAGCCCCAGGTCGGCGGTGGAGGCGCCGGTGACCATGTTGCGCGTGTACTGCACGTGCCCCGGGGTGTCCGCGATGATGAACTTGCGGGTCGGGGTCGCGAAGTAGCGGTAGGCGACGTCGATCGTGATGCCCTGCTCCCGCTCGGAGCGGAGGCCGTCGGTGAGCAGCGCGAGGTCGGTGTAGTCGTAGCCGCGCGACTTGCTGGTGGACTCGACGGCCTCGAGCTGGTCCTCGAAGATCGCCTTGGAGTCGAGCAGCAGCCGCCCGATGAGGGTCGACTTGCCGTCGTCGACGGAGCCGGCGGTGGCGAAGCGAAGCAGATCCATCGTGGGCCTCTCCGGGCTGGAAGTAGAGGCGGTCATCAGAAGTAGCCTTCCTTCTTGCGGTCTTCCATGGCTGCTTCGGAGAAGCGGTCGTCGCCACGGGTGGCGCCGCGCTCGGTCACGCGGGCGATGGCGATCTCGTCGATGATCTCGGGGATGGTCGCGGCGGGGGACTCGACGCAGCCGGTGAGCGTCAGGTCGCCGACGGTGCGGAACCGCACGGTGCGCTCCTCGACGACCTCACCCGGCTTGCACGGGTTGAACTCGCTCTCGGACAGCAGCATCCCGTCACGGTTGAAGACCCGGCGCTGGTGGCTGAAGTAGATCGACGGGATCTCGATCTTCTCCCGGCCGAGGTAGTGCCAGATGTCGAGCTCGGTCCAGTTCGAGAGCGGGAAGATCCGCATGTGCTCGCCCTGGTGGATGCGGCCGTTGTAGAGGCTCCACAGCTCGGGACGCTGCATCTTCGGGTCCCACTGGCCGAACTCGTCGCGGTGGGAGTAGACGCGCTCCTTGGCGCGGGCCTTCTCCTCGTCACGACGGCCACCACCGAAGGCGGCGGTGAACCCCTCCTCCTCGATGGCGTTGAGCAGCGTGCCGATCTGGAGCCGGTTGCGGGAGGTCTTGCCGTCGTCGACGACGACGCCGCTCTTGATCGCCTCCTCGACGCTGGCCACGACCAGTCGTACGCCGAGGCGGTTGACCCAGTTGTCGCGGGTCTGGAGGACCTCGGGGAAGTCGTAGCCGGTGTCGACCTGGAGCACCGGGAACGGGATCTTGGCGGGGAAGAACGCCTTCTCCGCCAGCCGGAGCATCACGATCGAGTCCTTGCCGCCGGAGAACATCAGCACCGGCTTCTCGAACTCGGCTGCGACCTCGCGGAAGATGTGGATCGACTCGGCCTCGAGCTCGTCGAGCTGGCTCAGTCGGTAGTCAGCGTGCGCTGGGGGGGTCGTCATGAAGAGCAGACCTCTCGTTGGAAAACCAGCGGCTATCGTATCTGCCGCGGAGGGGTGGTCCGTGCCGGACCCGGTCTCTTTTACTCCGAGCCCTTCGCGCCGCTCTTGACCCGACCGTTCTTGGCGCTCCGGTCCTCGATCTGTCGGATCGTCGGCGAGCCGAAGAACGACAGCCCCTCGGACTTGCGCAGCACGCCCCAGACCAGGGGCAGGACGACGATGAGCGCCACGCCCACGAGGGCGACCAGCATCGGCGACGTCTCGTCCTCGCCGGCACCGAGCGGCGCCCAGCCGGCCTTGTCGAGCAGCGCGACGCCCGACATCGTCAGCACGATCACGATGCCTCGGCGGATGATCGACTGCGGCACGCTCGGCGCGAGCCGGGCTCCCAGCAGGGTGCCGGGGACCGACCCGATGATCAGCGGGATCGTCAGCCCCCAGTCGAGCCCGTGCGCGAAGATGTTGGCGATGGCCGCGGCCAGCACGAGCGGCACCGCCTGCACGAGGTCGGTGCCGACGAGCTTCACCGCCGTGAGCGCGGGATAGAGCATCAGCAGGGCGACCATGATCACCGAGCCGGAGCCGACCGAGGTGATGCCGACGAGCAGGCCGCCGAGGGCGCCGACGAGCAGCGTCGGGACGGGCCGGACGACCGGGTCCGCCTTGGCCTGGGCGCGGCCGCGCTGCACCTGCCGGAGGCCGATGTAGATGCGGATCGCGTAGGTCGAGGCCGCGAAGAGCAGCGCGAACCCGATGCAGAGCTGGAGGAGCGACTCGAGGTCGCCGGTGTCACCGGCGACCCACTTCACGAGGAACGGCCCGAGGAACGCCATCGGCACCGAGCCGATGATCAGCCACTTGGCGAGCTGCAGGTTCGGTGCTCCGTGCTTGGCGTGGACGATCGCCCCACCGGTCTTGTAGACCGCCGCCGCGGTCAGGTCGGCGGTCACCACGGCCGAGGTGTGTCCGACGCCGAGGAAGATCAGCGCCGGCGTCATGAGGGCGCCGCCGCCCATGCCGGTCAGCCCGACCACGATGCCGACGCCGAAGCCGGCGGCGAGGATCGACAGGAAGTCGCCGGTGAGGAAGTCGATCATGAGGGGTCCCCCTGCGGCAGGTATCCGGCTTCGTCGAGAGCGGCGAGGATCTCGCTCAGCGCGTCCTCGATGGTCCGGCCGGTGGTGTCCACGCGGACGTCGGCGTCGTCGGGCTCCTCGTACGGCGAGGAGATGCCGGTGAACTCCGGGATCTCGCCACGCCGCGCCTTGGCGTAGAGCCCCTTGCGGTCGCGCCGCTCGCACTCCTCGACCGGCGTCGCCACGTGGATGAGGAAGAACGCGCCGCCGGCGGCGTCCACCATCTGGCGGACCTGCTGGCGGGTCTCGTCGAAGGGGGCGATCGGGCTGCAGATCGCGACCCCGCCGTGCCGGCTGATCTCGGCGGCGACCCACCCGATCCGCCGGATGTTGGTCTCCCGGTCGGCCTTGGAGAACGTCAGCCCCGCCGACAGGTTCCGCCGTACGACGTCGCCGTCGAGGCTGGTGACCGTCCGCTCGCCCCGCTCGAGGACCACGTCGTGGAGCGCCCGGGCCAGCGTGGACTTGCCGCTGCCGGAGAGCCCGGTGAAGAACAGCACCAGCCCCTGCCGCTCCGTCGGGGGCACCTCGAAGTCGACGACCTCGGCCACCTCGTCGGTCAGCTCGCCCTCGCCGGTGACGCCGAGGACCTCGCCGGGTGCGTACGCCGCGACGACGCGCTCGCCGAGTGCCTGGTCGTCGTCGGCACGGTCGGGACCGCGGGAGGCGAGAGGTACGGCGACCACGGTCGCCTGCTCGAGGGTGCCGGCGGCCGCGAGCGTCGCGCGGATGAGCCCGGTCGCGCTGAGCGGGCGCCCGTCGTACGACGGGGTGCCGTGGCCGGTGAGTGCCAGGAGGAGCACCTGGCGGCCCTTGGCGTGCTCGCGGATCCGGTCCAGGTCCTGGTCGGTCAGCGGGCCGGCGACCGGGACGGTGAGCGCGTCCGCGGCGACCTGCTCCGCAGTCTGAGCGGGGGACAGGTAGAGGCGGCGGTAGGCGCCGAACTCGTTGTGCTGCAGCGGGCTGACGAGCCCGATGACCCCGGTCAGCGGGTCGGCGGGGTAGGTGTTCTCGACCGCAACCGTCGCCAGCGGCACGCCCTCGGGGTCGACCAGCTCGACCGCGCCGGCGGCCTGCGCCTGCTCCGCGACCTCGGACGGGAGGTGCAGCGTCACCTGCGTCTCCGGCAGGTCGAAGCGCGGCGGGTGGCCGAGCGCCCCGTGGGAGAGCAGCTCGAGGTCGTCGAGCTCCCGCTGGCTCGGGCAGTGCTGTGGCGTCGAAGTCACCGCGCCATTATGCACTTGATTGATACAGATTGAGTTAAACCTGGCACAGGTGACCAGGTCCCGGACGGTGTGCCCGACCGGGGCGGGAGGGGTCCCGGGGCCTTGGTCACCACTTAGGTAAAGCCTTTCGCGAGTCTGACCCGTGATGTCCGCTTCGCCTGAATCGGGACCCTGTCGGCCGTCGCCACCGCACCATACGTTGTGCTCCGCAGCGGGCGTCAGGGGTGGCGCGTGCCGAGGGGGCACCTCGGGCTGCGCGTCGCACAACGGGGGTAGGGGACATGCTCAGACGAGCACTCATCAAGTCTGTCGTCGGCACGGCCATCGTGGCCGGGGGCCTGATGGTCCCGGGAGTCGTCGCGGGAAGCGCGCAGTTCGCTCTCAGCGCTTGCTACTGCCCGGAGCCAGTCACCACCGACGTCGACCTGACCATCAATGCCGACGGCCATGCACGGCCAGGGCGGCCGGTGGCGGCACCGCCACGGTGAACTCGACGGCGCTCTGTCCGTCGGACCGGAACAGCTGGACCATCGTGGCCGTGGCATATCAAGGCGGCGCCTACGCTGGCCCTCAGACCGTGCTCCTTAACGACGCCCCTGTGACGGACTCGAACCGCGAGGTGGCCTACTCCACGTCGAGCTTCGCGGGAAACCGCACATACGAGCTCACGGCTACATACTCAACCAACGACTGCACGTTCTTGGGTGACACGTCCGACCCAAAGTACGTGTCCATCTACAAGTACGGGACCAGCGCATCAGCCTCGGCGTCGGGCAGCAACTGGACGCGACGATCACGGCTGCCAACCGCGCTGGCAACGCACCCGGCGCTCAGCCCACGGGTACCGTCACTTTCATCTATAGCCAGGGTGCCAACAGCGGCTTGACGAAGACCGTCAACATCACCGGCTTCTCGGTGACCACAAGCCGGGCGTCCGGATCCGCCACTCTGACCGGCGTGACGTACTCTGGCGACGACAACTACGCGGGCGATTCCACGCCCTGATTGTTGAGTGCGAACGTAACCCAGAGGTAGGGCGGCGGTCATCGCAGCGTCTGGGAGACTGCTCCGGTGCCAAGGAAACGGGGGATCGGTCGGTTCGTGCTGCTCGTCGGCGCGGCCGTGGTCGTCGTACTCCTCTTCACCGCCTGGCAGGCGCTCAAGGTGCGCACCTCGCTCAACGGAGTCGCAGTCGGCCTGACCGCGATGACTGACGCAGCGGCGGCGGGCGACGTCAAGACCGCTCGGCGCGAGCTGGCGAGCGCGCGGGCGGACGCCGCGTCCGCCAACACCCACACTCGCGGGCCGGTCTGGTGGACTGCCAGCAAGCTGCCCAGGATCGGCGACGACGTGACCGCTGTCCGTGTCGTCTCCGAGGTCGCGCATGACCTCACCGGGGACACGTTGCCCGACCTGGTCGCCGCGGCCGCGCGGCTCACTCCGGGCGCCATGAAGCCGACCAACGGCCGCCTCGACCTCGATCCCATCTCCGCAGCGGCGCCCGCGCTGCGAAGCGGGTCGAAGGACATCGCCGACGCCGCGACCCGCATCGAGGAGCTGGAGACGGCCGGGTTGATCGGCGCCTTGGAGGGGCCGGTCGTCGCCCTTCGGGACAAGCTGGAGCAGGCGGAGGTCCTCACGGCTAGGGCCGCGACGGCAGCCCGGCTGCTGCCGCCGATGCTCGGCTCGGAGCGGAAGAGGACTTACCTCCTGATGTTCCAGAACAACGCGGAGGTCCGCGCCGGCGGCGGCCTGCCAGGTGCGTTCGCGGTGATCACCGCCGACGACGGCAAGGTCGACATGGTCCGCCAGTCGCGCCCGGCCGAGGTCGGCTTCGTCGACCCGCCGGTGGGCAACCTCACCCGGCAGGAGGTCGCACTGTTCACCGAACGACCTGGGCAGTACTCCCAGGACACCGTGATGGTCCCGCACTTCCCCCGGGCCGCCGAGCTGATGAGCGAGATGTGGCTCCGGACCCAGGACCAGCAGGTTGACGGGGTCCTGTCGATGGACCCCGTCGCGATGTCGTACCTGCTGGGCGGCACCGGGGTGATCGACACCCCCCGCGGCCAGATCGCCGCGGGCAACGCCGTCGACGAGCTGCTGCGCGACACCTACCTCGAGGTGCCGACCGACGACGAGCAGAACGCGTTCTTCGCGCTCGTCGCCCGCACGGTGTTCGAGCGGGTCCTCGACGCACCGTCGGACCCGCGTGCACTGCTCGATGGATTGGTCCGCGGCGTCGACGAGCGCCGGTTCCTCCTGTGGTCGCGGCATCCGGAGGAGCAGAAGGCGATCGCCGGGACCGCCATCGCCGCTGAGGTGCCGGCCGAGGCAGCCCGCCGCCCCGAGGTCGGGGTGTACCTCAACGACTCGGGCTCCGACAAGCTCACGTACTACCTCGACCACCGTGTGGACGTCCGGCCGCGGTCGTGCGGCAGTGAGGGCAACCAGATTCTCGAGGTCCGGCTCACCCTGACGTCGAACGTGCCGGTCGGCGACCCGCTGACCGAGTTCGTCGTGGGCCCGGGTTCGCCCGGGTTGGCGCTCGGGGACATGCGGCTCACGTCCTACCTCTATGCGCCGGTCGGCGGCCGCATCGACGAGGCCACGCTCGACGGCGAGCCCGTCACGCTGTACGACGGCGTCGACCGCGGCCGCGAGGTCGGGGCGCTCACCACGGACATCGGCCGCGGGGAGAGCCGGGTCCTGGAGTACGTCGTCTACACCGGCCGCGACCAGACCGGAAAGCCGCGCGTGCTCTCCACTCCCGGCGTGCGCGACGACGGGATCGGGCAGGTCGGAGCATCAGCGTGCTGACCCCGTTCCGGATCCTCACCGTCTGCATCGGCAACGTCTGCCGGTCGCCGCTGGCCGAGCGGCTTCTCCGGCTGCGGCTCGCGGACGCCGGCCTCGCCGCGTCGTACGACGTCACCTCGGCGGGGCTGCGCGGGCTGGCCGGGCACCCGATGGAGCCGGCAGCGGCGGCCGAGCTGACCCGGCTCGGCGGCGACCCGGAGGGGTTCGTCGCGCGTCGGCTCACCCCGCGGCTCGTCGCCGACGCCGACCTGGTGCTGACCGCGACCACCGACATCCGTCGCCGGGTCGTCGAGGAGGCGCCGGCCGCGATGCGGCGTACTTTCACCCTCCGCGAGCTCGCACTCCTCGTCGAGGGAGCGTCCGCCGAGACGGCGCCCGGCCTGGTCGCGGAGTGCGCGCGGCAGCGTGGCACTCTCGCCGGGGCCGACCTCGACGTGCCGGACCCGATCGGCCGGTCCGCCGAGGTGCACGCCGTCGCTGCGGACCTCGCTGCGGAAGCGGTCGAATCCATTACAAACGCCCTTATTGCCCTCAAGCAGCCTGAATCGGGACCTTCGGTCTATGTCGGACACTCCTCGCGAAGACGTATGCTTCGGGCCGGACGCTTCACGCTTTCGTCGGCTCAGTGGGGGCCGGCCGCACCCAAGCAGGGAGACCTGCGCGAAAGGAAAGTCCATGTTCTTGAAGAAGGTTCTGGGGAGGACCGTCGCCGCAACCGCGACCACCGGCCTGCTCGTCGCGCCGCTCGCGCTCACCGTCGCGCCGCAGATGGCCAACGTCTCGTGCAGCCCGGGGGAGACCACCGGTCTGTCGCTGCAGCGCGAGTCGGGGCAGTACGGCACGAAGACGCGCGCCACGGCGAGCGTCGACGCCAGCCACGCCGGTGAGGTCGTGACCTTTGCGCTCGAGGGGCCGTCGAGGGCGCAGACGATCGACCGGCGCATCGACGACTCCGGCCAGGCGTGGTGGGTGCTGCCCCGCGGTCTCGCCGCCGGGAGGACCTACGACGTCACCGCGCGCCACGCCACCTGTGCCACCTCGCCGATCGCGCGCTACTCCGTCACCAAGGCGACGTCCGACCCGGCGCCGACGGTCATCAGGGCGCGGCGCGGCACGTTCGGCACCACGGTCAACGGTGGCGGCGGCCTCGACCCGGCCACCGGACCGGCGAAGTTCATCGTGCGCAAGCGCGGCGGCGCCGTGGTCGACAGCAAGGTGGCGTTCCTGAGCGAGGGCTTCGCCCGCGCGAACCTCAAGGACCTGAGCCGTGGGCGCTACATCCTGAAGGTGCGCTTCAACATGGAGCCGGTCGCTCCGGAGTCGTTCCGCACCAACAACAATTTCCTGGTGGGCACCTCGAAGGTGGCCTTCCGGGTCCGCTGACCCCACGCAGAGCGCGACCCCGGCGAGCCTCGGCTCGTCGGGGTCGGGTCGTTTTCGGGTACGCCGCTTGCGCCGGTGAGCAGGACGGTCCGCCTTCCCTGCAAGGCGGACGTGGCCACGGTCACGTCGTACCGTCTTGTGCTTGCTTGCTCCTGTAAGCAGACTTGCCGCCATGACCGCCACCCCCACCAGCTTCGACGCCAGCAAGCCGCTCTACGCCTGCGTCGGCGCCGCCGACCTCGCCGTCGAGAAGCTCCGTGGCGCCGCGACCGAGGCGCAGCAGGCCGACCTGAAGGCCTTCGCCACGCAGGTGCGCGAGCAGGTGGCCGGCTGGCAGGCGGAGGCCGGGGCGCTGCTCGACCGGGCCGAGGACTCCGTCGTGACGCGCGCCACGACCATCCGATCCGACCTCGCGGAGGTCGTCGAGGAGTACGCCGAGGCGCTCGAGGAGCTCGCCGTCCGCGGGCAGGGCGTCGTCGCCAGGCTCCGCGACGACGCGGTCCCCGGCGACGGGCCCACCGGGCCGTCGGCCTGACCCCCTGATCCGGCCGGGACCGCCAGACCTCGAGTCGGCGGTCCCGGCCGTGCGTACGACGGCGGGGCGGGTCGCGCCGGGCGGCTACTCTTGAGGGGTGAGCATCTTCGCCCTCCCGAGCCTGATCCTGATGACCCTGAGCCTGGTCATGTTCGTGCTGCAGGGATTCGCCTTCATCGACGCCGCGACGCACCGGCCCGACGCGTACGCCGCCGCGGACAAGCTCAGCAAGAACGCCTGGATGATCATCCTCGGGCTCGGCGTCGTGGCGCACATGCTCTTCTGGGACCCGATCAGCCTCTTCAACCTCGCCGGCATCGTCGCCGCGATCGTCTACCTGGTCGACGTGCGGCCGGCGATCAAGTCCCTGACCCGCTACTGACCACCTCCGGCCCCTGGCGCGAGGGGCGGATGGCGTTGCGGGGCACCTCCCGGCGGGCCTGCACCCAGCACTCGAGCGCGCCGCGATCCGGCTGAGGGGTCGGCAGCGCCTGCAGGGCACCGAGGATCCGGTCGGTCAGCACCGCAGGCGTGAACGGCGCCGTCCGCAGCGCCGCCAGGTTGCCGATGCCCAGCGCCCACAGGGCCACGAAGATCTCGACGCGCTGGGGCGACAGCTTCGAGCTCCTGATGTCCACGATGAGCCGGGCAGCCTCCTGCAGCCGCTCGAACATCGGTGTGCTGATGCCCAGGCTCTTCGCGCCCTCGGGCGGGGGCAGTGCGGAACCGGCCAGCGTGGTCGGTGAGTCCATGCCCAACGTGCGCAGCGCGTCGGCATGTGCCTTGAACGGTGCCACGTCGAGGAACGAGCGGGGCTTGGCGCCGAAGGCCTCCACCCACGAGGGCAGTGCCCGCAGCGGCGCGAGCGTGGGGTCCTGCTTCGCCCACCTGATCTCCTCGGGGGTGGCCAGGATGCGCTCGAGCTGGACGACACAGGCGTCCCGCTCGGCCCCCATCTCCTGCCAGGTCGTCTCGTCGCGGGCGGCCTTGTGTACCTTCCAGCAGATCGTGTTGTACTCCGCGGTCGGCGAGTCGGTCTGCATCTTCTTGAGGTGGTTCTCGTCCCACACGTTGGCCTGGGCCAGCATCGGCGCCGCGGCGACCTGGATCATCCGGCGAAGCTTCGGCGAGGCCAGCTCGCCGGGCCTGCTGGACCAGTCGTCGGGTAGCTCGAGCTGCGGTCGCGGCTGCTTGTCCTGCGGTACGCCGTCGTACAGCCGCGCCAGCACGCTCAGCGCCCAGCAACACAGATCGTCCCTGGCGACGTCGCAGGTGCGGGCGCTGCTTGCGGCCACGTCGTGGTTGAGGGCGACGGCGAGCGCGGTGTAGCGGACGCGGAGGTCGAGGTCGGCGTGCTCGGCGAGCACGTTGACCTGCTTGGGCTTCAGCGGGTCGCCGCCGACCAGGTCGCGGAGCCACCGGAGATAGGTGTGGAGCTGGTGGTGGTCGGTCGCGTGACGGTACTGCTCGTGCTTCAGCGCCACCTGCGCCAGCAGGTTCGACGGGTCGATGTCGACCGCGCGGGTGAGCAGCTCCTTGCGGTGGGCCGCGGAGAGCGACCGGTCGGTCGTCGCGACGTACTGCAACCCCAGCGAGGCCCAGTCCTGCGCGCCGGCGAGCCCGCGGAAGTCGCGCTCGTGGTAGCCGTCGGCCAGCGCCTTGAGGATGAAGGCGGCCGCCATCTTCGAGGTGTCGATCGTCGGCCCGGCCGGCCCCCAGGGCTGGCGCCGGATGGTCGCGGCGTTCACGCTGCGGCCGTTGCGGGTGATCACGACGAAGGTCTCCTGGGCGGGGTCGCCCTTGTGGTCGACCACCGCCCGCCAGGGGGTGAACCCGAGGATCTGCTGGAGGACGTTGAGCACCGCGGCGAGCCAGCCGGTCGACTGGCCGAGGATGTTCTTGCCGTCGAGTGCGGTGAGCTCCGTGCCCATCGGCACCTCGAGTCCGCGCGGGGCCTGGGCGCCCAGCTCCTGCAGGAGTGCCACCAGCTCGGTGGTGCCGGCCTTCTCCGTCTCGCCGGAGACGGAGATGCTGACCCGGAGCCGGGTGCTCAGCACGTAGGCGAGCGCGACGACGGCGACGACACACAGGAACGCCATGACGGCCAGCAGCCCCCACCGCACGGACGTCTCACCGACCGCGGTGGGCAGGGTGAGCGCGGTGAAGAGGCTGGCCGCCACCAGGGACAGCGCGCCGACGATCTCGGCGAACCGCCGGCTGCCCCGGCTCGAGCGGCGGCGCCGGCTGCTGCGGTAGGGGATCGTGACGGCGATCCGGGCGAGCACCAGGAGCAGCAGTGCGGTGGCAGCCGCTGCGGCGAGGATCGCGCCGACGTCCTTCAGGTAGTTGTCGGCGAGCCCGGACCATCCCTTGGACGCGGCGTCCACGCCCTCCTCGGACAGGAACCCGCGGCTGTCCGCCAGTCCGGTCTCGACGGTGGCCCGAAGAGTGTCGAGGGTCTGTCCGCTGACCTCGACGTCCTCGTCGACCGCCGCGATGCCGGGCAGGAGCGCCTCGACCTCGGACCACTGCGCCGGGTCGTCCTCGGCCTGCTCGGCGAGGGCGAGGGCGTAGATGAGCTGTGCACGGGCGTTCTGCTCCGCCGCCCGGGCGACCGTGCGGAGGCCCGGACATCTGGGCTCCTCCGACGCGCGGTCGTCCAGCCACTCCAGCGCCTCTTGCGGATGGCCGGCGTCGATGAGCCCGCGTGGCTCACCGCACGCCGCCGGGCCGGCGGGAGCCGCTGCCTCCGCAGAGCCGGCGGGAGCGACCCCCACCAGCAGCCAGGCGAGGACGGTCACCGCGATAACCCGTCGCATCCTTCGAAGGTGGCAGGCGGTCCAGTCCAGGGGGAAGGGCCCTTGGTCCAGACCGGTGCCGCCCCGCCCGGCCGGTGGCGTCAGACCTTGTAGCAGAACTTCACGTTGCTGATCGCGTAGTGCCGGCCCCCCGGGCTCAGCCGGGTGTCGAGGTTCGTCGGTCTTGCCGTTGGTGTGCCGGATGCTGTCCGGCCCGCCCTTGACGATCACGTAGAGCGTCGAGGCGCCGGTGGCATCGATCGCGAAGCCGTACACCTCGCATGCTGCCGTCGGCCTTGTACTTGACCGAGGTGACCTCACGGTGAGCGTGCCGTCGGTGTAGACGTCGCCGAGCGCCGGCATGCCGTCGTACTTCAGGGTGGTGAATCCCGCCTCGCAGTCCTTGTTCCCCCCGCCGGGGACCGCGGCCGCCGGTGCCGCGGCACCGAGCGATGCTACGAGCAGCGTCGCCCCCGCGAGCGCTGCCTTGCGTGTCCATGGTCCAGCCATGGTTGTCTCCCCTCGTCGTGCGGGCTGCCCCTTGCCGCCCGCCCGTCTGCCAACGTACGCAGGTCGTCGCCGGCCTCAGAGGGACCAACGTCACGACGCCTCCGGCGGGGCGGCGCTCCGGTCTAGTCCGGTAGGTATTGGAGGCGCGTTCTGTCCGTGGGGCCTGTTCCGATGGACGCATGAGTGGATCCCTCTGCACGGCCTGTCCGGCCCCGCCGTCGAGGCGGTCGACCTCGTCAAGAGGTTCGACGACAACGTCGCCGTCGACGGTGTCAGCTTCGAGGTGCCGGTCGGGTCGGTGCTCGGGGTCCTCGGCCCGAACGGCGCGGGGAAGACCACGACGGTGCGGATGCTGACGACGATGTCCCGGCCGACCAGCGGGACCGGCCGCGTCGCCGGGCACGACATCGTGCGCGAGCCGGAGAAGGTACGCCGCAGCATGGGGCTGACCGGGCAGGTCGCGACCGTCGACGAGCTGCTCACAGGGCGGGAGAACATCCGGCTGATCGGCCGGTTCGCGGGGCTCTCCGACGCGCAGGTGCGCCGGGTCGGCGACGAGCTGCTCGAGCGGTTCTCGCTCACCGACGCCGCGGACCGGATCGCCAAGACCTACTCCGGCGGCATGCGGCGCCGACTCGACCTCGCGGTGTCGCTGGTGGCGACGCCGCCGGTGCTCTTCCTCGACGAGCCGACCACCGGGCTCGACCCGCGCAGCCGGACCGAGCTGTGGGAGGTGCTGCGCGGTCTCGTCGCCGACGGGACGACGCTGCTGCTCACCACGCAGTACCTCGAGGAGGCCGACCAGCTCGCCGACGACATCATCGTCATCGACAAGGGCACGATCATCGCCCAGGGCACTCCGACCCAGCTCAAGGACCAGGCGGGGCGGGCCAACGTCGTCCTGACCGTCGCCGCCGCCGCCGACCTCGACCCCGCGGTCGCGGTCGTGCGCCGGACCACCGACGAGGTGCACGTCGACCGGAACACGCGGCGGATCACCGCCAAGGCCGGCGGGCTCCCCGACATGCTCGCGATGGGCGAGGCGATCGCGGCGGCAGGCATCGCCATCGACGACCTCGGCCTGCTGAGACCCAGCCTCGACGACGTGTTCCTGCACCTGACCGGCCATCGTGCCGAGCCGTCGTCCGACGACGACCCGACCGAGGCCGAGCTCGCGGAGGAGACCCGATGACGATGCAGCATGAGCACATGACCGGCTACGCCCGGGAGGCGCTGAGCCCGCCGTCGTACCTCCAGGCGTGCCTGCTGATCGTCCGGCGCAACCTGCTCCACATCCGGCGGATGCCCGAGCTGCTCCTCGACGTCACCATCCAGCCGGTGATGTTCGTGCTGCTCTTCGCGTTCGTCTTCGGCGGGGCGATCGACGTGCCCGGGGCGGCGACCGGCTACCGGGAGTTCCTGATCCCCGGGATCATGGCGCAGACGATGATCTTCTCCTCGTTCATCGTGGCGATCGGCCTGACCGCCGACCTCGAGAAGGGGTTCGTCGACCGGCTCAAGTCGCTGCCGATCGCCCGCTCCTCGATCCTCGTCGGGCGCAGCCTCTCCAGCCTCATCCACTCCAGCATCGGCATCTTCGTGATGGCGGTGACCGGCTTCACCATCGGGTGGCGGATGCGCAACGGCGTCCTCGACGCGGTGCTCGCCTTCCTGCTGTTCCTGCTCGTCGGGTTCGCGATGATCTGGATCGGCATCTTCGTCGGGTCGACCTTCAAGACCGTCGAGAGCGTCCAGGGGTTCATGTTCACGGTGATGTTCCCGCTGACGTTCCTGGCCAACACCTTCGTCCCGACCGAGGGGATGCCGTCGTGGCTGCGGGTGGTCGCGGAGTGGAACCCGGTCTCCGCGTTGACCCAGGCGGCCAGAGAGCTGTGGGGCAACGGGCCGGCGGCCAGGGAGGACGCCGCCCTGCAGCTCCAGCACCCGGTGCTCTTCACCATCGGCTGGTCGATCCTCATCACCGCGGTCTTCGCGCCGCTGGCGCTGCGGGCGTTCCGGGCGCGGTCGAAGGACTGAGCCGCCTGCGGGTCGCGTCCGGCGAATACGTCATCTGACGGACGGCGCCGCGTGATCCAGCTCATACGGTTCCTGGACCTGGCGGGCGAACGGCCCGCCGCACAGGCGAAGGAGCCGTGGCTCGATGCAGGACCTGACCGGACGAGTCGCCCTCGTCACCGGTGCCGCGCAAGGCATCGGTCACGCTGTGGCCACCGCACTTGCGGAGGCCGGTGCGACGGTGACCGCGACCGACATCCGCGACCAGTCCGACCTCGGTGACCACATCCGGACCCGTTCGCACGACGTGCGCGACGGGTCCCGGTGGGCAGCGATCGTGGACGAGATCCGCGACGAGCAGGGGCGCCTCGACATCCTGGTCAACAACGCCGGCGTCTCCGGATACGACCAGCTGCACGAGCTGAGCCTCGACGAGTGGAACCGGATCGTCGCGATCAACCAGACCGGCGTCATGCTCGGCATGAAGCACGCACTGCGGATGATGCGGCCGGCACGCTCCGGGGCGATCGTGAACATCGCCTCCATCTGCGGCGCCACCTCGGTCCAAGGGGTTGCGGCCTACCACGCCTCGAAGCACGCGGTGCTCACGATGACCAAGAACGCCGCGGTCTCGTACGCCCGGGAAGGCATCCGCGCCAACGCCGTCCTCCCCGGCTGGATCCGTACGCCGCTGACGCTGGGCCAGACCGACGAGCTCAACGGGGCCTTCCTCGAGGCCACCCCGATGGGGGTGGGCGGCGAGCCTGCCGACGTGGCCGACGCCGTGTGCTTCCTCGTCTCCGACCGCGCTCGCTTCGTCACCGGCGTCGACCTGCCGGTCGACGGCGGCTACCTCGCTCGCTGAAAGGCCGTCATGAACCGTCTCACCGACAAGATCGCCATCGTGACCGGTGGCGCCATGGGCATCGGGCTCGCCACTGCCCTGACCTTCGCCGAGGAGGGCGCGCAGGTCGTCGTCGCCGACCTCACCAAGCCGGAGCTGGACCGCGACGCTCCGACCGTCTCCTACGCCGAGCTCGACGTCACGGACGAGAAGGCCTGGGATCGGCTCGTCGACGAGGTGGTCCGGGACTACGGCCGGCTCGACGTGCTGGTCAACAACGCCGGTGTGATCGACTACGCCGGGATCCACGACGTCACCGCCGAGGACTGGGAGCGGGTCATCGGCGTCGACCAGACCGGTGTGTTCCTGGGGATGCGCGCAGCGCTGCGCCCCATGCTGGCCCAGCGCAGCGGCTCGATCGTCAACCTCTCCTCCGCCTGGGGGGTCGTCGGCGCCGAGGGCGTCGCGGCCTACCAGGCCGCCAAGGGCGCGGTCCGCGGACTGACCCGGAACGCCGCGGTGACCTACGCCGGGGACGGTGTGCGGGTCAACACCGTGATCCCCGGCTGGGTCGCCACCCCGCTGACCGACCGCCAGCCGTCGGAGAAGAACGCCGAGGTCATCAGGAACACCCCGCTGGGCTTCGGTGCCGAGCCGCAGGACATCGCCTGGGGCTGCGTCTACCTCGCCAGCGACGAGGCCCGCTACGTCACCGGCAGCGAGCTTGCCATCGACGGTGGGCTGCTGGCGCAGTGACCGACCGACCGAGCTCCACCCACCCCCACGAGAGGACCACCCCCATGCCCCGCACCCTGTCCGTCGCAGCCGCCCAGTTCGAGATGCGTCCGGTCGACTCCTTCGATGCGTTCGCCGCCCAGGTGCGCGCCCTCCTCGACGATGCCCGGGGCTCGCGCCTGGTCGTGCTCCCTGAGCTCTTCACCGAGGCCCTGTTCACCGTCGACCCCGACTGGACGTCGCACGACGTCACGCAGCTCACCCGGATCGCCGACTTCACCGAGGAGTACGTCGCTCTCTTCCGCGAGGAGGCGAGGGAGCGCGGCCAGTGGATCCTCGCCGGGAGCCACCTCGTCGCCACGGAGCGGGGCCACGAGAACATCGCGCACCTGTTCGGCCCCGATGGGCAGGAGCATCTCCACTCCAAGACCCACATCTTCCCCGCCGAGGCGGACTGGGGGACCCAGGAGGGCGACGAGCTGGCGGTCTTCGACGTCGACGGCGTCACCGTCGGGGTCGCGATCTGCTACGAGGCAGAGATCCCGGAGGTGTGCACCAAGCTGACCGCGATGGGCGCCGAGGTCCTCCTCGTGCCGTCGTACACCTTCACCGAGGCCGGCTTCTTCCGGGTTCGCCACTGCGCCGCCGCACGCGCCATCGAGAACCAGGTCTACGTCGTGCACTGCCCGACCGTCTCGCACTTCGGCGCCCCGCTCGCGCCCGGGTACGCGCGGGCGTCGATCCTCTCTCCGTGCGACCTGGCCTTCCCGGCGAACGGTGTGCTGGTCGAGGCGCGGACCAACGAGCAGGACGTCATCTCCTACGACCTCGACCTCGACCTGCTGCACCAGAACCGGGCCTCGGGGGCCGCCACGACCCACAAGGACCGCGGTCGCCGCAAGGAGCTCTACGCCAAGTACGACCACGTCTCGCTCTGACCGTTTCCCTCCGACCTCCACACGAAGGAGCTCACATGCCCCTCAACCTTCCCGAAGGCAAGAAGATCGCCGTCAACATCGGCGCCGACTTCGACGCCCACTCCGTCTGGATGGGCACGTTCGGCAAGACCAGCCCCAGCTACCTCTCCCGCGGCGAGTTCGGCGCCGAGGTCGGCGTGCCGCGGCTGCTCCGCCTCTTCGAGCGGTTCGACGTCACCGGGACCTGGTGCACCCCGGTGCACTCGATGGCGACCTTCCCCGAGGCGTTCGCCAAGATCCTCGACGCGGGCCAGGAGATCGCGGCGCACGGCTGTTACCACGAGTCGGTCCCCAGCCTCGACCAGGAGACCGAGATCAGGCTGATGGAGCAGACCATCGAGGGGCACCTCAAGCATGTCGGCAAGCGGCCGCGTGGCTACCGCTCGCCCGCCTGGGACTTCACCGAGCACACCCTCGACCTGCTCGAGAAGACCGGGTTCGAGTGGGACTCCTCTCTCATGGGCCGCGACTTCCAGCCCTACCGGCCGCGTCCGGTCGAAGTCCGCTGGGAGGAGGGCTCAGTGTTCGGGCCGCCCAGCCCGATCCTCGAGTTCCCCGTGTCGTGGTACCTCGACGACTTTCCCGCACGGCGAGTACATCCCCGGGGTCAACCAGGGACTCGGTTCCAGCGAGGTCATGTTCCAGCGGTTCCAGGACCACTTCGACTACGCCTACGCACACGAGGACAACCCGGTGCTCGCCATCACCGTGCACCCGCAGACCATCGGCCGGGCCCACCACATGCTCGGGATGGAGCGGCTGCTCGAGCACATGGCCGGCCACGAAGGCGTCTGGTTCGCCTCGCTCAGCGACATCTACGACACCTGGACCGACGACTGAGCTGCGGGCCCCCCGCTCCTCCTCGAACCCAACGCAAAGGACATCTCATGAAGACACGACGCATCGCCGCTGCTGCGGCACTCGGCCTCACCGCCTCGCTCGCGCTCAGCAACTGTTCCTCCGGAGTGGACTCCGCCTCCGCCGGCTCCGAATCCGGCGACGGCTCCGGCGCCGGCTCCGAGATCATCGAGCCGCCGGTCGACGACCCGACGGAGCTCAAGATCGCCTACTTCTCCGCAGGCACGAGCAACTCCTACCTGCAGGCCGCCATCGACGAGGCGAAGACGGTGGCCGACGAGATCGGCGCCGAGCTCGACGTCTTCGACGGTGAGTTCAACGCCCAGACGCAGTTCGACCAGATGCAGCAGGCGCTGACCAGCGGCAAGTACAACGCCTTCGCGGTGGAGCCCAACGACGGGAACCTGGTCTGCGACATCCTCACCGAGTCGGCGCCGGAGAAGGACGTTCTCGTCTCTGTCTTCAACCTGCCGATCTGCGGCCGCGCGACCAACCTCGGCGACGAGACGCACGAGCCCGGAACGATCACCTACGTCGGCGGCCAGACCCTCGACGTCTACAACGACTGGGTCCAGAGCGTCATCGACGCCAACCCCGACGGCGCGAAGGTCGCCCTGATCTCCGGACCCGACCTCAACGCCAACACGATCGCGTTCTTCGAGGCCGCCAAGGCCTTCGACGACGCCGAGGGCTTCGAGGTCGTCGCCAAGCAGACCACCGACTACACCACACCCAAGGCGTTCGACGCGGCGCAGACCATCCTGCAGGCCAACCAGGACCTCGACGTCATCATGTCGAACTTCTCCGGGATGACGCGTGGGGTCGTGGAGGCGGTGGGCGGTCGTGACGTCCAGATCTTCGACTTCGGCGGCGACGAGTGGGCCCTCCAGCAGGTGGAGGCCGGCAGGCTCACGAGCAGCGTGATGATGCTGCCACGTCAGGAGACCCGGGAGGCGATCGAAGCCATCGCCGAGTACGTGAAGGGCGAGGACGTGCCGCCGTTCATCAACCTGACCGAGTCCGAGCAGCTGCCCGGCACGCCGTTCGCGACCCAGGACGACGTCGAGAAGTTCAAGGCCGAGTACTGATCAGTAGGTCCAGTGGCCGGGAACTCAGGACGACAGGCTGTGGAGGCGACGATGAGTGAGACGAGCGGACCCGCGATCGTGGCGCGCAACGCCCGCAAGGTGTTCAGCGGTTCGGTCGCGGTGCACGGCGCCGATGTGGAGGTGCGCACCGGAGAGGTGCACGCGCTGGTCGGCGAGAACGGCGCCGGCAAGTCGACGTTGCTCGGTCTGATCAGCGGCCGGCTCTCCGCAGACGGCGGTTCGGTCGAGGTCTTCGGCCACCGCCTGAACGGGGGCAACCCCCGCGAGAGCCGTCGGCACGGGCTCGTCGCGGTCTACCAGGAGCTCACCATGGTGCCGGGGCTGTCCGCGGAGGCGAACGTCTTCCTCGGCCAGCTCCGCACCAGGCGGGGGCTGCTCGACCGGCGGACGATGCGGGAGCGGTACGACGAGCTCTGCGAGGAGCTCGACATCCGGGTGCCGGCCGGGACGCTCGCCCGTGACCTCTCGGTCTCCCAGCAGCAGATGCTCGAGATCATGCGAGGAGTCCAGAGCAACGGCCGGATCCTGGTGCTCGACGAACCGACCGCGGCTCTGGCGGAGCACGAGCGGGAGACGTTGTACCGGGTGCTCCGGACGCTCACCGCCCGAGGAACGACGATCGTCTTCGTCAGCCACAACCTCGACGAGGTGCTCGCGCTCAGCGACACCGTCACGGTCCTGCGGGACGGTCACGTGGTGCGAAGCGCCCCCCGGGGCGAGTGGACGCGCCAGTCGCTGATCGAGCACATGGTCGGACGCAACGTCGAGGTGCTGGCCGAGCGCGGCACCCACCCCTTCGGCGAGGAGGTGCTCGCCGCGGAGAACGTGCAGCTGCCAGGAGTCCTCTCCGACATCTCCGTGTCCGTGCGAGCAGGCGAGGTCGTGGGTCTCTGGGGGCTGGTCGGGTCCGGACGGACGACGTTCCTCCGTTCCCTGGCCGGCGCCGAGCCGTCCTCCGGCGGCGAGCTCCGGCTCCACGGTGAGCCCGCCTCGTGGCCCCGGTCGGTCCGGCAGGCGATCGACCGCGGCGTCGTCATGGTGCCCGAGTCGCGCAAGCAGGCGCTCGTGCTCACCATGGACGGCACGAGCAACTACTGGCTCGGGCGGTCCCGTCGCCGGTCGATGTTCCTGGACCGCCGGAACGAACGGACCGAGGCGGGCGACACGGGCGAGTTCTTCGCCTTCAAGCGAACCCGACTGTCCTCGGCCGTGCGCAACCTCTCCGGCGGCAACCAGCAGAAGGTCCTGCTGTCGAAGTGGGCGGGACACAAGCCCGACGTCTTCCTCATCGACGAGCCGACGCGAGGCATCGACATCGGCGCCAAGTCCGAGGTGCTCAGCTCGCTGGTCCGGCTGGCCAGTGAGGGTGCTGCGGTCATCGTGACCTCCTCGGAGCTCGAGGAGGTGCTGGCGGTTGCCAACCGGCTGCTCGTCTTCGCGCACGGGCAGGTCGTGCGCGAGATCGCGTCCGACGATCCCGAATTCAACGTGGATGCCGTCGTGCACCACGGTTTCAGCTCAGGAGCCACGCATGAACCAGCACACTGACCTCACACCCGCTGTGGCGGGCGGCGGCACCGGCGCATCAGCAGCCGAGCTCGCCGCAGCACCCCGTTCAGAGAGCCTCTTCTCCCGGTTCGCCATGATCGGCGTGCTCGCCGGGCTCGTGGTGCTCGCCTCCATCCTCTACCCGGGGTTCCTGTCGCCGGAGAACCTGCGCGACATCCTCCTGCAGAACACCGCCGTCGGGATCGTGGCACTGGGGATGACCTTCGTGATCATCTCCGGCGGCTTCGACCTCTCCGTGGGCGCGATCTACGCGCTCGGGGCCACCGTCTCCGCAGGGGTCGCTCTCTCGACCGGCTCGCCGGGGCTGGGCATCCTGGCGGCGGTCGGCGCGGGCGCCATCTGCGGCATCGTCAACGGCATCCTCGTTGCGAAGCTGGAGATCAACCCCTTCGTGGCCACACTGGGGAGCGCCTCGATCATCGCCGGGGTCGCCTACATCTACTCGAACTCGGCCCCGTTCATCGTGGCTGACCCGAACTTCAAGATCCTGGCGCGCTCCAGCATGGCCGGCATTCCGACACCGATCCTGGTGCTGATCCTCACGTTCGTGGCCGGCGGTGTGCTGCTGGCGATGACCCGCTACGGCCGCAACATCTACGCGATCGGCGGAAACCACGAGGCGAGCTGGCTGTCCGGGCTCAGGGTCACCAACCTGACCGCAAGCGTCTACGTGATGACCGGGGTTCTGGCTGCCTTCGCCGGCACGATCGACGCCTCCCGTCTCGGCGTGGGTCAGGCGGACGTCGGGGCGAACATCGCCCTGGACGCGATCGCCATCGTCATCGTCGGAGGCACCTCGTTGCGCGGCGGCGAGGGTGCGGTCTGGCGGTCGGCGGTGGGGCTGCTGATCTTCGCCACGCTGACCAACCTGTTCTACAGCCTGAACCTGTCCCAGAACTGGCAGCTGATCGCCAAGGGGACGATCGTGCTGATCGCGGTGGCTCTCGACTCCTGGTCACGGCGCCGGCGGGGGTGAGGCGAGGCAAGGCGTGACCCGTCGGCGGGGGGCAGGAACAGCCCTTGGCTATCATCGAGGCCATGGCTCCGGGGCCTCCACGGCGTCGTGAGGAGGAGCAGCGGTGGCTCCTTCGATGGACCGGTCGAGCGCCGCTCGCGTCCATGAGGTCGTCCTCGATGCGGAGGGTTCGCTCTCCAGTGTCCGAGGCGTAGCGGACGGCGAGCTCGACGAACGGCTCGACGGTCTTGTCGGGATCGCCCGCCGAGCCGGACGCATCGCTGGCCACGTCGAGCTCTCCTTCTTCTGGCGCGATGACGCCGCCCGCCTGATCTTCGCCACGGTCCGGACGATGGCTCACGAGAACCGCACGTCGTTGTCGTGGACCGAGGACGCCGAGATCCCGCACAGGATCACCCACCGGGAGCTGGAGATCCTCACGCTGCTGGTCGGAGGGCTCACCAACACCGAGATCGGAGCACGGTTGTGGTCGAGCCCGCGCACGGTCAGCACCCATGTCGAACGCATCCTCGCCAAGCTCTCGCTCCGCACCCGAGCGGCCGCCGCGAGCGTCGCGCTGGAGGAGAGCCTTCTCCTGCTGCCGGTGCCGGGCGGCGTCGAGGGGTTCGAGCGGCTGCTCATGGGGATGCTGAGCGTCGCTGAGCCGGATCAGCCGTCCGCACCCGGCGGCCTGTCGTTCGGCCGCCCGAGGCGCGAGGCGCCGAAGACGGCTCGGCGCTCCCTCCGCCGACCGGTGCTGCTGGGTAGTGCGTTTCCCGTGACCGGTGAGATCGCCGAGGACGGCCAGGAGATGGTGCGCGCGAGCAAGCTGGCGATCGAGGAGGTGAACCAGCGCGGCGGGATCCACGGACGCCCCGTCAAGCTGGTGAACGTCGACCTGGACATCCAGGATCCGGCGTCCGTCGCCCGAGCCTTCGAGGAGCTGGCCGCGCACGACGTGGACGCGATGGTCTCCGGCTATCTCGCGGACCAGACGGTGGCCCATGAGATCGCCGCTGAGTACAACGCGCCGTACCTCCACGCCGCGACGCTCGACTCGATGGTGCAGCTGGTCCGCGAGAACCCGGGCCGCTACGGCAACGTCTTCCAGATCTGTCCCAGCGACACCAACTACGGGCCCGGCTTCGTCAACGCGATGTCGCACCTGCGCGACAGCGGACAGCTGCCCCGGGCGGCGACGACCCTGGCGGTCGTCCGTGGGCGGTGGAAGCTGGGTGACCTCGGCATCGAGGCTGCTGTGGAGATGGCCGAGCGACAGGGGTGGACCCTGGACTACGTGGCCGACGACGTGTTCGGCGACGAGGCATGGCGCGAGCAGGGCCGGATCGTCGCCCAGCGCGCACCGGCCGCGGTGATGATCGGCAGCTACTTCGTTCACGAGACGATCCCTTTCATCCGACAGTTCCTGACCGATCCGTCACCGACCTTGCTCTACGCGCTGTACGCGCCGTCGATCCCCCGTTTCCGCGTCGAGATGGGACCGCAGGCCGAAGGCATCCTGTGGGCCACGACGACGGGCACCTACTCGGACCAGGTCGCCCGCCAGTTCTCCGAGCGGTACCGCCAGGTCTGGGCCACCAGCCCGGGAAGGTCGCACGCCGGGATCGCCTACGACCGCGTGCGGATCCTCGCCAACGCGTGGGCGACGGCCGACTCCCCACGAGATTTCCGATCGGTCGTGGAGGGGCTGCGGCAAGGGGTGCATCGCGGGGTCAACGGCGCCTACAGCTTCGCCGAGGAGGGTCAGGAGGCTCTCTCGTTCCCGCTGACCACGCCGGATCCGTCGATCGCGATGGCTCATCTGGTGTTCCAGATCCAGGACAACCGGCAGCGCATCGTGCACCCCGCGCCGTACACCGAGGCGGCGCTGCGCAGGCCGCCCTGGTGGCCCCGCTGATCCGGCCCGGTCAGTCGAGGACGCGGAGCCGGATCGTGTCCCCGATCTCCCGCAGCGCCTGGAGCACGTCCCCCGTCAGCACCGAGTCGGTGTCGGTGACGACGTACCCGAGCTCGCCCCGCGTGGCCAGCACCTGACCGCCGATGTTGACCTCGTGGTCGGCGAGCACCTGGTTGAGGTGGGCGAGCACGCCCGGGCTGTTGCGGTGCAGGTGCGCGATCCGCTGGGCGTGGGCCGACCGGGCGGGGGAGAGCGTGGGGAGGTTGACCGACAGCGTCGTACTCCCGTGCTCGATGTAGTCGCGCAGCTTCGAGCCGACGAACCGACCGATGTCCTCCTGCGCCTCCTCGGTCGACCCGCCGATGTGCGGGGTGAGGATCACGTTCGGCAGCTTGCGGAGCGGGGACTCGAACGGGTCGCCCTTCTTCGCCGGCTCCTCCGGGAAGACGTCGACGGCGGCGCCGGCGAGGTGGCCGCTCTCGAGGTGCTCGCGCAGGGCGTCGTAGTCGACGACGAAGCCGCGGGACAGGTTGAGGAACAGCGAGCGCGGCCGCATCCGCGCGAACTGGGCGGCGCCGAAGATGCCGGCGTTGCCCTCGCGGCCGTCGACGTGGAGGGTGACGGTCTCGGAGACGTCGAGCAGCTCCTCGAGGCTCGAGCACCGCTTGGCGTTGCCGAGCGCGAGCTTGTCGTCGGTGTCGTAGAAGTGGACCCGCATCCCCAGGGTCTCCGCGACCACCGACAGCTGCGAGCCGACGTTGCCGTAGCCGACGATCCCGAGCGTCCGGCCGCGCACCTCGTGGCTGCCGGTCGCCGACTTGTCCCAGACACCCTCGTGCATCGCGGCGTTGCGTTCGGTGAGCCGGCGGGCCATCGCGATGACGTTCGCGATCGCGAGCTCGACCACCGAGCGGGTGTTGGAGAACGGCGCGTTGAAGGTGGCGACGCCGCGCCGGCTCGCCGACCGCAGGTCGATCTGGTTGGTCCCGATGCAGAACGCGCCGACCGCGAGCAGGTCGGGGCAGCTGTCGAGGACCCGCGCGGTGACGTTCGTCCGCGAGCGGATGCCGAGCAGCTGGACGCCGTCGAGGGCGTCGATCAGCTCGTCGCCGTCCAGAGCACCGACACGCGTCTCGACCTCTATCCCGACATCTGTGAGAATCCGGACAGCGAGGGGGTGCAGGTTCTCGAGCAGCAGCGCTTTCACCCGCCAGACTCTTCCAGATGGGGGCACACATGGAGTTCGAGGTCGTCCAGGGTGATATCACCCGGCTCTCGGTGGACGCCGTCGTCAACGCGGCGAACACCCGGATGCGGGGTGGCGGCGGGGTCGACGGCGCGATCCACGCGGCCGCCGGGCCGGGGTTGCTGGCGGAGTGCGAGGCCCGGTTCCCGACCGGACTCGAGACCGGCGAGGCCGGGTGGACCACCGGCCAGCGGCTGCCGGCGTCGTGGGTGATCCACGTCGTCGGGCCGGTGCACGACGGGACCGGCTCGAACCGCGAGCAGCTGGTCTCCTGCTACCGCAACGCGCTGGGCGTCGCCGACGAGCTGATGCGGGCACACCGGGAGAAGAGGTTCACGGTGGCGTTCCCACTGGTGTCCGCCGGGATCTACGGCTGGCCGCGGGAAGACGCCGTCGAGGCGCAGGTCGCCACGCTCGCCTCGACCCGGACGCGGGTGACGAAGTGCGTGCTGGTCGGGTACGACGCCGCGACGGCCGACCTGATGCGGGACGCGGTCGCCCGGCTGGGCTGAGCGGCGGCGTACTGCTGTGTCGTCGGCGTCGGCCGCGTGATCGGCGCCGGTCGGTGTCGGTCGACGAATTCCGTCCGCCTGGACGGCTTTCCCGCGCCGTCAGCCGATTCAGCCGCGAATTCCATCCGCCTGGACGACTTTCTCGCGCCGGCAGTCGGTTCAGCCGCGAATTCCGTCCATCTGGACGGATGTCGGCGTCCCGCCCCGACCCACGACCTCCCGACGGATCCAGAGCCGAGGATCAGGGCGTCGGCAACGGCCGCTCGACCCGGCCGGCCGCGGTGGCGATGACCTCGGTCAGCTTGGCCGGCTCCGACCACATCGGCCAGTGCCCGGTCGGGAGGTCGACGTACTCGAGCGCCTTGTGATCGAGCAGCCCGGCGAGGAAGCCCATGCCCTGTTCGGCGTACGACTTGTACTCCTCGCTCGGGAAGGCCGTGCACACGATCGTCGCCGGCACCTGGAGCCTGGCCACGTCGGTGAGCCGGGCTGCGTCGCGGAGCGCGGCGGCCGGCTCGGGCACGGCCCGCTCGCGGAACGTCGAGAGCTGCGCCTCGGAGAGGCCGCGCATGCTGCCGTCCGCCATCTCCTGGTCCCACACCGCCGAGAGCGGGAAGGTGTCGCCCTCCAGGTCGGCGTTCATCGCGTACCCGTCCCGCACCGGCGCAGTGTCCACGAACACCACGTGGTCGACGAGGTCGTGGTGCCGGTCCAGGACCACCGTCCCGGGGACCGCGGCCCCGCTGTGCACGACGAGCACCCGGCGCGCGGCGGCCCGGTCGAAGGCGGCTGCGATCGCGGCGACGTGGTCGTCGAGGGTCACCTCACCGGGGGAGTCGCCCTCCGCGAGCCCGGGCAGGGTCAGCGCCGTGACGTCGTACGCCTGCTCGCGCAGCAGCGCGGCGACCTCGTCCCACGCCCACGCGCCGAGCCAGAACCCAGGAACCAGCACTATCTGTGTCGTCATCGCGCCATCCTGGCACCGCCGACGCGCACGGCGACACCCTCAGCGGGGGGCCATCCTGAGCGCGCCGTCCATCCGGACGACCTCGCCGTTGAGGTAGTCGTGCTCGATGAGCATCATCGCGAGGCTGGCGTACTCTTCCGGGCGTCCCAGTCGCTGGGGGAACGGGACGCCCGAGGCGAGTGCAGCGCGGAACTCCTCGGAGACCGTCGCGAGCATCGGCGTCTCGACGATGCCAGGGGCGATGGTGTTGACGCGGATGCCGTACTGCGCGAGGTCGCGCGCAGCCGGCAGGGTCAGCCCGACGATGCCGCCCTTGGAGGAGGCGTACGCCGCCTGGCCGATCTGGCCGTCGTACGCCGCGATGGAGGCTGTGTTGATGACGACGCCGCGCTGGCCGTCCTCAAGCTCGGGGGTCTCGGCGACCTTCTCGGCGGCGAGCGCCATCACGTTGAACGTCCCGACGAGATTGACCTGGACGACCTTGGCGTAGAGCGCGAGGTCGTGGACCCCCTTCTTGCCGAGGATGCGCGCGGAGGGGCCGATGCCGGCGCAGTTCACGACCACGCGGAGTGGTACGTCGGAGGAGGCAGCCCGGTCGACGGCGGACTGGACGCTGGCCGGGTCGGTGACGTCGGTGCCGAGGTACTCGACCCCGTCGACCTGCTGAAGGCTCTCGACGGCATCCGGGAGGTCGAGGACGAAGACGCTCGCACCCTGGCCGGCGAGCGCGGCGGCGGTGGCGGCACCGAGGCCGGACGCTCCGCCCGTGACGATGGCGGCGGAGTGGGTGACCTGCATGGTGCTCCTCGGAACGGTGGGAGGGATGGCCGGACCAGCGTAGGACCGGTTGCCGGGGGTGCTCCTGCGAGGGGATGTCTAGACCAGTCGAGAAGCGGTGTTCAGGACCAAAGCCCTTATCTTGAGCCGTTTTCGAGCGTGCCCGCGTGTCTTGTTGGACAAACGACCCACATGGCCGACCAACTTCTTGAGTAGGTCGCTTGACCAACTTCGGTCACCCCGGGCACACTCCTCTGGTTCGGCCCGGATGCATTGGGAGGTGCAGGCGGATCGGACGCTCGTTTCACAACTGGGGTGGCGACCTTCCTTCGAAAGGTCGCCGGTCGCGATCTCAGGTCTGGGAGGACTGAGGTCGAACTCTTGGAGCGCGCCCGGCGGGTCATCCGCCGGGCGCGCTCTGCGTTCCGGCGGCGAGTCTCTCCGCGGCTCGCATGTCGGCGGCCAGACGACCCCCTTCCGTCGAACCGTCGCTCGTGCCGGGTTGAGCCGTCACTGATGCTCGGTTGAACCGTCGCTGGTGCCGGTGTGCCACGGGACCCCGGCACGAGCGACGGCTGAACCCGGCACGGCGACGGCTGAACCCGGCGCCGGCGACGGCTCGAAACCGGCACGAGCGACGGCTCAACGGGAGGTGGAATAGAAGGGGCGCCTGAAAAGGTTGAGAGTCCGATGTCCACCACGCCCGCGTCCTCGCCTGCGCCTGCCTCCGAGCCGGCTGCCGCCGGCGACCCGGCCGCCGCCGGCGACCCTGCCGCTCCCGCTGAGAGCAACACGGTCCGCACCACCGACGCGCCGCTGGACGGGTCGACCGCCAAGCGGACGGCGCTGGTGCTCGGCATCCTCTTCGGGCTCGCCGGGATGGGCAGCTCGGGAGCGGCGCTGGCCCTCGCTCCGCTCGCCGAGACGTACGGCGTCGGCATGGGGGCCGGGGCCTGGACGATCAGCCTGTACGCCCTCATGTTCGGCGTCGGCACCGCCGTCTACGGCCGCGTCGCCGACCTCCAGGGGCCCCGGTTCCCGATGGTGGTCGGGCTGTCGCTGATGACGTTCGGGGCGCTGGTCGCCGCGATGGCGCCGACCTTCGAGCTGCACCTGGCCGGTCGGCTCTTCCAGGGCGCCGGCGCGGCCGCCGTACCCACCCTGGGAGCGGCGATCATCACCGCGCGGTACGCCGGCGCGGTGAAGTCCACGGCGCTGCTCCGGCTCGCCGGCGTCGCTGCAGCGATGACGTCGGTCGGCCCGCTCGCGGCCGGGCTCCTGGTCGACACGCTGAACTGGCGGTTCGCGATCGCCCTCCCGATCCTTGGCCTGCTCGTCGTACCCCTGCTCTGGTCCTCCATGCACGTCGGCGGCACCGGCGCCCGGCTCGATCTCGTCGGAGCCGTGCTCACCGCGCTCGCGGCGGGCGGGCTGGTCCTCCTCCTGCAGTCGCCGTCGACCGGGGTCGCGGTGGCGGTGGCCGGCGCGTCGCTGATCGTGCTGGGCGCTCCCGCGGTCACCGTGTGGGTACGCCGCCGCCCGCACGGCTTCCTGCCGCTCGCCGTCATCCGCAACCCGAGGGTCGTCCGGAGCGCCCTCGCCGCCGCAGCGATCCCCGCGGCGTGGTTCGCACTGCTGGTGGCGATTCCGGCCGTGCTCCTCGCCGAGGGATGGTCGCCGTGGCAGGTCGGGCTCGCGCTGGTCCCTGCGGGGGTCGTCGGGCTCCTCACGCCGAGGGTGGCCGGGCCGCTGCTGGCGCGGACGCCCGCCGCCAGTGCCCTCGCCTTCGGGGCCGTGGCCGCCACCATGTCGCTGCTCGTCGCCGCCCTCGGCGCCCAGCTCGCCTCGCCGGTCCTCCTCGTGCTCGCCGTCCTGATCGCCACGGTGGCCTTCGGGGTCGGCCAGCCGGCGCTGACCGCAGCCGTGGGGGAGTCCGTCGAGCCCGACGTCCGTGGAGTCGCCCTGGGCGTGGCCACCCTGCTCTTCATGGTCGGCGGCAGCGTCGGGTCAGCCGTGGTCGGCGGGCTCGGCCCGTCGGTCGGGTTGTCGTTCAGCATCCTCACGCTGACCGCCCTGCCCGTGCTCGGGCTGCTGCTGGTGCTGCCCAACATGCGCCGGCCCGTCTGACGGCTGTCCTGGCAGTGGCTGTCGGCCCGCGCCACGGGGCCGCCGGCTGCTTGCTCGTCCACCGGCCCGCCGACACTCGTCCAGGCGGACGGATCTCGCGGGGTCGTGCAACGTCTGCCCGCCGAAACTCGTCCGCATGGACGAATTTCTCGGCGCGAACGCGCCGGACCGCGAGAACTTCGTCCAGGTGGACGGAATTCGGCGGCCGCGGTGGCAGAGGGGCGCGACGTCAGGGCGGCAGCGCGGCGGCAGTACGACGGCAGCGCGGCGGCAGCACGACGGAAGTACGCCGGCCGGCCAATCAGCCCGAGCGGCGGGTGGAGGTCCGCGCGACCAGCTCGGGGGTGAAGATCACCTGCCGGTGCTCGTGGGAGACGTTGGTCGCCTCGTCCACGAGCAGCTCCGCCGCCGTACGCCCGAGCTCACGCCGGGGCTGGCGGACCGAGGTGAGCGGGACCGCGGCCGCGCCGGCGAAGTCGATGTCGTCGTACCCCACGATCGCGAGGTCCTCCGGCACCCGGACGCCTGAGGTGACGCTCTGCTGCAGCAGTCCCAGGGCCAACAGGTCGTTCGCGCAGAAGGCGGCCGTCGGCCGGGTGCGCCGCGGTGTGCCGTGGAGCCGCTCGCCGGCACCGCGGCCCTCGGCGACGGTGAGCGCGGCGGTGGTCGTGACGACGAGGTCGTCCGGGTCCCGCCCGGCCGCGGCCATCGCATCCCGGGCACCGGTGAGACGGTCCGCGACCTGACCGAGCGAGAGCGGGCCCCCGACGAAGGCGATGCGGTCGTGTCCCTGGTCGATCAGGTGCTCCACGGCGAGCCGGCCACCGTGCACGTCGTCGACCGCGACCGAGCACCGGCTGTTGCTCGCGCCCACCCGGTCGACGAGGACGAGCGGGGTGCCGCGCGACGCCACCGCGTCGAGACTCGCGTCCATGGGGTCGATCGGGGTGACCAGCACGCCCTGGACCCGCTGCTGCTCGAGCCGGGTGAGGTAGGCGAGCTCCCGGTCCGGCCGGTTGTCGCTGTTGCACAGGTAGACCGAGAGGTCGTGCGGCGAGGCGGCGTCCTCGATCCCCTGAGCGACGTCGGTGAAGAACGGGTTGGTCGCGTCGAGCATCACGTAGGCGATCGTGCTGCTCCGGCCGGCGCGGAGCTGGCGGGCGGACTCGTTGCGGACGAAGCCGAGCTCGGTCATCGCCTGCTCGACCTTGAGCCGGGTGGCGGCGCTGACCCGGTCCGGCCGGTTGAGGACGTTGGAGACGGTGCCGAGGGAGACGCCGGCGCGAGCGGCCACGGCCTTCACCCCGGCCGAACGTGGAGCCGACTCCAGCATCCCGCCTCCTTTGAAACGTCGCATTCGCACAGCGATCGTACGCGCGGACCGGGCCGCGTCGCGAACGCGCTCACCGCTGCCTCATCCACCAGCAGGGGTTGACGGGTGTGGCGGCCGTCACTTACGGTCATCGCGTTGAAACCTTTCAACTCGGAGGTGAGCATGGCGGGAACGAGCAGCCGTACGGCGCGGATCGAGCTGCGCGACGTGGCGAAGTCGTTCGGGCCGGTGCTCGCGCTGCGCTCCGGAAGCATCTGCGTCGACGCGGGGTCGATCCACGGTCTGGTCGGCGAGAACGGCGCCGGCAAGTCCACGCTGGTCAAGATCGTGGCCGGGGTCCATCGACGGGACGGGGGTGAGCTCCTCCTCGACGGCGAGAGCGTCGACTTCGCCTCCACCGCGGACTCGAAGGCGGCCGGCGTCGCGGTGATCTACCAGGAGCCGACGCTCTTCCCCGACCTCTCGGTCACCGAGAACATCTTCATGGGGCGGCAGCCGCTGACCGCCGGCCGCCGCATCGACCGGGCTCGGATGCACACCGAGGCGAAGCAGCTGTTCGAGCGGCTCGGGGTCCGGATCGACCCTCGCCGTCCCGCGCTGGGGCTCTCCATCGCCGACCAGCAGATCATCGAGATCGCGAAGGCGATCTCCCTCGACGCCCGGGTGCTCATCATGGACGAGCCCACCGCGGCGCTCAGCGGGGTCGAGGTCGAGCGGCTCTTCGCGGTCGCCCGCAGCCTGCGTGACGAGGGGCGGGCGCTCATCTTCATCAGCCACCGGTTCGACGAGGTCTTCGACCTGTGCGACACCGTCACGGTGATGCGCGACGGGGAGTACATCGCCACCAGGCCCACCGCCGAGACCGACGTCGACGAGATCGTCGCGCTCATGGTCGGACGCGAGGTCGCCGACCTCTTCCCGAAGACACCTGCGACGATCGGCGACGCGGTCCTCGAGGTCGAGGGGCTGAACCGCGCCAACGTCTTCCACGACGTCACCTTCGAGGTCCGCGCCGGCGAGATCGTCGGACTGGCCGGGCTCGTCGGAGCCGGTCGCAGCGAGATCGCCCGTGCGGTCTTCGGAGTGGACCGGTACGACGCCGGGTCGGTCAGGCTGGCCGGCGAGAACGTCCCACCGCACAACCCCCGGGCGGCGATCAAAGCGGGGATGGCGTTCATCCCCGAGGACCGCCGCAAGCAGGGGCTGGTCACCGAGGCCTCGGTCGCGCGCAACATCGCGGGCGTGATCCGCCGGGGGCTGACCAAGGGGGGGCTGCTGACGCAACGCGCCGAGAACGAAGCGGCCGGCCCGTGGGCCGGGCGGCTCGAGGTGAAGACCAGCGCCCTCGACATGAACGCGGTCACGATGAGCGGCGGGAACCAGCAGAAGGTGGTCATCGCCAAGTGGCTGGCGACGAACCCGAAGCTGCTCATCATCGACGAGCCGACGCGCGGCATCGACGTGGGCACGAAGGCCGAGGTGCACCGATTGCTCTCGGAGCTCGCCGGTCAGGGCATGGCGATCCTCATGATCTCCTCGGAGCTCCCCGAGGTGCTGGGGATGGCCGACCGCGTCCTCGTCGTCTGCGAGGGGCGGCTCACCGCGGACATCGACCGTTCCGACGCCACCGCCGAGAACGTGATGCGCGCCGCCACGAAGAGCTTGGAGCCGACCCGATGAGCCACGTCGAGAGCCCGAAGCGGACCGCTTCGGCGTCGACCGACCACCACTCGACGCTGGTCGCGCCGAGCAGCCAGTCGGCGTGGAGGCGGATGGCGACCACCGTCCTGAAGTCTCGCGAGCTGTCCATCCTGCTGGTCCTGGTCGCCCTGATCGCGGTCGCGACCTTCCAGACCCCGAGCTTCCTGCTCAGCAACAACGGCTGGCGGGACCTGCTGCTCACCCCGTCGCTGCTGCTCCTGCTCGCGGTCGGCCAGGCGGTCGTCATCATCACGCGCAACGTGGACCTGTCCGTCGGCTCGGTGCTCGCGCTGACCGCCTACCTGACCGGACGGCTCTTCATCGACGTGCCCGGCATCCCGGTCGTCGCGGTCTTCGCCGCCGGTGTCGTGGTCGGAGGGCTGCTCGGGCTCATCAACGGCCTCCTGGTCGCCGTGGCGCGCGTCCCCGCCCTGGTGATCACGCTGGGCACCCTGTACGTCTACCGGGGCGCGGTCCTCACGTGGGCCGGCAGCGACCGGGTCAACGCCGGTGACCTGCCGGACGGCTTCCTCGACCTCGGGACGGCGTCGGTCCTCAGAATCCCGGTGCTGACGATCATCGCGCTGGCCGTGCTGGCGGCGGTCGGATACTTCCTCCACTCGCACCGCGCCGGCCGAGAGCTCTACGCGATCGGCTCCGACCCGGACGCCGCGGTCCTCTACGGACTGCCCGTCAAGCGGCGGGTGATCGGCTCCTTCGTGCTCAGCGGCGCCCTGGCCGGGCTCGCAGGCGTGCTCTACACCGCTCGCTACGGGACCGTCAGCTCAGGCGCCGGCTCCGGCGTCGAGCTGGAGGCGGTCGCAGCCGTCGTGATCGGCGGCGTCGCGATCTTCGGCGGCTCCGGCACCGTCTGGGGCGCCGCGATCGGTGCCTTCCTCCTGGTGACGATCGACCGCGCCCTGCCGATCCTCGGCATCCCCGACTTCTGGCAGCGAGCGGTGGTGGGCGTGCTGATCCTCAGCGCGATCGTGCTCGACCGCGTGCTCGTGGCCCGTCAGGCACGCAAGCTCACCGAGGCGAGGGAACAAGCATGAGCACCGTGACCCGCAATGACACCGTCGCACCCGACCGGAGCTACGCGGCGTACTCCCAGCCCCTGTGGCGACGGCTCCTTGCCTCTCGTGAGTCTGCGGTCATCGGACTGCTCGCGGTCGTCTGGATCTACGCGCTGGTGAACGTCCCGAACTTCGACGGGCCGCTCACCATCACCTTCCTGTTGCTCGACCTCGCTCCGGTGCTGCTCATCGCCCTTCCGATGACGCTGGTGATCGTCACCGGCGAGATCGACCTCTCGGTCGCGAGCATCGTCGGGCTGACCAGCGTGCTGCTGGGCGTGCTGCACGAGGCGGGACTCTCCATCCCGCTGGCCGCGGTCGCCGCCCTCCTCGCCGGGGTCCTCTGCGGCGCCCTCAACGGCTACCTCGTCGCCTATGTAGGGCTGCCGTCGCTCGCCGTGACCATCGGCACGCTCGCCCTGTTCCGCGGGCTCGCCGTAGGGCTGCTCGGGACCAAGGCGATCACGGACTACCCCGAGCGGTGGACCGACCTGGCGAAGGCCGAGATCGGCGAGAGCGGCATCCCGCTGGTCATGGTGCTGTTCCTCGTGCTCGCGGTGTTCTTCTCGCTGCTGCTGCACTTCTCGGCGTTCGGTCGCGGGGTCTACGACACCGGGCTGAACACCGAGGCGGCGCACTTCACCGGCGTCGACGTCGAACGGACGAAGTTCCTGCTGTTCGTCCTCACCGGGCTCGTGTCCGCGATGGCCGGCATCTACTGGACCCTCCGGTTCGGCAGCGCCCGCGGCGACAACGCAACCGGGCTCGAGCTCCAGGTCATCGCCGCTGTGCTGCTCGGAGGCGTCTCGATCTTCGGTGGCCGCGGCAGGCTGCACGGCGTGCTGGCCGGCGTGCTGCTCATCGGCGTCATCTCCAGTGCCCTCCGTCTGGAGGGCGTGACGGTCAACGTCACCAACGTCATCATCGGGCTGCTCCTCGTGGCCTCGGTGGTGTCCACCAGCGTCCTGGCGTGGGTCTCCAAGCAGACCGCCAGGCGTAGTCCACGGGGCAACAGCCCTCAGAACGCGCCGGCCGGCGCGGGATCAGAAGGAAGGTAGAACATGTTGTTCCACTCCAAGCGGGCCACCACGCTCGCTGCACTCGCGCTGACCGGAGCCCTTACGCTCGCCGGCTGCGGCGGCGACGACGGCGGCGAGACGCGGCGGCGACGGCGGCGACGGCGGCGACAGCCTGACGTTCACCATGCTGCCGAAGAACCTGGGCAACCCCTACTTCGACACCAGCACGTCGGGTGCCGAGGCGGCGGCCGAGGAGATCGGTGCGACGCTGGACGAGGTCGGCCCCCAGGAGGCCAGCCCCGACGCGCAGGTGCAGTACATCAACACCGCCGCGCAGCAGGGGGTGAACGCCCTCATCGTGTCGGCGAACGACCCGACCGCGATCTGCGACGCCCTCAACCAGGCCCGCGACGCCGACGTGTCCGTCGTGACCTTCGACTCCGACACCGAGGCCGACTGCCGGGACCTCTTCGTCAACCAGGCGAGCCCCGAGGGCATCGCCCAGGTCCAGGTGGACATGATCGCCGAGCAGATCGACGGCAGCGGCGAGATCGCGATCCTGTCGGCCAGCGCCAACGCCACCAACCAGAACGCCTGGATCGAGACGATGGAGGAGTACCTCGCCTCCGACTACCCCGACATCGAGCTCGTCGACACCGTCTACGGCGACGACGACGACCAGAAGTCGTTCGACCAGACCGCAGCGCTGCTGCAGAACAACCCGGACCTCGAGGGGATCATCTCTCCCACGACGGTCGGCATCGCGGCCGCCGCCCGCTACATCTCGGACTCGGAGTTCAAGGGCAAGGTCGCGCTGACCGGGCTCGGCACCCCGAACCAGATGCGGGAGTACGTCGAGAACGACACCGTCACCGAGTTCGCGCTCTGGAACCCCGAGGACCTCGGCTACCTCGCGACGTACGCCGCGGAGGCGCTGGCCAACGGTGACATCACCGGCGAGGCGGGCGACACGTTCGAGGCCGGCGAGCTGGGCGAGTACACGGTCGAGGAGGGCGGCACCGTCCTGCTCGGCGAGCCGTTCCGGTTCAACGCTGACAACATCGGCGACTTCGACTTCTGAGTCGCGACGGTTTCCCACGGGTTGCAGGAGCTTGTGAGCTCCCCATGGGTCGTGACCCATGGGGAGCACCAGCTCCTCGACATCCCGTGGGAAACCGACACACCCCACCGAGAGGACCAGGATGGAGCGCGTCTGTTTCACGCTCCGGGTGCGCCCGGAGCGCCGGCAGGAGTACGCCGCCCGCCACGCGGCGGTCTGGCCGGAGATGCTCCAGGCCCTGGCGGGGACCGGGTGGCACAACTACTCGCTGTTCCTGGCCGACGACGGGCTGCTGGTCGGCTACTTCGAGACCCCGTCCCTGCAGCAGGCGCTCGCCGGGATGGCGGCCACCGAGGTCAACGCCCGGTGGCAGGCGGAGATGGCGGAGTACTTCGAGGAGCTCGACGGGGAACGCCCCGACACCGGCTTCACCAGGCTCGCCGAGGTCTTCCACCTCGAGGACCAGCTGAGCGCACACCAGAGCAACGAGACGAGTGAGTGAGATGACGACGTTCGACGCAGTCAGCGACCGGCTGGCAGCCCTGGCCATCGAGGTCCCGTCGTGGGCCTACGGCAACTCCGGCACCCGGTTCAAGGTGTTCGGGACGCCGGGCACCCCGCGCACGGTCGAGGAGAAGATCGCCGACGCCGCGACCGTCCACCGGTTCACCGGCCTGGCGCCGAGCGTCGCACTGCACATCCCGTGGGACCTGGTCGACGACTTCGGCAGGCTTCGGTCGTACGCCGAGGAGCAGGGGGTCGTGCTCGGCACCATCAACAGCAACACCTTCCAGGACGACGACTACAAGCTCGGGTCGCTGACCCACGCCGACCCGAAGGTGCGGGCCAAGGCGGTGCGTCACAACCTGGACTGCATCGACGTCATGGACGAGACCGGGTCGCGCGACCTGAAGATCTGGCTCGCCGACGGAACGAACTACCCGGGCCAGGCCGACATGCGGGCCCGGCAGGAGTGGCTCGCCGAAGGGCTGGCGGAGATCTACGCGCGGCTCTCGGAGAACCAGCGACTGGTGCTGGAGTACAAGTTCTTCGAGCCGGCGTTCTACCACACCGACGTCCCGGACTGGGGCACGTCGTACGTCCACGTCGCCGCCCTCGGCGACCGGGCCAAGGTCTGCCTCGACACCGGCCACCACGCGCCCGGCACCAACATCGAGTTCATCGTCGCCCAGCTGCTCCGGCTGGGAAAGCTGGGGTCCTTCGACTTCAACAGCCGGTTCTACGCCGACGACGACCTCATCGTGGGAGCGGCGGACCCCTTCCAGCTGTTCCGGATCATGGTCGAGGTGGTCCGCGGCGGCGCGCTCGACCCGGCCGGCGACGTGGCGCTGATGCTCGACCAGTGCCACAACATCGAGCTGAAGATCCCCGGGCAGATCAGGTCGGTGCTCAACGTGCAGGAGATGGCCGCGCGCGCGCTGCTCCTCGACCTGCCCGGGACCAAGGAGGCGCTCGACGCC
Organism: uncultured Actinomycetota bacterium; assembly: GCA_963754155.1. Classification (GTDB taxonomy): domain Bacteria; phylum Actinomycetota; class Actinomycetes; order Propionibacteriales; family Nocardioidaceae; genus Marmoricola_A. The sequence goes on along the minus strand of CAVWEU010000003.1, from coordinate 902,744 downwards.
GCCCGCGCAGCGGGTGACGTGCTCGCGGCGAACCAGGTCTTCATGGACGCGTTCTACACCGACGTACGACGCGACCTGGCCGACTGGCGCGAGGAGCGTGGCCTTCCGGCCGACCCGATGGCCGCCTACCTGGCCAGCGGCTACCAGCAGCAGATCGAGGCCGACCGCGTCGGCGGCGCCCAGGCAGGATGGAACTGAGTCATGACGCAGACGAACCCCACAGTGGCCGAGCTCGTCGCCCGGTCGAACCGGCTCGGCAGCGACCCCAAGAACACCAACTACGCGGGCGGCAACACCTCCGCCAAGGGCACCGAGGTCGACCCCGTCACCGGCGAGGACGTCGAGCTGCTCGTGGGTCAAGGGCTCCGGCGGCGACCTCGGCACGCTGAGGGAGAGTGGTCTCGCCGTGCTCCGGCTGGACCGGATGCGCGCACTCGTCGACGTCTACCCCGGCGTCGAGCGTGAGGACGAGATGGTCGCGGCGTTCGACTTCTGCCTGCACGGCAAGGGTGGAGCCGCCCCGTCCATCGACACCGCGATGCACGGCCTCGTCGATGCCGCCCACGTCGACCACCTGCACCCCGACTCCGGCATCGCGATCGCGACCGCCGCGGACGGCGAGAAGCTGACCAAGGAGATCTTCGGCGAGAAGGTCGTCTGGGTTCCGTGGCGTCGTCCCGGGTTCCAGCTCGGCCTCGACATCGCCGCGATCAAGGAGGCCAACCCGCAGGCGGTCGGCTGCATCCTCGGTGGCCACGGCATCACCGCATGGGGCGACACCAGCGAGGAGGCGAGGCCAACTCGCTGTGGATCATCGACACCGCCGCGGCGTACATCGCCGAACACTCGCGGCCGGAGCCGTTCGGTGCCGTCCTGCGCCGGCTGCGAGCCGCTCCCCGAAGCCGAGCGCCGGGCCCGCGCAGCGGCGCTCGCCCCGACGATCCGTTCGATCGCGTCCCAGGACCGGCCGATGGTCGGCCACTTCACCGACGCCGACGTGGTCCTCGACTTCGTCGCCCGCGCCGAGCACCCGCGGCTCACCGCGCTCGGCACGAGCTGCCCCGACCACTTCCTGCGGACCAAGGTGAAGCCGCTGGTCCTCGACCTGCCGGCCACCGCGACCGTCGAGGAGTCGATCGCCCGGCTGCGGGAGCTGCACGAGGCCTACCGCGAGGACTACCAGGGCTACTACGACCGCAACGCGACGCCGGACTCCCCGGCGATCCGCGGCGCCGACCCGCTGGTCGTGCTGGTTCCCGGGGTGGGCATGTTCAGCTTCGGGAAGGACAAGCAGACCGCCCGGGTCGCCGGCGAGTTCTACGTCAACGCGATCAACGTGATGCGCGGTGCCGAGGGGCTGTCGACGTACGCCCCGATCGACGAGGCGGAGAAGTTCCGGATCGAGTACTGGGCGCTCGAGGAGGCGAAGCTCCAGCGGATGCCGAAGCCCAAGCCGCTCGCCGGCCGGATCGCGCTGGTCACGGGCGCGGCGTCAGGGATCGGCAAGGCGATCGCGAAGAAGCTCGCGGCCGAGGGTGCGGTCGTCGCGATCGCCGACCTCGACCTCGCCAAGGCGCAGGAGGCTGCTGCCGAGATCGGCGGACCGGACGTCGCGGTCGGTGTGCAGGCCGACGTCAGCTCCGCGTCGGCTGTCCAGGCCGCGGTGGACGCGACGCTGCTCGCCTTCGGCGGTCTGGACCTGGTCGTGAACAACGCCGGGCTGTCGCTGTCGAAGTCGCTGCTGGAGACCACCGAGGCCGACTGGGACCGCCAGCACGACGTGATGGCGAAGGGCTCGTTCCTGGTCTCCCAGGCGGCGGCTCGCGTCCTGGTCGAGCAACGGCTCGGTGGCGACATCGTCTACATCTCGAGCAAGAACTCGATCTTCGCGGGGCCGAACAACATCGCCTACTCCGCCACGAAGGCCGACCAGGCGCACCAGGTGCGGCTGCTCGCGGCCGAGCTCGGCGAGCACGGCATCCGGGTCAACGGGGTCAACCCTGACGGGGTGGTCCAGGGATCGGGGATCTTCTCCAGCGGCTGGGGTGCGAACCGGGCTGCCGTCTACGGCGTCGAGGAGAAGGACCTGGGCAAGTTCTACGCCCAGCGGACGATCCTCAAGCGCGAGGTGCTCCCCGAGCACTGCGCGAACGCCGTCTACGCCCTGGTCGGTCCCGACCTCACCCACACGACCGGGCTGCACGTGCCGGTCGACGCGGGTGTGGCCGCCGCGTTCCTCCGTTGAGATGACGGGCTCCCCGAGCGGCGTCGAGGTCGCCGCGGTCGACCTCGGCGCCTCCAGCGGCCGGGTGATGGTCGGCGAGGTCGGCCGCGACCACCTGCGGCTGCGGGCCGTGGCCCGGTTCGCCAACGAGCCGGTGCGCCTGCCCGACGGCCTGCACTGGAACGTCGTCGAGCTCTACCGGCAGGCGCTGGTCGGGCTCCGGGAGGCGGTCGGGTCGTCGTCCTCGCTGGCGAGCGTCGGCGTCGACTCCTGGGCGGTCGACTACGGGCTCCTGCGGGACGGGAGCATGCTCGGGCTGCCGTTCCACTACCGGGACGCCACGCGCGGCAGGCAGGCGTCGCGTCGGTGCACGCGCGTGGTCGGGCCTGCGGAGCTCTACCGCCGCAACGGGCTCCAGCACCTGCCGTTCAACACGCGTGTTCCAGCTCGCGGCCGACCCGCTCGTCGGGCTCGCCGACACGGCGCTGCTCGTTCCCGACCTCATCGCCTTCTGGCTCACCGGCGCAGGCCCTGACCGAGCGCACCAACGCCTCCACCACGGGGCTGCTCGATGTCTCCACCCGCGAGTGGGACGGCGCCCTCTGCGCCCGCGTCGGGGATCCGGGCGGGTCTCTTCCCCGAGCTCGTCGACCCCGGCGTAGCCGTCGGACCGCTGGGCGCTGACGTCGCGGCCCTCGTCGGCGCTCCGCTCGCCGTCACCACGGTCGGCTCCCACGACACCGCCTCGGCGGTCGTCGGCGTCCCCATGACGGACGACGACGCGGCGTACATCTCCTGCGGCACCTGGGGGCTGGTCGGGGTCGAGCTCTCGTCGCCGGTGCTGTCGACGGAGAGCCGTCTCGCGAACTTCACCAACGAGGGCGGCGTCGACGGTCGCACGCGGTTCCTCACCAACGTCATGGGCACCTGGCTGCTCTCCGAGACGCTGCGGACGTGGGGCGTCACGGACCTGGAGGACACGCTCGCCGAGGCCGCGGCGTACGACGGTCCGGTGACCGTCTTCGACGTGCAGGACCCGCGCTTCCTACCGCCCGGCGACATGCCGGCGCGGATCGCCGCCCTGTGCGAGGAGCGGGACCTGAGCCCGCCCTCGTCGCGGGCGGCGACGGTGCGGAGCATCGTCGAGTCCCTGGCCGAGGGGTTCGTCGCCGCGGTCCGTTCGGCCGCCTCGCTCTCGGGGCGCGACGTGCGGACGGTGCACCTCGTCGGCGGCGGGGCGCAGAACGTCCTGCTGTGCCAGGCGGTCGCGAACCGGTCGGAGCTTCCCGTCGTCGCGGGACCGGTCGAGGCCACCGCGCTCGGCAACGTCCTCGTGCAGGCTCGGGCAGTGGGCGGGCTGACCGGCTCGCTGGAGTCGCTGCGAGACCTGGTGGCCCGCACCCACGCGCTCGTGACGTATGCCCCGGCACCCGTCAGGATGGCCCGGTGATGGTCTCGTGAAGGTCGCCCTGATGGTCACGTGCGTCAACGACACGATGTTCCCCGCCGCCGGGGAGGCGACCGTGACCCTGCTGCGACGGCTCGGGGTCGACGTCGAGTTCCCGGCCCGGCAGGCCTGCTGCGGGCAGCCGATGGTCAACACCGGCTACCTCGACGAGGCGGTGCCCGTCGTCCGCAACTGCGTCTCGGCGTTCGAGGGGTACGACGCGGTCGTCGTGCCGTCCGGGTCGTGTGCCGGGTCCGTGCGCCACCAGCACGCGCTCGTCGGACGTCGGGCCGGGGACCCGTCGCTCGCAGCGCTGGGCCCGAGGACCTACGAGCTGAGCGAGTTCCTCGTCGACGTGCTGGGCGTCACCGACGTCGGGGCGTCGTACCCGCACCGGGTGACCTACCACCCGACGTGCCACTCGCTGCGGATGCTCGGCGTGGGTGACCGGCCGCTGGCGCTGCTGCGGGAGGTGCGCGGTCTCGAGCTGCTGCCGCTGGCCCGGGCGGAGGAGTGCTGTGGCTTCGGCGGGACGTTCGCGGTGAAGAACGCCGACACGTCGGTGGCGATGGGGTCCGACAAGGCCCGCGAGGTCGTCAACACCGGCGCGGAGGTCCTGGTCGCCGGTGACTCCTCGTGCCTCATGCACATCGGCGGCCTGCTGTCCCGGCAGCGCAGCCGGGTCCGCACCGTGCACCTCGCCGAGGTGCTGGCGGCGACGGAGGGGGTCTCATGAGCCGGACGTTCGTGGGGATGCCGCCGTTCCCGGAGGCGGCCCGGTCCGCCCTCGCCGACACGCAGCTGCGCGGCAACCTCGCCCACGCCACGTCGACGATCCGCGCCAAGCGGGCCGCCGTCGTCGGCGAGCTCCCCGAGTGGGAGGCGCTGCGGCTCGCGGGCGCCGCGGTGAAGGATGCCGCGCTGCTCACGCTCGACGAGCAGCTGGTCACCTTGGAGGCGGCGCTGACCGCCGCGGGGGCCACCGTGCACTGGGCCCGGGACGCCGAGGAGGCGTGCGCGGTCGTCGCCTCCGTCGCCGAGCGCCACGGCCTCGACGAGGTGGTCAAGGTCAAGTCGATGGCCACCCAGGAGATCGGCCTCAACGAATATTTGTCAGCCCGAGGAATATCGGCGTGGGAGACGGACCTCGCCGAACTCATCGTCCAGCTCGGCGACGACCTGCCCTCGCACATCCTGGTGCCGGCCATCCACCGCAACCGCGCGGAGATCCGGTCGATCTTCCAGGAGTCGATGGGCTCGGTCGGCAGGCCCGCGCCCGACGACCTGAGCGATCAGCCGGCCGAGCTCGCCGGTGCCGCACGGCTGCACCTGCGGGAGAAGTTCCTGCGGGCGAGGATGGCGGTCTCCGGCGCGAACTTCGCGGTCGCCGACACCGGGACGCTCGTCGTCGTGGAGTCGGAGGGCAACGGGCGCATGTGCCTCACGCTGCCGGAGGTCCTCGTCTCGGTCGTCGGCATCGAGAAGGTCGTGCCGTCGTGGGAGGACCTCGACGTCCTGCTCCAGACGCTGCCGCGCTCGTCGACGGGGGAGCGGATGAACCCCTACACGTCGATGTGGACCGGCGTCACCCCCGGCGACGGCCCCCAGGAGGTGCATGTCGTCCTCCTCGACAACGGCCGCACCCGCGCGCTCGCCGACGAGGTGGGGCGGCAGGCGCTGCGGTGCATCCGGTGCTCGGCCTGCCTCAACGTCTGCCCGGTCTACGAGCGGACCGGCGGCCATGCCTACGGGTCGGTGTACCCCGGGCCGATCGGGGCGATCCTGAACCCCTTGCTCCGTGGCGTCGGGGTCGACGAGCAGACCGACTCGCTCCCGTACGCGTCGTCGCTGTGCGGCGCCTGCTACGAGGTGTGCCCGGTCGCGATCGACATCCCGACGGTGCTCGTCGACCTGCGCGCGCAGGTGGTCGACGCCCACCGGGGCGGCGTGCCGTCGGCCGAGGCCGCCGCGATGAAGGCGGCGTCGTGGACGTTCGGCTCGGGTGCACGGCTCGGCGCCGCGGCCCGCTTCGCCTCGCTCGCCGGCGGTCTCGCGGGCCGGTTGTCGAAGCGGACCATGCCGGGCGGTCGTCGGCTGCTGGCCCGCGTTCCCTTCGGATCGGCGTGGACCGGGGCCCGCGACCTGCCGGCGCCGGGGAGCTCCTTCCGGGACCGGTGGAAGCCGTGAGCGCTCGCGACGAGATCCTCGGCCGGGTCCGCTCGGCGCTGGCGGACGCGCCCGCTCCACCGGCCGTGTCGCGCGACTACCGCCGGCCCTTCGAGGGGTCGGTCCTGGAGCTGTTCGTGGAGCGGGTCGAGGACTACCGTGCGGTCGTCTCGCGGTGCGCCCCCGGGTCGGTGGCCGACCGGGTTGCCGCGATCCTCGACGGCGCGCGCACCGTCGTACCGCCGGGGCTGCCCTGGCGGGTGCCGGACGTGGTGGTCGACTCCGGCTTCTCCGCACTGGAGCTCGACGACTTCGGCGCGGTCGTCACCGCAGCCGCGGTCGGGATCGCCGTGACCGGCACCGTCGTCCTCGACCACGGCGCCGACCAGGGGCGCCGAGCCCTGAGCCTCGTGCCCGACCTCCACGTCTGCGTGGTCCGCGCCGACCAGGTCGTCGCCGGCGTGCCCGACGCCGTCGCCCGGCTCGACCCGACCCGGCCGCAGACCTGGGTCAGCGGGCCGTCGGCGACCAGCGACATCGAGCTGAGCCGGGTCGAGGGGGTCCACGGTCCGCGGACCCTCCACGTGGTGCTGGTCGGCTGAGCTTCCGACTCAGCCCTTGCGGGCCCTCGACGCGGTCTTCGCCCGGGCGTTGGCGTCGAGGACGACCTTGCGGATCCGCACCGTCTGAGGCGTGACCTCGACGCACTCGTCCTCGCGGCAGAACTCCAGGCACTGCTCGAGGCTCAGCTTGCGCGGTGGGATCAGCTTCTCGAAATTGTCAGAGGTAGAAGAACGGACGTTCGTCTGCTGCTTCTCCTTGGTGATGTTGACGTCCATGTCGTCGGCGCGGGAGTTCTCGCCGATGATCATGCCCTCGTAGACCTCGGTGGTCGGCTCGACGAACATCACGCCGCGCTCCTGGAGGTTCGTCATCGCGTACGCCGTGGCGGCTCCGGCCCGGTCGGCCACCATCGAGCCGTTGGCGCGTGACCGGATCTCGCCGGCCCACGGCTCGTAGCCCTCGAAGACGTGGTGGGCGATGCCGGTGCCGCGGGTGTCGGTGAGGAACTCGGTGCGGAAGCCGATGAGGCCACGCGCCGGGACCAGGAACTCCATCCGGACCCAGCCGGTGCCGTGGTTCGTCATCTGCTCCATGCGGCCCTTGCGGACGGCGAGGAGCTGGGTGATCGCGCCGAGGTACTCCTCCGGCGCGTCGATCGTCAGCCGCTCCACCGGCTCGTGGATCTTGCCGTTGACCTCACGGGTGACCACCTGCGGCTTGCCGACGGTCAGCTCGTAGCCCTCTCTTCTCATCTGCTCGACAAGAATGGCCAGCGCGAGCTCGCCGCGGCCCTGGACCTCCCACGCGTCCGGGCGCTCGGTCGGGAGCACCCGGATCGACACGTTGCCGACGAGCTCCTTGTCGAGCCGGTCCTTGACCAGCCGGGCGGTGACCTTCGCGCCCTTGACCCGGCCGGCCAGCGGAGAGGTGTTGGTGCCGATCGTCATCGAGATCGCCGGCTCGTCGACCGTGATGAGCGGAAGCGGCTTCGGGTCGGCTGGGTCGGCCAGCGTCTCGCCGATCATGATGTCGGGGATGCCGGCGATCGCGCAGATGTCGCCGGGGCCGGCGGACTCGGCGGGCACCCGCTCCAGCGCCTGGGTGACCAGCAGCTCGGTGATCTTCACGTTCTGCACCGACCCGTCGCGCTTCATCCACGCGACCTGCTGCCCCTTCTTGATCGTGCCCTCCTTGACCCGCACCAGCGCGAGCCGGCCCAGGAACGGGCTGGAGTCGAGGTTGGTGACGTGCGCCTGGAGCGGGGCGTCCTCGGTGTACGTCGGCGCCGGGATCGTCTCGATGATGGTCCGGAACAGCGGCTCGAGGTCGGGGGAGTCGGGCATGCCGCCGTTCTCCGGGACGTCGGTGCTCGCCCGGCCGGCCTTCGCGCTGGCGTAGACGACGGGGAAGTCGAGCGCGTCCTGGGAGTGCGAGTCGTCGAGCAGGTCCATGAACAGCTCGTAGGTCTCGTCGACGACCTCGGTGATCCGGGCGTCCGACCGGTCCACCTTGTTGACCACGAGCACCACCGGCATGTCGGCGTTGAGCGCCTTGCGGAGGACGAACCGGGTCTGGGGAAGCGGACCCTCGGAGGCGTCGACGAGCAGCACGATGCCGTCGACCATCGACAGCCCACGCTCGACCTCGCCGCCGAAGTCGGCGTGGCCCGGGGTGTCGATGATGTTGATCGTCATCGGCGCGCCGTCGGTCGCCGGGCCCTTGTAGTTCACCGCGGTGTTCTTGGCGAGGATCGTGATCCCCTTCTCCCGCTCCAGCTCGCCGGAGTCCATCGCCCGCTCGTCGACGTGGGCGTGGTCGCCGAACGACCCCGCCTGCCAGAGCATCGCGTCGACCAGCGTGGTCTTGCCGTGGTCGACGTGCGCCACGATGGCGACGTTGCGGAGGTCGGAGCGGATGGTCTTCTCAGGCATGCGGCAGTCACTTCTGGGTGGGGGAGGTGCCCGGCCGGGCCACCCGAGTCTACCGGCTGCTTGGGGGTGACGCTTCCCACGGGAGACCGCCGTCGCTCAGTACGGTGAGCGGGTGACGGACTTCCTCGACCTCGTCTACGCCGGGGCGCCGCGGGAGGCGTTCGACGAGGTGCTCGCCGCCGCCGAGCAGGCGGGGGATGCCGACCTCGACGAGCTGCGCCGACGGCACGGGGTCGCGCTGCGGCTGCGCGAGCGGATGCAACGGCTGCAGAACCGCGAGGCCGAGCTCACCGCGCTCTACGAGACCGCCCACGACCTGGTCGCGATCCGGGACGTCGACGCCATCCTCACCGCGATCGTGCGCCGCGCCCGCCAGCTGCTCAAGGCGGACATGACCTACGTCTCCCTCAACGACGAGGCGGAGGGCGCCTCGTTCATGAAGGTGACCGACGGGTCGATCTCCGCACGCTTCCGCGAGCTCCGTCTGCCGCTCGGAACCGGGCTCCTCGGCCTGGTCGCCCAGACGGGCGCGCCGTACTTCACCGACGAGTACCAGCACGACGAGCGGTTCCGCCACGAGCAGTACATCGACGAGGCCGTCGCGGACGAGGGGATCCGGGCCATCCTCGGCGTGCCGCTGCTCGTCGAGGGCAAGGTGATCGGGGCGCTGCTCGCGGTGCACCGGACGGTGCGGGCCTTCCCGCCCGCCGAGGTCACGCTGCTGACCTCCTTCGCCGCCCACGCCGCGGTCGCCCTGGAGAACGCCCGGCTGTTCGAGGCCACCGAGCGCGCGGTCGCCGAGGTCGACGCCGCGAACCGGCGGATCAGCGAGCAGTCCAAGGCGGTCCAGGCGGCCGTCGCGGCCCACGACCGGTTGACCGACGTGCTGCTCCGCGGCGGTGACCTCGACGCGCTCGCCGCCGCGCTCGGCGAGGTGCTCGAGGGGACGGTCTCGGTCCACGACGCCGAAGGGCACGCGGTCACCGCCTCCGGCGGCGGTCCCGGCGACCCCGCGGCGGTCGAGGAGTCGCGGCGCTCGGGGCGGGCGGTCCGGGCCGGTGACACCTGGGTCGCGGCGGCTCTGGCCGGTGCCGAGCACCTGGGCACCGTCGTCCTCCGCGGACGCCCCGGGCTCGACCTCACGCTGCAGCGCACCCTGGAGCGAGGGGCGATGGTCACCGCGCTCCTGCTGCTGTTCAGCCGCACCGCCGCCGACGCCGAGGAGCGCGTCCGCGGAGAGCTCCTCGACGACCTCCTCTCGGAGCGGGTCGACCACGACCGGGGCCGGCTCCGCGAGCGCGCCCGGCTCCACGGCGCCGACCTCGACCGGCTCGACACCGTGCTGGTCGCCGCGGTCGAGGACGACGACCGGCTCCGCAGCGGCCACGCCGCGTCGCGGTACGCCTCCGAGCTCGGCGGCCTCGGCGGACTGCACCAGCGGCTGGTGGTCTGCGCGCTGCCCGGCGGTGCCCCGCTCGAGCGCGGCCGCACGCTCGCGGAGCGGCTCCCCGGCCGTCCCACGGTCGGCGTCGGCTCCGGACCGCTGGTCGGCGCCTGGCACGAGGCCCGCACCTGCCTGTCCACCCTCCTCACGCTCGGTCGCGCCGGTGAGGTCAGCGACGCGGCCGGTCTCGGCCTCGCCCGGCTCGTCCTGGGCCACAACGGCCCCGGCGAGCTCGAGGAGTTCGTCCGGGTCACGCTCGGACCGGTCCTGGAGTACGACGAGCGGCGCGGCACCGAGCTGCTCACCACCCTCGAGACCTGGTACGCCGCCGGCGGCTCGCTCGCCGCGACCGCGCGCCTCCTCCACGTGCACGCCAACACCGTCAGCCAGCGGCTCGAGCGGGTCGGAGCCCTGCTCGGCGACGGGTGGCGCGACGCTGAGCACGCGCTGGAGCACCAGCTGGCGCTGCGGCTCCACCGCCTCCGGAGGTAGTTCCAGAACACATATCAACGAACTGATCTATGTGCGATCAGCACATGGCCGCGGCCTGGTCGCGTGCGTAGCGTCACGTCCCATGGCTCACACCCCACCCCTCACCGGTCGACGGGCGCTCGTCACGGGCGCCGCGAGCGGCATCGGTCGAGCAGTCGCCCACCGGCTGCACGACGACGGCGCGTCGGTCGTGGTCCTCGACCGCGACGAGGCCGGCGCCAAGGAGGTCTCGGCGGAGATCGGCGGCACCCACCTCGTCGCCGACCTGTCCGACCCCGCCGTCATCGAGACCCTGCCGCTCGGCGACGTCGACATCCTCGTCAACAACGCCGGCCTGCAGCACGTCGCACCCGTCGAGCAGTTCGACCCCGACCAGTTCGCGCTCCTCCAGCGCGTGCTCCTCGAGGCGCCGTTCCGGTTCGCCCGCGCCGTGCTGCCCGGGATGTACGAGCGGCAGTGGGGCCGGCTCATCCACCTCTCCTCGGTGCACGGGCACCGCGCGTCGCCGTACAAGGCGGCCTATGTCAGCGCGAAGCACGGGCTCGAGGGGCTCTCCAAGGTGATCGCCCTCGAAGCGGCCGGTCGGGGCGTCACCAGCAACACCGTCGGTCCCGGCTACGTCCGGACCCCTCTCGTCGAGGGGCAGCTCGCCGAGCAGGCCGAGGCGCACGGGATCGACGAGGGCCAGGTCCTCGACGAGGTGCTCCTCAGCCGGACCCCGGTCAAGCGGCTCGTCGAGCCGGCCGAGGTCGCTGCAGCCGTCGCCTACCTCTGTGGGCCGGGGACCGACTCGGTCACCGGCTCGTCACTCCTCCTCGATGGCGGTTGGACCGCCGCATGAAAGGGAATCCCATGTCCATGCACGAACCCGCGACCGCCTCGGCCAACGAGTCGGAGCAGGCGGAACGCTCGCCGATCGCCAAGGTCGTCTTCGCGAGCCTGATCGGCACCGCCGTCGAGTGGTACGACTTCTTCCTCTACGGGTCCGCCGCCGCTCTCGTCTTCGGCACGCTCTTCTTCCCGGAGAGCGAGCCGATCACCGCGACGCTGCTGGCGTTCGGCACCTACGCGCTCGGGTTCGTGGCCCGCCCGCTCGGCGGGGTGGTCTTCGGCCACTTCGGCGACAAGGTCGGCCGCAAGAAGATGCTGGTGGTCTCCCTGCTGATGATGGGGATCGCCACGGTCGCGATCGGCCTGCTGCCGACGTACGCCTCCATCGGTGTCGCCGCACCGATCCTGCTGCTGGTCTGCCGGCTCGCGCAGGGGTTCGCCGTCGGCGGCGAGTGGGGCGGCGCGGTCCTGATGGCCGCCGAGCACGGCGACCCCGAGAAGCGCGGCTTCTGGACGTCGTGGCCGCAGGCCGGCGTGCCGCTCGGGAACCTCCTCGCCACCGGCGTGCTGTGGGTGCTGGCCGCGGTGCAGAGCGACGCGGCGTTCGAGGCGTGGGGCTGGCGTGTGCCGTTCCTGCTCTCCGCGGTGCTCGTCTTCATCGGGCTGTGGGTGCGACTGACCCTCGAGGAGTCGCCGGTCTTCGCCGAGGCCAAGGCCGAGCTCGAGCAGACCGCCGGCAGCCAGCACCTGCCGATCATGGAGGTGCTGCGGAAGTACCCCAAGGAGGTCGCCATCGCCATGGGGATGCGGATGGCCGAGAACATCTCCTACTACATCTTCACGATCGTGGTCATCACCTACGTCAAGACCTACCTCGAGGCGGACACCGACGTCGTGCTCAAGGCGCTGCTGATCGGTGCGGTGATCCAGTTCCTGTTCATCCCGATGGTGGGTGCGCTCTCCGACCGGGTCGGGCGGCGGCCGCTGTACCTCACCGGCGCGGTCGGCGTCGGCGCCTGGTCGTGGGTGTTCTTCGGGCTCATGGAGTCGATGGACGAGACGAAGATCCTGCTCGCCATCGTGGTCGGGCTGATGCTCCACTCGCTGATGTACGCCCCGCAGGCGGCGTTCTTCTCCGAGCTCTTCGGGACGTCGGTGCGCTACACCGGTGCCTCGCTGGGCTACCAGCTGGCGTCGATCTTCGCCGGCGCCCTCGCGCCGATCATCGCGGTGCAGCTGCTCGGCTCGGTCGAGGAGAGCAACACCTCGGCGGTGGCGATCTACGTGTCGGTCGCCTCGCTGATCAGCGTGGTCGCGGTCCTCGCCGCCAAGGAGACCCGCAGCTCGTCGCTCCGTCACGACCGGGTCCTCGCTCGCGACTGAGCCGGGACGTCCCGTCGAACGGGCAGCCCTCCCCCGTCATGCTGTGAAGAGCATCGTCGGAGGGAGGGCTGCCCGTTCGGGGAGCCCTTCGACCAGGGCGACCAGGCAGTCGTGGACGTAGTCCGGCTCGAACATGACGTGCTCCCAGGAGAACCGGACCACCCGCCAGCCCCGCACGACCAGCCCGGTGTAGCGCTCGCAGTCGCGCTTGAACGCCCTGCGACCGGTGTGGAACTCGAACGAGTCGGCCTCGATGACGATCCTGCGCTTCCGGTCGACCAGGTCCGGCCGGCCCCGGAACCCCCGCTCGACGATCCAGACCTGGGGCTCCACGTCCAGCCCCGGGACGCCGATCGCGACGGCTCGGAGCATGGACTCGAACGGGTTCGCCGCCAGCGCCGTCGCGGCCTCCACGACCGCCAGTGCCTGGGTCCTGCCGCTCGACGGGAGCAGCAGTGCGCGCCGGACCAGCTCGTCGTGGTCGACGTCGCGGTGGCGCAGGGCCGAGTCGGCGATCGCCAGGGCCTCCCGGAAGGGCAGGTCCTTCGCGCAGTCGATGACCGTGCGGTGCGGGGACGTGACGTGCCCGTGCCGGTCGTCGGGCTCCAGGTCCCGCCATCGGAGGTCGACGCCGACCCTCCGGTGCCGCTCGACGTTGCGGTTGCGTGGCACGACCACCGCCGGTCGGACGGGTTGCACACCGAGCTCCCAGCCGTGCTCGGCGGCTGCCGAGGCGTGCGACGCGGTCCCCGACAGGGCAGCTGCCGCCCGGACCCCCTCCCGGGCCGAGGTGAGGACGTAGCGGCCGCGCGTCGGGTGCAGCACCAGTCCCTCCCGGCATGCCCGGCTGAGCCGCTTGCTGGTGGTCATCCGGAGCAGGGCGGCGGTGTCGGCGGTGCCGCCGAGCCGCGTCAGAGCCTCCACCGGATGCATGCCCAGAGCCTCGCCGACGAGGCCCGCGTGGGCGAATGTCTCTCCACAGGGTCGGTCCGACGGGCAGCCTCCCCGCGAGACGGCCCCCCGGAGCCGGTGCGCGCGAGGGTTGCCCGTTCGAGCCGCCCCTGACCCGACGAGAGGTGGCGGGCTAGACGAGCGCGCGGTCCAGCGCGGCCTGCACGTGCAGGCTCGTGACGGGGAACAGCGGCACGTCCGCGTCGGCCTGCTTGACCAGCGTCTCGAGCTCGGTGCACCCGAGGATCGCGCCTTCGGCGCCGTCCTCCCACAGCTGGTTGACGAGGTCGACGACCTTGCGCCGGCTGCGGTCGTCGGTGTGCCCGTGCACGAGCTCGTCGTAGATGATCCGGTTCACCGTGTCGTGGTGCTCCGGCGCGGGCGTCATGACGGTGAGGCCGTGCGAGGCGAGCCGGTCGGTGAAGAAGGGCCGACCCATGGCGAAGGCGGTGCCGAGGAACCCCACCTTCGTGAACTCCTGAGCCTTGACCGCCTCGGCCACCACGTCGGCGAGGTGGACCAGCGGGATGTCGACCGCCGCCTCCACCTGGTCGGCGACGAGGTGGAAAGAGGTGGTGCACATGAGCAGCAGGTCCGCGCCGGCCGCCTCGACGCCGGCAGCGGCGTCGGCGAGGAGCGATCCGACCTGGTCCCACTCCTCGCTGCGCTGGAGGTCGGTCAGCTCACCGAAGTCGACCGAGCTGAGAACCACGCGCGCCGACGACAGCCCGCCGAGCCGCTCCTCGACCCCCTGGTTCAGCAGCCTGTAGTAGACGGCCGAGCTCTCCCAGCTCATGCCTCCGACGAGTCCGATGGTCAGCACGGGAGGAAGTGTCGCACGATGAGCAGGTTCGACATGTGGCTGCGCACGACCCGACCGATTCGTTGGCGAGGTAAGGCTGGCCTAAGTACGATGCGTCGGTGACGATCGCCCCGGCCCCCCGCGCGACGGTCCCGTTCTGGGACCGGCTCGACGCGTCCGGGGACGCCGCCGCGTTGGTCGCCCCTGAGCGGACGGTCTCCTACGCCGAGCTCGCCGAGCGGGTCCGCGACCTCGCCGACCGGCTCGGCCCCACCCGACGCCTGGTCGCGCTCGAGACCCGCAACGACGTCGACACCGTGGTGGGTCTCCTCGCCTGCCTGGCCGGCCGCCACCCGGTGCTGCCGCTCGACCCCTCGCGGCCGTCGGCCGAGCTGCTGGCGACGTACGACCCGGACGTCGTCCTCGGCGCCGGAGACCTCACCGAGCGCCGGCCCGGCACGGCGCACGACCTGCACCCGGACCTCGCCCTGCTCCTGTCGACCTCGGGCTCGACCGGCTCGCCGAAGCTGGTCCGGCTGTCGCAGGAGAACCTGACCAGCAACGCCGCAGCGATCGGCGCCTCGCTCGGGATCCGCCGACACGGACCGCGCCGCGACCACGCTGCCGCTGCACTACTGCTACGGGCTGTCGGTGCTGACCAGCCACCTGGCGGCCGGCGCAGCGGTGCTGCTCACCGAGCTCTCCGTCGTCGACCCGTGCTTCTGGGAGCTGGTCCGTCGTGAGCGGGTCACCACCTTCCCGGGGGTGCCGCACACCTTCGACCTGCTGGACCGGGTCGGCTTCGACTCGATGGAGCTGCCGTCGCTGCGCTACCTGACGGTCGCGGGGGGACGGCTCGCGCCGGAGGCGGTACGCCGGTACGCCCGGCTCGGCCGGCGGCGGGGGTTCGACCTCTTCGTGATGTACGGCGCCACCGAGGCGACGGCCCGGATGGCATGCCTGCCGCCCGACCTGGCGGCCACCCACCCGACGACGGTCGGTGTCCCGGTCCCCGGCGGCTCGTTCGAGATCGACGCCGGCGAGCTCGTCTACCGCGGCGCCAACGTGATGATGGGCTACGCCACCGGACCCGGCGACCTGGGCCGCGGCAAGGACGTGCACGCCCTCAGGACCGGCGACCTCGCCCGTCGTACTCCCGAGGGGCTCGTCGAGATCACCGGCCGCGCGGCGCGGATCGCCAAGGTGTTCGGTCTCCGGGTCGACCTCGGCCGCGTCGAGCGGTCGCTGCTCGACGCCGGCATCGTCGGGTGGGCGGCGGACGGCGGTGACCGGGTGGTCGTCGCGGTCGACCGGTCGGCCGCACCGGTCGACCCCCGCGCCGTGGTGGCCGCGACCGGGCTGCCGGCGACGGCCGTGCACCTAATCGAGGTCGACGGAGTGCCGCGCCTCGCGTCGGGCAAACCGGACTACCAGGGCCTCCTGGCCCTCGCGAACCGGCCGGAGACCGGCACGAGTGACGGCTCGACCCGGCACGACCGCCGTCTCAACGGGGTGGTCGCGGGGGTGCTGCGGCTCGACGAGAGCGACGTCCACGACGACGACACGTTCGTCTCCCTCGGCGGCGACTCCCTGTCCTACGTCGAGATGTCGCTACGGCTCGAGCGGGCCCTCGGCCACCTGCCGGCGGGGTGGCACCTCATGACGGTCGCGGAGCTCTCCGGCGCTCGCGACGGCACCCGCAACGGCGCCCGCGACGGCGCCCGCGACGGTGCCCGCGTCGGTGCCCGGAGCGGGACGCGGACCGGGCGGCGCCGCGGCCGGACGGTGGAGACCAACGTCGTGCTGCGGGCACTCGCGATCGTGATGATCGTCGGGTCACACTCCAACCTCTTCACGCTGCTCGGCGGCGCCCACCTGCTGGTCGGCCTCGCCGGGTTCAACTTCGGGCGGTTCCAGGTCACCGACCGACCCCGCCGCGCGCGCGTCCGCGGCGTCCTCACGAGCCTGCCGCGGATCGTCGTGCCCTCCGTTCTCTGGCTGACCTTCGCGGCAGCGACGAGCGCGAAGTACGGCTGGGAGAACGTCTTCCTCCTGAACGGGGTCCTCGGGACGCGGGAGTGGAGCGAGGCGTGGCACTACTGGTTCATCGAGGCGCTGGTCTGGACCCTCGTCGGCGTCGCCGCGCTGCTCGCCGTCCCCTGGGTGGACCGCGCCGAGCGGCGGTTCCCGTTCTGGCTGCCGTTCGGGCTGGCCCTGGTCGCGCTGCTGACCCGGTACGACGTCGTGGAGCTGTTCGGCGGGGACCAGATCCACCGCGCCCACGTGCTGTTCTGGCTCTTCGCCCTCGGCTGGGCGGCCGTCAAGGCGCCGACGTGGAGGCACCGGCTGCTCGTCTCGGTCGTCGTCGTGGCGACCGTCCCGGGGTTCTTCTCCGGCCCCAGCGCCCTGCGCGAGGCCACCATCGTGGTCGGGCTGCTCCTGCTCCTCTGGGTCCCGTCGGTCCGCGTCCCCGCCGTCGTGGCTCGCGGCTGCGGGGTGCTCGCCGGGGCGTCGCTCTACGTCTACCTGGTCCACTGGCAGGTCTACCCGGCGTACGAGTTCAGCCTGCCGTGGCTCGCCACCGGGCTCTCCCTGGCCGCCGGGATCCTGTTCTGGTGGGTCGTCGGCCGGGTCTCGCCGTGGGTCGCGCGGGCTGTCGCAGGTGTCACGACCCGGGCAACGGGGGAAATACAGGACGAGCGAGGGCCGTTGAGCCTCCGGAGGTGTCCCGAACGTGACCACAGCACTGCCCCTCCGGGGGACCCCGTCCGCTGACGGCAGCCGTCCACGACCCGGTCGCCCCCTGCGCCGGGTGGCGATGGTCAGCCTGCACACCTCCCCGCTCGACCAGCCCGGGACCGGCGACGCCGGCGGGATGAACGTCTACGTGCTCGAGCTCTCCCGACGGCTCGCCGAGCGCAACGTCGAGGTCGAGATCTACACGCGGGCCACCTCCTCGGCGCTGCCGCCGGTCGTGGAGGCGGCCCCCGGCGTCCGCGTGCACCATGTGCTCGCCGGGCCGTTCGAGGGGCTGGCGAAGGACGAGCTGCCCGGCCAGCTCTGCACCTTCGCCCGCGACCTGCTCCGCGCCGAGGCCGGCCACGAGCTGGGGCACTTCGACCTCATCCACTCCCACTACTGGCTCTCCGGCCAGGTCGGGGCGCTGCTCAAGGACCGCTGGTCGGTCCCGCTCGCGCACACCATGCACACGATGGCGAAGGTCAAGAACGAGAGCCTCGCTCTCGGCGACGCCCCGGAGCCGGCCGCCCGTGTGCTCGGCGAGGAGCAGGTCGTCGAGGCCTCGGACATGCTCATCGCCAACACCGAGCTGGAGGCCGAGCAGCTGGTCAAGCTGTACGCCGCCTGGCCGGACCGGGTGGAGGTCGTCGAGCCCGGGGTCGACCTCCGGGTCTTCCGGCCCACCCCGCAGCGGGCGGCCCGGGCCCGGCTCGGGATCCCCGCCGACGCCGTCGTACCGCTGTTCGTCGGGCGGCTGCAGCCGCTCAAGGCCCCGGACGTCCTGCTGCGCGCGGTCTCGGTGCTGCTGGAGCGGGACCCGTCGCTGCGGCAGCGGCTGCTCGTGCCGGTCGTGGGCGGTCCCTCGGGCTCCGGCCTCGAGCACCCCTCGTCGCTGGCCGAGCTGGCCACATCGCTGGGTCTCGACGACGTGGTCCGCTTCGTGCCGCCCGTCTCCCGCACCGAGCTGGTCGACTGGTACGCCGCGGCCACGCTGATCTGCGTGCCGTCGTACAACGAGTCCTTCGGACTGGTGGCGATCGAGGCCGCCGCCGTCGGCACACCCGTGGTGGCGGCCTCGGTGGGCGGGCTGAGGACCGTCGTGCGCGACCAGGTGACCGGGCTGCTCGTCGACGGGCACGACCCGGCCGACTACGCGAGGGCGATGGCACGGCTGGTCGACGCGCCTCGGTACCGTGACCAGCTGGGATCGGCCGCGGCCGAGCACGCCCGCCGGTTCGCCTGGGAGCGGACCGCCGACCTGACCCTCGACGTCTACCGGAAGGCCGCCCACGCGATGCACGACGACCGCGCCCTGAGGGCTCTGCATGGCTGACCGCGCCGCGGCGGCCGCCGTCGTCCGGTCGGTGCTCACCGACGGCGAGCTGGAATGGGAGGAGCTCTCGGACGGGGTCTTCTCGGTCACGCTGCCCGGCGAGCGGAAGCTGCAGACCCCGTGCCGGCTCGACGTCGGGCCGCACTCGTTCGCGGTGCACGCGTTCGTCTGCCGCAACCCCGACGAGAACCACGAGCGGGTGTACCGGTGGCTGCTCGAGCGGAACCTCCGGCTCTACGGCGTCTCCTTCGCCGTCGACCACCACGGCGACATCTATCTCGACGGCCGGCTGCCGCTGTCGTCGGTGACGCCGTCGGAGCTCGACCGGCTGCTGGGCGCCGTGCTGACCTACGCCGACGAGTCGTTCAACACCATCCTCGAGCTCGGCTTCGCCTCCTCCATCCGCAAGGAGTGGGAGTGGCGGGTGTCGCGGGGCGAGTCGACCCGCAACCTGGAGGCGTTCCGAGGCTGGCTCGAGTCGTGACCGCGTTCCTCCTCAGCACGGCGGTCATCTTCGTCGCCGAGCTCGGCGACAAGAGCCAGCTGATGGCGATGACGTTCGCCGCCCGCTACCGAGCACGCGACGTGCTGGTCGGGATCACCGTCGCGACACTCGTCGTGCACCTGGCCTCGGTCGGGATCGGCGCGTTCGTCGGGTCGGCGTTCGGGGAGAACCAGGGATGGATCAACGTGGTCGCCGGCACCGCGTTCCTCCTCTTCGCGGCCTGGACGCTGCACGGCGACGAGCTGACCGACGAGGAGGCCGACAAGGCCCGCCGGGCGACCGGGATGGCGATCCTCGCCGTCGGCACGGCGTTCTTCCTCGCCGAGCTCGGTGACAAGACGATGCTGGCCACGATCACGCTGGCCACCACCGAGGGGTGGTTCGGGACCTGGATCGGTTCGACCCTCGGCATGGTGCTCGCCGACGCGCTGGCGATCTGGGTGGGGTACCTCCTCGGCCGTCGGCTGCCCGACCGGGCGATCCGGTTCGGGGCCGCCGCGGCGTTCGTGGTGTTCGGGCTGGCGCTGGTGGTGCAAGGGGTCCGTGCCCTCTGACGTTCTGCGGCGTCGGGTTGGGTGCTGGTGCTCGGTGCTGGTGCTGGTGCTCGGGGCTCGGGGCTGCCGAATTTCGTCCATGCGGACGGCTTTCGCGCGGTTTGCGGGGGTTATCGCGCCGATTTTCGTCCGGGTGGACGACTTTCTGCGCGGCGGCCGGGGCCGCTCCGCCCTGGGTCGCTCCGCCGGGCAGCAGGTCAGCGGAAGTGCGGGCGCCACGCGTCGGTCGGGCGCCGCAGCTGCGGGTAGCCGCGCTTGCGCAGCGCCCGCCAGACCCGGTCGACCGTCTTGTCCGGCCTCCGGTAGACGCCCTTGCTCGTCACGGTGAGCACGCGCCACCGCTCGTCGAGCTCATCGAGGTCGTCCTGCCGTTCGTCGTCGCGGTCCTGCTGCCCCTCGATCTCGACATGGTGCTGTCCGTCGTACTCGATGGCGAGCCGGGCCCGCGGATAGCAGAGGTCGACCCTCATCAGGATCGTCCCGCCCTCGTCACGAATGGTGACGTTGACCTCTGGCTCTGGAAGCCCGGCGAGCACGATGAGCATCCGCAGGCGGGTCTCCATCGGGGAGTCGACACGGTCACGGACGTACGCCGCGGCGCGCCGGGCTTCCCTCGCATGCACGTCCCTGCTCCGAGCGCAGAAGTCGACCAGCGCCGTACAGGTGGTGTGCCTGCGCCGCACCAGGAAGTCGCCGACCGCCACCAGGTCGACCAGTCCGAGCAGTCGAGCGAGCTCGACGAACATGCGCTCGGGGCAGCTGAACCGGACGCCGTCC
This sequence comes from uncultured Actinomycetota bacterium, assembly GCA_963754155.1. GTDB lineage: Bacteria > Actinomycetota > Actinomycetes > Propionibacteriales > Nocardioidaceae > Marmoricola_A. Next base: position 882,601 of record CAVWEU010000003.1, on the reverse strand, counting down.
ATCACGCGGATCTCCTCCGCGGCGACCGAGGCGACGTGGCACCGGACGCCGCGCCGCCGGCGGCGCAGGTCCTCGTCCGCGACCGTCACGTGCTCGTGGGGCAGGTCGGGAACAGGTGCTCGCAGCATCCGAGCGGCGGTGACGTGCGTCGCGACCGCGCTGCGGTGGTGGCAGAGGAGCGCGGCCCTGGCCCGGAGGAGCGGGGTCTCCGGGACGGCGCTGGCGACGTAGATCCCGTGCAGCAGCCGGCGATACGCACCTCGGGTGAGGTCGCGATCGGTCAGGCCGGCCCGCAGCGCCTGGCCGCGGGTGAAGGGTTGCCGGGGGTCGAACGCACGGTCAGTCGCCGGTGCTGGCGACGAGGTCGACGGGTGCGGCATGGCGCCGGACTCTGCCACGGCTCGTCGGACCTCTGCTCGCGTCATCCACAGGCACTCGACCGTCCTCACGGTCGGGCCTGGATCACGTGGGCGGTGCCTCGGCGCCCAGCCGCCGTGCGTCAGCCGCGCAAAGTCGTCCGTACGGACGGAATTCGGCGGGCCGCGCCCCTGCCTGCGCCCGAAAAGTCGTCCGTACGGACGAAATTCGGCGGGGCCGGTCCGGTTCGGCACCTCCGCACCGCCGACCCGAACGCAGTACGACGGGTCACGGCTCGAACTTGTACCCGAGCCCCCGCACGGTCACGAGATGACGGGGCGCACCGGGGTCCTGCTCGACCTTGGCCCGCAGCCGCTTCACGTGGACGTCGAGTGTCTTGGTGTCCCCGACGTAGTCGGCCCCCCACACCCGATCGATCAACTGGGCCCGGGTGAGCACGCGACCGCTGTTGCGCAGCAGCATCTCGAGCAGCTCGAACTCCTTGAGCGGCAGCGTGACGGAGTCGCCCCGCACGGTGACGACGTGCCGCTCGACGTCCATCCGGACCGGACCGGCCTCCAGGGTGGCCGGGCTGAGGTCGACGTCGGCGCCGCGGCGGAGGACGGCGCGGATCCGGGCGACGAGCTCGCGGGGAGCGTACGGCTTGGTGACGTAGTCGTCGGCGCCGAGCTCGAGCCCGACGACCTTGTCGACCTCGTCGTCCTTGGCGCTCACCATGATCACCGGCACGTTGGAGGTCTGCCGGATCCGGCGGCAGACCTCGGTGCCCGACAGCTCGGGAAGCATCAGGTCGAGCAGCACGATGTCGGCGCCGTTCCGCTCGAACTCGTCGAGCGCGACGAGCCCGGTGCCGGCGATCGCGACCTCGAACCCCTCCTTGCGCAGCATGTAGGCGAGGGCGTCGCTGTAGGACTCCTCGTCCTCGACGACCAGCACTCGGGTCACAGGGTCTCCTTGGGGGTGGACGGGACGGCGGCCAGGTGGCGGGGCAGGCTCAGCGTGAAGCTCGAACCCTGCCCTTCCTCCGACCACACCTTCACCTCGCCGCCGTGGGAGGCGGCGACGTGCTTGACGATGGACAGCCCCAGGCCGGTGCCACCGGTCGAACGGTGCCGGGCTGGGTCGACGCGGTAGAACCGCTCGAAGATGCGGTCGAGCTCGCTGGCGGGGATGCCGATCCCCTCGTCGGACACGGTGACGTCCACCATGAGCTCGCCGGGGAGAGCCGACACCACGACCCGGCTGTGGTCGGGGGAGTAGGCGATCGCGTTGGCGACCAGGTTGCTCAGCGCCAGCGTCACCTGGTCGACGTTGCCGAGCATCTCCAACCCGCGCCGGCCGTCGTGCACCAGCTCGATGTCCCGGGCGCGGGCCTCGGTCACGTTGGCGTCCAGGACCCGGTCGACGACCTTGTCGACGTCGACCCGTTGCGGCGCGTCGAGCGCCTCGTCGCCCTGGAGCCGGGACAGCTCGATGATCTGCTGGACCAGCCGGTTGAGCCGGCTCGCCTCGCTCTTCATCCGGCTGGAGAACCGGACGACCGCGTCCGGGTCGTCGGCCGCCTCCTGCACCGCCTCGGCGAGCAGGGTCAGCGCGCCGACCGGGGTCTTGAGCTCGTGGGAGACGTTGGCCACGAAGTCCCGCCGGATCGCCTCGACCCGGCGTTCGCGGGTGCGGTCCTCGGCGAGCACCAGCACCAGCCGGCTGCTGAGTGCCGCGACCCGGGCCAGCACGTGAATCGGCGTACGACCGACTCCTCGGCTCACCTCCAGCTCGGTCTGCCGCGTCTCGCCGTCGCGGCGCACCCGTCGGACCAGCGCGGCGCAGCTCGGCCACCGCGATCTCGTGGTTGCGGACCAGTCCGAGGGAGTACGCCGCCGCGGATGCCTGCAGGACCCGGTCCTCCTCGTCGACGACGAGCGCGCTCGACCGGAGGGCGCCGAGCACCGTGGCGACCCCCGGAGGTACGACGGCCGCCTCGACGTCCTCGGCCTCGCCGGTCCCGCGGAGCTCGGTCTCGCTGAACCGCCAGGCCAGGACCGTCATCGCCCCGATCCCCACACCGAGGAGCATGAGGAGCAGCCCCTGCGTGGTGGAGTCCATGGCTCGATCGTAGGGCTCCGCGACCGGAGGTTCCGCTGGTGTAGCGTCGCTGACCTGCACCTTCCGCGGCCGTTCACCTCCGGTTCATCCGGCGTTGATCGCCCGTCCGCGCACCCGAACGACTGTAGGAGCCATGCGCAACGCCTACTTCGACCAGCTCGACGCCATCGTTGGCGATCTCGTGGACATGACCCATGACGTCCAGACGGCGGTCGCCAGGGCCACCCACGCCCTGCTCACCGCCGACGGGCACGTCGCCGACCAGGTGGTCGCCGGCGACGCGCTGATCGACGCGAAGCGGGAGCTGGTCGAGGACCGTGCCTTCGAGCTCCTCGCGCTCCAGCAGCCGGTGGCCGGCGACCTGCGGATGCTGGTCGCCGCGCTCCGGATGGTCGCCGACCTCGAGCGCATGGGCGACCTGTCGGTGCACGTCGCCAAGGTGGCGCAGCTTCGGATCCCGGAGACCGCGGTGCCCGAGGAGATGGTCCCGACGATGAAGCGGATGGCCGAGGTCGCCGTGCACATGGTCGGCGGCGCTGCGGAGGTCATCAAGGAGCGTGACGTCGACGCGGCCCGGATGCTGGAGAGGGACGACGAGGAGATGGACGAGCTCCGCAAGCGCTCGTTCCGGATGATGCTCGGGGACAGCTGGACGCACGGGGTCGAGCCGGCGATCGACATCGCACTGCTCGGCCGCTACTACGAGCGGATCGCCGACCATGCCGTCTCTCTCGCGCGGCGGGTCGTCTACCTGGTCACCGGCCAGGCGCCGACCTCCGAGTCCGACGTCTGAGGTTTGCGCCTCCCGTCGGGCTGCAACGATGGACGACGATGAGCACCGTCGTACGCCGTGTCCCCGCCGCCGCTCCCGCAGCCGTCCTCGTGGCGGCGCTGGTGAGCGGCTGCGCCGGCGTCGGCGGCACCACGTCCCGTCCGAACGACCAGTCGCCTCCGTCCCCGGGCCCCTCCAGCAGCGCGTCGGCGTCGGCGTCGGCGCCGACCGTCGACTCCGACGCCCCGACGGGGTGGGGGCCGACCGAGGGTGAGGTCGCCGAGGCGGAGGCCCTCGTCGCGGCGATGTCGGTGGAGGAGAAGGTCGGCGCGGTGCTGATGCCGGGCTTCTGGGGGTACGACGGCGAGGCGCCCGCGCCCGCCGAGGCGACCGCCAACCAGGGAATGCATGGGGTCGACACCGCGGTCGAGGCGCTCTCGAGCCACGGTTTCGCCGGCGTGTTCCTGCGACCCGAGGTGATCTCGGACGCCGACCAGGTCGCGACGCTGGCCGACCAGCTTCACGCCGTCGGCGACGTGCCGGACGGACTGCCGCTGCTGGTGTCGATCGACCAGGAGGGCGGTGCCGTCCAGCGGCTCCAGGTCGGGGTCGACCCGGTGCCGTCGGCGGCCACGGTCGGGGCCACCGGCGACCGCGCGTACGCACGGGAGGTCGCCCGCGCCAACGGCTCCTCGCTCCGCGAGCTCGGCGTGACGATGGTGATGGCGCCGGTCGCCGACGTCGACCCGACGGGGGTGTCGGAGACCGGGAGCCGTGGCTACTCCACCGACGTGGACGCGGCCGCGGACATGGTGGTCGCGACGATGAAGGGATACCTCGACGTCGGCGTCGTCCCCGTCGTCAAGCACTTCCCGGGGCTCGGCTCCGTCGCCGGCGACAGCCACGTGTCGCTGCCGGTGCAGCCCAAGACGGTCGAGGAGCTGCTGTCGTCCGACCTGGTGCCGTTCACCGCCGCCATCCGGGCCGGTGCGCCGGCGGTGATGACCGGCCACGTCGCCGTCGAGGCGCTCGAACCCGGCATCCCGGCCTCGACGAGCGAGGCCGTGGTGGAGGGGCTGCTCCGGGACGAGCTCGGCTTCGAGGGCGTCGTCGTCACCGACTCCCAGGGCATGGGCCCCGTGCACGGCCGGTGGGGCTCCGGTCAGTCGGCGGTGCGGTCTCTGGTCGCCGGCAACGACGTCGTGCTCAACTCGCCCGAGCCGGACGCCGCCCGCCGCGCGGTCACCCGTGCGATCGCCCAGGGCCGGCTCCCGGAGGAGCGGCTCGACGAGTCTGCGGCCCGGGTGCTCGCCCTGCGGATGTACCAGCACCGGCTCGCCGGCTGAGTGGCTGCCGTGGGCTGCCTACTGCCCGCGCAGGAGGTGGTCGAACGGGGTGACGTCCGCGAACGGGTCCGCGACGACCGGTGTCGGCGGCGCGGCCGGAGCGAGGGGCGAGCAGGACCACCAGCTCGGTGGCCGCCCGCTCCACGCGCTCGGCGAACCGGCGGTCCGCGAAGTCCTCGGTGGCGGCGAAGACGCCGGTGGGGACGACGACCGCGTGCAGGTAGGAGAAGAGCGGCCGCACCGCGTGCTCCAGCGCCAGGGAGTGGCGGGCGGTGCCGGCGGTCGCGGCGATCAGCGTCGGCTTGCCCTCCAGCGCGGAGGGGTCCAGCACGTCGAAGAACGTCTTGAAGAGCCCGGAGTAGGACGCGCTGAAGATCGGCGTCACCGCGATGAGCCCGTCGGCCTTCGTCACGGTGGAGACGGCGTCCGCGAGCGGACCGGACGGGAAGCCGGTGAGCATGCTGTCGGCGAGCGCGTGGGCCAGCGGCCGCAGCTCGACGACCTCGACGAGCACGTCGTGGCCGGCCGAGCGCAGCTGCGAGGTGACGGTCTCGGTGAGCCGGTCGGCGAGCAGCCTCGTCGAGGACGGCTCGCTCAGCCCGGCGGTGACGACCGCGAGGGTGAAGGTCATGACAGCTCCGAGGGGGACGCGCCGGTCGCGGAGTCCGCGGCGGCGAGGACGGTGCGGTCGGTCGGCCCGCCGGCGGCAGTGACCAGCGAGGCGTGGGTCGGCGCGTCCGGGACGTGCGCCGGCTTGAGCGCCGCGAACTCCTTGCGCAGCACGGGGACCACCTCGGAGCCGAGGAGGTCGAGCTGCTCGAGGACCGTCTTCAGCGGAAGACCGGCGTGGTCCATGAGGAAGAGCTGGCGCTGGTAGTCGCCGACGTACTCCCGGAAACCGAGCGTGCGCTCGATGACCTGCTGCGGCGAGCCGACCGTCAACGGCGTCTGCTGCATGAACTCCTCCAGCGACGGGCCGTGCCCGTAGACGGGTGCGTTGTCGAAGTAGGGCCGGAACTCACGCACGGCGTCCTGTGAATTGACGGCGCATGAACACCTGGCCGCCGAGCCCGACGATCGCCTGGTCGGCGCTGCCGTGGCCGTAGTGCTCGAACCGACGGCGGTACAGCGACACCATCCGAGCCGTGTGGGAGGCGGGCCAGAAGATGTGGTTGGAGAAGAACCCGTCGCCGTAGTAGGCGGCCTGCTCGGCGATCTCCGGCGAGCGGATCGAGCCGTGCCAGACGAACGGCGGCACGCCGTCGAGAGGACGAGGGGTCGAGGTGAACCCCTGCAGCGGCGTCCGGAACCGGCCCTCCCAGTCCACGACGTCCTCGCGCCACAGCCGGTGGAGCAGGTGGTAGTTCTCGACCGCGAGCGGGATCCCCTCGCGGATGTCCTTGCCGAACCAAGGGTAGACCGGGCCGGTGTTCCCGCGCCCCATCATGAGGTCCACGCGCCCGTCGGTGAGGTGCTGGAGCTTGGCGTAGTTCTCCGCGATCAGCACCGGGTCGGTGGTGGTGATCAGCGTGGTGGCGGTCGAGAGGACGATCCTCGAGGTCTGGGCGCCGATGTAGGCCAGCGTGGTCGTGGGTGCGGAGGCGATGAACGGCGGGTTGTGGTGCTCGCCGGTGGCGAAGACGTCGAGCCCGACCTCCTCGGCCTTCTTCGCGATCGCGACCGTCGCCTTGATGCGCTCGTGCTCGGTCGGCGTGCGTCCCGTCGTGGGGTCGGTGGTGACGTCGCCGACGGTGAAGATCCCGAACTGCATACGAACCCGCTTCCTTTGTTGACGTTTCAACATTATCAACGTCGAGCGGAGGTGACCTATTCCGAGGGGCGCGGGTGGGCGTGCGACGCGGAATTCCGTCCAGGTGGACGACTTTCGCGGGGCGATCAGCCCGCGACGGCCAGAATCCCGTCCAGGCGGACGGAATTCGGCGGCTCCACGCCCGGGGTGTACGGCGGCGGGTGCGCGGATACGTTGGGAGCATGAGTGAGTCGAGTGCTGAGGCGAACGAGGCCGACCGCGTGGAGCAGCAGACCCCGGTGAGCGACGAGGAGGTCGGCGAGATGGGCCCCGAGCTGTCGCCGATCGAAGACGCGCAGGCCGCGGAGGGCGACGTCCTCGAGCAGCGGCTCGAGGTGCCGGGCGACGACGAGTACGTCGAGGAGGAGGAGTAGCAGCTCTCAGAGCCGGCCGGCCGCGACGGCCAGGTCGGCGACGAGCGCGGCGAGATCTTCCTCACGCCGGCGCGACCTGAGCACCGATGACGGGTGCGCCGTGGGCCACGAACTCCGGCGGTGCCGCCAGCTCCGGCACGTCGGGCCAGGCAGGGATCTGGCCCCGGGACGCGCCGACCCGGAACGACGCCCCGAAGACCGCCTGCCCGGCTGTCGCGCCCAGCAGGACGACGCCGCGCGGCCGGACCATGTCGAGCTCGGCGACGAGCCACGGCCGGCAGGCCGTGACGTGCGCCCGCGACGGACCCTTGTGAAATCCGCTGCTTGCCGCGGGTGCCGGAGAACCGGAAGTGCTTGACGGCGTTGGTGCGGAACACCGCGGCGGGGTCGAGCCCAGCAGCATCCAGGGCGCGGTCGAGCAGCAGCGGGGCGTCCGCGGGGCCGTCGCCCATCACGCCCTGGGTGGCGTCGGCGTACAGCTCGCAGCCGCGGCGACCGTCGATCGCGGAGCGGAGCCGGGGCAGCGTTGGCCGTGACGGCACCCACTCCTGGGCGCCCGGTCGGTCGGTCGGGCATGCCATGGTGAGGGGGTACTTGAGGCGCCCTCAGGGCATGCAGCCGGCCGATTTCATCGCGGGGCGTCTGGCTGTGTATGCTCTGTCCTCGCTTGCCCCTTTAGCTCAGTCGGCAGAGCGTCTCCATGGTAAGGAGAAGGTCTACGGTTCGATTCCGTAAAGGGGCTCTGGGAGGGATCCTCGTCGCCAGACGAGGCCCCGTCCCGGTGGCGGGGTAGCTCAGGTGGTTAGAGCACACGGCTCATAATCGTGGTGTCGCGGGTTCGAGTCCCGCCCCCGCTACTCACGACGACCCAGTTCGACCTCCCGGGGGTTGCCCGGTGCGGCAGACTGGGACGGTTCCAGCAGACGATCTAGTTAGAAGAGGCGCCCCGTGGCCAGCAAGAGCAGCGATGTCCGTCCCAAGATCACCTTGGCGTGCACGGAGTGCAAGGAGCGCAACTACATCACCAAGAAGAACCGGCGCAACGACCCGGACCGCTTGGAGATGAAGAAGTTCTGCCCGCGCTGCCGCACCCACACCGCGCACCGCGAGACCCGCTGACCCCACAGGCACCAGCCACGTCGCAGGAGCGGCGCCCGAGCCGGGCGTCGCTCCTTTGCTTTGCTAGCGTCGCGGTCATGGCAGTCGACGGATCGCTCGCAGGCCGGACCTTCCCGGCCACCGCGCCCTACCCCGTGTCCGAGGAGCGGGTCGCGGAGTTCGCCGCGGCCACCGGCTCGCAGTACGACGGGGGAGCGGCTCCGGTCACCTTCCCGATCGTCGTGGCGTTCCAGGCGATGCTCGCGCTGATGGAGGACCCGACGGTCGGCATCGAGCTGCACCGGGTCGTGCACGGCGAGCAGCGGTTCCGCTACACCCGACCGGTGGTCGCCGGCGACGTGCTCACCGCCACCCTCACCGTCGACTCGCTGCGCCAGCTCGGCGGCGCCGACATCATCGGCACCCGCAGCGAGATCGTCGACGCAGCAGGCGACCACGTCGTCACCGCCCACGCGGTCCTCGTCCACTCCGGAGGTGCCGCATGACCTGGGAGCCCGGCACCGAGCTGCCCGCCCACGAGTTCGCCGTGACCCGCGCCGACCTGGTCCGCTACGCCGGGGCCAGCGGCGACCGCAACCCGATCCACTGGTCGGACCGGGTCGCGACGTCGGTCGGCCTTCCCGGGGTGATCGCGCACGGCATGTTCACGATGGCGCTCGCCGCCCGCGCCCTCGACGACTGGGCGGGCGGGCCGGGCCGGGTCCGCGAGATGGGGTGCAAGTTCACCAGGCCCGTGATCGTCCCCGACGACGACACCGGGGTCGTGGTGCGGGTGGCCGGCACCGTCAAGGCCGTCGAGGACGACTCGGTCAGCGTGGCGCTGGAGGTGACCTGCGGCGGCGAGAAGGTCCTGGGGATGCCCAAAGCGGTCCTCGCTCGTGGCTGAGCGGCTCGCCGACCACACCACGCTCCGGCTCGGCGGCCCCGCCGAGGAGTGGGTCCGGGCCACCTCCGAGGACGAGCTCGTGGCCGCCGTACGCAAGGCCGACGAGGCCGGCCGGCCGCTGCTCCTCCTCGGCGGCGGCAGCAACCTGGTGGTGGCCGACGACGGGTTCCCCGGGACGGTCGTCGAGATCGCGACCACGGGCGTCCACGCCGAGGGCGACACCTGCGGCGGAGCGTTCGTCACCGTCGCCGCCGGCGAGGGGTGGGACGAGCTGGTCGCACGCGCGGTCACCGAGGGGTGGGTCGGCGTCGAGGCGCTGTCCGGGATCCCCGGCCTCGTCGGCGCGACCCCGATCCAGAACGTCGGCGCCTACGGCCAGGAGGTCTCCGACACCATCGCCCGGGTGCGCACCTGGGACCGCGTCGAGGGCGCCTTCCGCACCTTCGCGGCCGCCGACTGCGACTTCGGCTACCGGTCCAGCCGGTTCAAGAGCGACCCGACCCGGTTCGTCGTGCTGTCGGTGACCTTCCAGCTCCGGCTCGGCGACCTCGGCGCGCCCGTGCGGTACGCCGAGCTCGCGCGGACGCTGGGGGTCGACCTCGGTGCCCGGGCGCCCCTCGCGGAGGTACGCAGCGCCGTGCTCGCACTGCGCTCGGGCAAGGGGATGGTCCTCGACGCCGCCGACCCGGACACCTGGTCGGCGGGGTCGTTCTTCACCAACCCGTTCGTGGCGCCCGAGGAGCTCCCTGAGGGGGCGCCGGCCTGGGCGCAGCCCGACGGACGGGTGAAGACCAGTGCCGCCTGGCTGATCGAGCACGCGGGGTTCTCGAAGGGCTACGGGCTGGACCGTGGCGCCGGCCGGGTCGCGCTCTCCACCAAGCACACGCTGGCCCTGACCAACCGCGGCGGCGCCTCGGCCGCCGAGCTGCTGGAGCTGGCGGCCGAGGTCCGGGACGGGGTGCGGAGCCGGTACGGCCTGACGCTGGTCAACGAGCCGGTGCTCGTCGGCTGCTCGCTCTGAGCAGCCGTCAGGACGTGGTGGTGCTGCCGACCTCGAAGGAGAAGCCGCCGACGGCGATCGCGAAGACGAGGATCACGACCGACAGGACCAGCAGGATCGTCCCGATGATCCCGAGGATGTAGCCGGCCTGGGCGAGTCCCCGCCCGCCCAGCCGCCCGCCGGAGGCATCGATCTCGTTCATCGTCCGCTTGCCGATCACCCACGCGAACGGAGCGGTCAGCGAGCAGCAGACGACGGCGACGATGCCGAGCACCAGCGAGAGCGTCGCCTTCGGGTGGTTCTCCGGCTGCTGGCCGTAGCCGCCCGGCGGCGGGGCGGACGGCGGCGGGTACGACGCGTAGGAGTCGGAGGGGTGCCCGTACGGCGGTGGCTGCTGGCCCTGCGGGGGAGGTGGCGGCTGCTGGCCGAACCCCCCTGGCTCGTCGCGGTGCGGCTGGTTCGGGTCCTGGGAATCACCCGGCGGAGTGCTCATGCGCCGAGTCTGCCGCAGGCGACGCCGGTCTCGGCTCGGCCGGCGCGGCGAGCCACGCGTCGATCTCCGCGACGATCGCCTTCTTCTCCGACTCGGGGGCGCACGACGCCTCGACCGACATCCGGGCGAGCGTCGCCAGGTCGTCGTCGGAGAGGTCGTGGGCGGCGCGCATCGCGGCGTACTGCCCGGCCAGCCGGGAGCCGAAGAGCAGGGGGTCGTCGGCGCCGAGCGCCACGGTCGCCCCCGCCTCGAGCAGGGTCGGCACCGGGACCGACGTGAGGTCGGTGTAGACCCCGAGCGAGACGTTCGAGGTCGGGCACACCTCCAGGGCGACCCCCCGCTCCACCACCGTCTCGAGGAGCCGCGGGTCCTCGACGACCCGGACGCCGTGGCCGAGCCGGTCGGCGCCGAGCTCCTCCAGCGCAGCCCGCACGCTCCTCGGGCCGCGCAGCTCGCCGCCGTGCGGCACCGAACGGAGACCGGCGCGCCGGGCGATCGCGAAGGCCTTGGCGAACTCCTCGGTCCGGCCGCGTCGCTCGTCGTTGGACAGCCCGAAGCCGACCACGCCCCGGTCGGCGTACTGGACCGCGAGCCGGGCCAGCGTCCGCGCGTCCATCGGGTGCCTGGTCCGGTTGGCGGCGATGACGATCCCCATCCCGATCCCGGCGGTCCGCGACGCGTCGGCCGCGGCGTCGAGGACCAGGTCGGTGAACGCGGTGATCCCCCCGAAGGTGGCCGCGTAGCCGCTCGGGTCCACCTGCAGCTCGAGCCAGCGGCTGCCGTCGGCGGCGTCGTCCAGGGCGGCCTCGAGCACCAGCCGGCGCACGTCGTCGGGCGTCCTCAGCACCGAGCGCGCGACGTCGTACAGCCGCTGGAAGCGGAACCACCCCTTCTCGTCGGCGGCCGAGAGCTGCGGCGGCCAGTCGTCGACGAGGGCCTCGGGCAGGACGTGGCCGTCCCGCTCGGCGAGCTCCAGCAGCGTGCCGTGGCGCATCGACCCGGTGAAGTGGAGGTGCAGGTGCGCCTTCGGGAGCCGCCGCAGGTCCCGTCGGAGCGTGCCTGGACCGACCCCGCCTTCCTCGCCCACGCCGGCTAGGCGAAGAGCTTCTGGAGCCGCGTGATCCCCTCCACGAGGTCGTCGTCGCCGAGCGCGTAGGAGAGCCGCAGGTAGCCGGGGGAGCCGAACGCCTCGCCGGGCACGACGGCCACCTCGGCCTTGTCCAGGATCAGCTCGGCGAGCTCGGTGGAGGTGGTCGGGGTGACCCCGTCGTACTCCTTGCCGAGCAGCCCCTGCACCTGGGGGTAGACGTAGAACGCGCCCTGCGGCTCGGGGCAGACCACGCCGTCGATCTCGTTGAGCATCGAGACGATCCGGCGGCGGCGCCGGTCGAAGGCGACCTTCATCTCGTCGACTGCGGCGAGGTCGCCCGCCACGGCGGCGATCGCGGCGCGCTGGGAGACGTTGGCGACGTTCGAGGTCGCGTGCGACTGCAGGTTGGTCGCGGCCTTCACGACGTCGGCCGGGCCGATCAGCCAGCCCACCCGCCAGCCGGTCATCGCGTAGGTCTTCGCGACGCCGTTGAGCACGACGCACCGGTCGGCGAGCTCCGGGACCGCGACCGGCATCGAGACCGCCTCGACGCCGTCGTAGGTGAGGTGCTCGTAGATCTCGTCGGTGACCACCCAGATGTCGTGCTCGAGCGCCCAGCGGCCGATCGCCTCGACCTGCTCGCGGGGGTAGACCGCGCCGGTCGGGTTCGAGGGAGAGCAGAAGAGCAGGACCTTCGTGCGGTCGGTGCGGGCGGCCTCGAGCTGCTCGACGGTCACGAGGTAGCCCTGCGTCTCGTCGGCCAGGACCTCCACGGGCTCGCCGCCGGCGAGCCGGATCGCCTCGGGGTAGGTCGTCCAGTACGGCGCCGGGAGGAGCACCTCGTCGCCGGGGTCGAGGAGGGTCGCGAACGCCTCGTAGACCGCCTGCTTGCCGCCGTTGGTGACGAGCACCTGGCTCGGCTCGACCTCGAAGCCGGAGTCCCGCCGGGTCTTGGCGGCGATGGCCTGCTTGAGCGCCGGAAGCCCGCCGGCCGGGGTGTAGCGGTGGTTCGCCGGGTCGCTGCAGGCGGCGGCCGCCGCCTCGACGACGTACGACGGCGTCGGGAAGTCGGGCTCGCCGGCACCGAAGCCGATCACGGGGCGGCCGGCCGCCTTGAGCGCCTTCGCCTTGGCGTCGACCGCCAGGGTCGCGGACTCGGCGATCCCGCCGATCCGGGCGGAGATGCGAGACTGGCTGCGCGCTGAGGAGCTCGTCATGCGCCCCATCGTTCCACTCCTGGTCGCTCCGGCCCACCCGGGTCCACCGCCGTCCCTGCGGTCCGGCCCCCTCGCCGGCCCTCCTCGTCGGGGTTCCCTGGTTCGACTTCCCTGGGGGGTTCCCCGTAGACTTCTCCCGGTGGTTCTCACCATTGCTTGCCATGCCCTCAACCGCGCGGCGAGCGAGGTCGAGGCCGTCGGAGGGCACTAGCTCAACTGGCAGAGCATCGGTCTCCAAAACCGAAGGTTGGGGGTTCAAGTCCCTCGTGCCCTGCACGACCTCACGTGGCACCGCGTGAGGAAGGAACGAGTCGGTCGCAGCAGCCGGCGATGGAAGGAAGTGGTCGACGGTGGCGGACAGCAGCTCCGTGTCATCGGAGGGGCGGCGCACCAGCCCGGCGACCTTCTACCGCCAGGTCGTCGCCGAGCTCCGCAAGGTCGTCTGGCCGACCCGGCAGCAGCTGATCACCTACTTCTGGGTGGTGCTGGTGTTCGTGGCGGTGATCATGACGTTCGTGTCGCTGCTCGACCTCGGCTTCGGAAAGCTGGCGTTCGAGATCTTCGCGTGACCAGCCCGTTCCGCACGATATTCCTCCGGGCCCCTGGCCCGGCAACGAGTGAGTGAAGGTGACTGACAACCGTGTCGCAGCCCAACGAGGACCTGCACGAGACCTCCGCCGACGAGTCGGCCGAGGTCACCGAGACGACCGTTGACGTCGTGTCGGACGAGCCGGTCGACGAGGCTCCCGCCGAGTCCGCTGACGCCTCGCTGGACGCTGCCCCCTCGGTCGTGGACGACGAGCCGATGTCGACGACGCCGACTCGATCGACGCGCCGCCCGCGGACCCGCTCGAGGAGTTCCGCGAGACGCTGCGCAACAAGTTCGGCGACTGGTTCGTGATCCACACCTACTCCGGCATGGAGAACCGGGTGAAGGCGAACCTGGAGAGCCGGATCACCTCGCTCAACATGGAGGACTACATCCACGAGGTGATCGTCCCGACCGAGGAGGTCGCGGAGATCAAGAACGGCCAGCGCAAGATGGTCAAGCGCACCGTCCTCCCCGGCTACGTCCTCGTCCGGATGGACCTCACCGACGAGTCGTGGGCCGCCGTGCGCCACACCCCGTCGGTGACCGGCTTCGTCGGCCACAGCCAGCAGCCGGTGCCGCTCAGCCTCGACGAGGTCGAGAAGATGCTCGCCCCCGCCGTCGTCGCGGCCGCCGAGAGCGCAGCCGCACCCGAGCAGGGTGGCGCTGCGCCGGCCCCGGCCCGCAAGAAGGTCGAGGTCGCCGACTTCGACGTCTCCGACTCGGTCATGGTCGTGGACGGGCCGTTCGCCACGCTCCACGCGACGATCACCGAGATCAACGCCGAGGCCCAGCGGGTCAAGGCACTTGTCGAGATCTTCGGCCGGGAGACCCCGGTCGAGCTGAGCTTCAGCCAGATCCAGAAGGTCTGAGGACCTTCGGCTCGGCCGGCTCTCGAACCAGCAACAAGTAAGGACCCTGGAACCATGCCACCCAAGAAGAAGAAGATTGCCGCACTGGTCAAGGTGCAGCTGAACGCCGGGGCGGCGACTCCTGCTCCGCCGGTGGGTACCGCTCTCGGTCCCCACGGTGTGAACATCATGGAGTTCTGCAAGGCGTACAACGCGGCCACCGAGGCGCAGCGCGGCCAGGTGATCCCGGTCGAGATCACGATCTACGAGGACCGGTCGTTCACCTTCGTCACGAAGACCCCTCCGGCCGCCGAGCTCATCAAGAAGGCCGCCGGCCTCTCCAAGGGCTCGAGCACCCCGCACAAGGACAAGGTCGGCAAGCTGACCCGTGACCAGGTGCGCGAGATCGCCGAGGGCAAGCTCGTCGACCTCAACGCCAACGACGTCGACGCCGCGATGAAGATCGTCGAGGGCACCGCCCGCTCCATGGGCGTGACGATCGAGCGCTGACCCGCTCCGCCGGCCCCGGCCGGCACCCGACAGACAACCCCCAGTGGCAGGTCCGCTCTGCGGCCGACGACCACGACTGGTGAAAGGAACCAGACCATGCAGCGCAGCAAGACCTACCGCGCCGCCTCCGAGTCGATCGACAAGGACGCGACGTACTCCCCGGTCGAGGCGATCAAGCTCGCCAAGACCAGCAGCAAGAAGAAGTTCGACGAGACCGTCGACGTGGCGATGCGCCTCGGCGTCGACCCGCGCAAGGCCGACCAGATGGTCCGCGGCACCGTCAACCTCCCGCACGGCACCGGCAAGACCGCCAGGGTCCTGGTCTTCGCCAACGCCGAGAAGGCCGAGGCCGCACGTGAGGCCGGCGCCGACTTCGTCGGCGGCGACGAGATGATCGAGAAGGTGTCCGGCGGCTGGCTCGACTTCGACGCCGCGGTCGCGACGCCCGACATGATGGGCAAGGTCGGCCGGCTCGGCAAGGTGCTCGGCCCGCGCGGGCTGATGCCGAACCCGAAGACCGGCACCGTGACGATGGACGTGGCCAAGGCGGTCAACGACATCAAGGGCGGCAAGATCGAGTTCCGCGTCGACCGGCACGCGAACCTGCACTTCATCATCGGCAAGACCTCCTTCGACGAGAAGTCGCTCGCCGAGAACTACGCCGCCGCCCTCGAGGAGGTGCTGCGGCTGAAGCCGGCCAGCTCCAAGGGTCGCTACATCCGCAAGATCACGCTGTCGACGACCATGGGTCCCGGCATCCTGGTCGACCCGAACCGGACCCGCAACGTCGCCTCCGACGAAGAGGTCTGATCCGGTCGCCTCTCTGAGGCACCGACGGCACCGACGGCCACCGACGGCCACCGACGGCCACGACGCCCCCTGCGCCCACTCCGTGTGGGTCCAGGGGGCGTTCCCGTTCCCCCCGCGAACCGTCACTCGTGCCGGGTCGAACCGTCACCCGTGCTGGGTCGAGCCGTCGCTGGTGCCGGCGGCCGCCGGCACCAGCGACGGCTCAACCCAGCGTCTGTGACGGCTGAACCCGGCACGAGTGACGGCTCGGCTACTGGGTGAAGACGCGCTCGTCGACGAGCTTCTCGCGAACCAGCTGGCCGCAGGTCTCGAACCGGCTCTGCTCGAACCGCTTGGGGAACTCCATGTCCACCCCGGTGAGCCCGCTCCGGTTCTTCTCGATCGACAGCACCGCCCAGTGCCGGAACCGCTCGACGTTGCCGGTGTCGTAGACGAGGTGGTGGCGGGCGACGACGTCGTACTTGTTGTTGAGCATCAGCACGGTGTCGGCCTCGTAGGCGAGCGCCGACGAGCCGCGCATGTGGTTGACGCGCATCCGCTTGCCCGAGGAGATGCCGTCCTTGTCCGAGGCGACGACGCAGAGCACGGGGACGTCGTAGTCGAGCGTCATGTCCTTGATCTGCTCCACGACGGCGGTGATCCGCTCCTCCTCCCCGGCGGCCCCGGGCATCGGGACCTTCTGGAGGTAGTCGATGCAGACGAACGGGGCCCGCCCGTGCTTCGCGGTGACGGCCGCGATCGTCAGCTTGATCTCCTCCAAGGTGGTCTGGGTGCCGGAGGAGCGGTGGATCGTGAGCCGGTCGGAGTACTCCTTGACGACCTCGAGCGCCTCCGAGCCGCCGCTGGTGTCCGCGAGCCGCTGGGAGAGCGACCGGCCGAGGCCGTCGGCGGACTCGAACGTGCTCCGGACCCGGTTGATCCCCGGGGCGTCGACCCCGCCGATCAGCCCCGCCTCGAGGGCGACCAGGCGGACGAGCATGGTGGTCTGGTCGTGCTCGTAGCAGAAGTAGAGGACCGGCCGGCCCTGGCGGGCGACGTTGCGTGCGACCTGGAGCACCCAGGTGGTCTTGCCCATCCCCTGGGGGCCGCCGATGAGGACGAGGTCACCGCTGCGGAAGCCGCCGCTGAGGTTGGCGTCGAGCACGTCGAAACCCGTCGGCCAGACGCGCTCGGAGTTGTGCGAGCCCGAGCGGACGCGGTAGTCCGCCTGCTCGAGGGTCTCGGTCAACGACTGAAGCTGCAGGTCCACGCGTCCATGGTCACCCGGAGGGAGGCGCCGCGTCCTCGGATCAGTCCAAACCCTCCGCCACCGGCGCCGGGGCAGGTGTACGGCCGAGCACCTTGGCCAGGGAGGGCCCGGCCACGGCGAGGATGAAGACGTAGGCGGCGACGACCGGCGCGAGCTCCGCGTTCGCCACGCCGGCCAGCCCCACGATCACCAGGGAGAACTCGCCGCGGGTGACGAGCGCGGCGCCGGCCCGGAGCCGGCCCTGTCGGCCCACGCCGTCGCGCCCGGCGGCGTAGTAGCCGGTCGCCAGCTTCGTCGCGGCGGTCACGACCGCCAGCGCGAGCGCCGGCAGCAGCACCGGGACGAGGTCGCGCGGGTCGACCAGCAGCCCGATGGAGAGGAAGAAGACCGCCGCGAAGAGGTTCCGCAACGGGGTGAGCACGGCGCGGGCGTGCTGGGCGGTGCGACCGCCGAGCGTGAGCCCGACGAGGAACGCCCCGACCGCGGCGGAGACGTGCACGAGCTCGGCGCAGGCCGCGACCACCAGTGTGAGGCCGAGCACGCGGAGCATCAGCTGCTCGTCGTCGGGGTGGTAGATGACCCGTCCGATCCGGTCGCCCCACCGGTAGGAGACGTGGAACGCGAGCGCGAGGGCGCCCACGGCGATCCCGACGCCGAGCAGCGCCTGCACCAGACCGCCGCCGGAGGAGAGCACCGCGAGCAGCGGGAGGTACGCCGCCATCGCGAAGTCCTCGAGCACCAGCAGGGAGAGCACCGACGGCGTCTCACGGTTCGCGAGCCGACCGAGGTCGTCCAGCAGCCGGGCGATGATCCCCGACGAGGAGATGTACGTCGCTCCGGCGAGCGCGACGATGCCGACCGCGTCGAGCCCGAGCAGCCAGCCGGCGAGCGCGCCCGGGACCGCGTTCAGGACGAGGTCGACCCCCGCCGAGGGGAGGTGCCGGCGGAGCCCGGCGGTGAACTCGACGACCGAGAACTCCAGCCCCAGCACCAGCAGGAGCAGCACGACCCCGATCGTCGCGCCGCTCTCGATGAACTCCCTGACCTCCACGTCCGGCGCGATCCCGCCGTCGCCGAGCGAGAGGCCGGCCAGGAGGTAGAGCGGGATCGGGGAGAGCCCCGCCATCCGGGCCAGCGCACCTGCGGCGGTGAGTGCGAGGAGGATCAGCCCCAGCTGGAGCAGCAGGTCGGGGGAGACGTGCACGGCTCAGCCCGTGCCGACGATCCGCTCGACCGTCGAGATCCCGTCCGGGGTGCCGACCACCACGAGGATGTCGCCGGCGACGAACACGTGCGCGGGGCCGGGGGAGGCGAACACCTCCTCGTCCCTGACCACCGCCACGATCGAGGAGCCGCTGCGGGTCCGCGCCCGGGTGTCGCCGAGCGCCCGGCCGTCGTACGGCGACCCGGGGTCGATCCGCACCTGTCCGGCGACGAGGCCGGGGACCTCCCGGGTGAGGTCGGCGAACCGTTCGGCCATCCGAGGGGCGCCGAGGATCTGGGCGACGGCGTCGGCCTCCTCGTCGGTGAGCCGGTACTGCGCGACGGGCTCGTCGCGGTCGCCCGGGGCGAAGACGGCGACGTTGAACCCGCCGTCGCGCAGCGCCACGATGCCGATGTGCTCGCCGTGCTCGCTGGTGAACTCGTAGCGCAGCCCGACACCGGGCAGCAGCACCTCCTGCAGCTCCATGGGACCATCATGGTCACGTGGCGCCGCCCCGGGCCAGCGCCGACGGGCCCGCGATTTGGTGCCGACCGCCACGCCGTCGTACCCTTGCCGACGTAACCAGAGACCGCCGGTTGTCGTGTGTCCCGACTTGTCGAGGCAGCGACCGAAGGTCCCGCGAAGCGGGCAGCCTGCGCAGGTGACACCGAGCAGCCCCCGATCCTCGGATCGTGCCAAGCCCTGTGCCGTCTGCGCGCAGGGCTTTCGTCGTTTCACCGTCGTACGACGAGGGGCCGCGGCAGTCTCCGGACCGTGCAAGGCAACATCGCGGAAGGAGACCCATGGCGCGGCCAGACAAGGCAGCAGCCGTCGCGGAGCTCGTGGAGAATTTCCAGGAGTCGACCGGCGCCGTGCTGACCGAGTACCGCGGTCTCACCGTCAAGCAGCTGCAGGACCTGCGGCGAGCTCTCGGCGAGAACGCTGACTACGCCGTGGTGAAGAACACCCTGACCCAGATCGCGGCCAAGGAGGCGGGCGTCGACGGCTTCGACGACCTCCTCACCGGTCCGACCGCCATCGCCTTCATCAACGGCGACGTGGTCGAGGCGGCCAAGGGTCTTCGTGACTTCGCCAAGGCGAACCCCTCCCTTGTGATCAAGGGCGGGTTCCTGGACGGCAAGGCAGTGGACGCGCAGCAGATCGCCAAGATGGCCGATCTCGAGTCGCGCGAGGTGCTGCTGGCCAAGCTCGCGGGCGGCATGCTCGCCTCGCTCAGCCAGGCCGTCTACCTGCTCAACGCCCCGCTCGCGCAGACCGCCCGCCTCGCGGGTGCGCTGCAGGAGAAGGCGCAGCAGGACCCCTCGATCCTCGCGGGTGGTGCCGGTGCTCCGGCCGCCCAGCCTTCGGGCACCGCGGAGGAGACGGCTCCGGAGGAGCCCGCAGCGGAGGAGGCCGCCCCCGAGGCGACCGAGCCCGAGGCGGAGTCCACCGAGGCCTGACGACCACCCCACCCACAAGAAACCCGGCCCGGACCCTTCGGGCCAGCCACACGGAAGGAACCGCCACCATGGCGAAGCTCAGCACCGACGAGCTGCTCGACGCTTTCAAGGAGATGACCCTCCTGGAGCTCAGCGAGTTCGTGAAGCAGTTCGAGGACACCTTCGGCGTGACCGCCGCCGCCCCGGCGGCCGTGGCCGCTGCCCCTGCCGCCGGTGGCGACGCGGGCGCCGAGGCCGCGGTCGAGCAGGACGAGTTCGACGTCGTCCTCGAGGCCGCCGGTGACAAGAAGATCAACGTCATCAAGGAGGTGCGCGCCCTCACCAGCCTCGGCCTGAAGGAGGCCAAGGAGCTGGTCGAGGCCGCCCCCAAGGCCGTCCTCGAGAAGGTCACCAAGGAGGCCGCGGACAAGGCCAAGGAGCAGCTCGAGGCTGCCGGCGCCAGCGTCTCGGTCAAGTGACCCCCGCCGCCTCGGCGGCTCGCGCGAGAGGCTGAGCACCGCCCGGCCACTCGTCACAGGAAACGGTCGTTCCCCGGTTCGGGGAGCGGCCGTTTCTTTGTCGTGCGAGGAGGCGTAACCCGGGACGTGGCTACTCGTTGGTACCCCCGAGCGCCGATGACACCAGGGTCAGAGGCGTCGTGACGCGCGTCGTCACGCGGGACAGCCAGGGGAGGGCGAGCCGTGGGTGTGGAGATCCAGGTCGACGGCCTGACGAAGAGGTTCGGCAAGGACCTGATCTGGGCCGACGTGAGCCTCACGATCCCCGCCGGCGAGATCTGCGTGATGCTCGGCCCGTCGGGCACCGGCAAGTCGGTGTTCCTCAAGACGCTGATCGGGCTCCTCAAGCCCGACGACGGCAGCATCGTGATCGAAGGGCTCGACATCGCGAGCTGCTCGGAGAAGGACCTCTACGAGATCCGCAAGCTCTTCGGGGTGCTCTTCCAGGACGGCGCGATGTTCGGCTCGATGTCTCTCTACGACAACGTCGCCTTCCCGCTGCGCGAGCACACCAGGAAGAGCGAGTCCGAGATCCACACCATCGTCATGGAGAAGATGGACCTCGTCGGTCTGGTCGGCGCCGAGCAGAAGCTGCCGGGCGAGATCTCCGGCGGCATGCGGAAGCGGGCCGGGCTCGCCCGCGCGCTCGTCCTCGACCCCGAGATCGTGCTGTTCGACGAGCCGGACTCAGGGCTCGACCCGGTCCGAACCGCGTTCCTCAACCAGCTCATCGTCGACCTCAACGCCCAGATCGACGCGACGTTCCTCATCGTCACCCACGACATCAACACCGCCAGGACGGTGCCGGACAACATCGGGCTGCTCTACCACAAGCACCTCGCGATGTTCGGCCCCCGCGAGATGCTCCTGTCCTCCGAGGAGCCCGTGGTGCGGCAGTTCCTCAACGCCCAGCGCGTCGGACCCATCGGCATGTCGGAGGAGAAGGACGCCGACGAGCTCGAGGCGGAGAAGGACCAGGACCTGCCACCGCTGCCCCCGATCCCCGCTCCAGATCGAGCCGACCAACGGGAGGCCGCGGCGCGGCCAGCGGCCCCCCGGCGCGTGGTGCCTGGAGAACGGTGTGACGCCCCCTCCCGGCTCGTTCGAGGACGCCACCGCCGTGGCGTCCGGAGCCTGAGCCCCGATGTCCTCCCTCACCTCCGCACGAGTGCTGCGTCCGGTCGGAACGGCCGGCAAGCTCTTCGCGTTCGGCCTGGACGTCTTCCGGGGGCTCTTCCGCCGCCCGTTCCAGCTGCGCGAGTTCCTCCAGCAGTCCTGGTTCATCGCCTCGGTGACGATCGTGCCGACCGCGCTGGTGGCGATCCCGTTCGGCGCCGTGATCGCCCTCCAGGTCGGCGGCCTCATCAAGCAGTTCGGCGCTCAGTCGTTCACCGGGTCCGCGGCGGTCCTCGCGGTCGTCCGGGAGGCCGGACCTATCGCGACGTCCCTGCTGATCGCCGGTGCCGGCGGCTCCGCGATCGCCGCCGACCTGGGAGCCCGGAAGATCCGGGAGGAGCTCGACGCGATGATGGTGCTCGGGATCGACCCGATCCAGCGGCTCGTCGTGCCCCGGGTCCTGGCCTGCATGTTCGTCGCCGTGTTCCTCAACGGGCTGGTCAGCGTCGTCGGCGTCATCGGGGGCTACGTCTTCAACGTGGTCCTCCAGGACGGCACCCCGGGTGCCTACCTGGCCAGCTTCACCGCCCTGGCCCAGCTCCCCGACCTCGGGCAGGGGATGGCCAAGGCGCTCGTCTTCGGGCTCATCGCCGCGATCGTCGCCTCCTACAAGGGGATGAACGCCGGAGGCGGCCCGAAGGGCGTCGGCGACGCCGTGAACGAGGCCGTCGTCATCACGTTCCTGCTCCTGTTCGTCGTCAACTTCGTGATGAGCGCGATCTACTTCCAGCTCGTCCCCCCGAAGACCGGTTGACGGCCATGGCTGACATGAGGGAGCTGGCCACGAAGCCGCTGAGGTCGCTCGACGAGCTCGGCGGACAGCTGAAGTTCTACATCTCCGCGATCGCGTGGACCCCGCGCGCCATCACCCGCTACAAGAAGGAGATCCTCCGGCTGCTCGCCGAGGTCACGCTCGGCTCCGGCGCCCTCGCGGTCATCGGCGGCACCGTCGGCGTCATCACGATGATGGCGTTCTTCACCGGCACCGAGGTCGGGCTCCAGGGCTACGCCGCCCTCAACCAGATCGGCACCTCGGCCTTCTCGGGGTTCGTCTCCGCCTACTTCAACACCCGCGAGATCGCCCCCCTCGTCGCCGGCATCGCCCTGGCCGCGACCGTCGGCTGCGGGTTCACCGCCCAGCTCGGCGCCATGCGGATCTCCGAGGAGGTCGACGCGCTCGAGGTGATGGCCATCCCCTCGCTGCCGTTCCTCGTCACCACCCGGATCATCGCCGCGCTCATCGCGGTCATCCCGCTGTACGTGGTCGGGCTGCTCTCGTCGTACTTCGCGACCCGGCTCACCGTGACCCAGTTCTTCGGGCAGAGCGCGGGCACCTACGACCACTACTTCGACCTGTTCCTGCCGCCGGGTGACGTGCTGTGGTCCTTCGGCAAGGTGCTCGTCTTCTCGGTCGTCATCGTGATGATCCACTGCTACCACGGCTACAACGCCAAGGGCGGACCCGCCGGCGTCGGCGTCGCGGTGGGCCGGGCCGTCCGCACCTCCATCGTGGCGATCAACGTGATCGACCTGCTGCTCTCGATGGCGATCTGGGGCACGACGACCACGGTCAGGCTGGCGGGGTAGCGCCGTGGCAGCCACGAGCTCTGCGATCAAGGGACGCGCGTACGGCGCCGCGTTCCTCGCGCTGTGCCTGCTCTTCGTGTGGTTCACCTATGCGGTGTTCACCAAGAAGTTCACCGACTACGACAAGGTCACGCTGCAGTCGTCGAAGATCGGCCTCTCGCTCCCGGCGCGCGCCGACGTGAAGATCCGTGGGGTGCTGGTCGGCGAGGTCCTCGACGTCCGCACCGACGGAGACGGCGCCGAGCTCATCCTCGGGCTGCACCCCGACCAGACGAGGACGATCCCGGCGAACGTCACCGCCTCGATCCTGCCCAAGACCCTCTTCGGGGAGAAGTACGTCGCCCTCGACGTGCCTCGGTCGCCCGAGCGGCCGATCCGGGCCGGCGACACCATCGAGCGCACCGACGTCGCGATCGAGATCGAGGAGGTGATCAACGACCTCTTCCCGCTGCTGCGCACCGTCCAGCCGGCTGAGCTGAACTACACCCTGACCGCGATCGCCAACGCGCTCGAGGGGCGTGGCGACACGATCGGCGAGGGGTTCGAGACGCTCGACGGCTACCTGCGGCGGATGAACCCGGAGATCCCCGCGCTCATCGAGAGCCTCGACAACCTCGGCAGCGTCTCGGCGACGTACGAGTCGGTGGTTCCGGAGCTGACCCGGCTGCTGCGCAACACGGTGACGACGACGAACACTTTCGAGAGCAAGGAGGACGAGATCCAGGCGCTGTTCGACGACGTGGCCGGGTTCTCCGGCACCGCCGAGACGTTCCTGCGCGAGAACGGCGACAACATGGTCCGGCTCGCCGACCAGGGGGCGCAGATCTTCCCCCTCCTGGCCCGGCACTCCCCGGCCTTCCGCTGCTTCCTGGGTGCCTCGGTGGCGAGCATCCCGCGGAACGAGAGCGCGTTCCGCGGCCACACGCTCCACATCAAGCTCGAGACGCTCGCCAAGCAGCCGCGCGGCTACGACCCGCGCGACCGTCCGGCGTACGCCGACAACCGCGGCGCGTTCCCCTACTGCCAGGAGCTGTACCGGGCGATCGACGGCTACTACAACCAGAACCGGATGCTCCCTCCCGGACTGGTCCCGGACTTCAGGGACGGCGTGAGCTACGACGCGGCGATCCGCAAGCGGTCGGCGGTCGGCGACGCCGTCGTGGGCACGGAGGCCGAGCAGGTCGTCCTCGACGTGGCGGCCGCCGCCGTCCTCGGGGTGCCGGTCGAGGAGGTCCCCGACCTCGCGACGCTGCTCGTCGGCCCCCTGGCTCGCGGACACGAGGTGGACGTCCGATGAAGCTCCTCGACCGGAAGACCGCCGGCGACACCGTCCGGCTCACGATCTTCGTGGTGGTCACCGTGCTGGCCACCAGCCTCCTCGCGATCACGATCGGCAACATCAGCTTCGGGCCGACCAAGGGCTACAAGGCCGTCTTCACCGAGGCCACGGGCGTGGTCGAGGGTGACGACGTCCGGGTCGCCGGCGTGAAGGTGGGCACGGTGCAGGGCGTGGAGATCGTCAACCGCGACCAGGCGCTCGTGCGGTTCGACGTCGACGAGGAGACGAGGCTGACCCGGAGCACCCACGCCACGATCCGCTACCGCAACCTCGTCGGCCAGCGCTACCTCGCCCTCACCGAGGGGCCGGGTGGTCCGGGCGTGCTGCGTGAGGGGGCGACCATCCCGCTCGACCGGACGCAGCCGGCACTGGACCTGACGGTGCTGTTCAACGGCTTCAAGCCGTTGTTCGCGGCGATGTCACCCGCCGACGTCAACAAGCTGTCGTTCGAGCTGGTCCAGGTCTTCCAGGGCGAGGGCGGCACCCTGGAGGGGCTGCTCGACAGCACCGCGTCGGTGACCAACACGCTCGCGGCTCGCGACGAGCTCGTCGGCGACCTGATCTCGAACCTCAACAAGACCCTGGTGACCGTCGGCGACCGCGACCAGGAGCTCTCCGACCTCATCATCCAGCTGCGCCGGTTCATCGGTGGGCTGAGCAAGGACCGCGAGGCGATCCTCGGCTCGCTCGACTCGATCTCCGACCTGGCGGTGGAGACCGCCGACCTCGTCACCGGCGTCCGGCCGGGGCTGACCAAGGACATCAGCGAGCTGCGCAAGGTCACCAAGAACATCAACGACAACCGAGCCGAGCTCGACCGGGCGATCAAGGTGCTGCCGATCAAGCTCGAGAAGATCGGGCGCACCGCGATCTACGGGTCCTGGTTCAACTTCTACCTCTGCGAGTTCAAGGGCACCGTGACCGTGTCGGGGCAGACCCAGCAGATCCCCAGCTACCCCCAGGAGTACCCCGGCGCCGAGCAGCCGAGGAGGTGCAACATCCGATGAGCACCCCCTTCCGTGAACGGAACCCGGTGACGATCGGGGCGATCAGCCTCGCCGTCATCGCGGCCCTGATGGTCACCGCCTTCAAGGCCGCCGACCTGCCGCTCATCGGCGGCGGCGACACCTACTACGCCAGCTTCACCGAGGCGGGCGGGCTCAAGGTCAACGACGAGGTGCGGATCGCCGGCGTCCGGGTCGGCAAGGTGCGGGGCATCGAGCTCGACGGCAACCGGGTGCGGGTCGAGTTCCAGGTCGACGAGGCCGCGAGGTTCGGGCCGGAGACCGCCGCCGAGATCAGGGTCAAGACGATCCTGGGCGCGATGTTCGTCGCGCTCGAGCCCGACGGGTCCGGGCAGATGGAGGAGGAGTCCGAGATCCCGGTCGAGCGCACCAGCTCGCCGTACGACGTGGTCGAGGTCTTCGAGGGGCTCGCCGAGCGCTCCCAGCGGATCGACGTCGACCAGCTGGCCGGCTCGCTCGACACGATGGCCACCCTGACCCGGAACACCCCGCAGGAGTTCCAGGCCGCCCTCAAGGGCGTCTCGGCGCTCTCGGCCAACGTCGCCGCCCGCGACGCCGAGCTCAACCTTCTGCTGCAGAACCTGCGCAAGGTCTCCGCGGTGCTGGGGGACAGGAAGGACGACATCATCCGGCTCATGGAGGACGGCGACGTCCTGTTCCGCGCCTTGGTGGCCCGGCGGCAAGCGGTGCACGAGCTGCTGGTGGCGACCTCGGACCTCTCGCGCCAGCTCACCGGACTCGTCAAGGACACGCGCGCGGACCTGAAGCCGGCGCTCGACAACCTCGAGAACGTCCTCGACCTGCTCAACGCGAACCGCGAGAACCTCGACGCGAGCGTGCGGCTGCTGGCGCCGTTCTACCGGGTCTTCGCCAACACCCTGGGCAACGGCCCCTGGTTCGACACGATCATCCAGAACATGCCGCCGGCTCCTGCACTCGGAGGTCCCTGACATGGCGTCCCTGCCCCAGGTCGGGCGCGGCGCGCTCCGGGCTGTCGCCCTCGCCGTCGTCGGCGTCCTCGTCGTCGCGGCCGCCCTCACCCTGCGCCCCGGCCCGGACCAGAAGACGGTCACCGCGAGCTTCCCCCGCACGGTCTCGATCTACGAGGGGTCCGACGTCCGGGTGCTCGGCGTCGGCATCGGCACGGTCGAGACCGTCGTGCCGGCCGGCACCACCGTCAAGGTCACGATGACCTACCAAGCCGACGTCAAGGTGCCCGCCGACGTCAAGGCCGCGGTGATCGCCCCGTCCGTCGTGGGCGACCGGTTCGTCCAGCTCACCCCCGCCTACACGAAGGGCCCGGTGCTCGAGGACGACGCGACCCTGGACACCGACCGCACCGCCGTCCCCCTCGAGCTCGACCAGATCTACGAGAGCATCGACCAGATCGCCGTCGGCCTCGGGCCGGACGGCGCGAACCGGGACGGAGCGCTGACCCGGCTCCTCGACTCCACCGCCCGCAACTTCGGCGGCCAGGGCGAGCAGTTCAACGAGACGATCCGCAACCTGAGCCGGTTCACGGCCACGCTCGACAACAACAAGGACGCGCTGTTCGGGGCCGCTGCGGAGATCGAGCGGTTCGTCTCCGTCCTCGCCGACAACGACCAGACCGTGCGCGACTTCAACGACAGCCTCGCCGCGGCGTCGGACGTGCTCGAGGCCGAGCGGGACGACCTGGCGGCCGCCCTGCGCAACCTGGGGATCGCCATGGAGCAGGTGTCGTCGTTCGTCCGTGAGAACGACGAAGCGCTGTCGAAGAACGTGAAGGGGCTGGTCCGGGTCTCCGACGTGCTGGTGAAGCAGCGTGGTGCGCTGGAGGAGACGCTCGAGGCGGCGCCGACCGCGCTGGCGAACCTCTACCACACCTACAACAACCGGCACGGCACGCTCGACACGCGGGCGAACATGGGCGAGAGCTTCACCCAGACCGAGACCAACACCGCCGGGTTCCTCTGCTCGTTGACCACCACGGTCGACCCGGACGAGGAGCTCTGCGACCAGTTCGTCGAGATGTTCGGGCGCGCCGCACCCGGCGTGGACGGCGGCGCTGCGCCCCGCTTCCCCCAGGGCAAGGGAGTGGTGGAGATCGAACGGGTCGACCCGACCCTGGCCGGGCTCCTGGAGGTGCCGCGATGAGGTTCGGTTCCCGCCGTCGGGCGAAGGCCGCGGCCCTGGCCGCGTCGAGCGCGCTCCTGCTGAGCGGCTGCGACTTCTCGGTCTACGACCTCCCGCTTCCCGGTGGGGCGGACGTCGGCGACGACCCCTACCGGGTCACCGTCGAGTTCCGCGACGTGCTCGACCTCGTGCCGCAGTCGAGCGTCAAGGTCGACGACGTGACCGTCGGCAAGGTCGAGGAGGTGGAGCTCGACGGCTACACCGCCGAGGTGACCCTGCTCCTGCGCCGGGACGCGAAGCTGCCCGACAACGCCGAGGCCCGGATCCGCCAGACGAGCCTGCTCGGCGAGAAGTTCGTGTCGCTGGCTCCACCGCCCTCCGACCCGAGCCCGAACCCGCTGGGCGACGGCGACACGATCACGCTCGCCTCCACCGGTCGCAACGTGGAGGTCGAGGAGGTCCTCGGCGCGCTCTCCCTCCTCCTCAACGGCGGCGGCGTGGCCCAGCTGAAGACCATCACCCACGAGCTCAACACCGCGCTCGAGGGACGCGAGGGGACCGTGAAGTCGGTCCTCTCCCGGCTGCGCGTCTTCATGGGCCAGCTCGACGACGGCAGGGCCGAGATCGTCACCGCCCTCGAGCGGGTCAACTCGCTGTCGGTCTCGCTCAACAAGCGCACCGACGACCTCGACCTCGCGCTCGAGGAGCTGCCGAGCGCCATCGCCTCGGTGGACCGGCAGCGCGACGACCTGATCGAGATGCTCCGCGCGCTCGACGACCTCAGCTCCGTGGGCACCCGGGTGATCCAGGCCTCCGAGCAAGGGACGATCGACAGCCTCAACGCGCTGGCCCCGGTCCTGACAGAGCTCGCCAAGTCCGGCGACGACCTCGTGGACAGCCTCCAGATCTTCCTGACCTACCCCTTCATCGACTCGATCGTCGGGAAGAGCCCGGCGCAGGCCCGCGACCTGCACATGGGCGACTTCACGAACCTCTCGATCGACCTGCAGCTCGACGCCGGGTCGCTCGTCGAGGACGGGATCGGGATCCCCGGCGGCCCCACCATCCAGCCGTGCGACGTCCTGCCCAGCCCCGAGGTGGGAGACCTGTGCCGGGACGCCACCGGAGAGATCATCCGGCTCACCGAGGAGCTGCTCGAGGAGCTCCTCGGCGGCGGTGGTGGCGGTGGTGGCGGCGGTGGCGGCGGTGGCGACGGCGGGTTGCCCGACCTCCCCGACGTACCCGACCTCGGCGAGGGCGGCCTCGACCTCGGCGGCGCGCTGGGCCGGGCCCCGGTCGGCGCTCCGGCGGGCGCCGACCGGTCCGACCGGCTCACCCTCGACACCGACCTCGCCGCGATGCTCCTCTGGGGGGTGGTGGCGCGATGATCACCCAGCGCACCAAGGTGCAGCTCGCCGTCTTCGTGGCGATCACGCTGCTCGGGGTCTCCTTCGTCGGGGCCCGCTACGCCAAGCTCGACCGGCTGGTCGTCGACCGCAGCTACGCCGTGACCGCCCACTTCGCGGACTCGGGTGGTGCCTTCACCGGCGCCGAGGTCACCTACCGGGGTGTGACCGTGGGCCGGGTCGGCGCGATGGAGCTCACCGAGGAGGGGGTCGACCTCGTCCTGGAGATCGAGAACGACCACGGGGAGATCCCGGCCGACACCAAGGCGCTGGTCGGGAACCGCTCGGCAGTGGGCGAGCAGTACGTCGAACTGCAGCCGAACGCCGACGACGGCCCCTACCTGGAGGAGGGGTCGGAGATCGAGCAGCCGCAGACCGACGTCCCGATCACCAGCTCGAAGTGGCTGACCAGCACCCAGCGGCTCGTGAGCTCCGTGGACAAGAAGGACCTCCGCACCGTCGTCTCCGAGCTCGGGGCCGCGTTCAAGGACGGCGGCGACGACCTCACCCGCCTGGTCGACACCTCGACCTCGTTCATCGAGACCGCGAACGCGAACGTCGACCTGACCCGTCGGCTGATCCGGGACAGCAACACCGTCCTGGGCACCCAGCTGGACAAGGCCTCGGCGATCCGCAGCTTCTCCCGTGACCTCGCCCTGTTCTCCGACACCCTGGCCGCCAGCGACGGCGACCTGCGGCGGGTCGTCGCCAACGGCGGGGCGACCGCCAACCAGCTGCGCCGGTTCCTCGAGGAGAACGAGGTCGACCTGGCCAAGATGCTCAACAACCTGGTGACCCTGGGCGAGATCCAGGTGCGGCACCTCGACGGGCTCGAGATGGTGCTGATCATGTACCCCTACACGGTGGCCGGTGGGTTCGTGGTCAACTCCAGGTCCGCCAACGGCACCTACGACGCCCACTTCGGCCTGATCCTCGACGAGGAGAGCAAGGTCTGCAAACGGGGCTACGACCCCTCCGAGCAGCGGCCGCCGCAGGACGGCAGCAACAAGCCGATGGACATGGACGCCCGGTGCGCGGAGTCCGTCACCGAGAGCAACGCCCGCGGTGCGCAGCACGCACCCCGGGTCGCTCCCGGTCCCGACGAGACGGTGGTGGCCACCCACGATCAGCAGACCGGCGAGGTGTCCTACACCGACGGGGAGCCCGTCACCTCCGTGACCTACGCCGGCGGTGCGCACAACGAGTTCGGAGAGGAGTCGTGGAAGTGGTTGCTCCTTCAGCCGCTGATGCAGCAGAGGTGACCCGCGCACCCGACGTCGCCACCGGGAACCGCCGCGTCGTCCGGGTCCTCGCGGCGCTCTGCGCGTTGGCGTTGGTCGCGGTCGTCGCTCTCGTCCTCTGGCTGCGCGCCGAGGACCGGGACCGCCGCGACGCCGAGCAGGACCGGATCGCGGTGCTCCAGGCGACCGAGCGGTTCACCGACACCTTCAACACGTTCAGCGCCGACGACGCCGCGGGCTACGTCGAGCGGGTGGCGCCGCTGCTGTCGACCAAGTTCCGCGCCGAGTTCACCGAGGGCTCCGGGGACGTCGTGCAGGGGATCGAGCAGCAGCAGCTCGAGTCCTCCGGCGACGTGCTCGTCGACGACGACTCGGTGCCGCTGGTGGCGGTCAGCACCATCGACGCCGACTCCGCGGAGACGCTCGTGGTGGCCGACGCCGAGCGGGTCGCCGGTGGCCAGCAGGTGCTGCGGCACTGGCGCTGGCAGGTGTCCCTGGTCAAGGTCGACGGCGAGTGGCTCGTCGACTCCTTCGAAGAGGTCTGAGGGGAGCCGCACGATGAGCACACCGTCCTCCGGCGCCCCGCGCCGGCGCCGCATCGCCGGTGAGCGCCGCGCCGTCCGCCTGACGGGCGGCACATCGGTTGTCGACGTACCGCCCGATGCGCCCGTGGTCGACGCGCCGCCCGATGCGCCCGTGGTCGACGTACCGGCCGACGACACCCGGCGGCCCCCCGCCCGGGCGGTGCCGGCGCTCACCGCCACGCTCGCGGTGCTCGTCACCCTGGGCGTGCTCGCCGCCCTCGGCCTCCTGGGCACCCCCGGGGTCGGCGGCCTGGCCGCGGCGGACGAGGTGGAGCGGGCGACGTCCTCGGCGCCCGCCGCCGCTGAGCGTGCCGCCGGGGCGATCCTGGTCTACGACCACGAGACTCTCGAGGCCGACCAGCGGAGCGCGTCCGCCTTCATGACCGACGGGTTCGCCGAGCAGTACTCCGAGACCTTCGAGAAGGTGGTCGCGCCGGCAGCCGAGCAGACCCGAGCCGAGGTCACCGCCGAGGTGCGGGCCTCGGGGGTCGTCCGAGCCTCCTCCGAGCGGGCCAAGGTGCTCCTGTTCGTCGACCAGACGACGGTCAGCTCGGCCAACGAGGCGCCTCAGCAGGCGCTCAACCGGGTCGAGATGATCATGGTCCGGGAGGGCGACCGATGGCTCGTCGACGACATCACGTCGTACTAGCCAACCGGACGAAACCGGACGAACCGCCCGACTGATTGGCTGGAGTTGCTTGACTCCACCCCGGGATGGGTTCATGATTTCGCACAGCACGACGAGCCGCTGATGGCTCTCTCGCCGGTCATATGGAGGGCCGGGCGATCGGGAGCGACGAAGGCGAGCTCAGCGTAGTTGTGCCCGCGCATCCTCTGCGGTAACATCGACCCTTGCGCCTGCCCCCACCCCACCTCGGCACCTCTGCGACCTCGGTTTCCGAGGTTTCCCAACGGTGACCCCTTGGTGTCCCCTGGCAGGCCAGCATCGATGAGTCCGAGCCTGTGGAAGGACGCCTCTTGGCCGCCTCGCGCAACGCCAGCAACACCCCTCGCACCGCCCACGAAAGCCCCCGCCGAATCTCCTTCGCGAAGATCTCCGAGCCCCTGGAGGTCCCGAAGCTTCTCGCCCTCCAGACCAACAGCTTCGACTGGCTGGTCGGCAACGAGTCGTGGGACCGACAGGTCCAGCAGCGGCTGGACGCCGGGGAGGACGTCAGCCCGAAGTCCGGTCTCCAGGAGATCTTCGAGGAGATCTCCCCGATCGAGGACTTCTCCGGGACGATGTCCCTCTCGTTCGAGAACCCGGTCTTCTACGACCCGAAGAACAGCGTCGACGAGTGCAAGGAGAAGGACTTCACCTACTCCGCCCCTCTCTACGTCTCGGCGGAGTTCACCAACAACGAGACCGGTGAGATCAAGGGCCAGACGGTCTTCATGGGCGACTTCCCGCTCATGACCGACAAGGGCACCTTCATCATCAACGGCACCGAGCGGGTCGTCGTCTCGCAGCTCGTCCGGTCGCCGGGCGTCTACTTCGAGCGGACCGCCGACAAGACGTCCGACAAGGACATCTACACCTCCAAGCTCATCCCGTCGCGGGGTGCGTGGCTGGAGTTCGAGGTCGACAAGCGCGACATGGTGGGCGTGCGGCTCGACCGCAAGCGCAAGCAGAACGTCACCGTGCTGCTCAAGGCGCTGGGCTGGACCGCGGAGCAGATCCGCGAGGAGTTCGGCCAGTACGAGTCGATGATGGCGACCCTGGAGAAGGACCACACGGCCGGCCAGGACGAGGCACTGCTCGACATCTACCGCAAGCTGCGCCCGGGCGAGCCCCCGACGCGTGAGGCCGCGCAGACGCTGTTGGACAACTACTACTTCAACGGCAAGCGCTACGACCTCGCGAAGGTCGGCCGCTACAAGGTCAACAAGAAGCTCGGGCTGCACGAGGCCTTCGACCAGCAGACGCTGACCATCGACGACATCGTCGCGACGATCCGCTACATCGTGGCGCTGCACGCCGGCGAGACCGAGCGCGAGGCACCTGCGGGCGCCATCGAGGTCCGCGCCGACGACATCGACCACTTCGGCAACCGCCGGCTGCGCACCGTCGGCGAGCTGATCCAGAACCAGCTCCGCACCGGGCTCGCCCGGATGGAGCGGGTGGTCCGCGAGCGGATGACCACGCAGGACGTCGAGGCGATCACGCCGCAGTCGCTGATCAACATCCGCCCGGTCGTCGCGGCGCTGAAGGAGTTCTTCGGCACCTCGCAGCTCTCGCAGTTCATGGACCAGACCAACCCGATTGCGGGGCTGACGCACAAGCGCCGCCTCTCCGCGCTCGGTCCCGGTGGTCTCTCCCGCGACCGCGCCGGGTTCGAGGTCCGTGACGTGCACCCGTCGCACTACGGCCGGATGTGCCCGATCGAGACGCCGGAAGGCCCGAACATCGGCCTGATCGGTTCGCTCTCGACCTTCGGGCGGATCAACCCGTTCGGCTTCGTCGAGACGCCCTACCGCAAGGTCGAGGGCGGCCGGGTCACCGACCAGGTCGACTACCTCACCGCCGACGAGGAGGACCGCTTCGTCATCGCGCAGGCCAACGCCGTGCTCGACGAGGACGGCACCTTCGCCGAGGACCGGGTGCTGGCCCGTGACCGGCACGGCGAGGCCGACCTGGTCCCCGCCGCCGAGGTCGACTACATGGACGTCTCGCCGCGCCAGATGGTGTCGGTCGCGACCGCCCTCATCCCGTTCCTGGAGCACGACGACGCCAACCGGGCCCTCATGGGCGCGAACATGCAGCGCCAGGCGGTCCCGCTGGTGAAGTCGCAGTCGCCACTCGTCGGCACCGGCATGGAGTTCCGTGCCGCTGTGGACGCCGGTGACGTGATGACCGCCGAGCAGGCCGGCGTGGTGACCGCGGTCTCCGCGGACGCCGTCGAGGTCATGAACGACGACGGCACGCACCGGGTCTACCGGATGCAGAAGTTCCGCCGCTCGAACCAGGGCACCTGCATCAACCAGCGCCCGCTGGTCGCCGAGGGGCAGCGGCTCGAGGTCGGCTCCCCGCTGGCCGACGGTCCCTGCACCGACGACGGCGAGATGGCGCTCGGGCAGAACCTGCTCGTCGCCTTCATGCCGTGGCATGGCCACAACTACGAGGACGCGATCATCCTGTCGCAGCGCCTCGTGCAGCAGGACGTCCTCACCTCGATCCACATCGAGGAGCACGAGGTCGACGCCCGCGACACCAAGCTCGGCCCCGAGGAGATCACCCGGGACATCCCGAACGTCTCCGAGGAGATGCTCGCCGACCTCGACGAGCGCGGCATCATCCGGATCGGCGCGGAGGTCACCACCGGTGACATCCTCGTCGGCAAGGTGACCCCCAAGGGCGAGACCGAGCTGACCCCCGAGGAGCGGCTGCTCCGCGCGATCTTCGGCGAGAAGGCGCGCGAGGTGCGCGACACCTCGATGAAGGTCCCGCACGGCGAGTCCGGCACCGTGATCGGCGTCCGGGTCTTCGACCGCGAGGACGGCGACGAGCTCCCGCCGGGCGTCAACCAGCTGGTCCGCGTCTACGTCGCCCAGAAGCGGAAGATCTCGGTGGGCGACAAGCTCGCCGGCCGCCACGGCAACAAGGGCGTCATCTCCAAGGTGCTCCCCGTCGAGGACATGCCGTTCCTCGAGGACGGCACCCCGGTCGACGTGATCCTCAACCCGCTCGGCGTGCCGGGCCGGATGAACGTCGGGCAGATCCTCGAGATCCACCTCGGCTGGCTGGCCAAGACCGGCTGGCAGGTCGAGGGTGACGACGAGGACTGGAAGAAGCGGCTGATCAGCATCGCCGCCGACGCCGCCCCGGCCGACTCCAACGTCGCGACGCCCGTCTTCGACGGTGCCCGCGAGGACGAGATCACCGGGCTGCTCGGCTCGACCCTCCCGACCCGGGACGGCGTCCGGCTGGTCAAGCAGGACGGCAAGGCGCGGCTCTTCGACGGCCGCTCCGGCGAGCCGTTCCCGGACCCGGTGTCGGTGGGCTACATGTACATCCTCAAGCTCCACCACCTGGTCGACGACAAGATCCACGCCCGGTCGACCGGCCCCTACTCGATGATCACGCAGCAGCCCCTGGGCGGTAAGGCCCAGTTCGGCGGCCAGCGGTTCGGCGAGATGGAGGTCTGGGCGATGGAGGCGTACGGCGCCGCCTACGCCCTCCAGGAGCTGCTCACGATCAAGTCCGACGACGTGCCGGGTCGCGTCAAGGTCTACGAGGCCATCGTCAAGGGCGAGAACATCCCCGACTCCGGCATCCCCGAGTCGTTCAAGGTTCTCGTCAAGGAGATGCAGTCGCTCTGCCTCAACGTCGAGGTGCTGTCCCAGGACGGCTCCGCGATCGAGATGAAGGACGCCGAGGACGACGTGTTCCGTGCGGCCGAGGAGCTCGGCATCGACCTGTCCCGCCGAGAGCCGTCCAGCGTCGAAGAAGTCTGACCCCGAGGGGAGTGCGCCCCGGCGCACTCCCCGCGGCCGGACCCTGACCCCCGACATTTCATAGACCTGTTAACTGAAGGGTTGTAGCCACTGTGCTCGACGTGAACTTCTTCGACAAGCTCAAGATCGGCCTGGCCACCGCGGACGACATCCGCACGTGGAGCCACGGCGAGGTCAAGAAGCCGGAGACGATCAACTACCGGACGCTCAAGCCCGAGCGTGACGGCCTCTTCTGCGAGAAGATCTTCGGCCCCACCCGGGACTGGGAGTGCTACTGCGGCAAGTACAAGCGCGTGCGCTTCAAGGGCATCATCTGCGAGCGCTGCGGCGTCGAGGTGACCCGGTCCAAGGTCCGTCGCGAGCGGATGGGCCACATCGAGCTTGCCGCCCCGGTGACGCACATCTGGTACTTCAAGGGTGTGCCCAGCCGGCTCGGCTACCTGCTCGACCTCGCTCCGAAGGACCTCGAGAAGGTCATCTACTTCGCGGCGTACATGATCACCCACGTCGACGACGACGCCCGGCACCGCGACCTGTCCTCGCTCGAGGCGAAGATCGACATGGAGCGCAAGCGGCTGGAGAACCGGCGCGACACCCAGGTCAACGACCGGATGGCAAAGCTGGAGGAGGACCTCGCCGCGCTCGAGGCCGAGGGCGCCAAGGCCGACGCGCGCCGCAAGGTCCGCGACGCCGCCGAGCGCGAGATGAAGCAGCTGCGCGACCGCTCGCAGCGCGAGCTCGACCGGCTCGAGGAGGTGTGGACCCGGTTCAAGAACCTCAAGGTCCAGGACCTCGAGGGCGACGAGATGCTCTACCGCGAGATGAAGAGCTGGTTCGGGAAGTACTTCGAGGGGTTCATGGGCGCCACGGCGATCCAGAAGCGGCTCGAGACCTTCGACCTCAACGCCGAGGTGGACTCGCTCAAGGACACCATCGCCAACGGCAAGGGCCAGAAGAAGGTCCGGGCGCTCAAGCGGCTCAAGGTCGTCGACGCGTTCCGCAAGACCGGCAACAAGCCGCTCGGCATGGTCCTCGACGCGGTCCCGGTGATCCCGCCGGACCTGCGCCCGATGGTCCAGCTCGACGGTGGCCGGTTCGCCACCTCGGACCTCAACGACCTCTACCGCCGGGTGATCAACCGGAACAACCGGCTCAAGCGGCTCCTCGACCTCGGCGCGCCCGAGATCATCGTCAACAACGAGAAGCGGATGCTCCAGGAGGCCGTGGACTCGCTGTTCGACAACGGCCGTCGCGGTCGCCCGGTCACCGGTCCGGGCAACCGGCCGCTGAAGTCGCTCTCCGACATGCTCAAGGGCAAGCAGGGCCGGTTCCGCCAGAACCTGCTCGGCAAGCGCGTCGACTACTCGGGCCGTTCGGTCATCGTGGTCGGCCCGCAGCTCAAGCTGCACCAGTGCGGCCTGCCCAAGCAGATGGCGCTCGAGCTGTTCAAGCCGTTCGTCATGAAGCGGCTCGTCGAGCTGAACCACGCCCAGAACATCAAGTCCGCCAAGCGGATGGTGGAGCGGGCCCGGCCGGTCGTGTGGGACGTCCTCGAAGAGGTCATCACCGAGCACCCCGTGCTGCTCAACCGTGCGCCCACGCTGCACCGCCTCGGCATCCAGGCCTTCGAGCCGCAGCTGATCGAGGGCAAGGCGATCCAGATCCACCCGCTCGTCTGCACCGCGTTCAACGCGGACTTCGACGGCGACCAGATGGCGGTGCACCTGCCGCTGTCCGCCGAGGCGCAGGCCGAGGCGCGGATCCTGATGCTGTCGACGAACAACATCCTCAAGCCGTCGGACGGCCGTCCGGTGACCATGCCCACCCAGGACATGATCATCGGGCTCTACTTCCTGACGCACCGCGACGAGGACCGCGAGTACGTCGGCGACGGCCGCGTCTTCTCCTCGACCGCCGAGGCGATCATGGCGTTCGACCACCACGAGGTCGCCCTGCAGTCGAAGGTGCGGATCCGGCTCGACGGCGTCGTACCTCCCGAGGGCGCAACGCTGCCCGAGGGGTGGACCGAGGGCCAGCCGCTGCTGCTCGAGACGACGCTGGGCCGCGCGCTGTTCAACGAGGCCCTGCCGGCGGACTACGCGTTCGTCGACGAGGAGGTCGGCAAGAAGCAGCTCGGCATCATCGTCAACAACCTGGCCGAGCGGTACACCAAGGTGGAGGTGGCCCACGCGCTCGACGCGCTCAAGGACACCGGCTTCCACTGGGCGACGCGCTCCGGTGTGACCGTCTCGATCGACGACGTGGTCACCCCGCCGGAGAAGGCCGAGATCCTCGCGCACTTCGAGGGGCTCGCGGCCAAGGTGCAGACCCAGTACGACCGCGGTCTGATCACCGACGACGAGCGTCGCCAGGAGCTCATCGAGATCTGGACGCGTGCGTCCAACGAGGTTGCCGAGAAGCTGGAGAACACCTTCCAGAAGACCAAGAGCAACCCGATCTACATGATGGTCCACTCGGGCGCTCGCGGAAACATGATGCAGGTGCGGCAGATCGCGGCCATGCGTGGCCTGGTGGCCAACCCGAAGGGCGAGATCATCCCGCGTCCGATCAAGTCGAACTTCCGTGAGGGCCTCACGGTGCTCGAGTACTTCATCGCGACGCACGGCGCCCGGAAGGGGCTCGCGGACACCGCCCTGCGGACCGCGGACTCCGGCTACCTGACCCGGCGGCTCGTCGACGTCTCCCAGGACGTCATCATCCGCGAGGACGACTGCGGCACCGAGCGCGGTCTGCCGAAGCGGATCGGTGAGCCCCGCGGTGACGGCACGCTGCGTCTGACCGACAACGTCGACACCTCGGCGTACGCCCGGTCCGTCGCGACCGCTGTCGTCCACCCCGAGACCGGTGAGGTCCTCGTGGAGGCCGGCGGCGACCTGGGCGACCTGAAGATCGACGAGCTCATCGCCGCAGGGGTCGAGGAGGTCAAGGTTCGCTCCGTGCTGACCTGTGACGCCCGCACCGGCACCTGCGCGAAGTGCTACGGGCGCTCGCTGGCCACCGGCAAGCTCGTCGACATCGGCGAGGCGGTCGGCATCATCGCCGCCCAGTCGATCGGTGAGCCCGGCACCCAGCTGACGATGCGGACCTTCCACACCGGTGGTGTGGCGTCCGCGGACGACATCACGCAGGGGCTGCCGCGTGTGGTCGAGCTCTTCGAGGCGCGTCAGCCGAAGGGTCGTGCTCCGATCTCGGAGGCGGCCGGACGGGTGGCCATCGACGAGACCGAGCGGGCCAAGAAGGTCATCGTGACCCCCGACGACGGCGCCGAGCCGCAGGAGTACCCGATCTCCAAGCGGTCGCGGCTCCTGGTCGAGGACGGTGACCACGTCGAGGTCGGTCAGCAGATCACCCAGGGCACCCCGGACCCGCAGGACGTCCTGCGGATCCTCGGTGTCCGGCGGGCCCAGGAGCACCTCGTGGACGAGGTCCAGGAGGTCTACCGGAGCCAGGGCGTGCAGATCCACGACAAGCACATCGAGATCATCGTGCGGCAGATGCTGCGCCGTGTCCTCGTGCTGGAGCAGGGCGACACGCACCTGCTGCCGTCGGACCTCGTCGACCGGCCGTCCTTCGAGGCGGAGAACCGGCGGTGCGTCTCCGAGGGTGGCAAGCCCGCCGCGGGCCGTCCGCAGCTCATGGGGATCACCAAGGCGTCGCTGGCCACCGAGTCGTGGCTGTCGGCGGCGTCGTTCCAGGAGACCACCCGGGTGCTCACCGACGCGGCGATCCACGCCAAGTCGGACTCGCTGATGGGGCTCAAGGAGAACGTGATCATCGGCAAGCTGATCCCGGCCGGCACCGGCCTGGAGCGGTACAAGAACATCCGCGTCGAGCCGACCGAGGAGGCGCGTGCGAACGCGTACTCGGTCAGCGGCTACAGCTCCTACTACGACGACTTCCCGTCGACGGGTGGGCAGCAGCAGGTCGTGGCGCTCGACGACTTCCCGTTCCGCTCCTACGACAGCTGATCCTCAGCAGTCCAGCAATAAGCAGTCCGGCACACCAGCAGGACGGCACACCAGCAGTGCGGAAGGGCCGCCCCCCTCGGGGGGCGGCCCTTCCCACGTTGAGCCGTCACTCGTGCTGCGTTGAGCCGTCGGCGGTGCCGGGTTCAACCGTCGCTCGTGCCGGTCGCGAGGCACCGTCTCGACGCGGGCGCCGTACCGACCGGCACGAGCGACGGCTCGACCCGGCACGAGCGACGGCTCAAGGGGAGGGGGTGACGATCTTCTCGAGGGGCTTGCGGACCGGCCGCCACGCGAGCAGCAGGGCGACCGCGACCCCGCCGAGGGTCGCCACGATGAGCGAGAGGACCGGCCGCCCGGCCGCCCACCCCTCGAAGCCGGCGTACGCCGCGCCCTTGATGAAGAAACCGTGGAAGAGGTACACCACGAGGCTCGCCGAGCCGAGCCGGGTGAACCAGCGGGTGGACCGGGGGATCCAGGCCAGCACGGCGAGGGACATGGCGATCGTGGTGGCGAGCAGCGCTGCGCGGATCGCCGCGCCCTGCCACCACGTGGTCTCGAGCTCGGCGTAGCCGGTGCGGTAGTAGAGCCACTCGCTGCCGAGGGTGGTGTGGACCCACAGCGCCACGGGGATCCCGCCGGCCAGGACGGCCAGCCCCGCCCATCGCGCGGCGGTCGACCGGACGGCGTCGAGGTGGCGCTTCTCGGCCAGCAGCCCGAGGACGAAGAACGGGAGGAAGCCGAGGATCCGGTTGACGTCGAGGACCGTCGTCCCGACGACGCCTCCGGCCAGCGAGACGGCGAACGCGATCGGCAGGGCGTGCGGGAGCCGCTGGAGCGCAGGCGTGGCCAGCCGCCACACGAAGAGCGCCGCGAGGAACCACATCGGCCAGTGCGGGTCGATCCACAGCGTGTCGAACGACTCGCCGCCGACGTGGGTCCGGAACAGCGCGAGCAGCCCCTCGACCACCAGGTAGGGGAGGAGCACCATCGTGACCAGCCTGCGCAGCTTCAGGCGGGTGTAGGCGAACGACCGGCTGAGGTAGCCGGTCACGATGACGAACGCCGGCAGGTGCCAGAGGTACATCCAGTCGTAGAGCAGCTCGTTGAACGTGGTGTCGGGCAGGTACGGCCAGGTGTGCCCGACGACGACGAGCGTCACCAGCAGCATCTTGGCGTTGTCGAACCACGGGTCGCGTGTACGACGGGCAGGCGGCGCCGAGGTGCGAGACGGGTCGAGAGTGCTGGTCAACGCGGGCTCCGGGTCGGGGACGCCGTCATCGTTCCCCCTTCAAGCCGTGTCCAAGCCACCCCCAAGCACTCCGGCGGACGCTTCGGTGGTCGACACGAGGTCGACCCGACCGACAGGACACGTGATGACCCGTCTGCTGTACCGCACCAGACGCTGGGCCGCCCTCCACCCCTGGCGCGCAGTCGGCGCCTGGCTCCTCGCCACAGCCCTGGTCCTGGGGCTGGCTGCCGGATTCGGGGGCGACCCCCAGGACGACTGGGACGTTCCGGACGCCGAGTCGCAGACCGGCCTCGAGATGCTCCGCGACCACATGCCCGGCGCCGGCAACGCCACCGCCCGAGTCGTGGTCCACGACCCCGAGGGGATGGTCCCGGCCGCCGCCCTGGCCGACCTCGGCGCGCGCCTCGAGGAGATGCCGCACGTCGTCACGGTGTCGCCGCCGCGCCTCTCCGAGGACCGGGACACCGCCCTGCTCCTCGTCGGGTACGACGTCGAGGTCACCCACCCCGACCTGATGGGCGAGCTCGGTCCGCTCGAGACGGCCGTGGAGCCGGCGCGGGACGCCGGGCTCACCGTCGAGCTGAACGGCGGCGTCCCCGAGAGCGCCGCGGCTCCGATGAAGGGCCACGGCGAGCTGGTCGGCGTGGTCGTGGCGCTGCTCATCCTGGTGGTCGCCCTCGGCTACGCGCTCCTCCTCGTCACTCGCCACGACGAGCACCTGCGGGCCGGCGACCATGCGCTGCTCGGTCGGAGCAACTGGTGGCTGCCCTCGTGGCTCGACCGGCGGCTCCCGGCTGTCGAGCTCGAGGCGTCGTACGACGCGGCGACGCCCGCCGACACCCCCCGTGACGACGACCGTCCGCTGGTCGGCGTCTAGCCCACAACGTCACGACGAAGGAGCACCATGATGACCACGAACGCCACCCACCGCCCCCAGCTCCGGCTGCCCGGACAGGCCGCCGCCCCCGAGGGGCCGGTCGACATGACGATCATGTACGTCGTCCACCACGCGTTCCGTCGCGACCTCCGCGCGTTCGCCGAGGCGGTCCCACGGACGCCGGTCGAGGCCCGCGACACCTGGCGGGCGCTCGCGCAGCGGTGGGAGCACCTCTCGGCGGTGCTGCACCACCACCACACCGGCGAGGACACCTGGCTGTGGCCGTTCCTGGCGGAGCGGGCGACCGAGGATGAGCGCGCCATGCTCGCTGCGATGGAGGCCGAGCACGCCGAGATCGACGCCGGCCTCGCGGCCTGCGACGCGGGGTTCGTCCGGCTCGCCCACCACGCCGACGAGGACGCGCGGGCAGGGCTCGCGGTCCGGCTGTGCGCGGTGCGCGAGGCGCTGGCCCGGCACCTGCGGCACGAGGAGTGCGACAGCCTCCCGCTCCTCCAGCGGGTGATGACCCAGGAGGAGTGGGAGGAGATCGACCGGCAGCTCACCAAGCAGCTGACCGTCCCGTTCCTGCTGCGGACGGTTCCCTGGGCGCTGCACGAGCTCCCGTTCGAGGCCCGGGAGCACGTGTTCGGCTCGACCGGTCTCGCGCACCGAGTGATGTGGTGGCTGACCCGCTCGCGCTTCGAGCGGCTCGAGGCTCGCGCGTTCCGCTACGCGCCGTGAGCTGCGGGGCTCTCAGAAGGCGAACCTGTCCCGCTGGCCCTGGAACCACTTCGTCCACAGCGGGATGTGCCACTCCTCGGCGAGCCGCTGAGCATCGTCGGCGTGCCGGTTGGCCAGCTCGCTCTCGCCGGTGGCCATCGCAGCCATCGCCAGGTAGCCGTCGACCGGACCGGCCGCGTTGCCGGAGCCGGCGCTCGAGCTCATCCCGCTGAGCGGGGCCAGCAGGGCATAGGCGCGGGCTCCGAGGTCGTGGTCGCCCATGTAGAGAGCAGCGGCGCCGGCGTTGCTCCAGTTCAGCGCCGAGAACCAGTCGTTGTCGCCGAGGTCGACGGGGTGGTCGCGGTGCTGCGCGCGAGCCGCGTCCTCCTGGCCGCCGCGCCACAGGGTGGCGATGATGGTGGCGTC
Source organism: uncultured Actinomycetota bacterium (assembly GCA_963754155.1). Lineage (GTDB taxonomy): Bacteria > Actinomycetota > Actinomycetes > Propionibacteriales > Nocardioidaceae > Marmoricola_A. The sequence continues at coordinate 840,654 of CAVWEU010000003.1, read as the reverse complement.
GAGTGGCAGCGGGCCGTCGGCCATCTCAGCGAGCAGGGCCCCGGTCCGGGCCGCCCGGCCGCCCCAGAGGTCCATCGTGATGGCCGCACCCGCCATCGCGTCGTCGGAGTGCTTCAGCGAGGCCTGGGCGACGATGCGGGTCAGCTCGTCGAAGACCCGACGGCACTCGTCGAGGTCGCCGGCCATCGCGTGCCACGGCAGGACCAGCGAGTCGAGCACGAGCAGGCCGTAGGCGATCCGGAGCCGTTGCGCCTCACCGCGGGCGACCGCCACCGTCTCCCACATCTCCCGCGGCCTGCCCAGCTCACCGAGGACGACTGCCCGCAGCGTCAGGGAGACCACCGCGCCCTGCTCGTTCCCGGTCCGCCGGGCCAGCTCCAGCGCCTCGGTGCTCAGCCGCAGCCGCTCCTCGGCGGTGCCGGGGCACCACAGGGAGACGAACGCGACCTGGCAGGCGTCCATGAGCAGCGACGCGTCACCCAGGCGTCGAGCCATTGCGAGCGACTCGTCGATCAGCGCGCGCCGCTCGTCGTACGTCGTGGCGTAGTAGAGCTCGTTCGCCAGGCTCATCATGCAACGGCAGCGCAGCGGCGAGTCCTCGGGCGGCAGCGCAGCCAGGCTGCGCCGAAGTGCCGCGACGATCTCGTCATGGACCTCCCCGTGCGCCGCGGACTGCCACAGGGCGCCCTGCGTGGTGGCGATCGCCGCCTCGGCGACCAGCACCGGGTCGCCCATCTCGGTCGCCACCCTGATCGCGTGCTCGACGGTGGCGGTCAGCTCGTTCCACATCGCCGCCCAGCGGTAGGCGGTCACCAGCTCCATCAGGACGTCGTACCGCTCCTGGGGTGTGACGTCGGGGTCGTGCTCCATCGACGCCAGCGCCGCGCAACAGAGCTCGGCAGCCTCCGGGTGGGCGTGTGCCCGGCGCGCGACCGCGCCCGCTCGTTTCGCCGAGCACCAGGCCTGCCGCGCATAGCTGACTCCCGCGTTCAGCCAGTGCCGCGCCTCCTCGGTCTCGCGACCGGCGACGCCGCCGATGGTCCGGGCGACGGCTGCGTGGTGGCGCGCTCGCCGGCTCGGGGTGAGACCTGCGTAGATGGTGTCCCGGACCAGGGCGTGGGAGAAGAAGAAGCGGTCGATGCCGTCCTCGGAGACCAGTCCGGCGGCCTGGGCCGGCTCGACGAGGTCGAGCAGGTCGTCCTCGTCGACGGTCGCGGCACCGGCGAGCGTCGGCAGGTCGAACTCACGGCCGATCACCGCCGCGGTCCGCAGCACGCGCACCGTCGGGTCCGGCAGCCGTTGGATGCGCCGGCCCAGCACCTCCTGCACAGCCGTCGGCGGGTGGTCCTCGGTGAGCAGCCGCTGCAGCTCGGTGCGCGAGGCAGCGAGGCGGGCGTACTCGATGAGGAAGAACGGGTTGCCGTCGGTCCGGGCCCGGAGCGCATCTGCGTCGGCGTCGCTGGGCCGTCGAGACGTGATCGCGTCGACGATCCCGGCGACCGCACGCTCGTCGACGCCGGCGAGCTCGACGCGGACGGCGTGACGCCGGGCCAGCGTCTCCGCCACGTCGGCCAGTGCTCCGACCGGGCGGGGCTGGTCGCGCCAGGTGGTGAGCACCAGAAGACGCTCGCCCTGTGCGGTCTCGGCGAGGAGCCTGAGCACGCGGAGCGTGGCGGTGTCGGCCCAGTGCAGGTCGTCGAGCACCAGGACGACCGGCTTCGACGCTGCGGCCTCGCGGACCGTCCGTGTCACCAGCTCCCAGGAGCGGAACTCGGCGCCGGCGTCGTCCGCCTCGATCGCGGGCAGAGCAGCGCCGAGCCGTTCGAGCACGGTGCGCCAGGGCCACAGGGGAGGGGCGCCGTCGTCCTGGGAGCACCGGCCGACGAGGACCCGTGCGCCGCGGCCGCGGGCGAGGGCGGCCAGCTCGTTGCAGAGCCGGCTCTTGCCGATGCCGGGGTCGCCGGTCACGACCGCGAAGGTCGTGCGTGCGTCGTACGCCTCGTCGAGCGCCTCCTCGAGCTGGCGCAGCTGCTCGTCGCGGCCCAGCATCGGCCAGGCCGCGTCGGCGGTGAGCACCGACCCTCCGTCCTCCTCCACCTCCCCCGCCCCGGCCCCCGCCTCGTCCGATTGGGAGAGCGCCATAGCGCTCTCCCAATCGGACGAGGCCGGGGGTGGGGCCAGGGGGGCGGGGGGTACGGCGGGCGCCGGCGGCACCCAGTCCAGCTCGGGGTCCTGACGGAGCACCCTGGTCTGCAGGTCACGCAGCTCGGCGCCCGGGTCCAGCCCGAGCTCCTCGTCGAGGACCTCCCGGACCTGGCGCAGGACGTCGAGGGCGTCGGCCTGCCGGCCGGAGCGCACCAGCGCCAGCGCCCGCAGGGCCCAGAGCCGCTCCCGCAGCGGATGGGCCTTGGTCAGCGCCTCGAGCTCGGCCGCGGTGGTGGCCTGGTCACCGAGGGCGAGCCGGGCCACCGCGCGGTCCTCGAGCGCCACCAGTCGCAGCTCCTCGAGGTGCGCCCGCTCCGCGACCGCCGGGGGCGCGTCGTCCAGCTCGGCGTACGGCCTCCCGCGCCACATGGCCACCGCTGCGTCCAGCCGCTCCACCGCCTCGCTCAGCACCGCCGGGGCCAGCGGCGCCGGCCCGAGCAACGGCATCGCCAGACGGCGGTGCTCGGAGGTGACGAGCTTGTCGAACCTCCTGGCGTCGGAGGCGTCCGGCGGGAGGCGGAGCGCATAGCCGGGCGCCACGGTCACCAGCACCGTCGCAGGAGCGCGGCGCTGCCGGTGCGGTTCCAGCACCTTGCGCAGCCCGGACACGTAGGCCTGCAAGGTGGCGGTGACCCCGGGCGGAGCGTTGTCCTCCCAGAGCATGTCGATGATCGCGTCCACGGAGACCGGCCGGCCGTGCGACAGCGCGAGGGCGGTGACCAGAGCGCGCTGCTTGGGCGTCCCCAGGTCCACGGCGGCCCCGTCCAGACGGACCTCGACCGGCCCCAGCACGGCGATCTCCACGCTCGGCAGCATAGGGCGACGCGGCTGCTCGACGTCAGGCCTTAAGTCGCCCTTCAGTCGGTCCCAAGCGGTCGGCCGCACGGTGGTCGCACACCGACCAACCGGTCAACCGACAGCAGGAGAACCCATGACCCTCGAGATGACCCGCCCCACGCTCCGCCCGGCCGTCGACGCCACCCCGCTGCGTGACCTCTGCGGCGGCGACGTCCACCTGCCCGGCGACCCCGGGTACGACGCCGCGCGGCTGCCCTGGAGCGCCGCCGTCGACCAGCGCCCCGCCGCCGTGGCGATCCCCCGGTCGGCCACCGAGGTGAGCGAGGTGGTCCGCGCGGCCGCCGGGCTCGGTCTGCGGGTGGCCCCCCAGAGCACCGGCCACAACGCCGGCCCGCTCGCCGCCCAGGGGCTCGACGACGTCGTCGTCGTCCGGACCTCCGGCCTCGACGAGGTGACTGTCGATCTCGAGCGCCAGGTCGTCCGGGTCGGCGGAGGCGTCATCTGGGAGCCTGCCGTCGACGCCGCAGCCGACGCCGGCTTCACCGTGCTCCACGGCTCCTCGCCCGACGTCGGGATCGCCGGCTACTCGCTGGGCGGCGGCACGGGCTGGTACGCCCGCAAGCTCGGGCTCGCCGCCAACAACCTCACCGCCGTGGAGCTGGTCATCGCCGACGGCACGATCGTCCGGGCGAGCGCCGACGAGAACGCGCCGCTGTTCTGGGCGCTGCGCGGCGGCGGCGGCAGCTTCGGCGTCGTCACCGCACTGGAGTTCCGGATGTTCGACTTCGACACCGCCTACGCCGGGATGCTGATCTGGGACGTGCGGCACGCCGCCACCGTGCTCCGGACGTGGGCGGCCTGGGGCCCCGGCGCGCCCGACGAGGTCACGACCTCCTTCCGGATCCTGCGGGTCCCGCCGGTTCCGGAGATGCCCGAGGCGATGCGCGGCCGGGAGCTGGTCGTCATCGACGGCGCGGTCCTCGACACCGACGAGCGGGCCCGCGAGATCCTCGCCGGGCTGCGCGCTCTCGGACCGGAGACCGACACCTTCGCGCGGGTCCCCACGCGCGGGCTGACCCGGCTGCACATGGACCCGGAGGGACCGACGCCGGTCACGTCCGGGACCACCATGCTCGCGGAGCTGCCTGAGGAGGGCATCGAGGCGTTCCTCGCGCAGACCGGCGCGGGGGTGCAGACGTCGCTGCTGATGGCCGAGATCCGCCAGCTCGGCGGAGCCCTCGGCCGGCCGCACCCCGGCGGCGGGGCCCTGTCGCACGTCGAGGGACGGTTCCTGGTGTTCGCCTGCGCGGTCGCCGCGACGCCCGAGATGGAGGCTGCGGGTCACGCCGACGCGATGCGGCTCGTCGAGGCGCTCCAGCCGTGGTCGAACGGGCGCACCTACCTCAACTTCGCGGAGGAGCCGGTCGACGTGCGCACCGGGTTCGGCGAGGGCCAGTGGGTCCAGCTGACCGGGATCCGTTCGGCGGTCGACCCCGACGCGCTCTTCGTCGGCAACCACCCCGTGCCGCGGCTGTTCGAGGACGGCCGGTCCACGGCCTGAGCAAGGCCCGGGCAGCCCCGACGGGGGCTCGTCGTCCGCGCCCCTAGGATCAGGGGATGGTCGACGAGCCCCCTCCCCGACGGCAGCGGGTGGCGGCGTACGCCCTGCTCCGCCGGGGGGAGGACGAGCTGCTGCTCGCCCGCATCGCTCCGCACATCCGGTTCCAGGGATGGACCCTTCCCGGCGGAGGAGTCGACCATGGTGAGCACCCGCGGGACGCACTGCGTCGAGAGGTCTACGAGGAGGCGGGGCTGCACGCCGAGCCCGGCCGCCTGCTCGACGTCTACCACGCGCACTACACCGGGGCCCGTCCTGACGGGCTGGTCGAGGACTACCACGCCATCGCGCTGATCTTCGACGCCTACCTGCTGCCGGAGTCCCGCGACGTCGAGCCGCACGTCACCGACGTCGGGGGCTCGACCGACATGGCCGCCTGGGTGTCGCTCGACGAGGCGCGCACCCTCTCGCTGTCCGGCGCCGCCCGGCACGCGCTGGCGATCGTCGACGCGAGCCTGCAGGCCCAGGACCCACCGATCGAGGAGCACAGGTGACCGAGACCGTCTTCACCTACGGCGCACCGGCCCTGAAGTTCGGCCGCGGTGCCTCGGACGAGATCGGCCACGACCTGACGACGTACGGCGCGCGGCGCGTGCTCGTCGTCACCGACCCCGGGGTGGCCGCGACCGGGCACCCGGACCGGATCGCCGACGGGATCCGGGCCCGCGGGATGGAGGCCGTCGTCTACGACGGGGTGCACGTCGAGCCCACGGACGCGAGCATCGCCGACGCCGTCGCGTTCGCCAGGGAGGGCGGGTCGTGGGACGCCGTGGTCGCGGTCGGTGGGGGGTCGGCGATCGACACCGCCAAGGCGGTCAACCTGCTCACCACCAACCCCGGTGAGCTCATGGACTACGTCAACGCGCCGGTCGGTGCGGCGCGGCCCCCGCAGCACCCGCTGTTGCCCCTGGTCGCGGTGCCGACGACCACCGGGACGGGGAGCGAGAGCACGACGATCTGCGTGCTCGACGTGCTCTCCCTGCACGTCAAGACCGGGATCAGCCATCCCCGGCTCCGCCCCACGCTGGCGGTGGTCGACCCGGCGCTCACCCTCAGCCAGCCGGCCGGCGTCACCGCGGCGGCCGGGATGGACATCCTCTGCCATGCGCTGGAGTCCTGGACCGCGCGGCCTTACGACTCCTACCCGCGCAAGGCCCCCGAGGAGCGGGTGCCGTACTGCGGTGCGAACCCGGTGGCGGACATGTGGGCCGAGCGGTCGATGACGCTGCTCGCCACCGCCTTCCGCCGGGCCGTCCGGCACGGCGAGGACGAGGAGGCCCGGGAGCAGATGGCGCTGGCCGCGACCTTCGCCGGCCTCGGCTTCGGCAACGCCGGGGTGCACATCCCGCACGCCAACGCCTATCCCGTCGCGGGACGGGTCAGGGGGTTCCACCCGATCGGCTATCCCGGCGACGAGCCGATGGTGCCGCACGGGATGGCGGTGGCGCTCACCGCCCCCGACGCGTTCCGGTTCACCTTCGACGCCTCCCCGGAGCGGCACCTGCGGGCCGCCGAGCTCCTCGGTGGCTGCTCCGAGCGCCCTCGCGAGGACCGGGACGTCCTGCCGCAGGTGCTCATCACGCTGATGCGTGACATCGAGCTCCCCAACGGCCTCGCCGCGGTCGGCTACACCGAGGACGACGTGCCGGACCTGGTCGAGGGGGCGCTCAAGCAGCAGCGGCTGCTCGCCACCGCACCCAAGGAGGTCACCGAGGACGACCTCGCCGCGATCCTCTCCGCGTCCCTGGAGCTGTGGTGACGGCGCGGGTCGCGTTCGCGGTGTCCCTGCTGCTCTACGTGGGGGCCGTGCTCTGGGGGTGGGCCACCCTCCCCGACCGGGTGCCGGTGCACTGGGGTGGCTGGGGGGACGACCGAGTCCTGGCCCGAGGGCGAGCGGTTGCCGAGCTCGCTGCGATCGGGGCGGTGATGTCGGTCCTCCTGGGGGGTGGAGCGCTCCTGGTCCATCGGCGGTTCTCCACCGGCCTGTGGGTGGTCGGGACGGCCACCCACGTGCTGCTGACGGTCGTCGTCGTGCAGGTGGCGCTCGTCGCCGACGACCCCGCCCCCCGTCTCGGGCCGCTGTTCTGGGTGGCCTTCGCCGCCTACCTCGTCGTCGTGGTGGGCTCCGCGGCGACCAGCGCGCTGCGACGCCACGGGCCTGAGCACCGCGAAGGGGCTGCATGACCGCGTCGTCCGACCGCGCGCGCCAGTTCGCGCGGTCCGCCGTCGACGAGGCCGTGGCGACGCTGGCCCGTCACGGTGTCGCCGACGTGGACACCTCCGAGCTGGCCCGGTCCCTGTACGCCACCGATGCGTCGCTCTACCGCGTGCCGCCCGGCTTGGTGGTCCGCCCCCGGCACACCGACGAGATCGCTGCTGTGCTCGCGACGGCGGGCGAGACCGGCCTCCCGTTGACGATGCGCGGCGCCGGCACCTCGATCGCGGGGAACGCCGTCGGGCCCGGCATCGTCGTCGACACGACGCGTCATCTCCACGACGTGCTGTCCCTCGATCCGGAGGCGCGGACCGCGGTCGTGCAGCCGGGCACGGTGCACGCGACGCTCCAGCAGGCCGCGGTCCGGCACGGGCTCCGCTTCGGCCCGGACCCGTCGACGCACACCCGGTGCACGGTCGGCGGCATGATCGGCAACAACGCCTGCGGGTCACGGGCGCTGGGCTACGGTCGCACCGCCGACAACGTCGTCTCCCTCCGCGCGCTCGCCGCCGACGGCCGGCCGGTGGAGTCGGCGCGGGCGCCGCTCGACGACCTGGTCGACGCGCACCTCGGCGAGATCCGGACCAGGTTCGGCCGGTTCAGCCGGCAGGTCTCCGGCTACTCGCTCGAGCACCTGCTGCCGGAGAACGGCCGGTCGCTGGACCGGTTCCTCGTCGGGTCCGAGGGGACGCTCGCCGTCGTCACCGAGGCGACGGTGCGGCTCGTCGAGGACGCCCCGTTCCGGGTCCTCGCCGTGCTCGGCTACCCCTCGATGGCCGACGCCGCGGACGCCGTACCAGCGCTCCTCACGCACCGACCGGTGGCCTGCGAGGGGATGGACGAGCGGATCACCGGCATGGTGCCCGGGCACCCGGCGCTGCCCCGGGGGAGCGGGTGGCTGCTCCTCGAGGTGACCGGCGGCACGCAGGCCGAGGCGGTGGCGCGGGCGCGGACCGCGGCGGCCGGCAGCGGCGCGGTGGACTCCCGGGTGGTCGCCGACGTCGCCGAGCAGGCCGCGCTGTGGCGGATCCGGGAGGACGGCGCCGGTCTCGCCTCACGCGCCACCGTGCCCCCGGGGCAGTCCGGCTGGGAGGACGCGGCGGTGCCGCCCGACCGGCTCGGCGGCTACCTCCGTGACTTCGACGCCCTGCTCCTGCGGGCACGGGCTGCGCGGGGTCCCCTACGGGCACTTCGGGGACGGGTGCGTCCACGTCCGGATCGACTTCGACCTGGAGTCGGGGCCCGGTCGGAGCGGCTACCGGGCGTTCGTCGAGGACGGCGCCCGGCTCGCGGCGTCGTACGGCGGCAGCCTGAGCGGGGAGCACGGCGACGGCCGTGCGCGCTCGGAGCTGCTGCCCCTGATGTACGACGAGCAGGCGCTCGTGCTGATGGCGTCGGTCAAGCGGCTGCTCGACCCCGCGAACCTGCTCAACCCCGGTGTCCTGGTGGACCCGGCCCCGTTCGACGCCGACCTCCGGCTCGCCGGGGTGCCGTCCGACCGGCCCCGGCCGTTCCTCACCCTGCACCGGGACCGCGGCGACCTCGTGGACGCGGTCCACCGGTGCACGGGCGTCGGCAGGTGCATCGCCGACAACACCGGCGTGGGCGGGGTGATGTGCCCGTCGTACCAGGCGACCCGCGACGAGAAGGACTCCACACGGGGGCGGGCGCGGGTCCTCCAGGACGCGGTCACCGGACGGCTGGAGGGCGGCTGGGACTCTCCGGCGCTCACCGAGGCGCTCGACCTGTGCCTGTCCTGCAAGGGGTGTGCCCGGGACTGCCCGACCGGCGTCGACATGGCGACCTACAAGGCCGAGTGGCTCCACCAGAAGTACGCCGGCAAGCGACGTCCCCGGACCCACTACAGCCTGGGCCGGCTGCCGCAGCTGGTGGCCAAGGTGCCGCCGCGGTTGGCCAACGCCGGCGCGCGGGTGGCGCCGGGGCTCGGCAAGCTGCTCGCCGGTGTCGACCGGCGGCGCACGCTGCCCCGGTTCGCGGCCCGACCGGTCAGCGCGCGTCCCGCGCCGGCGGTGCCGTCGGCCGACGTCGTGCTGTGGGTCGACACGTTCACCAACCGGTTCTCGCCGCAGGTGGCCGACGCCGCGGTGGCCGTGCTGTCCGCGGCCGGGCAGCGCGTGCAGACGCTCGCCTTCGGCGACGAGTGCTGCGGGCTCACCTGGGTGAGCACCGGGCAGCTCGAGGAGGCGCGGGCGCGTCTGACCCGGCTGCTCGACCGGGTCGCCGCCGCGGCGGTGCCGGACGTCCCGGTGGTGGCGCTCGAGCCCTCCTGCCTCGCGGTCCTGCGGGTCGACTCCGAGGAGCTGCTTCCGGACGGCGCCCCGCCGGTGGTGTCCCGGCTGGTCACCCTGGCGGAGCACCTGGCGAGCCTGGACGGGTGGGAGCCGCCCTCGCTGGCCGGCACCTCGGTGGTCGCCCAGCCGCACTGCCACCACGCCTCGGTGCTCGGCTGGGAGGCGGACGAGGCGCTGCTCCGCCGGGCCGGTGCCACGCTGACCGCGGTCGGCGGCTGCTGCGGGCTGGCCGGGAACTTCGGGATGGAGAAGGGGCACTACGACGTCTCGGTGGCGGTGTTCGAGCACGCGCTCGGCCCGGCCGTCCGGGCCCGTGGCGACGCCGTCGTCCTCGCCGACGGCTTCTCCTGCCGGACCCAGCTCGACGACCTCGCCGGGGTGCCGGCGCTGCACCTGGCCGAGCTCCTCGCGGGGCGGCGCTGAGGGGGTCTGCATACCATGGGGAACTGCACGGCCGGAGCAGGCCGTTTTGACCGTCCCACAGGCACCCGGTAGTCTTGCTAATCGCGCCTGAGCGACTCAGGCCATCACGCGTGCTCAGAATGCCGAGTGGCGTGGCTGCGCTCGCAGCGTTCGATCGAAGGCCATCCGCAGCGGACCATCGCCGCGGCCTGCATGGGGCGACACGCCCGACCGCGGGGAGCGCCTGGTGCAGACGCCGACGCAGCCGGTCGGAGGCAGCAGGCACGTGGACCAGAACCTGTGAAACCAGCAACACCCGAGATCCGTACAGATCACCTCAGAGGAAAGAGAACCGCGCGGTGCCCACCATCAACCAGTTGGTCCGTAAGGGCCGCCAGGACAAGGTGTCGAAGAACAAGACGCCCGCCCTCAAGGGTTCGCCCCAGCGGCGCGGTGTGTGCACCCGCGTTTACACCACGACCCCCAAGAAGCCGAACTCCGCGCTGCGGAAGGTCGCGCGTGTGCGGCTGTCCTCCGGCATCGAGGTCACGGCGTACATCCCGGGTGTCGGCCACAACCTCCAGGAGCACTCCATCGTGCTCGTCCGCGGCGGCCGGGTGAAGGACCTCCCCGGTGTCCGTTACAAGATCATCCGCGGTTCGCTCGACACGCAGGGCGTGAAGAACCGCAAGCAGGCTCGCAGCCGTTACGGCGCGAAGAAGGAGAAGAGCTGATGCCGCGCAAGGGTCCCGCCCCGAAGCGACCGATCGACATCGACCCGGTCTACGGCAGCCCCGTCGTCACGCAGCTGGTCAACAAGATCCTGCTCGACGGCAAGAAGCAGACCGCCCAGCGCATCGTCTACACCGCGCTCGAGGGGTGCCGCGAGAAGACCGGCACCGACCCCGTCGTCACGCTCAAGCGGGCGCTGGACAACGTCAAGCCGGCCCTCGAGGTCCGCAGCCGCCGCGTCGGCGGTGCGACGTACCAGGTCCCCGTCGAGGTGCGTGGCACCCGCTCGATGACGCTGGCGCTCCGCTGGCTCGTGTCGTACTCGCAGGCTCGTCGCGAGAAGACGATGGCCGAGCGGCTCATGAACGAGGTCCTCGACGCCTCCAACGGGCTCGGCGCCGCTGTGAAGCGCCGCGAGGACACGCACAAGATGGCCGAGTCCAACCGGGCCTTCGCTCACTACCGCTGGTGAGCCCGTACGACGGCTCCACCGTGCCGGCCCCCCGGGGTCCAGGCCAGGTGGGGCCCGTCGTACGTCCCGGACACTCGTGTCTGCACGCTTCTTCCCATCTCGACTCTTAGGGGACATCCCAGGTGGCCGTCGACATCACCACTGACCTGAACAAGGTCCGCAACATCGGCATCATGGCGCACATCGACGCCGGCAAGACCACGACGACCGAGCGCATCCTGTTCTACACCGGCATCACGTACAAGATCGGTGAGGTCCACGAGGGCGCCGCCACGATGGACTGGATGGAGCAGGAGCAGGAGCGCGGCATCACGATCACGTCGGCCGCGACGACCTGCTGGTGGAAGGACCACCAGATCAACATCATCGACACCCCCGGGCACGTCGACTTCACCGCCGAGGTCGAGCGGTCGCTTCGCGTGCTGGACGGTGCGGTGGCGGTCTTCGACGGCGTGGCCGGTGTCGAGCCGCAGTCGATGACGGTGTGGCGTCAGGCCAACAAGTACTCCGTCCCGCGGATGTGCTTCGTCAACAAGCTCGACCGCACCGGTGCGGACTTCTACCGCTGCGTCGACATGATCGTGGACCGGCTCAACAGCACCCCGCTGGTGCTGCAGCTGCCGATCGGCGCGGAGTCCGACTTCCTCGGCGTGGTCGACCTCGTCGAGATGCGCGCGCTGACCTGGCGCGGCGAGACCACGATGGGTGAGGACTACACCGTCGAGGAGATCCCCGCCGACATGGCCGAGCAGGCCGCGGAGTGGCGCGAGAAGCTCCTCGAGACCCTCGCCGAGGCCGACGACGAGATCATGGAGATGTACCTCGAGGGCGAGGAGCCCACGGTCGAGCAGCTGTACGCCGGCATCCGTCGCGCGACGCTCGCCGACAAGCTCAACCCGGTCCTGACCGGCACCGCCTTCAAGAACAAGGGGATCCAGCCGCTGCTCGACGCGGTCGTCCGCTACCTCCCGTCGCCGCTCGACATCGACGCCATCGTCGGCCACGCGGTGAACAACGAGGAGGAGGAGATCCGTCGCCTCCCCTCCGACGACGAGCCGTTCTCCGGGCTGGCCTACAAGATCGCCTCGGACCCGCACCTCGGCAAGCTGATCTACGTCCGCGTCTACTCCGGCAAGCTGACCGCCGGCTCGTCGGTGATCAACTCGGTCAACGGCAAGAAGGAGCGGATCGGCAAGGTCTACCAGATGCACGCGAACAAGCGTGAGGAGATCGCGTCGGTCGGCGCCGGCCAGATCGTCGCCGTCATGGGGCTCAAGGACACCAAGACCGGGCACACGCTGTGCGACCCCGCGTCGCCGGTGATCCTCGAGTCGATGACGTTCCCGGCCCCGGTCATCGAGGTCGCGATCGAGCCCAAGACCAAGGGTGACCAGGAGAAGCTCGGCACCGCGATCCAGCGGCTCTCCGACGAGGACCCCACCTTCACGGTGAAGACCGACGAGGAGACCGGCCAGACGATCATCGCCGGGATGGGCGAGCTCCACCTCGAGATCCTCGTCGACCGGATGCGGCGTGAGTTCCGCGTCGAGGCGACCGTCGGCAAGCCGCAGGTGGCCTACCGCGAGACGATCAAGAAGAAGGTCGCGAACCACGTCTACACCCACAAGAAGCAGACCGGTGGGTCGGGCCAGTTCGCGAAGGTGAACATCTCGCTGGAGCCGAACGCCGACCCGGAGACGGGGGCGGGCGCGGGCTACGAGTTCGTCAACAACGTCAGCGGCGGCCGGGTGCCGCGGGAGTACATCCCGTCGGTGGACCAGGGCGGCCAGGAGGCCATGGAGTTCGGCGTTCTCGCCGGCTACCCGATGGTCGACGTGAAGTACACCCTCGAGGACGGTGGCTACCACGAGGTCGACTCCTCGGAGCTCGCCTTCAAGCTGGCCAGCATCCAGGCGTTCAAGGAGGCGGCGCGGATGGCGAAGCCGACCCTCCTCGAGCCGATGTTCAAGGTCGAGGTGACCACCCCCGAGAGCTTCCTCGGCGACGTCATCGGCGACATCAACTCCCGGCGTGGCCAGGTGCAGAGCATGTTCGAGCGGTCCGGTGACCGGGTCGTCGAGGCGCTGGTGCCGCTGTCCGAGATGTTCGGGTACGTTGGGGACCTGAGGTCCAAGACCTCCGGTCAGGCGTCGTACTCGATGGAGTTCGACTCGTACGCCGAGGTTCCGGGGAACGTCGCCGACGAGATCATCAAGAAGGTCCGCGGCGAGTAATCTCGCGCGAACGCAACCAGCAGTAACGACCCAAGAACCAACAACAGGAGGAGCCCACCGTGGCCAAGGCTAAGTTCGAGCGGACTAAGCCGCACGTCAACATCGGCACCATCGGTCACATCGACCACGGTAAGACGACGCTGACCGCAGCTATCACGAAGGTGCTGCACGACAAGCACCCGGACCTGAACCCCTTCACGCCGTTCGACCAGATCGACAAGGCCCCGGAGGAGCGTCAGCGCGGCATCACGATCTCGATCGCGCACGTCGAGTACCAGACCGAGTCGCGGCACTACGCCCACGTCGACTGCCCCGGTCACGCCGACTACATCAAGAACATGATCACCGGCGCGGCTCAGATGGACGGCGCGATCCTCGTCGTCGCCGCCACCGACGGCCCGATGCCGCAGACCAAGGAGCACGTCCTCCTGGCCCGTCAGGTCGGCGTCCCCGCCGTCGTCGTCGCGCTGAACAAGTGCGACATGGTCGACGACGAGGAGCTCATCGAGCTCGTCGAGATGGAGGTGCGCGAGCTCCTCTCCGACTACGAGTTCCCCGGTGACGACCTTCCCGTGGTCCGCGTGGCTGCCTTCCCGGCGCTCAACGGCGACGAGAAGTGGAGCGCCAGCATCGGCGAGCTCATGGACGCCGTCGACAGCTACATCCCGCAGCCCGAGCGTGACGTCGACAAGCCGTTCCTCATGCCCGTCGAGGACGTCTTCACGATCACCGGTCGTGGCACCGTCATCACCGGCCGCATCGAGCGCGGCATCATCAAGGTGAACGAGGAGGTCGAGCTGATCGGCATCCGCGAGAAGTCGCAGAAGTCGACGGTCACCGGCGTCGAGATGTTCCGCAAGCTCCTCGACGAGGGCCAGGCCGGCGAGAACGTCGGTCTCCTCCTCCGCGGCACCAAGCGCGAGGACGTCGAGCGCGGCATGGTCGTGATCAAGCCGGGCACCACCACCCCGCACACGAACTTCGACGCGTCGGTCTACATCCTCTCCAAGGAGGAGGGCGGCCGTCACACGCCGTTCTTCAACAACTACCGCCCGCAGTTCTACTTCCGCACCACCGACGTGACCGGCGTCGTGACCCTCCCCGAGGGCACCGAGATGGTCATGCCGGGCGACAACACCGAGATGGCCGTCGAGCTGATCCAGCCGATCGCCATGGAGGAGGGTCTGAAGTTCGCGATCCGTGAGGGTGGCCGCACCGTCGGTGCCGGCCGCGTCACCAAGATCACGAAGTGACCCAGCACAGCTGAGCAGCACCTCGAAGGGCCCCGACCGCCAGGTCGGGGCCCTTCGTGCGTTCGTCACTCAACCTTCCGGCCCGCCGGATGCTCCTTCCTGATGAGAGACCGACCCGAAGAGGTGGCATGAAGAAGAGCGACGAGGTGGCGTTCACCGAGTTCGTCCACGGGCGGTGGCCGGCGCTGTACCGGACCGCCTACCTGCTCACCGGTGACCGGGGCGAGGCCGAGGACCTCGTGCAGACCGCCCTTGCCAACACCTACGTCGCCTGGTCGCGCATCCGCGACCGTGGTGCGACCGAGGCCTACGTACGCCGCGCCATGGTCAACGCGGCGCCTCGCGGCTGGCGCAGGCGCGACCGGACGGTGCTGACCGAGGAGCCTCCCGTGCTGCCGCACGACAGCGGCCTGGGCGGTTTCGCGGAACGCGCCGAGGTCTGGGCCGCCGTCTGCGCGCTGCCGCCGCGGATGCGGGCCTCCTTGGTGCTCCGCTACTACGAGGACCTCTCGGAGGCCGAGGTGGCATCGATCCTCGACTGCTCCGTCGGCTCGGTGAAGAGCCAGACCCACCACGCCCTCAAGCGGCTCCGCGCCGCGCTCGGGGGCACCCTGCACCAGCTTCGTGGAGGAGACCCGATGAACGAGACGGTCGTGCAGGTGAGGGTGGCCCTCCGTGAGGTCGCGGACGAGGTGTCCGTCCCTCCGTTCGACGAGGTGGCGTTCCGGCGGGCCGTGCGACGGTCGCGCGTCCGCCGTACGGCGTGGGCGGCCGGCGGCGTGGGCGTCGCCGCCGCTCTCGTGCTGGGCGTGGGGGTCGTGGTGCCGGAGCTGCGCACCGCTGAGGAGCCGGGGGCGCCGCAGGTGGCCGTCCAGCCCGAGGTGGTGGAGACCGTGGGGGCCTCCGAGCTGCTGACCCAGCCGCTCTTCCACGTGGTGCGAGGACGGCTCCGGGTGCTCACGCCGGACGGGACCGTGCAGGACCTCGGGGTGCGCGCGGAGGCCGTGGTCGGCGCAACCCCGGAGGGCGTGCTCGCGCTCGACGACCAGAGCCGGCTCGTGTGGTTCGACGCGCGGTCGTCCGGCGAGGGCGACGGGCGGTACACGTTCACCCAGGGGAGCAGCCCTGTCGACGGGGCGGTGTCGAGCGTGGCGCTGTCTGGTGACGGGCGCTACCTGGCCTGGCTGGCGACGAACGGCGTGCTCACGGTGCGCGACCTGAAGGCCGAAGCGGACGTGGAGACCTTCGAGGCGGGCGACAACAGCTATGTGGCGTCGGTCTCGGACCGGGGGGTGCTGGTGTCCGAGGACGGCGACCTGGTGCTCAGGGGCGCCGGAGGCTCCGTCCCGGTCCCCACCGCCGGCGACGGCTACGGGTGGCAGTCCGACGTCGCCGGCGACCTCGTCTCGGTGGCGGACCGCGACGGTGTGACGCGCGTCTACGACGTGTCGACGGGCGCGGCCGAGCTGGTCGCGGAGGTTCCCGGCAGCGGTCGGCTGGCGCCAGGTGGCGCGGCGGTGGTGACCGCTCACGTCGGCGGCCCGGCGGTGCGGCTGTGGACGGTCGACGGGCTCACGCCGCTCGTCGCGCTGGACCTCGATCAGCGTGCGCAGGAGGTCGCATGGCTCGACGAGGGCCACGCGGTGGTGAGCAGCGGCTCCGCCGACGGCACCACCGTCCGCGTCTGCGGCATCGCGACCCGGACGTGCGACGAGGTGCTCACCTCCGAGGACGACGTGCAACTGTCCGACTGACCCGACGGCTGACCGACCGACCCCGACCGACCCGACCGACCCCGGCCCGACCCGACGTGCCGGCCGGCTCAGGTGAGCTCGCGCAGCCGGTTGCGGAGCTCGGACATCGACGGCCGCTCGGCCGGGTCCTCCCGCAGCCCGTGCTCGAGCACGTCGCGCCACTGCGGCGGTGCGCCGGGGAGCTCGGGCCCCTGCCGGCTGTGCCGGGGCCGGGGGAGCAGCCGGTTCGAGCCGTTGCTCTCCCACGAGGGAGCGTCCCCGAACGGGGCGCTGCCGGTGAGCGCATGGGCGAGCGTGGCCGCCAGCGCCCACACGTCGGTCTCGGGGACGAGCTCGTCCTGACGGTGCTGCTCCGGAGCCGCGTAGCCTCCGAGGCGGGCCCATGCGGTGGTCTCGACGGCACCGGTCCGACCGAGCAGCCCGAGGTCGGTCAGCAGCACCCGGTCGGAGCCGACGAGCACACCGTGCGGCGTCACGTCGAGGTGGAGCCAGCCCTGGCGGTGGAGGTAGCCGAGTGCGGAGGCGAGCCGGACCCCGACCTCCGCCAGCGGCCCGGGCTCCAGCGGTCGGTCGGCGGTGCGAGCGGCGAGCGTGGTGCCCTCCACCATCTCCACCACCATCGCCGGGACCGGGGTGTAGGCGAGCTCGTAGCCGCGGACCAGGTGGGGGTGGGTCAGCTCCTTGAGCAGCGTGCCCTCGAGCACGACGAGGTCGCGCGCCGCCTGGTCCTGCATGAGGTCGGACCGCAGGACGCGCACGACGCAGGCGGTGTCGCGCAGCGGGCTGTAGACCTCGTAGGTCTCCACCCGCCGTCCGATGCCCATGACGCCGGTGACGACGTAGCCGGGCAGGAGCTCGGTTCCTGGCTCCTGTGCCCCGGCAACGGTCGCGGCGTCGACTGCGGACCCGTTTCTGGCGTCGTCTGACACTGGTTCACCCCTCCCGACCCCCGCAGTGCGGCGGCCCCCATGACCCATCATGACCGATGTGTGGTGAGCCATAGGTAAAGGAATCTCCGGACTAGACAGGCAGGATGGCTACCGTGGACGACGACAAGAAGGAGCGCTGATGACGGACCGGCACCGCCCGCCGCGACCCGGGACCGGGGTCACCGAGGACGGACGGCGGCTGCAGGTGCTCACGACGTACACGCGACGGGGCAGCCGGCTCGAGCCCGACCCAGCAGGGCGCCTGGGACGCGGCACGTCGACGACTGGCTGGTCCCGGAGCACGCGGTCGACGAGCAGACGTTCGACCCGGCCGCGCTGGTTCGGGCGCGAGGCGCCGCTGATCGTCGAGATCGGGTCCGGCGAACGGCGAGTCGGTCGCCGCGATGGCAGCGGCCCGGCCGTCGTACGACATCCTGGCCTTCGAGGTCTGGCGACCGGGGGTGGCGAGCACCTTCCTCGCACCTGGAGGAGAGCGGCGCCACGAACGTCCGGGTGCTCTCGGTGGACGCGGTGTGGTGCCTGCGAGCACCTGTTCGCGCCCGGGCGGCTCGCCGAGCTGTGGACGTTCTTCCCCGACCCGTGGCACAAGAAGCGGCACCACAAGCGACGGCTGGTCACCGCCGAGTTCGCGGCGCTGGCGGCCTCCCGGCTCGCCGCCGGCGGGCCGTGGCGGCTCGCCACGGACTGGCCCGACTACGCCGACCAGATGCGGGCCGTCCTCGACGACGAGCCGCTCCTCGAGGGCGGCGAGGTCGAGCGGTGGGCGGACCGCCCGGTGACGAAGTTCGAGCGCCGGGGTCGTCGCCGAGGGTCGGCCGGTCACCGACTTCCGCTACGCCGCCGCCTGACCGTCGAGCCGTCGCTGCTGCTGGGCTCGAGCCGTCGAGTGGTGCTGGGTCGAGCCGTCGATGGTGCCGGTCAGCGACCGAGCAGCGCGTCCACCGCGGCCGCGAAGACCTCGGTGTGCCGGTCGACGTCGGCCGGCGTGTGGTGCGGCGAGAGCAGCGCCATGTTGTGGAACGGCGTGAGCAGGATGCCCCGGTTGAGTGCCCACAGGTGCATGAACCCCTCGAGCTCGTCGTCGACGGCCGCCGCCGCGTCCGCGCCGTTGCGGGGCGGCGGACAGAACCAGTACTCCGCGCGGCACCCGAGCCGCTGCACGTGCCAGGGCAGGTCGTGCTCGCGATCACGTCGCGACGCCCGGCCGCCCATCGCTCGGCGAGCGGCACCGCCACCGCGAAGTCCTCCTCGCGCAGCGCGCCGGACAGCGTGGCCCGGGTGGCCGCCATCGCCAGCGCGCTGCCGGTCAGGGTGCCGCCCACGCCGGCGACGTCGATCTCGTGCCCCCGCATCGCCGGCTCGATCTGCGCCGCCACCTCGTCGGTCATGCCGTACGCCGCCACCGGGACCCCGCCGCCGATCGGCTTGCCGACGACGAGCAGGTCCGGCTCCAGCCCCCAGGCGCGCGTGGCCCCGCCGGGACCGGCGCACAGCGTGTGCGTCTCGTCGATGACCAGCAGCACGCCGTGACGCCGGGTGATCTCCCGGACCTGGTCGAGGTAGCCCTCGTCGGGGAGCACGATCCCGATGTTGGTGAGCGCCGGCTCCATCGAGCAGAGCAGCCACGTCGCCGTGGGCGAGCGCCGGTCGAGCGCCGTCGGCGTCGTTGAACGGGCACCACGCGGGTGGTGAGGGCGACGTCGACCTGCGGACCCATCGCGCCGGGGCGCGGCGACGACCTTGTCGCCGTCGAGCACCGCGAGCGTCTCGTCGACGGTGCCGTGGTAGCACCAGTCCATCACCGCGACCTTCGGCCGGCCGGTGACGAACCGGGCGAACCGCAGCACGAACCGGTTGGCGTCGGTCGCCGTCATCGCCAGCTGCCACCGCGGCGAGACCGAACCGCCGGGCCAGCTCGGCGCCGACCCAGGCCGCGTCGGAGCTCGGGAGCATCGTGGTGAAGCCGCGCCGCGCCCGTTCGTCGAGGGCCGTCGGCGACCGCCGGCAGGGCGTGGCCGGTCATCGCGCCGGTGTCGCCGAGGCAGAGGTCGACGTACTCGAGGCCGTCCACGTCGGTGAAGCGCGCGCCGCCCGCGTCGTCGACGAAGAGCGGGAACGCTCCCGGCCACCGCGTCATCCACGGCATGGGCACCCCGGCCAGCAGGCGGTACGTCGGCCTCGGTCGGCCAGGGCGGCCGAGCGGGGGTGGGTGCGGACGAAGGTCTCCTCCTCGTCCCGGCGGAGCCGGGAGAGGCGGTCGCGGTCGATCATGGGCGCAGCCTAGGGACATCCCCGGCGCCAGCGACGGTTCGACCCGGCATCGGCGACGGCTCGACCCGGCATGAGCGACGGTTCGACCCGGCATCGGCGACGGCTCGACCGGGCCGATTTGATCTGGCTGGGGGAGTCTGACAAGATAGCGAAGTTGCTCCGGCGGGGTCGCCGGGGTTGAGATGCACATTGACTGCTGAATCGGTGTTCCTGGTTTGAGCAGTCCTGCCGTGTCTGCAACCGCACCGTGAGGCCCCTCTTGTCCCGACGTCGTGTCGGGTGCCACTCCAACGACATCACCTCCGCAGGAGGTCCGTGTTGCGCCTCGGAAGGCCCGACACGCCCGACCTCGGGGGTCGGAGCTGGGGAGCAGTCAACGACGAAGAGTAAGGATGGCTGATGGCGGGACAGAAGATCCGCATCAGGCTCAAGGCCTATGACCACGAGGTGATCGACACCTCGGCGCGCAAGATCGTCGACACGGTCACGCGCACTGGTGCGAAGGTGGCGGGCCCGGTGCCGTTGCCGACCGAGAAGAACGTCTACTGCGTCATCCGCTCGCCGCACAAGTACAAGGACAGCCGCGAGCACTTCGAGATGCGCACCCACAAGCGCCTCATCGACATCATCGACCCCACGCCGAAGACGGTGGACTCGCTCATGCGGCTCGACCTCCCTGCCGGCGTCGACATCGAGATCAAGCTCTGAGGGCGACTGACTCATGACTATCGAACGCAACGTGAAGGGGCTGCTGGGCACCAAGCTCGGCATGACCCAGACCTGGGACGAGAACAACCGCGTCGTCCCGGTGACCGTCGTCGCTGCCGCCACGAACATCGTCACCCAGGTGCGCGGCCCCGAGAAGGACGGCTACAACGCCGTCCAGATCGGCTTCGGTGAGGTCGAGGGCCGCAAGGTCTCCAAGCCGAAGGCCGGCCACTTCGCGGCCGCGGGCGTCACGCCCCGCCGCCACCTGGTCGAGATCCGCACCGCCGACGCCGCGGCGTACACCGTCGGGCAGGAGCTGACCCCCGAGGTCTTCGCTGCCGGCGAGGCTGTCGACGTGACCGGCACCAGCAAGGGCAAGGGGTTCGCCGGTGTGATGAAGCGCCACGGCTTCGCGGGTGTCTCCGCGTCGCACGGTGCGCACCGCAACCACCGCAAGCCGGGCTCCATCGGCGGCTGCTCGACCCCGGGCCGCGTCTTCAAGGGGCTCCGGATGGCCGGCCAGATGGGCGGCGAGACCGTCACGACCCAGAACGTCACCGTGCACGCGGTCGACGTCGAGAAGGGTCTGGTCCTCCTCAAGGGCGCCGTTCCCGGCCCCAAGGGTGGGCTCGTCATCATCCGAACCGCAGCGAAGGGTGACGCGCAGTGACCGCCAACACCGTGAAGGTCGACCTGCCCGCCGAGATCTTCGACGTGCAGACGAACATCCCGCTGATCCACCAGGTCGTCGTGGCGCAGCAGGCTGCCGCACGCCAGGGCACGCACGCCACCAAGACCCGCGGCGAGGTCCGCGGCGGTGGCCGCAAGCCCTACAAGCAGAAGGGCACCGGCCGCGCCCGTCAGGGCTCGACCCGCGCCCCGCAGTTCGCCGGCGGTGGCACCGTCCACGGCCCGCAGCCGCGCAGCTACGAGCAGCGGACCCCGAAGAAGATGAAGGCCGCCGCTCTCCGTGGCGCCCTCTCCGACCGGGCCCGCGCCGGCCGCGTCCACGTGGTGGACGGCCTCGTCGAGGGTGACAAGCCCTCGACCAAGGCGGCCCTGGCGTCGCTTCGCGGCCTGGTCGACACCCGCAAGGTGCTCGTGGTCCTCGAGCGGGGCGACAACCTCACCTGGCTGTCGCTGCGCAACGAGTCGAGCGTCCACCTGCTGGCCGTCGACCAGCTCAACACCTACGACGTGCTGATCGCCGACGACGTGGTCTTCACCAAGAGCGCGTACGACGCGCTCGTGGCGGGGCCGCAGACCGGCAAGTCCGTCAAGGCCGTCGCGACCAGCGAGGAGGCTGACCAGTGAGCACGTTCCACAAGGACCACCGCGACGTCCTGATCGCGCCTGTCGTCAGCGAGAAGAGCTACGGGCTGCTGGACGTCAACAAGTACACCTTCGTGGTGCACCCCGACGCCAACAAGACCGAGATCAAGATCGCCGTCGAGAAGGTGTTCAACGTCAAGGTCACCTCCGTCAACACCCTCAACCGGCAGGGCAAGACGCGTCGTACTCGCTTCGGGATGGGCAAGCGTGCCAACACCAAGCGGGCGATCGTCAGCCTCGCCGAGGGCCAGCGGATCGACATCTTCGGAGGTCCGGTCTCCTGACCGGGCTGACGAGGGACATCGAGGACTGAGAAGACATGGCAATCCGTAAGTACAAGCCGACCACACCGGGCCGTCGCGGCTCCTCGGTCGCCGACTTCGTCGAGGTCACCCGGACCACGCCGGAGAAGTCGCTGACGCGTCCGCTGCCCAAGAAGGGCGGCCGCAACAACCAGGGCCGGATCACCACCCGGCACCAGGGTGGCGGTCACAAGCGCGCCTACCGCATCATCGACTTCCGGCGCTACGACAAGGACGGCGTGCCGGCCAAGGTCGCTCACATCGAGTACGACCCGAACCGCACCGCGCGCATCGCGCTCCTGCACTACGCCGACGGCGAGAAGCGCTACATCATCGCGCCGAAGGACCTGCGGCAGGGCATGGCGGTCGAGGCCGGCGTCCGGGCCGACATCAAGCCCGGCAACAACCTGCCGCTGCGCAACATCCCCGTCGGTACGACGATCCACTGCGTGGAGCTGCGTCCCGGCGGCGGCGCCAAGCTGGCCCGCTCGGCCGGCAACTCGGCCCAGCTGGTCGCCCGTGAGGGCACCAGGGCGACGCTGCGGCTGCCCTCGGGCGAGATGCGGTTCGTCGACGTGCGCTGCCGCGCCACGGTCGGCGAGGTCGGCAACGCCGAGCAGTCCAACATCAACTGGGGCAAGGCCGGCCGCATGCGCTGGAAGGGCAAGCGCCCGACGGTGCGTGGCGTCGTCATGAACCCGGTCGACCACCCGCACGGTGGTGGCGAGGGCAAGACCTCGGGTGGTCGCCACCCGGTGTCCCCCTGGGGCAAGCCGGAGGGCCGCACGCGCAAGCGCAAGGCATCCGACTCCCAGATCATTCGCCGCCGCAAGTCCGGCAAGCGCCGCTGAGTAAGGACTGATCCCAGATGCCTCGCAGCCTCAAGAAGGGTCCCTTCGTGGACGACCACCTTCAGAAGAAGGTGGACGCCCAGAACGAGAAGGGCAGCCACAACGTGATCAAGACGTGGTCGCGCCGCTCGATGATCGTGCCCGAGATGATCGGCCACACCATCGCCGTGCACGACGGGCGCAAGCACGTTCCCGTGTTCGTGAGCGACTCCATGGTCGGCCACAAGCTCGGGGAGTTCGCCCCGACCCGCACCTACCGCGGGCACGTCAAAGACGACCGGAAGAGCCGCCGCCGCTGAGGCGGCAGCGATACGGAGACGAGATACTCATGAGCACTATGGAGCGCAAGCAGGTGAGCGCCCGGCGCGAGAGCCTGCTGGGTGACGAGCCCGGCGCCTTCGCCAGCGCACGCTTCGTCCGGATCACCCCCATGAAGGCCCGTCGGGTCGTCGACATGGTGCGTGGGATGGGCGTGCAGGACGCGATCAACCTGCTTCAGTTCGCGCCGCAGGCTGCTGCCGAGACGGTCCACAAGATCCTCGCCAGCGCTGTCGCCAACGCCGAGACCACCGAGGGGCTGGACGCCGGCACCTTGGTCGTCAGCAAGGCGATGGTCGACGAGGGACCGACGATGAAGCGGTGGCGCGCCCGTGCCCAGGGCCGCGCGTCGCGCATCAACAAGCGCACGAGCCACATCACCCTGGTGGTGCAGCCGCGCCCCGAGCGCACGACTGAGAACACGACCGGGAACAAGAAGGGACGGAAGGCCTGATGGGTCAGAAGATCAACCCGAACGGTTTCCGCCTCGGCATCTCCACCGACCACAAGAGCCGGTGGTACGCCGACAAGCTCTACAAGAGCTATGTCGGTGAGGACGTCGCGATCCGCAAGCTGCTCAGCAAGGGCATGGAGCGGGCCGGCATCTCCAAGGTGGAGATCGAGCGCACCCGTGACCGCGTCCGTGTGGACATCCACACGGCGCGCCCCGGCATCGTGATCGGTCGCCGCGGCGCCGAGGCCGACCGCATCCGGAGCGAGCTCGAGAAGCTCACCGGCAAGCAGGTGCAGCTGAACATCCTCGAGGTGAAGAACCCGGAGATCGACGCGCAGCTGGTCGCCCAGGGTGTCGCCGAGCAGCTCGCCGGCCGGGTCGCGTTCCGTCGCGCCATGCGCAAGGCGATGCAGACCTCGATGCGCTCCGGCGCGAAGGGCGTGCGGATCCAGTGCTCCGGCCGTCTCGGCGGCGCCGAGATGTCCCGCTCGGAGTTCTACCGTGAGGGGCGCGTGCCGCTGCACACGCTCCGCGCCGACATCGACTACGGCTTCTACGAGGCCAAGACCACCTTCGGCCGCATCG
The DNA here is from genome assembly GCA_963754155.1 of uncultured Actinomycetota bacterium. GTDB lineage: Bacteria > Actinomycetota > Actinomycetes > Propionibacteriales > Nocardioidaceae > Marmoricola_A. The sequence goes on along the minus strand of CAVWEU010000003.1, from coordinate 816,888 downwards.
GCGTGAAGGTCTGGATCTACAAGGGCGAGGTCGCCGCGACCCGCGCCGAGCGTGAGGCCCAGGCGGCCGCACGCGCCGGCGCCCCCGGCCGCGGCCGGCCGACCCGCGGTGCTGACCGTCCCGGTCGCGGCACCCGCGGCGAGCGCCCGACCCGTTCCGCCCGCGCAGAGGGCTCCGAGGCGACCGAGGCCGGTTCCACCACGGCCGCGGCGCCCGCTGAGAGCGCGACCACCCCGGGCGCCACGTCAACCACTGGGGAGGGCTGACCGATGTTGATGCCCCGTAGGGTCAAGCACCGCAAGCAGCACCACCCGAAGCGGACCGGTGCGGCCAAGGGTGGGACGAGCCTCGCGTTCGGCGACTTCGGGATCCAGGCAGTCGAGGGTCACTACGTGACCAACCGCCAGATCGAGTCGGCGCGTATCGCGATGACCCGTCACATCAAGCGTGGCGGAAAGGTGTGGATCAACATCTACCCGGACCGTCCGCTGACCAAGAAGCCCGCCGAGACCCGGATGGGCTCCGGCAAGGGCTCGCCCGAGTGGTGGATCGCCAACGTCAAGCCCGGCCGGGTCATGTTCGAGCTCTCCGGCGTGCCGGAGGACGTGGCTCGTGAGGCGATGCGCCGCGCGATGCACAAGCTCCCGATGAAGACCCGGTTCGTCACCCGAGAGGCAGGCGAGTTCTGATGGCTACGCAGCTGAGCGCTCGCGAGCTCGACGAGATGACCAACGCGGACCTGGAGACCAAGCTCCGTGAGTCCAAGGAGGAGCTGTTCAACCTCCGTTTCCAGTCGGCCACCGGCCAGCTGGAGAGCCACGGACGTCTCCGCACGGTCAAGCGCGACATCGCCCGCATCTACACCGTGGTGCGTGAGCGAGAGCTCGGGATCCGTCAGGCCCCGGGTCAGGAAGGTGCCGCATGAGTGAGGGAAGCAGCAACGTGAGTGTCGAGGTCGACGACCGCAGGCCCCGCAAGGTCCGTCAGGGCCTCGTCGTCAGCGACAAGATGGACAAGACCGTGGTGGTCCTCGTCGAGGACCGCGTGAAGCACGCGCTCTACGGCAAGGTCATGCGTCGCACGAGCAAGCTCAAGGCGCACGACGAGCAGAACCAGTGCGGCGTCGGCGACCGGGTCCAGATCATGGAGACCCGTCCGCTGTCGGCCACCAAGCGCTGGCGCGTCGTCGAGATCCTCGAGAAGGCCAAGTAAGGCCCTCGGGCCTCGGCCCCCAAGCCCGATATCAAGTTCGGCCAGGCTCTGACCCCGGTCAGAGAACCAGCTCGACAACCAGGAGAAGACAGTGATCCAGCAGGAGTCGCGACTCAAGGTCGCCGACAACACCGGTGCGAAGGAGATCCTCTGCATCCGTGTCCTCGGTGGCTCGGGTCGGCGCTACGCCGGCATCGGTGACGTCATCGTCGCCACCGTGAAGGACGCCATCCCGGGCGGCAACGTCAAGAAGGGTGACGTCATCAAGGCTGTCGTCGTGCGCACCGTCAAGGAGCGTCGCCGCCCGGACGGTTCGTACATCCGTTTCGACGAGAACGCCGCCGTGATCCTGAAGAACGACGGGGAGCCCCGTGGCACCCGCATCTTCGGTCCCGTCGGCCGCGAGCTGCGCGAGAAGAAGTTCATGCGAGATCATCTCGCTCGCGCCGGAGGTGCTCTGACCATGAGCAGCAAGAAGAGCCCCAGCATCAAGAAGGGCGACACCGTCAAGGTGATCGCCGGCACCGACAAGGGCGCCCAGGGCAAGGTCATCAAGGTCCTCCGTGACTCCGACCGTGTCATCGTCGAGGGGGTCAACCTCGTCAAGCGCCACACCAAGGTCCTCCAGCAGGGTGGGCGCGCCGGCAACACCGGCGGCATCATCACGCAGGAGGCCGCGATCCACGTCTCGAACGTGATGCTGGTCGACGGCGACGGGACCACCCGTGTCGGCTTCAAGCGCGTCGAGGCCGAGAAGCGCCGGAACGACGGCTCGACGTACGCCGCTGAGCGCAGCGTCCGGGTGTCGCGCAAGTCCGGCGAGGAGATCTGATGACTGCTGAAGCTACCGAGACCCGCCCGATGCCGCGCCTCAAGCAGCGGTACCGCGCCGAGATCCTGCCCGCGCTGCACGAGCAGTTCGGCTACGGGAACGTGATGCAGGTGCCGGGCCTGACCAAGATCGTCGTGAACATGGGCGTCGGTGAGGCGGCCCGCGACTCGAAGCTGATCGAGGGTGCGGTCAAGGACCTCACCGCGATCACCGGTCAGAAGCCGCAGGTCACCAAGGCCCGCAAGTCCATCGCGCAGTTCAAGCTGCGTGAGGGGATGCCGATCGGCGCGCACGTCACGCTGCGCGGCGACCGGATGTGGGAGTTCCTCGACCGGCTGCTCACGCTGGCGCTGCCCCGGATCCGTGACTTCCGCGGGCTGTCGGACCGTCAGTTCGACGGCCGCGGCAACTACACCTTCGGGCTGACCGAGCAGGTCATGTTCCACGAGATCGACCAGGACAGGCTGGACCGGTCGCGCGGCATGGACATCACGGTCGTGACCACGGCGACGAACGACGACGAGGGCCGCGCGCTCCTCAAGCAGCTCGGCTTCCCGTTCAAGCGAGCGAACTGACGACATGGCCAAGACAGCACTCAAGGTCAAGGCGGCCCGCAAGCCGAAGTTCGCGGTCCGGGGCTACACCCGGTGCCAGCGCTGCGGCCGGCCCAAGGCCGTCTACCGCAAGTTCGGCCTCTGCCGGATCTGCCTGCGCGAGATGGCGCACCGCGGCGAGCTGCCCGGCGTGACCAAGAGCTCCTGGTGACCCAGGCCCCGACCCACCCGACCGCAACACAGACGTTGAAGGTCGCCCGCGCCCGAGGCGCGAAGCGAAACCACGACGAGAAAGGTCCCCAGCGACCATGACGATGACTGACCCCATCGCGGACATGCTCACGCGGCTGCGCAACGCCAACCAGGCGTACCACGACGCCGTGACCATGCCGTACAGCAAGCTCAAGGCCGGTGTCGCCGACATCCTCCAGCAGGAGGGGTACATCACCTCCTACAAGGTGGACGAGGCAGCCGAGGGCGCCGTCGGCAAGACCCTGACGGTGACGCTGAAGTACGGCCAGAACCGGGAGCGCTCGATCGCCGGCATCCGCCGCATCAGCAAGCCCGGCCTGCGTGTGTACGCCAAGGCCAACGGCCTTCCGAAGGTGCTCGGCGGTCTCGGTATCGCTGTCATCTCCACCAGCCAGGGGCTGCTGACCGACCGCCAGGCGAACCAGAAGGGCGTGGGTGGGGAAGTCCTCGCCTACGTCTGGTGATCAGGACCGAGAGGAAGTAAGCAGCATGTCGCGCATTGGCAAGCTCCCCGTCCCGGTCCCGTCCGGCGTCGAGGTCGCACTCGACGAGAGCGTCGTGACGGTGAAGGGCCCCAAGGGGACCCTCAGCCACACGGTGGCCGCTCCGATCGTCGTCGACCGTGACGACGACGGCGCCATCACGGTGGCCCGGCCCAACGACGAGCGGGAGTCCCGCTCGCTCCACGGGCTCACCCGCACGCTCATCGCCAACATGGTGACCGGCGTGACCCAGGGATACGAGAAGAAGCTCGAGATCGTGGGCGTGGGTTACCGCGTCCTGTCCAAGGGCCCCACCCAGCTGGAGTTCCAGCTCGGCTACTCCCACCCGATCGTGTTCGACGCCCCCGAGGGCATCACGTTCAGCGTGGAGGGCCCGACGAAGTTCGGTGTCGCCGGCATCGACAAGCAGTTGGTCGGCGAGGTCGCCGCGAACATCCGCAAGCTGCGGAAGCCGGAGCCCTACAAGGGCAAGGGCATCCGCTACGCGGGTGAGGTCGTCCGCCGCAAGGTCGGAAAGGCTGGTAAGTGACGATGGCGATCGCACTCAAGCAGGGCAAGCACACCACGGGCCGCACCGCGTCGCGGCTGCGCCGCCAGGTCCGTGGCCGCAAGCGCATCGCCGGTACGACGGAGCGTCCGCGCCTCGTCGTCACCCGGTCGGCGCGACACATCAGCGCGCAGGTCGTGGACGACTCCGTCGGCCGCACCCTGGCGTCGGCGAGCACCATGGAGGCGGACCTCCGGTCGGTCGAGGGCGACAAGTCCGCGAAGGCCAAGCGGGTCGGCGAGCTCCTCGCGGAGCGGGCCAAGGCCGCCGGTGTCGAGGGCGTGGTCTTCGACCGCGCCGGCAACAAGTACCACGGCCGCGTCGCGGCCCTTGCCGATGGCGCCCGCGAGGGCGGCCTCGCGTTCTGATCGCGAAGACGAAAGAGAGAAGGTAGTCCGATGAGCGGATCCCAGCGCCGGACCGGCGGTGGCGAGCGCCGCGGTGGCCGTGACGACCGTCGCGGTGGCCAGGCTCCAGACAAGAACGCCTACATCGAGCGGGTCGTCGCGATCAACCGTGTCGCCAAGGTCGTGAAGGGTGGTCGACGCTTCAGCTTCACCGCCCTCGTGATCGTCGGTGACGGCGACGGCATGGTCGGTGTCGGGTACGGCAAGGCCAAGGAGGTGCCGGCCGCGATCGCCAAGGGCGTCGAGGAGGCCAAGAAGCACTTCTTCCGGGTCCCCCGTGTCCAGGGCACCATCCCGCACCCCGTGCAGGGCGAGAAGGCCGCCGGTGTCGTCCTCCTGCGTCCCGCCGCCCCTGGTACCGGTGTCATCGCCGGCGGTCCGGTGCGCGCGGTGCTGGAGTGCGCCGGCATCCACGACGTGCTGAGCAAGTCGCTCGGGTCGTCGAACCAGATCAACATCGTGCACGCGACCGTCGCGGCCCTCCAGGGGCTCGAGGAGCCGGAGGCGGTGGCCAAGCGCCGCGGCCTCCCCGTTGAGGACGTCGCTCCGGCCGCGCTGCTCAAGGCTCGTGCGGAGGTCTCGTCCTGATGTCCATCAAGGTCAAGCAGACGCGGTCGTCGATCGGCTGCAAGCAGAACCAGCGCGACACCCTGCGCTCGCTCGGCTTGAAGAGGATCGGTGACGTGGTCGTCAAGGAGGACCGTCCGGAGATCCGAGGCATGGTTCACACCGTGCGTCACCTCGTGGACGTCGAGGAAGTCGAGGGAGGGGCCTGACATGGCAGCGCTGAAACTGCACCACCTGCGCCCGGCACCGGGCGCCAAGACCGCGAAGACCCGCGTGGGTCGCGGTGAGGCCTCGAAGGGCAAGACCGCCGGTCGCGGCACCAAGGGCACCAAGGCCCGTTACCAGGTCTCGGCTGCCTTCGAGGGTGGCCAGATGCCGCTCCACATGCGGCTCCCCAAGCTGAAGGGGTTCAAGAACCCGTTCAAGGTGGAGTTCCAGGTGGTCAACCTCGACCGGATCAACGAGCTGTTCCCCGAGGGCGGCACCGTGGGCGTCGAGCAGCTCGCTGCCCGTGGCGCGGTGCGCGCGGGCCAGCCGGTCAAGGTCCTCGGCAACGGTGAGATCACCTCCGCCGTGCAGGTGAGCGCGCACGCGTTCTCCGCCTCGGCGAAGGAGAAGATCGCCGCCGCCGGTGGCTCCACCACCGAGCTCTGACATCTCTTCCGGGGGTCCGGCCCCGCTCCGGCGCATCTTCGGGTGCAGCCGTGGCGGGTGCCGGACCCCTGTTAGGCTTCCCGGGGCGCGAGCCCCCCACGGAATGAAATGAGGACTTGGTGCTAGGCGCATTCGTCAACGCGTTCCGCACGCCGGACCTGCGTCGCAAGCTGCTCTTCGTCTTGGGGATCATCGTGATCTTCCGCCTGGGCTCGCAGCTGCCTGCCCCGGGCGTCAACGTGGCGAACGTCCAGCAGTGCGTCGCCCTCGAGGAGAACGAGGGCGGCATCTATGGCCTGATCAACCTCTTCTCCGGCGGGGCGCTGCTCCAGCTCACGGTGTTCGCGCTCGGGATCATGCCCTACATCACCGCGAGCATCATCCTGCAGCTGCTGGTCGTCGTCATCCCACGGCTCGAGGCGCTCAAGAAGGAGGGCCAGGCCGGGCAGACGAAGATCACGCAGTACACCCGCTACCTGACGCTGGCGCTCGCGATCCTGCAGGCGACCGGCATCGTGGCGCTCGCCCGCGCCGGTCAGCTCCTCAACTGCCCGCTGCCGCTGCTGCACAACGAGGGCATGATGACGATGATCATCATGGTCATCACCATGGCCGCCGGCACCGCCGTCATCATGTGGTTCGGCGAGCTGATCACCGACCGCGGCATCGGCAACGGCATGTCGATCCTCATCTTCACCCAGGTCGTCGCGACCTTCCCGTCCTCGCTGTGGGCGCTGCGCGAGACCCAGGGCTGGGCGGTCTTCGCGATGATCATCGCGATCGGGCTCGTGATCATCGCAGCGGTCATCTTCATGGAGCAGGGCCAGCGGCGGATCCCGGTGCAGTACGCCCGCCGGATGGTCGGCCGCAAGATGTACGGCGGCTCCTCGACGTACATCCCGCTGAAGGTGAACCAGGCCGGCATCATCCCGGTCATCTTCGCCTCCAGCCTGCTCTACCTCCCGGCGCTGGCGACGCAGTTCGACCCGGACAGCAGCAACCCGGTGACGACCTTCGTCGGCCGCTACCTCGTCCAGGGCGACAACCCGCTCTACATGGCGGTCTACTTCGCGCTCGTGCTCTTCTTCGTCTACTTCTACGTCTCGATCACCTTCAACCCCGAAGAGGTCGCGGACAACATGAAGAAGTACGGCGGCTTCATCCCCGGGATCCGGGCGGGCCGCCCCACTGAGGAGTACCTCAACTACGTGCTGTCCCGGATCACCCTTCCCGGCGGCTTGTACCTCGGCCTCGTGGCACTCATCCCGCTGATCGCGCTCGCACTCGTCGGCGCGAACCAGAACTTCCCCTTCGGCGGCACCTCGATCCTGATCATGGTCGGTGTCGGACTCGATACGGTGAAGCAGATCGAGAGCCAGCTCCAGCAGCGCAACTACGAAGGGTTCCTCAAGTAAATGCGTCTCATCCTCATGGGTCCCCCCGGTGCCGGCAAAGGCACCCAGGCCACGGTCATCTCGAGCCACTACGGCATCCCGGCGATCTCGACCGGTGACATCTTCCGGGCCAACGTGGCCGGAAAGACCGAGCTGGGGGTCCAGGCGCAGCGCTACATGGATGCGGGGGAGTACGTCCCCGACGAGGTCACCAACGCGATGGTGCGCGACCGACTGGGCGAGGCCGACACCGAGGGCGGCTTCCTCCTCGACGGCTACCCCCGGACGGTGGCGCAGGTGGAGGAGCTCGACGCGATGCTGGCCGCGCAGGAGTGCTCGCTCGACGCGGCGGTGGCGTTGACCGCCGACCTCGACGAGCTCGTCGCCCGGCTCCTCCAGCGCGCCCAGGTCGAGGGCCGCGCCGACGACACCGAAGAGGTCATCCGTCGCCGCCAGGAGGTCTACGAGGAGCAGACCGCTCCGCTGATCGCGGTCTACCGAGAGCGCGGACTGCTCGTCGACGTGGACGGCATGGGGGAGATCGACCAGGTCACCGGGCGCATCCTCGCCGAGCTCGAGAAGGTCGGCTGACCGCTGTGTTCCGCGACCGCGGCGTCGAGATCAAGACTCCGGAGCAGGTCGCGCTGATGCGCAAGGCGGGGCTGGTGGTCGGCCGCACGCTCGAGCTGCTCCGCTCCACCGCCCGTCCCGGCATGACCACCGGCGAGCTCGACGCCCTCGCGGAGGACTCGATCCGCTCCTCCGGGGCCACCCCTTCGTTCAAGGGGTACAGCCACCCGCCCTTCCCGGCGAGCATCTGCACGTCCGTCAACGACGAGGTCGTCCACGGGATCCCCGGCGACCGGGTGCTCGCGGAGGGCGACCTCGTGTCGGTCGACTGCGGGGCGATCGTCGACGGGTGGCACGGCGACGCGGCGGTCACCTTCGTCCTCGGCGAGCCCTCCGCGGAGGCGGCCGAGCTGATGCGGGTCACCGAGGAGTCGCTGTGGCGCGGAATCGCCGCGGCGCGGCGCGGGGGACGGGTCACCGACATCTCGCACGCCGTGGAGAGCTACGTGCGCAGCCAGGGCGACTTCGGGATCCTGGAGGAGTACACCGGCCACGGGATCGGCTCGGCGATGCACATGCCGCCCAACGTGCCGAACTACGGCAAGCCGGGGCGAGGACCTCGGCTGATCCCAGGACTGGCGCTGGCCGTCGAGCCTATGGTGGTTGTCGGGAATGCGGAGAATGTTCTCCTCGACGACGAATGGACGGTTGCCACCCGCGATGGCTCGCTTGCTGCGCACTTCGAACACACCTTCACCCTCACCGAGCGGGGCACCTGGGTGCTCACCGCGCTCGACGGCGGCGCTGAGCGGCTGGCGGCGCTGGGCGTCCCGTACGGCGGGGACTGACCGCACGCTCGGCGGGCTCGCCGTCGCGGCGCTGCTCGCCGGAGCCCTCGCCGGACCGGCCGCCACGGCTGCGCCGGCTCCGGGACCGGCCTTCCGCGCCACCGCCGCGGACCGCTACGTCGTGGCCATCTCCGTCGACGGGCTCAACCCCGACGCGATCGGCGAGCTCGGTCCGGAGCGCGCACCCGCCTTCCACCGGCTCATCGCCGAGGGCGCCACGACCCTCAACGCGCGCACCGCGGTCGAGAAGTCGGAGACGCTGCCCAACCACACCGGGATGCTCACCGGCCGACGGGTCAGGTCCGACCGCGGCCACCACGTGGACTTCAACGTCGACAACGGCTCCGACGTGCACACCGAGGCCGACGGCTACCGGGTCAGCCTCTTCGACGTCGTGCACGACCGCGGTGGCCGCACCGCGCTGTACGCCTCGAAGGACAAGTTCGCGCTCCTGGACCGCTCCTGGGACGCCGACCACGGCGCCGCTGACCACGTCGGCACCGACGAGGGGACCGACAAGATCGACCGCTTCGTCTACGCGTCCCCGGAGCGGCTCGCCCGGAAGGTGGTGCGACAGCTGGAGCGGCGACCGTTCGAGGCGTCGTTCGTCCACCTCTCCTCACCGGACCGGGCCGGCCATGCCCGCGGCTGGATGAGCCCGGAGTACCTCGCCGCCGTCGAGCGCACCGACCGGCGGATCGGCGCCATCCTGGACACCGTGAGCAGCACCCGTTACCTCCGCAGGCACGTCGTCGTCGTGGTCACCGCCGACCACGGGGGTGTCCCGGGAGCCAGGCGGCACGACGACGCCACCCGCCCGGCGAACTACACCGTCCCGTTCCTCGCCTGGGGCGTGGGCGTGGCGCCGGGGGCCGACCTCTACGCGCTCAACCCGGAGCGGGTCGAGCCGCTGGCGACCCGACCCGGCTACCGGAGCGAGCCGCCGATCCGCAACGCCGACCTGGCGAGCGTCGTCACGACGGTGCTCGGCCACGGCGCCGTACCCGGAGGACAGCTGCCGGGGACGTCGCCGCTCCGCGTCGGATAGCCCCGGCGGCTCCGCCTAGACTCCTCGGGTGGACTACGTGGACTCGATGCTGGACCTCGTCGGCAACACCCCCCTCGTGCGCCTGGACAAGGTGCTCGACGGCAGCGAGGGGCCGTTGCTGCTGGCGAAGATGGAGTACCTCAACCCGGGCGGCTCGGTGAAGGACCGGATCGCGGTCCGGATGATCGACGCGGCCGAGGAGTCGGGCGCCCTCAAGCCCGGCGGCACGATCGTGGAGCCCACGTCGGGCAACACCGGCGTCGGGCTCGCGATGGTGGCGCAGTCGCGCGGCTACAAGTGCGTCTTCGTCGTCCCCGACAAGGTGAGCGAGGACAAGCAGAACGTGCTGCGGGCGTACGGCGCCGAGGTCGTCGTGTGCCCCACCGCGGTGGACCCCGACCACCCGAGCTCCTACTACAGCGTCTCGGACCGGCTCGTCCGCGAGATCGACGGTGCCTGGAAGCCCGACCAGTACTCCAACCCGCACAACCCCCGCTCGCACTACGAGGACACCGGGCCGGAGCTCTGGCGCCAGACCGAGGGGCGGATCACCCACTTCGTCACCGGCATGGGCACCGGTGGAACGATCAGCGGCATCGGCCGCTTCCTCAAGGAGCAGAGCCCCGACATCCAGGTGATCGGCGCGGACCCGGCCGGCTCGGTCTACAGCGGCGGCACCGGGCGGCCCTACCTCGTCGAGGGGGTCGGCGAGGACTTCTGGCCCTCGACGTACGACGCCTCGGTCGCCGACCGGGTCATCGAGGTCTCCGACGCCCACTCGTTCGCGATGACGCGGCGGCTCGCCCGCGAGGAGGCGATGCTCGTCGGCGGGTCGAGCGGCATGGCGGCGTACGCCGCGGTCCAGGTCGCCAAGGAGCTCGCGGGGACCCCGGAAGGCGAGGGCGCGGTCATCGTCGTGCTGCTGCCGGACTCCGGCCGCGGCTACCTCGCGAAGATCTTCAACGACGAGTGGCTGGCGAGGTACGGCTTCCTGCCTGCCGCCCACGACCAGACGGTCGGCGAGGTGCTGCGTGGCAAGGACGGCCGGCTGCCCGACCTCGTGCACACCCACCCCGGCGAGACGATCGCCGAGGCGGTGCAGATCCTCAAGGAGTACGCCGTCAGCCAGATGCCGGTCGTGCGTGCCGAGCCGCCGATCGTGGCCGCGGAGGTGGCCGGCTCGGTCTCCGACCGCGTCCTGCTCGACGCGCTCTACTCCGGCGAGGCGAAGCTGAGCGACCTCGTCGAGACCCACATGAGCGAGCCGTTCCCCACGGTCGGCGCGACCGAGCCGGTGGAGACCGCCGTCGCCGCGCTGGAGGGGGCCGACGCCCTGCTCGTCCAGGAGGACGGCAAGCCGATCGGGGTCCTCACGCGTCAGGACCTGCTCGCGTTCCTCGCCCAGGACTGACGGAGCCGCGTGGAGCCGTCGACCGAGGTCCTGGCTCTGCTCGCGCTCGCCGGGCTCTTCGCCGGGTTCGTCGACGCCGTGGTCGGGGGAGGTGGGCTGGTCCAGCTGCCCGCGCTGGTGCTGGGACTGCCGGGCGCCTCACCGGTGCAGGTCCTCGCCACCAACAAGCTCGCCTCGATCTGCGGGACGTCGGTCAGCTCGGTCACCTACTACCGGCGGGTCAAGCCGCACGCCGGGACCTTCGTACCTCTCATGCTGCTGGCCTTCGCCGGGTCGCTGTGCGGCGCGCTGGTGGCGAGCCGGATCCCGGAGGAGTCGTTCGCGCCGATCGTGCTGGCGGTGCTCCTCCTCGTCGGCTCCTACGTGCTCCTCAAGCCGACGATCGGCGAGGTCACCACCCTCCGCTTCGCCGGCCACCGGCACACCGCGATCGCGATGGCCGCCGGGTTCGTGATCGGCGCCTACGACGGAGCGCTGGGGCCGGGCACCGGCTCGTTCCTCGTCTTCACGCTGGTCGGCCTGATGGGCTACTCGTTCCTCGAGGCGTCGGCGAAGGCCAGGATGGCGAACTGGGCGACCAACCTGGCCGCGCTCTGCGTCTTCGTGCCGCAGGACGCGGTGCTGTGGCGGACCGGGCTCGTCATGGGCGCCGCGAACCTGGTCGGCGGCTACCTCGGCGCCCGCACCGCCGTCGCGCGAGGCGCGGGGTTCGTCCGGGCGTTCTTCATCCTCGTCGTGTCCGCCTTCGTCATCCGGATCGGCGGCGAGGTCCTCGGGCTGTGGGGATGAGCCTTCAGCGCAGCGCCAGGGAGCCCGACACGTCGGCCTCCCAGGGCAGCTCGGCGTGCTCGGCGATCCGCCGGTCCAGCGCGGCGGCCACGTCCTCGGGCCAGGGCGCCGTACGCCGGGTCTCCATGTCGATGTGGAGGAAGATCTCCTCCATCACGTAGCTGAGCCGCTGGTGGGACTCGTCGAGCAGGTAGACCAGCGCGTGAGCCGCCCGCTCGGACCGCCCGAGCAGCCGCACCCGGGTCGACATCCGGTCGCCGGTCCGCAGCTCGGCGAGGTAGATGAGGTGGTGTTCGGCGGAGAAGCACGCGTGGCCCTGGGCGGGCCAGCTCTGCGGGATGCCGAGCTCGACCAGCGACTCGTCGAGGCCCTCGCTGGCGATGCCGGTGTAGTGCCGGACGTTGAGGTGGCCGTTGACGTCCTCGAACGCGATCGGGACCGGCTGCTCGGCGTACGCCGGCATGGCGGCGAGCTGCTCGTAGGTGGGATGTGGTGGCTTCACCAGCGTGACGATACCGCGCCTCGCTGCGGGTAGGTCCCGACCGGAAGGCGGCCCGGCGGTCGCACGCACCGTGCGGCGCAGCGATGCGGTCCTGTCAGCGGGGGACCCCGGCGCCGGTGAACCGCGTCATCTCCACCGGCCGGCCGGTCACCAGCAGCAACAGGTCGGCGATCGACCCGTGCACCGGCGCTCCGGAGCCCGCTGTCCACGACGCGTCGGTGGCCACCAGCTGGAGGCCGTGCAGGCGGCGCCGGGCGCGGAACGGCCAGTTCATCGCCCAGGCACGGGCCGCGGCGGTCGCCGCGGCCTCGCTCGGGACCGGGCGGTGTCGCCCCAGCGGGACGGTGATGTCCTGACCGTGGACCAGCACGTCGAGCATCGGTTCCAACGGGGTGACGCCGGGAGCCTTGCGGTGCGACCCGACCATGGCGCGCAGGCGGAGCGGGAGCTCCTCCACCGGAAGGCGAGCCTGCCGCAGGGCGGTGTCACGGATCATCCGATTGAACCCGCCACCGGCTCGCAGCAGCGCCACGGCGGCCGGCCCCCAGCCCAGCTGCGCCAGGGTCAGGTGCGCCGCGACGTCGCGCACCCGCCATGCCGAGCACAGAGACGGTTGCTCCCACTCCTCGTCGGTCAGGTCCTCGAGGAGGTCAGCCAGCGTCGACCGCTCCTCGTCGATCACCCTCCACACGTCCGCGACGTCCATCGACGCCTCCTGTAGTTAGTAAGGCTCTCTTACCAGAGTCGTCAGGTAGTCTGTCCATGTCAAGGACGAGCGGGAGTGGTCCAGATGGACGAGACGCAGAACGAGAGGCAGAACCTCGGGCTGCTCTGCTACTACCCCGCTCGAGCCATGGAGTCGCGGGTCTTCGCGGCTCTCGCTGCCGCGGGCTTCACCGACCTGAGCGTCGCCCAGGGCCGGGTCGCTGCCCGGATCGGTCCGGCCGGCACCCGCGTGACCGAGCTTGCCGAGCAGGCCGGCGTCACCAAGCAGACGGCAGGCTACCTCGTCGACCAGCTCGAGCGAGCGGGCTACGTACGCCGGGTGGCCGACCCCACGGACGCCCGTGCGCGACTCGTCCAGCTTGCCGACCGTGGGGCCGCGGCGCGCGAGGTCGCTCGTGCGACGGAGGTCGAGGTCGAAGGCGAGTGGTCCGCCCACCTCGGCCCGCGGGCCACCGAGCAGCTGCGCCGTGCGCTCACCCGGCTCCGTGACGTCGCCGATCCGTTCGTCCGCGACGTCGCGCACGAGCGGCAGTCTCCGACCCGGCTGTGACGCGCGGGCAGCGGGGCGCTCTGGCAGGCTAGGTGCGGTGACCATGCGCGAGCGACGAGCCTCTGGCCGAGGCTGCGCGTGACAGGCGCGTCCTGGCCAGTGTGGCCGAGTGCCTTGGCTCTCCTGGCGGCAGCGGTCGTGATCGTGGTGGCCGGTGTGCGCCTCACCCGTGTCGCGGACACCCTCGCGGACCGCACCGGCTTGGGGGACGCCGTCGCGGGGGCGCTGCTCCTCGGCGCCGTGACGTCGTTGCCGGGGAACGTGACCGTGGTGACGGGGGCGGTCGGCGGCGACGCAGGGTTCGCTCTCGGCAACCCTCTGGGTGGGGTCGCGCTGCAGACGGTGTGGCTCGCTGTGGCCGACCTCGTCTACCGCCGAGCGAACCTCGAGCACGCGGCCGCGTCGTTGCAGAACGTGCTGCAGTCGGTCCTGCTCATGGCGATGCTGGCCGTCCCGGTCCTGGCCTACGCCACTCCGACGCTCGAGGTCGGCTGGATCCACCCGCTGACGGTGCTCATCCCCGTGCTCTATGTGTTCGGCCTCGTCCTCCTCCGGCAGATGCAGCGTGAGCCGATGTGGCAGCCGACTCGCACCGCGCAGACCGCCGACGACGACACCGGGGCGGCGGATCAGGAGTCCGAGGCCGACGACCCACGCTCGACGGGCCGGCTGTGGTGGATCCTCGCCGCCCTCGGGCTCCTGGTCGGGTTCGCGGGTTGGGTCGTCGGCAAGGCCGGTCTGTCGGTCGTGGCCGCCAGTGGGCTGGACGGCGGGATCGTCGGCTTCACTCTGACGACGGCGATCAGCTCGATGCCCGAGCTCGTCGTGCTCATCACAGCCGTCAGGATGGGGCAGCTGACCCTCGGCGTCGGCAACATCATCGGTGGGAACACCTACGACCTGCTGATGCTCGCCGTTGCCGATGTCGCCTTCGTCGGCGGGTCGGTCTACGACGCGGCGGGCGACGTGACCCTGGTCCTGCTCGGAGGCACGATGCTCATGACCGCACTGCTCGCCGCGGGCCTCGTGATGCGGAACCGCCGGTGGATCGGCTTCGAAGGCTTCTCGATCCCGCTCGTCTACGTCGGCACGGTCGCACTGGCCCTCTCGATCTGAGTCCCTCGCGGTCCCGGGGACCGACTGCGCCTGAGGGCGCAGGGGGCGGCGACGATCCTGCGTCCTCCGGTGCGGAGGTGGCGGCCGGCTGTTGACACGGTGCGCCTAAACCGGTTTAGTGGCCGACATGACCCCGCGCCCCACGATCACCGACGTCGCCCGCGCCGCGGGTGTCTCGAAGGGTGCGGTCTCGTTCGCGTTCAACAACCGGCCGGGGCTCGCTCCCGAGACCCGCGACCGGATCCTCGAGACCGCGCGGGCGATGGGCTGGTCGCCGAGCTCGCGGGCCCGGGCCCTCTCCGTCTCGCGTGCGCTCGCCATCGGCCTGGTGGTCGCCCGGCCGCCGGAGACGCTGCGCGCGGACCCCTTCTTCCCCTCGTTCATCGCGGGCGTCGAGAGCGTCCTGGCCGAGAACGGCTACGCCTTGCTGCTCCAGCTCGTGCCCGACGACGACGGCGGCGCCGCCTACCGCAGGCTCGCCGAGCAGGGCCGCGTCGACGGTGTGCTCGTCACCGACCTGCACGTCGACGACCCGCGCCCGGCGCTGCTGGCCGAGGTCGGGCTCCCGGCCGTGATCGTCGGCCCCGACCTCGGCGAGGCCTTCTGGCCGTCGGTCGGCGTGGACGACGGACCGGCCGTCACCGCGGTCGTGGAGCACCTGCTCGACCTCGGCCACGTGCGGATCGCCCACGTCGGCGGGCCGGACGCGATGGTGCACGGCCGCTCGCGACGCGAGGCCTGGGCCGCGTGCCTCGACGCACACGGACTGGACCCCGGGCCCCATGTGGAGGCCGACTTCTCGGCCGAGGCCGGAGCGGACGCCACGCGCCGGCTGCTCGACCTCGCCGAGCCGCCCACCGCGGTCGTCTACGCCAACGACCTGATGGCGATCGCCGGCATCGCAGTCGCCGCGGCCCGTGGAATCGATGTGCCGGGCGACCTCTCCATCGCCGGCTTCGACGACACCGAGCTGGCCGCGCACCTCCAGCCCCCGCTCACCACGGTGACCACCGACGTCGTCGGCTGGGGGCGCGCGGCCGCCACCCGGATGCTCGCGCTCGTCGACCGGCGCGAGCCCACTCGGACCGACCTCACGCCGCCCCGGTTGGTCGTCCGCGGCTCCACCGGTCCGGCCCCCGGCCGGGCGCCGGACCGACGCACGTAGCAACCCCCGACCACCACCCCGACCATGACCCCGACCATGACCCCGACCATGACCCCGCCCCACCGCATCACGACCGTGATGCACCGAGAAGGAGACGACCATGAGGAACAAGGGCATCACAGCGACGCTGAGCGTGCTGGCGCTCGGCCTGACCGCGGCCTGCGGCGGTGGCGACGACGCAGGCTCGGAGGCCGCAGGCGCCGACCAGCGCGGACCGATCAAGATCTGGCTGTCGAACAACCCGGAGGAGATCGCCTGGGGCGAGGCGATGGTCGAGGCATGGAACTCCGAGCACCCCGACGAGGAGATCACCGCCCAGGAGATCCCGGCGGGCCAGAGCTCCGAGGAGGTCATCGGCGCGGCGATCACCGCCGGCAACGCACCCTGCCTGGTCTTCAACACCTCACCCGCCGCGGTGCCGCAGTTCGAGAAGCAGGGCGGCCTGGTGGCGCTCGACGGGTTCGAGGGCGGCGCAGACTACGTCGAGGAGCGCTCCGGTGACACCGCCGAGCAGTACCAGTCGCCGGACGGGCAGTACTACCAGATGCCGTGGAAGTCGAACCCGGTGATGATCTTCTACAACAAGGCGCTGATGAAGAAGGCCGGCGTCGACCCGGAGAACCCGCCCCTGAACACCCACGAGGAGTTCCTCGAGACCAGCCGCGCGATCGTCGACAGCGGCGCGGCGCAGGCGGCGATCTGGCCGGCGCCGACCAGCGAGTTCTTCCAGTCGTGGTTCGACTTCTACCCGCTCTACGCCGCGGAGACCGGCGGCACCCAGCTGGTCGAGGACGGCGAGGCCACCTTCGACTCCGAGGCGGGCCGCGCCGTCGCCGAGGTCTGGGCCACGATGTACGACGAGGGGCTGACCCAGAAGGAGGGCTACAACGGCGACTCCTTCGCCGACAAGAAGGCCGCGATGTCGATCGTCGGGCCGTGGGCAATCGCGGTGTACGGCGACTCTGTGAACTGGGGTGCGTCCCCGATCCCCACCTCGGAGGGGGTCGCACCGGAGGAGACCCACACCTTCTCGGACGCGAAGAACATCGGCCTCTACTCCGCCTGTGACAACCAGGGCACGGCGTTCGACGTCCTCAAGTTCGCCACCAGCGAGGAGCAGGACGGCAAGCTGCTGGAGATGACCGGGCAGATGCCGCTCCGCGAGGACCTGCCGGGCACCTACCCGGAGTACTTCGAGGCGAACCCCGACTACGAAATCTTCGCCGACCAGGCCGCACGCACCGTCGAGGTGCCCAACGTGCCGAACTCAATCGAGGTGTGGCAGACCTTCCGCGACGCGTGGAGCGAGTCGGTGATCTTCGGCGAGCAGCCGGTGGAGGACGCCCTGGGCAGCGCCGCCGACGAGGTCACCTCGCTGGCCGGCCAGGGCTGAGAAGGAGCCGGACGATGAGCACGACGCGGACGTCGACGAAGGCCCCGGTGACGCCGCCGGGGCCGCCGAAGGCGTCGCGCTCGCGGGTCGCGGCGGTCCTGGGCCGTCACCCGGTGGGGATGGTCCTCGCCGCCCCCTACGCAGCCTTCCTGGTGCTGGTCTTCGCCTGGCCACTCGGTCTGGCGGTGTGGATCAGCTTCCACGACTACTTCTTCGCCGCGCCGGGCGCGGACGTGGAACGGCCGTTCGTCGGCCTCGACAACTACAAGGAGGTGCTGGCCGACCCCGACGTGCTGGAGTCGTTCGGCAACGTCGCGACGTTCCTGGTCATCAACGTCCCCCTCACTGTCGTCCTGTCCCTGGTCTTGGCCAGCGCGCTGAACGGGGCCGTTCGCGGCCGGACGTTCCTGCGAGTCGCCTACTACATCCCTTACGTCACCGCGAGCGTCGCGCTGGTCGCGGTGTGGCTGTTCCTGTTCAGCGGCGGCGGGATGGTCAACGAGCTGCTCGGCCCCCTGGCCCCGAGTCCGTCGTGGCTGGTCAACAGCACGCTGGCGATGCCGGTGATCGCGGTCTTCGTGACGTGGAAGCAGCTCGGGTTCTACATCCTGCTCTACCTCGCCGCGCTGCAGAACGTGCCGAAGGAGCTCTACGAGTCCGCCGCCACCGACGGTGCCTCCAGGCTGAGCGCCTTCCGCCACGTCACCGTGCCCGGGGTGCGGCCGGCCACGCTGCTGGTGTCGATCATGGCGATCATCACCGGCGCGAACCTGTTCACCGAGCCCTACCTGCTCACCAACGGCGGCGGACCGAACGGGGCCTCCACCTCGCCGGTCCTGCTGATGTACCAACGCGGCATCGAGCAGGGCAACCCCGACGTCGCCTCGGCGATCGGCGTCGTCCTGGTGATCCTCGTGCTGCTGATCTCGCTGGTGAACCGCCGACTGCTGGAGAAGGACTGACATGGCCGACACCGACACCGACACCGACACCAGCACCGCCCGCGGGAGCCGGTGGAGGACCGTGGTGCGCCACGTCGCCCTCTACCTCGGCGCGGCAGTCTTCCTCTTCCCCTTCT
This sequence comes from uncultured Actinomycetota bacterium, assembly GCA_963754155.1. Lineage (GTDB taxonomy): Bacteria > Actinomycetota > Actinomycetes > Propionibacteriales > Nocardioidaceae > Marmoricola_A. The sequence goes on along the minus strand of CAVWEU010000003.1, from coordinate 798,770 downwards.
ACTACATGCTGGTCGGCTCGCTGCAGAAGGAGCCCGACACCTCGCTGGCGGGAGCCTTCCCCACCGGCGGGTTCACCCTGGAGAACTACACGCAGATCAACGCCCGGGTCGACCTGATCCAGTCGCTGGCCAACTCCGGCATCTTCACCGGCGGGGTCCTGCTCGGCACGGTGGTCTTCGGCGTCCTCGCCGGCTACGCGCTGGCGCGGCTGCAGTTCCGTGGACAAGGCACGCTCTTCGCGACGATGCTGCTGGTCCTCATCATCCCGTTCCAGCTGCTGATCATCCCGATCTACGTGATGATCGTGCGCACCTACGGCCTGGCCGACAGCTACCTCGGGATGATCCTGCCGTTCGCGATCAACTCCACGGCGGTCTTCATCTTCCGGCAGTTCTTCCTCCAGCTGCCCGAGGACCTGTTCGCCGCGGCACGGCTGGACGGGGCGAGCGAGCTGCGGATCCTCTGGTCGGTGGCGTTGCCGCTGGTCAAGCCCGCGGTGCTCACCGCGATCCTCATCACCTTCATCGGTCCGTGGAACGAGTTCCTCTGGCCGTTCCTGGTCACCAAGGACCCGGGGCTGCAGCCGCTCGCGGTGTCCCTGGCGAACTACATCAGCAACGTGGCCGGGCGGGCGGCCAACCCGTACGGCGCGATCCTCGCCGGGTCCGTCGTGCTCGCCGCACCCGCGGTCGCCCTGTTCATGGCCTTCCAGAAGCGGTTCACCGCCTCCGAGCTCGGCTCGGGGGTCAAGGGATGAGCCGGCACCACCACCTGACCGAAGAACGACGCCCTACCGGAACGAGGAACAGATGAACCGCACGCTCGCCTCGCGAGGCACCCTGCGACACCGGCTCACGCTCGGCATCGCCGCGGCCACCGTGATCGCCGTACCTGCCTCGACGGTGCCCGCAGCAGCGGTCGCACCAGGTGCGGCACCCGACGGGCTCACGAACCTCGACCACCTCGACTGGCTCACCGTCACGGTCGACCCGCCCGAGCAGCAGGGGCACACGACGTACCGGCTCGAGGAGGAGCCGGAGATCGGCGTGCTGTGGACCTACGCCGAGCCGAACCCGGACGGCAGCTACCGGCACGTCGGCGGCGGCGCCTACGACGCGGAGAGCGACACCTGGGGGCAGGGCGCGTTCAACGCCGACGACGTCACCCGGGCCGCGGTCGTCTACCTCCGTCACTGGGAGGCCACCGGGGCCGAGAGCAGCCGCGACCAGGCCTACGACCTGCTCCGCGGCGTCACCTACCTGCAGACCTCGAGCGGCGAGCACGCCGGCAACGTCGTGCTCTGGATGCAGCCCGACGGCACGCTGAACCCGAGCGCCGAGCCCGTCGAGCTCCCCGACCCCTCCGACAGCGACGCGTCCTACTGGCTCGCCCGCACCATCTGGGCGCTCGGTGAGGGGTACGCCGCCTTCGAGGACGAGGACCCCGCCTTCGCCGCCTTCCTGCGCGACCGGCTCGAGCTGTCCGTCGACGCCGTCGAGGAGCAGGTGCTCGACGAGTACGGCCAGCACCTCGACATCGACGGCGAGCCCGCCCCCGCCTGGCTGATCGCCGACGGAGCCGACGCCACCGCCGAGGCGATCCTCGGGCTGTCGGCGTACGTCGACGCGGTCGGCCCCCGGGGGAGCGGCGAACGCGAGGACCGTCCTCGCCCGGCTCGCCGAGGGGGTCGCGGAGCTCGCCGGCGGCGATGCGCTGACCTGGCCGTTCGGCGCGGTGCGGCCGTGGGCGCTCTCCCGCTCGATCTGGCACGGCTGGGGCTCGCAGATGCCCGCCGGCCTGGCTCGTGCCGCGGAGACGCTGCGCGACCCGGCCCTCGCCCGGGGCGCGATCACCGACTCGTTCACCTTCGACCCGTGGCTGCTGACCTCCGGCGGGCCGGACAACGGTCGGCTCCCGACCAGGGGGGACGCCTCCCAGATCGCCTATGGCGCCGACTCCCGGCTGCAGTCCCTGCTCGCCACCGACGACGCCACCGGGCGGACGGTTGCACGCGACCTCGCCGGCATCTTCGCGGCCTGGTACTTCGGCGCGAACCCGGCCGGGGAGGCGATGTACGACCCCGCCACCGGGCGCACGTTCGACGGCATCTCCTCGAGCGGTGACATCAACCGCAACTCGGGCGCCGAGTCCACGATCCACGGGCTGCTGTCGATGCTCGCGCTCGACGCGAACCCCGACGTGGCAGCAGCGGCACGCGTCGCCAGGATCACCCACCGCCACGGCACCGTCACGCTGGAGGCCGAGGACGGCACGCCGGCCGGGGACGCCACCGTGGTGCACCCCGAGTCGCTGTGGACCGGGGAGTCGCTGTTCGGCGGCTCCGGCTACACCGCGCTCGGCGACGGCGGCTCGGTCACCTTCGACGTCTCCTCGCTGGGCCGGTCGCTGGTCCTGCCGGTGCTCGACCTCGAGTCCGGCAGCGACGCGGTCACCACCGTCCGCGGCGACGACCGGGTCCTCGGCTCGGTCGACTCCGGCGCCGTCGGCACGCAGGGCGACTCCCCGGCCCCGGGCGCACTGCTCCCGGTGACGGTGCCACGGGCGCTCCAGCCAGGCGCATCCACGCTGACCGCGACCGCCACCACGGGCGGTGCGCCCGCCAGGGTGGACGCCATCATGCTCGAGCCGGTCGTGTCCCGGCTGGCGCTGCGCGGCGCCGGCCACGGCACCGTCCTGCTGTCCAGCGCCTCGCACCGCGTCGAGCGCACGGTCGTCCGCCCGGGCGGCACCGGTGCCGCCACCATCGACACCTACGACGCCCGCGGCCGCCTGGTCGACTCGCGCACCACGCCGGCCGTCCGCGTCCAGGTCGCCGTACCCGCCAGGGGCTTCGCCCTGGTCACCCGATGAACGAGGAAGAGAGAACGATGAGCACCTCCACCCCTCCGCACGCGGAGTTCCCCCTCGGGCCGTTCCGGCCCTACGAGCACAACCCGATCATGCGTCCGCAGGGCGACGGCTGGGAGTCGTCGAGCGTCTACAACCCGGCGGCGGTGGTGAAGGACGGCCAGGTCGTGCTGCTCTACCGTGCGCACGCCGACGACATCGTCTCCCACGTCGGCCTGGCCACCAGTGACGACGGGATCCACTTCGACCGGCACCCCGAGCCGGTGCTGTCGCCGTCGGAGGGCTACGACCAGTACGGCGCGGAGGACCCGCGGGTCACCGAGGTCGACGGCACCTACTACATGACCTACACCGGCTGGGACCGCAAGCACGCCCAGCTGTGCCTGGCCACGTCGACCGACCTGTTCACGTGGACCAAGCACGGGCCGCTCTTCGGCGACTTCAACACGTTCCTGCCGCGCGGCAACGACGTGGAAGGGGCCTGGAGCAAGGCCGGCGGGATCCTGCCGGAGAAGGTGAACGGCCGGTACCTCATGTACTTCGGGGAGGGGTCGATCTACTACGCCTGGTCCGACGACCTGATCACGTGGGAGCCCTGTCCGCAGGACGAGCCGGTGATGGTGCCGACCCCGCCGGGCACGTTCGGGGAGTTCCTGGTCGAGGTCGGCCCCCCGCCGGTGGTCACCGACAACGGGCTGATCCTGCTGCTGCACAACGCGGCGGTGAAGCTCGAGGACGGTGGGGTCCGCTACACCTGCGGGCAGCTGCTGTTCGACCCGGCGGACCCGGGCACCATCCTGGCGGAGATGAAGCGCCCGTGGCTGGAGCCGTCGACCTACGAGGACCAGCACGGGCTGGTGTCGAACGTGACGTTCGTGGAGGGGCTGGTGCACTTCAAGGGCACCTGGTTCGCCTACTACGGGCAGAGCGACTCGACGCTGGGAGTGGCGACCTACGAGGTCGGCGACCGCTACTCCACCCTGGGCTCATGACCTCCTGGCTCGGAACCGCCGCCCACGCGCGATGGCTGGAGGACGAGGGCGACCGGCTGCTCGAGTTCAGCCGCCGGTCGCGGCACCCGGCCGGCGGGTTCGCGTGGCTCGACGTCGCCGGTGAGCCCCAGCTCGACCGGCCGGTGGAGCTGTGGATCACCTGCCGGATGACCCACGTCTTCTCGCTCGGGCACCTGCTCGGACGACCCGGGTGCGGACCGTTGGCGGACCACGGGCTCGCCGCGCTGACCGGGCGGTTCCGGGACCCCGTGAACGGCGGCTGGTACGCCGGAGTGGGGCCGGACGGGCCGACGACGCGGGACAAGACCGCCTACGAGCACGCCTTCGTGGTGCTCGCGGCCTCGTCGCTCGTCTGCGCCGGCCGGCCCGGTGCGGCCGAGCTGCTCGACGAGGCGCTCGCGGTGATGCTGGAGCGGTTCTGGGACGACGAGCACGGCATGGTCGTCGAGCAGTGGGACGAGTCGTTCGCGACCCTCGACGCCTACCGAGGCGTGAACGCCAACATGCACACGGTGGAAGCGCTCCTCGCCGCTGCCGAGGCGGCGGGGGACAGGTCGCTGCTGGACCGCGCGCTCCGGATCGTCACCCGGGTCGTGCACCAGCTCGGGGCCGCACACGACTGGCGCCTGCCCGAGCACTTCGACACGTCGTGGACACCGCTGCTGGAGTACAACCGGGACACCCCGGCGCACCCGTTCCGGCCCTACGGAGCCACGATCGGCCACGCGCTGGAGTGGTCCCGGCTCGCGCTCCATCTGCGTGCCGCGCTCGGCTCCGAGGCTCCGTCGTGGCTGCTCGACGACGCGGTCGCGCTGTTCGACGCCGCGGTGCGGGACGGCTGGGCGGTCGACGGGGCGGACGGGTTCGTCTACACCGTCGACTGGGACGGCCGGCCGGTGGTGCGGGAGCGGATGCACTGGGTCGCCGCCGAGGCGACGGCCACCGCCGCCGCGCTATGGAGCGCGACGGGCGACCCGTCGTACGACGAGTGGTACCGCACCTGGTGGGACCACGTCGCCGCCGTCTTCGTCGACCGCCGGCTCGGCTCGTGGCACCACGAGCTCGACCCGGAGAACCGCCCCGGCGGGGTGACCTGGCGGGGGAAGCCGGACACCTACCACGCCTTCCAGGCGACGCTGCTGCCACGGCTGCCGCTGGCCCCTCCGCTCGCCCCCGCCCTGCGGGACGAGCTGCTGGACGTCGTGGCGCAGTGACTCAGGCCGGTCCCCGGCGCAGCGCCGACACCGCGTCGCGGACGACCTCCTCGGGCAGCTTCAGCACCTCCCGGTCGTAGGTCACCAGCCCGTTGAGCTCGTCCTCGACGTCGGAGAGCTGGGTGTAGACGGTGGCGCTGAGCCCCTGTGCCACAGCCGGGACCAGCTCGTCGTGGTGGAGCCGCGCGAACGCCTCGGCGAGCTCGTCCGCCGTGTCGTAGGACTGGTAGCCGAAGTGCTGCTCGCCCCAGGTGTGCCCTTCCACGACGAGCTTGTAGCCGCCGTACTCGGTGAGGGCCAGCACGCGCTCGTCGCCCTCCGCCCGCTCGGGCACGACGAAGGCCCGCTTGTAGACGTGCAGGCTGAGCAGGTCGCCGCCGCCCTGGTCCCGCCAGCCGCTGGCGTGGTCGATCGGCCGGGTCGGGTCGAGCGCCCGCAGCTCGGCGGCGATGTCGTTGGCGTCGAACTGTCCCCACCCCTCGTTGAACGGGACCCACACCGCGAGCGAGGTGACGCTGCGGAGGAGCTCGACGGTGCGACGGAGCTCGTCACGGAACTCCTGTCGACCGTCGGGGTCCGCTCGCCCGAAGAGGCGGTAGCGGTGGTCGCGCAGGTGCATCCGCCGGTTGCGGCCACGACCGGGCGGCAGGACGGCGGCACGGTGCGGCGTCTCCCCGCCGTTCACGAAGTCCTGCCAGACCAGCATCCCGAGCCGGTCGCAGTGGTGGTACCACCGCAGCGGCTCGATCTTGATGTGCTTGCGCAGCATGGTGAACCCGAGCCGCTTCATCGTCTCGATGTCGTGGACCATCGCCTCGTCCGACGGTGGGGTGAGCAGCCCGTCGGGCCAGTAGCCCTGGTCGAGCACACCCGCGTGGACGTAGGGGCGGCCGTTCAGCAGCAGCCGGGGGTGGCCGTCGGCGTCGGTGCCGACGCCGAAGCTGCGCATCCCGACGTAGCCGCGGACGCGGTCCTCCCCGAGCCGAACCTCGACGTCGTAGAGGTGAGGGTCCTCCGGCGTCCACGGCCGGACGTCCCGGAGGGTGAGCGTGGACGGCTGTCCGACCGGCACGGTCGCCGTCGCGACGGCGACGCCGGAGGCCGACACCACGACCTCGGCACGCCCGGGGGCGTCGGACTGGACGGTCACCTCGACCGCGTCCCGGTCGAGCAACGGCGTGAGCACGAGCCGCTGCACGTGATGCTCGGGCACCACCTCGAGCCAGACCGTCTGCCAGATCCCGGACTGCGCGGTGTACCAGATCCCTCCCCGCTCCAGCCGCTGCTTGCCGCTGCTCGGGCCCCGGTGGCCGCTCACGTCGCGAACGCGGACGACGAGGGTGTTCTCGCCGTCCCGCAGCGCCTCGGTGACGTCGCAGCCGAAGGGGAGGTAGCCGCCGTGGTTGCGGCCGACCTCGGTGCCGTTGACCCGGACGACACAGGTCTGGTCGACCGCGCCGAAGTGGAGCAGCACCCGCGTGCCCTCCGGTGCGTCCGGGCGCTCGAAGGTGCGCCGGTACCAGAGCAGCTGGTCCGGCAGCAGCTGGCGCCGTACCCCCGACAGCGGCGCCTCCGGGGAGAACGGCACGAGGATCGGGCCGTCGTACGTCGTCGGCTCGGTCGCCTCGAGGGAGGTGAACGCGTGCTCCCACCAGCCGTTGAGGTTGAGGTAGGAGTCCCGGACCAGCTGCGGCCGCGGGTGCTCCTGCAGGACGTGGTCCGGGTCGAGCGCGCGACCCCAGCGGGTCGTCATCTCCGTCACCGGCGTCATGGCGGGAGTCTAGGGACAACGCCGTCGCAGCCACCGGGACCTTGTGATCTGGGGCAACCGGCGGCGTGAGGAGTCAGATGGGTCCGTGCGGGATCCGACGTCGACGTTGCGCCACGGGGCCGTCCTCGTGCTGGGGACGGCCCTGGTCCTTCTGGGCGGCGTCAGCGGCGTCGGCGGCGTCAGCTTCGTGGGAGGAGCGGCCGCCGCTCCGGAGCCACCAGCGTTGCGGGCGGCTGCGCCGGCGTACCTCACGCTGCTGCTCTCGCGCTCGCAGTGGGTCTCCGCCGCGGAGTGCGACCGGCTGCCGCGGGCCGTCTCCCTGCGCGCCGTCGCCGACGAGCTCTGGAAGCGCGGGCTGAGCGCCACCGGCACCGTGGTCACACGGCAACCCCGCGCGAGCAGCCGGCTCTGCCTCGACGACCTCGACGTGCACGGCAACGTGCTGCGGGCCGGTGGCGTGCGCTACGGCTCGTGGGCGGACCTGGACCTGCTCCACCGGTCGTACGGCTGGAGCTTCGTGTCCCACAGCCGGAGCTACCGGGACATGACCACGCTGAGCCCTTCCGAGCAGCGGGACGAGGCGTGCGGCTCGCTCGAGGACCTCCGTGCGCGGGGGCACCTTCGTGGTGCCGGCCTCTTCGCCTACCCCAACAACCGGCGGGACGACGTCGTGCAGCAGGACGTGGTGGCGTCCTGCTTCGCCTTCGGTCGGACCTACGGCGCCGCGCCCAACGACCGGTCGTCGACCGGGACGCCCTGGTTCCAGCGCACGGTGAGCGTCAACGGCGGCAACTGCAACACCCCCACGTCTCCGTGCTTCACCTACACGGCTCCCCGCAGGTACGCCTCTCCGGTCACGTTGGGGGACCGGATCCGGCGCCTGGGTCCGGACCAGTGGTTCGTGGTGCAGCACTACCGGTTCGTGCGGGGCTTCGTCAGCGGCCGGTGGGACTGCCGAGCCCCGGACTGGCGGAGGCACTGGACCGGCAGCGCCGAGGAGTACTGCTGGAACGACTACCTGGCGATCCTGGACCGGATCCCGAGCGAGGTCGTCGTCGCCGACCCCACGACGGTGGCGCAGGCCTGGGGACGCATCGCCCGCTGACGCTTCAATGGAGTCTCTGATGCACCACGTGCGTCAAAGACTCCACTGAACGGTTCGTGTCAGACGGCCGCTGTCTCTCGCCGGCGCTCGTCGGCGGAGACGCCGGTCCGGACCGCCGCCAGCTCGCCGCAGTAGCACTCCAGGATCACTGCGATCCCCTGGTCGTCGTTGATGAGGTGACGAACCCGTTCGGCACCGAGCAGCTGCTGCTTGTGGCAGGCGTCGCAATGAAGGTCGAACATGGTGGTCCCTCCTCGTGGTTGATACTTCAAAAGTACCCTCGCGAGGCTGGGCCTGAACGCGATCGGGGCCTCGCCGACCTGTGCGAATCGTCACGTCGGCGGGCGCCGAGCGAGGCCCTCCGCCGGGGCCTCAGACGTCCGCGGGGAACTTCACGCCGGTGTTCGCGTGGCAGCGGTAGCCGTAGGGGTTCTTGGCCAGGTACTGCTGGTGCACGTCCTCGGCGTAGTAGTACGCCGGGGCCGGGGCGATCTCGGTCGTGACCGGACCCAGCCCGCGGCGCTCGAGCTCGGCGGCGTACGCCTCGGTGAGCTCCTGGGCGACCCGTGCCTGCTCCGGGGTGGTGATGTAGATCGCCGAGCGGTACTGCGTGCCGACGTCGTTGCCCTGGCGCATCCCCTGGGTGGGGTCGTGCACCTCGAAGAAGGTCCGGACGAGCGCGTCGTACCCGAGGACCGCGGGGTCGTAGACGATCCGGACGGCCTCGGTGTGGCCGGTCCGCCCGCTGCACACCTCGTCGTACGACGGGTGCGGGGTGGCGCCGCCGGCGTAGCCGACGCTCGTCGACCAGACGCCCGGCATCTGCCAGTAGATCTCCTCCGCGCCCCAGAAGCATCCGAGCCCGAAGATCGCGACCTCGAGGCCGTCGGGGACCTCGTCGGTGACGATCGGCGCGTCGAGGACCGCGTGCTTCGCGGGCAGCGAGAACCACGGCGAGGGACGGCCGGGCAGTGCCTCGTCGGCGGCCGGCAGCTGGGTCTTGTGGCGGGAGAAGAGCATGGCTCCAGTCTCCCGCAGGGCACAAGCGGAGGCTGGGTAGTGTGCGAGGGGTGAGCGAGCACATCGACAAGAGCAAGCTGGGGTTCTCCTCCCGCGCCATCCACGCGGGCTACGAGCCGGACCCCACCACGGGCGCGGTGATCCCGCCGATCTACGCGACGAGCACCTACAAGCAGGACGGTGTCGGCGGGTTGCGCGGGGGCTACGAGTACTCCCGCAGCGCCAACCCGACCCGCACCGCGCTCGAGGGGTGCATCGCGGCGCTCGAGGAGGGGTCGCACGGGTTCGCCTTCGCCAGCGGGCTCGCCGCCGAGGACACCCTGCTCCGCGCCCTCTGCCGGCCCGGGGACCACGTGGTGATCCCGAGCGACGCGTACGGCGGCAGCTTCCGGCTGTTCGCCAAGGTCGAGTCGCCGTGGGGGCTGGACCACACGACGGCCCAGGTGGCCGACGTCGAGGCCGTCGCGGCGGCGATCGAGCCGGGTCGCACCAAGGTGGTCTGGGTGGAGACCCCGACGAACCCGATGCTCAACATCGCCGACATCGCGGCACTCGCCGACGTGGCCCACCAGGCCGGCGCGCTGCTCGTCGTCGACAACACCTTCGCCTCGCCGTACCTCCAGCAGCCGCTCACCCTCGGTGCGGACGTCGTCGTGCACTCGACCACGAAGTACTGCGGCGGCCACTCCGACGTCGTCGGCGGCGCGCTCGTGGTCCGCGACGGCGACCTGGCTGAGAAGCTGCTCTTCCACCAGAACGCCATCGGCGGGGTCGCCGGGCCGTTCGACTCCTGGCTCGTGCTGCGCGGGCTCAAGACGCTGTCGCTGCGGATGGAGCGGCACTGCGACAACGCCGAGGCGGTCGTCGCACACCTGTCCGAGCACCCCGGGGTCTCCGAGGTCGTCTACCCCGGGCTCGACTCGCACCCCGGGCACGAGGTCGCCGGCCGCCAGATGAAGCGGTACGGCGGGATCGTCTCGTTCCGGGTCGCGGCCGGTGAGCAGAAGGCGCTCGAGGTGTGCGGCTCCACGCAGGTCTGGACGCTGGGCGAGTCGCTCGGCGGGGTCGAGTCGCTCATCGAGCACCCCGGCCGGATGACGCACGCCTCGGTCGCCGGTACGCCGCTGGAGGTGCCGGCCGACCTGATCCGGCTGTCGGTCGGGATCGAGGACGCCGAGGACCTCATCGCGGACCTCGACCGAGCCCTGGGGTGACGCCACCGGCACCAGTGACGGCTCGACCCGGCACGAGTGACGGCTCGGCGGACTCGGCGGGGGACGGGGTGGTGGTGTGCGTGGACTTCGGGTCCACGTTCACCAAGGCCGCGCTCGTCGACGTCGCCGAGGGGCGGCTGGTCGCGAAGGCGGAGCACCGCACCACCGTCGACACCGACGTGATGGACGGGTTCGGGGCCTGCCTGTCAGCGCTCACCGCCGACGACGCGCGCGCCGCCGACGCCCCCGTCCTCGCCTGCTCGTCGGCCGGCGGCGGGCTGAGGATCGGCGTGGTCGGCAACGAGCAGCTGGTGACCGCCGAGGCCGGCCGCCGGGTCGCGCTCTCGAGCGGCGGTCGGGTCGTCCACGTCTCGGCCGGCGCCCTCGACGAGGCCGGGGTCGACGCCCTCCGTCGGGCACGCCCCGACGTCGTGCTGCTGACCGGCGGCACCGACGGCGGCAACAGCGAGGTGCTCCTGGGGTGCGCCTCCGCGCTGGCATCCGCGCGCTGGTCGGGTCCGGTCGTCGTCGCCGGCAACGTCGAGGCCCAGCCCGAGGTCGCCGCCCTCCTCGACGGTGCGGGCACGCCGTACGTCCTGGCCGGCAACGTCGTGCCCCGGATCGGTGTCCTCGAGCCGGCGTCGGCCCGCGCGGCGATCCGCGCGATGTTCCTGCGCCACGTGATCGGCGGCAAGCACCTCTCCACCAGCCCTGCCTTCGCCGCGATGGTCCAGGGGGCCACGCCGGACCTGGTGCTCACCGCGGTCGAGCTGCTCGCCTCCGGGCTCGGAGCCGACCGGCCCGGCGTCGGGGACGTGGTCGTCGTCGACGTGGGCGGCGCCACGACCGACGTCTACTCCGTCGTCGAGCCGGTGGAGGACGAGACCGACGAGGACCGGACGCACCCGGACGACGCCGAGGCCCGGGGGCTCAGCCGCGAGGTCGTCGCGGTGTCGCCGGTGAACCGGACGGTCGAGGGCGACCTCGGGATGCGCTGGAGCGCGGTGTCGGCGGTCGAGGAGGCGCACGTCGCCGGCATCATCGACGGCTCGACGCTGGAGGCTGCACGCGCCGCCGCGGAACGGCGCCGCGACGACCCGGCCTTCCTCCCGTCGAGCGCCGAGGACCGTGCCTTCGACCTCCGGCTCGCGTCGCTCGCGGTGGGGGTCGCGCTGCGCCGGCACGCGGGGCGGGCCCAGGTCAGGTACGAGAGCGACGGCGGAGCGGTCGGACGCTGGGTCGAGCGCAGCGGCGTCGACCTGCGGGAGGTGGCGCTCCTCGTCGGCTCGGGAGGGGCGTTGCGGCACGCCGAGGAGGCGGCGTCGCACCTGCTCGACCACGTGTCAGGGGTCGGAGGGTGGCAGGTGCCGGAGGCGCCCAGCGTGGTGGTCGACGGTGACTACCTGCTCGCGCCGGCCGGACTGCTCGCGCGAGCGGCACCCGGAGGCGGCGTACCGGCTTCTCCAGATGCTCGGCTGAGAACCGGGCGCCGCATACGCTGGCGCGGTGGAGCACCCCGAGCAGTCCCTCGAAGAACCTGCGACCCCGGCCGAGGGCAAGGGGCTGCTGCGCCGCCGGTTCGGGCGCCGCAAGATGACCGAGGAGCAGTTCGAACGGCGGTTCTCCGCCCAGTTCGCCCAGCACTGGGCCCAGGTGCGGGCCGAGCGCCGTCGGGACGAGTCGGACGCCGAGACGCCGAGCATCCGCGCCGGGACATCGAACTTCAACCGCGCCCAGGTGCCGTACGGCGTCGACCTGGCTGCGGCCTGGGCGTGGCGGTTTCTCGTCATCGTGGCCGCCGGCTACCTGGTCGCGACCGCGGTCGGCTTCTTCTCGCTGGTCGTGATGCCCCTGGTGATCGCGCTCTTCATCGCCGCGCTCGTCATGCCGATCGTGGAGCTGCTGTCGCGGGCGGTGCACCGAGGGGTGGCGTCGGTCCTCGTGGTGGTCGGCGTCCTCGGCGTCGTCGCGCTCATGCTCACCTTCGCCACCCAGCAGGTGATCGACGGAGCCACGAACCTCGCCGACCAGGTCGTCAGCGGGCTCGACGAGATCCGGGTCTGGCTGCGGGACGGGCCGCTCAACGCCAGTGACGCCCAGATCGACGATGCCATCGACCAGATGCAGGCCCTGGTCACGCAGAGCAACGCCGAGATCGTCGGCCGGCTCACGGAGGTCGGGACCGCCATCGGTCACATCGTGGCCGGGTTCTTCATCGTCCTCTTCGCGACGTTCTTCTTCCTCGCCGACGGCCACCGGATCTGGGCGTGGGTGGTCCGGCTGTTCCCGGCAGCGGCGCGTGCCCGCGCCGACAGCTCCGGTCGTGTCGCGTGGCTCAGCCTCACCCAGTTCGTGCGGGCCACCGTGGTCGTGGCGATGGTCGACGCGACCGGCATCATGATCGTCGCCGCCGTCCTCGACGTGCCGTTCGTCGCCGCCATCGGCGTGCTGGTCTTCCTCGGCGGGTTCGTCCCGCTGGTCGGGGCGACGGTCTCCGGCATCGTCGCGGTCCTCGTCGCGCTGGTCGCGCAAGGACCGCTGGTGGCCCTCATCATGCTCGGCGGGGTCATCGGCGTGCAGCAGCTCGAGGCGCACGTGCTGCAGCCGTTCCTGCTCGGCCGGATGGTCTCGGTCCACCCGCTCGGGGTGATCGTCGCGATCGCCTGCGGCGCCTACTTCGCCGGCATCGCCGGGGCCCTCGTCGCCGTACCGCTCGTGGCGGCGGTGAACGCCGTCGTCGTCTACCTCTCGTCCTCCCCGGACGAGCCCGAGGACGGCGGTGTGGAAGTGGTGGATCCGGAGGTCCCTAGAGTGACCTCATGACGTCCCCCGGCCCGTCGCTCGACGAGATCACCCGTGCCCGCTCGCTCCTCGAGGGAGTCTCGATCCGCACCCCGATGGAGGGGGCGCGGTGGCTCTCCAAGGCCGCCGGCGGCCCGGTGCTGCTCAAGGCCGAGAACCTGCAACGCGCGGGGTCCTTCAAGATCCGCGGCGCCTACACGCGGATGGCCGGGCTCTCCGCCGAGGAGCGCGCGAACGGCGTCGTCGCCGCGAGCGCCGGCAACCACGCCCAGGGGGTCGCGCTCGCCGCGAGCCTGCTCGACATGAAGGCCGTCGTCTACATGCCGGTCGGCGCGAACATCGCCAAGGAGAAGGCGACCCGCGGCTACGGCGCCGAGGTCCGCTTCCACGGCACCAGCATCGACGAGGCGCTCCTCGAGGCGAGGAAGTACGCCGACGAGACCGGCGCCGTCCTCGTCCACCCCTTCGACCACCCCGACATCGTGGCCGGCCAGGCGACGTGCGGTCTGGAGATCCTCGAGCAGTGCCCCGACGTCCGCACGATCGTCGTGCCCACCGGGGGCGGCGGGCTCCTCGCCGGCATCACCGCGGCGGTCAAGGCCGAGCGCCCCGACGTGATCGTGGTCGGGGTGCAGGCCGAGGGCGCCGCGGCGTACCCGCCCTCGCTGGCGGCCGGGCACCCGGAGGCCCTCGCGTCGATGTCGACCATGGCCGACGGGATCGCCGTGGGCCGCCCGGGCGACGTCCCGTTCGCCACCATCGCGGCGCTCGTCGACGAGGTGGTGACGGTCAACGAGGAGTCGATCTCGCAGGCGCTCCTCATGCTCATCGAACGGGCGAAGCTCGTCGTCGAGCCGGCCGGGGCGGCGGCGGTCGCGGCGGTCATGGACCGGCCGACGCGGTTCGAGACCCCGGCGGTCGCGGTGCTCTCCGGCGGGAACATCGACCCGATCCTGCTGATGAACGTGCTCCGTCACGGCATGGCGACGACCGGGCGCTACCTCGCGTTCCGGGTCCGGATCCCCGACCGCCCGGGCGGCCTGGCGCGGCTCCTGGCCGACCTCGCCCGGGCCAACGCGAACGTGCTCGACGTCGTCCACCAGCGAACCGGCTCCTACCTCCACATCGGCGAGGTGGAGGTGGCCGTGCAGGTGGAGACGCGTGGCGAGCCGCATGCGGCAGAGGTGCTGCGGCACCTGCGCGACAACGGCTACCCCGTGTCGGAGTGAGTACGCCGGAGCCGCGCAGCTGAGTACTCGGGCGGATGTCGGGGGCGGGTGTGGGCGCGAAGACTGCTCCTCATGGAGACCACCCCTCGCACCCGGACCACCACCGCCTTCTTCGTCCAGGCAGCCGTCGCCTTCGGCGCCGCGCTGCTCGCGGTCGTCCTCGGCATCTGCTACCTGCCGGTCGACACGTGGATGCGCTCGTTCATGGCCGTCGGCACGCTCTTCCTCGTGTCGTCGTCCTTCACGCTCGCGAAGGTCGTCCGGGATGCGCAGGAGCACCAGGCTCTCGCCTCACGGATCGACCAGGCGCGCGTCGACCGGATCCTCGCCGACCACGACCCGTTCGCCGCGGTCTGAGGTGCAGGCCAGCGGGGGAGCTCAGCCCTTGAACGGGACCGCGTCGACGATCTCGACCTGCAGCGTCTTGCCGTTGGGGGCCGCGAAGTCGACCTCCTCGCCGCGCTTCCTGCCGGCGATCGCCTGGCCCATCGGGGACTGCGGGGAGTAGACCTGCACCTCGGTGTCGCCGGCCATCTCGCGCGCGCCGAGGAGGAACTCCTCGACCTCGTCGTCGCCGACGAACCGCACGGTGACGACCATGCCGGGCTCGACGACGCCGTCGTCGGCGGGCGTCTCACCGACCTGGGCCTTGCGCAGCATGTCCTCCAGCTGCCGGATCCGGGCCTCGGTCTTGCCCTGCTCCTCGCGGGCGGCGTGGTAGCCGCCGTTCTCCTTGAGGTCACCCTCGTCGCGGGCCGCGCTGATCCGGGCGACGATCTCGTCACGCACCGGACCGCGGAGGTTGTCCAGCTCGTCCTTGAGCTTGTCGAAGGCCTCCTGGGTCAACCAGATGACATCGTGCTCGGGGGACTGGGTCACGGTGACAACGCTCCTGGGTCTCGGTTCGTATCCATTGCTGGCTCGGGTGCCGCTGCCCGCGTCCCGCGGGAGGGCAAGGGACCGATTCTACCCGACTGTCGGTGACGAGTCAGCGCGGGCGGGGCTGGCCCGGGGTGGTGCAGCCGACGAGCTCGACGGTGGTCGCCCGGCGCTCGGTGCGGATCGGGACGCGCATCGAGCGCTGCTCGAGCCCGTCGACGACAGGGACGTTCACCTCGCCGACCACGGTGTGGTCGTCGGCGATCGCCCGCAGCCGGCAGGACGCCTCGGTGAACTGGGATGTCCGGGCGACCGCGATGTCGGCGGTGACCTCGTGCTCGTCGACGATCCGGAACGCGGTGAGGCGGGAGGTCACCTCGGGGGTGCTGTGGAAGAACACCGACCAGCCCACGAAGCCGACACCGCTCGCCACCATCGCCACGACCGCCACCAGCGCCACCGCCCGGGAGGCGCGGCTGGGCCCGCGGTAGCGCTGCTCGAGGTCGGCCATGCACCCCATCCTAGGATGGGGGCCATGCCGTCGACGCTGCGCCTCATGCACGTGCACGCGCACCCGGACGACGAGTCGAGCAAGGGCGCCGCGAGCACCGCCAAGTACGTCGCCGAGGGCGTGGACGTCCACGTCGTCACCTGCACCGGCGGGGAGCGGGGCTCGATCCTCAACCCCAAGATGGACCGGCCGGACGTCCTGGCGAACATCGCCGAGATCCGCCGGCAGGAGATGGACGCCGCGCGCGAGATCCTCGGCGTCACCCAGGACTGGCTCGGCTTCGTCGACTCCGGGTTCCCGGAGGGCGACCCGAAGCCGCCGCTGCCGGAGGGGTGCTTCGCGGACCTGCCCGTCGAGGTGGCGGCGGAGCCGCTGGTGCGGCTGATGCGGTCGTTCCGCCCGCACGTGGTGACGACGTACGACGAGAACGGCGGCTACCCGCACCCGGACCACGTGATGTGCCACCGGGTCGCGGTCGAGGCGTTCGAGGCCGCCGGCGACGCCACGCGCTACCCCGACGCCGGGGAGCCCTGGCAGCCGCTCAAGCTCTACTACCACCACTCCTTCCACCGCGAGCGGACCCAGGCGCTGCACGACGAGATGCTCCGACAGGGGCTGGAGTCGCCCTACGCGGAGCGGCTCACGGAGTGGAAGCCCGACCCCGTGCATGCCGCTCGGGTGACCACGCTCGTGCCGTGCGCCGACTACTTCCCGGTCCGCGACCGGGCGCTGCTCGCGCACGCGACGCAGATCGACCCGGAGGGGCCGTGGTTCGCGTGCCCGCTGCGGGTGCACCAGATGGCGTGGCCGACCGAGGACTACGAGCTGGCGAGGTCGCTCGTCGAGGTGGAGACCCCGGAGACCGACCTCTTCGCGGGCGTCCGTGAGCTGGTTGAGACGATGGAGCGATGAGCCCGCTGACTACAGCCCTGCTGAACCCCGTCCTCGCGATCGTGCCCCACCTGGACCCGGTTCCGGCGCCCGGGGACGTCAAGCCCGGGTGGGTCGCAGCGGCCCTCGTCGTCTTCCTCATCGCCGCGACCGTGGTGCTGTGGTTCAGCCTGCGCAAGCAGCTGGGCAAGGTGCGGTTCGAGGAGGACCAGAGCCAGGACGAGCAGTCGGCGCCGACGGACCCCCATCGGGAGAACGGCGTCTAGGCGGAGATGGTCATCCGGACGGCGACCGACGACGACTGGCCTGACATCTTCCCGATCTTCGCGTCCGTGGTGGCCGAGGGGCGGACCTACGCCTTCCCCGAGGGACTGACGCAGGACGAGGCGCGGCCCTGGTGGATGGAGCGGCACCCCGCGCGCACCGTGGTCGCCTGCGACGGCCAGACGGTCCTGGGGACGGCGAAGATGGGCCCGAACCGACCCGGCCGCGGCGCACACGTCGCCACCGCGTCGTTCATGGTCGACCCGCGCGGCCGGGGACGCGGGGTGGGCCGGGCCCTCGGTGAGCACATGGTGGGCTGGGCCCGGCAGGCCGGCTACCGCGCCGTCCAGTTCAACGCCGTGGTCGAGACGAACACCGCGGCGGTGCGGCTGTGGCAGTCACTCGGGTTCGAGATCGTCGGCACCGTCCCCGAGGCGTTCGACCACGCCGAGCACGGCCTGGTCGGGCTGCACGTCATGCATCTGCGCCTCTGAGGTCGGCGGCCCGGGCGGGCGACAACGCCCACCGGATCGTCCCGGTCGCGGCATGGCCGAGCGCGCGGACGACGGTCCGCTCCGCGACCGGCAGCCGGAAGAGCCGCAGCTCCTGCCGGCTCCACCCGGGCATCAGCCCGACGGCGGCCGCCGCGAGCACGAGGTACGCCGGCCGGGCGGCGGCCGGAAGGTCGGGATGCCAGAGGAGGAATGCGATCGCGTCCCTCGCGTGGTCGGTGCCGTGCAGCTCGGGACGGTAGGCCGCCAGCGCGGCACGGAGCTCGGCCTCGGTCCGCGGCGGGTCGACGACGCCGAGCCGCTCGGCCACGACAGCGGTCTGCGCGACATACTCGTCGCGGCCAGCCTGGTCGAGCGGCGCGGCGCCGTACGTCTGGTGGGCGTGCAGGAAGCTGTCGATCTCGGCGATGTGCACCCACTGCAGCAGGTGCGGGTCGGAGGCGGCGTACGGCGTCCCGTCGGGCATCGTTCCGGTGATCCGGTCATGGATCCGACGGACGATGTCGACGGCCGCCTGGGCGTCCTCGGCGGTGCCGAACGTCGTGGTCGCCAGGAAGGTGCTGGTGCGGGCGAGCCGGCCCCACAGGTCGCCCTTGAAGCCGGAGTGCTCCGCGACCGCGGTCATGGCGGCGGGGTGGAGCGACTGCATCATGAGCGCACGGATCCCGCCGATGAACATCGAGGCGTCGCCGTGCACCTGCTGCACGGGGCTGCCGGGTGCGAACCAGCGGGGACCCGGCGCGCCGTGGATCCGTTCGCGCCGGCGCGGGCCCTCGGGTCCGGCCACCTTGTGGAACAGCGCCGCACCGAGCCGGGACCGCGCCGTCGCAAGCGGGCTCATGCGCGCACGAGCCGCACCAGCGCGTCCCACGCGGTCGCCGTGTCGGTCCCGCCGTGCTCGTCGTCCTGGCGGACCGGGCGGGCCACCCGGGCGGCGTGCACCACCTCGAACTCCTCGCCGTCGAGGTCGGCGAGGACGTCGTCGGCGGTGTAGAGGACCGACGGGTCCTGCGGGCCGCCGGTGCCCTCGGCGAGGTTGGTGGAGTCGTGGGCCACGAGGAAGAACGTCCCGCCGTGGTCGAGCGCCGCGAACCCCCGGCGTACGGCGCTCCGCCGCTGGTCCTCGGGGAGCTGGAGATAGGCCAGCACCACGAGGTCGGCCTGCGGCAGCTCAGCGGTGAGCGCGTCGTCGACCCGCCAGTCCACCGGAAGGTCGCCGGCGGTCCGGCGGCCCCGCTCGACAGCGACCTCGGAGAAGTCGAGGGCGGTGACCTGCCATCCCCGCTCGGCGAGCCAGATGGCGTTGCGCCCCTCGCCGCAGGCCAGGTCGACGGCGCGACCGGGCTGCAGCCCGTCGAGCTGCTCGGCGACGAACTGGTTGGGCCCGAGCGACCAGACCTGCTCGACCGAGGCGTAGCGGCTGTCCCAGTCGCGCGCGTCCATGCCGGGGCCCGGTCAGCCCTGCTCGGCGGAGGGCCCGCTCTGGGCCGCGATCTGGGACCGCACGTCGTCCATGTCGAGCTCGCGGACCGCGCCGATCACCTGGTCGAGCGCGGGCGCGGGCAGGGCACCGGGCTGGGAGAACACGAGGATGCCGTCCCGGAACGCCATCAGCGTCGGGATGGAGGTGATGCTCGCGGCGGAGGCAAGGGACTGCTCCGCCTCGGTGTCGACCTTGCCGAAGACGATGTCCGGGTTCGACTCGGAGGCCTTCTCGTAGGTCGGGGCGAAGCTGCGGCACGGGCCGCACCAGGAGGCCCAGAAGTCGACCATGACGATGTCGTTCTCCAGCACGGTCTTCTCGAAGTCGGTGGAGGTCAGGTTCACAGTGGTCACGAAGGTTTTCCTCTCGTCGTGGGCGTCCCTGGCTCAACACGTGGAGGGTGCCCGCTATTCCGACGGGTGACACCTCGGGAGCTCCCGGACGCGGCGTGTGGCGTGCAGACCCTGGCCCTGAGCCCTCCGGAGGTGGTAGGCAGGAGACCCGCCCTCCGAGGAGCCCCGATGACCGCACTTGCCGACCCCCAGCTGCTCGCCGAGCTCGAGAACGTCGTCGAGGACAACCTCAACCGCCATCTCGACATCGCCCAGGAGTGGATGCCGCACGAGTTCGTCCCGTGGTCCCTCGGCCGCGACTTCGCCGACCTCGGCGGGGAGGCGTGGTCGGTCGAGCAGTCGCCGCTGTCGTCGATCGCGCGCACGGCCCTCGAGGTGAACCTCCTGACCGAGGACAACCTGCCCAGCTACCACCGCGAGGTCGAGCGGGCGTTCGGCCGCGACAGCGCGTGGGGCACGTGGGTGAACCGCTGGACGGCCGAGGAGGGGCGGCACGCGTTCTGCATCCGCGACTACCTGCTGGTCACCCGGGGCGTCGACCCCGACGAGCTGGAGCGGGCCCGCATGGAGACGATGGAGATCGGCTACGACTCCGGCGACAAGCCGCTCCTCAACGTCTGCGCGTACGTCTCCTTCCAGGAGCTCGCCACCCGGGTCTCCCACCGCAACACCGGCCGTTACACCGAGGACCCGATCGCGGAGAAGCTGCTGACGCGGGTGGCCAAGGACGAGAACCTCCACATGATCTTCTACCGCAACATCGTGGCGGCCGCGCTCGAGCTGGCGCCCGACCAGACGATGCGCGCGATCCGTGACGAGGTGGTGTCGTTCCAGATGCCCGGCAGCATGATCCCGGGGTTCTCCCGCAAGGCGGTGCAGATGGCGAAGGCGGGGATCTACGACCTCCGCATCCACCACGACGACATCGTGGCGCCGCTGCTGCGCCAGTGGGGCGTCTTCGAGCTCGAGGGGCTCGACTCCGAGGGGGAGAAGGCGCGCAACGAGCTCGCCGAGGCGGTCGAGGCCCTCGACTCCGCCGCCAGCCGGTTCGTCGAGCAGCGGGAGGCGGCCGAGGCCAAGCGGGCGGCCCGACAGGCGCGCTGAGCCGCGTTTGACTGACGGTCCAGCGGGCACAGGCCCTGCATGCGAGCTCTGACGGTGCTGCCGGGAACGTCGGGCTCGCTGACGGTGGAGGAACGCCCCGTCCCCCGGCCCTCCGAGGGCGAGCTGCTGGTCGAGGCAGTGGCGGTGGGGGTGTGCGGGACCGACCGCGAGATCGTCTCGGGGGCCTACGGCACCGCCCCGCCGGGAAGCGACCGGCTCGTGCTCGGCCACGAGTCGCTCGGTCGGGTCCTCGAAGCGCCGCCGGGCAGCGGCTTCTCCGTGGGCGACCTGGTCGCCGGAGTCGTCCGGCGCCCCGACCCGGTGCCGTGCGGAGCGTGTGCGGTCGGCGAGTTCGACATGTGCCGCAACGGCCGCTACCGCGAGCGAGGGATCAAGCAGGTCGACGGGTACGGCGCTGAGCTGTGGACCGTCGAGGCGGACTACGCCGTCCGGGTCGACTCGGCACTGGGGCTGTGCGGGGTCCTCGCCGAGCCGGCGAGCGTGCTGGCCAAGGCCTGGGAGCAGGTCGAACGGATCGGGCAGCGGGCCTGGTTCGAGCCGCGCAATGTGCTGGTGACCGGTGCCGGGCCGATCGGCCTGCTCGCCGCCCTGCTCGGCGTCCAGCGAGGGCTCGAGGTCCACGTGCTCGACCGCGTCACCGACGGCCCCAAGCCAGGGCTGGTCGCGGACCTCGGGGCGACGTACCACCACGACACGATGGCGGAGGTGACGTCGCGGACCCAGCCCGACATCGTGGTCGAGGCGACCGGCGTGGGCGCGCTGGTCATCGACGCGCTGACCGCGACGGGCCCCTACGGCATCGTCTGCCTCACCGGGGTCTCGACGGCCGGGCGCCACCTCACGATCGACGCCGGACTGGTCAACCGTGAGGTGGTGCTGGAGAACGACGCCGTGGTCGGGTCGGTCAACGCCAACCTCCGCCACTTCCGGCAGGGAGCCGACGCGCTCGCCGCAGCCGACCGCGACTGGTTGCGCCGCCTGCTCACCCGGACGGTCGGCCTCGACGACCACGCGGAGGCGCTGGAGCACCAGGAGGGCGACGTGAAGACGGTGATCTGCTTCGGTGACGCGGACCGGTGACGGTCAGCCGGTGCGAGGGCGGCGACCGCGGCCGCGGAGACCGACCGGACCACCGCCGACGTACCGTCGCCGCGAGGCGCACCAGGAGAGGACCCGACCAGCGTTCGTGCTGCACGACCACCGGAAGCCTCGGCCGCACTTCGACCTCGACCACCTCACCTACGAGGACGAGCACAAGTCGATCGCGGACATCGGCTGGTGGGAGGACGTCGGCGGGGACGGGCGACGGCTGCTGTTCGTCCTGCACGGGCGTGGCTCGTCGGTCCGGTATGCGCTGATCCGCACCGACGGCGAGAGCTGGCTGCTGCACAGGGCGAGGGAGCAGCCGTCGCGGTGAACCGGCTCGGGACCGGACGCGACCAACCGGTGCTGACGGCCGCTGGACCAGCCACGGGCGCGGGCACCAAGGAATCCTCAAGGTCCTACGACGAAGGTACGGGGTAGTGAACTCAGCCGAGCCGCTCACGGGGTGTGGCTCGTCGAACGGAGTAAGACATGACCGTTGCCCGACGCACCGTTCTGAAAGCCGGAGCACTCGGAGCCGGAGTGACGGCGGCCGGCCTGGGACTGCCGCTGGGGCAGTCGGCCAGCACCGCCGACTGGATCAGCACGGCCCCGAAGCCGGGCCGGTTCACGCGGCCCCTTCCGGTCCCGCAGCCGATGACTCCCGCCCGGCTCTACGACGAGCACGGAGAGTACCTGCTGTACGACCTCACTCAGCGAGAGGCGCAGGCGCAGCTCCTCGACCCGGGCGCTCCGACGACCACCGTGCTGGCCTACGGCCCCACGAACGGCGACCCGACCGTCCCCGGGCCGCTGATCAAGGTGGACCAGAACACCAGGGTCCGCGTCCGTGTCCGCAACGAGCTTCCCGACCTCCATCCGACCTTCGGCCATCCGATGGCCACATCCCTGCACCTGCACGGCTCTGCCTCGCTCCCGCAGTACGACGGGTACGCCGACGACCTCTCCAGGCCGGGACAGTACAAGGACTACTGGTACCCGAACCACCAGACCGCCCGGACGCTCTGGTACCACGACCACGGTGCGCACTACACGGCGCCGAACGTCTACAGCGGCCTGCTCGCGGAGTACCACATCCAGAGCGAGTGGGAGAAGGAGAACCTCCCTCAGGGCGAGTACGACGTGCCCCTGGTCATCAGCGACGCGATGTTCGCCCGAGACGGCTCGCTCGCCTACATGGACCGTGACCACTCCGGGCTCTGGGGCGACATCATCATGGTCAACGGCGTCCCGTGGCCGTACCACACCGTCGAGCGTCGCTTCTACCGGTTCCGGGTCCTCATGGCCACGCTGGCCCGGTCGATGAACATGCGCTTCGTCAACACCCGGACCCGCGCCACCTTGCCGGTCTACGTCGTGGCCGGCGACGGCGGAGTGATGGTTCCGCAGCGGGTCAAGAACTGGCGGCACGCGGGCGCCGAACGCTACGAGGTCATGGTGGACTTCCGCAGCTGCGCGCCGGGAGACAAGGTCGAGCTGCGCAACTCCAGCGCGAAGAACAACCGGGACTTCAAGTACACCGGGCTGGTGATGCAGTTCAGGGTCGGGTCCAGCTCCTCGGAGCCCCGGTGGAACACGGTGCGGACACCGCCCGCCAGCGAGATCAACGTCGTCATGAGCAAGTTCGCCGGCGCCTCCAGGCGCACGCGGAGGATCGACCTCGAGCACGACGACATCACCAACGAGTTCCTGATCAACGGGATGTCCTGGAAGGACATCCAGGCCGGCGGCTGGAACGCGTTCACCGACGAGGGCGACCCCCCGCGACCCGGCGACTATGAGATCTGGGAGATCGAGAACAAGTCCGGCGGGTGGTACCACCCCCTGCACATCCACCTGGTCGACTTCAAGATCCTCAGGCGCCGCGGAGGATCGGGGCGGGTGGAGCCATGGGAGAGGGGGCCCAAGGACACCGTCTACGTCGGTGAGGGGGAGATCGTCGAGGTCCTCGTGCACTACGAGATGCCGCCGAAGCAGTACCCCGACGGCCGCTCGACGGGGCAGGCCGGAGCGACCGGCGACCAGGGTGGCCGCTACATGATCCACTGTCACAACCTCTCCCACGAGGACCACGACATGATGGGGCAGTTCCTGGTCGCAGCTGCCGACGGCACCGTGGACCTCACCGAGACGGCCGCCAACCACCCGTTCCGCGCAGCGCCGCCCGTGTCGTGAACCGCCGGGTGCGGAGCGCGCTCGGGC
The DNA here is from genome assembly GCA_963754155.1 of uncultured Actinomycetota bacterium. GTDB lineage: Bacteria > Actinomycetota > Actinomycetes > Propionibacteriales > Nocardioidaceae > Marmoricola_A. The sequence continues at coordinate 775,209 of CAVWEU010000003.1, read as the reverse complement.
GGCCGCTGGTCGGCTGGGTCGTCGCCCTCGCACTCCTGGTGGCCACCCTCGGGGTGGTGCGCGCCACGATCGTCACGCCGATGCGGATCGCCTCCGCAAGCATGGTGCCGACCTTCCGGGCCGGGGACGTCGTCCTCGTGACCCGTGGCCGGCCGGAGCTGTCCGAGCTCGCGCCCGGCGACCTGGTGGTGTTCGGTGCCGGTTCCGGGCGCCCGATGATCAAGCGGGTCCTCGGGCTGCCGGGGGACGTGCTGGTGATCCGCGACAGCCATCTCTACGTGAACGAACGGCGGGTCAGCGAGCCGTACGTCGACCACGAGCTCATCGACGGCTACTACAGCCCCACCTACGAGCTGTCCGAGGACGAGGTCTTCGTACTCGGTGACAACCGCGGCAACTCCATCGACTCTCGCGACTACGGTCCGGTCCCGGTCGACGACCTCGACGGTCGGGTGGTCGTCCGCCTGTGGCCGGCGGTCAGGGGGCGGACCGGCGGCTCCTCGCCACGAGCACGGCGAGGCCGACGAGCACGACCGTGACCGCAGCAACACCCATGAACGCTGCGCCGAGCCGCTGGTCGGCTACCGGATCCACCCACCCCCACCTGAGCTCGAGGAACCATTCGCCCGCCAGCAGCCGGTCACCGCGTCCGAGCTGGACGGCGAGGAGCCCGAGGCAACCGGCTGACGCGACGACGGCGGTCGCCGGCTCGATGCCGCTCCGGGCGCGCGCGGCCGGGTCGAGGCCGAGCAGCGGCCCCATCATGAGCGTGCCGGCCACCACGGCTGCGACCAACGTCAGCAGATGCACCCACGGGGACCGCAAGGACAGCTCGATGAGGGGCGACCGGTAGAGGGCCAGGAGGAGAACGCAGACCAGCGCCGCGCCGGTGGCGGCGTCACTCGCCAAGCGCACCCAGCCGGTGGCCACGGGCTCCCCAGCCACGTTCGCCCCTGTCCGCACGTCCCTCACCTGCAGCCACAGCGCGAGCGGCGCGCCGCAGGTCAGGAACAACGGCACCACCAGCAGCGCGGCCAGCAGCTGTGCGATCTGCACGCTGATCATCGCCGGCGCATAGGTCGCCGTACCGGAGCAGAGAGTGAGGACCGCGAGGAAGAGGCCCGCCGCGAACGCGGTGCTGCGGCGGCGGGGCCACGGTCGTCCCGACCGGGCCAGCGTGCGGACCCCGGCCCGATAGGCCAGGTAGGTGAGCGCGACGGCAAGCACGACGAGTGCGTCCACCCGCCAGGCCGTGAGGAGCTGCGGCCACGAGAACGGCTCGAGCACCGCCGGGAGCGCGTCGTGCCCGGTGCCGTGCGAGGGCTCGGCGATCGGTGGTGCCGGCGGCGTCGGGGTCCGGGTCAGCGCCACGGCCATTCCCGCCGCTGCTGCCATCAGGACCAGCTCGACCCCGGCCAGCCGGAGGAACATCCCCGGGTCTCGGACCGACAGGCGGGGCAGCGTTCGGCGTCGATGGGCCGCTCCGACCACACCGAGGGCGACCAGTGCCGACGCCTTGGCCGCGACCACGGCTCCGTAGCCGCTTGCCCATGGCCCTGGAGAGGTCCCCAGGTGCATGGCGGCGACGAGGATGCCCGATCCGGCCAGGGCGACGAAGGCACCCAGGGCGAGCGCGCTGTAGCGGGGAGCTGCGGCTACGAGATGTCCCGGGGCACGCCGTAGATGGAACACCAGGCCGGCAAGCCCGCCGACCCAGAGCGCGGCCGCGACCACGTGGACGACCAGGGCGCTGCTCGCGACGTGCTGGTCGGTCGCCGCGGCGGCATGTCCCGCCAGCGGGACGGGCAGCAGCGCCGCGATGGCGAGGACGAGCAGGCACCGCGCCCTGGTGACGCTCCCGGTACGGCGGGCGCTGAGCCCGACGACTGCTGCGATGAGCGCCACCAGGAGCAGGGCGCGGCCCGGCGGCGCCGAGGCCATGGTCCGGAGCAGGGGGGCGGACAGCTCGCCGGGTGCCCTGCCGGTCGTGTCCGACGCGGTGAGCACGAAGGAGCCCCCGGCGGCCACGGCCCAGACCCCCGCCCAATGGCCGCCGGCGTGAACCACGCGTCGAGCGGTGTCGTCGAGGCTGAGCGACGACTCGTTGCGGATGAGCACGGCGCCGGTGAGCAGGAATCCCACGGTCAGCACGGCGGAGGCGTCCAGCACGAGCCGGCTGATGCGGACGGACCATCCCATGACCGACCCGGCGTCCGGGAGCCCTGGCGGTGGTGCCGCGGGCGCGCCTCCCGCAGCGAGCAGGGACACCAGCAGGGCCGCAACCGAGACGAGGGCCGCCGCCAGGGCCACTGCCGGACCGAGGGTGCGCCGGGCCTCTCCCGCCCGCCGTGCTTTCGGCGGTTCCTGTCCCCTCGCCGGTGTGTCGGCGTCGGGCTCCGCGACCGCGGTCACCCCCGGTCGGGCCATGGCCGCCGCCGGTGGTGCATCACCGTTGCCCCGAGCAGCGTGGCGAGCCCGACGGCGGCCATGACCGGCAGGGCCGACCCCCCCGTCGACCCGTCGATGGTGCCGGTCTCCGTGCGCTCGGCAGCCCCGAGCCGGGTGGCGGAGCGGCCGACCTCGAACGAGAAGGACCCGGTGATCGGGTGACCGTCGGCGGAGACCGTGCGATACGCGACGACGTACTCGCCGGCGGCCACGACGTCCCTGACCGGAACCGTCACCGTTGCACCGGCGACCGTCGGGCGGCCCACCTCGAGTGGGGCGTCGTCCGCGGAGACGGCCACGACGGTGAGGTCGAGCGAGACCGGCGAGGCGAAGTCGAGCGTGACCTGGTCGAGCGGCCCCTCGATGACCTCGCCGGAAGCCGGGTTGCTCCCCGTCAGGTCGGTGTGGGCGTCGGCCGGCAGCTGCCAACCGGCCAGCAGGGCGAGGGCGGCAGCGCTCGGACCGCACGCCAGGGCGAGGGTGGCCGCGACCCTATGTGCTGAGCTCGACCTTGTCCGCTGCACGGCGTCCCCCTGTGCTCCACGCTCCTCGGCTCCTGAGCTTTCCGGGAAATGCTGGACGCACCCCCTTGGAGAAACCTTGTATCGGCCGGCGCCGCGGTGTGGCGAGGGGCACCACGGCCACGAGGCAGGTGCCGCCCGGATGGGCGCCGTCACCGCGGGCAGAGCGCAGGGTCAGCCGCCCGCCTGCGTCCTCGATGGCCTCGGTGAGGACCCGGAGTCCCAGGCTGTCCTCGCGCGGCTCCGCGCCGAGGCGGATGCCGACGCCGTCATCGCAGACCTGGGCGACCACGGCCTCGAGCCTTTGCTCGAGCCGCACGGTGGCGTGCTCGGCCTGGGCGTGCTTGACGACGTTGTGCAACCCTTCGCGCGCCACTCGGTAGATCAGCTGGACGCAGCTCCTCGGGAGGTCCAGCTGACCGACCACCTCCACCGACACCGTCAGTCCCGGCGACTGGTCGGTGCGGACGAGCTGGCGGATCGCGTCCACCAGGGTGGTCGTCTCGAGGTCGGGAGGATAGACGGCGAGCATCATCGAACGCAGCCCGGTCAGGTTGCGGTGGACGATCTCCTCGAGCCGCTCCACGGTCGAGGCGGCCTGCGCGTCGTGGCATTCCCGGAGCAGGGATCGGCGGAGGGCGGGCAGGGAGAAGCCCACTCCCGCCAGGTCCTGGACCACGCCGTCGTGCAGCTCCTGGGCGACTCGCTTGCGCTCCAGCTCCGAGGCCCGAAGTGCCTGCTCGGTGGCCCTGGCACGCAGCTCCTCGCTGCGCTGCACTCGGCGGCCCATCGACACCGCGAGCGCCATCACAGCCGCCTGGAAGAGGACGAGCCCGGCGACTCCGAGCGGGATGAAGGCTGTGACGATCGCCTGCTTGTAGGTGTCCATCTGCTCGGTGGTCATGTAAGCCTCGATCAGCAGGGGACGGCCCTGCGCGTCGAAGGAGCCGGCATAGACCTCGAGAAGCTCGCCCGCGCCACGTTCCGAGGCGTTCTCCGGCCCGTCAAGAGCTGAGATCTCGGCATAGACCTCCCGGGTGCCCAGGAGCCGCCTCACCTCGTCGGGCAAGGGGAACTGCTGCTCCACGAGCTCCTTCCGGTCCGACCACAGGATCGTGCCGTCGGGCGACCAGATCTTCGCCCGGGTCAGCACGCCGTCCTCGAAGCGGGTCCTCAGCACCGCCTCCAGGGGGACCAGCGCCTCGGGGTTCCCGGACCGGACTCCGGGGGTGACCAGTCCTCCCACCGTCCGGGACAGCCGTTGCACCCGGTCCTCGGCTTCCTGGAGCGCCTGGTCGCGTGCCACCCAGTGGCCGACCAGGTACACCCCGAGGATCAGGACGGCCAGAGTCAGCACGCTGCCAAAGGCAAACCGTCGCATCGCGGCGGCCACGGCGTCGTCGGCGAGGAATGCGAATGCCCGCTTCGGCCCTGGCCCCCGACGTCGGCCGTGCATGCGGCGCCACCACGGTGCCTGACCTGAGCTCATCCGACCAGCCCGAGCCGTTTGCCGACCGCCACTGCCTCGAGCTGGGAGTGTGCGTCGAGCTTCATCAGCAGCCGCTTCACGTAACCGCGCACCGTGTGCTCGCTGAGGAAGAGCTGCTCGGAGATCTGGCGGACCGACGACCCGTTCGCGAGCTCGCGCAGGACCACCAGCTCCCGGTTCGTGAGAGGCGGCGGCTCAGGTGCCTGCGGCGCACCCAGCAAGGTGACGAGCAGCTGAGGGTGCACGCTCAGCCCACCGAATCGTGCGGTCCTGATGGCGGTGAGCACGTCGTCGAGCGAGCCGTTCTTGGGCAGCAGGCCGCACGCGCCGGCCGCAGCGGCCCGCTGCGCGAGGTCAGCATCCGTGCGGCCGGTCAGGATCACGACGCGCAACCCTTCGTACCTTCGCACCAGGTCGGCGGTGAGCGCGACGCCGTCGTCATCGCCGAGCTGGACATCCATCAGGACGACGTCCGGGCGTTCCTGCTCGACGAGAGCGCCCGCGGCCTTGGCTGTGGCGGCGGTGCCGACACAGTCGAGGTCCTCGATGTCGTCGAAGGCGCGACACATCAGCTCGCTCACGGTGGCATGGTCGTCCACGACGACCACCCGCATCCGGGCTGGCAAATTCCCCACGTTTCTTCCCCACAACCCCCGGCGACCACTGTCTGGAGGGCTGCGGCGGCACCAGGCGCACCGCGGCCCGAGCCGCTGAGCACAGCGTGCATGGGTGTCGCCGGGGCCGCAAGGGCGTTTCGGTCCCGGCTTTCGGGCCCACACCGGGTCAGAGGATGTGCCCTAGGCAGCTCGAATCAGTCTCGCGGCGACAGCGGACAGCTGTGCGTCCTCCACGGGGACGTCCAGCCCTGGAACCTGCTCGAGGGTCCTGCGCAGCAGGCCGAGCAGCGCACGCACTGCCTGCCCAGCCTCCTCCTGCGACCCCTTGGTCGACGCCAGCAGCGACATGCAGAACGCCCGTGCCTCCTCCTGGGGCTCGACCCCGAGCTCGTCGCGCAGCACGCTCTCCATCGCGGCGTAGCACCGCAGGGCCTCCAGTCGCTGAGACGTCGCGGCGAGGCTCCGCATTCGGACCAACCACGCGGCCTCGGTCAGGGGGTCGAGCTGAAGGACCCGGTCGGCGAGCTCGACCGCGCTCTCGTGGTCGCCGAGCCGATGCGCCGCCGCGGCGGCTCTCACGCCTGACCGCAGCATCAGTGCGTCGAAGGAGCGGCGCTCGTCCTCGGCCCATGGCGCGTAGGGCTCGCTCGCCAGCAGCCGCCCGCCACCGGCGAGCGCCCCTCGGATGGCGCGGACCATCTCTGCAGGCTCGGCGTCGAGCGCCGTCTCGACCGTCGAGCGGACGACCTCGGCATCGACCTCGACGAGGTCAGGGTCGAGGACATATCCGCGTGAAGCGGTCGCCACAGGGCCTCCACGGCCGGTGCCGCCGGTCCTCAGCTGCCGGCGCAGCACGCACACATAGCTCTCCAGGCTGGCCACGTACGAGCGCGGTGGGCTGCCGTCCCACAGCCGCTCGGCCAGTGCCTCCTTCGACAGCGGCTCGCCGGCCCGTGCGGCCAGCATGCCGAGGATCTGACGCGGCTTGGCCCCTACGACCGGCTGTGGCGCGCCTTGGTCCTGATCCGGTGCTCCGATTCTCGTGGCCCCGATGATGCAGACTTTCAGACGAACGTCGTTCTTCCCCATGGTTCCGCTCCCCACTTCAGAAACCTTGTCTCGACTCTTCCTCGTTCGCGCCCCGGGCACGAGCCCGATCCGCGTTCAGTCGGGCACCCCACATGGGGTGGGCCGTTCTGCTGCGGTCGGGGGACCGAGGGCGCGAAACCGCCGGACCTTCGTTCCATGCATGAGGGGACAGGTCCGGACCGAGATCCGGACGGGACCGGGATCTGCCGGCCCGCGGGCTCGACCGACGAGGCCACGTCGGACCCGGTGCTGCCTGGCAAAGCAGCGAGAGTGTGCCGACCCCGCGGGTGGGGGAGTCCCGCAAGGGGGGTCGGCACACTCTCAGTCTGTGGTGGCTACCTTCCTGCCACCTGGTTCGACCGCGGCGACTGCTGGCTGTTGCCGACCGCGTTGATGGCCTGGACGGTGAACCGGTAGTTGCCGGTCTGGGGCAGGGTCATCGTGATCGACCTGGCTGCGGCGGGTTGCACCGCAGAGGTGATCGTCTGCAGCACGGTGCCGGTGGTGCTCATCCGCAGCGCCCGAATCCGGTAGCCGGTGATCGGGGAGCCGCCGTCGGCGGGTGCGGTCCAGGTCGCCGAGGCGGTGATCGCCCCGCCGGCGACGCCGGCGGTGGCGACCGGTGCGGCCGGCCTCGCCGGGACGGTGGCGGTCTGGGCTGCGGTGGTGAAGGTCCAGCTCTGGGTGGCCAGTGGCACCGCTCCGGTGGTCGACCGGATGGTGGTGGCACCGCCGACCAGGGTGGCGGTGTACTGCACGCCGGCTGCCAGGTTCGCGCCCGGGTTGAGGGTCGCGGTCCTGGTGGTGGCGTTGTAGGAGACCGCGGCCCCGACGCGGGCGTTGTTGGACACCCGTCGCAGCTCGAAGCTGGGGTTGGTGGTGCCGCCCCTGACTCCGGTCACCGGGACGCTGAACGTCGCGGTGACGTTCGCTCCGACTGCGACGCCGGTCTCACCATCGACCGGGCTCCGGCTGGTCACCACCGGCGCCGCGGTGGCAGCGCTGGGCGTCACAGTCACCGACTGCGCCGACAGCGCCCCGTTGCCGGCGGCGTTGACCCCGCGCACCCGGAACCGGTACGAGGTGCCGTTGGTCAGGCCGGTGACGGTGGTGCTGGTCGCGGTCGCAGCGATGCCCGAGACCGTGCGCTGCAGGGTGCCGGCACTGTTGAGCACCTGCACGCTGTAGCTGGTCGGGTCGCCTCCGGTGGTCGGCGCGGACCAGGTGACCGTGGCCGACGCGTTGCCGGGAGTCACCGTGCCGATGGTCGGTGCACCGGGCGCGATCACCGGAGCCGCCGGCGTCACCGGACCGGAACGAGCTGAGGTAGCCGAGCCGCCGGCGTTGGCGGCCACCACGTCGAAGGTGTACGGGGTGCCGTTGGTCAGCCCCGTCACGGTGGCTGAGGTGCCGGTCGTCGTAGCGCTGCCGCTCACCTGGGTGCCGTTCTCGGCGAACGCGCGCACCGTGTAGCTCTCGACGGGGTCGCCGGAGGTCGGGGCGGTCCAGCTGACGGTCGCCTGGGCGTCTCCGCCTGTGGCGGTCGGCGTTCCGGGCGCCCCTGGGGCGACCACGACCGGGCCGATGAACCAGGAATGGCTGGCGGCCGGATTGGTCACGTTGCCCGCGAGGTCGGTGGCCCGCACCTCGAACCGGTAGGACCCGTTGGGCTGCTCGTCGTAGGTCAACGGCGACGTGCAGCTCTCGTAGGGCGCCGCAACGACTGCTCCGCGCGTCAGCTGGCACTCCATGGTGGCGCCGACCTCGTTGGTGGAGAAGACGAACGTCGGGGTGTTGTCGATCGTGCCGTTGGTCGGGCGCGGCGACCCGATCGTGACGGTCGGCGCGCTCTGGTCGATCTGCATGTTCAGCACGCCCGACTCGAGGGTCGGCGGCGCTTCCGGGTCCACCTCCGGGTCGTAGGCCGGGTTCGGGATGCGGACCCTGACTGCCTTGTTGCCAGCCGTCAGCGCCGCGTCGGGTGCCACGGAGTAGCGGCCCTCGAGGTCAGCGGCGATGGTGCCGACCACGGCGCCCCCGACGATGAGCTCCACCGGGGAGCCGGCCGGCGCGGTGCCGGTGAACGTCGGTGTGGTGACCGTGGTGATGTTGTCGATGCTGGAACGGCCGCTGTCGCTGGCGGCGGCGAGGTCGGGTGTCGAAGGACGATTCGGGTCGGTCGGGCCGTAGACCTGGCCCTCGATCGTGAACCGGGTCTCCTCGAAGACGTCGACTCCAGGACCGCCGGCGTTGGGCCCCTCCACCCGGAACAGGTTGGTGTCGAAGGGGCTGCCCTGCACCTCGGTCGGGGTGAGGGGATCACCGATCTCTGCCCCCTCCTGCGCGGCGGTCGGGTCGAAGCCGACCCGCGTGAGGAAGTTCATCGAGGTCGCGGACTGGTCGCCCACGAAGTGGTCGAGGGTGGTCTGGTAGTCACAGGGCGTCTGGAGGCAGCCACCGTCGTCGGTGTAGTTGATGGTCCCCCCGTCCTTGCCCGCCTGGGCCACGAGGTCGAGCACGCCGTACGGGTGGGTGATGTGGTAGGTCTCACCGGTCACAAGCCCGTCGAGGCGGATCCGCACCCGGGAGAAGACGATGTTCTCGCCCACCGCCGCCGCCCCGTTGACGAACGCCGCCTCCAGAGCCGCTTCGTAGGACGCGCTCTCGGACGCGGCTGCGAAGTAGAAGGCCTCGCCGGCATAGTTCTCCGGGAAGGAGACCGGTGCGTTCGGGTTGGGCACCTCCGCCATGGTGCACCCGCTCGCCGGGTCGTCGCACAGGCGCAGCGTCAGGCCGCTGGCGTCGCGGTACCACGCCGGATATCCGTTGTCGGCGGTCGGACCCACCTCAGCCAGACTCGCCGACGCCGTTCCGGGGGTGGTGAGGACCGCGACGGTCGCCAGGGCGGCCACCACGGCCACCCTGCTCCGTCTGCGCGGGCTTCTCGACCGCCGACCCCCTGCGGGAGAGGCTTGCGCCCCGCCGCCTCTGCTGTGCTTGCGTCCCTCGAGAGAGAGAGCCATGACGCCTCCTCGATGCTTGGTCACCGCCGTGGGTGCGCCGGCACAGGTGCCGACCGACAAACGGTGACAAGGGCGCCTTGTGACAACCTTGAGGGGACGTGTGAGCCGATGCCGGACATGACGGAGGGGAAGGCATCGCTGCCTTCCCCTCGTCGTTGTCGTGCCGGAGCCGGTCAGGGCCCTTCAGGCTGTCGGTGAGAGCGACGTGGCAACACGAGACGCACCTCCGATCGGACGGCTTTTGTTGCCACGACGGTAGGCCGCGGCGGGGTCGGAGTCCACCCTGCCTCGGGAGTCGGAACCTGTTCGGTTCGCCCCGGTTCAGGTCCTCCGGTCCGGAGGCCGTGCCGAACGACCCGAACGGGAACGCAGCGAGAGTGTGCCGACCCCGCGGGTGGGGGAGTTCCCGCAAGGGGGGTCGGCACACTCTCAGTCCGTGGTGGCTACCTTCCTGCCACCTGGTTCGACCGCGGCGACTGCTGGCTGTTGCCGACCGCGTTGATGGCCTGGACGGTGAACCGGTAGTTGCCGGTCTGGGGCAGGGTCATCGTGATCGACCTGGCTGCGGCGGGTTGCACCGCAGAGGTGATCGTCTGCAGCACGGTGCCGGTGGTGCTCATCCGCAGCGCCCGAACCCGGTAGCCGGTGATCGGGGAGCCGCCGTCGGCGGGTGCGGTCCAGGTCGCCGAGGCGGTGATCGCCCCGCCGGCGACGCCGGCGGTGGCGACCGGTGCGGCCGGCCTCGCCGGGACGGTGGCGGTCTGGGCTGCGGTGGTGAAGGTCCAGCTCTGGGTGGCCAGTGGCACCGCTCCGGTGGTCGACCGGATGGTGGTGGCACCGCCGACCAGGGTGGCGGTGTACTGCACGCCGGCTGCCAGGTTCGCGCCCGGGTTGAGGGTCGCGGTCCTGGTGGTGGCGTTGTAGGAGACCGCGGCCCCGACACGGACGTTGTTGGACACCCGTCGCAGCTCGAAGCTGGGGTTGGTGGTGCCGCCCCTGACTCCGGTCACCGGGACGCTGAACGTCGCGGTGACGTTCGCGCCGACTGCGACGCCGGTCGCGCCCGGTTGCGGGCTCTGCGCCGTCACGGTCGGAGCCACGACGGCCGGAGCGGTCGGGGTGACCGAGACCGGTGGCGTCGAGGCGTCTCCTGCCCCGAACGAGTTGATCGCGCGGACCTGGATCTGGTACGTCGTGCCGTTGGTCAGCGGGATGGTCCGGCTGGTTGCCGTCCCCGGGCTGGCCACGGTGGTCACGGTCGCCCCGTCGGTCACCACGATCTCGTAGTCGGTCACCGCCGGCCCTCCGTTGGGAGCCGGTGCGGTCCAGGTCACGCTGGCCTGGGCGTTGCCGGCGGTGGCCGTGACCCCGGTCGGGGCATCCGGCGACCGGACCGTGAAGGTCTGGTCCGAGAACCGGAGAGCCTCGATGTTGCGGAGCCGGTCGGTCCCGTCAGTGCCGACGTCGTCGGTCACGGTGAGGAAGGATCCGTCCGTCCCGATGGTGTAGTTCGCCCTCGGGCCGGTGAACACCGCCGTGTCGGTCGACGTCCCGTTCGCCGGGGTGAGGATCTCCCGGACGATGCGGAGCTGTCCGGGGTTGAGCGTCCCGGCCAGGATGCGGGCCTGCACCCCACGCAGCGTGTCCACGCTCTCGATCTCCGTAGCGGGGTTGTTGGCGTCCCGCACGCTGATCCGCACGTTGAGGTAGGCGTCACCGTCGATGACGTCGTCCCCACCGCGACCCTCGATCTCGTCGCTGCCGGCGCCGCCGAGCAGGATGTTTCCAGCGCTGAAGGGCGCAGCGGAGGGCAGCATTGCGGCCAGTCCAGCCACCCGACCGAGTGCCGGCCGCGGTCAGCTCGTGGTCGACCATGTCGGCCGCCCCGCGGTCGTCGCCCCGCAGGGTGTCGTCGAGATCCCATCCGGACAGCGCCTCGACGAGGTCGAAGCGGTCGCGGTTGACCACCTCAGGACCGGGCGGGAGCAGGCCGGTGATCAGCATGTCGGAGTTGCCGGGCACCGGGTCGTTCTTGTGGGTGGTCCAGTCGAACCCGAGCATGCCCTCGCTGCGCTGGATCTCGGCGCCGAGCAGCATGACGTCGTCACCGCCCTCGGCGTCGTAGTCGGTCTCGCCGCCGTAGCCGATCAGGACGTCGTGGCCCGGGTCGTTCGGGTCGTCCTGGAACGGGGCGCCGTTGTCGCCCTGCAGGAGGTTGAACGCCCCGCCGCCGGTGCCAGTCGGAGTGGCGCCGTTCTCGATCCAGTCGTCGCCGTCGTCACCGAACACCGTGTCGTCCTCGGGCCCACCGAGGATCCAGTCGTCGCCGGGTCCGCCGAAGGCCTCCGCGAGGTCGCCGTGGACGATGAAGTCGTTCCCGCGACCACCTTGGTTGAGGTCGCCGCCGAAGCCCTGACCCGACGAGATGGCGTCGTTGCCGTCGCCGCCCTTCATGGTGTCGTCGCCGTTGGTGTCCAGCAGGATGTCGTCACCGAGACCACCGACGTGGTTGTCGTTGCCGTCACCGCCCTGCATCCAGTCGTCGCCGTCGTTGCCTCGGAGGGTGTCGTCGCCCTCGCTGGACCAGATGCGGTTGTTCCCCGCCGTGCCGTTGAAGACGACGTGCTCGGGACCGCCGTACCGGAGGGTTCCGTTGGGCATCCGGGTGACGAGCGCCGACTCGTTGACGGTCGTCTCCGGGTCGTCGTCGACACCCCCAGCAGTGTTGAGGTTGAAGGTCAGCCCGGGACGGGAGAACGAGTCGGCCGGCAGCCCTTCCACGTCGGTGTTGCGCTGGATGAGCTCGGAGAACGAGTTGCCCTCGAGCTGGACCAGCATGTTGAGCCCGGCCGTCCGGGTCAGGTAGTAGAAGCGGTCGCCGAACTGCAGGTCCTCCATCTGCGCTTCGAAGACGTAGTTGAAGGTCGGCCCGAGCAGACCACCGAAGACCATCTGCTTCTCGGCGAGCCCGCCGACCCACAGGTCGATCTTGTCCACGCCCGTGGTCGTCACACCGTTGGCTCCGCTGACGAAGTCGGAGTGGCCGCCCGGGAGGGGTGATCCGTCCTCCGCCACGGGCTCGTGCGCGACGCTGTTGAGGAACGCGTAGCGGTCATCCGGGACATCCCCGGCTGGGATGTCGTCGGCGGTGAGCAGCTCCCCGTCGGGACCTGCCATGCCGTAGACCAGGGCGTCCGCTGCGGCCCGCTTGGCGGCGCGGGTCGTCGCGCCGGTGATGGTCGGGTGAGTCCCGTACGCAGCGATGAAGTTGTTGAGTGACTTCGGGTGCTTGAGGCTGAACGAGAAGTCCGCCCAGCTCTCGTACGGGGCGAGCGCGGAGTTGCCGGACGCCGCGAAGAACGAGCGCCGTGCCGCGTTCAGGCCGGGGAAGGCCGGTGTCCCGTGCACGCGCCAGGTTCAGGCTCGCGAGGTCGAGCGGCAGTCCGAGCAGCTCGTTGCGCAGGGCGTCGGTGACGAACTCGTCGAGCTCGTTGCCGACCTGCCGCGTCATCCCGCGGACGATGTCTCCGGCTGCCTGGTTGGCGTTCGCGGCACCCGCCTGGAACGCGGGGGGGTTGAGGAAGGCGTCGAGCAGAGGGATGTCTCTCCGGACGCCGGACGCGGTGCGCCGGTCCACCGACTCGGTGAGCATGGAGTGCCCGAAGCGGTACACGGCATGCGCGAACTCGGCCTTGATCGCCGGGTTGATGTTGGTGGTGTACCCGGTGCCGCCCTCACCGAACGGGGCGACCATGGGCTGCACCTTGCGGATGAACTCCTCGAAGGCGAGGTGCTGGTACTCCATCTCGGTCACGAAGCGGGCTGCCTGGAAGAGGCGCTCGCCGTAGTCCCAGCCGGAGTACCGGGTGGTCGCCTTCCAGTCGGCCTCCTCGGCGGCCGTCAGGATGGCGCCGGTCCGTGCAGCGTCGGTGCCGCTGACGAACACGTCGATCTCGTCGGCGAGCCGGTTGTGCTCGGAGTGGAAGACGTGGTGCACGGCCGTGAGGCCGATGTTCTCGTTGACACGTCCGTCACCGGCGATGAAGTGCGCGTCGAGCATCTCGTCGTCGTAGGTGGATCCGTCGCCGTCGTCCGTGGTGCCGGGGTCGGCGTCCGGGGTGGCGACCACAGGCGGCGTTCCAGGGTTGTGGTCGTGGTCGACGAGTCCCGGGACGGCGTGGTGTGCGATGTCGTCCAGGAAGGCGTGGCCGGACTTCGTCGCGCCGGCGGTGGTCACCGGAGCGTCCGGATTGCCCTCGACCAGCCCACCGGGTGCGGACGGGACGACCAGCTGGGGATAGCCGTTGGGGCCGCGCAGGAACCGCCCGTAGGGGTCGGTGGCGAGCAGCGGGATGCTGAGGACGTCCTCGTCGCTCAGGTCGATGCCGAGCATCGTGCGTGCCTCAGTCTTGAGCGAGGCCCAGGTCGCCATGCCGGCGCCGGGACCGACGATCAGTCCGCCGGTCGCCATCGGCGGCCCGCCGGCGTCGCGGGTGTACTCCCGCAGGAACACCTGGTGGGACGGGTGCGACGTGTAGGTCTGGCTCTGGTCGACGAACGGCGAGGTCTGGTTGACGGCCTCGTGGTTGCCGTTGTGGGTCGCCCTAGAGAGCACCATGAAGTTCGGGGCGCCCGGGGCGCTCGAGAAGAGCGGGTCGTCGCTCTTCAGCGGCATGAACACCGTGCCGGCGCCGCCCTTGTTGACCAGGTCGAGGCCGTGGTCGAAGAACTGGCCGAAGAGCGTGAACCACGAGTTGTAGGGCGCGGACAGGCCGACGTCGGGCGCCACGTTGGGGATGAAGAAGGAGCCGGACGGTGTCAGCTCCGGATTCTCCCCGGCCGCGTCCACTGCAGCGGGGTTGGTGGCGTTCTGGTCCACGATGAGGTTGCTGATCACGCGTGGCTGGCTGTCGATCACGGTTCCGGAGGACTGGTCGTACGACGTGCCGCTCTCGGCTGCGGGAAGTGGGTTCGGCCTGGGCACCAGGCGCGGGAACCGCTGGTCGGCGGCTCCGAACGCGCCCCGGTTGGCGACGAGGTTGTTGCAGGTGCCGTCGACGGTGCGCAACCCGTGCGGGAGAGTGGCGCCGACGCCTGTGTCGTTGCGGATCTGGTCCGGGTTGGTGCCGAGCATCGTGGAGCATGGCGTGTCCGCTGTCGCCGTGGAGGCGTGCCGCTCCGCGATCTTGATCTGCTTGAGGATGAACCGCAGGTCGGAGGCGTTGAGGTTGAACCCCTGACCGACCGGTGCGGCGGCGCTGGGCGCGACCGCGAGCGGCGTGACCAGGCTCACCCCCAGCACCACCGCGGCGAATGACCCCAGCCGGCGTTTCCACGTCCGACCTGTCCCTGCTCTGTTGTGAAGCACCATCACGGACTCCCTCGTCCCGGGTAGGCCGCGACGCGATGATGGTCACGGCCTCCGCAGGATGGGTCACCGACCTTGAGAAAACCTCGCCGGTGTCAGCGCAACGAGTAGGTCGCGACCGAGAGCCCCACGTAGTGCGTCACGAACGCCAGGATCGTGAGCGCGTGGAACACCTCGTGGAACCCGAACCACGACGGGAACGGGTTCGGTCGCTGAAGCCCGTAGACGACGCCGCCGACGGTGTAGAGGAGCCCTCCGGCCGCGAGGAGGACCAGCACGGCGATACCGCCGTTGCGGACGAAGTCGTCGGCGAAGAAGACCGCGGCCCAGCCGAGCGCGACGTAGATCGGCACGTAGAGCCACTTCGGGGCGTCGGTCCAGAAGATCCGGAACAGCACTCCCAGCAGGGCGCCTCCCCAGACCACGGAGAGGAGCGTCGTGCGGGTGCTCCCCTCGAGCATCAGCAGCGTGAACGGGGTGTAGCTGCCGGCGATCAGCAGGAAGATGTTGGCGTGGTCGAACCGGCGCAGGAACGCCCAGGTCCGCGGGCTCCACGTGCCCCGGTGGTAGATCGCGGAGACGGTGAAGAGGAGCAGCGCGGTCAACGTGAAGACGATGCTGCCGATCCGCGTCTCCTCGGTGGGGGACAGCGCGATCAGGACGACGCCGGCGGCCAGGGTCAGCGGGGAGGTGACGGCGTGCAGCCAGCCCCGGAGCCGGGGCTTGACCTCCTGAAGCGCCTCGGAGAGGTGCTCGCCGAGCTGGTCGACCGCATGGTGACCGGCTTCGACGACGGCAGGCTTCCGATCCATGCGCCAAGAGTAGCGACGGGACCGCAACCGCGAAGCAGGTTGCCGGATCCGTGATAGGCAGGGCAGGTGGGTTCGCTCAAGGACGCGATGAAGCGGGTGCTGTACCCCGCCTACGAGGCTCGGCTGGTGCGTCACCTGCCGCCGGAGCAGCTGCCGAAGCACGTCGGGGTCATGCTCGACGGCAACCGCCGCTGGGCCCGCGCCGCCGGTGCTGACACCGCGGCCGGCCACCGGGCGGGCGCCGCCAACATCTCACCGTTCCTCGGCTGGTGCGAGGAGGTCGGCATCGAGGTGGTCACGCTGTGGCTGCTCTCCACCGACAACCTGAACCGGCCCGAGCGTGAGCTGAGCCCGCTGCTGACGATCATCGAGGAGGTCGTCGCCGAGCTCGCCGCCGAGCGGCGGTGGCGGATCAACCCGGTCGGCGCCCTCGACCTGCTCCCGGACGCCACCGCCCGGGTGCTCAAGGAGGCCGCGGCGACCACGAGGGACGTCGACGGGGTGTGGGTCAACATCGCCGTGGGGTACGGCGGCCGGCGCGAGATCGCCGACGCCGTCCGCTCGCTGCTCATGCACCACGCCCAGGAGGGCACCTCGATCGAGGAGCTGGCCGCGATCCTCGACGTCGAGCACATCGCCGAGCACCTCTACACGAAGGGCCAGCCCGACCCCGACCTGGTGATCCGCACGTCGGGCGAGCAGCGGCTCGGCGGCTTCCTGCTCTGGCAGTCGGCGCACAGCGAGTTCTACTTCTGCGAGGCCTACTGGCCCGACTTCCGTCGCGTCGACTTCGTGCGGGCGCTGCGGGCGTACGCCGTGCGGCAGCGCCGCTTCGGCGCCTGAGCAGGCGCCCGCGCCGCTCGACGTGGTTTGTTCACGGGCTGTTGCCGCGTGTCGGACGCGTCGGGCACCGGCGGCGACCTACCGTCGTGAGCATCATCCGGTGGGGAAGCCGGGTGCGTCGGGAGGCCCGTTCGTGGAAGTTCACGACCCAGCAGCAGCCGGAGGTCCGCACTCGGACCTTCGGGCCCGGTCCCGGTCCAGGCAGTCGATCTAGGACCGGGCCGCGGGTGCGCGTGCCGGTCCCTGAGGAGCGAACAGTGGCTCAGACAACGAGCACGTCTCCCGGCGCCGGCACCGAGCCCGTGCGCACCTACGTCGTGGACACCAGCGTCCTGCTCGCCGACCCGGGCGCGCTGTCACGCTTCGACGAGCACGAGGTGGTGCTCCCCGTGGTCGTGGTGACCGAGCTGGAGGGCAAGCGGCACCACCCCGAGCTCGGCTACTTCGCGCGGGTCGCCCTGCGCCACCTCGACGAGCTGCGGGTGCTGCACGGCCGGCTCGACCGAGCGGTGCCCATCGGCGACGCCGGAGGCACCGTGCGGGTGGAGCTCAACCACACCGACGCCGCCTCGCTCCCCTCCGGGTTCCGGCTCGGCGACGCCGACACCCGGATCCTGGCGGTGGCCCGCAACCTGGCCGACGAGGGCGCGCTGATCACGCTGGTGTCGAAGGACCTGCCGCTGCGGATCAAGGCGTCGGCGGTCGGGCTCGACGCCGAGGAGTACCGCGCCGAGCTGGCTCCGGAGTCGGGGTGGACCGGCATGGTCGAGCTCGACGTCGCCGGGATGGACCTCGACGACCTCTACGCCGAGGGCCGGGTCGACCTCGAGGAGGCCCGCGAGCTGCCCTGCCACACCGGGCTGGTCCTCCTCTCGGACCGGGGCAGTGCGCTCGGCCGCGTCCGCCCCGACAAGGCGGTCCAGCTCGTCCGGGGAGACCGTGACGCCTTCGGGCTGCACGGCCGGTCGGCGGAGCAGCGGGTTGCACTCGACCTGCTGCTCGACCCCGAGATCGGCATCGTCTCCCTCGGTGGCCGGGCCGGCACCGGCAAGTCGGCGCTGGCGCTGTGCGCCGGCCTCGAGGCGGTGATGGAGCGCCGCCAGCACAAGAAGGTCGTCGTCTTCCGACCGCTGTACGCCGTGGGCGGCCAGGAGCTCGGCTATCTGCCCGGGTCGGAGAACGAGAAGATGTCCCCCTGGGCGCAGGCGGTCTTCGACACCCTCGGCGCGCTCACCACGCCGGACGTCATCGACGAGATCCTGGACCGCGGGATGCTCGAGGTGCTGCCGCTGACCCACATTCGTGGCCGGTCGCTCCACGACGCGTTCGTCATCGTCGACGAGGCGCAGTCGCTCGAGCGCAACGTGCTGCTGACGGTGCTCTCCCGGATCGGTGCGGACTCCAAGGTGGTGCTCACCCACGACGTCGCCCAGCGCGACAACCTGCGGGTCGGCCGCCACGACGGCGTCGTCGCGGTCGTGGAGCGGCTGAAGGGACACCCGCTCTTCGCCCACGTCACGCTCAGCCGGTCGGAGCGGTCGCCGATCGCGGCGTTGGTCACTGACCTGCTCGAGAGCGTGACGGTCTAGACCTTAGGGTTGCCGGGTGGTTCGCCGGGGCAGGTATGCCGTGGCGAACCACGCCGGCATCGGGGCCGGCCAGCATGGGGTCCCGGCCGGCGCGTCGCATCTCACACGCGTTCGATTTGGCCGGCCGACCGCCTTCGGGCCATGGTGGAGGTTCCCTCCGACGTCAACGAAGAGCGTCGACCGCCCTGTAGTCGAGCGTCTGCGAGATCACCCCCCATGTCACGACGTGCCGTCGCGCCCCAGCACCGCGCCCGCCGTACCACCCGGCTCCGTCAAGCCCTCGGGCGCCAGGCGACTCTCGCCGGCGTCGCCGTGGTCGCCACCGCGACGGCCGTGACCGTCGGTGTCGCGGCCTCGGGTGACAGGCCCGCGCCGAGCGCCGGCGCGGCGTCCCTGGTGTCCGCCGCCGAGACGGAGGCCACCCCCGAGGAGATCGCTGAGATGGAGGCGAGCCGTCGGCAGAGCCTCTCCCGCTCCGACCGCCGGACCGGTGTCGACCGGACCAAGGCGGGGCTGCTGGAGCGGGAGACCACCTCCGGCGGCCAGGTGACCCGCGACGAGGACCTCGGGAGCGGAGACCCGCGGATCGTCGCCGAGGGGATGCTCCCCGAGTTCGGCTTCTCGGCCGACCAGTTCTCCTGCCTCGACGCGCTCTGGACCAAGGAGAGCGGCTGGGACCCGGCCGCCGACAACCCGACGTCGTCCGCCTTCGGCATCCCGCAGGCGCTGCCCGGGTCGAAGATGGCCTCGGCCGGCGCCGACTGGGCGACCAACCCGGCCACCCAGATCCGGTGGGGGCTCGGCTACATCGCCGAGGTCTACGGCAGCCCCTGCAGTGCGTGGGCGCACTCGCAGGCGAACAACTGGTACTGATCCCCGGTCAGGGGTGGGTCATCCGACGCACGTCGAGCGCCTGGTCGAGCTGCTCCTCGGTCAGCTCGCCACGGTCGACGTACCCCTCCTCCAGCACCACCTGCCGGATCGTCTTCTCCTCCTTGACCGCCTTCTTGGCGACCGCGGCGGCGTTCTCGTAGCCGATGTACCGGTTGAGCGGGGTGACCACCGACGGCGACGACTCCGCGTAGCGCTGCATCCGCTCGGTGTTGGCGGTGATGCCGGCGATGCAGCGGTCGGCGAGGACCCGGCTCGAGGTGCTGAGCAGCCGGACCGACTCGAGCAGGTTGCGGGCCATGACCGGCATCATCACGTTGAGCTCGAAGCTGCCTGAGGCGCCCGCGGTCGTGATCGTGGCGTCGTTGCCGATCACCTGCGCGCAGACCATGAGCGTCGCCTCGGGCAGCACCGGGTTGACCTTGCCGGGCATGATGCTCGACCCGGGCTGGAGGTCGGGCAGGTTGATCTCGGCGAACCCGGTGAGCGGCCCCGAGGACATCCAGCGCAGGTCGTTGCAGATCTTGGTCAGCCCCACCGCGAAGGTGCGCAGCTGGCCGGAGAGCTCCACGAGCGCGTCCCGACCGCCCTGGGCCTCGAAGTGGTCGGCTGCCTCGGTGAACGGGAGCCCCGTCATCGTCGCCAGCTCCTCGATGACGGCGGCGGAGAACCCCGGCGGGGTGTTGATCCCGGTGCCGACCGCCGTGCCGCCGAGCGGCAGGGCGGCCACCCGCGGCAGGGACGAGCGGACCCGCTCGATGCCGAGGCGCACGATCGCCGCGTAGCCGCCGAACTCCTGCCCGAGCATGACCGGCGTCGCGTCCATCAGGTGGGTGCGGCCGGCCTTGACCGCGTCCGCGAACTCCTCCTCCTTGCGCTCGAGCGCCTCGGCGAGGTGGTCGAGGGCCGGGAGCAGCTGCCGCTGCACCGAGCGTACGGCGGCCACGTGGATCGACGTGGGGAAGACGTCGTTGCTCGACTGGCTGGCGTTGACGTGGTCGTTGGGATGCGCCTGCGCGCCGGCGCGGGTGGCCAGGCTCGCCAGCACCTCGTTCATGTTCATGTTGGAGCTGGTGCCCGACCCGGTCTGGAAGACGTCCACGGGGAAGGCGTCGGCGTGGTCGCCTCCGGCCACCTCCTCCGCTGCGGTCGCGATCGCCTCCGCGAGCTTCTCGTCGAGCACGCCGAGCCGCGCGTTGACCCGCGCCGCAGCGGCCTTGACGAGCGCGAGCGCCTGGACGTGGTCGTCCTCGAGCCGCGCTCCGCTGATCGGGAAGTTCTCGACCGCGCGCTGCGTCTGCGCCCGCCACAGGGCGTCCTTCGGCACCGCTACCTCGCCCATGCTGTCGTGCTCGATGCGGGTCTCGCCTGCGTCGCGGTCAGCCATCGTGGTTCTCCTCGGTGTCGTGTCGGGCGGTGTGTCGGGCGGTGTACAGCCAGTAGGTCTCCTCGCGCCCCTGCAGGAGGACCGCGCACGGGTCGGTCCGGCAGTGCCCGAACGCCTCGCGCAGGGCGGCGTCGAGCCGCTCGGAGGGCGACGACGACCAGACGACCACGGCGCCGCCCGGCCGGAGCGTCCCGCGGACCAGACGCAGGAACGGCGCCTGGTAGATGTCGGCGTTCCGCTCGTGGACCAGGAAGTCGGGACCGTTGTCGACGTCGAGCAGCACCAGGTCGAACGAGCCGGGAGCGGCCTCGGCGACGACCTGCTGGACCTCGGCGACCGAGAGGTGGACCCGGCCGTCGGCGAGGTAGTGCGGTCCGTGCGGGATGGTCCCGTTGCGGAACCAGGTGACGAGCGGCTCCTCGAGCTCGGCGACCACGACCCGCTCCACCGCCGGGTTCGAGAGCACCTCGTGGAGGGTGAACCCCAGCCCGAGCCCGCCGATGAGCACCGAACGGGGGGTGTCGAGCCGCTCGATCGCCGCGCGGGCGAGGGCGGTCTCGCTCTCGGTCTCGAGGGTGTCCATGACGAAGACGCCGTTGACCCGCAGCTCCAGCACCGTGGGGGAGCCCGGTGGTGCGTCGGGGTCCCGGCGGCTTCGCAGGACGACCTCGCCGCGCTCGGACGAGGCGCGGGCGACCTCGGCGTACTCCATGGGCCATATCTTGCTCCCGCCGCCCGCGGTGCGCGCCGCAGGGGTCGTTGGGCTCGCGTGTCGGAGCCGAAGGGCCTGACTCGGGCACGGGTTCGTGTGGCGGCCGCGCGACCGGCGCAGCCTCTGCTACGTTCCGAAAACGGAGGCGACATCGGTCGCCCCTGTCTTGTGGAGGTTCCATGCGGTTCCGCAGATCTGTGACCCTGTCCCTCGCCTCGATGCTGTCGGTCGCCGCCCTGGCGGCCTGCTCGCCACCGGACGACGAGGAGTCGACGACGTCCGAGGACGGCACCGACGCCGCCACGGCCACCTCCGCCGAGGAGTTCGGCGGCATGGAGGAGCTCGTCACGGCCGCTCAGGAGGAGGGCGAGCTCAACGTCATCGCGCTCCCGCCGGACTGGGCGAACTACGGCGAGATCATCGACGCGTTCTCGGAGAAGTACGACATCGAGGTGAACTCCGCCCAGCCCGACGCGGCGAGCCAGGACGAGATCAACGCCGCCAACCAGCTCGAGGGAACCGAGCGGGCACCCGACGTCTTCGACCTCAGCCAGTCCGTCGCCCTGGCGAACACCGACATGTTCGCGCCGTACCAGGTGGAGACCTGGGAGGACATCCCCGAGGAGTTCAAGGAGGCGGACGGGCTCTGGGTCAACGACTACGGCGGCTTCATGTCGATCGGCTACGACTCGGCCGAGGTGCCCGAGGTGACCTCGGTCGACGACCTGCTGGGACCCGAGTTCAAGGGCAAGGTCGCCCTCAACGGTGACCCGACGCAGGCCGGCGCCGCCTTCTCCGGGGTGCTCATGGCCGCGGTGGCCAACGGCGGCTCCGCCGACGACATCGCACCCGGGGTCGACTTCTTCGGCGAGCTGAAGGAGGCCGGGAACTTCCTCCCGGTCGACCCGACGCCGGCGACCATCGAGTCCGGCCAGACCCCGGTCGTCATCGACTGGGACTACCTCAACGCCGCCGAGGGGGCCAAGCTCGACACCTGGGAGCTGCTCGTCCCCTCCGACGCCGTGGTCGCGGGCTACTACCACCAGGCGATCAACGCGGACGCGCCGCACCCGGCGGCCGCCCGGCTGTGGCAGGAGTTCCTCTACTCCGACGAGGGCCAGAACCTCTGGCTCAAGGGCGGCGCCCGCCCGGTCCGCGCGGAGGCGATGGCCGAGGCCGGCACGATCGACGAGGAGCTGTACGACGCCCTCCCGCCGGTCGAGGGCGACCCGGTGGTCCCGAGCGTCGAGCAGACCGAGCAGGCCGCGGAGTACCTCAACGAGAACTGGGCGAAGGTCGTCGGCTGACCGATGGCCGACCGAGGCGAGGGAGGTGCCGGCCGGCTCGTCCGGCTGGCACCTGCCCTCGGACTCCTCCCGTTCCTGGTCTACCTCGGGATCTTCCTGCTGGTCCCGACGGTGGCCGTGGCGATCGGGGCCTTCCAGGAGGACGGGCGCTTCACGCTGACCAACATCGCAGCGCTCTTCGACCCCGCCCCCCTGCGGCGGCTCTGGAACAGCGTGCTGCTCTCCGGGAGCACCGCGGTCCTGGGCGCGGTCTTCGGCGCGCTGCTCGCCTGGCTCATCGCCGGCGCCGCACCCACGAGCGTCTTCCGCCGCGTGACGACGTCGATGGCGGGGGTGCTCGCCCAGTTCGGCGGGGTCTTCCTCGCCTTCGCGTTCATCGCGACCTTCGGGTTCAGCGGCTCGGCCACCGAGCTGCTGCGGTCGCTCCTCGACGTGGACATCTTCGGCTCCGGGTGGCTCTTCGACATCCCGGGGCTGATCCTCGTCTACACCTACTTCCAGATCCCGCTCATGGTGATCGTCTTCCTTCCCGCGCTCGAGGGGCTCCGCCCGCAGTGGCGTGAGGCGGCGCTGAGCCTCGGCGCGACGAAGTGGCAGTACTTCTGGCAGGTCGCGGTTCCGCTGCTCCGCCCCGCCTTCCTCGGCAGCATGCTGCTGCTGTTCGCCAACGCCTTCGCCGCCTACGCCACCGCGGCCGCGCTGGTCAGCCAGGGAAGCCCGATCCTGCCGCTGATGATCCGGGCCGGGCTGACCAGCGAGGTGCTGCTCGGCCGGCAGAACTTCTCGTTCGCGCTCGCCCTGCTGATGATCGTGGTGGTCGCCGTGGTGATGTCGCTCTACGCGCTGCTGCTGCGCCGTACGGCGAGGTGGCTCCGGTGAGGGCGCGGTCGTTCCGGGAGCGGCTGGTGCGCTGGCTGCTCCTCCTCCCGTTCCTGGTCTTCTTCCTCGGCCCGCTCGTCTCGATGCTCGACTTCAGCACCCAGGAGCGGGGCGGCGGTCGCACCGGCCGGGCCTGGGCGGCGCTCTTCGGGGACGAGCAGCTCCGCGAAGCGATCATCACCTCGCTGCTGCTCGCCGTCTTCACAGTCGTGCTCATGGTGGTGCTGCTGGTGCCCGACGATGATCTGGGTCCGGCTGAGGGTGCCGCAAGCGTCACGGACGGTGGAGTTCCTCTGCCTGCTGCCGCTGGCGGTGCCGCCGCTCGTGATCGTGGTCGGCATCTCGGGGGTCTACGCCTGGGTGACCTACTTCCTCGGCGACTCGGCGCTCACCCTGACCTTCGCCTACGTCATCCTCGTGCTGCCGTACTCCTACCGGGCCGTCGACTCGTCGCTCTCCTCGGTCGACGCCGTCACCCTCGCCGAGGCGGCCCGCTCGCTCGGCGCCGGGTGGGCCACGGTGATCGTCCGGGTGATCCTGCCCAACATCTGGACCGGCGTGCTGGCGGCCGCCTTCATCTCGATCGCGCTGGTGCTGGGCGAGTACGTCTTCGCCTCGCTGCTCAACTTCGACACCCTGCCCCAGGTGGTGGCGCTGCTCGGGAAGAGCGACGCCGCGGTGTCGGTGGCCGCGTCGCTCGCGGCGCTGCTCTTCGCCTTCGTCCTGCTGCTGCTGCTGTCGTTCGCCGGGCGCTCCCGGCACGCCGAGAGGACCTGACCGTGACCAGCTCAGCCGTGACCGACCCGACCGGGAGCTCGACGGCCGTCGCCGTCACCCTGCGCGACCTGCACCGCCACTACGGCCCGGTGCGGGCGCTCGACGGGCTGACCCTGGAGATGACGCCGGGCGGAGATGGTCGTGCTCCTCGGGCCGTCGGGGTGCGGCAAGACCACGGCGTTGCGGATCCTCGCCGGCCTCGACGTCGCGACCAGCGGGCAGGTGCTCGTCGGCGGCAAGGAGATCACCCGGGTCCCGGCGAACAAGCGGGACATGGGGATGGTCTTCCAGGCCTACAGCCTGTTCCCGCACCTCACCGTCGTGGACAACGTCGCGTTCGGGCTCAAGCTGCGGGGGGTGGACCGGCGCAAGCGGGTGGCTCGAGCCGAGGAGATGCTGGCACTCGTCGGGCTGGCCGAGCACCGCGACCGCTACGCCAGCCAGCTGTCGGGCGGCCAGCAGCAGCGGGTCGCCCTCGCCCGGGCGCTGGCGATCGAGCCCTCGGTGCTGCTGCTCGACGAGCCGCTCTCGGCCCTCGACGCCAAGGTCCGCGTGCAGCTGCGCGACGAGATCCGCCGGATCCAGCTCGAGGTCGGCACCACCACCCTCTTCGTGACCCACGACCAGGAGGAGGCGCTCGCGGTCGCCGACCGGGTCGGCGTGATGAAGGACGGCCGGCTCGAGCAGCTGGCCCCGCCGACCGAGCTCTACAACCGGCCCGCCACGCGGTTCGTCGCGGAGTTCGTCGGGCTGAGCAACCGGCTGCCGGCCCGGATGGAAGGCGGCGACGCCCACGTGCTCGGCCGCCGCGTCGCCACCCTCGACGGGTCGGCCACCTCCGGGCAGGGACGGGCGCTGGTCCGCCCCGAGGCGATCCACCTCGAGCGGGCCGACGACGGCAACGCCACGGTGCGCACGATCGCCTTCCTCGGTCCGATCTCGCGGGTGACCTGCACCCTCGACGACGGCGAGCAGGTGCTCGTGCAGGTCGCGAGCTCGCTCGCCGCCACCCTCTCCCCGCGCGACCGC
Organism: uncultured Actinomycetota bacterium; assembly: GCA_963754155.1. GTDB lineage: Bacteria > Actinomycetota > Actinomycetes > Propionibacteriales > Nocardioidaceae > Marmoricola_A. Next base: position 750,428 of record CAVWEU010000003.1, on the reverse strand, counting down.
GTGCACCTGACGCCGGGCGAGGACGCGGTGCTCGTCGTGGCGGACTGAGCCCCCGCCCGACGGCCGCGCCCACCGCATAGGCTGGTCCGCATGGCGGAGGGGCGAGAGATGGACCCGAGCCGGCTGCGCGTCTCGGACCAGGACCGGCACACAGTTGCCGAGGTGCTGCGACAGGCAGCGGGCGAGGGCCGGATCGACCTCGAGGAGCTCGACGAGCGGCTCGAGGCGACGTACAACGCCAAGACCTACGGCGAGCTCGTCCCGATCACCGCCGACCTCCCGCTCGCCGGTCCGACACCCCACCCGGTGCCCCCGGTGGTGCCGTCCCGGGACCGGCCCCCGGTGCCGGTCGTCGGGCCGTCGTACTCGTCCTCGATCTCGGTCATGGGCGACTGCACGCGCCGCGGGGTGTGGCAGGTGCCGGACCGGCACACCTCGTTCTCGATGATGGGCTCGGTCACGATCGACCTGCGCGAGGCGCGGTTCACGGCGCGCGAGACCGTCATCGACGCCTACGCGATCATGGCCGGCATCGACATCGTGGTGAACCCGTGGACGGCCGTGGTCGTCGAGGGGGTCGGCGTCATGGGCGACTTCAGCGAGGGACGCTCCAAGGTCCTCCCCGAGCTCGGCCCCGACTCCCCGGTCGTCCGGGTCCGTGGGGTGGCGCTGATGGCGGCGGTCACCGTGAAGCGGAAGGCGATGCCGGGGGAGAAGCGACCGCGCGGCCTCCGCGGCCGCTGACCCACCGACCCACCCACCCCGCCGCGTTATTGTCCTGGGCGTCGTCCGGGGCGTTCAGAACAGCGCTCACGGCAATAACGGCGCCAGGGGGTACGGCGGCGGGGGGTACGGCGGCGGGGGGTCAGGGGTGCCGGAGCAGGACCCGGGCCTCCCAGGGCTCGAGGGTCCCGTGCGCCCGCGGCTCCTCGTAGGTGGTGAGCAGCAGCTCGGCCTCCGACCACCCCGGTGGCTCCTCGACGTCGACGGCGTGGTCCGAGAGGTTGGCGAGCACCAGCAGCTCGGACCCCTCGTGGGCGCGCGTGAACGCGTAGACCTGCTCGTGCTCGGGAAGCAGCATCGTGAAGTCGCCGGAGGCGACCACCGGCAGCGTGTGCCGCAGCTCGACGAGCCGGCGGTAGTGGTGGAACACCGAGTGCGGGTCGGCCACCGCGGCGTCCGCGTTCACCTCGGTGTGGTTGGGGTTGACCGCGAGCCACGGCTCGCCGCTGGTGAACCCTGCCTGCGGTGAGCCGTCCCACTGCATCGGCGTCCGGGCGTTGTCCCGGCTCCGCGAGCGCAGCGCCGCCATCACCTCGTCGGGGTCGTCCCCGGCCTCGACCGCGTGACGGTAGTGGTTGACCGACTCGATGTCGCGGAAGTCGTCGATGGTGCGGAACGGCGCGTTCGTCATCCCGAGCTCCTCGCCCTGGTAGACGTACGGAGTCCCTCGGTGCAGGTGCAGGACCGTGCCGAGCGCCTTCGCCGACCGGACGCGCCACTCCCCGTCGTTGCCGAAGCGGGAGACCACACGCGGCTGGTCGTGGTTGTTCCAGTAGAGGCTGTTCCAGCCCACGTCGGCCAGCCCCGCTTGCCAGCGGCCGAGCGAGGCCTTGAGGTCGGTCAGCCGGAACGGCAGCAGGTCCCACTTCGAGCGGGCGTGGTCGATGCCGACGTGCTCGAACTGGAAGACCATGTCGACCTCGTGCCGCTCGGGGTCGGTGAGCAGCCGGGCGTCCTCGACGGTCACCCCCGGCATCTCGCCGACCGTGAGCAACCCCTCCCGCCCGGCGAAGACCTCCTCGTGCATCTCCTGCAGGAACTCGTGGAGCCGCGGCCCGGTGAGGAAGTACGGCGAGCCGTCGCCGTACGTGCCGCCGTGGACGACCCCGTCCGGAAGCGCGGGGTCCTTGGAGACCATGTTGATGACGTCCATCCGGAACCCGTCGACGCCCCGGTCGAGCCACCACCGCATCATGTCGTGGACGGCCGCCCGCACCTCCGGGTTCTCCCAGTTCAGGTCCGGCATCTTGCGGGAGAACAGGTGCAGGAAGTACTCCCCGCTGGGCTCGTCGTACTCCCAGGCGGATCCGGAGAAGTGGCTTGCCCAGTTGGTCGGCTCCGCGCCGGGGGTGCCGCCCTCCATCCCCTCCCGCGGCGGCCGCCACCAGTACCAGTCCCGCTTCGCCGACATCGCGGACGAGCGCGACTCGACGAACCACGGGTGCTCGTCGGAGGTGTGGTTGACGACGAGGTCCATGACCAGCTTCATGCCGCGGGCGTGGAGCCCCTCGAGAAGCGCGTCGAGGTCGGCGAGCGAGCCGAAGACCGGGTCGACGTCCTGGTACTCCTTGATGTCGTAGCCCGCGTCGTCGTGCGGCGAGGGGTAGATCGGCGACAGCCACACGACGTCGACGCCGAGCCGGGACAGGTGGTCGAGCCGCCCGAGCACCCCGCGGAGGTCCCCGACGCCGTCGCCGTCGGAGTCGGCGAAGCTCCGCGGGTAGATCTGGTAGACGACCGCGCTGCGCCACCAGTCGTCCGATCGTCGGGTCGGGTCGGCGGCGGTATCGGCGGTGTCGTCGGTGGGGTGGTCGGAGATCACCGGTGTGACTTTAGCCAAATCGGAGGGTTACACCGCGAGTCACAGAGGTAACAGTGATACCGCTCTGTGACCTGCCGCATCGTGGACTTTGCTTTGCCACCCCGGTAGGAATGAAGGCAGGGTGTGAGACACATCACTGACAGGGGCGGGACTTTGCCCAGCACCGACGAAGGAGTGCAGATGGCAACACACAAGCGGCGCCGACAGCTGTCGGCGGTGGGGATCGGACTGACGTTGGCCATGGTGACCTCAGGGTGCCTCTCGAGCGACGACGGCGGAGGAGGCGGTGGTGGTGGCACCGGCCTCGGGTCCGACGACGGCGACCAGACGGTCACCATCCTCGGTGCCTTCGGCGGCTCGGAGCAGGAGGCATTCGTCGAGACGCTGGCCGCCTTCGAGGAGGAGAGCGGCATCACCATCGAGTACACCGGTGACCAGGACTTCACCACCACCATCCGGACGCGCGCCGACGCCGGCGACGCCCCTGACATCGCGCTGTTCCCGCAGCCCGGCGGTCTGCTCGACATGGCCGACGACGGTCTCCTCGCGCCGCTCGACGACGTCATCGACCTCGGTGCGATCGAGGAGACGCTGATCCCTGGCTTCCTCGACGCCGCCACCAGGGACGGCGAGGTCTACGGCGCCCCGATGCGGATGGCCGTCAAGAGCCTGGTGTGGTACCCGACGCCGGCCTACACCGACGCCGGCTACGACAACGAGCCGGCCAACATGTCCGAGCTCCAGGAGACCGCCCAGAAGATCATGGACGACGGCACCGCCCCCTGGTGCGTCGGCTGGGAGTCCGACCAGGCGACCGGCTGGGTCGGCACCGACTGGCTCGAGGAGATGGTCCTGCGCACCGCCGGGCCCGACGTCTACGACCAGTGGGTCGCCCACGAGATCCCCTTCGACGACCCGCAGATCGTCGAAGCGCTCGACGCGGCCGGCGAGATCCTCAAGGGCGACGGCATGGTCCTCGGCGGCAGCAAGGCGATCCTCAACACCGGCTTCGCCGACGCCATGGCGCCGGCCTTCGCCAACCCGCCGCGGTGCTACCTGCACCGGCAGGGCAACTTCGCGACGACGTTCTATCCCGAGAACGTCCAGGCCAACCTCGACAAGGAGGTCGGCGTCTTCGTGCTGCCGCCCATCGAGGACGGCTACGACGGCCAGCCGATCCTGGGCGGTGGCGACCTCGCCGCGGCGTTCAACGGCGACGACGAGGACACCCAGCAGGTGCTCGAGTGGCTGGTCTCCGACCAGTTCGGCGTGGAGTGGGCGCAGGCCGGTGGCTGGCTGTCGCCGCACGCCACGTTCGACGGCTCGAACTACCCGGACGACACCACGCGTGAGATCGCGGAGATCGCCTCCAGCGCCGACGTCTTCCGGTTCGACGCCTCCGACCTGATGCCCGCTGCCATCGGCTCCGGCACGTTCTGGACCGAGATGGTGAAGTGGGCCGACGGTCAGTCGACCGAGGACACGCTGGCTGCGATCGAAGCGGACTGGCCCTCGTCATGACGACGTCGAAGGGCTCGAGCACCGACGAGGCGGTGCTCGAGCCTGGCCAGCCGCGCGAGGCGACGGACTACGACAAGGCGACCCCGCTCAAGATCGTGCTCGGCCTGGTCGGCATGACCGGGTCGGTGTGGCTGCTGGTCAACGCCTTCCTCGCGTTCAGCCTCTATCCCGAGCTGTTCTTCGACAGCAGGTTCGTCATCGGGATCGTCGCGCTGATCGTGGGAGTCGGCGGCGCCGCGCTGTTCTTCTTCTTCCTCAACATGTTCGTCGAGGGGCTGCCGGGACGCGCTTCACGTGGGGCGATGCCCTACGCCTACGTGCTTCCGGCGTTCGGGTTCATCGGGCTGATGCTGATCTACCCGACGATCCAGACGATCAACTACTCGTTCGCCAACTCCGACAGCGACGCCTATGTCGGGCTGGAGAACTACCGGGACATCTTCGGTGACGAGTCATTCCGGTCGTCGATCTTCAACAACATCCTCTGGCTGTTGGTCGTCCCGGCGGTGACCGTCGCCTTCGGCACCGTCGTCGCCGTCCTCGGCGACAAGCTCGGGGCGCAGGCGGAGAAGATCGCGAAGAGCACGATCTTCCTGCCGATGGCGATCTCGTTCGTCGGCGCCTCGGCGATCTGGGGGCTCGTCTACGCCTACGACAACCCGGGAGCGAACCAGACCGGGTTGCTCAACGCGCTGTGGACGACGTTCGGCGGGGAGCCGCAGACCTGGTTGCAGATCTCGGACTTCCGGCTCAACTCCTTCCTGCTGATGGTGATCCTGATCTGGCTGCAGGTCGGGTTCGCGATGATCCTGCTCTCCTCCGCGATCAAGGGGGTGCCCGAGGACACGCTCGAGGCGGCACGGATCGACGGCGCGTCGGAGTGGCAGATCTTCTGGCGCGTGGTCATCCCGCAGGTCAAGGGCACGATGATCACGGTCTTCATCACCGTGACGATCCTCGTGCTCAAGGTCTTCGACATCGTCTATGTGACGACGAACGGCCGGTTCAACAGCAACGTGATCGCGAACCTGTTCTTCAACGAGCTCTTCGCAGCCCGTCAGGCGGGCAGGGCCTCCGCGATCGTGGTGATCCTGCTGCTCGCGGTCACGCCGATCCTGATCTACCAGGTGCGGCACTTCCGGAATGAGGAGGCCAACGCATGACCTACCAGGCGGCGGCACAGGCCCCCGAGGGCGGAAAGACCAAGCAACCGGACCCGATGAAGGGCAAGAAGGGCCCAGAGGACCGCGGCAGGCGCAGCTGGGTCTCCATCGTCACGATGACGTTCCTCTGCGTGCTCTGGACGGTCCCGACGATCGGGCTCCTGGTGACGTCGTTCCGGTCCCGGGACGACATCGTCAACTCCGGCTGGTGGACGGCGGTCTTCAACCCGTTCGGCACCGGATGGACGCTCGACAACTACGACCGGATGTTCGCCGGCACCGAGATGGGCACCGCCTTCGTCAACAGCGTGGTGGTGGCGATCCCGGCGACGATCATCCCGATCATGTTCGCCGCGTTCGCGGCGTACGCGTTCACGTTCATGGACTTCAGGGGCAAGGACCTGCTGTTCGTGGCGATCGTGGCGGTGATGGTGGTGCCGCTGCAGGTGGCGCTCCAGCCGATGCTCAATCTGCTCGGGCCGCGAGGGCTGGGCATCTCGGGTGACTACCTATCGGTGTGGCTGCTGCACACCGGGTTCGGCATGCCACTGGCGATCTACGTGCTCCGCAACTACATGAGCACGCTTCCGCGGACCGTGATCGAGTCGGCGAAGATCGACGGGGCGACCCACTTCCAGACCTTCTGGAAGCTGATCGTCCCGATGTCGGTCCCGGCGCTGGCGGCGTTCGCGATCCTGCAGTTCCTGTGGGTCTGGAACGACCTGCTGATCGCCAAGCTGTTCCTCGCTCGCGCCAACACGACGGTGATCGTGGAGCTGCAGACCCTGCTCGGGACACAAGGGCAGGGCAAGGAGCTCCTGACCGCGGGTGCCTTCATCTCGATGGTGCTCCCGATGATCGTCTTCTTCACCCTCCAGCGGTACTTCGTCCGCGGGCTCACCGCGGGCGCCGTCAAGGGGTGACCGACCAGCCCGTCCACCTCAGCGGCGGGGGCGTGAGCGTCCTGCTCGCGCCCTCGCCGCTGGGTGTTCCCACGCTCCTGCACTGGGGACCGGAGCTCGGCATCCCTTCGGCCGCCGACCTGGCGGCGTACGCCGGGCTGCGCCGCCCCGGTGTGCCGTACTCGGCACTGGACACACCCCGTCACCTCTCCGTCGTCCCGGACCAGGGCTCCGGCTTCACGGGCACGCCTGCGGTCGAGGGTCGACGGGACGCCCCCGGTGACGGCCCCTGGGCGCCGCGTTTCCTCACCTGGTCGTGGCGGACCGACGGCGCCGGTGCGGTGCTCTCCTCGACCGACGACGAGGCCGGCCTCGCCCTGCGGTGGGAGCTCGAGGTCACCGACGAGGGGCTGGTGCGGGTCCGGAGCACCCTGACCAACAGCGGCGGCTCGCCGTACGCCGTCGACGCGCTCCGGGCGACGCTGCCGGTGCCTGCGGACGCGGACGAGCTGCTCGACCTCACCGGCCGGTGGAGCCGTGAGCGCACCCCTCAGCGGCACCCCTGGCCGCAGGGGACCTGGTCCCGCACCGGCCGGCACGGCCGGACCGGTCACGACGCCACCCTGCTGCTGGCCGCGGGGACGCCCGGCTTCGGGTTCCGGCGCGGAAGCGTCTGGGGGGTCCACGTCGCCTGGAGCGGCGACCACCACAGCTACGCCGAACGCACGCCGGAGGGCGAGTGCCTGCTCGGTGGCGGCGAGCTGCTCAGCCCTGGCGAGGTGGTTCTCGCGCCGGGCGAGTCGTACGCCGCTCCGTGGCTGGTCGGAGCCTTCTCCGACGAGGGGCTCGACGGGGTCTCCGAACGGCTACACCGGTGGACCCGTCGGCACTCGCCGCGCACCCGCCGGGCCCGGCCCGTGGTGGTGAACACCTGGGAGGCGGTCTACTTCGACCACGACCTCGACCGGCTCGCGGCGCTCGCCGACGTGGCGGCCGAGGTGGGTGCCGAGCGGTTCGTGCTCGACGACGGCTGGTTCCGTGGTCGTCGCCACGACCAGGCGGGGCTGGGCGACTGGACGGTCGACCCGGCGGTGTGGCCCGAGGGGCTGGGTCCGCTCGTGGATCACGTCCGCGGGCTGGGGATGGAGTTCGGCCTGTGGGTGGAGCCGGAGATGGTCAACGAGGACTCCGACCTCGCCCGGGAGCATCCCGAGTGGGTGCTCAGCGGACGGGCGGCGCCGAGCGGCTCGTGGAGGTTCCAGCAGGTGCTCGACCTCCAGCAGCCCGGTGCCTACGCACACGTCCGCGACGCCCTGCTGGCGCTGCTCGACCAGCTCGACATCGCCTTCCTCAAGTGGGACCACAACCGCGACCTGGTCGACGTCGCCCACGACGGCCGGCCCGCGGTGCACGGCCAGACGCTGGCCTTCTACCGGCTCGTCGACGAGCTCCGCGCTGCCCACCCGACGCTCGAGATCGAGTCCTGCGCCTCGGGCGGTGGCCGGGTCGACCTGGGGGTGCTGTCCCGGACCGACCGCGTGTGGCCGAGCGACACGTTGGACCCGCTGCTGCGGATCGGCATCCAGCGGTGGACGACGCTGCTGGTGCCCCCCGAGATCGTGGGCGCGCACATCGGTGGGCCGGTGGCGCACACCACGGGGCGCACCTCGCCGCTCGGGTTCCGGGCCGCGGTCGCCCTGCTGGGCCACTACGGCATCGAGTGGGACCTCACCACGACGACGCGGGAGGAACGGACCGAGGTCGCCCGCTGGGTCGCGCTGCACAAGCAGGTCCGGCACCTCGTCGCAGAGGGCACCCTGGTCCGCTCCGACCACCCGGACCCCGCGGTCACCGTCACCGGCATGGTCGCCCGGGACCTCTCCGAGGCGGTCTACGTGGTCACGGTGGCCGACAGCCCGGCGACGCAGCACCCGGCGACGGTGCGGCTCGAGGGGCTGGACGGCGACCGGCGCTACCGGGTGGAGCCGGTGCGGCCCTCGGACGGCGGGCCACGCCGCCCATGTGGACGAGCCGTGGACCGCGGGTGACCCGGTGGTCACGTCGGGGGCGCTGCTCGGTCGCGGAGGGGTCCGCCTTCCGCCCACGTCGCCGGAGACGGCGTACGTCCTGCTCGTGGCCGCCGTCGACGGGGTTGCGGACCCCGGCTAGTGTGATGCGCAGTCACTTCACTACGGATCGTCCGGCACGTACCTGCCGGTGAAGGGAGCAACACCCATGGCAACAGTCAGGTTCGACAAGGCCCAACGGTGGTACCCAGGCGCTGACTCACCCGCTGTCCCAGGGATCGACCTGGAGATCGGCGACGGAGAGTTCATGGTGCTGGTCGGCCCCTCCGGGTGCGGCAAGTCCACGACGCTCCGGATGCTCGCCGGCCTCGAGGAGGTCACCGACGGGCACATCTACATCGGCGACCGGGACGTCACGCACACCCCGCCCAAGGACCGGGACATCGCCATGGTGTTCCAGAACTACGCGCTCTACCCGCACATGACGCGTCGCCGACAACATGGGCTTCGCGCTGAAGATGGCGAAGGTGCCCAAGGAGGAGCAGCGCAAGCGGGTCGCCGAGGCGGCGCGGATCCTCGGGCTCGAGGAGTACCTCGACCGCAAGCCCAAGGCGCTCTCCGGCGGCCAGCGGCAGCGGGTCGCGATGGGCCGGGCGATCGTCCGCTCCCCGCAGGTCTTCTGCATGGACGAGCCGCTGTCGAACCTCGACGCGAAGATGCGGGTCGCGACCCGCACCGACATCGCCAAGCTCCAGGCCGACCTCGGTGTCACCACCGTCTACGTCACCCACGACCAGGTCGAGGCGATGACGATGGGCGACCGGGTGGCGGTCATGAAGGACGGCTACCTCCAGCAGGTGGACTCGCCGCTCAACCTCTACGACCGGCCGGTGAACCTGTTCGTGGCCGGCTTCATCGGGTCGCCGCAGATGAACCTCATGGAGGGTCGCGCGGCCGACGGCAAGGTCCAGATCGGCAACTACGCGGTGCCCGTCGACCCCAAGGCGGCGTCGATCATGGACGGCAACGTCACGGTCGGGGTGCGCCCCGAGAACTGGCGGGTCGTCTCGGAGGGCGAGGGGCTGCCGGTCAAGGTGACCGTCATCGAGGAGCTCGGGGCCGACAACTACGTCTACGGCACCAGCGACGTCGAGGGCACGCCGTCGACCGTCATCGTCCGTGTCTCCGGACGCCAGCGGGTGCACAAGGGCGAGATGCTCTACCTCACCACCGACACCGAGCACGTCCACGTGTTCGACACCGACACGGGGGAGAGGCTGTCTGAGTGAGCACCTTGCCCGGGCGGTGAAGCTGCTCGGGCCGCTGGAAGGAGAGGCGTTCGCCGCTCGCGCACGGCTGGTCCACGGTGACCTCGTCGAGGCGCTCACGGCGGTCTACGCAGGGCGGGTGGACGTCTCCACCTTCGTCGACGAGCTGCTCGACCAGGCGCTCGCGGCGGCGGCCGACCGGCCGTCGCCGCTGCGCGTCCTGGACCGGGTCCGCGAGGTCGACCCGAGCTGGTTCCTCTCCGAGGAGATGGTCGGCTACGTCTGCTACGCCGACCGGTTCGCCGGGACGCTCGACGGCGTGACGGAGCGGCTCGACTACCTCGGGGAGCTCGGCGTCCGCTATCTCCACCTGATGCCGCTGCTGCGCCCACGGGAGGGCGAGAACGACGGTGGCTACGCCGTCGTCGACTACGACGAGGTGGATCCGCGGCTGGGGTCGATGGCCGACCTCGAGGCGCTGGCCGAGCGGCTCCACGAACGCGACATCGCCCTCTGCGTGGACCTCGTGCTCAACCACACCGCGCGAGAGCACCCGTGGGCGGTGAAGGCCGCCGCCGGGGACCCGGCGTACCGGCGGTTCTACCGCTTCTTCGCCGACCGCAACGAGCCGGACGCCTACGAGCAGACGCTCCCGGACGTCTTCCCGGACATGGCGCCGGGCAGCTTCACCCGGCTCGAGGACGGTGAGTGGGTCTGGACCACCTTCCACGAGTTCCAGTGGGACCTCGACTGGGCCGAGCCGGAGGTCTTCCGGGCGATGCTCGGGGTCCTGCTCACGCTGGGCAACCGGGGCATCGACGTGGTGCGGCTCGACGCGGCGCCGTTCCTGTGGAAGCGGGTCGGCACCAACTGCCAGAACCTTCCCGAGGCGCACCGGATCCTCCAGGCGCTCCGCGCGGTCACCCGCCTCGCGATGCCCGGCGTCCTGCTGAAGGCGGAGGCGATCGTCGGGCCGGACGAGCTGGTGCCCTACCTGGGCGGCCACCCGCACTACCGGCCCGAGTGCGATCTCGCCTACGACAACCAGCTCATGGTCATGCTGTGGTCCGCGCTCGCCGCGCGTGACGCGCGGCTGCCGACCCACGCCCTCAGCCGCCGGTCGAGGCCCCCGCGGCAGACCGGTTGGGTCACCTATGTGCGGTGCCACGACGACATCGGCTGGGCGGTCTCCGACGAGGACGCCTGGGCGAGCGGGCTCAGCCCAGCGGAGCACCGCCGGTTCCTCGCCGGCTTCTACGCCGGACGCCACCCCGGCTCGTTCGCACGCGGTGCGGACTTCGGGTTCAACGCGGCGACCGGCGACGTGCGCACCTCCGGGTCCGCGGCCTCGCTCGCCGGGTTGGAGCACGCGCTGGACACAGGCGGCCCGGCCGAGGTCGACGCCGCGCTCACCCGCCTGGAGACGATGTACGCGGTGGCCTACTCGTCGGGAGGCATCCCGCTGGTCTACATGGGCGACGAGCTGGCGATGCTCAACGACGACCGGTGGGCCGACGACCCTGCCCACGCCGACGACAACCGCTGGCTGCACCGCCCGCCGATGGACTGGAAGGCCGCGGAGCAGCGTGGCGACCCGACCACCGTCGCGGGCCGGATGTTCGCGGCGATGCAGCGGCTGGCCGCCGCTCGCCGGTCCACGGCGTCGCTGCGCTCCGACGCGGAGGCGCACTTCCTGCGCCACACCAACCCGCGGGTCCTCGCCTACGTGCGGTCGCACCCGCGTGCTGCGCCGGTGCTCTGTCTGGCGTGCTTCAGTGACGAGGAGGAGACCGTCGACGGGGGCGTGCTGCACCACGCCGGGATCACGTCGCCGGTGCACCTCCACTCGACGTCGGGGGAGCTGACGCTTCGTGACGGTGGTCTGGTGATGGCGCCCTGGAGCTTCGCCTGGCTGAGCTGCTGATCGCGTCGACGAGCTGGCCGAACAGCCCCTCGGGGAGGTCGTGGCCCATCCCGGGGACCAGGCGCAGCTCGGCGCCGGGGATCGCGCGAGCCGTCGCCCGCCCTCCCGACACGTGCACCATCCGGTCTCGAAGCCCGTGGACGACGGTGGTCGGCACCCGGACGCCGGCCAGGGCCGCGGTCCGGTCCGGCTGGGTGAGGATCGCCATGATCTGCCGGGCCGACCCGGTGATGCTGATCCCGCGCTCCCAGGTCTCCGCGGCGCGCTGGCGGGCGGCCTCCTCGCTGGTCGGGTAGCCGGGCGAGGCGATCCGCTGCCAGAACTCCAGCGATCCCTCGACGTACTGCTCCCGGGTGCGAGCCGCCCGCCGCAGCATCGACGGCAGCAGCAGCGGGTCCTGGAAGCCGGAGAGCCGTCGTCCGGTCGTCGACATGACCGAGGTCAGCGACAGGACCCGCTCCGGGTGCTCGACCGTCATCGTCTGGGCGATCATGCCGCCCATCGAGATCCCGGCGACGTGGGCGGCCTCGACGTCGAGGTGGTCGAGGATGCCGAGACCGTCCTCGGCCATGTCGCTCAGGGTGTACGGCGCCGCCGACCGGCGGCCGAGGGCGGCCCGGACGAGGTGCTTGCGGGTCACGAAGTGGCGGTCGAGCTTGGTGGACCGGCCGGTGTCGCGGTTGTCGTAGCGGATGACGAAGAACCCCTCGTCGACGAGCCGGTGGCACAGCTCGAGCGGCCACCAGGTCATCGGGCCGCTCAGCCCCATGACGAGGAGGAGCGGGGCCGCCTCCGGCCGGCCGAAGGTCTGGAAGCAGATGTCGACACCGCTGGGCAGGGTGACGAACTGCTCGGGCGAGGCGTGGCGGTCGTCGGTCGCGTTCCCCATGGCGCCAGGTTACGGAACGGGTGGGAGATACACCCTTTCGGGTGGACCCGGGAGTAATGTCGGGGCATGAGCAGGTCGCCGGTCGCCGACTTCCTCGTGCCCGACGGGTTCGCCGGGCCGCGGGGGATCCGGGCGCTGGCGCGCGAGACCAGCGTGGTGGCGGAGGCGTTCGCCTACCGCCGGCTCGCGGCGGCGACACGGGCGGACCAGAGGGCGAGGCCCTACGCCAACCGGGCCCGCAAGCGCGCCGTGACCGGCGACCCGGTCCTCCTGGTGCCCGGCTTCCTGGCGGGCGACTGCACGCTGGGGTGGATGGCACGACACCTGCGCGAGCAGGGTCACCGCACCTACCGGACCGGCGTGTGGGCGAACGTCGGCTGCATCGACCGGGGCACGCAGGCCCTCGAGCGGCGCGTGGAGGCGATCGCGGAGCGGCGCGAGCGCAAGGTGGTCGTCGTCGGGCACAGCCTGGGCGGGATGATGGCCCGCGGCCTCGCGGCTCGCCGGCCGGACCTGGTCTCGGGGATCGTGACGATGGGCAGCCCGACGCTCGCTCCGGGCGCCACCCACGAGCTGCTGCTCGTGCAGGTCGCGGTGCTGCGCCGGCTGGCGCGGCTCGGCCTGCGGGTGATGGGGGAGGACTGCACCGCCGGCGGCTGCGCACTGCGGATGTGGGAGCAGTCCCGGCTGCCGCTGCCACCGGAGCTGGCGTTCACGGCGGTCTACTCGAGACGCGACGGCATCGCCGACTGGCGTGCCTGCGTCGACCCCGCCGGACAGCCCCGTGAGGTGCGCACCAGCCACCTCGGGATGGCCCTCGACCCGGCGGTGCTCGCGATCGTCGCCGAGACGCTCGCCGCGGTCCATGCCCGGCCGCTGTCCATGCGGCGGCCCGGCCTCGTGGCCGCCCCCCACTCCGACACCGCCTGATTCACCCCCCATCGTCGAGCCGTCGCTCGTGCCGGGTTGAACCGTCGCCGATGCCGCGTTGAACCGTCGACGGTGCCGCGTTGAGCCGTCGTTCGTGCCGGTCGAACGGAGGTCAGCGTCCCCAGTCCGCGGGGAGCTCGTCGCGCCGCGGCGGGTCGGCGCCGCGGCGGGAGACCGTCACCGCCGCTGCCGTGTGCGCGGCCTCCACCTGCCGGCGCAACGGCTCGGCGTCGGTGGCGAGCCCCTGCTCGGCGACGACGGCGAGCAGCGCAGCCATGAACGAGTCACCCGCGCCGACGGTGTCGACGACCTCGCTGCGCTGCGACGGCACCTCGACGACGGCCTGGCCGCTGAAGGCGACGGCGCCGGAGCCGCCGTGGGTCACGACGACCACCTCCGTGCGGCCGCCGAGCAGGGCACGGGCAGCGTCCTCCGCGGTGGCCCCGGGAACGAGGAACTCCAGGTCCTCGTCGCTCATCTTCACCAGCCGGCTCGCAGCGGCGACCTCGCGGACGTCGGCCCAGGCCTGCTCGCGGTCCGGCGTGAACGCCGGTCGCATGTTGGGGTCGTAGCTGACCGTCACCCCCCGGGCAGCCGCCTCCTCGACGAGCCGCACCACCGACTCACGACCGGGCCGCAGCGCCGCGCCGATCGACCCGACGTGCAGCGCCGTCGTGCCGCCGGGCAGGGGCACGGGCGCCAGCTCCCAGGTGAGGTCGAAGTCGTACGTCGCGACGCCGTGCTCGTCGAGGTGGGCGGTGGCGGTGCTCGTTCGCGACCCGGGGACGGTCGAGCCGTCGGCGAGCCGCACGCCGCTCGCCTCGACGTGGTCGCGGACCAGCCGGCCGTGCGGGTCGTCGCCGAGCCGGGTCACCAGGAGGGTCTCGGCGCCGAGCCGGGACAGTCCGACCGCGACGTTGAGCGGGGAGCCGCCGGGCGCGTGCTCCGCGTCCCCCGTGCGAGGGACCACGATGTCGACCAGCGCCTCACCGGCGACGACGTACGACATGTCGATCAGTTCTCGAAGTTGACGGCGGCGTAGGACTTGAGCTTCTGGAGCTTGTGCTCGGAGATGATGTTGCGGATCGTGCCGCTGCGCGAGCGCATGACCAGGGAGTGGGTGGTGGCCCCCCCGCCGCGGTAGCGGACCCCCTGCATGAGCTCGCCGTCGGTGATCCCCGTCGCGACGAAGAAGCAGTCGTCGGTGTTGACCAGGTCGTCGGTGGTCAGCACGTGGTCGGGGTCAAGGTCGTGCCCGGCGTCGAGCGCGCGCTGCCGCTCCTCGTCGTCGGTGGGCCAGAGCCGGGCCTGGATGACCCCGTCGAGGCACTTCATCGCACACGCCGAGATGATCCCCTCCGGCGTGCCGCCGACCCCCAGGAGCAGGTCGACGCCGGTGCCGTGCCGCGCGGCCATGATCGCGCCCGCGACGTCGCCGTCGGTGATGAACTTGATCCGGGCGCCGGTGGCCCGGATCTCGTCCACGAGCTTCGCGTGCCGGGGCCGGTCCAGGAGGACGACCGTCACGTCGTTCACCGAACCGCCCTTCGCCTTCGCGACCTGGGCGATGTTCTCCGAGACCGGACAGCGGATGTCGACGACGTCGGCGGCCTCGGGACCCGTCACGAGCTTCTCCATGTAGAAGACCGCGGACGGGTCGTACATCGAACCGCGGGGCGCCACCGCCATCACGGCGATCGCGTTGTTCATCGACTTGGCGGTGAGCGTGGTGCCGTCGATCGGGTCGACCGCGACGTCGCACTCGGGGCCGGTGCCGTCCCCGACCTCCTCGCCGTTGTAGAGCATCGGCGCGTTGTCCTTCTCGCCCTCGCCGATGACGACGACGCCGCGCATGCCGACCGTCGAGATCAGCGCCCGCATCGCGTTCACCGCGACCGCGTCGGCGCCGTTCTTGTCGCCCCGGCCGACCCAGCGACCGGCAGCCATGGCAGCAGCCTCCGTGACCCGGACGAGCTCCAGGGCGAGGTTGCGGTCAGGGGCGTCGCGTGCTGGCGAGAGCGGTGGCATGGGGTCAGGGTAGCGGAGCCGGGCCGCCCGTCACGGCGCCGTGGACCTCCACCTCGGTGGCCTTGACCGTGGCCCAGACCGGACGTCCCGGAGCCAGCTCCAGCCGTGCGGCGGAGGCCGCCGTCACGTCGGCGATGAGCCCGCCGGCGACGTCGAGGTGCACCCGCACCGCCAGGCCGTGAGGGGCGACCGAGACCACCCGACCGTGCCACTGGTTGCGGGCGCTGCCGGTCGGGGCGTCGACCCCGACGGTCACCGCAGCGGGTGGGAAGGTCGCGTGCACGGGTCCGTCGTACGCCGTCGAGGTGAGCAGGAGCTCGCCCCCCGGCAGCTCGATGCGTGTGTCGCGGCTCCGGCCGTGGAGCACGTTGAGGCCGACGAGCCGGGCGACGTGCGGGGTGCGTGGCCGGCGCGCGACCTCCTCGGGGGTGCCGTCCTGGATCACCAGCCCCCGGTCGAGGACCACGACACGGTCGGCCATCGTGAGGGCGTCCACCGCGTCGTGGGTGACCAGCAAGGTGACGCCGTCGAAGGCCGTGAGGTGGCGGGCGAGCTCGAGCCGGAGCGTCATGGCGACCCCCACGTCGAGCGCCGCGAGCGGCTCGTCGAGGAGCAGCAGCCGCGGGTGCGGCGCGAGTGCGCGCGCGATGGCGACCCGTTGAGCCTGTCCGCCGGAGAGCTGGCCGGGGCGGCGGCCGCCGAGCTCCCCGACGCCGAGCCGCTGCAGCCACGCGTCGGCCGTCGTCCGGGCGGTACGGCGGTCGGAGCCGCGTGCCCGGAGGCCGTAGCCGACGTTGTCGCGAGCGGTGAGGTGCGGGAAGAGGAGCAGCTCCTGGAAGACAACCCCCACGTGCCGGTCCTGCACGGGCAGCCGTCGGCCGGCGCCCTCCCACGTGGTGCCGTCGAGGCGCACCTGCCCGTCGGTGAGCGGCAGCAGCCCCGCCAGCGCCCGGAGCAGCGTGGTCTTGCCGGAGCCGTTGGGGCCGACGACGGCGACCACCTCGCCCGGGCTGGCGGTGAGCCGCACGTCGAGGACGTGGGCGGGGCGGCGCACGAGCACCTCCGCGGACAGCCCCGGTCCGCTCATCTCAGTCCTCCCAGCCATCGTTCGCGGAGGAGCGCGAGCACGGCGACCGAGAGCACGAGGAGCACCAGGCTGAGCCCGTACGCCGCGGGCGGGTCGCGCTGGAGCTCGCCGTAGACGAGCAAGGGCATCGTGCGGGTGACCCCGGGGTAGTTGCCGGCGAACGTGATCGTGGCGCCGAACTCGCCCAACGAGCGTGCCCAGGCCAGCAGGAGGCCGGCGGCCACGCCCGGCAGCACCATGGGCAGGGTGACGGTGCGGAAGGTGCGCCACCGGGTCGCGCCGAGGGTGGCGGCGACGGCGTCGTACTCGCGCCCGGACGCGCGCAGCGCACCCTCCGCGCTGAGGACGAAGAACGGCATGGCGACGAAGGTGTGGGCGACCACGACCGCCCCGGTGGTGAACGGGATCGTCACCCCGGTCACGGCGTGCAGCGGGCCGCCGACGAGCCCGTTGCGACCGAGCGCGGCGAGGAGCGCCACGCCGGCGACGACCGGGGGGAGGACCAGCGGGATCGTCACGAGTGCTCGCAGGGCCCCGCGGGCAGGGACGTCGACCCGGGCGAGCACCCAGGCGAGCGGCAGGCCGAGCGCCAGGCTGAGACCGGCCGCCGCCGTGGCCACGCCGAGCGACAGGAGCAGGGCCTCGCGCGCCGCGGACCCGGCCAGGAGCGCGGGAAGACGCCGCCACGGGGACTCCGCCACGAGCCCGGCGAGGGGGACGAGGAGGACGAGGACGGCCAGCGCGGCGGGTACGACGAGCAGGATCGGTGGGCGGCCGAGCGCGGCACGGTCGGTGGTCCGGCTGGTCATGGGGCGGCACTCCGGAACCCCTCGTCCCGGAGGACCTGCCGACCGCGGTCGCCGGTCAGCAGGTCGATCCACTCCGCGGCCAGTCCGGGGTCGTCGCTCTCCTCGGTCACCGCGGCCAGGTAGGCGTTGCGGTGCTCGGCCGACCCCGGCACCGGGAGGGCCCGCAGCCGGTCCGGCTGTGCAGCGGCGTCGCTGGCGTAGACGAGGCCGGCGTCGACCTCCTCGGCGAGCACCAGCTGCTCGACCGCCTTGACGTCGGACTGGAAGGAGCGCGGCGGGTGGGTGACGCCGTTCAGCTCGAGCAGGGTGGCGGCCACCGCGCCGCAGGGCGCCGTCTCGACGCAGACGACGTACCGGGCGTCCTGCAGGTCCTCGACGGCGCGGATCCCGGCGGGGTTCGCGGTGGTGGTCACCAGCACCATCTCGTTGGTGGCGAACCGCTCGGGAGACGTCACCCCACCGCCGTCGACCGCGACGCGCATGGTCCGCTCGTCGGCGGTGGCCAGGACGTCGGCCGGCGCCCCCGCGAGGACCTGCTGGGCGAGGGTCGCGCTCGAGCCCAGGCTGATCCTGACGTCCACGCCGGGATGGGTCTCCTCGAACTCGGCTTCGAGCCGCTCGAAGACCCCGGTCAGGGAGGCGGCGGCGAGCACGTCGAGGGTCGTCCGCTCCTCGGACCCGGCCGAGCCGCACGAGGCGAGGAGCAGCGGTGCGAGGACGGCGACCGGCCACCTCACGGGAGCTCCACCACCACGTTCGTCGACTTGACCGAGGCGATCGCGATGACACCGGGGGCGAGCGCCAGCTCGTCGGCGGCCTCGGTGCTCATGAGCGAGACGACCCGGTAGGGCCCACAGACCATCTCGACCTGGGCCATCACGGTGTCGCGCACCACCCTCGTGACGATCCCGCGCATCCGGTTCCGCGCGCTGACCGCGTGTGACCGTCGGGGGTCGACGAGGCCGTCCGGGCCTTCCTCGGCCAGGGCCCGGGCGAGCTCGGCGAGCTCGGTGCCGGGCACCACGGCGCGCCCGTCGGCGCCGGTGGTCGAGGTGAGCCGACCGGCGTCGACCCAGCGGCGCAGCGTGTCGTCGCTGACGCCGAGGACGGCTGCCGCGTCCGCGATCCGGTGGTGCACCATCAGGCCAGTGTTCCGCATCTGCGGAGCTGCTGCCAGTCGATGCGTCCGCAGGTGCGGCCATGATGCGGAGCGCTGGTGATGATGGGGCGGCTGGAACAATGGGCGCCATGAGCGAGCGACCCGGACGGTACCAGCGGTCGACCTCCGGAATGATCGGGTCGATGATCGTCCTGGTCCTCGTCGTAGCGCTCTTCGTCGCCTTCCGCGCGGTCAACCGCACCCAGCCGGATGCGACGGTCGACGCCGTCGACTACACCCGCCCTGCGGAGTACGCGCGCGAGCAGGCCCGGTTCCCGGTTCTCGCGCCGGCCGAGCTGCCGGAGGGATGGCGGGCGACCAGCGTCCGGTTCGACACCGGCCGCGACCAGGCGTGGCACGTCGGGTTCCTCACCGAGGCGGACCGGTACGTCGGGCTCGAGCAGGCGGACGAGAGCGCCGCGGACCTCGTCGAGGAGTACGTCGACGAGGACGCGACCGAGGGTGACCCCGTCGTCATCGACGGTGACGAGTGGGCGAGCTGGACCGACGAGGGCGGCGACACGGCGCTGGTCCGCGAGACCGACGAGGTCACGACCCTGGTGGTGGGGACGGTGGACGAGGAGACCCTCGTGCAGTTCGTCCACACCCTTCGTTGAGCCGTCACTCGTGCCGGTCGTCGGCCCCTGCCACGGTTGCGGACCGTCGTACCGACCGGCACGAGTGACGGCTCAACCGCCTGCCACGGTTGCGGACCGTCGTACCGACCGGCACGAGTGACGGCTCAACGGCCTGAGCGGTCCTCGACGACGGCGTCGAGCCGTCGGCGGGCGCCGTCGAGCCACCCCTGGCACAGCTGGGCCAGCTCCTCCCCGCGCTCCCACAGGCGCAGCGACTCCTCCAGCGTGGTGCCGCCCTGCTCGAGCGTGCGGACGACCTCGATCAGCTCCTCTCGAGCCTCTTCGTAGCCCAGCGTCTCGTCAGCCATCTCGCTCCTCGGTCAGGTGGGGGTCGGGGTGGACGGCCTCGACGACGACGTCCAGGCGGCCGTCGAGGACGCGTGCGCTCAGCACGGCACCGGGTGGGGCGGCACCGACGCCGGTGACGACGTGACCGTCGCCGTCCTGGAGGACCGCGTAGCCGCGGCGCAGCGTCTCGACCGGGGACAGCGCGCGCACCCGCGCGCGGGCGTGAGCCACGTCGTCGGCGGCCCGGTCGAGCCGGTGCCGGTGGGTGCGGCGGGCGCGGTCGAGGAGCTCCCGCAGCTCGCGTTCCCGCGCCTCGAGGGAGGAGCGGGGGTCCGCCAGGCTCGGCCGTGCCCGGAGGGCTGCCAGCGAGTCGCTCTGGTGGCGCAGCCACGTGCCGAGGTGGTGACGGGCCCGGTCCCGGAGCTGGACGACCCGCTGCTGCTCCTCGGCGACGTCGGGGACGAGGAGCTTGGCGGCGTCGGTCGGGGTGGACGCCCGGACGTCGGCGACCAGGTCGAGGATCGGGGTGTCCTGCTCGTGGCCGATCGCCGACACGACCGGGGTGCGGGCGGCCGCCACGGCGCGGACGACCCCCTCGTCGGAGAACGGCAGCAGGTCCTCCACCGAGCCGCCACCCCGGGCGACCACGATGACGTCGACCGCCTCGTGCCGGTCGAGCCGCTGGACGGCCTCGATGACCTCGCGGGCGCAGTGCGGCCCCTGCATCCCGGCGTACGCGACCTCGAAGGTGACCGCAGGCCAGCGCCGGCGCGCGTTCTCGAGGACGTCCCGCTCCGCCGCCGACCCACGGGCCGTGACCAGCCCGATGGTGGTCGGCAGGAACGGCAGCGGCCGCTTGCGCTCCCGGGCGAAGAGCCCCTCGGCGGCGAGCAGCCGTCGGCGGCGCTCGAGCCGGGCGAGCAGCTCGCCCAGCCCGACCATCCGCACCTCGTCGGCGACCAGGCTCAGCGAGCCACGCTGCGCGTAGTAGCGAGGTCGACCGTGGACGACGACGCTCGCCCCCTCCACGACCGGCGGGTCCGCCGAGTCGAGCACCTGGCGGTGGCAGGTCACCGTCATCGACATGTCGCCCAGCGGGTCCCGGAGCGTGAGGAAGACCGTGGTCATCCCCTGCCGGACGTTGAGCTGGGCGATCTGGCCCTCCACCCACACCGCCCCCAGCCGGTCGATGTAGCCGGCGATGAGCGTGGCGACCTGCCGGACCGGGGCCGGTTGCTCGGGACTGGTCTGCAGCGCCACGAACGGCACCCTAACGGCGACCTCCTACGATTGACCCATGTCACCGTCCGACCTGGGGATGCCACCCGTCCTGGATCCGCGCACCGCCGAGGAGCGCAGCGTGCTGCTCGCCGCTCCGCGCGGCTACTGCGCCGGCGTCGACCGGGCCGTCATCACGGTCGAGAAGGCGCTCGACCTGTACGGCGCACCCGTCTACGTCCGCAAGCAGATCGTCCACAACAAGCACGTGGTGGCCGGGCTCGAGGCGCGCGGCGCGATCTTCGTCGAGGAGCTCGACGAGGTGCCCGAGGGCGCCACGGTCGTCTTCTCCGCGCACGGGGTCTCCCCGATGGTCCACCAGGCGGCCGCTGAGCGCGGACTGAAGACGATCGACGCCACCTGCCCGCTCGTCACCAAGGTCCACCACGAGGCGCGCCGGTTCGCCACCGACGACTACGACATCCTGCTGATCGGCCACGCCGGCCACGAGGAGGTCGAGGGGACGGCGGGGGAGGCTCCCGGTCACATCCAGCTGGTCGAGACCCCGGCCGACGTCGCGAACGTGGAGGTGCGCGACCCGGCGAAGGTCGCCTGGCTCTCGCAGACCACGCTGTCGGTCGACGAGACGCTGGCGGTGGTCGACGCGATCCGGGAGCGGTTCCCGCTGCTCCTCGACCCGCCCTCGGACGACATCTGCTACGCCACCCAGAACCGCCAGATGGCGGTCAAGGAGATCTCCGGTGGGGCCGACCTCATGATCGTCGTCGGGTCGGGCAACTCCTCCAACTCGGTGCGGCTGGTCGAGGTGGCACTCGAGGCGGGTGCCCGGGCGGCCTACCGCGTGGACGACGCCTCCGAGATCGACGAGCGGTGGCTGGAGGGCGTCGCCACGGTCAGCGTCACCTCGGGCGCCTCGGTGCCGGAGGACCTGGTGACCGGGGTGCTCGACTTCCTCGCCGAGCGGGGCTACCCCGACGCCCAGGCGGTGCACACCGCCGAGGAGTCGCTGATCTTCGCGCTCCCTCCCGAGCTGCGGCGCGACCTCCGGGCAGCGGAGAAGGCCCTCGCCTGAGCCGAGAGGCGGCTGCCCGCGAGGGGCGGGCGCGGTGGATCTGGCGTCAGGGCACGAGGGACGAGGCGCGTAGCGCGCCACGGTTGCGCATCGCCACCTGGCGGAGCCCGAGGACGCCGAGCGTCAGCCCGTAGCCGACCACGAGCGCGATCGCGTGGTGCGCGAGCCCGGAGACGACCGCCTGGGCGAGCTGGTCCCCGGGCCGGGCGACCGTGGCGGGGTCCAGGAACGCCAGCACCGTCACCGCGGCGGCGAGGAGGAGTGGCGGCATCACGCCGACCGTGAAGAAGTCGCGTGGTCGGACCGCGAGCGCCCCGGCGACGCAGACGACGACGAAGACGAGGTCGAAGAAGAAGCCGATCCGGTCGCCGACCAGGAGGCTGACCGCGACCGCAGCGGCGACGACGAGCGTGGCGGCACCGACGACGAGACGACCCGGGTGTCGTCCCTCTTCCCACAGCGTCCTCGAGGACGCGCTCCGGCTGGGCACGGGGTCACGGTACGACGGGTCAGGCGGATGGCTCCGACGCCACGCCGAGGGTCGGTCCGCCGCCCGGGCGCACGCCGGAGCGCTCGTCCTCGACCAGCTCGAGGGCCGACGGCGTGCGTGGCGCGACCTCGACGGGCTGGGGCGAGGGGAGCTCGTCGTCGGTGACGTCGAGCTCGCTGAGCCGCCGCGCGGAGACCAGCACCCGCGACTCGAGCGACCCCACCGCGAGGTTGTAGGCACCGACGGCAGCGGCGAGCGAGCGGCCGACCTTGTCGAGGTGCCCGCCCATGGTGGCCAGCCGCTCGTGCAGCTCGCGACCGAGCCGGTGGATGTCGCGGGCCTTGTCGGCGAGCGTCTCCTGGGTCCACGCGTGCGCCACGGTGCGGAGGAGGGCGATGAGCGTCGTCGGGGTGGCCAGGATGACCTTCCGCTCCGCGGCGTACTCCAGCAGCGCTGCGTCTCCCTCGAGGGCGGCCGAGAGGAACGACTCGCCGGGGACGAACATGACGACGAACTCCGGGGTGACCGGCAGCGCGCGCCAGTATCCCTTCGCCGCGAGCATGTCGACGTGCTTGCGGAACTGACGGGAGTGCCGGGCGAGGTGCGCCGCGCGCTCGTCGTCGTCCTCGGCGCCGGTCGCGTCGAGGAAGGCGTCGAGGGCCACCTTGGCGTCGACGACCACCTGCTTGCCGCCGGCGAGGTTCACGACGAGGTCGGGCCGCAGGGTGGCGCCGTCGGCGGAGCGGACCGTCACCTGCTCGTCGAAGTCGCACCGGCCCACCAGTCCGGCGAGCTCGACCGCGCGTCGCAGGTGGAGCTCGCCCCACCGGCCCCGCACGTCGGGGCGGCGCAGTGCGGTGGCCAGGCTCGTCGTCTCGCGGCGCAGCAGGTCGGTGCTGTGCCGGACGTCCGCCACCTGCTGCTGCAGCTGCGCCTGCCACGAGACGCGCTGCTCCTGCAGTGCCCGCATCTGCTCCTCCAGGGAGGTGAGCCCCTGGCGGACGACCGCCTGGTCGGCGGCTCGCGCCTCCAGTGCCACCCGTGCCTCGTCCTCCGCCCGGGGCCGGCCGCTCAGACGGTCGGCCAGGCGTGCGGCCACCGGGGCGGCGAGCAACCCGAGCACCGCACCCAGGAGGAGGGCGGCGAGCAGTCCGAGCGTGGTCGTGGCGTCCATGTGACCACCCTCGCTCACGGCACCGACAGAACCGCGCAGCCCGGTCAGTCGGCGAGCTCGACGACGATGGGCGCGTGGTCGCTCGCGCCCTTGCCGGCCCGCTCCTCCCGGTCGACGAAGGCATGCGTGACCCGGCGTTGCAGGGCGGGGGAGCCGAGCACGAAGTCGATCCGCATCCCCTTGTTCCGCTCGTACCGCTGTCGGTAGTAGTCCCAGTAGGTGTAGACGCCCGGCCCGGGCGTGTGCGGTCGTACGACGTCGGCGAACCCTGCCTCGACGACAGCCTGGAAGGCGGCGCGCTCGGGTGGGGTCACGTGGGTGCTCTTCGCGAACACCGCCATGTCCCACACGTCCTCGTCCTGGGGAGCGATGTTCCAGTCCCCGGCGAGGACGGTCGGCAGGTCCGGCTGGTGCTCCAGCCACGTCGCCGCCGCGGCCCGCAGCGCCTGGAGCCACCGGAGCTTGTAGTCGAGGTGGGGGTCGCCCACCTTGCGCCCGTTCGGGACGTAGAGCGACCAGGTCCGCACGCCGCCACAGGTCGCCCCCATCGCCCGCGCCTCGGCGGCCGGCGGGTCGCCGTACTCCGGCATCCCCTCGAAGCCGAGCTGCACGTCCTCGATGCCCACCCGCGAGACGATCGCGACGCCGTTCCACTGGTTGAGCCCGTAGGTCGCCACCTCGTAGCCGAGCAGCTCCAGCCCCATCGTCGGCCACTGGTCGTCGCGGGCCTTCGTCTCCTGGAGGGCGAGCACGTCGATGTCGTGGCGTTGCAGCAGCGCCTCCACGCGGTCGATGCGGGAGCGGACGGAGTTGACGTTCCAGGTAGCCAGGCGCACGTCCGGCAGGCTACCGGGGCGGCGCAGGGGCCCCCGCCGACCGCGTGGCTAGGGTCGGGCTATGACGAAGGCCGACGACCGGCGCACGCAGCAGATCATCGACGTCCTCGACGAGGCGTTCGCGCCGCTGATGGCCGCAGACCCGGCCGCGTTCCGGGTGAAGTACCGCAAGATGGCGATGGACCCGTTCGCCTTCTACCGTGGCACCGCCTGCCTGTTCTACGCCGATGTCACCGCCCGCGACGACGCGTGGGCCGACGAGCGGAGCGGCAGCATCTGGATCCACGGGGACCTGCATGCGGAGAACTTCGGCACCTACATGGACTCCGACGGCCGCCTCGTCTTCGACGTCAACGACTTCGACGAGGCCTACATCGGCCACTACACCTGGGACCTGCAGCGGTTCGCCGCGAGCCTGGCGCTGATGGGGTGGCGCAAGGCACTGCCCGAGGCTGACGTCCGCGCCCTGGTCGCGCGCTACCTGCGTGGCTACCTCAGCCAGGTCAACCACTACCTCTCCTCATCCGACGACGACGACTTCTCCCTCAACCTGGGCAACACCGACGGGCCGGTGCACGTCCTGCTCCAGCAGGCGCGGCTTCGGGCACGGGTCGACCTGCTCGACGCGGTGACGTCGACCGAGAGCGGCGTCCGCCTGTTCCGGGAGGGAGGCACGATCCGACGGCTGGGCAAGGCGGAGCGCCGGAAGGTCGAGCGCGCGTTCGGCCGCTACCTGGAGTCGATCCCGGAGAGCAAGAGGATCGACCGACGGCTCTTCTACGAGGTGCGGGACCTGGTCGGGAAGTCCGGCTTCGGAATCGGCAGCGCGGGGCTTCCGGCGTACCAGGTCCTCGTCGAGGGCTACAACCAGTCGCTCGACAACGACGTCGTCCTGGGGATGAAGCAGGCGAACGTACCGGCGGTGAGCCGCTTCGTGGACCGGAGCAAGGTCGAGAGCTACTTCGAGAACGAGGCGCACCGGACGGTCGTCAGCCAGCGCGCGCTGCAGGTGCACACCGACCCGCTGCTGGGGTGGACGACCGTCGACGGCACGGGGTACGTCGTCTCCGAGGTGTCGCCCTACGAGATCGACCTCGACTGGGGCCGGCTCAACGAGCCGAGCGACATGGCGAGTGTCGTCGAGCAGCTCGGCCGGGCCACCGCGAAGGTCCACTGCGCCTCCGACGAGGACAGCGACCAGTCGCTGGTCGGCTTCCAGGTGGAGCAGGCGGTGGCTGGTTCGCTCGAGGGGCGGCGCCGGGCGTTCGTGGAGGCGGTCACCGAGTTCGCGATCGGCTACGCCGTGCGGGTACGGCGCGACCACGCGCTGTTCGTGGAGGCGTTCCGGGAGGGGCGGATCGGCGTCGAGGCGACCTGACCGTCATCCGACGAGGTCGGGAAGCTCGAACCAGACCTCGCAGCCGGTGTCCTCCGGCTCGCCGACGCCGACGCGCCCACCGTGCCTCTCGACGATGCGGCGGACCGTGGCCAGGCCGAGGCCGTGGCCCTGCACCGCGGTGTCGAGTCCGGGAGAACATCGCGAAGACGTCCTCGCGCCGGTCGGCCGGGATGCCGCGACCGTTGTCGGTGACGCAGAACCTCCAACCGTCAGCGACGCGATGGCTGTCGAGACGGATGACCGGCGGAACGTCGGGACGAGCGAACTTGACGGCGTTCGTGACGAGGTTGAGCAGCACGGAGTAGAGCTGGTCCCCGTCGGCGCACACGACCGGCAGCCGGCCGATCCGGAGCTCAGCGTCGGAGTCCCGCAGCTGGGGGCTGACGTCGGAGGCGACCTGGTGGGCCAGCTTGGTGACGTCGACGTCGTCGAGCACCAGCTTGCGTCCGGCGTCGTTGAGCTCGAGCAGCCCCTCGATCATGTGGCTGATCCGGTCAGCGGAACGGCTGGCGGTCGCGTAGAGCCGGCTCCGCCTCTCGTCGTGCTCGACCGAGTCGCCGGCCGCCGGGGACTGACGGAGCATCTCCAGGCTGGTGGTCAGGGCGGTGAGCGGGATGCGCATGTCGTGGCTGATCTGCGCGGCGAACCGGAGAGCCTCGTCTGTGGTGACCGGCGCGTCCCGCCTGCTCTCCGTCTCGTGGAGCAGGCGCAGCTCGAGCACCTTGGTGATGTTGGCGGCCAGGGTGGTCACCGTCCGCAGCTTGCAGGTCGGTGAGGGTCTTCGGCGCGTTGTCGAACACGCAGAGGCGCCCGACCATGACCTGGTCGGGCCCGTAGATCGGCGCGGAGGCGTAGAACCGGATGCTCCCGGCCCGACCGTCCACGTGCGGGCTGTTCGCCATCCTCGGGTCGGACCGGGTGTCCTCCACGATCACGGTGTCGTGGCGACCGATCGTGTGGATGCAGAGGGAGTCGGCGGCAGCGGTCCTGACCGGCTCGATGCCCGAGGTGGTCGCGAGCCTGTAGGTGTCGCCGTCGAGGACGGAGATCGCCGCGGCGTCCGTGCCGCAGATGCTCCTGACCAGGGCAACGACCTCGCCCAGGTCCGAGTCCCCGATGAGGTCGAGAGCCATGAGGACCTGTCGAGCCGGTGAGGCAGGCAGCGAGGACCGCTGCTGGCCGACCACCACCTGCGACGTTGGCCTCAAGCCTCGACTCCCTCCTCCCCCCGGACCCGACGCTGACGTGGCTTCGACCGGGGGTCCCCTTCGAGAGTAGACGAGGTGCGGCGTCGCGGGGAGCCCCCCGCCCGTAGGATTGACCCCCGTGGCACTCACCATCGGGATCGTCGGTCTCCCCAACGCCGGCAAGTCCACCCTCTTCAACGCCCTGACCCGGAACGACGTCCTCGCGGCCAACTACCCGTTCGCGACCATCGAACCCAACGTGGGTGTCGTCGGCGTACCCGAGCCCCGGCTGGCGAAGCTGGCCGAGATCTTCGGCTCGGCGCGGGTGCTGCCGGCCACCGTCGAGTTCGTCGACATCGCCGGCATCGTGCGCGGTGCGTCCGAGGGGGAGGGGCTCGGCAACAAGTTCCTCTCCCACATCCGCGAGTCGGCCGCGATCTGCCAGGTGACCCGGGTCTTCCGCGACGAGGACGTCACCCACGTCGACGGCGAGGTGAATCCCGCCTCGGACATCACGACGATCCAGACGGAGATGATCCTGGCGGACCTGCAGACCGTGGAGAAGGCGGTCCCGCGGCTGGAGAAGGAAGCGCGCGGCAAGAAGGAGCTGGCGGCGAACCTCGCCGCGGCGAAGGAGGCGATGGCCGCCCTCGAGGCCGGCACGCCGATCATCGCCAGCGCCGTGGACCGTGGTCTCGTCCGCGAGCTCGGCCTGCTCACCGCCAAGCCCTACATCTACGTCTTCAACTGCGACGCCGACGAGCTCGGGGACGAGCAGCTCAAGAAGGAGATGCGCGAGCTGGTCGCACCCGCGGAGGCGATCTTCCTCGACGCCAAGTTCGAGTCCGAGCTGGTCGAGCTCGACGACGAGGCCGAGGCGCGAGAGATGCTCGCCGAGATGGGGATCGACGAGCCGGGGCTGGATGTCCTCGCCCGGGTCGGCTTCGAGACATTGGGGCTGCAGACCTACCTGACCGCGGGGCCCAAGGAGTCGCGGGCCTGGACGATCCGCAAGGGCGCCACCGCCCCAGAGGCGGCCGGCGTCATCCACACCGACTTCCAGCGCGGTTTCATCAAGGCCGAGATCGTCTCCTTCGACGACCTCGTCGCCGCGGGTTCCATGGCCGCGGCGCGGGCGGCCGGCAAGGTGCGCATGGAGGGCAAGGACTACGTCATGGCCGACGGTGACGTCGTGGAGTTCCGTTTCAACGTGTGAAACGGCGCGTTGTGCAGGTCAGGGGGCGTGTGATCCCGCCCAGTCCGCACAGGGTCTGCAGGAAAAGGGCAGCTGCGCAGAGGCACCCAACGGGCCGGTATCGGGCGGTCGTACGTCCGCATCGAGAGCTCGTGGCTCAGTCCCGGCCGACGGCCTCCACCGCGTTCATGAACGTTGACCACTGCGCGCACAGCTCCGCGCGTTGCGTGTGTCCCGCGGTGGTCAGTTCGTAGACCTTCCGCGCCGGGCCCGACTCGCTCTGCTCCCACTGCGCCGCGATCAATCCCTGGTCTTCGAGTCGTACGAGCGCGGGGTAGAGCTGGGCACCCTTGATCGACTGGAGTCCCGCTGACACGAGCGCTTGTGAGATGCCGTACCCGTGGCGCGGTGCAACCGAGAGCACGTTGAGGATGAGCATCGGAAGCGAGGCTCGCTGCCAGGCGGCGATGCTCATCGACCCTTCGCCCAGGGTCGGTCGCGCCAGCCGACGACAGCGGCACTGGCGCTGCCCAGGAGGAGTGCCACGGCTGTCGGGATAGTCAAGGCTCCCCAGCTGTTGTTGACGAGGACGAGTGCCGCGATGGCCAGCGGCGCGCCCACGCCGGAGATGGTAGACACCCACCAGCGTCGTTTCCGCGCGGCCCGATCGGCCGCGGCTAGTTCGCGGGCCAGGGTCAGCGGGTGGCCGAACTCCTCGTATGCCGACGTCTCCGCCGTTACCAGCGCCTGCTCGATCTCGGCGACGTGACCTCGAGCGGTAGTAGCTGACATCAGGCGGGCACGCAGGCCGCCCCTGAAGCGACGCAGCCACTCGGCGTCGTCCCAGTCGTCACGGGACTCCTGCAGCGGCATCCGACTCGCGGCCACGAGCGCTACGACGCCCGGAGCAAGCATCCCCAGAGCCAGGAGTGGCGTCGGCACGCCGCTCGCCGCGATGTGGCCGGCGCCCAGGCTCGCTGCGGAGGCGATGGCCGCGAGTGCGGCCGCGCTGGCGGCGATCAGTGCTCCGACCGCACAAGCCGGCCGACCGGCGGCGAAGAGCGCTCGAGCGACGACCCAGCCAACGAACACGACCGTCACAGCCCCGACGACCATCATGAGCGCGATGTCGATGTCGACGGACCATCCATGACGGACGATCATGATCAGCACTGCCACGATGCCGATCCCCATCAATGTGTTGCCGACCTCTCGAAGCGCGGGCCGCAGGCCCCCAGCTAGCGATGCGCGCACCTCCTCGTCCACGGTTGCGAGTTCGGCAGCGTCCTCTGCTGCGAGCGCGTCGGCCTCTCCGAAGAGCTCGGCCGCGGGTACCCCGGCATCGCGCACCGCGTTGAGCAACTCACGCTCGCGCTCCTCGAGCGCGTGTGCCGGCACGTACTTGCCGGCGATCGACGTGCGGTAGCGCTCCACCCACTCCTGGTCCACCCCGGGCCACGCACGCTTGTTCGTCACGGTTGCTCCGTATCTAGATCGATAATGTATCTAGATACAACCACGGATGAGTCGTCGTGCGCAACCACCGCCGGAAGATCCACCCAGCGGCACCGAGGCGGATCGCTCCGAGGAGGACGAGACTGCTCTCGGGTTCACGCTTGCTGCTGGGCGCGAACCTTCTCGCGGTCCGGGCTGGTCGTCGTGGTCGTCATGGGTGTGGTGCGGGGCCAGGTCCAGGCGAACCGCACGACGAGGGCAAGAAGGATCAGTTCCAGGACGACGCCGAGGCCGTAGAAGTACAGCCAGGACTCGCCCACCGCGTTGAATGCTGTGACAGGAACGTAGAGCGAGGCCACGATGAGGTTCGTGATGCGGTTCGCCCGGGCGGGCAGCGTCATCGACAGCACGACCATGAAGATAGGGATGGCCATGAGGGTCAGCGCCGTGGTCGAAAAGGTCTGGGAGAGGTCGAACTCGAAGACCTTGCCGTCGAGGATGTCGTCGATGAAGCCGGGCGTGAAGAAGTTGAGTATGTCCACGTAGGCGTACAGGAACATGAAGCTCGTCCAGGTTGCCGTGAGCTTGGCTCTCACCGGAATCGGCTGGTCTTCGAGTATCGCGGTGGTGGGTTCGCGCGTTCTCATCATGGGCTCCGTGGTGGTGGTGAGGATCGGTAGGTCCACGATTGCCGAGATCGGCGGCGGGCACACCGGCCTTGAGGTCGGAGTTCGCCTGGCCGATGAGATGGTCTCTGCCTCGCGCTTTCGGCTGATCCCCCGCCGACCGGGCTGTCGCATCACCGGACGGATGTCGACGAAAGGCGCTGCGCTCGTTGTGGGCCTCGACCGGCGAATCAGCACCCGCGGGGCTGGTCGCCGGCCCGCACCTCCGGAGCCATCGGGTCCGGGCAGTCGATCCGCGGGACTGCCCTCGTCGCCTCGCTGGCCGGCTGCATCGCGGCCGACGTCGAGGTGATCGGAGCGCTGGGCGTCACCGTGGACCAGGAGCAGCGACCGGTCTTCGTGGTGGAGGCGTGCGAGGCGGCGGCCACGGAGGTGGACCTGTTCCTCGACCGTGCGAGGAAGACCGGCGACCGGGAGAACGAGCAGATCGCGACGTGGATACCGAACTCGCCGGCGCCTGGGACCAGCGACCTGGTCCTTCAGCGCAGGGACGCCTCAGGTCACGTGTGGGGGTTATCGGGTTTCTGCAGGCCGAGCTCGCTGCGTCGCACGATCTCACCGGCCACCTCATCGGCGAGCAGCTTGCGCTCCGTGCGTTCACGGATGCGATGCTCATGCAGTAGTGCCTTGGCCATCGAGAACATCATCAGGATCATGACGACGCTGAACGGCGCGGCCAGCAGTATCGCCATCGTCTGCAGCGCGCCGAGTCCGGTCGCGCCACTGGCCAACAGCAACGCAGCCGCGACGAGTCCTTCAAGCACCGCCCACATGACCCGGCTCCACACCGGCGGGTTGGGATCACCACCGCTGGCGAGCATGTCGACGACGTAAGACCCCGAGTCCGACGAGGTCACGAAGAACACCACGATCAGGAAGATCGCGATGACCGAGAGCAGGGTTCCGGCGGGCATCCCGTCCAGCAACTGGAACAGCGCCGAGTTGGTGCTGACCCCGGTTTCGGGATCGATCAGGCCACCGTCGCCGAAGATCTCGCGGTACAGAGCGCTGCCGCCGAGGACTGAGAACCAGAGGAAGGTGACCAGGGTCGGCACCAGCAGCACACCGGCCACGAACTCGCGCACGGTGCGTCCGCGTGAGATGCGCGCGATGAATACGCCCACAAAGGGTGCCCAACTGATCCACCACCCCCAGTAGAACGTCGTCCAGCCCGAGAGCCAGGCTTTGCCGTCATCACCCTGGAAGGCGAGGGTCTGGAAAGACAGCCGGAAGAAGGCTTGGATGTACGAGCCGATGGACTGCACGAAGTCGCTGAGCAAGAACACCGTCGGGCCCAGCGCCAGCACCGCGAGCAGGAGTGCGGCGGCCAGCACCATGTTGATGTTCGACAGTATCCTGATGCCCTTGTCGACGCCCGTGGCGACAGACACTGTCGCCAGGCCAGTGATCGCGATGATCAGCGTCAGCAAGATCCACTTCGCCGGCTCGCCCGTCTCGGCGTCGGCGTCAACGACGCCGAGGTAGGTCAGCCCAGCGCCCACCTGCGTCACCCCGAAACCAAGCGAGGTCGCGACGCCGAACAGGGTGCCGACGACCGCGATGATGTCGATCGCGTCGCCCCAGCGCCCCTTCACCCGGTCAGCGCCGAGCAGCGGTTCCAAGGACCACCGGATCGAGATCGGGCGACCCTTCCGATGCACGGCGTAGGCCACGGAGAGCCCGACGATGACATAGATCGCCCAAGCGTGCAGGCCCCAATGGAGGAAGGTGACGTCGAACGCCGTGTCGGCGCGGGTCGAAGCGGCCTCGGCGGTTCCCGGAGGTGGCGAATCGAAGTGGTTGAGTGGCTCGGCGACACCCCAGAAGACCAAGCCAATGCCCATGCCGGCCGCGAAGAGCATCGCGAACCATGACCCCAAGCCGAACTCTGGCTCGTCGTCGTCCCTGCCTAGAACCACGTTGCCCACCGGCGAGAGGGCCAGCCAAACGGCGAAGAACACGAACGTACTCACCACGACCACGTAGTACCAGCCCATGTCGCCGACCACGGTGCCGTTGACCTTGGCCAGCCACTCACCCATTCTCTCGGGCAGGATCAGCGTGAGGGCGACAAAGCCGACGATCAGACCTGCCGCCGGAAGAAACACCCGCGGGGCTGTGATCTGGAACCGGCCGCTGCCCAAGGAGCGGCGCGTGTCATCGGTCGAGGCGTCGGCTTCGTCGGCTGGAGCGGCCACGCGGACCTCCTACGCTGAGGACAGAAGCGTTCCTCAGGCTAGAGCACCCAGCGCACCCCGACAATCGCTGTCGCCACGGGAGCAATCCGGATCGCCGAACCAGGCGTCGACCTCGGGCCTGCGGTTCTGCATCAACGTGATCCTGGGGGTCCGGAGGGAGACGGCATTGACTAATGCGTTAGTCGCGACTAACGTGTTGGTTGTTGTGACAGACCCACTCTCAGCTGCCGCGGAGCCCAACCGCCGACGCCTTCTGCAGCTCCTGGCCACCGGACCCCGGAGCGTGGGGGAGCTGGCCGAGGAGTTCCCGGTCACCCGGTCGGCGATCAGTCAGCACCTCCTCGTGCTGGCCGACGCTGGTCTGGTGGATGCGGAGAAGGTCGGTCGCTCCCGGATCTACCGGGTCCTGCCGTCGGGGCTGCAGCGTCTGCAGGCCGAGATCGACAGGTTCTGGACAACTGAGCTCGACCTGCTCGTCGCCGACGCGCACCGACTGAAGGAGAACCAGTGAGCTTCAACAAGACCGTCCTGCTGCCCGTCTCGACGGACGAAGCCTTCGCCCTCATCACCGACCCCGAGCGGCTGCGCCGCTGGCAGACGGTCACCGCCAGCGTCGACCTGCGCGCCGGTGGCTCCTACCGCTGGACCGTCACCCCCGGTCACGTGGCGGAGGGCACCTACCGCGAGATCGAGCCCGGCCGTCGCCTCGTGTTCGGGTGGGGCTGGGATGACAGCCTCGAGCTCCCGCAGGACGCCTCGACCGTGACGATCACCGTCGAGCCCGCTGACGGTGGCACGCTCGTGACCTTGGTCCACGAAGGCCTCACCGACGCCCAGGCCGCCATGCACGCCGAGGGCTGGAACCACTACCTCGCCCGACTGGAGAAGCTCGCCGCCACCGGTGACGCCGGTCCGGACGAGTGGGCCTACGCGCCGGAGGGCCTCACCCCGGTGGTCGCGGCCGAGGCGGCGCTGGCTGTGATCCAGCCCGTCCTGCGCAGCCTGACCGAGGCCGACCGCGGCAAGCCGACGCCGTGCGCGGAGTTCACCGCCCACGAGCTGGTCGAGCACCTGCTCGGCTCCCTCGTCCAGCTCGCCGGCATGGCCGGCGCCTCTCTGACGATCCCCGAGCAGGGCAGCGCCGAGGACAAGGTGTCGGTGCTCGCCGGCCAGACGATCGAGGCCTGGCGCCGCACGGACCTCGCGGGCATGCTGCCGTTCGGCGAGGGCGAGGCGCCGGCGGCCTTCCTGGCCGGCATCGTGCCCGTCGAGCTGCTGCTCCACGGCTGGGACCTCGCCCAGGCCACCGACCAGAAGCTGCGCGTCTCCGACGAGGTCGTCGCTTATGTGCGCGAGATCGGTGACGGGCTGATCAAGGGCGGACGCGGACGCTCCTTCGGCGACGAGGTCACCCCTGCCCCGGACGCCAGCCCCATCGACGCGTTCGCGGCCTACGCAGGCCGGACCCGCAGCAGCGCCTGACACCACCCGCAACCAAGAATCCGCAACCCGAGAAGGAAGTGACCCTGATGACCAAGTACGTCTTCATCTACCACGCGCCGACCCAGCCCGACGACGCCACGCCCCCCGACCCCGCCGAGATGGAAGCTGTCATGGGCCAGTGGACCGCCTGGGCCGACCGCGTCGGCGAAGGCATGGTGGACTTCGGCACCCCGCTCGCCGGCGGCGTCCGAGTCACCTCGGACGGCACCACGCCCAGCACCCGTGACGTCGTCGGCTACACCATCCTCGAGGCAGCGGACTTGGACGCCGCGCTCGCCCTCGCCCAGGACCACCCGCATCTGAACATGCCGGGAGGCTGCACCATCGAGGTGCACGAGGCCCAGCCGATCCCCGGCATGTGATCACAACCGATCAGCGTGGTCGTCCGGTCAGCGCGCTTCCGGTCACGTGCCCACCTGACGAGCGCAGGGACGCTTGATCGTCGATATAATGGAGGATAACCTCGAGTATATGAGAACCGAGGCGCCACTGCTCGCCCCGGTGTTCCGGTCGGACGGTCAAGCGCGGCTGCTCGCTGCGTTGCTGCTCACCGGCGACGAGCTCAGCATCACCGACCTGGCCGAGCGGGCTGGCCTGGCCTACCCGACTGCGCACCGCGAGGTTGCCCGCCTGATGGCCGCCGGCATCCTGAGTGAGCGAGAGGTGGGTCGCACGAGGTTGATCCGCGCCAATCGTGACAGTCCCCTGGTGGACCCCTTGCGCGTGATCCTGACGGTCGCCACCGGCCCGGTCGTGTTGCTGGCCGAAGAGCTTGCCCGCGTCGACGGGATCGAGTCGGCATTCCTCTACGGCTCCTTCGCCGCGCGGATGCTCGGAGATGCCGGTCCGGCACCGCACGACATCGACGTCATGGTGCTCGGTGAGCCCGACGTGGACGCGGTCTACGAGGCGTGCACCCGGTTGGAGGCCGCGGTGCACCGCCCCGTGAACCCGACGATCCTCACTCCCGACGAGTTCGGGGCGCCCTCCGCGTTCCTGGACAACGTGCGCAGCGGCCCGGCGGTCGCCGTGATCGGAGAGCTGCCGTGGCGCTGACTCCGCTCACCCGCGTTCAGCAGGCGACGGTCCTCGCGCTGGTCGAGGCGCGACGGCTCGATGTCGTGCCCGCGGACCTTGCCCGTGCGACCTCGTTCCTGCGCCAGGCCAAGGAGCGCCTGGACCAGCTGCCGCTGCTCACCAGCGTCGTCGTCAGGTACGGCATCGCCTACGACGCGTGCCACGACACGGGCGAGGCGCTGCTGGCGGCGTACGGCTTCCGGACCGCCAACGGGCCCGGCCAGCATGAGGCACTCGGCCGCTACCTGCGCGCGATCCTCGACAGGCCGCCCGCGGACAGGGCGGCGGGCGAGTTCGACCGCCTTCGGCGGGCTCGCAACCAGGACCGCTACGAGGCGAAGCCGGTGGGTGTCGCGGCGACCAAGAAGGCTGAGCAGGTCGCTCGGACGCTGTTGGACGCCGCGCTCGCCCGAGGGCTCTCGGCCTGACCCGACCGGTGGTCGTGATCGACCTCGGCTGCGGCGAACGGACTTGTTGCGTGCCCGGGCCGACGCACGCTGACGAGCAGCTGTGCGTCGGCCCGGCGCTGGTCTTCAGCTCAGCCGAGGTTCCCCTTCGGCCGGAGCACGAACAGGCCACGCTCCATCGTGCTCACCGCGACCGAGCGCGAGTCGTAGTAGGGGTAGTTGCTCCACGTGCCCCCGTCGAACGACGCGCTGTCGTCCTCCGGGTACGTGTCGAAGTACCCGAGCTCGGGGAGCTTCCCGCTGCCCACCTTCGTGGAGTCGAAGATCCGCAGGCCGCTGGTGTAGTTCGACGCGTAGACCCGCTTCCCCTTGGTGTACTGGTTGTGGCCGATCGCCGGGTTGCCGTTGTCGGTGGTCGCCGACACCGAGATGTCGTCCAGGTCGCGCACGTCGAAGACCCGCGTCGTCGTCGCGACGCCGTGGAAGAGCTCATCGAGCTCGTCGTTGTGCAGGAAGTACTTCTGGTCCGGCGTCAGCCAACCCTGGTGGCTGTAGCCGTCCGTGTCGTACTCGAAGCCGCTGAGGCTGACCGGGTTCGACTTGTCGGTCACGTCGGTGACCGTCACCTGGTTGACGATCCCCTCGGGGGTGAAGTCGTTGAACGTCGCCGCCGAGTTGAAGCAGATCTCCTTGCCCCGGTGGGCGACGTCCGGTCCGTCGTACACCACGCACTGGGTGTCGTGGATGTAGCCGTCGTCGGACCAGCATCCGGCGAAGACCGGCGCGGCCGGATCGCTGAGGTCGACCATGTGCAGGCCGCCCTCGCAAGCGGCGGCGCCGCGCTCGTCGGGGTGGGCGCCGATGACGTAGGCGAAGCCGGTGTCCTCGTTGATGTTCAGGTTGTGGCTGGCGCCGATGCCCTGGTAGTCGAAGTCCTCCGTGAACGTGACCGGCGCACCGGTGACGCCGCGGAGCCGGGTCAGGTCGAAGACCTGCATCCCGTGGCCCGGGTCCTCGGAGACGACGTAGGCGTGGTCGGCGTAGACCTTGATGTCGCGCCAGATCTCGGCGCCGGTCGTGTGCGTGGGCAGAAGGCCGATCACGTCGGGGCGCTTCGCGTCGGTGATGTCGACGAAGACCGTTCCCTCGGCGCCCCCCATGAGCGCGTACTCCTTGCCGGTGGCGGGGTCGACCCATCCCCAGAGGTCGTTGGCGAAGGTGAGTCCGAGGTCGGCGAGCGAGAGATGGCTCATCATGTCGACCTTCTTGCACGGGTACGTGTCAGCCGCCATCCCCTTGATGCACGGGGCGAACCCCTTCGGGGCGTTGCTGTCCGGGTTGGCGTTCGCCGCCTTGACCCCCTGGAGCTCCTGGTACTGCATCTCCAGGGAGGGCGGGGCGACGAACCCCTTGCCGTCGTCGTGCGCGAAGGCCGCACCACCGCCCACCATCAGCGAGAGGGAGGCGGCAACCGCCAGGAGCAGTCGAGGCTTCATGTCCGGACCTTTCGTCGAGCGAGCCACCTGCATCCCGCCCGTCGGAGTACCGTCGACCGGACCATCGCTCGCCATCGGATGATCTCCTCAACCTAGATCTTCGCCGGGACGGCGTGAACCCCGTCACCGTCTCCGGCCGCGGCAGGCGGATGGATTCCGTGCCAACATCATGGGCATGCCGCGACTGCTGCGCGACCTGCTCCTCCGCCCGGGGTCGGAGCGGCGCACCCGAAGCCCTCCGCGATCGGGGAATCCGGCCCACCGTCGCGACGCCCAGTGCTCGACCGACGACGATGAGTCGCTCCGATGACCGACCTCAGCCTGGTGCTCCTGGCAGCGCTCTTGGGCGGTCTCGCGGCCACTGCCCTGCGGCTGCCACCCCTGGTCGGCTTCCTGGTCACGGGGTTCGTCCTGCATGCGGCGGGGGTGCCGGAGCTGCCGGCGCTCGGCACGATCGCCGACCTCGGGGTGGCGCTGCTCCTGTTCGGGATCGGCCTCAAGCTCGACGTGCGCGTCCTGGTCCGCCGCGAGGTCTGGTTGACCGCCGTGGTGCACATGAGCGTGACGGCGGCGCTCGGCCTCGCCTACCTGGCCGTCCTGGCGCTCATCGGCATCGGTCTGCTCGGCGGGCAGGACTGGCGTTCCCTGTTGGTGATCGGCTTCGCCCTGTCGTTCTCCAGCACCGTCCTGGTCGTCACCGTCCTGGAGGACCAGAGCTCTGCGCGCTCACGGTTCGGACGGACGGCGGTCGGGATCCTGGTCATCCAGGACGTCGCCGCTGTCGTCTTCCTGGTCATCGCCAAGGCGTCGCCACCGAGTCCCTGGGCGATCCTGCTGATCCTGCTGCTGCCGTCCGCATGGCTGATGCGGCGGCTTCTGCGCCAGCCTCGGGCACGACGCGCTGATGCCGCTGTTCGGAGTGGCCCTTGCGCTGGGCCCCGGCTACGCGCTCTTCGAGATCGTGGGGCTCAAGGGCGACCTCGGCGCCCTGGTCATCGGCCTCTTGCTCGCACAGGAGCCGCGCTCGGATGAGCTGTCCAAGGCCTTGTTCTCGATCAAGGAGCTACTCCTGGTCGGATTCTTCCTCTCGATCGGGTTCACCGGTGTCCCGTCGAGCGCGGATCTGCTGATCGCGGCCCTGCTCCTGCTGCTGATCCCGCTCAAGTCCCTCGGTTTCGTCGCCCTGCTCTGGTGGCACGGGATGCGGCACCGCACCTCGGTCATGGCCGGAACCGTGCTCGCCAACTACTCCGAGTTCGGCCTCATCGTGGTCGTGGTCGGCGCCTCGGCCGGCTTCGTCTCCGAAGACTGGCTGGCCGTCATCGGCAGCGCGGTCGCGATGAGCTTCACCCTCTCGGTCGTGGTCAACCGCCGCACCGGCCGGTTGGTCGCCCTTGCCGAGCGTCGGTTGCCGGCGCAGGACGCGGTGCGGCTGCACCCCGACGACCGACCGATCGACGTCGGGCACGCGGATGCGGTGGTGTTCGGGATGGGGCGGGTCGGGCAGGCGGCGTACCACCAGCTTGCCGACACCTACGGGCTGCACGTCGTCGGTGTCGAGAGCCGAGAGGAGCGCGCCGTTCAGCTCCGTAAGCAGGGCCTCGACGTGATCGAGGGTGACGCCACCGATCCCGACCTCTGGCACCGACTCACCCAGGCCGGCGCCGTGGACATCGCCGTCCTCGCGATGCCCTTCCACGGCAGCAACCTCGCGGCCATGAAGCAGCTGGAGGCCAGTGAGTTCGCCGGCACCATCGCGGCCATCGCGAAGTACGACGACGAGGCCGCCGAGCTCAGCGGGCACGTCCACTCGGTCTTCGGGCTGTACGACGGCGCTGGTACGGCGCTGGCGGACGGCGTAGCCGAGCGAGCCGGGCGGCGCCGGGACGGGGAGGGGCACGGGGGTTCCCCGGACGTATGAGAAGTGGGATCCGCCGACGGCGAGGAGAACGAGCATGAGCGAGACAGTCGTGCGCGAGCTGTTCCAGAGGGCTGTCGCCGAGAACGACGCAGCAGCGATGCGCGCAGGGCTCGAGCGCTTGTTCGGGCTCAGCGGGAAGCGGGCTGTCACCCGAAGCGGAGGCTCGGCTCCGGCACGAGGACTACGTGATGGAGATGCCGCAGTCGGGCACGCCTTGGACCGGAACGCCGAGGATCTCGTCGGGCAGGTCGCGCGGTGCTGTCCCGAGGGCGTCGACGCGGTCGCTGACGTCGCCGGGGGCCCGATGGTGTCCCGACTCCTGCCACTCATTCGTGACGACGGACGCTGGGTCATCGCTGGAGCCGTCGCGGGTCCGGTCATCGAGTTCGACCTTCGCCGGCTCTACCTCCACAACATCAGGCTGATCGGCTCCTCGATGCACACCCCCGCGCCCAAGAAGAGTTCGGCCGCGGCCGGCACGTCGGGAAGATCGTCATCGCGATCGACTGATGGGCCCGTGGCTGGTGACCGTTGGTGTGTGATCCGGCCGCAGGATGCCCATCAGCACGATGTCCTCGTAGGCGCCCCGGACCCACGCGTGCTGGCGCTGGCGTCCTTCGACGGTGAACCCCGCCTTCTCGTAGGCACGGATCGCGCCGGTGTTGGAGGCGATCGCCTGCAGATGGATCCTGCGGAGGTTGCGGCGCGAGAATCCGAACTCGACGAGCTGGACGATCGCCGCCGTGCCGATGCCCGCGACCCCGAGCCTCGCGCATCAGGCTGATCCCGGCCTCGGCATGGCGGGCGAACCAGTCGTGCCGGAACAGCGAGGCGATGCCCACGGCCGCGCCGTCGACGTCGACCACGAAGGTCACAGCGTCATCGGAGGCGTCGCTCCCGTTCGTGGCCGCCTGCTGGACGTCGAACTGCTCCCTGGTCAGCGGAGCCGGCGCCGACGCGCGTCGCTCCTCCCAGGTGTCGAGGTCAGAGGCGATGCTGAACAACACCTCGGAGTCGTCGGCAGTGCGCGCGCGCAGCGAGACGGCGGGCATCTCGTCCATGAGCGCACGATAGCGGCGGCGCCGCCCGTCGTCAGCGGGCTGGTCCTCGTGACGGCCCGACCCGGCTTGCTCTCAGAGCAGCAGGAAGAGCGGACTCATCACCACGGTGAGAAGCGGGAAGAGCCAGGGGGTGACGCTGCCGCCGATCCGGTCGAGGGTCGGGGAGATCTCGAGGGTTCCGGCGCCGCCGGCTTGAGGGGGGCCCACGACCGGGTCCTCCAGTGAGTCGGCTCGTCGTCGTGTCAGGAACGTGCTGACGGCGAGGGCCAGCAACCCGACTGCGAGTGATGGCGCGGTCGGCAGGGTGAGGAGCGTCGTCCTGCCGAACAGGAGGAACACGCACACGAAGGTCGCGACGGGCGCCGCGGCGAAGACGAACGCGAGCCAAGCGTGCGTGGCGATTGCTCGCATCAGCGGTGCGATGTGCCTGACCACGAGGGCCGTGCCGACGACGAGGACAGCCAGAACCGCGACGGAGCCTCCGGTCACGTCGACCCCGGATCCCGAACGCCAGGCGCCGACTGCGGCGAGGGTGAGCAGCATGCCGCCCAGGCCCAGCCCTGTGGGGAGAAGCTCGTCGCGCAGTGACACCGTCGGGCTGGGCGAAGGCGGCAGCGCCAGTGCGGCGGCATAGCTCCTGGCGTCGCCGAAGGCGGCGTGCGCCGTCTCGCCGCTCTCGGCGCAGTGCGCCTCGACCTCGGCGAGAGCCGCGCCGATCTGGCTGCCTGCGACACCGCGCAGGCGGAGCTCGAGCAGGAAGGAGTCGGACCACGCAGGATCGATGTGGGGCGTGTTGGTCTTCATGCTCATGTCTGATCCTTCTGGGAGGTCGAGGTTGTCGGCTGGGCGAGGAAGGTGTGCGTGAGTGCGGTGAACTCCAGCCAGTCCGCCGACTGTCGCCTGTGCTCGGCGCGGCCCGCTGCGGTCAGGGCGTAGAACTTGCGACCCGGCCCGCCGTCGCCTGCGCGCCACTCCACCTCGACCAGGCCACGTTCCTCGAGCCTCGCGAGGAGGGGATAGAGCGTGCCGCCCTTGACCGTGCCGAAGCCTGCCTCGGCGAGCGCGCTGGCGATCGCGTAGCCGTACGTCGGACCCGCCGCGATGACGTGAACGACGCACACGCCGAGGGCGCCGCGGAGCCACTCGGTCGGCCACGCGCTCTCCGTCTCAGTAGTCGTCTGCACAACTAGATTGTGTCGTAACCTAGTCAGGGAGTCAACCTAGTTCGAGCGCACGGCGCAGCTCCGCGTCGTCGAAGCCGAGCGCGTGGCCCTGCCGGCGGTAGCTCTCGGCCAGCTCGGCCAGCCGTTCTCGCCGCAGCTTCTCCGGCATCGTGCTGACGCCGGCCGCGACCCGGGTGCCGGCCCCGCGGCGGGACTCGAGCACGCCGTCGGCCTCCAGCACGCGGTACGCGCGGGCGACGGTCCCGACCGCGAGTCCGAGGTCGCCGGCCAGCTGGCGCAGGGGCGGCAGCCGGTCGCCGGCGCGGAGCTCCCCCGAGCCCACGAGGTCGGCGAGCTGGCGGCGCAGCTGCTCGTAGGGAGGGGTCGGGTCCGCCGGGTCGAGTGTCAGCCTCACCGTCGGCCTGCCGTGGTGGAGGAGTCTCGTGCGGCCCGGCGCGGCAGCGAGACCGTCAGTGCCAGCAAGCACCACCCGACCACGACGAGCGCGATCGGCGCCACGACCAGTTCCGTGAGGCCGACGATCCCTGCCCACGGCGGCGCGCATGACGGCTCGGCGGAGGCCAGCCCCCGCAGGGCACTGGCTGTCGACGTCGCTATCCCGAAGAGCGGGGCGCACACCGCGATGCCGGTCGCTGCGACCACGACGTCCAGCGAGCGGCGGCGCAGCGCGTCGTCGCCCTCGTCGGTGCTGGACATGCCCCTGGGGCGGCGGACCACCTGGCGCGCGGCGAGCCCGGCCACGACCAGGACCACCAGCAGCACCAGCGCCAGCGGGGCGCTGTAGAAGCTCCCGGCGTACGGCGTGCGGGTGTGGCCGAAGTCCGCCGCGCTGCACTCCAACGCCCGCATCGACCCGGTGAACCCGTCACGGGAGGCGGTCAGCGTCGTGAGCGTGAGGGTGCCGGCCATGAACAGCGCCATCGCACCGACGACCCAGGTCGCCGCCCGTGGCAGATAGTCGCGCACCCTCCTGGTCTCCAGGGCCGCCGACCGAAGGCCGGCGGGACGTGCCGGGCGGACCACCGTCTCCCCGAGCGCCACCGCCATCAGCACGCAGAGCCCGAAGACTGCAGGCGCCAGCATCGCGCCGGTGCCGTAGGAGCCCGACGCCGCGACGATCCACCCGCCGACCGCTCCCACGACCACGCCGCCGAGCCGGGTCAGGCGCACCATGCGCCACTCCACCGCAACGTCGCCCTCCCGGCCGCGCCGTGCCGCGCGAGTGATCAAACCGACCAGCAGGGCCACCACCAGCGCACCGGCCAGCAACACCACCCCGACCACGACCGACACCACGCCGAACATGGCTCCCCGCTCTCCACCACTTGTGTCACTTGAATGGCACAAGGGTGCAGCGAGGCCAGCTTTGTGTCAAGCAGGTGGCACAACGCTCGGGGGGTGCGCACGGGTGGTCGGCGAGGCGGCCGCGCCGGGACCGAGTGCGGCGACCAGGCTGGGCAGCAGCACCTTCTCCGACACCATGTGGTCCTGGCCCGTCACGACC
This sequence comes from uncultured Actinomycetota bacterium, assembly GCA_963754155.1. Lineage (GTDB taxonomy): Bacteria > Actinomycetota > Actinomycetes > Propionibacteriales > Nocardioidaceae > Marmoricola_A. The sequence continues at coordinate 708,106 of CAVWEU010000003.1, read as the reverse complement.
TCGTGGGTGGCGCCGGGGATCGCGGCGGCGAGGGCGCTCGCCACCCGGTGCAGCTCGACCGGGCTGCGCTCGCCGACCATGACGTGCACCGGGACCGCCACCTCCGCGGCCACGTGCAACGGGGGCGGCTGTGCGGTCAGGTCCATGTCGTGGCGCAGGGTCGGGGCCAGCGCCCGCAGTCGTCGCCAGCCCGGCATCAGCGGCAGCAGCGCAGCGAAGACACGCGGCATGCCGATCCCGGTCAGGAACCGCTGGAGCGCGCGTCGGTTGCGACCTCGGGCCAACAGCCCCTCCACCTCGGTGCGCAGGTCGGCGTACGTCGCGGCCGCGGCGTCGTCGGCCGCCCACGAGGCGTCGTACAGGACGACGCGCTGGACGCGGTCGCCCAGCCGGTGGGCGGCGTGCATCGCCAGCACGGCGCCCGACGAGTGCCCGTAGATCGCGGCGGAGCCCCCCAGTGCGTCGATCAGGGCCGCGATGTCCTCGACCTCGTGCTCCAGGGACCAGCTCCCGCCGTCGCCGGAGTCGCCCCGGCCGCGCCGGTCGTAGGTCAGGACCCGGAAGGCGCCGGACAGGACCTCGGCGCCGGAGCGGACCGGCGCGAACCGGCGGTGGCAGATGGCGCCGGTGACGTACACCAGGGGAGTGCCGGCGCCGTGGATCTCGTAGGCCAGGCGCGTGCCGTCCGCCGAGGCGGTCGTCTGGAAGCGCTTCGTTCGCATTCTCTGCCCCTCGGACTTTCTGGACTGGTAAGTGTGATGTCGCGAAAGTAGACTGAGCAGTGTGAAGAGTCAAGGGGTGGGTGCGTTGCGGCCCTCGTCGGCAGCGAAGCGGCTCGCGATCCTCGCTGCGGCCGAGGAGGCCTTCCTCGCGGCCCGGTACGACGACGTCACGATGGACGAGATCGCCGAGAGGTCGCAGGTGTCGAAGCAGACTGTCTATGCACACTTCGGCACCAAGGACCAGCTGTTCGTCGCGCTGGTCACCGCGATGACGAGGGACGCGGGTGACGAGGTGGCGGCGGAGTTCGCACCACCCGAGAACCCCGAGCAGGTCGCGTCGAGTCTCGAGAGCGTCCTCGGCCACCAGCTCTCGGTCGTGCTCGCTCCACGGCTGCTGCGGCTGCGCCGCCTGGTGATCAGCGAGGTGCCGCGGTTCCCCGACCTTGCCCGCGCCGTGTTCGAGCAGGGACCGCGCCGCGCGGTCGCCTCGCTCGAGGCGCTGCTGCGCGAGCTCGACGCACGAGGGTGGCTGCTGGTGCCGCGGCCCGCCGTCGCGGCCGAGCAGCTCAACTGGCTGGTCATGGGCGCTCCGACCAACGCCGCCATGTTCCTCGGTGACGACCTCGCTCCGACCCCGGCGCAGCAACGAGCCCACGTCCGGGCTGCGGTCGCCACCTTCCTGGCGGCGTACGGCCCTCGGTGACCCGGGTCGATCAGCCGGTGGTGCCGAGCTCGAAGACGATGACCGACTGCCGCAGGAGGAAGGCGCGCTCGTCCAGGCGCCGGCGTCGCATCCAGGCCGTCACCTCGGTGTTGCACTTGCTCGCGTTGCACGAGCGGCAGGCGGCACGACGTTGCCCAGCGTGGAGCGCCCCGGCGGCGGGCGTACGTCGTCGCGCGGCTACGGCGTGGCTACGGCGCGGCACGGCCGGACCGTACGGCGGGCCGGGCCGCTGAGCCGCCGAGCTCCTCTCCGAGCAGGGCGATGAACTCGTCGGCCATGGCGAGCTGGCGGATGAGCCTCTCCCGGCGCTCGGCCGCTCCCTCGAGGAGCTCGGCCAGCCGGTCACGGGCCGCGCCGGGGTCGTCCTCCGGTGTGGCGCCGTGCAGCTCCTCGATGTCGCGCACGGCGACGCCCATCTGCTCGAGCGTGAACCCGAGCGGCCTCATCCGGCGGATGAGCAGGATCCGGTCCACGTCGGCCTCGGTGTAGAGCCGGAACCCGCCCTCCGACCGCCCGGAGGGGCGCAGCAGGCCGACGTCGTCCCAGTGGCGCAGGCTCCGCAGGGACAGGTCGGTGCGGGCGGCGACCTCGCCGATGTGCATCGCGCGGCCCGCCGTGCCTCGGCTCGGTGCCGGTTCGTCGGTCACGGGTGGCCTCTCTCACGCTGCGCGGATTTCAACTCTAACGCGGTGTGAGAGTAGCCTGGAGGCGGACTTCCGCCGGCGACGTGGCCGGCACGCGCGCTCTCGCCGCGCACCGCCCCTCTCGCCTCCGGACGGAGAACCCCCTGAGCACCCTCATGCCCCCTGCCCCGCCGTCCCCCCGGGAGCCCACGGTGATGAGCACCCTGCGCTCGCCGAGGCTGCTGCGCACCGAGGTGCTCGCCGGGCTGGTCGTCGCGCTGGCGCTGATCCCGGAGGCGATCTCGTTCTCCATCATCGCCGGCGTGGACCCGAGGGTCGGGCTGTTCGCCTCCTTCACGATGGCGGTCTCCATCGCGTTCCTCGGTGGCCGTCCGGCGATGATCTCGGCCGCCACCGGTGCGATCGCCCTGGTCATCGCCCCGGTCATGCGCGACTACGGCTACGACTACCTGATCGCCACGGTGCTGCTCGGCGGGCTGATCCAGGTCGTCCTCGGCATCGCCGGGGTGGCCCGGCTGATGCGGTTCATCCCGCGTTCGGTGATGGTCGGGTTCGTCAACGCCCTGGCGATCCTGATCTTCATGGCCCAGGTGCCGCACCTGGTCGACGTGCCGTGGCTGGTCTACCCCATGGTCGCGGTCGGCATCGCCCTCATCGTGGGGCTGCCCCGGCTCACCCGCGCGGTGCCCTCGCCCCTGGTCGCCATCGTCGCGCTGACGGCGTTCGCGCTCCTGACCGCGCTCGAGGTCCCCGACGTCGGCGACGAGGGCGAGCTGCCGGACAGCCTCCCGTCGCTGTTCGTCCCGGACGTGCCGCTGACCCTGCAGACGCTGGAGATCATCGCCCCCTACGCGCTGGCGATGGCGCTCGTCGGGCTGCTGGAGTCGCTGCTGACCGCGAAGCTGGTCGACGACATCACCGACACCCACTCCTACAAGACCCGGGAGGCCTGGGGCCAGGGAGCCTCGAACGTCATCACCGGGTTCTTCGGCGGGATGGGCGGCTGCGCGATGATCGGCCAGACGATGATCAACGTCAAGGCATCCGGCGCGCGGACCCGGATCTCCACCTTCCTGGCGGGCGTGTTCCTGCTCGTGCTGGTCGTCGGATTCGGCGACGTGGTCGCGCTGATCCCGATGGCCGCGCTGGTCGCCGTCATGGTCATGGTGTCGGTCGGCACCTTCGACTGGCACAGCATCCAGCCCGGCACCCTGCGCCGGATGCCGAAGTCGGAGACCACCGTGATGCTCTCGACGGTGGTGGTCGTCGTCGCGACGCACAACCTCGCCATCGGCGTCGGCGTCGGCGTCCTCGTCGCCATGACCCTGTTCGCCCGCCGGGTCGCGCACCTGACCGAGACCCACCGCGAGCTGGTGGAGGGCGACGACGGGCAGGTCGTCGCGGTCTACCGGGTCACCGGCGAGCTCTTCTTCGCCTCCAGCAACGACCTCTACACCCAGTTCGAGTACGCCGACGACCCCGAGCGCGTCGTGATCGACCTGACCGCCTCCCACGTCTGGGACGCCTCGACGGTGGCGTCGCTCGACGCGATCACCACGAAGTACGACCGCAAGGGCAAGACCGTGGAGATCGTGGGGCTCAACGAGGCGAGCGCCGAGCGGCACGGGCGGCTCACCGGCGCGCTGCCCTCACACTGACCGCTCCGTCGTGCCACGATCGGTGGCATGCGAGAGGTGCAGATCGACCCGATGCCGCTCGACCGGCTCGCGAAGCTGCTGAAGCCCGACCGCGCCGAGCGGCTGGCGGCGTACGCCGAACGGGCGGTGCACGGGCTGCGGGACCGGACCATCTGGCACGTCAACGCGACCGCCACGGGTGGCGGGGTGGCCGAGATGCTGCAGGTGACCCTCGCCTACGCCCGCGGCGCCGACGTCGACAACCGGTGGCTCGTCCTCGACGGCACCCCGGAGTTCTTCCGGATGACCAAGCGGGTCCACAACCTGCTGCACGGCTCCGCGGGGGACGGCGGACCGCTCGGCGAGGAGGAGCGCCGCACCTACGAGGAGGTGCTCGCCGACAACCTCGGCTCGCTGCGCGAGCAGGTGCGGCGCGGCGACATCGTGGTCCTCCACGACCCGCAGACGGCCGGGCTGGCTTCGGGGCTGGAGAAGTCGGGAGCCCACGTGGTGTGGCGGTGCCACGTCGGCCGCGACACCCCGAACGAGCAGACGCGGCGCGCGTGGGAGTTCCTGAGGCCCTATGTCTCGCAGGCGCAGGCCCACGTCTTCACCCGGTGGGAGTACGTCCCCGACTGGATCCCGACGGACCGGATCTGGATCATCCCGCCGTCCCTCGACCCGCTCAGCGCCAAGAACATCGACCTCGAGCAGAGCGCCGTCCAGGCAAGCCTCCGTCGTGCCGGGCTCGTCGACCTCCCACCCGGCGACGGGGCACTGACCTTCGGCCGGCGCGGTGGCGCCGACGGCGAGGTGCGCGAGCACACCGGGCTGATCCACGGCGGTCACGTGGTGCCGGCCGAGGCCCGGCTCGTCATGCAGGTGAGCAGGTGGGACCGGCTCAAGGACATGGGCGGGGTGCTCCGCGGGTTCGTCGACCATCTCGACGCCATGCCGGACGACGTGCACCTCATGCTGGTCGGTCCCGACGTCAGCGGCGTCACCGACGACCCGGAGGGGGCGGAGGTGCTGGCCGAGTGCACGGAGGTCTGGGAGTCGCAGACCGCCGACGTCCGCGAGCGGATCCACCTGTGCTCGCTGCCGATGGACGACGTCGACGAGAACGCGCACCTGGTCAACGCCCTGCAACGGCACGCCAGCGTGGTGGTGCAGAAGAGCCTGGTCGAGGGGTTCGGGCTCACCGTCACCGAGCCGATGTGGAAGGCACGCCCCGTGGTCGCGTCGGCCGTGGGCGGCATCCAGGACCAGATCGTCGACGGGCAGTGCGGACTGCTGCTCCCGGACCCCACCGACCTCGACGGCTTCGCCGAGCGGGTGCTCGAGATCGTCCACGACACCGAGCACGCCGAGCGGCTCGGTGGGGCAGCCCGCCGCCGGGTCCGTGACCTCTACCTGGTCGACCGCCACCTCAACCAGTACGTCGACCTCTTCACCGAGGTCATCAAGGGGCCCGCGGCCGGATGACCCGCGGCGCGTGTCCGGCACGCGCAGGTGGGTAGGGAACGAGTACGCCGGCGACCGCCGTGCCCACCACCGCGAGGAGAGCAATGTCGACCGACGCCATCGTGCTGCTGAAGAACGACCACAAGGAGATCCGGAAGACCTTCAACGCCTTCAAGAAGGCAGGGGAGGCCGCGCACAAGGAGAAGGGCCGGCTGGTCAAGCAGATGATCGAGCTGCTCACCGTGCACACCTACCTCGAGAACGAGGTGATGTACCCGCGCGTCCGCGAGCTGCTGCCCGAGGTCGAGGACGACGTCCTGGAGTCCTACGAGGAGCACCACGTGGCCGACGTCCTCGTCGTCGAGCTGTCGATGATGAAGCCCACCGACGAGCGGTTCACCGCCAAGACCACCGTCCTCATCGAGAACGTCGAGCACCACATCGAGGAGGAGGAGCAGGAGTGGTTCCCGAAGGTCCGCGCCGGGCTCAGCCGCAAGACCCTCCAGGAGCTCGGGGCCGAGATGCTGGAGAAGAGGAAGAAGGCCCCGAAGAAGCCGAGCCAGCCCAGCGCACTGAAGAAGACGATCGACGCGGTCATCGCCTGACCCCGAGCCGTTGAGCCACGCCACCTTCCGCAAGGAGCACCGGGGCGCCCCCTCGGGGTACTTCGCGTGGGAGGCGGCGGGGCTCCGCTGGCTCGCCGACGCGGAGCAAGCAGGGGGCGCGCCCGTCGTACGTGTCCTCGGCGTCGGCGCGCACCACCTCGACCTGCGGCGGCTCGAGCCGTCGCCGCCGACCGCCCGGGCAGCCCGCGCGCTGGGTGCCGGGCTGGCGCGCACCCACGCCGCAGGTGCGACGGCGTACGGCGCCGGACCGCCCGACTGGGAGGGGCACGGGTTCTTCGGCCCGCTCGAACAGCCGCTGCCGCTGGTGCTCGGGGGGTGGGACACCTGGGGTGCCTTCTACGGCGAGGCGCGGGTGGCGCCGCTGGTGCGCAGCGCCCGCGACGCCGGGCTGTACGACGACACCGCCGCCGCCACCTTCGACCGGCTCGTCGAACGGCTGACGGCAGGGGTGTTCGACACCGACGACCGCCCGGTCCGGCTGCACGGGGATCTCTGGTCGGGCAACGTGCTGTGGACGACAGCAGGTGCGGTCCTTCTCGACCCGGCGGCCCATGGAGGTCACCGGGAGACCGACCTCGCGCTGCTCGCGCTGTTCGGGGCACCGCACCTCGACGAGATCAGGCGCGGCTATGCGGAGGCGCGGCCGCTCGCCGACGGCTGGGAGGAGCGGGTCGGGCTCCAGCAGCTGCACTGCCTGCTCGTCCACGCCCTGGTCTACGGCGGCGGCTACGTCGACCAGGCGCTTGCCGTGGCGAGGCGCTGCGCCTGACCGCACCGCTCACGGGGGCGCCCGCGTGACAGGATCACGGGAACGAGCCCCTGCATGAAGGACGGTCGATGAAGCTCTCCACCCCGCTCATGTACGACGGCAACCCCCGCTCCGCCGCCGACACGGTCGCCGCGCTGGAGAAGTCCGGGCTGGACACGGTCTGGGTCGCAGAGGCCTACGGCTTCGACTCCCCGACCCTCATGGGCTACCTGGCAGCGAGGACCGAGACCGTCGAGATCGGCGCGGCGATCCTCAACGTCTACTCGCGGACCCCCGCGCTGCTCGCGCAGACCGCGGCCGGGCTCGACAACGTCTCCGGGGGCCGCGCGATCCTCGGGCTCGGCGCCTCGGGGCCACAGGTGGTCGAGGGGTGGCACGGGGTCCCCTACGACAAGCCGCTCGGCCGGACTCGCGAGGTCGTCGACATCGTCCGCCGGGCGATGCGCCGCGAGGTGCTCACCAACGACGGCATCTACCGGCTGCCGCTGCCCGAGGGGCAGGGGACCGGGCTCGGCAAGCCGCTGAAGATGCTGACCCGGCCGGAGCGGCCGAGCGTCCCGGTCTGGGTCGCCGCGCTCGGCAAGAAGAACGTGCAGGGCACCGCGGAGTACGCCGACGGCTGGCTGCCCCACCTCTACGCGCCCGAGCTCGCCGACAAGGTGTGGGGCGAGTCGCTGCGCAAGGGGGCCGAGAAGCGTCCGGCCGAGCTCGGTCCGCTGCAGGTCGCCGCCGGGGGGATGGTCGCGATCGGCGACGACGTCAAGGGGATGCTCGACTTCGCCCGGCCGATGTTCGCGCTCTACATCGGCGGCATGGGCGCGAGAGGGAAGAACTTCTACAACGACCTGGTCCGGGAGTACGGCTACGAGGCGGAGGCCGAGCAGATCCAGGAGCTCTACCTCGACGGCAAGAAGGACGAGGCCGCGGCGCTCGTCCCGGACGAGCTGCTCGAGATGTGCAACCTCGTCGGACCCGAGTCCTACGTCAAGGAGCGGATCGCCGCCTTCGCCGAGTCCGGGGTCACCCACCTCAACGTGGTGCCGGCCACCGACGACCCGGCGGCCACCGTCGCCCGGCTCAAGGAATGGACCTCCTGAGATGCCGTCCCCCCGGGAGCTCTTCGAGCCCGAGCACGAGTCGTTCCGGCAGACGGTGCGGACCTTCTTCGAGAAGGAGGTCGTCCCCTTCCACGGCGAGTGGGAGAAGGACGGCATGGTCCCTCGTGAGGTCTGGCTCAAGGCCGGGGAGGCGGGGCTGCTCTGCTTCGACGTCCCGGAGGAGTACGGCGGTCCCGGCGTTTCTGACTTCCGCTACAACCAGGTGCTCTCCGAGGAGCAGACCCTCTCCGGTGCATCGGGACCGGGGTTCGCGCTGCACACCGACGTCATCGTGCCGTACCTCGTCTCGCTCGGGACCGAGGAGCAGAAGCGGCGCTGGCTCCCCGGCTGCGTCACCGGCGAGACGGTCACGGCGATCGCGATGACCGAGCCCGGCGCCGGCAGCGACCTGCAGGGGATCCGGACCGTCGCGGTGGACAAGGGCGACCACTACGTCCTCAACGGGTCCAAGACGTTCATCAGCAACGGGATCCTCTCCGACCTGGTCGTCGTCGTCGCCAGGACCGACCCCGACGCCGCACACAAGGGGATCAGCCTGCTCGTCGTCGAGCGCGGGATGCAGGGGTTCGAGCGGGGCCGCAACCTCGACAAGGTGGGGCTGAAGGCGCAGGACACCGCGGAGCTCTTCTTCGACGACGTCGTCGTCCCGAAGGAGAACCGGCTCGGCGAGGAGGGCGAGGGGTTCGTCCACCTCATGCAGAACCTCCCCCAGGAGCGGCTCGCGATCGCGATGCAGGCGGCGGCGGCCTGCCAGGGGCTGGTCGACATGTGCCTGCGCTACGCCAAGGAGCGCGAGGCGTTCGGCCGGCCGATCGGGAGGTTCCAGCACAACCGGTTCCTGGTCGCGGAGATGGCGACCGAGGCCCGGATCGCGCAGGTCTTCGTCGACGACTGCGTGCGAAAGCACCTCGCGGGGCAGCTCGACACCACGCTGGCCTCGATGGCGAAGTGGTGGACCACCGAGCTCCAGAACAAGATGGCCGCCCAGGCCGTCCAGCTGCACGGAGGCTACGGCTACATGCTGGAGCAGCCCGTCGCGAAGGCGTTCCTCGACAGCCGGGTCAGCACGATCTACGGAGGCACCACCGAGGTGCAGAAGGAGATCATCGGGCGGTCCCTGGGCATCTGAGGTGCTTTCTTGCGACCCAGGTCCCGGCGGGACGGGTACGACGTCCTGACTAAGGTCAAGTCGGCCGAAAGTACTGGCTTCGCGCCCTGGCCGGGACCCATGATCTGGGTGAGGGCCGCTGCGGGCGGCCGCCGGGCATCCGACGAGCGGGGGAGAGCATGCAGCTGACCGACTTCCACAAGCTGCGGGCCGCGGTGCAGGACAACTCGGCGCCCGGCACGCCCGACCAGCTCCTCACCCTCGAGCAGCAGCTGTGGTCGGGGCTCGTCTCCACCGGCACGTTCGCCGACGTCGAGACCGGCGGCACCGACGACCCGGACCGCCTGGTGATCGCGATGTGCCGCTTCCCCGGGCAGCTCGCGGCCGAGGAGATCGCCGACCGGCTCGAGCGGCTCTGGCTCGACCGGCTCCGGTTCGACCTGTGGGAGGCGCACGCCTTGATCGTCACCCGGGGACAGGTGGAGCTCGAGGCGGCCTCCCGCTCCGCATCCGGCCACTTCGTCACCCTGCACGTCCTGGCGCAGCAGTCGCCGGTTCCGGCGCAGCGCGGGCCCAGCTCCTGGGCACGGCCGGCTGTCGCCCCCGCCACCTGAGCGCGGGGCGCGGGGCGAGCGAGGCGGCACGCGGTCAGCCGAAGTGCCCCCGATCCAGGGCGAGCACGAGGCGGCGTCGGGGGTACTCGGTGACGGTCCAGAGCCGGTCGCCCGCCGGGCGGTAGCAGATGTCCTCGGGCCCGGGCGGCAAGGCGTAGGGGAACCTCCGCAGGCCACCGGGGTGGCCGACCCACACACTGCCCATCCCTCGGGGCCCGTTGCTGGTGGTCACGTAGAGCCGGCGCTCGACACTGACCGCACCCTGCATCCGCTCGACGCCGCCCGGCTCGAGGAGCCGCGGACGCGTCACGCCGGCCTCGTCGCAGGCGAACAGCCCGCTGTCGTCCAGGTCGAGCCGGAGCAGCCGGGTCGTCATCCGGCCGCGGCCGTACTCGCCGGCCACGACCTCGGCGGCACCGCTCTCCCGGGTCAGCGACAGGAACGAGTAGCGCAGGGGCTCGACCCCCTCCTCGGAGACCGCCCGGTGCGCGCAGCGGACCGGGAGCACGTAGCGGTGGCCGAAGCCTCCGACGCCGCCGCCCGGCAGCGGCCCGAGCAGGTCCGGACGGTCGGTGCCGGTCACCGCCACCACGTCGTCGACGTGGAAGGTGTGGATCCCCTTCGCCGTGCCGGCGACGTGGAGGTAGGGGCCGTTCCACACGATGCCGCCGGCATGCGCGGCGACCGGGCGCAACGCCGTCCGGCCGGCGTCGTCGAGCGTGGCCGTGACCAGCAGCACGTGGCGGTAGCGGACCCGTTCCGGGTCGGTGAGGTCCACGACACTGATCCGGGCTCCCTTGCCCAGCCCGCGGAGCACCTTGGAGTACGACGTCGTCACGAGCACGTCGCGGCCGTCGTACTGCTCCTCGGGGCAGGCGTCGGAGGAGGACGTGATCCCCTGGGGCCACCAGCGGCGGCTCCGGGCGTCCTCCTCGTCCCAGGCGAACGCGTACGACGCGGCCTGAGGTGCCGCCACGACCCGGCCGGCCCGGTTGAGGTCGGCCAGCACGCCGCGCAGCCCGACCCGTCCTCCGGTGGCGGCGGCGAGCGCGTCGTTCTCAGGGCCACGGTCGCGGGACCGCACGAGGTGCACCGACAAGCCGGCCTCCTCCTCGCACTACATTGACGCGTCGAGTCTGCCACCCGCCGACAGGAGCACCGCCATGGAGAACGTGCGCGTCGTGGGCGTGGCCGTGCTCTCCCGGTTCCCGGACGGGCTCCGCGTCCTCGCCGCCCGGCGCACCGCACCGCCTGAGGTGGCCGGCGGCTGGGAGCTTCCGGGAGGCAAGTGCGAGGCCGGCGAGCCTCTGGAGGCCGCCGCGGTCCGCGAGGTGCGCGAGGAGCTGGCCTGCGACGTCCGGGTCACGGGTCGGCTGCGGGGAGCGGTGCCGGTGCGGCCCGGCTGCACCCTCGAGGTGGTCCTCGCCGAGCTGGTCCGCGGTGAGCCGGTGCCCCTGGAGCACGACGCGCTGCGCTGGCTGGCCGTCGACGCCCTCGGGGCGGTGCGGTGGCTGCCGTCCGACGTACCCTTCCTGGCCGAGCTTCGGACGAGACTGGAGAGCGCGACGTGAGCTTCCTGGCGATCTTCTTCGAGCGCGACGACGCGGACGCGGTCGCCGCCCGGCTCACCGCGGACGGGTTCTCCGCCCGCGTCGTGCGCGAGCGGCTCGCCAACGAGGACGACGACGAGGACCACCCGTGGGCGGTGCTGACCGACGCGCCCGAGGTCATGGTCGAGCTGCTCGTCGAGGCGCACGGCGGCTGGCTGGACGTGCTCGGCCCCTGAACTCCGCCGTCGACGGCGCGCCTAGGGTTGACCCATGCAGCCGCAACCTCTTCTCCTCGTGCACGCCCATCCCGACGACGAGTCGATCAACAACGGCGCCACGATGGCGAAGTACGTCGCCGAGGGCCACGACGTCACGCTGGTCACCTGCACGCTCGGCGAGGAGGGGGAGATCCTGGTGCCCGGGCTGGCCCACCTCGCCGCGGACAAGGAGGACGGCCTCGGGCGGCACCGGGTCGGAGAGCTCGCGGCGGCGATGAAGGCGCTCGGGGTGACCGACCACCGGTTCCTCGGCGGCGCGGGGCGCTACCGCGACTCCGGGATGGAGTGGGACCCGACCGGCCACGCCCGGGCGATGGCGACGGTGCGCGACGACACCTTCTGGAAGGCCGACCTCACCGAGACCGCCACGCTCATGGTCGAGATCATCCGGGAGCTCCGGCCGGCGGTGCTGGTGACCTACGACGAGTTCGGCAACTACGGGCACCCCGACCACGTGCAGGCCCACCGGGTGGCGATGTACGGGGCGCAGCTGGCTGCGGTGCCGTCGTACCGCCCCGACCTCGGGGAGCCGTGGGAGGTGCCCAAGATCTACTGGACCGCGATGTCGCTGTCCCGGGCGCGCGAGGAGGCGCGGCTGATGAAGGAGAACGGGGTGGAGAACCCGTTCGCCGGGCTCGACCTCGACGACCCGCCGCGGTTCTTCGTCCCCGACGAGGCGATCGCCGCCGAGGTCGACGGCACCGAGTACGCCGACGCCAAGATCGCCGCCATGAAGGCGCACAGCACCCAGATCGCGGTCGACGGACCGTTCTTCGCGCTCTCGAACGACATCGGCAACCACGTGTGGGGGGTCGAGTGCTACCGGCTCGCCAAGGGCCGGCAGGGCCCCCTGGACGAGCGCGGTTGGGAGACCGACCTGTTCGCCGGGCTGGAAACCGGGCCGCTCGGCTAGCCGGGCTGGGCCGCTCCGTAGCCTGGGAGTCGTGAGCTCCCTCTTCGGCCCCGATCGCGACGACCACGAGTCCGGCGAGCCCGGCGAGCCCGGCGAGTCCGGCGACGCCGGCGGCACGGCACCGGTCGACACCGGCCGGCGTGACCGCAGGCTGCTGCGCTGGCTGTTCGTGGTGGTCCTCGTCGTCGTCGGGGCGCTCTACCTCGCCGGCTACGCGTTCGCCGGCGACCGGCTCCCGCAGGGCACCGAGGTCGCCGGGGTGGACGTCGGTGGGCGCACCCCGGCCGACGCCCGCCGCGACCTCGCACGTGAGCTGCGTCCGCGGCTCGACGACCCGGTGGAGGTGGTCGTCGACGACCGCACCTTCGGGGTCGACCCCGAGCAGGCGGGGCTCGAGGTCGACGTCGCCGCCTCGGTCGCCCAGGTCCCCGTCGGACGGAGCTGGAACCCCGCCGACATGTGGGAGAGCCTGGTCGGTGGCGGCGAGTACGACGCGGTCGTCGTCACCGTGGACGACCTGCTCGCCCAGCGGCTCGAGCAGGTCGCCGAGGAGGTCGAGGAGCCGGCCGTCGAGGGCGGCGTCCGGTTCAGCCGGAGCGGTGCCGAGCCGACCTACCCCGAGGAGGGGCTGGTGCTCGACGTCGAGGCCGCGGAGTCCGCGGTCACCTCGGCGTACCCCTTCGGCGGCACCCCGGTGCAGCTCGAGCGGGTCCCCGAGGAGCCCGAGGTGACCTCCGACGAGGTGAGCCGGGCGATGAAGGAGTTCGCGAACCCGGCGATGTCGGCGCCGGTCACCTACCGGGTGGGCGGCGAGCCGGTGGTCCTGCGCCCGGCCCGGTTCGCCCGGGTGCTGTCGATGCGCGCCGAGGACGGGGAGCTGGTGCCCGAGGTCGACACCAAGGCGCTGCGCCAGGTGTTCCGGCCGGCGATGGTGACGCTCGGGGACAAGCCGCGGGACGCCACCGTGAGGATCGTCGACGGGCGCCCGCGCGTCATTCCCGCGAAGAAGGGGGTCGCCGTCGACTGGGACCGGGTCGAGCGCTCCTTCCTGCGGCTGGTCACGGCGGAGGAGGGCGAGCGCGAGCTCGAGATGCCGACCACCGTCGAGCGGCCCGACCGCACGACCAAGGAGGCCCGGGAGCTGGGGATCGTCGAGGAGGTCTCGGAGTTCACGACCTACTACCCGCACGCGGACTACCGGAACATCAACATCGGCCGGGCCGCGGAGCTCGTCGACGGCACCATCCTCGAGCCCGGGGAGATGTTCAGCCTCAACGAGACCGTCGGGGAGCGCACCGCCGAGAACGGGTTCGCCCAGGGGACGATCATCAGCAACGGCGTCTTCAAGGAGGACTTCGGCGGTGGCGTGAGCCAGGTGGCGACCACCACGTTCAACGCGGCGTTCTTCGCCGGTCTCGAGGACGTCGAGCACAAGCCGCACTCGTTCTACATCGACCGCTACCCGGTCGGCCGGGAGGCCACGGTCGCCTGGCCGGTGGTCGACCTGAGGTTCCGCAACGACACCGACCACGGCGTGCTCATCCAGACCGTCCACACGCCGTCGTCCTTCTCCAACCAGGGCGCGCTCACGGTGCGGATGTGGTCGACGAAGGTCTGGGACATCGCCAGCCAGACCAGCGAGCGCTACGCGTTCACCTCGCCGGAGACGCGGGTCCTGACCGGCGACGAGTGCATCCCCAACGAGGGGTACGGCGGCTTCCAGATCGACGTGACCCGGATCTTCCGGCGGGCCGGGGAGTCCGAGGTGGTCCGCCGCGAGGTGATGCACACGGTCTACACGCCGTCGGACACGGTCGTCTGCCGCTGAGCCCTGCTCGTCACTCCGGCGCGCGCAGGTAGCGGTAGCTGTGGTGGCGGACGAAGCCGAGCCGGTCGTAGAGCGCCAGCGCCGCCGCGTTGTCCTGGCGTGCCTGGAGGTACGCCGTCGCGGCACCCCGCTCCGCCGCCCACGCCAGGAGCGACCTCAGCACGACGGCCGCGAGACCGCGGCGGCGGGAGGCGGGGTCGACCCATACGTCGGTGATCCCCAGCCAGGGATCGGCGCCGGGGCTCAACGCACCGCGGCCCTTGGCGACCACGGAACCGTGCTCGGTGATGCCGGCGAACGCGACCTGCTCGGGACCCTCGAGGACCGCCCGGGCCGCCTCGAGGTGCCGGAGCGCGCGCTGGTCGTCGGCGAGCCAGGCGTCGTCCGCGCGGTCGTCGAGCCGCACCGGCGGCGGGTCGGCCGGCAGCAGCCGTCGCACGGCGCGGGCCGCCCCCGCCAGCCCGGCCAGGTAGAAGCCCGTGTCCGCCTCACCGGGTCGCGCCGTCACCCAGCCGTCCGCCAGGAGCCGGTCGCAGCTCCGCCGACCCGTGCATGGCCTGGGCCCAGACCGCCAGGCCGCGGTCGGTGTAGAACCCCACCACCCGCGGCGACCGCGTCGTCCCAGGGCACCCCGGGCTCGCCGAGGAGGAGCGCCGAGTTGGCGCGGGCGCTGAACCCGGAGGAGGCGCGCAGCACCCAGTCCCCCACCCGGTCGACCTCGACGGCCGGCCACGACGCCAGCGCGCGGCTCTCGGCCACCGCCACGGGCACCCGGAGCCGCACCGGCGGCCGCGGCGGCACCGCCTTGCCGGCCACGACGTCCGCCCGGTCGACGACGACCCGTGTCCCGTCCTCGCGCCGCACCGTGAGCGTCGACTCGCCCCACTCCTCGAGCACCCCGAGCAGGTCGGTCATCGCCGGCCCACCGGTCGCACCGCGCTCGCCGGGCAGCACCCGTCGTACGACGACGCGCAGCCCCAGGCACGAGGGGCCGAGCGACGAGGGCAGGCTCATGCGACTCTCCCTTTCCGTCCATCACCGAGGGTTCCTCGGAGGGTGGCGACGCAGGGATACTAGGCTGTGCGACGTCGCGAACGACCGCCGCCGCGGACGAGGAGGAGTGCCAGGTGACCTACGTCATCGCCCAGCCCTGCGTGGACCTCAAGGACCGCGCGTGTGTCGACGAGTGTCCGGTCGACTGCATCTACGAGGGCAGCCGGATGCTCTACATCCACCCGGACGAGTGCGTGGACTGCGGCGCCTGCGAGCCGGTCTGCCCGGTCGAGGCGATCTACTACGAGGACGACACCCCCGAGCAGTGGAAGGAGTACTACACGGCCAACGTGGAGTTCTTCAACGACCTCGGCTCGCCGGGCGGCGCCGCGAAGATGGGGGTCATCGACAAGGACCACCCGCTGGTGGCCGCGCTCCCGCCGCAGGAGAACGCAGAGTGACCCCATCCCCTCCGGATCCTCCGACCGTGCCGCCTCCCGGATCTCCCCGGTGGGCGGCACGATCGGTTTCCGGGCGGCTGCCGGACTTCCCCTGGGACAAGCTGCTGACGCTCGGGGCCGAGGCGCTGGCGCACCCTGACGGCGTCGTGGACCTGTCGGTCGGCACCCCGGTCGACCCGACCCCGGTGGTCGTGCAGGACGCGCTACGCGGTGCCAGCGACGCGCCCGGCTACCCGACGACGATCGGGCGTCCCGGGCTTCGGGAGGCCTGCGCCGGGTGGCTCGAGCGTCGCTTCGGCGTGACCGGGCTCGACGCCTTCGGCGTGCTGCCCAGCGATCGGATCCAAGGAGCTGATCGCGAGCCTCCCCACCCAGCTCGGTCTCGGTCCGGGCGACCTCGTCGTCGCCCCCGCGCTCGCCTACCCGACCTACGAGGTGGGGGCGGCGCTCGCCGGCGCCGACTGCCTGGCGACGGACTCGCTCACCGCGGTCGGGCCACGGCGTACGTCGATCGTGTACGTGAACTCGCCGTCGAACCCGACCGGGCGGGTGCTGCCCGTGGACCACCTGCGCAAGGTCGTCGCCTGGTGCCGCGAGCAGGGGGCGCTGCTGGTCTCCGACGAGTGTTACCTCGAGTGCGGCTGGGACGTCACGCCCGTCTCGGTGCTCCACCCCGACGTGTGCGACGGGGACCACACCGGGATCCTGACCGTGCACTCGCTGTCGAAGCGCTCGAACCTCGCCGGCTACCGGTGCGCGTTCGTCGCCGGCGACCCGGCTGTCGTCGCCGAGCTGCTCGCGGTCCGCAAGAACCTGGGGCTGATGATGCCGGGGCCGCAACAGGTCGCGATGCGAGCGGCCCTCGACGACGACTTGCACGTCCGCGAGCAGCGCGAGAGGTACGCCGCCCGACGACTGAGGCTGCGCGGAGCGCTCGAGGGAGCCGGCTTCCGGGTCGACCACTCGGAGGCGTCGCTCTACCTGTGGGCGACCCGTGACGAGCCGTGCTGGGAGACGGTGGCGGCGCTCGCCGCGCAGGGGATCCTGGTGGCGCCGGGGGACTTCTACGGAGCCGCCGGCGCCCGGCACGTGCGGGTGGCGTTCACCGCGACCGACGAGCGGGTCGACGCCGCGGTGGACCGCCTCAGACCGTGACCGTGGTGCGCGGGCCGGGCATCGGCCGGGCCGGCTCGTCCTCGGCCTCGAAGCCGGTGGTGTGCGCCGAACCGCGGTCGAGCGGTGTGCGGTAGGGCGACTCGGCGCTCACCTGCACCGCGGAGATCCGTTCGGTGCGCACGACGGAGTGCATCCCCTGGGCGTTCTCGAGCACGACGCCGACGCCGTCGTTGCCGGCGACGTGACCGTCGAGCCAGCACCCCTCGACCAGCAACCGGACCGAGCAGCCGTTCTCGGCGGCCCGGTCGAGCGCCATGCCCATGGTGTACAGCATCGATGACATCGGTGTTCTCCCGGTCTGGGTCGGGCCGGCCCTCCCATGACCGGCCTCGACTGGACAAGTGTCACGACATAGGACAGTCGACAGCAATCGCTATCGCCCTATTCAGGACCTAGGTCCGACGAGTCAGGATCAACTGCCTTCCGGGACGTCGACGTGCACATGGTCCCGGTGCTCGAGGACCGCCCGGGTCGCGGGAGCGGCCCCGGCGGCGCCGGGAGCGCGGTAGTCGCGCCATCCGGACTCGGAGCGTCGTCCGCTGCTCCAGATGCGGTCGTCGAAGATCACGTGCTGCACCCCGAGCCGGTCCGCATGGGCGACGAGGTAGTGCGCGATCGCCCACCCCTTGCGCTTGTTGGCCTCGGAGACCGGGCGGACGAACACGTCGACGGCTCGTCCCGCGTAGTGCGTCGAGCCCTCCATGTGGCCGTCGGTGACGCCGTCGGGGGAGAAGCCGCCCAGGGACAGGTCGCCGAAGGCCGCCTCGAGGTCACCGCGGACCTTCTCCGCCCGCGGGGTGAGCCCGGTGCCGGTCGGCTCCTGGGCCGAGACGTCCGGCTCGTCGACGACGCAGGTGAACCGGCCGGGGCTCCAACCGGTCAGCGCCGACGCCAGCGCCCGCGCCCCTTCCGCATGCTCCTCGTAGGCCTCGGGGAACCCGGACCGCTGCACCTTCTGGGCCGCCTCGGTGATGCGGAGCTCCTCGTAGCCCTCGACCTGCACCAGCTCGTCGTAGAAGGCGTTGGTCGCGTAGTACGGGTCCATCACCTGGTCCGGTGAGCCCCACCCCTGCGAGGGGCGCTGCTGGAAGAGACCGAGGGAGTCGCGGTCGCCGTAGTCGATGTTGCGCAGCTTGCTCTCCTGGAACGCGGTCGCCAGCGCGATGGAGACCGCGCGCGCGGGAAGCCCCCGTCGGACGCCGACCGCGGCGATCAGCGCCGCGTTCTCCGCCTGGTCGGTGGCCAGCCGCACGCTGACGTCGCCGACCTCGACCCGGCACTCCTCGGGGTCGGCGAGCGGACCCGCCCCGAACCGCCAGAGCAGCCCCGCCCCTGCGCCGACGGCGAGCAGCGCGAGCAGGAGCAGGAAGGTGCCCGCACGGCCGAGCTCGGAGCGCCCGTGAGGGCGGGAAGGCCGGTCAGTCGTTGGCATGCAGCGCTGCGTTCAGCGCGATCCCCTGGCGCTGCCAGGGGACGGCCTCGATCGCACCCGTGGTCGAGTTGCGACGGAACAGCACGTTGCTGGCGCCGGACAGCTCGCTCGCCTTCACCGTGCGGGAGGTGCCGCCCTCGATCAGCGCCACCTTCGAGCCCGCGGTCACGTAGCAGCCGGCCTCGACGACGCAGTCGTCGCCGAGCGAGATGCCGATCCCGGCGTTGGCGCCCACCAGGCACCGCTCGCCGACCGAGATCACGGCCTTGCCGCCTCCCGACAGGGTGCCCATGATCGAGGCACCTCCGCCGATGTCGGATCCGTCGCCGACGACCACTCCGGCGCTGATCCGCCCCTCCACCATGGAGGCGCCGAGCGTGCCGGCGTTGAAGTTCACGAACCCCTCGTGCATGACCGTCGTACCGCTGGCGAGGTGGGCACCGAGCCGGACCCGGTCGGCGTCGGCGATCCGGACCCCGGACGGCACTACGTAGTCGGTCATCCGCGGGAACTTGTCGACCCCGAAGACCGAGACCGTCATCCCGGCGGCGCGCAGCCGGGCCCGCACGACCTCGAAGCCGTCCACCGCGCAGGGACCGGCGCTCGTCCACACGACGTTGGTCAGCTTGCCGAACACGCCCTCGAGGTCCAGCCCGTGCGGCGGGACCAGCCGGTGGCTGATCAGGTGCAGCCGCAGCCAGGCGTCGCAGGTGTCCTGCGGCGGCTCGTCGAGGTCGATGACCGTGCGGACCACGACGCGGCGCACCTGGCGGAGCTCGTCGACGCCCTCGAGGGCGGTGAGCTCGGTGAGGACGTCGGTGGGCTCCGCCTGCAGGGCCGGGGCGGGATACCAGCAGTCGAGCACCACGTCCTGTCCGGCGCCCTCCTCGGAGGTGCCGGTCACGGTGGCGAGGCCGAGACCGGAGGCGTGCCGAGGGGCGTCGGGGGAGGCGGTCACAGGTGCCACGCTATCGAACCGGCCAACCCGGAGCCGTCGCTGTCCCGGGTTGGACGGGGCCGTGTTGGATGGACCCATGGACCACATCGCGACCGTTCCGCCGACCGCGCCCGAGCTCCAGCCCGTCGACCCGGTGGCCCTCACCCGGCAGCTCGTCGACATCCCCTCGGTGAGCGGCGAGGAGCAGGCGGTGGCGGACGCCGTCGAGGCCGCCCTGCGCAGGGCCGAGCACCTCGAGGTGCAGCGGATCGGCCACACGGTCGTCGCCCGCACGCAGCAGGGCCACGCGGAGCGGGTCGTGCTCGCCGGCCACCTCGACACCGTGCCGGAGAACCGGAACCTGCCGTCCCGGCAGGAGGACGGGGTGCTCCACGGGCTCGGGAGCTGTGACATGAAGGGCGGCGTCGCGGTCGCCCTGCACCTGGCCACGACGATGCCGGCGACGAACCGGGACGTGACCTACCTCTTCTACGACTGCGAGGAGGTCGAGGCCGAGCGCAACGGCCTCTACCGGCTGTCGCTGACCCACCCCGAGCTGCTGGCGGCTGACTTCGCCGTGCTGCTCGAGCCCTCCGACGCCGTCGTGGAGGCCGGGTGCCAGGGCACCTTGCGGGTGCGGGTCACCACGCTGGGCGAGCGGGCGCACTCGGCCCGCTCGTGGCGGGGGAGCAACGCCATCCACGCCGCCGGCGACGTGCTGGACCGGCTCCGCGAGCACGAGCCCCGCCGCCCCGTCATCGACGGGCTGGAGTACCACGAGGGGCTCAACGCGGTCTTCGTCGAGGGCGGGGTCGCCGGCAACGTCATCCCGGACCGCTGCGTGGTCACGGTCAACTACCGCTTCGCCCCCGACCGGTCCGAGGAGGAGGCGCTCGCCTACCTCGAGCGGTTGTTCGCGCCGTACGACGTGGCGGTCGAGGACACCTCGCCCGGCGCGCTGCCCGGCCTCGCGGTGCCGGCGGCGGCGGCCTTCGTCGAGGCGGTCGGGGGCACGGTGAACCCGAAGTACGGGTGGACCGACGTGGCGCGCTTCTCCGGGCTCGGCGTCCCGGCGGTCAACTTCGGGCCGGGTGACCCGATGTTCGCCCACAAGCAGGACGAGCACGTGCCGGTGGCCCAGATCGAGCGCGTGGCCGACCAGCTGCGGCGCTGGTTGGCGGTGGCCCCGTGACCGACCGTGCGCACGAGCGGTTCCAGGGACGGGTCCGGCTCCGCGGGCAGCAGCTCGAGGAGGGCGGCACCACCGACCAGCGGCTCCTCGACAACGGCGGGGCCTCCGACTGGGTGCACACCGACCCGTGGCGGGTGCTGAGGATCCAGAGCGAGTTCGTCGACGGGTTCGGTGCGCTGGCCGAGGTCGGCCCCGCGGTGTCGGTCTTCGGGTCGGCGCGGGTGACGGAGGGCCACGAGCACTGGACGAAGGCCGAGCAGGTCGGCCGGCTCCTCGCGGAGGCCGGGTTCGGGGTCATCACCGGCGGCGGTCCGGGCGCGATGGAGGCGGCGAACAAGGGCGCGGCGTCCGTCGGTGGCGTCTCGGTCGGCCTCGGCATCGAGCTGCCCTTCGAGTCCGGGCTCAACCCCTACGTCGAGCTGGGCGTGAATTTCCGGTACTTCTTCGTGCGCAAGACCATGTTCGTGAAGTACTCCCAGGGGTTCATCGTCCTGCCGGGTGGGTTCGGCACCTTCGACGAGCTGTTCGAGGCGCTGACGCTCGTGCAGACCAAGAAGGTGACCTCGTTCCCGCTGGTGCTGCTGGGCGCCTCCTACTGGTCCGGGCTGATGGAGTGGTTGCGGGACACGGTGCAGGCCGACGGCAAGATCGGACCAGCGGACCTTGACCTCATCCAGGTCACCGACGACCCCGAGGAGGCGGTGGGCGTCATGGTCGACGCCGCCCGCCACCGGGCACGCGACCGTGGCACGATCGGCCCATGACCTGGTTCTTCGCCGTGCTCGCCGTGGCGGTGATGGGTGTCGTGGCCGTGGTGGCGACCGGCCGCGGTGGGGGGCTCGACGAGGTCTTCGACGACCGTCCCGACGCCCGGGTCCCGGCCGACGGGCCGCTGCGCGCCGACGACCTGCGCCGGGTGCGGTTCTCGACGGCGCTCCGCGGCTACCGGATGGCGGAGGTGGACGCGCTGCTCGACCGGCTCACCGCCGAGCTGGAGGAGCGCGACGACCCACCGGACCGTTCGTGACGGCCCTCGGCGCCGACGGGCTCGAGCGCTGTCCGTGGGCGGTGTCGACGCCCGACTACACGGCCTACCACGACGAGGAGTGGGGACGGCCGGTCCGCGGCGACCGGCTGCTCTACGAGCGGCTGACCCTCGAGGCGTTCCAGTCGGGGCTCTCGTGGATCACGATCCTGCGCAAGAGGGAGGCGTTCCGGAGCGCCTTCGCCGGTTTCGATCCTGCCGTGGTCGCCGCATTCGACGAGAGTGACGTCGAGCGGCTCCTGGCCGACGCCGGCATCGTCCGCAACCGCGCCAAGATCGACGCTGCGATCCACAACGCCGGGCGGGTGATCGAGCTCGACGGGGGGCTGACCGAGCTGCTCTGGTCCTTCGCGCCCGCCCCGCGTCCGGCGCCTGCCAGTCCCGCTGAGGTGCCGGCGGTCACGCCGGAGTCGACCGCGATGGCCAAGGAGCTGCGCCGACTCGGGTTCCGCTTCGTCGGCCCGACCACGGCGTACGCCCTCATGCAGGCGACCGGCATGGTCGACGACCACCTCGCCACCTGCGTCGCCCGTCCCCGTTGAGCCGTCACTCCTGCCGGGTCGAGCCGTCGGCGGTGCCGGGTCGAGCCGTCGGCGGTGCCGGGTTGAGCCGTCGGCGCGTGCCGGACGACGGAGCGCGACCGGCACGAGCGACGGTTCGACCCGGCATGAGCGACGGCTCGACCGGGGGTCAGCGGCCGTGGAAGGTGGGCTTCTCCTTGGCCACGAAGGAGGCGACGGCGTTGCGGTGGTCCTCGGTCGAGCCGGTGAGCGTCATCATCTCGGCCTCGAACGCCAGCGCCTCCTCCAGCGTGTGGCCCGCCGCGTAGGACACCGAGCGGCGGATCGCGCCGTACGACGCCGTCGGTCCGGCTGCCAGCCGGCCGGCGAGGGCGCGTGCCTCTGCCATGAGCGTCTGGGTCTCCACCACCCGGCTGGCCAGTCCCAGCGCCACCGACTCGTCGGCGCGGATCGTGCGCGGTTCGTAGAGCAGCTCGATCGCCTTGGCCCGGCCGACCAGCCGCGGCAGCGTCCACGAGGACCCGGTGTCGCAGGAGAGCCCGATGCCCGAGAACGCGAGGTTGAAACCGGCGCCCTCGGCGAGGAGCCGGTAGTCGCACGCGAAGGCGAGGCTGGCACCTGCGCCGGCGGCGACCCCGTTGACCGCCGCGATGACCGGCTTCGGCATCGTGGCGATCGCGGTGACGATCCGGTTGTAGTGCTCGGGAACGGTCCGGAAGAGTGCCTCGCTCCCACCGTCCTGAAGGAGCTCGATGTGCTCCTTCAGGTCCTGGCCGACGCAGAACGCGCGCCCCGTGCCGGTGAGGACGACGCACCGGACGGCGCTGTCCTCGGCGAGCGACTCGACGACGTCGCGCAGCGCCTCCTTGGTGGCGACGTCGAGGCTGTTCATCGCGTCGGGACGGTTCAGCGTGACCGTCGCGACGCCGGAGTCGACCTCGAGCCGGATCGGGTCGGAGCTGCTTTCGTCGGACATCGGGGGCCCCCTCGGGCTCGGCTCGCGGCGGAACGGCGGAGCGCCTGACCAGGTGGCTGCAACGGGTTCCGACGGCCACCCGACCTCGGCGCGACGGGTCGGTGTCCGAACTCGTCGAACGTGAGCGATAATAGGCGCCGATCGGGGCGCGCCCCCGGAGGGGGTTTGGACGACCACCTCACGGCGCATGTGTCCACGTAGCAGTTCAGGGAAGAGGTGTTCGCATGGCGGCCATGAAGCCGCGGACGGGCGACGGTCCGCTCGAGGTCACCAAGGAAGGTCGCGGCATCGTCATGCGCGTCCCGCTGGAGGGCGGTGGACGCCTCGTGGTCGAGCTCAACGCCGACGAGGCGGGAGCGCTGGGCGCGGCGCTCAAGGAGGTCGTCGGCTGAGGTCGCCGGAGCTCCACCCCACGTTCGAGCTCGCCGCCGAGCCACCGTCCGAGGTCACCGGTGTCGAGGCCGTCGCCCTGCCCTTCTCGAAGGACGACGACGACCTGGTCCTCGGTCCCGGCGCCGCCGAGCTGCTGAAGAGCCACGACCTCGACCTCCTGGCCGTGCTCGAGCACCACCGGGCCGCAGGCAAGGCAGGCGAGATCGTCGAGCACCTGCTGCTCCCCGACGACCCGGACCAGCCGGCGCTCTCGGTGCTGCTGGTGGGCGTCGGCGCCGGCGAGCCGCGTGACCTGCGCAGGGCCGGCGCGGCACTGGCCCGCAGGACCAGGGGGCGGGAACGGGTCGCCACGTCGGTGCCCGCCCTCGTCGATGACGCCGGCCTGCGCGCCTTCGTCGAGGGGACCGTTCTCGGCTCCTTCGGCTTCTCCCGCCGCACCACCGAGCCGACCCCTCCCGCGCGCACCGTCGTGCTCGCCGGGCTCGTGCGTCCGGAGGCTCGCAGGTCAGCCCTCGACCGCGGGCTGGCCGCGGCGCGGGCCGGCTGGCTCGCCCGCTCGCTGGCGACGACGCCGTCGAACGAGAAGAACCCTGCCTGGATGGCCGAGCGGGCCGAGGAGCTCCCCGGCGTCGAGGTGACGGTCTGGGACGAGGTCCGGCTCGAACGCGAGGGGTTCGGCGGGATCCTCGCCGTCGGACAGGCCTCCGCGACCAAGCCTCGGATGGTGCGGATCGACTACACGCCGGACGGCGCAGGGCGCCGGACGCCGCGCGTCGTGCTGGTCGGCAAGGGGATCACGTTCGACACCGGTGGGCTGTCCATCAAGCCGGCCGAGGCGATGATGAACATGAAGCGCGACATGACCGGTGCCGGCGTCGTGCTCGCGGTCATGTCCGAGCTGCGGGCGCTCGACTGCCCGGTCAAGGTCACCGGCCTGCTGGCCTGCGCCGAGAACGCCGTGAGCGGCAACGCGCTCCGCCCCGGCGACGTGATCCGCCACTACGGCGGCCGCACCAGCGAGGTGACGAACACCGACGCCGAGGGCCGGCTCGTGCTGGCCGACGCGCTCGCCTACGCCGTCGAGCGAGCTCGCTCCGGCGGCGATGGTCGACGTGGCCACGCTGACCGGCGCCATGAAGGTCTCGCTCGGGCAGCGAACCGCCGGGATCTTCGCGACCGAGGACGGCCTCGCCGACCACCTGCTCACCGCGGCCGCAGCGGCCGGTGAGCCGTTGTGGCGCATGCCGCTCGTCGACGAGTACGACGCGCTGCTCGACTCGCCCATCGCCGACGCCGACAACGCACCGGGTGGGCCCGGGGCGGTGATGGCGGCGCTCTTCCTGCGCCACTTCGTCGGGGACGTCCCGTGGGCCCACCTCGACATCGCCTCGGTCGGCGACTCCCCGACGGACTCCCACGAGTGGACCGCCGGACCGACCGGGTTCGGGGCGAGGGCGCTCCTGCACTGGCTGGAGACCCGCGACCCGCTCGCCGGCGTCCCGCTGCGTCGTACGGCTGGGAGGCGGTGACCGTGCTGGGACTGACCGTGCGCTGGTCGCTGGTGGACGCGCCGAACGGTGTCGAGGAGAAGCTCGAGACGTACGTCGCGGAGAGCTCGCACGCGCGGTTCACCGGCATGGAGGGACTCCGCTTCAAGACCTGGCGGATGGTCCCGGGCGCCTGGTTCGAGGGGTGCTACGTCTTCGAGAGCGCGGCCGCGCGCGAGGCGTTCGAGGCGACGTTCACCGCCACCGCCGCCGAGTCTCCCGGGTCGACGATCATCGGCTCGCCGCCGGTGCTCATCGAGCCGTGCGAGGTCGTCGCGGTGGCCGAGGGCGGCTCCGGGTTCCGGGCGGCCCCGTCGTCCTGATGCGGCTCGCCGACCCGCACCCGCGCTACCACCGCTCCTACCTGGCGATGCTCGACGAGCTCGTGGTGGCCGGCGAGGAGCACCACGCCCGGCTGCCGTCCTGGGCGGCCGAGGGCGACGTACCCGAGGTCGACTTCACCCGCGAGGCCCTCGAGGCCCCGGAGGCGTTCGGGGAGCTGGTCCGCTTCCTGCTCGAGCAGCGCGAGGACGAGGCGCCGCGGCCACGGGCGTACGTCGCCTGCACCGAGCTGTGGATGGTCGACGACACCGACGAGGTGGTGGGCCGGATCTCGCTGCGCCACGAGCTCAACGAGCTGTTGTTCACCTGGGGTGGGCACATCGGCTACACGGTGCGTCCCTCCGCCCGGCGGCGCGGCCACGCCTCGGCGGCGCTCGCCGGGATGCTCGAGGTGTGCCGGGACAAGGGGATCGACCCCGTGCTGCTGACCTGCGACGTCGACAACGTCGCGTCACGGCGGACGATCGAGGGCGCCGGCGGCGTCTACGAGGACACCCGCGACGGCAAGCTGCGGTTCTGGATCGACCTCACCTGACGGTGGGTCTCAGAGCTTGCGGGCCACCAGCAGGCCGTCGCCCATCGGCAGCAGCAGTGGGAGCAGGTCGTCGCTCTCCCGCACCGTGCGGCCGAGCTCGCGGATCGAGACCGTCTCCGGGTCGCGCTGGGCGGGGTCGGCCACCCGGTCGTGCCAGAGCGCGTTGTCGAACGCCACGAGACCACCGGGCTTGAGGAGCCGGAGCGCCTCGGTGAGGTAGTCGGCGTACTCCCGCTTGTCCCCGTCGCAGAAGACCAGGTCGTAGTGGCCGTCGGTGAGCCGCGGCAGCACGTCGAGCGCGGAGCCGTTGATCAGCCGGGCGCGCTGGGAGGGTACGCCGGCCTCGGCGAACGACTTCTTCGCCAGCCGCTGGTGCTCGGCCTCGGTGTCCACGGTGGTGAGGACGCCGTCGGGGCGCATCCCGCGGAGCAGCCACAGCCCGGAGACGCCGGTGCCGGTGCCGATCTCGACGACCGCCTTGGCCCCGGTCACGGCGGCGAGGAACCGCAGCGCCGCACCGACTCCCGCGCCGATCGGGGAGATCCCGACCTCGTCGGCACGGGCGCGGGCGCCGGCCAGCACCTCGTCCTCGGCGACGAACTCTTCGGCGTAGGCCCAGCTGGCGGGCTTGAGTCCGGTGGAAATGGTGTCCCCCTCGGGTTGCACGGTTGTGGGCCGGACTCTACCGAACCTCGCGGGAACTCCCGGCCCGCCCTCCGCGTTGAGCCAGGTGACACGTCCCGCCTGCCGGAGCTGTTCTCGCAGCCTCCGCTGAGCATTCCCTCAGGCGTCTCTCAGCCGCCGTCCCTAGCGTGAGGAGCCCGCGATCCGAGGAGCCACCATGAGCCACCCGACGCCGACCGGCACGGTGCCCACCTGGGACCAGGTGGTCGACGACCACTCGGCCCGTGTCTTCCGGCTCGCCTACCGGCTGACCGGCAACCGCGCCGACGCCGAGGACCTCACCCAGGAGGTCTTCGTGCGGGTGTTCCGCTCGCTCGGCTCGTTCACCCCGGGCACCTTCGAGGGGTGGCTGCACCGGATCACCACCAACCTCTTCCTCGACCAGGCGCGGCGCCGCTCGAGGATCCGGTTCGACACCCTCGGGGACGAGCCGGAGGCCCGCTTCCCCAGCCGCGTCCCGGCGCCGGACCACCAGGTGCTCGAGGGGCTCTTCGACCCCGACGTGGAGGCGGCCCTGGGCGCGCTGGCACCGGAGTTCCGCGCCGCCGTCGTGCTCTGTGACATCGAGGGGCTCAGCTACGAGGAGATCGCGGCGGTGCTCGGGCTCAAGCTCGGCACGGTGCGCTCGCGCATCCACCGCGGCCGGGCGCAGCTGCGTCGCGCGCTGGCCCACCGAGCGCCCAAGCCGGGCCGCCAGCGCTACTCCGGCCCGCTCGAGGGCCCCGGACTCGCCACGCAGGGGTCGTGATGCGGTGGCTCGGCGGTCCGCTCGGCGGTCACCTCGGCAGCGCGGTGTCACCGCTGGTCGACGGACAGCTCGACCCGGCCTCGACCGAGCGCGCCTGGAGCCATGCACTCGGGTGCGCGCTCTGCCGTGACGCGGTCGAGCGTGAGGTGTGGGTCAAGCGGTCGCTCGCCGGGATGAGCGGCGCCGCCCCCTCGCCGGGGCTGACCGACGCGTTGCACGAGCTGCCGTGGCAGGTCGCGGAGCCGCTTCCGCCGGCGGGCCCGGCCGAGTGGTCGACGGTGGCCGAGCTCGACCGGCGGCACCGGCTGCGGCCGCGGCGGGCTGCTCGCGGTCGGTGCCGGCACCGTCTCGGCCGCGGTCATCGGGCTCGCCGCCGTCGGTGCGGTGGACCTCCAGCCGTGGACGGTCCAGCCCGGGACCGAGACCACGATCGGCGGGGTCACGAAGCCGGCACCCTGACCGGCGGCCCGCGCGGTCCTCCGCCCGGGCCGTTGCCCCGGCCATCGTTGCCCTGTCGGCTGATTCCGGGAGCCCGTGACGACCCTGAGGGCATGAGCGGGGCGGCAACCACGGGTGGGGGACAATGACCCGGTGACCCACGACGGCGCCGACGCGCCTGAGCAGCCGCCGGAGGACCGGCCCGCGCCAGCGCCGGAGGACCGGCCCGCCCCGCCGCCGTACGCCGGCGTCCCCGGCGGCCCGCAGCACCCCGCACCCCAGCCCCCGTTCTCGACCGGCCCGCCCTTCCCCGCGCCGGCGTACGCCTCCTATCCGCCGCCCCGACCGGCTCCGTCCGGTGTCCCGGGGTGGCTGTGGCCGGTCGTCGCCGTCTGCGCGCTGGTCCTCGGGCTCGCCGGCGGTCTGCTCGGCGGCGCGCTGGTGCTGGGCAGCCGTGCGTGGGACGGCGGCGGGGGAGTCCTCGCAAGCGACGAGGGCGCCGCCCCGCTCGCCGCGGACAACGACAGCGTGGCCGCGGTGGCGGCGAAGGTGCTGCCCAGCACCGTGCAGGTGCGGACCTCCTCCGGCCAGGGCGAGAGCGCCACCGGCGGGACCGGCTCGGGCTTCGTCATCGACCGGCGCGGTCACGTCATCACCAACAACCACGTCGTGGAGGCCGCGGAGGACGGCGGCCGCATCGAGGTCATCGACGTCACCGGCCGCCGCCACCGGGCCGAGATCGTCGGCCGGAGCCCGGTGTACGACGTCGCGGTGCTCGAGGTGGCTGCTCCGCGCGGGCTGGAGCCGGTGGCGCTCGGCTCGTCGCGCCGGATGCAGGTCGGGCAGACCGTCGTCGCGATCGGCTCCCCGCTCGGGCTGTCGGCGACCGTCACCTCCGGGATCGTCAGCGCCCTCGACCGGCCGGTCACGACCGGCACGTCGGACGCCTCGTCCTACATCAACGCCGTCCAGACCGACGCCGCGATCAACCCCGGCAACTCGGGCGGGCCGCTGGTCAACCTCCGTGGCCAGGTCGTCGGGGTGAACTCGGCGATCGCGACGACCGGCGGGATCCTCGGTGGCGAGGCCGGCAGCATCGGGGTCGGGTTCGCGATCCCGATGGAGCAGGTGCGGGTCACCGCGCGGCAGATCCTCGACACCGGCACGGCGGAGTACCCCGTCATCGGCGCCAACGTGAACACCGGCACCGGCTCCGGCGGCGCGACGGTCGTCGACGTCCCGAGCGGCACCCCGGCGTCCCGGGCAGGGCTGGTCGAGGGCGACCGGATCGTCGCGGTCGACGGCGACCGGGTCGCCGACGGCATCTCGCTGATCGTCGCGATCCGCACGCACCGGCCCGGTGAGACGATCGAGCTCACGGTGGTCCGGGACGGGAAGGAACGGGCCGTCGAGATCCGTCTCGACGCGAAGGTCGGGTAGCGCGGAGACCGGCGGCCCGCTCAGGTCGAGTCGGAGTCGTACGGCGGCACCTCGCCCGGCGCCAACGGCCGGACCGCGGGGCGTTCCGGCTCGTCCTCGTCCCACGCCTCGATGATGTGCTTGCGGATCGCCCGCCGGGGGTCGAGGTCGGTGAGCTCGAAGTCGGCGTACTCCGGGCCGAGCTCGGCGCGGAGGTCGTCGCGGGCCTGACGGCTCAGGGTCCGCACCTGACGCACCATCCGCCCCGCCTGACGGGCGAAGTCGGGCAGCCGGTCCGGGCCGAAGACGACCAGGGCGACCACCCCGATCATCAGGAACTCGGCGAACCCGATGCCCATCATGGGGTCAGAACTTCCCGGCGGGTGTGAGCCCCAGCTGCATGCCGGCGAGGTTGCGGCCGCGGCCGATCAACCCCGACGCGATGTCCGACAGGGCGGCCGCGGCCGGCGCGGACGGCTCGGCGACCACGATCGGCTGTCCGGTGTCACCGCCGGAGCGGAGCCGGGTGTCGAGCGGCACCTCGCCGAGCAGCTTGACCTCGTAGCCGAACCGCTGGGACAGCGTGGCGGCCACCCGGGCCCCGCCGCCGGAGCCGAAGATGTCGAGCCGGTGGGAGGGGCCGCAGTGGGGACAGGCGAGGAACGACATGTTCTCGACCACCCCGACGACCCGCTGGTGCATCATCGAGGCCATCGTGCCGGCGCGCTCGGCGACCTCGGCGGCCGCCTCCTGCGGGGTGGTCACCACGATCACCTCCGCGTTCGGGAGGTGCTGGCCGAGCGAGATCGCCACGTCGCCGGTGCCCGGGGGCAGGTCGAGCAGCAGCACGTCGAGGTCGCCCCAGAAGACGTCGGAGAGCATCTGGACGAGCGCTCGGTCGAGCATCGGGCCACGCCAGGCGACGACCTGGTCGCGGCGCGGCTTGAGCATGCCGATGCTGATCACCGACGGCCCCTCGGCGGTCGGCACGGGCATGATCAGCTCCTCGACCTGCGTCGGTCGGGCGTCCGCCACCCCGAGCATCGCCGGCACCGAGTGGCCGTAGATGTCGGCGTCGACGATGCCGACCTTCAGCCCGGAGCGGGCCATCGAGACCGCGAGGTTCACCGTGACCGAGGACTTGCCGACGCCGCCCTTGCCGGAGGCGATGGCGAACACCTTGGTGAGCGAGCCCGGCTGCGCGAAGGGGATCTCCCGCGGTGCCTGGCCGCCGCGCAGGGTGGCCTGGAGGGCGGTGCGCTGCTCGTCGGTCATCACGCCGAAGTCGACCTGGACACCGCTGACCCCGGGCACGGAGGCGGCCGCCGCGCTCACGTCACGGGTGAGGGTGTCGCGCATCGGGCACCCCGACACGGTCAGCAGGATGCCGACCGAGACGAAGCCGGCGGGTGTGATCTCGACGGACTCGACCATCCCGAGGTCGGTGATCGGACGGCGGATCTCGGGGTCGTTGACGCCAGCGAGGGCAGCGGTGACCTGCTCGACGGTGGGGGAGCTCATGGATCTAGCCTACGGTGCCGTCCGCGGTCGCCCCATCGCCGGAGGCGTCGTCCTGGTCACCCAGTCCGCGCTCCTCCAGCTCGTTCAGCAGCGCCCGGAGCTCGGAGCGGATGTAGTCGCGGGTCGCGACCTCGCCCAGCGCCATCCGCAGGCTCGCCATCTCGCGGGCGAGGAACTCCATGTCCGCGTGCGCCCGCGAGTTCGCGAGCCGGTCACCTTCGGCGATGACCCGGTCGCGGTCCTCCTGCCGGTTCTGGGCGAGCAGGATCAGCGGGGCGGCGTACGACGCCTGCAGGCTCAGCATCAGCGTGAGGAAGATGAACGGGTAGGCGTCCCACCGGCTCGACGTCGGCGCCAGCCAGTTCCACGCCAGCCACACGATGACGAACAGCGACATCCACAACAAGAAGTGGGCGGTGCCCATGAACCGGGCGAACCGCTCGGCGAACCGGCCGAAGGTGTCGTCCTCGAACCGGGGGCGGCGGAGCAGCCGCCTGGTCTCTCGCGGCACGTCGAGCCGCTCGGCCCTGACCTCGCGGGCGGTCGGCCGCTTGCGGCCGCCCTCAGGCCTGGACACGGAGCCTCCCGGCGAGCCCGCGCGGCCGGTCGCGCCAGTTCTCCGGCAGCAGGTGGTCGAGCAGGTCGTCGACCGTCACGGCGCCCAGCAGCCGGCCGTCGTCGTCGAGCACCGCGGCGGCGACGAGGTTGTACGTCGCCAGGTGGTGGGCGACCTCCTCGAGGGACGCACCGGGCTTGAGGGAGTCGGTCGTGTCGTCGAGCATCGCCCCGAGCAGGGTGCTCGGCGGCTCGCGGAGCAGTCGTTGGATGTGCGCCACCCCGAGCAGCCTGCCGGTCGGCGGCTCGAGCGGCGGGCGCACGACGTAGACGACCGCGGCCAGGCTCGGGGTCAGCTCGGCGTTCCGGACATGGGCGAGCGCCTCGGCGACCGTGGCGTCGGGAGGCAGGATCACCGGCTCGGTGGTCATCATGCCGCCGGCCGTCCGCTCCTCGTAGGAGAGCAGCCGGCGGACCTCCTGCGCCTCGTCGGGCTCCATCAGCCGCAGCAGCGTCTCGGCGGTGTCCGGCGGCAGGTCGGCGATCAGGTCGGCGGCGTCGTCGGGGGACATCTCCTCGAGGACGTCCGCGGCGCGCTCGTCGTCGAGCTGGCCGAGGATCTCGACCTGGTCCTCCTCGGGCAGCTCCTCGAGGACGCTGGCGAGCCGCTCGTCGTCGAGCGCCGCCGCGATCTCCCCACGACGCTTGGCCGGCAGGTCATGGAGAACGGTCGCGAGGTCGGCGGGCTTCATCTCCTCCAGCGCCGCGAGGAGGTGCGTGGCGCCCTGGGTCTGCTCGAGGTCGAACCCGTCGATCTCGTCCCACTCCACGATGTGGGTCTGCCCGCGCCGGCCGAACCGCTTGGAGCCCTCCTGGATGGCGACCTGCCTGACCACCCAGTCGCGGTTCCGGTCCTGGGCGATGCCGAGGTCGTAGACCGTCCCCTCGACCCCGCTGGTGCGGATCCGCACCTTCCGGTCGAGCATCTCCCCGACGACGAGGGTCTCGCTGGCCCTCTGCTCGAAGCGGCGCATGTTGACCACCCCGGTGGTGATCACCTGCCCGCTGTCGATGCTGGTCACCCGGGTCATCGGCAGGAAGACCGACCGGCGGCCGAGCACGTCGACGACGAGGCCGAGGACCCGCGGCCGCTCGCCGGAGCGGACGATCGCGACGAGGTCACGCACCCGGCCCACCTGGTCGCCCGCAGGGTCGAACACCTGGAGGCCCGAGAGGCGGCCCACGAAGACGAGGGTGGGGGAGGTGCTCACACGGTCAGGGTAGTGGGCGGTGCCGCCTGGTCAGCCCTCAGCCGACGGCGGGTTCAGCCGTACGACGGAGCAGCCGCTGCGCCACGACGCGACCGCGCCGGCGGGGTCGGAGAGGTTGAGCCGGGCGGCCACCAGTGCGGCGGCGTGTGGGTCCCACTCCGCGGTGGCGGGGTCGACCACCTCGACCCGTGCCGACCACCTGACGAGCCTGGCCCGGGTGTCCTTCGACCGCATCGTCACCTCGGCCGACGCAGCCTCGGCCAGCCCCTCCAGGGGCTGACCCGCGTCGCCGGCGAGGACGACGACCGTCCCGTCGTGCCAGACGTGCCAGGCGAGCCGGTCGACGACCTCGCCGCCGGGGTGCCGATAGCCGAGCCAGCAGACCGCCGACTTGCGGGCCGCCTCCGCCACGAGGTGGGCGAGGTGGGTGGGGTCCTGGTCCACGTCACCCCCTGCCGGTGTGGGTCTCGGGTCGCGTCAGAGGGTGACGCGCAGCTGTGCCCTGGCGACGATCATCGGGTGGTCGGTGGTGCGTCGGACCAACGGGCTCTGGTCGACGATACTGCTCAGCCAGCTGAGCTCGGGGGTGCCGAAGACCCAGTCGATCCGCGCGGCGCGCGGGGGGGCGCAGCGCCCGTCGGAGACGGTGCCGCCGTTCGACGCCTCGAGCTCGGTGGCACCCACGAGACGGCAGAAGTAGACCTCGCGCTCGTTGAAGTCCCCGGTGAAGATCACCGGCAGCCCGGACTCGGCCCGGAGCCGGTTGGCGAGCTCGACCTGGCGTCGCGTCGCCTCGGCACGCCACCGGGACTGGTCGCCGCGCCGCTTGACCGATGCCGGGTTGTGGAAGTTGGCCACCCAGACGTCGGTGCCGGTGGCGAGGTTCTGCAGCCGGACGTAGGGCATCTGGATGATGTTGCCGTTGAAGTAGGGGATGCCGATCGTGTGGGTCTCCACGGTCCGCCAGGTGTCGGTGCGCCACATGATGCTGTTGGAGGAGGCGTGCTGACGCTTCTGCGGGCCGGGATACATGGCGTAGCCGGGGAGCCGGTTGACGACGACCCTGGCCTGGTCGCGCTCGAGCTCCTGGAACCCGACGAGGTCGACACCGCGGTCCTGGACGAGCTGGGCGGCGAACCCGGCGCGGGTGGTGCCCGCGGCGAACCCGCGCCTGCCCTTCTTGCCCCGGGTGTGGCTGGAGCCCAGCACGTTGAAGGAGCTGACGACGACCTCGGTCGTCGCGGTGGCCGGGGGCTCGGGCACGGTCGTCGCCGCGCTGCTGGTCCCCTGCGCGGAGCCTGCAGCGGAGCCCGAGCCGCCACCCGAACCCGAACCCGAGCCGGGGGCCACGCTGCGTGCGGAGCCGCGCGTCGCGCCGGAGCCGAGGCCGGTGTGCGGGGCGAACTCGCCCCTCGCGGCGGCCGCACGGACGTCGGAACCGCGGTCGGCCGCGCGCCGGTCCCGCGTGGCTGCCCTGCGCCGCTGGTCGTCCTTGAGTGCCCGCTCCTCGGAGCCGGGAAGGACGAACGGGTCGGCGGAGACGAGCTCGGTCGGAGGCGCCGGGTCGTCGATCACGGTGCTCGACACGGGCACCGCGGTCGAGGGGGAGGAGGCGTCGAGGCCGGTCGTCACGGTCACGACACCGCCGCCGACGACGCCGACGAGGGTGGCGCCGGCGATCAGGTCGATCACGCGCAGGCTGAGGAACATGGGTAAAGGCTAGAAGAGTTCCGACAAATCGGACGTGGTTTGGCCGGATCCGTGCAGGGGGCCGGCCCGTCGCCGGGTGTGTCCCAGTCCATAGCGCCTCCCGGGAGCCCGGCGTACTGTTCGCGCGTCACGTCGTACATCCCGGAAGGACAGCCCATGGGTCGCCTCTGCGAGACCGAAGGACTCACCGACATCCAGGAGGAGATCCTCAAGGCGGTCCGGACCTTCGTGGAGGAGAAGATCCTGCCGGTCGCCACGGAGCTCGAGCACGCCGACGAGTACCCCACCGAGATCATCGAGGGGCTCAAGGAGCTCGGAGTCTTCGGGCTGACGATCCCCGAGGAGTACGGCGGCCTCGGCGAGTCGCTGCTGACCTACGCGCTGGCGGTCGAGGAGATCGCCCGGGGGTGGATGAGCGTCTCGGGAGTGATCAACACCCACTTCATCGTCGCCTACATGCTGATGCAGCACGGGACCGAGGAGCAGAAGCAGCGGTACCTTCCCCGGATGGCGACCGGCGAGGTCCGGGGCGCGTTCTCGATGTCGGAGCCGTCCTTGGGGTCCGACGTCTCGGCGATCCGGACCAAGGCGACCCGCGACGACGACGGCGGCTACACGATCACCGGCCAGAAGATGTGGCTGACCAACGGTGGCACCGCCAACCTGGTCGCGGTGCTGGTGAAGACCGACGAGGGCCACGACGACTCGGTCTCGGTCTACAAGAGGATGACGACGTTCCTGGTGGAGAAGGAGACCGGCTTCGGCGAGACCGCGCAGGGGGTCACGATCCCCGGCAAGATCGACAAGATGGGCTACAAGGGCGTCGACACCACCGAGATGGTGCTGGAGGGCCACCGGACCTCCGCCGACCAGATCCTCGGCGGGGAGCCCGGCAAGGGGTTCTACCAGATGATGGACGGCGTCGAGGTCGGCCGCGTCAACGTCGCGGCCCGTGCCTGTGGCATCGCCAACCGTGCCTTCGAGCTCGGCATCGCCTACGCCCAGCAGCGGGAGACCTTCGGCAAGAAGATCGCCGACCACCAGGCGATCCTGTTCCGGCTCGCGGAGATGGCCACGAAGGTCGAGACCGCCCACGCGATGATGGTGCGCGCCGCGCGGCTCAAGGACCGCGGCCTGCGCAACGACGTCGAGGCGGGCATGGCGAAGTACCTCGCCGCGGAGTACTGCAAGGAGGTCGTGGAGGCCTCCTTCCGGATCCACGGCGGCTACGGCTACTCCAAGGAGTACGAGATCGAGCGGCTCTACCGCGAGGCTGCCTTCATGCTGATCGGTGAGGGCACCGCGGACATCCAGAAGATGATCATCGGTCGCAGCCTGCTCAAGGACTACCGGCTCAAGGGCTGACCGGTGGAGCTCCGGGCGGCCTTCGCCACCCAGGCCGCGGCCTGTCGCGCCCTCGGCTCACCCATGTACGGCGACCTGCTCGACCGGGCGGCGGCCGACGCCGACACCGGAGGGCCGGTCGCCGAGGTGCTCGCCGGGCACGAGGACGACCCCGGACCCTCCGCGTTGGCGTTGCGGCTGCTCGGTTCGGTCCACCGGCTCGTGCTCGAGCGCCGGGCGGGCAGCCTCGCGACGTTCTACCCGTCGGTCGGGGGGAGCTGGGAGGAGGAGGGCGGCTGGACTGCGTTCCGCCGGCTCCTCGTCGAGCAGCCCGGGGCGGTCCGCGAGTGGCTCGACCGGGCGCCGCAGACCAACGAGGTCGGCCGCGCCGCGGCACTGTACGGCGGTCTCCTGCAGGTCGACCGCGGGCTGCCCGTGCGGCTGCACGAGATCGGGTCCTCGGGCGGGCTCAACCTGCTCGCGGACCGGTTCGGCTACGTGGACGAGGCCGGGCGCCGGTTCGGGGCGGAGCTCGGGTCGGGGCCTCACCGGACGTCCGACGTGGTCCTCGACCCCGCCTGGGGCGGCCGTCGCCTCGACCCGTGGCCGGCGCTGCGGGTCCTCGAGAGGGTCGGCTCGGACCTGCACCCCGTGGACACCTCGACGACCGAGGGCCGGTTGGTGCTGACCGCGTACGTCTGGCCCGACCAGCGCCGTCGGCTGGAACGGCTGCGGGCCGCTCTCCGGCTCGCCGCGGGCGACCCGCCGGACGTGCGGAGGCAGGACGCCCGCTCGTTCGTGGGCTCGCTGGAGCTGGCCGAGGGGACGACGACGGTGCTGTGGCACTCGGTGATGTGGCAGTACCTCCCGGCCGCCGACCGGGAGGCCGTCGCGGAGCGGGTCGACGTGCTGGGCGGGCAGGCGACCGCGCGCCGTCGCCTCGTCCACCTGCGCGCCGAGCCGGCCAGACGGGCCGAGGGAGGCGACTACGAATTCCTGGTGCAGCTGCGCAGCTGGCCCGACGGCGACGAGCGCGTCCTCGGGACGATGGCCGCTCACGGCACCCCGGTGAGGTGGGAGTGACCTAGAGTCGACCCATGAGCAGCCCACGCGCGGGCCGGCTGGCCGAGCCCTCTGACCTCGTCGACGTCTCCCACCTCGTCACCACCTACTACACGGGCGTGCCCGATCCGGCCGACGTCGGTCAACGTGTCGCGTTCGGGACCTCGGGGCATCGAGGCAGCAGCCTGGACCTCGCCTTCAACGAGACCCACATCCTCGCCACCACCCAGGCGATCTGCGACTACCGGCGGCAGCAGGGCTACGACGGTCCGCTGTTCGTGGGCCGGGACACCCACGGTCTCTCCGAGCCCGCCTGGGCGACCGCGCTCGAGGTGCTCGCCGGCAACGACGTGACCGTGCTCGTCGACGACCGGGACGGCTACACGCCGACCCCGGCGGTCTCGCACGCGATCCTGCGGGCGAACCGCGACCGTCGCTCGGGGCTCGCGGACGGCATCGTGGTCACGCCGTCGCACAACCCGCCACGCGACGGCGGGTTCAAGTACAACCCTCCGGACGGCGGCCCGGCCGACAGCGACGCCACCTCGTGGATCGCCGACACCGCCAACGCCTACATCGAGGCGGGGCTGAAGGACGTCAAGCGGGTGCCGTTCGCGCGGGCCCGGGCGGCCGCGTCGGCGTACGACTTCCTCGGCACCTACGTCGACGACCTGCCGCAGGTGCTCGACCTCGACGCCGTCCGCGACGCCGGGGTCCGGATCGGCGCCGACCCGTTGGGCGGTGCGAGCGTCGCCTACTGGGGCGAGATCGCCGAGCGGCACCGGCTCGACCTGACGGTGGTCAACCCGCTGGTCGACCCGACGTGGCGGTTCATGACGCTCGACTGGGACGGCAAGATCCGGATGGACTGCTCGTCGCCGGCGGCGATGGCCTCGCTGATCGAGCGGCGCACGGAGTTCCAGGTCGCGACCGGCAACGACGCCGACGCCGACCGGCACGGGATCGTCACCCCGGACGGGCTGATGAACCCCAACCACTACCTCGCGGTCGCCATCGGCTACCTGTACGGCGGGGCGCGACCCGGCTGGCCGGACGGGGCCGCGATCGGCAAGACGCTCGTCTCCTCGTCGATGATCGACCGGGTCGCCGCCGAGCTGGGCCGGACGCTCACCGAGGTGCCGGTCGGGTTCAAGTGGTTCGTCCCGGGGCTGCGGGACGGGTCGATCGCCTTCGGCGGCGAGGAGTCGGCGGGGGCCTCGTTCCTGCGCCGGGACGGATCGGTCTGGACCACCGACAAGGACGGCATCCTGCTGGCGCTGCTCGCCTCGGAGATCCAGGGCCGGACCGGCCGGTCCCCGAGCGAGCACTACGCCGAGCTCACCGACCGGCACGGCGCGCCGGCGTACGCCCGCGTCGACGCGCCCGCCGACCGGGAGCAGAAGGCCAGGCTGGGGGCGCTGTCGCCCGACGACGTCACCGCGACCGAGCTGGCCGGGGAGCCGATCACGGACCGGCTCACCACCGCCCCGGGCAACGGCGCCAGGATCGGCGGGCTGAAGGTGACCACGGAGAGCGCCTGGTTCGCGGCGCGGCCGTCGGGGACCGAGGACGTCTACAAGATCTACGCCGAGTCCTTCCGTGGCCCCGACCACCTCGCCGAGGTGCAGGACGCCGCCCGCGAGCTGGTCGCGGCCACCCTCGCCACCTGAGCCGCCCCGGACGAACGGCCTCGCCGCCGCGGGCGATGCATGCCATGGTGGGGGTGCACGCACCCGGACCCTTCTGGAGGACGCATGGCTGGCAACGACGACATCAAGGCCAAGATGAAGGAGGCCTTGGAGCGCAAGCAGGCCAACGACCGCGGCGTCGACGAGACGGGCCACAAGAAGGAGAAGGGCCACGGGCCCGACACCCACGGCCCGCTCGGCGGGGTGCAGATGCACCGGCGGAAGGCGGGCGGTGGTGGGTCCTGAGGCGCCCGGAGCTGGGCACCGGCGGGCTGGCAGGATGGCCGCGCCCCGGTCGCCCATCCCCAGGAGTGAGCATGCAGTTCGGTCGTAGCTACGAGGAGTTCGAGGTCGGAGCCACCTACAAGCACTGGCCCGGCAAGACCGTCACCGAGTACGACGACCACCTGTTCTGCCTGCTCACCATGAACCACCACCCGCTGCACCTCGACAGCAACTACGCCGAGGAGACGACGCAGTTCGGCAGGAACGTCGTGGTCGGCAACTACGTCTACTCAGTCCTGCTCGGGATGTCGGTCCCCGACGTCTCCGGCAAGGCGATCGCGAACCTCGAGATCGAGTCGTTGCGCCACGTCGCTCCGACCTTCCACGGCGACACCCTCTACGGCGAGACACGCGTGCTCGACAAGTGGGAGTCGACGTCGAAGGACGACCGCGGCGTCGTCCACGTGGAGACAATCGGTTACAACCAGGAGGGCACGGTGGTCTGTATCTTCAAGCGCAAGGTGATGGTCCCCAAGGCGAGCTATCTCGAGTCCCGGGGCGGTGAGCAGCCGGGACGTCCGATGCCACAGCCGGACCGGAACTGGCCGGGCCCCGGCGACGGCACCGACGGGAGGAGCTGACGTGGCTGCCCGGACCGCGCAGGAGGTCTGGCTCGTCCGTCACGGCGAGACCGAGTGGAGCCGCTCGGGACAGCACACGTCGGTCACCGACCTCGACCTCACCGAGGTCGGAGTCGAGGTGGCCCGGACCCTGGCCCAGAAGCTGTCCGGACAGTCGTTCGACCTGGTGCTCACCAGCCCCCGGTTGCGCGCCCGCCGGACCGCGGAGCTGGCCGGGTTCTCCGATGTCGAGGTCGACGAGGACCTCGTCGAGTGGAACTACGGCGACTACGAGGGCCGCACCACCCTGGACATCCGCGAGGAGGTTCCCGGCTGGTCGATCTGGACCGACCCGGTGCCCCAGGGGGAGACCTCCGAGCAGGTCGCCGAGCGGCTCGACCGAGTGATCGAGCGGACCCGCGACCACGAGCGTGTGCTGCTCTTCGGCCACGGGCACGCGTTGAGGTCGTTCGCGGCCCGGTGGATCGAGCAGCCGGTCTCCGAAGGACGGTTCTTCTACCTCGACACCGCGACGACCAGCGTCCTCGGCTACGACCGGGACTCGCCGGTGATCGTGCGCTGGAACTCCTGAGCCACGCCCGCGCCGGTCACTGCTGCCGGGTCGGGAGGACCAGCCAGTCCTGGAGCGCGCGGACCAACCCGTCCACGCAGTCGAGGTCCGCAAGGTCGGCGAGGAGGAACCAGCCTGCCTCGGCGGCGTCGTCCCCGGCCCGGACCCCCTCCGGGTCGACCCCGGTCCCGAGCCGCGCGTGGAAGTCCTCGATCTCGTAGACCACCCCGCCCGGGCCGGTGCGCTCGACGGTCCCGGCGAGGCCGGTGGGGACCACCGCCAGCCCGGTCTCCTCGGCGACCTCGCGGACGACCGCCTCGACGGCGGTCTCGCCGGCTTCGACCCGCCCGCCGGGCACCGACCAGCGGCCCCGCTCCGGCTCGGTCCCGCGACGCACCAGGAGCAGCCGGCCGCGGTCGTCGCGGACCAGGGCGCCGACGCACGCGACCCGCACCGGTCCACCCTGCGTCGCCTCCACCGGACCACCGTACGTCCGGCGCGAGGGCCGGTCGGGCGGGCAGGACGTCGAGGAGCCGGCCGTTGTCGCGTTCCAACCCTGTGGGCTGCCCGTCCGGCCGGCCCTGGTTGACGAGCCAGGGGTGACCAGGGAGCGTGTTCCCATGCGGCTGGAGGCGGGTTGTCCCCGGTGCACCGACCCGGTGAGCGGTGCGGAGAGCTCGTGGAGCTGCGCCACGCACGGTGCGACGCTGCCGCTGTGGCGGGTCCACAAGCCGGACTACGACGCGTTCGCGGAGTACCTCGTGCTCTCCCGCCCGCTCCCGACCTGGCTTCCCTGGCCGCTTCCCCCGGGGTGGCAGGTCTCGGAGTTCGGCTGTGTCGGGGTCGAGGGGCGGCCGTCGCGGGCGGCGTTCGTGTCCTGCACCGGCACCAGCGAGCTCGACGGTGTCGTGGAGCTGACCTTCGTCACCGAGGAGCCCGGTGTCGGGCTGGGCGCCAGGATCGGCGGCGTCGACCAGACCGACCCCGGCCGCGAGGTGGGGGAGGGCCCGCCGGCAGCCAGGGTCCGGGTCGACGGCGGTGGTGTCCCGGTGTGGTCGGTCTCCACGAGCGACGGCAAGGAGGCACTCGACCGGTCGGTGCTCGCCGGTGAGGCCCACGGTCGGTGGCTGTGGCTGGTGCTCCGCCCGGCCTCGGCCGCGCTGCTGCTCCCCGACATCGGTGCGCTGCACGACATCTCCGAGCTGGGCCCGGAGCTGGTCACGCTCCCCTTCGTCTCGGTGCCGCGAAGCTGGTGAGAGCCGCACCGGGAGCCCCCGGGCTCCTCGGTAGCCTGGCCCTGTGCGCATCGACCTCCACACCCACTCGGACCGGTCGGACGGCACCCTGTCGCCGCGCGAGGTCGTGCAGGCGGCCGGGGGCGCAGGGCTCGACGTCGTGGGGCTGACCGACCACGACACCGCCGAGGGCTGGCTCGAGGCTCAGGAGGCGGCCGACCAGGCCGGGATCACGCTCGTCCCGGGCATGGAGATCAGCTGCGAGCACGCCGGCCGCAGCGTCCACCTCCTCGCCTACTTCCCCGACCCCGGCCACCAGCCGCTCCAAGAGGCGCTCCGGCTGGTCCTCGAGGGCCGGGACCTCCGGATGCCGCGGGTCTGCGCCCGCCTGCGCGGGCTCGGCGTCGACATCGACGAGGCGGAGGTCGCGCGCCGGGCCGGCGACGCGGTCGCGATCGGCCGGCCGCACATCGCGGACACCCTGGTCGACCTCGGCGTGGTCGCGCACCGGGACGAGGCGTTCGACCGGTTCCTCTCGCCGGGGCGGCCCGCCTACGTCCACCGCTACGCCGCGCCGCTCGAGGAGATGCTCGGCACCGTGCAGGACGCCGGTGGGGTGCCGGTCCTCGCGCACCCCTGGGGGCGTGCCGACGCGTCGGCGCTGCGGGCCGAGGGGCTCGCCCACCTCCAGGAGCTCGGTCTGGCCGGCATCGAGGTCGACCACCAGGACCACGACGCCGACCAGCGCAGGGCGCTGCGAGGGATCGCCCGGGAGCTCGGGCTCGTGGTCACCGGCTCCAGCGACTTCCACGGCGCCGGCAAGGTCGACCACGACCTCGGCTGCAACACGACCGCCCCTGCCGAGCTGGAGCGGCTCGTCGCGCTCGCCGACCGGGTCGCGCCGCGCCGTACGTCTCCGGCGGCGCCGGAAGTCACCTCCGGCCGAGCGACTGGAACCTCGCCTGCACCGAGACGGGGGTGACGCGGGCGAGCGAGGTCAAGACCTTGTAGCGCCGGCCCGGCACCGACACGCTCCGGCCGGCGTCGAGGTCCGCGAGCGCCTCGCGCACCACCCGGTCGGCGTCGAGCCACATCCACGCCGGCGCCGAGCCGCGGCTCACGTCCATCCGCTGGTGGAACTCCGTGCGGGTGAAGCCGGGCAGCAGCGCCATCGTGCGCACCCCCTGGTCGCGGTAGGTCGCGTCGGCCCACCGCGACAGCTCGATGACGTAGCGCTTGGCGGCGCCGTAGGTGCCGCGGGACAGGTACCCGGCGACGCTCGACACGTTGACCACCTGACCGTGGCCCCGCTCGACCATGGCTCCCAGGGCCGCGTGGGTCAGCCGGAGGACGGCGGTGACGTGCACGTCGAGCAGCCGCTGCTCCTCCTCGACGTCGTTGTCCAGGAACCGTCCCTTGAGCCCGAAGCCGGCGTTGTTGACCAGGAGGTCGACGGGTCGGTCGCGGTCGGCCGCCCTCGCCTCCACGGTGCCGAGCTGGGCCCGGTCCGCGAGGTCCGCGGGGAGCACCTCGACGTCCACCGACCCTCCCGCGCGGAGCTCCGCGGCCACGTCCTCGAGCCGGTTCCGGTCGCGGGCGACGAGGACCAGGTCGCACCCCTGTGCCGCGAGCTGCCGGGCGAACTCGCGCCCGATCCCTGCCGTGGCTCCGGTGACGAGTGCGGTACGGCGCGACATGCGGCCAGCATTCCACGGCCGGTCCCCGGGATGCGTCGGCCGCTCGGGCAGAATGAGCCCGGTGAGCACCACACTGGCCGTCGCCAACCAGAAGGGTGGGGTCGCCAAGACCACCACCGTCGCCTCCCTGGGGGCCGCGCTCGCCGAGCAGGGCGCGAAGGTGCTCATCGTCGACCTCGACCCGCAGGCGTGCCTGACGTTCTCGCTCGGCATCGACCCCGAGGACCTCGAGCTCTCCGTCCACCACGTGCTCACCAAGGGGCTCGACCCGACCGAGGTCATCGTGTCCACCGACGACGGGGTCGACCTGCTGCCCGCCACGATCGAGCTGGCGCGCGCCGAGGCGGACCTGCTGACCCGAACCGGCCGCGAGCACGTCATCCGGGGAGCCCTGGAGAGCCTGACCGACTACGACTGGGTCCTCCTCGACTGCCCGCCCTCACTCGGGGTCCTGACCGTCGCGGCGCTCACCGCGGCCGACGGGGTGCTGATCCCGCTGCAGTGCGAGACGCTGTCCCACCGCGGCGTCGGCCAGCTGCTCGACACCGTCCACGACGTCCGCCGGTTCACCAACCGCGACCTCGAGGTGTGGGGCGTCCTGCCCACGTTGTACGACGGTCGCACCAACCATGCGCGCGCGGTGCTGGACACCATCACCGAGACCTACGGGCTCGCGGTGATCGAGCCGCCGATCCCGAAGTCGATCCGGTTCGCCGAGGCGCCGG
The DNA here is from genome assembly GCA_963754155.1 of uncultured Actinomycetota bacterium. Taxonomy (GTDB): domain Bacteria; phylum Actinomycetota; class Actinomycetes; order Propionibacteriales; family Nocardioidaceae; genus Marmoricola_A. The sequence goes on along the minus strand of CAVWEU010000003.1, from coordinate 665,048 downwards.
CCGCCGGCCGCTCGATCCTCAGCACCACCCGGACCCACCGCGGCGCCGACGCCTACCGGCAGGTGGCGGAAGGGCTCCGCCGTCGGGTGGGGGCGACGTCGTGACGTCGCGGACCCCGCGGACCCTCCGGCCCCGGTACGGCCGCATCGCGGCGTTCGGCGCGTCCATCGCCGTCACGGCGACCGCCGTGCTCGCCGGGCTCGGCGTGCTGCCCGCAGGCGGCACGCCGTCGTACGCGTCCTCGGGTGACGGCGGGCGCGGGTGGGGTCTCGCTCGCTGTCGGCGCGCTGTCCACGGCGGGCGATGCCCGCTCCCCAGGGAGCCACGGTGCCAGCGGAGCAGCGCACCGCCCCGACGCCGGTGCCGGAGGGCTCCGGCCAGGGACGGCGGGTCGTCTTCGACATGGGCGAGCAGCGCGTGTGGCTGGTGCGCGGTGACGGCTCGGTGAAGCGGAGCTACCTCGTCTCGGGGAGCATCTACGACAACCTCGACGCCGGAAGCTACGAGGTCTACTCGCGGTCGGAGCATGCGACCGGGATCGACGACTCCGGCACGATGCGGTTCATGGTGCGGTTCACCCGCGGCGACCGTGCGGCGATCGGCTTCCACGACATCCCGGTGGACGACGGTCAGCGCGTGCAGACCCGGGCCGAGCTCGGCACGCCGCTGAGCCACGGGTGCATCCGGCAGTGGCGCCCTGACGCCCGGGCGCTGTGGCGGTTCGCGCCGGTCGGCACGACCGTCGTCGTCACCGCCTGAGCACCTCGTCCGGGGGGAGCCGCCGCTGCACCAGCTCCTCCGCGACGGTGCCGAGCTTGCGGTTGTTCCCTCTGGCGTAGTCGCGCAGGGCGGCGTACGCCAACCCCATCTCGACCCGCCCGTGCTCGGCCAGCACGCCCTTCGCCTGCTCGATGACGATCCTGGTGGTCAGCGCCGACTGGAGCTGCTCGGCGAGCAGCGAGGCGCGGTGCAGCGAGCGCTGTTGGAGGATGCCGATGGTGGCGACGTCGGCGAGGGCCCGAGCGACTGCCCGGTCGGCGTCCGACAGCCGGGTGGTCGTGGCACCGAACAGGTTGAGCGCGCCGATCGTCTGCTCGCGCAGCCGCATCGGCACCGCGTGCACCGAGCGGAAACCCGATGTCCGGGCCGCGGCTGCGAACCGCGGCCACCGCTCCGTGGCGGTCGAGGTCGTCGACGGTCACCGGCTCACCGGTGCGGGACGCCTCGACGCACGGTCCACCTTCCTGGTCCTGCAGCTGGAACAGCTCCAGCACGCGGGTCGCCTCGTCGGACGACGCCATCAGCTGGAGGCCGCCGCGCTGGTCGACCAGCAGGATGCCGGCCTGCGCCACGTCCAGCAGGTCGACGCACGAGTGCACCAGCCGGTCCAGCAGGTCGACGACGTCGAAGTCGTCCACGAGGGTGTCGGCGAGCGACACGAAGCTGCGGGCCAGCCGCCCCTCGTGCGTCGTGGTTTTCTCCTCCGGCCGCAAGTCGCTCACGGCTCACCTCCAAAGCGTCTTCTGCCCTCGACCACGTCGAGCGCGAGGTCGTTGATGGGCACATCCTTCAGCGTAGGAAGCCGCACGCAGGCGGACAAACGCCTCCTCGATGGTGCAGTCGAGCTGCACCATGACCCGTCCGGCTGCCTGGTGGGCGATGAGGTTGCCCACCGGCTCGACGACGGTGCCCTCGGCCTCGTAGAGGGCGCCGCAGGTCCAGCACCGCCAGCGCCGTCGCGTCCATCGCGGACAGGGCGGCGCCGAGCTGGTCGTCGCTGAGCCCGCCGGGGGTGCACCGGTAGAGGTCGACCGCGCCGAAGGCGATGGCGCCGATGCGGAGCGGGAAGGCGAACAGTGCGCGCACCCCGGCGCTGCGCGCCTCGACGCAGAACGCCGGCCAGCGGCCGGTGTGGCCTCCGGCCAGGTCGTCGAGGTCGGGGACGAGCACGGGGGAGTGCGACGAGGCGGCGTCGACGCACGGCCCCTCCCCGAGGGTGAGCTGCAGCGTCTCCAGCTCGGTGGCCACCTCGTCGGAGCCGTAGACGCCCTCCCGTGACCCGGCCGCGGTGACCAGCGAGGCGCCCGCCCCGTCGACGCCGACGACCGGGAGCGACGAGACGAGGAGCTCGTGCATCCGTCTGCGTGTGCCGTCCGGTGGAGGATGCCGTGGCTGCTCATAAGGTGCCGCGTCCGTCCATGGGGAGCTCCGATCCGTCGGGGCGACGCAGGTCACGCCTGCGACGAGCATAGGACTACCGCAGCGATCGGTCGGTCGGCGCTGCCATCCGCTCGAAGGTCGCCCAGACGCCTTTCGCTCCCCGGTCGGAGGGACCGGAGACACCCCACTGGCGTGCTCAGCTGGTGGACCAGCAGCAGTCCCCGACCGTTGAGCGCCGACTCGTCCGGGCTCCCCACCCGCGGATGGTCCAGCGAGCCGTCGTCGACGGTCACCCGGACCGAGCCGCCGGCTCGCCTCGATCGTCACCGCGAACGGGGTGGCGGCGTGCGCCACCGCGTTGGTGGCCAGCTCGCTCACGACCAGCCGGATGTCGTCGTCGAGATGGGCCAGGCCGTGCGCCGCGAGCCGCTGGGCGACGAAGGCGCGTGCCCGGCCGACGCTCACGCGGCTCCGCCGCGAAGACGGCCTGGTCCGACCACCCGGGTTCCTGGCCCATGGCACGACCCCCCTCAGCACAATCGACGGATGCGGTGGCATCCCGGAGGAGCGGGGTCTGGGCCCGACCGGAGCTACGTGGAGAACCTACCCCGGCGGTCGGTCTCAATCGGTCGACGTGCCGCCCGTGTCGACGCCGGAGCCGGAGCGCGACCTGCTGCGGCTGCGCTTGCGTGGCGGGCGCTTCTCGCCGCCCTCCGGCGTGCTGCGCTCCGCCTGCGGCGCGCCGCCCTCGACCGGCTCGCCGCCACGGGTGCGCGACCGGCTGCGGTTGCGCTTGCGGGGGGTCGCGCTTCTCGGGCTCGTCCCGCTTGCGCTCCGGCGACGGCGCCGGGTCGACGAGCCGCCCCTTGACGCCGCGCGGGATGCCGAGGTCGTGGAAGAAGTTCTCCGAGGTGGAGTAGGTCTCCAGCGGCTCGTCGAACGGCAGGCCGAGCGCCTTGTTGATGACCTTCCACCGGGTCACGTCGGCCCAGTCGACGAACGTGATCGCGACACCGGAGGCACCGGCGCGCCCGGTCCGGCCGATCCGGTGGACGTAGGTGTTCTCGTCCTCGGGGCAGCTGTAGTTGATGACGTGGGTGACGTCGGAGACGTCGATGCCACGCGCGGCCACGTCGGTCGCCACCAGCACGCGGACCTTCCGCTCGCGGAACTTCGCCATCGCCTTCTCGCGGGCGATCTGCGCCATGTCGCCGTGGAGCGGCGAGGCCGGGAAGCCCCGCTCGGCGAGGTCGTCGGCGACGCGCTGGGCGGCGCGCTTGGTCCGGGTGAAGACGATCGTCGAGCCGCTGTTCTCGGCCTGCAGGATCCGGGCGAGCATCTCGGTCTTGTCGAGGTCGTGGACCTGGTAGATGAACTGAGCCGTGGCCGGCACCATCTGGGTGTCCGCGGCGGACTCGGCCCGGATGTTGACGGGGTGGCGCATGTGGGTCCGGGCCAGCGAGACGATCGCGCCCGGCATGGTCGCCGAGAAGAGCATCGTCTGGCGGGTCACCGGCGTCTTCGACAGCAGCTTCTCCACGTCGGGGAGGAACCCGAGGTCGAGCATCTCGTCGGCCTCGTCGAGCACCAGCACCTTGACGTGGGACAGGTCGAGCGCGCGGCGGTTCGCCAGGTCGAGGAGCCGTCCGGGCGTGCCGACCACGACCTCGACGCCGGTCTCGAGGGCCTCGAGCTGCGGCTCGTAGGGCACGCCGCCGTAGATGGTGAGGATCCGGGTGCTGCGGTCCTGGGCCGCCAGCGTCAGGTCGCTCGACACCTGGAGCGCGAGCTCACGGGTGGGCGCGACGACCAGGGCCTGCGGCTTGTCCGGCGCGGCGAGGTCGGCATGGTCCGGGTCGTGCGGCGCGACGGTGCGCTGCAGGAGCGGGATGCCGAACGCCAGCGTCTTGCCGGTGCCGGTGCGTGCCTGGCCGATGAGGTCGGTGCCGAGCAGGGCGACACCGAGCGTCATCTCCTGGATCGGGAAGGGCTTCGTGATGCCGCCGCGCTCGAGCGCGTCGGCAATCTCGGGGAGCACCCCGAGGTCGCGGAACGTGGTCAGAGTCTTGCCTTTGCTCAGGGATGGGTTCTGTCATCGTATCGGTAGGCTGCGCGCATGGAAGAACCGTCGTCCTCAGCGGCCCCGTCGGCACCCTCGTCAGCGGGCGCCGCGAGCGCCAGGGCGATCGAGGACCCCGCCTACGCGGCCGCGGTCGTCGAGCTGCTGGGTGCGGTGGCGTACGGCGAGATCTCGGCGTTCGAGCGGCTCGCCCAGGACGCGCGGATGGCGCCCCGGCTGGAGGACAAGGCCGAGCTGGCGAAGATGGCCGCGGTGGAGTACACCCACTTCGAGAGGATCCGGGCCCACCTCGAGGGGCTGGGTGCCGACCCGATCGCGGCGATGACACCGTTCGCGGCCGCGTTCGACGCCTTCCACACGCGGACCGCCTCCTCGGACTGGCTCGAGGGGCTCGTCACGGCGTACGTCGGGGACGGCCTCGCCGCCGACTTCTACTCCGAGATCGCGGCGTTCCTCGACGCCGACACCCGCACGGTCGTCCTCGAGTGCCTCAGCGACGCCGGCAACTCCGAGTTCGCCGTCGACCGGGTCCGCGCCGAGATCGCCCGCGACCACCGGATCGCCGGCCGGCTCGCGCTGTGGGGCCGTCGGCTGATGGGTGAGGCGCTGACCCAGGCGCAACGGGTCGCTGCCGAGCGGGACGGGCTGACCGCCCTGCTGACCGGCGGCGTCGACCGGCCGGGGCTCGACCTCGCCGCGATGAGCCGGCTGTTCACCCGGCTGACCGAGAACCACACCCGCCGCATGGAGAACCTCGGCCTCGACGCCTGACCCCCCACCCACGCACCCCACCCAACCTGCCTCGTCCGATTGGGAGTGCGCCATGGCGCACTCCCAATCGGACGAGGCAGGGGCGGGGGTCAGCTGCGGAAGCCGACCTGCCCGGCGCTCGGCGTGCCGAGCTCGACGTACGCCAGCTTCTCGCTGGGAACCAGCACCCGGCGGCCCCTGGTGTCGGCGAGCGAGAGGACGCCGGCGTCGCCGGACAGTGCCTTGCTCACCGCTGCCTCGATCTCGTCGCCGGACATGCTGGACTCGATGACCAGCTCGCGCGAGGCGTTCTGCACGCCGATCTTGACCTCCACGAGGTGCTCCTTCGGTTCGGGGTTCACGGTTGCTCGTCGGTGCGCGGGAACCGGCTGATTCCACGCCAGGCCAGGCCGGCGACGAGGGTCGCTGCGTCCGACTGGTCGATCCCACCACCGCTGTCGAGCCAGAAGCGGGCGCTCACCTGCGCCATTCCTACCAGGGACACCGCGAGCAGGTGGGCCGCCTCGGCGGACAGCCCGGTGTCCTCGCTGATCACCTTGGCGATCTCCTCGGCGCACTCCTTGGTGACCCGGTCCACCTGGAGCCGGACCGCGGGCTCGTTGGTCAGGTCGGACTCGAACACCAGCCGGAAGGCTCCCTGGGCGTCGGCGACGTAGTCGTAGAACACGTGCATGGTGGCGAGCACCCGCAGCTTGTTGTCCTGCGTCGACGCGAGGGCAGTGCGGGTCGCGTCGATGATCCGGTCCGAGGACTGCTCGAGCAGCGCGAGGTAGAGCTCGAGCTTGCCCGGGAAGTGCTGGTAGAGCACCGGCTTGGACACCCCCGCCCGCTCGGCGATGTCGTCCATCGCGGCGGCGTGGTAACCCTGCGCGACGAACACCTCGAGAGCCGAGTCGAGCAGCTGCGCACGTCGCGCCAGCCGGGGCATCCGTCCGCCACGGGGTCGCACCTGGTCCACGCCGCTCACTCCGAGCCTCCTTCTCGCCGGTCCCGGGCCGCTGCCGGAGGTTGCAGCGTACTCCCCGGTAACGGGCCGGCGTCCGCATCACAAGACCGGACGGCTCGACCGCCGGGCGAGCGGGAACATGGGAGCACGGTCCGTTGTTGGCCAGAAGTCATCGATGTCAGGTCTGAGGAGTTACCCGTGTCCCTTCCCCCCTTGGTCGAGCCGGCCGCCGAGCTGACCATCGACGAAGTACGCCGCTACAGCCGGCACCTGATCATCCCCGACGTCGGGATGTCAGGGCAGAAGCGGCTGAAGAACGCGAAGGTGCTGGTGATCGGCGCCGGCGGGCTCGGCTCGCCGGCCCTGCTCTACCTGGCCGCCGCCGGTGTGGGCACGCTGGGCATCGCCGAGTTCGACGAGGTCGACGAGTCGAACCTGCAGCGCCAGGTGATCCACGGCCAGAGCGACGTCGGCCGCCCCAAGGCCGAGTCCGCACGGGACTCGATCCTGGAGGTCAACCCGCTGGTGAACGTCGTCGTGCACGGCGAGCGGCTCGACAACGACAACGTGCTCGGCATCTTCGAGCAGTACGACCTCATCGTCGACGGCACCGACAACTTCGCCACCCGCTACATGGTCAACGACGCCGCGGTGCTGCTGAAGAAGCCGTACGTCTGGGGGTCGATCTACCGGTTCGACGGCCAGGCGTCGGTGTTCTGGGCCGAGAACGGCCCCTGCTACCGCTGCCTCTACCCTGAGCCGCCCCCGCCGGGGATGGTGCCCTCCTGCGCCGAGGGCGGCGTGCTCGGCGTCCTGTGCGCGAGCATCGGCTCCATCCAGGTCAACGAGGCGATCAAGCTGCTGACCGGGATCGGCGAGCCGCTGCTCGGGAAGCTGATGATCTACGACGCCCTCGAGATGGAGTACCGCAAGCTCGGCGTCCGCAAGGACCCGAACTGCGCGATCTGCGGCGAGAACCCGACGGTCACCGAGCTGATCGACTACGAGACCTTCTGCGGCGCGGTCAGCGACGAGGCCGCCGACGCCGCGGCCGACGCGACGATCTCGGTGGTGACTCTCGAGCAGTGGCTCAAGGAGCGCGAGAACGGCGAGCGCGATTTCGTGCTCGTCGACGTCCGGGAGCCGAACGAGTACGAGATCAACCGGATCCCCGGCTCGGTCCTCATCCCCAAGGGCGACTTCCTCAACGGCTCCGCGCTCGAGCAGCTGCCGTCCGACAAGCAGGTCGTCATGCACTGCAAGTCCGGGGTGCGGTCGGCGGAGACGCTCGCGATCGTCAAGGGCGCGGGGTACGCCGACGCCGTGCACGTCGGTGGCGGCGTGGTGGCCTGGGTCAACCAGGTCGACCCGTCCCAGCCGTCGTACTGACCCCCCGCGGAGCCGGAACCGGCTTCCTCCAGGAGGCGTGACCTTTCCCGGTCGGTGTCGTTGTGCCCTGCGTCACGACACCGCTCCGGGAAGGACCACCCGCCATGGCATCTCGCACCCGCACCGCCGCAGCGTCCCTGTCCACCGCCGTTCTCGCCGCGTCCGCGGTGCTCGCTGCCACCTCCCCGGCAGAGGCGGCCAAGGGCCCGCGGGGCGCCGCGGCGGCCTGGGCGCCCGCCGCCACCGCCGCGATCCACCCCGGCGTGCAGATGTACACCGACGGCGCCCAGTGCACCGGCAACTTCGTCTTCACCGACGCGGCCGCGAACGTCTACGTGGGCTACGCCGCCCATTGCGCGGGCACGGGGGCCGCGACCGACACCAACGGCTGCGACGCAGGCTCGCTCCCGCTGGGCACCGAGGTCGACTTCGTGCAGGGCGGAAGCCTCGTCACCTCGGGCACGAAGGTCGGCTCCGGGACGCTGGTGTACAGCAGCTGGCTGGCGATGCGGAAGGCCGGCACGACGGACGCGAACGCCTGCGACTACAACGACTTCGCCCTGGTGAAGGTCGCCGCGACGGACCAGGGCAAGGTCAACCCGTCGGTGCCGTTCTGGGGTGGTCCGACCGCGGTGAACACCGACGGCGCCCCGGCCGGCGAGCGGGTCTTCTCCTACGGCAACTCGAGCCTCCGGGGCGGTGTCGAGGCGCTGTCGCCGAAGACCGGGGTCAGTGTCGGCACCAGCGGCGGCGGCTGGACCCACCCCGTCTACACCGCGTCCCCGGGCGTCCCGGGCGACTCCGGCAGCGCGTTCCTCGACGCCGAGGGCAAGGCGCTCGGCACGCTCTCCACGCTGGCGATCGCGCCGCTCGCGGGGTCCAACGGCGTGAGCGACCTCGACCGCGAGCTCGCCTTCGCCAAGAGCCACTCCGGGATCGCCGGCCTGCGGCTCGTCCCCGGCACGGAGCCCTTCTCCGCGACTCTCTGACCCCCCGGGTCGCTTCGGACGTGCAACCTGGCCCCAGTGACACCTTCCCGGGGCCGTCCGGAGGAGGGTTGCACGTCCGAAGCTTCCGCCCGGCTACCGTCGCAGGGTGGATGCCGAGGAGTACGTCGAGGCGGTGCTCTCCGTGGTCGAGCGGATCCCTGCCGGCCGGGTCACGACGTATGGCGCGATCGCCGACCACCTCGGGCGTGGAGGTCCGCGCCAGGTGGGGCGGGTGATGGCGCTCTACGGCGGACCGGTCCCGTGGTGGCGGGTCGTCCGGGCGGACGGCTCGCCACCGCAGTGCCACGAGGGTGAGGCGGTGCAGCACCACCGGGCGGAGGGGACCCCGCTCCGGCGCTCGGGGCGACTCGACATGGCCGCCGCCTTCTGGCAGCCCGGCTGACCCTGCGGACGTGGCTCAGCCGCGCCGCCCACGGGTGCGGGCGGCCAGGGCGGCCAGGGCCTTCGGGAACAGCTCCGCAGGCGGCGTCACGAGCCCGGCCCCGACCTGACCGACGCCGGCGAGCCTGCCCGCCATGCCGGTGTTGATCTGGGGCAGGATCCCGGTGCGGCAGACGGCGGTGACGTCGATGCCCGTGGGCGCACCCTCGAACTCGAGGACGGGAATCGTCCACCGCGGGTTCTTCGCCAGGGTGATCTCGTGCATCCGCCGGGTGGTCGCGAGCGCGTCGGGCACGGTTCCGCCGACGAACCGGACGATCGCCGGGGCGGTGGCCATCGAGAACCCGCCGATGCCGGCTGTCTCGGTGATCGCCGAGTCGCCGATGTCGGGGTTGGCATCCTCGGGTCCGTAGTCGCCGAGGAAGAGCCCGTCGGCGAGCTGGGCCGGCCCGGTGAACCACTCGTCGCCGGTCCCGGCCACCTGGATCCCGAAGTCGGTCCCGTTGCGTGCCATCGCGACCACCATCGTCGACCCCTCGACGCCGCGGGCGGCGTCGAGGGCCAGCTTGCAGGCGGGCATCGCGAGGTTGAGGAAGAAGTGGTCGTTGCCGCCGACGAACCGGAGACACTCGGCGACGTGCTCGGCAGGGTGGCCGGAGGAGACCATCGCCGGTGCGAGGTCACGCAGGAGCATCAACGTCCCCGCGCGGTTCCTGTTGTGGGCCTCGTCGCCCATCTGGAGCATCTGGGTCAGGATGCCGGTGACGTCGACGGGGCCGTTCGCGCGGACGGCGTCGCGCAGCAGCGGGCCGAGGACCGCGGACATCCAGCGGAGCCGGTCGAGCACCTCGGGGGCGTAGGCGCCGTAGCGCAGGACCTTGCCGAGCCCTTCGTTGAGCGAGCAGTACGCGCGGCGCCCCGACGCCGGGTCCTCGAGCACGAACATCCACATCGACGGCGAGACCACGCCGGCCATCGGGCCGACCGTGCCCCGGTGGTGGCACGGCTCGAGGGAGACCGACGCCCCGGCCTCGAACAGCGCCACCGCGTCCTCCGGCGCCTCGACGATGCCCTCGAGAGCGGCGGCGCCCATGAGCGCGCCCCGAAGTGGTCCGGACGTGCGCTCCCACGCGATCGGTGGCCCCGCGTGCAGGAAGTGGCCCTGCTCCAGCCCGAGCAGCTCGGAGGCGGGTGCGACGTCGACGAGCATCGCCTGCACGGCCAGCACCGCGGCGACCGCACGCTGGTTGGCCTCGCGGCGCAGCGGGTCGGTGGCCACGACCGCGAGGTCGTCGGCGGTCCCCTCCATCGGTGGCTGCCAGGCGACCCGCTCCGCCGGGACCGCCTGTGCCTCCACGGCTGCGGCGAGCAGGTCGGCGCCGACGGTGGCGACCGCCGCCGGTGGCTGCGTCGGTCGGGTCATCGGACGCCCTCCACGAGGTCGACGGCGCGGCGAGCGGCCCGCGCGTTGGACAGGTGCACCTCGGCGCCGGCCTCGGCCAACGCCGTGGCCTGGCGGGTCAGGCCCTGCGGGTCGTGGTCGGTGCCGACGCACGCGACCACGACCGGCAGCGACCGGCCGGCGTCCGCGGCCGCGGTGATCGCGCTCGCCACGGCGGGGGCGAGGAGCGCGGCCGGGTCGGGCTCGGCTCCGTGGCCGAGGACCACGTCGAGGAGCAGGACGCCGGTGTCGGGGTCGGCCGCGAAGCGGGCCAGGTGCTCCAGCCGCAGCGTGGGGTCGATCATCGGGTGCGCCCTGCCCTGGGTGAGCCCGTCGTCGCCGAAGTCGACCATGAGGTGGCCCTCGGCGGTGAGCGAGGAGTCGAGCGCGAGGTCGGCGGAGAGCGGGATGTTGCTGCGGATCGGGCCGAGCCGCTCGGCAGCGACGATCATCGCCTCGTCGCAGAGCGTGCCGCCGACGAAGAGGCCGCGCAACCGGCCGCGCACCTCGCCAGCCGCCTCGCCCCGCCGGTCGCCCCGCCGGTCGCCCCGCGTGACGCCGCGCTGCCCCAGGTGGGCCAGACGGGCTCCGGTCGGCCGAGCGCGGCCAGCACCGCGGTCGCCGCCGCGGTCAGGTCCGGACGTCCCGGGCCGAGCAGGGCCAGGTCGACGGGGGTCCCGAGCCCGGCCACGTGCTCCTCCAGTGCGGCGGCGACCTCCGGTGCCGGCGGTTTCGACACGACGACGATCCGCTCGATCGAGGGGTCCTCATCGAGGCGGGCGAGCGCGGTCCACGTGGACAGCCCGCCGACGGCGGCGGAGAGGTCGCGGCCGCCCACCCCCAGCGCGGCGCCGACGCCCACCCCGGCGGCGGCGAGCAGGCACATCAGCTGCTGGCAGCCGGTGCCCGAGGCCGCCACGATCCCGATCGCCCCGGGCTCGGTGACGTTGGCGAAACCCAGCCCCAGCCCGCCGACCACGGCCGTTCCGCAGTCCGGCCCCATCACCAGCAGCCCGCGGTCGGCGGCGACCTGCTTGAGGAGCAGCTCCTGCTCGACCGGCACGTTGTCGCTGAAGACCATCACGTCCCGGTCCGCGTCGAGCGCGTCCATCGCCTCGACGGCCGCGTGCGCACCCGGCACGGAGACCAGGGCCAGGCCGGCATCGCCACGGAGCAGCGCGCTGCGGGTGGTCCGCGGCGGGACCTCGTCCTCGCCGGTCGAGCGCCGGGTCGTGGACGTCAGCGCGGCGGTGACCGCGCCGAGAGCCGCCGTGAGGGCCTCCTCGGACTCGGCGCGCAGGGCGACGACCATGTCGTTGGGGGTGGCCGGCGGGATCTCGAACCCCATCCGCTCGAGCACCTCGAGGTTGAGCGGGGTGGCCATGGCGACCTGGGCAGCGAGCACCCCGGGGGTGTCGGCGACCTGGCGGCTGACCTGCAGCAAGGTCACCGAGTCGGCATAGGCGCTACGGAGCTCGACGTGGCCGAGTCCCGTTCGGACGCTGGTCATGAGGTGGCCCCTCCGGCGGTCGCGGACGAGGTGAGGGCGGCGAGCGACCCGAGCACGAGCCCGGCGCCCGAGGTGTCTCCGATGCGCAGCATCAGGTCGAGCGACTGGTCGAGGACGTCGACGTTGCGGGTGGCGACGCCGCTGAGGAGGCTGCGGAACTCCGGCACCCCCTCACCGCGCGCGGCGCAGGCGAGCAGGGTGGCGGAGAGCACGGAGGTCCGCTCCCGCGCGGCGAGCGCCACCGCGCTGCGCAGCCCGGGCATCAGTGGGTGCCGGCAGGCGACCGCGGTGGCGAGCCAGCCGGCCAGGACGTCGTCGCCGACCGGGGTGAGCCCCGGCCCGAGGCCGAGGAGCTCGTCGACCACACCGACGTCGCCGGCCGTGAGGCGTACGACGGCGTCCTCCGGGAGGAGCGCCTCGACCGTCGTCAGCCGCTCCTTGACGAGGGTGGTCAGCTGCTCGCCGCCCCAGGTGGCGTCGGCGAGACCGAGCACCGGGACCGTCGTGTCCACGATGCCGGTGACGAGCACCTCGCAGCCGGGCACCATGACGTTGCCGTCGTAGACCGCAGCCTCGGCGCCCGGCTCCACCTCCGGTAGCCGTGGGAGCAGCGTGCGCACCCCGCACGGCACCTGCACCGCCCGTGCGGCGAGCACCGCGAGGCAGGTGCCTTCGAGGTCGAGGTAGACCGCATCCGCACCGGCGTGCAGGACCCTCGCCGTACGGCGGGCCCCGGCGACCTGCCCGAGGACCCAGATCGAGGCGGACCCGACGGCGTGGACGGTCGAGGTGGGGGGCGTCGGCACGGACCCACGCTACTGTCCTCCGCAGGCACGACCGACTAGCCATCGTTGACAACGGTGGGCTACAAAGGCCGCAACTTGTGCCAGCCGCTTACGAATTCGAGGTTCGATGACTCCTCCGCGACAGGTGCTGGAGCGGATCGACATCCTCCACTCCGCGCTGTCCCAGCTGGTCCTCGAGGGCGCGGGGCTCGACCAGATCGCCGCCGAGGTGACGAGGATCCTCGGAGTGGCGGTGGTCGTCACCTCCACCGACGGGCGCGAGCTGGGTGCCTCGCTCAGCGACGGGCAGCGCGGCGAGCTGGCCGACGCCGAGCTGGTCGACCCCAGCGGACGGTTCCGGGTGGAGCGGCTGCGCAGCCAGGACGGCACGGGAGGGGCGCCGTTCCACCACGGCGAGGTGCGCGTGGTGAAGGTGGCCGCTGCCGGGTCCGACCTCGTCAGGATGGTCTGCGTGAGCCCGGGCCGGCCGCTGGACGCCGACGACGTGCAGGCACTGGAGCGGGCTGCCACGGTGGCAGCGCTGCTGGTGACCCGTCAGCAGGCGGTCGCCGCGGTGGAGAACAAGTACCGCGGCGACTTCCTCCGCGACGTCTTCCTCGGTCGGGCCGGCGACGACCGGTTCGTCGTCGAGCACGGTCGCGGGCTGGGATGGGAGCTCGACCGTCCGGTCGTGGTGGTGAGCGCGGAGGTCGACCAGCCGTCACCGGCGCAGGAGCCCGAGTCGGCGAAGGTGCGCCGGGAGTGGCAGGACCGCTTCTCCGCGGCGTGGCGGCTGGTCTGCGAGGCCCGGGACCGGTCCATCCCCACCGTCGACTTCTCCTCCGAGGTCGTCGCCCTCATCCCGGTCCCGACCGGCGGCTCCGCGGCCGAGCGCGACCGGTTGCTGCGCTCCGAGGTCGACCAGGTGGTGACCGGGGTCGCCGGCGACCGGGGCGGCGGCCGGCGCCCGTTCTCGGTGGGGGTGAGCCGGCCGGTGCCGGGGCTGGGCGGGCTGCCCGCGGCGTACCAGCAGGCGCGGCGCGCCACCGTCGTCGGCAGGCGGATCAGCGGCGGGCGCTCGGTGACCTGGTTCGACGACCTCGGCCTGCACCGGCTGATCGCGCTCGTCCCGGACGAGGCGGAGCTGCTCGCGTTCGCCGACGACGTCCTCGGCGACCTCGCCGGCGACGACGAGGAGGCGGTGGACCTGCGCACCACCCTCCAGGTGCTGCTCGACACGAACCTCAACGTGGCGGAGGCCGCGCGTACCCAGTTCTTCCACTACAACACGATGCGCTACCGGGTCGCGAAGCTGGAGCGGCTGCTGGGCCCCTTCACCTCCGACCCGCACCTGCGGCTCGACGTCGCGGTGGCGCTGCAGGTGCTGGAGTTCCGTCGCTGAGCCGGAAGGTCACGACACGCCCATTTCGGGCTCTCCGGCTCCATCGCGACGGCCGGTACCGCCGCGTCCACCATGGTGCCGTGCCCCGTCCGGAGGCACGCTGCGAGTCCGGCGCCGCATGGACAACCTGTGCCATCGACGTGAGGAGGGGTTCGGCACTTCTCGCCGGTGTCGGCCCGGAGAGCACGCACATAGCGTCGGCTGATCTCGGTGCAGCGGCACGAGCGAACCAGGAGAGCCCATGTCCATGTTCAGGTGGGAAGTCGTCCACGGTGGCAAGACCCCGCCGCCCGGTCAGTCGGTCGCTCCCGACCAGAGGCTGTCGTGGGGTCGCACCGCCGGTCTCGGTGCGCAGCACGTGGTCGCGATGTTCGGGGCCACCTTCGTGTTCCCGCTCATCATGGGGCTGAACCCGCAGCTCGCCATCATGATGAGCGGCATCGCGACGATCGCGTTCCTGCTGATCGTCCAGGGCAAGGTCCCCAGCTATCTCGGCACGAGCGCTGCCTTCGTGGGCGGCGCGTTCGCCATCTACGGCCAGGGCGGCGACCCCGCGGACGTGACCGGCGCGGTCCTGGTCGCCGGCGTGGTCCTGGCGCTGCTCGGCGTGCTGATCCACTTCGTCGGAGCCGGTGCTCTGCACCGCGTGCTTCCTCCCGTGGTCACCGGCGCGGTCGTGATGCTGATCGGCTTCAACCTCGCGCCCGTCGTCGCCAACGTCTACTGGCCTCAGGACCAGTGGGTGGCGCTGCTCACCATGGCCGCGGTCATCCTCATGGCGGTGGGGCTCCGCGGGTTCCTCGGCAGGATCGCGATCCTGCTCGGACTCGTCTTCGGCTACCTGGTCTCCTGGCTCTTCGACCAGTTCGGCGGGGTCACCTCCGTGCTGCCGGGCCAGAACCTCCTCGACGCCAACGGCGAACCCTGCGCGCCGGAAGGCACCTACTGCGTCGCCACCGCCTTCGAGCACAACCGCGTCAGCTGGGAAGGCGTCAAGGCGGCGGACTGGATCGGGTTCCCTCCGGCGAGCGACTTCGCCAACGGGATCGTCGGCTACCACGCCCCGACGGTCAGCTTCGCCTTCGTGCTGCTGATGCTCCCGGCGGTCATCGCCCTCGTCGCCGAGAACGCCGGTCACGTCAAGGCGGTGGCGGAGATGACCGAGCGCGACCTCGACCCGGTCATGGGCCGTGCGATCGGAGCCGACGGGGTGGGCACCGTCATCGCGAGCGCCGTCGGCGGCTCTCCGACCACGACGTACGCCGAGAACATCGGTGTCATGGCGGCCACCCGCATCTACTCGACCGCCGCGTACTTCGTCGCGGCCGCGGTCGCCATCGTGTTCGGGCTGTCCCCGAAGTTCGGGGCGGTGGTCTCGGCGGTCCCCGGCGGGGTGCTCGGAGGCATCACCGTGGTGCTCTACGGCATGATCGGTCTCCTCGGCGCCAAGATCTGGACGGAGAACCGGGTGACCTTCAGCAACCCCGTCAACCTCGTTCCGATCGCGGCCGGGATCATCATCGCGATCGGCGACACGACGCTGACCGTCACCGACGACTTCCAGCTCTCCGGGATCGCGCTGGGGACCATCGTGGTCCTGGTGGCCTACCACGTCGCGCGTGCCGTCGCGCCGGCCGAGCTCGAGGGGGAGGACGTCAATCTGATCGTCGTGGACCGCCCCGGAGTGCAGTCGACCGGCGCGGGGGCCGAGGAGGAGGGCGATCAGCGACCGTGAAGCCGGCACCGTTCGAGTTCGCCCGCCCGGACTCCTTGGCCGAGGCCCTGGAGCTCCTGGCGGCGAACCCGGACGCCAAGGTGCTGGCGGGGGGCCAGAGCCTGGTCCCGCTGCTGTCGATGCGGCTGGCCGCGCCGGGCATGCTGGTGGACATCAACGGGATCAGCGAGCTCGCCTACGTGCGCAGCGGCGCCGACGGCGTCCGGGTCGGCGCCCTGGCGAGGCACGCCGACGCCGAGGCCGACCCGGACGCCCGGCGCGTCCAGCCCCTCGTCTCGAAGGCGCTGCGGATGGTCGCGCACCCGACGATCCGCAACCGGGGCACGACGGTCGGGTCGGTGGTCCATGCCGACGCGGCCGCCGAGATGCCCGCCGTGCTCGCGTTGCTCGGCGGCACCGTGACCGCCGCCTCGACGACGGGCACGCGGGAGATCGCCGCCGCGGACCTCTTCGTCGGCCCGATGGAGTCCTCGCTGCGCCACGACGAGGTCGCCACCGAGGCGTTCTTCCCGGCCCTGCGCCCAGGGCAGGGCGTGGCCTGCGAGGAGCTGTCCCGTCGGCACGGCGACTACGCCCTGTGCGGCGTCGTCGCGTTGGTCGACCTCGACGCCGGGACGGCGAGGGCCGGCTACTTCGCGGTGTGCGACGTCCCGACGGTCGTCGACCTGGGCGCCGCGATCGGCGAGGTGGGCACCGCACCGTTGGACGAGAGCCGGCTGGCGGCTGCGGCCGAGCTCGCCCTCACCTCGCTCGAGCCGGCCGAGGACATCCATGCCACCGCCGGCTACCGGGCCCAGCTCGCCCGGACGCTGACGCGGCGGGTCGTGGCGGCCGCCCACGCCGATGCCGTCAGGAGGAGCGCCGCGTGACCGAGTCGCTGCACGCCGTACGCCTGACCGTCAACGGGGTGGCCCACGACGTCGAGGTGCCCGCCCGGCGGCTGCTCTCCGACGCGCTGCGCCACGACCTGCGGCTGACCGGCACCCATGTCGGCTGCGAGCACGGGGTCTGCGGCGCATGCACGGTCCTGCTGGACGGGCGGCCGGTGCGCTCCTGCCTCATGCTCGCCGTGTCCGCGGTCGACAGCGAGATCACCACCGTGGAGGGACTGGGCGCTCCCGACGGCTCGCTCGGTCCCGTGCAGCAGGCGTTCAAGGAGTGCCACGGGCTCCAGTGCGGCTTCTGCACCCCCGGCTTCCTGACGACCATCACCGCCGGGCTGGAGGAGAACCCCGACCCGACCCGCGAGGACGCTCGTGAGATGGTCGCCGGCAACCTCTGCCGGTGCACCGGCTACCAGAACATCGTCGCCGCGGTCTGCCGCGCGGCCGAGCTTCGCCGCAGCGGGCCGGAGGGCGGCCGATGACCACGAAGCTGATGGGCGAGAAGGTGCGCCGCGTCGAGGACGACCGGCTGCTCCGGGGCGACGGCCGGTACGTCGACGACCTCGCGCCCGGTGCGCTCGAGGTGGCGGTGCTGCGGAGCCCGCACGCCCATGCGCGGATCAGGGCCATCGACGTCGACCCGGTCCTCGACGTCGACGGCGTCGTCGCCGTCTACACCTACGACGACCTCTCCGGGCCCATGGCCGAGCCGCTTCCGCTGCTGATCCCGCACCCGGCGCTCACTCACGGCCGCACCCAGCACGCACTGGCCAAGGACGAGGTCAACTACGCAGGCGAGGCCGTGGCGATGGTGGTCGCCGAGAGCCGGTACGTCGCCGAGGACGCGGTCGCGCTGATCCGCGTGGACTACGAGGTCCTGCCTCCCGTCGTCGGTGTGGAGGCGGCCCGGCGGGCCGACCGGCTGGTTCACGACGACGTCCCCGGGAACGTCGCGGCGAGGCTGGAGCAGGCGAACGGCGACGCCGAGGCGGCGATCGCCGCGGCCCCGCACCAACTCTCTCTCGACCTCACCGTGGAGCGGAGTGCCTCCATGCCGATGGAGGGGCGCGGCACCGTGGCACGGTGGGACGCCGACACCCGCCGGCTGCACGTGTGGAGCTCCACCCAGACCTCCACCGGGGTGCGCGCCGCGGTCGCCACCAAGCTCGGGCTCGACCTGGGGCAGGTCGACGTGATCACCCCCGACGTCGGTGGCGGGTTCGGGGTCAAGATCATGCACCCGTGGCCCGAGGAGCTGCTGGTCCCGATGGCGGCGATGGCGCTGGGCCGGCCGGTGAAGTTCACCGAGGACCGCCGGGAGCACTTCATCTCCTCTGCCCACGAGCGGGGACAGGTCCAGCACGTCGACGTGGGGTTCGACGACGACGGCCGGCTGCTCGGGCTGTCCGTCGAGTTCTGGCACGACCACGGGGCCTACACGCCGTACGGCCTGATCGTCCCGATCATCACGTCCACCCAGCTGCTCGGGCCCTACAAGCCCGGCGCCTACAAGGTGGTCTTCGAGAGCCTCTACACCAACACGGTGATCGTGACGCCGTACCGCGGCGCCGGGCGCCCGCAGGGCGTCTACGCGATGGAGCGCACGATGGACGCCATCGCGGCGCACCTGGGCAAGGACCGCGCCGAGGTGCGCGCAGTGAACTTCATCCAGCCGGACGAGTTCCCCTACGACCACGGGCTCACGTTCCAGGACGGCCGGCCGCTGGTCTACGACTCCGGGGACTACCCCGCCTCGCTGGCGAAGCTCAAGGCCCTGGTCGGGTGGGACGACTTCGAGTCGTTCCGACAAGAAGCCAGGTCTCAGGGGCGCAGGGTCGGGATCGGCATGGCCTGCTACGTCGAGGGAACCGGCGTCGGACCCTACGAGGGGGCCCACATCCACGTCGAGACCACGGGGAAGGTCAAGGTCGCGATCGGGCTCACCACCCAGGGGCAGGGGCATCAGACCGCGTTCGCGCAGATCGTCGCCGACGAGCTCGGCGTGCCGTTCGAGGACATCGAGGTGACGAGCGGCGACACCCGACGGATGCCCTACGCGGTGGGCACCTTCGCGTCCCGGGCCGCGGTGATGAGCGGCTCGGCTGTGGCATTGGCGGCCCGGCAGACCCGAGCCAAGGCGCTCCGGATCGCCGCGGAGGCGCTCGAGGCCGCCGAGGGCGATCTCGAGATCGTCGAGGGGCAGGTGCGGGTCAAGGGGGCGCCCGGAACCGGCATCGCCCTCGGCACCGTGGCGGTGCTGTCGAACCCGTTGCGCTACGCCTTCGACGAGGCCTCCAAGCTCGCCACGCAGTTCGTGGTCGGCGACCCCACGAAGCCGCCGGTCGGCGAGGACGACGAGCCGGGGCTCGAGGGCAAGGACTTCTACTCGCCGGAGCGGTCGACCTTCGCCAGCGGCATGCACGCGGTGGTCGTGGAGACCGACCCGGAGACGGCCGAGATCAAGATCCTCAAGTACGCCGTCGTCCACGACTGCGGCAACCTCATCAACCCGATGATCGTCGAGGGGCAGATCCACGGCGGGGTGGCGCAGGGGGTCGGTGGGGCGCTCTACGAGCGGATGGCGTACGACGAGAACGGGCAGCTGCTCAACGCGTCGTTCATGGACTTCCTGATGCCCTACGCCACCGAGGTCCCGGAGTCGATCGACATCGACCACCTCGAGACGCCGTCGCCGCTCAACCCGCTCGGGGTCAAGGGGGCCGGGGAGGCCGGTGTGATCCCCTCCGCCGCGGTCTTCGCCTCGGCGGTCGAGGACGCCGAGGGGATCGCGGTGCGGGCGATGCCGATCTCCCCGTCGGAGCTGTTCGAGCTCCGGCGGACCCACGAGCACGAGGAGCAGCCATGAGGATCGCCGGCGAGGCCACCCTGCAAGCGCCCCTGGAGGCGGTGTGGGACGCCCTGCTCGACCCGGCGGTCCTGGTGCGGACGATTCCCGGCTGCGAGCGTCTGGAGACGGTCGGGGAGAACGCCTACGCGATGACCGTCACCGTCGGGATCGCCGCGGTCCGCGGCACCTACGCGGGTGCCTGCACGATCACCGATGTGCGCCCGCACGAGTCGCTGCGGCTGAAGGCGGAGGGGACCGGAGCCCCGGGGACGATCGCCGCCGACGTCGACGTGCGCTTCTCCGCCAACGACGACGGCACGACCACGCTGGAGTACGACGCGGACACCGTCGTCGGCGGCATGATCGGCGGCGTCGGCCAGCGGATGCTGAGCTCGGTGAGCCGGCGGCTGGCCGCCGAGTTCTTCACCGGCGTGGAGAAGGTGCTGCTCGGTGGGCCGGTCGAGGAGCCCGCTGCTGCGTCCTCCTCGGCGCCCGCGAGCGTGGCCGGCGTCTTCACCGCTCCTGCACCGCAGGCTGCCCCGTCCCAGCGCGACTTCCTCGCCGGTGTCGCGGTCGGCGCCGGGCTGGTGGCCCTCGGCGTCGCGCTCGGCGCCGTCGCGGGGCGGCGCAGGTGACCCTCGACCACTTCTGCCTCGGCCCTCGAGATGGCTGCGGCGATCCGGGCGAAGGAGATCTCGGCACGCGAGCTGCTCGAGCTCCACCTCGCGCGGATCGAGGCGGTCAACGGCGAGGTCAACGCCGTCGTCTCCCTCGACCCCGAGCGAGCCCGGGCAACGGCGAGCGCGGCCGACGAGCAGCTCGCCTCCGGGGCTCCGGTCGGGCCGCTGCACGGGCTGCCGTTCGCGGTCAAGGACACCCACGCGGTGGCCGGATGGCGGACCACCTTCGGCTCGCCGGTGCGGGCCGACCACGTGCCCGAGGCCGACGAGCTGATCGTCGAACGCGTCCGGCGGGCCGGGGCGGTCATCCTCGGCAAGACGAACGTCCCCGAGTTCGCGGCCGGCTCCCACACGTTCAACCCGGTCTTCGGCACCACCCGCAACCCGTGGGCCCTGGACCGCTCTGCGGGCGGCTCGTCCGGGGGAGCGGCCGCTGCGCTCGCCACCGGCCTGGTGCCGCTCGCCGACGGCAGCGACATGGGCGGGTCGCTGCGCAACCCGGCCTCGTTCTGCAACGTCGTCGGGCTGCGTCCGTCCCTCGGCCGGGTCCCGGAGTGGCCGCTCTCCAACGCCTGGGAGACGACGTCGGTCGGCGGCCCGATGGCGCGCTCGGTGCCCGACCTCGCGCTGCTCCTGTCCGTGCTCGCCGGCCCGGACCGGCGGGCCCCTCACGCCCTCTCCGAGCCAGGGTCGACGTTCGCCCCGCCGCTGGCCGGCTCGCTGGCGGGGCTGCGGGTCGCTCTCTCGGTCGACCTGGGAGGGGCGTTCGAGGTCGACGCCGCCGTGGCCGCCGTCGTCGAGTCGGCGGCTCCGGTCCTCGCGGCCGCGGGTGCGGTCGTCACGTCGTCGTACCCCTCCCTGCCGGAGGCCGAGGACACCTTCCGCACGCTGCGCGCCTGGCACTTCCACGCCAAGCTGGGCCCGGTGCTGGCCGAGCACCCGGACCAGGTCAAGGCTTCGCTCGCCGACAACATCCGTGCCGGCGAGCCGTTGACCGGTGCCGACGTGGCGCGCGCCTACCGGCAGCGCACGACGCTCGGCCAGCGGATGGTCGACTTCTTCGACGACCACGACCTGCTGGTGCTGCCGGTGAGCCAGGTGCCGCCGTTCCCGGCCGACCAGGAGTTCCCGACGTCGATCAACGGCCGGGAGATGGGGAGCTACCTCGACTGGATGCGCTCGGCGTACGTCGTCACGGTCACCGGCTGTCCGGCGATCTCGGTGCCCGCCGGCTTCACGCCCGACGGGCTGCCGGTCGGCATCCAGATCGTCGCGCCGCACAACGAGGAGCGACGGCTCCTCGAGGCCGCGCACGCCTTCGAGCAGGTGACGGGGCACGGCTCACGGCGCCCGCCGCTCTGAGTGGGGGGCGCGGCCGCGGGTTGCGGGGGCACAGGGGTGCGGGGGCACCGCCGAATTCCGTCCGCGTGGACGGAATTCGGCGCTGATCGGCGCAGGATCCCGCGAGAAAGCCGTCCGCATGGACGGAATTCGGCGGTCCGGCAGTACGCCGTGACCGCGCCCCGGCAAGTCGCCGCCCCGACCGTACGCCGGTGCAGCCGGTGCAGCCGGTGTGGT
Organism: uncultured Actinomycetota bacterium; assembly: GCA_963754155.1. Taxonomy (GTDB): domain Bacteria; phylum Actinomycetota; class Actinomycetes; order Propionibacteriales; family Nocardioidaceae; genus Marmoricola_A. The sequence continues at coordinate 643,448 of CAVWEU010000003.1, read as the reverse complement.
CGAGCCCGGACCGGGTAGGGCTGGACCATGGCCGAGACCAGCCCGCAGAGCACGCCCGACACCAGCCCCGAAACCAGCCCCGAAACCAGCCACGACGCCAGCCCGGACACCAGCCCGGACACCAGCCCGGACACCAGCCCGGACGCCAGCTCCGACACCAGTTCCGGGCCCGACCAGGTCGCCAGCGGTGACGGTCTGGTGAGCGGGCCGCCGCACCAGCCGACCGCCCCGACCGCGGCCACCGCTGCCGGCGAGGAGCCGCAGGGGGACCCGTCCTGCGACCACGACTGGACGGTCGTCAACCGCGACGAGAACCGGCTGGTCGAGAAGTGCCCGACGTGCGGGGCGATCCGTCGGGAGTGAGGGTCAGAACCCGAAGTCACCGCCGCCGAAGTCGAACCCGCCCCCGTCCCCGCCGAAGTCTCCACCGGAGTCGCCACCGGAGTCGCCTCCCGCGTCGCCACCGGCGTCTCCGCCCGCGTCCCCGCCGGCGTCCCCGCCGCCCTCGCCGGTGTCGAAGCCGTCCGTCGGGGTGCCGTCCCACGACGAGGAGAGCAGCCCGCCGAGCATGAACGCGGGCAGCAGCCCGGTCGCGGCGTACATCCCGAAGTACCCCATCGCCCACGGCGAGTACGCCGGGCCCGCGTTCCAGTACGGGACCCGGCCGGCGCCCTGGGGCACGGTCCGAACGTCAGGCTCGGCGCCCTGGGACAGTCGGTCGGCGTCCGCGCCGCAGACCGGGATCCGCCTCGACTGGCCGCCCGGCGGCGCCCAGTCGAGGTCGGTCGTCGACGGCCCGTGGGAGGGGTTGAAGAAGCAGGGCGGGCGCCGGGTCGGCAACGGGCGCCCCTCGCGGCGGGCGCGCACGCAGGCGACGGCGTAGCGGCCGTCCTCCAGGGCGGTCGTCACGTGGCGCACGTCCTCCGGCCGCTGGACCATCTCCAACGACCGCTTCGCCGACTCGTAGGAGTCGAGGGCTCGCTGCCAGTCCTGGAGCATCGCCTCGTCGGACGGCGCCACCTGGACGTCGAGGTCGAGCCGCTGGAGCTCCTCGCCGAAGCGGGTGACGTCCTCCTCAGCCGCTCGTCGCGAGGCGTCGAGATCGGCCGCGGACACCTGGCGTCGGGCTGGGCCCGGAGCGACCGCCTGCGACCGCATGAAGTAGATGACGGCGGCGACGACGAGCAGGACGACGAGCAGCTCCATGATTCGAGGCTACTCGGCCCGCGGTGAGCCGGCGTTCGCTACGAGTCGTCCTCCAGCGCGGAGGCGTCGACCCCCAGCGAGCTCAGGACTCCGGCGTCCTGCACGGTGTCCACGGTGAGCGGCAGCACGCATGCGGCCTGGAAGGCGCGGTCGTGCTCGCCCTGTGACCGGAGCACCTCGACCACTGCCTGACGTCGTGCGTTCATTCTCTCAACTCCTCGTGGGGAGAGGTACCCACCCGCGCGGTGTGTCAACCGTCACAGGCAGGAAGTGCCAACGAGCGCGGGGTTCGTTGGGTGGATCTGCCGTCGCCGCCGTACGCCGCCCGCGGCTTGAATCGCAGGGTGACGAACGACCGCACGATCCGGATCGGCATCGACACCGGAGGCACCTTCACCGACGTCGTGGCCTTCGACGAGGCCACCGGTGAGCTCGTCACCACGAAGACGCCGTCGACGCCCGGGAACCCGGCCGACGGGTTCATGGTGGGCATCGAGAAGGTGCTCGGGCTGATGGGGCTCGACACCGCCACCCACGCCGGCAGCCGGATCGCGGCGGTCAGCCACGGGACGACCGTGGCGACGAACCAGCTGCTCGAGGGCAAGGTCGACGAGCTGGGGTTCGTCACCACCGAGGGGTACGACGCGATCCTGGAGATCGCCCGGCAGAGCGTCCCCGACGGTTACGGGAACTCCTACTTCTGGGTCAAGCCGGACCGGATCGTCCCCCGCCACCTGGTCAGGAGCGTTGGCGGCCGGCTCGACCACACCGGCGCCGAGCTCCGCCCCTTCGACGAGGAGGGTGCGAGGCGGGTCGCCCGCTGGTTCCGGGACCGCGGCATCGCCACGCTCGGTGTCTGCTTCCTGCACGCCTACGCCAACCCGGACCACGAGGAGCGGATGCGGCAGGTGCTGCTGGAGGAGCACCCCGACGCGGTGGTCTCGATCTCGAGCCAGGTGCTGCGCGAGTACCGCGAGTACGAGCGGTCGATGACCACCCTCGTCGACGCGGCGGTGAAGCCCAAGCTCTCCCGCTACGTCGGCAACATCAAGTCACGGCTCGACGCCTTCGTCGACTCCGCCGACGGGGTGCCCTTCTACGTCATGAAGTCCAACGGCGGGGTGCTCTCCGCCGACGAGGTGGTCCACCAGCCGATCACCACCGTCCTCTCCGGACCCGCTGCCGGAGCGCTCGGAGCGGCGCTGATCGCCTCCGTCGCCGGGTTCGACCGGGTGCTCACCTGCGACGGCGGAGGGACGTCCACCGACGTCAGCGTCGTCGTCGACGGCGAGCCCACCCTCACCACCGAGGGGAGCGTCGGCGTCTACCCGAGCAAGATCCCGATGATCGACGTGGTCACCGTCGGCGCCGGGGGAGGATCCATCGCCTGGCTCTCACCCGAGAGGACGCTCAAGGTCGGTCCGCAGTCGGCGGGCGCCGACCCCGGTCCGCTCTGCTACGCCAAGGGCGGCACCGACGTCACCATCACCGACGCTCACGTCGTGCTGGGGCGGATCCCCCCGCACCTCCTCGGCGGCGAGATCCCCCTCGACGTCGACGCCGCGCGGGACGGGATCGAGCGGCTGGCGGCGGAGCTCGGCCTGACGCTCGAGCAGTGCGCCGCAGGCGTGCTCGAGATCTCCGCCTGGAACCAGGCCAACGCCCTCCGCCAGATCACCGTCAAGCGAGGGCTCGACGTCCGGGACTTCACCCTGACCACCTTCGGCGGCTCCGGCTCGCTCCTGCTCTGTCGGCTCGTCGACGTCCTCGGGCTGCCGGCCGTGCTCGTCCCGCCGAACCCCGGGAACCTCTCGGCGTTCGGGCTGCTGACGGTCGACGTGAAGAACGACTACGTCCGCACGTTCGTGTCGCTCCACGAGCACCTCTCCGGCGACACGCTCGGGCAGGTGTACGACGAGCTGGGGGCTCAGGCCGCCGAGGCGCTCGCCAAGGAGGGGTTCGACGAGGAGCGGCGGCGCTTCGTCCGGACCGCCGACGTGCGCTACTTCGGGCAGGCGTTCGAGGTCCGCGTGTCGGTGCCCGAGGGGGAGCTGCACCAGGCGGCGCTGGACCGGGTCGCCGAGGAGTTCCACGCCGCGCACCGGGCGCTCTACGGCTACGACTTCTCCGGCGACCCCCAGCAGCAGGTCGAGTGGGTGAACTTGCGGGTCTCCGGCATCGGGCCGATCCAGCGACCCGGGATCGGCGTCGAGGAGGAAACCGGCGGCGACCCGGTCGAGCGCAGCCGGCGACCGGTCTGCTTCGACGCGGCCGAGGGGTACCTCGACACCCCGGTCCACTGGCGACCCGACCTGGCGCCCGGGACGACGGTGCGCGGTCCGGCGGTCATCGAGGAGTTCGGCTCCACGGTGCCCCTGCACCCCGGGTTCGTCGCGCGCATCGACGGCCACCGCAACATCGTCGTGACGCGAGTGCTGGAGGAGCAGCCATGACCACCGACTCCCGTCGGGCTCCGACCGCGTTCCCGTTCGGGAGCCTGACCGCGGACGCAGGGGCGTCCGCCGACCCGGTGCTGGTCGAGATCGTGCAGGGCAGCCTCGCGTCGGTCGAGATGGAGGTCGAGACCGCCATCGCCCGCACGTCCCGCAGCCCGATGATCCGGGACGCACACGACTTCCGCGCCGGGATCCACGACCGGCTGCTGCGCAAGCTGACCGGCCGCTCGTACTCGGCGCTGGTGCACCCGGTCGCCCGCGACTTCCCGCTCGCCCAGATGCGCCCCGGCGACGTGTACTTCCACAACGACGTCTACCGCTCCGAGGGCGGGATCGGCCACCTGCCCGACCTCTGCGTGACCGTGCCTGTCTTCTCCGACGGCGAGGTGGTGGCCTTCGTCCAGGCGTTCGGCCACCATGACGACATCGGCGGCGCCGTACCCGGCTCGATGCCGAGCCACGCCACCAGCGTCTTCGAGGAGGGGCTGATGGTCCCCCCGATCAAGCTGTGGGACGCCGGTGTGCCGAACCGGGCTGCCCTCGCGATCATGACGCGCAACTCGCGGATGCCGGAGTCCCTCGCCGCCGACCTCGATGCCGAGTGCTCCGCCTGCCTCATGGGTGCCCGGCGGCTCGGCGAGCTCTTCGACCGCTACGGCCGCGCGACCGTCGAGGCGTGCTTCGACGCGATCATCGACCGCACCACGCAGACCTACCGCCGCGAGATCCTCTCGAAGATCCCGGTCGGCACCTGGGTCTGGGAGGACTACGCCGAGCACGACGGCGTCGACGACCCGAAGCTGCACACGCAGCGGATCACGCTGACCCGGACCGCCGAGGACGACCCCGAGGGGGAGCGGCTGGTGCTCGACTTCGGCGGCACCGGCCCCCAGGCCAAAGGGCCGATCAACCACTGCGGCGACTACAGCGACGGGGTCTTCCTCAAGAAGTGGCTGGCCCCGATCCTGCGCAACCTGGCCGACACCCCGGAGCGGATGGCCGAGCTCGACGTCAACGAGGGCGTCGTACCCCTCATCGAGATGCGGTTCCCGCCGCCCGGGACCCTGCTCACGCCGGTGTTCCCGGCCCCGACGAACGCGCGGACCTTCGTCATCCTCCGGCTCCTCGGGGTGCTCGCCGGCGTCCTCGCCAAGGCGGTCGACGGCAACATGCCGGCCGACCAGGAGACGATCCGCTACACCGGCGTCTACGGCGAGGACCGCGAGGGCCGGCCGTACCTCATGCGCGAGGTCCTCGGTGGCGGCTCGGGCGGTCGCAGCTACGCCGACGGCGAGGACACGATCCACGTCGTGCCCGACTCGCGGAACCTGCCGACCGAGTTCACCGAGTCCCGGTTCCCCTTCGTGGTCGAGAGGCTCGGCCTCGCCGTCGACTCCGGAGGCCCGGGGCGGCACCGCGGCGGGCTCGGCTACGAGAAGCACATCCGGATGCTCAAGGACGCCCACTTCATGTCGATCGCCGACCGGTCGATCCTCGCCTGCTGGGGCGTCAAAGGCGGCCGGGCCGGGCGTCCCTTCGAGGTCGGCATCGACCCGGGCGGCCCGGGCGAGCGCGAGGTCGACGCCCTCGCCGACGCCGAGCCGGTCAAGGCGGGCGAGACGATCCGGATCCGGACCACCGGCGGCGGTGGCTGGGGTGACCCGCTCGAGCGGGACCCGTCCCTGGTCGTGCGGGACGTGGTGTGGCGCAAGGTCTCGGAACAGGGAGCCGTGGACGACTACGGCGTCGTCCTCACCGGCTCGCTCGACGACGACACCCTCGGGCACGACGCCGAGGCGACCGCGGCCCGGCGCGCGGAGATGACGGCTTCGCGAGGCGAGCAGGCGTTCTTCGACCGAGGCGCCGGGTTCCGCCGGCTCGGGGGCGCCGATGCGGCCGAGGTCGACTGGCTCTGACGCCTCAGGGCCGCTCGGACGGGCAGCCTTCGCCTCACGGGCACCGCAGGACCGGACTCGGCGGAGGGTTGCCCGTCCGAGCGGCCCGTCGCCCTCAGCCGGTGGGGCAGGTGGCGGTCCCGGGCTCCAGGCCCGGGTGGATCGGGCCCTCCCGGTCACTGATCGAGCCGACGGCGGAGGCGCCGCGGACGGTGGCGACCAGCTCCGCCAGGATCGACAGCGCGATCTCGGGCGGGCTGTCCGCGCCGATGTCGAGCCCGGCCGGCCCGCGCACGGTCGCCAGCTGCGCCTCGGTGACGCCGTTGGCCAGCAGCCACTCCCGACGCCGCGCCTGCGTCCGCCGCGACCCCATGCCGCCCACGTAGGCCGGCTGCTCCGCCAGCGCCCGGGCGATCGCGGGGCCGTCGACCTCGCCGTCGTGGCTGGTGACGACGACCGCTGTGCTGCCGGGCATCGCCGCCTCCACCTCCGCCATCGTCGTCGCGGCCACCGGCGACCAGCCGAGCAGCTCCGCCATCGGCACCAGCGCCTCCACGACCGGCCCGTCCCCGACCACCAGCAGCCTCGACTCACCCATGGACGGCACGCTAGCGGCGCTCGGTAGGTTGACGACAGCCTCACGGCGGGTGGGGCTCCGGACGCGAGGAGTGACGCATGCAGCAGGTACGCGGCGTGGTGGCGAGGGCCAAGGGTGCCCCGGTCTCGTTGGAGACCGTCAACGTGCCGGACCCGGGCCCGGGCGAAGCAGTGGTGAAGGTGCAGACCTGCGGGGTCTGCCACACCGACCTGCACTACCGGGAGGGCGGGATCAACGACGACTTCCCGTTCCTGCTCGGTCACGAGGCCGCCGGGGTCGTGGAGGCGGTGGGGGAGGGGGTCACCGACGTCGCCCCCGGCGACTTCGTCGTGCTCAACTGGCGCGCGGTCTGCGGGGAGTGCCGCGCGTGCATGCGTGGTGAGCCCTGGTACTGCTTCGCCACCCACAACGCCACGCAGAAGATGACGCTCGAGGACGGCACCGAGCTGACACCGGCCCTGGGGGTCGGGGCGTTCGCGGAGAAGACGCTGGTCCATGCCGGCCAGTGCACCAAGGTCGACCCGGACGCCGACCCCGCCGCTGTGGGGCTCCTCGGCTGCGGGGTGATGGCCGGCATCGGCGCCGCCATCAACACCGGTGCGGTCACCCGCGGCAAGAGCGTCGCGGTCATCGGCTGCGGCGGCGTCGGAGCGGCGGCGGTTGCCGGCTCCGCCCTCGCCGGCGCGGGGAAGGTCATCGCCGTCGACCTCGACGACCGCAAGCTCGAGTGGGCGCGGAAGCTCGGCGCCACCCACACCGTCAACAGCTCCGAGCAGGACGCGGTGGAGGCGATCCAGGAGCTCACCGGTGGGGTCGGTGCCGACGTCGTGATCGATGCGGTCGGCCGCCCGGAGACCTGGAAGCAGGCCTTCTACGCCCGCGACCTCGCCGGCACCGTGGTCCTCGTCGGCGTGCCCACGCCGGAGATGCGGATCCCGGACATCCCCCTGATCGACGTCTTCGGGCGCGGCGGCTCGCTCAAGTCGAGCTGGTACGGCGACTGCCTGCCCAGCCGCGACTTCCCGATGCTCGTCGACCTCTACCGTCAGGGCCGTCTCGACCTCGACGCGTTCGTCTCCGAGCGGATCGGGATCGACGACGTCGAGGCGGCGTTCGAGAAGATGCACCACGGCGACGTCCTCCGCTCGGTGGTGGTGCTCTGATGGCCGCCCCGGGGCAGGCGCGGGTCGACCACACGGTCACCTCCGGCACCTTCTCGCTCGACGGCCAGACCTACGACGTGGACAACAACGTGTGGGTCATCGGCGACGACGAGGAGTGCGTGGTCATCGACGCCCCGCACGACGTCGACGCGATCCTGGCAGCGGTGGGGGGTCGCCGGGTGAAGGCGATCCTGTGCACCCATGCGCACGACGACCATGTCCGGGTGGCCCCGGCGCTGCGGGAGGCGACCGGCGCGCCGGTGCTGCTGCACCCCGACGACCGGCCGGTGTGGGAGCTGACGCACCCGGACACGCTGTGGGACGCCGACCTGGTCGACGGCCAGGAGATCGAGGTCGCCGGCACCACGCTGACCGTCCTCCACACGCCGGGGCACGCCCCTGGAGCGGTCTGCTTCTCCGCGCCCGGGCTCGGCGTGGTCTTCACCGGCGACACGCTCTTCCAGGGCGGACCGGGGGCGACCGGCCGCTCCTTCAGCGACGAGCCGATGATCCGGGAGTCGATCCGGGCCCGGCTGATGACCCTTCCCGACGAGACGGTGGTGCACACCGGTCACGGCGACGACACCACCATCGGCGCCGAGGCCAGCGCCCTGCGCTGAGCCGTCGTTGCTCGGGCCGCCGGTCCGGTGCCCGTGGGGCCGATGGCAGATGTTGCCGTCCCGGCCGGAGGTGGTTGTCCGGAGTTGACCATGCCGCGCGTCGGCGGCGCCCCCTAGGGTCGCCCCATGCGCATCGTCATCGCCCTGGGCGGCAACGCCATGACGGGGGCTGACGGGTCGGCACATCCGGAGGACCAGAGGGCAGCCGTCCGGAGGGCTTCCGGGCCGATCGCCGACCTGGTCGCAGCCGGTCACGAGGTGATGCTCACGCACGGCAACGGTCCGCAGGTCGGCAACATCCTGGTGAAGAACGAGCTCGCCGCGGCCGTCGTACCCCCGGTCCCGCTCAGCTGGTGCGGGGCCCAGACGCAGGCGTCGATCGGGATGCTGCTGATGAACTTCCTCGACGCGGCGCTGGTCGAGCGCGGGGTCGAGAAGCGGACCGCGACCCTGGTCTCCCGGACCCTCGTGGACCGCGACGACCAGGCTTTCGAGCACCGGACCAAGCCGATCGGTCGCTACCTGGGCCGCGAGGAGGCGCAGCGGCTGATCGCCCACGGCGAGCACTTCGTCGAGATCCCCGACCGCGGGTGGCGCCGCGTCGTCGCCTCGCCCGAGCCGCTGGAGTGCCTCGACGCACCGGCGGCCGACCTGCTGCTCGAGCAGGGCTACGTCGTGGTTGCGTCGGGCGGCGGCGGGATCCCGACGGTCCGCAACGAGGACGGCGTCCTCGAAGGGGTGGAGGCCGTCATCGACAAGGACCTGACGGCGGCCCTCGTCGCCGAGCGCGTCGGCGCCGACCTGCTGGTGATCGCCACCGACGTCGAGCACGTGGTCGCGGGGTGGGGCACACCGGAGGCCAGGCCGGTCCGCGAGGTCGACGTGGACGCGATGCGGGTCATCGCCGCCGAGGAGCGGTTCGCCGTCGGCTCCATGGGCCCCAAGGTGGAGGCCGTCACGCGGTTCGCTGAGCGGACCGGTGGCACCGGCGTCATCACCTCGCTCGGCACGCTCTCCGATGCCGTCGCCGGCTCCGTCGGCACCCGAGTCGTCCCCGTCACCTGAACCCACCACGAAAGGCAGCTCCCGTGCCCTCTGCGATCGAAGTACGCAAAGTCCCGCTCCACTCCGTCTCCGACGCCAGCGAGCTGGCGAAGCTGATCGACGACGGGGTCATGCAGGCCGACCGGGTCATCGCGATCATCGGCAAGACCGAGGGCAACGGCGGGGTGAACGACTACACGCGGATCATCGCCGACCGCGCCTTCCGCGAGGTGCTCGTCGAGAAGGGCGCCCCGGCCGACCAGGTCAACCAGGTCCCGATCGTCTGGTCGGGCGGCACCGACGGCGTGATCAGCCCCCACGCCACGGTCTTCGCCACCACCGACGCCGAGCCGACCGACGAGCCGCGGCTCACCGTGGGGTTCGCGATGAGCGAGGAGCTGCTGCCGGAGGAGATCGGTCGCACGCCGATGGTGACCAAGGTCGCCGAGGCGGTGCGGGTGGCGATGCAGCGCGCCGGGATCGACGACCCCGCCGACGTGCACTACGTGCAGACGAAGACCCCACTGCTGACCATCCACACGATCCGTGACGCCAAGAGCCGCGGGAAGACCGTGTGGACAGAGCACACGCACGAGTCGATGGACCTCTCCAACGGGTGTACGGCGCTCGGCGTCGCCGTCGCTCTCGGCGAGATCGAGATGCCGACCGACGAGGACGTCATGCACAACCGGGAGCTCTACTCCCGCGTGGCCTCGTGCTCCTCCGGCGTGGAGCTCGACCAGGCCCAGGTCGTCGTGGTCGGCAACGCCCCGGGGGTCGGCGGTCGCTACCGGATCGGCCACTCGGTGATGAAGGACGCCCTCGACCAGGACGGCATCTGGGAGGCGATCAGGGACGCCGGGATCGACCTGCCCGACCGTCCGCACCACACCGACCTCGGCGACCGGCTGGTCAACGTCTTCCTCAAGTGCGAGGTGTCCCAGGACGGTCAGGTGCGCGGGCGCCGCAACGCGATGCTCGACGACTCCGACGTGCACTGGCACCGGCAGATCAAGGCGTGCGTCGGAGGGGTGACCGCGGCGGTGACCGGCGACCCCGCGGTGTTCGTCTCGGTCTCGGCGGCCCACCAGGGCCCCGACGGCGGCGGCCCGGTCGCCGCCATCGTCGACCTGGGGTGAGTGGCTGCCGCGGGAAACCCACCCTCATGACACCGCGCCGAGGCGGTGGCCCCGCGAGCCCCGCGAGCCCCCCGGGACTCCGGCTGGTGCCAGGCGGCGAGGCGGCCACCGCGGCTCACCTCCCGCAGCCGCTTCTCGGCGGCGGCGCGGTGCTGGTCGTTCGCCGCGATCAGCAGGTGGTCACCGACGCGCAGCTGCGTCGTCGGCTGCGGGACGAACAGCGAGCTGTCCCGCAGGATCAGCGTGATGACGGCGTCGCCGGGGAGGCGCAGCTCGCTGAGGTGGACACCGGCCAGCCGGGACTCCGGGGGCACGTCGAGGGTGATCATCGTCGCTCCCAGCCGTTCGAGCGGCGCGAACTCCAGGGCGAGGTCGCGGGCGCCGGTCGACCGGGCGAGCCCGAGGAGCTCGGCCAGCCGGCGCAGCCCCGGCGCCTGCACCAGCGTGAACACGACGACGAGGAGGAACACCACGTCGAACACCTTGAGTGCGCCGGGCAGCCCTGCGGTGATCGGGAGCGTGGCGAGCACGATCGGGACGGCGCCGCGGAGTCCCGCCCATGAGATGAACAGCTGCTCGCGCAACGGGATCCGGAACGGGCTGAGGCAGAGCAGCACCGACAGCGGCCGGGCGACCAGCGTGAGCGCCACCCCGACCACGAGCGCGGGGACGAGCGCGTCGACCAGCCGCGCTGGGCTGGCGAGCAGTCCGAGGAGCACGAAGAGGCCGATCTGGGACAGCCAGGCGAGCCCCTCGGCGAACCCGAGCGTGGTGGCCCGGTGGGGCAGGGCGGCGTTGCCGAGCACCAGCCCGGCGACGTACACCGCGAGGAACGGGCTGCCGCCGGCGATCCCGGCCGCGCCGTAGGCCAGGAGCGCGAACGCCAGGGTCGAGAGCGGGTACAACCCGGCCGCCGGCAGCGCGGTCCGCGCCAGCACCCACGTGGCGACGAAGGCGATCCCGGCGCCGACGAGACCGCCGACCACCATCTGCTGGAGGAAGCCGAGCGCCGCGCCGAGAACGTCCAGGTCGTCCCACGCAGGGGAGACCACCAGCGTGACCAGGATGATCACCGGCGGGTCGTTGAACCCCGACTCCGCCTCCAGCACCGCCCGGGTCCGGGCCCGCAGCGGCAGCTGCCGCATCACCGAGAAGACCGCGGCGGCGTCGGTCGAGGAGACGACGGCGCCGAGGAGGACGGCTGTGCGCACGTCGACGTCGAGCACGAGGTAGGCGAGCGTCGAGGTCACCGCGACGCTGACCGCGACGCCCACGATGGCGAGCACGCCGGAGAGCGCGGCGACGGGGCGTACGACGCGCCAGTCGGTGGTGAGCCCGCCCTCGGCGAGGATGACCGCCAGCGCGAGGGACCCCAGCGTCGCGGTCAGGTTCGCGTCGGTGAACTCCAGACCCAGCCCGGCCTCGCCGATGCCCAGCCCGATCGCGAGGTACAACAGCAGGCTGGGAAGCCCCAGGCCGCTGGAGACCCGGACGGCGGCGACGCCCACCAGCAGCACGGCGGTGCCCGCGAGGAGCACCAGGTTGAGGTCCGCCGGCGTCATCCTGGAAGGTGTGCGAGCGCACGCAGCCGCCTGCGGACGGAGCGGGCGTCCGGAGACGGAACGGAACGTTGCATGCTTCAAGTGTCGTGGGATCCGCGGTCGCGGACCATCGGTGCTACCACCCATCTCCGCTTCGCGTCCGGGTCGGCGGGAAGGCCGCGCGCCTAGGGTGGGGGCGTGACCTGGGTCAGCCGGATGCCGCTCTTCTGGCGGGTGAGCCTGACCAACGCTCTCGTCTTCCTCCTCGGCGTCCTGGCGCTCGCGTTCTCGCCGGCCACGGTCTCGACCCGGGTCCTCGCCTCCGAGGCGGTGGTCCTCGCGGTCGGCTTCGTCGTCATCCTCGTGGTCAACGCCCTGCTGCTGCGGTCGCTGCTGGTTCCGTTGGACCGGCTGACGCACACCATGCGGGAGGTCGACCTCCGCAGCCCCGGACTGCGGCTCCCGGCCGCCGGGCACGGCCCGGCGGCCGCCCTCGTGGACGGGTTCAACGACATGGTCCGCCGGCTCGAGGACGAGCGCAGGACGAGTACGGCGAAGGCGCTCGCCGCCCAGGAGGACGAGCGGCGCAGGGTCGCCCAGGAGCTCCACGACGAGGTCGGCCAGAGCCTCACCGTCGTACTCCTGGCGCTGCGCCAGGCGCGGGACCGCGCCGAGGACCAGGACGCGGCGCTCGCGGAGCTGGTCGCCTCGGCACAGGAGACGACCCGGAGCGGGCTCGAGGAGGTGCGTCGGATCGCGCAACGGCTCCGCCCCGGGATGCTCGAGGACCTCGGGCTGCTCGCGTCCCTGTCGAGCCTGGCCAGCGAGGCGGCGCGGACCTCGGGGCTGGCGGTGGTCCGGGCGTTCGCTCCGGGGCTGCCGGCACTCGACCGTGGCACCGAGCTCGTCGTCTACCGCGTCGCCCAGGAGGCGCTCACCAACGTGGTGCGCCACGCCGGTGCCGCGCGCGTCGAGCTCGGGCTGAGCCGGCAGGGGTCCGCGCTCGTGCTGCGCGTCGTCGACGACGGGCGCGGAAGGGGGCCGCGTCCGGTGGAGGGGGCCGGGATCCAGGGGATGCGCGAGCGCGCGCAGCTGGTCGGAGGGACGCTCGAGCTTCGTGACCGCGAGGGCCGGGGTACGGAGGTGCGGCTGGTGGTCGAGGTGGCCGACCCGTGACCGTGCGGATCCTGCTCGCCGACGACCATGCGCTGGTGCGACGGGGGGTGCGGCTGATCCTCGACGCCGACCCCGGCCTGGAGGTGGTCGCCGAGGCCTCCGACGGGGCGGAGGCGGTGGAGCTGGTTCGGTCCACCGAGGTGGACCTGGCTGTGCTGGACATCGCGATGCCGCGGATGACCGGGCTCCAGGCGGCCCGCGAGATCGCCCGCCGTCGGCCGAAGGTGCGGATGCTGATGCTGTCGATGTACGACCACGAGCAGTACTTCTTCGAGGCGCTCAAGGCCGGGGCATCGGGGTACGTGCTGAAGTCCGCCGCCGACGAGGACCTGGTCGGCGCCTGCCACGCCGCGATGCGGGGGGAGCCGTTTCTCTACGCGGGGGTGATGAGCACGCTGGTCCGCGACGTCCAGGACCGGATCCGTCGCGGTGACCGGGTCCCGGAGACCGCGCTGACCCCCCGCGAGGACGAGGTCGTGAAGCTCATCGCCGAGGGACACTCGACGAAGGAGATCGCGGCCACGCTCCACATCAGCGCCAAGACCGTCGAGCGGCACCGGGCCAACGTGCTCGCGAAGCTGGGGATGCGGGACCGCACCGAGCTGACCCGCTACGCGATCCGCGCCGGCCTCGTCGAGCCCTGACCTGGGCGCCGGTCTCCCGCGGCATGCCGCCTCGGCCCGCCAGCAGCTCACCAGCCGACCCGGTCCCGGCTGCCGGCGCGGCCGACGTGCGTGAATGGTCCCGGACCGGGTAGGTCAGCCCTTCGCGTACATGAGCGAGCCGGGAGTGGTGAGCCGCTCCCCCGTCTCCAGCAGTGTCTTGAGGCCGGAGAGGATCATCGGCCAGCCGCCGTACAGCTCGGCGTTCGCGCTCGCCGGGAGCTGGTCGTGCACCACGGTGAGCCGGCACGAGTCGCCGACCTGCTCGATCTCCCAGGTGACGCGCGTCGTGCCTTGCGCCTTGACGTCGTCGCTCCACAGTGCGTCGAACGTCTGCACGAGGAGATGAGGTGGCTCGACGACGACGTTCTCGCCCTCGGCGATGTCGACGACGTCGGGCACCCCGGCGCGGTACGACGAACCCGTCGTCCACGTCGAGTGGGTCTGGACCCCGAAGCTGTACTCGGCGCGCTGCGCCGGGTCGGTGATCGCCTCCCAGATCCGCTCCGGAGTGGCCTTGATGTAGATCTCGAACACGGCGGTGTCGCCGACGGGCGCGGTGCCCTGGGCGAACGAGACGGTGGTCATGAATCCTCCAGCTGTGACTTGAGCTCGGTGAGCGCGGCGGCCCAGCGCTCGGCGTACTTGCTCACCCAGCGGTCGTGGACGAGCTGGATGGGGACCGGGTTGAGGAAGTGCAGCTTCTCCCGCCCGCGCTTGCGGGTCACGACGAGGCCGGCCTCTTCCAGGACCTTGAGGTGCTTCATGACGCCGAAGCGCGTCATCGTCACCCGCTCCTCGAGGGCGGTCAGGGTCTGGCCGTCCGTCGCGAACAGCGCGTCCAGCAGGTCGCGCCGGGTCGAGTCGGCCAGCGCCTTGAACACCAGGTCCATGGGGCGAGAATAGGTGACTGTTTGGTCACATGTCAAGGTCGGAACGCGGGGACCCCCGGAGCCCCCGGCCGCGGTCCGTCGCGCGACGTGTCCGTGCGGGATGCATCTCCTCTGCCTCGCGGCGGGCGAGGTGCCCGTCGCTCCTGGTCGGTGAGCAGAGGATGCGGCCCGAGGCTCAGGACGACGTCAGCGTCCGGTCAGACACCGGCGTGTGCGTCTGGTGCCGGCTCGGCGAGGAACACCGGGATCTCCCGGTCGGTGTTCCGCTGGTAGTCGGCGTAGCGCGGGAAGGCGGCCACGGCGCGCTCCCACCACTCGGCCTTCTCCTCACCCTCGACGAGCCGCACGGCCATGTCCCGGGGCGCGGGCCCGTCCTGCAGCTCGATCCGCGGGTGGCTGACGAGGTTGAAGTACCAGGTGGGGTGCTTCGGGGCACCGCCCTGCGAGGCCACCAGGGCGTAGCGGCCCTCGTGCTCCACCCGCATCAGCGGCGTCTTGCGCAGCTTGCCGCTCCGCGCGCCGATCGAGGTGACGATCACGACGGGGAGCCCGGTGTCGCCCAGGGTGTTCTGCCGGGTGCCGCCGGAGGACTCGTAGCCCTCCACCTGCTCGCGAACCCACTTCTCGGGGCTCGGTTCGTACTCTCCGGTCAGCGGCATCGCTCATCTCCTGCCCAGCTCGGTGCGGATCGAGGTGTCGTGCTCGCCGAGCAGCGGCGGGGGCAGGTGGGTGCTCCGTCCTCCGGAGAACGCGTTGTCGTCGAAGCGCAGCGGGGACCCCGGGAGCTGCAGAGGGCCGAGCACCGGGTGCTCGACGTCGAGGAGGAGCCCCTGGGAGCGGGTCTGCTCCCAGGCGTAGACGTCGTCGACGGTGCGGACCTTTCCCGACGGGACGCCGGCCTCGGAGAGCACCTCCAGCCAGTGCTCGGCCCCGGCGCCGGCGAGCACGCCCTCGATCGAGGCCGTCAGCTCGTCGCGGTGCGCGACCCGGTCGGCGTTGGTCGCGAACCGCGGGTCGGCGGCGTCGAGCCCGAGCGCCGCGGCGAGGGCCCGCCACAGCCCCTCGGAGCCGCAGGCCACCTGCACGGGCGCGGTCGCCGTCGCATACATGCCGTACGGCGCGATGGCCGCATGGTGGGCCCCGGAACGGGTCGGCACCTCGTGGCCGACGGTCCACCGGGTGCCTTGGAAGGCGTGCACGCCGACCACGCTGGCGAGCAGGGAGGTCCGCACCACGCGGCCCCGGCCGGTCCGCTCCCGCTCCAGGAGCGCGGCCGCGACGCCGTACGCGCCGTTCATGCCGGCGAGCAGGTCGGCGATCGGCACGCCCACCTTCGTCGGCTCGTCGCTGCCGGTGAGGCTCATCAGCCCGCCCTCGCCCTGGGCGATCTGGTCGTAGCCGGCCCGCTTCGCCTCGGGCCCGTCGTGGCCGAACCCGGTGATCGAGAGGACGACCAGCCGGGGGTTGAGCTCGTGCAGCCGGTCGACCGGGAAGCCGAGCCGGTCGAGGACGCCGACCCGGAAGTTCTCCATGAGCACGTCGGCCCGGCGCACGAGCTCGGCGAGCAGCTCCTTGTCGGCGTCGTCCTTGAGGTCGAGCGTGATCGACTCCTTGTTGCGGTTCGCCGACATGAAGTACGTCGACTGCCGCTGGTCGCCCTCGCCGACGAACGGCGGCCCCCAGCCGCGCGAGTCGTCGCCGCCGTTCGGCGTCTCGACCTTGATGACCCGGGCGCCGAGGTCGCCGAGCATCATCGCCGCGTGCGGCCCGGCGAGCGCGCGGGTGAGGTCGAGGACGAGGACGCCTGCGAGGGGTCCCTGGTCGGTGCGGACGTCGGCGGGTGAGCTCATGGGGGAACCGTAACCGGGTCCTGCGCGGGACTGTCGGAGGTGCGTGCTCTCATGGTCCGCGATGACCACGACGACCAGGTACGCCCTCCGTGCACCGGCCGCCCCGGCGACCGCGCCCTCGCTCGACACCTCGCAGCGGGCGGTGCTCGCCCACGACGGCGGGCCGCTGCTCGTGCTCGCCGGGCCGGGCACCGGCAAGACCACCACGATGGTGGAGGCGGTCGTGGATCTCGTCGACCGGCGCGGCGTCGCCCCGGAGCAGGTGCTCGCGCTGACCTTCAGCCGCAAGGCCGCCGAGCAGCTGCGCGACCGCGTCACCGCCCGGCTCGGACGGGCGCTGGGGACCCCGCTCAGCTCGACGTTCCACTCGTTCGCCTACTCGCTGGTGCGGCAGTACGCCGACGACGACGCCTACTCGGCCCCGCTGCGACTGCTGAGCGCGCCGCAGCAGGACGCCGTCCTGCGGACGTTGCTGCGACCCACGCCGGAGGCGGTCCGCTGGCCGGAGACGCTCACCGAGGCGGTCCGGACCCGCGGGTTCTCCAGGGAGGTGCAGCAGCTCCTCGCCCGTGCCCGCGAGCACGGGCTGGAGGGCAAGGAGCTGACGGCGGTCGGCCACGCCACCGACCGTCCGGAGTGGGTGGCAGCCGGGGAGTTCCTCGAGCAGTACCTCACCGTGCTCGACGCGCAGAGCGCCCTCGACTACGCCGACCTCGTGGTCCGCGCCGTGGCGCTGGCCGAGGAGCCGACGATCAGGAGGGAGCTGCGCCACCGCTACTCCTGGGTCTTCGTCGACGAGTACCAGGACACCGACCCCGGCCAGGTGGCGCTCCTGCGCGCGCTCGCCGGCGACGGGCGCAACCTCGTCGTGGTCGGCGACCCGGACCAGTCGATCTACGGCTTCCGCGGTGCCGACGTCCGGGGGATCCTCGAGTTTCCGGCCACGTTCCGCACCGCGGGCGGAGCGCCGGCCCCGGTCGTGGCCCTGCAGACGACCCGGCGGTTCGGGCCGACGCTCCTGACCGCCTCCCGGCGGCTCGCCACCGCGATCCCGACGAGCGGGGCGGTCCCGGCCGACGCGATGCGGGCGTTCCGCTCGCCGCTCCCGGTCGAGGGGAGCCACGGGCCCGGGACGGTGGAGGTGCTCCACCTCGACACCGCGCGGGCGGAGGTGGAACACGTCGCGGACCGGCTCCGTCGGGCCCATCTCGAGGACGGCCTGCCGTGGTCGGAGATGGCCGTGCTCGTCCGCAGCGGCCGGGCGTCGATCCCGGGGTTGAGGCGGGCACTGGTCGCGGCGGGGGTGCCGGTGGAGGTGGCCGCTGACGACACCCCGCTGACCGCCGAGCCCGCGGTCCAGCCGCTGCTGGGCGCGCTGCGCGCCGCCCTCGACCTGCGCCACGACGACCCCGCCCACCCGCACCACGTCGACGCCGGCCGGGCGGAGGCGCTCCTGGTCTCGCCGCTCGGTGGGATGGACACCGCCGAGCTGCGCCTGCTGGCCCGGCTCCTGCACCGTCGCGAGAAGGCTGCGGCTGGGCGGGAGGACCGCACGCCCCGGCCGAGCCGGCAGCTGGTCCGGGACGCCGTGGCCGACCCGACCCTGCTCGACGGCCTGCTCGACGGCCTGCTCGACGGCCCGCTCGACGGCCCGCTCGGCGGGCCCGGGCGGGAGCGTGGGGTCGGACGCGCCGTCGACAAGGCGCGGCGCCTCGGAGTGCTCCTCGCCGAGGCTCGCCGGCGCCTCGAGCACCAGGTGAGCGCCGAGGAGCTGCTGTGGCACCTCTGGTCGGGGACCCGCTGGCCGGAGCGGCTCCGGGCCAGAGCCGTCGGCGGAGGCCCGGGCGCCGGTGCGGCGCACCGCGACCTCGACGCGATCTGTGCGCTGTTCGAGGAGGCTGCCCGCACTGAGGAGCAGCGCGCCAACACGAGCGCCGAGAACTTCCTCGAGACGCTGCTCGCCCAGCAGATCCCAGCCGACACGCTGGCCGACCGCGGGGTCCGCGGTGACGCGGTGCGGCTGCTCACCGCGCACCGGGCCAAGGGGCTCGAGTGGACCTTCGTCGTGGTCGCCCAGGTGCAGGAGGGCAGCTGGCCCGACCTCCGCCGCCGCTCGACCCTGCTGCGTGCCGACGAGCTCGGCCCGGACGGGCTGCTGCCGCCCCTGGAGCCGCGCGCCCTGCTCGCGGAGGAGCGACGGCTGTTCTACGTCGCCTGCACCCGGGCCAGGAGCCGCCTGCTGGTGACCGCCGTCGCCTCGCCGGACGAGGACGGTGACCAGCCGTCCCGGTTCACCGGCGAGCTCGACGTCGAGCCGCAGGCCGTCCAGGGTCGCCCCGAGCGTCCGCTCTCGCTGCACGGGTTGGTGGCCGAGCTGCGGCGCACCGCCGCCGACCCGGACACCGCGCCCGCGCTGCGCGACGCCGCCGTCCGTCGCCTCGCCCGTCTCGCTCGCGAGGCGCACGCCGGGTCGCCCCTCGTCCCGGCCGCCGACCCGGCGACCTGGTGGGGCACCCGGTCGCGCTCCTGGTCGACCCGGCCGGTCCGGCCCGCCGACCAGCCGCTCACCCTGAGCGCCAGCGCCCTCGACGCGCTGCTCACCTGCCCCGCCAAGTGGTTCCTCGAGCGCGAGGCGGGCGGCCGCTCCGAGTCGAGCGCCTCGCAGGGGTTCGGCAACGTCGTCCACGGCCTCGCCGACCGGCTGGTCAAGGGCGACCTCGGCGACGATGTGACGGTCGAGCAGCTGATGAGCCACGTCGACAAGGTGTGGGAGCAGCTCCCCTTCCGCACCCCGTGGTCGTCGGCCAAGGACCGCCGGGAGATCGAGGCGGCGTTGACCTGGCTCCTCGACTGGCACCGGCGGCCGGCAGCCCGTGCGGTGCTCGGCACCGAGGTCGAGCTCCGGGCCGAGGTGGAGGTCGGGGGCGAGGTCGTGCGGCTCAAGGGGTTCGCCGACCGGCTCGAGGTGGACGCCGACGGCCGCGTCGTCGTCGTCGACCTCAAGACCACCAAGCAGCACCCCACCGCGGCCGAGCTCGCCGAGCACCCCCAGCTGGGGCTCTACCAGCTCGCGGTCGACCACGGGGCGGTCGACCACCTCCTCGACGGTCGCGGGCAGGCCGGAGGCGCCGAGCTCGTCCAGCTCCGCGGTGACCTCAGGGCGGCCAAGGTGCAGCGGCAGGAACCTCAGCGCACCGACGCCGGCCCGCGCCCCGTCGAGCTCCAGCTCGCCGAGGCCGTGCGACGTGTCCGCGACGAGGAGTTCCCGGCGCGCGCCGGCAAGCACTGCGACCACTGCGACTTCACCGCCCTCTGCCCGACGAAGCGCTCCGGGACGGTGCTCTCGTGACGACCACCCCTTCCAGCTCAGGCTCCCCGCGGCAGCTGCTCACACCCGCCGCACTCCAGGCGTTCATGCGCGCGGAGTTCCCGCTCAGCGACCAGCAGTTCGCGGCGGTGAGCGCGCCGCTCGAGCCGGCGGTCGTCATCGCAGGCGCCGGCTCCGGCAAGACCACGCTGATGGCGGCCCGCGTCGTCTGGCTGGTCGGCACCGGGCAGGTCCGGCCGCACGAGGTGCTCGGGTTGACGTTCACGGCCAAGGCGGCCGGCGAGCTCGCCGCACGGGTCAGGGGAGCGCTGCACGACGCCGGCATCCTCCGGCAGCCACGGCCGGGCCCGGAGCGCGTCGACGAGGAGGAGGTGCTCGAGCCGACGGTGGTCACCTACAACGCCTACGCCTCGGGGCTCCTCTCCGAGCACGGGCTCCGGATCGGTCACGAGCCCGACACCCGGGTGGTCGCCGACGCCTCCCGCTACCAGCTCGCGGCCCGCGTCATCGACCGGCACACCCGGGAGGTGACCCACCTCAGCGACCACCCGCCGACGGTGACCACCAACCTGCTCGCGCTCGACGCGCAGCTGAGCGAGCACCTCCTCACCCCCGCGGAGCTGCTGGCGTTCCAGGACGGGCTCCGGCCGGCGATCACCGCCGAGCTCGCGGTGGAGCACCGCAAGACCTACCGCGAGCTGCTCGACAAGGTCCTCAACACCTTCGACCGCCGGGTCGAGCTGCTCCACCTCGTCGAGGAGTACCGCGCCCTCAAGCGCTCCCTCGGGCTCATGGAGTTCTCCGACCAGATCGAGCTGGGCGCCCGGCTGGCGGCCACCCGGCCGGAGGTGGGGCAGGAGGAGCGCGCGAAGTTCAAGGTCGTCCTCCTCGACGAGTACCAGGACACCTCGGTCGCCCAGGCGCTCATGCTCTCCCACCTGTTCTCCGGGCCCACGCCGGACCAGGGCCGCGGGCACCCGGTCACGGCGGTCGGCGACCCGAACCAGGCGATCTACGGATGGCGAGGAGCCTCGGTGTCGAACATCCTCCGCTTCGGGGAGAGCTTCCCGGCCGCGGACGGCTCGGTCGACGTGGCGTCGTACCCGCTGACCGTGAACCGTCGCTCCGACCGCCGGATCCTCACACTCGCGAACCGGCTGGCCGACCCGCTCTACGCCCAGTTCCCGATGGTCGAGCGGCTGGAGGCTCCGGCGACGGCGGCGCGCGGCGAGATCACCGCGGCGCCCCACGAGACGTACGACGACGAGCTGCTCGGCCTGGTCGAGCGGGTCGTCGCCGCCCACGAGCGGCTCGGCTCCTGGCGGGAGATCGGGGTGCTGACCCGGGACAACGCACACGCCGCCGACGTCTTCACCGCCCTGTCAGCCGCCGAGGTCCCGGTCGAGATCGTCGGGCTCAAGGGGCTGCTGGCGCTGCCGGAGGTGAGCGAGGTCGTCGCCACGCTCACCCTTCTGCAGGACGCCACGGCCAACGCCGCGATGCTCACGCTCCTCACCGGCCCGCGGTGGGCGGTCGGCCCCCGGGACCTCGCGCTGCTCGGCGACCGGGCCGAGGAGCTCGCCGGACGGGACGCCGCCGAGCGGCACCGCACCCGGTCGGTCGACGAGGAGCTGGCCGACGCGGTGGCGGCGACGGACCCGACCGAGGTCACCTCGCTGGTCGACGCGCTCGACGACCCGGGCGACGCGGCCTACTCCGACGAGGCACGCGAGCGGTTCGCGCTCCTCGCCGACGAGCTGCGCCGGCTCCGCCACCACGTCGGCGAGCCGCTGCTCGACCTGGTCCGGCGGATCGTCGACACCACCGGGGTGGACGTCGAGCTCGCCTCGTCGGTGAGCCCGGCGGCCCGCGCCCGCCGCGACAACCTCGACCTCTTCGTCAAGGGGGTCGCCGAGTTCCAGGCGGTCGACGGCGAGGTGAGCCTGACCGCCCTGGTGAGCTACCTGGAGGCAGAGGACGAGCAGGGGACCGGACTCGACGTGGCCACCCCCACCGGCGCCGACACCGTCAAGCTGCTCACCGTGCACCGCGCCAAGGGGCTGGAGTGGGATGCCGTCTTCATGGTCGGCGTGAGCCGGTCCAAGTTCCCCACCGGCCAGACCCGCACCAAGTGGACCGCCGGCCCGGCGGTGCTGCCCAGCCCGCTCCGCGGCGACGCCCAGGACCTGCCCGCGGTCCGGGACTGGACCGGCGCCGGGCTCAAGACGTACGCCGAGGAGTGCAAGGCCCACGAGCAGCAGGAGGAGCTGCGGCTGGCCTACGTCGCCTTCACCCGGGCCCGTCACGAGCTGACGATCTCGTCCTACCTGTGGCACGCCGACCGCAAGACGCCCTGCGGCCCGTCCCCCTACCTCGAGACGACCCGGGAGCTCCTCGAGGAGCTCGCGGCGGCCGGCGAGCCGACGGGCACGGAACCGGCGGTCGAGCTGCCACCCTGGCCGCCGGCACCGGAGAAGGGGGCGGCCAACCCGCTGCGGGCCTCCGTGCGGACGGTTCCGTGGCCGGTCGACGAGGACGGCCCGGAGGTGCACCGCCGGCGCGGCCTGGCGGCCGCCGTCCGGGCGGAGATCGCGCGGCAGGAGGAGGCGGGGACCGGCCCGGCTCCTGCGGCAGGGGCCGCGGAAGAGGGGGTCGAGGACCCCGACCTCCTGCGGGCGGAGGCGGTCTGGGACGCCGAGGCCGAGCGGCTGCTGGGAGAGGCGCGCAGCCGGCTCGTCGACGAGCTCGAGGTCGCCCTCCCGTCCAGCCTGTCGGCGACGTCGCTGGCCGCGCTGCGCAGCGACCCCGAGGCGTTCGCCGAGCGGCTGGTCCGCCCGATGCCCCGCGCGCCCTCACCGGCGGCGAGGTTCGGCACCCGGTTCCACGCCTGGGTGCAGGCGCACTACGAGCAGCACCGGCAGGAGCTGCTCGTCGACCCCGACGAGCTCAGCGGGAGAGCCGACCTCGGCGTCGACGACGACGCGGACCTGCACCAGCTGGTCCAGCGCTTCGAGACCGGGCCTTTCGGGCACCGGTCGCCGGTGGCCGTCGAGCCACCGTTCGCGGTGGTCCTCGCCGGGCAGGTGGTGCGGGGCCGGATCGACGCGGTCTTCGCCGAGGACGACGGCGGGTTCCTCCTGGTCGACTGGAAGACGAGCCGTGACCACCGCGCCGACCCGGCGCAGCTCGCCGTCTACCGGCTCGCCTGGGCGGAGCTCCACGGGGTGCCGCTCCACCAGGTGCGGGCCGCTTTCTACTACGTCCGGGACGGGGAGGTGGTCGTCCACGACGACCTCCCCGGCCGCGAGGAGCTGGAGGCGGTGCTGCGGGGACCCGACGCTCAGTCGAGCATCGCGCTCAGCGCCACCTCGACCATGTGAGCGAAGGTCTCCTGACGCTCCGCGGAGGTCGTCTCCTCGCCGGTGAGGATGTGGTCGGAGACCGTGCAGATCGCCAGCGCCTGGCGGCGGAACTTCGCGGCCAGCGTGTAGAGCGCGCTCGCCTCCATCTCGACGGCGAGCACGCCGTACTCCGCCATCCGCGAGGTCAGCTCGGGACGCGGGTGGTAGAACTGGTCGCTGCTCAGCAGCAGACCGACCTTGGCCGCGACCGGCTGGTCCTGGGCGGCGGCGTACGCCTTCCGGAGCAGCTCGAAGTCGGCGACCGGGGCGTAGTCGAACCCTTCGAACCGGATCCGGTTCATCGAGGAGTCGGTGCAGGCGCCGGAGGCGATCACCATGTCGCGCAGCGCGAGCTCCTCGGTCAACGCCCCGCACGAGCCGACGCGCGTGACAGCCTGGACGTCGTACTCCGAGAACAGCTCGTTGAGGTAGATCGAGATCGACGGCAGCCCCATCCCCGACCCCTGCACGGAGACCGGTCGGCCCCGCCAGGTCCCGGTGAAGCCGTACATCCCGCGGACCTCGGAGTAGCAGGTGGCGTCCTCGAGGAACGTCTCCGCGATCCAACGGGCCCGCAGCGGGTCACCGGGCATCAGGACGTGCGGTGCGATCTGGCCGGGGGCGGCGGCGATGTGCGTGCTCATGGCTGCACCCTAGGGCCGCCGCGGTGCGAGGCGCGGCCATGGTCCGGCGTCTAGGGTGCCGGGGTGAGCAGCTTTCCTGCCCCCTTCTCGGTGGACATCGCCCTGTCGACCCGCAGCCACGAACGGATCGGCGGGCGGCGGACCGACGCCGCCTGGCTGGAGGAGATGTGGAGCGACCCCGCGACGCGGGTCCTGGTGCTCGCCGGGGGGCGGTTCCCGGTCGGCGACGACGGTGCCTCCGTGCGGTGGGTCTCCCCGGCGGAGGCACCCCGGGGCGAGCGGCTGCTGCTCGGGGAGCGGGGCGGGGTCGTGCACTTCGCGGTCCTCGCCCGTGGGCTGCCCGCGCCGGAGGACTGGGGGACGCTGCGGACGCTCGGGCCGACGCTGTCGGCTGAGGACGCGGGGCTGGTCGTCCAGGCGCAGGCGCTCGCGGAGTGGCACCGCGCCCACCGGTTCTGCGCCCGGTGCGGCGGCGGGCTGGTCGTCAGCGGCGGCGGCTACGTGCTCGAGTGCGAGTCCTGCAAGCGCCACCACTTCCCGCGGACCGACCCGGCGGTGATCATGCTGGTCGTCGACGACGACGACCGAGCGCTCCTCGGGCGGCAGCCCAGCTGGCCCCGCGGCCGGTTCTCCACGCTCGCCGGGTTCGTCGACCCCGGCGAGAGCCTCGAGCAGGCGGTCGGCCGTGAGGTGATGGAGGAGGCCGGGGTCGAGGTGGGGGAGGTGACCTACTTCGGCAACCAGCCGTGGCCGTTCCCGTCGAGCCTCATGGTCGGGTTCTTCGCCCGGGCGGTCACCACCGCGATCACCGTCGACGCCGTGGAGATCGAGGAGGCGCGGTGGTTCACCCGTGCGGAGGTGCTCGCCGGCGCGCAGGCGGGCATCCTGCTCCTGCCGGGCGGCATCTCGATCAGCCGCTCGCTCATCGAGGCGTGGTACGGCGGACCGCTGCCGGGCCAGTGGTGACCCAGCGGCTGACCCCGCGGCTGGTCGAGCGCCGCGACGTCAGTTGAGGGAGGCGATCTTCGCCTTGACCTGCTTGAGGCTCGGGTTGGTCTGCGCGGAGCCGTCGGGGTAGACCAGGGTCGGCACCGTGAGGTTGCCGCCGTTGTGACCGGCGACGACGTCGGCGGCGGTCGGGTGGCGCTCGATGTCCACCACGTCGTAGCGGATGCCCTCCCGGTCCATCTGGGAGCGGAGCCGGTGGCAGTAGCCGCACCACTGGGTCGAGTACATGGTCACGGTCTCTACGGCCGCCATCAACTGTCCTTTCCACGACATAAGGTCTTGCTGTCACAACAGATACCCCGGAAGGGCTGTTCCCTATGCCGTTGTTGTCCGGATCACGTTCTCCGGCCGAGACCGGGGCCGAGAGCCTCCTGGAGGGGCTGGACCCCGAGCAGCGCGAGGTCGCGACGACGCTCCGCGGGCCGGTCCGGGTGCTGGCCGGTGCCGGCACCGGGAAGACCAGGGCGATCACCCACCGGATCGCCTACGGCGTGGCCGCCGGTGTCTACAACCCCCAGCAGGTCCTGGCGGTCACGTTCACCACCCGGGCGGCCGGCGAGATGCGCAGCCGGCTGCGGCAGCTCGGCGCCGCCGGCGTGCAGGCCCGCACCTTCCACTCCGCAGCGCTGCGGCAGGCCCGCTACTTCTGGCCGCGGGTGTACGGCGGCGAGCTGCCCCAGCTGATGGACTCCAAGCTGCCGATCGTGGGCTCCGCAGCCCGCCGCAACCGCGTGGACACCCAGCCGGCCACCCTGCGTGACCTGGCCTCGGAGATCGAGTGGTGCAAGGTCAGCAACGTCCGGCCCGACGACTACGTCCGGGTCGCGGAGGCGAAGGGCCGGGAGACCAGCGTCGAGCCGGCCATGGTGGCGCGGGTGTTCGCCTCCTACGAGGAGGCCAAGCGCGAGGCCGGGCGGATGGACATGGAGGACCTCCTGCTCGCGGCCGCCGCGGTGATCACCGAGGACGAGCGGGTCGCCGCCGAGGTGCGCCGGCAGTACCACCACTTCGTCGTCGACGAGTTCCAGGACGTCAGTCCGATTCAGGCCGCGCTCCTCGACCTGTGGCTCGGCGGCCGCCACGACCTGTGCGTGGTCGGCGACCCGGCCCAGACGATCTACTCCTTCGCCGGCGCCAACGCCCGCTACCTCCTCGACTTCCCCCGGCACCACCCGGGAACGACCAGCATCGAGCTGGTCCGCAACTACCGCTCGACCCCCCAGGTGATCGAGACCGCCAACCAGCTGCTCTCCGGGACCGGCACGGGCGCGGTGCGGCTCCGCTCCCAGCAGGAGCCGGGGCCCGAGGTCCGCTACGACGAGCACCCCGACGAGGTCGCCGAGGCCGAGTCCGTGGCGGCTGCGGTCCGCCGGCTCCTCGACGACGGGACGCCGGCGTCCGAGGTCGCGGTCCTGTTCCGGATCAACGCGCAGTCCGAGGCCTTCGAGGAGGCGCTGGCCGCTGCCGGGGTGCCCTACGTCGTGCGGGGCGCCGAGCGGTTCTTCCAGCGCGCCGAGGTGCGCCAGGCGGTGACACTGCTGCGTGGAGCCGCCCGCGGGGCCGAGGACGGTGGCGGGCGCGCCGGCGAGCTCGTCGAGCAGGCCCGCGCGGTCGTCGCCGGGATGGGATGGACCCCTGCCGCCCCCACCGCGCGCGGCAGCGTCCGCGACCGGTGGGAGTCCCTGCAGGCGCTCACCGACCTCGCGTCGAGCTATGCCGCCGCGGACCCCGGGCGGAGCCTGGGCGACTTCGTCGACGACCTGGACCGGCGGGCCGCCGAGCAGCACGCGCCGGTGGCGGAGGGCGTCACGATCGCCACCCTGCACACCGCCAAGGGGCTGGAGTGGGACGTGGTCTTCCTGTGCGGGGTCGTCGAGGGGACGTTGCCGATCAGCTACGCGCTGGACTCCCCGGAGGCGGTCGAGGAGGAGCGGCGGCTGCTCTACGTGGGGATGACCCGCGCCCGGCGCCACCTTGCTGTCTCCTGGGCGCAGGCACGCAACCCCGGTGGCCGGGCGACCCGGCGGGCGTCCCGGTTCCTGGACTCCCTCCGGCCCCAGACCGCGGCGGACCGGTCCCGGGAGGCCGGCCCCCGCCGGAGGAAGGGGAAGGCGGCGTCGGTGTGCCGGGTGTGCGGAACGACGCTCAGCACCGTCCCGGAGCGGAAGGTCGGCCGCTGCGACGACTGCCCCTCCAGCTACGACGAGGCGTCTCTTCGAGCAGCTGCGCGAGTGGCGGGTGGAGACCGCGAAGGCAGAGTCGGTGCCGGCGTACGTCGTCTTCACCGACCTGACCCTCCAGGCGATCGCCGAGGTGCTGCCGCGAGACACCGCTCAGCTGCTCGCGATCAACGGCATCGGGCGCAGCAAGCAGGAGAAGTACGGCGAGGCGGTCCTGGGGCTTGTGGCCCGGCACCTAGCTCGTTGAGGGCTATCCGCAAATGGCCCGAACTGACGGCGTTAAATCGTTTGCCGTCCACATCCGCGCGCGAGTAGCGTGACTTTCACCCGCCGCACGAGCCGGGTCCGCACGATGATCCTCGAGGAGGTGCACACCATGATCACTTTCGCTTCGTCCCACCTGAGCCGGCAGGCCTACCTCGCCATGCCCATCACTCGTGGAGACGCCGCCGCATGGCTGTGTGCACCCGAGTTCACGGGTGACGTCTCGGCTCAGGCGACCGCCGTCAAGGGCGGAGTCCGTGTCCGCACCGCCACGACCGACGTGCACGACCTCCCGGGCAACCCTGCCTGGAGTCCACCGACGTAGGAGTCCATCTCCCACTCGGCAGCCTCCAGGCCGCGGAACCCGAAACCCGGGATCCGCGGCCTTTTCGTTTGGTCACCACCAGAAGAACCAGCAACAGGAGGAATCGACATGAGTACCACCGTCCTCGACGCGCCGAGGAGGCGTGGGCGTCGACGTGGAGCAGCTGCCGTGCCACCGCGAGAGCCCGGAGCTCTTCTTCGCCGAGTCGCCGAGCGACGTGGAGCTCGCCAAGGCGCTCTGCGGACCGTGCCCGGTCCGCGCGGAGTGCCTGGCCGGAGCCCTCGAGCGGCGCGAGCCGTGGGGCGTCTGGGGTGGCCAGCTCCTGATCCAGGGAGTGGTCGTCCCGCGCAAGCGCCCGCGTGGCCGGCCCCGGAAGTCCGAGGTGGCTGCCTGAGCTCCACCCCGCACGACCCGCACGTGCATCCGGCCCGCCGGGTGCTCCCCGCCGCACAGCGGCACGAGTGAGAAGGACCCGTCCAGATGAGCACGACAACGAATCGGAGCACCGAGATGAACTTGATGTACGAAGAGCTGGCCCGAGCACAGTGGTCCGAGCGCCTGGGAGAGGCGCAGGCACAGCGTCGCGGCCGACAGGTCGTCGTCGCCCGCCGACTGTCGCGTCGCGCCGAGCGCGCCGCGCAGCAGGCCCGGCTGGCGCTGGCTCGCGCCTGACCGGCGAGCACCACCGGCACACCACCATGAACACCGACACGAACCGGAGCAGTGAGATGAGCTTGATGCACGAAGACCTGGCCCGAGCGCAGTATGCCGAGCGCCTGGGAGAGGCGCAGTCCGAGCGGCTGGCGCGGCGGATCGTCACCGCCCGCCGGATGTCCCGTCGAGCCGAGCGCGCGGCGCTGCGGGCCCGCCTGGTCCTGGCGCGGTCGCATCTGACCGGACCACCGGCACGACCCGGCCCCCGAAGGCTCCCTTCGGGGGCCGGGGTCGCGTCCGGACGCCGACGCGCCGGCGGCGTCGTACGCTGGGGCGATGAGCGTGACCTGCGACCTGTGCGGCACCGTCAGCCCCGGTGCCGAGCCGCCGCTGACCTGGTCCCTGTCGTTGGACCGCGGGCGGGTGCAGAGGTTCTGCGAGCAGTGCACCCGCCAGAACGTGCGGTCGATGGAGGGAAAGCTCGAACCCGAGCACCTGGTGAGGCGTCGAGCCGTCACCGGTGCCGGGTCGAGCCGTCACCGGTGCCGGTCAGAGAGGTTCGACGAACCCCGGCATCGACTCCTCGAGGATCCGGCGGAACGGGACCTCGGCCTCGAGCTGGCACAGCACGCCCACCGCCCCGACGAAGGTGCGGTGGATGAGCAGGTACTCCGGCGGCAGGTTGAGCCGGAACGCCAGCTGCGCCTCCGGCTGCGTGGGGTCCTGGAGCCGCTGCAGCTGGAACCGCATGTAGTCGCGGGAGAACCGGAACGTCGCCGAGCGCGCGGGGTCGACGAACGGCCCCAGATAGGACTTGAGCTCGCCGGCGCGCACCGTGATGGACGGCTTGATGAACCCTTCGTCGCGCAGGTGCTGGACGACCTCCTCGTAGTCGTCGAGGAGCGAGATCTGCATGAGCCGGCCCAGGGAGGCGGGCAGCTGCCCCTCCGGCAGCCGTGCCACCGCGCCGTAGTCGAGGACGCCGAGCCGGTCCGGCCCGTCGCCGGGGACCACCCGGAAGTTGCCCGGGTGCGGGTCCGCGTGCAGCATCCCCGTGCGCGCCGGCGCCTCGAACAGGAACCGGGCGTAGAGGCTGCCCCACCGGTCGCGCTCGGCCTGGCTGCCCGTCTCGATCACCCGGGCCAGCGACTTCGTCCCGGGCATCCACTCGGTGACCAGCGCTCGCTTCGTGTGGGCCACGGGGCGCGGCACCGTGAAGTCGGGGTCGTCGGCGAACGCGACCGCGAACGCCTCCTGCGCCTCCGCCTCCAGGGTGTAGTCGAGCTCCTCGGCGACCCGGGCCCTCAGCTCCTCGGCGAGCGCCTTGACGTCGATCCCGGGCAGCAGGTTGCCGAAGGTCCTCGCCAGCCGGGTGATCTGCTTGAGGTCGGCGAGCAGCGCCTCCTCGGCGCCCGGGTACTGCACCTTGACCGCCACGTCGGTGCCGTCGACCCACCGGCCGCGGTGCACCTGCCCGATGGAGGCGGCAGCGGCCGGGACCTCCTCGAACTCGACGATCTTCCGCTTCCAGCCTGCGCCGAGCTCGCGGACCAGCTGCTGGTGGACGACCGCGCTCGACATCGGCGGGGCCGAGTCCTGCAGCCGGGTCAGGTGCTGGCGGTACGGCGCCGCCAGCTCGTCGGGAAGCGCGCCCTCGAGGATGGAGAGCGCCTGGCCGAACTTCATCGCCCCGCCCTTGAGCTCGCCCAGGGTCTTGAACAGCTGCTCGGCGGTCCGCTGCTGCACCTCGACCATCACGGCCTCGGCGGGGGCACCACCCAGCCGCCTGCCCATCCCGAACGCGGTGCGCCCGGCGTACCCCAGCGGGAGAGAGGCCAGCTTGGCGGTGCGCGTGACGGCCTTCCGCGGGAGATCGGGCATGAGGCCATTCTGCCCTGCGGCGCCAGCCGGGCCCGGTGCCGAGCCGGGCGGCTCAGTCCCAGCAGCACCCGCAGTGCGGGTGCGCCGGCCATCGGACGGGCTCCACGGTGCCAAGCTGCGGGCCGAAGGTCACGGTGCTGGACCACGACCCCGGTGTCGCTCCCTCCGCATGGCTCGCGAGGTCGCGGGCGGCCCAGCCCAGGGCCACGGCGGCCAGCGCGGCGTCGACCGGCTCAGGGATCCCGTCGGGGCGGTCCGAGCGCGACGCCCGCGCGTGCTGCTCGACGAGGAGCGGCCACGCGGGGTCCTGCTCGGTCCGGTAGGCGTCCAGGCACCGCAGGCAGGCGGTGCTGCCGGGCACCACGAACGGCCCGACGACGGCCCGTCCCTCGACCAGCCGTACGACGAGGTGGGGCTCCTGGCGCCGGACCCAGTCGTCGAGGAGCTCCCGACGGGGCTCACCGACCGCGACGAGGGCGTGCACGGTGGCCGGCCGGCGGGCGCCCCTCGGCATCGGCCCCGGCCGGAGCCGGCCGCGCAGGCGGAGACCGCTCCGCCGGCACAGCTCACCGAGCTCGGCTCCGAGCCGTCCGGCGAGTGGGTGGCCGGTGTGGGTGACGGCGACGACGTGGTGGTCGCGGCTGTCGCAGGCGTCCGGGAGCGCTCCGCCGTGGCGCCGCGCGAGCGCGGCGGCGGCATGTCGGGGCCACGGGTCGTCGGCGTCGTGCGGGGGAAGGGCGGTCCGCAGCGGCCGGTCGTCGGCGAGGGCGAGCCCGGCCCGGACCAGCCCCGGGAAGGCCCCGTCCAGGGCGGCGGGCGACGGGAGGACCACGGCGCTGTCAGGATCGAGCCCGACCTGGACCTCCTGCGGACCACGCCGCAGCAGGTGGGTGCCCGGAGCGAGGAGCGGATGCATGCCCGGAGCCTGCCGGATGCCGCGTCGTCACGCGACCGGCCCTCCACAGGCAGTGGCCGGAACGGAACGAGGGGGTGGGACCGGTCGGTCCCACCCCCTCGCCGGGTCGCGTCGGGTGGCTCAGGCCTTCCCGAGGATGCGGTTCAGGTTGGTGCCGCAGACCGGGCAGACGGCCTTGGCCATCCGGGTGCCCTTGTCGTTCACCTTCACCTCGCCGTCGGCCTGGCGCTTCTCCTTGCACTTCACGCAGTAGAACTCGCCGCTCCAGGTCTCTGCCATGGGGACTCCTTGGTTTCTTCGTCGCTGGTCCGCTGCGGACCGGTGGGCATCTGGCGGCGAGCTGTCTGGGGGGTCGACCCGCCGGTGGCCGCGTGCCGCGGCCGAGTCGACCCTACGCCCCCGTGTGGCGGGAACCACGCAGCCACCCCCGCTTCGGCCGGATTTCGGCCACTAGTCTCCGGTCCATGACCGGATCCGTCTCGCACCTGAGGACCGAGCGGCCGCGCGACGGCGTCGTGCTGCTCACCCTGGACAATCCCGACCAGCGCAACGCGATGTCTGCGGCGATGACCGCCTCCTGGGAGGCGGTCGTCGCCGGCCTCGCCGGTGACCCGTCGGTGCGAGTGGTCGTGGTGACCGGCGCCGGCTCGGCGTTCTGCTCCGGTGGCGACCCGGCCTGGATCGCGGGCGAGCCCGACGCGTCCGTGGACCAGCTCCGCACCAGGATGATGCGGTTCTACCGCGCCTGGCTGTCGCTCCGGGACCTCGAGGTCCCGACGATCGCCGCCGTGAACGGCCCGGCGGTCGGCGCCGGACTCTGTCTGGCACTTGCCTGCGACATCAGGTACGCCGCCGCGTCGGCCCGGATGTCGGTCCCGTTCGTGCGGCTCGGCATGCACGCCGGCATGGCGGCGACGTACACCCTTCCCCGCGTCGTGGGCGAGGCCCACGCCCGGGAGCTGCTGCTCACCGGCCGGAGCGTCGACGCCGAGGAGGCGCTGCGGATCGGCCTGGTGTCCCGGGTGAGCCCGGACGGGACCTTCCTCGACGACGTGCTCGACGTGGCGGCGACGGTCGCCGGCACCGCGCCGGTCGCGAGCCGGCTCACCAAGGTCGCCTTGCGTGACGGGGGGCACGCCGACTTCGACGGCGCCCTGCAGTGGGAGGCGCTCGCGCAGCCCGTCACGCTGGCGACCGAGGATCTCCAGGAGGGGGTCCGGGCGGCCCGGGAGCGGCGGGCGCCGCGGTTCACCGGCCGCTGAGGCCGAGGAGGACGACCCCTGGCCGGTCGGTCCGTCGCTCACCTTCCCCTTGCGGGCGGCGGATCGGGTCGACCAGGGGCCTCATCTGCTGACGAACCTAGGCGGCCCGCCGGGCCACGGTCAACGCCCGGTTTCCACCCCTGTGGATAACCCTGTGGAGACAGTGTGGAACGCGCCGTGCAGCCTGTGGAACTCGCGGGGCGGACCGTGCAGACTGCTGTGCAGGACACGCCCGGGGCTCCTTGCCAGGACCCTCGCTGACCTGCGGGAACGTTCGTCCACCGGGTGTGGACCGAGGAAAAGGAGGGGGAGTGAGCCAGACCGGCCCCGACCCTGCCGGTGCTCTGCGCCGGATCGCGTTCCTCCTGGAGCGGACCCGCGCGGAGACCTACAAGGTCAAGGCGTTCCGCGGCGCCGCGGCGACGGTGCTCGCCACGGGCCCCGTCGAGCTCGCCGAGCGGGCGGGCGCCGGCACGCTGCGCCGGCTCCCCGGGATCGGGAAGGCCACCGAGGCGGTGGTCCTCGACGCGCTGGCCGGCCGGGTGCCGGCGTACCTCTCGGACCTCGAGGCGACGGCGGGACCGCTGGCGACCGGAGGCGAGGAGGTGCGCGCAGCGCTTCGCGGTGACCTGCACACGCACTCCGACTGGTCCGACGGCGGCTCGCCGATCGAGGAGATGGTGATGACCGCGGTCGAGGTCGGCCATGAGTACGTCGCGCTCACCGACCACTCGCCGAGGCTCAAGGTGGCCAACGGGCTGACCGCTGCGCGGCTGACCCGGCAGCTCGAGGTGGTCGGTGCGGTCAACGACCACCTCGACGGCCGGATCCGGCTGCTCAAGGGCATCGAGGTGGACATCCTCGACGACGGCGGCCTCGACCAGTCCGAGGAGCTGCTCGGCCGGCTCGACGTGGTCGTGTCCTCGGTGCACTCCAAGCTCCGGATGGAGCGGGCGGCGATGACGCGGCGGATGGTGGGGGCGGTCCGAAACCCGCGCACGAACGTCCTCGGCCACTGCACCGGCCGGCTCGTCACCGGTGGGCGTGGAACCCGACCGCAGAGCGAGTTCGACGCCGAGGCGGTGTTCGAGGCGTGCCGCGACCACGGCGTCGCCGTCGAGATCAACAGCCGCCCGGAGCGGCAGGACCCGCCGCGACGAGCTGCTCCGCCTGGCTCTCGAGATCGGCTGCCTCTTCTCGATCGACAGCGACGCCCACGCGCCGGGACAGCTCGACTTCCTCGACTACGGCGCCACCCGGGCGCACGAGGCGGGGGTGCCGCTCGAGCGCGTCGTCAACACGTGGCCGTTGGACGAGCTGCTCGCCTGGGCGGGGAAGTAGCGTTCCGGTCATGGAGCAGTCGCCCGCGGTCGAGGTACGACGCAGCCGCCGTCGGCGGCGGACCGTCTCGGCCTACCGCGACGACGACGGGACCATCGTCGTGCTCGTCCCGGCCCGGATGAGCCGCGCCCTGGAGCAGGAGTGGGTCGACACGATGGTCGCCCGGCTGACCCGCTCCGAGCAGCGCCGGGCAGCCGTCGGACGCCGCGCTGGCGAGGCGCGCGGCCCAGCTGTCGGCGAAGTACCTCGAGGGGCTGGCCCGTCCCGCCTCGGTCCGCTGGGTCGACAACCAGCAGCACCGGTGGGGCTCCTGCACTCCGGCCGACAAGGCGATCCGGCTCTCGAGCCGGCTGCAGGGGATGCCGGTCTGGGTGGTCGACTACGTGCTGATGCACGAGCTGGCCCACCTGCTGGAGAACGGCCACACCGACGCCTTCTGGCGGATGGTCGACCGGCTCCCCAAGGCCGAGCGGGCCCGCGGGTTCCTCGAGGGCGTCGCACTGGCCGCCCGGCTCGACATCAGCGAGGACGACGTGCCCTCAGGGCTCCCCGACCCCGTCGTGGAGCCGGAGCCGCCGGCGGAGTCGGTCACGGCCGAGGTCGACGAGCTCACGCAGTGACGGCTCGTCGCTCGGCAGCTCGGCGGCGGGCCACCAGCGCACATCCGCCGACTCCTCGCTGACCGCCGGCGCCGTGCGCGGTCCCCGCCACGGCGAGGAACCGTACGTCGAGGTGGCGGGTGCCCGGTCGGCCGCCGCAGAAGGGCACCTCGTGGCGGTCGAGCTGCACCGGGTCGGGGTCGAGGTCGAGGTCGTCGAGGCCGGACTCCTCCCGGGCCTCCCGGAGCGCGGCTGCCGCCAGGGTGGCGTCGGCCGCCTCGACGTGACCACCGAGCTGGAACCAGGCCAGCGCCTTGCCGTGCAGGGTCAGCAGCACCTGGTCGCCGTCGGGGGAGAGCACGAGGGTGCTCGCCGTGACGTGGTCGGGCAGGCAGGTCCTCGTGAGCCCGTCGTCATGGGCGCTCAGGTGGGCGACGTACTCCTGGCGCAACAGCTCCTGGCGCTCGTCGGGGGCGCGCCAGCGCGAGAGGAGCCGGACGGCGTCGTCGTGCAGCCTCACGCCTGGGGCGTGTCCTCCCCGCCGTCCCGGGGCGGCTCGTCCTTCCGGTCGAGGAGGTCGGCGAGCGCGGCGTCGAACGCGGCGTCGCCCATCGCCTCCACCTCGAGCGTCTCGCCGAAGCCGAGCGGGTCGTCGAGGTCGGTGGCCGTGGGCAGCAGGTCGGGGTGCGCCCAGACGGCGTCGCGGCCCTCGGCGCCCTTGCGGGAGCGGAGGCTTCCCCACAGCGCCGCGGCGTCGCGGAGCCGGCGGGGCCGCATCTCCAGCCCGACGAGGGCGGCGAACGCCTGCTCGGCCGGCCCGCCCGCGGCGCGGCGGCGGCGCACGATCTCCTGCATCTTCGTGGCGGTCGGCATCCGGTCCTGCGCGGCCTGGGTGACGACCTCGTCCACCCACCCCTCGACCAGCGCGAGGATCGTCTCGAGGCGGACGAGCGCCGCCTCCTGCGTCGGCGTCTTCTGCGGCTCGAACAGCCCGCTCGTCATCGCCTCCTGCAGGGCAGCGGGGTTGGTCGGGTCGATCCCGCCCATCTTCGACTCGATCCCCTCGATGTCGATCGTCGTCCCGCGCCCGAAGTCCTCGACCGCGGCGAGCAGGTGGGCGCCGAGCCACGGGCACGTGGGCGAAGAGCCGCTGGTGGGCGGCCTCACGGAGGGCCAGGTAGAGCCGGACGTCCTCGAGCGGGACGTCGAGCCCCTCGGCGAACGCGTCGACGTTGGTGGGCAGCAGGGCGGCCTTGCCGACCGGTGCCAGGGGGAGCCCGATGTCGGAGGAGCTGAGGACCTCGGCGGCGAGGCCGGCGAGCGCCTGGCCGACCTGGGTGCCGAACATCGCGCCACCGGCCTGGCCGAGGATCGCGGCGAACGGCCCGGCCATCGTGCGCGTCTCCTCGGGAAGCGCCTTGGTCATGGCGGCGACGACGTGCTCGGCGACCGGCTCGACCAGCTTCTGCCAGACCGGCAGGGTCTGCTCGATCCAGTCCGCGCGGCTCCACCCCACCGTGGTGCTGACCCCGCTGGGCAGCTCGGTGGCCGAGTCGAGCCAGTGGTCGGCGAGGCGCAGCGCGTCACCGATCCGGGT
Source organism: uncultured Actinomycetota bacterium (assembly GCA_963754155.1). Taxonomy (GTDB): domain Bacteria; phylum Actinomycetota; class Actinomycetes; order Propionibacteriales; family Nocardioidaceae; genus Marmoricola_A. The sequence continues at coordinate 607,805 of CAVWEU010000003.1, read as the reverse complement.
GGACGCGGCCGAGGAGATCGACGGGTCCGGCTCCTGGGCCGCAGCGCGCCGGGCGATGTCCTTGGCGAGGTTCCAGTTCACCGCGCCCTCGTGCGGCTGCATCATCGCCTGCATCTGTCCCATGAGCGCCGACAGGTCGGGCATCCCCGCTCCGGCGCCGAATCCTGCGGCACCTCCGGCGCCTGCGGCACCACCGCCGAAGGCCCCGAAGAGCTGCTCGAAGGGCGTGCCCTTGAAGGGGTTGGGCTGGTCGCCGGGGTCGTTCGTCATGGCTCAAAACTACTCGGGCGGTCCCAGACGCGACACGGTCCCCACTATCGTCGGCGCCATGGACGACAAGGTGGTCCGGCTCGTCGCGATCCGGGAGACGCCGCTGGAGGTGGCCGAGGTGCTGGCCGCCGTCGAGGACGCGGCTGCCGGAGGGGTCACCCTCTTCGTCGGGACGGTGCGCGACCACGACGACGCCAAGGCGGTCGCGCAGCTCGGGTACACCGCTCACCCGACGGCGCTCGACCGGCTGCGCGCGGTGGTCGACGCGGTGGCGGAGCGCCACCCGGTGCGGGCGGTGGCCGCGGTGCACCGGGTCGGCGACCTGGCGATCGGCGACGCCGCGGTGGTCGTGGCGGCGGCCGCCGACCATCGCGGGGAGGCGTTCGACGCCGCACGCGACCTCATCGACGACCTCAAGGCGACGGTGCCGATCTGGAAGCACCAGGCGTTCGCGGACGGCTCCGACGAGTGGGTCGGGCTCCCCTGAGTCCCCGTCGAGCCGTCACTCGTGCCGGTCGCGAGTCGGTGCCACGCCTTCCGACGCCGTCCTGACCGGCACGAGTGACGGCTCGACCGGGTGCGGCGTGGGTGCGGGCGCGGCGGGTCGGTCGCGCCTACCGTGGGCGCGTGGAGATCCTGTGGTGGCTCGCGCCGGCGGGCGTGGCGACGGCGCTCGCGATGGTCTGGGCCGCCTGGGCCGGGCGGCCACGCGACGGGCGCGACCGGTCCGAGGCGGCCTACGAGCGGTTCGCGGCGGCGATGGCCAGGGAGCACCCCGCCGCGGGACAGCCACGACCGGTCGCCGTCCGGGACCGCAGCACCGGCATCGCCGTACGCCCGTCCCGCTCCTCGGCCTCGTCCGACTGACCGCGGCCGCGGCGCCGTGACGCTGCGGACATGCGATGACATGCGATGGACATGCGATCCCGAGCGGTCGGGCGGTTGGGCCCGAATGAGAGGGTGACTCATATGAGTCGCCGATCGGTCGCCAGCCTGCTGGCGGTGGGGCTCCTGCTCGTGCTGGTCGTCCAGGTGGGCCGGACCTCCGTGCCCTACGTCACGGTGTCGCCCGGTCCGACGGTCGACGTCCTGGGCGAGAAGGACGACGAGCCGATCGTCGACATCGACGGCACCAGGACCTATCCGACGAAGGGACAGATGCGGCTCACCACGGTCAGCGTGACCAACCCGGAGAACGAGCTGAACCTCGCCGAGGCGCTGCTGGCGTGGCTCGGCCAGGACGTCGCGGTCCTGCCCTACCAGGCGATGTACCCGGATCCGAGCACCGACGAGGAGGAGCGCACCAGGTCGGCCGCGCAGATGGTGAGCTCGCAGGACGCGGCCACCGCGGCCGCGCTGCGCGAGCTCGGTGAGGAGCTGCCGACCTACGCCGAGGTCGTCGGGGTGACCCCGGGCGGGCCGTCGGTCGACGAGCTGGAGGTCCGCGACCGGCTGCTGCGCGTGGCCGGCGAGCCCACCGACGAGGTCGAGGACGTGCTCGCCGCGCTCGACACCGTGGAGCCCGGCGACGAGGTCGAGGTCGAGCTGCTGCCGCAAGGGCGAGGAGGAGACCGTCACGGTCACCACCGCGCCGGGCGCCGAGGACCCGGACCAGGCGACGCTGGGCATCCTGGTCGGCGACGGCTACGAGTTCCCCTTCGACGTCCGGGTCCGCATCGACGACTCGATCGGCGGACCGAGCGCCGGCCTGATGTTCGCGCTCTCGATCTACGACACCCTCACCCCGGGGGCGCTCACCGGCGGCGAGGTCGTCGCCGGCACCGGCTCGATCACCGCCGAGGGCGAGGTCGGGCCGATCGGCGGCATCGTCCAGAAGATCGCCGGAGCGGGCGAGAGCGGCGCAGCGCTCTTCTTCGTCCCGCCCGCCAACTGCGACACCGTGCTGGAGGCCGACCTCGACGAGGACGGCCCCGAGCTGGTGCGCGCCGACACGCTGGCCAGCGCCGTGGAGTCGCTGGAGGCGTACGTCGAGGACCCGTCCGCCGAGCTGCCGAGGTGCACGCCGTGACCGAGCAGGACCAGCCCGTCCCCGAGACGCCCTCCGCCGACCCCCCGGAGGAGCTCGCTCCGGCGGCCGACCTCGCGCTGCGCGCGGCGGTGCTCGAGCTCGAGAAGCACGCGGCCGGCGAGGGGTGGGACCAGCCGGCCAGGCTCTACGCGCTCGTGCCGACCCAGCAGCTCCTCGCCGACGAGCCCGGGCTCGCCGCGATGCTGGAGATCGACCCGGGCGCCGACCTGACCGGGAGCATCACCCCGGTGGAGCAGGAGGCGCTGCCGGCCGACCGCTCGCTGGAGGAGCTGCTGGCCGAGATGATGTGGCCGGACGCCGTGCAGGGCACCGCGGTCGTCGTCGAGCGGCTCGTGCTGCCGCCGTCGGTCACCGACCTCCCGGAGGACCCGGCGGAGGCGCAGGCCGTCGCCGCCGACCATCCCGAGCGCCAGGAGGTGCGCATGGTCGCCGGCGCCACCCGGGCCGGCACGACGTGGTGCGCCCTCCGGCTGCGCTCCCACGACGACGACTTCGCGGTCATCGAGGGCCCGGACCTCGTGCCCGCCCTTCTACAGTTGTTACAAGCAACGCTGGCCCCGGTCGACCTCGACCCGGGAGACCCGGCGACCCGAGGGGAGCAGTGAACACCAGGTGAGTGGACTCTTCGACGACCCGGCGCCGCCGCGCCGTACGGCTCCGCCGCCGCGGCCGCAGCGGTCGCGCGCGTTGCTCGGCACCGCCGCGGTCCTGATCGGGGCGTTCTTCCTGCTCTCGATCTTCACCAACGTGTGGACCGACCGGCTCTGGTTCGGCAACGTCGGCTTCCAGGACGTCTTCACCAAGGTCCTGGTCACCCGCACGCTGCTGTTCCTCGTCTTCGGCGCCCTCATGGGCGGGTTCGTGGCCGCCAACGTCGTCTGGGCCTTCCGGTCCCGGCCCGACTTCCGGTCGCTCCCGGCCGAGGCGAGCCTCGACCGCTACCGCGAGGCCGTCGAGCCGCTGCGCAAGTGGGCGGTCATCGCGATCGCCGTGCTCCTCGGGATGATCGCCGGAGGCTCGGCGTCCGGCCAGTGGCGCACCTTCCTCCTGTGGCGCAACGAGAAGCCGTTCGGCACCGAGGATCCCTACTTCGGGCGCGACATGGGGTTCTTCGTCTTCCAGCTGCCGTGGTTCCACTACGTCGTGAACTTCGCGATGATGACCGCCGTCCTCGGCCTGATCGCGGCGATCGTCGTGCACTACCTCTTCGGCGGGATCCGGCTGCAGTCGCGCGGCGACAAGGTGAGCGGTGCGGCGCAGGTGCAGTTCTCGGTGCTGCTCGGCCTCTTCGTGCTGTTCAAGGCCGCTCGACTACTGGCTGGACCGGTTCGACCTGACCACCGACCAGGGACGCCGGTTCACCGGCATCAACTACACCTCGTTCAACGCGGTCCTGCCGTCGAAGAACATCCTGATGTTCATCGCGCTGATCTGTGCGCTGCTGTTCTTCGCCAACGTCTTCCGGCGCACCTGGCTGCTCCCGTCCATCGGGCTGGGGCTCCTGGTGCTATCCGCGATCCTGCTCGGCGCCCTGTGGCCCGGGATCGTCTGGCAGTTCCAGGTCCGTCCCTCGGAGCCGGACAAGGAGGAGCAGTTCCTCGAGGTCAACATCGAGGCGACCAGGGAGGCCTTCGACGTCGCCGACGTCCAGGAGCAGGCGTACAACGCCACGGTCTCGGTGACCGAGGACCAGCTGCGCGAGAACGCCGCGTCGCTCCCGGGGATCCGGCTCATCGACCCGGCCCGGATGAGCCAGGCCTTCGAGCAGCTCCAGCAGGTCCGCGGCTACTACAGCGTCGCGCCGGTGCTCGACGTGGACCGCTACGAGATCGACGGCCAGACCCGCGACCTCGTGCTCGGTGTCCGTGAGCTCGACCAGGCCGGCCTCGTCGCCGACCAGCGCAACTGGGCCAACGAGCACACCGTCTACACCCACGGCTTCGGCGTGATCGCCGCGTTCGGCAACAACCGCACCGCCGACAACGAGGCACCGTCGAGCGACGAGCCCCCGTGGGCGGAGGAGGACCTGCCGCCTCGCGGCGAGCTCTCCGAGCTCAGCGAGGACGGCTACCAGCCGAGGATCTACTTCGGCGAGAAGAGCCCGGACTACTCCATCGTCGGCAAGCCCGAGGGGTCCGCCGACGTCGAGCTCGACATCCCGGAGGAGGCCTCGGGCGAGCGCGGCACCACGACGTACGACGGCGAGTCCGGAGTCCCGGTGGGCGGGCTGTTCAACAAGCTGCTCTACGCGATCCGGTTCGGTGAGCCGAACATCATCCTGTCGAACCGGGTCAACGAGAACTCCCGGATCCTCTACGACCGGCACCCGCGCGACCGGGTGCAGAAGGTCGCTCCCTGGCTGACCGTCGACCGGGACCCCTACCCGGCCGTCGTCGACGGGCGCGTGGTGTGGATCCTCGACGGCTACACGGTCACCGACCGCTACCCCAACTCGGAGCGGGACTCCTTCCAGGAGATGACCAACGACGCGCTCAACACGACCACGTCGTACGTCACCCTGCCGACCGACCAGATCAACTACATGCGCAACTCGGTCAAGGCCGTGGTCGACGCCTACGACGGCACGGTCACCCTCTACGAGTGGCGTGACGACCCGATCCTCGAGGCCTGGAAGGACGTGTTCCCCGGCGTCGTGGAGTCGCGCGACTCGATCTCCGAGGAGCTGCTGAGCCACTTCCGCTACCCCGAGGACCTGTTCAAGGTGCAGCGGCACATCCTGGCGCAGTACCACGTCACCGAGGCCCAGACGTTCTACCGCGGCACCGACCGCTGGGACGTCCCGGAGGACCCGGCGGACCCCGCGAACAAGCAGCCGCCGTACCGCCTCTCGGTGCAGATGCCGGAGCCGCCCGAGGGCTCCGAGGTGCCGGCGCCGAGCGAGTCGCCCGCGTTCTCGCTGACCAGCGTCTACGTGCCGACGAACCGGTCGAACCTCGCTTCGTTCATCGCGGTCAACTCCGACGCGACGAGCGACGACTACGGCCGGATCCGAATCCTTCGGCTGCCGGACTCGACCCAGGTCCAGGGCCCGTCGCAGATCGCGAACACGTTCGCGGCCGACGAGCGGATCCAGACCCGGTTGCTGCCGATCAAGCAGAACTCTGAGATCCGCTACGGCAACCTGCTGACGCTCCCTGTGGGCGGCGGGCTGCTGTACGTGCAGCCGGTGTACGCGCTGCGCGAGAGCGGCCAGGGGGCCTACCCGGTGCTGCAGTTCGTGCTCGCGTCGTTCGGCCGCAACGCCGGCTACGGCACCTCGCTCACCGCGGCGCTCAACGACGTGCTGGCCGAGGGCGCGATCACCGGTGAGGACGCCGGTGTCGAGGGCGAGGGTGCGGAGGAGACGCCGGGGGCGGAGGAGCCGGACGGAGAGCCGGGGACCGGTGAGCCGGGCCAGGGCGCCTCGCCCGACGTGCTCGACCTGCTCGTCCAGGCGGACGCGAAGTACGCCGAGGCGCAGGCAGCCCTCGAGGACGGCAACACCGTCGCGTGGGCGCGGGCGATGCGGGAGGCTGAGGCGCTGGTGCAGGACGCGCTCGACGCGGCCCAGGCCGAGCCCGCCGCTGCCGACGCCGGCGAGTAACCCCCTCCGTCGAGCCGTCACTCGCGCCGGGTCGAGCCGTCACCCGTGCCGGTACCACCGGCACGGGTGACGGCTCAACCCGGCGGCGGTGACGGTTCAACCCGGCACGATCGACGGCTCGACGGTAAAGGTTGGGGGGCGGGGGGCGTCCGGTATCTCCGGTTCGCGTTATCCTGCCTGCCTGTCATCACCGGGGAGCGGGGCACCGTGCTCGTGCGCGCCCGGTGGCAGTGGGTCACAGGGGGACATGCGTGAGCTCGACACAGAAGGTCGGCGCGACCTCGGTGCGTCAGGGCCCCGGCCCTGCGCCGGGTCGCGGGCGGCTGCCGGCCCCCACGCGCAGCCGGCGCCCGGCGCTGGCGGCGCTCGCCGCCCTGCTGATCCTCGTGGGCGCGCTGGGCAGTGCGCTCGTCGCGTTCCGCAGCGGCAGCCGGGTCGACGTGCTCGTCGCCCGCCAGGACATCGCGATGGGGCAGGTCGTCACCCGCGAGGACCTGACCACGGCCCGCGTCGCCGCCGACGGCGGCTCGACGATCGACTCCGCCGCGACGAGCAACTTCGTCGGCACCTTCGCCCGTGGCCCGATCCCGCAGGGCACGCTGCTCAACAACCAGATGTTCCTCGCCACCTCGGAGGTCGTGCCCGCCGGCGCGCAGGAGGTGGGCGTCGTGGTCGACCCCGGCCGACGGACGACCGCCCGGCCCGAGCCGGGCGACGTGGTCTCGCTGGTCTACGTCAGCGGCTCGGGCGGCCAACCGGTCGGCAACCTCTCACCGGGCGACGTCGTCGTCGAGTCGGCGCGGGTGACCGACGTCGGCAGCGGTGGCGGCAGCGGGGCCACCAGCATCTCGGTACTGGTCCGGGACGCCGACGCAGGCACCGTCGCCGACCTGGCGTCGGGCAACAGCCTCGCGGTGACGGTGCTCCCTTCGAGCACCGAGCCGACCGTCGACCTGGCCACGGAGTAGCCGTGGCGCTGGTCACCGTCCTCTCCGCCAAGGGCGCCCCGGGGGCGACGACGACGGCGATGCTCCTGGCCTCGTTGTGGCCCCGGCCCACCGTGCTCGTCGACGCCGACCCCGCCGGAGGTGACGTCGCGCTGCGGCTGACCCGCCAGGACGGCCGCCCGCTGGACCCGCAGCGGGGGCTCCTCTCGCTGCTCCCGTCGGCCCGGCGCGGGGCCCCTCCCGAGCTCGTTCACGACCACACCCAGACCGCCCTGGGTGGTCAGGCGGTGATCGCCGGTCTCTCCGGGCCCGAGCAGTCGCTGGCCGTCGGGCCGCTGTGGGATGCCCTGGCCCAGGCGTTCGCCCGGCTCCCGGGGGTCGACGTGGTCGTCGACGCCGGGCAGGTCCATGCCCACTCGCCCCACCTGGCACTGGTGGAGCGCGCTGACCTGGTCGTCTGCGTCTTCCGGCCGACCGCCTGGAGCGCGCTCCACACTCGCCGCCGCTTCGAGGGGCTCGCCGACCTCCTCGCGGACTCGCCCACGCGGGTCGCCGCGGTGCCGGTCGCCGGGCGCAGCCAGCAGGCGGACACGGCGGCCGCTATGGCGACCGTCGTGGGCGAGTGGAGCTGGGTGACCGCGCACGCGCCGGTCGCGCTCGACCCCAAGGCGGTCGTGATGTTCGAGGGTGGTGAGGTCTTCCGGCCCGAGCGGACGCTGCTCGCCCGCAGCGGCCGGGCACTGGCCGAGGCGTTGTACGCCGACGTGGCGCCCGCGAGCGGTGACGAGGCCGACGAGGTCGTCGATCGGGCCGACCGGGGCCGGCGGCGTCGGCTCGCGGGCCGGAGGAGCGCATGAGCTCGGGAAGGGCCGCCGACCCGCGACTGGTGAGGGCACTGCGGAGTCAGGTCGCCGACCGGCTGAACCAGCAGCGGCGCAGCGACGAGGTGCTCGGCCGGACCGCGATGTCCGCCGAGGACGAGCGGCAGTTCGCGCGGTCGCTCATCGTGCAGGTCCTCGAGGACCACGCCCGTGCCGAGATCACCGACGGCCGCACCCCGTTGGCGGCGGAGGAGGAGGAGCTGGCCGCCTCGGCGGTCCACGCAGCGCTCTTCGGCGTCGGCCGGCTCCAGCCCCTGCTGGAGGACCCCGAGGTCGAGAACGTCGACATCAACGGCTGCGACCGGGTCTTCGTCAGCTATGCCGACGGCCGCGAGGAGCTGGCCGCCCCGGTCGCGGACAGCGACGAGGAGCTCGTCGAGCTCATCCAGATCCTCGCCGCGAGCGTCGGGCTGGCGTCGCGACCGTTCGACTCGGCGAACCCGCAGCTGGACCTCCGGCTCCCGGACGGATCGCGGCTCTCGGCGGTCATGGCGGTCTGCTCCCGGCCCAGCGTCTCGATCCGCCGGTCCCGTCTGGGCAAGGTCAGCCTGGAGGACCTGGTCGGCAACGGCACGGTGACCCCCCAGCTCGCGGAGTTCCTCCAGGCGGCGGTGAAGGCACGCAAGAACATCATGATCGCCGGGTCGACGAACTCGGGGAAGACGACGCTGCTGAGGGCGCTCGCCTCGGAGATCCCGCCGCACGAGCGGCTGATCACCGTCGAGCGGGCACTCGAGCTCGGGCTCGACCAGTTCGAGGACGCCCACCCCAACGTCGTCGCCTTCGAGGAGCGGCTGCCCAACTCCGAGGGGCTCGGTGGGGTGGGCATGGCGGAACTGGTCCGCCGTTCGCTGCGCCAGAACCCGTCGCGGGTCATCGTCGGCGAGGTGCTCGGCGACGAGATCGTCACGATGCTGAACGCGATGAGCCAGGGCAACGACGGCTCGCTGTCGACCATCCACGCGAACTCGTCGCTCGAGGTGTTCAACCGGATCTCGACCTATGCGCTGCAGGCCGACGAGCGGCTGCCGGTCGAGGCGACCCACATGCTCATCGCCGGCTCGATCAACTTCGTGGTGTTCCTCCGCAAGCGCAACGACTACCACGCCGGCGGCGGGCTCAACCGGGTCGTCGAGAGCGTCCGCGAGGTCACCGGCGTCGACGGCCGGGTGCTCTCCAGCGAGGTCTTCGCGCCCAACGCCGACGGGGTCGCCGTGCCGCACGCGACGGTCTCCTGCATCGACGACCTGGCCCTGCACGGCTACGACCCCGTCCCGCTGGCGCGGTGGAGCTGAGCGGACCGTGACGACACTGACCCTGCCCGCGGTGCTCGCCGGCGCCGTGCTCGGCCTCGGCCTGTTCGTGGCCGTCCTCGCCGTCGTCGGCCTGCCCGAGCGGCCGATCGGCCGCCCCGGACGGCCCGGTGGCGCCGTACGCCGCCTCGAGGGCGGGACGCGGCGGCTCGCCTGGGGGCTGGGCGTGGGGCTCGCGGTGCTGCTCGGCACCGGCTGGGTCGTCGCGGCGCTCGCCCTCGGGATGCTCGCGGCGTACTGGGACCGCGTCGTGGGCAGCTCCGCCGACGAGAAGCGCGCGATCACCCGGCTGGAGGCGCTGGCGAGCTGGACGGAGTCGCTGCGCGACACGATCGCGGGGGCGATCGGCCTCGAGCAGGCGATCCCGGCGACCGCCGCGACCGCGGGGTCCTCGATCCGCCCCTCGCTCAACCTCCTCGTCGACCGGCTGCGCATCCGCGAGCCCCTGCCGGCGGCGCTGCATGCGTTCGCCGAGGACCTCGACGACCCCAGCGCCGACGTCGTCTGCGCCTCGCTGATCCTCAACGCCCGGCTCCGCGGCCCCGGGCTGCGGGACGTGCTCACCGCGCTCGCGGTGTCGATCCGCGAGGAGCTCGACATGCGCCGGCGGATCGAGGCGAGCCGCAAGGCGATCCGCCGCAGCGTCCGGATCGTGCTCACGATCGTCCTCGGCGTGATGGGGCTGCTGAGCCTCTTCAACCGGCAGTACGTCGAGCCGTACGACACCTTCGGCGGGCAGCTCGTGCTGGCCGTCGTCGCGCTGCTGTTCCTCGGCGGGCTGCTGTGGCTGCGCAAGCTGGCCACCCCGGAGCGGACCGACCGGTTCCTGGTCCGGGAGACGGTCACCCCGGTGCCGATCTCCGAGGTCGGGGAGCCGGCATGACCGCCTCCCTGTTCTTCGGCGCGCTGACCGGGCTCGGCGTCTACGCCCTGGTCCGGGTCTTCCTCCGCCCCCAGCCGGGGGTCGCGACGATGCTGGCCCGGATCGAGAGCGGCCACCGCTCGATGGCGACCCACACCGTCGCCGCCGCAGGCGACTCCGGTGGGCTCGCCGGACGGTTCTCGGCCGGGCTCGCCCGCCTCGGCGACCGGCTGGAGGTGGAGGCGGTCGACCGCGGCTGGGAGCTCGGCGGGCTCCGCGCGGACCTGTCGCTGATGGGCCGGACGCGTGGCTCCCACCTGGCCACGAAGGCGGCTGTCGGCATGCTCCTGCTGCTCCTGGCGCCGGTCGTCTGGTCGATCCTGGGCGTCGCCGGGCTGGTCCTGCCGACCGCGGTGCCGGCGGTGCTCGCGCTCGGGCTGGGGCTCTTCGGCTTCTTCCTCCCCGACCTCGCGCTGCGCGCCGAGGCGGCGAAGCGGAGGATGGAGTTCCGGCGCAGCGTCGGCATCTTCCTCGACCTGGTCTCGATGAACCTCGCCGGCGGACGAGGGCTGCCCGAGGCGCTGCTCGCCGCGGCCACGGTGAGCGACCACTGGACGCTGGTCCGCGTCCGGCAGTCGCTGGCGAACGCCCGGCTGTACGGCACCACGCCCTGGGTGGCGCTCGGCGACCTCGGGCCGCGACATCGGGCTCGAGGAGCTGCAGGAGCTCTCCGGCGCCCTGTCGCTCGCCGCCGACGACGGCGCGAAGATCCGGTCGTCGCTGAGCGCCCGGGCGGCGACGATGCGGCGCAAGGAGCTCACCCGCGCCGAGGGTGAGGAAGGCGAGAAGTCGCAGTCGATGCTCGTCGCACAGATGTTGATCAGCACGGCCTTTCTGATCTTCCTGGCCTATCCTGCGGTCGCGCAGCTGTTGCGCGCCTGAGGGCCCGGCATACCGAGATGGCGAATACGAGACGGGACACCGCGATGGTGCACAACGAGATGGGGGACACCCGCATGACCGAGAGGGAGCGCACGATGGAGCAGAAGAGCCGCAGGCGGCGTCGCAACGAGATCGGGGCGACGGTGCTCGAGTGGGCGCTGATCGCCGCCGTCGTGGTGGTGGCCGCGTCGGCGATCGCCGCGGTGATCTTCCGGATCGTCGAGGACAAGGGCGCGAGCCTGGAGGCGTGCGCCAACCAGCCTGCCGGCTCCGAGTGCGCTCGCTGACCGACCGTCGCCGCTCCGAGCGCGGGGTCAGCGCACTGGAGCTGTCGTTCCTGGCGCCCGGCCTCCTCTTCCTCATCTTCTTCGTGATCCAGGCCGGGCTGTTCTTCTACGGCAAGTCCGTGGCGATCCAGGCTGCCCGGGAGGGGGTATCGCAGCTCCGGCTGGCGCAGACGGTCGACGTCTACACCGACATCCGCCCCGAGGTGGTCCGCAACACCGAGAGCTTCGCGACCCAGGTCGGCCGTGAGGCGCTGCTCGACCCGGCCGCCACGCCGTCGTACGACGACCTCGCCGGTCGGGTCGCGATGGAGGTCCGCGGCTCGGTGATCACCCTGGTCCCCGGGCTCGACCTCCGGGTCAGCGCGCGGGCCGAGGGTGCGGTCGAGCGGTTCGAGCCGGAGGAGCCGTGAGACGGGACGAGCGCGGGTCGCTCGCGGTGGAGATGGCCGTTCTGATCCCGTCGCTGCTGCTGATCTTCGGGCTGATCTACGCCTACGGCCGGGCCGCGGCCGTCAACGGCACCCTCGAGTCCGGCACCCGGGACGCGGCGCGGAGCGCCACGATCGCCCGGTCGTACGACGAGGCGGACGACCGGGCGCGCCGGGTGGTCCGTGAGGCCATCGCGGAGCTGCCCCGGTCCTGCCAGCAGTCGGTGTCGGTCCAGGTCTCCCGGACCTTCGAGCCGGGGGAGCCGGTGACCGTCGACGTGGCGTGCACCTATGCGCTCTCCGACCTCGGGCTCCCCGGCGCGCCGGGTGACATCACCACCCGCTCGTCGTTCACCTCGATGCTCGACCCCAACCGGGGGGTGTCGTGAGCCGTCGCGGCGAGGGCGGCTCGATCGCCCCCGCGGTGCCGGTGATCGCGATGTTCCTGCTGCTGCTCGGCGGGCTCACGATCGACGCGTCCCGCCAGCTCAACGCCCGGGGCGAGGCGGTGGCGTTCGCCGAGGAAGCCGCCCGGGCCGGCGCCCAGGGCATCGACCCGGTCGCCGTGGACGTCGAGCTGGACCCGGCGCTGGTGCAGGAGCGGGTCGCCCGCTACTGCACGCGGGTCGAGCAGTTAGGCCAGGTCGAGGTCTGCCGGTTCCTGCGGATCGAGCGGGTCTCCTCGTCCGACCCGCGGCCGCTGGTCGTCGTCACCGAGGTGCGGACGGAGATCGAGACCACCCTGCTCGCCATGGTCGGCACCCGGTCGCTCTCCGCCTCGGCCGTCGCCCGCGCCCGCCCCTACGAGGGGATCACCGCCCCCCTCGAGTAGGAGCATGAGGAGTACGACGGCGCTGGCCGCAGCAAGGTAAAAAGCGCCGGACCGGCGTGACCAAGGGGGGGGAACGTCCGTTAGGGTTCCGGGGCAGCCAACTGGGCTGCCCGGGGGAGGACTGGCTGATGAGGCGTCGCGTCGGAGCAGCGTGCGCGGTCAACGCGATCGCCGTCGCGACGCTGCTCGCCGGATGTGGCGGCGCCGGCGACGCGGCCGCCGACCAGCCCGTCGCACCGTCCAGCACGCCGACGGCGACGTCGACCAGCGAGCCGCCCTCGCCCACGGCAGCCCCCGAGACCGAGCCGGAGCCCGAGCGCACCGCGAAGCCGCTGTCGCGGTTCGAGGACCAGGCTCCGGTGCAGGCGGCCCGTGCGTGGGCGTCTGCCTACGCGACCGCCGTCAACGACGGCGACCGGCGGCTGCGGCTGCTTGCGCCGCTCACCACCGCCGAGGGGCTGGACCGGATGGTCGGTTACGGCGTTGAGGATGCAGGGTTGCTCTATCCCGGTCCACTGCCCTTCACACCGGTCGGCGTCCAGGTCCAGGGGGGCTCAGCCGAGGTGCCGATGTGCCTGTGGGCCGAGGGGTTCGCGCTCGACCCCAAGACCAAGTTGCCCGTGCAGCCGCGGCTGATCGCGGAGGGGAAGCTGACCCTGACGCGGGTGGGCGGCCAATGGAGCATCGAGGATCTTCTGGCCGAGGACGACGTTGACTGCAGCCGTGTGAGCGTGAGGGGGCGGGGATGGTGAGTGAGAGGCATCGAGGCGGGGCCCGACGGCCGAGGACAGCCGTGAGAGCAGCGGCGCTCGCTGTGGCGTTCGGGCTTGCGGGAACTGCGCCGGCGCACGCCATCGGGCTCGGAGACGACCCGAAACCCGGCAACCCGCCCACCAGCGTCGTCACCGGCCCGACGACCGGCCAGGTCGGCGACTGCGCGGTGGTCTCGTCCCCGGCCTTCCTCGGCCTCTCCTGCGGCTCCGCGACCGGGGCGGTCGTGTCCGCGGAGGAGATCCTCGACGGCGACCCCGTCCCCCGGTGCTGGCACGAGCCGCTGACGGAGGCCGAGCTGGCTGCGGTCGGCTACCAGAACACCCCCGGCCCCGACGGGTCGCGGTGGTACTGGGAGCGGTGCATGAAGGGCATCGACCCCAAGACGTTCGAGATCGAGCCCGGAGGCATCAGGTTCACGATCGGTCTGGTGTCGATCGGCAACGGCGAGCCCACGAAGTCGCTCACCCGCAACCAGCAGGAGCTGGTCCGGTTCCACAACGACGACACCCAGGTGCCTGCCCCGGTGGCGATCTCCTCGCCGTCGGCCCGGCCCCGGGTCGCTTCCTGGGTGTCGTTCTTCAACGGCACCGAGGCCGAGGTCACCGCCTCCGCCGGCGCTGTCGCGTTGCGGGCCCGGATCACTGGCATCGAGGTCGAGCCGCTGGGCGCCACCAGGTCCGACAGCGTGGCCTGCGACGGCACGGGTGTGCGGGCCGAGGCCGGCGACACCCCCGACTCGCTCCCCGGCGCGTGCTGGTACCGCTACGAGAAGTCGTCCTCGGGCCAGTCGCTGGTGAGCGACCAGGGGCTGCCGTCGTACCCGGTGGTCATCACCGCCACCTGGTCGGTCGACACCGTCCTCAACGGCATCGCGACGCCCTTCAACACCTTCACGAAGTCGCAGGTGACGAGCCTCCCCGTGACCGAGATCCAGGCGATCGTCGTCAACTAGCAGCAGGAAGTGGTCGCATGTCCCGGCTCATGAGCAACGAGCGCCCGGTCCGCACGGACACGCTCCCGCGTTCGGCGGTGGCTCCTGCCCGCCGCCGGCGTACGGCGGTGCTGGCGCTGGTCGGCTCCCTGGTGCTCCTCGTCGGCGTGCCCGTCGGGCTCGTCCTCGCCGTCGGCAACCCGCTGCCCACCGAGCTGCCGTCGCGCTCCTGGCTGACCGCCGACCTCACGCCTGCCCTCGTCATCGACGTCCTGGCCCTGCTGGTGTGGGTGGTCTGGGCGCACTTCGTGGTCTGCTTCCTCACCGAGTGGCGGGCGGTCCGGGCAGGACGCATGCCGGGACAGGTCGCGTTCGGCGGCGGCTCGCAGACGCTCGCCCGCCAGCTGGTCGCCGGGATCCTTCTGCTCAGCGGTGGCGCCTCGATCGCCAGTGGCACGTCGGCGCTCACCGCCGACCCGGTGGAGCAGCCGCGGACGACGCCGGTCGCGGTGCAGGCCGTCGAGCCGGAGGTGGTTCTCGAGACCGCCGACCCGCCGCGCGCGGAGAAGGCCGAGCAGGCGCTCAAGCACTGGGAGGTCCGCCCTCCCGAGGGCCGCAACCACGACACCTTGTGGGACATCGCCGACCGGACGCTCGGCGACCCGTTCCGCTACAAGGAGATCTTCGCGCTGAACAGGGACCGACTGCAGCCCGACGGCAGCCGGCTCACCGACGCCGACCTGATCCGTCCCGGCTGGCAGCTCAGGCTTCCGGGCGACGCCAAGGGGCCGGGCGTGCGGACCACGGCAGCGCCGGTCCAGCAGCCGGTCCAGCAGCCGGCTCAGCAGGGCACGGCCGGGGACACGAGCGCCGAGCTGGGCGACGCCGGCCGGCCGTCGGCAGCCGCCGCCGACCAAGCCGCCCCGGCGCAGCAGGACGGCGCGAACGGCATCGGATCGCTCCTGCTCGGCGGCGGGCTGGTGCTCGCCGGTGTGGCCCGCGCGCTCACCGCGCGGCGCGGACCGTTCGGCGAACCTGACCCGGCTGCGGTCGACCTCGCCCAGCGCGCTGCGCTGCGCCGCGCCGAGCTCCTCGACCACGGGCTCCGCAGCCTCGCCGAGAGCCGCCGGGCGGCCGAGCAGCCGATGCCCGAGGTGCTCTTCGCCTTCGTCGACGACCGCCAGCTCGTCCTCCACCTGGCACAGGCCGCGACCGCGCCCGAGCGTCCATGGTCGGCGTCGGACGACGGCCTCGCCTGGACGCTTCACGCCGACGAGCTCGTCCACGCCGGCGCGGGCGCGCCGGCGCCGTACCCCTCGCTCGTCAACGTCGCGGACTCCCACGGTTTCGACCTCATGGTCGACCTCGAGATGGCACCCGGGCTCATCGCGCTCGGCGGCGACCTCGGTGTCGCCCGCGAGGTGGTCATGTCGATGGCGCTCGACCTCGCCACGCACGCCTGGTCCGACGCCGTGACGGTCGTGCTGGCCGGGTTCGGCAACGAGCTCGCCGACCTCGCCGGGGCTGGAGTCCGTCACGTCGCCCACCTCGACGACGCGATCGTCGAGGCACGCCAGGGCCGCGAGCGCGTCGGCCGCGTCGCCGCCGAGCTGGGCGTGCACGGGGTCCTCCAGGGACGCCAGCGGGGCACCGCGGACGACTGCGCGCCCGTCGTGGTCTTCGCGTCGGGTGCGCCCACTTCGGAACAGGCGCAGCAGCTCGCCGAGCTCACGGCCGGCGGTCGCACCAACGTGTCGGTGGTGTGCGTGGGTGACTCGCCGAGCGCCCGCTGGCGTTTCGTCGTCGACCCCGCCGGAGCGCTCGACACCGGAGTCCTCGGCGTCCGGGGCGCCGCCCGCCGGCTCACCTCGGACGGGCAGGCGCGGGTGCAGGCACTTCTGGAGGAGGCGGTCCGCCGGCGCGTCGAGGGAGCCTTCGAGCAGGCCTCGAGCACGCCGGCCGCCGTCGTCGACGACGTCGCCGTCACCGTCGCGACGGCTGCGTCGCCGGTCCGGGTCCGGCTGCTCGGCCCGGTCGAGGTCGAGGCGCCCGGTCACGTCGACCCGGCCCGCCGCGAGCAGCTCACCGAGCTCGTCGTCATGGCCGCGCTCCACCCCGAAGGGCTGCACGAGGCGGTCCTGTCCGCGAGCCTCTGGCCGCGGGGAGTCGACCGCGACGTCGTGGCGGCCCGGCTCGCTGACGCCCAGGAGTGGCTGGGGTGCGACGCCGCCGGCGCCCCCCGGCTCAACCTCGGCGCCGACGGGCGGTGGCACCTCGCCGACGTGGCGACCGACTACGGCCGGCTGGCCGCGGCGGCCGCGCACACCGGGGCCGACGAGCTGGACGGACTGCTCGGCGCGCTGCGGCTCGGCGCAGGCGAGGCGTTCTCCGGACGGGGGGACCGGTTCACCTGGCTCGTCTTCGCCCGGGAGGCCCGGACCTGCCGGATGCTCGTCACCTCGGTCGCCCGCCGGGCGGCCGACCTCGCCGTCGGCGCCGGTGACCCCGCACGCGCGGAGGAGGCTCTCGAGCTGGGGCTGCGGCTCGTGCCCACCGCCGAGGTGCTGTGGCGCGACCGGCTCCGGCTCCTCGCCCGGCACGCCGCCGAGCGGCTGGGGCCGACGATCACCGAGATGTACTCCGTGCTGGACCAGCGCGGGGCGCGGCACGAACCCGAGACCGACGCGCTCGTCGCCGAGCTCGCACCGGGGCTCGGAGGTGCCGTCGGGGGCTGACCCACCGACGACCCCACCCCCGCCGGCGATCGCCGGTGGGACAACTCAGGAGAAGGAGAGCTACGTGTCGAACCTCAACGTGACCTACGAGGAGATGCGGTCCGCAGCCAGCCAGCTCAAGGCCGGCCGCGCGGAGATCGAGTCGCAGCTGAGCAAGCTCAAGAGCATGGTCGATGGGCTGGTCTCGGGCGGCTACGTGACCGACAGGTCCTCGAAGGCGTTCCACGCGTCCTACGAGGAGTTCAACACCGGCGTCACCAAGACGATCGAGGGGCTCGACGGGATGGGGGAGTACCTCACCCAGGCCGCCCAGGCCCTCCAGGACACCGACGAGCAGCTCGCCGCCGCGCTCAACAAGTGAGCTGCGCGCGAGGGTGCCCGCCCAGGGCGGGCGGGCACCCACGCGCCTCGCCCCGAAGGAGGATCCATGCCCGACCTCTCCGTCGACGTCGCCGGACTGCGCACGTTGGGCGGCACGCTGCGCTCGGTTCGTGACGCCTTGGACGCCACCCGCAGCGTCGTGGCGGCCGGTCGCGACGAGGTCGGGTCGGACGAGGTGTACGACGCCCTCGACTCGTTCGAGTCGAACTGGGACGACGGGCGGGGCCAGATCAACGAGAACATGCAGGCGATGACCGAGATCCTCGACGAGTCGGCAGCCGCCTACGAGCAGACCGACGAGGAGCTCGCATCCGGTCTCCGCGAGCAGATGGGTAGCGGCTCGTGACCGGACCTGCCGTCGCCGGGCTGGAGGGCCGGCTGGGCTTCACGATCACCGTGCCCGACACCTGGTTCGAGCTGGACGTCGCCCCCGCGACCCGCGACGAGAGCATCCGCCGGCTGGTCGAGGAGCGCGTCCGCGGTCACCAGGAGATGTGGGAGGCGCGCCACGGCATCACGCGGATCCTCCGCGACGAGGCCAGCAAGGCGTACGACGCCGGCGCCACCTATGCCGCCTGCATGGCGATGCCGACCGAGGACGGCGCCGTCACGGCGTCCGTCGTGGTGTCCCTCGTGCGTGGACCCGTGGGTGCGACCGCGGACGGCGACGCCGTGGGCTCTCTCGTGGACCGGCTGGTCCCCGTCGCGACGACCGACGACGGCCGGTTCACCTCGGTGACCACCGTCGAGCTCGAGCACGCCGGGACGGCCGCCCGCTCCTACGGCATCGAGGACGTGCCGGTCGACGCCGGCTACGTCCGGACGGTCTTCATGCAGACGATGGTGCCGGTGCCCCGCATGAACAAGGTCTTCCTGATCTCGGCCAGCTCCCCCGTCGTACCTCTGGCAGCGGAGCTGCACGACCTCTTCGACGCGGTGACCGGCACCTTCCGGCTGGTCGAGCTGGACGGAGCCGGCCGATGAGCCGGCCGGTGGGCTGGTGGGTGCTGACTCGCTGGCGCGGAAGACGGCCACCGCGATCCATGGGGAGAACCTCACCGCTGCCGAGTGGCGACTTCGCCGCGGCCTCGGCCCAGGTGACCGACCGGCTCGCGGCGGAGGGGTTCGAGAGCGTCAGCTTGGAGAACACCTTCGGCGGGGACGGATACCAGGGCATCAACACCACATGGCGCGCCCCGGCGACCGGTCAGAGCTTCGACGTGCAGTTCCACACCCCCGAGTCGTTCGCTGGCAAGACGGAGACCCACCTGCTCTACGAGGAGGCCAGGCCGCCGGGGACCGACCCGGCACGTGTCGCGGAGCTGAACCAGCAGCAGGCGGCGATCCTCGATGCCGTACCGATCCCCGAGGGTGCCCCCCACATCTCTCTCCCTGACGGTGCGGCGACGGGCGAGCGGGGCGGCGTCTACGTCCCAGGACCAGTGAGCGAATATGGCCGGACACCGTTCCAGGCGGTCGGCTACACCGGGTTGGGTGTGACTGGCGTCCACGAGCTGAGGGAGATGGCCCGGTGACCGAGTGGCAGTACTTCTACACGACGTCGGGCTCTGCGCGTCCGGACTCACCGCCACGCTCGCTCGGTCGCACCGACCGCAACGGGCCGGCGTACAACTGCCAGACGCTGGGCACGGAGGCGACGTGGGTGGACAGTGAGTTCCTCTCCCACTACCACCTCCTCGGCACCAACGAGAACGACTACGTCGAGATCCCGCAGGAGCGGGCGGTTGAGATCATCGAGGCCTGGGTCGCCGGCGGCCGTCTGCCGCGCCGTCCCGAAGAGTCGAGCGCATCGAGCTCCGTGAGGTGTCCTGGGGAAGGCGGTGTCCGGTGAGCCGTCCGGTGGACTGGTGGGTGCTGGACCTGGAGGGTGATCCGACGCCGGGGTCGCCGTCGGCGATCCGGCGGATGGCGCGGTCGTGGTCGGGGTTGGCCGATGATGCGGAGTACGCCGAGACGCGGATCCGGCAGCTGATGGGGGACGAGGCGCTGGGGTCGTGGATCGGGGAGGCCGGGGATGCGTTCCGGTCGAAGACCGGTGACCTGCCCGAGCAGTTGGGCAAGTGCAAGGACTCGTATCGGCAGGCGTCGGAGGCGTTGGGCTGGTGGGCGGACCGGCTGGAGGTCCATCAGGGTGACGCGGACGCGGCGTTGGTGAAGGGCCGCGCGGCGCGTGACGACCTGGAGGCGGCTCGGTCGCGGGCGTCGGCGGCTGCGGCGGCGGTGACGGGCGCGGCGAACGCGGGGGTGTTGCGGAACCCGGACCTGGAGCCGACGCCGGAGCAGGTGCGTGATGCGCGGGCGCGGTTGTCCTCGGCGCGGGCAGCGTCGTCGTCGGCTGATGCGGCGGTGGCTGCGGCGCAGGCGCGGTTGGACCAGGCGCGGGCGTTGGCGCTCGACGCGAGGTCGCTGCGGGAGTCCGACGGTCGGTCCACGGCGAGCAGGATCCACGAGGCGTCGGATGCGGGGATCCCGGAGCGGTCGCGGTGGGACAAGTTCAAGGAGTGGGCCGGAGAGGCCTGGGACGTCGTCGTGACCATCGCGAAGGTGGTGGTCGTGGTGCTGGGGATCGTGGCGCTGATCATCGGCGGGCCGTTGGCGTGGGTGGTGTTCGCCGCGGCGTTGGTGCTGCTGGCCGAGGCGATCATGAAGTACATGGACGGGGAGGGGTCGTTGTGGGACGTCGCGTGGGCGGCGTTGGGTGCGATCCCTGGCACGAAGGGGTTGACCACGTTGGCGGCGTTGCGCAACGCGTTCCGCAACGGCGGACTGCTCAATGCCGGAGCGCACGTCCTGGTTTCGGCTCAGGCGGCGCTCACCTCGATGGCCGCCGCTGTCCGGACGGGCGCGGGACGCATCCGAACGACGGTCATCGCGTTGACGAGCGCCGCGGCGCAGCGAATCGATGCGGGGCCCGCGCTCCTCCGCGGTCTCCGTGCAATGTCCGATCCAGCAGCGTTCGGACTCCTCGGCACCCTTCGCAGAGTTCCCGAGGTCATGCGGATCCCTCTGCCGGATGTGGGGACCTACGTTTACCGGGTCTTCGGTTCGGCCAGGTCAGCAGATGGCCTGCCCATGTTCAACCCGGAGACTGGCTTTCCGCGGGGGTCGCGTCCGGGTGGGGCGTCGTGGACGCCCGTCGATCCTGACCTTGCCGACGACTTCCGGTCCTTGGCAGGACTGCCGGACGAGAACCCAGGCTCGTACTTCGTCGAGGCCACGCTGGTGGACCCGGCCGCGGTCAAGGAGATCCGCCTTGCACTGCCCTTGGACGGGAACCCGGGCGGATGGCCCGAGTACATCCTCTGGAACAGCCAAGTCGTGGAAGGTGGCGGGTCGGTGCAACCGACCCGTGTCGGCGGTGTCAACGAGAGCTGGACGACATCGCCCGGTGAGTGGCGTCCTCCGGACTGGAACTGAGCAGTGGCTCTCCTTCTTTTCAGTCTGGAGCACGGTTGGCCGCCGGCGCCGCTCTCGGTGCGCGCCGTGCTGAGTCGCGGTCGTTCGCGCCGACGGACACTGGCCCTGGCGGACTACGTCTCGCCTGTCTCCGGGCGGACCACCGGCGTCGTGCTCCGGCGTCGTGACGGTGCGAGGAAGTGGCGGGTCCCCGGTGCAGGGGAGCCGCCGGTCGAGGTGGAGGCTTGGTTCGTGGGTGATCCTGGACAGGTTGACATCGACGAGCCGTTCGCGCCTTCGGGCTCGACGTCACTTGCCCATGTTGTCGATGACGACCTGCAGCGGCGACAGGCGCTGTGGGAGCAAGGAAGGATGATGTGAGCCGGTCACTGAACTTGCTGGCGCAAAGCTTGCAGGCGTCGGACGAAGCAGCGTTGGCGGCCCAGTTGCCCGAGGCGACCTTGGGTGTGGTGGCGTCGCCGGTCGAGGGAGCTGAGCGCGGGGCCAGGACCGAGGTTCGCCTGGATGCGGAGGGTCGCCGGCTCCTGCTCGCATTCAGCGGCCCCGACACGTTCGCGTTGTGGGATCGACCTGAGCACCTGGCGAGTGTGCGCGGCAGCGACCTGCCCGACATCGCCCGCGGCTCGGGCGCGACGCATGTCCTGTTGGACCCGGCTGGACCGGCGCCATCCCTCTTTGCCCTGGAGGACCTCCAGAGCCTGGTCGATGGCCTGTTGACAGACGAGAGTGGCGCGTCGACCATCCGCGGTGATCTGTCGATCAAGTTGCCCGAAGACTCAGAGGAGACCCGACTGCTACGCGCCGCGGCCCGCGATGCCGCCGCTGGTAAGGGCGAGCTGCTCGAGCTCTTCGTAGTGGACCGCTGTGTCGGTCCTCGGCGTCTCAAGGCGGTCCTCGCACACGGACCGGAGCTGGAGGTGGCCGCCTTCGCGCACAGGCTCGGGGGCGACGACCGGGTGTCGATCGTCGATGTCATTCCCGTGGACGCCACCCACCGTGACCGGCTCGCACGTCAGTTCGCAGCGTCCAGAGTCCCTTCTGCGGCCGACTGACCACGCTCGCTTGGGAGGCGCGAGGCTTGATCCATGACGCATCGGACGGGCGCCCGATGAGCCGTACGGTGGACTGGCGGGTGCTGGATCTCGCGGCCGGGGAGTCCGCATGGTTCGCCGAGCCGGCGTCCGGAGCGGCGGTCTGCTACCTCGTGGAGCACGCGATGATGAATCAGGTGAAAGCGTGGAGGGAGCGGGCGAGATGGTGACTCCGGACGTTCCCCCAAGTGCTGACCCGATCGGGGAGGCGCTGGCCGGCGGCGACCCAGCAGCGCTCAGTGCGGCGTTGCGGTCGTTCAAGGTGGCCCTTCCGGTGGCCGAGAGGGACGGGGCTGTGGTGCCCGCGATCTTCACCGACGACGCCGGGACGCGGTCGCTCGCCGCGTTCACCTCGCAGAACGCGCTGACCCGGTGGGGCGCGGCGACGGCCGTCGAGATGGTGCCGGGACACGCGCTCCCCGATCTGGCCGACAGGCAGCGGGTCGACGACGTCTTCTTCGATCCGGCTGGACCCACCCCCGTGCGGTTCGGGCCTGACCAGCTGCGCGCCATCGTCGACGGCGTGGTTGGTGAGGTGAGTGGCCGAACGAGGCTGATCGGGGAGCTCGAGCTGGTGCCGGCGTTGTCCCCGGAAGGCGAGGAGCTCGGCCGAACGCTGCGCGGGCGGCCCGACCTGAAGGCGCCCAAGCCCGAGGTCTACCTGGTCGACAGGCTGGTCGGACAGCACTTCGTGCTCACGGTGGGTGTGTATGGCACGGATGACGAGTACTCCATGGTGCGTCGCGCCGTGGAGGAGGTCGCCCCGGGCACCGCTCCTGTCGACGTGCTCCGTCTCGACCGCAAGATGCGGAGGACCTTGCGGCGGCACATGCCGGAGGCTCGACTCTCAATGGCCGATGAGTCGTAGGGAGAGCGGGAGATGCCCGGTGAACAGGCGACGTGGGTGGACAGCTAGCTCCCGTCGCGACACCACCTGCTGGGCACCAACGAGAACGACCACGGGCGAGTTCCTCGGGCCGGGGGGACGCTCCGACGGGCAGCCTCTACGAGATCCAGCCTTCTCCAGCCTTCGATGGCGAGGGTTGCCCGCCCGAACGGCCCTCCGGGCCGAGAGCCTCAGCCGATGGGCACCTGGAGCAGCCGCAGCTCGCCGTCGCCGAGGTTCGCCAGCCCCCGTCCTGCCTGCGGGCTGTTGCCCAGCGAGCTGCGAGGGACGCGGACGCCGACCAGCTCGCCGTCGGTGATCCCCTGCGGGTTGAGCAGGAGGCCCTGGCGCCCCTTCATGTCGACCTGCCAGCCGCTGAACCCGCTGCCGACCTCGCCGATGTCACCGCCGAGCACGATCGCGCGGCCGTGGTCGGCGGCCGTCCGCTGGAGCTGCTTCAGGTAGTCCCGCGCGTCGACGTCCTTCAGCAGCTCTCCGTCGTCGACGACGAGGACGACCGGCCCGTCGGCCATCAACGGTTCGAGGACGTCCGACGTCAGCTCGACCCCGGTCAGCACGGCGCGGACCCCCTTGCGCACCTCGAAGTCGCGCAGCGGTGACGGTCGCGGCGCGGCGATGACCACGTCGGAGCCGCCGCGCAGCAGCGACTCGACGATCGACACCAGGACGGTGGAACGTCCGGAGCGCGGCGGGCCGGCGACGATCGCCTGCGGCACCCGGGCGAGGTCCAGCCCCTGTGCGGTGAGCTCGTCGCCGCCCACGCCGACCAGCGCCCACAGCGGGTTGCCGTCGACCTCCGGCGGCCGCAGCTCCCAGGCCTCGTCCACCGAGATCCGGGTCGGCAGCACGTCGACCCGGAAGGGACGGGCGGAGCGCGGGACGTCTCTGTACCGCTCCTTCGCCTCGGCGCCGATCCGGCGCACCTCCGCGGCCTGCGCCTGCCCGCTCGGGTCGGCCGTCAGCAGCGCCAGCTGGAGCTCGGTGCCGGAGTCGGAGCGGAAGCCGCGGCCCTCGGGGATGTCGTCGGGCAGCTTGCGCGGCTGGAGGCCGACGAAGGTGTAGTCGCCGCGGTCGGGCATCCGGAGCGCGATCTTGTCCTCGACGAGCGAGCCCATCCGCGCGTTGACGAGCTGCCGGTCGCCGGTGATCACGAGGTGGATGCCGGCCGAGGCGCCCTCGCGGAGCAACGTGTGGACCTGCTCGGTCGGGGCGCCGCCGTCGAGCTCGGCGAGGCTACCGAGGAACCCCTCCCAGCGGTCGAGGAGGAGGACCAGGTGCGGCAGCCGCACGTTGGGAGGTACGGCGGCGCGCTGCTCGGCGAGGTCGGCGTACCCACCGGAGCCGAGCAGCTCCTGACGCCGGGCGAGCTCGGCCACCATCCGGCTGAGCAGCCGGGTGGCTCGGTCGGGCTGGGTCCGCTGGACGACGGCGCCGCAGTGCGGGAGGTCGGCGAGCGGGAGGAGGGCGCCGTTGCCGCAGTCGAGGCCGTAGAGGTGCACGTCGGCCGGCGAGGTCACCTGGGCGAGTGAGGCGGCGATGGTGCGTAGCGCCTGCGACCGTCCGCTGCGGGGTCCGCCGACGATGCTGAGGTGGGAGAAGGTCGGCAGGTGGATGGCCGCGTGCCGCCGCGCCTGCTGCGCCGGGTGGTCCTCCACACCGTACGGCGCGGCGTGCAGCCCGGTCGCGTCGGCGAGCTCGTCGAGCAGCTCGTCGAGGAGCACCTCGGTCGTCAGCGGAGGGAGCCACGGGCTGTGCTGCGGGGCGAGGCCGAGCTGCTGGTCGGCCCGCCGGATCGCGTCGACCAGCACGGTGAGGTCGGTGATCTCGGCGTCGTCGGCGAACTCCTCGCGCGGCGGCGAGGGGAACGGCTCGGCGAGTGCGCGGCTGTCGATCAGGGTCAGCGACGGGCGGCTCGTCGTCGTGCGCGTGCCCGGCCGTCGCCCCCCGACCCGGCCCGACTGGAAGGGGACGAGGGAGGAGGCGCCGAGGCGTGCGTACGCGCGGCCGGGTGTGGTCTTGGAGATCTGGGCGGCGTCCGGGGCGTCGATGACGTCGGTGCTCTCCGAGACGTCGGTGACGCGGAGTGCGATGCGCAGGTTGGTGTTCGCCCGGATCTCGGGTGAGACGACCCCGCCGGGGCGCTGGGTGGCGAGGATCAGGTGGATCCCCAGCGAGCGGCCGCGCTGGGCGATGTTGACCAGCCCGGTGACGAAGTCGGGGAGCTCGCGGGCCAGTGAGGCGAACTCGTCGATGACGATGAGCAGCCGCGGCATCTCCGGCAGCGTCCGCTTCGCCTGCAGGTCGACGTAGTCCTCGATGTCCTTGGCGCCGGCGTCGGCGAGCAGGTGCTCGCGCCGGTTGAGCTCGGCGCCGAGGGAGACCAGTGCCCGCTCGACGAGATGGGTGTCCAGGTCGGTGACCATGCCGACGGTGTGCGGGAGGTCGACGCAGTCCTTGAACGCGGCGCCGCCCTTGTAGTCGACGAGCACGAAGGTCATCGCGTCCGGCCGGTTGGCGACCGCCAGGCTGGCGACGAAAGTCTGGAGGAGCTCGGACTTGCCGGCGCCCGTGGTGCCGGCGACGAGGCCGTGCGGGCCGTCGCGGCGCAGGTCGATCGCGAAGGGCCCGTCGAGGGAGACGCCGACGACCGCCTGCGTCGAGCGGGGGCTGACGGTCCAGCGGGCGCGGATCGTCTCGGGGAGCGGCGGCTCGACCTGCATGACCTCGGTGAGCCGGCAGGCCATCGGCAGCACCGAGTCGTCGTCCCCGCCGGACACGTCGCGCAGCGGGGCCAGTGCGCGGGCGACCCGTTGCAGCCAGGGACCTTCGACGAGGTCGGGCGTCACGTCGTCGACGACGGTGAGCCGTTGCTGGCGCAGGGTGACCCCGGTTGCGGTCTGGACGACGACCGCGTTCGCCTCCTCCGGCAGCAGGCGCTCGTCGGTGTCGAGGCAGATCGACCGGATGCCGAGCGCGGGTCCCTCCTTCAGCAGCGCCACGACACCGGGCAGCGAGCGCAGGCGGCGGGCGCCGTCGAAGACCACGACGACGTCCGGGTCGGAGAGGGCGGCGTTGGTGCGTCCGGCGACCGCCGCTCGCCGGGCGGTGAGCATCGCGGTGAGCTCGGCGATCCGCCGCGCACAGGTCTCGGTGTCCACCCCGATGGTGGCGACGGTGTCCTGCCCCACCTGCGGGCGGGCGTGGGGGAGCCAGCGGACCCACTCCCAGGCTTCGGCCCCGTCCGGGTCGGTGAGCACGTAGACCTGGGTGTCCCGCGGGCTGTGCAGCACGGCGAGCTGGGCGACCGCCCACGCGCCGAGCAGCCGCGGCAGATCACCGCGTCCGGCGATCCCGAGGACCCCGCGGTCGGCGAGGTCGACCGTGACGGGGACGTCGTACGCCGTCGGCGTCGTGACACGGCGGTGCTCGGGCTGCTCCGGGTCGTCGACGGTGATCTCGGACCCGAGGTCGCCGACGCCGATGCGCACGGTGAGGTAGTCGGGGTCGGTGCGTCGGCGCTCCCACAGCCGCGCCCGCGGGCCGCTGGCCACGAGGAGGGCGGTCGCGGGGTCGGGCGCCTGGTGCCGCCGCGCGAGCCGCTCCTCGACGAGCGCCTGCGCGGCGTCGGCCTCGATCCGCGCCTTCTTCTCCTTGTAGTCGGCGAGCTGCTGGCGGTAGGTGAGCTTCCCCTGCTTGCGCCCCTGGAGGTACGAGCCGAGCATCATGACCGGGGAGAAGAGCCCCATCATCAGCAGGTACCACCGGTCCAGGATCAGCGCGAGCCCGACGCCGAGGACCATCGGCAGCAGCATGACGAGCCAGGGCAGCCCCATCCTGGTCTGCTCGCTGGGCGGGCCGGGCAGCCGGAACTTCGTCTGCCGCAGGGGCGGCAGCAGCCGCGGCGGCCGGTTGTAGTCGAGCCACCCCGGGTCGGGGCTCGGCTGCACCGCGGCGTCGGGGGCGGTCACGGTCTCGAGCTCGAGCATGAAGCCGGCGACGGTGAGCTGGCCACCGACCGGCCAGTCGGTGCGCTCCGTCAAGGGCTCGCGGTCGAGCGTCAGCGGGTGGTCCAGGTGGCGGAGCTCCGCTGCCAGGACGTCAAGCGCTCCGTCGTACGGCGCGACGGTCGTCCGCCCGTCGGCCTGGACCGACACGGTGACGACCACCGGCGGCAGCCGGTCGTCGGGGAGCCGGATCACGCAGCCGGGGTCCGAGCCGACGGTCGCCTCGCCGACCGCGAGCCGGTGCACGCTGCCCGCGCCTCGGCCGGAGACGAGTCGGAGCTCGACGACGCCGTCGGGCTCGTCGAGCATCGACGCTCGCGGGTCGTCGATCGAGACCAGGGCGCCCTCGTGGAGCCCGGACTCGCCGAGCGGCGTCCCCGGCTCCAGCCGATGTCCCCGGTGGTAGAGGACACGTGCGCCCGTCGTCGGCCCGCGGTGGCCGTCGAGGGAGATGACCTCCCGGTGAGCTCCCGACTGGGCGACCGAGAGCAGCTCTGTCGCCACCTCACCGAACGGGGTGGCGTCGTCGGCCTGGATGAGGACGTCCGCACGCCGGTCGCCCTGAGGATCGACCAGGGTGACGGAGACGCGCATGCGGATGATCCTATGAGTGGTTCGTCCGGGATCTGCCCGGTTCGCGGACGCCGTACCTCCGATTTGGCGTCCTGGACGGTGGCCGGTACCGTAGGTGTCACCGACGCGGGGTGGAGCAGCTCGGTAGCTCGCTGGGCTCATAACCCAGAGGTCGCAGGTTCAAATCCTGCCCCCGCTACCATCGCTGACCTGGGCTTTTGCCCAGGTCAGCGGCATTTTTGCGCTCATTCTGTGCTCCTTGCGTCCAGATCTGCGTCCGTCGAAGCTTCAAGCTCGGCGTTGCCGCCACCGAGGATCAGGTCGGCGACCTGGTTCGCGGCCGCGGCGTCCATCCCCGGGATGACGTGCATGTAGGTCTGCATCGTGAAGGCGGCGCTCGTGTGGCCCAGCCGTTCGCTGATCACCTTCGGCGAGATCCCAGACTTCAGCGCCGCCGAGGCGTAGGAGTGCCTCAGGTCATGGAGTCGGATCTTGGGCAGCCCGGCGGCGACGAGGTGCTTGCCGAAGAGGACGGTGATGGTGTCCGGGTGGACCGGGGTGCCGTTCGGCCAGACGAAGAGAAGCTTGCTCGCCTGGCCGAGCTGCCGGCGCTCCTCAGCCCAGACATCGAGGTACTCGCGCAGCGTGGCCAGTGTCTTGGGGTCGAGCGCCATGACCCGGTTCCCGGCCTCGGTCTTGGTGTCGGACTCGCGAACCCGGCCGTCGACGGAGACCCTGGGCGCGCTCGGGGTCACCCGGCCGTGACGGAAGTCGATGTCGGTGCTCAGCAGGCCGGCGAGCTCGCCGCGTCGCATGCCCGTGGTGGCGGCGAGCAACCACATGGCGTAGAAGCGGTCATTGCGTACCTGGTCGACGAAGCGGCCCATCTCCTCCGGCTCCCAGACGGTGATCCGCGGCCGCCGCGAGCGGGGCGGCTGGGCGTTCTCTGCGGGGTTGCGAGTAGCAAGCTCCCAGCGGACCGCGTCACGCAGAGCCCGGTGCAGCATCCGGTGAACGTTGACGATCGTCTTCGGGGCGAGCCCGCCTTGGACGAGGGCTGTCGGCAGGCCAGCCGCGCCGCCGATGAGTTGCACCGCCTTCCTTCCGCAACTGGCATCGAGCGTCTCGTGGAGCTCCAGCGGTCGCTCCCGTCGCAGCGCCACCCCGCTGTGCGACGCTTGAGCGAGCAGGTAGCGGAACTGACGGAGGCGGTGCAGTGAACGAGGCGAAGTCCCGGTCGATCTCGGCCGTGGTGTTCGACGTGGGCGAAGTGTTGATCGACGAGACGACGGAGTACGGCAACTGGGCCGACTGGCTGGGCGTGCCGAGGCACACGTCCTCTGCCATGTTCGGCGCTGTCATCGCTCGCGGCGGGGACTACCGCCAGGTCTTCGAGCACTTCCGGCCCGGCTAACCAGGCCGAGGAACGCCAGATGCGTCTTGACGCTGGACTGGGGGGAGTTCTCCAACGCCCGGGATCTCTCCCCTGATGGGCGCCCATGCATTGAGAGTCTCAAGGACTGGGGATACGTCGTGGGCATCGCGGGCAACCAGACAAGCCGAGCCGGGAAGCTGTTGCACGAGCTGAACCTGCCGGCCGACTTCATCGTGACGTCCGACGATCTCGGTGCCGAGAAGCCCGACGTCGGGTTCTTTCACCGGCTCCTCGAGCGGCAGTCGCTCGACCCCGCGTCGACGGTCTACGTAGGAGACCGGTTCGAGAACGACGTCCTGCCCGCCCAGAAGGCGGGCTTGCGCGGTGTGCTGTTGCGTCGCGGACCATGGGGGTACGTCAACGAGGACCATCCTGATGCCGCCCAGGCCCAGATACGGCTGGCTTCCCTGGACGAGTTACTCGACAAGCTGGACCGGCTGGTGGCTCAATGGCACGATCACAGTGGGGCGCCGTACGCCCCGAGCAATCCCGCTAGACTGAGGCATTCCGCCCACGAAGATGCGCCGGCTTAGACGCAAGCTTCCTAGTCGCCGAGTCGGGCGCCGGGGGCCCTGTCGATGGTGTCCTTGCTGCACGTTAGCCCTGCCTCGAGAAGGTTGCGGTCATGTAGAGCGCGCGCTGGAACACCTCTTCCGGGATACCTCGGTAGCCGGGCAACGTTGATCGGACGAAGTTGAGTCGCAGGGTGTCGTGGTCGACCTGCCAGCGGTAGGTGTTCGAACCCTCGGAGTGGTGGAAGACGACCGTGTCACCACCGATCTCGTACTCCGCGTCGTAGTCGATCGGCTCCGGCTGTCCGCCCCCGGACTTGCCGTATAGATCCCAAGCGCCGCTCTCGATGGTGAGGGTCAACTCCGTGTCAGCGGAGATCGGGGCATTCTTCCGGTAGTCCTCGACCCACCGACCGAGTCCGTGGCGGCGCACGGTGGCCTCGGTCTCCTTGAGGGAGATGGGCCCGGCCTGCCAGGTGCCCTCCAACGGAGACTCGGCCTGCGTCACCGATGTAGCCGGCGGCGCCTCCGAGGTAGCGGGGGTGTTCGCCCGCTGATCGGGCGCCGCTGCCGACGATGCGGAGTCGTCAGAGCCGCATCCGACGAACAGTATTGAGGTGGCGGCAACGACGACCGCGGCGGACCCCCACCTGAGACGACGCTGTGGATCCTCAACGGTCTCATCCCCCGCGCCCCCGCCCGCGTCCCGGACTTCGCGCCAGCTGGGGTTCGTGAGCCACCGGCCTCGGACGTGGACCGTCGGCGAGATCTCGTCGCCGTCGTTTACGTCGCGGACTCGGGCGGCACCGTCCTCATCGTCTCGGAACCGTACGGAGCGATGGGGAACCCGATGCAGAGTCAAGGCCGTCCGCAGCCTGATGCCGAACGGACATCCTGGCTTGAAGTACACGATCGGCTTCTCCATGGTCACTCCCTGAGCTGAGTTTCATCATAGTATCACTATGACGACTATAGTGATACTATGACGCGTGGATGTCAAGGGATCGACCGGACACCGTCAGCGCCAGGCCGAAGCCACCAAGCGAGAGGTAGCACGCGTCGCGCGGGCGCTTTTCGCAGAGCACGGCTACGTCGCCACCACCATCAGCAACATCTCTGCCGAAGCGAACATCCCCGTCCAGACGATCTACTCGGCCTTTAGATCGAAAGCGAAGATTCTCGACAAGATCACCGAGTTGTGGATGAGCGAGGCGGAGACGACGTCACGTGCCGCCGCCTATCTCCAAGAGCCAGACCCCGCCCGGCAACTGAAGATGCTTGCCGAGCTCAACCGGCACCAGATGCAGGCTGGGGCGGACGTCGTCGCGATTTATCAGGAAGCGGCGGCGTCGGATCCGCAGATGGCAGAGACCCTGCGGAACGTCCTGGCCGCACGCGAGCGCGAGATCCGCAAGCTCATCGACGCTCTCGCCCCGCGGCTTCGCTCGGACCTCTCCGTCGCGTCGGCCCTCGACCTGACGCTGGCTCTGACCCTGCCTGAACTTTTTCACCTGCTCGTCGTCGAGCGGGGGTGGAGCCACGTCCGCTACGAGACGTGGCTAGCCAGCACCCTGGTCAGCCAGCTCCTCCGAGACTGATGGACCCGCGCCGCATGTCGGGCGGCCAAGCCGTGCAGCAGCAACTTGGACGGCCGGGCCGATCGCGCATCAGGTCGCCCCATCCGCGCAGCGATCCCACTACGGCTTCTTCGCATGGTCAGCAGGGAGAAGAAGGACTCCATGGCGGCGGAGTGCAGCGGCCGCGAGCCGGCAGGCTATTCGCGGCGAAGTGACCCGGCTTCGTTGCGGGATTCCCCAAAACGGAACTGATGACCTGCTCGTACGATCAGGGCAGGGTGAAATCCATGGAGATGACGAGCAGGTTGCCGGTGCGTGTCGCGGCGTTCATCGGCCGCGAGCGTGAACGTGCGAATGTGGCTGACCTGGTCGCAAGTGTCCGAGTGGTGACGCTGACCGGTCCGGGTGGCTCTGGCAAGACGCGGCTGGCGGTGGAGGTCGCCGGGCAGGTGGCGTCGCGATTCTCCGATGGAGCCTGGTGGGTGGACCTGCAGGGGGTGCGTGAATCCGGGCTGGTCGCACCGGCCATGGGGCGGGCGGTGGGCGTTCACGAGCGACCCGGCCAGGCGTCGGCCGACGCGCTCGCCGAGGGGTTGCGTCCCCGGCATCTGCTGGTCGTGGTCGACAACTGCGAGCACCTCGTGGAGGCGTGCGCGGAGCTGGTCGGTGAGCTGTCGTCGGTGTGTCCGCGGCTGCATGTGCTGGCCACGAGTCGGGTGCCGCTGGCCGTCGAGGGTGAGGCTACGTTCGAGGTCGCCGGGCTGCCGGTGCCCGATGGTGAGGCCGGGTCTGCCAGTACGGTGGCGTCGGCGGAGGCGGCACGGTTGTTCGAGGTGCGGGCCCGGCAAGTAAGTGGGGACTTCCGGATCGGGGACGACAACGCGTCTGCGGTGGCCGAGATCTGCCGGCGTCTGGATGGGGTTCCGTTGGCGATCGAGCTGGCAGCGGCGCGCGTTCGGGTGCTGGCTCCGGGCCAGATCGCGGCCGGACTGTCGGACCGGTTCAGCCTGTTGACCGGAGGGGTGCGTGGCGCGCCGGCACGGCAACGGACGCTGGAGGCGTCGCTGGAGTGGAGCTACGACCTGCTTGACGACGTGCAGCGGTTGGCGTTGGCGAGACTGTCGGTCTTCGCCGGGTCGTTCGAACTTGATGCCGCTGAGGCGGTCGTCGGCGGGGAAGGCGTCGACGTCGACCAGGTGCTCGACCTCGTCGATGGGCTGATAGAGCGGTCGATGGTGGAGGTCGCCTCGCTGCAGGGCAGGGCACGCTACCGGCTGCTGGAGACGATCCGGGTGTATGCCCGAAAGCGGCTGACCGAGCTGGACGACCCCGCCCGGGTACACGGTCGCCATCTTGCGTTCCATGTCGGGCTGGCGGATCGGGCCCGAGAGGGTCTGCGTGGTGGGCATCCTGAGCCGTGGGTGGCACGGCTCACGGCCGACCTGGACGACCTGCGTGCCGCGATGGACTGGGCGGCGGAGACAGGAGACCTGCAGAGCCTGGTCGACCTCACCGAGCCGGTCGTCCGTTTCTGGATGGAGCGCGGCTTGTCCCGGGAGGTGCACCGGCGGCTTCACCGGGCTTCGCAGGTCACAGGCGCCCCCGACGCGGCCCGGGTGCGGGGGTTGAATGCCGCGGCGGCCATGGCCGTCGGCGAGCCCGCCAGCTTCCATCGATCGGCGAGCGCAGCGGTCGCTATCGCGCGCACCGCTGGCACCGGCGGTGGCCTCGCGCTTTCGCTGGCGCACCGAGCCCTGTCCGGGGTTCTCTCCGGGCTGTCGACCAACGAGTTGACCGAAGCTGACGTCGAGCAGTCGATTCAGCTCGTTGAGGAGTGCGAAGATGCGGCATACCCGCGCACACGCGCTGCACTTTCTTGGTGCAGCGGTGCTCATCGGCCGCTCGATCGACGCGGGGCATGACCTGCTCCATCGGGCCGTCGAGGTATGCGAGGGCGACGACCTCGCCTTCCATCTGCCAGCTGCCCACGGAGGTGCGTTGGCCTGGCTGGTGTGGTCCGGCCGGTTGGACCAGGTACGTCGGCATGCCTGGGAGGCCGTCGAGCTCAGCCGAAAGCTGGGGCGTCCCGGGTGGGAGTCGGCCGGGCTTACCGGGTTGGCTGCAACCGCCGTCCTGCAGGGCGACCGCGATCGAGCGCACGGCTGGCTGTCCGAGGCACGGGCTGCGCTGTCGCCGGGAGCGCTCGAACGGACCCACTACGGGATGTGGTTGCGTCACTGGTCGGCCCTGTCGGCCTATGCCTCGGGTGACCTGGATGCTGCTCGGGCCACGGGTGAGGAGATCGTGCGGGTCGGCCGTGGTGGCGGGAGCCGCTATGACGAGGCCGTCGGCGAATGGCTGCTGGGCTTGGCTGCCCTTGGCCAGGGGCGCCACGGCCAGGCGCGAGCGCACCTGGAGGCCAGCCGCACCCTGTCGATCGACCCACAGACCCCGCTACCGCTGGGTCGGTCGTTGCTCGGCTGTGCGGAACTGGCCAGCCGGGACGGAGACCTCGACCGGGCGCGGGAGCTGGCGCACGACGGCCTGGAGGTCCTCGACGACTACGGTGACCGGGTCGGGACCGCCGTGGCGCTGGAGACGATCGCCGATTCGGCCGTGGGCTTGGGCGAGCCCGAGCGGTCGCTGCGCCTGCTCGCTGCCTCGCAACGGTTCCACATCGACGCCGGGATCGTTCGCTTCCCCATCGAGGCCGATCGCGTCGACCGTGCCTGCGACAGCGCACGAGCCGTGCTGGACCCCACCGAGGGGACCGCATGCTGGGAGGCGGGCGGCGAGCTGTCGTTGGCCGATGCGGTCGACTACGCCCGCCGCGGGCGGGGCGAGCGTCAGCGACCGCAGGTCGGCTGGGAGTCGCTGACTCCCACCGAGCGCGACGTCGTGCGGCTGGTCGCCGGGGGACACCCCAACGCCGCGATCGGTCAGCGCCTGTTCATGTCGGTCAATACCGTGAAGAAGCACCTGACCCACGTCTACGCCAAGGTGGACGTCGACGGACGCGCGGATCTCGCCGCAGAGGTGGCCCGGCGCGACCTGTAATACCACCCCGACGGCCAAGATGTACCCGGCCGGGTGACGTTCCCCTACGTGTGCCGCGCCATCGTTGGCAGTCAGAGATCCACGAACCCACGAGACGCAGGAGAAGCCACATGAGCAACCAACGCACCCACCGAGTCACCACCACCGACGGCGTCACCATCGCTGGCACCGTGCACGGCCAAGGCCCAGCGCTGGTGTTCCTGCAAGGGGTCATCGGCGATGGCGACCTCGACTGGGGCCGAGTCACGGGCCAGTTGAGCGATCGGTTCACCTGTCATCTTCCGAGCATGCGTGGCCGGGGGCTCAGTGGCGATCATCCCGACCTCGGCGTCGCCCGGATCGTCGACGACGTGGTCACCTACATCGAGAGCATCGGGGAGCCGGCCGGGCTGACGGGCTGGTCCGGCGGCGGCAACTTTTCCCTGCTCGCGGCGGCGCAGTCGGACGCGGTCTCCGCAGTTGCCCCCTTCGAGCCTGGGGTCATGAGCTTGATGGACGAGCAGTACCAGGCGGTGGTCGGTGGCGTCGTCGCCCGTACGGGCCAACTGGCAGCCGAAGGCAAGTTGGCCGAAGCGGCCCGCGCCTTCGCCGCTTTCCCATTCAACGAGGTGGAGATCGCTGCCATGGATGGCGTCGGCTACTTCGAGGCCGCAGGTCGCTACATGCCAAGCATGCTCAAGTTCCTCGGCGCGTTGATGGAGAACGAGGATCCCACTGCTAACCCGGCCGTGCTCGGCGCGATCCAGGCTCCGACGGTGGTGCTGCTCGGATCGAACACCAAACCGTTCTACACCGCCAGCGCGCGCTACGTGACCGACCACGTCCCCAACGCCCGGGTACAGGAGATCCTCGGCGCCGGACACGCCGCCCCCCTGACTCATCCCGAGGCGCTCGCCGAGGCTCTCGCCGAGTTCTTCGCGCCGGCCCAGCAGCCCGCCTGACCCTGCACGATCCCGCAGTGCTTCCCAGAGCGCGCGTCGTACCGCAATACGCAGGAGAGCGTCATCTGGGCGGTAGGACGCGCGCTGTCGACGTCGGGTGTGGCTCCGGACTCCCATCCTGGGCCGGGTCGCTCCGCGAGCCCATTTCAGGAAAACGCCCCTTCTGCCGGGCACACGATAGTCAGGCGATCGTGGACGAAATGGTGAGCGCGAGCTGGAAGTCCGTGCGGTCGCGAGTGCTCTGCAGGTCTCGTCCACTGAGTTCCTCCACGCGGGACAACCGGTATCGCAGCGTGTTGAGGTGGATATGCAGTGTGCCCGCGGACGCCCGCCACCGACCGCCGGAGTCGAGGAAGACCCTCAGAGTGCCGATGAGGTCGGTGCCGCGCTGGTGGTCCCAGGCATGCATCGGACCCAGCACTGTTTGCACGAACTGCTGCCGGGCCGCCGGCGACAGCTGATCGATCAGCGCGCCGTGCGAGCCCATGTCGGACTCACTCACCACCCGTGCCCCCGGGGGGCGGTTGCGAGCCGCCGACAGCGCCGAGATCGCAGAGCCGACCGAATGTTGGAGCTGCCAGGTGGTCAGCGCGGTGCTGCCGTACCCCAGGACCGGCTCCACCTGGAGCCGGCCGAGCGCCGCTGTCGTGGCCCGCAAGAGGTCGGGACGACTGCTGACTGCGATCCCGATCGCGGAGTCGCCATGCTGCGCTACGACATGGTCGACACCCGCGACCGTCAGCGCATAGCGGAGGTCCTCGACCGCCATGGCGCCCGCGAGGGTGGTGAGCTGCCGGTCGGGTGACAGGCCAAGGGAATCGAGCCGACTGGCGCAGAGCGACTCATCGAGGTTCGGGCGCAGGATGAGCTCCACGAGCTCTCCGGCGATCACGTGTGAGGCTGACTGGCTCGCGTGCTCGCGTGCGTTCTCCAGTGCTGCGACCGTTCCCACAAGTTCAGCGGTTGCGCGTACCGGGTCGTCGAGGTCCGAGAGCGACCCCGCGATGACCAGCGTCGCGCCCGGGGGGCTCAGCGCGGAGGCGGACAGGACGGCGGCTTCCTCGAGCTGGGTCGGGAGCGGTCCCCGTACAGCGGCCAGCTCCGCGTCGGAGAGCGTTCCTGCGGGCAGCGGCCGACCGACCTGCGCGAGCAGTGACCCTCCCGGTCCAACGAGCGCGGCCGCCAACCCGGTCGACGTGTGAAAGACGTCCAGCAGGCCCCGGTAGCCACGGCCCCCGGAAAGCGCCTCCAGCAGCTGCCGACTGCGTTCGAGATGACTGCGGATCGACTCGTCGGCAGCTGCAAGGCGGTTGCTTAGGAGGCTAAAGGAGACCGTTTCAGCTATCTCTAGGAGTGGCAGCCGTGCCTGGTCGCAGGCATCGACGAGGGCGTCGGGCAGAACCGGGTGCGGCGTGCCGATGCCGAAGCCAACGGCTGCTGCACCTGCAGCAGCGATGTCGCCAACCCACGCGTGCGGTGTCGTCTTGT
Source organism: uncultured Actinomycetota bacterium (assembly GCA_963754155.1). GTDB lineage: Bacteria > Actinomycetota > Actinomycetes > Propionibacteriales > Nocardioidaceae > Marmoricola_A. The sequence goes on along the minus strand of CAVWEU010000003.1, from coordinate 571,545 downwards.
CCAGCCACAGTCCGTTGGTGAGCACGAGCTCGTCAGGAAGGATCCAACGTCCGGGGCGGTCGAGGTCGGTGACATGGACTCCCCGGAGCGGCCGGGCGGCATTGACGGCGCCCGCGCGCAGTGTGATACCGAGCTCGCGATCTTGGCAGAGAGCACGAACTGAGGACCGAGACATTGGCACATCGTCCAATGCGGTGCTGCAGCGCGCAAGACTACGTTGGCGGGATGAGCGAGCGAAGGAAGGCCCGGGCGGCGATCCAGTACGGGTACGGGGAGCCCTTGGTTATCCAGGAGGTGGAGATCGACGCTCCTGCTCCGGGGGAGGTGCTCGTCAGGATGGCCGCGGCAGGGGTGTGTCACTCCGACCTGCACGCTCTGAGCGGCGTGCACCGCTACCCCTTGCCCTGCGTCCTCGGTCATGAAGGGGCCGGGGTCGTGGAGGAGGTCGGCGAGGGCGTCACGCACGTCGTCCCGGGCGACCACGTGCTCCTGTCGTGGCTGCCCTACTGCGGCAAGTGCCACATGTGCGCCACAGGTCGACCCGCCCTGTGCGAGAACGTCGCCTGGGCCGAGGAAGGCACTATGCCCGATGGCACGGTCCGCATCTCGCGCGAAGGCAAGCCGATCCACCACTTCACCGGCCAGTCGTTCTTCGCCGAGTTCTCGGTCGTTCCCGCGCAGACTGCCATTCCCGTGGACAAGTCCCTGTCCTTGGTAGAGCTTTCGATCCTCGGTTGTGCGGTGATGACCGGCTTCGGCGCCGTCGCGAACACCGCCCAGGTCCGCGCGGGACAGTCAGTCGTCGTCGTCGGTTGCGGAGGAGTGGGACTCAACGTCGTCCAGTCAGCCGCTCTGGCGGGAGCGCGGTCGATCATCGCCGTGGATGCGGCAGAGGCGGCGCTCGACATGGCGCTGGGGATGGGCGCGACCCACACCGTCCATGCCACTCCCGAGCAGGACGTAGTCGCAGCGGTTGCCGACATCAGCGGCGGCGGCGCCGACCACGTCTTCGAGGCGGTCGGTGCACCCCGCACGATCGATTTGGCTGTGCGGCTGACCGGTCGAGGCGGCCAGACCACCCTGATCGGCATGGCACCTGAGGGGGCGGTCGCCGAGTTCGACCCGCTGCAGCTGCTGATGGACGAACGCAAGATCGCCGGTTGCTGGTACGGCTCCACTCGCCCCGTAGTGGACTTCCCGATCCTGCTCGAGCTGTACAGGCAGGGCAAGCTGCGCATCTCGCCTTTGATCCGGGAGACCTCCTTGGAGCACATCAACGACGCCTTCGAGCTGCTGGGAGCCGGCGGTTCGGCCCGTAGCGTCGTGGTGTTCGGCTCGTGACTGAGTCGACGGCGTCCCCGCAGCCTGCACATCGGCCGGATGGCTTCGACCCGGTCGTTCGTCGGGTCGCGGTCATCCAGCATCCCCCGGTCGTGCTGGATCTCGACGCGTCCCTGGGGCGGGCAGCAGAGCTGGTGGCGGAGGCAGCGGGCGAAGGAGCCGACCTCGTCGTCTTCCCTGAGACGTGGTTGCCGGGGTACCCCAGCTGGGTCTTCGGCCTCGCAGGCTGGGACGACCCCACCGCCAAGCGGGCTCATGCCCGGTTGCTCCGGAACGCTGTCAGGATCCCCGGGCCGGCCTTGGACGTGTTGTCGGCCTTAGCTGCACGACACGCCGTGCACATGGTCGTCGGCGTCAATGAGCTCGACACCGACGCATCACAGGGCACCCTCTACAACTCGCTTGTGTTCCTGGACGACGCTGGCCGACTGCTCGGGGTCCACCGAAAGCTGGTGCCCACGCACGCCGAGCGTCTGGTCTGGGGACAGGGGGACGCGAGCACGCTGAAGGCCTACGACACAACGGTCGGACGACTTGGCGGCCTCATCTGCTGGGAGCACTGGATGCCGCTGGCCCGCTTCACCATGCATGCCTCCGGTGAGCAGGTACACGTCGCGGCCTGGCCTGACCTGCCCGACATGCACCACGTGGCGAGCCGCCACTACGCGTTCGAGGGCCGGTGCTTCGTCGTCTGTGCGGGGCTGCACCTCGAGACCGGCGACATCCCTGATGAGCTGCGCGAGGCGAGCACCACTGCATTCGACGATGTCACAGGCGACGTGCTGCTCGGTGGCGGGTCTGCGATCATCGGGCCGAACGGTGAGTTCGTCACACCTCCAACAATTGGCCGCACGGTCGTCTACGGCGACATTGACCTCAGCCAGATCGACGGCGAGTTGCAGTCTCTCGACACCGCCGGCCACTACAACCGTCCGGACCTGTTCAGGCTGACGGTCGACCGGCGACCACGGCGCCAGGTCCACTGGATCGATGACGAGCAGACCGAGGCGTCCCAGCAGACGTCACACCATTAAGGAGCGAGCATGGATTCCGGTAGTGACGATTTCATCAAAAGCGAGCTCGAACGTCGCCTTCTGGCGATGGAGCACTCGGAGGTCGATGACCCGGCCCGGCGCGATCTCGGTATGAGCGACATGATCGCTCTCACGGCGATCGTGCTGGCCGTGGTCGTGCTGTCCCTCGTCTGGGGACTGTCCTGATGGCGGCTTCCAGGGACTCCGCAGCCACGCAGGTCCAGCGCGAGGCTGCCTTCGGCAAGCTCCCGGTGACAAGGGAGGAGCGCATCTGGAGCTTCGCCGACTTCACATGGGTCAACATCGGTCTCGCCATCGCCACCTGGGCCTTCCTCATCGGCGGCCTGACGGCGGTCTTCCTGCCGGCCAAGGAAGGCATCGCGGCCATCCTGATCGGCAACGTCATCGCGGTGACCCTCATGGCGCTGGCCACCTGCACCCCCTCCGCAAAGTACGGCGTCGAGCAGTACACGGTGCTGCGCTCCGTACTCGGACTCCTCGGCACCAGAGCGATCGTCTTCTTCTTCATCGCCCTCATCGAGATGGGGTGGGTCGCCGTGCTGGCTATCATGTTCGGCCGCTCGTCAACCCACGTGATCAACGAGACGACGGGATCGGCCGCTGGGCCCAACTCGCTCATCGTCAGCATCCTCGGCCTGGTAGCCATCTTGATCTCCTGGCTGGTGCTCGCTCGGGGCCCAGTGTCGATCAAGTGGCTCAACCGGATCGTCGCCCCCGGTCTGGGAGTGATGACGCTGGTGATGCTGGTGCTGATCTTCTCGGGTACCAGCTGGAGCGAGATCACTGCCGCCGCCCCCTTGGCGCCCTTCGGGGACCGCCAGCTGGACTTCCTGATCGCCGTCGAGTTCAACCTGGCAGCCGGGTTCTCCTGGTGGCCTGTCATGGGCAGCCTCGCCCGGCTGACCCAGAACCAGCGCGCAGCGGTCTATCCCAACCTCATCGGACTGTTCGCCGCGGCTTGCCTCGGTGAGATCGTCGGGCTGCTCGCGGCACTGTCGCTGGGCAGCGACGACCCGACGGTCTGGATGATCCCCCTCGGTGGGGCGTTCCTAGGGGTCATCGCCCTGCTGTTCATCGCCTTCGCCAACGTCACCAGCATCGTCGCCATCATCTACTCGACGTGTCTCGCCATCCGCCAGACGGGAGGTCGTGCCATATCGGCCGTGCGGTGGGAGGTGCTGACCGGTCTCTTCTTCCTTCCGCCGGCGATCGCGGTCTTCTTCCCCAGCGCGATCTACGACAACTTCTTCGTGTTCCTGGCATGGACCGCTGCGGCCTTCGCTCCGCTGACTGGGATCTATCTCGTCGACTTCTTCGTCCTCCGGCGCCGGAAGGTCGACGTGCGGGCCTTATACGACTCGCGGCCCGGGTCGCCGTACTCCTTCTGGAAGGAGATCAATCCGGTGGCCGGCGTCGCCCTTGCCGTGGGCGCTGTCGTCTACGTGGTGATGATGAATCCGACGACGCTCGAAGCACACTCGTTGTTCGTGTACCTCTCCGCGTCGATCCCGGCCCTGATCGTGGCGGCCGCTGTTCACTGGATCGGCACCGTGACGCTGATGCGCCGCGCGCACAAGGGGGCCTACGGTGCGGCGCAGAGTGACCATGTCCGCGTGCCCGTGCGGTAGGCCGAGGCTGCGACCGCCATTGAGGACTCGAGGACAGGGGATCTGCCGTGCGTGAGCTGGAACACGAGACCTTCGGGGGCAGATGGCCCTACGAGCCCCGCTTCGTCGAGGTGGGCAGTGTCCGCCTTCACCATGTGGATGTCGGTGAAGGCGACCCGGTCGTCATGCTGCACGGCAATCCCACGTGGGGCGTGGTCTATCGCCGCTTCATCGAACGGTTGAGCGGCCAATACCGGTGCATCGTCCCGGACCACATGGGGTTCGGGAAGTCGGATGCGCCGCAGCAGGCGACCTACGACCTAATCACCCACGTGGACAATCTGGAGGCGGTGCTCGCCTCCATCGGCATCGACCGGTGTGCGTTGGTGGTGCAGGACTGGGGTGGCCCGATCGGCCTGGCACTGGTCGCACGCAAGCCCGAGCTGGTCAGCAAGCTGGTGGTGCTGAACTCGTGGGCCAGCGTGTACCCCGAGGGCACGGAGCTCTACCCGCTCCTCGCCATGTTCCGCCAGCCGGTCACGGGACCGGCGCTCCTGCGTTCACTCAACCTCTTCGTTGAGAGCTACCTGCCGTCGGGCATGTATCACCAGGAGAAGATCCCGGAGATCATGGACCTCTACCGACGGCCGCTTTGTGACTGGAGCTCTCGCATCGGAACGGCGTCCTTTCCTTCCGACATCCCGGTCGGCGACGAGCACCCGTCTGCTCCCGAGATGGAGCGGGCCGACCAGGCACGAAGACGCCTCGGGGTTCCGGTGCTCGTGGTCTGGGGGACACAGGACCCCGACTTCGACGAGGCAGAGCTCGACGGCTGGGCGGCAGCGGTGCCGCATGCCGTGGTGCACCGGGTCGACACTGCCGGTCACTTCGTCCAAGAGGACGAACCGGAGGTGGCCATCGACCTCGTCGAACGCTTCTTGGCACATGGTTGAGCCGACCTGCGAAGCCCTCTTAGAGCTGGTTCCGCCGTCGGACCGCCTGACGTCCATCAGTATCGCGGAAATGCAGACTGCCAGGCACCTTCCGTGACATCGGTGCCAACCTTCTCGCGCAGCATGGCGATCCGGCGGTATCGCTCGCCGGGGAAGGTGTCGGCGTGGCCAGCGATCACGGGCCCCCTCACCTAGCACCCGAGCCAGGTAGCGGTCGCCGTGGCCGGTGATAGGGAACCGGTCATATCCAGGCCGATCTCAGGGATGATGATCGCGGCCGCGATCGGCCCAAATTAGCGAGGTGCTCCACCATTTGCTCAAAGGGGCAAGCCAGGCCTCGACGTGCGCGTCGAGCACGGCGATGTCGGTGCTGATGCCGTCGACCTAGCCCGCATCTGCTCCAACAGAAAGCGGAGACGGTCGTCGAAGCCGTCCGCCGGCAGCAGTCCTGCGAACGCCCATGTGCCTGGTAAGTGCACGCGGCGGCTCATCGGCGCATCGCCCTCGGTCGAAACGGATGACGTCTGGGCTTCCCCGTCCCTCAGGGAGACCGTCACAGTGGTTCTCAATACCATGAGAGGGCGCCCTATGGCCGACGTCGATTCCCAGCAGTGCAAGGACCACATCGCCGAACAGCATCGTTCGGGCCGGCCCCGCCCTAGCCCTCGATGAGGAGGCACCATCGCCCTCTGCTGGCTGCGTTGTCGCCAGCCCGTCGCCGTTTCGTCCTCGTTGGAACAGCGATCGCCGTCACCATTGCGCTCGCGGTCGTGACGATCGCCCTCCTACACCGTGACCCTGCTGGGACGCTGGTGCCTCAAGACGAAGTCGGACCGGTACTGCTGGTGCCCGGTTACGGCGGCTCACGGTCTGCGCTCGACGTCCTTGCGGGTGCTCTACGTCGCTCCGGCCGCGAGGCGACGATAGTTCGAACGGGGGGTGACGGGACCGGCGACCTCCGCCTCCAGGCGGAGGCTTTGGACGACGCGGTCCGACTGGCTCTGGACCGCTCGGGGGCAGCTTCGGTGGACCTCGTCGGCTACTCGGCAGGCGGCGTGACGGTGCGGTACTGGGCGCGGGAACTCGGCGGGGCCGATGCGGCGCGTCGGATCCTGACGCTGAGCTCCCCGCACCACGGCACGGACCTGGCCGGCCTGGCGGCCGACATCGCTCCCGACGAGTGTCCCGCCGCGTGCCAGCAGTTGGCACCGGACAGCGACCTGCTCCGCCGGCTGAACGCAGGTGACGAGACGCCTGAGGGACCTTTGTGGGTGTCAGTGTGGACGACAAATGACCGGACTGTCCTCCCCCCAACCTCTAGCGAGCTGCAGGGCGCGCTCAACTTCTCGGTGCAAGCGATCTGCCCCGGCGAGGTGGTGGCACACGGCGACGTGCCGCGCACCCCCTCGGTGATCGGCATTGCGCTCCTCGAGCTGAGCCAGGCGCTTCCGCGGCTGCCCTCGTCGGAGGTCTGCTCCGGTGGCTGAGGTGCGACCGGCTTATTGGGTGACGTCCTTGGTGGTGAAGTTCGCCCAGCCCGCGGCGACGAAGACGAGCACGTATGCGGCTTGCAGGGCGACCCCTCGCGTCAGCTCACGCCAGTGGATCGGGTCGCGGAAGAGATCGACGAAAGCCAGCCAGTAGCGGGTCGGCAGGAAGGGCTGCAGGGCCTGCGCGGCATCAAGAGTCAGGAGCAGCGTCGAGGCGATGAGCACCGCCAGGGTGCCGAGCGCTGCAGCTAGCGGCGACTCTACGACGGTCGACAGGAAGAGCCCGATCGCGGCGACGCCGAGCATGGACAGCATCGCGTAGGCCAGTGCCATCAGCGTCCGCACCATCAGCTCCTGGGTCGACAGCGACGTGCCCGAGAAGCTCGTCGTGCCTACGGATGCGACATCCTGCTGCCCCAGCAGCAGGGTGCCGGAGACGTAGGCCGTGGCGGCCACGACAAGAACCGCCAGAAGCACGAAGCTCATCACGCTGACCAGCTTGGCTACGAGGAGGCGTGTGCGCCCGACGGGCCGGATCAGGAGATAGCGCAATGTGCCCTGCTGCGCCTCCCCTGCGATCGCCTCGCCCGCGAACACGGCAACGGCGATCGGGAGGAAGAGTGGCACGATCATGGCGACCGCAGCGAGCGGGAAAAGGGTCCCGTCGGTCAGCACCGCGGACAGGAAGGCCGGCCCCGTCCCCGGTCGAGGGCCGAGCTCGGTGACCGACAGCAGGATGGCGACCAGCGTCGGAAGGGCGTCGATCAGCACGATGGTCCACCAGGTCCGCGGGTTACGGACCAGCTTCTTGAGTTCGACAGCGATCATGGGGCAGCCCCACCCTCCGGCCGGGCTCCGGTCGCAGCGAGCACGACCTGCTCGAGGGTGCGCCGCTCAGGCGTTAGCTGCTCGACGCGGACCCCCGCAGCCACCAGCCGACGATTGAGCTCGGCGGGATCGGCGACCCGGATGAGCAGTCTGTCGGTGCCGTGATGCTCGACCTCGCCGTCCAGGAGACCCTGAACGAGCGCTACGTCCGGCGTGCGCACGAGCACACGGCCCGTCGGTCCCTGGAGGGCATCGAGCTGCTCCTGCAGCACGAGTCGCCCCTGGTCCAGCACCCCGACACGGGTGCAGAACTGCTCGACCTCGGCGAGGAGGTGGCTGGAGAGGAAGATCGTCGTTCCCTGAGCATGCAGGTGCAACAGCAGCTGGCGGATCTCCTGGATCCCCTGAGGGTCGAGGCCGTTGGTCGGCTCGTCGAGAACGAGCAGCCGCGGCCGTCCCAGCAGGGCGTTCGCGAGCGCCAGGCGCTGGCGCATGCCGAGGGAGTACGCCCGCACCGGTCGACCGTCCACCTGTCCGAGGCCGACCTGCTCGAGCGCCTCGTCGACCCTCGCTGCCCTGGATCGCCGCGGACCGGCGTCGCCCATGGAGTCGAACAGGGCCAGGTTCGCTCGACCGGACAAGTGCGAATACGCGGCGGGGCCTTCGACCAGCGCTCCCACCTGGGGCAGTACGCGTCGACCGGCTGCCGGCATGGGCTCGTCGAGAAGCTCGATGCTGCCCGAGGTGGCGAGAACCAGCCCGAGCACCATGCGGACCGTCGTGGTCTTGCCGGAGCCGTTGGCACCGAGGAAGCCGTAGATGTCGCCCTCGCGCACGTCGAGGTCGATCCCGTCGACCGCGGTGATCCTCCCGAAGCGCTTCGTCAGGGACGTGGTGCGGATCATGACTGTCCGGCCCCCCTGGTGGCAGGACGGGTCAGCTGTCGTGCGCTGATAGCCAGCGTCTCCTCCGTGACGGTTCCCGCGATCAACCAGGACACGTCATCGACGCAGCCGGTCAACAGGATGCCGAGCGGGCCCGCGGTCACGACCGTGCCGCCTGCGGCCTCTTTCCAGGTTGGCAGGGTTCGCAGTTGATCGCGCAAAGGGACCGCCTCCCTGTCCCTGAGTGGTATCGCGATGAGCTGGGTGACGCCGGCGCCGTAGACACCGACGGCTCGGTCGCCGGCTGACCTCGTGAGCGCCGCCAGGGTCGGCGGCGGACGAAGCGGTGCGAACTGGTTCGCCGCGTCTGCGATGTCGAGGACGTCGTCGAAGGAGAAGTCCGTTCCGGGCGGTGGCGTGAACGCCGTCATCACGGGTGTGGGTGTGTCGGAGGAGAATTGGTGGAACTCCGCCGAGAACACCGGCTTCGAACGGTTCTGGTCCCCGTGAACGCTGACTGCGAGAGGGATACCCGTCTCGAGATCGGCCCAGACGTCGGCATGGTCGATACTGGTCTGCGTGGAGGTCGGCGACAACCGAAGACCCACGGCGTCACGGCCAGCAAGGCGACGGGCCCCCAGGCGGGTCACCTCGGCGGGCCGCACGTCGTCGAGGAGCCGGGCACTTACCGCCGGCGGCAACAGGTCCGCGCCACGGGGCAGCCGCACCGACGGATCGTCGTAGACGGTCGCCTCGGCGCCCTCATAGCTCCATTCGGTTGTGTGGCCGGCGTCGTGGATCAGCCCCTCCTCACCGGAGGGAAGCAACGTGTCGACCCGCCACTGGTCACTTCCCCGCCACCACACGCGCATGCGCGTGAGACCGCCGAACAGGTCCCCAACGTCGGTGAACCGGTTGGTGACCGGCAGTTCGATGTTGCCTCGGGTCTCGACGTATCCGGAGTAGGCGTGGTCCTCTGACGCTCTGATGCTTGCCAGGAGGTCCGCTGCGCCCATGCGGGTGTCCGGTACAGGCCGGTGCCGGAGCGAGACGGGGACCGCGACAAGCACGGCTGCAATCAAGACGACCACACACCAACGCGTCGACGCCGTCACGACACGAGCCTACGTCGCTGCCGCAGAGAGCGGCCTTCCACTGTCCACGGTGTCGCGGGAGGGGTCCGGGCCCCTCTGCGCCACCAGCCGTCGTGGGCGGCTGCTGGAGCATCGCCGGTCCGCTCGGCGATCCACACGTGGAGCGTGCCGCAACGGGATCCCCCAAGGGGCACGTCGGGCGTCGAGGGCGCCTGATTGCGTTCGTGAGGGTGCATGCTGAGACCCCGAGCGTGCCCAGCCCGTGGCCGTGTCGCGTCTGACGGACGTCTCCTTGCCGCGCCCCTGGTCGGGTTGCCACAGGTGCGGGAGACTCGCCTCGTGACAGTCGCCCTGTCCTCACCGCCCGATCGCGTCCCCGACGTCGAGGACGACTTCTCCGGTCCGCCGCGTGCGGACCTGTGGGTCGCCCACTACCTGCCGCACTGGACCACCCCCGACAGGTCGGCCGCGCGTTACGAAGTGGTGCCGGCGGGGTTGGATCTACGCATCGAAGACGATCAGCCCGACTGGCGCGCGGAGGACGCTCCGCTACGGGTGTCCAACCTCCAGAGCGGCACCTTCTCTGGTGACCTGGGATCGCGTTGCGGGACGCATCGCCACCGACCCGACGGGCTGGTCGTGCGGACCCCGACCCCGACCCGGTTGTTGTGGGCACCGTCCGCGGGGCGGGTGGAGATCACAGTCAGCGCCTCCCGAGGGCAGGGATGCATGGTTGCTGCCTGGCTCGTGGGTACCGAGCACCAGGACGCCGAGCACGCGGGGGAGATCTGCGTGTTCGAGATCGACGCTGCAGCCATCGGGCCGACCTCGAGGGCTCGGGCAGGCATCAAGGCTCACGGTGACCCGCTGCTGGTCACCGACATGGCCGAGGTCGAGATCCCCCTCGACGCGTCCCGCCCGCACACCTGGGCCGTGATCTGGGGCGAGGGCGAGACCGTCATCGGCTGCGAAGGCGTCATCCTCCGACGCGTCCAGCAGGCCCCCGACTACCCGCTCTTCATGATGCTCGACCTCTTCGAGACCGGACCACGAGTCGGCACCTATCCCAAGACCGCGACCCTGCACCGGCTGCGCGGCTGGGCCAGCTGACATCCCCTCAGGAACCGCCGCGCGGGGGGCGACCATGAGGGGATCCCTTTCCGGGACACGAGCGGCTGGTCCTGACCACCCGTGCGTTCGTCGCCGGGGCGGGCTGGCGCTCGACGAAACGATCGCGGAGCAGCTCGATCAGCAGCGAATGCTGATCGTGCTCGACAACTGCGAACACCTGGTAGCCGCCTGTTCAGATCTGGTCGTCGTCCTCACGGCGCGGTGTCCGCAGGTGCACGTGCTGGCCACCAGCCGTGTGCCGCTGGTCGTGGAGGGCGAGGCGTCCTTCGAGGTGGCGCCGCTGCCGGTGCCCGCCCCAGGTGCCCGATCCGCCGCCATGATCGCCTCGGCGGAGGAGGTGCGCCCCTTCGAGCTCCGGGCCCGGCAGGTGAGCACGGACTTCCGCATCGCGGAGGAGAACGCCCTGGCAGTGGCCGAGATCTGTCGCCGCCTGGACGGGATCCCGCTGGCGATCGAGCTGGCAGCGGCTCGGGTTCGGGTCTTGGCGCCGGGCCAGATCGCGGCTGCTCTGGCAGATCGGTTCGTGCTGCTGACAGGCGGTCCCCGTGGGCGCCGGCACGTCAGCGCACCCTCGAGGCGTCGCTGGACTGGAGCTTCGACCTGCTCGACGGTGCACACCAGCTGGCCCTGGCCCGGCTTTCGGTCTTCGCCGGGTCCTTCGAGCTCGACGCCGCCGAGGCAGTGGTGTCCGGGCGGGGGATCGAGCGGGGCGCCGTACTCGACCTGGTCACCGGGCTGGTAGAGCAGTCGATGGTCCAAGTCGTTGCGCGTCGGGGAAGGGCCCGCTACCGGCTGCTGGAATCGGTCCGGTTCTATGCCAGACAGCGACTCTCGGACTTCGGGGAGCTAGGTCGGGTGCGTGACCGCCATCTGGAGTTCCCTGTCGGGTTGGCTGCGGGTGCGCAAGCAGGTCTCATCGGTGCCCGGCCCGGCCCGAGCCGCAGAGTCAGGGCAGACCGGCGCGGTCGAACTCCTCCTGCAGCCGCGGCCGGCGGCGATGGGTCTCGCGGAGTATGGCGACCACGCCATCGACCTCGGCGGCATGGTCGGACCCGGCGGCCAGCCTGCGCATCCTCGCCAGCCTCCGCGCCGCGAGCCGGTAGTGCTGGGCGCCGGCCTCGATGAGCTCGTTCTCGACGAGACGCTGGTGGATCGGCAGTACGGCGAGCGGGTCGACCTTCTCGTAGACCTTCACCAGCTCGGCCCAGGTGTGGTCGCTGTCGAGGGCGAGCGAGTGCGCGAGCTTCCAGGCGAACTCCGGCTCCTTCAAGGTCAAGAGTGCGAAGAGCACGGCGTCGCTCGGGCTGGCGGCCAGCGTCGAGACGACCTCGTCGCGGTAGTCGGGCCACGCCTTGCCGGCGGCCTTGTTCAGCCGGGCCGCTGAGGTTGACGAGGGCCACTTGCGGAACACCGCGAGGCGGGCGTCGAGGGCTTGATTCTTACGATGCTCCTCAAGAAGGCGGCACCAGTAGTCAGCGGCCCTGAGTGACTGGTGACCTCGGTCGAAGTCGGTGGCCTGCTTCGCCCAGTCGATGGCCAGGTCGACCTCGCCGATCTCCTCGAACGCCTCGGCGGTGTCCTCCAGCCATGCCGCCACCCTTCGGTCCTTGGCGTGCGTCCGGATGATCGCGTCGATGTCATGATCGAGCACCGCAAGACGTTGTGCATTCCAGTCGAGGGTGAACCAGTCATGCGAGTGAGGCGACGTCCAGCGCTCGTCCTCCCTGGGGCGTGGTCCCAGACCGGCCTCGACCTCGGCTAGTCGCTTCCGGTACGCCGCCATGCCGACCTCCCCGAGCGCCGATGCGTACGCCACCGGGTCGAGCTCGAAGTAGTCGACCTCGTCATCGCCGAACTGGAACTTCATCATCCAGTCGATCAGCCTGCCGACCGGTGTCCCGGCGGCGGCCGCCGCCTGAGGGTGGAGTGCCAGGAGCCGGCGGCAAGCGTCGCCGATGATGCCGCTGGAGTCGTCCGCGCGGGCGATGACCCTGACCGCTGACGCCAGCGCCTTGTGCGTGACGGCGTAGACCTCGGCCGGGTCCGTCGTCGGAATCGCTGCTTCCAGGATGTCGACGGCCTCGTGCATGTCCCTGCCGTGCGCGTTGGCGGCGCTGTAGCGGTTGAGGTCCGAGCGGGTGCGAATCAGCGGGAGTACGGCGTCGGCCAGCGAGGTCACCTGCCCATTCTTCACGCCGCCGGCTTCATCACCTTCGACCCCTCGCCAACTCCCGCCTTCCCGATCCGTTCCACCTCCATCTCCGACGCCTCGTCTCCCGCGACCGGGAGCAGCCCCACCGCGCGGGCGCTGCTGGCGCTGGAGCTGCTCCAGGCACGGCCCGGGACGACCGCGCGGGCCTACGCCGACCAACCGACCCCGACCGCGCGTGCCATCACGACCGTTGGCGGCGCCCTAGGCTGACTGCGACCGTCCAGCACGTCCGCCAGCCTGTCGCTCGGAGGCCTGATGACCGCCGTTCTCCCGCTTCTCGCCGGCATCGGACTGCTGGTGGCCGGCGGCGAGATCCTGGTGCGCGGCGCGAGCACGATCGCCCGCTCGTTCGGGCTGTCTCCGCTGGTGGTCGGCCTGACCGTGGTCTCGTTCGCGACGTCGGCGCCCGAGCTGGCGGTCACCGTGGAGGCCAGCCTGTCCGGCAGTCCGGGGCTCGCTGTCGGCAACGTGGTCGGCTCCAACGTGGCCAACATCCTGCTGGTGGTCGGGGTGGCGGGGATCATCATGTCGCTGGCCGTGCAGAGCCCGGTCGTCCGCCGGGACGTGCCGGTGCTGATCGCCCTGTCCCTGCTCTTCTGGCTGATGGCCGTGGACGGGACGCTCTCCAGGCTGGATGGCCTGGTGCTGGTCGGGCTGCTCCTGGCCTACACGGCGGTGACCGTGATCCGCAGCCGTCAGGGGAAGGACCCCGGACCCGTGGGGGAGGCAGCGTCAGCACCCGGTGGCGTGCCGGTGGCGGTGTTGCTGGTGGTCGGCGGCATCGGGCTGCTGGTCTGGGGCGCGAGCTGGCTGGTCGCCGGCGCGGTGGACATCGCCGCCGCCCTGGGCCTGAGCGAGACTGTCATCGGGCTGACGATCGTGGCGGTCGGCACCTCGTTGCCCGAGCTGACCACCTCCATGACGGCGGCGATTCGCGGCAGCGTGGAGATGGCGGTGGGCAACGCGGTCGGCAGCTGCCTGTTCAACCTGGGGGCGGTGATGGGGCTCACTGCGATGATCAGCCCGGACGGAGTGCCGGTGACGGACGGCGCGTCGTCCTTCGACATCCCCGTGATGGTGGCGGTGATGGTGTCGCTGTTGCCGATCGCGTTCACGGGGCGCCGGGTGGCCAAGCGAGAGGCGTGGCTGCTCCTCGGCTACTACTTCGCCTACACCGCGTACCTGCTGCTGGACTCGGCCGGCCACGACGCGCTGCCGCAGTTCAGCTGGGTGATGTTGGCGTTCGTCATCCCGGTCACGGTGCTGACACTGGGCCTGCTGGTGGCGCAGGAGCTCCGGGCACGTCGCTCGGGCCGCCCGGCCGAGCCCTGAGCGCACCACGATCTGGGCCGCGTCCTTCAGAGCAGGACTGGCCGGTCAGATCCAGCCCTTCGCCTGGGCGAGCCGCGCCGCTTCGACCCGGGTGGAGGCGCCGGTCTTGCCGATCGCGGACGAGAGGTGGTTGCGGGTGGTGCCGACGGAGAGGTGGGCGCGGGCCGCGATCACCGCCACGGGTGAGCCGTCCAGCGCGAGCCGCAGGATCTGAGCCTCCCGGGTGGTGAGCGGTGTGGGACCGGACATCAGCGACTCGGCCGCCAGGCCCGGGTCCACCACGCGCAGGCCGGAGTGGACTCGTCGTACCGCGTCCGCGAGCTCCGGCGCGGGCGTGTCCTTGATCAGGAAGCCGGCGGCGCCGGCGTCGAGGGCGCGGCGTACGTAGCCCGGCCGGCCGAAGGTGGTCACGATCAGGGACCGCACGGCCGGCAGCTCGGCGCGCAGCTGCTCAGCCACCTCGAGACCGGTGAGGCCGGGCATCTCGATGTCGAGCAGGCACACCTGTGCCTGCGACGAGCGGGCGGCGGCCACGACTTCGTCGCCGCGCCCGACCTGGGCGACCACGTCGAGGTCGGTCTCCAGGTCGAGCAGTGCTGCGAGCGCGCCGCGGACGAGCGCCTGGTCGTCGGCCAGCAGGACCCGGATCACGGAAGCACGACCTCCACCCTGGTTCCGGGGACTCCGGACAGCTGGAGCGTGCCGCCTGCCGCGGTCACGCGCTCGCGCATGCCGCGCAGCCCGTTGCCGTCGTGGCCGTTGCCTGCCTCGAACCCGGTTCCGTCGTCGGCGACGACCATGCCCGTCGCCGAGAGCACGATCGAGACCCGCGACGCGCTCGAGTGCCGGACCACGTTCGTCACCGATTCCCGCAGCACCCAGGCCAGCAGCGCGCGGTGCCGCGGATCGGTGTCGGCGACCGTGCCGACCAGTCGCGTCTCGATCCCGGCATCGGCGAGCACCCGGGGCGCGGCAGCCAGCTCGGCCTCGAGGTTGCCGGCCCGCAGCCCACCGACGGTCGATCGGACCTCCGCGAGCGCCTGCCGGGCCGTGTCCTGGATCGACTCGAGCTCGGCGCGAGCGCGAGCGGGGTCGACGTCGACCAGCCTGGCGGCGAGCTCGGCCTTGATCGAGAGCGCCGTCAACGAGTGCCCGAGCACGTCGTGCACGTCGCGGGCGACTCGGTCACGCTCGGCCACGAGCGCCAGCTCCGCCCGGGTCGAAGCGGACCGCTGCTCGGCGTCGGTGAAGACCCGGATCGCCGTGCTGAACCCGATGATGGGCCACACCAGGAGGAAGAAGAAGACAGGGAAGCCGCCCTCGATCAGGGAGACGACCGGCAGCAGGGCGCTGATCGCCGTGGTCCCCTTCCACCACGGCGCCGGCACCGCCAGCGCGGAGAAGGCCCCGAGGTAGGGGGTGAGTCCGATGGCCTCGATGCCGATCACCGGCACGGTTCCCAGGCCCAGCAGGAGCATCGCGAACCAGATCTTCAGCGCATGGTCGCGCCACCGGCTCCACCCCAGCAGGTACACCACCGCATAGGCCGCGATGAGCGTGAGTCCGAGCGCCTTGGCCGGTACCGACGCGTTGGTCTCGAACGTCTCGATCACCGGGTAGACGAGGAAGACCAGCCAGATGGCGGCAACCACCCAGGCCCACCGCTCCCCGGGGGAGCGAGTGCGCCCGGGGTCGGCGCGGGGGGCCGTCACACCCGCTCCCTCCGTCGGCGCAGCCCCCAGACCGCCAGCGCCGTGAAGATCACCGTCCACGAGCCCAGGTTAGCCAGCAACAGCCACACCGAGTCGTGTCCGGCGTCGATGGGCAGGTAGCCCTCCGAGAGCGGGTAGCGGGCCAGCCCGGCGTAGCCGTAGAGCGGGGTGAAGCGGCCGATCTCGAGGATGACGCCGTCCATGGGCGTGAAGACGTTGCCGAGGAAGCTCAGGATCACGATCAGCCCGGACGCGATGCTGGCCGTGTTCTCGCCCTTGAAGACCAGACCCATCGCCAGGCCGTAGACCGCGAACACGGCCGAGCCGAGCCACACGATGCCGGCACTGGCCAGCCAGTCGAACGCGTTGCCAGACGAGCCGGTGGACGCGCCGATCGCGTAGATCAGCGCGATCGGCACGGCCGCGACCAGCATCGCCACGGCGGCCTTGATCCCCACGAAGGCCAACGACGGCAGTGGCGTCAGCGCGACCTGCCGGCCCCATCCCATCGTCTGTTCGGTCGCGGCCGTCCCGGCGACGGTCGTGGTGGCCGTGACCGCGCCGTACGCCGCCATCGAGACCATGACGTACATCGCGACGTTCGCGCTGCCGATCGCCTCGTCGTCGCCCATGCCGAAGACGAAGAACAGGAATGCCGGCAGCGCCACGATGAAGAACATCCCGACCTTGTCGCGCAGCTGGCGCTTCAGGTCGAGGCCCGCGTAGGTGATCGCCCTGGGTCGGGTCGTCGGGCGACCTGTGGCCGTCGCGGCCCGGGTGTGGGTGATCGTGGTGATGCTCATCGCAGGGCCTCCTCGGCCTCGGTGGGGACGCCGGTGACCTCTGGCCCGGTCAGGGCGAGGAAGGCGGTCTCGAGGCTGGCGCTGGCGACCTCGAGCCCGGTGATGCCGAGCGGAGCCACGGCCTGGCGGACGTCGTCGAGCCAGGCGCGGTCGATGCCGTCGACACCCACAACGTCCGCGGGCGGGTGCATGGTCATCGTCTGGCCGCCGTGTGCCGCACGCACCTCGGCTGTCGGGCCGTCGGCCCGGATCCGGCCGCGGGCCATCAGCACGGTGCGCTCGGCGAACGCGTCGGCCTCGGCGAGGTAGTGGGTCGCGAAGACAATGGTGCGGCCGTCGGCGGCGTCGGCGCGCATGGTGTCCCAGAACTCCTGACGGGCACCCACGTCCATGCCGGTCGTCGGCTCGTCGAGGATCACGAGGTCCGGGTCGGGGACCAGCGCCATCGCGAACTTGAGCCGCTGCTGCTCACCCCCGGAGCAGGCCTTCACCAGCCGGTTGGCGAGCGGGCCGAGCCCTGCTCGCTCCAGGACGGCGTCCACCCTGTCGGGCCGCCCGTGCAGAGCCGCGATCGCGCGGATCGTCTCCCGCACGGTGAAGTCGGGCAGCAGTCCTCCGGTCTGCATCACGGCGGAGACCCGACCGTCCATGACGGCGCGGTGCGGTGGTGCGCCGTACACCTCGATCGTGCCACTGTTCGGTGAGGTCAGCCCGAGGAGCATGTCCACGGTGGTGGTCTTGCCGGCGCCGTTGGGACCGAGGAAAGCGACGATCTCGCCAGGGTCGATGGTCAGGTCGATGCCGTCGACCGCGGTGACGGTCTCGCCGTCCTGGCTCCGGAACTGCTTCATCAGGCCTGTCGCCTCGAGTGCTGGGGTGGTCATGACTCAACCTTCGGCCTCCGCGGGCGACGCGTCCTGAGGGAGTTGTCACGACTTGCGCATGACACCTGTCACGGCTGCCGGCCGTGGGCGCTCATCAGGCCAGGCCCGCGGCCTTCAGCCGCCGCTGCACCTCGTTGGCGCGGCGTACGCCGGCGAGCGCGCCGGGATGGACGGGCGCGTCGCTCCGCAGCACCGAGAACCGGCCGGTCTGCTCCAGCACCACCAGCGCGACCTCGTCGGGCGCCCGGATCCCGGCCGCCCGCAGGGCCGCCCAGAGCGTCACGTCGTCGACCCGGTGCCGCCGCATCACCTCCCGCTCGGGCTTGCCCGCGACCATCACCGCCACCGCTCGCTGGCGCACCCCCTCGCTGCGCCCCCACCGCCGGACGCGTCCGCTCACACCCTCCAGCAGCACCAGCGTCGCGAGCGCCAGCAGCCCGCCGCTCAGCGTCGGCACCTGACCCAGGATCGCCCGACCGACGATCGCACCGAGCACGGTCACGATCGCCAGGTCGAAGCTCGAGGGTGAGGCGTAGAGCCGCTGGCCCGACCAGCTCAGGAAGGCCGCGAAGGAGACGTAGAGCAGCACCGTCGAGACGACGATGGCCAGCGCGCCGAGCGGGTGGAGTCCGAGGTAGAAGCCGAGTTCGCCCATGGCGGCATGATGCCGCGCCCCGCCCGGAGTCGGTGGTAGCGGTCCATTGGCACCGCTCCGTCGACGACCGAGGGCGCGACTGGCGTCGTACCGTGTGAAACCGCCGAACTGGAGGAAACCACTTGCTTCCGCCGAACGCAGCGCTGCTCGTCGTCGACGCCCAAGCTGGCTTCGACGACCCCTGGTGGGGTCCTCGCAACAATCCCGCGTGCGACGACCACATCGCTGCCCTGGTCGAGGCCTTCTCGAGCACGGCGCGTCCCGTCGTCTACGTGCGGCACGAGTCCCTCGATCCCGCCAGCCCACTACACCCGGACAAGCCCGGCCACGCGCTCAAGCCCTACCTCGAACGGCACGCCCCTGCCCTGGTCGTGACCAAACAGGTCAACTCGAGCTTCCACGGCACTCCCGACCTTCACGAATGGCTGCGCCGGAGGGACATCTCGAGCATCGTCGTCGCGGGGATCACGACCAACCACTGCTGCGAGACCACCGCGCGGGTCGGAGGCAACCTTGGCTACGACGTGTGGTTCGCGCTCGATGCCACCCACACCTTCGACCGCACCGGACCAGACGGGAGCACGATGACCGCGAACGATCTCGCTCGTGCCACAGCCACGAACCTGCACGGCGAGTTCGCCACCGTCGTCACGACGCAGGAGGTGCTCGCGGTCACGGTCGGCTAGTTGGCCAGCCGGCGTTCGAGAGCTTGCGGCACGTTCGTCGACAACAGGCGCCCTGCCGGCGTCCTCCATGCGTGCTTCGTCAGGTCGCCGCTGGCGCACGCGCACGTGGGCGCCGTGGACACCGACGTGGCTGCCTCCGCGCCTGGGCGTACGTCACATCGAGATGCCCATGACTCCCGAGACAGTGCTGCGGGCTGTCCACAAGGGTGCTGGTGAGCGCGCCAACCTGTGGGTCGAGCCACCTGATGTGTTCGATGACCTCCCGCTCATGGACTCCGCTCTCACCGAGGGCGAGCAGATCAGAGGAGACGTCGCGCGTCGGGTCGAAGCGGGCCTAGCTCTCAGGTGTCGATGGCCTCCATGTTGGCGCGGCCCTGGGTGGCGAGGATGAGCGTGTACCACCCGTCGGTGTTGCGGAGCCGGCGGGCCGAGGCGGCGGTGACGCTGTAGCGTCCGACGAAGCGGTGAGTCACGACGTACGTCGCGTCCGTCCACTCGCCGCAGACTCGGCCGTCGCCGGCGAGCTGGAGGTGGCGGTCTCGAGACCCGACCATGTCCACGGTGGCGGTCGCGGGCTCGCAGCGACCCGGCTCTGGGAGGCTGCCGTCGCTGGCGGTCAGCGTCGCGGTGTAGGCGCCGTCGAAGGGAGCGCCGGTCATCGAACCGCTCAGCCGCGCGGTGCCGGCGTCGTCGATGACGTACGAGCCCAGGTCCGAGCCGCGCAGGTCGATCACCGGCGGGCGAGCCGCATCCGCTGGAAGGGCGCCGAGGGTGCTCAGGAGCAGACCGCCGGCCAGCGTGACCGTGCGTGCGAGCGGGTTCATGGTGGACTCCTATGGTCGGGGGACTTGTCGCCACGACGGTCGCGCCTTGTCCTTGCGAGGGTCTTGAGTGCGACTTGAAGCTCCGGTTGAACCCCCCTGCTGCGGCATCGCCCAAGGCGCCGATCGTCGTTATTCTCGACGCAGCAGCACTGGGGAGTGATGTGGACGGAGACGGAGGCCTGCGCCTGCGCGTGCTCGGCGAGCTGGCGGCCACGCGGGACGGTGCGGTCGTCAACCTCGGCGGGCGGCGTCAACGCGCCGTACTCGCAGCCCTGGTGGTGATGCGCGACCAGGTCGTCTCGGCCGAGCGCCTGGCGGACTGCGTGTGGGGGGACCGCCTGCCGGCTGGCAGCACTGCGGCGATCCAGGCCTACGTCAGCCATCTGCGCCGCCGCCTCCAGCCGGAGACCGAAGCGCGGCGCCGGGACAGGGTCATCGCGAGCACAGGCGCCGGATACGTTCTGCGGCTGGACGCCCAGACCGTCGATGCCTGGTGCTTCGAGTCGGCGGTGGACCGGGCCGCGATGATGGACGCGGCGGAGGCCGTGGCCGCCCTGGAGGACGCACTCGGGCTGTGGCGGGGCCCACCGTACGCCGAGTACTCCGGCGAGCCCTGGGTCGAGGCCGAGACCGTCCGGTTGACCGAGCTGCGGGCCGTGGCCCGGGAACGCCGCCTGGCAGCGCGGCTCCAGCTGGGGGACGCGGCCCTGCTCGTCGGCGACCTGGAGGCGATGGTCGCCGAGGATCCGCTGCGCGAGGAGCGGTGGCGGCTCCTGGCGCTGGCGCTCTACCGGGCGCACCGCCAGGCCGACGCGCTCGCGGCCCTGCGTCGGGCCCGCGCCATGCTCGCCGACGAGCTGGGCATCGACCCGGGGCCGGCGCTGCAGTCACTGGAGGCGGAGGTCCTCGCCCAGTCGCCCGCCCTGGACCAGCCGGCGCCGCCGGTGACCGTCGTACCCGGGGTCTCCGGTCCGGCGCCAGACAGAAGTGACGGGACGCCGGGTATCGACCTCGCCGACCGCGCCCGGGAGACGGCCGCCCTCCGCCGGGCGGTGGACGACCTGGTCGCCGGGCGACCGGGCTGCGTGCTCGTCGAGGGCCCCGCGGGCATCGGCAAGACGCGGTTGCTCATGGAGGGCGTCCGCCTCGCCACCGCCGCGGGCGCCCGGGTCCTGTCGGCCCGGGGAACCCAGCTGGAGCAGGCCTTCGGGTTCGGGGCGGTGCGACAGCTCTTCGAGCCGGTTCTCAGCGAGACCGCGCGCCCCGAGCTGCTGCTCCACGGAGCGGCTTCCAAAGCAGCCACCGTCTTCGACGAGGTCGTCGACGACGAGTCCTCGCGCCAGGGAAGCTTCGCGGTGCTGCACGGTCTCTATTGGCTGACGGTCAACCTCACCGCCGGTGGGGCAGTCGTCCTGGTCGTGGACGACGTGCAGTGGTGTGACAGCGCGTCGCTGCGCTACCTCGCCTACCTGGTCAAGCGGCTGGAGGGGCTGCCCGTCCTGCTGCTGCTGGCCGTGCGCAGCGGTGAGCCCCCGGCCGACGAGGCACTGCTCGGCGAGATCGTCCTCGACCCGTCGGTGACCGTGCTGCGCCCGCCGCCACTGTCCGTGCAGGCCGCGGCGGCGCTGGTGCGGGAGCGGCTGGGCGAGGGCGCTGAGACCTTCGTCGACGCCTGCCACACCATGACGTCGGGCAACCCCCTTCTGCTGCGGCAGCTGCTGCGCGCCTTGGAGGACGAGGGGATCCCGCCCGACGTGTCGCACGTCGACACCGTCCGCGCCGTCGGGTCGCGGGCGGTCTCGGCGCTCGTGACGCTGCGCCTGCATCGGCTGCCGGCTGAAGCGGCCGCAGTCGCGCGCGCCGTCGCCGTACTCGGGGACGACGCGGGACTGCCCACGGTGGCGACGTTGTCCCGGCTTCCCGAGCCGAAGGTCGCCGCCGCGCTCGACGTCCTGAGCCGCGGGGAGCTCCTCACCGACGACGAGCACCTGTCGTTCGTGCACCCGCTGATCCGCGAGGCGGTCTACGGCGACCTTCCCGCAGCCGAGCGGGCGCTGCACCACGAGCGGGCCGCCGACATCCTGCAGGGGCACGGGGCACCGGTCGAGCAGGTGGCCGCCCATCTGCTGCGGGCGCCGCGGCGGGGGAGCCCCACCAGTGTGGAGGTGCTGCGGAAGGCGGCTCGCACGGCGCTGGCGCGCGGAGCCGCGGATGCGGCGGTGACGATGCTGCGGCGGGCGTTGACGGAGCCGGCGTCGGCCGAGGATCGGCCGGCGCTGCTTGTCGAGCTCGGTGGGGTCGAGACCATGGTGGACGGGCCTGCTGCCGTCGGGCACCTGACCGAGGCCTACGAAGCTCTTCCTGACGCCCGGGAGCGGGCCTGGCTGGCGATGACCATCGCCCGCACCCATGTCTTCGTCTCCCCGCCCGGAGTGGCCACGCAGTTCGCCTGCGACGCCGCAGCCGCCCTCCCGGTCGGGCTCGACGACGAGCGGCAGGGCCTGACCGCGCTGCACCGGATCACCGGCTTCATGCACGGCCTGCCCGAGGCGGTCTACCGCGCCGGCCCGGTGCCGGAGGTGACGGGTGAGGGCGACGGGGCCCGCATGCTGGCTGCCACGCTGTCCTACGAGCTGCTGCGCGACGGCCTCGACCGGGAACGGGCGGTCGAGCTTGCCCACTTCGCGCTGTCCGGTGACCGGTTGCTGGCGGTCGACACCGGCCTGTTGTGGATCGTCGCCGCCAACGTGCTGCTGCTCGCCGACGAGGACCTCGGCGACTTCTACGACCGCACTCTCGCCCGGGCGCACGCCACAGGCGGACTGTTCGCTGCCCTGTCGGTGAACCTGTGGCGCGGCTTCAGCCAGTGGCGGCACGGCCGGCTCGACGAGGCGCTGCAGTCGCTGACCGACGCCACAGAACAGGAGCGCATGTGGGGCCTCTCGCCCATGACGGCGACGTACGCCGCTGCGTTCACCCTGGGCGTGCTCGTCGACCTCGGCGACCTACCCGAGGCCGAGACGCTCCTGGCCGAGGCCCGCACCCTGCCCTGGGTCGGCGAGGGCGGGCGGCTCATGCGGGAGAGCGCCGCCCGGCTGCTGCTGGCGCAGGGACGTCCGGAGGAGGCACTGACCGAGCTGACCGCCCCGGTCGAGTCCCCCGAGGTCCGCAACCCGGTCTGGGCTCCCTGGCGAGGGCTGAAGGCCCGGGCGCTTGCCGCCACCGGCGAACCGGAGGAAGCCCTCGCGCTCGTCGACGAGGAGGTGGAGCGGCTGCGGCGGTGGGGCGCACCGACAGCGCTGGGCGTCTCGCTCCGGCTGCGTGGCCAGCTCGCCGGGTCGGCAGGCACCGCGGACCTTCGCGAGGCCGTCGAGCTGCTCTCCGGGACGCCCGCGGTGCTCGAGGAGGCTCGGGCCCGGGTGGCGCTCGCGTGCGCGCCCGGCACGGAGGGCGGCGAGGCGGTGCCGCTGCTGGTGTCGGCGCTGCGGGCTGCCCGCGCCTGCGGTGCGCGCGGGGTGGCTGCGGCTGCGGCAGACGCGTTGGCGCGGTGCGGTCAGCCGGGCGCGGACGTCGACGGCGATGTGCGCCGCGGGCTGACCACCCGGCAGCGGCAGGTCTGGGAGCTGACCGCCGCCGGCCTGGATCCCCATGCGGTCGCTCAACGGCTGTTCCTCACCCCCGGCACGGTCCGTGCCGTGCTCGAGTCCACGACGGGTGAGGCGCCGTGAACAGGGCATGGCGTACGCCGGCGCGCGGGTCCCGAACGGCCGGGCTCAAGTCGCCCTCAAGTTGGCTCTGCCAGGATCTGACCCCCCGACCCGGAGGCCCCTCATGACCACCGACAGCGACGCCCCGCAGGCCGTCGCCGCCACCGGCGCCGAGGCGCTGCGTGGGCTGTGCGGCGGCGCGGTCCACCTGCCCGGCGACCCCGCCTTCGAGGAGGCCCAGCTGCCGTGGAACCTCCACGTCGACGCCCGCCCCGCGGCGGTGGCCTACCCGGCGTACCCCTCCGAGGTCGCCGAGGTGGTGCGGACAGCAGCCGACGTGGGCCTGCGGGTGGCCCCGCAAGGCACCGGCCACGGCGCCCCGCCGCTGGCCGGCCAGCTCCAAGACGCCGTGCTGCTGCGCACCTCGGCCATGACCGAGCTGCGCGTCGACGCTCACCGGCTCACCGCGCGGGTGGGGGCCGGGGTGCGGTGGGGCGATGTCGTCGACCGGGCCGGTCGCGTGCAGCTGGCCGCGCGGCACACCTCGAGTCCTGGCGTCGGAGTTGCCGGCTCGTCGCTGGGAGGGGGCCTGAGCTGGTATGCACGCTGCGCCGGTCTCCAGTGCAGCGCGCTCACCGCGGTCGAGATCGTCCTTGCCGACGGCACGGAGGTCCGCGCCACCGACACCCAGGACAGCGACCTGCTGTGGGCGGCCCGCGGCGGCGCGGGCGGCTTCGGCGTCGTCACCGCCCTGGAGTTCGACCTGCTGCCGATCGAGCGGGTGTACGCCGGCATGCTCGCCTGGGACTGGCGCCACGCCGAGCAGGTGCTGAGCGCATGGGCGCAGTGGGCCGCCGACGCCCCCGAGACGATCACCAGCATCGCCCGGCTCTTCCAGGCCCCCGACCTGCCGTGGTTGCCCGCCGACGTCCGTGGACGGAGGCTGGTGACCATCGACGCAGTCGCGCTTGGAGACGCCGACCGGGCGCGGTCGCTGCTCCGGCCGCTGCGGGCGCTGCGGCCGGAGCTGGACACCTTCGACGACGTCCCGGCCGCCTCCGTGGCCCGTCTGCTCCTCGACCCGGAGGCCCCGACCGCGGTCTACGCCCACAGCGTGCTGGTCTCGGACCTGCCGGAGCGGGCTGTCGAGGCGCTGGTGGCGGCCGCCGGTCCTGGCTCGGGCTCGGAGCTGCTGTTCGTGGAGATCCGCCAGCTCGGCGGGGCCCTGTCGCGGCCGGCCGCCCGACCCGGAGCGCTGGTGCGGATGGACGGGTCGTTCCTGGTCCTCGGCGTAGGGCAGGACGTCGGAGCAGGGTGGGAAGCGGTCCGCGACGACGCCCACCGGGTGATGGCCTCCCTTGAGCCGTGGACCAGCGAGTCGGCGTACCTCCTCATGGCCGACGCGCAGGTCGACTCCCGCCGCGGCTGGCCCGCCGCGTCGTGGCAGCGCCTCCGAGAAGTACGCCGCGCGGCCGACCCGCGCGGGCTGTTCCTGCCGCCCCACCGTGCGACGCACGACGCCGGGACCGCCCCCTCCTGACGGGTTCAAGTCCCTCTCAAGTCGCCCTCAAGTGGCCCGGCTCATCGTGATGGACGTCAACCACCACGATTCCCGGAGGAACCATGACTCTCATCGACGCACGGCCGGACAGCACCCCGACCCACGCCCCGTTCGCCGAGCTCGACGCCCGCACCGACGGCGTCGTCGCCGTCCCCGGCGACGCGGCCTATGACGCCATCGTCTCGCCCTGGAACTTCGCCATCCCGGTCCGTCCGGCCGCGGTCCTCGCCGCCACGTCGGCGCAGGACGTGGTCGAGGCGGTGCTCTTCGCCAACCGCCACGACCTGCGGGTCACCCCTCAGGCCACCGGCCACGGCCCGATGGCCGAGCTCACCCGCGACCTGCTCGTGGCCACCAGGGGGCTCGACGAGTGCGTCGTGCACCCCGAGGGCTGGGCGCGCGTGGGCGCCGGCGTCAAGTGGATCCGCGTGGTCGAGGCGGCCGCGCCCTACGGGCTCGCGCCGCTGTCGGGTTCGATCACCGACGTCGGCGTCGTCGGCTACACCACGGGCGGCGGACTGGGGCCGATGGCCCGCACCTACGGCCTGGCCATCGACAAGGTCCGGGCCATCGAGGTCGTCACCGGCGACGGTGTCCTGCGACGTGCCACCCCGACCGAGCACCCCGACCTGTTCTACGCGCTGCGCGGCGGCAAGGGCATGCTCGGCATCGTCACCGCCATCGAGTTCGACCTGGTGGAACAGCCGACGTTCTACGGAGGCTCGTTGTGGTTCGACGGCGACGACGCCGCCACCGTCATCCAGCGGTGGCTGCACTGGTCGGAGGACCTGCCGGAGCTCGGAACCACGTCCATCGCGCTGTTCCAGCTTCCCGCGATGGACGGTGTGCCGCCGCAGCTGGCCGACCGGCTCGCGCTGTCGGTGCGCTACGTGTGGACAGGCGACCCTGAGGAGGGTGAGCGGCGGTTCGCCGTCATCCGCGGGTCCGCCCCGGTGCTGCTCGACGACGTGGCGCACAAGCCGTACACCGCCATCGACTCGGTGCACACCGACCCGCTGGACCCCACGCCGTCGTTCGAGGCCGCAGCAGTGCTGACGGAGTTCCCCGCCGAAGCCGTGGACGCCCTGCTGGCGCTGACCGGGACCGGCTCGGGGTCGCCGCAGGTGCTCGTCGAGGTCCGACAGCTCGGCGGCGCGTTCACCCGCCGGGGCGAGCACGACAGCGCGTTCTCCTCACGCGGCGCGGCGTACTCGCTGTTGACCGTCGGCATCGCCGAGGTTCCGGGCGTCGAGGACCACGCCGCCGCGATCCTGACGGCGATGAAGCCCTGGACCGGTGGCCACCGGCTGCCGAACTTCACCTTCACGCCCGAGGAGTACGTCGACGCCTACACCGAGGAGGCGCTGGCACGGATACGGCAGGCGATCGCTGCCTACGACCCGCAAGGCGTGATGGCCATCGGCCGCACGGTGACGGGCTGAGCTCAGCGCCGGATGCGTCAGGCTGGGTCCCCGAGCGGCAGGGGGACCCAGCCTGGCGCTTTTCGCGTGACGGCGCCGACCGCGGTCTGCGGCGTCAGTGCTGCCAGCCGTGCCGCGGGCGGGGTCACGACTCGATCGTCTGAGATCAGGCCGCATTGGCGGCGTGGGACTTGAACCCGCGGAGACGGAGGCTGTTGGACACCACGAACACACTGGAGAAGGCCATCGCAGCGCCGGCCAGCATCGGGTTCAGCAGGCCCGCGGCGGCCAGCGGCAGGGCCGCGACGTTGTAGGCGAACGCCCAGAACAGGTTGCCCTTGATCGTGGCCAGGGTGCGGCGGGAGAGCCGGATCGCGTCGACCGCCACCCGCAGGTCGCCCCGCACCAAGGTGAGGTCGCTGGCCTCGATCGCGACGTCCGTGCCGGTGCCCATCGCCAGGCCGAGATCGGCCTGCGCGAGCGCGGCGGCGTCGTTGACGCCGTCGCCGACCATGGCGACGACACGGCCTTCGGCCTGGAGCCGTTTGACCACGTCGACCTTGTCGGCGGGCAGGACGTCAGCGATCACGTCGCCCTCGTCGATGCCCACCTCGGCAGCCACGCTCCGTGCGACCGCGGCGTTGTCACCAGTCAGGAGAACCGGCCGCAGGCCGAGGGCACGAAGCTCACGGAGTGCGGTGGCCGAGGTCGGCTTGACTGCGTCGGCGACCACGACGACGCCACGGGCCTTGCCGTCCCAGCCGACCGCAACGGCGGTGCCTCCGGTGGCCTGGGCGTGCTCGAGCGCCTGCTGCAGGTCGGAGGTCAGGTGTTGGGACCACTCGGCCAGCAACTGCGGTCGACCCACCAGGACGGCGTGGCCGGCTGTGCCATCGGGGCCGTCGACGATGACCCCCTGCACCCCCAGCCCCTCGACGTTGGCGAACTCCTCCACGGCGGGGAGGGTGCCGAGTCGTTCGCGGGCGCCGGTGGCGATGGCTCGGGCGATGGGGTGCTCGGAAGCGTCCTCGAGCGCGCCGGCGTACCGCAGCACCGCGTCGGCGTCCTCGCCCTTGACTGCGACGACGTCACCCAGGGTCATCTGGCCGGTGGTGACGGTGCCGGTCTTGTCGAGGACGACGGTGTCCACGCGGCGGGTGGACTCCAAGACCTCGGGGCCTTTGATCAGGATGCCGAGCTGGGCGCCGCGGCCGGTGCCGACCATGAGCGCGGTGGGCGTGGCCAGGCCCAGGGCGCAGGGGCAGGCGATGATCAGGACGGCCACGGCTGCGGTGAACGCAGGGGCCAGTCCGTTGCCGGTGCCGACCCAGAACCCGAGCGTGCCGGCGGCGAGCAGGATCACGATCGGCACGAAGATCCCGGAGATCCGGTCGGCCAGGCGCTGGACCTGGGCCTTGCCGTTCTGGGCGTCCTCGACCAACCGCGCCATCTGCGCCAGCTGGGTGTCGGCACCGATGCGGGTGGCGCGGACCACGAGGCGTCCGCCGGCGTTCACGGTCGCGCCGACGACAGCGTCGCCAGGGCCGACCTCGACCGGCACCGACTCGCCGGTGAGCATCGACACGTCGACGGCGGAGGTTCCACGCTCGATGACGCCGTCGGTGGCGATCTTCTCGCCGGGCCGAACGACGAACAGGTCGCCGACCGCCAGGTTGTCGACCGGCGCCAGGGTCTCGGTCACGCCGTCGGGTCCGAGGACGGCGACCTCCTTGGCACCAAGCTCGAGCAGCGCCCGCAGCGCTGCGCCGGCGCGTCGCTTGGATCGCTGCTCGAAGTAGCGCCCGGCCAGGATGAAGGTGGTGACGCCGGCGGCGGCCTCGAGGTAGATGTTGCCCGCGCCGTCGCTGCGCTCCACGGTGAGCTCGAAGGGGTGCGTCATCCCCGGGGTGCCGGCGGTTCCCCAGAACAGCGCGTAGAGCGACCAGCCGAGGGCGGCCAGGGTGCCGAGTGAGATCAGCGTGTCCATCGTGGCGGTTGCGTGGCGCAAGTTGGTCCAGGCCGCCTTGTGGAAGGGGAAGGCGCCCCACACCACGACCGGTGCGGCGAGGGTCAGGGAGAGCCACTGCCAATAGGTGAACTGGAGCGCCGGGACCATCGCCATCGCGATGACCGGGACGGTCAGGGCCGCCGAGACCAGCAGCCGCTGACGCAGCGGGGCGACCGGGTCGACCTCGGGCTCGTCCTGGCTGTGGTCCACCGTCCTCGGCAGCGGCACCGATGCGCCGTACCCGGCCTGCTCGACGGCGGCGACCAGGGTCTCCGGCGTCACGTCGGAGTCGAAGGTGACCTTCGCCTTCTCGGTGGCGTAGTTCACGGTCGCGTTGACGCCGTCGAGCTTGTTGAGCTTGCGTTCGATCCGGTTGGCACACGAGGCGCAGGTCATCCCGGTGAGCGCGAGCTCGATCTGCCGGCCGGTGGCCGGTGCGCCTGGCTGACTCTGCGTGGTCATCGGTGGCTCCTTGCGGGGTGGGTCGGTCAGTGACCGGAGTGCGCGTCGGACGGAGCTGGCTCGGCGTCCTTGTCGATGCCTGCGGTGACGGTGAAGGCCGCGGTGCGTACGACGCCGTCGTGCTGGAAGTCCAGGTAGAGGTGGTGGGTGCCGGCCGCGGGGACAGCGGCGTGGAACACGATGTGGGGACCGGGCTCGGTCGTACCGTCGCCGGGGGTGCCGTCGGGGTGGACGTGGAGGTAGGCAAGGTCGCCCCCACGCAGCGCGACCAGATGGCCATACGCGCCGAGGTAGGGCTGCAGGTCTGTGACTGGCTCGCCGTCCTTGCTGACGGTGAGGGTGAGCTCGGCGTCGGCATCCGCGGTGAGGTCGCCCTCGAGGGTGACCTCGTAGTCGTCGACGGTGGCGGTGCGGCTCTCGGTCGCCGGGGCAGCGGGCTGGTAGACGCCGTCCACGGCCAAGTCCGTGCCGAGGGTCAGCGCGTCGGCGCCGGTGGCCTTGAAGTCGGTGAAGAGACGCCACGTGCCCGGGGTGAGGTCGAGGTCGACCGACCAGAGCCCGGTCGCCTTCTCCAAGGTGGGGTGAACGTGCTGGAAGCCGGTGAAGTCGCGGCGTACGGCGATCAGGTGCAGCCGCTTCTCGTGCTCGACGTCGAAAGCGGTCACCGGAGATCCGTCGGGGCCCGTGATGGTGAAGCTCACTGTCCGGTCGGGGCCGGGCCGGGCGCGGGCGTCGCCGAGGTCAAGGGTGTAGCTGTTCTGGGAGGTCATCAGTCCTCCTGGGACCTCTGTCTGTGCTGCCTGTTCGATGGTGGGCTCGTCGTGGTCGTCGTCGTGCCCGGCCGTGGAACCGCCGGTGTGGGACCCGTCGTGGCTGGCGACCTCGTCGGCGACCGGGCCGATGGCGCGGCCGACTGCGAGCGCGAGGCCGAAGGTGGCGACGATCGCGGCCAGGAAACCGGCGAGCTTGAGCGAGGTGCTCATGCGAGCTGGTAGCCGGCTTCCTCGACGGCCGCGCGTACGGCGGCGTCGTCGAGGGGCTCGACGCTGGTGACGGTCACGGCACCGGTGGGCAGGTCGACCGCGACGTCCTGGACGCCGGGGATCTCCTGGACCTCCTCGGTGACGGAGGCGACGCAGTGGCCGCAGGTCATGCCGGTGACGGTGTAGGTGGTGGACTCGCTCATGGGCTCGGTTCCTTCGGGCTGATGGGTCGGGCGTGGATCGGGTGGGGGCTCAGGAGCGGACCAGGCGCGCGATGGCGTCGGAGGCTTCCTTGAGCTTGATGTCGGCCTCAGAGCCGCCGACCCTGACGGCGTCGACGACGCAGTGGGCCAGGTGCTCGTCGAGCAGGCCGAGGGCGACCGCCTCGAGGGCCTTCGTCATCGCAGAGATCTGGGTGAGGATGTCGATGCAGTACTTCTCCTCCTCGACCATCCGCTGCAAGCCGCGGGCCTGCCCCTCGATCCGGCGCAGCCGCTTGAGGTAGTCGTCCTTGGTGTTGTTGGCGATGTAGCTGTGCTGGTGCGCTTCGTGAGACACGGCCGGCTCTGCGACCTCGTCCGGGTTGTGCTGCGGCATCGGGCTGGCCCTCTCGTCAAGCTTCTCGGTCATCTCTACGGTACCCCCCTCCGGTATAGATATGTACCATACCCCCCTAGGGTACCTACCGCAAGAACAAATGTGCCGGGCCTACGCCGGGTATTGCCGTCAGGGTCGTTCCGCGACTAGAAAACCGCGCTGGCGGCAGTAATGGGGATGGTGGGGCCGGACGCCCGGCCTACGACTTGCAGGCCGCGCCGCGATCGCTGCTGGGGATGCGCTTGCCGCCGCCGTAGTCGCTGTCCTTGTCGGGCACGTTCGCCATGTACCAGTGCGCCTTGCGGCGGCCGGTGTCGTACTCCCAGGCGTGTGCCATCCATCCGGTCGTGGGGCTGTTGCCCCAATGGGTCTGGTTCGGACCCCGCCACCAGAACTTCTTGTAGCCCAGATGTCCCGCCAGGACCCAGACGTGTACGGTCCTGCCGCGCTTGCAGCTCTTGTACTTGACGGGCGAGTACCACGCCTTCGACCAGTCCGGCCCTTGGAGTCCGCCCGCTGCCGTGGCCGTGGGCGCGGTGACGTGCGCGGTCGGGAGAACGAGCGCGAGCGCGAAAGCGGCAGCCACTCCCGCTCTCCTGGCGCGGACAGGTCGCCAGCTGCGCCGGAGGCGCGAGGGAGCGGTCATGGGGCTTCTCCTCTGCTCGGGTGCGATTCACGCTAGGAGCGACCCTGCCCGGGGTCAACCACTCGCTCGAAGCGAGTCCGCGGCGTTCGTGAACGCGCTCTCCGACATGTGGGACGTGTTGGACGAGTTCGTGCCTGGCACCTACGACCTGGTCATCGACACAGGCCGGCACTGAGGGAGCGTTCCGACGCGTGGCACCGAGCTGCACTCGGGGCCGGCTCAGTAGGGTGAGCGCGTGAGTGCCGCTGCTCCCTCTCCGCCGTCGTTGCACACGACCGAGATCGGCGACCGAGGACCTCGGGTGGTGTTCCTGCACGGGTTGTTCGGCCAGGGACGGAACTTCACCCAGATCGCCAAGGCGCTCACCCCCGAGATGCGCTCGGTGCTCGTTGACCTACCCAACCACGGGCAGTCTCCGTGGTCGGACTCCACCGACTACGAGGTCGTCGCCGACGCGGTCGCCTCCGTCGTCCGTGAGTGCTACGCCGACGAGGGGCCGGTCCATCTCGTCGGCCACTCCATGGGCGGCAAGGTCGCGATGGTGCTCGCCCTGCGCCATCCCGACCTCGTCGACCGGCTCGTCGTCGTCGACATCGCCCCGGTGGCCAGCGAAGGGGGTGGGGAGTTCGAGCATCTGCTCGACAGCCTCGCCGCGCTCGACCTGCAGGCCGTGGAGCGCCGCACTGACGCCGACGAGCAGCTCGCCGAGCGGGTGGACGACGAGCGGGTGCGCGGGTTCCTCCTGCAGAACCTTCGTCGCGGCAAGGACGGGTTCGGCTGGCAGGCCAACCTCGACCTCCTGCGTGCGGAGCTGGCGACGATCGCGGGGTTCCCGGAGGTCGGCGGCACCTTCGAGCGGCCCGTGCTCTGGATCGCCGGCGAGCGCTCGCCGTACATCCGCCGCGAGCACGGCGACGTGATGCGCGAGCTCTTCCCGACCGTCCGGCTGGTGACCGTCAAGGGCTCCGGTCACTGGGTGCACTCCGAGCAGCCGGAGGCGTTCGTGGGGACGCTGCGCGCGTTCCTCACGGCTGGCTGATTCACGTCGAGGCCGTTGATCACTTGCTGAGATGGAAAGCGATACGCTAGCTTTCCATCATGGAAACTGATGGTGACCGGGACTCGGCCAGGGAGCAGCTCAGCGAAGTCGTCCGCGGGGAGGCGGCGTCGTGGGTCGTCTATCCGCCCACACCCGTGTGGTGGCCGGTCTCCTTCGGCCTGTGGGCCGCGGCGTCGGCTCTGGCGGTGGGCCTGCTCGACGGCGCCGCGCGTGCGCTCGCGCAGCTCGTGCTCGTCCTGCTGGCTCTCCTGGCGATCGCCTGGGACAGGCGACGGCGGGGGACCTACCCGAGCGGCCGCCCACCGCGCGAGCTGAACCGTCCGATCCTGAAGATGGTCCTCGGTGCCTTGGCCGTCGCGGCGCTGGCCTGGTACGCCGGGGAGCAGGTCGGCGTGGGGTGGGCCGCGGCCGTCGCCGGTCTCGGCGCATTCGCCGTCGTCGCCCGCTACGAGCACGAGTACGCCGCCGTCGCGGCCCGCATCCGCGAGCGACACCCATGACGGCGCCTTCGCCGGCGCTGAACGGCCTCGACCCGGTCCTCAACGCCCCCAAGCGACTGGCCATCATGGCGGTGCTGACTCGCTCCACGTCCTCGGACTTCGGATTTCTGCGGGAACACCTCGGTGTCAGCGACTCCGACCTGTCCAAGCAGGCCGCGGCGCTGGAGTCGGCGGGCTACCTCACCATCGCCAAGAGCGGGCGTGGGCGCGGCGCGGCCACGACGTACAAGGCCACCCGGGCCGGACGTCACGCATACCGGCGGCACGCCACCGCCCTGCGGCAGCTGCTGGGGGAGTGAGTGCAGTGACACCGGGCACGTCGCGTGCTTCGCTGAACACATGGCGTACGACGAGGAGCTGGCCGAGCGGATCCGGCACTGTCTGGCGGGGGAGTCGGGGCTGACCGAGCGGAAGATGTTCGGCGGGCTCGGCTTCATGCTCGACGGCCATCTCGCCGTCGGCGTGAGCGGGCAGGGCGGGCTGATGCTGCGGGTGCCGCCGGACCGGACCGACGCACTCCTGGCCGAGCCGCACGCCGAGCCGTTCGAGATGCACGGGCGCGGCATGGCCGGCTGGCTCCGCATCCGCGAGGCCGGCGTCACGACCGCGGACGACCTCGACCGCTGGGTGACCGTGGGCGTCGACCACGTGCGCACGTTGCCGCCCAAGTAGGACCGCGACCCGCCACTCGTGCGACAGGATGGGGTCGTGCTCGACGACGTGGATGCGGGACAGGTGCTGATGGCGGTGGTGGTCTTCGCCGCCGCGGTGATGCTGGCGGTCGTGCTGCGCCAGCTGCTGGTGCGGTTCGTCGACCGGGGCGACTCCGACCGTCACAGCGGCCGGCTCGTCGGCCGGTTCGTGTCGCTCGTCGTGGTCGCCGTCGGCGCGGTCTATGCACTGGAGACCGCAGGGGTGCAGGTCGGCCCGTTGCTCGGCGCGCTGGGTGTCGGCGGGATCGCGCTCGCGTTCGCGGCCCAGGACATCTTGTCGAACTTCGTCGCCGGTGTGCTGCTCCAGGTGCGGCGGCCGTTCCGCGTCGGTGACCAGATCGGGAGCGGCGACTACGAGGGCACCGTCGAGGACGTCAACCTGCGCACCGTGAAGCTCACGACGTACGACGGCTTGACGGTCTACCTGCCCAACGCCGAGGTCCTGCAGGCCCCGATCGTCAACTACACACGCACGCCGCTCAGCCGGACCTCGCTGACGGTGGGCGTCGCCTACGACTCCGACCTGGAGGCGGTGCGAACCCTCACGATCGAGGCGTGCTCGCGAGCGGATGGAGTGCAGGACAGCCCGCCCGTCGAGGTGTGGGTGGAACAGTTCGGCGAGTCCTCGATCGACCTCGCCGTGCGCTACTGGCACGCGTCCGACATCGCCAGCCGGTGGCGCACCCGCAGCGCGGTGGCGGTCGCGATCAAGACTGCGTACGACGAGGCCGGCGTGACGATCCCGTTCCCGCAGCGGACCCTCTGGTTCGGGCCCGGCTCGACCACGTTGCGCGTGGACCGCGGCGACGTCGGCGCTCACGACGACTGAGGTCCCGTCCGGTCGGTCGGTGACTGTGACCGGGCTCACCGTGCGCCGGGCCCGGCTGGCGCACCCTGGGACATGACATCGCGACTGGCTCCGGCACTGGCTGCGGTCGCCTTGGTGGTCGCGGGGTGCGCGGGCCCCACCAGCGCCGGACGTGCCGCGGCAGCCGGCCGCCCCGGAGCCGGCCGCCGGGCCGCACGACGACGTGCCGTCGGCGCTGGACGACCCGGCGGACCCTGCTTTCCCGGACCCGCTGATCGACCTGGAGCACCTGGTCAGGGGCGGGCCGCCACCCGACGGGATCCCGCCGATCGACCGGCCTGAGTTCCAGCGTGCCGACACCGTGACCTGGCTCGGCGTCGACGAACCGGTCCTGTCCCTCACCGTCGGTGGCGAGACCCGGGCCTACCCGCTCCAGATCATGACGTGGCACGAGATCGTGAACGACACCGTCGGGGGTACGCCGGTCACGGTCACCTACTGCCCGCTGTGCAACTCCGGGGTCGCCTTCGAGCGCCGTGTCGACGGCGAGCTCCTCGACTTCGGCACCTCGGGGCTGCTCTACGCGGACAACCTCGTCATGTACGACCGGCAGACCCAGTCGCTGTGGCCCCAGCTGACCGGGGAGGCGTCGGTCGGCGCCCTGACCGGCACCCAGCTGACCGCGATCCCGATGGGCGTGGTCGGCTGGGACCAGTTCGTGACGGCTCATCCCGACGCCCTGCGTCCTCACCCGGGACACCGGCCACGAGCGCGACTACGGCCGCAACCCCTATCCCGGGTACGACGACCCGGACGGCGGGCTGCTGGTCGAGCCCCCGGACGGCCGTGACCCGCGGCTCCCGGTCAAGGCTCGCGTGATCGGGATCAGCCTCGAAGGGAAAGCGGTGGCGATACCGCGTGAGACGGTCGCCGACGCGGGCGTGCTGAGCGTCGAGGTCGGTGGTGCGGAGATCGTGCTCTGGCACGGCGCCGGCCAGCGCTCCGCCCTCGACGGCCAGCAGATCGCGGACGGTCAGGAGATCGGGACCGTCGGCGCGTTCGACCCACGGCTGGGTGCGCGGCGACTCACCTTCTCGGCTGGCCTGGACGGATTCCGCGACGACCAGACCGGCTCGACGTGGAACGTGTTCGGCGAAGCCGTCGCGGGCCCGATGCAGGGACGGCGACTTCGGCCGGTCACCCACCTCGACACCTTCTGGTTCGCCTGGGTGGCCTTCCGGCCCGACACCACCCTCCACCCCTGAGGTCAGGCCCCGCCTTCCAGGAGGTCGTTGATCGCAGCGGCCACGATCTCCGGGTGGTCCTCGGGGGTGAAGTGCTTGCCGCCCGGGATCCGCCGGCAGCTCGGTGCCCAGGTCGGCCGCCAGGCGCTCACCGAAGCGGAGCTTCTGGAACTGGTCCGCCTCGCCCCACACCACCCGCGCCGGAAGACCGAGGCCGGGCAGGCCGTCGGCCACGGCGAGGGTGTCGGCCACGTCCAGCGCGGTCACCTGCGCCATCAGGGACGCCGCCGCCCCGTGGGTGACGTAGTGCTGCCAGTGGACGCCGATCGACTCCCGGGCCACGTCCTGGTCGTCGTGGCCACGCCGCAGCAGCTGGACGAAGGAGGGGTAGAGGGCGACGTCGGGCAGGTGGCGGAGGACGGCGGCGGCGCGTGCCATCACCTTCACGCTGGGGATCGGCCAGCGAGTCGTAGCAGACCGCATTGGTCAGCACGAGGCCGGAAAACCGGTCAGGTGCGCGGACGGCAGCGATCTGGGCGACGCCTCCACCGAGGTCGTGGCCCACCAGCGCCGGCTTCTCCACGCCCAGCCGTCGAGCCAAGCGCAAGACCAGCTCGCGCTCGGGCGCAGATCACCGACGAGGCCCAGCGACGGGGGACGCTCACCGAGGACCTGATCCCAAGCGGATGATCGCCCGGGCGGGGCGAGACGCGCGCGATCCCGGCCACGGTGGGTCGACCCGCTGAACAACCACGACGCGGTGCGGGGCTACGTCCCGCTCGGGCAGGAGCCATCGGGAGCAGACCGACGGACGCGTGGACGCCTTCGTGCACAGCGTCGGCACCGCCCACCGATCCACGGGCTGCCACAAGGGTTCGGGAACGGCACGGTCCCGACCCCGGGTGGTGGCGGTGAGCCCGCCGAGTCGGCCGTCCTGTCGGGCTGGACCCACGGGTGCGCACCGCATCGAAGGCATCGGGCTCGGATTCCTCCGCCGTTGTGGCGGCCGGACGCTGGTGGACTCGGTCGAACAGGTCGCCAGCGACCAGGCGCAGCAGATGGCGCGCCGGCTGGCAGCCGAGCGAGGCATCTTCGCCGGCACCTCCACCGGCGCCAACATCATCGCGGCCCTCCGGGTCGCCGACACTGCCGCGCGGCGCCCAGGTCGTCACCCTTGCCGTCGACTCGGGCCTTCGCTACCTGAGCAAGGCGCCATACGCGTAGGTGGCGTCGGTGCCGAGCAGTGTTGCCACGGCATCGGCGACCAGGGCCAGCGTGGAGGTGACCGCCGGGTCGTCGAGAGCAGCCGGGATGCCCGCCCCGTCCATGAGGCACATGGCCTGCTGGGCCACGGTCTCGGCGGAGACGTCGCCGCGGAACTCGCCGTCACGCTGGCCGCGCTCGATCACCGCGACCAGCAGCTCCCGCCAGCGTCGGGCGACTCTGAGCGCATCCGTCCTGAGCTCGTCGTCGCGCAGCGCGGACCGCCACAGCTCCACCCACAACCGCCATGTGTGGGCCGGGCTGACGGAGTCCTGTGCCACCCCGACCCGGAGCAGGGCGACGAGCTGCTCCCACGCCGACGCCGTGTCGCCGGCCTCCTCCAGCGTGCGGTCCAGGAGCGCCAGCTCCTCGTCGCCGACGTGGCGCAGGGCGGCGACGATCATGTCCTCGCGGTTCCCGAAGTAGTACTGCAGCGAGCTGATCGGCACGCCGCTCGCGGTCGAGACATCGCTGAACCGGGTCGCCTCGACCCCGCGGGTCGCGATGACCTCACCGGCCGCCCTGAGGACGTCGGTGCGGTCGCGGCCGGCGCGGCGTGCCGGGCGAGTGGCAAGCGACACGGGCACCCCTTCCTCGCGAAACCGTACGACGATACGGTTCCACCATACAGACGCGACCGGGGAGCGCAGGTGACCACATGGCATTGGACGTGCTGGTCCTCGGCGCGGGGCTGGCCGGGCTGTCGGCCGCGCGAGACCTGACGCGCGCCGGTGCGGACGTCGTGGTCCTCGAGGCTCGTGACCGGGCCGGGGGACGGGTGTCGCAGACGCGGCTGCCCGACGGCAGGCTGGTGCAGCTGGGTGGTGAGGTCGTCGGTCCGGGCCACACCGCCTACGCCCAGCTCGTCGCGGAGCTCGGGCTGACGCTCGAGCCGGCGTTCACCTCCGTCGCCGGCGAGGACACGTGGGCGCTGGTCGACGGCGTGGTGGTCGGCGGGCCCGAGCGCTGGCTGGGTCCGGACGACGTCGCGGCGTACCGCAGGGTCGAGAGCCGGTTCGCGGCGCTGGCCCGGACGGTGGACCCCCGCGACCCGTGGGCCCACCCGGACGCCGAGAGGCTGGACCGGCTCAGCGTCGGTCAGTGGCTGCGCGAGGAGGGAGCCACGCCAGGGGTGGTCAGGGCCCGTGAGCTCGCGATGCTCGCTCTCGCCGCCGAGTCGGTGGAGCGGACGTCCCTGCTGGCCGACCTGCGCAAGGAGGCCGCCGTCGGCGCGCACGGCTTCTACGACTACGAGACCTGGGAGTGCCTGCGCGTGCGGGAGGGGTCGGCCACGGTGGCGCTCAGGATGGCCGAGGAGCTCGGTGCCCGGGTCCGGTTCGGGTCGCCGGTGTCGCGCGTGCAGGTGGGCTCGTCGCGGAGCCGGGTCACGTTGCGCTCCGGCGAGCAGTACGACGCCGCGGCCGTGGTGTGCACGCTGCCGCCCGGGCCGTTGCGGCGGGTGGCCGTCGAGGGCGTCTCCGAGGCGCGGATGGACTCGTTGCGACGGCACCGGCACGCCCCCTCGGTCAAGGCCTGCCTGGTCTACGACCGCTCCTTCTGGGTCGACTCCGGCCAGAACGGCTCCAGCTACTTCGAGCGCACGACGCTGGGCGGGACCTGGCAGCAGGTCGACGGCGTGCTCTCGGCCCTGGTGCCTCCCGAGCGGATCGGCGGCTACCTCGGCGCCGACCCGGCGGTCGCCCGTGACGAGTTCGTCGAGGAGGTCGCCGTCGCCTTCGGGGAGCAGGCCCGGCACCCGCAGGAGGTGTTCGTGCGGCCATGGGCCACCGACCCGCACACCCAGGGCTACATCACCGCGTGGCGCCCCGGCGACGTCACTGCGGTCGGCCCGTTGCACGCCACCCACGACGCACCGTTCTTCGTCGCCGGATCGGACCAGTGGGTCTGCGGCTACATGGAGGGGGCGGTCCGGACCGGCAGGGCCGCCGCGGGTGCCGTGCTCGGACGCGACCACCCGCACCCCGCCGAGCCCGGCTTCCTCGCGCCGTGGTGAGGACCAACCCGAGTGGCGACGGACGTGCTCGCCGCCGTCCGACACCGACGGAAAGGTGAGCTGATGGACCGTCTGGTCGACAGAGGACCTGGGGGCACGCCTCTGCGGCATCACCGACGCCCGGGACGCGGTTCCGCCGAGGGCGCGGGTCGTGGTGGTGGGCGGCGGTCTGGTGGGGGCCTCCGTCGCCTACCACCTCGCCCTCGCGGGGGAGTCCGACGTGCTGCTGCTGGAGAAGAACGTGCTGGGCAGCGGCTCCAGCTGGCACGCAGCCGGGCTGGTCTCCCGCGGCCGGGGGTCGGTCGTGCTCAGTGAGCTGGCGAGCTACGGCGTCGACTGCTACGCCGGGCTGCAGGCCGAGACCGGGGTGGACGTCTCGTTCCGCCAGTGCGGCTCGCTCGCGGTGGCCCGGACACGCGGCCGGTGGGACGAGCTGTGCCGCCAGCACATGGTGGTCGAGCAGCTCGGCGTCGAGTCCCACCTCGTCGGACCGGACGACGTACGCCGGCTCTGGCCGCTGGCCGACGCCGACGGCCTGGTCGGGGGGTTCCACCAGCCGCAGGACGGTCACGTGAACCCGGGCCACGCGGCCATGGCACTGGCGGAGGCAGCGCACCGCCGCGGCGTGGCGATCAGGGAGGGTGTGGAGGTCACCGCCGTCCGTGCGGCCGACGGGGTGGTCGAGGGGCTGGAGACGGACCAGGGGTTCGTGGCCGCCGAGCACGTCGTGCTCGCCGCCGGGCTGTGGACCCGCCGCCTGGCCGCCACCGTGGGAGCCGGCGTTCCGCTGCACGCAGCCGAGCACATGCACGTCCGCACCGCCGCCCTCGACGGCGCCGACGCGACGCTGCCGGTGCTCCGCGACCTCGACGCCTACTTCTACGTGCGGACCGAGGCCGGCCGCCTCCTCGTGGGGGCCTTCGAGCCTGACGGCCGACCGCGTCCGGTGGCCGACGTCGCCGGGAACGGCTTCGCCGAGTTCGAGCCGGACTGGGACCACTTCTCCGGGATCCGCCGGCTGGCGGAGGAGCGCGTGCCCGCCTTGCGCGGTGTCGAGTACGACCGCTTCCTCAACGCGCCGGAGAGCTTCACCCCCGACGGCAACCTCTGCCTCGGCGAGACCGCCGAGGTCTCCGGCCTCTTCGTCGCCGCCGGGCTCAACTCCCAGGGTGTCATCTATGCACCGGGAGCCGGCCGCGCGCTCGCGGACTGGATCGTCAACGGAGCCCCCGGCTTCGACGCCGGCGCCGTCGACGTCCAACGCTTCAGCCGTCAGCAGGACAGCACGACGTACCTGCGCGAGCGCACCCGTGAGTCGCTGGGCCAGCTCTACGCGATGCACTGGCCCCACCGTCAGCCGACGACGGCGCGGAACGTCCGCCGCACCCCGCTGCACGACAGGATCCAGCAGGCGGGGGCCTGCTTCGGCGAGACCGCCGGGTGGGAACGGGCGAACTGGTACGCCGAGCCCGGGCAGTCGCCGGAGTACGAGTACAGCTACGGGCCGCAGAACTGGTTCGAGCGCGCCGGACGCGAGCACCGGGCCGCCCGCGAGGCCGTCGCGCTGTTCGACCTCAGCTCGTTCACGAAGATCGAGGTGGCCGGCCCGGACGCACTCGACGTCGTGCAGCACCTCTGCACCGCCGAGATGGACATGGAGCCGGGCCGGATCCGCTACACGCTGATGCTCGACGTGCGCGGCGGCATCGAGCTGGACGGCACCGTCACCCGGCTCGCCACCGACAGGTTCCTGGTGGTCACCCCGGCGGTGAGCCAGACCAGGACGCTGGCGACGTTCCGTCGGGCGGCCCGGGGGCGTGCGGCCGCGGTGTTCGACGCCACGTCGGGGATGGCCACCATCGCGGTCATGGGGCCGCGGAGCAGGGAGCTGATGACGCGGATCTCGCCCGTCGCCTGGGACGACGACGCGCAGCCCTACTCCCACGCCCGCGAGGTGGAGGTCGCCCGGGGGCACGCACTCGTGCTCCGGACCAGCTTCGTCGGCGAGCTCGGCTACGAGATCTACCCGGCCGCGGAGCTGGCGGTGGACGTGTACGACGCCGTGGTCCGTGCGGGTCGTGACCTGGGGCTGGTCCACGCCGGGTACCACGCCCTGGACTCGCTGCGCTGCGAGAAGGGCTACCGCCACCTCGGCCACGACATCGGCCCCGGTCTCACCCCCGCCGAGGCGGGGCTGATGTTCGCGGTCTCGAAACGGAAGCAGGCCGACTTCGTCGGCCGGGCGGCCGTGGAGGGAGGTCGGCAGCCGCGGTGGCGAACCGTGTTCGTGCGCCTCGACGACCCTCGGGCGCTGCTCCACCACGACGAGCCCGTCGTGAGGGACGGTCGGCGGATCGGGCGGGTCACGAGTGGCGCCTACGGCTGGACGGTCGGTGGCGCCTGCGGGGTCGCGCTCGTCGACGCCGGTGAGCCGATCGAGCACGCGGACGGCCCGATCGACGTCACCGTCACCTGTGGGGTGACGCCCGTCGCGGCGACCCTGTCCACCCAGCCCTTCTACGACCCCTCCGGTGTCCGGCTGCGGCCCGGCATGTGACGTGCCGCATGCACGCGCCCTGGAATGCAGCCCGGCCACGACCGGGTTCCCTCAGGGACCAGCACGACCGCACCCACGATCTTCGGAGGCCCCATGCCCCGCATTCCCGTCCACACCACCGACAGCGCACCCGAGGCCAGCCGCGACGCGCTCAAGCAGCTCGAGGCGACGTACGGCAAGGTCCTGAACATCCACGGCGGGATGGCGAACTCGCCGGCCGTCCTGCTCTCCTACGTCGCCCTCCAGGACGTGATCCGCGAGCACGCGCTGCTGGACGCTCGCGTCCGCGAGGCGATCGCCCTGGCCGTCGGCAACGAGGACGAGTGCATCTACTGCCAGTCCGCCCACACCGGCGGTGGCAAGGCGGCCGGACTCAGCGACGACGAGATGATCGCGATCCGTCGAGGCAAGGCGGAGTTCGACCCCGCTCTTGATGCGCTGCTCACCCTGGCCCGCGAGTTCACCGCCGACGTGGGGAACACCAGCGACGCCACGTGGCAGGCCGCGGTCGACGCGGGCTGGAGCGAGGAGCAGCTGACCGAGCTCTCCGTCCACGTGACGCTGAACCTGTTCACGAACTACTTCAACCACCACGTCCACACCGAGCTCGACGTCCCGCAGGCGCCGGAGCTCTGAGGTCGCGCCCGTCACGGTGCGCTGGGCGCACCGTGACAGGCTCGCCGGATGGTGACGAGATGAGCGAGGCGGGCACCCGGGACGAGGTCGAACGCCGGCGCGCCTTCGGGGAGGTCGTCGAGCCGGAGATCGAGGTGATGCTGCGGGTGGCGCGCAGCATCACCCGCAACGCCGCCGACGCCGAGGACCTCGTGCAGGAGTCGCTGGTGCGCGCCTTCCGGGCCATCGACCGGTTCGACGGGCGGCACCCGCGCGCCTGGTTGCTGACGATCGTGCGCAACACCCACGCGAACATGCACCGGCGGCGTCGCCCGATCGCCGTCGACGACTGGGAGCTGATCCACGCCTCCCGCCCCGCCTTCGGTGCCCCGGCCTCGCCCGGCGCGGAGGAGGCGTTCGTCGTGGAGGAGCTCGACGGTGCCCTGGAGGAAGCTGTCGCCGCGCTGGACACCAAGTTCCGGTCCGTCCTCGTGCTGGTCGACGTGCATGACCTGTCGTACGCCGAGGCCGCCGCCGTCCTCGGCGTCCCCGTCGGCACCGTGATGTCCCGCCTGAGCCGAGCTCGGAAGCGGGTGCGCAAGGCGCTCGGCCCCACCTTCACCCCCGACCGAGGAGAGCAGTCATGAGCGGAGCACTCCGGCAGATGCTCACGTGCCACTGGACCGCGCGACGCATCCAGCGGTACCTCGACGCCGATCCCGCGGCTCCGCTCACGCCCGGGGAGGTCACCCGGTTGGAGGAGCACGTCGCCATCTGCGAGAAGTGCAGCGAGGTCATGCGTCAGCACCGGCTGCTCCACCGCGCGCTGACGCTCTGGTCGGGCCGCCGACCGGTCGACCCCGCCACCGTCCACCGGATGCGCACGGTCCTCGACGACCTGATCGACGGGCGGCAGCCGTGACCGGGGACCGGTGGGACCTGGTCGTCCTCGGCGGCGGCACCGC
Source organism: uncultured Actinomycetota bacterium (assembly GCA_963754155.1). Classification (GTDB taxonomy): domain Bacteria; phylum Actinomycetota; class Actinomycetes; order Propionibacteriales; family Nocardioidaceae; genus Marmoricola_A. The sequence goes on along the minus strand of CAVWEU010000003.1, from coordinate 528,930 downwards.
CGGCATCGTGGCCGCCAAGACGGCCGCCGGCCTCGGGGCCCGGGTCCTCCTGGTCGAGCGGGAGCGCACCGGCGGCGACTGCCTGTGGACCGGGTGCGTGCCGTCCAAGGCGCTGCTGGCCGCCGCCCACACCGCCGCGAGCGCCCGGAGCGCCGGACGGTTCGGCGTGCTCGTGGACGACGTGCGCGTGGACTTCGCGCGCGCCATGGAGCACGTGCACGCGGCGATCCGCCGCATCGCACCGGTCGACTCCCCGGAGGCACTGGCTGCAGCGGGTGTGACGGTGCGGGCGGGCCACGCCCGGTTCCTCGGGGAGGGGACGCTCGACGTGGGCGGAGACCATGTCCACTTCTCCCAGGCGCTCCTCGCCACCGGCGCGGCGCCGGCCGTTCCGCCGATCCCGGGGCTGGAGGACGTCGAGGTCCTGACCAGCGACACGATCTGGGACCTCACCGAGGCGCCGCGACGCCTCGCGGTCCTCGGCGCGGGCAGCATCGGCTGCGAGCTGGGACAGGCGCTGGCCAGGCTCGGCGCCGAGGTGACGCTGGTCGAGGGTGCCCCGCGCATCCTCCCGCGCGAGGACGCCGACGCCGCTGCCGCTGTCCACCGCGCCCTGGAGTCCGACGGCGTCCGGATCCGGACCGGCCAGACGGTGGCATCCGTCGCCGCCACGGACGGCCGGTCGGGGTCGCTGTGCCTGGAGGAGGGGAGCACAGTCGACTTCGACCGGCTGCTGGTGGCGGTGGGCCGCCGACCGCGGACCGGGGACCTCGGGCTCGAGACGGTCGGGGTCGAGGTGGACGAGAGGGGCTTCCTCGTCGTCGACCCCCGGCTGCGGACCACGAACCCGCGGATCTGGGCGGCCGGCGACCTGACCGGCCACCCGCAGTTCACGCACCTCGCGGGCGTGCACGGCAGCCTTGCGGCCAGCAACGCGGTGCTCGGTGTGCGGCGCACGGTCGAGACGTCCGCGGTGCCGAGGGTGACCTACACGCACCCGGAGGTGGCTGCCGTGGGCGTCGACACCGGGCACGAGCGGCAGGGTGTCCGGATCCTCACGATGGAGCACGAGCACGTCGACCGCGCCGTCGCCGAGGGGCAGACCGACGGGCTCACCCGGCTCGCCGTGGACGCCAAGGGCCGGCTCCTCGGCGCGACCGTCGTCGGCCCCCGGGCGGGCGAGACCCTCGGCGAGCTCGCCCTCGCTGTCCGTCGCGGGCTGCGCACGCGGGACCTGGCCGGCATCACCCACGCCTACCCGACCTGGAACGACGGAGCGTGGAACGTCGCGGTCGCCGACCTCCGGGAGCAGCTCGGCCGACCCGTCCCGCGCCGAGCGCTGCGGACGCTGGCCCGGACCCGCCGCTGGTGGCTCGAGCGCCGTGCCGCCTGAGCGCCGGCTCGTCCTCGTCGGCGCGGGGCACGCCCACCTCCATCTGCTGCGGCACGCCTCCCGCCTCGCACGGGCCGGCTACCGCACGACCCTCGTGGCGCCCCCCTGGTTCGACTACAGCGGAGCCGCCTCAGCCATCGCCGCCGGCGGCCGTGACCCGGCCGCGGGCAGGATCGACGTCACCGCCCTCGCGCGGAGCGGAGCCGTCGCGCACCGGCCGGGCCTGGTCACCGATGTCGACCCGGCGGCGAGGACCGTGACCACCGAGGACGGGTCCCGGCTCGGCTGGGACCTGCTCTCCCTCAACGTCGGCAGCGTCGCCTCCGTCCCGCCGGCCGTCACGGTCGCCACCGATGCCGTCGCGGTCAAGCCGCTCAGCGACCTCACCAGGCTGCCCGAACGGCTCGCGCGGACGCCGGCCGGTCGCGGTCACCACCTCACCGTGGTCGGAGCCGGACCCAGCGGGGTCGAGCTCGCAGCCCACCTCGCCGTGCGCCCGGACGTCGACCGGGTCCACCTCCTCGAGGCCGGACCACACGTCGGCGACTTCCTCCCGCCGCGAGCCGCTGCTCGGCTCCGCCGGCTGCTCTGGCGGCGCGGGGTGCGGACCATGACACGGGTCGCGGTCGAACGGGTCGCCGAGAGCGAGGTCGTCCTCGGCGACGGCACCCGGGTCCCTCACGACACCGTCCTTCTGGCCACCGGGCTCGCACCCGCACCGCTGGCGACGCGGTCGGGGTTGGGCGGCCCCGGCGGCTTCCCGGTGCGCGCCACGCTCCAGCACCGTGACCACGACGAGGTGTACGCCGCCGGCGACTGTGCCGACTTCCTGCCGGTCCCTCTGCCGCGCATCGGGGTCCACGGGGTCCGGCAGGGGCCGGTGCTGCTCGACGCGCTCGAGGCGCGCACCAGTGGTGCGCCGGCGCCGGTCTACCGGCCGCAGCGTCATGCCCTCTCGATCCTCGACCTGGGAGGCGGCACCGCGCTCGCGGTCCGCGGCCGGTGGTGGTGGATCGGCCGCTCCAGCCAGGCCCTCAAGCACCGCATCGACCGGCGCTGGATCGCCCAGTACCGCCACTGAGCAGCCGACGGCCGACGGTGCCGCCGAGCAGGGCCAGCACCACCAGCCCGCCGACGCCGAGGGCGATGCCACGCGGGTCGGCCCCCGAGGCACCCACCGCTGCGTACGCGAGGGCACCCGGCACGATCCCCACCGCGGTGCCGAGCACGTAGTCGCGGGTCCGGACCCCGAGCAGCCCGGCGGCGTAGTTGAGCGGCGTGAACGGGAAGAGGGGCACCAGTCGGACCGCCAGCACCGCCACCAGCCCGTGCCGGGAGAGCACCTGGTCGGCCTGCTCGAGCCGGCCGCGCAGCAGCCGGTCGACCGCGGGGCGCCCCAGCCGACGGCCGAGCAGGAACCCGCCGAAGGCTCCGAGCACCGCACCGCCCCAGGCCAACAGGGTGCCCCACCACACGCCGAAGAGGGCGCCACCGAGGATCGTGAGCAGCGAGGCCGGGGTGGGCACGAGCACCAGGACGGCGTACCCGACCACGAACACCGCGATGCCGGCCCACCCCGCCGACTCCACCAGCCCCTGGAGCCGCTCAGGTCCGCTCCAGCCGCTCAGCTGCACCGCCACCGACACCACGACGAAGACGAGCACCAGGGCGAGCAGTCGCAGGGCGGCGGACCGGGGCGAGCGCTCCGGGACGGGCGCTGCGTCGGTGGTGGTCTCGGCGTACGTCGATGGGGTGTCCACGTCGACGGGAACCCGCCGACCCCGCGCTGCGATTCCCCCGCCGCGGCGCGCTCAGGGGAGAGCGGGCGCGCGGAGCGTCCGGTAGCCCACGACGACCCGGTGGACGGCGCTGACGCCGACCACCACGGCCCATCCCGCAGCGATGGCTGAGGCGTGCGCCGGGAGCAGCAGCCACAGCGAGTGCACGAGAATCGTCTCGGCGCCCTCGGCGACCCCGCCGAGGAAGCTCAGCGACCGGCCGTCCTCGATGCGGTGCCCGGTCCGTTCGGCGATCGAGGAGAACGCCAGGAACGCGGCGCCGTTGACGTAGTAGGCGAGGAGCACGGCGGCGAACGGCAGCCAGTCCGCGAGTGCGGCCGACCCGGTGGTGGTGCCGATCGCGACGCCGACGACCGTGGCGCCGTAGACGCCGAAGTCGGCGGTGATGTCGAGGAACCCGCCGGCCGGCGACCCCTGTCCGGCCGGCGCCCGCCTCCGGGCCAGCGGGCCGTCGAGACCGTCGAGCAGCCGGGAGAGCAGCCAGGTGAGCAGCGCCCACCGCCAGAGCTGTCCCGCCGCTAGCCCGGCGCTGGCCAGTCCCACCCCGAGCCCGGCCAGGGTGAGCCGGTCCGGGGTGATCCAGGGACGGTCCAGGTGCCCGGCGACCCGGGCCAGGGGGCCCTCCAGGCGGCGCCGGAGCCGGGCGTCGAGCATCAGGACTCCTCCGGGTCGGCGGCGGCGACGGGTGCGGTGTGGTGCTGACCCAGCAGCCGCCTGCCGGCCAGCCCGCCGACGACGACGAGGGCGACGAGCGCGGCGACGCCGGCGAGGATGCCCCACGGGTCGGCTCCCCATGCCCCCAGCGCCGCGTAGGCCAGGCTGCCGGGCACCATCCCGAGTGCCGAGCCTGCCAGGTAGTGCGGCCACCGGACACCGGTCAGCCCCGAGGCGTAGTTGATCACGGTGAACGGCAGCACCGGGACCAGCCGCACGGCCACCACGGCGCCGAAGCCGTGCTCGGACAGCAGCCGGTCCGCGCGCGCGAGCCGGCCCCGGGTCAGCCGGTCGACCGCGTCGCGGCCGAGCAGGCGACCCAGCCAGAAGGCCACCGTGGCGCCGGTGATCGCCGCGGCCCAGGACAGCAGGGCGCCGAGCCAGAGCCCGTAGAGGGCCCCGCCCAGGGCCGTGAGCAGCGCCTTCGGTGCGGGCAGCAGCACCAGCACGGCGTAGCCGGCGACGAAGACCGCGGCTCCCATCGGTCCGGCCGCGTCCACCTCGTCGCGCAGCAGCTGCACGTCGTCCCATCCGCGGAGCTGCTCGGCAACGAACACCCCGAGCAGGAGGGCCGCCAGTGCGCCCGCGCGCACCCACGCCCACGCCCGTCCTCGCGTCTGCGTCGACTTCACGGGAGGGGAAGTCCCCGGACCCCCCACCGTGTTCCCGTGGAGACGCCGGACGTGCCCGAGCCGCCACCCCGACCAGAGGAGACACCGTCACGATGAGCTCTCATCGCTTGGCGCCGCCCGCACTCGCGCTGGCTGCGGCGCTGCTCGCAGGTGCCTGTGCCGCGCCTGCGGCGGAGAGCCCCCGCGTCTCCGCCGACCGCACGTGGGACGAGGTGCTGGTCGAGGCGGAAGGGCAGACGGTGGACCTGTGGATGTACGGCGGCGACAACCGCGGCAACGCCTACGTCGACGACGTGCTCGCTCCGGCGGCGGCCGAGCAGGGTGTCACGCTGCGTCGGGTTCCGGTCGCGGACACGAAGGACGCCATGCGGCGGCTGCTCGCCGAGCATGCCGCCGGCACCGATGACGGCTCGGTGGACCTGGTCTGGGTCAACGGCGACAACTTCGCCACCGGCCGGGAGGCCGGTGCCTGGCTCTGTGGCTGGTCCGGCGACCTGCCCCACATGCGCTACGTCGCCACCGACGACCCGCTGGTGAGCGAGGACTTCGGGGTGGCTGTGGAGGGGTGCGAAGCACCCTGGCACAAGGCCCAGTTCACGTTCGCCTACGACGAGGCACGGGTGACCGACCCGCCCACCACCGTCGCCGGGCTGCTCGACTGGGCGGAGGCGCACCCGGGCCGCTTCACCTACCCCGCGCCGCCGGACTTCACCGGCTCCGTCTTCGTCCGGCAGGCCCTCTACGCGCTCGCGGGGGGTGCGGACGCCGTGCCGACGAGCTTCGAGGAGGACGCGTACGACGAGCTGACGCCGGCGTTGTGGCAGCGACTGCGCGACCTGGCGCCCGCGTTGTGGCGAGAGGGTCGCACCTACCCCCGTGACCAGGTGGCGCTCGAGCGGCTCTTCGCCGACGGGCAGGTCGACTTCACGATGACCTACGGCCCCGCCACGCTCACCGACCTGGTCGAGGACGGCACCTTCCCGTCGACGACGCGGGTGCTGTCCGTCGAGGACGGCACGGTGGGCAACGCCAGCTTCCTCGCCATCCCGGCCAGCTCCCCGGACCAGGCCGGGGCGATGGTCGTCGCGGACCTGGCGCTCTCGCCCGAGCAGCAGGTGGCCAAGGCGGATCCCGGCGTGTGGGGGCAGTTCACGGTCCTCGACGAGGAGCTGCTCGGTGCCGACGCGCAGCGTGCGTTCAACCGGCTGCCCGACTCGGTCGTCGTGCCTGACTACGACGAGCTGTCCGAGAACGCCCAGCCGGAGCTGTCGTCGGCGTGGGTGACGCCGCTGGACGACGGATGGCGGCGGCAGGTCCTGGGCCGCCGATGACCGCACGGGGAGCCGGAGGTGCCCTCCCGGGGATCGTGACCATCACCGTGGTCGCGGGCACCGGCATGGTCGCTGTGCTGGCCACCTCGGTCGGCCTGATGCCTCTCTACGGCCGACCGGCGCCAGGGCTCGACGGTTGGCGAACGGTGGCGCCGGAGCTGGTCGTGGGGATACGGGAGTCGTTGCTGATCGCGGTGCCGTCGACGGCGCTGGCCGCCGTCGTCGGGTTCCTCCTGGCGATGCTGATGCTGCGCGGCGGCCGGTCCGCAGCCCTCGTCCGCGTGGCGTGCCTCGCGGTGCTCGCGGTGCCGCACGTCGTGGGAGCCACCTCCGTGGGGTTGCTTCTCGGGGACGGGGGAGCGGCCGCCCGGGTGGCGGAGCCACTGACCGGTGGCAGCTGGCCGGCGCTCGTCGGCGGCCCGTGGCCGGTCGCGACGGTGCTGGAGCTGGCGTGGAAGGAGTCCGCCTTCGTCGCCCTGGTCGTCCTTGCCGCCGTCGCGCCGGGCCACCGGCCGCGGATGGAGGTGGCAGCCGCACTGGGCGCCCGGGGCCGGCAGCGGGTCACCCGGGTGCTGGTCCCCACGGCGGCCCCGGCCGTGGGTGCCGCCTCGCTGGTGACCCTGGTCTACGCGATCGGAACCTATGAGGTCGCGTGGCTGCTCGGCGGGGCTGTCCCGGAGCCCCTGCCGGTGCTGGCCTTCCGGCTCTTCGGCTCCATCGAGCTCGCCGACCGGCCGGCCGCCGCCGCCGCGGCGGTCACCGGCGCTGCTCTTGCCGTGTGCGCGGCGGTGCCGGCGCTCGCGGCGCTGCCACGGCTGCGCGCGCTGACCGCCGGACGGTCGTCGTGAGGCGGGCCCTGACCGCGGTGTCGCTCGGGTCGGCACTCCTCTGGATGGTGGTCCCCCTGCTGCCGGTGCTGGTGTGGGCCGCGGCTGAGCGCTGGAGCTTCCCCGACCCGCTGCCGCGCGTGTGGGGGGTGGCCGGGTGGCGCGACGCCGCCGCTGCCGGCCTGCCCGGCGCGCTGCTCCGGTCGCTGGCGCTGGGGCTCGCCGTCGCCGCCGTCGCGACCCCGCTCGGGGTGATGGCCGGCCGGGTGCTGGGGTGGCGGCTCACGAGACGTCCCCGGCTGGTGGTCGGGCTGCTGCTGGTGCCGCTGGTCCTGCCGCCGTTCGCGGTCGCGATGGGGCTCGACGTCGTCCTCATCCGGATCGGTCTCCCCGAGCTGGTCTCGGTGGTGCTGCTCCTGTCCGTGGTGGCGGTCCCCTACACGGCGTACACCAGCGCGACCGGGTTCGCGCGCACGTCGCCGGAGCTGGAGGCGCAGGCGCGGGCCCTGGGCGCGAACGCCCGGCAGGCGAGCCTCCGCGTCGTGCTGCCCGCAGTGCGGGGCAGCATTCTCGTGGCGGCCCTCCTCGCCTTCCTCGTCGGGTGGAGCGACTACGTCGTCACGCTGCTCGTCGGCGGCGGGCAGCTCGTGACCGCACCCGTCCTGCTCGGCTCCGCAGCTGCGGGGTCGGGCAACGACGCCATGGTCGCATCGATGGCGGTGGCGAGCCTCGTGCCGCCGGTCCTGCTCGTGACCGCCGTGGCCGGGCAACGGCGGCGCGAGCGCGGCGGGAGCGCCACCGCAGACCCGATGCCCGACATGGAGAGGATGCGCTGATGAGCACGCTCGAGCTTCGGGACGTCTGGCACCGGTACCCCGATGCGGAGGACCACGCCCTCAGCGGCGCCTCGGTCGCGGTCGCCGACGGCGAGATGGTCTCGGTGGTAGGCCCCTCGGGCTCGGGGAAGAGCACCCTGCTGCGGGTGGCCGCCGGTCTGCAGCGCGCCGACGACGGGCAGGTGCTGGTGGACGGTCGCGACGTCGTCGACCAGCCCACCGAGCGGCGCGACCTGACGGTGATGTTCCAGAAGCCGTTGCTCTTCGACCACCTCGACGTCGCCGGGAACGTCGGCTTCGCCCCGCGGCTGGCCGGCGCCGGCCGCCGCGAGGCCCGCCGGTGTGCCCGTCGCTACCTGCGATTGGTCCACCTGGAGGGGTTCGACGCGCGGCACGTGGCCTCCCTCTCCGGAGGGCAGCAGCAGCGGGTGGCGCTCGCCCGCGCCCTTGCTGCCGAGCGGGGTGCGCTGCTCCTCGACGAGCCGTTCAGCTCCCTCGACCGGGAGCTCCGCTCCTCCATGCACGACCTGCTCGGCGAGGTGAGGGCAGCGCTGGCGCCGACGATCCTCCTGGTCACCCACGACCTGGACGAGGCCGCCCTCGCCGAGACGACCGTCGTGCTCATCGGGGGGACCGTCCACCAGCACGCGCCGATGGCCGAGCTCTACCGACGTCCTGCGAGCGTCCCGGTGGCCCGGCTGCTCGGCGGCTTCACCGAGGTCGCGGGCACCGTCCGTCATGGTGTCCACCACTCCGCCTGGGGGCGCGTGCCGGTCGGAGGCGGCGCCGGGACCGGGGCCGCTGTGCTCCTGCTCCGACGCGAGTCGCTGCGGCTCGACCTCACCGGAGCCGCCGCCGGTGCGGGGATCGGCGCCCGCGTCGTACGCCGGCGCCCCACCGGCACCCGCGTCGTCGTCTCGCTCGCGGGTGACGACGGCTCTCAGGTGGAGGTCGAGCTCGCTGCCGGCGACGACGTCCGCCCGGGCGCACGGGTCAGGGTGCACCTGCCGGAGAGCCCGGACCCGCAGTGGGCCGTGACCGACGAGCGACCGGTCGGGACCGCGGCGAGCGGGCCCGAGCAGCCGGTGGGCGGCCATGATGGAGCGCACGAGCCCCACCCACCCCTGGAGGAGACACGGTCATGACGGACAGCCAGGAGCACGCGACGGCCGCGGGGGCCGAGCCACGACGTCGTCAGGTGTCCTTCGCGAGCGGCAGCGGCGACGACCTGGCCGGCACGCTGGACCTTCCCGACGGCCCGCCACGGGCGGCGGTCCTCTTCGCGCACTGCTTCACGTGCGACCGCACGTCCCGGGCGGCCTCGCGCGTCGCGCGCTCCCTGGCTCGCGCCGGCTACGCCGTGCTGCGCTTCGACTTCACCGGCCTGGGGGAGTCCGGCGGCTCCTTCCCCGAGACGACGTTCACCACCAACCTCGAGGACCTCCGTGCCGCGGCGAGCTGGCTCGGCACCGAGGTCGAGCCGCCCCGGCTGCTCGTCGGCCACTCGCTGGGGGGCGCGGCGGTGCTGGCGGTCGCAGGGGAGCTGGAATCCGTGGAGGCCGTCGGCGTCATCGGTGCCCCCTCGACCCCGTCGCACGTCGAAGGGCTCCTCTCCGGGGCGGACCCGGCACCGGACGGACACCTCGAGGTGACCATCGGCAGCCGGAGCCTCCACGTCAGCGCCGAGCTGGCCGAGGACCTCGCAGCCCAGCCGCAGCTGGAACGCATCGCCTCGATGGGCAAGCCGCTCCTCGTGCTGCACTCGCCGAGCGACGAGGTGGTGGGCATCAGGGAGGCACGCCAGATCTTCGAGACCGCGCGTCACCCCAAGTCGTTCGTCGCGCTCGACGGCGCGGACCACCTTCTGCTGAACGGGGAGGACGCCGACTTCGCGGGCACGATGCTGGCGGCCTGGGCGAGTCGGTACCTCCCGGCGAGCGTGGAGGAGCAGCCGCCGGCGGCCACCGAGGCGGAGTCCACCGAAGCGGGGTCCACCGAGGCGGGGTCCACCGAGGCGAGGTCCACCGAGGCGGGGTCGGTCGTGGTGGACGAGGTCGACGGTGCCGAGGGCTACGCGCACCGGGCGCGGTCGGGCCGGCACACGTGGCTCGTCGACGAGCCTCCGGACGTCGGCGGCGCCGACACCGGTCCCGACCCCTACGCCGTGCTGCTCTCCGGGTTGGCAGCATGCACGTCGATGACCATGCGCATGTACGCGCGGCGCAAGGGCTGGGAGTACGGAGCCTCGCGGGTGACGGTGCGCCACGAGCGCATCCACGCCGCGGACTGCGAGACGTGCGAGACCGCCGAGGGTCGTGTCGACCGGGTGCACCGGCACATCGAGCTGGACCAGGCCCTTCCGGAGGAGCAGCGGACCGCGCTGCTCAGGATCGCGGACCGGTGCCCGGTGCACCGCACCCTGGTGGGCGAGGTGGACATCGCGACCACCCACGAGGCCGGCGAACCCCGGTCGTCATGAGACTCGGGGCGGTCTTCCCGCTCCGCCATGGAACCGTGGGGTGAAAGGGTCGACCATGGGGGAGTGCGGATGCAGACAACGACCGAGCTGCGCCGGCCGCTGACGGGGCTGGGCGTCGTCGCTCTGGCCTGCGTCGTGGGGGTCGCCGCCGTCTACCTGCTCACCGTGCGGACCCTGCCCGGACGCCGGTTCGCCGACCTGTCGCTGCGGGGAGCGCTGGATGCCGGTGCCCTCGCCGCCGGCACCGTCGACGCGGTGCTCGACGTGGTCTCGGCGGCGTCCCTGCTGGGCGCCATGGCGGTCGTCGCCACCGTCGCGCTGGTCCGGCTGGCCCGGGTCCTCGGGCTTGCGGCCGTCGGCCTGATGGTGGCGGCCAACGCGAGCACCTGGCTGCTGAAGGAGGTCCTCCTGGCGCGACCCGACGTCGGGCTCGACGAGGTCGCGCCGGCGACCCTCAACAGCCTCCCCAGCGGCCACAGCACGGCCGTCTTCTCGGCCGTGGCGGCGTTGGCGTTCGTCACGCCCGCACGTGCCCAGCCAACGGTGGTGCTGGCGGGCGCGGCTGCCGCGACCGTCACCGGACTGGCGACGATGGTCGCCGGCTGGCACCGTGCCGGCGACTCGATGGCGGCGTTCCTCGTGGTCTGCTTCTGGACGGCCGTGGCCGCGGCAGCGGTGGTCCTGGTCCGTGGCCCGCGGGTGCCGGCGACGGCATCGGTGAGCCCGACGGTGCTGCGGTGGCCTTCTGTGGTCACGGTGGCCGCGCTGGTCCTGGGCGGCACCGTCGCGCTGGGGCTGCAGGCCGCGCCGGTGGTGCGGGACAGCGCGGCCGGGTCGCCGCTCGCGCTGGTCGCAGCCGTCCTGCTCGTCACGGCCGCCGCCGGCGCCGCGGCGGTCGGCATCCTCGGCTCGTTGCTCCTCAGGGACTCCGCCGGTCCCTAGCCCGCCCCCTTGGTCTCGTCGCCGTCGCCCTGCCGGCCACTGTCCGCCAGGTCGTCCACGACGAGGTGGTCCGGGTCGACGGCACCGGCCCGGTAGGCCGCGCGACCGACGATCTGCGCCAGCACCGGCGCGGTCGCGAGCTGGAAGAGCACTGCGAGCAGGAGCAGCGCCCGGTCGCCGATGGTGTCGAAGAGCAGCGCGGTCGCCGCGCCGATGAGGATCAGCCCGAGCACCTGCGGCTTCGTTGCGGCCTGTAGTCGGGCGAGCACGTCGGGCAGCACGAGCATGCCGACGGCGGCGAGGAGTGTGAGCAGTGCGCCGGCGAGCATCAGCACGGACGCGAGGATCTCGACCGGTGTCACGACCTCTCCTCCTCGGGCAGGAGCCGGGCGGCGGTCAGGCTGCTGAGCAGCCCGACGAGCACGATGAGGGTCAGCAGCACGATGTCCGCCGCCGACCGGTGGTAGGCCGACCACACGGCGACGCCGCACACCAGGACGACGACCAGGGTGTCGAGCGCGACCAACCGGTCATAGCGGCTCGGGCCACGGAGCAGCCGCACGAGCACCAGCACCCCTGCCAGGGCCAGCAGCGACCCGGTCGCAGCGAAGACCAGTGTCATCGTTCGCGTCCCTCCTCCGCGCTCGGTGGCAGCGCCCGCGCCACGTCCTGGACAACCTTGGTGGCCTCGTGGCGTGCCGACTCGGCCGCTGCCCGGTCCGCGGTGTCGATCATGTAGACGTAGAGCACGTCGTGGCGCCGGTCGATGTCGACCACCAGGCTCCCGGGCACCAGGGACAGCCGGTTGCAGGCCAGGGTCACCGCGACGTCGGAGAGCCCGGCCGGCATTTGCACGGCCACGATCGACGCCTTGACGCCGGCCCCGCGCCGGACGGTCGCCTTCGAGACGCCCCACGAGGACTTGGTCAGGTCGATCGCGAACCGGCTCAGCAGCCCCGGCAGGCGCCGCCAGCGTGGGCGCGCCCCCAGCGGCAGCGCCGGGAGCCGGGACAGTGCGACACATGCCGCCGCCACCAGCGCGCCGGAAAGGACCACGGTGGGACGGGCACTGCCCCACAGCAGGACCCACACCAGGACCAGCCAGAGGACGAGGAGCGCTCTGCGGGCCGTTGCTCGACACCGTCATGGCATCCATGGCCTCGCCTCCGGTCCGCCGGAGGGCTCCGCGGGCGCGGGCGTGAGGACGGCCTCGCGATAACCGCTGGGGTCCCGCAGGTCGCCGGCTGCGCCCGCGGCGACCTGCGCCAACGGCCCCGCCGCCGCCGCCACCGTGAGCCCCAGGCCCACGGCCGCTGCGGCCGCGCCCACCATCATCGCCCCGGGCAGCCGGCTCGACCCGGCCGTGCGCTCCGATTCCTCTGTTCCCTCCGTTACGTCCGGGTCCGGCACCGGGGCCGCGGGCGGCCCCCAGAACGCGCGCACCCAGACCCTCGCCATCACCGCGAGGGTCAGCAGGCTGACCACCAGTGCGATGACCGCCAGCGTCAGCGGCAGCACACCGCCGGCCTCCACCGTCGCCTGGAGCACGGAGAGCTTGCCGACGAACCCCGCGAGCGGGGGCATCCCGCCGAGGCTGAGGGCGGGCACGAGGAAGAGCACCGAGAGTGCCGGCGCGGTCCGGGCGAGCCCACCGAGCTCGCCGAGGCTGGCCGTCCCACGTTCGCGGACCACGAGGCCGACCAGCAGGAACAGCGCCGCCTGCACCACCACGTGGTGCACCAAGTAGAGCACCGTGCCCGCCGAGCCGCTTTCGGTGGACAGCCCGAGGCCGAGGAGCATGTAGCCGACGTGCGAGACCAGCACGAACGACAGGATGCGGTTGAGGTCCTGCTGGGCCAGTGCACCCAGGATCCCGACGGTCAGGGTGAGCGCGGCGAGCACCAGCAGCAGGACCCAGGCCTCGTCCCGCGGGAAGAGCAGCGACTGGGTCCGCACGATGGCGTAGACCGCGACCTTGGTGAGCAGCGCGGCGAAGATCGCGGTGATCGGCGCCGGGGCGTCGGGGTAGCTGTCGGGCAGCCACCAGTGGAGCGGTACGACGGCAGCCTTGATCCCCAGCGCCAGCAGCAGCATGACGCTCAGCAGCGACCGCATCCCGTCGTCGAGCTGGCTGGTCCGCTCCGAGAGCTCCGCCAGGTTGACCGTGCCCGTGGCGCCGTACACGAGACCGACCGTGGTCACGAGGAGGATGGAGGCGAGCAGGCTCGTGACCACGTAGGTCATCCCGGCCCGCACCCGCTCGCGGGTGGCTCCGATCGTGATGAGCGCGTAGCTCGCCATCAGCATCACCTCGAAGCCGACGAACAGGGTGAACAGGTCGCCGGTGAGGAACGCGAGCGAGATACCGCCGGTCAGCACCAGGTACGTCGGGTGGAAGACCGACGGCACGTTGCCGCTGCGGTGCTCGGCGGTGCCCTGGCCGACGGCGTAGACGAGCACCGCCAGCAGCACCGCGGCTGCGACCAGCAGCAGCAGCGCCGACAGCCGGTCCCCGACCAGCGTGATCCCCAACGGGGGCCGATGCCCGCCGGCGTGGAGGACCACCGGTCCCGAGGTGTCGGCCGCGACGAGGAGCAGGGCGGCATCGGCCACCAGGGCGGCGAGGACGACCAGGCCGAGCGCCCGCTGCGCGACCGGCGCACGGCCCAGCACGAGGGAGACGCCTGCGGCGAGCAGGGGTACGGCGACGGGGCCGGCCACCAGCCAGGGCTCCATGCCGGCCCCCACGGTCATCGCCGCTCCTCCTGCTCCACGCCCGGGCCGTCGGGCCGCTGGTCCGACGGTCGGTCGGGGACCTCGTCGTGGCCGTCGAGCACGAGGCTGCGGTGCGCGAGGGCGAGCAGCAGTGCCGTCACGGCGAAGGTGATGACGACCGCCGTGAGGGCCATCGCCTGCGGCAGCGGGTCGCTCGCCTCCTCCGTCGTCACCGTGCCCGAGACCGGCGGCGAGCCGGCCGGCCCGCCGGCGAGCAGCAGCACGAGGTTGGCCGCGTGGCCCAGCAGCGCGAAGCCCAGCACCGCGCGCATCAGCGTCCGGGAGAGCAACAGGTAGGAGCCGCCGGCGAACAGCACGCCGACGAGCAGCGACAGGGTCAGGTTCGGCTCGGTCACGGGTCCTCCACCACCTCTTCGCCGAGAGTCCGGAGGACGTCGAGGACCAGCCCGACGACGATGGCGGCCATGCCGACCTCGAAGACGAGCGACGTCGGGACCTCGAGCGGGTCGAGCAGCGGGAGCCGGAGGGTCACCACGGTGCCGGCGAGCAGCTCGCCGTCCAGCAGCATCCCGGCGATGCCGTAGCCGGCAGCGGTCGTGAGCCCCGCGCCGAGGACCAGCCCCGGCGGCAGCGGCGCGGCGGTGCCGAGCTCGTAGGGCCCGCCCGCCAGCCGACGCAGCAACAGCGCCATCCCGGCCACCAGCCCGGCGGCGAACCCGCCGCCCGGGCTGTGCAGCCCCACGAGCAGCAGGTAGACGCTGACCAGCAGCATGCTCGGGTAGAGGACGCGGCTGGTCGTCTCCAGGAGCAACGACCGCTCGTGGGGCTGCTGGTGCCCGGCTCCGGCGAGCAGCCGCTGCCGCGGGACGTTGTCGGACCGGCGGCGTCCGGCGTCGCCGGTGGGGGCGGTCGGCTCCTCACCCATCGCGCGCTCCTCTCGCCGAGCCGGCTCCTCGGGGCGCGGCGGACGGCCGGGGAGCGCCGCCGAGCCGGCTGCTGGCGAGCACGAGCCCGGCGACGGCGGTGGACGCGGTGGCGAGCACCGTGACCTCACCGAGGGTGTCCAGCGCCCGGAACTCGGTCAGGATGACGTTGACCACGTTGGGCCCTCCCTCGTCCGGCGCCGCCCGGAGGTACTCGTCGGCCACCCGCGAGTCCTGGTGGCCGGCGGTCACGGCGAGGGTCGCAAGTGTCATCACCGCCCCCAGCAGGACCGCCGCGGTGATCCGGACCGGTCGTCGGTGACGGCTCGGAGCGTCCACGTGACGGGGCATCCTGCGGAGCACCAGCACGAAGACGACGAACGTCAGCGTCTCCACGAGCAGCTGTGCCAGAGCCAGGTCCGGTGCGCCGTACAGCACGAAGAGGGTGGCCACCAGGTAGCCGGCAGCGGAGAGCGCGATGACGGCCGTCAGTCGGTGCCGGGTGACCACCATGACCGCGCAGCAGGCGGTGATCGCGACGGCCAGCAGGGGCTGGGCGGGGGTGTCCCACGGCCGGACGCCGTCGGCGGGGTCGACCCGCACGAGGAAGACCCCGATGGTGACGGCGATCACGACCACGGTGCGGGCCAGGTACGACGGCAGCGACCGGTTCTGGGCCCGAGCCGTCACGTCGCCGACCCGGAGGACCGTGCGCGCCAGGCGGTCCTGGAGGGCCGCGGCCGTGAACGCCGGCGGCAGCAGGTCGTGCCCGCGGGCGCTGCGGCTGCTGGCGACGAACACGGCCGCGCCGGCCGCGAGCGTGACCAGGGACAGGTACACCGGGAGCCCGAGCCCGTGCCACAGCGCCAGGTGGTACGAAGCGTCGGGCACGGGGAAGGCATCGGCGTGACCGGCGGCCAAGGAGTCGACCCGCTCGGGGAGAGCGCCGAGCACCACGCCGGCGACGGCCAGCACGGCCGGCGCCACCAGGAAGTCGGCCCGCGGAGCGTGCCAGTCGGTGGGGGTGCCCGCGCCGCTCCCGAATGCGCCCACCAGGAAGCGCAGGGTGTAGGCGACGGTGAGGACGGAGCCGAGCGCGATGCCGGCCAGCACCCAGCGGTGGCCCGGGCCCGGCTCGAGGAACGCCTCGAAGGCGGCCTCCTTGCCGAGGTAGCCCACCGAGGCGGGCAGGCCGACCATCGACAGGCAGGCCAGGATGCTGATGCCGAGCAGGGCGGGCGAGCGCCGGGCGAGCCCGCTCAGCTCGCGGGTGTCCCGGGTCCCGGAGGCATGGTCGATCACCCCGACCACCAGGAACAGGGTGCCCTTGAACAGCGCATGGGCGAGCAGCATCGTGGCCCCGGCGAGGGCGGCCACCCTCGTCCCGGCGCCGACCAGGACCACGAGGAAGCCGAGCTGGGCGATCGTGCCGAAGGCGAGGAGCCGCTTGAGGTCGGTCTCGGCGAGCGCCCGCCAGCCGCCGAGCAGCATCGTCAGCGCGCCGACCGTGAGCACCACCGGGAGCCAGGTCGGGACGTCGGCGAACCCCGGCGCGAGCCGGGCCACCAGGTAGACGCCCGCCTTCACCATCGCCGCCGCGTGCAGATAGGCGCTCACCGGGGTGGGAGCCGCCATCGCGGCGGGCAGCCACGGGTGGAACGGCACCTGGGCGCACTTGGCGAGCGCGCCGACCAGCACCAGGACGACGCCGGCCGCCGTCGCCGGCCCGGTGGGTGGGTCTGCGACCAGGGCCGACAACCGGTAGGTGCCCGCCGCCTCGCCGATGAGGAGCAGCCCCAGCAGCATCGCGAAGCCGGCTCCGGTGGTGACGAGCAGCGCGCGCAGCGCCGCGACCCGGTTGGGTCGCTCGCTCCCGTCGTCGCCGATCAGCAGGAACGAGCAGACGGTGGTCAGCTCCCAGGCGACGTAGAGCAGGAGCACGTTGTCGGCCCAGACCACGCCGAGCATCGCCCCGGCGAACAGCACGAGGACGGCGGCCGTGCGGCCCAGTCCCTCGGTGCGGTGCTCGAAGTAGCGCCAGGCATAGAGCAGCACCAACGCACCGACGGACGAGACGAGCAGGCTGAGCAGGAGGGAGAGCCCGTCCATGTGCAGGTGGACGTCCAGGCCGAGGGCAGGTGCCCACGCCCAGTGCTGCTCCTCGGCGGTCCCGTGCAGCACCCGGTCCACCCGGGTCAGCAGCCAGCCGAGACAGCTGAGCGGTCCCAGTGCGGCGACGAGGAAGACCCGGGGGCCGATCCGCCTCGCGACCGGGACGGCGAGCAGCGCCAGCACCGCGTGGAAGGCGAGCAGCTGCGTCAACGGGACCGGACCCCTTCCGCGACGTCCTGACGACCCGACCAGGGCCGCTGGTTGGCGCGTCCGTGACGCCTGCCCACCCTGCGCCTACCCGCGCGGCGGGGTCACAAACCGCCGTCATCGCCACCCGACACGCCGTACTTCGCCGCCCCGGCCGGTCGTGCCGCCGTTCGGTGAGGGCACACGCGCCGCGACGTCGTGACACATCGCTACACGCGATGGCGTGCGGCCGCCGCCCCACCGAAGGTGACATGGACTTCTCTCGCTGGTCCTGACAGGATCAGAGCTCAGGCGAGCCTCAAGACGTGGGGCGAACGCGGCCCGGAGCTGTTCCGGTTCCCTCAGGGGTGGTCCGATGATGCCGGTGATCAGCACGATGCCCCTCCCGGGGGGTGGTGCCTGCCTGCGGCTGGTGGGCGAGTTCGATCTGGCAGCGGCCCCGTCACTGCGTCGGCAGTTGCTTGCGGCGGTGGCGTCGGCTCCCGAGGTCGTCGTCGCGGCCGACAGTGTGACGTTCCTGGATTGTGCGTGCCTCGCGGCGCTCAACGCGGCGCGGCTGAGGGCCGCGGAGGGCGGAAGCCGGTTCTGTCTCGTCGGTGCCGGCCCCTCCGTCGTCCGGCTGCTGGAGCTGACGAACCTGGCGGAGCACATCGAGTGCCACCCGGACCTCGCGAGCGCCCTGGACGGCCCGATCAGGAGCGGCTCTTGCGGGTCGCCTTCGCGTTCGCCTTCATGATGGCCTCCACGAGCTCGTCCTTCTTCATCCGCGAGCGACCGCGGACGTCGAGCTCCTTCGCGACGTCCATCAGGTGCTTCTTCGAGGCGTTGGCGTCGACCCCTTCGGCGGTCTTCCCGCCCTTGCGCGCCTGAGCGCCACTCTTCGAGGCCTGCTGGTCGGAGGGGCCCTTCTCGTCCTTGGGCCTCCACCTGTCGCCGACCTTCTCGAAGGAGTGCTTCAACGCGGCGAACGCGGTCCGGTGCGCGCGCTCTCCTTCGCCGTACTCCTCGACGGCGCTGTCGTGCGCCCTCGACCAGGTCCGCTGGGCCTTCTTCGGTGAGCGTTGCAGGGTCGACGGCAGCTCTTCCTTGGCCGGCATGGCTCCTCCTCCGGTTGGGCTCGTTCCGACCCCTACCCCTCCGGCCGTGTCGTCATTCCGGCGCCGCAGCGCTGCTTCAGGCGAGGGGGAGCTCCTTCTCGTAGGCGAGCATCAACGGACCGCCTTCGCCCTCGGTGCGGCGGAACCCCGCGGCCTCGTAGAGCCGCTGGGCGAGCCGGTCCTCCTCGCTCGTGACCACGAGCGCGTAGTCGGCGTGCCGTCCCCTGGCGATCCTCAGGAACGCGGTGATCAGCTCCCTGCCGTACCCCTGGCCACGGCGTCCCGGCGCGACGTACAGCTCCGCGAGGTACGCCTCCTGCGTGCGGCTCCAGACCGAGGGGTTGAGCCGCATCACCGCCACCCCGACCGGTGCGCCGTCGTCTGCCCTGGCGAGCAGCACCGTGACATGGTCGCCCTCCACCAGTTCGGCCAGCCGGACGGCGAGCGCCTCGGGGGGCGGGGCCGGCTCGTCGTACTCCCGGTTGAAGTCGTGCAGCAGCCGGGCGGCGGCAGCAACACCCTCGCCGTCGGCGGTCAGGGTCTCGACCATGGTTCCCAGTGTGCCTCGTTCCCGGGATCGGGACGGGTGGGCTAGGTTCGCCCGGTGAACCGCCGCTCATCTGCCGACGCGCCATGACGATCGTCGCGGCCGCGGACGGCTCCGCGCTCGGCAACCCCGGTCCCGCCGGCTGGGCCTGGTACGTCGACGAGGCGTGCTGGGCAGCGGGCGGCTGGCCGCACGGCACGAACAACAAGGCGGAGCTGACCGCGGTTCTCGACCTGCTGCAGCAGACCGCGACTCTCGACGACGACCTCCTCGTCTACTGCGACAGCACCTACGTCATCAACTCGGTCACCAAGTGGATAGCCGGCTGGAAGCGGCGTGGCTGGCGCAAGGGCGACGGCAAACCGGTCCTGAACGTCGAGACCATGGTGGCGCTCGACGAGGCCATGGCCGGTCGGCGCGTCCGCTTCGCCTGGGTCAAGGGGCACTCCGGCCATCCACTGAACGAGGCGGCCGACCGGCTGGCCAACGCCGCAGCCAGCTCATGGAAGGCGCAGCGGCCGCCGCTGCCCGGTCCCGGCATCCCGGGTGCGGTGCGCGCTCACCCGGAGCCGCACCCGGCTCAGCAAGAGTGGGACCTCTTCAGCGACCTGTGACCGGTGAGGCTGCTCCAGAGCCGGGGTGCACGAGCGTCAGCGCGCGGCCGCGTGGTGCGCGGACACCGTCGAGCTGTTGAGGACGACGCCGTACCACGCCAGCTCGTCGAGCTGGCCGGCGAAGTGGCCTTGTGCCGGGTCGACGCCTCGTGCCAGCCGCAGCGTGACCTCGCCAGTGGTCACCGGCAACGCGACCGACGTGCTGCCGCGCAGGGTGCCGTCGACGTAGAGCTGGAGCGTTCCCGCCGCCTGGCTGCGGGTGAGCACCACATGGTGCCAGGCGTTGTCCGCGTACGCCGTAGAGGTGACAATCGGTGTCGTGCCGGCGCCGGACCCGGCGACGAGCTTGCCGCTCGCCGCGAGTGAGACACCGAAGTCGTCGGTGCCGGTCAGGTCGGCGCTGACCAGGGGCATGGCGGCGTCCCAGGTGCTGCCCGTGCCGGAACCGGCCGCCGCGCGGAACCACAGCTCGACCGAGGTCTCGGTGCCCGCGGTCGCCGTCGTGGTGACGGAGTCGTCCACGCCGTCGAAGGAGGCGGCGGTGTCGACGTCGTTGGCGATGGCGCCGAGCACCCGGAGGGCGGCGCCGAGGACGGTGCCGGGCTTGGGGCCCGCGACGTCGGCGGCGGGCGGGCTCACCCTGAAGTTGTCGATGTGCAGGCCGGTCGCGTCGGTCAGCGCGGGCGAGTCGAGGCCGAGCCCGAACCCGGCGCCGAACCCTGCCGTGCCGATGCTGATGCCCGTGTCGGTGGCGGAGAGGATCGGCTCGCCGTCGAGGAACATGCGCAGCTGCGTGCCGCGCATGTCGAGTGCGATCCGGTAGCTCCGGCCGGGGGTGAGCGCCTGGGGCGTCGTCTGGGCGAGGATGTAGCGGGTGCCGTAGCTGAACCGCAGGAGCTGCCAGGTCTGCGTCGACTGGTCGTAGGCAGCGACGTACGACGTCGCGGTCCCGTTCGGGTCGTACCGGCCGATGACCCCGATGGCGTCGTTCGGAACGTTCGAGGCGACGAAGACGTCGGCCTCTACCGTGTAGTCGGCGCGGCTGGGCTCGATCGAGCTGTAGTAGACGCTCCCCAGGCTCCTCGAGCTCGGGCCGGTACGGCGCGCGCGGCCGGCGCTGGTGATGACGGCGTCCATCTGCGAGATGACATCGTGACGGGTCCACGTCGACCCGTCCTCACTGGCGCGGCTCTGGAGCGTGGCCCCGGCGCTGCCGTCGAAGGAGTCGCGGATCTGGGGGCTGTCGCCCAGCCGCCAGTAGCCCGAGAGCCCGGAGGTCGTCCTCACGGCGCGGGCGTAGGACGAGTCGACGGCCTGCACGACGTTGGCGCTGGATGCGATGTGCTCATTGCCCACGGCGTCGCGGACGACGTAGCGGTACTTGTAGCAGAAGCCGCGGGTGACCTGGTCCTCGCGGGTGGGCTTGGGGTCGACGCCGTGGACGACGGTCGCGAAGGCGTCGAACGTGCCGCAGATGTTGTCGGTCGCGGGGGCGACGGCGCGCTGCAGCAGCCTGGTGGCGACGCCCGACTGGCTGTCGGTCCCGGTCGAGGTGGTGACGACGACCGTGTCCGCGGTCGTGACGCCGTCCGGGTAGGCGATCGTCCCGGCCGTTGGCGGGGTGCTGTCGGGGGTGACGGTGAACGAAGCGCTGGCGGAGGTGAGCCCCGCCCGGTTGGTGGCGGTCACCTGGCGCTGCCCCGGCTCTGCCGGTGAGCCTGACCAGGCATAGTCGGCGGTCGCGGTGGCCGCGCCGCTCCTCGTCCATCCCGTGCCGAGCGCGGGCCAGTCGTAGGTCGAGATGCCCGAGCCCGCGTCGGTGGACGAGGCGGTGGCCCGGAAGGAGCCGGTCACGCCGGGCCGGTACCAGACGGTGGTGCCGTTGGGTGTCGCGGCGGCCGACGCGTTGGTGAAGGAGCCGAAGTCGAGCGACGGGGCGGTGGGTGCCGAGACGTCGACCTTGACGTCGGGGCTGGTGTAGGTGGTGGCGTTGCCGAGCGTGTCGCGGGCGACGTACTCGTAGCGGTAGCAGGCGCTGCCGCTCGGCACGGTGTCGACCTTGGGGGAGGCCGGGTCCTCGCCGCCGGTCACCAGCGAGAACGACCCGAACGCGCCACAGGTCCCGTTGGAGAGCGTGCTCTGGGCGCGGCGCAGCAAGGCGCCGCTGCCGGCTACCCCGCTCGGGTCCGTTCCGGCGGAGAAGGCGACGGTCAGCGACTGCGAGGTCGAGTAGCGGCTCGCGCTGAGCCCGGTCGCGTCGACCGACCCGCTGGTGGGCCCGGTCACGTCGACGACCACGTCGTCGCTGGCCTGGCTGTCCGGGCCGCGCCAGCTCTCGCCGACGAGGGCGGTGACGGTGTAGGTCCAGGTCCCCTCCGGGACGTCGGCCTCCGTGCAGGTGGTCGCGGTGAGGGTGCCCGCGCACCCGGCGCCGACCGCGGCCGTGGTGGTGGTGCCCGCGGCGTGGCGGCGGACCTCGTACCCCGTGACCGGGGCGCCGCTGGACAGCGTCGCCGCAGGCCAACCGACGGTCACGTCGCGGCCCTGGGCGGTCGCGGTCGGACGGTCCGCCCGCCCCACCGTTGCGGCCTCGGCCGCGCCGTGGCTGCCCGGGGCCGTCGGGGCCGTCCAGAAAGCCCAGGCGGTGCCGGTCGTCAGGGTGAGCGCCAGCACGGTGCCGACGGCGCGGCGGGAGCGCGGCCGCATCAGACCGACCTCAGGAAGACTGTGACGACAGCGCCCTGGCAGCCGTCGGGCGCGTCCGTGGCGAGCGTGAGCGATTGGGGAAGGGTGATCGCGAGCCGCCCGGCCGTGGCTCCGGACGCGCCGGGAACCGTCCACCCGGAGCCGGCGTTGTCCTGGGTGGCGAAGGTGAACGCGGTGGCCGGGCAGGCGGGGTGGTCCGCGTCGACCGCGATCCCGAGCGACCCCTGGGCGGTGTCGAGCCCCAGAGCGGTCACGACCACCTCGGCGGTGCCGGGGTTGCTGGCCTCCACGGCGACGGTCCCGGCTGAGCCCGGGTGCAGGGACGCCGTCACGACGCCCGGGGTCAGCGTGACTGTCGTCGCCACGGCGGTCCCCGAGGACCCGGTGCCACCGCCGGCCTCGGTCCAGTACGCCGAGGCGCCCCCGCCGCCGAGGACGGCGGCGAGGGCGGCGACGGGGACCACGACCGGTACGGCGGCGCGCAGCAGCGTCCGCCGCGCTCGCCCCGTTCCCGGTCTCGTGGTCTCCGCCATGGCTCAGGAGAGGGTGTAGGCCAGGTTGACGGTCGCGCCCTTGCAGGCGTCCTGGTTCACGTTCTTGTTGTTGAACCTGATCGTGGCGCCGCCCCAGGCCCCCCTGCCGTTGCCCGCGGGTACCTCGGCGTTCACGGTCATCGCGGCGCCGGTCAGCGTGTAGTCGCTGGCGTCGCAGGTCCCGGCCACGGCGGACGGGTCCTTGGTCACGCTCGCGATGCTGACGGTGACGGTGCCGACGTACACGGGGCCGGTGTTGGGGTTGTCGAAGTCGCCGCTCAGCGTCTGCGCGGAGTCACCGGGTCCCATCCCGTTCACGACGGAGGTCTGACGCACGGTCAGGGCCAGGCTGCCCTCGCCGGTGTCGGCCGAGCCGGTGCCGGAGCCCTGCCCGGTCCAGAAGGCGTACGCGAGGGTCGTGGTGATCGCGACCGTGGCCACCGCCACCACTCCGGCCTTCATCTTCGTGAGCGGACGCATCGTCGGTTCTTCCTCCCGTGTGGAGCCCGGGATGGGGTCCATCCCTGGAGCGGAGGAGGTTTCTGACCCCCGTCCGCTCGGCACCGCCAAGGTTGCCGCCTGGCAGGCAGTAAATCACCATATATGTGACAGTTCGGGCGGTTCGGCGGGAAGGCCGGGCCTAAGGTCCTGCCGTGCTGGGTCGGGACCAACGGTCCCGCTCGGCTATCGGGCGCGACGGACGGTGAGGTACAGGCTCAGTGCGACGTAGTAGGCGACGTAGACCAGCGAGACGGCGAGCCAGACCGGGCTCGGTGACGGGAGCTGGCTGAGCAGCACCGCGTAGCTGACCAGCCAGATGGTCGTGAGGGCGAGAGTCAGCCCCTTGAGGGTGTCCGTGCGGGAGGGATACACGTAGCCGACGGGGATGAAGACGAGCGCCGCGCAGACCGCGAGCAGCGCGGCCACGGCCGTCGTGTCGAGGTCGAGGACGATCACGTAGAAGGCGACCACGTTCCAGTAGCTCGGGAAGCCGAGGAACAGGTGGTCCTCGGTCTTCGCGTCGACGCGGCAGAACTGGTACGCCGACGCCAGCAGGGGCGTGACCGCCAGGACCGTGGCCCACGTCCCCTCGCCGAGGTAGCCGGTGCTCCAGAGCAGGACCATCGGGGTGAACGCGTAGGTGAGGTAGTCCACGATGTTGTCGAGGAGGGCGCCGTCGAACCAGGGGACCCACCGCTTCACCTCGAGGTGGCGCGCCAGCATGCCGTCGGTGCCGTCGACGACCATCGCGGCGAGCCCGAGCCACAGCGCCCGGGCGATGTCGCCCTCGATGACCGCGATCACGGTCAGCATCGCGAGGACGACCCCGGAGGCGGTGTAGACGTGGACCAGCCAGGCGGCAGCGACCGAGAACGCTCCTCTCGGTGGCGATTCGGCCTCGCGCCGGCTCTGCGTTGTCGAGTCCACTGGTTTCCTTCGGCTGGGCACACGGATTGCGCGCGGATGACTCGTATTGTCCAGCACCCGCACGCCGAGGGGGGTGAGGCGACCGCCGCGTGGCTTTGTAGGCTCGCCGCATGGGGCAGGGCCGGACGAGACAAGCGCGCGACCACGGTAGGTCGTCATCGGCCCCGTGACCGCGACAAGTCGCCAGGAAACCGGCACAATCAAGGCGCTCGCCCGCCAGCTGGTCGTCTTCGCGACGGTGGGAGGCGCCTTCAACGTCTTCTACGCTCTGCTCTACCTCGCTCTGCGCGAAGGGCTCAGCGCTCAGTGGGCGAACGCCGTGGCGCTGGTCGTGTCGACCATCGCCGGCACGTGGGGCCATCGACGGGTCACCTTCGGGGTCCGCGGGGTCGCCCGGACCGTGCCGCACCAGACCCTGGGACTCGCGCTCCTCGTCTTCGGGCTGGCCGTGACCGCCGGCTCCCTCCAGCTCTTGGAGCTCACGGTCGAGGAGCCGACACGCACGGCCGAGGTCGTCGTCCTGGCCGCGGCCAACCTGGGCGTCGGGCTGGTGCGGTTCGCCGCCTTCCGGGCGGCCATGGTGCCTGAGCACCGTCGGGCGGCCGGCCCGGTCGTCGAGCCGTGATCCGCCATCAGCCCGGCCCGTAGGCTGGCCCCGATGAGCCGAGACGACGCTGCCCCTCCGCGACCGCGGCCGAGGCACCTGATGGACCCAGCGAACCCTCGCCCGCTCCCCAGCGCTCGGCCCGGGATGAGCATCACCCATGTGCAGATGTGGGTCATGTCGGTGCTGGCGGTCAGCACGATGCTGCACTTCGCAGGTGGACTCGTCCTCGCGGCCTTCTACGTCGAGGAGGACCGCCTCGACGCCCAGATCGGGCTGCTGGTCCTCGCCGGCGCCTTCGGAGTCCTCTCCGTGGCGGCGGGAGCGGCGATCCATCGCAAGCGGCTGCCCAGCTGGTGGCTCCTGCTCGGCTGCCTGCCTGCACTCGCCGGGGCGTACTTCCTCTTCTGAAGAAGCGGTCGGCTTTTGAAGCAGCGCTCGGCTGGAATCCCTGTGTGCATTGGGGATTCTCGGCTTTCGGGGCCGCGAAACTGTCGGTGGCGGCGGTTAGGTTCGGGGTATGAGGAAGCACCCGTCGCGGACCGGTTCGGAGGCCACGGCTGTGGTGCCGCCGTCCCCGCCGCCGCCTCCGCCGGAGGGGACCGAGGTGTTCGGGCTCGGGTGATGCGGCGACGTTGGCGTTCGTGGTGGAGCGGCGGCGTCGCCAGGACCGCGCTGCGGCGGAGGAGCTGCGGGGGGTGGCGGCGTTCGCGGACGCGAACCGGGTCGATGAGTCCGATCCGATGATCGTGCGGGCGGTCGACCCCGAGCTGGGTCCGTCGTTCTACGGGCCGCTGCTGGGCCGGGAGGGTGAGCTCCGGCTGGCTGGGCAGGGTGGGTTCGCGGTGTGCGAGTTCGCGGTCTGCGAGCTCGCTGCCGCACTCGGGATGTCGGAGCCCGCGGCCCGGGCCTACGTCGGGCAGGCCGTGGAGCTGCGCGACCGGCTCCCACGGCTGTGGGGGCGGGTGATGGACGGCGCGGTGCCGGCGTGGAAGGCCCGCGGAGTCGCCGCCGAGACCATCCCGTTGCCGGTCGAGACGGCCGCGTATGTGGATGCCCAGCTGGCACCGTTCGCATCCCGGCTCTCCCACGGCCGGATCCTGAAGGCGGTGCAGGCCGCGCAGCTGCGGTTCGACCCCGGCGACTGCCGCGGAACGAGCCCGGAAGGCGGCGGAGAGGCGGGGGGTGTGGACCGAGGACCGGGTCGACGGGACCAGTGAGATCCACGCGGTCACCGGCACCGCAGACGCGGTCGCGTTCGACACCGCCCTCAACCACGTCGCCTCGTCGCTGAAAGCACTGGGGGACACCGATCCGGTGCAGGTGCGGCGGGCCAAGGCGATCGGGGTGCTCGCCGACCCCCAGCACGCCCTGGACCTGCACGCCACCGCCGAGCTCGCCGCCGACGGGTCGGTCCCAGCGGTCCGCCCCACCCGGACGACCGGGAACGTGGGTCCCACGGTCCATGTGCACCTGCACACCGACGCGATCGCAACGTTCACCAGCGATACCGCTCCTGGGGTGGCGCGGGTGACCCGGCTCGGCGCGCGGTCGGTGGCGGCGGTCGAGCAGTGGCTGGCCGACCTGGCCCCCGGCGCGCGGGTGACGATCACCCCGGTGGTGGACCTGACCGAGCAGATCAGCGTCGATGCCTACGAGGTCCCGGACCGGCTCCGCACGCAGATCCAGGAGCGGGACTCCGGTTGCCGGTTCCCGTGGTGCGGGCGGCAGGGCCGCCACGACCTCGACCACATCGATCCCTACGTCCCCACCGACGACGGCGGACCACCCGGCCATACCTCGACCACGAACCTGGCCAGGCTGTGCCGGTTCCACCACCGGGTGAAAACCCACTCCGAATGGGACTACCGGCGAGAACCCGACGGCATCCTGACCTGGACCTCACCACTGGGCCGCACCTACACCGTCGACGCCCACGGCACCCGCGCCCACGACTGACGTCGGTGGGCATGCGTCTCCGGAGCGCGGAGCGTCACGTAGGTTGCGGGCATGGAGACCGACGCCGTCCTGACCCTGCTGAAGGACGTGGCCGCGGAGGTGATCGACCCCCGGTTCCGGTCGCTCGCCGACGAGGAGATCGCGGAGAAGAACCCGGGTGACCTGGTGACCGTCGCCGACCGCGAGTCGGAGGTGCGGATCACCGAGGTCCTGCGACGGGAGCACCCCGGCGCACTGGTGCTGGGTGAGGAGGCCTTCGCCTCCGACGCCGCGCTGCTGGACCGGTTCCGGGCCGCGGACCACGCGTTCACCGTCGACCCCGTCGACGGGACCAAGAACTTCGTGAACGGCTCTCCGGACCACGCGGTCATGGTGGCCGAGCTCCGGGCAGGGGAGGTGGTCCGGAGCTGGATCTGGCAGCCACAGCACCGCAAGGGGTACGTCGCGGAGCGCGGTGCCGGTGCGTGGCTCGACGGCCGGCGCCTGACCCGCCCTCCGCTCGGCGACGAGCTGCGTGGCGTGACCGCGAGGAAGGGGTGGATCGGCCGGGCGCTCGGCGCCCTGCAGGCGCTCGACCTGACCTGGGTGTGCTGCGGCGTGGACTACCCCAAGCTCGTCGAAGGGGAAGCCGACTACGCCCTCTACCGAAGGGGCAAGCCGTGGGACCACGCCCCTGGCTCGCTGCTGCTCGCCGAGGCCGGTGGGTTCCTCGGCACCTTCGACGGCACGCCGTACGAACCCCAGGCCGAACCGCCGAACGGGCTCATCGCCGCCGCGGACCGGGCGACGTACGACGAGGTCCAGCGGCTGGTGCACGCCCTGCCGGGGCTCTGACCGCAGCAGGACCCCTGCGCGGGCGCACGTCAGAACATGAAGGCGGCGCCGGGCGGCACGTCCGTGCGCATCGCGCGCCACAGCTCGGAGACGGCTCCCTGCCGCCTCTCCTCGACGAAGCCGGCGCGCTGCAGCGCGGCCAGGTTGCCGCTCCCGAGGTACGCCGCTCCGAGCGCCTCGCTGGCCAGCAGCAGCGCCGGTTCGGTGTCGACCCGCTCGACGCCGACGTCTCCGCTCCCGTCCGCACGGATCCGCCACCGCCCCTCGTTCCACGGCGCGTGCCGGTCGGCCACCTCGACCACCACGTCGCATGCGGCGCTGAAGGCTCGCTGCCCGAGCGCAGCCGGCAGGTCGACCAGCCGCACCCACAGGCTGTCGAAGGTCCCGACGTCCGACGTGCCGCGGGGGCCACCGGCCCAGGTGACCATCGGGTCGTCGAGGCCGACGGTGCTCACCTTGACGCTGCCCACGAGGTCGAGGTCGAGCAGCCGCCGGAGCAACGTCAGGCGGGCTGCGGGGTCGCCCACCATCGCCCACACCGACACCTCGCCGGCGGGCCTGGCCTTCTCCCACTTCTGCTGCCGGCGGAACATCGCGAAGCCGACGTCCTCGCCGTCGCGGCGGACGAACAGCAGTCGCCAGGGCTCCTTGTCCCGCTGGTGCTCGGGGATCTGCAGGCAGATCCGGTCGTAGTAGGCAGGCTCACCGACGACGGCGCCGAGCTCGGCGACACGGGAGTGGCAGGCGTGCATCCGCGCAGCGGCTCCGGGGTCGGTGACGGTGGCAAGCCGGGTGGTGAGCGTCGCCGCCTCCTCCTCCAGCCGCGGCGCCGTCAGTGTCGTACCCCGACCGAAGGTGACCTCGTGCTCGAGCGAGGCGAGGCCATAGCCGTACCGGCCGTAGATCGCCGGCTCGCTGGCGTGCAGCACCGAGAGGTGCACGCCGCGCCCGCGCGTCTCCTCGAGGTGGTGGCGCATCATCGCGGTGAGCACTCCCTTGCGCCGGTGGTCGGGGTGGACCCCGACGAAGGTGAGCCCGGCGCAGGACACGCGACGCGCCACCTGGCCGGGTCCCGGCACGGCGAGCTCCATCGGGTGGACGCCGTAGACGCCCGGGTAGGCATCCGGGTCCGACCCCACGAGGTCGGCGGCGAAGCGGTGCTCCGCAGGCAGCCCGAGCAGCTGGACCTCCGTGGGCGCGGTGAGGATCTCGCCGAACCACACGGTCTGGTCGGTGGCGAGGTAGCGGTCGTCGTCGTCGGCGCGGTCCACACGAATCGGGTGCGAGGTCATGGGGCCAGCCAACCGCTATCAGGGCGGCAGCCTCAACTCGATTGCGGCGCCAGGCTGCGATCGGCAGAGTGCCCGGATGACTTCCTTCGTGTCGCACACCACGGTCGACTGCCATGACGCCTACGAGCTATCGCAGTGGTGGAAGCAGGTGCTGGGCTACGTCGACGTCGAGGGCGACCCCAACCTGCCGGGCCACGAGGAGTGCATGATCCTCGACCCGGTGACCGGTCATCACCTGCTCTTCATCGAGGTGCCCGACGACAAGCAGGTGAAGAACCGGGTGCATCTCGACCTCCGGCCGCGATCAGGCACTCGCGACGAGGAGCTGGCCCGGCTGATCGACATTGGTGCCTCGGTCGTCGCCGACCTCCGTGACCGGCACGGACCTGGCACCGGGTGGGTCGTGCTCGGCGACCCGGAGGGTAACGAGTTCTGCATCCTGCGCTCCAAGGCCGAGCGGGCGGACGGCTGAGAAGAAAGGCAGAGACGGATGTCATCCGTTCGATCAGGAGGTGGGCAGGTCCGGAAGGGATCCGGGCAAGGAGGGTTGCCACGAAGTCTGATCAGGCGGGCGTCCGACGAGGCCAACGACCGAGGGATCCCCCACGTCGCGGCCGACGGGCGTATCAGGCCGCCCGTTGGCTCCTCTTCCTCCATGAACGTGCGGACGCGGGTCGTGCTCACGGCCCGCCGGACGGGAGGAACCCATGGACCAGCCGTGCTCGGTGGCCGAGCTCGTGCGGGCGGCCCGCAACGGTGACCAGGGGTCGTGGAACGACCTCGTGGACCGCTTCCTGCCCCTGGTGACCCGGCTCATCGCCCGGTTCCGGCTCTACGGCGCGGACGCCGAGGACGTGAATCAGACCGTGTGGCTGCGGCTGGTCGAGCACCTCGACGCGATCCGGGAGCCGAACGCGGTGCCCGGGTGGATCGCGACCACGACACGCCACGAGTGCCTGGCGGTGCTTCGACGACGCGGCAAGGCGACGCCGGTCGACCCGCTGGGCGACTCCACGCTCGACCGGCTGGTCGAGGAGGAAGACCCGTGCGAGGAGCTCGTCCGCGACGAGCGGCAACGGGCCCTGCGGGCCGGGTTGGCCGAGCTCTCCGCGGACCGCAGGGCGCTGCTCCTGCTGATGCTGGAGGACCCGCCGCCGTCGTACGCCGAGATCAGCCGGCGGCTCAAGATGCCGGTCGGCAGCATCGGACCGACCCGTGCCCGGGCACTGGACCACCTGCGCACCACCGGGGCGCTGCAGGCGCTGATGGCCGCCCCGGCCGCTGCCGACCAGAGGAGATGACGATGGGAACCAGCTGGACCGACGACGATGTTCTGATGCGCGAGCTGCGTGACGCGGTGTCAGCGGACCGGGCCGTGTCCGAGCGGTCGCGTGAGGCGGCGTACGCCGCCTTCAGCTGGCGGACCGTCGACGAGGAGCTCGACGAGATGCTGGCCCTCGCCCATGACTCCAGCGTCGCCGACGCGGTGCTGGTCCGCTCCGCCACGGCCGCCGAGCCGCGCCTGCTGTCCTTCGAGGGTGGCGGGCTCGCGCTCGAGGTCGAGGTCGTCGGCGACGACCTCATGGGGGTGGTGGTGCCGGGACGTGCGTGCCGGGTCACCGTCCGCCCCGCCGAGGGACGCGCCGTCACCGTCGAGGTCGACGACACCGGCTTCTTCTCGGTTACCGGCGTCCCCACCGGCAGCGTGCGGTTCGAGGTCGTGGTCGGCGACACGCAGCTGGCCACCGGGTGGCTGCTGATCTGAGTCCGAGCGGTGGCTACAGGTGGTCGCCGGGCCGCAGCACCGATCCGATGCCGGGGATCGCCTGGTTGCGGGCCCGCTCCAGCAGCACGTCGGCCGCCTGCCGCGCGGTCTCCCCCGTGCTGCTCATCCGCGCGGCGACCAGCCCGGCGACCAGCGGCGTCGCGAACGAGGTGCCGCTCCACCGCGCCATCCCCTCGAAGTCGCGGACCTGGCCCTTGTCGGGCGGCTCCTTGCACACGAACCGGCCCCGAGGGAAGGCGTTGACGAGATCGACCCCGCTCGCGTAGACGTCCACCCAGCTCCCGAAGTTGCTGAACTCCGCACGGGCCTCGCTCGCGTCAAGCGCGCCGACCGACAGCGTCCAGGGGAAGGCCGCCGGCCAGAACGGCACCCTCGTGGCGTCGTTGCCGGCCGCGGCCACCAGCACCGTGCCCTTGAGCCGGCTCAGGTGCTTCTCCCAGAACACCTCGAAGCTCAGCAGGGGGCGGTCTCGTCGCGTCGTCGCACCGGCCGAGAGGCTGATGACGTCCGGGCCGAGCCGCAGCGCCTGCAGCAGCTGGGTCACCATCTTGGACTCCAGGACCGCGCCGCCGGTCGGCAGGAACCCTTCCACGCGCACCTCGGTGGCGGGCGCGATGCAGCGGACCACGCCGGCGATGAACGTGCCGTGACCGGCATAGCGGTGGATGTCGGCGCTGTCGATCGTCTCGGGGTCACCGGTGACCCCGCGCAGCCACGGGGCCCACCTCACCGCCGGCGGGTGCCAACCGGTGTCGACGACGGAGACCAGCACCCCCCGGCCCAGCGACCGGTTCGTCGCGTCCGGCGGTGGGGCGGGTGCGGTGTCGGCGCGGACCACGTCCGGCTCGACCGCGGGACAGCACCCGCCGACCGGCCGGGTCACGTGCAGCACGGTGTCCGGCGTCGCCACGCCGACGCCGAGCCGCTCGTCGAGCCGCTCGAGCGCCTCGACCGTGTCGAGCCCGCCAGGGAGCGCGACCGACGTGACGCCGTCGACGAGCCCCTCCTCCGGCTCCCCGTCGACGAGCCTGAGCACCCGGTCGACGTCCTCGTCGCGGACCAGGAGGTGGCTGCGCCGGTAGAGGTAGAGGAAGTCCGCCGGGTCGTCGCTGCGGTTGCCGTCGTCGTCCTCGCCGTACCACCAGACGTCGTCGCGCCGGAGCTCCTCGACGATGTGCTGGACGTGCCCGCGGACCCGCTCCCGGCGCTGCTCCTCGGTGAGCTTGTCGCGGTCGCGGCCCTTGTCCGACGAGTCGCCGGAGGTGTCGTCCTGGCTTTGGTCCCCGTGGTCCATGGCTGGCCCCGATCAACGCGGTAGAAGACCTCCTCACCATATCGCCATGGGATGGACGACAGTAGTGCCACGAGGAGGGAGGTGAGCGGCATGGCCGGGTCCGACGGTGCGGCGCCGGAACCGGGCGCGGAGCTCCTCCCGCTGTCGCTCTCGCGACCGCAGGAGGCGTTGGCCCGAGCCGCCGGCGTCCTCGCCACCTCGTCCGACCCCGCCGTGTTGTCCTACGCCCGCCAGACGGTCGGCATCGTGCTGCGTGACCGCGGCGACCTCGCTCCGGCGGTGGCGGAGCTGCGTACGGCGCTGCGGCTCGCCAGGTCCGCCGGTCGCCCGGACCGCCTCGCCGACGTACGGGCGACCCTCGGCGCCGCCCTGGTCATGGACGGCCGGACCCGCCGCGGCCTCGTGGAGCTCGACGCGGCCGCCGCGTCCACGGACGGGGTCCTCCGCTCGCGGGTGCTGATGCGCCGGGCGTACGCGCTCAGCCTGCTCGGCCGTCACGACGAGGCGCTGGAGGACATCCGGCGGGCCCTGCCGGCGATCCGCCGCTCCGGTGACCGGGTCTGGGAGGCGCGGACGCTGAACAACCGCGCGGAGGTCCACCTCGCCGTCGGAGCCGTCGGCAGGGCCGAGCGGGACGTCGAGGCGGCCCAGGTGCTGTTCCGCACGGCAGGGCAGGAGCTGGAAGAGGTGCACACCGTGCACAACCGCGGGCTCGTGGTCTTCCGGAGGGGCGACATGCCTGCGACGTTCGCGCTGCTGCACGAGGCTGCGCGCCGCTACGACGCCCTCGGTGTCCAGCAACCGGAGCTCGCGATCGACCGGTGCGTGGCGTTCCTCTCCGCGGGGCTCACCGGCGAAGCCGTCGAGGTCGTCCGCAGGGCCCTCGCGGACCATCCCGGCCAGCCCACCCAGCGGGCGGAGCTCGAGCTGATGGCCGCCCAGGCGGCTCTAGCCGACGGCGACCCGGCCGGGGCACGGGAGCATGCGCGTTCGGCGGGCCGGTCGTTCCGCCGGCAGCAGCGTCCCTGGTGGGAGCTGCAGGCCGAGCTCGCGGCGGTCCGGGCGCGGTTCGCCGACGGCTCCTGCGGTCTCCACGAGGCGGCCTCGGTGGGGGAGCGGCTCGCTGAGCTGCGGTCCGACGACGCGCCGCTGGCTTTCTTGCTGGCGGGACGGATCGCGGCGGAGCAGGAGCTCGACTCGAGCCTGGAGCACTTCGCGCGTGCCGCTGCCGGGCGGCGACGCGGGCCCGCGCTGGTCCGGGGCACGGCCTGGCTCGCCGAGGCACTGCGCTGCGTCGTCGTGGGGGACGAGCGCTCCACGTTGCGGGCGTGCGCCCGCGGTCTGGACGCACTCGACGAGCACCAGGCGTCGCTCGGGAGCACCGAGCTGCGTGCTCTCGCCACCGAGCACGGCCGCGAGCTGGCCCACATCGCCCTCACCGTCGCCAGCCGTCGCGACGCCCGCACGCTGCTGCGGTGGAGCGAACGGTCCCGGGCCACGGCGCTGACCCTGCCGCCCGTCCGCGCCCCCACCGACACCCGGCTGGCTGCCGACCTCGCAGCGCTGCGCGACCAGGTGAGGAGGATCGACCAGAACCGCAGGACCGGGGCCTCGACGGCGGCGCTCGAGCGAGACCGGACCCGTCTGGAGCGGACCATCCGGACCCAGCGGCTGCAGGCGTCCGGAGGCGGCCGGGCGACGGAGAGGCTCGACCTGGGCAGGCTCCTGGACACACTCGGCGACACGACGCTTGTCGAGCTCGTGCCGGTCGACGGGACCCTCCTGGCGGTGGTCGCCCGGCAAGGGAGGGTCCGGCGGGTCGTGGTGGGGCCGGTGGCGGAAGCGGCTCGGACCGTCGAGCTCGCCCGCTTCTCGCTCCGCAGGGCCGCTCGGGGTCGACCGGCCGACCTCGGCTCGGTCGGCGCGCTCCTGCAGTCCGCGCTCCTGGGTCCGGTCGCCCGGATGCTGCCCGACGGTCCGGTGGTCGTCTCCCCGCCCGGACGGCTCCAGGCAGCGCCGTGGGGGCTGCTGCCGGATCTCGGACGTCGCCCGGTCAGCCAGACGCCGTCCGCGGCGCTGTGGCTGAGGTCGGTGGACGAGGTCCGTGCAGCCCGTGCGTCCGCCGGGAGGGACGTGCTCGTCGGGGGGCCGGGGCTGCCGGCCGGGGGTGTCGAGCTCGTGGAGCTGGCCCGGCGGCGACCAGGGGCCGTGGTCCTCGGCGGGGGCACCGCCACCGTCGACCGGGCGCTGGGCGCGATGGACGGAGCGGCACTGGTGCACGTCGTCGCCCACGGCGAGTTCCGGCGCGACAACCCGATGTTCTCCTCGCTGCTCCTCGACGACGGACCGCTGACCGTGCACGACCTCGAGCGGCTCCAGGTAGCTCCGAAACGGCTGATCCTCTCGGCGTGCGACTCCGGGGTGATGGCCCCGGTGGGCGCAGACGAGCTGATCGGTCTCTCCGCCGCGCTGCTCGCCCTCGGCACCGTCGGCGTGATCTCGAGCGTCGCGGAGGTCAACGACGAGGCGACCCGCACGTTCATGGGGGAGCTGCACGGAGAGCTCCTGCGCAGCGGCACCGTCGCCGAGGCGGTCCTCGCCGCGCGGCTCGCGGCGGGCCGGGATCCCGTCTCGGTGGCGACGGCTGCGTCGTTCGTCGCGTTCGGGACCTGAGCCGGCTGCTACGGCGTCCGGATGTGCCGGATCGTCCGGGCGGCCTGCGCCTCGGTGATCCCGGCGCGGTGCGCGGCCTTGATCAGGCGCTGGCGTGCGATCGGGATGTTGACGTTCTGGCTGGCCGAGATGATGCCGAGCGCGATGCTGAGGTCGCTCGCCTCCCGGACGCGTTGGGGCGCCTCCTCCGCGGCCACCCGGGTGCGGAAGGACAGGTCGGCGTTGGTGACGGCGAGCTGCGCCACCGAGCTCACCGCTTCCGCGACCTCGTCGTGCTTCCCCTCGAAGGCGTCGGCGGCGGAGGCATAGAGGTTGACCCCCCCGAGCACCTGCTCGCCCTCCAGGATCGGCAGCGAGAGGGTGGTGGCCACCCCGCTCGCTGCTCCGGCCCGGGCATAGAGCTGCCAGGAGCCTTCGTCGAGGAGGTTGGCGATATCGACGGCCAGGGGCTGCCCGCGGTCGATGGCGTCGACGCACGGACCGCCGTCGAGGTACTGGACGGCGTCGAGGCCGGCCAGCTCCTCGGAGCTGGCGACCAGCGTCAACGTGACGTGGTCCTCCACGGCGGCCAGGCTCAGGCCGATCAGCTCGGGGACCAAGGAGCGGACGCGCCCGGCCATCGCGTACAGCTCGACGCCGAGGGCGACCTCCCCCTGGCGTGCCAGCTCGCGGAGCGCCTCGGCGGTCTGCGGCGTCGGTTCCATGGGCATCTGGGAGCTGCTGCCGGTCACGGGGCGCCGTGCTGGTGGACGAGCTCCTGGGCGATGTCGCGGAGCTTGAGGTTCGAGTGCGACGAGGCTCGCACGAGGAAGGCGAAGGCCTGGTCCTCGCTCATCTGGTAGCGCTCCATGATCATCCCGACCGCCTGGCCGATGACCTTGCGGGACTGCAGGGCCTGGTTGAGGGTCTCGCGCTCGTGGGCGTTGTCCAGGGCGATGGCTGCGTGCGCGGCGAAGAGCTCCGCGGTCGCCTCGGCCTCGGGGTCGATCTCGTCCGAGCTCGTGGAGTAGAGGTTCAGCCCACCGAGCACACCGTCGTCGTCGACGTACAGCCTGACCGCGAGCTGGGACCGCAGCCCCAGCTGCACCGCCTCGGGGACGAAGCGCGGCCACCGCTGGTCGTGCCGGATGTGGGCCGCCGCCACCACCTCGGCATCACGCAGCGTGTCGACGCAGGGGCCCTCGTTCAAGTCGTACTGCAGCGCGTCGAGCTCGTAGACGAGCCGGCCGGTCGCCGCCCGGGTCTCGACCTTGCCGTCCTTGTGGAGGGTCGAGATCCCGACGTGGTCGAAGCCGGGCACCGAGTCGCGGGCGACATAGACGATCGCCTGGAGCGCCTCGTCGATGCTCTGGATGTGGTTGATGCTGCGCGCAGCCGCCGCGATGGCGTGACCGATCGTCGATCTGGGGCTCATGGGACTCTCGCGTGCCTGTGGGCAACAGGCAGACAGAGAGGCGTTCGACACGGGACGCTGCAGACCTGCTCCGGGCAGCCGTTGGCTCGACCACTCGGGAACGCGTTCCAGCCTACACTCACGGCCCGCTCCGGGTGCGCCGCGGCGCACCCGGAGGTGGCGTCAGCCGTGGCCGCCCTCGCCGTGGCGGTCCTGGACCCAGGAGCCGCTCAGCGAGTGGTACTCGTGTCCGCCGTGGTGGCCGTCGGGCCGGACGCAGCTCAGCGGGCCGCCGGCCAGGGTCGCAGTGCACATGGTCCTCACCTCTCGTCGCTGAAACGCTGTGCCCAGGAAGACGCCCGGGGCCCCGCCCCTGATACCTGCACCCCCTCCGCCGTTATCGCCGGTTCGGTTGCTCCTCGGCGGTGAAGCAGCGCACACGGCAAGAGCGCGGGTGGGGTTGACCGGGGACGGGGAGGTGAGGCTAACCTAACTTCTGTGATCGTGTGCCACTGCAACGTCGTCACCGACGGCGACGTCGTCGCCGCCCTCGACGGCGGCGCCAAGACGCTGGGCGAGGTCTGCCGACGGACCGGCGCCGCGCAGCAGTGCGGCACCTGCATCTTCTCGGTGCGCCAGGCGGTCTGCGGGCATGTGGCTCGTGGGATCGCCCCGCGCGAGGAGGTCGGGGTCCGTGCAGCCAGTTGACACCCGGGTCGTGGAGCTGCTGAACGACGCGCTCACCTTCGAGCTGACGGTCACGAACACCTACTTCCTGCACGCCCGGATGCTCGACGGCTGGGGGCTGCCCCGGCTCGGCAAGGTCTTCTACGACCTCTCCATCGACGAGATGAAGGACGCCGACGAGCTGATCAACCGCATCCTCATGTTCGACGGCCACCCCAACCTTCAGCGGCTCGGTGCGATCCAGGTCGGGGAGCACCCCGAGGAGATGCTCCGGCTCGCGCTCGCGAGCGAGAAGGCGGCGGTCGCGCAGTTCAACGCCAGTGCGCAGGAGTGCCACGACCTCCGCGACCACGGCACAGCCGCCGTCTTCGAGGAGATGGTCCGCGACGAGGAGCGCCACGCCGACTGGTTCGAGAGCCAGCTCGACGCGATGGCCCGGGTCGGGGTCCAGCAGTACCTCGCCCAGCAGGTCGACACCGCCGTCGGACCGGCCTGAGCCCGACCCGGTCGCTGCCGCCGGCGTGCACGGGCCAGTGCGCGGGCCAGTGCGCGGGCCAGTGCGCAGACCAGGCGTACGACGCCCGGGGATGAGGAAGTGCGCCCGGCGCGTTACGATGGTCCCCGAACCGACCCGTTGTCCGAGGGTCGGTGGTTCCATCGTGAACTGGCTGTGGGGGCCCGTTCACCTTCGGTCTCCAGCAGATCCGTGGAACCCAGTCGCGTTCCGGGGCGGCCTGAAGGGGTCGTGGCGCGCGGCACACCTGTCTACCCGGCCGGGTGCTGGTGCGGAGCTCCGCACCGGCAGGCGTCCGGGCACTCCGGAGGAGGAGTCCTTGGCTCGACGAGGCCAGCAGCAGTCGGGTGCACGGCGGTCGACCGCTCGCACCCCCCGGCGCACCCGCGCCCGCGACAACGAGGGCGTCATCCCCGTCCTCGCCCGAGCCGTCCGCGAGGTCGAGACCGCCGTCGAGCGCGGGCGAGTCCTGCCGTCGGTGCGCACCAAGTTCCAGGTCGTCGCCCTCCTGGTGCGGGAGGAGCGGGCCCGGCTCAAGACCGAGGAGAGCGGGAACGAGACCGACCGCGCCCAGCAGATGAAGCGGCTCGACGGCGTCGCCACCATCCTCGCCAAGTCCGCCGCCGTGGAGACTTCCCTGCTGTCGCTGCTCGCCGAGGACGCCACCGTCTCCGACAGCGCCCGCGAGCTCCGGCGCCGGATGCTCGAAGACGCCGGCGTCGAGGTGCCCGAGGAGAAGGTCGAGCCGGTCGAGCCTGCGGGCCCGGTGGCGTCCGAGAAGCGGGTCGTGCCGCAGTCGGTGGTCGCCCGCCAGCTCGCGAACCCGTTCCTGGCTCCTGACTTCTCCGCTGCCCGGCCGAGCCACGTCAGGCCCCGGCTGCTGGCGGGGTGGGAGCTCCTCGGACCGCTCTTCCGCTCGTTCGAGGAGGCCAGCGGAGGCTCCAAGGCGTGCATGCCGCTGCCGGAGCCGACGTCGCTCGAGGCGCCCGGCGGCCGGCGGCTGATGCCACACCAGGCCGAGGTCGTCGCCGCGGCGGCCCAGGGGCACCGCACCTTTCTCCTCGCCGACGAGCCCGGGCTCGGGAAGACCGCGCAGGCTCTGCTCGCCGCCCAGGCTGCGGATGCCTTCCCGCTGCTCGTCGTGGTGCCCAACGTCGTCAAGACCAGCTGGGCGCGTGAGGCCGAGATCTGGACGCCCCGGCACCCGGCCACCGTCGTGCACGGCAACGGTGACAACGTCGACGGCTTCGCCGACATCGTGGTCGTCAACTACGAGGTGCTGGACCGGCATGTCGGCTGGCTCGCGAACTTCGGCTTCCGCGGCATGGTGGTCGACGAGGCGCACTTCATCAAGAACAAGTCGTCACAACGCTCGCAGCACGTCCTGCAGCTCTCCGAGCGGATCCGGACCCGCGTGGTGCGCCCGCTCCTCATGGCCCTCACCGGGACTCCGCTCATCAACGACATCGAGGACTTCCGTGCGATATGGCAGTTCCTCGGCTGGATCGACGACAAGAAGCCGCTCGCCGAGCTGATGGAGGCGCTCGAGGAGACCGCGCTGACCCCCGCCGATCCCGGCTTCTACCGCGCGGCCCGCAGCTGCGTGGTCGACCGGGGGATCGTACGGCGGCGCAAGGTGGACGTGGCCAAGGACATCCCGGCCCGCAGGGTGGCCGACCTCCCGGTCGAGCTGGACGACGAGGCCGGCCGGTCGATCCGCGAGGCAGAGCGCGAGCTCGCCAGGCGGCTCGTCGCGCGCTACGAGAGCGCACTCGCGACGCGCTCGTCGGGCACGGTCGTGGACGGCATCGACCACGAGCTGGTCCGCCGCGTCGCCACCTGGGAGCGCGAGGACACCACCACGACGGTGGACGGCGAGAACGTCTTCAGCATGATGCGCCGCATCGGGCAGGCGAAGGCGGGGCTGGCTGCCGACTACACCGCACAGCTGGCTCGCAACGTGGGCAAGGTCGTGTTCTTCGCCAAGCACGTCGACGTGATGGACACCGCCGAGCAGACCTTCGAGAAGCGGGGGATCCGCTACTCGTCGATCCGCGGCGACCAGACGCCTCGGGCGCGGCAGCGCAACATCGACGCCTTCCTCAACGACCCGACGGTCGAGGTCGTCGTCTGCTCGCTCACCGCGGCGGGGGTGGGCCTCAACCTGCAGGTGGCCTCCGACCTCGTGCTGGCCGAGCTCTCCTGGACCGACGCGGAGCAGACGCAGGCGATCGACCGGATCCACCGGATCGGACAGGAGCAGCCCGTCACCGCCTGGCGGATCATCGCCTCCCAGACGATCGACACCCGCATCGCCGAGCTCATCGACAGCAAGGCCGGGCTCGCCGCCCGAGCCCTCGACGGGTCCGACGAGGAGGTCTCGTCCTCCGCGGACGTCCAGCTCGAGGCGCTGGTCTCGCTGCTCACCGACGCGCTCGAGGCGCGGTAGCCGGTCCCCCGGGAAGAGCTCAGGCCGGCGGCTTGACCTTCTCGCCAGCCGGGTCGAAGAGCGGCTTCAGGGAGACCGAGACGTCGGCGCGCACGCCACCGATGTCGACCTGGTAGGAGCCCTCCCGCACCCAAGCCGCGTCGACCGGACGTCCGTCGGGGGCCCAGACGTAGGCGAGC
The DNA here is from genome assembly GCA_963754155.1 of uncultured Actinomycetota bacterium. Classification (GTDB taxonomy): domain Bacteria; phylum Actinomycetota; class Actinomycetes; order Propionibacteriales; family Nocardioidaceae; genus Marmoricola_A. The sequence continues at coordinate 489,410 of CAVWEU010000003.1, read as the reverse complement.
CCCACGCTCGAGCCGACCGACTCGCCCCAGGCCGCCGACGTGACCTGGCCCGCGGGGACCCCGTCCCTGAGGACCAGCTCGCCGCCCCACATCATCAGCTCCGGGTCCTCGACGGCGAACGAGACGAGCTTGCGCCGGGGGCCGGCCGCCTTGGCGGACTCGACCGCCTCGCGACCGAGGAACGGGATGGCCGTCTTCAGCTTGCAGGTGAACATCAGCCCCGCCTCGACCGGCGAGTAGTCGGGCGTCAGCTCGCGCCCGAACGCGCGGTAGCCCTTCTCGAGCCGCATCGCGTCGATGCAGTAGTAGCCGCCGTTGCGCACGTCCAGGTCCTGACCGGCGCGCATCAGGTCCTCGTAGACCCCCACCGCGAACTCGGCCGGGACGTAGAGCTCCCAGCCGAGCTCCCCGACGTAGGTGATCCGCGTCGCGCGCACCGTCGAGTAGCCGAGGTCGATCTCGCGGCTGGCGCCGAAGGGGAACGCGTCGTCGCCGAGGTCGGCTCGGGTGAGCCGGGACAGCAGCTCCCTCGACCGAGGCCCCATCACCCCGAACACGGCGTAGGCGGATGTGACGTCGACGAGCGTCGCGTGCTTGCCGTCGGGGATCCGTCGGGTGATGTGGTCCTTGTCCCGCTCGGTCGTCGCCGCGCTGCTGACGATGAGGAACTCGTCGCGGCTGATCCTGGTGAGCGTCACGTCTGACTCGTAGGTCCCACGCTCGTTGAGCATGCCGGTGTAGACGGTCCGGCCGGGCTCCACGGCGACGTCGGCCGTGCAGAGCCACTGGAGCACCTCCTCGGCGTCCGGGCCGGTGAGGAGCAGCTTGGTGAACGACGTCTGGTCGAAGACGGTGACCGCGTCCCTGGTGGTGCGCTGCTCGGCCACGCACCACGGGAGCCAGCTGGGCTTGTCCCAGGTGTACTCCAGCACCGGATCGGTGCCCTCGGGTGCGAAGACGTTGGCACGCTCCCATCCCATCTTGCTTCCGAAGACCGCCCCTGCGGAGTCGAGCAGGTGGTAGGCGGGGGAGCGGCGGAAGGGGCGCGCGGTCCGCATCTCGCGGTTGGGCCAGGGGATCTCGTAGTGCAGCCCCAGGACCTCGCCGACCCGGTCGCGCAGCCAGTGGTTGTTGCCGTTGAACCCGGCGAAGCGGCGGAGGTCGACGCCGGTGAGGTCCGACGTCGGCTCCCCGCCGACGATCCACTCCGCGAGTGCGCGGCCGGCGCCGCCGGCTGAGGCGATCCCCACCGAGTTGAACCCGGCTCCGACGAAGAAGCCACGGACTCCGGGAGCCTCGCCGAGGATGAACTGGTTGTCCGGAGTGAAGCTCTCCGGGCCGTTGTAGAACTTGCGGATCCCGGTCTCGTGGAGCGCCGGGATCCGCTCCAGTGCGCTCTCCATGAGCACCGAGAAGTGGTCCCAGTCCTCGTCCAGCAGGGCGAACTCGAACGGGTAAGGGATCTCGTCGGGGGAGACCCACGGCTTCGCCTCGGGCTCGAAGCCGCCGACGACGAGCCCGCCGACCTCCTCCTTGAAGTACGTGTAGCCGTCGGGGTCGCGCAGGATCGGGAGGTCGGTGTGCACCCCCTCGAACGGCTCGGTGACGACGTAGAAGTGCTCGGCGGAGTGCAGCGGGACGTTGACCCCCGCCAGGGCGCCCACCTGCTTCGCCCACTGCCCTGCGCAGTTGACGACGACCTCGGCCTCGATGTCACCGCGGTCGGTGCGGACGCCGGTGACGCGGCCGTCCTCGACGACGACGTCGAGGACGCGGGTCTTCTCGTGGACGACGGCGCCGCGCTGACGGGCGCCCTTCGCGAGCGCCGCCGTCAGGTCGGTGGGGTTGGCCTTGCCGTCTCCGGGCAGCCAGATCGCGCCGACCAGGTCGCCTGCGTCCATGATCGGGTAGCGCTCGAGGGCCTGCTCCGGGGTGAGCAGCTCGCACTCGAGGTCGAACGCGTCCGCCGTGGCCGCGGTGCGCCGCAGCTGCACCATGCGCTCCTCGGTGCGGGCGACGGTCACGCCACCGCACTGCTTGTAGCCGGTCGACAGCCCGACCTCGTCCTCGAGCTCGGCGTAGAGCTGGGTCGAGTACTGCACCAGCCGGGTGCCGCTCTCCGAGGCCCTCAGCTGGCCGACCAGGCCGGCCGCGTGCCACGTCGTGCCGGAGGACAGCTGGCCCTGCTCGAGGAGGACGACGTCGGTCCAGCCGAGCCCGGTCAGGTGGTAGGCGACGCTCGTCCCGATGACGCCGCCGCCGATGATGACGACCCGGGCGCGGTCCGGCAGATCAGTGCGCATGCGGTTGGTTCCTCACGTCGAGGGTCCGGGGGCGGCTGCCACAGGCGCAAAAGACTAGACTATTGACGTAGTGCGGTGTCAATGGTTCACTCGCTCGCCATGACAGCACGGCCGGCGCGCCCTCCGGTGGACCCGAGGGTCGCCGACGTCGTACGACGGTGGGCAGCCTCGGCCGAGCGCGGCGTGATCTTCGACTTCAACGGCACACTGTCCGACGACGAGCCGATCCTGTGCGACCTCTTCGCCGACCTCTTCGCCGAGCACCTCGGGTGGGCGCTCGCCCCCGACGAGTACCACGCCCGGCTGGTCGGGCTCAGTGACCGGGAGATCGTCGGCATCGCCGTCGCCGAGCACGGCGGAGGCGACCCCCGGCTCGTCGAGGAGCTGCTCCGGCTCCGCCGCGTGCGGTACCAGCAGATGGTCTCCGACCGGTCGCCGGTCACCGCCGACGCCGCGGCCCTGGTGGAGCGGCTCGCCGGGATGGAGGTCCCGATGGCGGTGGTCACCGGAGCCCAGCGGGCGGACGTGCGGTTCGTTCTGGACCGGACGGCCGTAGGGCACCACCTCGCCCGGCTGGTGGCCGAGGAGGACGTGGCGCGCGGGAAGCCCGATCCTGAGGGGTTCCTGCTCGGAGCCCGCCTGCTGGGGCTCCCGCCCGGACGGATCCTCGTCCTCGAGGACTCCGTCCCCGGCGTCCGTGGCGCCGCTGCTGCCGGCATGCCCTGCGTGGCGGTCAGCGCGGCACCCTCCGACGCGCTGCTCGAGGCGGCGCCGGCCCTCGTCCACCGGCTGCACCCGTCGATGCTGGACGGCTGACGCGTGACCGGAGGAAGGGGTGTGGTCACCGGCGTCGTGGCCGCACCTCCGAGCGGAGCTCCTCGCCGACCTGCGTGCGGAGCGTGATGCGCGTGCGGTCGGCGCGGAAGTAGTCGAAGGCGTGCTCGACGGGGACTCCGTCCTCGGAGCAGGCGGTGCGCTCCACGAGCATCAGCGGGTCCTCCGGGGCGATGCCGAGCAGCTCGGCCTGCTGCACGGTCGCCTTGACCGGCTCCAGGCGTTCGAGGGCCGAGTGCGGCGCCCTCCCGTAATCGCGGAGCAGGGCGTAGATCGACCCCTGCAACCGCCTGGTCAGGAGGTCGGGGTAGAGCTCGGCCGGGTAGTAGCTCTCCTCGAGTGCGATCGGCTCTCGGTTCGCCGAGCGGATCCGGACGACCACATGGACCTGCGCCCCTCGGGGAAGCTGCAGCGCCCTCTGCACGTGGGCAGTGGGTCGACGGGTCTCCGCCTCCAGCAACCGGGCGCCCGCGCGGACGTGTGCCCGGCGCATCTGCTCGGTCAGCCCGGGCAACCCGGACAGCTCGACCTCGAACCGCGGTTCGGCGACGAAGTTGCCGCCCCACCTGCCTCGTCGGCGGACGATCAGTCCCTTGGTCTCCAGGCTCGCCAAGGCCTGGCGGAGGGTCATCCTGCTGACCCCGAGCGAGGCCGCCACGTCGACCTCGGCGGGGAGCTTGTCGTCGGGCCGCAGCCTGCCCGAGGTGATCAGCGACTCGAGCCACTGCTCGATCCGGGCGTGCGCCGGCTGCTCGCTCGGGACGGTGAGGTCAGGGGCACCCTTGAGCGCCGGGGTGCCCGTCGGCAGGTCGGCCACTCAGTCCTCCCGGGTGACGTCCTCGAGCAGCCGACCGAGCTCGGGGCTGTCGAACTCGGTAAGGGCCCGGTCGTACTTCTCCATGCCCCACTCCCAGAAGTCGAAGTCGAAGCTGCTGCTCGCGTCCTGGATGGACGCCCAGAGGGTCCAGCCGTACTTCGACACCAGCCCCCACAGCCGGGCCCGTGCCACGCGGCTGCGCCGGAGGACACCGTCGTAGGCCTCGACCAGCTCCTCGAGCTGCTCGGGAGTCAGGTTCGCCTCGCTCCAGATGTTGCCCAGCTCGAAGGTGGCCTCGTTGTTGCCGGAGTACTCGTAGTCGATGAGCCAGAGCTTGTCGCCGTCGTCGATGAAGTTCCCTGCCAGCAGGTCGTTGTTGCACGGCACCGTCGGCTCGGGCCGGACCGAGAACGCGTCCCGGATGGTCTCGACGAGCGGAAGGAGGTCGAGATAGCGGTCGGGAAGCCGGAACCCGTTCCGGCGTACGACGTCGAGGTAGCGGCGCTGGATCGCGAACATGTCGAAGTCGTTGACGAACCGGGGACCCTCGTGGAGCTGTCGGCAGGCCGCGGCGACCCGGCCGAGATGGCCGCCGTGACGGAGGTCCTCGTCGGTGAACGTGTGGCCGTCGATGTACTCGACGACCAGCAGTCCGTCGTCGGGGAGGTACTCCACGACGCCGGCACCCACGCCCGACTGCGCGGCGGCGACCGAGTTGTGGTGCTCGTTGGCCCGGTCGATCGCGAGCAGCTCGCTGCCCGGCTGGGCGACCCGCACCACGACGACCTGTCCCTCGCAGCGGACCTTGAGGTTGACGTTCGTCAGCCCGCCCGGGAGCTCCTCGACGACGCGTGGCCGCCCGCCGAGGCAGTCGACCTTCTCGAGGACCGGGTCCCACTTGTCGGTGCCGGGCGGCGTCATCGGCCGAGCGTAGGTCGGCGCGACGCCATGTGTCTAGACCTAAACGATCAGTGAAGTCTAGACAAATGACGGAGCTCCCCTCTATCTTCGATGAGACCTGCGCCACACCGACTCTCGGGGTCACACCACCTCGTCCGAACCCGTCGTCAGGAGTCCGTCGTCATGGCAGTCATCGGTGAAGTCGTCATCGGGATCATGATGTTCTTCGTCGTGATCGGGGCCGTCGCCGCGATCCGCGACGACGAGTCCGGGCTGGGAGCGGAGTTCAAGGCCGGCCTCCACTCGATCGGCCCGATCTTCATCCCGGTCGCCGGGATCATGGCCGCCATCCCCTACCTGTCGGTGTTCGTGGAGAAGGTCATGGGCCCGCTGTTCGGGCTGTTCGGCGGCAGCCCCGCGATGGCCGCCACCACCTTCATCGCGGTCGACATGGGCGGCTACCAGCTCGCCGAGGCCACCGCAGAGAGCACCGACATCTGGGTGATGGCGGCCGTCGCCGGCTACATGGCCGGCGCCACGCTCGTGTTCAGCATCCCGGTGGGGCTCGCGATGCTGGAGGAGCGGGACCACAAGTACATGGCGCTCGGCATCATGTCCGGCATCCTCACCGTCCCGGTCGGGGTGCTGGTCACCGTCGGGCTGCTGGCTGCCACCGGCGCATCGGTGCGGGACGAGGTGTCGACCGAGTCGCCGTCCGACCACGCGTTCTCGCTCGGGATCGCCGACATCGCGGGCAACATCGCGCCCCTCGTGCTCACGGTCGTGCTCATCGCGCTGGGGCTGAAGTTCCGGCCGCAGATGATGATCACCGGGTTCATCTGGTTCGGCCGGATCCTCGACGCCGGGCTGAAGCTGGTCCTGGCGTTCTCCATCGTGGAGTACTTCACCGGGTTCTTCAGCTGGGTCTTCGGGGCGTGGGGGTTCGACCCCATCATCGCCGACGAGGCCGACCAGTTCCGGGCGCTGGAGATCGCCGGCTACATCGGGATCATGCTCGCCGGCGCGTTCCCCATGGTCTGGGCGATCAACCGCTACCTCGCCCGGCCGCTGGCCGTCGTCGGGGACCGGATCGGGATGAGCCCGCAGGGGAGCGCCGGCATCCTCGCCGCCGCCGCCAACATCCTGGCGCTCTTCCACCTGATCAAGGCGATGCCCGCCAAGGACAAGGTGCTCTGCATCGCGTTCGCGGTCTGCTCGGCGTTCCTGCTCGGCGACCACCTCGCCTTCACCGCCAACTTCCAACCGAACATGATCGGCCCGCTGCTGATCGGCAAGCTCACCGGAGGGATCCTCGGGATCCTGCTCGCGCTGTGGATCGCGGTCCCGACCGCCCGCCGGCTCGAGCAGGAGGACCGGGCGGCCGAGGGCGAGGCGGCGCACGCGTCGTACGACGAGACGGTCTGAGGGGCGTGTGCGCGGCCGGCAGCCCTAGGCTGGGGGGCATGCCTCGAGGAGCCCACCGATGACCGACCGCGCCGACGCCGCGCCGGAGGCCGACGACCGACCCTCCTTCGAGGAGCTCGGCATCGACAAGCGGGTGCTCAAGGCGCTCCGCGAGGTCGGCTACGAGACGCCGTCGCCCATCCAGGCCGCGACGATCCCGCCGCTCCTCGAGGGGCGCCACGTGGTCGGTCTGGCCCAGACCGGCACCGGCAAGACGGCCGCGTTCGCCGTGCCGATCCTCTCCCGGATCGACCTCAAGCAGAAGAAGCCGCAGGCACTCGTGCTCGCGCCCACGCGTGAGCTCGCCCTGCAGGTCTCCGAGGCGTTCGGACGGTATGCCGCGCACCTGCCGGGGCTGCACGTGCTGCCCGTCTACGGCGGCCAGGGGTACGGCGTCCAGCTCTCCGCCCTGCGCCGCGGCGTGCACGTCATCGTGGGCACTCCGGGCCGGGTCATGGACCACCTCGACAAGGGCACGCTCGACCTCACCGAGCTGCGATTCCTCGTCCTCGACGAGGCCGACGAGATGCTCAAGATGGGGTTCCAGGAGGACGTCGAGACGATCCTCGCCGACACCCCGGCCGACAAGCACGTCGCGCTGTTCAGCGCCACGATGCCGCCGCAGATCCGGCGGATCTCCAAGAAGTACCTCACCGACGCCGCCGAGATCACCGTCAAGAGCCGGACGACGACCGCCGCGAACACCACGCAGCGCTACCTCGAGGTCGGCCACCACCAGAAGCTCGATGCGCTGACCAGGATCCTGGAGGTGGAGAACTTCGAGGGGATGATCGTCTTCGCCCGCACCAAGCAGGCGACCGAGCAGCTCGCCGAGCGGCTCCGGGCACGCGGGTTCTCCGCGACCGCGATCAACGGCGACATCGCCCAGGCGCAGCGCGAGCGGACGATCAACCAGCTCCGCGACGCCAAGCTCGACATCCTGGTCGCCACCGACGTCGCCGCCCGCGGGCTCGACGTCGAGCGGATCAGCCACGTGGTCAACTACGACATCCCCACCGACACCGAGTCCTACGTCCATCGGATCGGACGGACCGGCCGCGCCGGCCGCACGGGGGACGCGATCTCGTTCGTGACGCCGCGGGAGCGGCACCTGCTCAGGGCGATCGAGAAGGCGACCCGGCAACCGCTGACGCCGATGCGGCTGCCGACCGTCGAGGACGTCAACGTCACCAGGGTCGCCCGGTTCACCGAGGCGATCGGCGCGGCGCTGGCCTCCGACCAGGTCGGGTTCTTCCGGGACCTCGTCACCGACTACGAGCAGGAGCACGACGTGCCCGCGGCCGACGTCGCCGCCGCGCTCGCGGTGATGGTCCAGGACGGCCGACCCCTGCTCCTCGAGCCGGAGCCCGAGCCGGTGCGACCGGTCCGGGAGCCACGCTCCTTCGACGACCAGGGGAAGCGGCCCCGCCCCGAGCGGGCCCGCCGGGGACGCGGCGACGTGCCGATGGCGTCGTACCGCATCGAGGTCGGCAAGCGGCACAAGGTCGAGCCACGGCAGATCGTCGGGGCACTCGCCAACGAGGGCGGGCTCAACCGCTCGGACTTCGGGTTGATCGACATCCGCGGCGACCACTCCTACGTCGAGCTTCCTGCCGAGCTCCCCGCGGCCACCTTCGAGGCGCTGGAACGCACCCGGATCTCGGGCAAGCTGATCGCGATGAGCCCGGAGGGACCGGGCGGTCCGCCGCCGCGCCGGTCGAAGGAGCGGGGGAACGACCGCGCCGAGCGGCCCGACCTCCCCCGCAAGGAGCGCACCAAGCCGCGGAGCAAGAAGCCACGGGGCTGACCGGCATGTCGGCGGGACCACCCGTTCGGGGCTCGCGGAGAGGCCGAGCGCAGTCCTAGCATCGGTCATGACCTCCTTTCCGATGATCAGCCTGCGTCATCCGAGAGCCCACGACATCGTCGACGACCCGGTCGAGATCGCCGGTGTCGGCACCGGGTTCGAGGGGACGCTGCAGGTGCGGGTGCGCGGCCACGACGGCACCGAGCTCGCCACGAAGCACTTCCAGGCCGGAGGGTCCGGCATCTGGGGCAACTTCTTCCTCCGGCTCGACGTGCCGGGCATCCCGGCCGACCCGCACGGGACGCTCGAGGTGTTCGAGTTCTCCGCCGAGGACGGCAGCGAGATCAACAAGATGGTGCGGCGCATCGTCTTCGGCCGCTCGCTCCGCAACCCCTACACCGGGTTCGCGGTGCACGAGGTGGAGTCCGGCGACACGCTCTCGAAGATCGCCGACCGGTGGTACGGCGATCCGGGGGAGTACCCGACGATCTTCGAGGCGAACCGGCACCTGCTCCACGACCCCGACGTGATCGTGCCCGGCCAGCTGCTCCGGATCCCGCAGTAGCCGTCCCGCTCAGAGCCGACGCATCGCCGTCGCGAGCACCACGGCCTCACCGACCTCGTCGGTGACGTCGAGGTCCACCTCGGCCTCGATGACCCAGTCGTGGTGCCCCTCGGGGTCGTCGAGGGTCTGGCGCACCTTCCAGGTGCGCCCCTCCACGCGGACCTGGAAGTGGTCGGGACCGCGGGCGTCGGGGCCGGCGCCGAGCGAGTCGTGCTCGGCGTAGTACTCCTCCAGGGCGGCGTCCCACGGCTGCCGGGTCATGACCACCTCGAGGGCCGGGTCGGGCCGCTCCGCGGCCGCTCGCTCGACCGCGGCCAGCCCGTCGACGTCGTCGCGCGAGGCGAGGTCCACCCTGCGGAACATCGCGTTGCGCACCATCACCTTCAGCACCCGGTCCTGCTGGGAGAGTCGGCGGGGTGAGGGCGGCGCCTCGTGGCGCTCGAGGAGGTGCTCCGGGTCGGCGAGCGCCTCCCACTCGTCGAGGAGCGAGGAGTCGGTCTGCCGGACCGTCTCGCCGAGCCACTCGACCAGGTCGTCGAGCTCCGGGGTGCGGTGCGACTCGGGCACGGTGTGCCGGAAGGTGCGGTAGGCGTCGGTCAGGTAGCGGAGCAGCAGCCCCTCGGAGCGGGCCAGCTGGTAGCGGGAGACGAGCTCGGTGAAGGACATCCCCTGCGCGTACATCTCCCGCACCACCGACTTGGGTGACAGGGCGTCCTCGGGCAGCCACGGGTGGCTCTGCCGGTAGATCTCGTAGGTGGCGGTGAGCAGCTCGGCCAGTGGCTGCGGCCAGGTGACCTCGTCGAGGAGCGCCATGCGCTCGTCGTACTCCAGCCCCTCGGCCTTCATCTCCGCGACCGCCTCCCCGCGCGCGACCCGCTGCTGGGCGAAGAGGACCTGGCGAGGAGCCTCGAGGACCGACTCGACGACCGAGACGATGTCGAGCGTGTGGTCGGGTGCCTCGGGGTCGAGGACGTCGAGCATCGCCAGGGCGAAGTGGGCGAGAGGCTGGTTGAGCGCGAAGTCCGGTGGCAGGTCGACGGTGAGCACGTAGCGCCGCCCGTGCGGGTCCGGCACCTCGAGCCGGGTCAGGATGCCGGACGCGACGAGCGAGCGGGCCAGCCGCAGCGCCCGGCGCGTCAGCCGCAGCTGGCTGCGCGGCTCCTCGTGGTTGTCGCAGAGCAGCCGGCGCAGCACCGGGAACGCGTCGGTCTCCCGGGCGACGACGTTGATGAGCATCGCGTTGTCGACCTTCATCCGCGAGACCAGCGTCTCCGGCGTCCCGTTCACCAGCTTGTCGAAGGTCTGCTCGGTCCACACGACGGTGCCTTCGGCCGGCTTCGTCCGCTGGACGCGCTTCAGCTTCTTCGGGTCGTCGCCCGCCTTGGCGATGCGGCGCTCGTTCTCGATGACGTGCTCGGGGGCCTGGACGACGACGTACCCGACGGTGTCGAACCCGGCGCGGCCCGCGCGGCCCGCGATCTGCTGGAACTCGCGGGTGCGCAGGATCCGTTGCCGCGATGCCGTCGAACTTCGCGAGCGCGGTGAACAGCACAGTGCGGATCGGCACGTTGATGCCGACGCCGAGGGTGTCGGTGCCGCAGATGATCTTCAGCAGCCCTTGCTGGGCCAGCTGTTCCACGAGCCGCCGGTAGCGGGGCAGCATGCCCGCATGGTGCACGCCGATCCCGTTGCGGACGAGGGTCGACAGCGTTCGGCCGAACCCCGGGCCGAACCGGAAGTCGCCGATCTGCTCGGCGATGGCGTCCTTCTGCTCCCGGGTGACGAGGCGGGAGCTCTTCAGTGCGGTCGCGTGCTCGATCGCGGCGGCCTGCGTGAAGTGGACGACGTACGCCGGCACCTGCCCGGCGTGGACCAGCTCCTCGACGGTCTCGGCCAGCGGGGTGACCGCCCAGGTGAACGTCAGCGGAACCGGACGCTCGGCCTGGTCGACCACGCTGGTCTCCCGGCCGTTGCGGCGGGTGAGGTCGTCGACGAACCGCGTCACGTCGCCGAGCGTGGCCGACATCAGCAGGAACTGCGCCTGCGGCAGCTCGAGCAGCGGGACCTGCCACGCCCAGCCACGGTCCGGCTCCGAGTAGAAGTGGAACTCGTCCATGACGACCAGTCCGACGTCGGCGTCCGCGCCCTCTCGCAGCGCGACGTTGGCCAGGACCTCGGCGGTGCAGCAGATGATCGGGGCGTCGGCGTTGACCGACGCGTCGCCGGTCAGCATTCCGACGTTGTCGGCGCCGAAGATCTCGCAGAGCGCGAAGAACTTCTCGCTCACCAGCGCCTTGATCGGAGCGGTGTAGAAGCTGACCCGGTCGGTGGCGAGGGCGGCGAAGTGGGCACCGGTCGCGACGAGCGACTTCCCGGAGCCGGTCGGGGTGGCGAGGATGACGTTGCGGCCGCTCAGCAGCTCGATGACCGCCTCGTCCTGGTGCTCGTAGAGCTCGAGTCCCTGCTTGTCGACCCAGCCCGTGAGCTCGTCGTACAGCCGGTCGGGGTCGACCTCGGAAGGTGGGGGGACGCGGTCGAACAGGGAGCCAGACATGGGGGGCCAGCCTAGCGTGTGGAAAGCGGAAACCTGTCGACCTGAGCGCCTATAATAGAACGCATGATCGAGAACGCCCGGATCGAGGAGCTGGACGGTGGTGCGGCGGCTGATGCGTTGGTCGCGGTCCGGGACCGGTTGCTCGCGGCGGAGGCGGAGCGGTTGCTGCTGGCGGCGCACTGGGCCGACCTGCACGCCGACCTGGGACGGTCGGATCGTGGGCGGGTGCTGCCGGGCTGTGAGCGGATGGTGCCGGCCGGTGCGGACGGGACGCCGGAGGTCGAGGAGTTCGCTGCTGCGGAGCTGGCGGCTTGGCGAGGCGCTGGCCGGGTTCGACGCCTCCCGGTGGGACCCGGTCACGGTGTTCCACGTCCACCTGAGCGACACCACGATGCTGTCCGGGGTCGGGGTGGTCCGGGTCGAGGAGATCGGCCCGCTGGTCCTCGCCACCGTCCGGGAGTGGCTGTCCCTCCCCACCTGCCCCGACCACGTGGCGCAGTCGGTGACGGTCCGCCCGGTCCTCGACACGACCACGGTCGCCCCGGTCGACCGCTACGAGATGCCGCCGCTGATGGCCGAGGCGCTGCGGGTCCGGCAACCCCACACCGTGTTTCCCTACGCCACCGCCACCAGCCGCGGCGCCCGGGTCGACGGCGACCACGCCGCCTCCTACGTCCCGCTCGACCACGGGGGACCTCCCGGCCAGACCAGCCTCGCCAACCTCGGCTGGCTGACCCGTCACCAGCACCGGATCAAGACCCACGGGCGATGGCGGCTGCACCACCCCGACCCCGACACCTGGTGGTGGCGCACTCCCCACGGCCACTGGCTGAAAGTGGACCCGGCCGGCACCACCCACCACGGCCGCGACCCCGACCGCGACGCGCGCCTCGCCGAGGCCTGAGCTCCGGGAGAGCCACCTGCACCGCTGCGCGCTCGACCGCACGCTACGCCGGTGCACCTACGCTGTGGACGATGAACGCGCCGTCGTCCTGGGGCAGGACTCCTCGGGAGAGCGTCGAGCAGGAGTGCGCGAACCGTGGCAGGAGCGCGGTCGTCGCGGGGTGCATCGACCTGCTCGAGGGTCGAGAGGCCGACGCCGAACTGGTTCTCGCCCTCGGCGGCCCGCCGGCGCGCTGGGTCGTGACCGGAGAGCCCTCAGGACCGCCGTACTGGTTGAGGGTGTGGGCGCTGCGCGGGCTGCTGTGGGCCTGGGAAGGAGAGGCGCTCGCGTCCGTGGAGGCAGCGCTGCACGATGACGCCTGGCGGGTCCGCGAGATGGCCCTGAAGGTCGTGGCCCGCCACCGGCTCGACGACACGTTGCCGACCGTCGCCGGCCTCCAGGACGATCCGGCGGCACGTGTCCGTGCGGCCGCCTCGCGAGCCCTCGTCCGGCTTGCCACGGACGGACCGTGAACCCGACGGTGTTTCGCCGGCTGGATCTAGGGTCGCCGCATGCCCGACTTCACCTGGCTGCCGGCCGACCAAGCAGCGACTTCTGACGTCGAGGCGGTGTTCGGCGCAGGTGGGGCGGGCAAGTGCCGTTGCCAGGCGCTCAAGGTTCCCGGCTGGATCTGGCGCGACACCACCCAGGAGCAGAGGGAGGCGGCGCTGCTCGAGCAGACGGCCTGCGGCACCGCCACCGGAGCGACGTCCGGGCTGATCGGGTACGTCGACGGCGAGGCTGCCGGCTGGGTCGCGGTCGAGCCGCGGGAGAACTACCCCCGGCTGTGGAGCCGGAAGCAGGCGTGGATGCGGATGGACCCCGAGCTCACAGGCGTCTGGTCGGTCACCTGTTTCGTCGTGCGCAAGGGCTGGCGGAAGTCCGGGCTGACCTATGAGCTCGCCACCGCCACCGTCGAGTACGGCGAGCAGGTCGGCGCCCGCGTCCTGGAGGGGTACCCGATCGAGCCGCCGCCGGGGAAGTCGGTGATCTGGGACGAGGCCTCGGTCGGGCTGCTGCAGGTCTTCCTCGAGGCCGGCTACGAGGTGGTGGCCTCGCCCACGCTGCGGCGGCGTGTGGTGCGGCGACGACTGCGCGACTCCTAGGCGGCGTGTCTGTCGTCAGAACGGCCGCGCAGTGCGTGCCACACCCTGATACTCCCTCCATGACGAACGCGAACCCACAGAAGGCGGTCCAGGGTCCCTCGCCGGCTCTCGGCCTCGGTGTCCTCGGCCTCATCGCCTTCGTCGCCGGGTGCTCGGTCGTGGCTCGAGCGCTCGAAGCCGAGCCCGACGTGGCGATGACCGCAGGGCTCGTCCTCGTCGCTCTCGGTCTCTACGGCCTCGTGGTGGGCGCGGTCGCCGTCGGTGTCCGGCTGGCGAACCCGAGCCGCTGATCGTCGCTGATCGCCGCTCGCCGTCAGGCGGTGGTGCGCTCGGCTCGTACGACGACATCGTCCAGCGGTCGTTCGCGGCCGCCGGGCCCCGGCAGCGAACGTCGGACCTCCTCGGCGGTCACGACCTCCCACTCGGTCGGGTCGAGCCGCGCTGCGACGACGGCGGCGGTGACCGAAGCCTCGGCCGGGGGCCGCTCGTCCTGGCCGTGCCCGTGCGCGTGCGCGTGGCCGTGGCCCTCGTCGTCGTGGCCTGCCAGGTGCCCGACCACCAGCAGCGTGCCGCCGGGAGCCACCCAGCCGGCGATGCGGTCGTAGAACTCGAGCTGCGGGATCGTGGGGTGCGCATAGTGAGTCGTCACGAGGTCGTACCGGCGGTCGGGTGTCCAGCTGCTCAGGTCCGCCTCGACCCAGCGCACGTTCGCGGACACCCCGGCCTCGGCAGCGCGGGCGGCTGCGCGGGCGAGCGCCGCCGCGGAGATGTCTGCGCCGGTGACCTGCCAGCCGCGGGAGGCGAGCCAGACCGCCTCGGCGCCCGCACCGCACCCGGCGTCCAGCGCCGTGCCGGGCGCGCGCTCGCTCAGCTCCCGGTCGAGGTAGGGGTTCGGTGGGCTCTCGCCCATCGAGCCGGCACCGTCGTCCCGCCAGTGCTGCTCCCAGTACTCCTTGCCGAAATCGGGCATCTCAGCGGTTCACCTGGCCCGTACTCCGGCACCAGTGACGGCTCGACCTAGTTGGGGAGGGGGGCGGCGTAGCCGGCGCCGTTGACGGCGCGGACCAGGGTGGTGCCCTCCTCGACGAGGACGGTCACTGCTGTGCCGAGCAGGCCGGCGAGCTCGTCGGCGTTGGTCTCGACCGCACCGTCGCCGTCGTGGTCGGCCGTCGCGGCGCGCGCCAGGGTCTCCCGGCCGCCGAGCGAGAGGGGAGCTCCGCCGAGGCAGAACTCCGTCGGCGGCACCTCTTCGCCTGCCTCGTCGGCAGGGGCACCGCAGTCGCTGAGGACCCCCCTCATCTCGACCAGCACCGGTCCGGTGGGCTCGGCCGGCTCGCTCGGCTCGCTCGCCGGGGCCGTTCGGCTCGGGCTCGGTGGGCTCCGGGTCGGTGGGCTCCGGGTCGGTCGGCTCGGTCGGCCCGTTGGGCTCGGTCGGCCCGTTGGGCTCGGTCGGCCCGGTCGGCTCGGTCGGCTCGGTCGGTTTGATGGGGTCGGGCTTCATGGGCTCGGGCTTGGTGGGCTCCGGCTTGCCCGGCTTGCCCGGCTTGGCCGGCTTGGTCGGCTCGGGCTTCGGGGCCGGCTTCGTGGGCTTCTTGCCCGGGCGGTCGGAGCCGGTGCGCGCCGGTCGGTGGGCACCGGTCGGCGCAGGTGGGACGACCCGGTTCGGCTCGAGCGCAGCGCTGGTGGCCGGCGTGTACGCGGTGACGGAGGTGTACTTGCCCGCGGCGTAGGACCTCGCGAGCCGGATCACCGAGTCGGCGTAGGAGCCGGACTGGTTGTAGCGGAGCACCGCCGTGCGCAGCCCCTGCGGGGTGTCGAGCGCCCCTCCGCCCGAGCAGAGGTAGACGCCCGCGGCGAGCGCCGCGTCGTCGAGGTCGTCGGGGGAGCGGACCCCGTCGCCGTCGGCGTCGACCCCGCTGTAGACCCAGGTCGAGGGGAGGAACTGCATGGGGCCGACTGCGCGGTCCCACCGCCGGTCGCCGTCGAGCCGGCCGGCGTCGGTGTCCTTGATCGCCTTGACGGGTCCCTTGCCGTTGAGCGCCACACCGCGGATCAGCGGGGTCGAGACCCCGTCGGCGCCCAGCTCGGCGCCGCCGTAGCGGCCGTGGTCGGACTCGACCCGTCCGATGGCGGCGAGCAGGCTCCACTCGAGCCCGCAGGCCGGGTCGGCCTTCCCGAGTGCGGCTGCCGCGGTCTCGTAGGCGTAGAGCGCGGCGAAGGGGATCTCCTGGGAGTCGACGCCCCCGGCCGCGAGGGTCGTCGGCCGCGTGGTGCTGGCGACCTGCACCCGGTCACCCATGACGACCCGCGCCGAGGTGAGCGCGTCCCCGGCGACGTCGACCGTGCGTGGCTCCTGGAGCGTGGACGAGAGGGTGGCGGCGGCCGAGGCTCGCTCCGGTGCGACGGGCGCGGGAGCAGGGGCGGTGGAGCTCGCCGCCGACGCCGTCGAGACGGACAGCACGAGGGCTCCGACAGCAGCGGAGAGCCCACGACGACGGTTGACCACGACCTTCAAGAACAACTCCCCGTTGCAGCACTTCTCCCGGCCCTCACCCTACCCCGGGGCACCTGTCGCCTGTCACGCGCTCGAGGGGGTGGACCTCGGCAGTCATGACCTTCCGCAGGGGAGGAGCATCCGGAGGTCCCGGCGATACAGTGACGTCACGCCCACCAGTCTTCGGGAGGTGCCCATGACCACGCCCGACGCCGACCGCGAGCTCCTCGAGGAGCTCGCACGAACCATCCTGGAGAAGTCGGCACCGGAGGAGCTGGTGATCTTCGAGGAGACCTCGGAGGAGTACTTCAAGGACCCCGAGGCCGTTCTCCACCCGGCCCGCAGGGACGAGGCCCTCGGCTTCGGCCTGGACCTCGCGATGCTCACGCCGTACGTGCTCGCGGTCGCATCCCCGGTCCTCGGGTTCCTGCTCCAGACCGTCGCCGCGACCGCCAAGGAGGAGGCCACGCCGCGGCTGAAGGCGCTGGTCCGGCGGCTGTTCAACCGCGCGAACGGCGAAGCCGTCGAGGACGCACCCGACGCGACGGGCCCCCTGGCCCTCACCAGCGAGCAGGCTCGCGAGGTCCGCGACCTCGCCCTCGACCGGGCGAGTGCCCTCGGGCTCCCGGCGGAGCAGGCCAGGCTGCTCGCCGACTCCGTCGTCGGCGGGCTCGTCGTCGCCTGAGCGGCGATGCCACGATGACGACACCTTCCCGTGGGCACGGCCCGGCGACCTCCGCGGTGGAGCCGGTGCGCCCGGACGTCCTCGGCTACCCGAGCCCGACGACCGCCCGCTACGTCATCTTCGCCGTGGCGCTGCTGGCGTCGGGGCTCTTCATCGGCAACTTCGTCCACAACTGGGCGCTCGGCGACGAATGGCGCGAGACCGTCGCCGCATGCGAGGCGGAGCACGGCGGCTCGTTCGTGACCTCACTCCTCCAGAACGACGCCTTCAGCAGGTGCACGGCGGGTGCCGAGGCGACCCGCGTCGGGGTGACCATCGGTGGAGCGCTCGTCGTCGCCCTGGTCGCGTTGCTGCTGCTCTACGTGACGCCGCTCGTGGTCGTCCGCCGTCGGGGGCTGCGTCCGCTGCCCGAGGCGCTCGGCGCCGCGCAGGAGCGGTTCGCCGCGCTCGCCACGGAGGCTGGGGTGGGGAACCGCGTCAAGCCGATGCTGGGCCCGGCAGGACAGCGCGACGCGTTCAGCTTCGGGGCGCCGGGGCGCTACCGCGTGGCCCTGCCCCCGGCCGTCGCCGTGCGGTTCAAGGACCCGGCGACGTTCGACCCCCTCGTCGCCCACGAGCTGGCCCACGTGGCCCACCGCGACGTCGCCCTCGCCTGGCTGGCCAGGCTTGTCTGGTTCGCCCTCGCGCCGGTGCTGGCGCTGCCGATCGTGGTCGGCGTGGTCGGCGTGGTCACCGGGGACACCTCGATCCTCGGCACCTACTGGTGGAGGGTGGCCCTCCTCGCCGTCGTCGTCGCGCTGCTGAGCAGCCAGCTGCTCCGCAGCCGGGAGTACGCAGCCGACCTCCGCGCGGCGCGGCTGCCCGGTGGGTGGCAGCGCGTCGCCGAGCTGGTACGACGAGCCAAGAGCCCGGAGCGGTCGGGCTGGCGTGCGCTCCTGGCCCGGCACCCCACGACCGAGCAACGGGTGTCGGTCCTCGAGGATCCCGCGGTGGTGACCAGGACAGGGTTCGTGGACGGGCTCACCGGCGCCTTCCTGGCCTCGCTGGCCCTCCCGCTCATCATCGCGACGATGCGGCCGCTCTTCGCGCCGGTCGGCCAGACGACGCTCGCCTACGTCATCGGAGCCTGGCTGCTCGGGCCGCTGCTGGCCGGCTCGATCGGACTGGGGCTGTGGCGCGCCGCGCTGGTCGCCCGGCTCCGCGGGGGTGGGCTGACCGCGCTGCCGGTCGCGCTCGGCGCCGGAGCCGGCATCGTGCTCGGGCAGGCGGTGTCCCTGCGGCAGGCAGGGTTCGGGAGCGCGGTGGGGCTAGCCGAGCCGGCGTGGCTGCTGGTCAGCGGTGTCGCCGCGGTCGGTGCGACTCTCGTCGCCGCCGGACTCGGCCACCTGTGGGCCGACACCGCGCCGCGGCTGCCGGGGGTGCGGGTCGCCTGGGTGAGCGCGGTCCTGCTCGGCTCGATGGTCTTCTCGTCGCTGCTCTGGGCCACCACGCTGTTCCAGACCGTCACCGACCTCGGCGGCTGGACGCTCGCGCGGGCGGCCATGGTCCAGCCGGCGCTCTCGCCCTGGTGGATGTTCTGGCTGGTCCTCGGCCTCGCCGCCGCGGCCATCCTTCCGATGGCCGTCAGCTCCCGGAACGGCACCGCCGCCCCGGACTGGCTCGTGGAGGGCCGCAGCCGGCACCGCTGGCCCAGCGCGCCGAGCACCACGCTGGCACAGACGCTTGCCCTGGGAGCGGTCTCCGGACTGGTCGGCTCGGTGGCCCTCGCGGTCTTCCGCGCGCTGGACGGGGCTGCGGTCGGACCGGCCGAGACCTACGCCCGGGTCCTCGCCTACGACTGGGTGGTGGCGGTCGTGGCCGGCTCGTCGGTCGCCGCCGCAGCCGTCCTCCACCGCGACCAGGGACCCGGCACGGCCCTGCTCGCCGCACCGGTTGCCGCGGTGGTCGGCACCCTCGGGTTCCTGACCCTCAACACCGCCCTGGGCGGCTCGCTCGACTGGCTGCTGGTCACGACCTTCCTCCGCCCGGCGGTGGTGCTGGGGTTCTACGCCACCCTGCTGCTCGCGCCGTTGGTCGGACTGCTGGCGTACGCCGCTCGGCGCCCAGGGCGCCCGTCGGCGGCACCAACGGGGCTGCCGGCGGCGCTGGTCACCGCGGCGCTCCTCGCCGGCCTGGTGTCCACGGGCACCCTGGCGGCGCGCTCGGTGCTGGTGCCGGACGCCGCTTCCGCAGTCGGGTCCAGGGCCGGGGAGGCCGCGGCGTACGAGTCGGAGGTCGTGCCGCGGATCACCGCCACCTACACCGAGGTGGCGACGCTCGGGCAGCGGATCTGGGAGGACCCGACCGAGGACGGGCCGTCCCGGGCCGCGGCGATCGACAGCCAGGTCGTCCCGCCGCTGGAGGCGCTGGTGGAGGAGATGGCGCAGCGCCCCGTCGGCGACCAGCAGGTGGCGCGGGCGCACGAGGAGGCGGTGGCGGCGCTGCAGGCGGCGCTCGGGCGCTACCGGGTCCTCGCCGCCAGCGGCGGCACGCTCGACGACGACGACGTCACCGACCTGCAGCGGCTCCAGGAGGAGGAGGCGCGGCGCTGGCAGGAGTGGGGCCGGCTTCGGCAGGAGCTGGCGGCGACGCCGTGAGGTCGGTCTCCTGACCGTTTCCTGCCGAGGCCACCTGGGTACCGGAACACCATGGTCTCTACCGCTCCAACCGTCCTCGTCGTCACCGGCGCCTCGAGCGGGATCGGCCGTGCCGCGGCCCGTCAGGCAGCGTCGCGAGGCGACCATCTCGTGCTCGTCGCCAGGGACGAGGTCACGCTGAAGGAGACCGCCGTCGAGTGCGACGCGGCCGGGGCGGCCTCCACCATGGTCGTGCCCACCGACGTGGGCGACGACGAAGCCGTGGCTGCCTGCGTTCAGCAGGTCCTGGACCGGCACGGCCGGATCGACGCAGTGGCGCACTGCGCCGGCGTGGTCGCCTACGGGCGGACCGAGGACGTCCCGGCCGAGGTCTTCGACGGGGTCCTCCGCACCAACCTCATCGGCTCGGTGAACCTCGCGCGCCAGGTGATCCCGGTGCTCCGCGACCAGCAGGACGGGGCCCTGGTGCTTGTCGGCTCGGTGATCGGCCACATCGGCGCCCCGGGCATGACGCCGTACGTCCTCAGCAAGTGGGGCGTGCGGGCGCTCGCCCGGCAGCTCCAGCTCGAGAACCGCGACGTGCCCGGTGTCTCGGTGAGCTACATCGCTCCCGGCGGCGTGCTGACGCCGATCTACGAGCAGGCCGCGAACTACAACGGATGGGCAGGCCGGCCGCCGCCGCCGGTGGACAGTCCGGAGAAGGTCGCGAAGGTCGTTCTCGCACGCATCGAGCACCCCCGCCACCGCACCCAGGTCGGTCCGGGCAACAACATCATCCGGTTCGGCTTCAGCGCCCTGCCCCCGGTGTATGACGCGCTCGTCGGGCCGCTCTTCAGGTTCGTGGCCACCGACCTCACCAAGCCCCTGGAACCGGTGTCCGGCAACGTCCTGCGCTCGGTGCCGGAGGGCAACCAGGTCCGCGGGGACCAGGTCGGCGCCGTGGCGGGGATCAGCCGCAACATCGTCGCCCGGGTGCGGCGGGCACTGCCAGGGCACGGCTCGTGACCTACGACGCGGTGGTCGTCGGGGCCGGCCCGAACGGGCTCGTCGCCGCCAACCACCTCGTCGACGCCGGCTGGTCGGTGCTGCTCCTCGAGGCGCAACCGACCGTGGGCGGGGCGGTCCGCAGCGACTCCGGCGTACATCCGGAGTTCGTCCACGACACGTTCAGCGCCTTCTACCCGCTGGCCGCGGCCTCGGCGACCATCCGCTCCTTCGAGCTCGAGGAGTTCGGGCTCCGCTGGGTCCACGCGCCCGCGGTGCTCGGCCACCCCTTCCCGGACGGCGGGTGGGCGACGCTCCACCGCGACCGCGCGATCACCGCGAGGTTGATGGAGGACGAGCATCCGGGCGACGGGGAAGCGTGGCTCGACCTGTGCTCGGAGTGGGACGCCATCGGGGACCACGTCGTCAAGGCGCTGCTGACGCCCTTCCCGCCGGTCCGGGCAGGGGCCGGGGCGCTGCTCCGGCTGCGCCGGGTCGGCGGCCTCGACTTCGTCCGGTCGATGCTGACGCCGGTCACCGACCTCGCCCGGAGCCGGTTCGGTGGCCGCTCGCCGCGGGTGCTCCTCGCCGGGAACGCCGGTCACGCCGACATCCCCCTCGACGCCCCGGGCTCCGGTCTCATGGGGATCCTCCTCTCGATGCTCGGCCAGACGGTCGGCTTCCCGGTCCCCGAGGGAGGGGCCGGGCGGCTCACCGAGGCGCTCGCCGCGCGCTTCCAGGCGCGGGGCGGAGAGCTGCGGTGCTCGCACGAGGTGACCGCCATCGAGGTCGACGGGGGGCGCGCCGTCGCCGTCCGCGCGGCCGGGGACCGGATCCCGGTAGGTCGCGCGGTGCTCGCCGACGTCGTGGCGCCGCACCTGTACGGCGGGCTGGTCGCACCGCAGGACCTTCCGGCCAGGGTGGCGAAGGGGATGCGCTCGTTCCACCTCGACCCGGCCACGGTGAAGGTCGACTGGGCGCTCTCCGGACCGGTGCCGTGGACCTCGCCGCCACCGCACGCGCCGGGCACCTTCCACGTGGCCGACTCCCTCGAGCAGCTCACCGAGGCGCACAGCCAGGTCACCGCGCAGGCGGTGCCGGCCAGCCCGTTCATGCTGGCCGGGCAGATGACCACGGCGGACCCCTCCCGGTCGCCGGTCGGGACCGAGTCGTTGTGGGCCTACACGCACGTGCCGCAGCGCGCGGCGTACGACGCGGGCGACGGGACCATCCGCGGTGTCTGGGACCGCGACGACTGCGAGCGGTTCGCCGACCGGATGCAGGCGCGGATCGCCACGATGGCGCCGGAGCTGGAGTCCAGGATCCTGGCGCGGCATGTGCTGGGCCCCAAGGAGATGGAGGAGCGCAACGCCAACCTGGTCGGCGGGGCGCTCAACGGCGGGACCGCGCAGCTCCACCAGCAGCTGGTCTTCCGGCCGGTCTCCGGGCTCGGCCGCGCGGAGACCGGGATCGGTGGGCTCTACCTCGCCTCCGCCTCGGCGCATCCCGGCGGCGGCGTCCACGGGGCGCCGGGGATGAACGCCGCCCGCGCTGCGCTCCTTCACCACCGGTGGGGGCGACTCACGTCACGTCGGGGCTGAGGGTTCCACGGGGGCCGGTGGGGTAGGTGGGGTGCACCGAACGCACCATCATCCACGCACCCCAGGAGTACCCATGCCCACGGATCCGTCGAACCCACGAGTCCACCCCGCCGGCGGCGGACCCGACTACGACAAGACCGGCGACTTCGTCCGCAATGCCACCAAGGTGGTGGGCGCGGTCTTCCTGCTCGTCGGCGTCCTCGGGTTCATCCCCGGCATCACGACCGACTACGACACCCTTCAGTTCGCAGGCCACGAGAGCGAGGCGAAGCTTCTCGGTCTCTTCCAGGTCTCGATCCTGCACAACATCGTGCACCTGCTGTTCGGCGTTGCCGGACTGGCGATGGCGAAGACCGTCAGCTCCGCCACGACCTACCTCGTCGGCGGCGGGGTGATCTACCTGGTCCTCGCGGTGTACGGCGTGGTGGTCGGTCAGCACAGCGCGGGCAACTTCGTGCCGCTCAACGGCGCCGACGACGTGCTGCACCTCTTCCTCGGGCTCGGCATGCTGGGGCTCGGCATGGTCGGGCTGCGCGCCCGGCCCGGTTCGATCGGCGCCGGAGGCCCTGCCTGATCCTGGGGCCTGATCTCAGGGCCTGATCTCAGGCCTTCCGGTCCTCCGCCCGGCCCTCGGTGAGGTGCGCGAGACGCGCAAGCGCCTCATGGTTGCGCGCCCGCAGCATCGGCCGCCGGAGGACCCGCGGGATGAGGGCGCCCGGCCCGGCCGTCGCGTCCTCGATGATCCGCACGTTGGTCGTGTCACCCTCGAGCTCCTCGAGCTCGAGGGTGACATAGGCCTCTCCCATCGGCCAGCCCCTGGCCTTGACCTTGAGCCGCGTGAGCAGCTCCATCTCCGTCACCTCGGTGCTGTCGTCGATGACCGCCGGCCAGACGCCCACCGAGTGGTGCAGCTTCGAGCCGACCCGGGGCCAGTCGTCGTCGACCTCGCGCATCCGGGTGGCACCGACCACCCACAACGGATAGAGCCAGCCGTCCGACAGGACGTTCCACACGGCCTCGGCAGGGGCGTGGAAGACCCGCTCGTTGACGCTCATCGCTCGACCACCTGTCGTCCGGACCCGCCTCGTGCGGCGAGCACCCCCGTGTTACCCGCGCCGACCGGGAGATAACCCGTCAGAGGGTCACCTGAGCGTCGAGCCGGTCGAGCAGCGCCTCGATGGCCTTCTCGAACTCGGCCTCGGCGTCGTGCTCCCTCAGCCGGGTGGCCAGCCGCAGCAGCGTCGGGTGCTCGTCGAGGGAGAGCCCGCTGCCTGCGGAGCCCGCGGTCGCGTCGACGCCGAGGGCCTCGCCCTCCGGCGAGGTAGAGGCGCCCTGCTCTCCCACCTCGAGCAGCAGGTGCCCGAGCAGGAAGCTGGCGAAGACCTTGTACACCTCGACCGCGTCGTCGTCGTCGAGCCCACGGTCCGCCAGGCCGGCGAGGAAGTCCTCGACCAGGTCCAGGCTGCGCAGCGGTGGCCGGAGCCACGGCGCCGCGGGCGGCCGGGTCGCGATGAGCGGGAACAGCGCCGGGTGGTCGACGGCGATCTGACGGACGGCGTGCGCGACGTGCTGGAGGAAGGTCTGCCAGCCGTCCGCCGGGCCGAGCGGCTCGTACGGCGGCACGCGGACCCCGGCGACGATCCGGTCGACGATCCCCTCCAGGAGGTCCTCCCGGCCGTTGACGTGGTGGTAGATCGACATCGCCTCGACGCCGAGCACCTCGCCGAGGCGACGCATGGTGAGGGCGCCCAACCCGTGCTGGTCGACGTACTCGATGGCGGTCTCGAGGATCGAGTCGCGGCTGAGGGGTGCGCGGAGTGGAGGGCGCAAGGTGGTCTCCGGTCGGAAGGGGGTTCTGCCGGGTCTGACGCATCGTACGGGGCCGGGCGGCGACCGCGAGGCCACGGGCTCTGCCCCGGTACGGCGAACCGCCCCCGTCCGTGCGGACGGGGGCGGCTGCGTCGTACCGGTGTCGCGACCTCGGTCAGCGGGGGGCCGCTGCCCCGACGTCCCCGAGGATGCGCCGGACGTCCGCGACGGACTCGGCGGCCTCGAGCTCGGCCACGCGCTCCTTGTCCACGAAGACCCGGCCGAGCCGGCCCAGGAGCTCGAGGTGGTCGTTGCCCGCGCCGGCGATGCCGACGACGAACTTGGCCTCCTTGCCGTTCCAGTCGATCCCACCGGGGTAGCGAACGAACGACATCCCGGTGCGCACGATGGCCGCCTTGCCCTCATTGGTGCCGTGCGGGATGGCGAGGCCGTTGCCCATGTGAGTGGACACCGACTGCTCGCGCTCCAGCATCGAGTCGACGTACGCCTCCTCGACCGCCCCGGAGGCGACGAGCAGCCGCCCGGCCTCGACGATCGCCTCGTCGCGGGTGGTCGCCCGCCCCGCCAGCACCACCGCGTCGTCGGGAAGCAGGTCGGCAGCGCCTTCCCCGGCCTCCTCGGCGACCGGCGCCGCCGCGGCGTCACCGTTGGTCCGGTGCAGCAGCTCGACGATCTCGTCGTAGCGGGGGCTGGCCATGAAGTTGTCGACCGAGACGTGGATCGCCGAACCGGTGCGCTGCTTGGCGCGGTCGGTCAGGTCCTGGTGGGTGACCACCACGTCGTACTCGTCGGCGAGGCTGGCGATCGACTTGTTGACCACCGTGACGTCGCTGTAGCCCGCCTCCTGGACCTTGCGTCGCAGCACCGAGGCGCCCATCGCGGAGGAGCCCATCCCGGCGTCACAGGCGAAGACGATGTTGCTGATCCGGCCCGAACCCTGGGCGATCGCGCCGGAGGCCACCGACTTCTTGCCCTTCATGGCCTCCATCGACGCGGTCGCGCCGGCGAGGTCGCCCTCCTCCTCGGTGCGGTCCATCCGCAGCAGGGCGGCGGCGACGAGGAAGGTGACCGTTGCGGCGACGAGCACCGACAACGTGACGCCGACGTAGCTGTCGCTGGCGGTCTGGGCGTAGACGGCGATGATCGAGCCCGGGGCGGCCGGAGCGCGCAGCCCGGAGTCGAAGAGCACGTTGACGAAGACGCCCGACATGCCGCCGAGGATCACGGCCGCGACCAGCTTCGGCTTCATCAGCACGTAGGGGAAGTAGATCTCGTGGATGCCGCCGACGAAGTGGATGATCGCCGCGCCCGGGGCGGACGCCTTCGCGAGCCCCTTGCCGAACAGCATGTAGGCGAGCAGCAGGCCGAGGCCCGGGCCGGGGTTGGCCTCGAGGAGGAACAGGATGGACTTCCCTTCCTCGATGGCCTCGTTGGTCCCGAGCGGGGTCAGCACGCCGTGGTTGATCGCGTTGTTGAGGAAGAGGATCTTCGCCGGCTCGATGAAGATGGAGGTCAGCGGAAGCAGGCTCTCGTCGACCAGGAAGTCCACGACCCTCTCCGCGAGGGCGCTGAACGCCTCGACCAGGGGGCTGATGAGGAAGAAGCCGAGGACGGCGAGGATGCCGCCCCAGATGCCGGCGGCGAAGTTGTTGACCAGCATCTCGAAGCCGGGCTTGATCTTCTCGTGCCACAACCCGTCGATCTTCTTCATGGAGTAGCCGCCGAGCGGCCCCATCAGCATGGCGCCCATGAACATCGGGATCTCGGCGCCGGCGATGACGCCCATGGTGGCGATGCCGCCGACGACGCCGCCGCGGACGTCGTACACGATCTTGCCGCCGGTGTAGCCGATGAGGATCGGCAGCAGGTAGGTGATCATCGGGCCGACGATCCCGCCGCCGGCGAACTCGCCCCAGCCGCCGATCTCGGCGACCCAGCCGTTCGGGTCCTTCAGGGAGTCGAACAGCCCGGTCAGCCAGCCTGCCTCGATGAAGAGGGCCGTGATGAGGCCCCAGGCGATGAAGGCCCCGATGTTGGGCATGACCATGTTGGACAGGAACGTGCCGAACTTCTGCACGTGTACTCGGGCCGACGGTCGTGACGTCGGCTTGGCAGTGGTGGTCGCCATGCTTGCTCCTCCGCAGTCACCGGCGGAGCGCGCTCCACGGGTATAAGACTGTTGTGATGGGCGTCATACGGATCTGTGAACACCTTTATATCGTGTCCAAAAGCGGGGGTCAAGGGGGAGAAAGCCAACAGATCCAAAGATGTTTCCACGCAACCGGGTGCTAGAGTGGCGCTCGTCACCTGGTCCTAGCCGAAGAAAAGTCGAAGAGGAGACCCGATGAGAGCCTTGCGTTTCTACGCCCCCGAGGACGTCCGGATCGAGGACGTGCCCGAGCCGGAGTGCGGACCGGACGAGGTCAAGCTCAAGGTGAAGAACTGCTCCACCTGCGGCACCGACGTGAAGATCTTCTACAACGGTCACCAGAACCTCAGCCCGCCGCGGACGATCGGCCACGAGATCGCCGGCGAGGTCGTGGAGGTCGGCGCCAATGTCGACGGCTGGAGCGTCGGCGACCGTGCGCAGGTCATCGCCGCGGTCCCCTGCGGCGACTGCTACGAGTGCGAGAAGGGCTGGATGGCGGTCTGCCAGAACCAGACCTCGGTCGGCTACCAGTACGACGGCGGCTTCGCGGAGTACATGATCGTTCCTCGTGAGGTGCTCAAGGTCGACGGCCTCAACCGCATCCCCGACAACGTCGGGTACGACGAGGCCTCCGCTGCCGAGCCGTTCGCCTGCGCGATCAACGCCCAGGAGCTGCTCGGCATCGAGGAGGGCGACACCGTCGTCGTGTTCGGCGCGGGTCCGATCGGCTGCATGCACATCCGGATCGCCCGCGGGGTGCACAAGTGCGGTCCCGTCTACCTGGTGGACGTCAACGCCGCCCGGCTGCAGATGTCGGCGGACGCGGTGAACCCAGACGAGATCATCGACGGCTCCGAGGTCGACGTCGTGGAGCGGGTCCTCGAGCTGACCGGTGGGCGGGGCGCCGACGTCATCATCACCGCCACGGCGGCGAACGTCACCCAGGAGCAGGCGATCTCGATGGCGGCGCGCAACGGCCGGATCTCGTTCTTCGGGGGACTCCCCAAGACCGACCCCTTCATCAAGTGCGACTCCAACCTCGTGCACTACCGGCAGCTGCACATCCACGGTGCCAACGGCTCCGCTCCGGAGCACAACAAGCGGGCGCTGGAGTACATCTCCACCGGTCAGGTGCCGGTCAAGGACCTGATCACCGAGCACATCCCGCTCGAGCGGGTGCTCGACGCCTTCGACATCGTCAAGAAGGGCGAGGCGATCAAGGTCACCGTCGAGCCCTGACCGGCACAGAGCCGGTCGAGCGCCTACAGTCGGGGCGAAAGGCTCGACGAGGAGGGCGTTGATGGCGCGCAACCGGAACGTGCTGGCATTGGTGCAGGCCGGTGGCGCCGGCGGGCGGATGGACGTGCTCACCCGCGAGCGCGCGAAGCCGGCGCTGCCGTTCGGTGCGGTGCACCGGCTCATCGACTTCACCCTGTCGAGCGTCGTGCACTCCGGCATCCACGACGTCTGGGTGAGCCTGGAGTACCAGGTCGCCTCGATCGACCAGTACCTCTCCGGCGGTCGCCCCTGGGACCTCGACAGCAGCAGGGGCGGCTTTCGCCGGATCGTGCCGCAGACAGGGAGCGGTCCGGCGACCGAGGACCGGTTCGCGCACGGCAACGGCGACCTGCTGCTCCGCATCGCCCGCGACCTGGAGGCGTTCGGGGCGAGGACGCTGGTGGTGCTCAGCGCCGACCACGTCTTCAACGTCGACCTCGACCCGGTGATCGCCGGCCACCTCGAGGCGGGGCTCGTCGCCACCGTGCTCACCTCCGAGGTGGGCAAGCAGGAGGCCAGCAACAACGTGGCGGTGCTCGTCGGCGACGACGGCGTCGTGACAGGCCTGGAGGTGAAGGCGGAACGACCCTCGACCGGGACCGTGGCCACCGAGATCTTCGTCTACGAGGTGGAACCGCTCCTGGAGACGCTGCGCGAGCTCCGGGTGGAGCTGTCGGGCGACGCCGAGGGCGACGACAGCGGCATCGGCGACTTCGGGGAGCACCTCCTGCCCCGGCTCGTCGAGCGCCGACAGGTCCGGGCGGAGCCGATGCCCGGCTACTGGCGCGACCTCGGCCGGCCCGGCGCCTACCTCCAGGGGCACCGTGACCTGCTCGCCGGCAGGGTGGACGCTCTCGACCAGCCCGGCCGCCCGGTCATCAGCAAGTGGCAGGACCGCAACGGGGCGAGGGTGCGGTCGGGCGCCGTCGTGGAGAACTCCTTGCTCGCGCCCGGCTGTGACATCTCCGGCCGTGTCGTCGACAGCGTGATCGGCCCGGGCGTGGTCATCGAGGCCGGCGCCTGGGTGGAGGACTCCGTGGTCTTCGAGGACGTCCGCATCGAGAAGAACGCCCGGGTGCACACGAGCGTGGTCGACGAGCGGTGCGTCATCGGCCGCGACGCGACCGTCGGTGCGCTGCCCGAGGCGAGGGTCGCCCGCGACGAGGACGTCGCGTTGGTGGGGCGGGACAGCACGGTGGGTGTGGATGCCGGCATCCCGGCCGGAGCACGGCTGGAGCCCGGCACCACCGCCTGAGCACCACCGCCTGAGCAGGACCCTGAGCACCCGCCTGAGCAGGACCGTCCGGCGCGGCCGCAAAAGGTCTGAGGTCGAGCCATTGACAGCCGTTTCGTCGGCCCACCACACTGACGCTGGCGGCCGGCACGCGCCGTGCCGGAGGACTCTCGGACAGCACGCCTGAAGGCGGAGGTCGATGGAGCAGACGCGTCCGCGCCCGGCGGCGTACGGCGTCGCGGCCGGGCTCGGTGACGTGGTGATCCGGCCCGTCCGGGGCCACCACGCCTTCGAGGGGTGCGTCGAGCAGCTTGCTACGGCCATCCGGCTCGGCGTCTACCCCGCGGGTTCGGCCCTGCCCCCCGAGCGCGAGATGGCCGAGCGGATGAGCGTCTCTCGAGCCACCCTGCGGGAGGCGATCGCAGCGCTCCGCGAGGCCGGCATGGTGCGGACGACCCGCGGCCGGGCGGGTGGCACCGTGGTGTCCTACGAGCCGGCCCCGCCCGGTCGGGATGCGGCCGGTGGTCTCACCGGCCGTCGCGAGTCGCTGCTCGACTGCCTGGTGTTCCGGCGGATCGTCGAGCCCGGCGCCTGCTGGACGGCCGCGTGCCGACAGCTGAGCGCCGCCGAGAGGGTGCTGCTCACGGACTCGCTCGCCGAGGTGGACCAGGCGACGGACCCGGCCGCGCACCGGCAGGCCGACTCCCGACTCCACCTGGCGATCGCCACTGTCTCCGGCTCGCCGCGGACCGTCGCCGCCGTCACCGAGGTGCAGTCGGATCTCCATGACATGCTCCAGGCCATTCCGGTCCTCCAACCGAACATCGACCACTCCAACGCCCAGCACCGCACGATCGTCACCGCCGTCCTCGGCAGCGACGCCCTGCGAGCCCGTCGGGCCATGGAGCAGCATTGCGACGACACGGCTGCGCTCCTGCGCGGCCTCCTCGGATGACCGAACCGCCCCTCCGGAAGGACACCATGAGCCGAAACCCACGACTTCTCAGCGTCGACGACCTCAAGCGCCGGATCTCCGAGGGAGAGATCGACACCGTGGTCGTCGCGTTCACCGACATGCAGGGCCGGCTGCAGGGCAAGCGGCTGCACGGGCAGTACTTCGTCGACCACGTGCTCGACGCCGGTGCGACCGAGGGGTGCAACTACCTGCTCGGGGTCGACGTGGACATGAACACCGTCGACGGCTACGCGATCACCTCCTGGGAGCAGGGGTACGGCGACATGGAGTTCGTCCTGGACCTCGACACGATCCGGCTGCTGCCGCACCTGCCGGCGTCCGCCATGATCCAGTGCGACCTCACGACGCCCGACCACGTGCCGGTCGAGCAGTCGCCCCGCTCGATCCTCAAGAAGCAGGTCGAGAAGGCGGCCGGGATGGGTTACGTCGCCCTCGCCGGCACCGAGCTGGAGTTCATCGCCTTCGAGGACTCCTACGAGCAGGCGCACCAGCTCGGCTACCGGCGCCTCACGCCGTCCAACCAGTACAACGTCGACTACTCGATCCTGGGCACGACCCGGGTCGAGCCGCTGCTGCGCGACATCCGCAACACGATGTACGCCGCCGGCACGAACGTCGAGGCGGCGAAGGGGGAGTGCAACCTCGGCCAGCACGAGATCGGGTTCCTGTTCGACGAGGTCGTGGCGACGGCCGACAACCACGCGGTCTACAAGACGGTGGCCAAGGAGATCGCCTCGCAGCACGGCAAGTCGATCACGTTCATGGCGAAGATCGACGAGCGCGAGGGCAGCTCCTGCCACATCCACCTCTCGCTGCGGGGTGAGGACGGGGACATCGTCTTCTGGGACGCGGAGAAGGGCACCCGCACCAAGCTCTACGACAGCTTCGTCGCCGGCGTCCTCGCCACGATGGCCGACTTCACGCTGCTCTACGCCCCGAACATCAACTCCTACAAGCGGTTCGCCGAGGGCTCGTTCGCGCCGACGGCGATCGGCTGGGGCGAGGACAACCGCACCTGTGCGGTGCGGCTGGTCGGTCGCGGCGCCGGCGCCCGGATGGAGAACCGCGTGCCGGGCGGCGACGTCAACCCCTACCTCGCGCTCGCGGCGATGATGGCCGGCGGCCTCTACGGCATCGAGCAGGAGCTCACCCTCGAGCCGCCCACGGAGGGCAACGCCTACACGAGCGACAAGCCCAAGGTGCCGCAGACGATGCACGAGGCGAGGGAGGTCTTCGCCGGCTCGAAGATCGCCCGTGCGACCCTGGGCGACGACGTCGTGGACCACTACACGAACATGGCCGACGTCGAGCTGAAGGCCTACCAGGCCTTCGTCACCGACTGGGAGCTGCGACGCGGCTTCGAGCGGCTCTGACGTCGACTGACCCGACTGACCCGAGTGACCCGACTGACACCGGCTGACGTCGGCTGACGCCGACTGACGCCGACTGATATCGACCGACCAACGGCGCGAAGAAAGGACCCATGTCCAGCCACACCGTCCTCAACCCGGCCACCGGACGCCCGGTGACCGAGGTCGCCCTGGCCACCGTCGAGGAGACCGACGAGCTGATCCAGCGCGCGGCCGACGCGTTCCCGGCCTGGCGCGACGTCGCCCCGGGCGAGCGTGCCCGGCTGCTGCGCCGGTTCGCTGCGGTGGTCGACGAGCATCTCGAGGAGCTCGCCGAGATCGAGGTGCGCAACGCCGGCCACACCCTGGCCAACGCCCGCTGGGAGGCGGGCAACGTGCGCGACTGCCTGAACTACTACTCCGCGGCGCCCGAGCGGCTCTTCGGCCGGCAGATTCCGGTTGCCGGCGGTGTCGACCTGACGTTCCACGAGCCGCTGGGCGTGGTCTCCGTCATCGTCCCGTGGAACTTCCCGATGCCGATCGCGGGCTGGGGGTTCGCCCCCGCGCTCGCCGCCGGCAACACGGTGGTGCTGAAGCCCGCCGAGCTGACGCCGCTCACCGCGATCCGTCTCGGCGAGCTGGCGCTCGAGGCGGGGATCCCCGAGGGCGTCTTCACGGTCATTCCCGGCAAGGGGTCGGTGGTGGGTGAGCGGTTCGTCACCAACCCGCTCGTGCGCAAGGTGTGCTTCACCGGCTCCACCGGGGTCGGCAAGCAGATCATGGCCGGCTGCGCCGAGCAGGTGAAGCGGGTCACCCTGGAGCTCGGCGGCAAGTCGGCGAACATCGTCTTCGGGGACGCCGACGTCGAGGCGGCGGCAGCCGCGGCGCCGTACGCCGTGTTCGACAACGCGGGGCAGGACTGCTGCGCCCGCTCGCGGATCCTCGTCGAGCGCTCGGCGTACGACGAGTTCCTCGGCCGGCTCGAGACCGCGGTGCAGGGGATGCGGGTCATCGACCCGGCGGATCCCGACAGCGAGATGGGGCCGCTGATCTCGGCGAAGCAGAAGGAGACGGTGACCGGCTACCTCGACGGGGTCGAGGTGGCCTTCGCCGGCACCGTCCCCGAGTCCGAGGGGTTCTGGGTTCCGCCGACCGTCGTGCTGACCGAGGACACGGCGGCGCCGGTGTGGCGCGAGGAGGTCTTCGGGCCGGTCGTCGCGGTGATGCCCTTCGACTCCGAGGAGGAGGCGGTCCGGCTCGCCAACGACACCGAGTACGGCCTCTCCGGGTCGATCTACACCCGTGACCTCGGCCGGGCGCTGCGCGTCTCCCGCGCGGTGGAGGCCGGCAACCTCAGCGTGAACTCGCACGCCTCGGTGCGCTACTGGACGCCGTTCGGCGGCTACAAGCAGTCGGGGCTCGGCCGGGAGCTCGGCCCGGACGCTCCGAACGCCTTCACCGAGGAGAAGAACATCTTCCTCGCCTCGTCCTGACCTCCCGGCCAGGACCGACCACCACCACGAAAGCGAGCAGCAGACCATGGCAGGACGCCTCGAAGGCAAGGTCGCCGTCATCACCGGAGGGTGCTCCGGGATCGGCCTGGCGACCGTCCGACGATTCCTCGAGGAGGGCGCGAAGGTCGTCATCGGCGACCTGGACGACGTGCGCGGCAAGGAGCTGGAGCAGGAGGCCGGCATCACCTACGTCCACGTGGACGTCGCCGACAAGGAGCAGGTCGACGCGCTGTTCCGGACCGCGCACGACACCTACGGCTCGGTGGACATCGCCTTCAACAACGCCGGCATCAACCCGCCCGCCGACGCGTCGATCCTCGACACCGACCTCGAGACCTGGCGCAAGGTGCAGGAGGTCAACCTCACCAGCGTCTACCTCTGCTGCAAGGCCGCCCTGTCCTACATGGTCGAGCAGGGCAGCGGGTCGATCGTCAACATGGCGTCGTTCGTCGCCGTCATGGGTGCCGCGACCTCCCAGATCTCCTACTCGGCCTCGAAGGGTGGGGTGCTGTCGATGAGCCGCGAGCTCGGCGTCGAGTTCGCTCGCCAGGGGATCCGGGTGAACGCGCTCTGCCCGGGGCCGGTCAACACGCCGCTGCTCCAGGAGCTGTTCGCCACCGACGAGGAGCGGGCGGCACGCCGGCTGGTCCACGTGCCGATGGGGCGGTTCGGGGAGCCGGAGGAGATGGCCAACGCCGTGCTCTTCCTCGCCTCCGACGAGGCATCGTTCGTCACGGCCTCCACGTTCCTCGTCGACGGGGGCATCTCGGCCGCCTACGTCACCCCGCTGTGACCGTGGAGGCCCGCCCGATCGTCGGTCTGACGGCCTACCGCGAGGAGGCCCGTTGGGGCGTGTGGTCGACGCGAGCCGACGTCCTGCCGGCGGTCTACGCCTCGGCGATCGAGGCCGCCGGCGGGGTCCCGGTGCTGCTCCCGGTGGGGACCTCCGACCCGGACCGCGCCCGTGCCCTGGTCGAACGGCTGGACGGGCTCGTGGTCTCCGGGGGCGCCGACGTCTCGCCGGAGAGGTACCAGGAGGAGCCGCACGCCCGCACCGCCGGCTGGCGGGACGACCGTGACCTCTGGGAGCTGGAGCTGGTCGACGCCGCCGCCCACCACGACACCCCGCTGCTCGGGATCTGCCGGGGGATGCAGGTGATGGCGGTGGCTGCGGGCGGTGCCCTCCATCAACACGTCCCCGACGTGGTCGGCCACGAGACCCACAGCCCCGGCGGCGACTCCTTCGGGCCGATCTCGGTGACGGTGGCTCAGGAGAGCCTGCTCGGGGCCCTGGTCGGGGAGCGGCTCGACGTGCGGTGCCACCACCACCAGGCGGTGCGCGAGCACCCGTCGTACGAAGCCGTGGCCTGGGCCGAGGACGGCACCCTCGAGGCGATGGAGCGGAAGGGCGAGCGGTTCTGCCTCGGCGTGCAGTGGCACCCGGAGATGACCGAGGACGCCGGGTTGTTCACCGGGGTCGTCGAGGCCGCCCGGCGGTTCGCCTCGACGCGCAGCTGAGGGGAGTCCGAGGATCGCAGCCGCCTGGTGACCGGGATCCTCGGACCCCCCGGTGCTAGACGCTGCAACTGGCTGCGCAGGGGTGCAGTCCGCCTGGCCACCCTCGTCGGACGAGCACCGACGCCACGCGGCGTGCCGTCCGGCAGGGGTGCTCCTCCGTGTGGCGCCAGCCCAGCCGGATCGTCGTCAGCCCCGAGACGACGGCGTCGAGGTCGCGGTCCATGTCGGCCCACCGGTCCCGGCTCAGCTCGTGGCCGACCCGGCCGTCGAGCTCGACGGCCACTCCGAAGCGCTCGTAGACGATGTCTCGGAAGACCACCCCTCGGGGCGTCCGCTGGCGCAGCTGGCGGGTTCCGCGCGGCAGGCCATGCGCGCGTTCGACCCTGCGCAGGTAGCTGCTCTCCAGGGCCGAACGAACCCCCTCAGCGGTCTCGTCGAGGACGGAGGCGAGCCATGCGCGGTGCCGGAGGTGGCGCTGACGGTCGAGCTCGGTGAGCAGGCGCTCCGGTGTCGTGCGGCGGCGGGTGCACACGTCCGCGGCCAGGGCCAGTGCGTCGACCCGCGAGGGCTGGGCCGCGCACATCATGAGCACCGCGTCCTCGAGCCGCACCCGGGGCGGGCCGAGGTTCCACTGCACCCGCTCGTCGAGCCGACTGAGCAGGTGCACCGCGATGCCGGGCCGCCGTGCGACGTTCCGGTCGTCCGCCACGGCGACGTGGATCGGGTCACCGGCACGGTGGACGACCGAGTCGTGGCTGAGCGCGGCCGGCCAGTACAGCAGGACGGCGACCCAGCAGCGGTTGACCCAGGTGAGCGGCCCCGTGTGGTCGACGTAGACACCCTCGTGCACCCGGGTCAGCTCCCGGCGGCGCACCCAGCGGCGGAGGTCGTGGTCCCTCGCCCCCGCGCCGAGCAGCTGGCGACGCGCGAGCACACCGGACTGGAAGTCGCGGAGGTCGCGGAGCTCGTCGAGGTGCACGGACGGCAGCCTGACCGGTCACCCCGGCCCGCGCACCCGCCGGATCGCCTCCTGTGGAGAACCGCTCCGAGGATCGCAGCCACCAGGTGACTGCGATCCTTGGAGCGATTCGGAGGGACGTCGGTCAGGGGACCGGAAGGTGTCGTGCTCGATCGGGAGCACCTCCAGCCGCGCGAACCCCGCCTCCTCCGCGTAGGCCGGAGCGATGGACCGGCTGGCCCGCTCGGTCGTCCTCGCGGACAGCGTCGGCAACCGTCTCGTCCGCGTCGTGCCGCTGCTCGGCCGGCTTGGCGCTCACCGCGAGGTGGCAGAGCTCGTGGCCGCGCTGGCCGCCCGTCGTCCGGGGTTGCCCCCGCCCGATGTCGCCACCTCCTGGCCTCCCCCAGGGTGAGCGCGGTCACGGGCTGAGGCGGGCACGGTCCTCGAGACTTGCGCCGGGGACCGATCCATGGGGAAAGTCAGAGGTCCGTGCCAGGCGTCCACCCGCGCCCGCATTCCCGAGCTGTGAGGAGCGACCTCGTGTCGAGCTCAGTGCCACCCCGTCAGGACCATGCATCGACGCAGCCCGGGAAAGGCACCTTCGGAAGCCACTTCCCTGCCCCTTGGGTCTTCTGGCCCTCCATGGGGCTGATCGTCGTCTTCGTGCTGTTCGCGGTCATCACCCCGGACGCCGCCGCAGACGCCATCAGCGCCGTCCAGAAGGGGATCATCGGCACGCTGGGCTGGTACTACGTCCTGCTCATCGCGGCGTTCGTCGTCTTCGCGCTGTGGATGGGGTTCAGCCGGTTCGGTGACATCCGGCTGGGGCGCGACGACGACGAGGAGGCGGAGTTCCGTCTCGGGTCGTGGTTCGCGATGCTGTTCTCGGCCGGCATGGGCATCGGCCTGGTCTTCTGGGGGGTGGCCGAGCCGCTCAACCACTTCGCTGCGCCGCGCCCGGGGTTCGAGGGCGGTGAGATCGAGACCGCACGCCAAGCGATGACGCAGACCTACCTGCACTGGGGGTTCCACGCCTGGGCGATCTACGTCGTCGCGGGGCTGGCGATCGCCTACACCGTGCACCGCAAGGGACGGCCCGTGTCGATCCGGTGGGCCCTCGAGCCGCTGCTGGGCGACCGGGTGAAGGGGCGGCTCGGTGACGTCATCGACATCACCGCGGTGGTCGGCACCGTGTTCGGTGTCGCCACCTCGCTGGGCTTCGGCGTGGCGCAGATCGCGGCCGGACTCGACTTCACCGGGGTGGTCGACGGCGGCTCGGGATCGATCGGGCTCCAGCTCCTCCTCATCGCCGCCATCACCGGCATCGCCACCGCCTCCGTCGTGAGCGGCGTCGGACGAGGCATCAAGTGGCTCTCCAATGTCAACATGGGGCTCGCCGCGATCGTGCTGCTCTTCGTGCTCATCGCAGGTCCGACCCTGTTCATGCTGCGTGAGTTCGTCCAGAACTTCGGTGACTACTTCACCAACGTCCTCATGCTCACCTTCGACGTCAGTGCCTATCGCGGCGAGGAGGGCGAGACCTGGCAGGCCGCGTGGACCACGTTCTACTGGGGATGGTGGATCTCGTGGGCGCCCTTCGTCGGCGTCTTCATCGCGCGGATCTCGCGAGGCCGCACCGTGCGCGAGTTCGTCCTCGGGGTCCTTCTCGTCCCGACCCTCGTCACCTTCCTCTGGTTCTCCGTCCTGGGTGGCAACGCGCTCTACCGCGAGCTGTTCGGCAGCGGCGGGCTGGTCGGCGAGGACGGCAAGGTCGGCACCGAGAGCTCGCTCTTCACGATGCTCGACGGGCTCCCGGGAGGGGGCCTGGTGATCGGGCTGTCGATCCTGCTCATCGTGACCTTCTTCGTCACCTCGTCCGACTCCGGCTCGCTGGTCGTCGACATGCTGGCCTCCGGCGGCGACATCGACCCGCCGAAGTGGTCGCGCGTCATGTGGGCGATCCTCGAAGGAGCGGTCGCGGCCGCCCTGCTGACCGTCGGAGCGGGCGGGCTCGGGGCGCTTCAGACCGCGGCGATCATCACCGCGCTCCCGTTCAGCCTCGTGATGATCGGGATGGCGGTGGCGACGACCCGTGCCTTCCGGGGCGAGATGCGGGACCTGGAGAGGTCGGAGCGGCGCGAGCACCTCGCCAGCGTCACCGACCACGTGACCGCGCACCTCGACGACCGTCCCGAGAGGTGACCTGCGGGGCGGGGCAGTGCGTCGCGGCGTCCTAGACTGCCCGCCATGACCGCACCACGTCCCGGCCGCCTCAGCTCACGCGACCTCGCCCTCGTGGCCGTCTTCGTCGGGCT
Organism: uncultured Actinomycetota bacterium; assembly: GCA_963754155.1. Taxonomy (GTDB): domain Bacteria; phylum Actinomycetota; class Actinomycetes; order Propionibacteriales; family Nocardioidaceae; genus Marmoricola_A. The sequence continues at coordinate 452,596 of CAVWEU010000003.1, read as the reverse complement.
GATGGCCGCACTGGGGCTGGTCCCGGCGTTCTACCCGTTCGGCGGAGCCGTCCCGATCACCGCGCAGTCGCTCGGCGTGATGCTCGTCGGGGCGGTCCTCGGAGCCCGGCGCGCCCTCGTCACGATGCTGGTGTTCCTCGCACTCGTCGCCGTCGGGCTCCCGCTGCTTGCCGGCGGCGTGGGAGGGCTGGGGGTCTTCACGACGCCGCGGGTGGGGTTCCTGGTCGGCTTCCCGGTCGCCGCCTACGTCGTGGGACTGCTCACGCAGCTGGCGGGGCCGGCGTACTCGCTCGTGAAGGGAGTGCTCGCCAACGTCGCGGGAGGCATCATCGTGCTCTACGCCTTCGGCATCGTGGGCGTGATGGTCATGGCCCGGGTGGGAATCGACGCGGCGGCCACCTCGATGGCGGTGTTCCTCCCCGGTGACGCCCTCAAGGCCGTGGTGGCCGCGCTGGTGGCTCGCGGCGTCCACGCCGGCTACCCCGGGCTGCTGGGACCGCGGCGCGGTGCGAGGCGGGCCACCCCTGTCTGAGCCGCCGGTCGACGTCGGCGCCGCTCCCGACCCGGTGGGGGCGGTGCTCGCTGCGCACGGAGCAGGGCGCCGCATCGCACTGCGCACCTCCGGGTCAACCGGGCGACCGCGCTCGGTGGTCCGGTCGACCACCTCCTGGACCGGGTCCTTTCCCACCGTCGCCGCCCTCACCGGGCTCGGTGCGGGCTCGCGGCTGCACGTCCCCGGACCGCTGTCGGGGACCATGAACCTCTTCGCGGCCGTCCTCGGCCGCTGGTCCGGGGCCGTGGCTGCCGGCTCGGTCGAGGGAGCGACCCATGCACACCTCACGCCGACGGCGCTGGCGCGCCTGCTCGACGACGCCGCGCCGGTGGCCGGGGTCCAGGTGACGGTCGCCGGAGACCGGCTCACCCCGCGGCTCCACGATCGTGCGGTGGCCGCCGGCGCCGTGGTGAGCCACTACTACGGCGCGGCCGAGCTGTCGTTCGTCGCCTGGGGCTCCTCCGAGGACGACCTGCGCCCGTTCCCGGGCGTCGTGGTCCAGGTGCGCGAGGGGGAGGTGTGGGTGCGGTCGCCGTTCCTGTGCGAGGGGTACGACGGTCCGCCCGGCGCCCTGCGGCGCACCGCGGACGGCTTCGCCACCGTGGGCGACCGGGGAATGCTCGTCGACGGCGTGCTCCGTGTCGACGGCAGGGGGAGCGAGGTGGTCACCACCGGAGGGGCCACCGTGCTGGTCGCCGACGTCGAGGCGGCGCTGCGCCCCGCCGTCTCCGGTGCGCTCGTCGTGGTCGGCCTGCCGCACCCCGAGCTCGGCCAGCTCCTCGCCGGTGTCGTCACCGACGCCGCCGACCTGCCCGCCGCCCGGCGCGCGGCCCGCTCCCTGGCAGCCAGCCACCGGCCACGCCGCTGGCTCCACGTGCCGAACCTGCCGTCGACCCTGAGCGGCAAGGTCGACCGGCCCGCCCTCGCCGCTGCGGTCGCCGCCACCACCGCCGCGGTCGAGCCGTCAACCGTGCCGGTGTCGTCGTGACGGAGGCGTCGTGGCCGACCGCCCAGTGATCGTCGCCGCCCTGCGCACACCGATCGGCACCGCCGGCCGCTCGCTGGCCGAGCTCGGCGCCGCCGACCTCGCAGCCCCGGTGCTGGCCGCCCTGGCCGCCACGCCCGAGGTCCGGGCGGCCGGTGGGGTCGCGGAGGTCGTGCTCGGCAACTGCATGGGCCCCGGCGGGGACGTCGCCCGGGTGGCCGCGCTCCAGGCCGGGCTCGGCGTGGACGTGCCGGCCCTGACCGTCGACCGGCAGTGCGCCAGCGGGCTGGCTGCCGTGGTGAGCGCCGCGGCCGCGGTCACCCAGCAGTCCGGCGTGGTCCTCGCCGGCGGTGTCGAGTCGGTCTCGACAGCGCCGTGGCGGTTCTGGCCGCCGGTCGACGGCGGCGAGCCGGTGCGCTACGAACGCGCGCCCTTCGCGCCCGCCTGGATAGGGGATCCCGACATGGGGCTCGCCAACGACAGGTGGGCAGAAGCGCGCGGGGTGGGTCGACGGGCCCAGGACGAGTACGCCGTCCGCTCCCACGCGCGCGCCGCGGCGGCCCGGGCCGAGGGGCGGTACGACGAGGAGGTGGTCGCGGTCGGCGGGGTGACCCGGGACGACCGACCGCGGAACGGGCTGACCGTGGAGAGGCTCGCCCGGCTGCGGCCGGCGTTCCGTCAGGACGGGACGGTCACCGCCGGCAACTCGTGCGGCGTCAACGACGGTGCGGCCGCGGTCGCGGTGCTCGACGCCGGAACGCACCGGCGCACGGGCGGTCGCGGCCTGCGCATCCTGGCGACCGCCACGGCGGCGTGCGACCCGAACCAGCCCGGCTACGGGCTCGTCCCGGCGGCGCGGGCTGCGCTCGCTCGCGCGGAGCTGTCGCTGGACGACCTCGACGTGGTCGAGATCAACGAGGCGTTCGCCGGCCAGGTGCTTGCCTGCTGCGCCGAACTGGGGCTCGACCCGCGGCGGGTCTGCCCGCAGGGCGGCGCGCTCGCGCTCGGCCACCCCTGGGGCGCCTCGGGGGCGGTGCTGCTGGTTCGGTTGTTCTCACAGCTGGTCCGGGGCGGCAGCGGGAGGCGCGGGCTCGCCGCGATCGCCGCCGGCGGTGGTCAGGGGGTCGCGGTCGTGGTGGAGGTCGTCGGGTGATCGAGGTGGACCACGTCAGCCACTCATACGGCGAGGGCGGCCGGCGGCGGGAGGTGCTGCGCGACGTGTCCGTGCGGCTGGCGGAGCGCCGGGTCGGCATCATCGGGGCGAACGGCTCGGGCAAGTCGACCTTCGTGCGGCTGCTCAACGGGCTGGTCCTGCCGGAGCAGGGACGGGTCAGGGTCGACGGGCTCGACACCCGGTCAGACGGCCGCGGGGTGCGGCGTCGCGTGGGGTTCTGCTTCACCAACCCCGACGCCCAGATCGTGATGCCGACGGTGGGGGAGGACGTGGCGTTCGGGCTGCGGCGGCGACGGATCCCCCGCACCGAGCGGGACGCGCTGGTCCGCGACGTCCTCGACCGCTTCGACCTCGCCGACCACGCCGACCACCCTGCCCACCTCCTGTCGGGCGGACAGAAGCAGCTGCTCGCGCTCGCGGCGGTGCTCGTCACCGAGCCCTCGGTGCTGGTGCTCGACGAGCCGACGACCCTGCTCGACCTGCGCAACGCCCGGAGGGTCGCCGGCTACCTCCAGGGACTCGACCAGCAGGTGCTCCTCGTCACCCACCACCTCGAGCTGCTCGACCGGTTCGACCGGGTGCTGGTCTTCGACGAGGCCCGGCTCGTCCACGACTCCGATCCCGCCGACGCCGTCGCGTTCTACCGCAAGCTGATGGCCTGACCACGATGACCACGTTGGGGCTCTACCTGCCGGGGACGTCCCCGGTGCACCGGGCGCCGGCGGGGCTCAAGCTGGCCGTCCTGGTGGCCGTCGGAGCGGTGTCGTTCCTGCTCGACACGGTGGGTCAAGTGGGTACGGCGCTGGCGCTGGTGGCCCTCGGCTACCGGTCGGCTGGGGTGTCGGTCGGGGGGCTGCTCCGACAGGCCAGGCCGCTGCTCTGGCTGCTGGTGGCGGTAGGCGGCTTCCACCTGCTCGTCAATGGCTGGGCGCGCGCCCTGGTGGTCACCGGGGTGATCCTCGTGCTGGTGCTCCTGGCAGGACTGGTCACCCTGACGACGCGCACGACCGATCTCGTCGACACGCTCGTGCGCGCGCTGGCGCCGTTGCGCCGGGTCGGCGTTGACCCGCAGCGGGTGGGGCTGCTGCTCGCGCTGAGCATCCGCTCGGTGCCGGTGGTGGTGGGGATCGCCGAGGAGGTGCGGGACGCCCAGCGCGCTCGGGGGCTGCACGGCAGCCCGCGTGCCTACGCCGTTCCGCTGGTGATCCGGTCGCTGCGCCACGCCGACGCTCTCGGCGAGGCGCTCGTGGCACGCGGCGTCGACGACTGAGCCCCGCCGCTCACCGGGCGAACAGCTCGACGAACCGGGGCAGCATCGAGGTGGGGTGGACCACGTTGCTGCGTGCGGCCGCCGCCTTGAGCTCGCCGGCCGCAGTGGGGTGGAAGTAGCCCGCGTTCCGGTAGATGTCGATCCGGGTGGCGATGCCCGGGACGTCGAGCTCGGGGTGGAACTGGGTGGCGTAGACCCGGCTCCGGACCCGGAACGCCTGCACCGGGCACGCCGGCGAGGTGGCGAGCCGCACCGCGTGGGGCGGCAGCTCGGTGACCGCCTCCTTGTGGCCGACGAAGGCCTCGAACCGCTCGGGAAGGACCCCGGTCAGCGGGTCGGCACGGCCCTCGGGGGTCAGCGCCACCTCGACCGGACCGACCGGCTCCCCGTAGGTGCGGTCGACGACTCCGCCCTGGTGCACCCCCAGCGTGCCGACGCCGTAGCAGGCGCCGAGGAACGGGAAGTCGTCCGCGACGACCTCGTCGAGCAGGGCCGCGACCTCGGTCTCGACCCGGTGCTGCACGGGTGTCTTGGCGGTCTCCTGGTCGGAGGTGTTGAACGGGCTGCCTCCCAGCACGATCCCGGACCAGTCGTCGAGGTCGACCGGGCCGAGCGGGTCCCGCTCGAGCCGGTGGCGGACGAGCTCGGACTCGCGCAGCCCGCTGAACCGGACGAAGGCGGCGTACTCCTCGTCGGCGGCACGGTCCTCGGCGCGGGTCGCGAGGAGCAGGAACGGTCTCACGCCCGCGAGCGTAGGTCAGCGGAGACGTGCGGCGTGCGGCTGGTCCACGGGCGCGGCGCGGCGCTGCTGCGCCGGGACCGAGCCGAGCGGCACGGCGAGGCAGCCGAACCGGGTGCCGTCGCCGGTCTCGGTGCGGCAGCTCGTGACGTCACCCGAGGCGGGGTCCGCGGTGACGTAGGTGAGCTGGCAGGTGCGGAGCGAGACGAGTCCGTCCGGCCACAGCACCTCCTCGAATGCGGCGCACGGCGTGAGCTCCTCGCCGACGTACAGACCGAAGCCGTGGGCGCGGTCCGGGGCGTGGGTCAGGTAGCCGCCGTCGACGGGACGCAGCGCCACCCGGTCGTGACCGAGGTCGATCTGCTCGAGACAGCTGTGGCGGGTCAGCGACGTGCCGTCCGCCCGCAGCCGGACTTCGCCGCCGACCGTGCTCACGCGCAGGTAGCGGGCACCGAGGGTGAGCGCGACGAGCTGCATGGTTCTCCTCGAGGGGCGAGCGCGGGTGCGGCGCCTGAGGGCAGAGGCCCGTCAGGACCTCCTGATTGTGCCCGCCCCTCGTGTCCTGCACACCGGACCAACGGCACGTGTCGCCAGACCTTGCGCCCGTCGGAGGGCCCGGCGCCGGACATCGGGCGAGATGCCTGAAAAAGAGCAGCGCCGGTGAGTCGTGTCCAGCCCCTCCCAAGGCTCGACGCGATCCACCGGCTCAGTCCGTCTGGTCGTGCCCAGTCCTCCCAGAGCTGGGCGCCACCGTGCGGGCGCTCGCCCCCGGGGCGGTGAGCGCCGGGAGCTGAGGTTCGTGTTCGGGGGGATCCACCCCGTAACGATCACTACAGGCATTAGTATGCATGGAACGGTCACTACAGAAAAGCCGAAAGAGAAAAAATGTCAGGGCGGGTGTCGCAGCAGGGTCGGGAGTCGCGGTTGCGCATCCTCGACGCGACCCTCCGGCTCGCCTCCGAGCGAGGGTACGACGGCACGACGATCGGCCTGGTGTCCGAGGAGACCGGGTTGCCGGCGAGCTCGATCTACTGGCACTTCGCGAACAAGGAGGCCTTGATCGCGGCTGCGATGGAGCACGGCATCGAGCAGCTCCCGCTGACGCTTCCCAAGGGCCGGGGGACGGCGTACGACGCGCTCGCGCACGAGCGGTTCGCCCGCGCCGTCGAGATGGTGACCTCGGGGGCCGAGGTCTGGCAGTTCGGCCTGATCCTCTCCCTCGAGCGACGCCCGAAGGAGCCCGCGGCCCGGCGGCTGTTCGTGGCGCTGCACGCGCGGCTCACCGACACCGTGGCGCAGTGGTGGGAGGGAGCCCTCCCGGCGGATGTCGCCGACCCGGTGCTCGCACGAAGGCTCGCCGTCTTCCACCTCGCGTGCATCGACGGCTTCGTCGTCGGCCACGCCGCCGACCAGTGGTGGGACCTCGAGCGGCTCGGCCGCCTGGTCGCCGCCGGCGTGGTCGCGCAGGTCGAGAAGTGGCGGACGGAACGCGGAGGGGAGCAGCGATGACGGCGCAGGGGGAGGCCTCCCGCGAGCGGATCCTGCACGCGGCTGCCGAGACCGTCGGACGGCGCGGCTACGAGGGTGCGACCATCTCGCGCATCTCCCAGGAGGCCGGCCTTCCCGCGAGCTCGATCTACTGGTTCTTCCGCAGCAAGGACCAGCTGGTCGGCGAGGTCGTCCGGCTGCGCTTCGACCAGTGGTTCACCGTGCAGCCGGAGTGGCGGACACCGTCGGCGGGCACCCCGGTCGGCGTCGCCCTCCGCGAGCTGCTCGACCCGGTGTTCCGCAGCGTGCTCGACGGACCCGAGTTCCTCCGGGTGGGCCAGATGCTCACGCTCGGGGCCGGGGAGCCCGTGGCGCGGGAGACCTACCGCGGGCTGCGGGACAGCATCGTGGCGCTCCTCCGCTTCTGGCTGGAGGGCGCGTTCGCAGCGGCCGGGCACCGCCGGGACGCCCGGCTGGTCCGCGAGCTCGCGCAGGTCGTGATGGTGACGATGGACGGGCTCTTCCTCGCCGTCCAGCTCGGCAACGAGGTCGACGTGGACAGCTACTGCGACCTGACGGTCGCAGCGGTGGCCGCAGCGCTCGGGGAGAGCTGACCGGCCTCGCGCTCCGGCGTCGGGACGTTGGGTGCGGCTGTCATCATGTGCCGGTGAGCGATCCGACCAAGCACGTGGAGTCCATCGCCGAGCTCGCCAAGGAGCACGGCTTCACCGTGGGCGCTGCCGAGTCGTTGACCGGCGGCGCCGTCTCCTCGGCGCTGGCGCGAGGTTCGGGGGCAGCCGACTGGTACCACGGCTGCGTGGTGTCGTACTCCCGTGCGGTCAAGGCGGACCTGCTCGGCGTGACCGCCGAGAAGCTGGTCACCGACCGCTGCGCACGCGAGATGGTGGAGGGCGCCACCAAGGTGCTCGAGGTCGACGCGGCGGTCTCCACGACCGGCGCCGGCGGTCCGGATCCCGAGGAGGGGCAGCCGCCGGGAACCGTCCACGTGGCTGTGCTGGTGCGCGGTGAGCTGACCTGCCACGAGCTGCACCTCGACGGCGACCCCGGTGAGGTGGTGGACGCGGCGACCGAGACGTCGCTCGGCCTGCTGCTGGACGCCATGCGCGCCGCGGCGGGATGAGGTCAGCGCTTGCGGGGACGGACGGTGACGCCCGCCGCGATGAAGGGATGGTCGCTCGTCGGGGCGATCCGCTTCCGCTCGATCTTCTCGTGCCAGCGGAACTCGACGGCCCGTGACCCGAAGATCCAGTCGATCCCCATCGACCGGGGCGTGACACAGCGGGTCCGGGTCACCCGGCCACCGTTGGAGGCGTGCATCGGCGAGCGGCCGACCATGCGGCAGAAGTAGCGCCGCTTCTCGTTCATGTCGCCGGTGATCACCAGGGGGAGCCGCCGGCTCGACTCGTTCGCCAGGCGCAGCTGCTTGCGGAGCGCCTTGTTGCGCCACCGCTGGGCGTTGCCCTTGCTGTTCGAGGGGTTGTGGAAGTTGGCGAACTGCACCACCCGCCCGGTCTTGAGGTTGCGGAGCTCGATGACCGGCATCTTCACCGGCTTGCCGCGGAAGTAGGGGATGTTGAGGTATCCGAACCCCTCCTTCTCCCAGAGCTCGGTCCGCCAGGCGATGGAGTTGTGCATGGCCATCCGTTCGAAGCGCCCACCCGGATAGACCGACCAGTCACGGCCCGTGCGGTTGTTGAACTTCTCGAGCTGAGGTGGCTGGAGCTCCTGGAAACCGATGACGTCGACGCCGTGCCGCTCGATCAGGCGGAGCGTGCGGTTCATCCGCTTGCGGCCACCGGGCCACTCCTCGTGCCGCCCGCCCCGAGCGGTGTGCCGCCACCCCAGGACGTTGAACGACGCGACGACGAAGCGGGTCGGCCTCTTCCGCGTGCGTGCCTTCTCCGCGGCTCGCCCATCGGGCTGCGTCGCCGAGAGAACGGCCCGCTCGGCCGCGTCGTCGTCGTCGGTCAGCGTGAGGGTCGCGAGCGGAACGAGCCCGAGCAGCACCACGGCGGTGACGACCACCCAGGGCCATGCCCGACGCCCGCGCCGATCTTCTCGGACAGCGTGTTGGTGGGACACGTCTTTCGAGCCTCTCCTCCTGCTGGACGTCGGGTCGCAGGGCGCGACACCGGACATTGCAGCACATCTGCGACCAGGACCGGGTGCAATGCTGTCCCGGCGAGCCGAGGAGGAGACGGAATGGGTGTCCCCGACGTCAGCAGCCTGCGGCTCGCGGTGCAGCGGCTGGGAGAGGCGCTGGTGGACCACGATCCAACCGAGCCGGCGTACGGCGGGGTCTCTGCTGCGCGGGTCACCGACCTGCTGGCCGTCGCCTACCGGTTGCTCTTCGCCACCGTGGCGCGAGGCCGCGGAGCCACGGTGACCCTGGAGGAGGCCTGTCGTGGGCTCGAGCTCGCGACGGTGCCGGACGGCGGGCTCGACCGTTCACGGCTCGAGCACGCGGCGGCAGCGCTGTCCCCGTGGAGCGGGAGTCGTCGTCGGCGTCGACGCGAGCTCCGCGCTGGGAGCACTGCACGAGGCGTTCCTCTCCACCGACCCCGGCTGGTCCTCCGGCCGGCTCCGGTCCGGTGGCACCGCCCGCACCCGGAAGGCGACCGGCACCTGGTTCAGCCCAACGGGCCTGGTCGAGAAGCTCCTCGACGACGCGCTCGACCCCGCCCTGGAGGAGTCGGACGACCTGCCGACGGTGTGCGACCCGGCGTGCGGGGCCGGGCTGTTCCTCGTGGCTGCAGCGCGCCGGATCGCGCGCCGGGCCGCCGGTGGGCCCGGCGCGACTGGAGGCTCTCGTCCAGACGAGGAGCGCGTCCGCGAGGCGCTGCGGCACGCGATCACGCACTGCGTCCACGGCGTCGACGTCGACCCGGCCGCGGTCGAGCTGGCGCGCGTGTGCCTGTGGCTGGAGCTGATCGAGCCCGGCCGGCCCGTCACGATGCCGCAGCTGCGGCTCCGGTCCGGCGACGCCCTGCTCGAGGTGGACTGGGCGACCGCCTTCCCGGAGGCGCACGAGGCCGGTGGCTTCGACCTGGTGGTCGGCAACCCGCCGTTCCTCAACCGCCTGGAGACCCTCACCGCCAGGTCGCCGGAGGCCGCCGCCCGGCTCGGCGCGCTCTCCGGGGGCGCCCTGCGCCCCTACACCGACCTGAGCGCGGTCTTCCTGCAGCGTGCCGTCGCCTGGGTGCGGCCGGGCGGACGGGTCGCCCTGGTCCAACCGCAGTCGCTGCTCGCGGCGCGCGACGCGGCCGGGGTCCGTGCCCACCTGGCGGACGCCTGCGCGCTGGAGGCGCTGTGGGCCTCGGACCAGCCGGTCTTCGACGCCTCGGTGCTCACCTGTGCACCGGTGCTGCGGCGGGGAGCGGCCCAGGGCGTCGTACGACGGACGCACGGCCCGGCGTTCGCCCCGGTCCGGCCGCGGCGGGTCACCACTGCCGAGCTGCGGGGCGAGTGGTCGTTCCTGGTCGCCGAGGCGATGGGCACCCCCGAGGTGCGCCTCGACCCGGCCCCGGGCGTCCTCGGCGACCTCGCCGCGTGCACGGCCGACTTCCGCGACCAGTACTACGGGCTCCGCCCCTACCTGCGCGAGGCGGCCGCGTGCGAAGGGTGCCGGTGCGTGCCGCTGGTCACCACCGGGCTCATCGACCCCGCGGAGCTGCTGTGGGGCCGGCGGCCGACCCGGGTCCACAAGCAGCACTGGTCGGCGCCGGTGGTCGACCTCGACGCGCTCGAGGCCGACCCCGCTCTCGCTCGATGGGCGCGGGCGAGGCTGGTCCCGAAGGTGCTGGTCGGCACGCAGGGGAGCGTGGTCGAGGCCGTGGTCGACGTCGGCGGAGAGCTGCTCCCGTCGGTTCCCACGGTCACCGTGACCGCGCCGGCCGATCGGCTGTGGCACTTGCTGGCGGTGCTGCTGGCGCCGCCGGTCGTCGCCCACGCCGCCACCCGCTACGCCGGAACCGGTCTCACCATGCGCTCGGTCAAGCTGAGCGCGAAGCAGGTCGCGGCGCTGCCGCTCCCGGCCGACGCCGCCGCCTGGGACGAGGCAGCGGCGCTGCTGCCGGCCGCGCAGCGCGACCACGAGGGTCGTAGCGCCTCCCTCGTGCAGGTGGCGGGGCTGATGTGCCGGGCGTACGGCGTCGCGGACCCGGCCGTCCTCGGGTGGTGGCGGGAGCGGGCCCGCCTCAAGGGGACGTGATCGTCCCGCCCGACCCGCGGTCGAGGTGCCGGCCGATCACCATCCGCTGGATCTGGTTGGTCCCCTCGAAGATCTGCATCACCTTCGCCTCGCGCATGTAGCGCTCAACGGGGAAGTCGCGGGTGTAGCCGTAGCCGCCGAGCACCTGCACGGCGTCCGTGGTCACCTTCATCGCGTTGTCGGTCGCGACCAGCTTGGCGATCGAGGCCTCCTTGCCGAACGGCAGCCCGCGGTCGCGCAGCCGAGCCGCGTGGAGCGTCGTCGCCCGTGCCGACCCCACGGCGGCGGCCATGTCGGCGAGCACGAACGCCAGCCCCTGGTGGTCGATGATCCGCTTGCCGAAGGTGGTCCGCTCACGCGCGTAGGCCACGGCATGGTCCAGAGCGCCCTGCGCGAGGCCCGTCGCGACGGCCGCGATGCCGAGCCGCCCGGAGTCGAGCCCTTCGAGCGCGATCCGCAGCCCGTCGCCCTCGGCGCCGAGCCGCCGCTCCTCGGGAACCCGCACACCCGTCGAGGCGCAGGGTGGTGGTGCTCGACCCGGTGAGCCCCATCTTCCGCTCCGGCGGGTCGGTGCTGAGCCCGTCGGCGTCGGCCGGCACGAGGAAGCACGAGATCGCGTTGCGGTCCTCGCTCGTGCGGGCCATCACCTTGTAGAAGTCCGCATGGCCGCCGTGGGTGATCCACGCCTTGGTACCGGTGAGGACGTAGCCGTCCGCGTCCCGGACCGCCTTGGTCGTCATCGCCGCCGGGTCGGAGCCGGCCTGCGGCTCCGAGAGCGCGTAGGCGCCGAGCAGCTCCCCGTCCAGCATCTCGGGGAGCCACCGCTGCTTCTGCTCCTCGGTGCCACGGGTGTGCAGCCCGAAGCAGGACAGCGCATGGACGCTCACCCCGACGCCGACGCTGGCCCACACCGCAGCGATCTCCTCGAGCACCTGCAGGTACACCTCGTAGGGCTGACCGCCACCGCCGTACTCCTCGGGGTAGGGCAGCGAGAGCAGCCCCGCCCGGCCGAGGGTCCGGAACACCTCCCGCGGGAACGTCTCGCTGGCCTCGGCCTCCGCCACGCGGGGCGCGAGCTCCTTGGTGACGATCTCGCGGGTGAGCCGGAGGAGGTCGGCGGCCTCCTCGGTGGGCAGCAGACGGTCGGCCGGCATGGCGCTCCTTCGCGGGTTCGGGTGGTACGGCGGTGCAGGGCCAGTCTGCCTGTTCGACCGGTCCGGCGGCCGGCGGCGGCCTGACCGCGGGCTGTCGGCGGGCTGTCGGCGGGCGCGCCTACGGTGGAGCCCATGACCGCCACCACCGTCCCCCCGCTCAGCGGCACCCGGGCCGCCACCGCCGACCAGGTCATCGGGGCGATGGCCGGGCCCGACGCACGGCTGCGCACCGACCAGGCCACGGCGGTGGCCGCCCTCAGCGAGCCGGGGACCCGGGTCCTGGTCGTGCAGGCGACCGGATGGGGGAAGTCGGCCGTCTACTGGGCGGCGACGGCGATCCGGCGCTCGGAGGGCGCCGGGCCGACGCTGGTCGTCTCCCCGCTGCTGTCGCTCATGCGGGACCAGGTGGCCGCGGCCGCCCGTGCCGGGCTGCGGGCGGCGACCCTCAACTCCTCGAACATCGACGCGTGGTCCTCGACCGAGGCCGCGCTGCTCGCCGGCGAGCTCGACGTGCTGCTGGTCTCCCCGGAGCGTCTCGCCAACCCGGGATTCGGCCGGCGCGTGCTCGACGGGCTCGCGGGGCGCCTCGGCCTGGTGGTGATCGACGAGGCGCACGCGGTCTCCGACTGGGGTCACGACTTCCGTCCCGACTACCGACGGGTCTCCGACGTGCTGCGCCGGCTCAACCCCGCGACGCCGGTGCTCGCCACGACGGCGACCGCCAACGCGCGGGTCACCGAGGACGTCGCCCGTCAGCTCGGCGAGGCGACGCTCGTGCTCCGCGGTCAGCTGGCCCGGGCCAGCCTGGAGCTGTCCGTGGTCGACTCGCTCACCCCGCTCGAGCGGTACGCGTGGGTCGTCGACCACCTGCCGCGGCTGCCGGGCTCGGGCATCGTCTACGCGCTGACCGTCGCGGACGCGCAGCGGCTCGCCGCTGCCGTGACCGAGGTCCACGGGGCTGCCCTGCCGGTCGCCGCCTACACCGGCCAGCTGGAGCCGGGGGAGCGCGAGCGGCTCGAGGACGCGCTGCGGGCCAACGAGCTCAAGGCGCTGGTGGCGACCTCGGCCCTGGGGATGGGCTACGACAAGCCGGACCTCGGGTTCGTGGTCCACGTGGGCTCCCCGCCCTCGCCGGTCTCCTACTACCAGCAGGTCGGCCGCGCCGGGCGCGCCATCGAGCACGCCCATGCCGTGCTCCTGCCGTCCGACGCCGACGCCGGGGTGTGGGACTACTTCGCCACGGCGACGATCCCGGTCCCCGACCAGGTGCGCCGCGTGCTGGCGGTGCTGCCCGTCGACGGCGATGCGCCGGCGTCGGTGGCCGCGCTGGAGGCCCAGTCCGGGGTGCGCCGCGGCCGGGTCGAGCTCATGCTCAAGCAGCTTGCCGTCGACGAGGTCGTCGAACGGGTCGAAGGCGGCTGGCGGGCCACCGGACGCCCGTGGCACCACGACGCCGAGCACTACGAGGGGATCGTCGCCGTACGACGCCGCGAGGCCGAGATCATGCGGTCCTACACGCGGGGTGACCGGTGCCTGATGGAGCTGCTGCAGGAGGCGCTGGACGACCCGCACGCGGAGTCGTGCGGCCGGTGCTCGGTCTGCCGCGGCGGCCCTGCCGGAGGCGCTCACCGGACGTCCCTCGCCCGGGACCGTGCACGCCGTGACGGCGCTGCTGCGCGGCGAGGTCCACGTGGTGGAGCCGCGGAAGATGTGGCCCGGCGGCTCGTTCGGCTCCCGGGGGCGGATCCCGGCCGAGGAGATGCCGGCCGCAGGACGCGCCCTGGTCTTCGCCGACGCTCCGGAGTGGCGCGAGACGGTGGCCGCGATGTTCGCCCGCGACGCGCGGGCGCCCGAGGAGGTGCTCGAGGCGTGCGTGCGGCTGCTGGCAGGGTGGCGGAGCTCGTGGCCCGCTCGCCCGGAGGTGGTCGTCGAGCTGCCCGCAGCGGGCTGCCCCGAGCTCGCCGGGTCGGTCGCCGACCACCTCGCCCAGGTGGGCCGGCTCGACCGGGCGCGGCTGACCCTTCCGCGGCCCGACCGGCGACCTCCGGGAGCTCAGCTCCGCCGAGGAGGCGGCCTACTGGAAGGAGCGGGTGGACGCCGGGCCGGTCGCGGACGCGGTGGTCGGCCGTTGCGTCCTGCTCGTCGTCGACGCCACCGCCTCGCTCTGGCCCGTGACGGTCGCGTCGGCGGTGCTGCGCCGGGTCGGGGCCGGCGTCGTGCTGCCGCTGGTGCTGCACCGCCGCCCCTGAGGGCGGCTCACCGTGCGGGGCTGGCCCCGTCGAACGGGACGGACCAGATGAACGCCGTGCCCGACGGGTCGCCGGGCCAGAGGTCGAGGCTGCCGCCCAGCAGGACGGCCCGACGCCTCGCGTTGCGGATGCCGCTCTCCTCCCGCTCCTCGGGAATCCCCCTGCCGTTGTCGGTGACCCGCAGCCGGAGGTGGGTGTCGGTCACCTGCAGGTCCACCGCGGCGCTTCCCGCGTCGGCGTGCCGGGCGACGTTGCTGAGCGCCTCGCGGAGGACGGCCACCAGCTGCTGCTGGAGCTTCGGCTCAACCGACATGTCCACCTCGCCGTGCATCTGCACCGACGGGGCGAAGCCGAGGATCGGGACGTACTCGCGCACCAGGTCCCGGACCTCGGTGCGCAGGGAGTTCTGCGGCCGGTGCTGGAGCTCGAAGATCGTGCTCCGGATGTCGCGGATCGTCTGGTCGAGGTCACGCACGTTCTGGTCCAGCTTGGCGCGGAGCTCGTCGGTGGTGGCCAGCTGCCGGATCGACTGCATCTGCAGCCCGGTCGCGAACAGCCGCTGGATCACGACGTCGTGGAGGTCACGGGCGATCCGGTCGCGGTCGGAGATGACCGCGAGCTGCTCGCGGTCCTCGAGCGCCTGCGTGCGGTCGAGCGCCAGCGCCGCCTGGTCGGCGAAGGAGGTCAGCAGCTCACGCTCCTCGAGCTCGTCGGTGGTGCTGCGCCTGTCGTAGGTGGCGATGAGCACACCGGGAACGGTGAGGTGCGCCCGGAGCGGCACGAACACGACGACTCGGTCGCGGAAGACGAAGTCCAGGACCTCGCCGTCGCCGACCACGCCGCGGATGACCGCGTTGAACCGGACCCGCTCCTCGTCGTCCAGCTCCTCGCTGGTCCCGACCCGGGCCGCGACGAAGGGGTCGCCCTGCTCAGGGACCTGGACGATCGTCGCGGACAGTGCTCCGGAGGCACCACGGACCGCGACCACGATCCGTTCGAGCGCCTCCGGCAGGGTGATCGGCGGCATCAACAGCTCGTTGAGCTCTCCGAACAGCTCCAGCCATCGCCTGCGCCGCTCGCTGAGGTTGTAGGCGCGCGCGTTCTCGATCACGAAGCCGGCGACGTTGACCAGCGCCCGCACCAGCAGCTCGTCGTCGAGGGTGAACGGCCGACCTTCCGGCTTCCCGGTGAGGAGGACCACTCCTAACATCGTGCCCCGGACCCGGACGGGCACCCGCAGCAGCGAGGTCATCTCCGGGTGGCGGGCGCGGAGGACACGGGCCTCGCGGGTGGGCCCTGGTGTCGTCGACGCGGAGCAGCTCCGCCCCGGACGCTGCGCGGGTCGAGCAGCCCGTCCCCTTCGGCGAAGCCGATCGCGTCGATCGTCGCCTGGTCCATGCCGTGCGGGACGAGCTCGGTCAGCGCGCCGTCGGGGCCGAGGATGCCGAGGCCGCCTGAGCGGGCTTCGGTCAGCTCGCAGGCGGAGAGCAGGATCCGGGCGAGGACACTGCGGGTGTCGAGGTCGGAGGAGATCCCGATGACGGCGTGCAGGAGCGCCTGGAACGAGCTGTCCGGCTCCGGCCCGAGGGTTGCCGGCCCGGCGCCGTTCGGTGCGCACGGTGGGGCCTTCGGGATTCATGCGGCAATAGTGCCAGTCACAGGGCACTCAGCGTGCGATGCACCGGAGACTCGTTGTCCCGGGTCCAGTCGGCTCCCAACGAGCGGCCCGTGAGCGTCTCCCACCGGATGCGCAGATAGAGGTTGCGGTGCCCCGTGGCCCAGGGCCGGGGCTGCCAGACCTCGCGGATCCGCGAGATCTCCTCGGGCTCGACCTCGGCCCACCCCCGTCCGCGGGCGACGACGCTCCAGCCGACGTGTCGCTCGTGGTCGACGTGGTCCACCTCGAAGGCGAGCATCGCGTTGCGGCCGTAGGTGCCGAGAATGCTGTACGCCGAGGTCCGGGTCACGATCGTGTCCTCGAAGACGGCGTAGTTGACAGGGACGATGTGCGGACCGTCCGGCGTCGACAGGGCCACCCGGCCGACGACGCCCGCCCGCAGGAGCCGGACGCACTCCGCTGGGTCGAGCACCCGGGACTCGGGCATGATGCGGCTCCTGACGGTGGCGCTGGACGCGGTGTCCTCCACTATTCGGCAGGCTTGCGGCGAAGCTCAGGGGGCGATGGTCCCTGACTATCGAGACAAAACGGAATATGCGTATCAGGTCGGGCGATGCCGATCTGCGCGAGGACAGGAGACGCCGGGGCCCGCGCCGCCGTGCGGCGCGGGCCCCGGAGTGGCTGCGGGTGGGTGTGGGTGGGTGTGGGGGGTTGGCGCTCAGGCGGCCTTGACCGCGGAGATCTCGAACTCGAGGGTGATCTTGTCGCTGACCAGGACGCCGCCGGCCTCGAGGGCGGCGTTCCAGGTGATGCCCCAGTCCTTGCGGTTGATGACGACCGAGCCCTCGAAGCCGACGCGCTGGTAGCCGAACGGGTCGACCGCGCTGCCCTCGTAGGTGAAGTCGATGGTCACCGGCTTGGCGACACCCTTGATGGTCAGGTCCCCGGTGACCCGGACGACGTCGGTCCCGACCGGCACGACCTCGGTGGAGACGAAGGTGATCTGGGGGTGCGTGGCGATGTCCAGGAAGTCGTTGCTCCGCAGGTGGCCGTCACGCTGCTCGTTGCGGGTGTCGATGCTGTCGACGTCGATCGTGACCGACACCTTGGAGGCGGACAGGTCGTCGCCGTCGACGTCGACCCTGGCGTCGAAGCTGTTGAAGGCGCCGCGGACCTTGGTGACCATCGCGTGCCGGGCGACGAAGCCGAGGCGGGAGTGCGTGGGGTCGATGGTGTAGGTGCCGGTCGCGAGCTGGGGGGCGGTCTGCGTGGTCATGGCTCTCCTTGGGGGGGGATTATTGAACTGACAACTATTGTGCACCGTGAAAGTTGTAGTGTCAAGTGTGCGGACGATGTGATGTCCGCTGCCCGGTCGGCCGGTATCGGGATACCAGCGGAACCTCCGTCCTAGAGTGACCCGGTGACCCGACTGACACGCTCGGAGAGCCAGGCCCGGACGCGGGAGCGGCTCGTCGACACCGCGCGCGCGATGTTCCTCCGTGAGGGCTACGCCGCGACCTCGCTGGAGAAGGTCGCCGAGGAGGCCGGCTTCTCCAAGGGGGCGGTCTACTCCAACTTCGACGGCAAGGACGCCCTCTGTCTCGCGGTGCTGGACGCCATCCACGAGGAGGTCGCGGCAGCGGTGGTCGGCTCCCTCGACGGCGCTGCCACGGTGGACGAGGCTCTCCAGACGTTCGACCTCTGGGCCGACGCCCGGCTCGGCGACCCCGACTGGTCGGCGCTGGAGGCGGAGTTCGCCGCGAGGAGCAGGCGGGACCCGAGGCTGCGTGCCGCGCTCGGCGAGCGGAACCGGCGGATCCGGGGCGTCATCGCCGGCGCGCTGAGCCGCAGCTGCGAACGGCAGGGGCTCGAGGTCCCGATGTCGTTCGAGGATGCCGCCGGAGCGCTGCTCAGCCTGGGCATCGGGCTGGGGCTGCAGCGCTCCGTCGATGCCCAGCTGCCGGTGCACGTGCTCTCGGACGTGGTCCGGGTGATGGTGGGGCTCCCCGTTCCGGCGCGCAGCCCTGACCCGAACGGGTCATGAGCCGGGACCAAGGTCCCGTTCACTCGGGCCGGAGGACATAGGTCCCGGTCGTCGGTTCCCTGGCATGATGGAGGAGCGAGAACGGCTGACCTCCCACAGTTGTTCGATATGCACCAGCGCCCCTCGGGGCGCGTCTCTGTGAGACAGCGCGTGTCCCTCCCAGCACGCGTCAGAGACACGATTTGTTCGGGCCGGCCCGCGAGGGCCGGCCCGAAGTCTTTGGTCTGCCCTCGGATGAGGCTCCTTGTGGTTAGAGTGGGCGCGAACCGCCGGGGTTCCCAAGAGCAAAGCAAAGGGCTGGCATGAGCGTCGTTCGGGTGTTCCTTCTCGATGACCACGAGGTCGTGCGTCGTGGCCTTCGCGACCTCTTCGACTCCGAGGACGGTTTCGAGGTGGTCGGCGAGTCGGGCTCCGCCAAGGACGCCGAGGCGAGGATCCCGGCGCTGCGTCCGGACGTCGCCGTCCTCGACGGCCGGCTCCCCGATGGCAGCGGGGTCGACGTGTGCCGGGCGATCCGCTCGGTGGACCCCTCGATCCGCGCCATCATCCTGACCTCCTACGACGACGACGAGGCGCTCTTCGCGGCGATCATGGCCGGCGCCGCCGGCTACGTGCTCAAGCAGATCGTCGGCAACGACCTGCTCGACGTGGTGCGCAAGGTCGCCGACGGTCAGTCGCTGCTCGACCCGGCCGTGACGCAGCGCGTCCTGGACCGGCTCCGCGACGGCGGTGCCTCCGAGCCGGCCGAGCTCCGCTCGCTGACCCCCCAGGAGCGCCGGATCCTGGAGCTCGTCGCCGAGGGGCTCACGAACCGCCAGATCGGCGAGCAGCTGTTCCTGGCGGAGAAGACCGTCAAGAACTACGTGACGAGCATCCTGACCAAGCTCGGCCTCGAGCGCCGCACCCAGGCCGCGGTGCTCGCCTCCAAGCTGCTCAGCTGACGTCGAGCCGTCACTGGTGCCGGGTCGAACCGTCACTCCTGCCGCGTTGAACCGTCACCGGTGCCGCGTCGAGCCGTCACTCCTGCCGGGACCTCCGTCGCCGGCGTGATCGGCCGTGGCTTAGGTTAGGGATGCCTAAGTCACTGGAGGTCCCATGCCGAAGTCTGCTCTTGCCGTGCTCGCCCTCACGCTCGCCGCTGCCACCGCCGGCTGCGGCGTCCTCGGCTCGGACGACGAGCCCGGAGACCTCCAGGTCTACTCCGCTCGCCACTACGACCTCGAGAACGCGTTCGCAGCCTTCGAGGACGAGACCGGCCTCGAGGTCGACTTCCTGTTCGCCGAGGACGCCGAGCTGCTCAAGCGGATCGAGGCGGAGGGCCAGGGGTCTCCCGCCGACCTGTTCATGACCGTGGACGCCGGCAACCTCTGGGCCGCCGACGAGGCCGGGATCCTGGAGCCGGTGCAGAGCGAGGTGCTGGACGCCGCGGTCCCGCGGGAGTACCGCTCCGGCGAGGGGACCTGGTACGGCCTCGCCCTCCGGGCGCGGACCCTGGTCTACAACCCCGATGCCGTCGACCCCGCCGAGCTCGACACCGAGAACAGCTACGCCGGGCTCGGCGACCCGAAGTGGAAGGGCCGGCTCTGCATGCGTGACTCGACCGAGGCCTACACGCAGTCGCTCGTCACCGCGCTGATGGAGACGTACGGCGAGGACGAGGCGCGGCGGATCGTCGCCAGCTGGGTCGAGAACGACGTCGACATCATGAGCAACGACATCCTCCTCCTCGAGGCGGTCGACGCCGGCACCTGCGAGGTGGCCATCGTCAACCACTACTACCTCGCCCGCGAGCTGGAGGAGAACCCCGACATGGACGTCGAGCTGTTCTGGGCCAGCCAGGACGGCGAGGGGGTGCAGATGAACCTCTCCGGTGGCGGTGTCGTGGCGACCTCCGACAACAAGGACCAGGCCCAGCAGCTCCTCGAGTGGCTCGCGACCGACGGGCAGAGCGCCTTCATCGGCGGCAACCACGAGCTCCCCGTGAACCCGGACGTCGCGCCCGACGACGCGGTCGCCGCGTTCGGGCCGTTCGAGCCCATGGCGCTCGACGCCGAGGCCTACGGTGCGCGGAACGCTGAGGCGGTCGAGCTCCTCGAGCAGGTCGGCTACGAGTGACCGACACCCTCGCGGCCCCACCCGAGCAGCACCGGGTGCCTCGACGCCGGCGTGGTGCGGACCGCCACGGCTGGTCGTGGGCGGTGCTGCTCGTCGCGGCCGTGGTCGCCGCACCGATCGTCGCCGTGGTCGTCGACGGGATCGGCAGCACCGGCACGGCCTCCCTGCCCGGGGGCCTGGGCTCCATGGTCGCCACGACGTTGCTGCTCATGGTCGGGGTCGCGACGGGGACGCTGGTGGTCGGGGGCGGCCTCGCCTGGCTGGTCACCGTCGGGCGGTTTCCCGGCCGCGACCTCTTCACGTGGCTGCTCGTGCTGCCCCTGGCCATGCCGGCGTACATCCTCGGGTTCGTCTTCCTCTCGACGTTCGACGCGGCCGGGACGGTGCCGAGGGCGCTGCGCGACGTGCTCGGCGACTCGTTCTGGTTCCCGCCGGTGCGCAACCTGTCCGGCGCGGTCCTCGTCATGACGATGACGCTGTTCCCCTACGTCTACCTGATGGCGCGGGCGGCGTTCCTCGAGCAGTCGCCCTCGACGTACGACGCGGCGCGGTCGCTCGGAGCCTCGCGGGCGCGGGCGCTGCGCGCGGTGGTCCTGCCGCTGGCCCGGCCCTCGCTGGTCGCCGGGCTCGCGCTGGTGATGATGGAGGTGCTCACCGACTTCGCGACCGTGCAGTACTTCGGCGTCGAGACCGTCTCGGTGGGGGTCTACAAGCAGTGGAAGGGCTCCTACGACTTCGAGGCCGCCAGCCAGCTGTCGGTGCTGGTGCTGCTCTTCGCCGTCGGGGTGCTCGCCGCGGAGCGGCTCCTGCGCGGCCGGGCACGCTACGTCCACAAGGGCGGACGGGGCCGAGGGCTGCAGCCGGTGACGCTGTCGGGTGCCCGCGGCTGGATGGCGGCCCTGGCCTGCCTGCTCGCCCTGGCCGTCGGCTTCCTGCTCCCGGTCCTGCGGCTGGCCCTGTGGGCGTGGTCGGAGGCGCGCCGCAACCCCGGTGAGCTGATCGACCCGCGGTTCGGCGACTACCTCGCCAACAGCCTGACCGTGGCCCTCACCGCGGCGCTCGGGTGCGTCGCGGTGTCGATGGTGGTCGCGCACGCGCTGCGGATGTCGGGCAGCCCGTTGGCCCGCGCCGCGGCGCAGGTGACGACCTTCGGCTACGCGGTGCCGGGCGCGGTGGTCGGCATCGGCGTCCTGCTCGCGTTCGCCTATCTCGACGACCTCGTCCGGTGGGCGGGCGTCGACGGCGGCACGGGGCTGCTCGTCACGGGCTCGGTGGCGGGGATCCTCTACGCCTACCTGATCCGGTTCCTCGCGCCGGCGTACGTCGCCGTGGACGCCAGCATGACCAAGGTGTCGCCGACGATGACGTGGTCGGCGCTCAGCCTCGGGTCCGGGCCGTTCCGCATCCTGCACCGCGTGCACCTGCCGCTGGCGCGCTCGGGGGTCTTCGTCGCCTTCGTGCTCGTGCTGGTCGACGCCATCAAGGAGCTGCCGCTGGTGCTCCTGCTCCGCCCGTTCGGGTTCAGTACCGTGTCGGTGTGGGTCTACGAGCTGGCGAAGGAGAACTTCTGGGAGAAGGCCGCGCTGCCGGCGCTGGTGATCGTGGTGGCCGCGGTGGTCCCGGTG
This sequence comes from uncultured Actinomycetota bacterium, assembly GCA_963754155.1. Classification (GTDB taxonomy): domain Bacteria; phylum Actinomycetota; class Actinomycetes; order Propionibacteriales; family Nocardioidaceae; genus Marmoricola_A. The sequence continues at coordinate 431,351 of CAVWEU010000003.1, read as the reverse complement.
TTCCTGCTGTTCCGGCAGGCCCGCCTGGTGGACCCGCACCGCATCCACGACCGGCGATGACGGACGCACCGGCGGTGGCGCCGATCCTCGAGCTCGACCAGGTCTCCAAGGCGTACGGCGCCGTCCTCGCGGCCCGCGACCTCCACCTCACCGCGGAGCCCGGCGAGCTCCTGACGCTCATCGGCCCCTCCGGCTGCGGCAAGTCGACGCTGCTCAGGCTGGTGGCCGGCCTGGAGCGGCCGACGACGGGCACGATCGTGATCGACGGTGAGGTCGTCGCCGGGCGGGGGTGGGTGCCGCCGGAGCGTCGCCGCGTCGGGCTGGTCTTCCAGGACCATGCGCTCTTCCCGCACCTCGACGTGGCGCGCAACGTCGCCTTCGGGCTCGACCGGGTGCCTCGGGCCGAGCGTCGGGCGCGGGTCGCCGAGGTGCTCGACCTCGTCCGGCTCGGGGAGCTGGCGAACCGCTACCCGCACGAGCTCTCGGGCGGCGAGCAGCAGCGGGTCGCCCTCGCCAGGGCGCTCGCCCCACGACCGGCGGTGGTGCTCCTCGACGAGCCGTTCAGCAGCCTCGACGAGACGCTGCGCGGGCAGGTCCGCGCCGACACCGTCGCGGTCCTCAGGTCCACCGGCACCACCGCCGTACTCGTCACCCACGACCAGACCGAGGCGCTCTCGGTGGGGGACCGGGTCGTGGTGATGAACCGCGGGGTGATCGAGCAGGCCGACACCCCGGTGCGGGTGTTCGAGTCACCGTCCACCCGCTTCGTCGCCTCCTTCATGGGAGATGCGGTGTTCCTGCCGGCGCACGTCCACGACGCGCTGCTCACCTCCGAGATCGGCGTCGTGTCCACGGTTCCCGGGTGGGCGGGTGTCGACGTGGACGTGGAGGTCGTGCTCCGGCCGCACGAGGTCGCGATCACGCCGGACGCCGGGGGGATCGGCCTGGTGGTCGACGTCGAGTACCACGGCGCCTTCGTCCTCCACACGGTCCGGCTGCCGTCCGACCGCCTCGTGCAGTCGTGGCAGCCGCACTCGGTGCGGCACCCGGTCGGGTCGCGCGTCGCCGTCTCCGTCGTGCCCGGGGTCACCCCGACACTCCTGGTCGGCGACGCGGCCGTGACCGAGCCCCCGTCCTGAACCGGTGCTCACGCGGGTGACCCGGTAGGTTCGCACCGCCATGTCTCTCTCCATGACGGTCTCCGACCCCCAGCTCGACCACGAGCGGCGCTCCGCCCTGCGCCGGATGCGCGCCGTCGCCGTCGGGCTGCTCCTGTTCGCCGCCACGGTCTACCTGATGACGCTCGGGGAGGAGGGGTTCCTCGGCTTCGTCAACGCCGGTGCCGAGGCGTCGATGATCGGTGCCATCGCGGACTGGTTCGCGGTGGTGGCGCTCTTCAAGCACCCGCTCGGCATCCCGGTGCCGCACACCGCCCTGATCCCCAAGCGCAAGGAGCTGTTCGGCCGCGGTCTCGAGGAGTTCGTCGGCGAGAACTTCCTGCAGGAGGAGGTCGTCCGCAGCCGGGTGCTCGGCGCGGAGCCGGCCCGGAAGACGGGGGAGTGGCTCGCCCAGGAGCCGCACGCCCGCCGCGTCGTGCTGGAGGGTGCTGAGCTCCTGCGGCTCGGCGTCGAGCGCATCCGCGACGAGGACGTCGCCGAGTTCGTCGACACCGTCCTGGTGCCGCGGTTCCTCGAGGAGCCGATCAGCCCGCTCGTCGGCAGCCTGCTCAAGGAGGTCGTCGCCGACGGCGCGCACCAGAACGTCGTGGACCTGCTCGTCGAGGAGGCACAGCGGTGGCTGCGCCGCAACGAGTCGACCTTCTACGACGTGGTCGCCGAGCGGGCTCCCTGGTGGGCGCCGGAGGCGCTCAACGAGAAGGTCATCCACCGGCTGCACACCGAGATCGTCGAGTGGCTCGACGACATCCTGCGGGACCCCCACCACCGGTCCCGGGAGGCGCTCGACCGGCTCCTGACCGAGCTGGCCGAGGGGCTGCTCCACGACCCGGACACGATCGCGCGGATGGAGCGGTTCAAGGCGCGGGTCCTCGGCCACCCGCAGGTGTCCGCGACGTACATCTCCTTGTGGAACGCGCTGCGCCGCGCCCTCGTCGCCGCACTGGAGGACCCGGACGGCGACCTCGTGCGGCGTGGGGTGGCGGAGGTCGTGCGGTACGGCGAGCGGCTCCGGGGCGACGCTGCGCTGAGGGAGCGGCTCGACGAGCGGGCCGCCTCGCTGGCCGTGTTCCTCATCGACCGCTACGGCCGCGAGCTGACCGCGGTGATCACCCACACGATCGACCAGTGGGACGGCCGGGAGGCCTCACGCAAGATCGAGCTGCAGGTCGGCAAGGACCTGCAGTTCATCCGGATCAACGGCACGATCGTCGGCGGGCTGGTCGGTGTCGTGATCCATGCCGTGGCACTGTGGGCGGCATGAGGTTCGGACGGCGCAGGGGCTCTCCCGCCACCCCGCGGGAGGTGCCGATCCGCGACGCGTCGATCCGGCTGGGCCAGTTCCTGAAGCTCGCCGACCTGGTGGACAGCGGCTCGGACGCCAAGCCGCTCCTCGCCGACGGGCTCGTCACGGTCAACGGCGAGGTCGAGGTACGCCGCGGCCGGCAGCTGGTCAAGGGTGACGTCGTCGCGTTGGGCGACCAGTCCGTCCAGGTCACCTGACGCCCATTCACGTCGAGCCGTCACTCGTGCCGGGTCGAGCCGTCAACGGTTCCGGGTCGAGCCGTCAACCGTTCCGGCGTACCGGCACGAGCGACGGCTCAACCAGGCATGAGCGACGGCTCAACGGACGGCGAGGAGGTCCACCACGAAGATCAGCGTCTCGCCGCCCTTGATGACACCACCGGCGCCGCGGTCGCCGTACCCGAGGTGCGGGGGGATCACCAGCCGGCGCCGCCCGCCGACCTTCATCCCCTGGACACCGGTGTCCCACCCCGAGATGACCTGGCCGACACCGAGCCGGAACGAGAGCGGCTCGCCGCGGTTGTACGACGCGTCGAACTCCTCGCCGGTCGAGTGCGCCACGCCGACGTAGTGCACGCTCACCGTCTGCCCGGACCCCGCCTCCGGGCCGTCACCCTCGACGACGTCGGTGATCTCGAGGTCGGACGGCGGCGGACCGTCGGGGAAGTCGATCTCGGGCTTGTCCATGGGGGCTCCTCGGGGGTGCGGACGGCTGGAAGCAGCCCAGGCTAGGCCCGGCGCCCGACCTCCGCGACACCGGCCACCAGCCGGTCGACGTCCTCGGCGCTGGTGTACGGCGCCAGCCCCGCCCGGACCGCGCCGACGTCCCCGAGCCCGATCCACCGGCACGCCTCGATCGCGTAGAAGTGGCTGGCCGGCGCGTTCACGCCGAGCCGCGGCCAGGTGCGCGGCCACCTGCGCGGGCGTCGTGACCCTCGACCGAGAAGAACGCGGTCGGGGTGTGCTGCTTCGGGGCGCCGTGCAGCCGGACCCGAGCGATGCTCACGAAGACCGTCCACCAGCCGGTCGAACAGCGCCGTCCTCGTGCTCCTCGACCGCGCGCATCGACGCCAGCACCCGGCCCGGCGGTCCGACGGTGCCGGCGCGCCTCGAGGCGAGCCCGGCGATGAGCTCGACGGCGGCGGTCGTGCCGGCCAGCAGCTCGTAGGGCAGCGTGCCGAGCTCGAACCGCTCGGGAACGGCGTCGGTGGAGGCGAGCAGCTTGTCCGGGTGCGAGCCGCTCCCACAGCGACGGCGCCGCCGCGACGAGGCCGTGGTGCGGGCCGAAGAACTTGTACGGCGAGCAGGCGAAGAAGTCCGCACCGAGCTCGCGCGACGTCGACCGGGGCGTGCGGGGTCAGGTGCACGCCGTCGACGTACAGCAGCGCACCCGCCGCGTGCACGGCCTCGGCGATCGCCGGGAGGTCGGGTCGCGTGCCCAGGACGTTCGAGGCGCCGGTGACCGCGACGAGCCTGGTCCGCGGCGAGCAGCTCGGCCCGCACGTCGTCGACGGTGAGCTCCCCGGTGACCCGGTCGAAGCCGGCCCAGCGCACCTCGGCCCCGGCGGAGGCCGCGGCCTGCAGCCACGGCCGGATGTTCGCGTCGTGGTCGAGCCGGGTGACGACCACCTCGTCGCCCGCCGCCCACTGCTTCGCGAGGGCACGCGAGACGTCGTACGTCGCCTGCGTCATGGACCGCGCGAAGACGACCCCGCCGGCGTCGCAGCCGAGCAGGTCGGCGACCGCCCCCCGCGCGCCGGCGACGATCCCCTCGGCCCGCCGTTCGGAGACCGTGAGGGTGCCGCGGTTGGAGACGCCGCTGGTCATCGTCCGGGCCACCTCGTCCGCGACCGGCGAGGGGACCTGGGTCCCGCCGGGCCCGTCGAAGTAGGCGGTCCCCTCGGCCAGCGCCGGGAACAGGCGCCGGACCGCCTCGACGTCGAGCCTCAACGCGGCGTCAGCTCTGGTGCACGTAGCTGTCGAGCTGGTCGCGCTCGAACTCGAGCACCTGGATCTTGTGCTTGACCACGTCGCCGATGCTGATGATGCCGACGAGCCGGTCCTCGTCGCAGACCGGGACGTGGCGGATCCGACGCTCGGTCATCTCCGACATCATGTCGTCGAGGGTGTCGTCGGGCCCACAGGTGTGGACCGAACCGGTCATGATCGACTCGACGGTGGCGGAGAGCACGTCGGGCTCGCTGTGCAGCCTGCGCACGACGTCCCGCTCGGAGACGATGCCGTCCACCGTGGTGCCGTCGGCGCTCACCACGAGGGCGCCGACGTTGTGCTCGGCGAGCAACGTGACCAGCTCGCGCACGGTGGCCCCCGGTGACACGGTCACGACGGTGTGGTCGGGCTTGGCTGCGACGACCTCTCGGATGCGCATGGGACCTCCCTGGATGGTGGGACTCCGAGGCTAGTCCAACGCGCCGACAGGAGCGATAGCCCCGCGCCCGGTTCGGGCACCGGATGGCAGGATGGCCATGGTGCACCTCGGTTCCCGGCTCGGCGCCACCGCCTCCCTGCTCATGATGGGGTGGCTCAGCGTGGTGCTCGTCGTGGACTCCGACGGCACGCTGGCCACCCAGCGGCTGCTGGGAGCAGCCACCTGGGGCGTGCTGCTGCTGGCGCTGCGCCGGACCACGCCGCTGGTCCGCACCCAGACCCTGGTGGTCGTCGCGTTCGCGACTGCGGTGGAGTACGCGTTCTCCCCGGGGCTCGAGGTGTACGTCTACCGCTTCGACAACGTGCCGGCGTACGTCCCGCCGGGGCACGGGCTGGTCTACCTCTCCGCCTTCGCGCTGGGCCACGCGCCGTTCGTACGCCGGCGGCTGCGCGCGGCCGTGTGGGTCGTGGCGGTGCCGCTGGCCGCCTGGGCGGCGCACGGCCTCTTCCTGGCCGACCGACAGGACGCGCTGGGCGCGGTCTGGCTCCTGTGCCTGCTGGCGTTCCTGCGGTGGGGCCCGTCGACGGAGGTGTACGTCGGTGCCGCGGTCGTCGTGACCTGGCTCGAGCTGCTCGGCACCGAGCTGCGGACCTGGGTGTGGCAGCCGGTGGACCCGGTCGGCTGGCTGTCGATCGGGAACCCGCCCAGCGGGGCCGCCGGCGGCTACGGCTGGTTCGACCTGGTGGCCCTCGCCGCGGCGCCGACGCTGCTGGGGTGGTGGGGTGCCCTCAGGGGCCGAGCGGAGGGAGCCCCGGCGAGCCCGGCTCCTGGTGCGGAGCGGCAGGACGCCGTCGCGAGCTGAGGTCGTAGACACCGTCCTCGGAGCGGTCGGAGGAGGACGGCGCCGATGCGTCGTCGGGCGACGACGCCCGCGGGCCGACCGAGCCGAGGAAGCCGAGCACGGTCTCGTGCAGCATCCCGTTGGTGGCCAGCGCGTTGCCGCCCGTCGGCCCGTCGCTGCCGTCGAGCGAGGTGAACCGTCCGCCGGCCTCCCGCACGATGACGTCGAGCGCGGCCATGTCGTAGAGCTCCAGCTCCGGCTCCGTCGCGATGTCGACGCTGCCCTCCGCCACGAGCATGTAGCTCCAGAAGTCGCCGTACGCCCGGGTGCGCCAACAGCGCCGGGCCAGGGAGAGGAAGTCGTCGAGTCGGCCGCGTTCGTCCCAGCCGTCGAGGGAGGCGTAGGACAGCGAGGCGTCCTCGAGCCGGGAGACGTCGGAGACCTTGCACGGGTGGGACTTGAACAGCGACCGTCCGGTGAAGGCGCCGCCGTCCTTCATCGCCCACCAGCGACGGTGCAGCTGGGGTGCCGAGACCACGCCGACGACGACCTCGTCCTCGACCATGAGCGAGACCAGGGTCGCCCAGACCGGAACCCCGCGGACGAAGTTCTTCGTCCCGTCGATCGGGTCGACGACCCACCGCCGCTGGCTGAACCCCGTCGACCCCTCCTCCTCGCCGAGCACCGCGTCGCGCGGACGCGCGCGGGAGAGGGTGCGGCGGATGCCCTCCTCCACCGCCCGGTCGGCGTCGGTGACCGGGGTCAGGTCCGGCTTGGTGTCGACCCGCAGGTCCAACGCCTGGTAGCGGCTGGTGCTCAGCGAGTCGGCGTCGTCGGCGAGGACGTGCGCCAGCCGCAGGTCGTCGGTGTAGTTGGTCGGCATGGAGGTCAGGCTATGCGCTCGGGGCCCTGCCCGTAGGTGCAGGTGCCGAGAGGGGCGCAACTGGCTACGGTGGAGTGATGGAGCTCGACGGGATGCCCCTGCATCCGCTGGTCAACGACGCGGCAGTCACCCTGCTCCCGCTCTCCGTGGCAGCCGCCCTCGCCTTCGCGCTGGTGCCGGGGTGGCGATGGCTCACCCGCTGGGCCACCCTGCTCGTCACCGTGGGCGGTCTGGTCTCGCTGCTGCTGACCTGGTGGACCGGACGGGAGCTCGCCACGGAGCGCTACGCCAACGTCACCGGGGTGCTCGCCGAGAGGCTGGCCACCCACCAGGAACGGGCGGACGTGCTGGTCTGGGTCTACCTCGCGTTCACGGTGGCCGTCGTGCTGGCGTTCCTCGTGGTCCCGGCTCCCAGCCGTCTCGAGGGGGGACGGATGGGGTTCGCCGGCACCAGCGCACGGTGGGCGTCGACCGCGGTCCCCGCCGCCCTCGTCGCCCTCGCGCTCCTCGCCCTGCTGGGGGTGGTGCTGACCGGGCACGCGGGCGCCCAGGTCGCGTTCGGTCAGTAGGGCGCCTCGCGGCTGCTGGTGAGCCGGCGGTAGGACTCGACCCGGGCCGCGTCGAGCCGGCCCTCCCCGACCGCGGTGTCGAGCGCGCACTCGGGCTCGGTCACGGCGTGGGTGCAGCCGCGCGGGCACTCCTCGCTCACCGAGGCGAGGTCGGGGAACGAACCGATCAGCTCGGTGGGGTCGACGTGCGCGAGCCCGAAGGAGCGGATGCCGGGGGTGTCGACGATCCACCCGCTGCCGTCGGCCAGCCTCAGCATGAGCGCCGACGTCGAGGTGTGCCGACCACGTCCGGTGACGTCGTTCACGACCCCGACAGCCCGGTCGGTGCCCGGAACCAGCGAGTTGACCAGCGTCGACTTGCCGACGCCGCTGTGGCCGAGGAGCACACTGGTGCGCCCCCGCAGCATCTCCAGCACCCGTGCCACGTCGGCGCCGCGCTGGGTCACCACGAACGGGACGTCGAGCGGCCGGTAGATCTCCAGGAACGGCTCAGCGTCGGCGAGGTCGGCCTTGGTGAGGCAGAGAAGCGGGTCGATCCCCGCGTCGTACGCCGCGGCCAGCGCCCGGTCCACCAGGCCGGTCCGGGGCTCGGGGTCGGCCAGGGCCACCACCACCACGAGCTGGTCGGCGTTGGCGACCACGACCCGCTCCACCGGGTCGTCGTCGTCGGCGGTGCGCCGCAGGACGGTGGTGCGCGGCGTGACCTCGACGATGCGGGCCAGCGACCCGTCGGCTCCCGAGACGTCGCCCACCAGCCGGACCCGGTCGCCGACCACGACCCCCTTGCGGCCCAGCGGCCGCGACTTCATCGCCGTCACCACGACGTCCTCGTCGTCGAGGAGCCGGCAGGTGAGCCGGCCCCGGTCGACGGTCACGACCGCGGCGTCCACTGCGTCGTCGTACGACGGGCGCTCCTTGGTGCGCGGACGGGTTCGCCGCCGCGGCCGGTCGAACGACTCGTGCTCGAGGTTCTCGTAGTCGCGCCGTCCGGGCACCGTCAGCCCTCCACCAGCGCCGACCAGGCGCCCGCGAAGCCGGGGAACGTCTTGGCGGTCGTGGCGACGTCCTCGACCAGCACACCGGGCACCGCGAGCCCCAGGACCACAGCCGCGTGCGCCATCCGGTGGTCGGCGTAGGTGTGGAACACCCCGCCGTGGAGAGGGCGCGGCCTGATCTCCAGCCCGTCGGGGAGCTCGGTGACGTCGCCGCCGAGCCGCTGCAGCTCGGCGGCGAGCGCGGCGAGCCGGTCGGTCTCGTGTCCCCGGATGTGGGCGATGCCCCGCAGCCGCGACGGACTGTCGGCGAGCGCGGCCAGGGCGGCGACCGCCGGGGTGAGCTCGCCGACGTCGTGGAGGTCGAGGTCGACGCCCCGCAGCCGGCCGTCGGAGGAGACCGTGAGCCCGGTCGTCGGAGAGCTCGACCCGGACGCCCATCGCGTCGAGGATGGGGCGCAGCCGGTCGCCCGCCTGGGTCGTGGACCGGGGCCACCGGCTGACCGTCACCTGGCCGCCGGTGACCGCGCCGGCGGCCAGGAACGGTGCGGCGTTGGAGAGGTCCGGCTCGATCGCGACGTCGACCGCACGCACCGGCCCCGGACGGACGACCCAGCGGTCCGGCTCGTCGTCGTCCACCGTCACCCCGTGCTCCCGCAGGGCGGCGACGGTCATGTCGATGTGGGGGAGGGAGGGCACCGGTCCGCCCCGGTGCCGCACGTCGACCCCCTGGTCGTACCTCGCGCCGGCGAGCAGCAGCGCCGAGACGAACTGGCTGGAGGCCGACGCGTCGATGACCACGCTGCCCCCCGGGACGCGGCCCTTCCCGTCGACCGTGAACGGCAGCGCCCGCCGGTCACCGTCCTCGATGGCGATGCCGAGACCGCGCAGGCCGTCGAGCACGGCGCCCATCGGCCGGGTCCGGGCGTGCGGGTCGCCGTCGAAGGTCACCGGACCCTCGGCGAGCGCCGCCACGGCGGGCACGAACCGCATGACGGTGCCGGCCAGGCCGCAGTCCACGACTGCCGGCCCCCGGAGCGGACCCGGCGTGACCGTCCAGTCGCTGCCAGTGCTGTCGACTGCGACCCCGAGGCTGCGCAGCGCGCCCGCCATGAGGTCGGTGTCGCGCGAGCGCAGTGCTCCGCGGACCACCGAGGCTCCGTCGGAGACGGCGGCGAGCAGCAACGCCCGGTTGGTGAGCGACTTGGAGCCGGGCAGCGTCACGGAGGACCGCACCGGCCCGGAGGGCGTCGGTGCGGGCCACAGGTCGGCGGTCGCGTCCATCGCGGCGAGCCTACCGAGAGCAGGCCCCGGGGCTCTCCTCAGCCGAGCCGCTCGCCGGAGCGGAAGAGGAACCGAAGGAGGATCGAGCTGGTGTTGTCCGTCGGCGCCAGGTCGACCGCACCGGGCAGCGAGGCGTGGACCGTCGCGGTCACCTGGCGCTGCCCCGCGGGCAGCGCGCGCAGGTCGGCGTCGAACACGCCGTTGTACGTCGCGCCGTTGGTCTTGCAGGTGACCTTGTGGGGGCTCCCGGCGTAGTAGCACCCCTTCGGGATCGCCTCCAGCGACACGCGCGGGTCGTCGAACCGGATGTCGAACTTCACCAGGTTCGCCCCCGTGGTGGGCAGCCGGGTGGCATGGGCCGTGAACCGGCCGATGCCGCTGGCGCCCTCGAGGCGGAGTGCGATGTCGTGCCGGGTCGGCTCGGTCGGCTCGTCAGGTTCCGAGTCCTCGGTCGGCTCGGTGGGCTCGGGGTCCTCGGTTGGTTCGACCGTCTCGTCGGGCTCCGTCGGCTCGGGGTCCTCGGTCGGCTCGGGGTCCTCGGTCGGCTCGGCGGGCTCGCTGGGCTCGGTGGGCTCGGTGGGCTCGGGGTCCTCGGTCGGGGCCGGGGTGCCGGTGGGCGGTCGCTTCGGGACGAACCTGACAGCGCGGACGTTGTCGGCCGCGTTGATGTCGTCGTAGCCCTCGATGGCCACCACCACGCTCAGCTCGTCCTCCGCCAGCTCCGCGGGGTAGGCCAGCGGGACGACGGCCTGGAATGTCTCCGGCGCGAGCCTGAGGACCCCCGTCCGTCCGCCACCGGTGGAGGTGACGCAGCTGGCGACGGTGGGCCGGTCGGCGTGCACCGCGCAGGGCCCTGCGCCGGCGGCGAAGGTGGTGAGCCCGGACTGCGACGTGAGCCGCAGCTCGACCGACACCGGCTCGCCGGGGAGCCCCTCGACGTCGACCACCAGCGCGTCGTCGGACACCGAGGCCTCGGCCACCCGAGCGTCCGCGGTGCGCGGAGGGGTCGTGGTCGGCTCGGGCTCCTCGGTCGGCGCCGTCTCGCCCGGGGGTGTCTGCTCGGGCTCGGTGTCCTCGGTCGGCTCCTCGGTCGGCTCCTCCGTAGGGACCTCGGTCGGGTCGGTCGGGACGTCGGTGGGCTCCGCGGCCGGGAGCTCAGTCGGCTCCTCGACCAGGAGGTCGGCGTACTCCTCCACCGGGACTGACGGCGACGCGGCGAGGGCACGCGCAGCGGCCGGGCCGATGGCGGCGCCGCGCGCGGCCACCCGCGGCTGCGACCGGCGCGGGACCGGCACGGAGGCACGCTTCTCACCAGCCGGGGAGAGGGCGGACTGCTGGGGGATCGGCGGATCGGCCGTGACCCGGTCGGCCCGTCCCCCGCCGGAGACGGCGACGGCGACGGCGGTGACCGCGGCGACACTGGCCGCCGTCGTGCCGGCCGCGACCGGGACCAGGTTCGCGACCACGAAGTCCTTGGCGCGGTCGACGAGGAGGAGGACACCGCTTGCGCCGCCGGCGCCGGCGCTCGCGGCGTACCCCGCCGCGAGCGAGCCGAGGAGCAGCGGGCCGATGATCGCGCCGAGGTTGGAGTTGACCTCGGTGAGCTCGAGGTGCATCGCCGTGCACGGGCGGCACCCGTCGAGGTGGATCTCCACCTTGCCGTTGTCGCGCTTGGAGAGCCCCTTGCGCACGTAGCCGCCGAGCTGCTCGGTCACCCACCGGCAGTCCGCCTCGGCGGTCTCCGCGAGGTGGGCCGACAGGAAGGCCTGCCGGAGCCCTTCGCGGGCGCGGTAGGCCAGCGCGGAGACCGAGTTGGCACTCATGCCGAGCAGCGGCGCGATCTCGGCCGGCTTCTGGCCCTCGACCTCCAGGTGCCACAGGACGAGCTGCCACCGCTCGGGGAGCGAGGCGAACGCCTTGGCCGCGGCGCCCGACTCGAACTGCTCGACCGCGGTGTCCTGGAACGGCACGCCCGGGTCGAACTGCGACATGTCGTCGGAGGTCGTCAGCTTGGACTGGGCGCGCAGACGGTCGACGTGCAGCCGTCGTACGGCGGTGAGGAGGTAGGCGCGGAAGGCGACGTCGGGGCCGCCGCCGTTGCGGAGGACACCCATCACCTTGGTGAAGGCGTCGGAGACCAGGTCGTCGGCCTCGGCGCCCCGGGTCAGCTGACGAGCCAGCCGGCGGGCCGCGTCGACGTGGCGGGCGAAGAGGTCGCCGTAGGCGTCGAGGTCGCCCCCGCGGACGCGTGAGATCAGCTCCGCATCGCTGGGAGCGTCGAGGCTGGAGAGGAGCTCTGTCATGGGTGAGCACAGCCTTGCCCCAGATCGGCGCTCCTGTCCTGGGAATGAAAAAGAAAAGGTCGACCGTTTCGCGTCATGACTCCCGGGTTGCGCCGTTCCCCCTTCGTAGGCGCTGCTGCAGCCGGTCGTTCTGGGAGGGACGGCCGACTGACGAAGGAAGGAGGAGGCCGTGCGGAGCACGCTCGCGTCCTTCACCCGTCGAGGCGCCGAACCGTCCTGGGCACCAGGGAGGGAGCTCAGCGAGGGCGAGCGGCGGCGTCTGCCCGCCGGGTTCGACGCCGTCGCCGAAGCCCTGGTGTCCGGACGGAGCCCCGTGGCCGCCTGCGCGGTCGTGGGATGCGCGACCGCTCGTGACGGTGTCTCCCTCGGGGAGGCGCTGGCGGGGCTCGCAGCGACCTACACCGCGTTGGGAGGCGCGGTGCCGGACTTCGCGGCCACCGAGGCGCTCAGCGTCGCCTGGAGCGAGGCGACGCTTGAGTTCCTCCACGAGCTGTCGTGCGAGGACCCGCTGACCGGGCTCGCCAGCTTCTCCCACCTGCGCACGCGGGTGGCGGAGCTGTACCGGGAGGCGGAGCGCAGTGGGGTCCCGATCACCACGACGCATGCGCTGGTCGTGGTCGACGTGGTCGGCGCGCCCGCGGAGGGGGCGGGCGCGCCGTTCACACGGGCCCTCAGGCTCGCCGCGGTCGCCGAGGCGCTGCGCACGCTGTTCGGCGGCGAGGAGACGATCGGCCGTGCGGGCAGCGACCGGATCCTCGTGCTGGTCCGGCGCGGGGTCGAGCTGGGGGAGACCCTCGAGATCGCCCGCGACCTCTTCTCCGACCTCGACCTCCCCGACCTGCCCCGCAGCTGGATCGAGGGGCTGCCCGAGCAGCCCGAGCTCGGCGTACGGCTGCTGTCGGAGCTGGCGCGCTGAGCCGACGGCGGCGCCGACCGCGCGGGTCGGCGCACCGACGCCGGTGCTGACTAGGCTGACCCCCATGTGTGGTCGCTACGCCTCGAGCAGACGTCCCCAGGACCTCGCCGAGGAGTTCGAGATCGACGAGACGACCGTCAAGGAGTCGGTCGCCGACCCGCTGCCGCCGGACTTCAACGTGGCCCCGACCAAGGAGGTCTACGCCGTCGTCACGCGGCCGCCGTCGGGCGAGGAGGAGCCGGCCCGGCAGCTCCGTGTGCTCCGCTGGGGGCTCGTGCCCTTCTGGGCCAAGGACCCGGCCATCGGCAACCGGATGATCAACGCGCGGATGGAGACCGTCACCGAGAAGCCGGCCTTCCGCCAGGCGTTCGCCAAGCGCCGGTGCCTGCTGCCCGCGGACGGCTACTACGAGTGGTATGCCACCGAGGAGCGGACGAAGGCCGGGAAGCCGGTCAAGCAGCCTTTCTTCATCCATCCCCGCGACGGGTCGGTGATGGCGATGGCGGGGCTCTACGAGATCTGGCGCGATCCCACTCGTGAGGACGACGACCCGCAGCGGTTCCGGTGGAGCTGCACCGTGCTCACCACCACCGCCGAGGACGCCGTGGGCCACATCCACGACCGGATGCCGATGCTCGTCGAGCCGGATCGCTATGGGGCTTGGCTGGACCCCCGGCAGGACGACCCGGAGACCCTCCGGTCGCTCCTGGTGCCGGCGGCGCCCGGGCGGCTCGAGGCCTATCCGGTGTCCACCTCGGTCAACAACGTGCGCAACAACGGGCCCGAGCTCCTCGACCCGCTGCCGGTGGAGCCGTCGTGACCACCGCGACGAGGGTGGTGCCGACCCCGCACGGTGACGCCCGACTGCACACCGACCGGTCCCGGCGGCCGATCGCGACGCTGCTGCTCGGCCACGGTGCCGGTGGCGGTCCCGACGCCGCCGACCTGACGGCGCTCGCCTCGGAGCTGCCGAGGGAGGGGATCACCGTGATCCGCCTGGAGCAGCCCTGGCGTGTCGCCGGCAAGAAGATCGCGCCCGCGCCGAGGATCCTCGACGAGTGTCTCGTGGCCGCCGCCGACCAGCTGCGGGCCCGCACACCGCTGGTCCTCGGCGGGCGCAGCGCAGGCGCGCGGAGCGCCGCACGGACCGCGCACCACCTCGGCGCGGCCGGGGTGCTCGCCCTCTCGTTCCCGCTGCACCCTCCCGGCCGGCCCGAGTCGTCGCGGCTCGAGGAGCTGACCGCGGTCCGGGTGCCGACGGTCGTCGTGCAGGGCGAGGCCGACGCGTTCGGCCGGCCGGACGAGTTCCCCGGTTCGGTGCAGGTCGTGGTCGTGCCCGACGCCGACCACGGGCTCAAGGTGCCGAAGCGCAGCATGCTCACCCAGGCCGACGTGCTCGGGATCGTCGTCGAGGCGACGTTGGAGTTCGTGGTCCGCGAGGTGGTCGGGAATCGTGACGGCTCCGCCGGTGTTGAGGACTGACGCAGGCGCCGGAGACCGACGGCGCCGCTGACGGCGAAGGCGGGTGGCGATGTCCGGAGCGTGCGCGGTGGCGAGCAAGATCCCGGTTCGCCCGCTACCGGTAGGCTGGCGGGTGATGTCCAACGACCACCCGACGGCTGCAGCACCGGCCGAAGCACCCACCGAGACCGCCGAGGAGCGTGCCGAGCGCTTCGAGCGGGACGCCCTGCCGTTCCTCGACCAGCTCTACTCCGCGGCGATGCGGATGACCCGCAACCCGGCTGACGCCGAGGACCTCGTGCAGGAGGCGTTCGCGAAGGCGTACGGCTCGTTCCACCAGTTCCGCGAGGGGACGAACCTCAAGGCGTGGCTCTACCGGATCCTCACCAACACGTTCATCAACTCCTACCGGAAGAAGCAGCGTGAGCCGCTGCCCTCGCTCTCCGAGGACGTCGAGGACTGGCAGCTCGCCCGGGCCGAGTCACACACCTCCACCGGTCTGAAGTCCGCGGAGGTCGAGGCGCTCGAGCGGCTTGCTGACAGCGACGTCAAGGACGCTCTCTCGCAGCTGCCCGAGGACTTCCGGCTGGCGGTCTACCTGGCCGACGTGGAGGGGTTCCCGTACAAGGAGATCGCGGAGATCATGGACACCCCGATCGGCACCGTGATGTCACGGCTGCACCGGGGGCGCCGTCAGCTGCGGGTCCTGCTCGCCGACTACGCGCGCGACCGTGGCATGAAGGTCGACGCCGGGAAGGCGACGTCATGAGCTGCCAGGACTCGCAGGGCTACGACTGCGCGAAGGCCCTCGAGCGGATGGCGTTCTTCATCGACCGCGAGCTCGCGGACGCCGACCTCGCCGACATCCAGCGTCACATCGACGAGTGCGCGCCCTGCCTGAGCACCCACGACCTCGAGCAGACGGTCAAGGCGCTCGTGGCTCGATCGTGCCGGGAGCGCGCCCCGCAGGAGCTGCGGGCGCGGGTGCTCGTCCGGATCCACGAGGTCCAGATCCAGATCAGCGACGGCTGACGAGCCCGACGCCGCACCCGGACACAGAGCGACCCCGGGCCCGTCGGGGCGCGGGGTCGTCGTGCGTGTCCGGCAAGAGGCCTGGATCAGGCGTTGGGGCGCTTGCCGTGGTTCGCGCCCTTCTTCTTGCGGGCACGGCGCTTGCGGCCGGTCTTACCCATGGTGCACTCCTTCACCTGCGTGAACAATCGGCCCAGTCTCTCAGGTTCTCGCCCTCGCCGCGAATCCGGGGGCCGTCGAGCCGTCACCCGTGCCGGGTCGAGCCGTCACCGGTGCCGGGTCGAGCCGTCGCTGCCGCCGGTACGACGCGCTCAGCCACGCACCCGCGAGAGGAACCGCTCGGCGTCCACGACGACGCGCGTGACCTCGCCGTGCCCGACCACCTGCTCGGCGTCGTCGAGAGCCACCACCTCGAACCGCACCAGCCGGCCGTCGCGGTGGACGACCGTGGCGGTGACGACGACCGAGGTGCCGACCGGGCTGGCGGCCCGGTGCTCGAGCGTCACCCTGGTGCCGACACTGGTCCGGCCCTCCTCGAGCGAGGGCGCCAGCGCCGCGCAGGTGGCCGCCTCCGCCCAGGCGAGGAGCCGCGGGGTGCCGAGCACCGGCAGGTCGCCGGAGCCCAGGGCGGCCGCGGTGTCGTCCCCGGACACCACGAACGACAACGTGGCGGCTGCTCCGGTCGCCACGTCAGATCCCGAACGTGTTCCGCGGGTAGGTCGCGTCCACGTCGGTGATGACGTTGACGAGGTAGGGCACCCCCGCGGCGAACGCCCGGTCCAGCGCCGGCCCGATCTCCTTCGGGTCGGTCACCAACTCACCGCCGCCACCGAGGGCCGTCACGATCTCGTCGTACCTCGTGCGCGGGGCGAGGTCGGCGATCACGTCATAGCCGTACAGCATCTGCATCGGCCCCTTCTCCAGGGCCCAGGCGGAGTTGTTGCCGCACACCATGACGACGGGAAGCCGGTGCCGGACGAGGGTGTCGACGTCCATCAACGACATGCCGGCCGCGCCGTCGCCGAGCAGCAGGACGACCTGGGCGGAGGGGCGGGCGATCCGCGCGGCGATGGCGGCGCCGAGACCGGCGCCGAGGCAGCCGTAGGGCCCGGGGTCGAGCCACCCACCAGGTCGCGCCGGCTCGACGAACTTGCCGGCGAACGAGACGAAGTCGCCGCCGTCGCCGATGACCACCGCGTCCTCGGCGAGCCGCGGCAGCAGCTCGCCGTAGATGCGGGCGGGGTGGATCGGGTCGGCCTCCGCCTGCAGCAGTGCGCGGTCGCGTTCGACAGCCGCGCGGACGGTGTCCTGGAGCCCGGCGACCCAGCTCGACCAGTCCGGACGGCGCAGCTGATGCTCGAACGCCGCGAGGACGCCGTCGAGGACCGCGGTGAGGTCGCCCGCGACGGAGCCGGCGAGCTCGGCATGACCGCTCACCTGACCCGTCGAGTCCACGAGATGGGCGACCTTGGCGACCGGTGCGCCGTCCTTGCCGCCGAAGACGCCGTAGCCGAGCCGGAAGTCCAGCGGCGTCCCGACCACCAGGACGAGGTCGGCACCGCCGAGCGCCTGGCCGCGCGCCTTCGTCATCAGCAGCGGATGGCCTCCTGGGACGACCCCCCGGCCCATCCCGTTGGTGATCGCGGGGATGCCGGTGGTCTCGACCAGCCGGAGCGCAGCCGCCTCGGCCCGGTCGGCCCAGACGTCGCCGCCGAGGACCAGCACCGGCCGGTGCGCCTCCGACAGCAGCGCCCCCACCTCGGTGACCGCGTCAGGGTCCGGCTCGAGCGGCGCAACGGGGGAGTACGACGGCCGCGCGACCGCACGGGTCTCGAAGAAGGCGTCCATCGGCACGTCGAGGAACGCCGGTCCCCGGTGCGAGCTGCGCGCGAGCGTGAAGGCCCGATCCACCTCGTCGGCCACGGCGGCGGCGTCGTGCACGGTCCGGGCCGACTTCGTCACGGGGGCGACGAGCGGCACGTGATCGAGCTCCTGGAGGCTGCCGCTGCCCCAACGGCTGTCCGGCGCCCGGCCCCCGATGCAGACCAGCGGAGAACCGCTGAAGAAGGCCTGCGTGAGCGGGCTGACGCCGTTGGTGACCCCGGGTCCGGCGGTGAGCACGGCGAGACCCGGGGACCGGGTCAGCTTCCCGATCGCCTCGGCGGCGAAGACCGCCGTCTGCTCGTGGCGCACGTCGAGCAGCCGCATCGGCGGCTCCGCCTTGACCGCGCCGTCGTACATCGGGAAGACGTGCGCCCCCGACAGCGTGAACATCGTGTCGACGCCGTGCGAGGCGGCCACCGCCACCGCGTGGTCGCCGCTGTGGCCCTCGACGACATCGGGTGCGTCCGGGGCCTCGGTCTCGGAAAGGGTCGTCTCGCGCATGGCGCCAACCTAGTGGACCTACGCTGGTCCGGTGCCGACCCTGACCGAGCTGGCTCGGGCCCACACCGACCTCGCCGACGAGGACGTCGCCTGGCTGCACCTGCTGCTCGCCGACTGGCAGATCATCGCCGACCTCTCGTTCGCCGACCTCGTGCTGTGGCTCCCGGACCGGGAGGGCGGGGGGTTCTGGGCCGGCGGCCAGCAGCGCCCCACCACGGGCCCGACGTCGTACGTCGACGACCTCGTCGGCGCCTTCATCCCGCACGGTCGGCGTCCGCTTCTCGACACGGCGCTCGCCCAGGGACGGGTGGTGCGCGAGGGCGACCCGGAGTGGCGCGACGCGGTGCCCGTCCGGGTCGAGGCGATACCGGTCCGGCGGGCCGGACGGATCCTCGCGGTCATCGGTCGCCACACCAACCTGCTCGGCGTCCGCACGCCGTCGCGGCTCGAGCTGTCCTACCTGCAGACCGCCTCCGACCTCACCCAGATGATCGCCGAGGGCACCTTCCCGCACGCCGGCCAGCGTTCGGACCACACCGACTCCCCGCGGGTCGGTGACGGGTTCGTGCGGATCGACGGGGCCGGCACGGTGACCTACGCCAGCCCGAACGCGCTGTCGGTCTACCGCAGGCTCGGGCTCGCAACCGACCTCGCCGGCCTCGACCTGGCGACGGTCACCCGCCAGCTGGTGCCGGCCTCGAGACGTCCCGACGAGGAGACGGTGAGCGCCGTGCTCGGCGGTCGGGCGCCGCGGGACACCGAGGTGAGCAACGGCCAGACGGTGGTGATCGCCCGCTCGGTGCCGCTGCGCAACGCCCAGGGGCCGACCGGCGCGCTGGTGCTGCTCCGCGACGTCACCGACCTGCGCAGTCGCGACCGCGAGCTGGTCACCAAGGACGCCACGATCCGCGAGATCCACCACCGGGTGAAGAACAACCTGCAGACGGTCGCGGCGTTGCTCCGGCTCCAGGCGCGGCGGATGACCGCGCCGGAGGCGCGTGCGGCGCTCGAGGAGGCGGTACGCCGGGTCGGCTCGATCGCGCTGGTCCACGACACGCTGAGCCAGTCGCTCGACGAGTCGGTGGAGTTCGACGAGATCGTCGATCGGCTGCGGGTCATGGTCGCCGACGTCGCCTCCGGTGAGGCGCCTCTGACCTCGTCACGGACCGGGCGCTTCGGGGTGCTGCCCGGCGAGGTGGCGACCCCGCTGGCGATGGTGCTGACCGAGCTCCTCCAGAACGCCACCGAGCACGCCTTCGACGGCGGGCCCGGTCACGTGGACGTGGCCGGCGACAGGTGCGCCGACGCGCTGCGGGTGGTCGTCACCGACGACGGTCGGGGGCTTCCCGACCAGTTCGACCCGGCGGCCTCGACCAGCCTCGGCCTCTCGATCGTGCGGACGCTCGTCGAGTCCGAGCTCGGCGGCACGCTGCGGATCGGGCGCGCCGAAGGGTCGGGCACCCGGGTGGAGGTCGTCGTCCCGGTGCAGTGACCGGCACGGGTGACGGCGCGGCTCAGGCGGTCCGGACCCGGGCGCGCGCGTTGCGGCGCTTCAGCGCCCGGCGCTCGTCCTCGCTGAGCCCACCCCAGACACCGTGGTCCTGCCCCGCCTCGAGCGCCCACGCGAGGCACTGCTCGCGCACCTCGCACCGACGGCACACCTGCTTGGCCTCCTCGATCTGGAGGATGGCCGGACCGGTGTTGCCGATCGGGAAGAACAGTTCCGGGTCCTCGTCGAGGCACGCGGAACGGTGGCGCCAATCCATGGCGAAGTGCTCCTTATCTGGTCCTGTGGGGCCGGCCGTGACGCTGCACGCACGGGTGAGGGTGTCCATGAACAGCTTTCGTGAAACTGCCGTCCGGCGGGTTCCTGCCGACTCCAGCCGGGTGGCTGCGTCACGAACGCACCGATCCCGCGCATGCCGGACCGGGCCGAGCTCCCCGGGGTGACTCCCCGAATGGTGTCGCACACGAGCAGCGCAATCAAGACCTTGCGCTGGTCAGTTGAGTCACACGCCCTTTCCGGGCGCCACCGGCCCCTGCGCCGTACCATCGGCGCTCGTGACCTCCTCGCGCGACCCGCTGCCGTCGGCCGGCCCCGGACCGGCCGCTCCCAAGCCGCTCGTCGTGGCGGTCTCACTCGCGGCTCTCGAGGGTGCGGTGCTGGTGCTGTACGGCCTCTCCCTGCTGCCCTCCCTCGAGGGGGAACGGCTGGCGATGGGCGCCACCACGGTGCTCTTCTTCGCGGTGTACGGAGGCTTCCTCGGCTACTGCGCCTGGCAGCTCTACCGGCTCAGGTCCTGGGCCCGCCCACCGATCGTCCTCGCCCAGCTGATGCAGCTCCTCGTGGGCGCCAGCTTCTGGGGCGGCCCCACGACCGTGGTCGCCGTCGCGGCGGTCGTCCCCGCCGTCCTCACCATCGCCGGGGTCTTCCACCCGGCCTCGCTCGCGGCCGTCGAGCGCAGCGACCGGGGCTGACCAGCGCGAGCCGAGGTCAGCCCCGCTGGGCAGCGGCGTGCTGCTGCTCCTCGAGCGCCTTGCGCAGGTCGGCGAGCGTGCGGCTGAGCAGCCGGGACACGTGCATCTGCGAGATGCCGAGCTCCTCGGCGATCTGCGACTGGGTCATGTTCCGGAAGAACCGCAGCAGCAGGATCCGCTTCGCCCGCGCATCGAGCTGGTCGAGCAGCGGCTTGACGGTCTCGCGGTCCACCACGGCGTCGAGGGCGTCGTCGTAGTCCCCGAGCTGCTCGATGACGGCTCCGACCTCACCACTGGGGTCCGGAGCGTCCAGCGACAACGGGCTGTAGGCGTTGGCGGACTCCAACCCCTCCAGGATCTCCTCCTCGCTGACGCCGACCCGGCGGGCGAGCTCGGCGACCGTGGGGGAGCGGCCCAGCTCCTGCCCGAGGTCGCTGACCGCGGCGTTGATGACGGCCTGGATCTCCTGCAGCCGCCGCGGAACACGGATGGTCCAGCCGCGGTCGCGGAAGTGGCGCTTGATCTCGCCGACGATGGTGGGCGTCGCGTAGGTCGAGAAGGCGACCCCTCGTTCGAGGTCGAACCGGTCGATCGCCTTGATGAGCCCGATCGTCGCCACCTGCACGAGGTCCTCGTGCTGCTCACCGCGGTTGCCGAACCGTCGGGCGAGGTACTCCGCGAGCGGCAGGTGCAGCTCCACCAGCTGACCCCGGAGACGAGCGGAGGTCTCCTCGTCGTCGCTCTCCACCATCTGCGAGAACAGCTCCGCCGTCCGCCGGTGCAGGTCGTGCGGGTCCCGGGCGGTGTGCGGCTCGCCCACCGCGTCCGGCTCGTCGTCGGCGGGCCCGCCGTCGAGCGCGGGCTCGACGGGGCCGGTCTGCGACGTCACGGTCTTCTTCTCACCCATCTCGGTCACACTCACGGGTGCCGGCCGGCGCTGCGGGACAGCGTGAGGACCAGCCGGTCCTTCTCGACCTCGGAGGTCGCGTACGTCGTCAGCGCCGACAGGACGCGCCAGGCGAACCCCTGCTCGGCCGGTGGGCGAGGGTCGTCGCAGGTCGCGCTCACCGCGACCGTCATCGTCGCCTGCCCCAGCCAGAACCGGCAGTCGAGGTCGGTGTCGGGTCGGGCCTGCGGCAGCAGGATCGCGCAGGCCTCGTCGACCGCGATGCGCAGGTCCTCGATGTCGTCGAGGGTGAAGTTGATGCGCGCAGCGAGGCCGGCGGTCGCCGTGCGGAGCACGGCGAGGTAGGCGCTGTCGGCTGGCAGCCGCAGCTCGGCGTCCGGCGAGGTCTCGTGGTTCATCGGCGGGTGATGGCTCCCATGAGGAAGGCGACGGGGCACGCCGGTCGCCCGGCGCGCCCCTGTCGGCTCGGTCAGGCCTGCTTGGTCTCGGCGAAGATCGTGGCGATCTCGTCGATCTTGGCGAGCAGCTGGTCCGCGACGTCGGCGTCCAGCGTGCCCTTGGCGCCCGACGCCCCGGCGAGCTTGGTCGCCTCGTTGAACAGCGTGTGCAGCTGGGGGTACTTCTCGAAGTGCGGCGGCTTGAAGTAGTCGGTCCACAGCACCCACAGGTGGTGCTTGACCAGCTCGGCCCGCTGCTCCTTGATCAGGATGGCGCGGGTGCGGAAGTCGGGGTCGTCGTTGTCGGCGACCTTGCCGATGATCCCCTTGATCGACTCGGCCTCGATGCGGGCCTGAGCCGGGTCGTAGACGCCGCACGGCAGGTCGCAGTGGGCGTGGACCTCGAGCGTGGGTGCGAAGAGTCGCGCGAACATGCAGGATCCTTTCCTCGAGTGGAGAGTGACAACGCTGCGACACTACTCCGCAGGGCGCAGCGGGCGGCAGACGGTCCCGGTGAGCCTTGCCACGGCCGGAAGGGGTTGACCGTGCGGCTCGGGTTGGCGGTGGTCCGGGGACGCTCCATGGAGCCCACGGTGTACGACGGGGACCGGCTCGTCGTGCTGCACGGCTCGGCTCCGCGTCCCGGCCGGCTGGTGGTCGTCCGGCTCCCCGACGGCGTGGTGGCGGTCAAGCGGGCCGTGCGCGAGGAGCCCGACGGCTGGTGGGTGGAGCGCGACAACCCCACCATGGGGGTCGACTCCTGGACGGTCGGCGCCGTACCGCAGGAAGCGGTGCTGGCGCGGGTGCTGCTGCGCCTGCCGCGCCGCCCGGGCCGCCGTCCGTGAGCGGGACGTGAGCCGTGAGCGGGGCCACCGCTGTGCCAGACTGGCTCGTCCCCGACCGCGAAGGGCCCGTCCATGACCGCCACCTCCACGCCCCCCGGATCGGGGGCTCCCCGCTCCGGTTCGCCGGTGTTCGACCTCCACGCAGGCGGGAAGATGGAGATCGCCTCCACGGTGAGGCTGGAGAACGGTGACGACCTCTCGCTCGCCTACACCCCGGGAGTGGCTCAGGTCTGCGAGGCGATCGCCGCCGACCCCGCGCTCGCCGACGACTTCACCTGGATCGCCAACACCGTTGCCGTCGTCACCGACGGCACCGCCGTGCTCGGGCTGGGGGACATCGGTCCGGCGGCTGCCATGCCCGTGATGGAGGGCAAGGCGGTCCTGTTCAAGCAGTTCGCCGGGGTCGACGCGGTCCCGATCTGCCTCGACACCACCGACACCGACGAGATCGTGGAGACGGTGGTCCGGCTGGCACCCAGCTTCGGCGGCATCAACCTCGAGGACATCTCGGCACCGCGGTGCTTCGAGATCGAACAACGGCTCAAGGAGCGCCTGTCCATTCCGGTCTTCCACGACGACCAGCACGGCACCGCCGTGGTCGCCCTCGCCGCACTGGAGGGAGCGCTCGCGCTCACCGGCCGGACGCACGAGGAGACCCGGGTCGTCATCTCCGGCGCCGGTGCGGCGGGCGTCGCGGTGGCGAGGATCCTCCTGGCTGCCGGGATCCGCGACCTCGCGGTCACCGACCGCAAGGGCGTCCTCAGCTCGTCGCGCCACGACCTGACGCCGGTGAAGCGCGGGCTCGCGGTGGACACCGCGGACCGCACCGGACGCACCGGGACACTGGCCGACGCGCTCGCCGGCGCCGACGTCTACATCGGCGTCTCGGGCGGCACCGTCCCGGAGGAGATCGTGGCCACGATGGCCGCGGACTCGGTGATCTTCGGGCTCGCCAACCCCCACCCCGAGGTGCACCCGGAGGTGGCGCACCGGCACGCGAAGGTGGTCGCGACCGGCCGGTCCGACTTCCCCAACCAGATCAACAACGTGCTGGCGTTCCCCGGCATCTTCCGGGGCGCCTTCGACGCGCGGGCGACCAGCATCACCGAGGGGATGAAGCTGGCCGCCGCGAACGCGTTGGCCGGGCTCGTCGCCGACGGGCTGAGGGAGGACTACATCGTCCCCTCGCCGTTCGACCCCCGGGTCGGACCTGCGGTGGCCGAGGCGGTCGCCGGGGCCGCCCGCCGGGACGGCGTCGCGCGGCGCTGAGCGGGTTCGGGGTCCTCGGTAGGGTCGCCCCATGTTCGCCGTCTACGCCGCCTCCTTCTCCTCCGACGACCCCCTGTCCGGACTGGTGGTCGGTGAGCGTCCCGACCCGGAGGTGCCCGACGGCTGGACGACGGTCAGCGTCAAGGCGGCCTCGCTGAACCACCATGACCTGTGGTCCCTCAAGGGCGTGGGGCTCCGGGAGGAGGCGCTGCCGATGATCCTCGGCTGCGACGCGGCCGGCCTCGACGAGGACGGCAACGAGGTCGTGGTCCACGCCGTCATCGCGAGCCCGGGCTGGAGCGGCGACGAGACCCTCGACCCGCGGCGCTCGCTGCTCAGCGAGCGCCACCAGGGGACCTTCGCCGACCGGGTGGCGGTCCCGCGCGCCAACGTGGTGCCCAAGCCGGCCTCCCTGAGCTTCGAGGAGGCCGCCTGCCTCCCCACCGCCTGGCTGACCGCCTACCGGATGCTGTTCGTGCAGGGGGCCCTCAAGGCCGGGGACTCCGTGCTCGTCCAGGGCGCCGGAGGCGGCGTCGCGACGGCCCTCATCACGCTCGCCCGGGCCGGTGGTCTCCGCGTGTGGGCGACCAGCCGGGACGAGGCGAAGCGTGAGCGCGCGCTGACCCTCGGCGCCCACGAGGTCTTCGAGAGCAACGCGAAGCTCCCGGGCAAGGTGGACGCGGTGATGGAGACGGTCGGCCGCGCCACGTGGTCGCACTCGATCCGGTCGCTGCGACCGGGCGGCGCGATCGTGATCTCCGGCACCACGAGCGGCCCGAAGCTCGACGACGCGGAGCTGACCCGGATCTTCTTCCTCCAGCTCCGGGTGGTCGGCTCGACCATGGGCACCCGGTCCGAGCTGGCGTCGCTGGTGCAGCTGCTCGACTCCTCCGGCGTCCGGCCGCTGGTCGACCGGGTGCTGCCGATGGAGCAGGCCGCCGAGGGGTTCCGGGCGATGGCCGAGGGCGACGTGTTCGGGAAGATCGCCTTCACCCGGTGACCGGACCGCACGGGGCCGAGGAGCGGCTGCTCGCGGACCGTCGTACGGCGGTGACCCGGCTGGGCAGGCTGCGCTCCGACTTCGGAGGGATCGTCGAGGCGTCGAGGGACAGCAACGCCGACGACGAGCACGACCCGGAGGGCGCGACGATCGCCTTCGAGCGCTCGCAGGTCGACGCCCTGGTCAGGCAGACGGTCCGGCACCTGGCCGAGGTCGACGCGGCGCTGGCGCGGCTCGCCGCGGGGACGTACGGCGTCTGCGAGCGGTGTGGCGGGCCGATCCCCGAGGGCCGGCTGGAGGTGCGGCCGGTGGCCCGCACCTGCGTCCCCTGCGCCTGACCCGGCTCACCCGCCACCCTTCGGACCCCCCGCGGTCATTGCCCGCACGGCTGTCCGCCGGGCAGAGAATCGCGTTGGGGGCGACGACGGGAGGTGGGGTCAGTCGTCCTCGTCGTCGAGCCGGGCGAGCCATGTCGCCAACCGCTCGACCGGCACCTCGAAGTCGGGATGGACGTCGACGAACTCCTGCAGCCGGTCGGCGAGCCAGGAGATGCTGACCTCCTCGTCGCCGCGCCGCTGCAGGAGCTCCTCGATGCCGCGGTCGGTGAAGTACACCTCAGCTGAACGCCTGCTTGAGCAGGGTCTCCTGCTCGGCCTTGTGGCGGCTCGCCTGGCCGACGGCCGGAGACGTCGACTCCGGCCGGGAGACCCGGTAGAACGGCACCGGCAGCTGGGAGGTGAGGTGCAGGGCCATGTGCGGCCACGGACCCATGTTGGCGGGCTCGTCCTGCACCCAGCGCACCTCCTTGAGGTTCGGGTACTTCTCGAGCTCCGCCTTGAGCTCCTCGACCGGTCGGGGGTAGAGCTGCTCGGCCCGCAGGATCGCCGTGGTGGGGGAGTCGCCCTCCTGCTTCTTGCGCTCCACCATCAGGTCCCACGTGATCCGGCCCGAGCAGAGCAGGACCTTCTCCACCGCCGAGGCGTCCACGGCGTCGTCGCCGATGATCGGCCGCCAGGTGCCCTCGGTGAACTCCTCGGGACGGGAGGCCGCCTCCTTGCGCTTCAGCATCGACTTCGGCGTGAAGACGATGAGCGGCCGGTGCTTCTCGCTCAGCGCATGGGCCCGGAGCAGGTGGAAGTGGCTGGCGGGGGTCGACGGCTGAGCCACCACGAACGACTCCTCGGCGGCCATCGTCAGGAACCGCTCGATGCGCGCCGACGAGTGGTCGGGCCCCTGGCCCTCGTAGCCGTGCGGCAGCAGCAGCACGACACCGGACTGCTGGCCCCACTTGGTCTCACCGGAGGAGATGTACTCGTCGATGATCGTCTGGGCGCCGTTGACGAAGTCGCCGAACTGCGCCTCCCACAGGACGAGCGCGTCCGGGCGGGCGACCGAGTAGCCGTACTCGAAGCCGAGAGCGGCGTACTCGGAGAGCAGCGAGTCGTAGACGTAGAACTTGGCCTGGTCCTCGCTGAGGTTGGCCAGCGGTGTCCACTCCTCGGCGTTGTGCCGGTCGATGATCGTGGCGAACCGCTGCACGAACGTCCCGCGCCTGGAGTCCTGCCCGGAGAGCCGGACCGTGCGCCCCTCGAGGAGGAGCGCCGCCAGCGCCAGGATCTCGCCGGTTCCCCAGTCGATGGGGCCGTCGGTGATCGCCGCTGCCCGCCGCTGGAGCTGGGGCAGCACCTTCGGGTGGATGGTGAACCCCGGCGGCGCGTTGACGTGCGCCTCGGCGACACGCTTGAGCAGCTCCGGCGTGACCGCCGTCGTCGTCTCGTGGGTGGGCTTCCCGGGGTACTCCGGCACGGTCAGCCACTCGTCCGGCTGCGTGTCGGCCTCGCGGACCTCGCGGAAGACCCGCTCGAGCTGCTGCTGGTAGTCCTTGAGGACCTGCTCGGCCTCCTCGATCGTGATGTCGCCGCGGCCGATGAGGGACTCGGTGTAGAGCTTGCGCACCGAGCGCTTCTGCTCGATCAGGTCGTACATCAGCGGCTGGGTGTACGACGGGTCGTCGCCCTCGTTGTGCCCGCGGCGGCGGTAGCAGACAAGGTCGATGACGACGTCCTTGTTGAACGCCTGCCGGTACTCGAAGGCGAGCCGCGCGACCCGGATGCACGCCTCCGGGTCGTCGCCGTTGACGTGGAAGATCGGCGCCTGCACCATCCGCGCGACGTCGGTGCAGTAGAGCGACGAGCGTGACGACGAGGGTGAGGTGGTGAACCCCACCTGGTTGTTGACGACGACGTGGATCGTGCCGCCGGTGCGGTAGCCCCGCAGCTGGGAGAGGTTCAGCGTCTCCGCGACGACCCCCTGGCCGGCGAACGCCGCGTCGCCGTGGACGAGCAGCGGCAGCACGGGGAACTCCGCGCCGCGGTCGAGGACGTCCTGCTTGGCGCGCGCGATGCCCTCGAGGACCGGGTCGACGGTCTCGAGGTGGGACGGGTTCGCCGCCACCGACACGTTGATCGTCGCGCCGGTCCCGGCGGTGAACGTGCCGTCGGCGCCGAGGTGGTACTTCACGTCGCCCGACCCCTGCACCGTGCGCGGGTCGATGTTGCCCTCGAACTCGCGGAAGATCTGGTTGTAGGACTTGCCGACGATGTTCGCGAGCACGTTGAGCCGGCCGCGGTGGGCCATGCCGATGCAGACCTCGTGGAGCTCGGCCTCGGCGGCCGCCTCGCAGATCTCGTCGATCAGCGGGATCGTCGTCTCGCCGCCCTCGAGGCTGAACCGCTTCTGGCCGACGAACTTGGTCTGCAGGAAGGTCTCGAACGCCTCCGCCTGGTTGAGCTTGAGCAGGATCCGCAGCTGCTCCTCGCGGGGCGGCTTCACGTGCGGCTGCTCGACACGCTGCTGGATCCAGCGGCGCTGCTCAGGGTCCTGGATGTGCATGTACTCGATGCCGATGGTGCGGCAGTAGGAGTCACGCAGGATGCCGAGGATGCCGCGGAGCTTCATGAACCGGCGGTCGCCACCGAACGAGCCGGTCGCGAACTCGCGGTCGAGGTCCCACAGGGTCAGCCCGTGCGACTCGATCTCCAGGTCGGGGTGGCTGCGCTGCTGGTACTCGAGCGGGTCGGTGTCGGCCATCATGTGGCCGCGGACGCGGTAGGCGTGGATCAGCTCGAGGATCCGGGCCTGCTTGCTGATGTCCTCGTCGTGGGTGGTCGAGATGTCCTTCGACCAGCGGATCGGCTCGTAGGGGATCCGCAGCGCCCGGAAGATCTCGTCGTAGAACCCCTTCTCGCCGAGCAGCAGCCCGTGGATCCGCTTGAGGAACTCGCCCGACTGCGCGCCCTGGATGACCCGGTGGTCGTACGTCGACGTCAGCGTCATGATCTTGCTGACCGCGTTGCGGGCCAGCGTCTCGTCGGAGGCGCCCTGGAACTCGGGTGGGTACTCCATCGACCCGACGCCGAGGATGCACCCCTGCCCCTTCATCAGCCGCGGCACCGAGTGGTTGGTGCCGATCGTGCCGGGGTTCGTCAGGCTGATCGTCGTGCCCTGGAAGTCCGACACCTCCAGCTTGTTGTTGCGTGCCTTGCGGATCAGCTCCTCGTAGGCGGTCCAGAAAGCTGCGAAGTCCATCGACTCCGCGGCCTTGATCGACGGCACCAGCAGCTGCCGCGTGCCGTCGGGCTTCGGCAGGTCGATGGCGAGCCCGAGATTGATGTGGGCGGGCTGGATGAGGTTGGGCTTCCCGTCGATGACGTCGAAGCCGTTGTTCATCTCCGGCATCTCGCGCAGCGCCTTCACGAGGGCGTAGCCGATGATGTGGGTGAAGGACACCTTGCCGCCCCGCGCACGGGCGAGGTGGTTGTTGATCACGATCCGGTTGTCCCAGAGCAGCTTGACCGGGACCGAGCGCACGCTGGTCGCCGTCGGGACCGTGAGGCTGAGGTCCATGTTCTGCACCGTGCGCATGGGGGCGCCGCGCAGCACCGTGAGCTTCGGCTCGTCGCTCGCCTCGGCCGGCGGGCCCGGGACCTTCTCCTTGGGCACGGGCGCCTTCACCGCCTTGTCGGCGGTCGGCTTCTCGGCAGTCTTCTCGGTGGTCTTCTCGGTGGTCTTCTGCGCAGGCTTGTCCGACTGGCGGGCGGCGGGCCTCTCCGCGTTCTTCGCCGACGGCGAGGGCGTTGCCTTCGTCGCTGACGTGTCGGCTGACTTGTCCGCGGCCTTCCCGGCCTTGCTTCGGTCTTGTCGGCCTTCTCAGGCGACGTCTCGCCGGACTTCTCCGGTGCCTGGTTGCTCGTCCCGGCGGCGGGCTTGGCCGCTCCGCCGCCTCGCGACTTGAAGAACTCCCACCAGGCGCGGTCGACGCTGTTGGGGTCCTCCTGGTAGCGCTCGTACATCTCGTCCACGAGCCACTCGTTGGCGCCGAAGTCCGCCATCGGGTTCGGTCGCGTGCTGGGCTGGTTGTCCTGGACAGACTCGGCCACGTCTGAGTTCGCCTCTTCCGGTGCGTGTGGTGACGGAAACGCCTTCCCAAATCTAGACCTTCGCACACGTGGATGCAGGTCGCGGGTCGGGGTGTCAACGTGGCACGGCGCGCGCTGGGGGGCCGCACAGAAGAGTCCGGACCGGGCGAGGACGTCCTCGCACCGGCCCGGCGACGTACCCCCGGTAGGATTCGAACCTACGCTCCCGCCTCCGGAGGGCGGTGCTCTATCCCCTGAGCTACGGGGGCTCATGGTGCGCCGACCAGCGTACATGACCTCCATCCGGTCACCGACCGGCCCCGGTCGTCCGCGCCGATACGCTGGGAGGGTGCCTCCCCACCCCCTCTCCGTCGCGGTCGTCCGCGCGCTGGACGTGCTTGTCGACGAGGGCGCCCTGCCCTGGCAGGGGGGCCGGCCGGACGCGGACGAGGTGGACGACGCGCGCGTCGCCGGGCACGGCGGCGGCTACGTGAGCAGCCTGCCGATGCGGCTCTCCGGACGTGCCGGGCTCCCGCCCCACGAGATGGCCGGGCTGCTCGCCGCACGGCTCTCCTCGTGCCCCGGCGTCGGGAGCGCGCACGTGGGTGGTCCCGGATACCTCCGGGTCGAGCCGGAGTGGCCCGAGCTCGTGCGCGCTGGCCCTCGGAGCGCCGACCGCGTCGCCGGGCGGCCACCGGGCGCTCGACCCGCTCCCGCCCGGCGAGCTGCGGCAGGACATCCGCGACGCGGTGGCCGAGGTGGGTGCGGACGCGGTCCGGTTCGCCCTCGCCCTCCGTACGACGGCACGGTCGCGGCTCGACCTCGCCGTGCTGGGACGCGCGGACGAGGCCAACCCGGTGTACGCCGTGCAGCTCGCCCATGCCGGGCTGGCCGCCGCCCTACGGCAGGCTTCCGCGGCCGGCGTGGCCGCTGCCGCACCTGCCGACGTGGAGCCCGCCCACCTCGACGCACCGCCGGCCCGGGCACTGGTCGCGGCGGTCGCCGAGGCCGAGGCCGTGGCCTCCCGCGCCGTGCGGCTGGGGCGTCCCGACCTCGTCGCCCGGCACCTGCTGTCCACCGCCGAGGCGGCGCTCCGCTACCTCTCGTCCTGCCGGCTGCTGCCGAGCGGCGACGAGGAGGCCGACGACGGCCACCGGGCACGGCTCCGGCTGGCCACCGCGGCCCGCGACGAGCTGGCCCGCGGACTCGACCTGCTCGGCGTCTCGGCGCCCGAGCGCATGTGACAGGGGAACGACGATGAGAGCTCATGAGGCCGGGGCGCTGCACGCCGACATCACGATGCGCGGCCCCGCGTGGCTGCGCGAACCGGCGGACGCCAACGCCCTCGGGCCGCTCGTCTGGTCGTCGACCACCTCCAAGGGCGACGACGGCGTGCTCCGCGTCGGTGGAGTGGGGCTCCGAGACCTCGCCGTCGAGCACGGCACGCCGGCGTACGTCCTGGACGAGGCGGACTTCCGCAGCCGCGCGCGGGCCTTCCGTGAGGCGTTCGCCGGCTACGAGGTGTTCTACGCGGGCAAAGCGTTCCTCTGCACCGCGGTGGCGCGCTGGGTGGCCGAGGAGGGGCTCAGCCTCGACGTCTGCACCGGCGGCGAGCTGGCGGTCGCCCTACGTGCGGGGACCGACCCGGCACGCATCGGGTTCCACGGGAACAACAAGTCGGTCGCCGAGCTGCGCCGGGCGCTCGAGGTGGGGGTCGGCCGCATCGTCGTCGACTCCTTCGACGAGATCGACCGGCTGGCAGCGCTCGCCGACCAGACCGGTCGCACGGTGCCGGTCATGGTGCGGGTGACCGCGGGCGTCGAGGCGCACACGCACGAGTACATCGCCACCGCCCACGAGGACCAGAAGTTCGGCTTCTCCATCAACGCCGGCGACGCCTTCGAGGCGGTGCGCCGGGTCTCGTCGGCGCCCGGGTTCCGTCTGCTCGGCCTGCACAGCCACATCGGTTCCCAGATCTTCGACACCTCCGGGTTCGAGGTGGCCGCGCGCCGGGTGCTGGCGCTGCACGCCCGGGTGTCCCGCGAGCTCGGGGTCACCATGCCGGAGCTCGACCTCGGCGGCGGGTTCGGCATCGCCTACACCGTGCAGGACGACCCGTCGGACCCCGCTCGGCTGGCCGCCGAGCTGACCGCGATCGTGGAGCAGGAGTGCGGTGCCCTCGGTGTACCGCTGCCGCGGCTCTCCATCGAGCCGGGCCGGGCGATCGTCGGGCCCTCGGTCTGCACGCTCTACGAGGTCGGCACCGTCAAGGTGGTGGAGCTCGACGCCGGCGCGGCCCGCCTCTACGTCTCCGTCGACGGCGGCATGAGCGACAACATCCGCACGGCGCTGTACGACGCCGACTACTCGGCCACCCTCGCCTCGCGCCGCTCCGACACCCAGCCGGTGCTCGCCCGGGTCGTCGGCAAGCACTGCGAAGCCGGCGACATCGTCGTCAAGGACGTGTTCCTCCCCGGAGACGTCGCCCCCGGCGACCTGGTCGCGGTGCCCGGCACCGGGGCCTACTGCCGCTCGATGGCCAGCAACTACAACCACGTCCCACGACCGCCCGTGGTCGCGGTGCGGGACGGCCGGACGAGGGTCGTGGTGAGGCGGGAGACCGAGGAGGACCTGCTCGGCACCGATGTCGGCCCGTGAGACACGGTGGCCCGGCATGCGGGAGGATGGCACCGTCGGCGGCCCGGGGGAGGCCGGGCGTGAGACGACCTGACGAGGCGACGGAGAGGACAACGTGAGGGGATCGCAAGGGGAGGCCCTGAAGGTCGCCCTGCTGGGATGCGGCTCGGTCGGCAGCCAGGTCTTCCGGCTGTTCCACGAGCAGGCCGACGACCTCGCGGCACGGATCGGGGCACCCGTCGAGCTGGTCGGGGTCGCGGTACGGCGGGCCGACGCCAAGCGGGAGGTGGAGCTCCCCGACCGGCTGGTGACGACCGACGCGGAGGCGCTGGTCGCCTCGGGCGTGGACGTGGTCGTCGAGGTGATCGGCGGCATCGAGCCTGCGCGCGGCCTCATCCTCTCCGCGCTGGAGCACGGTGCGAGCGTCGTGACCGCCAACAAGGCGCTGCTCGCCGAGGACGGCGCGACCCTGTTCGCGGCTGCCGAGAAGGCGAGCCGTGACCTCTACTTCGAGGCCGCCGTCGCCGGCGCGATCCCGATCCTGCGGCCGCTGCGCGAGTCGCTCGCCGGCGACCGGGTGCGCCGGGTGCTCGGCATCGTCAACGGGACGACCAACTTCATCCTCGACCGGATGGACTCCTCCGGAGCCGGCTTCTCCGAGGCGCTGGAGGAGGCCCAGGCGCTGGGCTATGCCGAGGCCGACCCGACCGCCGACGTGGAGGGGTTCGACGCTGCGGCCAAGGCGGCGATCCTCGCCGGGCTCGCGTTCCACACGCGGGTCGTCGCCGCCGACGTCCACCGCGAGGGGATCTCCGACGTCAGCGCAGCCGACGTGGCCTCGGCGCGCGAGATGGACAGCGTCGTCAAGCTGCTGGCGATCTGCGAGCTCGTCGAGGGGCCCGACGGTCCGGCGGTCGCGGCGCGGGTGCACCCGGCGATGATCCCGCGCTCGCACCCCCTGGCCAGTGTCCGAGAGGCCTACAACGCCGTCTTCGTGGAGAGCGAGGCAGCCGGCCAGCTGATGTTCTACGGCCCCGGCGCAGGAGGCTCACCGACCGCCTCGGCGGTCCTCGGCGACCTCGTGACGGTGGCCCGCAACCGGCTCATGGAGGTGCGCGGTGTGGGGGAGTCGACCTATGCCGACCTCGCCGTGCTGCCGATGGGCCAGACCGAGACCCGCTACCACGTCGCGATCGACGTGGACGACCGGGCGGGCGTGCTGGCCGCCGTCGCACAGGCGTTCGCCGAGCAGGGCGTCTCGATCCAGACGGTGCGACAGGAGGGGCGCGGAGACGACGCCCAGCTGGTCGTCGTCTCGCACCGGGCCACCGACCACGCCCTCTCCACGACCGTGGAGGCGCTCAAGCAGATGCCCGAGGTCCGGGACGTCACCTCGGTGATGCGGGTGGAAGGTGACGCGGAGTGACCGTCGGGTCTGCCACGACGCACCAGTGGCGAGGGGTCATCGAGGAGTACCGCGAGTGGCTCCCACTCCCGGACGGCACGCCGACCCACACCCTCAGGGAGGGCGGCACGCCCCTGGTCGACAGCCCGTGGCTCTCCGGGCTCACCGGGGCCGACGTGTGGGTCAAGGTCGAGGGGAACAACCCGACCGGCTCGTTCAAGGACCGGGGCATGACCGTCGCCCTCTCCGTCGCCGTCGGGGAAGGCGCCGAGGCGGTGGTCTGCGCCTCCACCGGCAACACGAGCGCGTCGATGGCGGCGTACGCAGCCCGTGCCAAGGTGAAGCCGCTCGTGCTCGTCCCCCAGGGCAAGATCGCCGCCGGCAAGCTGGCTCAGGCGATCGTGCACGGCGCGCAGGTGATCATGGTCCGGGGCAACTTCGACGACTGTCTCAGGATCTCCCGCGAGCTCGCGGACCACTACCCGGTGGCGCTCGTGAACTCGGTCAACCCGTTCCGTCTGGAGGGGCAGAAGACCGCCTCGTTCGAGATCGTCGACTTCCTCGGCGACGCCCCGGACGTGCACGTCCTCCCGGTGGGCAACGCCGGCAACATCTCCGCCTACTGGAAGGGCTACCTCGAGTACGCCGAGGCGGGGCTCGCCTCCCGGCGGCCCCGGATGCTCGGCTGGCAGGCCGCCGGTGCCGCACCGCTCGTCCACGGGGCGCCGGTGCTCGACCCCGAGACCGTGGCGTCGGCGATCCGGATCGGGAACCCGGCGTCGTGGCACCTGGCCGTCGGTGCGGCCGAGAGCTCCGGCGGCAGGTTCGGGTCGGTCACCGACGATGAGATCCTTCATGCCCAGCGCGAGCTGGCAGCTCACGAGGGGATCTTCGTCGAGCCCGGCTCCGCCGCCAGCATCGCGGGGCTGCTCAAGGACGTCGCTGCCGGCACCGACTTCGCCGGCCGCACCATGGTCGTGACGGTGACCGGGCACGGGCTCAAGGACATCGACACCGCACTCTCCACGTTCACCGACCTCGTCGACACCGTCGTCGAGGCCGACGTCTCCGCGGCGGCCGAGGCCGCCGGGTTGCGCTGACCGGGCCGACGACGGTGGAGTTCGTCGAGGGGCCGGTCCGGGTCCGTGTCCCTGCCAGCAGCGCCAACCTCGGCCCGGGGTACGACGCCCTCGGGCTGGCCCTCGGGCTCCACGACGTCGTCGCGGCGGAGGTGTCGGGAGCGGAGCTCGTCATCACCGCCGAGGGCGAGGGCGCCGACGAGCTCCCGCGGGACGCGAGCCACCTCGTCCACCGGGCGATGGCCCGCTGCTTCGACGTGCTCGGCGCACAGCCCCCCGGGGTCCGGCTGCACTGCACGAACTCGATCCCGCACGGTCGCGGGCTCGGCTCGTCCTCGGCGGCGATCGTCGCGGGACTTGCCGTCGCCCGGGCGCTCGTCGTCGACGGCGACCGGCGCCTCGACGATGAGGCGCTCTTCAGGCTCGCGGCGGAGCTGGAGGGGCACCCGGACAACGTGGCTCCGGCTGTGCTGGGCGGCTTCACCATCGCCTACGCGGGCGGCGACGGATTCTCCGCCGTCCGCCTCGACGTCACGTCGCCGGTCTCCTTCGTGGCGCTCGTCCCACCCGAGCCGCTGCACACCAAGGTCGCCCGGGGGCTGCTGCCACCGGCGGTCCCGCATGCGGACGCCTCGTTCAACGCCGGGCGGGCGGCGCTGCTCGTGGCTGCGCTCACCGGCGAGCCGGAGCGGTTGCTCGACGCGACGGAGGACCGGCTGCACCAGGGCTACCGGGCTGCGGTGATGCCGGCGTCTGCGCAGCTGGTCGGCGCGCTGCGGGACGACGGGATCGCGGCGGTCCTCTCGGGCGCGGGGCCGACGGTGCTGGCCATCGTCGCTCCGAGCCAGGTGGCCGACGTCGTCGCCCGGACGCCCGCGGGTTGGTCCGGCAGCGAGCTCGAGCTCGACCGTGACGGCGTGCGGGTCCTGGCCTGAGCGACCCGGCCCGATGACGTGTCCGTCGCCACGCGCCCGTCCGGAGGTGCTACATTGAGGACGCGCTCGCGACGCGACTGATGCAGTCCTCACCGACGTTGGCACCCCAGTCACCGGCAAGCGCTTCTCACTCCAAGGTTCCTGCCGCTGGGCGTCGCCGTCGAGGTGACTCCTGCCGTCCGGAGCTCGCGGAGCTCCACTTTGATCAAGGCCGGCGGCCATGCCGCGCGGGCCTGGACGTGGGAAGGACCTCACGTGTCGGAAACTCTCGGAACCCCAGACGCCGCGTCCGGCGGCACGTCGACGCGTCCCGCACGCGGGGGCGGCGGGCTGAGCAGCAAGCTGCTGCCGGAGCTCAGGCAGATCGCGGGCGGGCTGGGCATCAAGGGCGTCAGCGCCATGAAGAAGGCGCAGCTGCTCGACGCGATCCGAGCGGCGCAGTCCGGGTCGTCGGACTCCGCACCCGCCCAGGCCGCTCCGAAGCGCTCGGAGCCGCAGGACGTGGCTCCGGCTTCCGCTGCCCCCACCCAGCAGCAGCCCGCGGCGCAGCCCGAGCAGTCAGCGCAGCCCGGGCAGCGCGAGGAGCGCGAGGAGCGCAAGCAGCGGAACGACGACCGCGATGAGGGGCGTGCCGCCGGCGAACCCGGCGACCGGGGCCAGGAGTCGCGCCGGGAGCGCCGCCGCGACGCCGAGGGGCCGCGCGACGACGACGGTGAGCAGCGTGGCCAGGACGACGGCCGGGACCGTTCCGGCAACCAGGGCGGCCAGGACCGGGGCCGGGACCGTTCCGGCAACCAAGGCGGCCCGGATCGCAACCAGGACCGCGGCCCGGACCGCAACCAGGACCGCGGCCCGGACCGCAACCAGGACCGCAACCAGGACGGCCAGAACCAGGGTGGCCAGCAGCCGCCCCAGCAGGGCGGGCGCAACCAGCCGTCCCGTGACGACGAGGAGGCCGGGGGAAACCGTCGCCGCCGACGACGCGGTCGTGACCGGGACCGCGACCGGGAACGGGACCGGGACCGCCAGGGAACCCGCCCCACCAGGGCGGCCAGGGCGGCCAGGGTGGCCAGGGTGGCCAGGGCGGCCAGGGCGGCTACCGCGATCGCGGTCGCCAGCCCCAGGAGGTCGACCTCGAGGTGACCGAGGACGACGTGCTCGTGCCGGTCGCCGGCATCGTCGACATCCTCGACAACTACGCGTTCGTGCGGACCAGTGGCTACCTGCCCGGACCGGACGACGTCTACGTCTCGCTGTCGATGGTGCGCAAGCACGGGCTGCGCAAGGGCGACGCGGTCACCGGCGAGGTCCGCCAGCCGCGGGAGGGCGACAGCAAGCAGAAGTTCAACCCGCTTGTCCGGCTCGAGACCGTCAACGGCGGTGACGTCGAGGCGGCGAAGCGCCGGGTCGACTTCAACAAGCTGACGCCGCTGTACCCGTCGGAGCGGCTGCGGATGGAGACCGACTCGCAGAACCTCATCGGTCGGGTGATCGACATCGCCGCCCCGATCGGCAAGGGCCAGCGGGGGCTGATCGTCTCTCCGGCCAAGGCCGGCAAGACGATGATCATGCAGTCGATCGCGAACTCGATCACCAGCAACAA
Source organism: uncultured Actinomycetota bacterium (assembly GCA_963754155.1). GTDB lineage: Bacteria > Actinomycetota > Actinomycetes > Propionibacteriales > Nocardioidaceae > Marmoricola_A. The sequence goes on along the minus strand of CAVWEU010000003.1, from coordinate 394,803 downwards.
CCCGGAGTGCCACCTGATGGTCGTGCTCGTCGACGAGCGGCCGGAGGAGGTCACCGACTTCCAGCGCTCGGTGAAGGGTGAGGTCATCTCCTCGACCTTCGACCGCCCCGCGGGCGACCACACGATGGTCGCCGAGCTCGCCATCGAGCGGGCCAAGCGGCTGGTGGAGCTCGGCCACGACGTCGTGGTCTTGCTCGACGGGATCACCCGGCTCGGTCGCGCGTACAACCTTGCCGCTCCGGCCAGCGGCCGGATCCTCTCCGGCGGCGTCGACTCCGCGGCGCTCTACCCGCCGAAGCGGTTCTTCGGCGCAGCGCGCAACATCGAGGACGGCGGCTCGCTGACGATCCTCGCGACCGCGCTCATCGAGAGCGGGTCGAAGATGGACGAGGTGATCTTCGAGGAGTTCAAGGGCACCGGCAACATGGAGATCCGCCTCCGTCGCGACTTCGCTGACAAGCGGCTCTTCCCGGCCATCGACGCCGTGCAGTCCGGCACCCGTCGCGAGGAGCTCCTGATGAGCAAGGAGGAGCTCGCCATCGTCTGGAAGCTCCGGCGCGTGCTGTCCGGGCTCGACGGGCAGCAGGCACTGGAGCTGCTGCTCGAGCGGCTCAAGAAGTCGCACAGCAACATCGAGTTCCTCATGCAGGTGCAGAAGACGACACCGAGCGCGAACGGCGGGAACTGAGCGGCGACGGCGCGCCGAGCGCCCGCTGAACGATTCGGGGTTCATCCGGCGGCGGCGAGCCCGGCGCTCTATGCTCGACGCCGGGACGACTGTCCGGTGCCCGTGCGGGCGCTGCCGACTGACGGAGTGCAGTGGAGATGGCGAAGATCGTGGTGGCCGACGACGACGTCGACGTCCGCATGCTGGTCGCGCTCAAGCTGAGGCACTCGGGCCACGACGTCGTCGACGTCGGGGACGGCGCGGCGGCCCTCGCCGCCTGCCGGGACGAACGACCCGACCTCGTCGTGCTGGACCTCATGATGCCGGTGATGAGCGGTCTCGAGGCATGTCGGGCGATCAAGGCCGAGCCGGGGCTCGCCGATGTCCCCGTCGTCCTGCTCACGGCGCGCGCCCAGAACACCGACGTGGACGCAGGGCTCGCGGTCGGCGCCGATGCCTACGTCACGAAGCCGTTCAGTCCCAAGGAGCTCGCTGCCCGGGTGGAGTCGCTGCTCGACGGGCGCGGACTGTGACCGGGGCCCGGAGCGGGTGAGCCACCGCGGACCCGGCTGGTTCGAACGGCTGGCGGGCGGCTCGCTGCGCCGGCAGTACCGCCTTGCGGTTGTCGTCGTCATCGCCTCGCTGATCCTCACCGCCCTCATCAGCGCCCTCTCCGTGATCTGGGCGAACTCCGTGCAGCAGGAGCAGTCGGAGCAGGCGCAGACGCTCAAAGGCGTGAACGCGGCGATCCGCCAGGACATGTCTGACGCCGAGACGAGCCTGCGTGGCTACGGCATCACCGGCAGGCGGTCGGCGCTCGAGATGTACCTCTACGCGATGTACTGGCTGCCCGAGGACCAGGCGGAGCTGAGAGCGCTCGCCGCAGGGGACCGAAGGCTCGAGCGGGCGGTCGAGCGGCAGGACCGGACGATCACCACCTGGCTCGACGGCTACGCCCAGGAGCGCGTCGAGCGCGGTGAAGCCGGTCCCGGCAACGGCCTTTTCCTGCGCGGCAACCGGCTCTTCGACCGGTTCCGCGCAGCGAACCAGGAGGTCGACGCGCAGATCGACCGCGTCGTCGACGACATCGAGGGCGACTCCCGGCGGGTGACGCTCGCGGCTCTTGCCGTGGTGGTGCTCGTCCCGCTCCTGGCCGTGGGCGCGATCGCAGCCGCCATCGGCCGGCTCGGCCGGTCGATCATCGACACGCTCCGCGACATCGCGGCCGTTCTCGAGAGGCTCCGCAACGGTGACGCCGACGCGCGGGCCGAGGTCACCGGCCCGCTCGAGATCCGGCAGATCGCCTCGGGGCTCAACCTGCTCACCGAGGAGAACCAGCGCGCGAGCGAGGTCGAGGCCGACGTCTCGTCGTTCCTGCAGTCGATCGAGCGGTTCCGTACCGACCTCGTGTCCACCGTGTCGCACGAGCTGCGGACACCGCTCACCAGCGTCACCGGCTACCTGGAGCTGCTCCACGACCAGCTCCAGGACGATCTCGACGAGGAGCAGGTGGCGATGATGGCGGTGATCAGGCGCAACCTCGACCGGCTCAACGAGCTGACCACGAACCTGCTGGTGCTCGCCCGGGCAGAGGAGACGCAGCTCGAGGTGGAGCCGGTGGACCTCCGGACGATCGCCGCCGAGGTCGCCGCCGACCTCCGGCTGATGGCGGCCGGTCGCGACGTCGCGGTGCGCACGATGCAGTCGGCGGCCCCGGTGGTGGTGCTCGGTGACCGCAGCCAGCTCGTCCGCGCGGTGCGCAACCTCGCCTCCAACGCGGTGAAGTTCAGCAACGCGGGCGGGACCGTGGAGCTGCGCGTGGTCCAGCTCGGCGCCGAGGCGGTGCTCGAGGTGGTCGACGAGGGGATCGGCATCCCCGTGGGCGACCTGCCCGGGCTGGGGTCGCGGTTCTTCCGGGCGTCGAACGCCATGAAGGCGGAGATCGCCGGCACCGGCCTGGGGCTCCGGATCGTGCAGACCATCACCGACCGGCACGAGGGCACCCTGTCGGTGGAGTCGATCGAGGGGCAGGGCACGACGGTCACGGTCCGGTTCCCGGCCAGCAGGACCGCTCCCGACGTACCGATCGCGATCACCACGAGCCGGGACTAATTCGCCTCGGCGCGGTGTTGTTTGGCAGACTGGATCCTTGGCTCCGGTTCACGTCCCTCGCATCCGAGCGGGACGACCCGGCGGCCGACACGAGAGGACATCATGAAGAAGGACATCCACCCGAACTACGTGGACACCGCGGTGACCTGCACCTGCGGCAACACGTTCACCACGCGGAGCACTTCGAAGAGCGGCTCGCTCCACGCCGACGTGTGCTCCGCCTGCCACCCGTTCTACACGGGCAAGCAGAAGATCCTCGACACCGGTGGCCGCGTGGCCCGCTTCGAGGCTCGCTACGCCAAGGCCAAGGGCAAGTAGCCCGCCGCCAGGACGCCGGTCCCGCCCCTGGCGGACCGGCGTCCTGCATGTGTACGGCGGAGCAGGTCGAGCGGCAGGAGGGCCGGGATGTTCGAGGCGGTCGAGGGGCTCGTCGTCGAGCACGCGGAGCTCGAGCAGCGGCTGGCCGAGCCGGGACTGCATGCCGACCAGGCGCTGGCGAAGCGGCTGAACCAGAGGTACGCCGAGCTCACCTCGGTGCTCCGCGCCTACCGTGACTGGCAGCAGCTCGGCGAGGACCTGGAGGCGGCGCGGGAGCTCGGCGCCGAGGACGCCGCCTTCGCGGAGGAGGCCGTCGAGCTCGCGGTGCGACACGACGCCGCGGAGGAGCGGCTCAGGCGGCTGCTGGTGCCACGCGACGCCACCGACGCCAAGGACGCCCTCGTCGAGATCAAGTCCGGAGAGGGCGGCGAGGAGTCGGCGCTCTTCGCCGGCGACCTGCTCCGGATGTACACCCGCTTCGCCGAGCAGCGCGGTTGGCGCACCGAGCAGCTCGACGCCACGGAGTCCGACCTCGGCGGCTACAAGTCGGTCACGGTCGCGGTGAAGGCGAAGGGGACGCCGGAGCCGGGCGAGGCGCCGTACGCCCTGCTCCGGTTCGAGGGCGGGGTGCACCGCGTGCAGCGGGTGCCGGTGACCGAGTCGCAGGGGCGGGTGCACACGTCCGCGGCCGGGGTCCTCGTGATGCCGGAGGCCGAGCCGGTCGACGTCAGCATCGACGAGAAGGAGCTGCGGATCGACGTGTTCCGCTCCTCCGGGCCGGGTGGCCAGAGCGTCAACACCACCGACTCCGCGGTGCGGATCACCCACGTGCCCAGCGGGCTCGTCGTCACGTGCCAGAACGAGAAGTCCCAGCTGCAGAACCGGGAGCAGGCGCTGCGGATCCTCCGGTCACGGCTCCTTCAGATCGCCGAGGACGCGGCTCACGCCGAGGCATCCGACGCGCGCCGCTCGCAGGTCCGCACGGTGGACCGCTCGGAGCGGATCCGGACCTACAACTACCCGGAGAACCGGATCTCCGACCACCGCACGGGCTACAAGACCTACAACCTCGACCAGGTGCTCGACGGCGCCCTCGGCCCGGTCATCGACTCCTGCGTCGCCGCCGACCTCGCAGCCCGGCTCGAGGCACTCGAGCAGTGAGTGAGGCAACCCGGGCCGGCCCGCTCCTGCGCGCAGCCGCCCGTCGGCTCGCCGCCGCCGGCGTCCCCTCGCCCGAGCACGACGCTGCCGAGCTGCTCGCCCACGTGCTCGGCACGACGCGGGCCGCGGTCGCCCTGGTGGACGTCTCCGCGACGGCCGTCGCGAGGTTCGAGGAGCTGCTGGTCCGGCGCGAGGCCCGGGAGCCGCTGCAGCACCTCACCGGCGTCGCCGGCTTCCGCTACCTCGATCTGGCCGTCGGGCCCGGGGTCTTCGTGCCTCGCCCCGAGACCGAGCTGCTCGCGGGATGGGCGGTCGACCGGGCACGGGCTCTCGCCGGGAGCGGCCGGAGCCCGGTCGTCGTCGACCTGTGCACCGGCACCGGCGCGATCGCGCTCTCGGTCGCCACGGAGGTTCCCGCCGCACGCGTGCACGCCGTCGAGCTCGACGAGCCGGCGTGCGGGTGGGCGGCCCGCAACCTGGCCGGCTCCGGGGTGGACCTGCGGCTCGGCGACATGGCTGACGCCTTTCCCGACCTCGACGGGGCGGTCGACGTCGTGGTGAGCAACCCGCCGTACATCCCGATGGACGCCTTCGAGTCGGTCGTCGCCGAGGCGCGCGACCACGACCCGGCGCTGGCGCTGTGGAGCGGCGAGGACGGTCTGGACGCCGTGCGGGTCGTCGAGCGTGTCGCGCGGCGGCTGCTGTCGCCCGGGGGGGTGGTCGGCGTCGAGCACGCGGACGTGCAGGGCGAGTCCGCGCCGGCGGTGCTGGCCACGGCAGGCAGGTGGGCAGACGTGCGCGACCACCGGGACCTGGCAGGTCGGCCGCGGTTCGTGACGGCGCGACTGGCACGATGAGCCCCATGGGGACCCGGTACGACATGGCGGACGAGGCCGAGCGCGAGGAGGGCGTGACGGAGGCGAGCCGCATGCTCCAGCGCGGCCGGCTCGTGGTGCTGCCGACCGACACCGTCTACGGCGTCGGCGCCGACGCGTTCAGCCCCGAGTCGGTGCAGCGGCTCCTCGACGCGAAGGGCCGTGGCCGGCAGATGCCGCCGCCGGTGCTCGTCTCGGCCAAGACCACCCTCGAGGCGCTTGCGGTCGGCGTCCCGACGTGGGCCCGGGCCCTGGTCGACGAGCTTTGGCCGGGCCCCCTGACGCTCGTCCTCCGTCAGCAGCCGAGCCTGCAGTGGGACCTGGGGGAGACGCGGGGGACGGTGGCGGTCCGGATGCCCGACCACCCGGTCGCCCTCGAGCTTCTCGCACGCACCGGTCCGCTCGCCGTCAGCAGCGCCAACCGCAGCGGCCTGCCGGCGGCGCTGACGGTAGACGAGGCCGAGGAGATGCTCGGCGACTCGGTGCGGGTCTATCTCGACGGCGGCCCGGCTCCCGGCCCGGTGCCGTCCACCATCATCGACTGCACCGGGGAGCAGGGTCGGGTGCTACGGCTCGGTGCGCTGCCCCTGGAGCGGCTCAACGACGTCCTCGGGCCGCTCGGGGCCGAGATCGTCGACGAGGGCTGAGCAGCCGGTGCGCGAGTACCTCACGGTCTTCCTGGTCGCGGTCGCGGTGACCTACCTGCTCGCGGTGCTCGCCCGGGAGACCGCCCTCCGGTACGGCGCCGTGGCCCGGGTCCGCGACCGGGACGTGCACGACGTCCCCATCCCCTACTTCGGCGGCCTCGCGATGTACGGCGGGCTGGTGGCGGCGTACTTCGTCGCCCGGCACCTGCCGTTCCTCTCCACGGCTGGTGAGGAGGTCTTCCGCGACGCCGGGGTCGTGCTGGTCGCCGGCGGGATGATGTGCGCCCTGGGGGTCCTCGACGACCTGCTCGAGCTGGATGCGCTGACCAAGCTGGCCGGCCAGGTGCTGGCCGGCGGCTTCCTCGTCCTCAACGGCGTGCAGTTCTACTACATCTGGCTCCCCGGTGACGGGCTGCTCACCCTCGACAGCGCCCAGGCCGCCCTGGCGACGGTGTTCCTCGTCGTCGCCACGGTCAACGCGGTCAACTTCGTCGACGGGCTGGACGGGCTCGCGGCCGGCGTCATCGGGCTGGGGGCGGTGGGCTTCTTCCTGTTCTCCTACCGGCTCGCCGCCGTCAACGGGGAGTCCCTGGCGATCACGGCGGCGCTGCTCTGCGCGGCTCTGGCCGGTTCGTGCGCCGGTTTCGTCTCGCACAACTTCCATCCGGCCGCGATGTTCATGGGCGACAGCGGTTCGATGCTCATCGGGGTGGTGCTGGCGGGGTCGGCGCTCACGCTGACCGGCAACTTCCCCGCGGTGGACTTCGCGGCGAGCGGCGACGGCGGACAGGCGAGCCTGCTGCCGGTGCTGCTGCCGATCCTGCTGCCGATCTCCATCCTGATCGTCCCGTTCGCCGACCTCGTCCTCGCCGTCGTGCGGCGGACCCTGCGCGGACAGTCGCCGTTCGCCCCGGACAAGAACCACCTGCACCACCGGCTCCTGGAGTACGGCCACAGCCACCGGCGCGCCGTCCTGGTGATGTGGCTCTGGGCGGCGCTCATCGCGCTGGGTGGCGTGGCGGTCAGCCTCTACCAGTCCCGCCTGGTGATCATCGGGCTGGCGGCCTGGTTGGCGGTCACGGTGCTCCTGACCTTCGTCGTCCCGCGCGTCGAGCGGCCGGCGTGGACCCACCACGAGGACCACCACCCCACCCCCTGAGCGTCGATTGTCGCGGGGCCAAGACTTTGTGCTAATTTTCACAAGCCTCCTCCGCGGAGGGGACACGCACCCGACGTCGAGCAGAAACGGCCGCCGCCATGACGACCGAACCGCCTCCCAGGGAGCCGCTGCCGCGGCCCTCGATGAGGGTGGTCGGGCTGGTGCCGGCGCTGCTCGCGACCGCGCTCGTCGCTGCTGTCGCCAGCGGTGCGGCGCTCCTGTGGGGTGGTCGCGCGCAGGTCAACGGCGCGCTGGTCGGGGCGGCGGTCGTCGCGGGGTTCTTCCTCTTCGGCACGCTCAGCACGAGCCTGGCGGCGGCGTACGCCCCCCGGGTGGCGCTCTTCGTCGCGCTGCTGACCTACACCCTCCAGGTGGCGCTCCTCGGGGTGCTGCTGGTGGGGCTCAGCAGGTCCGGCGCCACCGCCACCAGCCTCGACGTGCGGTGGCTGGCCGGAGTGGTCATCGCCGGCACCCTCGCATGGATGGCGGCGCTCGTGCTCCAGGCGCTCACCGAGGAGGTGCGGCAGTGAGGAGGATCCGGCGCTGCTGCTATTGTCCGGTGCGCAATGAGTCAGCGAGATCCAGCGTCCGCTTCCCGGGGCGACGACTCGTCGAAAGGCGATCCGTGGCACGCCTTCGGATACATCGTGTCGGGAGTTGCGGTCTACGGGGTCTTAGGCTGGCTGGCAGATGGGTGGCTCGGCACGAGCTACCTGGTCGCGATCGGGATCCTGCTGGGAGCCGGGTTCGGCCTCTACATGACCTGGGCACGGTTCAACAAGCTGGTGCCGGGAACGACGCAGGACAACACCCGCACCACCACCGACGAGAACTTCGAGCAGGACTGACAGAGGAGATCTGGTGACCATCGCAGCGGAGGCCATCAGGGCAGCCAGCCCGGTCGTGCTCGCCGAGGGCGGGGGGTTCACAGCCCCAGGCCCGGGCATCTTCGACCTGCCGCCGGTTTTCGAGGTCGGCACCATCGGCGTCACCAAGCCGATGCTGCTGCTCGTCCTCGCCGCCTTGCTCGTGTTCGGCTTCTTCTACTCCGCCGCCCGGCAGCGGGCGATGGTCCCGAGCAAGCTGCAGTACGCCGGCGAGGTCTCCTACGGGTTCGTCCGCAACAACCTGGGCCGCGACATCATCGGCAGCCAGGACTTCCAGCGGTTCATGCCGTACCTCGCGGCGCTGTTCTTCTTCGTGCTGGTCAACAACCTGTTCGCGACGATCCCCTTCATCGAGTTCCCCACGTTCTCGCGGGCCGGCATGGCCTACGCCCTGGCCGGGCTCTCGTGGGTCGTCTACAACGCCGTCGGCATCCGCAAGCACGGCTTCGTCCGCTACCTGAAGCTGCAGACCGTGCCGCACGGGGTCAGCCCGGTGCTCTACCCGCTGCTGGTCCCGCTGGAGTTCTTCTCCAACCTGGTCGTCCGCCCGATCACGCTGGCCCTGCGTCTCTTCGCCAACATGTTCGCCGGCCACATCCTCCTGGTGCTCTTCTCCACCGGTGGCCTCTACCTGCTGCAGAACGAGGGGATCATCGGCGCGATCGCCGGACCCATCTCGTGGCTGCTCGCGATCGCGATCGGCTTCCTCGAGCTGCTGGTGCAGTTCCTGCAGGCCTACGTCTTCGCCCTGCTCAACGCCATGTACATCTCCGGTGCTCTCGCAGACGAGCACTGATCCCTCCAGCTGTTCAACCGAACATCAACGAAAGGAAGAAGCCGTGGAAGGCTCCCTCAACATGATCGGCTACGGCCTGGCTGCCATCGGCCCGGGCGTCGGCATCGGTCTGATCTTCGCCGCCTACATCAACGGTGTCGCCCGTCAGCCGGAGGCCCAGGGCCGCCTGCAGACGATCGCCATCCTGGGCTTCGCGCTCGCTGAGGCGCTCGCCATCATCGGTATCGCGCTCGCGTTCGTGCTCTGATCCTCCCGACTGACGAAGGACCGCTGATGTTCCAGTCGATCGTCCGCCTCGCCGCCGAGGGGGAAGAGCACAACCCGCTCATGCCCGAGTGGATCGAGGTCATCCTCGCGCTCGTGGTGTTCGGGCTCCTCGTCTACGCCTTCGCCAAGTACGTCGTCCCGAACTTCGAGAAGACGTACGCCGAGCGGACCTCTGCCATCGAGGGTGGCCTCCAGGCCGCCGAGACGAAGCAGGCCGAGGCCGACGCCAAGCTCGCCGAGCTGGACCGCCAGCTGGGCGAGGCCCGGCACGAGGCGGCACGGATCCGCGAGGAGGCCCGCGAGCAAGGGGCCGCCATCATCGCGGAGATGCGCGAGCAGGCGCAGACCGAGGCTGCCCGGATCGTCGAGCACGGCAAGACGCAGATCGACGCGGAGCGGCAGCAGGCGGTCGCCTCGCTGCGCGCCGAGGTCGGGGCGCTCGCCACCGGTCTCGCCGGCCGCATCGTCGGTGAGTCGCTCGACGACGACGCTCGTCAGAGCCGTGTGGTCGAGCGGTTCCTCAGCGAGCTCGAGTCGTCCCCGAACGGCAGCGGGAGAGGCTGATGGCCTACTCGTTCCGGGGCGCCTCCGCAGACTCCCAGGAGCTCCTCTACGAGCAGCTGGGGACCGCCGTCGCCGGCGGTGCCGACGGCAACCGGATCGCCGACGACCTGTTCGGGGTGGCGCAGCTGCTGGAGAGGGAGCCTCGGCTGCGCCGGATCCTCACCGACGTCTCCACCGACGCGCAGGCGAAGGCAGGGCTCGTCCACCAGCTGTTCGGCGGCAAGCTCGTCGACGCGTCGGTCGAGCTCGTCGCGCTGGGTGCCAGGCAGCGGTGGGCCAGCACTCGTGACCTCGGGTTCGCCCTCGAGCGGGTGGGGGTGGTCGCCGTCGTGCGCGCCGCCGAGCAGGAGGGCCACGCCGACGCGCTGGAGGACGAGCTGTTCGCCTTCGGCCGGCTGGTCATCGAGAACCCGGACCTGAGGGACGCCCTGTCCGACCCGGCACGTTCGGCGGAGGACAAGCGCGGGCTGCTCGAGACGCTGCTCTCCGGACGTGTCACGTCCGGGACCATGCGGCTCGCCCAGCAGGCCACCAGCGGCAGCCACCGCACGGTGGCCGTCGCGGTCGAGGAGTACCAGAAGGTGGCCGCGGCACAGAGGGACCGGCTCGTGGCCCTCGTCCAGGTCGCCCAGCCGCTCGGCGAGGCGGAGACCGGTCGTCTTCGGGAGGCGCTCAGCCGCCAGTACGGCCGCGAGGTTCACTTGAACGTGCTCGTCGACCCGAGTGTGATCGGTGGTGTCCGCATCGAGGTCGGTGGCGACGTCATCGACGGCACGGTCGCCAGCCGCCTCGACGAAGCACGCCGCCGGCTCGCCGGCTGACCGCTCAGCACCCCACCTAGAGTTTCCACACTGACGAAGAGAGCAGGGAAGAAGATGACGGAGCTATCGATCCGTCCGGACGAGATCCGGGACGCGCTGCAGCGCTTCGTGGCCGACTACCAGCCCGAGACCGCCAGCCGCGAAGAGGTCGGCACGGTCGCCGAGGCCGGGGACGGCATCGCACGCGTCAGCGGGCTGCCCTCGGCGATGGCCAACGAGCTCCTCGAGTTCGAGGACGGCACGCTCGGCCTGGCGCTGAACCTGGACACGCGTGAGATCGGTGTGGTCATCCTCGGCGACTTCGAGGGCATCGAGGAGGGTCAGACGGTGCGCCGCACCGGCGAGATCCTCTCGGTCCCCGTCGGTGACGGCTACCTCGGCCGCGTCGTCGACCCGCTCGGCACCCCGATCGACGGGCTCGGCGAGGTGCAGTCCGACGCCCGCCGTCCGCTCGAGGTCCAGGCCGCGACCGTCGTGGAGCGCAAGTCGGTCCACGAGCCGCTCGCCACCGGCATCAAGGCGATCGACTCGATGACCCCGATCGGCCGCGGCCAGCGCCAGCTGATCATCGGCGACCGCCAGACCGGCAAGTCGACCATCCTGCTCGACACGATCATCAACCAGAAGGCGAACTGGGAGTCGGGGGACCCCAGCAAGCAGGTGCGGTGCATCTACGTCGCCATCGGCCAGAAGGGCTCCACCATCGCCGCCGTCCGCGGTGCGCTGGAGGAGGCCGGCGCGATGGAGTACACCACCATCGTCGCCTCGCCCGCCTCCGACAGCGCGGGGTTCAAGTACCTCGCGCCGTACACCGGCTCGGCGATCGGCCAGCACTGGATGTACGACGGCAAGCACGTGCTGATCATCTTCGACGACCTCACCAAGCAGGCCGAGGCCTACCGTGCGGTGTCGCTGCTGCTCCGTCGCCCGCCGGGCCGCGAGGCCTACCCCGGTGACGTCTTCTACCTGCACAGCCGGCTCCTCGAGCGCTGCGCGAAGCTCTCCGACGAGCTCGGCGCCGGCTCGATGACCGGTCTTCCGGTCATCGAGACCAAGGCGAACGACGTGTCGGCCTACATCCCGACGAACGTCATCTCGATCACCGACGGGCAGATCTTCCTGCAGTCCGACCTGTTCAACGCCAACCAGCGTCCCGCCATCGACGTCGGCATCTCGGTGTCGCGGGTGGGGGGCGCGGCGATGACCAAGGCGATGAAGAAGGTCACCGGCTCGCTCAAGGTCGACCTCGCGCAGTTCCGCGCGATGGAGGCGTTCGCGATGTTCGCCTCCGACCTCGACGCGGCGTCGCGCCAGCAGCTCGACCGTGGCCAGCGGCTGATGGCGCTGCTCAAGCAGCCGGCGTACTCGCCGTACCCCGTCGAGGAGATGACCGTCTCGCTGTGGACCGGCACGAGCGGCAAGCTCGACCGGGTCCCCGCCGACGACGTGCTCCGCTTCGAGCGCGAGTTCATCGACTACCTGCGCCGGTCGCACGCCGGCATCCTCGACTCGATCCGGGAGAGCAACGACTTCACGGACGACACCGCCTCGGCGCTCGAGGACGCCTTCGAGTCCTTCACCGACCAGTTCGAGACGTCCGAGGGCGGCTCGATCAAGGCCGGGCACGAGGAGCACGAGGCGCTCGCCGACGAGGACGTCGAGCAGGAGCAGATCGTCCGGCAGAAGCGGGGCTGACCATGGCTCTGTCGGTACGTGAGTACCGCGCGCGGATCAAGTCGACGGAGTCGATGAAGAAGATCACGCGGGCGATGGAGCTCATCGCCGCCTCGCGGATCATCAAGGCACAGCAGCGGGCACAGGCGGCAGCGCCGTACGCCCGTGAGCTGACCCGAGCGGTCTCGGCCGTGGCGACGTACTCCAACGTCGAGCACCCGCTGACCACGGAGACCACCGAGTCGAACCGGGCAGCGGTCCTCATCGTCACCAGCGACCGAGGGCTCGCCGGCGCCTACTCCTCCAGCGTGATCAAGGAGGGGGAGCGGCTCATCGAGAAGCTGCACTCCGAGGGCAAGGACGTCGCGATCTACGTCTCGGGGCGGAAGGGCGAGGCCTACTTCAAGTTCCGCCAGCGGGAGATCGCCGAGTCGTGGACGGGTCACTCCGACCAGCCGTCGTACGACGTGGCGCGAGCGATCGGCGACCGGCTCATCGAGGAGTTCCTCACCGAGGAGACCGGCGTCGACGAGGTGCACGTGGTCTATGCGCGGTTCAGGTCGATGCTCGTCCAGGAGCCGACCGCCGTGCGGCTCCTGCCCCTGGAGGTCGTCGAGGGCGAGGCGCCTCCGGAGTCCTCCGAGGTGCTGCCGCTCTACGAGTTCGAGCCGAACGCGGGCGAGGTCCTCGACTCGCTGCTGCCGCGCTACGTCCAGTCGCGGATCTACTTCGCGCTCCTCCAGGCCGCCGCCTCGGAGCTCGCGGCCCGGCAGCGGGCGATGAAGGCAGCGACCGACAACGCGACCGAGCTGATCAAGAAGTACACCCGGATCGCCAACCAGGCCCGCCAGGCCGGTATTACCCAGGAAATCAGCGAGATCGTCGGTGGCGTCAACGCCCTCGCCGACGCGAACGCCGGCCACGAGTGACGGAAGATGTGAGAGAGATGACTGCCACCATCAACGAGAACGACACCCAGACCGAGGCGGGCGGCTCGGTCGGCCGGATCGCACGGGTCATCGGCCCGGTGGTCGACGTCGAGTTCCCCGTCGACGCGATGCCGGAGATCTACAACGCCCTCAAGGTGGACATCACCCTCGGCGAGGTGACGACCACGATCACCCTCGAGGTCGCCCAGCACATCGGCGACGGCATGGTCCGAGCGATCTCGATGAAGCCCACCGACGGCCTCGTCCGCGGCGCGCGGGTCACCGACACCGGTGAGTCGATCAGCGTCCCGGTCGGCGACGTGACCCTCGGTCACGTCTTCAACGCCACCGGTGACGTGCTGAACCTCGAGGAGGGCGAGAAGCTCGAGATCACCGAGCGGTGGGGCATCCACCGCAAGGCTCCGGCGTTCGACCAGCTCGAGTCGAAGACGCAGATGTTCCAGACCGGCATCAAGGTCATCGACCTGCTGACGCCGTACGTCCAGGGCGGCAAGATCGGCCTGTTCGGCGGCGCCGGCGTCGGCAAGACCGTGCTGATCCAGGAGATGATCGCCCGCGTCGCGAAGGACCACGGTGGTGTGTCGGTGTTCGCCGGCGTCGGCGAGCGGACCCGCGAGGGCAACGACCTCATCGCCGAGATGACCGAGGCCGGCGTCATCGGCCAGACCGCTCTGGTCTTCGGCCAGATGGACGAGCCGCCGGGCACCCGGCTCCGGGTCGCCCTGTCCGCGCTGACGATGGCGGAGTACTTCCGCGACGTGCAGGGCCAGGACGTGCTGCTGTTCATCGACAACATCTTCCGGTTCACCCAGGCCGGCTCGGAGGTCTCGACGCTGCTCGGCCGGATGCCTTCCGCGGTGGGCTACCAGCCGAACCTCGCCGACGAGATGGGCACGCTGCAGGAGCGGATCACCTCGACGCGCGGTCACTCGATCACCTCGATGCAGGCGATCTACGTGCCCGCCGACGACTACACCGACCCGGCACCGGCGACGACGTTCGCGCACCTCGACGCCACCACCGAGCTGTCGCGGGAGATCGCGTCGCTCGGCATCTACCCCGCGGTGGACCCGCTGACCTCGACGTCGCGGATCCTCGACCCGCAGTACATCGGGCAGGGGCACTACGACGCCGCGATCCGCGTGAAGCAGATCCTTCAGCGGAACAAGGAGCTGCAGGACATCATCGCGATCCTCGGCGTCGACGAGCTGTCCGAGGAGGACAAGGTCGTCGTGCACCGGGCCCGCCGGATCCAGCGGTTCCTGTCCCAGAACACCTACGTCGCCAAGCAGTTCACCGGCATCGAGGGTTCGACCGTCTCCGTCGAGGACACCATCGAGGCGTTCAACAAGATCTCCGACGGTGAGTACGACCACGTCGCCGAGCAGGCGTTCTTCATGTGCGGCGGCCTCGAGGACGTCGAGCGCAAGTGGTCCGAGATCCAGAAGAGCCTCGGATGAGCGACACCGTCATGCGGGTCGAGCTGGTCGCGGCCGACCGTCTCGTGTGGTCGGGCGAGGCCACATCGGTCCTCGCCCGCACCACCGAGGGTGACGTCGGCGTCCTGCCGAACCACGCCCCGATGCTGTCGTTGATGGTCGACGGCATCGTGGACGTCACCACGGCGGACGGCGAGACGTGGATCGCCGCGGTGGATGCCGGCTTCCTGTCGGTGGCAGGCAACCGCATCTCGATCCTTGCCGAGCACGCCGAGATGTCCCACGAGATCGACCTCGAGCGGGCCCGGGCGGACCTCGACCGGGCGCACGCCGCCGGGGAGAACAACGACGAGGCGGAGGAGTCGGCCGTGCGGGCATGGGCCGAGGCCCGCATCCGCGCGGTGGAGCACAGGTCCTAGAGCCCGGAAAGGGCCGCGCTGCGCGGCAGGCAGGAGATCGCATCGATGCCGCTGTGGCAGTGGATCGTCGACGGGATCGGTGCCGTCCTGCTGCTGGTCCTGCTGTACGGGCTCAGCCTCGTCGTACGGCGTCGCTGGATCGCACGCCACGGCGGCACGTTCGAGCTGAGCCACCGCGTCCGGTCCGCGAAGGCCGGGCGCGGCTGGGTGCTGGGGGTCGGTCGCTACTCCGACGACGTCCTGCAGTTCTTCCGGATCTTCTCGCTCACCCCGCGGCCGATGCGGGTCCTCGACCGCGGTGACCTGGAGTACCTCGGCCAGCGCGCGCCCGTCGGCAACGAGGTGCACTCGCTGTACGTCGACCACGTGATCGCCTCGTGCCGGAGCTCGTCCGGGGCGTTCGAGCTCGCGATGACCGCGGATGCGCTCACCGGCTTCCTCGCCTGGCTCGAGGCCGCGCCGCCCGGACGCCCCGGCCGCCGCTTCTGACCCCGGACCACCCCCGCCCGTCATTGCCGCGAGGCTGTCTCGCGGCGTACTGACAGCCGTGCGGGCAGTAATCGCGGGTCAGCGCTCGCCGCCGGGGCGCCACAGCAGGTCACCGCGGGAACGGTTGGCGTGCCGGGCGAGGATGAACAGCAGGTCGCTCAGCCGGTTGAGGTACTTGATCGCCTCGTCGTTCATCGACTCACCGTGCTCGGCATGGGCGGCCCAGGCGGCACGCTCCGCCCGGCGGGCGACCGTGCGGCAGACATGGAGGGCGGCGGCGCCGCGGGCGCCGCCGGGGAGGATGAACGAGCGGAGCGGCTCGAGCTCCTCGTTGAACCGGTCGCAGGCCGCCTCGAGCCTCGCGACGTACTCCGGCTCCACGCGCAGCGGGGGCCACTCCGGGTTCTCGACGACCGGGGTGGAGAAGTCCGCTCCGACGTCGAACAGCTCGTTCTGCACGGTGGTGAGGAGCTGCACGACCTCGTCGTCGAGGTCTCCGGTGGCCAGGGCCCAGCCGATCTGGCTGTTCAGCTCGTCCACGTCGGCGTAGGCGTGCAGCCGGAGGTCGTTCTTCGTGGTCACGCTGTTGTCGCCGAGCCGGGTGCTCCCTGCATCGCCGGTCCGGGTGTAGATGCGGGTGAGGTTGACCATCTGGCCAGCGTAGACGGGGACCCCGCCGCAGTATCCTGCCGGGATGCGCGTGGACGATGTGGGACTCGGCGGGGCACGCCGCATCCTCCTCCACGGCGTCACCGGCTCCGGCAAGACGACGCTTGCCGTGCGGCTCGGCAACCTCACGGGGCTGCCGTGGACCGAGGCGGACGCCCAGACCTGGCAGCCCGGGTGGGTGCAGCGCCCTGACCCGGAGCAGCGCCGCCGGATCGCGGCGGTCTGCGCCGCGGACAGCTGGATCCTCGACAGCGCCTACGGCAGCTGGTCCGACGTGGTGCTGGCTCGCGCCCAGCTCGTCGTGGCGCTCGACTACCCCCGCTGGCTCTCCCTCGGTCGGCTGCTCCGGCGGACCGTCGACCGCACCCTGCGGCAGACCCGGGTGTGCAACGGCAACGTCGAGAGCTGGGCGCGGACCTTCTCCGCGGACTCGATCGTGCGCTGGCACTTCCAGTCCTTCGCCAACAAGCGTGCCAGGCTGGAGGCGTGGGAGGCGGATCAGGCCGGGCCGCCCGTCCTGCGGCTCCGTTCGCCGAGGGCCACCGAGCGCTGGGTCGCGACCGTGGCCGCAGAGCAGCGCGAGAGGAGCCGATGATGGAGGCGTTCGAGGTGGCCAACCCCGGCCCCGGGCGACGGACCCTGGAGGGCACGGTCCAGGTCCGCGGCGCCAAGAACAGCGCGCTCAAGCTCATGGCCGCCTCGCTGCTCGCCGCCGGGCGGACGACGGTGACGAACGTTCCCGACATCCTCGACGTGGACGTGATGGGACGGCTCCTCGTCGAGCTCGGCTGCACTGTCGAGCACGACCACGCCGCAGGTCGCGTGCAGATCGACGTCCCCGAGGAGGTCGGCCACCATGCGCCGTACCACCTCGTACGGCGGCTGCGCGCCGGGATCAGCGTGCTCGGGGCGCTCGTCGCACGCTGCGGCCGCGCCGAGGTCTCGCTCCCGGGCGGCGACGCCATCGGCTCCCGTGGGCTCGACATGCACCTGCGTGGGCTGCGCGACCTGGGGGTGGAGGTCGAGATCGAGCACGGCTACGTGGTTGCGCGCGCCGACCACCTGCGGGGTGCCTCGCTCTGGCTCGACTTTCCGAGCGTCGGCGCCACCGAGAACCTGCTCATGGCGGCCACGGCGGCGCACGGGCACACCGTCATCGACAACGTGGCCAGGGAGCCGGAGATCGTCGACCTGTGCCGCATGCTCGCAGCGATGGGGGCAGGCATCGAGGGGGTCGGGTCGAGCACCCTCACGGTCACCGGCACCGGCCGGCTGTCGCCCGTGGAGCACGCCACCGTGCCGGACCGGATCGTCGCGGGGACCTGGGCCTTCGCCGCCGCGATCGCCGGCGGTGAGCTGACCGTGTCGGGAGGGGTCGCCGGGCACCTCGACATCGTCCTCGACAAGCTGAGGGCGGCGGGCGCCGCGGTCGAGGTGCTCGAGAGCGGGTTCCGGGTGGTGGTGGACCGACGGCTCGACGCGTTCGACGTCGTCACCCTGCCCTATCCCGGGTTCCCCACGGACCTGCAGCCGTTCGCGATGGCGCTCGCCGCGGTGAGCGAGGGCACCGCGATGATCACCGAGAACGTCTTCGAGGCGAGATTCATGTTCACCCAGGAGCTGGCGAGGCTCGGCGCCGACGTCCGCACCGACGGTCACCACGCGGTGGTGCGCGGCAAGCCGCTGCTCTCGGGGGCGCCGGTGGTCGCCCACGACATCCGGGCGGGCGCTGCGCTCGTGCTGGCCGGGCTGGCGGCGGAGGGGACGACCACGGTGGCCGACTCCTATCACGTCGACCGAGGCTATCCGGGGTTCGTCGAGTCGCTGCGCGGGCTCGGGGTCGCGATCGAGCGGGTCCAGCTGCCCGACGACCCGCTGTGACCGGTTCAGCCGACCGCTGAACTGCCGGAGAACTTCCGGGAAGCCGGCCGCGGGAGGCAACCTTCGCGACGTGTCCTGCGTCATAGTGGGTGACGGATGTTGCCGGCGGTGGAGGTGTGACCGTGGAGGTCGCGAACGACGGGGCGCTGGCCCTGGCCGGACAGCTCGACGGCCGGTGCTCGTCCGAGGTCCGCGAGCAGCTCTACGCGCACATCCGCCGCCACCCCGACGAGGACGTCGTGGTCGACCTCTCGGAGGTCGAGTCGATCGACGCGACGGCGCTGCGGCTCCTCGCCGTGGCGTCACTCCGGGTGGAGAGGGCCGGGCGGAGGGTGGTGCTCCGCGGTTGCTCGCCGGCGCTGCGCCGGGTCTTCGCCTTCGGTGGCTGGCGGAGGCTGTTCCTGCTCGAGCGGTAGGCGTCGGCCATGCCCGCGGCCGCCGCGGGGTGTCAGACACTTCACAACGCGTTCCGAGGGGAAGCGGCACCGGCATACGCTTCGCCTCATGAGTGAGACCCCGGCCCCGGCGCCGCCGCAGAAGGACAAGCCCTGGGTGATGCGGACGTACGCCGGTCACAGCTCGGCCTCGGAGTCCAACGCGCTCTACCGTCGCAACCTGGCCAAGGGGCAGACGGGGCTCTCCGTCGCGTTCGACCTGCCCACCCAGACCGGCTACGACCCCGACTCGGCGCTCGCCAAGGGCGAGGTCGGCAAGGTGGGCGTGCCCGTCCCGCACCTCGGCGAGATGCGCCGGCTCTTCGACGGCATCCCGCTGACCGAGATGAACACGTCGATGACGATCAACGCCACCGCGATGTGGCTGCTGGCGCTCTACCAGGTCGTCGCCGAGGAGCAGGCGGGGGCGACCACGCCCGAGGAGGTCGAGCGGGTCCACCACCAGCTCGCGGGGACCACCCAGAACGACATCATCAAGGAGTACCTCTCCCGCGGCACCTACGTCTTCCCGCCCGAGCACTCGCTCCGGCTGACGACCGACACGATCGCCTACACCGTCCACCACATCCCGAAGTGGAACCCGATCAACATCTGCAGCTACCACCTGCAGGAGGCCGGTGCGACGCCCACCCAGGAGCTCGCCTACGCCCTCTGCACCGCGATGGCGGTGCTCGACGCGGTCCGGAGCTCCGGCCAGGTGGCGGCGGAGGAGATGGGCAAGGTCGTCGGACGGATCTCCTTCTTCGTCAACGCCGGGGTGCGGTTCGTCGAGGAGACCTGCAAGATGCGCGCGTTCGTCCGGCTGTGGGACGAGATCGCCCGCGACCGCTACGGGGTCACCGACGAGCGGATGCGCCGCTTCCGCTACGGCGTCCAGGTCAACTCCCTCGGGCTCACCGAGGCGCAGCCGGAGAACAACGTGCAGCGGATCGTGCTCGAGATGCTCGGCGTGACCCTCTCCAAGGACGCGCGCGCCCGCGCCGTCCAGCTGCCGGCGTGGAACGAGGCGCTCGGCCTCCCGCGGCCGTGGGACCAGCAGTGGTCGCTGCGGCTGCAGCAGGTCCTCGCCTTCGAGTCCGACCTCCTGGAGTACGACGACATCTTCGACGGCTCCCACGTCATCGAGCGGAAGGTCGAGGAGCTGGTCGCGGGGGCGCGCGGGGAGATCGACCGTGTCCTGGCGATGGGCGGTGCCACCGCCGCCGTCGAGTCCGGCTACATGAAGCAGGCGCTCGTCTCCAGCCACGCCGCGCGCCGGAGCCGGGTCGAGTCCGGCGAGGAGGTGGTCGTCGGGGTCAACCGGTTCGAGACGACCGAGCCCTCGCCGTTGACCGCCGACCTCGACACCGCCATCCAGGCCGCCGACCCGGAGGCGGAGCGCTCGGCGCTCGACGGGCTCGAGGCGTGGCGGGCGGGGCGGAACCAGGCCGAGGTCGACGCCGCCCTCGACCGGCTCGCCGAGGACGCCAAGTCGGGCACCAACCTGATGGAGGCGACGCTCGCCGCGGCGCGGGCTGGTGCGACGACCGGCGAGTGGGCCGGCAGGCTGCGTGAGGTGTTCGGTGAGTACCGCGCGCCCACCGGCGTCTCCGGCGCGGTCGGTGTGGCGGAGTCGGTCGGCGAGGCCGGTGAGCTCCTCGGGAAGGTCCGGGACGACGTGCGCCGCACCGGGAAGGAGCTGGGCGGGCGGTTGCGGCTGCTCGTGGGCAAGCCCGGCCTCGACGGCCACTCCAACGGAGCGGAGCAGGTCGCGGTCCGGGCGCGGGACGCGGGGTTCGAGGTCGTCTACCAGGGCATCCGCCTCACCCCCGCGCAGATCGTCGCGGCCGCGGTGGCCGAGGACGTGCACTGCGTGGGGCTGTCGATCCTCTCCGGGTCGCACATGGAGCTGGTGCCCTCGGTGCTCGCCGGGCTGCGCGAGCAGGGGATGGGTGACGTGCCGGTGGTGGTCGGGGGGATCATCCCGGGCTCCGACGCCGCGAAGCTCCAGGAGCTGGGAGTTGCTGCCGTCTTCACACCGAAGGACTTCGGCCTGACCGAGATCATGGCCGGCATCGTGCGGGTGATCCGGAGGGCCAACGGCCTGACCTGACCGGCGCGGGCTGGCACACTCGTCGCATGGCACGCGTGACCGTTGTGGGCGCAGGGGTGGTGGGGCTGTCCTGCGCCGTGCGGCTGCTGGAACAGGGCCACGACGTCTCCGTGGTGGCCCGCGACCTGCCGCTCGAGACCACCTCGGCAGTGGCCGGCGGGCTGTGGTACCCCCACCGCGCCTACCCGTTCGAGCGCGTGACGGCATGGTCGGCCACGACGTACCGTGAGCTAGCCCGCCTCGCGGACGACGAGACCTACGGCATCGACCTGCGGGAGGGCACCGAGCTGCTCCGGGCCGAGGAGCCGTCGCCGTGGTGGGCCGAGGCGGTGCCGCGGCTGTCGACGGCTCCCTCCGTTCCTCCGGGCTACGCGACGGCGCGGACCTTCGTGGCCCCCGTCGCCGACATGCCCGTGTACCTGCGTCGGCTCCACGCGCGGGTCGAGGAGCTGGGCGGCACGGTGACCCGGATGGCGCTGTCCGGACTGCCCGACCAGGCGCACGTGGTCGTCAACGCCGCCGGGCTCGGTGCCCGGTTGCTGGGCCGGGACGGCTCGGTGCTGCCGGTCCGCGGCCAGGTGGTCCTCCTCGAGCAGGTCGGCGTGAGCAGGTGGTGGCTCGACGGGTCGGGGCCGACGTACGTCGTGCCGCGCCGTCACGACATCGTCGTGGGCGGCACCGACGAGGAGGGGGTGTGGGACCGGTCTCCCGACGAGGCTGTCGCCAAGGAGCTGCTCGCCCGGGCCCGCGAGCTGGTGCCGGAGCTACGTGGAGCACGGGTGCTGCGGCACCGCGTCGGACTGCGCCCGGCGCGGCCCTCGGTGAGGTTGGAGTCGGTCTCCACGGCCACCGGCGGTCGGGTCGTGCACTGCTACGGCCACGGGGGCGCCGGCGTCACCCTGTCGTGGGGATGTGCCGACGAGGTCGCCTCCCTGGTCGGTCCGGTCAACCCGTCCGGAGCTGGCGGGTGACGACGGGGGAGACCAGGCCGGCCCGGTCGCGGGCACGGACCGAGAGGGCGTAGCGGCCGTCGGGCTGCGCGCCGACGAAGGTGTAGCGCCAGGTGAGGGCCGAGCGGCCCCCGTGCCCGAACGCCGTGGTCCAGGTGCGGCCGGTCGACCACCTCGACCATCGGGTGTCCCACCAGAGCCCCGTCTCGGTGTCCACGAGCGAGACCTCGACGCGAGCGAGCAGCGAGTCGCCGTCCGCGGCGGTGCCGGTCACCACGACCGGGCCGGGCGCCACGCGCGCAGCCTCGGTCGGGAGGTCGACGCCCACCTCGGGCTCCGTGCGGTCGGCCGCCACGGGGCCCGCGCGGAAGACGGAGATGCGCTGGTTGCCGCGGTCGGCGACGTAGAGCGTCCCGTTGGCGGCGGCGGCGATGCCGTGCGGCGCGCTGAGCTGACCGGGCAGCGACCCCTTGGTGCCGACGGTGCCGAGGATGGAGCCGCTGCGCTTGTCGAAGGCGATGATCGTGCCGGCGGCCTTGTCCGTCACGTAGACGACGTTCCCGACCACCGCAGCGTCGTACAGGTCCTGGCCGCCGGTCAGGGCGCCGAGCCGCTCGCCGTGCCGCGAGTAGATCTGCACGCGGTCGCCATGCGGCACGTAGATCTCGCCGGTGTCGGGGTCGATGCCGAGGTTGCGCCCTTCGACCCGGTTCCACCGTCGCTTCTCGTTGCCGGTCCGGGTGTTCCGGACGGTGATCTGGCGACGAGCCAGCACGAAGGCCTCGCGGCGCCGGAAGGAGACGGCGTCCCGCCGCCGCTCCTCGGTCACGTGCATGACGAACCTGCCGGACGGGCGGTGGACGGTGATGTCGGGAGCGCCGAGCTCCTGGTGGGTGACCCAGACGTTGCGGCGCAGCGGGTCGATCCCGATTCCCTTGGGGTAGTTGAACCCGTGCGGCGGGCCGTTGCCCCGGCGGCCCCACGCGCCGACGAGCCGCCCTCGCTTGGTGAACCGGGAGTACCGCTGGTTGTAGGAGTCGACGCCGACGACGTGGCCGTTGACGGGGTCGACGGCCACGTCCATGAGCGAGTTGAACCCCCACCGGTCCGGCTCCGCGGCGGGGTCCGGGATCGGTGTGCCCGGCGTCCCGTCCGGGGAGAAGGTGACGACCCGGAAGTTGCCGTAGTCGGCGACGTAGACGGTTCCGTCCGCTCCGACCGTGACCTGTCGGCCTCCGTCCTGGAACTGGCCGGGCCCCTGGCCGGCCACGCCGTCGCCCCAGGTCGCGACGTGCCGGCCGTCGAGGTCGAAGACCTCGACCTGGTTCGCCCCCGCGTCGACGACGTAGAGCCGGTCGCGGCGCTCGTCCAGGGTGAGCCCGCGCATGTCGCCGTTGAAGCGGCCGGGCCCTTGACCCTTGCGGCCGATCTCGTCGAGGAGCGTGCCGTTCGGGGCGAAGACGCGGACCCGGTACTCGTTCTGCTGGACGGCGTAGACCCGGCCCCTGGAGTCCACGGCGACGTCGTTGTACCAGAGGCCACCGGGCGCCGAGAACCGCTGGACGTGGCGGAACGTGCCGGTCGCGTCGTCGACCTGGTACTTGTCGATGTGGGCGCCGTGGGTGCGCTGGTTCGCGTAGAGGTACCCCTGGTCATCCACCGCCGTGAACGGCGTGAGCCCAGGCAGGTCGAAGGTGAACAGGTAGCGCCCGGCGCGGTCGAACTTGATGACCTCCCCGCCGCCGCGCTGCTGGGTGGAGGCGTAGAACGAGCCGTCCCGCGGGTCGACCGCGAGCCCGGCGTAGAGGCCGATCGCCCGGGGCCCCTCGGAGTTGCCCAGGAAGCTCCCGTCCGCCGAGTAGCGGCGGACGGTCTGGTTCACGTAGTCGCCGACGAGGAGCTCGCCGGTGACCGGGTTGTGCACGACGCCCCAGGCATAGACCTGCGGGCTGGCGGGGCCGCCGATCACCCGTTGGAACACCGGCGGCTTCCAGGCCGCCGCGGCAGGGGACGGGTGCACAGGAGCGGTGAGGAGGGCGAGCAGGAGCGCGCTGACGGCCAGCCACCATCCGGACAGACGGGTCTTCACGAGCGAACCACCACCCCTTGGTCCAGGCCGCCCACCCAGTGCGGCATCCTTCCCGCGGACGAACGGCCATCGTACGCCGGGGGTCCGGCCCGGGCGAGCCTCAGTCGACCCGCGCTCAGTCCGCGCGCAGCGAACGAGTGACGGCAGGGGAGACCAGCCCGGCGCGGTCGCGGGCCCGGACCGAGAAGGTGTACCGGCCGCCGGGGTGAGCGCCCACGAAGGCGTAGCGCCACCCCATCGCGGTGGCGGGACCGTGGCCGAACGCGGTGTCCCACATCCGGTTGACCTGCCACGCCGAGGTCCGGGGGTTCCACCACAGCCCGGTCTCGGTGTCACCGAGCGACACCTCGATCCGGGCGACGCCGGAGTCGTCGTCGGTGGCGGTGCCGGTGACCACCACGGGTCCCGGAGCCACGCTGGTCCCGGTCGCCGGGACGTCGGGTTCCACGGTCGGCCGCGTGGCGTCGTCGGGCACGGTGCCGGGGCCGAACACCGAGATCCGCTGGTTGTTGCGGTCGGCGACGTACAGGGTGCCGTCCGGGGCGGCGGCGATGCCGTGCGGCGCACCGAGCTGTCCGGGAAGCGACCCCTTGCTGCCGACAGTGCCCAGCAGCGACCGGTCGAGCTTGTCGAAGGCGAGGATCCTCCCGGCGGACTTGTCGGTGACGTAGACGACGTCCCCGACCACGACGGCGTCGTAGAGCGACGTCCCGCCGCTCAGCGACCACAGGTGGGTGCCGGTGGCGGAGTAGACGCGGACCTGGTTGCCGCTGGGCACGTAGAGGTGGCCGGTCGCCTGGTCGATCCCCAGGTTGCGTCCCGGAACCCCGCTCCACCGTCGGCTCTCCGTGCCGGTGGCGGCGTCTCGGACCGTGACCGTGCCCGAGGCGAGCACGAAAGCCTCGCCGCCGTGGAAGGCGACCGCGTTGCGCCGCAGCGGCTCCAACACCTCCATCACGAAGTCGCCGGACGGCCGGTGCACGGTGATGTCCGGGGCGCCGAGCTCCTGGTGGACCACCCAGACGTTGCGGCTGTCGGGGTCGATCCCGATCCCCTTGGGATAGTTGAAGCCGTACGGCGGCCCGTTGCCGCGCCTGCCCCAGGCGCCGTCGAGGTGGCCCTGCGAGGAGAAGCGCAGGTAGCGCTGGTTGTAGGAGTCCACCCCGACGACGTCGCCGTCGACCGGGTCGACCGCGACGTCCATGATCGAGTTGAACCCCCACTGGTCCGGGTCGACGAGCGGCTCAGGGATCGGCGTCAGCGGCGTCCCGTCGGGTGCGAACGGGACGACCCGGAAGTTGCCGTAGTCCGCGACGTAGACGGTCCCGTCGTCGCCGACCGTGACCTGGCGGCCGCCGTCCTGGAACTGGCCGGGCCCCTGGCCCATGACGCCGTCCCCCCAGGTGGCGACGTGGCCGCCGTCGAGGTCGAAGACCTCGACCTGGTTGGCCGCTGCGTCGACGACGTACAGCCGGTTCCTCGCCTCGTCCAGGCTCACCCCGCGCATGTCCCCGTTGAACAGCCCGGGTCCCTTGCCCTTGCCGCCGATCTCGTCGAGGAGCGTGCCGTCGGGGGCGAAGACACGGACGTGGTACTGGTCCTGCTGGACGGCGTAGACGCGCCCTGCGGAGTCCACGGCGACGTCGTTGTACCACTTGCCGCCAGGAGCGGAGAACCGCTGGACGAGGGTGAAGGAACCGGTGGCGTCGTCGACCAGGAACTTGTCGACGTACGACCCCTTCGTGCGCTGGTTGGTGTAGAGGTAGCCCTCGTCGTCCACCGCGGTGAACACGGTGAGCCCGGGCGGGTCGAAGGTGAACAGGTGACGGCCGGAGCTGTCGAACTTCATGACCTGGCCGCCGCCGCCCTGCTGGGTGGAGGCGTAGAAGGACCCGTCCCGGGGGTCGACGGACAGGCCGGCGTAGAGACCGATCGTCCTCGGGCCGTCGGTGTTGCCGAGGTACTCCCCGTCGGGGGAGTACCGACGGACCGTCTTGTTCACGTAGTCGCTGACGAGCAGCTCGTCGGTGACCGGGTTGTGGACGGTGCCCCAGGCGTAGACCTGAGGGCTCGCCGGTCCGCCGATGACCCGCTGGAAGACCGGAGCGGTCCACGGGTCGGCGTGCGCGGCGGGCTGGACGATCCCGGTGGCGAGCGCGAGCAGGGCGGCCGAGGCCACCAGCCCGGCCCGTGAGAGCCGACTGTGCACGGCAGAATTCCCTTCGCCGGCCGGCCCCCGGCCGGACTCGTACCCGCCCCCCACGGACGAGGGGCTCATCGTACGTCAGAAGAGCCGTTCGGTGGGGTCGTCCATCCCCCGCAACGCGTCGTAGTCGATGACCGCGCAGGCGATGCCCCGGTCGACCGCGAGCACCCGCGCCTGGGGCTTGATCTCCTGGGCGGCGAAGATGCCGCGGACCGGCCGCAGGGCGGGGTCCCGGTTGAGGAGCCCGAGGTAGCGGGTGAGCTGTTCGACGCCGTCGATGTCGCCGCGGCGCTTGACCTCGACCGCCACCGCGGCCCCCGCCGCGTCACGGCACATCAGGTCCACCGGACCGATCGCGGTGGGGAACTCGCGACGGACCAGCGTGAGCCCGTCGGCGAGGGTGGCCGGGTGCTCGGCGAGCAGCTCCTGCAGGTGCTTCTCCACGCCGTCCTTCTGCAGCCCCGGGTCCACCCCGAGGTCGTGGCGGGTGTCGCTGAGGACCTCGTCGATGAGGATCCGCAGCGTGCCGCCGTCCGGGCCGTCCTTGCCGTGGACCAGCCACTCGAGGCGACCGTCGTCGCTCGTGCCCTCGCGGAGCCTCGCCGGTGGCGACATCCAGTTGAGCGGCTTGTAGGAGCCGCCGTCGGAGTGCACGAGGACCGAACCGTCGTTCTTCACCATGATCAGACGGGTCGCCATCGGCAGGTGGGCGGTGAGCCGGCCGGCGTAGTCCACCTGACAGCGGGCAATGACGAGACGCACGGTGCGCAGAGTACCGGAGCCGCGTGAAGTTGCTCACGGCTGCCGCCCGACCCGGCGTGGCAGGATGCCGCCATGCCTCGTGACTTCACCACCATCGGCGTCATCGGACTCGGCACCATGGGTGCCGGCATCACCGAGATCTTCGCGCGCAACGGATACCAGGTCGTCGGGGTCGAGCAGACCGACGAGACGCTCGACCGGGGCCGGCAGTACGTGCAGCACTCGACGGACCGGGCGGTCTCGCGGGGCAAGCTCAGCGAGGACGAGCAGCGGGCGATCTTCGAACGGATCACGTTCTCGACCGAGCTCGAGGCGGTCAAGGCGTGCGGCCTCGTGGTGGAGGCCGTGGTCGAGAAGCTCGAGATCAAGCAGGACGTCGTCCGCCGGGTCGACGCGCTGGTGTCGCCCGAGGCGATCATCGCCACGAACACCTCCTCGCTGTCGGTCACCGAGATCTCGACCGCGACCACCCGTCCGGGCCGCGTGGTGGGGATCCACTTCTTCAACCCGGCGCCGGTGCAGAAGCTCGTCGAGGTCGTGCGGACGGTCGTCACCGATCCGGAGGTGCTCGACGAGGTGTCGCGGGTGGTGGAGACCCTCGACAAGACCCCGGTCGTCTGTGGGGACAAGGCCGGCTTCATCGCGAACACGCTGCTCTTCGGCTACCTCAACCACGCGGTGTCGATGTACGAGGCGAAGTACGCCTCGCGCGAGGACATCGACGCGGCGATGCGGTATGGCTGCGGCTACCCGATGGGGCCGCTCGCCCTGCTCGACCTGATCGGGCTGGACACCGCCTACGAGATCCTCGACACGATGTACAAGCAGGGCCGGGACCGGCTGCACGCGCCCAGCCCCATCCTCAAGCAGATGGTCACGGCCGGGCTGCTCGGACGGAAGACCGGCAAGGGGTTCTACACCTACGAGGCCCCGGACAGCCCCAAGGTCGTCGCCGACGACCGCACCCCTTCTCCCGACTCGGCCCCGCAGCTGCGGCACGACATCGTGAAGGTCGGCGTCGTCGGGACGGGCACGATGGCGAGCGGCATCGTGGAGGTCTTCGCCAAGGCGGGGTACGACGTGACCTACGTCGGCCGTTCCGAGGAGAAGGTGGCCGCCGTCAAGGACACCGTCGAGCGGTCCCTCGACAAGGCGATCCAGCGCGGCAGGCTCGAGGAGGCCGCCAAGGAGGACGTCCTCGCCCGCCTGGCCGGCACCACGCGGCTCGACGACCTCCACGACGCCGACGTCGTGGTGGAGGCGATCGCCGAGGACCTGCGGACCAAGACGGTGCTCTTCGAGAACCTCGACGAGATCTGCAAGCCGGGGGCGATCCTCGCCACCACGACCTCGAGCCTGCCGGTCATCTCGATCGCCAAGGCGACCGCTCGGCCCCAGGACGTCATCGGCATGCACTTCTTCAACCCCGCGCCGGTCATGAAGCTCGTGGAGGTCGTCTCCACCGTCGCCACCGACGACGAGGTCGCCGAGACCACCCGAGCGCTGTGTGCCCGGGTCGGCAAGGTCGCCGTGTCGTGCGGCGACCGGGCCGGGTTCGTCGTGAACGCGCTGCTCTTCCCCTACCTCAACGACGCGGTCAAGATGCTCCAGGCGCACTACGCCACCGCCGACGACATCGACACCGCGATGAAGTTCGGGTGCGCGCTCCCGATGGGCCCGTTCGAGCTGCTCGACGTGGTCGGCAACGACGTCTCGCTGGCGATCCAGCGCGAGCTCTACCTCGAGTTCCGCGAGCCCGGCTTCGCCCCGGCGCCGCTCCTCGAGCACCTGGTGACCGCCGGCTACCTGGGCCGGAAGACCAAGCGAGGTTTCCGGGACTACTCCACCCGCTGACGGCGACGCTCACGCTGATGGGCGCGATTCTTCTTCTTCGCCTCGGCCGGCGCCAGCGCGGCGCACCTCGCGAGGGCAGGTCGCTGGAGTCGATCGCCCAGCCGCTCACCGCGGAGGACGCCGACACCGGTGGTCCGGCCGGTGACGTCGTTCGTGAGAGATGTCAAGCGACCTTGACATCCCCGTGTGTGTGTCAAGCATCCTTGACACATGCGGAACGTCGTGAGGAAGCTGCGGACGGACCAGGGGCTCTCCCAGGCCGACCTCGGACGAGCCATGGGCGTCTCACGACAGACCATCAACTCGATCGAGACCGGGAAGTACCTCCCCTCGCTACCTCTCGCGATGGCGGTGGCCCGGTTCTTCGGGACAACTGTGGAGGAGGTCTTCCATGATGACGACACCTGAGACGCGGCGCGCGCAGGGCAACCGCGTCCGTTGGACCGTTCCCGCGGTCGCGTTCCTGGCCGGCGTCGGATACCTCGTCGCCGGGCTGGTGGGCGGGGATCCCGGCTTCGCGTGGTTCGGCTTCGGGCTGATGGTCGTCGTCGGAGCCGCGTTCGTGGTCCTCGCTCGCTTCAGCGAGACGGTCGCGGGGCTCCGTGACCGCAGTGACGAGCGGATCAACCAGATCGACGCCTCAGCCACCGCCTTCGCGGGCTCCTGCGTGCTGCTGGTCGTGATCGTGATGTTCCTGGTCGAGCTCGCCCGCGGCCAGGACGGTGCGCCGTACAGTGCGCTCGGCGCCTTCGGCGGAGTGGCCTACGTGGCGGCGTTGGTGTGGCTCCGGTTCCGCCGGTAGCCCCGCGGAGCCCGCCACCGAGCGCCCCCACCCATCGGCGAGGACCAGCCGCGCTGACCGGAGGGGTCAGCGCGGCCAGCGCTTCTCGTCAGGCGGTGCGGTGCTGCTCCGCCGGCTCCTGCGGCTCGGCGAACCCGGCGACGACGTCGCGGAGAGCCCCGAGCTGGGCGACGACGGCGTCGCGCCGCTTGGTGAGCCGGTCGACCTCGGCGTGCAGGTCCGCGAGCTGGCGCTCGGCCTCGGCCTGGCCCGAGGCGACGAAGCTCTCGGCCTGGGTCTGCGCCGAGGTCACGATCTGCTCCGCCTCACGGCGAGCCCGGGAGAGCACCCGCTCGGCCTCCTCGGCGGCCTGCTGCCGGTGCGAGGTGGCGAGCGCGAGGGCCTCGCGCATCCGCTGCTCGGCGGCGTCGGCGCGGGCCTCGGCCTCCTGGACGAGCACCTGGGTCTCGGCGACCGCGTTGCTGTGGTGCTCAGCGGCCTCGCGGGTGAGCCGCTCCTTCTCGACCGCGAGCGACCGGTGCATCTCCTGCACCTCGCGCTCGGTGGTGGCGAGCAGCTGCTCGGCCTCGCGGCGGGCCGAGGTGCGCATCGCGTTGGTCTCCTGCTCCGCGGCGAGCCGGCGCTGGGAGGCGTCGCGCTCGGCGCTCCCGAGCAGGTCGTCGGCCTCGGCGCGGGCGAGGGAACGGATCCGCTCGACCTCACCCATCGCCGACGTGCGGGCCTCGTCCAGCTCCTTGAGCTGCACCATTCGCATGTCCTCGGCGTCCCGAGCGGCCTGGGTCCTCAGCGTCGACGCCTGGGCGGTGGCCGCCCGGACGATCTCGTCGGCTCGGGTCCGGGCGGAGCCCAGCACCTCGTCCGCCTGCTCCTCGGCGAGCCGGAGCAGCTCGCTCGCGCGGCCGCCGAGCCCGGCGTACGTCGGGGCGTCGTTCTCGTTGGCCCGCTCACGCAGCTGGGCCAGCTCCGCCTCCACCGCCTCCGTGCGGCGCCGCTGCTCGTCGAGGTCGGCGGCGAGGCGGGCGCGCTCCGAGGCGAGTGCCGCGAACTTGCGGTCCACCGCGGCGGGGTCGTAGCCGCGTCGGGCGACGGGGAACGACGGGACGCCCGTGCGCTTGCCGGTGGGGGCGGCCTGGGTGGGGGCGGCCTGGGTGGGGGTGGCCTGGGTGGGGGAGTCCTGGTCCGCGGCGCCGCGAGGGCTCGCCGGGGCGTCATGGTCGAAGATGGACAGTCCGGGGCGCTCGGTCATCGGCGTTTCCCTCTACTCGTGCTGCTGGTGAGGCTGGCGGGGGCGGGTCCCACCTAGTGTCACCCAGCCGCGCCCAAAACGGCGAGGCGCACCTCCGTGTGTCCACCTTTTCCGCGAACCGTCACCCGTGCCGGGTCGAACCGTCACCCGTGCCGGGTCGAGCCGTCGACCGTGCTGGTCACTGCCCGCGGAAGGCGTTGATCTTGTCGAGGTGCTGGGCCCGCAGCTCGTCGTTGCGGACGCCCAGCCCCTCCTCGGGCGCCAGGCAGAGGACGCCGACCTTCCCCTGGTGCAGGTTGTGGTGCACGTCGAGCGCGGCCTGGCCGGTCTCCTCGAGCGGGTAGCAGCGGGACAGCGTCGGGTGGATCATCCCCTTGGCGATCAGCCGGTTGGCCTCCCAGGACTCGCGGTAGTTGGCGAAGTGCGAGCCGATGATGCTCTTGAGGTTCATCCAGAGGTAGCGGTTGTCGTACTGGTGCATGTAGCCGCTGGTCGAGGCGCAGGTGACGATCGTGCCGCCCTTCCGGGCCGCGAAGACCGAGGCGCCGAACGTCTCACGGCCGGGGTGCTCGAAGACGATGTCGACGTCCTCGCCGCCGGTGAGCTCCCGGATCTTCGCGCCGAGGCGACGCCACTCCTTGGGGTCCTGGGTCTGCTCGTCCTTCCAGAACCGGTAGCCCTCCTCGGAGCGGTTGATGATCAGCTCTGCTCCCATGTTCCGGCAGATCTGTGCCTTCTCGTCGTTCGACACGACACAGACCGGGGTGGCACCGCCGTTGAGGGCGTACTGGGTGGCGAACCCGCCGAGCCCCCCGCTGGCGCCCCAGACCAGCACGTTGTCGCCCTGCTTCATCCCGGCCCCGTTGCGGCTGACCAGCTGGCGGTAGGCCGTGGAGTTCACCAGCCCCGGGGACGCGGCCTCCTCCCAGGTCAGGTGGCCCGGCTTGGGCATCAGCTGGTTGGACTTGACCAGGGCGATCTCGGCGAGCCCGCCGAAGTTCGTCTCGAACCCCCAGATCCGCTGCTCCGGGTCGAGCATCGTGTCGTTGTGGCCCTCCGGGCTCTCCAGCTCCACCGAGAGGCAGTGCGCGACGACCTCGTCGCCGGGCTTCCAGCTGTGCACGCCCAGCCCGGTCTTGAGCACGACGCCGGCCAGGTCGGAGCCCACGACGTGGTAGGGCAGGTCGTGCCGCTTCCCGAGCGGCGACGTCCGGCCGTAGCGCTCCAGGAACCCGAACGTGGAGACCGGCTCGAAGATCGAGGTCCAGACGGTGTTGTAGTTGATCGCGCTCGCCATCACCGCGACGTACGCCTCGCCCGGGCCCAGCTCGGGCAGCGCGACGTCGTCGACGTGCAGCGACTTGCGCGGGTCCTTCTCCCTGCTCGGCATCCCCTCGAAGAGGTCGACCTCGTCCTTGCGGACGGTGACGGCCCGGTAGCTCTCCGGCAGCTCGAGCGCCGCGTAGTCGTCCGCCGAGGTGTCTCCGGCCATGATCGCGTCGAGGATGTGCTTCACAGATGGCTCCTGGGGTCGGGACGGGTTGGCGGGAATCTACCGACGGGTCTGCACCTGCGGAACCATTGTGTGACCAACCCGACGTTCGCGGTCCGGTCCGGCCGGTGACCGGCTCCGGCGAGGGCTTCAGGCCGAGGCGGGCTCGACCAGCTCGACCAGCACCCCGCCGGCGTCCTTGGGGTGCAGGAAGTTGATCCGGCTGTCGGACGTGCCGCGACGCGGGGCGTCGTACAGCGTCCTCACCCCACGCTCGCGGAGGATGCGGCACACCGCCTCGACGTCGGTGACCCGGTAGGCGAGCTGTTGGATCCCCGGACCGTTCCGGTCGAGGAACTTCGCGATCGTGGAGTCCGCACCGAGGGGCGCGAGGAGCTGGATGCAGGACCCGGAGTCCCCCACTCCGACCATCGCCTCGCGGACGCCCTGCTCCTCGTTGGTCTCCTCGTGGAGGACCTGCATCCCGAAGGTGTCGCGATAGAACGCGATCGCCTCGTCGAGATCGGGTACGGCGATGCCGACGTGGTCGATGGCGACGAAGAGGTGCTCGGGGATCTGGACAGTCATGGACCACATGGTGCGGCGTCGCTCCCCGGGACCGCGAGGGACTGTGACTTGTTCCTCAGCAGGTGGACGCCCGGGCCTCTCCCCACCTGCGGCACCGGTGGGTATCGTCGTTCGCATCCGGGCGGTTTGATCCCGCTCGCGTTCCCGAGTCGTCACAGCAGGAGGCGTCATGTCCGGATCTGTCATCGTCGCGGGTGCCCGCACCCCCATCGGCCGTCTGCTCGGCGGTCTCAAGGGCCAGTCCGCGGCCGACCTCGGCGGCGTCGCCATCCGGGGTGCGCTGGAGAAGGCGGGGATCACCGGCGACCAGGTCGAGTACGTCGTCATGGGCCACGTCATCCAGGCCGGCGCCGGTCAGAA
This sequence comes from uncultured Actinomycetota bacterium, assembly GCA_963754155.1. Classification (GTDB taxonomy): domain Bacteria; phylum Actinomycetota; class Actinomycetes; order Propionibacteriales; family Nocardioidaceae; genus Marmoricola_A. Next base: position 362,112 of record CAVWEU010000003.1, on the reverse strand, counting down.
CCCGGCCAGGACCGCGGCGGTCAAGGGCGGGATCCCGATGAACGTCCCCTCGATCACGATCAACAAGGTGTGCCTCTCCGGCGTCAACGCGATCGCGATGGCCGACCAGCTGATCCGGGCCGGCGAGCACGACATCGTCGTCGCGGGCGGCATGGAGTCGATGACCAACGCCCCGCACCTCCTGCCCAAGTCCCGCGAGGGGTTCAAGTACGGCGACACCGCGCTCGTCGACTCGATGGCCTACGACGCGCTGTTCGACCAGACCACGACCCAGGCGATGGGCGTCCTCACCGAGGAGTGCAACGCCGCCGCGCAGAAGCTCACCCGCGAGGAGCAGGACGTCTTCGCCGCCCGCAGCCACCGGCTCGCCGCGGAGGGGTGGAAGAACGGCGTCTTCGACGACGAGGTCGTGCCGGTGACGGTCAAGGGCCGTGGCGGCGACACCCAGGTCACCTCTGACGAGGGGGTGCGCAGCGACACCACCGCGGAGTCGCTCAGCAAGCTCCGTCCCGCGTTCAACAAGGAGGGGACGATCACCGCCGGCAGCTCGTCCCAGATCTCCGACGGTGCGTGCGCGGTCGTGGTCATGAGCAAGGCGAAGGCCGAGGAGCTCGGCGTCGAGTGGCTCGCCGAGATCGGCGCCTCCGGGCAGGTCGCCGGGCCGGACTCGACGCTCCAGCTGCAGCCGGCCGCCGCGATCCGCAAGGCCGCCGAGAAGGAAGGGGTCGCCGTCACCGACATCGACCTCTTCGAGATCAACGAGGCGTTCGCCGCCGTGGGCATCGCCTCGGCGCGTGAGCTCGGGGTCGACGAGGAGAAGGTCAACGTCAACGGCGGCGCGATCGCCCTCGGGCACCCCGTCGGGATGTCCGGTGCCCGGATCGTCCTCCACCTCGCGCTCGAGCTCAAGCGTCGCGGCGGCGGCACGGGTGCGGCCGCCCTCTGCGGCGGCGGCGGCCAGGGCGACGCCCTCATCGTCCGGGTGCCCTCGGCCTGAGCCGCGTGCACCGCATGGCCGCTGAGCAGAGCAACGCGGACGGCCGCCCTCGTGGGAGGGCGGCCGTTGCCGTTCCCGAGCTCGTCGAGCAGGCGCGTGCCGGTCAGCAGCGGGCGGTCGGCCGGCTCCTGTCGCTGGTGGAGGACGAGTCGCCGGTGCTGCGCGAGGTGATGGCCGCGCTTGCGCCGTACGTCGGCCGCGCCCACGTCGTGGGTGTCACCGGTGCTCCGGGGGTAGGGAAGTCGACCTTCACCTCGGCGTTGGTCACCGCCCTCCGCCGGGACGAGAAGCGCGTCGGTGTGCTGGCGGTCGACCCGTCCTCGCCGTTCTCAGGTGGAGCACTCCTCGGTGACCGGGTGCGGATGTCCGACCACGCCACGGACCCGGCCGTCTTCATCCGGTCGATGGCCTCCCGTGGTCACCTCGGGGGGCTCGCCTGGTCGACGCCCCAGGCGCTGCGGGTCCTCGACGCCGCCGGATTCGACGTCGTCCTCGTCGAGACGGTCGGCGTGGGGCAGAGCGAGGTGGAGATCGCCGGGGCCGCGGACACCTCGGTCGTGCTCCTGGCCCCGGGCATGGGCGACGGCATCCAGGCCGCCAAGGCGGGGATCCTCGAGATCGGCGACGTCTACGTCGTGAACAAGGCCGACCGCGACGGTGCCGCGACGGTGCGCCGGGAGCTGCGCACGATGCTGGGGCTGGCGGAGCGGCCGCCCGGAGCGTGGCGGCCGCCGGTGCTGCTCACCACCGCCCAGTCGGGGGAGGGCGTGCCAGAGGTGGTGCTCGAGCTGGCCCGCCACCTCGAGCAGGCGACGGCGACGGGGACTCTGCGGTCCCGCAGGCTTCGACGGGCCCGCGCCGAGGTGGAGACGATCGCGGTGACCGCTCTCCGGCAGCGATGGGCGAGTGTGGGCGAGGGGGCCGAGCTCGACGCCCTCGCCGAGCGGGTGGTCGACGACCGGCTCGACCCCTACGCCGCCGCCGACGAGCTCCTCGGAGCGCGATGACGGAAGGGCCTGGCGCACCAGGTGCACCAGGCCCTCTCTCCGTGCGCTGGGTCAGTCGTAGACCTTGATGTTGACCGAGAAGCAGCCGTTGCCGTTGCCCGGCACGTCGTCGTTGATGCGCAGGGCGAGCGGCTGGATGCCGTACGACGAGGCGTAGCGGGAGAACGAGGTGCCCGTGGGCCGGTAGCTGCCGTCCATCTTCACCAGCAGCCCGTACTTGCGGGCACCGGGGAGCGGGTAGTTCGAGGAGTCGGCGTACATGTTGTCCCACGCCCAGAGCTGCGTGGTCTTCCCGACCGCCGTGTAGCGGGGCTCGCCCCAGACGCCGGACCAGATGGTGGAGCTCGCGGTGACGACGACGCGGTCACCCTTCTGCGCGTAGACCGGGAGGTTGAGGTCACCGCGCTGGCTCTCGCAGATGCCGACCTGGTGGTCGGCGACGAGGACCGTGCCGGCTGCCGAGGCCGGTGCGACGCCGGCGGTGGCGACGAGAGCGGTGGCGGCCGAGACGACGGCCGCGGCGAGGGTTCCGAGACGACGGGTGTTGCGACGCAAGGTGGTCTCCTTCAGGAAGGTGGTGGACGTTGCGCACGAGGAGCGCGGCGCCCGCCCGCTGATACACCCGTCCCGCCCACTTTTCTCAGCACTCCTCCGGAGGTACGACGACGCGCGTGTGGCCCTCGAGCAGGAGCACCTCCTTGCCGCACACGGTGCCCACCTCGTCGTACCTCTCCTCCAGCGTCCGGCGGAGCTCGCCGTCGGCGTCCAGCCCCCACGAGTCGACCTCGGACCAGACCACGATCCAGGTCGGCGGCTCCGTCCCGCGCAGCGTGGCGAGCAGCAGGTCGAGCTCGGGGTCGAGCGTGCGGGTGAGCAGGCTCCACATGAACGGGTACGGGCTCGTCATCCCGGCGTGGTGCAGCACGTTGGCCTCGCCCCACAGCACCATCGCGCTGTCGTCGGGGGCGGCGTTGGACTCGAGCCACTGGCCGATGCGGGCCTGTGCCTCACCGTCCCCGAAGACCGGGTCCTCGCCGGTGCCGTGACTCACGGCGAGCACGGCGGCGACGGCAGCCCACACGGCGCCGACCTGGACGGCGCGGCCGGCCAGGGTGCCCAGGGGCGACAGCAGGCCCACGCCGAGGGCGAGCGCGGGTATCGGCTGCAGCAGGTAGTCGCGCCAGTAGTCGCCGCCGGCCACCATGCTGACCAGCGACATGCCGACCATCGCGACGACGCCGAGCCAGACCGCGGCGCGCTGTCGGTCCCGCCAGGCGCCGCGCGCACCGACCGCGATGGCGCAGCCGAGCGTGAGCACGCCGGTGAGAGAGGCGACGAGCAGGAGCACGGTGAGCCGACCCTGGGAGCGGTCGCTGCCGGCCTCCCTGACCAGCACGGAGGCGTCGACGCGGTAGCCGACCATCTGGGTCCAGAGCTGGTCGAGCGTCATCCACGTCGTCGCGATCAGCACCAGCACCGCCGCCGCCGCCGCGGCGACGCCGACCAGGCCGCCGAGCAGGACGGACCGGACGTGCGCGCGGGAACCGCCACCGACGGCCAGCAGCGCGACCAGCAGGACGGAGGCGAAGACGAGCCCGTCGAGGTAGCTCTGGACCACGAGGACCGGCGCGGCTCCCAGCACCCCCGCCGCCACCGCCCACCCCCAGGGCCGAGGGCTGCGCAGCGCGCTCAGGGTCGCTGCCGCGCTCGCCATCACCAGCGCGGAGCCGAGGAGCCGTTCGTTGGTCACGTCGGCGGAGAAGTAGTACGTCGACCCGTACGACGCAGCCACGAGGGCCGCCCACCCTGCGCCCGCTCGTCCACCGAGGAGGTGCCCTGTGCGGCCGGCCGCCACCACGAGCAGGGCGGCGACCGCACATCCGAGGAGCCGGACCCCGACGGCGCCACCGAGGAGGTCGCCGAGGCGGTAGAACCCCACGGCGAGCAGCCCCCGTCCGATGAAGGAGTCGCCGTACAGGTAGGGGCCCTCGGACCACTGGCGGGCGACGAGGAGCAGCCCGGCTTCGTCGGGCATCAACGTCTTGTCGAGGAACGGGACGCGGAGCGCCACCGTGAAGGCGACACAGAGCCCCACCACCAGGACGCTGCCTGAACCAGGCCGACGGCGGGGGACGGGGCGGGCGTCGGTGCGCCCGCGCACCAGGGACGAGGTGCTCATCCGCCCTGCCTCCCAGTTCTCACCTGCCGATCTCACCATGACCCGGTGCGTGGTCGGCCAAACCCCCGTCGTCGCGTCGCCGATCTGGCGTCTCGGGGGTCGCCGCAGGGCGCGCCTCACACGCGGGGGAGCCGATCCTTGGTACGAAGTACCTGAGCTGTGCGTTGGGCATGGCCGGCAGTGACCTCTCCTACCTGGACGGAGTCCGACCATGAAGCTGGTCGTCGTGGGCCTTCTCGTCCTCTTCGTGGGCTTCTGGATGGTGCAGGCGCCGGACTCGCTGGCGACGTTCGCCTCGGACAGCGGCGGATGGATGTGGGAGATGACCACGACGGTCTTCGGTGCCGTCATAGACTTCCTGAACGCCCTCTTCGACTGAGGAGAGCCATGGTCTCGTGGTGGGCTGGGCTGCTGCCCGAGCCCAACATCCGCAAACACCTCCTCCGTGACGAGGGAGAGGTGATCGTGGACGAGGTCGCGCACCACTGGGTGGCGTTCACCCGGAGCACCCTGCTCAACCTGGTTGGCATCCTGCTCATGCTCGGCACGCTGTGGGTCGACGCCGACGTCGGTTGGATCGTCTTCCTCGCCGGGCTCCTCACCTTCGCCTGGTCGGTCTACCAGGCGCTCGAGGTGCAGATGGACCGGTTCGTGGTGACCAACATGCGGGTGTTCCGGGTCAAGGGGGTCTTCTCCCAGTCGCTGGCGACGATGCCACTGAGCCGGATCCTCGACATCACCGTCCAGAAGCCGTTCCTCGGCAGGGTGTTCGGCTACGGGCACTTCATCTTCGAGTCCGCTGCCCAGGCGCAAGGACTCCGCGAGATCAGCACCGTCGGTCGGGTCGACGAGCGGGACCTGACGATCCAACGTGTCGTCCAGCGGGCCGGTCTCCGCGGCCCGCGGGTCAACTGAGGCGGGCTCGGCCTCAGGCGGGGACCGAGAGGTCGTCCGGCGCGATGACCACGAGTGCACAGTCGTTCGCGCGGTGCACCGGCCAGACCGGCATGCCTGCCTGTCGCGCGACTTCTTGCAGCATCGAGGCCCAGGCCAGATCATCTGCCGTGAGGCCGTCTCTGCCTGGACGAGACAGCAGGAAGACGGCCAGGCAGGCGTCCTCCGCCACCGACGACACGACGTGGGCCAGGGACCTCCCTAGCTGGGGATCCGGGCGGGGTGGCAGGTCCTCGACCTGCAGGATCGCCGGCGTCGGTCGAGCGTCCTCGTCGAGGACCAGGAGCCACAACGAGCGACCGGCGAAGCCGAGCGGTCCCATCAGCGCTCGCCACGTCCTGTGCAGGTCGGCCTGGTTGCGGATCGGTGGCATGTCCTCGGGGCGGGTCAACGGCGGGCTGGCATCCATGGGTCGACCTTGGCGCACGAGCAGACGCCATGGAGCGTTCTCCACAGGGCAACTACCGCTGAGGCTCGTCCATGGTGCTTTCACCCGCCCGCGGCGCCCGGACCCGCGGAGCAGCACGGCTCGGGCGCTCTGGAAGGATGGTCCTCATGAGCATGCCGTTCTCCCGTCCCGGTGCGATCGACCTGTCCGCCCTCAAGCGCCCGGCCCCGGCCGCGGCGCCGTCACCTGCCGGCGCGCCGCCAGCCGGTGGCTCGTCGTACGCCGTGGAGGTCGACGAGACGAACTTCGAGCAGCTCCTCCAGGCGTCGATGGCGGCGCCGGTGGTCCTCGTCGTCTACTCGCCGAGCCAGATGCCGGCCAGCGCGCAGCTCGCCGACGACCTCGCGTCGATCGCCGACGGGCTCGAGGGGCGGATCGCCGTCGGTCGGGTCAACGTGGACGCGCAGCCCGGCATCGCCCAGGCGATGCAGATCCAGTCGGTGCCGCTCGTGGCGATGGTGCTCCAGGGCCGCCTGCAGCCGATGTTCCAGGATGCGCCGCCGGTCGAGGAGCTGCGGATGATGTTCAGCCAGCTCGTGGAGCAGATGACGGCGCAGGGGATGACCGGCCGGCACCAGCCGCTCGGCCCCGGCGCCGCGGCCGAGGCGGAGGAGGAGTCGGAGGAGACCGCAGACCCGCGGTACGCCGCCGCCGAGGACGCGCTCATGTCGGGCGACATCGAGACGGCTCTGGCCGAGTACCAGAAGCTCGTCGACGCAAACCCGACGGACACGCAGGCGGCGCTCGGGCTCGCGCAGAGCAAGCTGCTGCAGCGCACCGCCGGAGTCGACCTCAAGGCCGCCCGCACCGCCGCCGCCGAGTCCCCGGACGACGTCGCTGCCCAGGCACTCGTCGCCGACCTCGACCTGCTCGGTGGCCACGTCGACGACGCCTTCCGCCGGCTGGTCGAGCTGGTGCGCCGCACCGCCGGCGACGACCGCGACAAGGCCCGGCTCCACCTGCTCGAGCTCTTCGCGGTGGTCGGCAACGAGGACCCGCGCGTCCTCAAGGGGCGCCAGGCGCTCGCCTCCGCGCTGTTCTGAGTGCGGTTCGGCACGGCACCGGTCGCGCCGACGGGCTGGCGCTGCCAGATGGAACCGCGGACATGGTGAGAACGTCGAACAACCATGCCGCTCCTCAGCACGAGCCGTTCACCTGCCATCGGCGCTCACCCTCGCGCCGGGCGCGGGACGGGCGGCTGCCTCTGCCTTGCGGCCACCGTCCTCGTTGTCAGCGCATGCGGTCCGTCCCCGTCCAGCACCTCGGTCGCGAACGCCCCAGAGATCCGACCGAACGAGCTCGCCGCCGCCGGTGACCGACCCTGCCCACGCGAACTGCCTCCTGGTGACGACCCGTCCGGTCACGGCTTCGGCGCCGAGGACCCCGCGGACGACCAGGCCACGCTCCTCGAGCCGCAGGAGGCATGGGTGTGCCGTTACGACGCCTTCGACATAGGCGAGACGCCCAGCGGTGGCGCCACGTACGGGTGGCGTCTCGACGGGCACCCTGAACCGGTTGCGGTCGATGACTTGCCTGGGCTTCAGGCCGCCCTGGACGACCTTGCGCCCGCTGACCCCAGCGGCAGCTGCACCGCTGACCTCGGCCCACGCTGGATGGTGGCGTACAGCCACGACGGGGATCTCACCGGCGTGGTCGTCGACGACTACGGCTGCCGCGACGTGCGGCTCACGAACAGCCCCCATGAGACCGCGCCCGGAGCAGACGACCAGGACGGGATGGTTGGAGGCGTCCTTGATGGCGGGGCCAGGATCCTCGACGCCCTCGGCGTCGGTCGTTCGAGCTGACGTCGCCCCGCCATGCCGCACGTGGACGCGGCCGAGGGCGCCAGGCACAGTCGAAGGTGATACCGCGTCGTGGTCAGTCGTCGGGCTCGGGTGCCGTGGGCGTCGACGGTGTAGCTGCGGTTCAGCGGTGAGGTCCAGGTCAGGGTGCCGTCGGGTTCTCGCCGGTAGTGCCACTCGCGAGTGGGTCTTGACCCGGTGGTGGAACCGGCACAGCCTGGCCAGGTTGGCGCTGCTGGTCTGGCCGGGTGGTCCGCCGTCGTCGGTGGGGACGTAGGGGTCGATGTGGTCGAGGTCGTGGCGGCCCTGCCGCCCGCACCACGGGAACCGGCAACCGAGGTCCCGCTCCGCCATGTGGGCTCGGAGCCGGTCGGGGACCTCGTAGGCGTCGACGCTGATCTGCTCGGTCAGGTCCACCACCGGGGTGATCGTCACCCGCGCGCCGGGGGCCAGGTCGGCCAGCCACTGCTCGACCGCCGCCACCGACCGGGCGCCGAGCCGGGTCACCCGCGCCACGCACCCCCCCTCCAGCCGGTGACTCGCCGGGTCGGTGAACGTCGCGATGGCGTCGGTGTGCAGGTGCACATGGATCGTGGGACCACTCGTGGTGCCGGTGCGGTGGGGTCGTTGCGCCGGGATGGTCCCGTCGGCGGCGAGCTCGGCGGTCGCGTGCAGGTCCAGGGCGTGCTGGGGGTCGGCGAGCACCCCGATCGCCTTGGCCCGCCGCACCTGCACCGGATCCGTCTCACCGAGTGCTTTCAACGACGACGCGACGTGGTTCAGGGCGGTGTCGAACGCGACCGCGTCTAGCGGTGCCGGTGACCGCGTGGATCTCGCTGGTGCCGTCGACCCGGTCCTCGGTCCACACCCCCCGCCTCTCCGCTGCCCTCCGTGCTCGTTCCGCAGCAGTCGCGGGGTCGAACCGCAGCTGCGCGGCCTCCACCGCCTTCAGGATCCGGCCGGAGGAGAGCCGGGATGCGAACGGTGCCAGCTGGGCATCCACATACGCCGCCGCCTCGACCGGCAACGGGATCGTCTCGGCCGCGACTCCGCGGGCCTTCCACGCCGGCACCGCACCGTCCATCACCCGCCCCCACAACCGTGGCAGCCGGTCGCGCAGCTCCACGGCCTGCCCGACGTAGGCCCGGGCCGCCGGCTCCGACATCCCCAACGCCGCAGCGAGCTCGCAGACCGCGAACTCGCACACCGCGAACCCACCCTGCCCGGCCAGCCGGAGCTCGCCTTCTCGGCCGAGCAGCGGCCCGTAGTACGACGGACCGAGGTCGGGGTCGACCGCCCGCACGATCATCGGATCCGACTCATTCACCCGGTTCGCATCGGCGAACGCCGCCACCCCCCGCAGCTCCTCCGCCGCAGCGCGGTCCTGCCGGCGCCGCCGCTCGACCACGAACGCCAACGTCGCCGCATCACCGAGCCCGAACACCTCGGTCCCCTCCGGCGGAGGCGGACACAGAGGCGGCGGCGACGGCACCACAGCCTGGCCTCCGAACCGGTCCGCGAGGGTGCTTTCGACATACCCCAACCTACGGATCGCCACCGACAGTTTCGGGGCTCCAGACGCTCAATCCTCAGGAGAGCAAGGAGAGAGTCGCGCCGACGTGATCAGACCGGTCGACCGGACTCGGTGTACGACGGCCCGCGACCGTCGAGGGCGGCCAGCGCCGAGTCGATCCGCCGAGCGGTGTAGTCGGCGCAGAGGTGGTGCACCTCGACCGGTGTGCAGAACTTCGCGGACCTGATCTCCCTGGCCTGGGGAACGATCGTCTCCGCGACCCCGGCGTCGTGGACGCCACCGTCGAAGACGAGGCAGACCGCGTCGTCCCAGCCGCTCCACGGTGGCAGCCAGTCGGTGAGGACGAGCGGGCCCGGCTCGATCAACAGGGCCAGCTCCTCCTCGACCTCCCGGGAGACCGCCGTGTGCGGCGCCTCGTTGACCTCGACCACGCCGCCCGGCAGGTCCCAGTCCTGTTTGTAGGTCAGGTTGCAGAGCAGCACCCGCCCGTCGGTGTCCCGCACGAGCATCTGCGCGATCGCGCGCTTGCGGGGGAGGAACGAGTTGAGGAGCGCCCGGAAGCCGCGCGACTTCGAGATCGGGGCGTCGGTGTGGAGCCGCGCGAAGACCACGCGGTCCCGACGGCCGTCCGAGTGCTCCACCGCGCCCCGCATCACGCCCTCACGCTGGAGCCCCGCCCAGGTCGCGATGCGGGCGGCCACGACGTCGTCGGGGTCGACGAGTGCCTCCACCCGCGCCTGCTTGAGGGAGTCGAGGGCCAGGGCGACCTCGTCCCGCACGGCTGCGGACGCGGCCTCGAACCCCTCCTCCTGCAGCTCCCGTGTCCAGGAGACCCGAGCGACCCCGTTGCCGACCGGCTCCAGCCGCACGCGCTGGTCGTTCAGCCGCTGCTCCAGCTCGGCGCCGATGCCCTCGTCCACGGGGGGACCCTAGCCGTCGTACCTCAGCCACACCGCGCCGAGAGGCGGCACCGTGAGGTGCCCGGAGGCGGGCAGACCGTGGGACGGCTCGTCGTGGGCGGTGACCGACCCGAGGTTGCCGACGCCCGAGCCGGCGTACAGCTCGGAGTCGGTGTTGACCACCTCGCGCCAGGTCCCCGCCCGAGGCAGGCCGATCTTGTACTGGTGGTGGGGGACCGCGGCGAAGTTCACCACGCAGGCCAGGAGCGAACCCTGGCCGTCGCTGCGCACGAACGACAGGACGTTGCCGTTGGCGTCGTTGGCGTCGATCCAGCGGAACCCGTCCGGGTCGTCGTCCTTGGCGAACAGCGCCGGGGTCTGGCGGTAGATCCCGTTGAGGTCCTTCACCAGCCGGTGCATCCCGGAGTGCCACGGTGAGTCGAAGAGCCACCAGTCGAGCTCGCGGGCCTCGGCCCACTCAGCGTCCTGGGCGAACTCGCAGCCCATGAACAGCAGCTGCTTGCCGGGGTGCGCCCACTGGAAGGCGTAGTAGGCGCGGAGGTTCGCCAGCTGCTGCCAGCGGTCGCCGGGCATCTTGCGCAGCAGCGAGCCCTTGCCGTGCACGACCTCGTCGTGGCTGAGGGGCAGCATGAACCTCTCCGAGTAGGCGTAGTGCATGGAGAACGTCATCTGCCCGTGGTGGTAGCTGCGGTGCACGGGCTCGTGACGCAGGTAGTTGAGCGTGTCGTGCATCCACCCCATGTTCCACTTGAGGTCGAACCCGAGCCCGCCGAGGTGGGTGGGCTGGGTGACACCGGGCCAGGAGGTGGACTCCTCGGCGATGGTGACCGCACCCGGCACCCGCTTGTGAACGGTCGCGTTGGTCTCCTGGAGGAACTGGACCGCCTCGAGGTTCTCCCGGCCGCCGTGGATGTTGGGGCTCCACTGGCCGTCGCTGCGGCCGTAGTCGAGGTAGAGCATGCTCGCCACGGCGTCGACCCGGAGCCCGTCGGCGTGGTACTCCTCGAGCCAGTACAGCGCGCTGGCCACCAGGAAGTTGCGGACCTCGGCACGGCCGAAGTTGAAGACCAGCGTCCCCCACTCGGGGTGCTCGCCCCGGAGCGGGTTGGGGTCCTCGTAGAGCGGGGTGCCGTCGAAGTTCGCGAGCGCGAAGACGTCCTTGGGGAAGTGGGCAGGCACCCAGTCGAGGAGGACGCCGACGCCGGCCTGGTGGAACCTGTCGATGAGGTAGCGGAGGTCGTCCGGGGAGCCGAACCGCGCGGTGGGGGAGAAGTACGACGTGACCTGGTAGCCCCACGAGCCGCCGAACGGATGCTCCATGACCGGGAGCAGCTCGACATGGGTGTAGCCGAGGTCGGCGACGTAGGGAACCAGCTCATCGGCGAGGTCGCGGTAGGAGCGGTCGCGCCGCCAGGAGCCGAGGTGGACCTCGTAGACCGACATGGGTCGGTCCGTCGAGCCGCTCCGCGCCCTCTCCTCCATCCAGGCGCCGTCCTGCCACTGGTACGACGACTCGTGGACGACACTGCCGGTCGCCGGCGGCAGCTCCGTGCGGGTCGCCATCGGGTCGGCCTTGTCGCGCCACTGCCCGTCGGCGCCGAGGATGTCGTACTTGTAGCTGGTGCCGAAGCCGATCGCGGGCACGAACAGCTCCCAGACCCCGGAGACCCCCATCTGGCGCATCGGGTGCTCGCGGCCGTCCCAGCTGTTGAAGTCGCCCTTGACCCGCACCGCCTGCGCGTGCGGCGCCCAGACGGCGAACGAGGTGCCGGTGATCTCCCCGAACGCGCCGGGGTAGCGGCGGACGTGGGAGCCGAGCACGTTCCACAGCTCCTCGTGCCGGCCCTCGTTGATCAGGTGCAGGTCGACCTCGCCCAACGTGGGCAGGTAGCGGTAGGGGTCGTCGACGTGGTGCGCGACGCCGTCGGCGTACGTCACCTCCAGCCGGTAGTCCGGCACCTTCTTCAGCGGCAGGACGCACGACCAGACGCCGTGCTCCTCGTGGCTCAGCTCGTGCCGCTCCTTGCCGACGAGCGCGGTGACCGTCGACGCGAGCGGCTTCAGGGTGCGGACCGTCACGCCGCCGGCGTGTGGGTGTGCCCCGAGGACGCTGTGGGGGTCGCCGTGCCGTCCTCCGGCGAGCAGCTCGAGATCATCGGCGGAAACGGGCAGGAGCTCGGGCAGAGCCACGGGGACCTCCTCAGGTCTGGGCGGCCACGCGCGTCAGCGCGGCCAGGGGGATGGGCAGCCATGCGGGGCGGTTGCGGGCCTCGTAGACGGCCTCGTAGACGGCTTTGTCGGTGGCATAGGCGGTGACCAGCACCTCGTCGACCTCGATGGGCGAGGCCTCGCGGTAGCCGTCGAGGAAGGCGCCGTGGTTGCGCTCGGCCCACTCACGAGCCAGCTCCTGGTCCTTCTCGTCGGCGTCGCCGGTGGCCTGCGCGTGGTCGATCCGGCTCAGCTCGGCAGCGTAGTCGAACGACCGGAGCATGCCCGCCACGTCTCGCCACGCGGAGTCGGGTCGGCGCCGCTCCTCGAGCGCCTTCGCGGGCTCGCCCTCGAAGTCGATGATCTTCCAGTTGCGCACCGTGCGGAGCGTCTGGCCGAGGTGGAGGTCGCCGTGGACACGCTGGGCGGTCACCGGCGCCTCGAGGTGACGGATCGCGTCGAAGTGCGCGTGCAGCCCGGGCGCGAGCTCCTCGAGCTCGGGTACGACGGTCACCGCGTCCTCGAGGCGGCGCGACATGGCATCGGCGAGCTCCCCGAGACGTTCCTTGTCCCAGCTCTCGGTCGGGAACGCGCCGGCGAGCGACTCGTGCATCTCGGCCACCGCGACGCCGAGCCGGAACGCCTCGGAGGCGAAGTCGCCTCCGGCCTCCCCGGCGTGCAGCGTGCCGTCGGCGTAGAGGTTGCGCAGGCTGGCCAGGGCCAGCTCCCAACCGTCGCTCGCGGTCTTGAGGAACTGCTGGAGGATGCCGAGCTGGTAGAGCCGTCCGTCCTCGTCGGTGGTGTCGACCCAGCCGTAGAGCGCGGCGACGTGCTCGTTGCCGGCCTCGGTCAGCGCCGCGAGGATCTCGATGTCGGGGTTCGTCCCCGGCGTGATCCGGCGGAACAGCTTCATGAGGCTGGAGTCCCCGAACGCCACGGAGGAGTTGCTCTGCTCCCCGGTGAAGAGCGTCGACCTCGCGTCGAGGTCGAGCTCCGGCTCGCCGACCCGGTGGAACTCGAGCTCGCCGCGGGTGCCGCCGGCGGCGAAGGCCCGGAGCCACAGCGGCATGGCGGCATGGTCGTGCAGGGCGTCGTAGGCGACGACGTGGCCGAGGTCGGCGTCCTCCCAGGTGCCGAGCAGCGCGTGGTGGATGCCCGGTTGTGCCTCGTCGTAGTAGACGACCGGGACCTGGTAGAGGTCGGTGCCGCCGTCGGCGTACGCCAGCTCGACGAGCTCCACGGAGAGCGCGCGGAAGGGGACCGACTCCTCGCCCTCCTCGCTCCGTCGCAGGCGCAGCCGGCGGCTGCCGGTCACCTCGAACTCGCGACCCTTGCCGCCGAACCAGCGCGCGGTCTTGATGTAGTCCCTCAGCTGCCGCTTCACACCGGGCTCCCGGACTCGATCGACGCCGTTGCCGGCAGCCGGAACCAGTAGAAGCCGTAGCCGGTCAGCGTCAGCAGGTAGGGGAGCTCGCCGATCTGCGGGAAGCGCGTGCCGCCGAGCAGCTCGACCGGGGTGACGCCCTCCCACTTGCGCAGGTCGAGCTCCACGGGCTGCGGGAAGCGGGAGAGGTTGTTGACGCACATGACGGTGTCGCCGTCGTGCTCGCGCACATAGGTCAGCACGCTGGGGTTCGACCCCCCGAGGTCCTCGAAGGAGCCCAGCCCGAAGGCCGGGTGGTTCTTGCGGACGTGGATCATCCGGCGCGTCCAGTGCAGCAGGGACGAGGTGTTCTCCAGCTCGGTCTCCACGTTCACCCGCTGGTAGCCGAACACCGGGTCCTGGATCACCGGCAGGTGCAGCTTGCCGGGCGTCACCGACGAGAAGCCGGCGTTGCGGTCCGCGGTCCACTGCATCGGTGTCCGGACGCCGTCGCGGTCACCGAGCCAGATGTTGTCGCCCATGCCGATCTCGTCGCCGTAGTAGAGCACCGGCGAGCCGGGCAGCGAGAGGAGCAGCGCGGTGAAGAGCTCCATCTGGTCGGTGTCGTTGTCGAGGAGCGGTGCGAGCCGTCGCCGGATGCCGATGTTCGCCTTCATCCGCGGGTCCTTGGCGTACTCGCCCCACATGTAGTCGCGGTCCTCGTCGGTGACCATCTCGAGGGTGAGCTCGTCGTGGTTGCGCAGGAAGATGCCCCACTGGCAGCCGTCGGGGATCTCCGGCGTCTGCTCCATGATCTCCGAGATCGGGAAGCGGCTCTCACGGCGGACCGACATGAAGATGCGCGGCATCACGGGGAAGTGGAAGCACATGTGGCACTCGTCGCCGCCGGACTCGAAGTCGCCGAAGTAGTCGACGACGTCGGACGGCCACTGGTTCGCCTCGGCGAGCAGGACGCGGCCGGGGTAGTTCTCGTCGACGTAGCGACGGACCATGCGGAGGAACTCGTGGGTCTCCGGAAGGTTCTCCCCGTGGGTCCCCTCCCGCTCGTAGAGGTAGGGGACGGCGTCGAGCCGGAAGCCGTCGATCCCCATGTCGAGCCAGAAGGACAGGGCCTCCAGCATCGCGTCGTGGACCTTGGGGTTGTCGAAGTTGAGGTCCGGCTGGTGGCTGTAGAAGCGGTGCCAGAAGTACTGCTGGCGGACCGGGTCCCAGGTCCAGTTCGACGACTCGGTGTCGACGAAGATGATCCGCGCCTCCTGGTAGAGGTCGTCGTTGTCGGACCAGACGTAGAAGTCCCCGTAGGGACCGTCCGGGTTCTTGCGCGACTCCTGGAACCACGGGTGCTGGTCGCTGGTGTGGTTCATGACGAAGTCGATGATCACGCGGATGTCCCGCTTGTGGGCCTCGTTGAGGAACTCCCGGAAGTCCTCCATCGTGCCGACCTCGGGCAGGATCTCGGTGTACTCGGCCACGTCGTAGCCGCCGTCGCGCAGCGGCGAGGTGAAGAACGGCGGCACCCAGAGGCAGTCCACCCCGAGCCACTGCAGGTAGTCGAGCTTCTCGGTGAGCCCGGCGAAGTCGCCGGTCCCGTCGGCGTCGCTGTCGCGGAACGACCGGACCAGGACCTCATAGAAGACCGCGGTCTTGAACCACTCGTCCTGCCTCGGTGGCGGGGTGGCAGGTTCCGGCGGCGTCGGCGGCGCCAGGGTGCCCGGGAGCGGGGTCGTGGGCGGTGGCGTCGGCGTCATCTGGGGTGGGTGCTCCTCACGGTCAGGATGTGTGCGGGCTCGTGGAACGGGTCGAGGCGGACGTAGTTGCTGGCGCCCCACGTCCACTCCTGGCCGCTGATCTCGTCGTGGACGACGAACCGGTCGTCCCACTCCATCCCCATGGCGGGAAGGTCGAGGTGGACGGTGGTCTCCCGGGCGTTGTGCGGGTCGACGTTGACGACCGCGATCACCGTGTCGGTGGGGTTGCCGTCGGCGTCGAAGGCGGTCTTGGAGAAGGCGACGATCGAGTCGTCCTCGGCGTTGTGGACGGCCAGGTTCCGCAGCAGCTGGAGCGCGCGGTGCTCCCGCCGGACGCGGTTCACCAAGGTGACGTACGGCGCCAGCGACCGGCCCTCGGCCTCGGCGGCCGCCCAGTTTCGGATCCGGATCTGGTACTTCTCCGAGTCCAGGTACTCCTCCGAGCCGGGGCGGACCGCCACGTGCTCGTAGAGCTCGAAGCCGGCGTACATGCCCCACGAGGGAGAGCCCAGTGCGGCGAGGACCGCGCGGATCTTGAAGGCCGGGGGACCGCCGTACTGGAGGTACTCGTGGAGGATGTCGGGAGTGTTGACGAAGAAGTTCGGCCGCAGCAGGTGCGAGGTCTCACGGGAGACCTCGCGAAAGTACTCGTCGATCTCCCAGCGGGCGGTGCGCCAGGTGAAGTAGGTGTAGCTCTGGTGGAACCCCACCATCCCCAGGGCCCGCATCATCGCCGGCTTCGTGAACGCCTCGGAGAGGAAGACCACGTCAGGGTCGGTCTCCCGGATCTCGCGCAGGAGCCGCTCCCAGAAGGCGACCGGCTTGGTGTGCGGGTTGTCGACGCGGAAGATCCGCACCCCGTGGTCCATCCAGTGCCGGACCACCCGCAGCACCTCGGCGTAGATCCCTTCGGGGTCGTTGTCGAAGTTGATCGGGTAGATGTCCTGGTACTTCTTGGGCGGGTTCTCCGCGTAGGCGATCGTGCCGTCCGCGCGCGTCGTGAAGTACTCCGGGTGCTCGGTGGCCCACGGGTGGTCGGGCGCCGCCTGGAGCGCGAGGTCGAGGGCGACCTCGAGGCCGACCTCACCGGCCTTGGCCACGAACGCGTCGAAGTCCTCGATCGTCCCGAGGTCGGGGTGGACGGCGTCGTGGCCACCCGCGGCGGAGCCGATCGCCCACGGCGAGCCGACGTCGTCGGGCCCCGGAGTCAGACTGTTGTTGGGGCCTTTGCGGTTCTCGTGGCCGATCGGGTGGATCGGCGGCAGGTAGATGACGTCGAACCCCATCGCGGCCACGGCCGGCAGTCGCTCGGCGGCCGTCCCGAACGTGCCGCTGAGGACCTTGCCGTTGGGACCGACCTTCGCGCCCTCGGAGCGCGGGAAGAACTCGTACCAGGAGCCGAAGAGCGCCCGCTCGCGGTCGGCGAAGAAGGGGAACGGCCCCTCGACGGTCAGGAGGTCCCGCAGCGGCTCCTGCGCGACCGCGGCCGCGACGTCCGGGCCGAGCCCGGCGGCGAGCCGCACCGCCTCGGGGCGGCTCGTGTCCCTCAGCGCCACCGCGGCGTCGAGCAGGGTCTGCCGGTGCCCGCCCTGCACCTGCTCCGCGGCCCGTTCGAGGACGAGGGCGCCCTCGGTGAACATGAGCTCGACGTCGACGCCGGCCGGCACCTTGATCCCGGCGTCGTGCCGCCACGTCTCGACGGGGTCGCTCCACCCGTGGACCTCGAAGCCCCAGGCGCCCTCGACGTCGGGCGTCACGGTCGCCCGCCAGGTGGTGCCCGCACCGGACGGATCGCGCTGCATCAGCACCGGCCGCCGTCGCGTGCCCGAGGGGTCCACGAGGACCACCTCGGCGTTGAGCGCGTCGTGACCCTCGCGGATGACGGTCGCCGTCACGTCGAGCGGTTCACCGACCGTCGCTTTCGCTGGGTACCTTCCGCATTCGAGCTGAGGAGTGACATCAAGGACCGGGATCCGTCCAACCATGATGGCGAACCTACCCAAGAGGCTGTCCGTGAACCATCCCCCCTCCCGGAGTGGTGGACCGGCCGGCCTCGAGACGTTTCCCGGGTTCCGTTTCATTTGAACGATCCATTCGGGTAGTTTCCTCGGGTGCGCGCTATTCGACGATTCACCGTCCGTCCCGTTCTGCCGGCTCCGCTCCAAGCTCTGGGCGAGCTCGCCGGGAACCTCCGCTGGTCCTGGCACCAGCCGACCCAGGAGCTCTTCGCCTCCATCGACGGGGCGCTGTGGGACCGCAGCCGCCACGACCCGGTGCGGCTCCTCGGCCTCGTGCCGCCGAAGCGGCTGGAGGAGCTGGCGAAGGACGAGTCCTTCGCCTCGAGGCTCGCCGCGGTGCGCGAGGACCTCGAGACCTACATGACCGCGGGCCGCTGGTACCAGTCGCTCGACGGGTCCGCCCCGAGCGCGATCGGCTACTTCTCCCCGGAGTACGGCATCGCCGCGGCGCTCCCGCAGTACAGCGGTGGTCTGGGCATCCTCGCGGGCGACCATCTCAAGGCCGCGAGCGACCTCGGCGTGCCCATCGTGGGCGTCGGCCTGCTCTACCGGCACGGCTACTTCAAGCAGATGCTGTCCCGCGACGGCTGGCAGCTGGAGAGCTACCCGGTCCTCGACCCCGACGAGCTGCCGATCTCGCTGCTGCGGGAGACCGACGGCACCGCCGCACGGATCACCGTCGGCATGCCGGACGGCGCCACCGCGGCAGCCCGGATCTGGGTCGCCCAGGTGGGCCGGGTCCCGCTGCTGCTGCTGGACTCCGACGTCGAGGAGAACAACGACGTCCTGCGCAACATCACCGACCGGCTGTACGGCGGCAACACCGAGCACCGGCTGCGCCAGGAGATGCTCCTCGGCATCGGCGGTGTCCGGGCGATCCGCGCCTACAACCGGATCTCCGGCACGCCGGAGCCCGAGGTGTTCCACACCAACGAGGGCCACGCCGGGTTCCTGGGCCTGGAGCGGATCCGGGAGCTGACCGAGGACCGCGGCCTCGACTTCGAGACGGCGCTGCAGATGTCCCGCGCCGGCACCGTCTTCACGACCCACACGCCGGTCCCGGCCGGCATCGACCGGTTCCCCCGGGACCTCGTGGAGCAGTACTTCGGCGGCGACAACGCCAGCGTCGGCGTGCCGGTCGACCGGATCCTCGCGCTCGGCGCCGAGGACTACGAGGGCGGCGACCCGGCGGTCTTCAACATGGCCGTCATGGGGCTGCGGCTGGCCCAGCGAGCCAACGGCGTGTCCCAGCTGCACGGTACCGTCAGCCGGGGGATGTTCGGTGGCCTCTGGCCGACGTTCGACCAGGACGAGCGGCCGATCTCCTCGATCACCAACGGCGTCCACGCCCCGACGTGGGTCGCTCCCGAGATCTTCGCGCTCGCCCGCGAGCAGGGCGTGCGACCGGACTCCGGCCCTGGCGCCGATGCTCCCCAGACCGTCTTCGAGGTGGCCGACCACGTCTCCGGCGAGAGGGTGTGGGCGGTCAAGCGCCAGCTGCGCGACCGGCTCGTCCAGGACGCACGACGTCGGCTCCGCGGCTCGTGGATGGAGCGTGGCGCGTCGAAGGCCGAGCTCGGCTGGGTCGACAAGGTGCTCGACCCCGACGTGCTCACCATCGGGTTCGCCCGCCGCGTCCCGTCGTACAAGCGGCTCACGCTGATGCTCCGTGACCCGGCGCGGCTCAAGAGCCTCCTTCTCCACCCCGAGCGGCCGATCCAGCTCGTGATCGCCGGCAAGTCGCACCCCGCCGACGACGGCGGCAAGCGGCTGATCCAGGAGATCGTCCGGTTCGCCGACGACCCGGAGGTCCGCAACCGGATCGTCTTCCTGCCCAACTACGACATCGCGATGGCGCAGCCGCTCTACCCCGGCTGCGACGTGTGGCTGAACAACCCGCTGCGCCCCTACGAGGCCTGCGGCACGTCCGGCATGAAGTCCGCGCTGAACGGCGGGCTCAACCTGTCGATCCTCGACGGCTGGTGGGACGAGTGGTTCGACGGCAACAACGGCTGGGCGATCCCGTCCGCTGACGGCGTCGAGGACCCCGACCGCCGCGACGACCTCGAGTCGGCGGCGCTCTACGACCTCATCGAGAACGAGGTGGCGCCGCGGTTCTACGACCTCGACGACAACGGCGTTCCCGGCCGCTGGCTGGAGATGGTCCGCCACACGCTCAAGTCGCTCGGCCCCAAGGTGCTCGCGGACCGCATGGTCGGCGACTACGTCGAGCAGCTCTACGTCCCGGCGACGGCGTCCTCCCGCGAGCTCAACGGCTCGTTCGAGGGGGCCCAGGAGCTCGCCGAGTGGAAGAAGAGAGTCGTCAGCGGCTGGCCGGACGTGCGGGTCGACCACGTCGACTCCGCGGGCGTCGGCGACTCGCCCGAGGTGGGTGCGTCGATGCTCGTCCACGCCTTCGTCTCCCTGGGCGGGCTCTCGACCGACGACGTCGAGGTGCAGATCCTGCACGGCCGCGTCCGCGAGGGCGACGACCTGGTCGACGTCCGTGCGACGCCCCTGGAGCTGGGGGAGTCCTTCGAGGCGAACCGGCACCGGTTCGACGGAGAGGTCGCGCTCAGCTCGTCCGGTCCGTTCGGCTACACCGTGCGGGTGGTGCCGCGCCACGCGCACCTGGCGTCGCCGGCCGAGCTCGGGCTGGTCGCGCTCCCGGCCTCTTAAGCGGTGGCGGGGCGCCGGTCAGCCGGCGCCCCGGCGCGCCGGGTCAGTCCTCGCGGAGCAGGACCAGCGAGCGCGGGCTGATGGTGACCACGGTCCCGGCCTTGACCTTGGTGCCGACGGGGAGGTCGTTGTCGGTCGAGAGCGCAACCTCGCCGGAGGTGACCCAGTCGTTCTCGGGCAGGACGACGTCGCACGGTGTGCCCCGCGCGTTGAGCCAGAGCAGGAACGACCGGTCGTGCTGCTGCTCGCCGCGCGGTCCGGGTGAGCGCAACGGGTCGCCGAGGACGTACATCCCGACGGTGTGCAGCCGGTCGTCGTGCCAGTCGCGCTCGGTCATCTCCCGTCCGTCGGGGTGGAGCCACGCGAGGTCCTTGGGTCCTCCGTCGACCGTGGGGCTGCCCCGGAAATGGTGGCGCTGCCGCAGCGCCGGGTGGTCCCGGCGCAGCCGCAGGGCAGCCTTGGTGATCTCGTGGATGTCGAGCCAGGCGTCGTCGGGACGCCAGTTCACCCAGGAGATCTCGTTGTCCTGGCAGTAGGCGTTGTTGTTGCCGCGTTGCGTCCGGCCCCGCTCGTCGCCCGCGGTGAGCATCGGAGCGCCACTGGAGAGGCACAGCGTCGCCATCATGTTGGCCGCCTGGCGGTGGCGCAGCTCCAGCACCGCCGGGTCGTCGGTCTCACCTTCCACGCCGTGGTTCCAGGACCGGTTGTCGTCGCTGCCGTCGCGGTTGTGCTCACCGTTGGCCCTGTTGTGCTTGCGGTTGTAGGACACAAGGTCGCGGAGGGTGAAGCCGTCGTGCGCAGTGACGAAGTTGACCGAGGCGTACGGCGACCGGCCGTCGTCGGCGTACAGGTCCGAGGAGCCCGCGAGCCGCGACGCGACGTCGCGGACCCCGCCGGTGTGCGCACGCCAGAAGTCGCGCATGGTGTCGCGGTAGCGGTCGTTCCACTCCACCCACGGCGGCGGGAACGAGCCGACGAGATAGCCGTCCACGCTCGCGTCCCACGGCTCGGCGATGAGCTTCACGTGGCGCAGCACCGGGTCCTGGCCGATCGTCGTGAGGAACGCGCTGTGCATGTCGACCCGATGGCCGGTCCGGGTGAGCGCGGAGGCAAGGTCGAAGCGGAATCCGTCGACGTGCATCTCGGTCACCCAGTAGCGAAGCGAGTCGAGGATCAGCCGCAGCGCCCCGAGGTTGCCCGAGTCGACGGTGTTGCCGCAGCCGGTGACGTCCCAGTACACGGCGTCGAGGGAGTGGGTGTGCTTGTAGAACCCGTGGTCGTCGAGCCCGCGGAAGGAGTACGTCGGACCGTCCGAGCCGCCCTCGGCGGTGTGGTTGTAGACGACGTCGAGGATCACCTCGATCCCGGCCTCGTGCAGTGCCTTGACCATGCTCTTGAACTCGGCCACCTGCTCGCCCCGGTCACCGGAGGAGGAGTAGGGGCCGTGAGGAGCGAAGTACCCGATCGAGTTGTAGCCCCAGTAGTTCGTCAGGCCCCGGGCCGCAACGGCCCGTTCGTCGATGAACTGGTGGACCGGCAGCAGCTCCACCGCGGTGACCCCCAGGTCACGCAGGTACTCCGTGACCGCCGGGGTCGCCAGCCCGGCGTAGGTGCCGCGCAGGGGCTCGGGCACCTCCTCGTGGAGCACGGTGAACCCCTTGACGTGGAGCTCGTAGATGACCGTGTCGCGCCAGCGGTGGCGCAGCGGCCGGTCGTCCCCCCAGTCGAACGCGTCGGAGGTCACCACCGATCGGGGGACGTGGGGGGCGGAGTCGACGGTGCTGCGCACCTGCGCGTCGTCCGGGTCATGGGCGAGAAGCTCGTCGTGGCCCTCGACGCGTCCGGTGATCGCCGTGGCGTAGGGGTCGAGCAGGAGCTTGTCGGGGTTGAACCGCCGGCCCCGGCCCGGGTTCCAGGCGCCGTCGGCCCGGAACCCGTAGAGCTGGCCCACCGGGACGTCCGGGATCGCGCCGTGCCACACACCGAGGGTCAGCTCGGTCAGCCGGTGCCGGGTCTCGGACCCGTCGTCGTCGAAGAGGCAGACGGTCATGGCGGTGGCGTCGGGTGCGTGGACGGCGAAGTTCGTCGACTCCTCCGACCAGGTGGCGCCGAGCCGCTGGTGGAAGCCGGGCCAGACCGGCGCGGTCTGGTCACGACGGCTCCATCGCCAGGCGTTGTGGGTCACCCGCCTCATTGTGCACGCCCGGCGTCGGTAGGGTGCGGCGGACAGGTGACGCTTCGGCTCAGGAGGTACCCATGGGGGAGTTCGTCAGGCTCGAGGTCGAGGACGGCGTCGGCACCATGCGGCTGGACCGGCCGAAGATGAACGCCTTCAACGCCCAGATGTGGGGAGAGATCCGGGACACCGGGCTCGAGGCGGCGCAGCGGGACGACGTCCGGGCGGTGGTGATCTACGGAGGCGAGAAGGTGTTCGCCGCCGGAGCGGACATCAAGGAGATGGCCGACCTCTCCTACACGGACATGACGAAGCAGTCGGGCGTGCTCCAGGAGGCGTGCACCGCCGTCGCCCGGATCCCGAAGCCCGTCGTCGCGGCAGTGACCGGCTACGCCCTCGGAGGCGGATGCGAGCTGGCCCTCGCAGCGGACATCCGGATCGCCGCCGACGACGCCACCATGGGACAGCCCGAGATCCTGCTCGGGATCATCCCCGGAGCCGGTGGGACCCAGCGGCTCAGCCGGCTGGTCGGACCGAGCACGGCCAAGGAGCTCATCTTCACGGGACGGTTCGTCAAGGCGCAGGAGGCGCTGGCGATCGGGCTGGTCGACCGGCTGGTCCCGGCCTCCGACGTCTACTCCGAGGCGCTGGCGTGGGCGCGGCAGTTCAGCAACGCCGCGGCGTTCGCGCTCCGGGCCGCCAAGACCGCGGTCGACCGTGGGCTCGAGGTCGACCTGGACACCGGCCTCGAGATCGAGCGGCAGCAGTTCGCGGCCCTGTTCGCGACCGAGGACCGGTCGGTCGGGATGACGTCGTTCGTCGAGAACGGCCCGGGCAAGGCGAGCTTCACCGGCTCGTGACGGTGCCGGCCCCTGTGTGCTCGGCTACCCTCCCCACCAGAGCCGAGGGGAGGGGACACGATGAACCACGCGAAGCCCGGGACCAAGGGTGAGGGCAAGTCCGCTCCCACGACCACGTCGAAGCCGGGCGCCGGGCGGGGCCGCACGACGGCCGGCACCGTCAGGTCTGTCCGCGGCGCGGTGGCGTCGGCGGTGTGGCTGCTCGCCGTGCTGGCCGCGCTGGTCCTCGCCGCAGGGGCGCTCGTGGTCGCCCTCGAGTTCAACCCGGGCAACAGCGTGGTGTCCTTCCTCACCGACACCGCGGACCGCCTGAACCTGCTCGGAGAGCTCAAGACGTTCGAGGGCGGCCGGTCCGCGGACTCCCAGCAGAGCGCGCTGGTCAAGACGGTCCTCGTCAACTGGGGGATCGCTGCGGTCGTCTACCTCGTCGCCGGCAAGGTGCTCGACCGCCTGATCCGCCCCTGAGCCCCTCTCGGGGGCGTCCGGCGGCTGTGACCGGTTGCACCCCCCGCGACGGTGCGGGGGGCGCGGAGCGCGGGTAGCCTCACCCCAACCCGAGTCCACAGGAGGGGCCCTCGCGGGCCGTGTCTGCCATGAACATTGTCGTGTGTGTGAAGTACGTGCCGGACGCCACCGGTGACCGCCGCTTCGAGGCGGACAACACCGTGGACCGTGTCGGTGTCGACGGTCTGCTCTCGGAGCTCGACGAGTACGCGGTCGAGCAGGCGCTGCAGATCAAGGAGAAGCTCGCCGACGACTCCGAGGTCACGGTGCTGACGGTGGGTCCGCAGGGAGCGGCGGACGCGATCCGCAAGGCGCTGCAGATGGGTGCCGACAAGGGCGTGCACGTGGTCGACGACGCGATCGCGGGCTCGGACGCGCTGGCCACGTCCCTGGTGCTCGCCGAGGCGGTCAAGAAGATCGAACACGACCTGGTGGTGTGCGGGATGGCGTCGACCGATGGCGGCATGGGCGTCGTCCCGGCGATGCTGTCGGAGCGGCTCGGGGTGCCGGGCACCACGCTGGGCTCGGCGATCGAGGTCGACGGTGAGGTCGTGAAGATCCGCCGCGACGGCGACACCGCCACGGTGACGGTCGAGGGCCGGCTGCCGCTGGTGCTGTCGGTGACCGACCAGACCGGTGAGGCGCGCTACCCGTCGTTCAAGGGGATCATGGCGGCGAAGAAGAAGCCCGTCGAGACCTGGTCGCTGGCCGACCTCGGGGTCGACGCCGCGCAGGTCGGGCTCGAAGCGGCGTACACCTCGGTGCTGTCGGCCGAGGCGCGTCCGCCGCGGACGGCCGGCGAGGTCGTCAAGGACGAGGACGGGTCGGGCGCCAAGGCGCTGGTCGACTTCCTCGCGTCGAAGAAGTTCGTCTGAGCGTCCGATCGTCTGAGGAGAGAGCAACATGAGCGAGGTCCTGGTTCTGGTCGACCACGTCGGCGGCACCGTGCGCAAGACCACCAACGAGATGCTGACGATCGCGCGGCGGCTCGGCGAGCCGTCGGCGGTGTTCATCGGCCAGCTGTCCGAGGAGGCCAAGTCCGCGCTGACGTCGTACGGCGCGGAGAAGATCTATGTCGTCGACCCGATGGCGGTCGGGCCCTACCTGGTCACCCCGAAAGCGGAGGTGCTGGCCCAGCTGGTCGAGTCCGCCTCGCCGGCGGCAGTGCTGATGTCGTCGTCGGGCGAGGGCAAGGAGATCGCTGCCCGGCTGGCCGTGAAGACCGACTCCGGGATCATCACCGACGCCGTCGACGTCGAGTCCGCCGACGGCCTTCCGGTCACGACGCAGTCGGTGTTCGCCGGCGGCTTCACGGTGAAGGCGAAGGTCACCCGGGGAACCCCGGTGATCGCGGTCAAGCCGAACTCGGCGGCCCCGGAGGCCGTCGACGGTGCGGGCACGGTGGAGGAGGTGTCGGTGACGATCTCCGATGCCGCCAAAGGCGCGCAGATGACCGGCGTCGAGCCGAAGAAGGCGTCGGGGCGTCCGGAGCTGACCGAGGCAGCCATCGTGGTCTCGGGTGGCCGTGGCACCGGTGGCAACTTCGAGCCGGTCGAGGAGCTCGCCGACGCCCTGGGCGCGGCTGTGGGTGCCTCGCGGGCCGCGGTGGACTCCGGGTGGTATCCCCACACCTTCCAGGTCGGCCAGACCGGCAAGGTCGTCTCCCCCCAGCTCTACATGGCCAACGGCATCTCCGGGGCGATCCAGCACCGGGCCGGCATGCAGACCTCCAAGACGATCGTGGCGGTCAACAAGGACGAGGAGGCCCCGATCTTCGAGCTCGTCGACTTCGGTGTCGTCGGCGACCTCCACACCGTCCTCCCCGCCGTGACCGAGGAGGTCACCAAGCGCAAGGGGTGACGTCGCCTGTTGGCACGGTCCCCCGTGGGATCAGCAGCCCTCACAGGGCGAGGTGGCGGTGGGGCCACCGGCGGCGCAGCCACCGGTCGTGGGTGGCGACCAGGACCGTCCCCACCGACCGCTCCAGGGCCCCCTCGAGCTCGTCGGCCAGCGTGAGCGAGAGGTGGTTCGTCGGCTCGTCGAGCAGCACGAGGTCGGGCCGGCGTACGACGAGCAGCGCGAGGGCGAGTCGGCGCTGCTGGCCGAGGCTCAGCTCACCGACCGGGCGTCCGGCCTCGCGCGGGTGGAGGAGGCCGAGCTCCCCGAGCGGGACCGGCGGCCGCTGCGCGGCGTACATCGAGGCCGCCGTCGCGCCCGGGTCGCGGAACCGCACCTCCTGAGGGAGGTAGCCGATCCGGCTCGCTCGCACGCGCACCGTGCCCTGCGCAGCCGAGGTCCGGCCGGCCAGGACCCCGAGCAGCGTCGACTTTCCCGACCCGTTGCGTCCGGTCACGAGGAGCCGCTCGCCGGGCCCGACGTCGAGCCGTTCGACGCGGACCCGCCCGGGAACGACGAGCTGCCGGACGTGCACCGAGCCACCTGTCTCGGGCGCCAGCTCCCGCTCGAACCGCAGGCGCCGTGGCGGCTTCGGCACCAGAGACCGCTCGAGCACCTCGAGCCGCCGTTCGGCGTCGCGCACCCGGCGGCTGACGGTCCGCTCGACGTTCGCCCCCTTGAACCGGTGGACGAGCTTGTCGTTGTCACGGCGCGGCCTGCCGGGTGCGACCTGCCGGGCGGTCGTCGCGGCGGTTCGGCGCAGCTGCTTCCGCTGGCCCTCCTGGACGGCGAACGCCGACTCCCACCGCTTGCGCTCGGCGGACCGGGCCTCGAGATGGTCGGCGTAGCCACCCGATGACGGGCCGAGCCGTCGGCTTCCCGGCCCGTCGGGTCGCGGGTCGAGGTCGAGGACCGAGGTGGCGACGGCGTCGAGGAAGACCCGGTCGTGGCTGGCGACCACCACGACACCGGGCAGGGAACGCAGGGTCCCCTCCAGGTAGCCCATCGCCTCGTCGTCGAGATGGTTGGTGGGCTCGTCGAGCAGCAGGCACGCAGGGCGTCGGGTGAGCAGGGCGGCCAGAGCGAGGCGGGCCCGCTGTCCTCCCGACAGCGACGCGACCGGCCGGTCGGAGCCGACCGCGCCGAGGCCGAGCCGGGCCGCCGCCTCCTCCGCCCGTCGGGTGGCGTCCCAGGCGTCGTGCAGGACCGCCCACTCGAGCACCGCGCCGTACTCCTCCGCGCAGGTCGGGTCGTCGAGCCGGCCCGCGAGCAGCTCGAGCCGTCCGACCGCGTCGTGGAGGGGCGCGAGGGCGGCGGTCAGCAGCGCGCCCACGGTCGTCCCGTCCGGGACGGTCAGATCCTGGGCCAGGTGCCCGACGTCATGGGGACGGGTCACCTCCCCGTCGTCGGTCGGCTCGACGCCCGCCAGCAGCCGGAGCAGCGTGGACTTGCCGACGCCGTTCTCGCCGACCACCGCCAGGACCCGGCCGGGTGTGGCGGTCAGGTCGACGCCGTCGATCACGACGCGGTCGCCGTACGCCTTGGTGACACCGCGGGCGACGAGCGCCGAGAGGGGCGCGGAGGTCGGCGTCGGGAACGGGGAGGGTCGGGGGGGCGCGGTCATGGGGATCCGTCCGGGACGAGACGAGCACCTGCCGGGCTCAGAGCCTCGGGACGCAGGTGCAGGACGGCTCAGCTCTCCATGGTCCGACCAGTGTGCGCCGCCGCCACGGGGAGCAGCAACGCCTTTTCGGCGGCTGGTCCGCGACCGGCGGCTCATCAGCCACGCCGTACCCTGGGACACGCGATGACCGACCCCACCCGCCCCCTCGTCTACCTCGACCACGCGGCGACCACGCCGATGCGTCCCGAGGCCGTCGAGGCGATGGCGGCGCAGCTGCGCCGGACCGGCAACGCCAGCAGCCTGCACGGCTCCGGACGGGCCGCCCGCCGCGTCGTCGAGGAGTCGCGGGAACGGATCGCGGCGTCGCTCGGCGCCCGCCCCGGCGAGGTGGTCTTCACCTCCGGCGGCACCGAGGCCGACAACCTCGCGGTCAAGGGGACCTACTGGACCCGCCGCGCCGAGGACGCCGGCCGGCGCCGGGTGCTCACCACCCAGGTGGAGCACCATGCCGTCCTGGACCCGCTGGAGTGGCTGGAGGAGCGCGAGGGAGCAGAGGCGGAGCACCTCGGCGTCGACCACGACGGGCGGCTCGACGTCGCCGGGCTGCAGGAGAGCATCGAGCGTGACCCCGGCTCGGTCGCCCTGGTCACGGTCATGTGGGCCAACAACGAGGTCGGCACGGTCCAGCCGGTCGAGGAGGTCGTCGCAGCCGCGCACGCCCACGGGATCCCGGTCCACACCGACGCCGTCCAGGCCGTGGGTGCGGTCCCTGTGGACTTCGGCGGCTGCGGCGTGGACGCGCTCACGCTCACCGCCCACAAGCTCGGCGGCCCGTACGGCGTGGGGGCGCTCGTCGTACGACGCGAGCTCGCGCCGACCCCGCTGCTGCACGGTGGCGGGCAGGAGCGGGCCGTCCGGTCCGGCACCGTCGACGTGCCGGCGGTCGTCGGCTTCGCGGTCGCCGTCGAGCGTGCCGTCGAGCAGCAGGCCGACCATGCCGCACGCGTCTCGGCCCTGCGCGGCGACCTCGTCCGGCGGGTCCTCGAGGTCGTCCCGGACGCCCGGGTCAACGGCGCGGAGGCCGACCTGCTCCCCGGTCATGCCCACCTGACGTTCCCCGGCTGCGACGGCGACTCGCTCCTGATGCTCCTCGACCACCGCGGCATCGAGTGCTCGACCGGGTCGGCGTGCTCGGCGGGCGTGCCGCAGCCGAGCCACGTGCTCCTCGCGATGGGCCGCGACCACGCCGAGGCGCGTGGCTCGCTCCGGTTCACCGTCGGGCGGACGAACACCGAGTCGGACGTCGACGCGGTCGCCGCCGCGATCGGCCCCGCGGTCGAGCGAGCGCGGGCGGCGGCCCGGTGAGGGTCCTCGCCGCGATGTCCGGCGGTGTCGACTCGGCCGTCGCCGCGGCTCGCGCGGTCGAGGCGGGCCACGAGGTCACCGGCGTCCACCTCGCCCTCTCGCGCAACCCGAAGACCTACCGCTCCGGGGCCCGGGGCTGCTGCACGATCGAGGATGCCAACGACGCCCGTCGGGCGGCCGACGTCATCGGGATCCCCTTCTACGTCTGGGACCTGAGCGACCGGTTCCACGACGACGTGGTCGAGGACTTCCGGTCCGAGTACGCCGCCGGCCGGACCCCGAACCCGTGCCTGCGCTGCAACGAGAAGATCAAGTTCGCCGCCGTCCTCGACCGCGCCCTGGCGCTCGGGTACGACGCGGTGGCCACCGGCCACTATGCGCGGCTGAGGAGCGGGCCCGGCGGCGTCGTCGAGATGCACCGGGCCGAGGACATGGGCAAGGACCAGTCCTACGTCCTCGGCGTGCTGACCCAGGAGCAGCTGCGCCACTCGCTCTTCCCGCTCGGTGGCACCCCCAAGTCGGAGGTGCGCGCCGAGGCGGCCGGCCGGGGGCTGCTCGTCGCGGACAAGCCGGACAGCCATGACATCTGCTTCATCT
Organism: uncultured Actinomycetota bacterium; assembly: GCA_963754155.1. Taxonomy (GTDB): domain Bacteria; phylum Actinomycetota; class Actinomycetes; order Propionibacteriales; family Nocardioidaceae; genus Marmoricola_A. The sequence goes on along the minus strand of CAVWEU010000003.1, from coordinate 333,212 downwards.
CCGACGGCGACACCGGAGGATGGCTCCGGGAGAAGCTCGGCAGCGCGACCGGCTCGTTCGTCGACCAGGCGAGCGGCGAGGTGCTCGGCACCCACGAGGGGTCGTTCGCCTACACGATCGGCCAGCGGCGAGGGCTCCGGATCGGCACGCCGGCCGCTGATGGCCGCCCGCGCTACGTGCTCGACATCGAGCCGGTGTCCGGGACGGTCACCGTGGGGCCGCGCGAGGCGCTGGCGGTCGACCACGTGTCGGGGACCAGGCCCCGCTGGTGCGGGGCGGCCCCCGACGGCGTGCTGGAGGGCACCGTCCAGCTGCGGGCGCACGGGGCCGAGCACCGGGCGCGGGTGCGCGTGGCCGGGGACGACGTGGAGATCGAGCTGCTCGACCCGGCCGAGGGCATCGCGCCGGGACAGTCCGCAGTCGTCTACGCCGGGACGCGCGTGGTCGGCTCGTGCACGATCACCGCGACGGCCCGGGCGGAGGTGCGCCCGGGATGACCGCGGCCACCGGCGTCGGGTCGCACCCCGGCGATGACCAGCGTGCGTTCGACGAAGCCGTGCGGATGGTGCTCGACGCGGTCCCGGCCCTGCCGTACCTCCCCGAGGTCCCCGGGCGGGGCGCGCACGCCGACATGACCGGCCGCACGGTCGCCGTGCTCTCCGGGCTGGGTGCGGACCTCCAGCCGGCGGGGTGGCGGCTCACCGACGCTCCCGGCATCGACCACCGGCGCGCCGTCTCCCTGCTCGGCCAGGACCTCGACCGGTTCGAGGAGGAGACCCAGGGGTACACCGGCACGGTCAAGGTACAGGTCGCCGGCCCGTGGACCCTCGCTGCGACGGTGGAGCGGCCCCGCGGCGACCGGGTGCTCGCCGACCACGGCGCGCGGCGGGAGCTGGCCCAGAGCCTCGCCGAGGGGCTGGGGTCGCACCTCGCCGAGCTGCACCGCCGGGTCCGCGGCGCCACCTTCGTCGTCCAGGTCGACGAGCCGGCGCTCCCCGCGGTGCTGGCAGGTGCCGTCCCCACCGCATCGGGGTTCCACCGGCACCGTTCCGTCGACGCACCCAAAGCGGCGCCAGCGCTGGAGTGGATCATCGAGGCGGTGCGCGCGGCCGGCGCCGAGCCGGTGGTCCACTGCTGCGCCGCGGACGTGCCGTTCGACCTGCTCACGCGAGCAGGGGCGCCGGGGCTGTCGGTCGACCTGGCCCGGCTCCGCCCGGAGGGGTACGACGAGGTCGCCGCTGCCCTGGAGGCCGGTCGCCGGGTCCTTCTGGGGGTGGTGCCGTCGACGCGCCCGGCCGCGGAGCCGGACGAACGGTCGGTGACCGAACGGGTCGAGCGCTTCCTCGACATGCTCGGCCTGGAGCCGCTGCCGAACCTCGGGCTGTCCCCGGCGTGCGGCCTGGCGGGCGCGGACCCGGCCTGGGCCCGCCGGGCGCTCACCCTGTGCCAGGCGGCCGCACGCAACCTCGGCTGACCACCCCTTCCTGGCGAGCGGGAGTCCGCTCAATGGGCGGCGACCGCCTGCTCGCCGCTGCTCAGGTCCTCGTGACGGATCCGGTTCATGACCAACGCGACCAGACCGCCGGCCAGGAGCATGGCCGCGGCGCAGAGGAAGCCGATGGTCGCGCCGTGGGTGAAGGACACGCCTTGGAGCACCGGGTTGTCGCACGACGCGCCCTGGGCCGCGAGCCCCTTGCAGATGTCGGATCCCTTGGACGTGGCTGCGTTGAGTGCGATCGTGCTGAGCGTGGCGAGCCCCAGGGAGCCGCCCACCTGCTGCATCGTGTTCAGGACACCCGAGGCGATCCCCGAGTCGGCCGCCGTCACGCCGTGCACCACGCTCATCGTCATCGGGATGAAGACGAGCGCCATGCCGACCGGCATGAGGACGACGAACGGGAAGATGTCGGACCAGTAGCTGATGTCGACGCCCAGGTGACCCACCCGGTCGTCGTACGGCAGTCGGCTGAACCCGAACACGGCACCGGCCGCGATGGTGGCGCCGACGGCCGAGAGCTTGCCGGGGTCGAACCGCTGCACCAGCCGGGACACCGTCACTGCGGCCAGGATCATCGTGATGCTGAACGGCAGGAACATGAGGCCGGTCGTCATCGGCGACTCTCCCATGACGTTCTGGATGATCAGCGTGAGGAAGAAGAACATCGCGAACATCGCCGCCGGCACGAGCATCATGACTAGGTAGGCGCCCACGCGGTCCCGGCTCGCGAGGATCCGGCCCGGCAACAGCGGTCGGGTGCTGCGTCGCTCGACGAGCCAGAAGAGCACGAGGAGCAGGACTCCGGCGCCGATCGCGGCGATCGTCCAGGTGTCGCTCCAGCCGTAGGTCCGGTCCCCGGCACGGGTGATGCCGTAGACCAGCGCCAGCAGGCCGGCCGTGGCCGTGACCGCTCCGGGTACGTCGAGGCGACCCGAGTGCTTGTCGCTCTCGCCGAGCAGCAGGGGCGCTGCGATCGCCCCGAGGACGCCGATCGGGACGTTGACCAGGAAGGTGAAGCGCCACCCCTCGATCGCGGTGCCGAAGAACGTTGGCTCCATCCCGGTGAGCCACCCGCCCAGCAGGAGACCCACGGCGGCTCCCAGCCCCGACATCATCGCGTAGACCGCGAACGCGCGGCTACGCCTCGGGCCCGGCTCGAACGTCGTCGTGATGAGCGCCAGCGCGTTGGGGGAGGCGAATGCGGCGCCCAGCCCCTGCGCGGCCCTCGAGCCGAGCAGCATCGCCTCGTTCTGCGCGAAGCCACCGACGAGCGAGGCGACCGCGAACAGGACGAGGCCGAAGGTGAACGCCTGCCGCCGCCCGAACAGGTCGCCGCAACGTCCTCCGAGGAGGAGGAAGCCGCCGAACGTCAGGGAGTACGCCGTGATGATCCAAGGGAGGGCGTGCTCCGAGAACGCGAGGTCGGACTGGATGTAGGGCAGGGCGATGTTCGCGATCGTCGCGTCCAGCACGACCATGAGCTGCGCGATGCAGATCAGCGCCAGTGCCCATCCCAGGTGGCGGTGACCCGACGGGTGGGCGTGCCGGGGGGCGATCGGTTCGGTGGCGGTCATCAGGACTCCTGGACGTGAGAGGGGTGTCGGCCGGTGGCAGCCGGAAGGATGATCTGGTCGACCACGCGCTCGACCAGGTCGCGGGTGACCGGTTCACCGAGCAGGAACGAACGGTGCAGGATGATCCCCGGCAGGGCGGGGCCGAGGAGGGAGGGGTCGACACCGGGTGCGAGCTCGCCGCGGGCCTCGGCCCGTCGGTAGATCCCGCTCATGAGGGCGATCTTGGGGCCGAGGAACTCCGTCCGGAACTCCCGGGCGAACTCCGCATCGGTCTGAAGGGCGGTGAGCACGACGCCGAGCACGAGCGTGGTGTCGTGCGAGCCGATACCCCGGGGGCCGCAGAACAGCTCGACGAGGTCGCCGCGGAGCGAGCCGGTGTCGGGAGGATCGAGGACGACGGCGCGCTTCGATCGCGTCACCGCGTCCACGACGAGGCTCTGCTTGGAGCTCCACCGGCGGTAGAGCGTGGCCTTGCTGGCGCGGGCCAGCTTCGCGACGGCGTCCATGGTGAGCCTGTCGTAACCGACCTCGAGGAGCAGCTCCATGGTGGCGTCGAGAAGCTCCTCCTCACGCTCGCCTTCGACGCGCGGTCGCTCCACGGTTGCCTTGGGCCGCATGACGCCTCCTTGGATGGAACGGAACGGTCTCGTTCCATCGGACGGTACGGGATCGTTCCATCAACGTGCAACCCGGTCTGGTCAGCCCCGTTCGATCACGGAGAGCGTGCGGTCCTGCGCGATGGCGTTCCAGCGGCCGATCCCCTTGAGCATGTAGTGGCCGAGCTCGCCCATGTCGACGAGTTCGGCGGAGGCAGCGACCCTCTCGGCGCGGCGCACGAAGGAGGTCGTGGCGTCGAAGCCCGTGACCCGGTCCGCGCGGCCGTGCACGGCCACGAGGTGCCGGCCGGCCAGCGGCTCGACCGTCTCGCCCGGCGGGAACCAGGGCGCCAGCGCGACCAGCCCGTGCACGCTGGGATCGTCGGCCACGGTCGCCCCGGTGCGGGCTCCCATCGAGTGGCCGAGGACGACGACGGGCAGCCCGCCGTGGGTGGCCCGCACCTCGTCCAGCGCCCACCGGGCGTCGGCGACGGGCGACGGGTGGGTGCCGTGCCCGTGGTTCCACCCCGTGAACCGGTAGCGAAGCAGCCACACGTCCAGCCCGGCCCTGTGGAAGGGACGCTGCAGCTGGGCCATCATCAGCCGCGACCGCTGCCACGGCCGGCTGTGGGCGGTCACCGGTTGCGTGTCCTGCTCGGCGCCACCGTGGAGCATGAGCACCAGCCCCCGCGGCGTACGGCGACCCGGGCTCCGGGTGAGGTGCGGCTCGGACATGCACCGATCCTGCCAGTCCGGTGCCGACCCTCTCGCGTCGGTGGCACCAGGCAGGATGTGTCCATGTCGAGCGACGCCGCCAGCACCGCCCCCACCGCAGCCGGTCCGGGCCCCAGCCCGGTCGCCAGCCCGGTCGCCAGTCCGGTTGCCAGTCCGGTCCCTCCCGAGCTGCGCGACGAGCACCGGCAGCTCGCCGAGCAGGTGGAGCAGGCGCGCTGGCGCTACTACGTGCTGGATGCGCCGACGATCTCCGACGCCGAGTTCGACGCCGCGATGCGGCGGCTCCAGGAGCTCGAGGAGCTGCACCCCGAGCTCCGCACACCGGACTCGCCCACGCAGAAGGTCGGCGGCGCGGTGTCCACGGAGTTCACCGCCGTCGACCACCTCGAGCGGATGATGAGCCTCGACAACGCCTTCTCCTTCGAGGAGCTCGCCGCGTGGGAGCAGCGGCTCAACCGGGACGGCGTCACCGATGCCGACTTCCTCTGCGAGCTCAAGGTCGACGGGCTGGCGATCAACCTGCTCTACGAGAACGGGCGGCTGGTGCGGGCGCTGACCCGCGGCGACGGCCGGACCGGCGAGGACGTGACGCCCAACGTGCGCACGATCCGGTCGGTCCCGGACCGGCTCGCCGCGTCCGAGCAGTTCCCGGTGCCGAGGGTCGTCGAGGTCCGGGGCGAGGTCTTCCTCCCGGTCGAGGCGTTCACCGCGCTCAACGAGTCCCTCGTCGCCGCGGGCAAGGCTCCGTTCGCGAACCCACGCAACTCGGCGGCCGGCTCGCTGCGCCAGAAGGACCCGCGGATCACCGCCTCGCGCGCGCTGTCGATGGTGTGCCACGGCATCGGCCACCGGGAGGGGTTCGAGCCGAGGCGCCAGTCCGAGGCCTATGCCGCGCTGGCCGCCTGGGGGCTCCCCGTCAGCGACCGGGTCCGGGTGGTGCCGGATCTCGACGCCGTTCGGGAGTTCGTCGAGCAGTACGGCGAGAACCGGCACGACGTCGAGCACGAGATCGACGGTGTGGTCGTCAAGGTCGACCAGGTCTCCCACCAGCGGCGGCTCGGCTCGACCTCACGGGCGCCGCGATGGGCGATCGCGTTCAAGTACCCGCCGGAGGAGGTCAACACCGAGCTGCTCGACATCCGGGTCAACGTCGGCAGGACCGGTCGTGTGACGCCGTACGGCGTGATGAAGCCGGTCGTGGTCTCCGGCTCCACCGTCGAGATGGCGACCCTGCACAACGCCTCCGAGGTGCGCCGCAAGGGCGTGCTCATCGGCGACACCGTCGTGCTGCGCAAGGCCGGCGACGTGATCCCGGAGATCGTCGGCCCGGTGGTGGACCTGCGTGACGGCAGCGAGCGGGAGTTCGTGATGCCGACCCACTGCCCCGAGTGTGGCACCGAGCTCCGGCCGGAGAAGCAGGGCGACGCCGACATCCGCTGCCCCAACCAGCGGTCCTGCCCGGCGCAGCTGCGCGAGCGGCTGTTCCACGTCGCTGGCCGTGGCGCGTTCGACATCGAGGTGCTGGGCTACGAGGCGGCGACGGCGCTGCTCGAATCCGGGGTCGTCAAGGACGAGGGCGACCTGTTCACGCTGGGGGTGGACGAGCTCCGCCGGGTTCCGTTGTTCACCCGGGCGCCGAAGAAGGGCGAGGGCGACTCCCCGGTGCTCTCGGCGAACGGCCATCGGATGGTGGCGAACCTGGAGGAGGCGAAGGACCGTCCCCTGTGGCGGGTGCTCGTCGGGCTGACGATCCGTCACGTCGGCCCGACGGCGGCGCGGGCACTCGCGACCCACTTCGACTCGCTCGACCGGATCCGGGAGGCGTCGGTCGAGGAGCTCGCCGGGGTCGAGGGCGTCGGCCTGACGATCGCCGAGTCGATCCGGCGCTGGTTCGACGACTCCGAGGTGGCCTGGCACCTCGACATCATCGAGAAGTGGCGGGCCGCCGGCGTCCGGCTGGAGGACGAGCGCGACGCGTCGACACCGCGGACCCTCGAGGGGCTGTCGGTCGTCGTCACCGGCTCGCTCGACGGATACAGCCGTGACGGGGCGAAGGAGGCGATCATCGCGCGCGGTGGCAAGGCCGCCTCGTCGGTCTCGAAGAACACGGCCTTCATCGTGGTCGGTGACGCGCCGGGATCGAAGTACGACAAGGCGGTGTCGCTGAAGGTGCCGGTCCTCGACGAGGACGGCTTCACCGTGCTGCTCACCGGTGGCCCGGACGCCGCACGGGAGGTGGCACAGGTCGACTTGGAGTGACACCGACGGGCCGCGTCTCGGGCGTCCGGATGAGACGGCTCCGGTCACCTCACTGGCACGGCGGTGACGACGAGATTCTGCTCGTACCCCGTCTCGGCGTCGTAGGCGCCTCCGCACGTGATGAGCCGCAGCAGCTCGCGCCCGTCGCGTGCGAACACCTCGGCCGGCAGCCGCTGCTGGTCGAACCGCTGGATGCGGCGCACGACGTACTCGCGGCGGGCACCCCTGGACGTGACCACCGTGACCGTCGAGCCGAGCTCGACGTCACGGAGGCGGACCAGCGGTCCCAGGCCGAAGCGGGTGGAGTCGAGGTGTCCGGCGAGCACCACGGAGCCGCCGGTGGGCGCGGACGGGGCGGCGCCGAACCGGTACCACCCCATGACCGCCGGGTCGGCCGGCAGCTGCATCTGGTCGTCCGGGGTCACGCCGACGGGCTGGACGCGTGCGCGGAGCTGCACCGACGGGATGGTGACGCTGAGGGGACGAGCCGTCCTCGTCGTCGTGCGCCGGCCCAGCGCGGCCGAGGAGATGGGGATCCTCCGCGCGGGCTCGGCCCGCGCCGGGTCCCGAGGCGCGGGCCGAGGCTGGGCGCGACGCTCGGCCCGACCCTCGGCCCGAGGCGAGGGACGGCCGGCGGGCGCGGCGACCGCGGCCGGGCCGAGGGCCGAGACCTGGTCGGAGGTCGGGACCCGGCTCTGCGACGAGGAGACCAGCGCCAGCACGCTGACGAGGAGGCCGGTCGCGGACATCACGGCGACGAACGCGGCCGTCCTCCTCGTCATCTGACTTCCCTTCTTCACGGACCGTGTCGTCAGCCGCGGGCCCGCGCGCCGGTCATCCGAGGTGCGGCCAGGGCCAGGCCGAGAGCGGAGACGGCTGCGAGGGCGAGCGCCCACAGCGGGAGGCCGGTGGACTCCGCAGCGAGGCCGGCCTCGCCTCCGGGGACGCCGTCCGGTGCGGAGTGCATCCCGTCGACCGTCTGGACGGCCAGCTGGAGGTTGCCGTCCTGGGCGCTGCCCCAGGCGTAGACGATCGTGTTCGTGCCCTCGGCCAGGTCGACGTCGGCAGGTCCGATCACGACGTCCTCGGTGCCGGCGAGCACCACGTCGGCCGCGTAGGTGCCGGCGGCGACGTCGCCGGTCGCCTCGTTCGGGTTGCGGAGGCCGTCGAACAGCACCGACCCGTCGGCGCGGACGTCGACGGCCGGGGCGGCCGCGGTGTGACGCACGGTCAGCCGGGCGTCGCCCGGCGCCGTCGACGAGGTGTCGTTGGCGAAGAGGCTCAGCTTGGGGTTGCCCTTGCCGTCGAGGTGGGCCACGACGGTGGCGTTCGCCCCCGCCGGCACGTCGACGCCGTTCGCCTCGATCGCCGGCTCCCCGTCGCCGGGGCTGTCACCGTCGGCGAACACCTGGAGGTCGTAGCTGCCGGCCGGCAGCTGGAGCGGGTCGGTCAAGGTGCCGGGCTCGAAGTCCGGGAGGAGCTCCTCACCGTTCGCGTACACGTCGACGGTCAGCCCCGGCACGGCGTGGAGGACCGAGACCGTTGCGTCGTCGGCGGCGACGGCGGTGGAGGCCGGGGTAGTGATCAGGAGTGCCACGGCGCTCACGAGGCCGATGGCTGTTGGCGTACGTCGCATGGGACGTTCCTCTCTCTCGGTGTCTGACGTACGTGGTTCGGCACGAGCCGCCATCTAGATTGCGATGTGAGGAAAACATCTTCAGCCTGTCTAGACTTCTCAGGGGACGGGCGCCAGGAGGGGCCGGAACGCCGCCTCATAGGATGACCGTCATGCCTGACTCCCCTCCCGGCGCTCCCGACGGCGCTCCCGCCGCCGCCAGCCCGCAGATCTCCCGCGAGGACGTCGCCCACCTGGCGGGGCTGGCGCGCATCCAGCTCGGTGAGGCGGAGCTCGACCGCCTCGGCCGGGAGCTCCCGAAGATCCTGGAGTCGGTGGCGACGGTGTCGCAGGCCCTCCAGGGTGCCGTGGACGTGGCGCCGATGAGCCACCCGACGCCGCTGCGCAACGTGTTCCGTGAGGACGTCGTCCGCCGGTCGCTGACCCCGGAGGAGGCGCTCGCCGCCGCGCCGGCCCGCGAGGGCCAGCGGTTCCTCGTCCCCAAGATCCTGGGCGAGGAGTGACGATGAGCGACCTCACCGACCTCTCCGCTGCCGATCTCGCCTCGGCGATCGCCGCCAGCGAGACGTCGAGCCTCGAGGCGACCCGTGGCTACCTCGAGCGGATCGACGCGCTCGATGGACGGATCGGCTCGTTCCTCCACGTCGACCACGAAGGCGCGCTCGCCGCGGCCGAGGAGGTCGACCACCGGCGCACCGCCGGGGAGCAGCTTCCGTCGCTCGCCGGCGTGCCGATCGCGGTCAAGGACCTGCTGTGCACCGTGGGCCAGCCGACGACGGCCGGCTCGCGGATCCTCGAGGGGTGGCTGCCGCCGTACGACGCGACCGTGGTGACCCGGCTGCGGGCGGCCGGTCTGCCGATCCTTGGCAAGACCAACCTCGACGAGTTCGCGATGGGCTCCTCCACCGAGCACTCGGCGTACGGCCCGACGCGCAACCCGTGGGACACCGACCGCACCCCCGGCGGGTCCGGCGGCGGGTCGGCGGCCGCGGTCGCCGCCCGGCTCGCCCCGCTCGCGATCGGCACCGACACCGGCGGCTCGATCCGCCAGCCGGGTGCGCTCACCGGCACCGTCGGCGTCAAGCCGACGTACGGCGGCGTCTCCCGGTACGGCGTCGTGGCAATGGCGAGCAGCCTCGACCAGGTGGGGCCGGTGACGCGCACCGTGCTCGACGCGGCACTGCTGCACGAGGTGATCGGCGGCCACGACCCGCTGGACTCGACGAGCATCGACGCGCCGGTGCCCGACGTCGTCGCCGCCGCCCGGCGCGGGGACGTGCAGGGGCTGCGGATCGGCGTGGTCAAGGAGCTCACCGGTGAGGGGTTCCAGTCCGGGGTGCAGGAGCGGTTCGAGGAGTCGGTCGCGCTGCTCACCGAGGCCGGGGCCACCGTCGTGGAGCTCTCGTGCCCGAGCTTCGAGCATGCGCTGGCGGCGTACTACCTCGTGATGCCGAGCGAGGTCTCCTCCAACCTCGCCCGATTCGACGCGATGCGCTACGGCCTGCGCACCTACCCCGACGGGGTGGAGGACCCGAGCGCCGAGCAGGTGATGGCAGCGACCCGCGACGCCGGCTTCGGCGACGAGGTGAAGCGGCGGATCATCCTCGGCACCTACGCCCTCTCCAGCGGCTACTACGACGCCTACTACGGCTCGGCGCAGAAGGTGCGAGCGCTCGTCGCCCGTGACTTCGAGGCGGCGTTCGCCGAAGCCGACGTCCTCGTCTCGCCGACCGCGCCGACCACGGCCTTCCGCTTGGGGGAGAAGCTCGAGGACCCGCTGGCGATGTACCTGCAGGACGTCGCCACGATCCCGGCCAACCTGGCCGGCGTGCCCGGTCTCTCGCTGCCCGCGGGGCTCGCGGAGGACGGGCTCCCCGTCGGATTCCAGATCCTGGCCCCGCTGCAGCGCGACGACCGGCTCTACAACGCGGGAGCCGCGCTCGAACGGCTGCTGCTGGACCGATGGGGAGCCCCCCTGACCGCGGAGGTGACCGCATGACGACGACCACCGAGCTGGTGCCGTTCGAGGAGGCCATCTCCCGCTACGAGCCGGTGATGGGCCTCGAGGTGCACGTCGAGCTGCACACCGCCACCAAGATGTTCTGCGGCTGCCCCGCCCTCTTCGGTGGGCAGCCGAACACCCACGTCTGCCCGGTCTGCCTGGGCCTTCCCGGCGCGCTGCCCGTCGTCAACGGCACGGCCGTGGAGTCGGCGATCCGGATCGGCCTCGCGCTGAACTGCGAGATCGCGGAGGAGTGCCGGTTCGCCCGGAAGAACTACTTCTACCCGGACATGCCGAAGAACTTCCAGACCTCGCAGTACGACGAGCCGATCGCGTTCGACGGCTGGATGGACGTCGAGGTCGACGGGGAGACCTACCGGATCGAGGTCGAGCGGGCGCACATGGAGGAGGACACCGGCAAGTCCTCGCACATGGGTGGCGCCACCGGTCGCATCCACGGCGCGGACTACTCGCTGCTCGACTACAACCGGGCCGGCATCCCGCTCATCGAGATCGTGACGCGGCCGATCTTCGTCCCCGCCGAGAAGGCGCCGGCGGTCGCACGGGCCTACGTGCAGCAGCTGCGCGACCTCGTGCTGGCTCTCGACGTCTCCGACGCCCGGATGGACCAGGGGTCCCTGCGCGCCGACGTCAACCTGTCCTTGCGCCCGCACGGCGAGGAGCGGCTCGGCACCCGCAGCGAGACGAAGAACGTGAACTCGTTCCGCTCGGTCGAGCGTGCGGTCCGCTACGAGGTCACCCGGCACGCCGGGATCCTCGATGCCGGCGGACGGGTCGTCCAGGAGACGCGGCACTTCCACGAGGACACCGGCACCACCTCGCCCGGACGCGAGAAGTCCGACGCCGACGACTACCGCTACTTCCCCGAGCCCGACCTGGCCCCGGTCGCCCCGTCGCGCGCGTGGGTGGACCGGCTCCGCACGACGCTGCCGGAGCCGCCCGCCGACCGGCGCCGCCGGCTCCAGGCCGAGTGGGCCTTCTCCGACCTCGAGATGCGCGACACCGTCGGTGCCGGGGCGTTGGACCTCGTGGCGAGGACCATCGACGCCGGTGCGACGCCGCCGTCGGCCCGCAAGTGGTGGCTCTCCGAGCTCGCCCGGCGTGCCAACGAGCAGGGGGTCGACCTCGCCTCGCTCCCGATCACGCCCGAGCAGGTCGCCCGGATCCAGGTGCTCGTCGACGAAGGGGCGATCAACGACAAGCTCGCCCGTCAGGTCTTCGACGGCGTCCTCGCCGGCGAGGGCGACCCCGACGCCGTCGTCGCCTCCCGCGGCCTCGCCGTCGTCTCGGACGAGGGCGCCCTCTCGGCAGCGGTCGACCGGGCGATCGAGGCGAACCCCGACGTGGCCGAGAAGATCCGAGCCGGCAAGGTCGCCGCTGCCGGTGCCCTCATCGGAGCGGTGATGAAGGAGATGCGCGGCCAGGCCGACGCCGGACGGGTCCGCGAGCTCATCATCGGCAAGCTGACCTGATCAGGGCCGGGGCACCACCAGGTGCGGCCGGAGGGCGATGAGCAGCCCCAGAGTGACGTCGCTGACCCACCCGCGCCTCGTCCGATCGGGAGGCGCCATGGCGCACTCCCAATCGGACGAGGCGGGGTGGGGGTGGGTCAGCAGCCGAACTGTTTCCGGTAGCGCTGCGGGCTGAGCCCGCGCACCCGCGTGAAGTGGTGCCGGAGGGTGGCGGGGTTCGCGAACCCCACGTCCGCCGCGATCTGGTCGATCGTGCGGTCCGTGCGCTCGAGCAGCTCCTCCGCACGGTGGACCCGCTGGCTCGTCACCCAGGCGTGCGGCGTCGTGCCGGTCTCCTCGCGGAACCGCCGGGCGAACGTACGGGGTGACATCGCGCTGCGCCGGGCCAGGGAGTCGACGTCGAGCTCCTCGTCGAGGTTCTCGATGATCCAGGTGAGCAGCGGCCCGAGGGTCTCCGCCGAGCAGTCGGGGACGGGGGTGCGGATGAACTGCGCCTGGCCGCCCTCGCGCTGCGGAGGCACGACCATTCGGCGGGCCACCTTCCCAGCGATCGTGACGCCGAACTCCTTGCGGTAGAGGTGGAGGCACGCGTCGAGGCCGGCTGCCGAGCCGGCGCTCGTGATGACCGGGTCGGCGTCGACGTACAGCACCTCGGGCACGACTCGAGCCTTCGGGAACCGGGTTTCCAGCTCGTGGGTGTACATCCAGTGGGTCGTGCACTCGCGGCCGTCCAACAGTCCTGCCTCACCGAGCGCGAAGGCTCCCGAGCAGACTGACAGCACCCGGGCGCCGCGTTGGTGGGCGTCCTGCAGCGCTCGCACGACCGACGCCGGCACCTCGCCGTCGCGCGGCACGGCCGGTACGGCGACGAGGTCCGCCTCCGCAACGCGGTCCAGCCCCTCGTCGACGGCGAGTCCGAACCCCGATGCGGTTCGCACATGGCCGGGCTCGGGGGCGCAGACGGCGAAGTCGAAGAGGGGCAACCCCTGGTCGGAGCGGTCGGTGCCCCACGCCTCGCAGAGGACGCCGAGCTCGAAGGGAGAGACGCCGTCGTACGCCAGCACGGCCACGTTCTTGAGCACCGTCCCAGTGTGCCACCGCGTTGGCAGAAAATCGACGACCATTGTCATAACTGCCACTCGTGGCAGGATGTCCACGGGTGCAGGATTACTGCCATGACCGAACTGACGATGATGGCGCTCCTGCTTCTTCTCGCCGTGGCCGCGGTGCTCGCCACCCTGCGCGAGGTCCACGGTGACGGCTATGGGCACCGGTCACCGCCTCCGAGCCATCCCCGGGACCTGTTCGACCCCGGGGACGGTCGCCGGCTCTCCTGATAACCGCCGGACGGTCTTAGTCGGCGATCGAGCTGACGTCCGGCGGCACGTCGATGGCGTGCTCGCGCAGAGCCTGGAGAGGGACGATGCGCAGCACCGCCTGGTTCGTCGAGGCGAGCACAACCGGTGCCGGCACTCCGTCGGCGAAGGCCCGCGCCCAGTTCACCGCGGTCACGCACCACCGGTCGCCCGGCACCAGCCCGGGGAACGAGAAGTGCGGGACCGGCGTGGACAGGTCGTTGCCGATCGCCCGCTGGTGCTCGAGGAATTCGGCTGTCATGACCGCACAGATCGTGTGGCTGCCGAGGTCCTCTGGGCCGGTCGCGCAGCAGCCGTCACGGTAGAACCCGGTCATCGGGTCGGTGCCGCACGGTTCCAGCTCCTCGCCGAGGACGTTGCGCTCCGTCATGGGTCCAGCATCGCGCACATCGCTGCTCCCGCGTCACCATGGTCGGGTGTGCCGACGAATCGCGGTCCGCGACACCGAGCCGGCCGTCGACGTGGCGGGTGACGGTGAGCCTCTCGTCGTCACCCCAACCGCGCTCGACGTCCACGAGCTGCGGCCGATGGCCACGCGACTCGGTGCGGGCGGCCGCCACCGGGTCGTCCAGTACCACCGCCGTGGGTACGGCGCGAGCTCCCGTACCGGGGCTAGTGCCAGGTCGGTGACCGGCGAAGCCGCAGACTGCGCCGGGCTGCTCGGTCAGCTGGCTCTTGGTCCTGTCCACGTGGTGGGAGCGACCTACAGCGCTGCCATCGCCCTCACGTTCGCCGCGGACTTCACCGAGCTGGTCCGAACACTCGCGGTCATGGAGCCACCGCCGACCCACGTGCCGAGCTCGTCGGAGTTCCTGGCGGCCAACGCCAAGCTGCTGGGACCTATGGGGAGCAGGGACCTGCGGCGGCGCTCGACGAGCTACAGCGGCTGCTCGTCGGGCCGGGTTGGCGCGCCGCCTATGAGCGCGAGCGTTCAGGGTCCGTCCACGAGCTCGAGCGCGACGCCGAGACCTTCTTCTCCTCCGACGTGCCGGCGCTCGTGCACTGGTCGTTCGGCCGCGAGGACGCCGACCGGGTCAGCTGCCCCGTGCTTCACCTCGGCGGCCTCGAGAGCGGACCGTGGTTCGCCGAGGTCCGGACCTGGGTGCACGGACTCACGCCGAGGACGCCGTCGTGGCCGGAGCGGGACACCTTCTCGCGTCGTCACATGCCGACCGGGTGGCAGCCCTCGTGCTCGACTTCCTCGACCGCCATGCCGCTACCTGAGCGCGACCTCCAGGATCCGGTCGTCCTCTGCCGTCGGGGTGCCACGGCCGTCGCGGTTGCTCGTCGTCACCCAGAGGTTGCCGTTCGGGGCGGCGACGACCGTGCGGATCCGACCGTGGTCGCCGACGAACCAGCCGCGCGGCTCGCCCGTCCCCTCGTCGGTGACCGGCACCTGCCACAGCCGCTGGCCGCGGAGCGCGCCGGCCCAGAGCGAGCCGTCGAGGTAGGCGAGGCCGGAGGGCGAGGCGTCGGAGGTGCTCCAGGTGACGAACGGGTTGCGGTACTCCTCGAGGTCGCCGCGGCCCTCGACCACGGGCCACCCGTAGTTGCGCCGCTCCTCGATGAGGTTGAGCTCGTCCCACGTGCTCGCGCCGAACTCGGTGGCCCACAGCCGGCCCCGGTCGTCGAAGGCGAGCCCCTGGACGTTGCGGTGCCCCATCGTCCAGACCGGTGAGCCCTGCACCGGGTTGCCGGGCGCGGGCTCCCCGTCAGCGGTGATCCTGAGGATCTTGCCGCCGAGTGAGTCGCGGTCCTGGGCGAGCTCGGGCTCGCCGATCTCGCCGGTGGAGACGAAGAGGTGTCCCTCGTCGTCGAACAGGAGCCGGCCACCGTCGTGGATGAACCCGTTGGGGATGCCGGTGAGCACCGGCTCGGGCTCGCCGAGCCGCTGACCGTCGTACTCCATCCGCACGACGCGGTTGTCGTCCGCGGTGGAGACGTAGGCGAAGACCAGCCGGTCCTCGTCGTACGACGGGGACACGGCGAGCCCCAGCAGCCCCGCCTCGCCCTGCGGGCTCGCCGAGTCGACACGGCCGACCTCCCGGACCCGGCCGTCGTCGATGCTGAGGACCCTGGTCGAGTCCCGCTCGGTGACCAGCGCCGAGCCGTCGGGGAGGAAGGCGACGCCCCACGGGACCGCGAGCCCCTCCGCGACGGTGCCGACCACCCTCGGCCTGCTCTGTCCGGGGTCGGGCTCCATCGTGGCGGGGGAGGCGGTGCGGGTCGTCGGCTGGGGGGTGGGCTCCGGGGTCCCGAGCGCGGTCGCGCCGTCGCCTCTGCCGGTCTCCTCGTCGGAGCAGCCGGTCAGCGCGAGCGCCGCGGTGAGGGCGAGTACGACGAGAGGCCTCATGTCCCGACTGTAGGCAAGCCGGACCAGCACGAGTGGCGGCTCGACCCGGCACGAGCGACGGCTCGACCCGGCACGAGCGACGGCTCGACCCGGCACGAGCGACGGCTCGACCCGATCAGAGGTCGGTCCGGTCGACCAGCTCGTGCAGGAGCTGGACCACCGCCTTCGGCCGCTCCATCGTGAGGAAGTGCGTGCCGAAGAGCTCCACATAGGTCGCACCGTCGATCCGGGCGGCGGCGGTCCGCATGTCGCGGTGGGAGGCGAGGAGGTCCCACCGGCCGGAGACGAAGGTGGCGGGCACGCCGATCGCCGACAGCGACACCCTGCGGTGCGTGGACGCGGAGACCGCGAGGTGCCCGTACCAGTCCATCGGCGTGGTCAGGAACTCGCGCACCGCCCGGCGGACCTCCGCGGGCCTGGCGGTGGGGAACATGAACCCGCTGAACCGCAGGGCGGTCGTCGTGACCGGCCCCATCGGGATCCGCCGGGCGACCGGGGTCAGCAGCGGGCCGCCGAGCTTCATCAGCCTGGCCGCGTTGACGGAGATCGGCTCGCGGAGCGGGCGCGGGATCATCAGCGGCGCGCCCATCGAGGCGAAGGTGCCGCCCGGGACGCCGGCCACCGCGAACAGCCCCGAGACCCGCTCGGGGTGGCGGACCGCGAGCTCGAAGGCGGTGTTGACGCCGAGAGACCACCCGGCGACCACGCACCGCTCGACACCGGCGTCGTCGAGGACGGCGATCGCGTCCTCCACGAACGCGTCGACGCCGACCCGCGACGGGTCCTCGGGGCGCGCACTGCGCCCGACGCCGCGGTGGTTCCAGGAGATGACGCGCAGGCCGCAGTCCGGGTCGAGAAGCTCGGGCCAGGCATAGGGGTTGGTCCCCAGGCCGTTGCAGATCAGGACCGTCGGTCCCTCGGCGGTGTTGCTCCAGGCCTCGACCACGGTGCCGTCGGCGCTGGTGACCTTGTGGAAGCGGACGGTCCTCTGCCGCGGGGCGGACCGGGGCCGCGGACGGTCGAGGGTCGTGGACGACGTCGTCTGCGCGGCGGACATGACGTGATTATGTCCGAACCGGCCCGGGTCCGGACCGCGTGTGGGTCAGGTCATGCCTGGGCGGCCACCCGGTCGGCGGCCGGCAGCGCCGTACGCCGGCGAGCGTGCTCGTGGAGGAACCGCTCCACCTCGAGCTGCTCGTGCCGCAGCTGGGTCAGCGCGGTGGAGGCGACCAGTGCGTTGCGGCGGGCCGTCTGCTGGCTCTCGACCGGCCAGGTGAGGACCGACCTGATGATCGAGCGGGGTGTGGTGGTCATGGCGCCTCCGTTGGGGTTCGTCGGGAACGCTAGGCACCGGAGGCTTCGTCCGCGTCAACGCCGTGTGACACCCACGTGAACTCCGTGCAGGCACCGCGCGGACCGAAGGCCCTGTCGGCGACCGGAGAGGAGGCGTAGCGTTCCGGATGGCCGCGGACGGACGGTCCGTCGCGAGCGGCCCGAGGAGGTGTGGCCGGTGAGCCGGACCATCGTGATGATCGGCACCCGCAAGGGGCTCTGGATCGCGCGGAGCGACGACGACCGGCACAGCTGGGACGTGAGCGGCCCCGACGACATCATGGGCGAGGTCCACTCCGTGGCGGTCGACAAGCGGGAGGGCCGGCCACGACTGCTCATGGGCAGCCGGCACTGGCACATCGGTCCGCAGGTCATGCACTCCGACGACCTCGGGCAGACCTGGCAGACACCGTCGTCCGGGGCGCTCGCGTTCCCCGAGGACACCGGGGCCTCGGTCGAGGCGGTCTGGTCGCTGGCCCCGGCTCCCGCCGAGCCCTGGGTGGTGTACGCCGGCACCGAGCCGTCGGCGCTGTGGCGTTCGGCCGACCGGGGCGAGAGCTTCGAGCTGGTGCGGGGACTGTGGGACCACCCGCACCGACCGCAGTGGCACCCGGGAGGCGGCGGCCAGGCGATCCACACGCTGCTCCCGCACCCGACCGACCCGCAGCGCGTCCACGTGGCGATGTCGACCGGCGGCGTCTACCGCACCGCCGACGGCGGGGACACCTGGGAGCCGGCGAACCAGGGGATCAAGGTGGAGTTCGCGCCCGAGGACATCCAGTACCCCGAGTGGGGCCAGTGCGTCCACAAGGTCGCCCGGTCGGCCACCCGCCACGACGTGCTGTTCGCGCAGAACCACGGCGGGGTCTACCGCTCGGACGACGCCGGCACCTCGTGGAGCTCCATCGCCGACGGCCTCCCGGCCGATTTCGGCTTCCCGGTCGTCACCCATCCGCGGGTCGACGACACCCTCTGGCTGTTCCCGCTGGAGAGCTCCTACGCGCGGTTCCCACCCGACCGTGCGTGCCGGGCGTGGCGCTCCACCGACGGTGGCGCGACCTGGGAGGAGCAGGGGAAGGGGCTGCCGGACAAGGGGTTCTTCGCCGGGGTCATGCGCGACGCGATGTGCGTCGACGACGCGGACCCGGTCGGGGTCTACCTGGGCAGCCGCGACGGGAGTGTCTACGCCAGCGCCGACGAGGGCGCGAGCTGGACGCCGATCGCCGAGCACCTGCCCGACGTCCTCTGCGTCCGGGCGGCGACTGTCTGACGCTCAGCGGTGGTGGCGCTTGTAGTCTTCGGGCCATGCCCGACACGCCCTCCTCCGATGTCACGCCCGACCTCAAGCCGCGTTCGCGCGACGTCACCGACGGGCTCGAGCGCGCGGCCGCCCGGGGCATGCTCCGCGCGGTCGGGATGGGCGACGACGACTTCGCGAAGCCGCAGATCGGCGTGGCCTCCTCCTGGAACGAGATCACCCCCTGCAACCTGTCGCTGGACCGGCTGGCCAAGGCCGTGAAGAACGGCGTCCACGCGGCCGGCGGCTATCCGCTCGAGTTCGGCACGATCTCGGTCTCCGACGGCATCTCCATGGGCCACGAGGGGATGCACTTCAGCCTCGTCTCCCGGGAGGTCATCGCGGACTCGGTGGAGACCGTGATGATGGCCGAACGGCTCGACGGCTCCGTGCTGCTCGCCGGCTGCGACAAGTCGCTCCCCGGGATGCTCATGGCCGCGGCCCGGCTCGACCTCGCGTCGGTGTTCCTCTACGCCGGCTCGACGATGCCCGGCCAGGTCGACGGCCGGGACGTCACGATCATCGACGCCTTCGAGGCGGTCGGCGCCTGTCTGGCGGGGAAGATCAGCCGCGAGGAGGTCGACCGCATCGAGCGGGCGATCTGCCCCGGGGAGGGGGCGTGCGGCGGGATGTACACCGCCAACACGATGGCGAGCGTCGCCGAGGCGATCGGGATGTCGATCCCCGGCTCGGCCGCCCCGCCCGCGGTCGACCGCCGGCGCGACGGCTTCGCGCACCGCTCGGGCGCCGCTGTGGTCGAGCTGCTCCGCCAGGGGATCACCGCCCGCCAGATCATGACCAAGCCCGCGTTCGAGAACGCGATCGCGGTCGTGATGGCGCTCGGTGGCTCCACCAACGCGGTGCTGCACCTGCTGGCGATCGCCCGCGAGGCCGAGGTGGACCTCACCCTCGACGACTTCACCCGGATCGGGGCGAAGGTGCCGCACCTCGGGGACCTCAAGCCGTTCGGCCGCTACGTGATGAACGACGTCGACAAGGTCGGCGGCATCCCGGTCGTCATGAAGCTGCTGCTCGACGCCGGGCTGATGCACGGCGACACGCTCACCGTCACCGGCAGGACGATGGCCGAGAACCTCGAGGCGCTGGCCCCGCCGGCCGCCGACGGCGACATCATCCGGCGGCTGGGGGAGCCGATCCACCGCACCGGCGGGATCACGATCCTCCAGGGCTCGCTCGCTCCCGAGGGGGCGGTCGTGAAGTCCGCGGGGTTCGACGACGAGGTCTTCGAGGGCCCGGCCCGCGTCTTCGACGGCGAGCGTGCGGCGATGGACGCCCTGGAGGCCGGGGGGATCCAGCACGGCGACGTCGTGGTGATCCGCTACGAGGGGCCGAAGGGGGGCCCGGGGATGCGCGAGATGCTGGCGATCACCGGGGCGATCAAGGGCGCGGGGCTCGGCAAGGACGTGCTGCTCGTCACCGACGGCCGGTTCTCCGGCGGCACCACCGGGCTCTGCGTCGGGCACCTGGCTCCGGAGGCGGTCGACGGCGGACCGATCGCGTTCCTGCGTGACGGCGACAAGGTCCGGCTCGACGTGGCGAACGGGCGACTCGACATAGATCTGTCCGAGCAGGAGCTGGCAGAGCGCCGCGAGGGGTGGACCCCCAGGCCGGCCCGGTACACCCGGGGCGTCCTCGGCAAGTACGCCAAGGTCGTCCAGTCCGCCGCCCACGGCGCCGTCTGCGGCTGACCCACTGCCGTTGAGCCGTCACTCGTGCCGGTCGGGCACCGTGACCGCCGCGCGTCCGCTGCACCGCGACCGGCACGAGTGACGGCTCAACGCCAGCCGCGCGTTCGCTGCACCGCGACCGGCACGAGTGACGGCTCAACGCCAGCCGCGCGTCCGGATCACGGGACTGGCGTCTCGGATCCTGGGACGAGCGCTAGAGTGACTTGACGGAGCGAGGGTGCCGCGGCGACCGTGGTGACATGCCTCTCCAGGTACTCGTACGGATCCGACGCGCGCGCTGACAGCCACCAGCCGCAGCACGCGCGTCCCCCTCGCTCGCCCACCGGGCCGCGGGGGTTTTTCTTTGGTGTGACACCCTCGTGCGGGACCGTGCGAGGACCAGTGGACAGGCCCGGTCGGACAGGGCACGACGGAGGTAGAAGGCCATGAGCGAGCAGCCCGCACCGGCGACGGTGACCGGGGCGCAGAGCCTGATCAAGTCGCTGGAGGCGGCCGGGGCGGAGAACGTCTTCGGCATCCCGGGTGGAGCGATCCTCCCGGCCTACGACCCCCTCATGGACTCCGTCCGGCTCCGCCACATCCTCGTCCGCCACGAGCAGGGCGCCGGCCACGCCGCCCAGGGGTACGCCGTCGCGACCGGCAAGGTCGGCGTCTGCATGGCGACGAGCGGTCCGGGGGCCACCAACCTGGTGACGCCGCTGGCGGACGCCCACATGGACTCGGTGCCGATGGTCGCCGTGACCGGTCAGGTCGCGAGCGGCGCGATCGGCACCGACGCCTTCCAGGAGGCGGACATCCGCGGCATCACGATGCCGATCACCAAGCACAACTTCCTCGTGACCGACCCGGCCGACATCCCGCGGACGATCGCGGAGGCCTTCTACCTCGCCTCCACCGGCCGCCCCGGCCCGGTCCTCGTCGACGTCGCCAAGGACGCTCTCCAGTCGCAGACGACGTACGCCTGGCCGTCGGAGCTGCACCTGCCCGGCTACCGCCCGGTCACCCGGCCGCACGCCAAGCAGGTCCGCGAGGCGGCGCGGATGATCGTCGACGCGCGCAAGCCGGTGCTGTACGTCGGGGGCGGCGTGATCCGGGCCGCTGCCTCGCGGGAGCTGCGGACCCTCGCCGAGCTGACCGGCATCCCGGTCGTCACGACCCTGATGGCGCGCGGCGCGTTCCCGGACTCGCACCCGCAGCACCTCGGGATGCCCGGCATGCACGGCACCGTCGCCGCCGTCGGTGCCCTTCAGCGCAGCGACCTCATCATCAGCCTCGGCGCCCGCTTCGACGACCGGGTGACCGGGCAGCTGAGCACGTTCGCGCCGCACGCGAAGGTGATCCACGCCGACATCGACCCCGCGGAGATCGGCAAGAACCGGCATGCCGACGTGCCGATCGTCGGCGACGCCCGTGAGGTCATCGCCGACCTCGTCACCGCCCTGCGTGCCGAGCACGAGGCCGGACGCACGGGGGACTACGAGGGGTGGATCGCGCACCTGGCCGGCATGAAGAAGCGCTACCCCCTGGGCTACGACCAGCCCGCCGACGGGTCGCTCGCGCCGCAGTACGTCCTCGAGCGGCTCGGCGCGATCGCCGGGCCGGAGGCGATCTACGTCGCCGGCGTGGGGCAGCACCAGATGTGGGCCAGCCACTTCGTCGGCTACGAGAACCCGCGGACCTGGATCAACTCCGGCGGCCTGGGCACGATGGGGTTCGCCGTCCCCGCGGCGATGGGCGCCAAGGTCGGGCGGCCCGAGGCGACCGTCTGGGCGGTCGACGGCGACGGCTGCTTCCAGATGACCAACCAGGAGCTCGCGACCTGCGCGATCGAGGGGATCCCGATCAAGGTCGCGATCATCAACAACGAGTCGCTCGGCATGGTCCGTCAGTGGCAGACGCTGTTCTACAACGCCCGCTACTCGAACACCGACCTGCAGAGCAAGCGGATCCCCGACTTCGTCAAGCTCGCCGACGCCTACGGCTGCGTCGGGCTCGCGTGCGACTCCCCGGACGACGTCGACGCCACGATCGACAAGGCGATGGAGATCGACGACGTCCCCGTGGTCGTCGACTTCCGGGTGCACCGGGACGCGATGGTCTGGCCGATGGTCGCCGCCGGCACCAGCAACGACGACATCAAGCACGCGCGCGACATGGCCCCGAACTGGGACGACGACGACCTCGAGGGTCCCGAGACGAGGATGAGATGAGCAAGCACACCCTGTCGGTCCTGGTGGAGAACAAGCCGGGCGTCCTGGCCCGGGTGGCCGCGCTCTTCAGCCGCCGTGGCTTCAACATCGACAGCCTCGCGGTGGGGCCCACCGAGCACCCCGAGGTCTCCCGGATGACGATCCTCGTCAACGTCGCGGAGTCGCCGCTCGAGCAGGTCACCAAGCAGCTGAACAAGCTGGTCGAGGTGATCAAGATCGTCGAGCTCGACCACTCCCAGTCGGTCAACCGCGAGCTGCTGCTGGTCAAGGTGAAGGCCGACTCCGCCACCCGCGGACAGGTGCTCGAGATCGTCCAGCTGTTCCGCGCGAAGGTCGTCGACGTCGCGACGGACGCGATCACCATCCAGATCGTCGGCAACCCCGACAAGCTCGCCGACTTCCTCCGGATGGTCGAGCCGTACGGCGTCCGCGAGCTCGTCCAGTCGGGGATGGTCGCGATCGGCCGGGGCTCCCGCTCGATCTCCGAGCGGACCCTCAAGCCCGTACGCCGTGCCGGTCCCGCCGGCCGCCGTCTGACCCACCGTTCCTCCACCAGATCCACCAACGAGAAAGAGGGCCCACCGTGGCTGAGATGTTCTACGACGACGACGCCGACCTGTCGGTGGTGCAGGGGCGCCACGTGGCGATCCTGGGCTACGGGAGCCAGGGGCACGCCCACGCGCTGTCGCTGCGCGACAGCGGCGTCGACGTCCGCGTCGGGCTCCCCGAGGGCTCGAAGAGCCGGGCGAAGGCCGAGGCCGAGGGGCTGCACGGTGCTCACCCCCGCCGAGGCGTGCGAGGAGGCGGACCTCATCATGATCCTCGCGCCCGACCACGTGCAGCGGACGCTGTACAAGGAGGCCGTCGAGCCCAACCTCGTCGAGGGCGACGCGCTCTTCTTCGGCCACGGCTTCAACATCCGGTTCGGCTACATCACGCCGCCGGAGGGCGTCGACGTCTGCATGGTCGCCCCCAAGGGTCCCGGTCACCTGGTCCGGCGCGAGTTCTCCGAGGGCCGCGGCGTGCCGGTGCTCGTCGCCGTCGAGGAGGACGCCTCCGGCAAGGCGTGGGAGCTCGCGCTGTCCTACGCCAAGGGGATCGGCGGCCTGCGGGCGGGCGGCATCCGACCACGTTCACCGAGGAGTGCGAGACCGACCTGTTCGGCGAGCAGGCCGTCCTCTGCGGCGGCGCCTCGCAGCTGGTCATGTACGGCTTCGAGACCCTGATCGAGGCCGGCTACCAGCCCGAGGTCGCCTACTTCGAGTGCCTCCACGAGCTGAAGCTGATCGTCGACCTGATGTACGAGGGCGGCATCGCCAAGCAGCGCTGGTCGGTCTCCGACACCGCGGAGTACGGCGACTACGTCTCCGGTCCGCGCGTCATCGACGAGCGGGTCAAGGAGAACATGCAGGCGGTGCTCGAGGACATCAAGAACGGCGTCCTTCGCGAAGCGGTTCATCGACGACCAGGACAACGGCGGCCAGGAGTTCAAGGAGCTGCGTGCCAAGGCCGAGCAGCACCCGATCGAGGCGACCGGCCGCGAGCTGCGCCAGCTGATGAGCTGGGTGAAGAGCCACGACTCGGACTACGTGGAGGGCACCGCGACCCGCTGAGCGAGCCTGCGCCTGCGCGACCGACCGGCGGCCGATGACACATCCGCGTCGTCGGCCGCCGGCGTCACCGCGGTCGGGCTCTGGTGGGTGTGGCTGCTTGGGGTAGAGTCGAAGAGCGGGCACAGCGTCGTGCACGGGTCCCCTCGGCACACACGCGGGGTGGCTCGACCTCCTGCCGGCCTGACCCACACGTGAGGAACCGAGACGTGAGCAAGCCCGTCGTACTCATCGCCGAAGAGCTGAGCCCAGCCACGCTCGACGCGCTCGGGCCCGACTTCGAGATCCGCAGCTGCAACGGCGCGGACCGCGAGGAGCTGCTCGGCGCCCTCGGCGACGCGGACGCGATCCTCGTGCGCTCGGCGACCAAGGTCGACGCCGAGGCGCTCGCCGCGGCTCCCCAGCTCAAGGTGGTCGCCCGCGCCGGGGTGGGGCTGGACAACGTCGACGTCAAGGCCGCGACGCAGAACGGCGTCATGGTGGTCAACGCCCCGACCTCCAACATCGTCTCCGCCGCGGAGCTGGCCGTGGCCCTGATGCTCGCCGCCGCCCGCCACGTCGCGCCGGCCAACGCCGCGCTGAGGAACGGCGAGTGGAAGCGCAGCCGCTACACCGGCATCGAGCTCTACGAGAAGACCGTCGGCATCGTCGGGCTGGGCCGCATCGGCGTTCTGGTCGCGCAGCGGCTCAGCGCCTTCGGCATGAAGGTGATCGCCTACGACCCCTACGTCCAGGCCGGGCGAGCCGCCCAGATGGGGGTCCGGCTGGTCGGTCTCGACGAGCTGCTGGCCGAGTCGGACTTCATGTCGGTGCACCTGCCGAAGACCCCCGAGACCCTCGGGCTGATCGGTGAGGACCAGCTGGCGAAGGTCAAGCCGTCGCTGGTGCTGGTCAACGCCGCCCGCGGCGGCATCGTCGACGAGCAGGCGCTCTACAACGCCGTCAAGGAGGGCCGGATCGCGGCCGCCGGGCTCGACGTCTTCGCGAAGGAGCCGTGCACGGACAGCCCGCTGTTCGAGCTCGAGAACGTCGTCGCCACCCCCCACCTCGGCGCCTCCACCGACGAGGCGCAGGAGAAGGCAGGCATCGCCGTCGCCCGGTCGGTCCGGCTCGCGCTCAGTGGTGAGCTGGTCCCCGACGCGGTCAACGTGCAGGGCGGGCTCATCGCCGAGGACGTCCGCCCCGGCATCCCGCTGACCGAGAAGCTCGGCCGGATCTTCACCGCGCTCGCCGGCGAGGTCGCTCAGCAGGTCGACGTCGAGGTGCGCGGCGAGATCACGCAGTACGACGTCAAGGTGCTCGAGCTCGCGGCGCTCAAGGGCATCTTCACCGACATCGTCGAGGAGTCGGTCTCCTACGTGAACGCCCCGGTGCTCGCCGCCGAGCGTGGAGTCGCCGTGCGCCTGGTGACCGAGAACGAGAGCCCGGACCACCGCAACCTGATCACGATCCGGGGCACGCTCGCCGACGGGAGCCAGGTGTCGGTCAGCGGCACGCTCATCGGGCTCAGCCAGCGTGAGCGGCTGGTCGAGGTCGACGGCTACGACGTCGACATCGAGCCGACCGAGCACCTCGCGTTCTTCCGCTACGAGGACCGGCCGGGGATGGTCGGCACCGTCGGCGGCGTCCTGGGACAGGCGGGCGTCAACATCGCCGGCATGCAGGTCTGCCGCGACCACCAGGGTGGCCACGCGCTGGTCGCCCTCTCCGTCGACGACGCGATCCCCGCGAGCGCGCTGGAGGAGATCCGGGTGTCGATCAACGCCGTCGAGGTGCGCGCCGTGGACCTCACCGAGCACGCGGCCCCCGCGGAGTAGCCCGGCCGAGCTCAGCCGGCCCGTAGCGCCGGTCAGGTGACCAGCGCGGTGGCCGACCGGGTGCTCCCCGACGGGCCACGGCGCCGCGGTAGCTCGGCCCACGCGTCGGCGATCCGGCCGACCGCCTCGGTCATCGTCTCGGGCGACGGCGTGAACGGCAGCCGCAGGTAGCGCTCCAGCCCGCCCTCGGGCGCGAACAGGGGACCCGGCGCCAGCTGGACGCCCAGCCGGCGGGCCGCGGCGGCCAGGGCGGACGACGCGGGCCGCGGCAGCTCGCACCACAGGCTGAGCCCGCCGGCGGGCAGCCGGAACCGCCAGGACGGCAGCTCGGTCGCGAGCGCGTCGACACGAGCGCTGCCCGGGAGGCGGCGAGCTGCTCGCGACGGGCCGCGAACACCTCCTCGCGGCGCGCCATCAGGTGCACCAGGGCGAGCTGCTCGAGCACCGGTGCGCCGAGGTCGAGAGTGAGCCGGGCGGCGACCACCTCGGCCATCCGGGGCTGCGGTGCCCGGACCCAGCCGATCCGCAGGCCGCCCCAGTAGGCCTTGCTCGCCGAGCCGAGCGCCACGGTGTCCGCGGCGTGCGCGGCGAACGGGAGCGGCATCGGCGTCTCGTCGATCGCGGTCTCGGCCATCGTCTCGTCGACGACGGTCAGCGACCGCGCGCGGCGGAGCGCGGTGGCGAGCTGGTCGCGCTCGGCGGTCGGTCATGAGCAGCCCGGTCGGGTTGTGGAAGTCCGGCATGAGGTACGCCGACCGCGGTCGCACCTGCCTGACCGCGTCGACCAGGCTCGAGGTGGCCCATCCGCTCTGGTCGATGTCGGCGCCCACGACGCGTGCCCCGCTGCCGCGCAGGGTGGCGATCGCGTTCGGGTAGGTGGGGCTCTCCATCAGCACCCGGTCGCCGGCGCCGACGAACGCCCGGGTCACGATCGCCAGGGCCGACAGGGCGCCCGAGGTGACGAGCACCTGGTCCGGTGTCGTGGGCAGCCCGCGCTCGTCGTACCGGCGCGCGATCGCCTCGCGCAGTGCGGGAAGACCGGAGGGGAAGTAGCCGTACTCGGGGAGGTGGCCGGGGAGCTCGGCGAGCGCCGCCTCGTAGGCCGCCGCGCACCCCGAGCGGCGCCATCGGGGCGGCGCAGGTGAGGTTGATCGTCGCCGCACCGCCCGGCTCGGGGTCGAGCAGGCGTGTCGCTCGACCGTGGCCGCCGACGGCAGCTGCGCGACGCTGCCCGAGCCCTGCCGCGAGGCGAGGAACCCCTGGTCGCGCAGGTGCGCGTAGGCGCGGGTCACGGTCGTCCGGCTGACGCCCAGCGCGACCGTCAGCTCGCGCTCGCTCGGCAGCCGGGTGCCCGGGGGGATCCGTCGGTCGGTGACCAGGAGCCGCAGGCCGTCGGCGATCGAGAGGTACGCCGGCGCGCGCTCGGCGGCGGGCCCGAGCAGGGCCGCGAGCCGGGCGGCGGAGACACGTCGTTCCATGAGGCCACTGTCTCACAATTGGCTATTAGAAACGAGGCCAGTTGCAGACAGACTGGCTCTCATGAACCTCCTCGCCGACCTCACTCCTTGGCAGCAGATCAAGGCGCCGCGGCTGACGCGGCGTCTCGTCCAGCTCATGCTCGGCCTCTGGCTGTACGGCGCCAGCATGGCGATGATGGTCGAGTCGCAGCTCGGGCTCGACCCGTGGGACGTCTTCCACGAGGGGGTGTCCGGCGGGCTGCCGCTCACGTTCGGGACCGTCGTGATCCTCACCGGGGTCGCCGTCCTGCTGCTCTGGCTCCCGCTGCGCCAGGCGCCCGGGCTCGGCACCGTGGCGAACGTCGTCGTCATCGGGGTGGCCAGCGACGTCACGCTGATGCTCCTCGAGCAGCCGGAGGGGCTGGCCACCCGGTCGCTGCTCCTGGTCGGCGGCGTCGTCCTCAACGGACTGGCCGGCGCGCTCTACATCGGAGCGCAGCTCGGCCCCGGACCTCGTGACGGGCTGATGACCGGCCTCGTGCGGCGGACGGGGTGGTCGGTCCGGCTGGTCCGCACCTCGCTCGAGGTCACGGTCCTGGCGGTCGGTTTCCTGCTCGGCGGGACGGTCGGCCTCGGGACGGTGCTCTACGCGCTGGCGATCGGGCCGCTGCTCCAGCTGTTCCTGCCGCGGGTGGTGGTGCGCCTCGAGCCTGTGCCCGGGCGGAGCCGAGGGCTCGAGGTCAGCGCCGGGTAGCGAGCAGCGCGGCGCTGTCCGGGGCGACGAGGATCTCCGCGGTCGTGAACCGCTCGTCGGTCAGCCACCGCTCGCGCAGCACGTCGACCCGCCCGCCGTCGACCGGCGGCCAGGAGGCGCAGGGGGTGAAGTCGTCGAGCAGGACCATCCCGCCGGGCTCGATCAGGTCGACCACCGTGTCGGGGCCGCTGGCGCCCGGCTCGCGGGAGTCGAGGAACAGCAGGGAGAACGGGCCCCGGTCGCTGAGCGTCGAGGAGTCGGCGGCGACGACCTCGACGCGCTCGTCGTCGGCGAAGATCTCCGCGGCGGCGCCGGCCAGCTCGAGGTCGACCTCGGCGCTGATGATGCGGGTGCCGTCGCGGACCCCGCTGCGCAGCCACGCCGTGCCGACACCGCACCCGGTGCCGAACTCGGCCATCGTGCCGCTCCGGGTCGCGGCGAGCGCCGCGAGCAGCCGGCCGGTCTCGTTGCGGCAGAACGAGACGTAGCCGCGGCGGCGCGACACGTCGAAGGCCTTGGACACGACGGCGGGAACGTCCGGGGGTGCGCTCATCGACCGAGTGTCGCACCCGGTGGTGGTGCGACCACTCACCGGGATGCTGTCTCACATGACGAGAAGACCGGCAAAAGCCGGTGCGCGATGCGGTGGATGCTCCCTATGGTGGGAGCACCATGTCGCACGTCTTCGTCGTACTTATCAGCCGCCGTGGCGGGGCCCGCTAGGTAGGGCCACCTCGCCACGGTGTCTGGCGTTGCCTCTGGCCCTACGACCCACCGCGGCGAGCACGACGAGCTCCATCGAGATCTCGACACTCGCGCGGGACCAACCGCCGTAGAGCAGAGACCTGAGGAGCACGACATGTACGACTTCTATCCCGAGTGGGGCCCCGCCCGTCACCGTGACCAGGACGACGCGCCCCAGCCGGCCCGCCGTCCCCGCTACTGGGGCGCCGACCGCGTGCCCGCGATGGCGATGGCCGGGGCCGATCGGCGAGACGCGGTCCGGGAGCGTCCGGACGACAACTAGGCTCCGGCGCATGACACAGACCCACCGCCTCGCCGTCATCCCGGGTGACGGCATCGGCCGGGAGGTCACCGACGAGGCCCTCAAGGTGCTCTCGGCGGCGACGCCGGCCGACGTGAAGCTCGAGTCCAACGGCTACGACCTCGGGGCCGAGCACTACCTGGCCACCGGCGAGGTGCTGCCCGACTCCGTGCTCGAGGAGCTGCGCGGCCACGACGCGATCCTGCTCGGTGCGGTGGGAGGCAAGCCCGGCGATCCCGGTCTGCCTCCCGGCCTGCTGGAGCGGGGGCTGCTGCTGCGGCTGCGGTTCGAGCTGGACCACTACGTGAACCTGCGTCCCTCCCGGACGTTCCCCGGCGTCGCCTCGCCGCTCGCGGCTCCGGGCGAGGTCGACTTCGTCGTCGTACGCGAAGGCACCGAGGGCCCCTACACGGGCAACGGTGGCGTGCTGAGAGCCGGTACCCCGGCCGAGGTGGCGACGGAGGTCAGCCTCAACACCGCGTTCGGGGTGGAGCGCGTGGTCCGCGACGCGTTCGCCCGGGCGGCGCGGCGTCCCCGCCGGAAGCTCACCCTGGTCCACAAGACCAACGTGCTCGTGCACGCCGGCGGGGTCTGGTCACGGCTGGTGGCCGAGGTGGGGCAGGAGTTCCCCGAGGTCACGGTGGACTACCTGCACGTCGACGCCGCGACGATCTTCATGGCGACCGACCCGGCCCGCTTCGACGTGATCGTGACCGACAACCTGTTCGGTGACATCCTCACCGACCTCGCCGCCGCGATCACCGGTGGCATCGGGCTCGCCGCGAGCGGCAACATCAACCCCGACCGCACCGCGCCCAGCATGTTCGAGCCGGTCCACGGCTCGGCTCCCGACATCGCCGGGCAGCAGAAGGCCGACCCCACCGCAGCGATCCTGTCGGCGGCCCTGCTGCTCGACCACCTCGGCCTCGACGACGCCGCCCGGCGGGTGGAGGACGCGGTCGTGGCGGACCTCGCCGACCGGCCGGCCGCTCCGCGTCGTACCTCCGAGGTCGGCGACGCGATCGCCGCGCGCGTCGCGGGGCAGCCGGCGGGAACCTGACTCCGCAGCCCGGCGCCGGGCGGTGGGGTGACGCCCCGAACCGAGGAGGAAGTACCGTGCCCCCCATGAGTGCGCTCGACATCACGGTGACCCGCAACCCCGACCCGGTCGGCGA
This sequence comes from uncultured Actinomycetota bacterium, assembly GCA_963754155.1. GTDB lineage: Bacteria > Actinomycetota > Actinomycetes > Propionibacteriales > Nocardioidaceae > Marmoricola_A. Next base: position 303,284 of record CAVWEU010000003.1, on the reverse strand, counting down.
CGACCAGCTCGCCGAGATCCTGGCGAACCCCGGCTTCGGGACCCGCTTCACCGACCACATGTACACCGTCGAGTGGACCCCCGAGCGGGGGTGGCACGACGCGCGGATCACGGCGTACGGCCCGATCCTGATGGACCCCGCCTGCGCGGTGCTGCACTACGCGCAGGAGATCTTCGAGGGGCTCAAGGCCTATCGCCGCGCCGACGGCTCGGTGTGGACCTTCCGGCCGGAGATGAACGCCGCCCGGATGCAGCGCTCGTCCCGCCGGCTCGCGCTGCCCGAGCTGCCGGTCGACGACTTCGTCGCCAGCGTCGACACGCTGGTCGAGGTCGACCAGCGGTGGGTCCCGGGCGACGCGGGGGAGAAGAGCCTCTACCTGCGGCCGTTCATGTTCGCCTCCGAGATCTTCCTCGGTGTGCGGCCCGCCAAGCACGTCACCTACATGGTGATCGCCTCTCCTGCCGGTGCCTACTTCCCCGGCGGCATCAAGCCGGTGTCGATCCTGGTCAGCGAGCACTACACGCGTGCCGCGGTCGGCGGCATGGGCGCGGCCAAGACCGGCGGCAACTACGCCAGCTCGCTGGCACCGCAGCAGGAGGCGATCTCCCGCGGCTTCGACCAGGTGGTCTTCCTCGACGCGATCGAGCGGAGGTACGTCGAGGAGCTCGGCGGCATGAACCTGTACTTCGTCCACGACGACGGCACGATCGTCACCCCCGAGCTGACCGGCACGATCCTCGAGGGCGTCACCCGCACCTCGATCATGGAGCTCGCCGGCACCCTGGGCCACAAGGTCGAGGAGCGCCGGTTCACGATCGACGAGTGGCGCGACGGCGTCTCCTCCGGGCGGATCACCGAGGTCTTCGCCTGCGGCACCGCCGCGGTCGTCACCCCGATCGGCCGGCTCGCGTGGAGCGACGGCGAGGTCGACTCCTCCGTCGGCGGCGAGGCCGGGCCGGTCACCCAGGGGATCCGCCGGGCGCTCGTCGACCTGCAGTACGGGCGCGCCGAGGACCCCTTCGGGTGGATGCACCGCGTCCTCTGAGAGGGTCTCGATCCACGCCTGGTCGGTCGGGGTGTGCGGGCGTTCGAAGTGCTGGGCGATGTGGACCCCGGCCAGGAACTCCCGGGTCGAGTGCGACCGCATCTGCGGGCCGTTGTCGGAGACCGCGGGCAGGCGTGCCGGGCAGAAGCAGCCCGTGATCTGCAAGAACACGCTGGACCGTCGATTCGGAGACGTGGACCAGGCTCGGCTCGAGCCGCGATGGGCGAGCTTGCGGTGGGATCGGTCGATGCCGCCCCAGGCCGCGAACAGCTTCAGGATCGCCTCAAGCTCGTGGTCGAGCAGGCCGTGCAGCGGCGTGCCGCCCGGCCGTAGGTCGACCAGCCCGTTGAGGCCACCCAGGTCCCGACGGGTGCGCCACCTTAACTCGCGTCGATCGTCGAGATTCAACAGTCGGGGCCGCGGGCGCCCAGGCCGTGGGGCTGAACCGATGCAGGTCGTGGCGGTCCGGCTGACAGTCCAGGAGCTCAAAGCCTTGGACGCGGCAGCCGCGAAGAGCGGCATGAGCAGATCCGAGGCCATCCGGACCGCTCTAGCCGGCTTCGATGCGTGAAGGTCCATCCCAGCGCGCTCAAACACGGCGTCGGCACTGAGGACGCGATTCAGGCTGCCGATTGGTCACTATGGATCGAGGCTTCCGACGAGCACGGCCCACCGGTTCGTGAGTTGCTCGGTTTCGACGCCAGCGCGCGCCTGCTGGAGGTTGTCGTCCTGGTCTTTGATGGCTCAAGGGCGCCCGCTTAGCCTCGACACTGGCCGATCGTCGTCGCCGACCAGCCGCTCTCGTCCGGCGCCGTCCTGCCGCGCCTAGGCGTAGTGTCGGGCCACGGGGCCGTCCAGGCTTCCTCTCAGAGAGATCCCCATGAGCGACAAGTCGCCGCGACAGGGCATGTCCAAGAACTCCGGGAAGTCCATCAAGGAGAAACGCGCCGAGAAGCGCAGCAAGGGGTCCACGGGTGCCTTCTCCGACCAGATCCACCCAACCAAGAAGCAATGACCCTCCTGGGGCTCGGTGTGATCGGCTCGTCGGCCAAGGAGAACGAGCGCCGCCTGCCGCTCCACCCAGAGCACATCCCCCGACTGGACGCCGACCTCCGGGCCCGGATCACCCTCGAGCACGGCTACGGGGCACGGTTCGGCGCCTCCGACGCTGCGCTCAGCGAGCACGTCGCCGGATTCGCGTCGCGCGCGCAGATCTTGGCGGACTCCGACGTCGTACTGCTCCCGAAGCCCCAGCACTCGGATGTCGCCGCGCTGGGTGCGGGACAGGTGCTGTGGGGCTGGCCGCACTGCGTGCAAGACTACGAGCTCACCCAGCTCGCGATCGACCGGCGGCTGACCCTGATCGCGTTCGAGGCGATGAACCACTGGACCCGCGACGGTGCCGTGGGCCTGCACGTCTTCCACAAGAACAACGAGCTCGCCGGCTACAGCTCGGTGATCCACGCGCTCGAGCTCGCGGGCCTGACAGGTGACTACGGCCGTCGCCTGAGCGCTGTGGTGATCGGGTTCGGCGCCACCGCACGTGGCGCGGTGACCGCGCTCAACGCGCACGGCGTGCACCAGGTCGCGGTGTTGACCAACCGGGGCGTGGCCGCCGTGGGCTCGCCGATCCACTCGGTGCTGATCCGGCAGTTCGACCACGAGCCGGGCGGCGAGCACCTGAGCCACGTCATCACAGAACGGGGCCGCGAGCCGCTAGGGGCGTACCTTGCCGAGAACGACATCGTCGTCAACTGCACGCTGCAGGACACCGCCCACCCACTCGTGTACCTCGAGCTGGGCGACCTGGCCGCCTTTCGTCCAGGCAGCGTCATCGTCGACGTGTCCTGCGACCTGGGCATGGGCTTCAGCTGGGCTCGGCCGACGACGTTCGAGGAGCCGGCGTTCGTGGTGGGCGACAACGTCCTCTACTACGCGGTCGACCACAGCCCGTCGTTCCTGTGGAGCTCCGCGACCTGGGAGAACAGCAACGCGTTGACTCCGTTCCTGCGGCCGGTTCTCGAAGGCGCCAGCGGGTGGGACGCCGACGAGACGATCAGCCGCGCAATCGAGATCCGCGACGGCCGCGTGGTCAACCCCTCGATCCTGGCCTTCCAGGGGCGGGCGGCGGAGCCGCCGAACGCACTCGTCTGAGAGCCGACGGGGGGAGCGGTTACCGTGAACCGGTGACCTCGCCCCAGCCGTGGCCCTCCGGGGCTTCCGCACCCGCGACGATCGGGCGCTACCAGCTGCTGCGGCAGATCGGCGAAGGTGGCATGGGGATCGTCCACCTCGCCGAGGACCGGGACGGTCGCCAGGTGGCGCTGAAGGTGCTGCGCCCGCACGTCGTCGGCGACCAGGAGGGGCGCCAGCGGCTGGCCCGTGAGGTCTCGTCGCTGCGCTCGGTGCGCAGCCCCCATGTCGCCGAGGTCATCGACGCCGACCCGTGGGGCGCGACGCCGTACGTCGTCACGCGGCTGGTGCGCGGCCGGGCCCTCCACGACCTCGTCAGGGAGCACGGGCCGTTCCACCCGACCGGCGTGCACCACGTGGCGCGGGTGCTGCTGAGCGCGGTCCGCGACGTCCACGCCGCCGGTGTCCTGCACCGCGACCTCAAGCCCACCAACGTCGTCATGGCCGGTCGCGACCCGGTGCTCATCGACTTCGGACTGGCCCGGCTGGCCGAGGACCCACGGCTCACGATGACCGGGTGGCTGCTGGGCACTCCGGGCTACCTCGCTCCCGAGACCCTCTTCGGCGACCGGGCGACGCCCGCCACCGACGTCCACGGCTGGGCCGCCACGGTCGTGTACGCCGCGCAGGGCGAGCCGCCCTACGGCCGCGGTCACGCGATGGCGGTGCTGGACCGCACGCGCCGGGGCGAGGCGTCCCTGGGCGGGGTGCCCGCAGCGCTGCTCCCACTGCTGCGGGCATGCCTCGCCGTCGAGCCGCTGGAGCGGCCCACGGTGGCCGAGGCGATGGCCGCACTCGAGTCCCCCTCGCCGGGGGTGGTGCCGGCGCACCGCACGGCGCCGGCGCCGGACCCGGAGCCGGTGACCCGTCCGTACACCGTCGTCGCCCCGGCGCCGCTCCCGGCGGCCCGTCCGCTGCCGCCGCGGCGGCCGGACGCTGCTGCGGGGTTCCGGCGCAGCGCCCTCCTCCTGCTCGTCCTGGCGTGGGTCGCCGTGGCGAGCAGCGCGGCGCCGTACCTCACGCTCGTCGCCGTCGCGTCCGGCGTGCTCGGGCTGCGCGGCGTCGCGCGCACCCAGCAGGCGTCGTGGCGCCGCCGCTCCACCCGCGGGCCCCGCTGGACGGACGCGCCGCTGTCGGCGCTCGGCTATCCCTGGCAGCTGCTCGCCGGCGCACCCGGCGCGGTGGCGAACGTCGCGACGGCGGCGCTGCTCGCGGTGGCCACCGCCGTGGGGATGCTCGTCATCGGGTCGACCGGCCCGGAGGCGCTCGCGGTGGGCGGCGCCGTCGGCGGGTGGTCGACCTGGTGGGGGCCGGGCTCGCGCGGCGTCCGGCAGCCCCTCGGCCGTGCCGCCCTGGTGGTGACCCGCCGACCGCTGCCGGGATGGGGCGCCCTCACGGTCGCGGTCCTCGGCCTGGCCGGGATCTGGTTCGCGACTGCCGGCGACCCGGTGAGCTGGGCGCCGGCCTCCGGGCCGCCGTGGCAGGAGCTGCAGGAGACGCTCCGCGGCCTCTTCCCGACCGGGATCTGACTCCTCCGTGAGACACCGGTCCCGCCACCCGGACGGGTCTGGGAGACTCGACGAGGCCCTCCGGCGCCGTCCGGGAGGTCGCCCACGCCCGCCCGGGCCCCGCCCACGCAAGGACTGAACCGGTGACCGACCGACCCACCGACGACTTCCACGTCTACGACACGACGCTGCGTGACGGCGCCCAGCAGGAGGGGCTCACGCTCTCCGTCCTCGACAAGCTGCACATCGCCCGGCACATCGACGACCTCGGCGTGGGGTTCATCGAGGGGGGCTGGCCCGGCGCCAACCCCAAGGACACCGAGTTCTTCCGCCGCGCCCGCGACGAACTCTCCCTGCGTCACGCCCGGCTCGCGGCGTTCGGCGCCACCCGGCGGGCGGGGTCCACCGCCGCTGACGACCCGCTCGTCGCCGCGCTCCGGGACAGCGGGGCCTCCGTGGTCACCCTGGTCGCGAAGACCCATGACCGGCACGTCGAGCTGGCGCTGCGCACCACGCTCGAGGAGAACCTGGCGATGATCCGCGACACCGTGGCGCACCTGCGCGCCGAGGGTCAGCAGGTCTTCCTCGACGCCGAGCACTTCTTCGACGGCTACCGGGCGAACCGCGCCTACGCGCTCGAGGCGCTGCGGGTCGCGGCCGAGGCGGGAGCCGAGGTGGTCGCCCTGTGCGACACCAACGGCGGCATGCTGCCCGGCTGGGTCTCCGAGGTCGTCGACGACGTCGTCGCCAGCACCGGGGTGCGGGTGGGGATCCACTGCCACAACGACACCGGGTGCGCGGTCGCCAACTCGCTCGCGGCCGTCGAGGCCGGGGCGACGCACGTGCAGGGGACCCTCAACGGCTACGGCGAGCGCACTGGCAACGCCGACCTGGTCTCGGTCGTCGCCAACCTCGAGCTGAAGCTCGACCGCCCGGTGCTCCCCAGCGGCAGCCTGCGGGAGGCCACCCGGATCGCGCACGCCGTCGCCGAGGTCACCAACGTGCCGCCGGCGTCGCGCCAGCCGTACGTCGGCGTCAGCGCGTTCGCGCACAAGGCCGGCCTCCACGCCTCCGCGATCAAGGTGGACCCGGACCTCTACCAGCACATGGACCCGGCGCTGGTCGGCAACGACATGCGCCTGCTGGTCTCCGACATGGCCGGCCGGGCGAGCATCGAGCTCAAGGGCGCGGAGCTCGGCTTCGACCTCTCCGCGGACAGGGAGCTGGTCGCCCGCGTCACCGCCCGGGTCAAGGCGATGGAGTCGCGCGGCCACACCTTCGAGGCCGCGGACGCCTCCTTCGAGCTGCTGCTGGTGGAGGAGGTCGAGGGGGCGCGTCCGTCGTACTTCGAGGTCGAGGCGTGGCGGGTGATCACCGACTCGAGGCCGGGGGCGGAGGCGCTCTCCGAAGCCACCGTGAAGCTCCGCGCCGGAGGGGCGCGGATCGTCACGGTCGGCGAGGGGAACGGGCCCGTCAACGCGCTCGACCAGGCGTTGCGGGAGGCGATCGGCCAGGCCTACCCGGAGGTCGCGAAGTTCGAGCTGATCGACTACAAGGTGCGGATCCTGGACCAGGGCCACGGCACCGACGCGGTCACCCGGGTGCTCATCGAGACCACCGACGGCGAGTCGTCATGGGTGACCGTCGGCGTCGGGGCCAACGTCATCGAGGCGTCCTGGGGGGCGCTGCTCGACGGGGTCACCTTCGGGCTGCGCCGCCACGGTCCGCAGCCGCTGTAGCCGCACCTCCCGCCGCGCGTCGGATCGCCTCGGCGACGACCCGGACCGCGGCGGTCTCCAGGACGACCTGGTTCTCCACCCGGTCGCCGGTGCTCGCGGTGAAGACCGCGTCGCCGTCCACGCTCGTGTGCACTGGGTGGATCGCCCGGGCGAGCCCGTCGTGGGCGACGACCGCCAGCCGGTGGGCCGCGGCGCGGGTCAGCGCGACGTCCGTCGCGACGACGACCAGCGTGGTGTTCCCTGCGAACGGCGGGCCGGGGGGCAGCCCCTCGGCCAGCAGTCGCTCCTCGACACCGGCGCCGGCGACCAGGGTGCCGTCGTCGGCGACCACGTCCCCGGCGGCGTTGACCGCTGCGACCGCACCGACCACCCCACCGCCCGGCAGGGCGACCGCCGCGGAGCCGACCCCTCCGGCGGCGGTGTGCTCAGGACCGAGCAGCTTGCCGACCGTGGCGCCGGTCCCGGCGCCGAACCGGCCGCTGCCGCACCGGCGGCCGGCCTCGGCGTCGACGCAGGCATGGTGGCCGGCGGTCGCGTCCGGGTGCGCGTCGGGCGACCCGACCCCCAGGTCGTAGAGCACCGCCGCCGGCACGATCGGCACCCGCGCGTCGGACGTCGCGACGCCCACCCCGCGACCGGCCAGGTAGGCCATCACGCCGTCGGCGGCGGCCAGCCCGAAGGCCGACCCGCCGCTCAGCAGGATCGCGTGCGCGCGCTCGACGGTCCGCCCCGGCTGGAGCAGGTCGGTCTCGCGGGTGCCCGGGGCGGCGCCGCGCACGTCGACCGAGGTGACCGCCCCCGCGGGGGCAGCAGCACGACGGTGCAGCCGGTGAGCCCGACGGGGTCCGTCCAGTGGCCGACCCGGACACCCGGCACGTCGGTGACGTCGGTGGTGCCGTCGCGTCGTGGGCCGGGGCGTCGGGCACGTCGTCGGAGGAGCTCGGCGTGCTGCTCGGTGTCGGCATCCCGTCAGGCTAGGCGAGGATGTCCCGACACACCGGCGCCCGACCGGGCCGCCGGGGCGAGAAGGAGGACCCGATGTCACGCAGCGACGCTCTGCGCGTCTCGCCGGAGGTGGCCGACGCGGTGGCGGGGGGCCGGCCGGTCGTCGCACTCGAGTCCACCATCTTCACCCACGGGCTCCCGCGGCCGCGCAACCTGGAGGCGGCGCTCGGGGCCGAGCAGCAGCTCCGCGACGCCGGCGTCGTGCCGGCCACGACCGGGCTCGTCGACGGCGTCGCCGTGGTCGGCCTGACCGCCGCGCAGATCGAGCGGCTCGGCACCGAGGAGGTCCGCAAGGTCAGCGTGCGAGACCTGCCGGCGGCCGCCGCGGCCCGCTGCAGCGGCGGCACGACGGTCGCATCGACCGCCTGGCTCGCACGGGCGGCGGGGATCCGCGTCATGGCCACCGGCGGGCTCGGCGGCGTCCACCACCACGCGGCGACGACGTTCGACGAGTCCGCCGACCTCGTCACGCTGGCGAGCACGCCGGTCACGATCGTGTGCGCGGGGGTGAAGTCGATCCTCGACATCCCGGCGACGCTCGAGCGGATGGAGACGCTCAACATCACCGTGCTGGGCTACCGGACCCACCGGTTCCCGGCCTTCTACGTGCGGGACTCGGGCATGGAGGTCGAGTACCGCGTCGAGGACGCCGGCCAGGTCGCCGCCGTCGCCGCCCAGCGCGACGCACTGGGGTTGCCTGGTGCCGTGGTCGTCGCCAACCCCGTCGCGGCCGACCGGCAGCTCTCGCCCGAGCTGCACGCGCGGGTGCTCGGCGAGGCGTTCGCCGCCGCGGAGGCGCAAGGCGTCACCGGCCACGACACCACCCCGTTCCTGCTCGACTTCATGCAGCGCGGAACCGGCGGGGAGAGCCTCACCGTCAACCTCGAGGTCTACCGGTCGAACGTCGCGCTGGGAGCGGAGATCGCCCGTGCCGCACGCACCTGAGGCAGGATCGGGCCGGGTGCTCGCGGTCGTCGGTGACCTCGCCGAGGACGTCGTGGTCTGGCTCGAGGAGCCGCTCCGACCGGGTACGGACACGGCAGCGACCGTCCACCGCAGCCGGGGAGGCAGCGCCGCCAACGTCGCGGCGCTCGCGGCCCGGTTCGGCCCGGCGAGGTTTCTCGGCTGTGTGGGCGACGACCCGGCCGGGGACCAGGCCGTCGCCGCCCTGGCGGCCGCCGACGTCGACGTCCGCGTGCAGCGGCGCGGTGTCACCGCAACGGTGGTGGTCGTCGTCGATGAGTCGGGGGAGCGGACGATGTTCCCGGCGCGTGGCGCGGCGGCGCTGCTCGAGGACCCGGACCCGCACTGGCTGGACGGGGTGGCGCACCTGCACGCCCCGGCCTACGCCCTCGACCGCGACCCCGCCCGGACCGCGGTGCTGACCCTCCTCCGCGAGGCGCGACGACGAGGCGCGACGAGCTCCCTCGACGCGTCCTCGACCGGGCTGGTCGAACGGCTCGGGGTGGTGCAGTGCCGTGACCTGCTCCGCGACCTCGCCCCGGACTGGCTCTTCGCCAACGAGGAGGAGGGTGCGCTGCTCGCGCCGCCCGGCTCGGACGTGGAGCTCGCCGACGCGACGACGCTCGTCGTGAAGCACGGACCGGGGCCGACGGTCGTGCGGCGACCCGGGCGGCAGCCCGTCGAGGTCCCTGTCGCCCCCGTCGACGTCGTCCGCGACACCACCGGGTGCGGGGACGCCTTCGCCGCGGCGTTCCTGGCCGAGGTGCTCCGCGGCGGCTCCGTGGAGCAGGCGTGCCTCGCGGGCCACGCCCTCGCCGCGACCCTGCTCTCGACGCCCGGCGCCGGAGGCTGACCGCCGGCCGGGCCGCTCCGACGGGCAGCCTCCCGAGGAACGGCCCTGCCGGGGCCCCCGACGGCGGAGGCTGCCCGTTCGGAGGGCCCCTCGGGTCAGGAGACGGCTGCGAGCAGCCGCTCGACCTCGTCGAGCAGCCGCCGGCGCAGCGGCTGCCCCCGCTCGGCGAAGCGGCGTTGGGCGGCGGTGTACTCCTGCTTCCCCTCGGGGGTCTCGATCCGCACCGGCTCGTAGCCGAGGTCGGCCAGGTCGTAGGGCGAGGCCCGCATGTCGAGGACCCGGATCTCCCTGGCCAGCTCGAAGCAGTCGGCCACCAGCTCCGACGGCACCATCGGGGAGAGCCGGAACGCGTGCTTGTAGAGGTCCATCCCGGCGTGCAGGCACGCCGGCTGCTCGAACGCCGGTCGGTCGTCCGACCCCGGCTGCAGCACGTTGAGCGGCCGGGCGGAGTCGGTGAAGAACCGGAACGCGTCGAAGTGCGAGCACGCCACCCGGTGCGACTCGACCACCTCGTCGGTCCCCGCGGCGCCCAGCCGCAGCGGCCACGCCGCGTGCCTCACCCGGTCCGGGTCGAGCCGGTAGACCATCGCCCACTCGTGGAGCCCGAAGCAGCCGAAGTGCGCCGACCGCGACGCGGTGGCGGACAGCAGCCTGCGGAGAGCCTCCAGCAACGGCCGCTGTCCCCGCACGTGGTCGAGGGTGACACCGACGGCCCCGGGTTCGCCGGTGACCGCGGCCATGTCGCCGTACCCCTTGAGCGCGGAGCGCTCCTCGTCCCCGACGACCGCGAAGCCGAGGCCGGGGTGCCAGCGACGCAGGGCGGCGGGGCGGTGGGAGTAGTAGGTGAAGAGGAAGTCCTCGACGGGGTGGGGGGTGCCGTCGCGGCGGCGCTCCAGGTGCGGGCCGACCCACGCCTCGACGCGGGCGGCGTGCCGCTCCGCCCGCGGGCGCCAGTCGTCGGGAAGGAGGAGCTCGATGCGGGTCCTCGTCGCGCTCTCCACAGCACCGAGGGTAGCCAGAGGCCGGCGCACCGGCCGCGGGTAGGCTCGCCCGGTGCGTATCGCGAGATTCACCACCGGTGAGGACCCCCGGTTCGGCGTCGTGACCGGCGACCTGGACGAGCATGGCGAGATCGACCCGGAGGCCCGCGTCGTGGCGCTCGCCGGCGACCCGCTCTACATCGGGGTCAAGCCGACCGAGGAGGAGCACCGGCTCGCCGACGTGCGGCTGCTCGCGCCGGTCCTGCCGCGGAGCAAGGTGGTCGGGATCGGCCGCAACTACGCCGCCCACGCCGCCGAGCTGGGCAACGACGTGCCGGCCGAGCCGCTGATGTTCCTCAAGCCGAACACCTCGGTGGTGGGCCCGCGGGATCCGGTCTACTACCCGCGCCAGTCCCAGGAGGTCCACTACGAGGGCGAGCTGGCCGTCGTCATCGGCCGGATCTGTCGGGACGTGCCCGCGGAGCGGGCGGCCGACGTCGTCTTCGGCTACACGGTCGGCAACGACGTCACCGCACGCGACCTGCAGCGCAGCGACGTGCAGTTCACCCGGGCGAAGGGGTTCGACTCGTTCTGCCCGCTGGGCCCGTGGGTGGAGACCGAGCTCGACGTGAGCGACCTCCGCGTGCAGACGTTCCTCAACGGTGACGCGGTGCAGGACGGCCGCACCAGCGACATGATCTTCGACGTCCCGGCGCTGGTCGCCCACGTCTCCAGCGTGATGACGCTGCTCCCGGGCGACGTCATCCTCACCGGCACCCCGGAGGGTGTCGGTCCGATGTCCGTGGGCGACGAGGTCGACATCGTCATCGAGCGCCTCGGCACCCTGACCAACAAGGTGATCGCCCGTGACTGACCCCGGAACACCCGTCGACGACGCGGCCGCTCCGTCGCCGCCGGTGCGCGTGCGGTTCTGCCCGTCGCCGACCGGCTCGCCGCACGTCGGCCTCGCCCGCACCGCGCTCTTCAACTGGGCGTTCGCCCGGCACCACGGCGGCACCTTCGTGTTCCGCATCGAGGACACCGACGCCTCCCGCGACTCGGTCGAGTCCTACGAGACCCTGCTCGAGGTCATGCGGTGGCTCGGGTTCGACTGGGACGAGGGGCCGGAGGTGGGCGGCCCGTTCGCGCCGTACCGCCAGTCCGAGAGGTACGACGTCTACGCCGACGTGGCTGCCCGGCTCCTCGAGGCCGGTCGGGCCTACCACTGCTACTGCTCGCAGGAGGAGCTCGACGAGCGCAACGAGCGGGCCCGCGCCGAGGGGCGCACCCCGGGGTACGACGGCCACTGCCGCTCGTTGACCGACGACGAGCGCGCCTCCTACGAGGAGCAGGGCCGGCGGCCGGTGGTGCGGTTCCGGATGCCCGACCACGCGATCACCTTCGACGACCTGGTCCGCGGCGAGATCACCTTCCAGTCCGAGCACGTCCCCGACTACGTGCTGGTGCGCGGCAGCGGGCATCCGCTCTACACCCTGGTCAACCCCGTCGACGACGCGCTCATGGAGATCACCCACGTGCTGCGTGGCGAGGACCTGCTGTCGTCGACCCCGCGCCAGCTCGCGCTCTACGACGCGCTGGCCGAGCTCGGCGTCGGCACCGGGCGGCCGCCACGGTTCGGCCACCTGCCCTACGTGATGGGGCAGGGCAACAAGAAGCTGTCCAAGCGCGACCCGGAGTCGAACCTGCTGGGCTACCGTGACCGCGGCTTCCTGCCCGAGGGGCTGCTCAACTACCTCGCGCTGCTCGGCTGGGCGATCGCGGAGGACCGCGACATCTTCTCGATGGACGAGATGGTCGAGGCGTTCACGATCGAGCGGGTGAACCCGAACCCGGCCCGCTTCGACCTCAAGAAGGCCGAGGCGATCAACGCGGTGCACCTGCGCGGCCTTCCCGTCGAGCGAGTTCACCGAGCGGATGGTGCCCTACCTGCGCAGCGCCGGGCTGCTCGGGGAGCAGGTCACCGACGAGCAGCGGGCCACCCTCACCGCGGCCGCGCCCCTGGTGCAGGAGCGGATGGGCACGCTGGCGGAGTGCGTCGAGATGCTGGAGTTCCTCCTTGTCGAGGAGCACGCGTTCACCCGCGACCCGGGCGACGCCGCCAAGCTGCTCGAGACCGAGGACGGCCGCCGGGTGGTGCGCGCTGCCCACGACGCCCTGGCAGCGCTCACGGAGTGGCAGACGGCCGCGATCGACGAGGCGCTGCGGAGCGCTCTCATCGAGGGGCTGGGGCTCAAGCCGCGCAACGCGTTCGGCGCTGTCCGGGTCGCGGTCACGGGCCGGCGGATCTCCCCACCGCTGTTCGAGTCGCTCGAGCTCCTCGGCCGGGAGCGCTCGCTGAGCAGGCTCGGCGACGCCGCCGGGACATGACGTCATGACCCAGCAGCCCCCGGAGCCGCCCTACGGCGCCCCGCCGTACGGCCCGCCGCAGCCGTCGTACCAGCAGCCACCGGACCAGCAGCCGCCGCACCAGCAACCGCCGACCGGCTGGGGTGCCGCGCCCCCGGTGCAGCGGCCGCGGCGTCCGGCGTACCCGCACCCGGAGCCGCGCGAGTACCACCAGATGTTCCGGACCTGGAGCTATGCCTGGTGGCGCCCGGTCGTCGGCATCCTGCTCCTCGGGCTGGGGATGCTCGTCGTTGTCCCGCTGGTGCTGCTGCCGGTGCTCGTCGTCGGCGTCCTCATCGAGGGCGGCGACCAGGACTTCGCGGACGCGTTCTTCAACGCTGGGACGTTCCAGGAGCTGACCCCCGCGGGGCTGCTCTACCTCAACCTCACCCTCGGCGGGCTGATCCTGTGGACCTGGGGCCTGGTGCGGGTGCTGCACACCATGCGTCCTCGGTGGCTCTCGTCGGTGGTGCCCAAGCTGCGGTGGCAGTTCCTGTTCCTCTGCATCGGTCTCTCCGTCGTCGCCCTGGTCGCGCAGCTGGTGGTCGGCGCACTGGTGCCGCAAGACGCCAATCCCGACGTGAGCCTCGACATCAACCCGTGGACCGGCACGACGCTGGCGCTCGGGATCGTGATGCTGCTCACGACGCCGCTGCAGGCGGCGGGGGAGGAGTACGCCTTCCGCGGCTACCTCCTGCAGGCGGTCGGCTCCCTGACGCGGCGCCGCTGGGTCGCGCTCCTGGTCACCTCGGCCCTCTTCGCGATGGCCCACGGGCTGCAGAACCCGCCGCTGTTCTTCGACCGGTTCATGTTCGGCGTGATCGCCGGCTGGCTGGTGATCCGCACCGGCGGGCTCGAGGCGGCGATCGCCATGCACGTGCTCAACAACTACCTGGCGTTCACGCTCGCGCTCACGTTCGGGGACATCAACGAGACGCTCACGATCACCGAGGTGAGCTGGTGGAACGTCCCCGTCACGCTCACCCAGTCGCTGGTGTACGCCGCGCTCGTGGTCTGGGTGGCGAAGGGTCTCGGGCTGCAACGGGCCACCCGGCCGCCGGAGACCCAGCCGTTTTGGTGACCGCCGGACGCGACGTGTATCCTCGTCCGGGCTTCGCAAGAAGCCACATCCCATGGGGTATGGGGTAATTGGCAGCCCGACTGGTTCTGGTCCAGTTAGTCTAGGTTCGAGTCCTAGTACCCCAGCGATTTGGTCGGATCCCCAGCCTCGGCTAGAGTTTCGACCGCTTCAAGCCCCCGTTGTGTAGCGGCCTAGCACGCCGCCCTCTCAAGGCGGTAGCGCCGGTTCGAATCCGGTCGGGGGTACGTCGCAGAATCCGGAAGGCCCGCTCCTCGGAGCGGGCCTTCCGGCGTTTCTCGGGTCCTGCGGCCCTCGGGAACGTCGTGTCCGATTCCCGCTAGGCGATCGGCCCGGCCCGAGCCAGGATGGACCCGTGGTGGTGCAGGTGGACGTCCGGGACCCGGAGAGCTGCTATCGCGCGGTGGCCAGCCGGGACCGCCGGTTCGACGGGGTGTTCGTCACCGCGGTCCACTCCACCGGCATCTACTGCCGGCCCTCCTGCCCGGCGCGGACGCCGAACCGGGGCAACGTGACCTTCCACCGCACGGCGGCGGCAGCCCAGGCCGCCGGCTACCGGGCCTGCAAGCGGTGCCTGCCGGACGCCTCGCCCGGCTCGCCGCGGTGGCACGTGGCGGGCGACACCGCGGCGCGCGCGGTGCGGCTCATCGCCGACGGTGTGGTCGACCGCGACGGTGTGACCGGGCTGGCCACGCGGCTCGGGTACTCGACGCGGCAGCTCACCCGGGTGCTCACCTCGGAGCTGGGCGCCGGGCCCACGGCCCTGGCACGCGCCCAGCGTGCGCAGAACGCCCGGCTGCTGCTGGAGACGACCGACTGGCGGGTCGAGGACGTCGCGTTCGCAGCGGGCTTCTCCAGCGTGCGCCAGTGCAACGACACCGTCCGGGAGGTCTACGCCGCCACGCCCACGGGGCTGCGCCGGCGCCGAGCCGGGGTGGAACCGGCCGGCGGCGCCGCCGGCCTCGACCTGCGGGTCCCGGTGCGGACCCCCTTCGACGCCGGCGCGCTGTGGCTCTTCCTCGACCGGCACGTCGTCCCGGGGGTGGAGCAGGCCGGTCCCGGCTGGTACGCCCGCACCCTGCGCCTTCCGCACGGACCGGGCACGGTGCGCGTCACCCTGGTCCCCGAGCCCGGCGACGCGGCGGAGGGAGGTGTGCGGCACGTCCCGTGCACCGTCCGGGTGCAGGACCTCCGCGACGTACCGGCGGCGATCGAGCGGTGCCGCCGGCTTCTCGACGCGGACTGCGACCCGTCGGGGGTCGACGCGGTGCTCGGGGCGGACCCCGTGGTCGGTGCGCTGGTCCGGGGACGGCCCGGGCTGCGCGTCCCCGGGCACGTCGACGGCGCCGAGCTGGCGCTACGCACGGTGCTCGGTCAGCAGGTGTCGCTGCAGGCCGGGAACCGACTGGCTGCTGCCCTGGTCGCCGGGCTCGGTGACCCGCTCCCGGTCGGCATGCACGAGCACGGTCTGGAGCTGCTGTTCCCGACGTCCGAGGCGGTCCTCGGCGAGCGGCCCGCCTTCATGCCGATGCCCGCGGCCCGGGTCGACGCGCTGACCGCAGTGGCAGGAGCGCTGGCTACCGGGGTGGTGTCGCTCGACCGGGGCGCCGAGCGGAGCGAGACCCGCGCGCGGCTGCTGCAGCTGCGCGGCGTCGGGCCGTGGACCGCGGACTACGTGGCGATGCGGGCCCTAGGTGACCCGGACATCTTCCTGGGCACCGATGCGGCGGCCCGTCGGGTGCTGCGCTCGCTCGACCCGGGGCTCGCCGCTCCCGCCGCGGTCGAGGCGGCGGCGCGCGGGTGGCGTCCCTGGCGCTCCTACGCGTTGCTGCACCTGTGGACCGAGGTGCTCACCGGGAGCGCCGGGACGTGAGCATGGACAGGTGGACGACGACCGGCCGAACGCCGGTGGGGGTGCTGCGGGTCGTGGCGCGGGGCGCCGCCGTCGTGGCGGTCGACTTCCGCGACGACACCCCACCGACGAGCCCGAGCGAGGCGCGGGTGCGAAGGAGGGTCAGTGGCCGGGTGGAGCGCCGGCCGCTGGGCGCGCGTGCCGACGACGACCCGCTCCTGCGAGCGGCCGTCGAGCAGCTGGCGGGCTACTTCGCAGGAGAGCTCGAGGAGTTCGACCTCCCGCTGGCCCCGGAGGGGACGCCCTTCCAGCTGCGGGTGTGGGAGCAGCTGCGGTCGATCCGGTACGGCGGGACGGCGACGTACGGCGAGGTCGCCCGGGGGCTCGGTCTCACCGGCCACGGAGCCCGGGCGGTCGGCCTCGCCAACGGCAGCAACCCGGTCCCGGTGATCGTGCCGTGCCATCGCGTGGTCGGCGCCTCAGGGCTGCTCGTCGGCTACGGCGGCGGGCTGGAGCGCAAGCGGACGCTGCTCGACCTCGAGAGCGACCGGCTGTTCTGAGCAGCTACTCCGAGGCCCGGCGCAGCGACTCCGAGAGCCGCTCGGCTGCGGCGAGCACGGCCGGTGCATGCATGCGCCCCGGCTGGCGGGTGAGCCGCTCGAGCGGGCCGGAGACCGACACCGCCGCGATGATCTTGCCCGAGGGGGAGCGGACCGGGGCGGAGACTGACGCGACACCGGCCTCGCGCTCGCCGACCGACTGCGCCCAGCCACGCCGTCGGATCGCGGAGAGCGCGGTGGCCGAGTAGGCGGCGTTCTGCAGGCCGCGGTGCATCCGCTCGGGGTCCTCCCAGGCCAGGAGCACCTGCGCAGCGGACCCGGCCCGCATGGTCAGCTGTGACCCCACCGGGATGGTGTCGCGCAAGCCGGAGGGGCGCTCGGCGGCTGCCACGCAGACCCGATGGTCGCCCTGCCGGCGCCACAGCTGGGCGGACTCACCGGTGATGTCGCGGAGCCGGGCGAGCACCGGGCCGGCCGCGGCGAGGAGCCGGTCCTCGCCGGCGGCCGCACTCAGCTCGGCGAGCCGGGGGCCGAGCACGAACCGGCCCTGCATGTCCCGCGCGACCAGGCGGTGGTGCTCGAGGGCCACCGCGAGCCGGTGGGCCGTCGGACGGGCCAGTCCGGTCGCGGCCACCAGCCCGGCCAGCGTGGCGGGACCCGACTCGAGGGCCGAGAGAACGAGAGCGGCTTTGTCGAGAACGCCGACTCCGCTAGAGTTGTCCATAATCTGATAATGCCGTCTCGCATGTTGATATGCAAACGGACGGTGGGCGACCCGGAGGAGGAGCACATGGGACGGACCCTGGCGGAGAAGGTGTGGGACGAGCACGTCGTCCGCAGTGCCGAGGGGGAGCCTGACCTGCTCTACATCGACCTCCACCTCCTTCACGAGGTCACCTCGCCGCAGGCGTTCGACGGGCTCCGGCTCGCCGGCCGCCGGGTCCGCCGCGCCGACCTCACCCTGGCGACCGAGGACCACAACGTCCCGACCCTCGACCTCGACAAGCCGATCGCCGACCCGGTCAGCCGCACCCAGGTCGAGACCCTGCGCAAGAACGCCGCGGAGTTCGGCGTGCGGCTGCACCCGCTCGGCGACGTCGAGCAGGGGATCGTCCATGTGGTGGGCCCGCAGCTCGGCCTCACCCAGCCGGGGATGACGATCGTCTGCGGGGACTCGCACACCTCCACCCACGGCGCCTTCGGGGCGATCGCCTTCGGCATCGGCACCTCGGAGGTCGAGCACGTCCTCGCCACCCAGACCTTGATGCAGGCCAGGCCCCGGACGATGGCCGTCACCGTCAACGGCTCGCTGCCGGAGGGCGTCACCGCGAAGGACCTGATCCTCACGCTGATCACGCGGACGGGGACCGGTGGTGGACAGGGCTACATCGTGGAGTATCGCGGTCAGGCCATCGAGGAGCTGTCGATGGAAGGCCGCATGACGGTCTGCAACATGTCGATCGAGTGGGGCGCCAAAGCCGGCCTCGTCGCGCCGGACCGGACAACCTTCGACTACGTCGAGGGCAGGCCCGAGGCCCCCACGGGCGCCGACTGGGAGGCGGCCGTGGCCCACTGGCGGACGCTGACCACCGACGAGGACGCCGTCTTCGACAAGGAGATCGTCCTCGACGCCGCCGAGGTCACCCCGTTCGTCACCTGGGGCACCAACCCGGGGCAGGGGGTACCGCTCGGCGGTTCCGTGCCCTCCCCGGACGACTTCGCCGAGGAGTCCGACCGGGTCGCGGCGCAGAAGGCACTGGAGTACATGGGGCTCACGCCTGGCACCCCGATGCGCGAGGTCGACGTCGACACGGTGTTCGTGGGCTCCTGCACGAACGGCCGGATCGAGGACCTCCGGCTCGCGGCGTCGGTCCTCGACGGGCGGCACGTCGCTGAGAACACGCGGCTCCTCGTCGTTCCCGGCTCCGTGCGGGTCCGTCTGCAGGCGGAGGCCGAGGGGCTCGACCGGGTCTTCCTCGCCGCCGGCGCCGAGTGGCGAGGGGCGGGATGCTCGATGTGCCTGGGCATGAACCCCGACCAGCTGGCGCCCGGCGAGCGCAGCGCGTCGACGTCGAACCGCAACTTCGAGGGCAGGCAGGGCAAGGGCGGCCGCACCCACCTGGTGTCGGTCCCCGTGGCGGCGGCCACGGCGGTTGCCGGGCACCTGGCGAGCCCCGCCGACCTGGCAGCGATCGGCTGAGGAGGAGAGAGACCATGGAAGCCATCACCACCCACACCGGCACCGCGCTCCCGCTGCGACGGGGCAACGTCGACACTGACCAGATCATCCCCGCGGTCTACCTCAAGCGGGTGACCCGCACGGGGTTCGAGGACGGGTTGTTCGGCGCCTGGCGCAACGACCCCGACTTCGTCCTCAACCGGCCCGAGCACGCCGGCGTCAGCGTCCTGGTCGCCGGCCCCGACTTCGGGACCGGGTCGTCGCGCGAGCACGCGGTCTGGGCGCTCATGGACTACGGCTTCAAGGCGGTGCTCTCCAGCCGTTTCGCCGACATCTTCCGTGGCAACTCGGGCAAGGCGGGGCTGCTCGCCGCCGAGGTGGACCAGGAGGTCGTCGACCGGATCTGGTCGCTCGTCGAGGCGGACCCCGCCACCGAGGTCACCGTCGACCTCGAGCGGTGCGAGGTGCGTGCCGCAGATGTCGTCGCGCCGTTCCGGATCGACGACTACACCCGGTACCGCCTGCTGAACGGGCTCGACGACGTCGGCATCACGCTGTCGCACGAGGACGACATCTCCTCCTACGAGGCGAACCGTCCGGCGTGGAAGCCGGCCACCCTCTGACGCCTGCCGACTGCCGCGGGGCGAGACGCGGACGCCGACCGGCGAAGACGACTTCTTCCTTGCCTGCTTGACGATTCCCCGCCTTCCGACGGTGTCCGTTCCCCTTCGGTCCGACCTCGGCTGTCGCGATGTGGCTCAACGACGCGGGTTCGCGCCCGTGAAACGCCGTGGAAACGGTTGAGATTCCTCGCTGAAATCGCGTCGATATCGTTGTGGCGGGCCGCGGATTTCCCTAGCGTGCAAGGAAATGCCGAGCAGAGGCCCGGCTCTGGCCGTTCACGAAAGGGAAGCCAGTGAACAAGACTCAGCTGATCGACGCACTGTCGGCGCGCTACGAAGGCAACCGCAAGCAGGCTCAGCACGCCCTCGAGTCGGTCCTCGACACCATCACCCGGGAGGTCGCCAAGGGGGAGAAGGTGGCGATCACAGGCTTCGGCTCGTTCGAGAAGCGTGTGCGGGAGGCGCGGTGGGTCCGCAACCCCCGCACCGGGGACCGGATCAAGGCCAAGAAGACCGCCGTGCCCAAGTTCACCGCCGGTGCCGAGCTGAAGGCCTTCGTCTCGGGCGCCAAGAAGAAGCCGAAGCTTCCCAAGACCTCCGACGTCGCCAGGGCCGCGACCGCGCCGGCGCGCGCAGCTGCCGGTGCGGCCAAGAAGGCGTCGACGAGCAAGTCGAGCGCCTCGAAGACCACGACGGCGAAGAAGGCACCCGCGAAGTCGACGGCCGCGAAGTCGACGGCCTCGAAGTCGACCGCCACGAAGTCGACCGCGAAGAAGGCACCCGCGAAGTCGACCGCATCGAAGTCGACGACGGCGAAGAAGGCGCCGGCGGCGAAGACCTCGACGGCGAAGAAGGCTCCAGCCACGAAGGCTCCGGCGAAGAAGGCTCCGGCCAAGAAGGCGTCGGCCACGAAGGCGCCGGCGGCGAAGACCTCGACGGCGAAGAAGGCTCCGGCCACGAAGGCTCCCGCCAAGAAGGCGCCGGCGGCGAAGACCTCGACGGCGAAGAAGGCCCCGGCCAAGAAGGCGCCGGCCAAGAAGTCGACCGCCAAGAAGTCCTGACACCTGACGAGGGACCGGCCCGGTGGCCGGTCCCTCGTCCTGTCCACCGGTCAGGAGCGAGCGAGCCCGAGGGCGGTGAGCACGAACCCCGTGCGGTGGCCGACGCCGAGCGCGACTGCCGCCCGGAGGTCCTCAGGGGTGTCCACGTCCCGGCTCAGCGACGGTGCCGCGCTGGTGTCGAGCTCGAGGGCACCCGCGTCGAGATGAGCGTCTCGCGAGCGGAAGCCGAACCGCGGTGCGAACGTCCCGAGGTCCGGGGCGGTGTAGAGCGTGGTGCCGACCCCCGCTGCGTCGGCGACGAACGCCGCTCGCTCCGGGTCGACGGTGGCCAGCACCTCGGCGAGCTCCTCGGGGCGCAACGTCGGGAGATCCGCGCAGACCGCCGCCGGCCGGAGCGACGGGTCCCGGCGAAGCAGCTCGGTCGCGCCTTGGACGAGGGTCCCGTTGAGGTCCTCCGAGCTCGCGTCCGGGATGGCGGTGACCCCCAGCCCGGAGAGCCACCTCGCCAGGTCGACCTCGTCGGTGACGACGAGGACCCGGATGACGCACGGGGTGTCCAGGAGGGCGCTCACCGTGTCGGTCACGAAGGCGCCGACCAGCTCACGTCGTACGTCGTCTCCCAGCGGCGCCAGGCGGGACTTCGCCGCGGCCAGCCGCTTCACGGGCACCACCATCCCGTAGCGCGGTGGTGTCGCGGCGCGCGTCGGGGGCTCGGCGGTCACGGACCGATCCTGCCACCCGGGGCATTAGGGTCGGACGTGACGTCGCCGGCCGGGCCGGCGAGGAGGAGGGTGAGGTGGGGAAGTTCCGCAGCATGAGGGAGCGCCGCGGATGGGCGTTCACTCTCGGCGTGGTGCTGCTCAAGCCGCTGCTCCTGCTGGTGACCCGCCGGCGCTGGGTCGATGGCACCAAGATCCCGGCAGACGGGGGTGCGGTCGTCGCCGCGAACCACGTGTCCCACGCCGACCCCGCCACGTTCGCCTACTTCATCTACGACCACGGCCGGTTGCCCCGCTTCCTCGCCAAGGCCGAGCTCTTCGACGTCCCGGTGGCCGGCCGGATCATCACGGCGATGGGTCAGATCCCGGTGCGCCGGCTGAGCTCGGACGCGTCCCGCGCTTTCTCGTCCGCGGTCGAGGCGGTCCAGGAGGGGAAGCTGGTCGTCGTCTACCCCGAGGGCACGATCACCCGGCAGCCCGAGCTGTGGCCGATGGTCGGGAAGACCGGCGCCGCCCGGATCGCCCTCACCGCCGGGGTGCCCGTCATCCCCGTCGCGCAGTGGGGGGCACAGGAGCTCCTGTGGCCCTACGCCAAGCGGCCTCATCTGTTCCCGCCCAAGCGCATCTGGACCAAGGCGGGTGACCCCGTCGACCTCGACGACCTTCGAGGGGTGCCCCTGACGCCGCAGGTGCTCCAGGAGGCGACTGACCGGATCATGGGCGACATCACCGGGCTGCTGGAGGAGCTGCGAGGGGAGCTCGCCCCGGCCGAGCGGTTCGACCCCCGGCAGCAGGGGGTTCGTCCCATCGGGAACCCGCACCCGCACACGTCCCGTGCCCACATGAGGAGGAAGCGCCGATGAGCAAGGTCGCCGTCTTCGGTGCCGGGTCGTGGGGCACGGCGTTCTCGCTGGTCCTGGCCGACGCGGGCCACGAGGTCACCGTCTGGGCACGACGTGAGGAGGTCTGTGCCGCGATCAACGAGAAGCACGAGAACCTCGACTACCTGCCGGGCATCGAGCTCCCCTCCGTCGTACGAGCCACGCACGACCCGACCGAGGCGGCCGCCGGCGCCGAGCTGGTCGTGCTCGCCGTCCCGTCCCAGACCTTGCGCGCGAACCTCGAGGAGTGGGCGGCCGTGCTCCCGCCCGACGCGGTGCTGATGTCGCTGATGAAGGGCGTCGAGCTCAACACCCTGAAACGGATGAGCGAGGTGATCGCCGAGATCACCGGTGCCGGTCCCGACCGGATCGCCGTGCTCTCGGGGCCGAACCTGGCGCGCGAGATCGCCGACCGTGAACCCGCTGCCAGCGTCGTGGCCTGCCAGGACGAGGCCGTCGCCGCGCGGTTGCGCGAGACGCTGCACGGTCCCACGTTCCGCCCGTACTCCAGCGTCGACGTGGTCGGATGCGAGCTCGGCGGCGCCTACAAGAACGTGATCGCGCTCGCCGTCGGGATGGCGGTCGGCCTTGGGTTCGGGGACAACACGACTGCCTCGGTCATCACCCGCGGCCTCGCCGAGACCGCCAGGCTCGCGGTCAAGCTGGGGGCGGACCCCCTGACGCTGATGGGGCTGGCCGGCCTCGGCGACCTCGTGGCGACCTGCTCGTCGCCGCTCTCCCGCAACCGCACGTTCGGCGAGAAGCTCGGGCGGGGGATGACCACCGAGGAGATCACCGCCTCCACCCGTCAGGTCGCCGAAGGGGTGAAGTCGTGCGGGTCACTGCTCGCCCTGGCGCAGCGCAACGAGATCTACGCGCCCCTCGTCCAGGCGGTGCACGCGGTGGTGATCGGCGAGATGTCGACCCGCCAGATGATGGAGAGCTTCGTCACCCGTGAGACGAAGCACGAGCGCGACTGAGACGCTCGCCCGCGCTCCGCGCCCGCGCTCCGCGCTCCGCGCTCCGCGCTCCGCGCGGACAGGTTGAGCCGTCACTCGTGCCGGTCGACGGTCCCTGCCGACGGCTGCGTTCGCCGCGCCGACCGGCACCAGTGACGGCTCAACGGGGGGTCGCCTGGTCGAGCGCCTGGCACAGATCGGCCCACAGGTCCTCGACGTCCTCGATGCCGACGGAGAGCCGGACCAGCCCCTCGGGGATCGTGGCGGGCTCCAGCTTCCACCGCCGCCGGCGCTCGAGCTGCGACTCGACGCCGCCGAGGCTCGTCGAGTGCACCCACAGCCGGGTCGAGCGGGTGACGAGGTCGGCGGCGAGCGCTCCCTGAGCGGTCACCAGGGCGACGATCCCGCCGAAACCCGGGTAGCGGACCTCCTCGACCGCGGGATGGTCCGCGAGCCGGCGGGCGATCTCCGCGGCGTTGGCCTGCGCCCGGTCCAGCCGGACGGCGAGGGTCCGCAGGCCGCGCAGCGCGAGCCACGCCTCGAACGGGCCCGGAGCGTTGCCCACGAGGTCGCGACGCTTCTTCAGCACGTCGTGCAGCTCCTCGGAGCGGGTGACGACGGCGCCCATGAGGACGTCGCTGTGACCGGCGATGTACTTCGTCGCCGAGTGAATGACGAGGTCCGCGTCGAGCGACAGCGGCTGCTGCAGCAGAGGGGTGGCGAAGGTGTTGTCGACGACGACGTAGGCACCGGCGTCGTGGGCCGCTGCGATCACGGGGGCCAGGTCGATGACCTCGAGGGCGGGGTTCGTCGGGGACTCCAGCCACACGATCGCGGCGTCGTCGCATGCTGCGACCAAGGCGTCGCGGTCGGTGACGTCGACCAGCCGGACCCGGAGCCGGCCACGGGCCTCGAGGTCGGCGAGCTGCATCACCGTGCCGTTGTAGGCGTGCCGCGGGGCGACGACCACCGCGTCGTTCCCGACCAGGTCCAGGATGGTCGCGACGGCGGCGAGCCCGCTGGCGAACGCCAGGCAGCGACCGCCCTCCAGGGCGCCCAGCGCCTCCTCGAACGCCGTCCAGGTCGGGTTGCCGTAGCGGCCGTACTCGACGTCCCCGCCGGCGACGTACGTCGAGGCCAGGGTCACCGGCGCGTTGAGCGGCTGGTCGGGGTCGTGGGGCGGCCGACCCGCGGTCACCGCCAGCGTGGCGGGGCGGAGGGTCGGAGCGTCGGAGCTGAGGTCAACCATCCGGTCAGGGTAGGCGGCTAGGGTCGAGCCACCATGAGCGACCTCACCGAACCCCGGCCCGGGGCGACCCGCAAGCCGCGCGTCGCCGTGCTCTTCGGCGGTCGGTCGAGCGAGCACGCCATCTCGTGCGTCACTGCGGGCAGCGTGCTCCAGGCGATCGACCGGGCGAAGTACGACGTCGTGCCGATCGGCATCGCGACCGACGGACGATGGGTCCTGGAGACCGGCGATCCGGAGCGGCTCGCCATCACCGACCCCGAGAAGCTGCCCGAGGTCGACCCGGCGCTGCCGGTCCTCTCGGTGGCGCACGACGGCGGCGCCGGCACGCTGGCCGTGCACGAGCCGGGGGACACCGTGCACGTGCTCGGCGCCGTCGACGTGGTGTTCCCCGTCCTCCACGGCCCGTTCGGGGAGGACGGAACGGTCCAGGGGCTCTTCGAGATCGCCGACGTCCGCTACGTCGGGATCAGGAGTGCTTGCGTCCTCCGTGGGGATGGACAAGCACTACATGAAGGTCGTCCTCGAGGGTGCCGGGCTTCCCGTCCTGCCCTACGTGGTGGTCGGGGAGCGCCGCTGGCGCAGGGACGCCGAGGCGTGCCGCACCGAGGTGGACGCGCTCGGCTACCCGGTGTTCGTCAAGCCGTGCCGCGGCGGGTCCAGCATCGGCATCAGCAGGGTCGACTCCCGCGAGGGGCTGGACGCGGCCGTCGAAGAGGCGCGGCGCTGGGACCCCAAGGTCCTCGTCGAGGCGGCCGCCGGCGTCGGTGCCCGCGAGCTGGAGTGCGGAGTCCTCGACCGGCTCGGTGACGAGGGACCCGAGGCGAGCGTGGTCGCCGAGGTCACCGTCGCCGGCGACCACGACTTCTACGACTTCGCCGCGAAGTACCTCCCGGAGGAGAGCACGCGCCTCGACGTACCGGCCCGGCTGGACGAGGAGATCTCGGAGGGGGTCCGCGGGCTCTCGGTCTCCGCGTTCGAGGCGCTGGCCTGCGAGGGGCTGGCCCGGGTCGACTTCTTCCTGCTCGGTGACGGGCGGCTCGTCGTCAACGAGATCAACACGATGCCCGGGTTCACGCCGACGTCGATGTTCCCCCGGATGTGGGCAGCGTCCGGGGTCGACTACCCGGCGCTGGTGGACCGGCTCCTCGAGCTCGCCCTGCACCGTCGGACCGGACTGCGCTGATCGGGACGAGCGGCCGGTCAGCCGCAGCGACCGGTCCGTTCCGTGTGCTCGCGTACGGTCCCGGCCAGGTCCACGAGGGCGGCCGCGGGCGGCCAGTGCACCGCAGGGAGCCGGAGCTCCACCGCCGGGACCCGGTGCACGGTGGTGACGACGACGTCGCCCTGCTCGGGCGGGACGTCGGGGACGTACCAGTCGATGCCCTCGACGGTGGTGCAGGCGGCCACGGCGTCGAAGCCGTCCGGCTCGCCGACACCGCAGCGCAGGACGACCGCCGGGTCGCCGTACGCCGCCCCCCACCCGTCGGCAGGCTCGGTCTCCCGCGCCGGCAGGTCGGCGACGCTGCGGGGCAGGGCGTCGAGCAGCGAGCGGCACGGCTCACGGTCGTCCGGCGCCGGGGCGTCGCCGCGGACGTCGACGGCGCCCGCACCGCAGGCAGCGAGCAGGACGAAGGCCGGGACGAGCGCCAGCACGGGCCCGCCGGTGGGACGTGGGACGGCGCCCACGTTCGCGGGAACGGGGCGCCGTCGGGGTCGAGGGATCAGCCTGTCGGCTCCTGGTCAGATGTGGACGACGGGGCAGGTGAGGGTGCGGGTGATCCCGTCGACCGCCTGCACCCGGGCGACGACCAGCTTGCCGAGCTCGTCGACGTTGCTCGCCTCCGCTCGGACGATGACGTCGTACGGGCCGGTGACGTCCTCCGCCAGCGTGACGCCCTTGACGTCGGCGATGGCGGCTGCGACCTCGGCGGCCTTGCCGACGTCGGTCTGGATCAAGATGTAGGCCTGGACGACCATGGTGGGCTCCTGTCTTCGGACCGGACCGGGGCGGGGCCCGGCGAGGCGCCCTCAACCTACCGCGTGCCCGGGCCGGTCGGAATGGGACCGTCCGCATCGGCTTGAATGCGGGACATGAGCCACGACCAGCAGCCGGCAGCCGGGACGACCCTCGCCGACATGGGCGAGTTCCCGGTCATCGCGGCGCTCACCCGGCACTTCGTCCAGGGGGAGGACGTCCTCCTCGGCCCCGGCGACGACGCGGCGGTCGTCTCGGTCGGTGGTGGCCGGGTGGTGGTCTCGACCGACGTGCTCGTGGACGGGCGGCACTTCCGCCGCGACTGGGCTTCCGCCGCGGACATCGGCCACCGCTCGGCGGGGCAGTCGCTGAGCGACCTCAACGCGATGGGGGGACGTGCGACTGCCGTCACGGTGGGGGTCGCCGCTCCCTCAGGGCTCGAGGTGGGATGGCTCCTGGACCTCGGGAAGGGGCTGGCAGAGGAGTGCGCGCTCGTCGGCGCGTCCGTGGTGGGCGGCGACCTGACCCGAAGCGACGTGCTCACGATCGCGGTGACCGCGCTCGGGGTCGTGGACGGTGAGCCGCTGCGCCGGGACGGTGCCCGGCCGGGGGACGTCGTCGCCCTGCGCGGCCGCCAGGGGTGGGCGGCCGCGGGGCTCGCGGTGCTGGGGCGCGGCTTCCGCTCGCCGCGGGCGGTCGTCGAGGCTTACCGCCGCCCCGAGATCCCGTACGACGGCGGCGCCGAGGCGGTGGCTGCGGGTGCGACGAGCTTGGTCGACGTCTCCGACGGCCTGCTGGCCGACCTCGGTCATGTGGCGACCGCCAGCGGGGTCGCGGTGGACCTGCGGTCGGAGGCGTTCGTCCTCGACGACGCGCTCCGGGCGGTGGGCGCCGCGCTCGGTGTCGACCCGCTCACCTTCGTGCTCGGCGGTGGGGACGACCACCCGCTCGTCGGAACGTTCCCGGCAGGAACGGTGCTGCCCCCCGGGTGGGTGGCGGTCGGCGAGGTCCTCGACGCCGAGCAGGCGTCGCAGGAGCACCCGGTCACCGTCGACGGAGCCGTCCCCGAGGGCGCCACCGGGTTCCGCCACTTCTGACCCGGCGACCTGTGCCCGCGGTCAGGCTGGGCGGGGGCGGAAAAGCAGCAGAGCCGCCCCGAGGGGGCGGCTCTCCTGGACGACGCGGGGGGTCAGCGGGTGACCTTCCCGGCCTTGAGGCAGCCGGTGCACACGTTGAGCCGCTTCGGCGCACCGTTGACGGTCGCGCGCACGCGCTGGATGTTCGGGTCGAAGCGACGCTTCGTGATCTTGCGTGACCAAGGCCGGTTGTTGCCGAAGCCCGGGCCCTTGGCGCAGATGTCGCAGACGGCAGCCACCGTGAACTCCTGGATTGAAACTCGAGGTCAGAACAGAGTCCGGTGTCAGACCGGACAACCGCGCTAGCGTATCCGATCCCGCGCGGCCGACGCCAATCGTGGCGTCGCTACCCTGTGGCCCACGGCGGTGACCGGCACGACCGAGGAGAGGGCTGGGCCTGGTGAGGACGATGGCGGAGCTGGGCGACGGCCTGGTGCTGTCCACCCTGGTCCGGTTCGACCGCCTCGCGCTCGAGGCCCTGGGACGGGCGCGCGAGGAGATCGACGCGCTCAACGTCTACCCGATCCCCGACGGCGACACGGGGACGAACCTCTTCCTCACCTTCGAGTCCGCCCACGAGGCGCTCCACCGCTGCGTGCAGGAGCACGGTGGGGTGCCGAGCACCGACCTGCCCGTGGCGTTCGCGGCGTTCTCGCGGGGACTGCTGCTCGGCGCCCGGGGCAACTCCGGGGTCATCATGTCGCAGCTCGTCGGTGCCCTGCTCCGGCGGATCGCCACGGCGGCGCCCGAGGAACGCACCGCCGAGGTCTTCGCGGCAGGGCTCGTCGAGGCGACGGAGGCGAGCTACGCCGCGGTCGGACAACCGGTCGAGGGGACGATCCTCTCGGTGGCAAGAGCCGCGTCCGACGCGGCCGCGCGGCTCGCCGCGGACCCGTCGCTGCGCACCGCCGCCGTCATCGAGGGCGCCGGCCGGGCGGCCCGGGAGGCGCTGGCCCGCACCCCCGAGCAGCTCGAGGTGCTCCGCGCGGCGGGCGTGGTCGACGCCGGCGGTCGTGGGCTGTGCCTGGTGCTCGACGCCGCCGAGTCCGCCTTCACCGGCCGGCGGGAGCTCCCCGGGGCCGACCGGTCGCGCCGCGTCATCCCGGTCGTCCCGGCCCCCGCCCCGCAGGCGGGCGGCGACCTGGCCGAGGAGGGGCCGTCCTACGAGGTGATGTACCTCCTCGACGCCGACGAGGACGCCATCCCCGGGCTCAAGGCGGCGCTCGGGCCGCTGGGCGACTCCCTGGTGGTCGTCGGCGGTGACCGGCTGTGGAACGTCCACGTGCACGTCGACGACGCCGGTGCCGCGATCGAGGCGGGGCTCGGCGCCGGCCGACCGCATCGGATCCGGGTCACCCACTTCGCCGAGCAGGTCGACCATGCGCGCGAGCGCGGCGGGGCCGTCCGTGAGCGGAGCGGTCGGGCGGTCGTCGTGCTCGCCCTCGGCGACGGGCTCGCCCGGGTCTTCTCCGAGGCCGGGGCCCACGTGGTGGCGGCGTCGGTCGCCCGGCGACCCTCGGCCGGCGAGCTGCTCGAGTCGATCCTCGCCTCCGGAGCCGCCGAGGTGGTGGTCCTGCCCAACGACCGTGACGTGGTGCCGGTGGCGGAGGCGGCCGCGAGGATCGCCGGGCAGGACCACGGGGTCCGGGCCCGGGTGGTGGCCACGACGACCCAGGTCCAGGGCATGGCGGCGCTCGCCGTGCACGAACCGGGACGTCCCTTCGAGCAGGACCTCGTCGAGATGACGGCAGCCGCGCGCCATGCGCGCTCCGGAGCCGTCACGGTCGCCGCCCGGCAGGCGATCACCTCGGCGGGCCGCTGCGAGCCCGGCGACGTCCTCGGTGTCGTCGAGGGTGACTTCGCGGTGGTCGGCCAGGACATGCACGACGTCGCCGTCGAGGTCGTCGAGCGGATGCTCGGTGGGGGCGGGGAGCTGTTCACGGTGGTGGCCGGTGCCGGCGGAGACGAGCTCGCCCAGGAGTGCGCCGGGCATGTGAGGGCGCACCACCCCACCGTCGACGTGCTGGTCTACGACGGGGGCCAGGAGCGCTACCCGCTGCTGTTCGGGGTGGAGTGATGGCGGTCGGGTGGAGCACGAAGCTCGGTCCAGCGGTGGGCGGCCGGACGGCGAAGCCGCTGGTGGACCACCTGGGGCTGCAGACGGTGGGAGAGCTCCTCGAGCACTACCCGCGGCGCTACCTCGACATGGACGAGGTGAGCTCCATCGACGACCTCGTCGAGGGAGAGCTGGTCACACTCGTCGCCCGGGTCGGCTCGGCCGCGGTCCACCCCTATCGCGACAAGCGGTCCGGGCGCACCGCCTACCGGACGGAGGTGCAGGCCCGGCTGGGCGACGCCGAGGTGTGGATGACGTTCTTCGACCGGCACGCCGGCGCCGCGCAGCACCGGCTCGACGGCAAGCTGCGGACGGGCCGCAGCGTCATGCTCTCCGGGCGGTTCGGCCGGAACAGCTACCGGCGCGGGCGGTGGGAGCTGACCCACCCGGAGATCACCGACGTCGAGTCCGACCCCACCGCGCTCATGCCGGTCTACCCGCTGTCCGGCAAGCTGCTCAACGAGCAGGTCAGGGGGGCGGTCCGCATCGCGCTCGACGTGGTCGAGGAGGTGCCCGACGTCCTGCCGGCGAGGCTCGTCGAGCAGCACGGCCTGCTCGGTCTCATGCAGTCGCTGCGCTGGATCCACCGTCCCCAGGACCGGAGGCAGGCCGGTGCGGCGGCCAAGCGGCTCAAGTTCGACGAGGCGTTCGTCGCCCAGGTGGCCCTGGCCCAACGGCGCCAGGAGCGGCGGCAGCTGCGGAGCCGGCCGCGCACCGGTCGGGCGGGCGGCATCCTGGACGCCTTCGACACCAGGATGCCCTTCGAGCTGACCCCGGGGCAGCTCCGCGTGGAGGAGGCGATCCTCGGCGACCTCGCCGGCGGGCACCCGATGCAGCGGCTGCTCCAGGGCGAGGTCGGCTCCGGCAAGACCGTGGTGGCCCTGCGCGCGATGCTGCGCGTGGTCGACTCCGGCGCCCAGGCGGCGCTCCTCGCGCCGACCGAGGTCCTGGCCCAGCAGCACCACCGGTCGATCACCGCGATGCTCGGCGACCTCGCCGAGGCGGACCGCCTGGGCGCCGCCTGCGAGGCGACCCGGGTCGCTCTGCTGACCGGCTCGATGCCGGCGGCCGCCCGCAAGGAGGCGCTGCTCGAGGCGGCCTCGGGCGCGGCGGGGATCGTGGTCGGGACCCACGCGCTGCTCGAGGAGCAGGTCCAGTTCGCCGAGCTCGGCCTCGTGGTCGTCGACGAGCAGCACCGGTTCGGGGTCGAGCAGCGCGCGGCGCTGTCGGCCAAGACCGGCGGGCTGCCGCCGCACGAGCTCGTGATGACCGCGACACCGATCCCGCGCACCGTCGCGATGACGGTCTTCGGCGACCTCGAGACCTCGGCGCTGACCGAGCTGCCCGCGGGGCGGCGCCCGATCCAGACCACGGTGGTGCCGCTCGCCGACCAGCCGGCCTGGTTCGAGCGGATCTGGGTCCGGGTGCGTGAGGAGGTGGCTCGAGGCCACCAGGTGTACGTCGTGTGCCCCCGGATCGCCGCCGGCGACGCCGAGCGGGCCGCGGAGCCGGCGGAGCCCACCGGAGCCGACGAGGCGCCCCTCGACCTCGAGGACGACCCCCAGCGCCCTCCGGCCGCGGTCGAGGTGGTCGCGCCGGCGCTGTCCGAGGGCGCGCTGTCCGGGCTCCGGGTGGCGGTCCTCCACGGCCGGCTCACCCCTGACGAGAAGGAGCGGGTGATGCTCGCCTTCGCCGCAGGCGACCTCGACGTCCTGGTCTCCACCACGGTGATCGAGGTCGGGGTGGACGTGGGCAACGCCACGACGATGGTGATCCTCGACGCGGAGCGGTTCGGCGTCTCCCAGCTGCACCAGCTGCGCGGCCGGGTCGGACGCGGTGGTCATCCCGGGCTCTGCCTCCTCGTCACCTCCGCGGCCGCCGGGTCGGCGACGCGGACCCGGCTGGAGGCGGTGGCCTCGACCTCGGACGGGTTCAAGCTCGCCGAGCTCGACCTCGAGCTGAGGCGGGAGGGTGACGTCCTCGGCCGACGGCAGTCGGGGCGGCGCAGCTCCCTGCGGCTGCTCTCGGTGGTCCGCGACGTCGACGTGATCGAGGAGGCCAGGGCATCGGCGACCGAGATCGTGGAGCGCGACCCACGGCTCGAGGAACACCCGGGGCTCCGGGACGCGGTGGAGTCGCTGGCCCGGCGGGCAGGCACCGACTACCTGGACAAGGCATGACCAGGATCATCGGCGGCAGCGCGGGGGGCCGGCGGCTCCGCACCCCCGGCGGGTCGCTGACCCGGCCGACCTCCGACCGCGTGCGCGAGGCGCTCTTCTCCGCGGCGGAGTCGGCGCTCGGCTCGTTCCAGGGGCTCCGCGTCCTCGACCTGTACGCCGGCTCGGGCGCGGTGGGGCTCGAGGCGTGGTCGCGCGGCGCTGCCCAGGTCACCCTGGTCGAGCAGGACCGACGTACGGCGGGGGTCGCCTCGGCCAACGCCCGGGCGCTGGGGTCCAGCGGTGTCGAGGTCGTCTGCTCGGCGGTGGCCAGGCACCTCGCCGGCTCCGCGCCGGCCGCCTACGACCTCGTCTTCCTCGACCCGCCGTACGCGCTGAGCACCGACGCGGTCGTCGCCGACCTCGTCGCGCTGGGGCGCGGGTGGCTCGCGCCGGAGGCCCTCGTCGTCGTCGAGAGGGGGTCACGCGACGGCGGCCCCACCTGGCCGGCCGGTTATCGACCCGGCCGCGTCAAGAGGTACGGCGAGACGTCGCTGGCGTCCGCGACCTGGACGGGCGCCGAAGCCGGTTTTGGTACGGTCGCGGAGCCCCGACCAGCCCCACCAGGCCAGCCCCCCGAGGAGCCCTGACGTGCGCCGAGCCGCCTGTCCCGGGTCGTTCGACCCGGTGACCAACGGTCACATCGACATCATCGGCCGGGCCTCGCTGCTCTTCGACGAGGTCGTCGTCGCCGTCGGCGTCAACAAGTCGAAGAACCGGCTCTTCACCCCCGAGGAGCGGATCGCGATGCTGACCGAGGCCGTGCGTCCGTGGGACAACGTCAAGGTCGACGGGTTCGCCGGGCTGCTCACCGACTTCTGCCAGGAGCGCGGCATCGTCGCCATCGTCAAGGGGCTGCGCGCGGTCAGCGACTTCGACTACGAGCTGCAGATGGCGCAGATGAACTCCAGCCTCGCCGCGGTCGAGACGGTGTTCGTGCCGACGAGCCCGGAGTACTCCTTCCTCGCCTCGAGCCTGGTCAAGGAGGTCGCCGCGTTCGGCGGCGACGTCTCGAGGCTGGTCCCGCCGCACGTCCTCGAGCGGCTCGGTCCGCGGCTGCGGGGCGAGGAGTGACCGCCACGGCGTTTTGATCCACCGGGGAGGGGACAGGTAGGCTGTTCTGCGGTCCTCGTGTCGACTCGGACGGTTCATGCCGGTTCGGGACGAGGATCGTGATCTGTCCGCCGACGACGAAAGTGGACCCGTGCGTCTCGACCCGAGAGCGCCGCTCGTGCTCGACACCCGCGAGCTCGGCCGCCGCCCGGGGTCGGAGCGACGAGTCTCGCTGACGGCGCCGGCACCGGCAGATCTCGGGATCGAGGTCCTGCGCGTCCCCGAGGGTTCGCCCGTCGAGTTCGACATCCGGCTCGAGGCGGTCGTCGAGGGCGTGCTCGTCACCGGTACGGCGCAGGCGGTGCTGGTCGGCGAGTGTGTCCGGTGCCTGGAGGAGATCGGCAGAGAGATCACCGGTGACTTCCAGGAGCTGTTCGTCTACGACGACGGCTCCGCAGGCGAGGAGACGGAGGACGGCGAGACCAGCCGGCTCGAGGGCGACCTGGTCGACCTGGAGCCACTGCTGCGAGACTCGGTGGTGCTGGCACTGCCGTTCCAGCCGTTGTGCCAGGACGACTGTCCGGGACTGTGCGTCGAATGCGGCGTGCGCCTGGCGGACGACCCGGGGCACGGGCACGACGAGGCCGTCGACCCGCGGTGGGCGGCGCTGCAGCAGCTGGCCTCCGGGGACGGAGCCGAGCAGGATCCCCAGCACCACCCCCCGCACGACCCCCAGCACCAGTCAACCGGTCGCGAACGCGGCCCGATCGAGGAGTAGAACAGTGGCTGTCCCGAAGCGGAAGATGTCGCGCAGCAACACGCGTCACCGTCGCTCGCAGTGGAAGGCCGTCGCGCCCTCGCTGGTGAGCTGCGCCAACCCGGCCTGCGGTGCGAAGCACCTGCCGCACCGTGCCTGCCCGCAGTGCGGCGAGTACGGCTCGCGCGCCAACCGTCGGCCGGTCCTCTGACCAGTCAGCCCGTGAGCGAGCCGTCCTCCCTCGACGACTTGCGTCAGGCGCTCGGAAGCCCCGACCTGGAGCCCGAGCTGCTCGACCGCGCGCTGACCCACCGGTCCTACGCCTACGAGAACGGCGGGCTGCCCACCAACGAGCGGCTCGAGTTCCTCGGCGACTCGGTGCTCGGCGTCGTGGTCACCGAGACGCTCTACGAGGACCACCCCACGCTGACCGAGGGGCAGCTGGCGAAGCTGCGTGCGGCGGTCGTCAACGCCCGTGCCCTCGCCGACGTCGCCCGCACGATCGGGCTGGGCGAGCACGTCAAGCTCGGTCGTGGCGAGGAGATCACCGGCGGCCGGAAGAAGGCGTCGATCCTCTCCGACACCGTCGAGGCCGTCATCGGGGCGATCTACCTCAGCTGCGGCTTCGAGGCGGCGCGC
This sequence comes from uncultured Actinomycetota bacterium, assembly GCA_963754155.1. Classification (GTDB taxonomy): domain Bacteria; phylum Actinomycetota; class Actinomycetes; order Propionibacteriales; family Nocardioidaceae; genus Marmoricola_A. Next base: position 269,518 of record CAVWEU010000003.1, on the reverse strand, counting down.
AAGGTCGTGCACCTGCTGTTCGACCCGCTGATGGCTGCGGCCGCCGGGCTCGGGGCCGGGCTCGACTGGAAGACCAGCCTGCAGGAGCTCTCGGCCGAGCACGGGCTCGGCGTCCCGGAGTACGTCATCGAGGACGACGGACCCGACCACGCCAAGACCTTCACCGCGCAGGTGCAGGTCGGCCCGGAGCTCTACGGGCGCGGCGAGGGGCGTTCGAAGAAGGAGGCGGAGCAGCAGGCGGCCGAGACGGCCTACCGCGAGATCGTCGCCGAGGTCGGTGGCGGGGTGCCGATCCCCGACCGGACCGACTGAACCCGCCACGTGCCCGAGCTGCCCGAGGTCGAGGTGGTCCGGCGTGGGCTCGAGGCCCACGTCGTCGGACACCGCCTCGCCTCGGTCGAGGTGCTCCACCCCCGGCCGGTGCGCCGCCACCTCGCCGGCGTCGACCACTTCTGCGCGGCCCTGACCGACCGCGAGGTCGTTGCGGCCCGTCGTCGCGGCAAGTACCTCTGGCTCCCGCTCGACAGCGGCGACGCCCTCCTGGCCCACCTCGGCATGAGCGGGCAGATGCTCGTCCAGCCGGCCGCTGCGCCACCTGAGCGGCACCTGCGCGTGCGGTTCGCGCTGTCGGGGGCCGGTGCGGCGGGCGACCTCGAGCTCCGCTTCGTCGACCAGCGCATGTTCGGCGGCCTGGCGGTGTCCGTCGGAGGTGCGGACCTCCCGTCCGAGATCGCGCACATCGCCGCGGACCCGCTCGAGCCGGAGTTCGACGAGGACGAGGTCGTACGCCGCGCGTCCGGCGCCGTACCTCCGGGATCAAGCGGATCCTCCTCGACCAGGGGGTCGTCTCGGGGGTCGGCAACATCTACGCGGACGAGGCGCTGTGGCGGGCCCGGCTCCACGGCGACCGGCCGGGGGACCGGCTCACCCGCGCCCAGCTGCGCACCCTGCTCGCGGCGGTCCGCGAGGTGATGGAGGAGGCGCTCGGCCAGGGCGGGACGTCGTTCGACGCGCTGTACGTGAACGTCAACGGGCAGAGCGGCTACTTCGACCGCTCCCTCGCCGTCTACGGCCAGGAAGGGCGGCCGTGCCCGCGCTGCGGGGAGCCGGTGCGGCGGGTGGCGTTCATGAACCGCTCGTCGTTCTTCTGCCCCCGCTGCCAGCCGCGACCACGGTCGCCGCGGGCGGCTGCCGGTGCGCCGGCCCGGGATTGACCGGCTGTCCGGGCCCGTGGGATCATAGAGGTCAACCACCCTGCCCGGCTCTTACCCGAGCCGCAACGAGGGTGCGTCCGGACCACAAGCGGAGGACACACCATGGCGAAGGCCCTCGTCGGCTACATGAGCACATCCGACCCCCGTGCGCTCGACCGGCTGGCCTCCGAGAACCGACGGCTGCGCCAGCGCGTCGCGGACCTCGAGGCGCACGTGATGCGGCTGCAGGTGGACAACGACGCCCTCGCGGCGTCGCTGAGCTCCGAGGAGCTCCTGACGGTCCCCGAGCACATGCAGCCCGCCTGACGCAGCTCACCACCACGCCCGCCGCGACCCCCTTGACGCGGTGGGCGTCTCGCGTTTTCCGACCCCTCGCACGAGGTGACGAAGGGCCGGTCCCGCACCATGTGCGGGACCGGCCCTGGTCCGTCCTCGTCCGCTGGGGTCAGCCGACGGGGTTGCTGATCCGGTTCAGCGGGGTCGGCACGTACGGGTCGTTCGCCTCCAGGTACGCCGCCAGCGCGTCGATGTCGAGACCGCCGAAGAACTTGTCGGCGCCCGCGTCGAACGTGCTGAACCCGTCGCCGCCGTCGGAGAGGAAGCTGTTCACGACCACGCGGTACTCCTGGGCCGGGTCGAGGAGCTCATCGATGTCGCCGTCGCGGTTCTCGTCGATCAAGATGTCCCCGACGACGGCGTCGACGCCGACCTCGTCGGCCAGCGCCGCGGTCCCACGTGTAGGAGAGCCCGGCGACCTGGAGGATCTTGTGGTTCGCCGCGCCCTCGTTGCGCCCGTTCCACTGCTCGTTGAGCAGGTCGCGGATCTGCGCGCCGGTCAGCGTCTGGGACGTGACGTAGTTGTTGAACGGCTGCGCGGCGAACGCGTTGCCGTAGGTGACGTCGCCGGCCTCGTTCTCGGCCAGGTCGGCCCGGATCCCGCCGGGGTTCATGAAGGCCACCTGCGGCACCTCGTGACCGCCGACGGCGCTGTCGTCGGCGAGCTGCGACTCGGCGATCAGGTTGCCGAGCGGCGAGTCACCGCCGTCGGCCTCCGCGGTGCGGCTCAGCGCGTTCTGCGCCGTCGGCCGGCGCGATCCGTCCGAGCACCGTGTTCTCGATCGGCGCGACGAGCGTCTTGTAGAGGTCGATGAGCCTCAGGATCTTCGTCATCGGGCGGGTGCCGTCGCTGTTGCTGACGATCACGTTCTCGGCGGTCGCCAGCGGACGGATCACGTCCTTGGTCCTCCGGTCGATCTGCAGGGTCATCTCGGTGACCATCCGGCCGATCGAGGAGGCGCTGGTGAACAGCCGCGGGCGACCCTTGGGGTCGGTCACCGTGCAGTTGTACGGCTGGTGGGTGTGGCCGCTGATGACGGCGTCCACGCCGGTGGGGAGCTGCTGGGCGATGTCGAGCCCGGGGCCGGTGATGGAGGCGCACCCGTTGTAGTCGTAGCTCGGGACCGGGACGCCACCCTCGTGGAGCAGCACGACGATCGACTTCACGCCCTTCTCCCGCAGCTCGGGCATCAGCCTCCTGACGGTCCGCACCTCGTCGGTGAACCGCAGCCCCTCGACGCCCGCGCGGGTGACGATGTTCGGGGTGTCCTGCAGGGTCATGCCGATGAAGCCGACCTTGACGTTGCCGAACCTCTTGATCTTGTAGCCCGGGAAGACCGTCCGGCCCGTCCGCTCCTTGACCACGTTCGCGGCGAGGTAGCGGAACTTCGCGCCCTTGAACTCGTGCGCGGGGCAGGAGTTCTGGTTGTCCCGGCCGTCGCCGTCGTCGATGCAGCCGCCGCGCTGCATCCGCTTGAGCTCACGCCAGCCCTCGTCGAACTCGTGGTTGCCCACGGATGCGATGTCGAGCCCCACCTTGTTCATCGCCTCGATGCTCGGCTCGTCGTGGAACGCGGCCGACAGCAGCGGGGTGGCGCCGATGAGGTCGCCGGCGGCGACCGTCACCGATTTGGCGCCCGACGCCTCGGCGCGCTGCCGCAGGCGGTCCAGGTGCCGGCCGAGGTACGCCGCGCCACCGGCCGGCGTGAAGTCGGTGGCCGTGGGACCGGTGAAGATCTTGCCGGACGAGCTCGTGGAGGGCACCACCTCGAGCTGGCCGTGGAAGTCGTTGATCGCCAGCAGCTGCAGGCGGAGCACGCCCTTCTTCGGGTGCACCGCACGCTGGACGGTGGCGGTGGTGCCGTCGTCGGAGGACGCCTCGCCGGGCGCGGCCGTGGCGTTGCCGAGGGCCGTGAACGGCGCGACCCCGAGCGCCAGCGTGGTGACGGACGCCGCCGCCCACCGTGTCCGGCGCGATGTGGTGATGGACAAGAGATCTCCCTCGATCGGTACGTCGTGGCCCGACGATCGGGCCGGGGAGCCGGCGGTCGGCCGACTGCCGCGGCAACATAACCCAGCACTCCGACAAGGCGTAAGAGGCGCGGACGGACGTCGCTGCCGGGAATCGGCCGGACCCCGGGTTAGGGTGGCCGCGCTGACGTGCTGGCTTCCCCACGGCGGGGTGTTCGACCGCCGTACGGCGCGCCAGGTCCGTCACCCGTGAGGAGCCCACGTGTACCTGAAGAGCCTGACCCTCCGAGGGTTCAAGTCCTTCGCCTCTGCGACGACGCTCCAGCTGGAGCCCGGCATCACCTGCATCGTCGGTCCGAACGGCTCGGGCAAGTCCAACGTCGTCGACGCGCTGGCCTGGGTGATGGGGGAGCAGGGGGCGAAGTCGCTGCGGGGCGGCAAGATGGAGGACGTCATCTTCGCCGGCACCGCCGGCCGGCCGCCGCTCGGCCGCGCCGAGGTCGCGCTGACCATCGACAACGCCGACGGTGCGCTTCCGATCGACTACGCCGAGGTCACGATCAGCCGGACGATGTTCCGCAACGGCGGGTCGGAGTACGCCATCAACGGCCAGGCGTGCCGGCTGCTCGACGTCCAGGAGCTGCTCTCCGACTCCGGGATCGGCCGCGAGATGCACGTGATCGTCGGGCAGGGGCAGCTCGACTCCATCCTCCGCGCCACGCCCGAGGAGCGTCGCGGCTTCATCGAGGAGGCAGCGGGGGTCCTCAAGCACCGCAAGCGCAAGGAGAAGGCGCTCCGCAAGCTCGACTCGACGTCGGCGCACCTCACCCGTCTCGGTGACCTCCTGAGCGAGATCCGACGCCAGCTGAAGCCGCTCGGCCGGCAGGCGGAGGTGGCCCGCAGGGCGGCCGTGGTCCAGGCCGACGTGCGGGACGCGCGCGCCCGCCTCCTCGCCGACGAGCTGGTGACGGTGCGCACGACGCTGGAGCAGGAGCTGGCCGACGAGACGGTGCTGCTCGAGCGACGCGCCGAGGTCGAGCAGGCCGTCGCCGCCGCCCGCGCGGCCGAGGCGGCGCTCGAGGCGTCCCTGCGCGAGGACCTGCCGGCGCTGGCCCGTGCCCAGGAGACCTGGTTCGCGCTGGCCGGGCTCCGCGACCGGCTCAGGGGAACCGCCGGGCTCGCCGCCGAGCGCGTCCGCAACGCCGCGACGGCGCCGGAGCCGCCGGTGGGGCGTGACCCCGACGAGCTCGAGGAGCAGGCCGGGCGGGCCCGTGCCCAGGAGACGGAGATCGAGGCCCAGGTGCAGCGCCACCGGGCGGCCCTCGACGACGCGCTCCGGTCCCGGCAGGCAGCCGAGCACGCCCACGCGGAGGAGGAGCGCCGGGTCGCCGGGCTGCTCCGGGCCGCCGCGGACCGCCGGGAGGGGCTGGCCCGGCTCCACGGGCAGGTCAACGCGAAGCGGAGCAGGGCCGCGGCCGCCGAGGACGAGCTCGGACGGCTGTCGCTCGCCCGCCAGGAGGCACTCGCGCGGATGGAGCGCGCCGAGCGCGACTTCACCGCGCTCGAGACGCGGGTGGCCGGCCTCGACGCAGGCGAGGAGGGGCTGGACGCGGAGCACGAGGCAGCCGCCTCGGTCCTGCACGACCTCGAGGAGCGGCTCGCGAAGATGCGCGAGGAGGCGCAGGCGGCCGAGCGGGAGCGCGGAGCGCTGACCGCCCGCCGGGAGGCGCTCGAGCTCGGGCTCAACCGCAAGGACGGTGCGGGCGCCCTGCTCGCGGCGAGCGAGCCGGTCAGCGGGCTGCTCGGCTCCGTGGCCGCGCTGCTCTCGGTGCGCGCCGGCGACGAGGCCGCGGTCGCCGCCGCCCTGGGCACCGCCGCCGACGCCGTGGTGGTCGACGGGGTGGACTCCGCCCTCGGGGCGGTCGCCCTCCTCAAGCACGGTGACCTCGGGCGCGCCGCGATGCTGGTCAGCGGCGCGGCGGGCTCTCCGGAGCCGTGGCCCTCGCTTCCTGCCGGTGCGACGTACGCCGTCGACGCCGTCGAGTGCGCCGCAGCGCTCCGCGGGTCGCTCAGCCGGGTGCTGGCCAGGGTGGCGATCGTCGAGGACCTCGACGCCGCGCAGGCGCTCGTCGAGCGGCTGCCCGAGGTCGTCGCCGTCACCCGGGCCGGCGACCTGGTCGGCGCCCACGTGGCCGCCGGCGGCTCGGCCTCGGCCCCGAGCCTGATCGAGGTGCAGGCCGCCGTCGACGAGGCGACCGAGCAGCTCACGGCGACCACCCACACCTGCGAGCGGCTCGCCTTCGAGCTCAACCGTGTGGAGCAGGAGCGGCACGAGGCGCACCAGCGGGTCGAGGTGGCCCTCGCGAAGCTGCACGAGTCGGACGCCCACCTCGCCGCGGTCGCCGAGGAGCTCGCCCAGCACGGCTCCCAGGCGCGCTCCGCCAGGGGCGAGGCCGAACGGCTCGCGAAGGCGATCGAGGTCGCCGAGGCGGCCCGCGACGCCGACCTGGCCGGGGTGGCCGAGCTGGAGCAGCGGCTGGCGGCCGCGCAGGCGGACGCCGACGACGAGCCCGAGGTGGACACCCGCGACGAGCTCGGCGAGGCGGCTCGCGCCGCCCGGGCCGCCGAGACGGAAGCCCGGCTCACGCTGCGGACCGCCGAGGAGCGGGCCCGCGCCCTCGCCGGCCGCGCCGACTCGCTCCTGCGCGCCGCGCGGCAGGAGCGCGAGGCCCGTGCCCGGGCGTCGGCCCACCGCGAACGGGTCCGCCGCGAGGGCGAGGTGGCTCGCGCGGTCGGCCGGGGAGTCGAGGTGGTGCTCGCCCGCCTGGAGCTCTCGATCACGGCAGCGGCCGCTGAGCGCGAGGCGGTCGAGGGCCGCCGCCGGGACCGGGAGGTGGAGCTCCTGGCGGTCCGGGCGACGCTGCGCGACCTCGGGCGCGAGCTCGACGAGCTGGTCAGCAGCGTCCACCGGGACGAGGTGGCGCGCACGCAGCAGCGGATGCGCCTCGAGCAGCTCGAGGAGCGGGCCCTGGAGGAGCTGGGGCTGGACGTGGATGCGCTCGTCGCGGACTACGGGCCGCACCAGCCGGTGCCGGTCCTGAGCGCCGGGGAGGACGGCCAGACCCAGGAGGGGGAACCGGTTCCCTTCGTGCGCGAGGAGCAGCAGAAGCGGCTGCGCGCCGCCGAGCGCGCGCTCGCCACGCTGGGCAAGGTGAACCCGCTCGCCCTCGAGGAGTTCTCCGCGCTGGAGGAGCGCCACCAGTTCCTCGGTGAGCAGCTCGAGGACCTCCGCAAGACACGCAAGGACCTCCTCGACATCGTCAAGGAGGTCGATGAGCGGGTCGAGCAGGTCTTCACCGAGGCATGGGAGGACGTGCGCGACGCCTTCGACCACGTCTTCACGCGGCTCTTCCCGGGCGGCGAGGGCAGGCTGGTGCTCACCGATCCCTCCGACATGCTGACGACCGGTGTCGAGGTGGAGGCCCGGCCGCCGGGCAAGAAGGTGAAGCGGCTCTCGCTGCTCTCCGGTGGTGAGCGGTCGCTGGTCGCGGTGGCCTTCCTCGTCTCGCTGTTCAAGGCACGCCCCTCGCCGTTCTACATCCTCGACGAGGTCGAGGCCGCCCTCGACGACACCAACCTCGGCCGGCTGCTCGAGATCTACGAGGAGCTGCGCGAGAACAGCCAGCTCCTCGTCATCACCCACCAGAAGCGGACGATGGAGGTCGGGGACGCGCTCTACGGCGTCACCATGCGCGGGGACGGCGTCTCGACGGTGATCAGCCAGCGGCTGCGCGAAGCCGAGTCGGCGTGAGCGCGGCCGAGCGGCCGCTGCGCTCCGACTACCTCGTCTGGCGCAGGGCCACCACTCGCTGGGCCGACGACGACATCTACGGGCACCTGAACAACGCGACGTACTTCGAGCTGATCGACACCGCCGTCAACGCGCACCTGCTGGAGGCGACCGGGGTCGACATCCGCAGGCTGCCGGCAGTCGGCGTGGTCGCCGAGGTCTCGTGCCGCTACTTCGCCGAGGTCGGCTTCCCCGACCCGGTCGACCTCGGGCTCGCCGTGGAGCGCGTGGGCAGGTCCTCGGTCGTCTACCGCGTCGGGATCTTCCAGGGCGAGCCCTCGGACACCCAGCCGGCGAACGCCGAGGGGCGGTTCGTCCACGTCTACGTCGACAACACCGGGACGACCGGCCGGCCGCGGCCGGCCGTCCCGGTGCCGACCGAGATCCGGCCGGTCGCAGAGGCCCTGACGCGCGCGTCGGCGTGACGCTGGTCACGGCCGCCGCACACGCCGAGCGCCCGCCCGGACGAGACGTGCGACTATCGAAGCGGCGTCGTCCGGCGTCCGGGGTCCCTCTCGGGCCCACCAGACCTGCCACTCCAGGAGCTGTCAGATCGTGCTGTGGGTCGTGCTGACCATGCTGACCATCCTCGTCCTCGCCGTCGCGGTCGCCACCTACGTGGCCTTCCCACGGCGCGGTGCCGCCACCCCCGCGCTGCCCTGGGTCGGTGAAGCGCTGCACCGTGCGGTCGAGGCGCTTCCCACCCTCCACAACGTGGGCGCCCGGGGCGCCTACGAGGGGCGCTGAGGGGCGCTGAGGGGCGAAGCGGCACCGTGACGCTCGGTTCGGGCTCCACTGGCCCCGCGTGGTTGGATGACAGCCGTGGGTGAATTCCTCTTCCTGATCATCGCGATCGCGGTCGTCCTGGTCGCGCTCGTCGCCGGCCTGGTCACGACGGGCGCCCGTCGTTCGCGTGCCCGGCTCCGCCGTGGCGGCGACGCCGGGGGCACGATCGCCCCGCCGCGCCCCGCGGAGCCGACGGCGCCGCCGGCCGAGCCGACCGCGCCGCCTGCCGAGGAGGCCGCCCCGGCGCCGGCACCCCCGGCCGTCGAGGAGCCACCGGCACCCACCCTGGAGCGGCCCGAGAGCGCCGCCAGCCGGCTCGTCCGGCTCCGTCAGCGGCTCTCCCGCTCCCAGGGGGCGCTCGGTCGTGGGCTGCTGGCGCTGCTGTCTCGCGAGCGCGTCGACGAGGACACCTGGGAGGAGATCGAGGACACCCTGCTCACTGCGGACGTCGGTGTCGGCCCGACCCAGGAGCTGGTCGAGAGGCTGCGCACGCGGCTGCGGGTCGAGGGAGCCGGCGCAGCTCCGCGTGAGGTGCTGCGCGAGGAGCTCCTGGCTCTCGTCGACCCGACGCTGGACCGCACGCTGGCCGTCCAGCGCACCGACGGCCGTCCCGCGGTCGTCCTCGTCGTGGGCGTGAACGGCACCGGCAAGACCACCACGGTGGGCAAGCTGGCCCGCGTCCTCGTCGCCGAGGACAAGCAGGTCGTCCTCGGTGCCGCCGACACCTTCCGGGCCGCTGCCTCCGAGCAGCTGACCACGTGGGGGGAGCGGGTCGGCGTCGTTACCGTGCGCGGTCCCGAGGGGTCCGACCCGGCGAGCGTGGCGTTCGAGTCGGTCCGCGCCGGCATCGAGCAGGAGGCCGACGTCGTGCTCGTCGACACCGCCGGCCGGCTGCAGAACAAGGCCGGGCTCATGGACGAGCTCGGCAAGGTCAAGCGCGTGGTGGAGAAGCAGGCCCCGGTGAGCGAGGTGCTCCTGGTGCTCGACGCCACCACCGGCCAGAACGGCATGACCCAGGCCCGGGTCTTCTCCGAGGTCGTCGACGTCACCGGCATCGTGCTCACCAAGCTGGACGGCTCCGCCAAGGGCGGCATCGTCGTGGCGGTCCAGCGCGCCCTCGGCGTACCGGTGAAGCTCGTCGGGCTCGGGGAAGGTGCCGACGACCTCGCGCCGTTCGATCCCGACGCCTTCGTCGACGCGCTCCTGGGCGACGGCCCGCCGTCGGCGTAACGAGCCCGCAACAGAACCGCCGCGACCGTCACCTCGCCGCAACACGGACGGCGGCGACCTGAAACCTCACGCGGCCACGCTGGCTTGCATCCGGAGAACCTCCGGAGCGGGACAGCGTCGTGCCGCTCCGGAGCCTCCTCTGCCATACCGGTCGGCCCGTCCGACCGTGATTCCCCGGAGGTTCCATGGACGGCTACTACGCCTGGATGCTGGTCTCAGCCACGCTCGTGCTGCTGATGACCCCGGCGCTGGCCCTGTTCTACGGCGGCATGAGCCGCTCCAAGTCCGTGCTCAACATGATGATGATGTCGTTCAGCGCGTTGGGCGTCGTCGGCATCGTCTACGCACTGTGGGGCTGGTCGATGTCCTACAGCTCCGCGATCGCCGACGCCGACGGCGGGACGGGCGGTGAGGTCCTTCAGCTCTTCTCGGACCCCTTCGCGCAGTTCGGCCTGACGGACACCGACCCGGCGAACTACATCTTCGTCGCGTTCCAGATGACCTTCGCGGTCATCACCGCAGCCCTCATCAGCGGGGCCATCGCCGACCGCGTGAAATTCTCCGCCTGGCTGCTGTTCCTCCCGATCTGGGTGACGCTCTCCTACTTCCCGCTGGCTCACATGGTGTGGGGCGGTGGGTTCCTCAGCGGCGTGCAGAACGGGTTGGCTGACCTGGTGTTCAGCGGCAGCGAGGGCGCCGAGGTGGCGCCGATCGACTACGCGGGCGGCACCGTCGTCCACATCAACGCCGGCATCGCCGGTCTCGTTCTCGCGCTCCTCATCGGACACCGCAAGGGGTTCGGCAAGGAGCCGATGAAGCCGCACAACCTGACGCTCACGATGATCGGCGCCGGGCTGCTCTGGTTCGGCTGGTTCGGGTTCAACGTCGGATCCATCGTGTTCACCGGCGCCACCGAGGCCGAGAACATCGCGCAGTTCACCACCGAGACCGGTCTGGTCTGGCTCAACACCACCCTGGCCGCCTGCGCCGCCGTGATCGGCTGGCTCGTGGTCGAGAAGCTCCGCGACGGCAAGGGAACCTCGCTCGGCGCCGCGTCGGGTGTCGTGGCCGGGCTCGTGGCGGTCACCCCCGCGTGCGGCTCTCTGTCGCCCCTCGGCGCGATGGCGCTCGGCGCCGTCGCCGGCGTCCTCTGCGCCATGGCCGTCGGGCTCAAGCACCGCTTCGCGTACGACGACTCGCTCGACGTCGTGGGCGTGCACCTCGTCGGGGGGCTCGTCGGCACCGTCGGCATCGGCTTCCTCGCCACCTCGGGCGGGCTGCTCTACGGTGACGGCGTCAAGCAGCTCGTCGTCCAGGTGGTCGTCGCGCTCTTCGCGATGCTGTGGGCGGGAGTCGCCACGCTGCTGGTCGGGCTGCTCGTCAAGTACACCCTCGGATGGCGGATCAGCGAGGAGGACGAGGTCGACGGGATCGACTTCGTCGAGCACGGCGAGTCGGCCTACGACCTCGTCAACCGCGGCGGCGGCACCGTGATGAAGCAGGCCCCCGGCGCCCTCGCCGGCTCGGCCTCGCGGCCGTCCGCGGAAACCGTCACCACCAAGGAAGGAACCCGGGCATGAAGCTGGTCACCGCGGTCATCAAGCCGCACAAGTGGGAGGACGTCCGCGTCGCTCTCGAGGCCTTCGGGGTCACCGGGATGACCGTCAGCGAGGTGAGCGGCTACGGCCGCCAGAAGGGCCACACCGAGATCTACCGAGGGGCGGAGTACGACATCGCGCTGGTGCCCAAGGTGCGCGTCGAGATCGTCGTGGAGGACATCGACGCCGACGAGGTGGTCGCGGTCGTCGTGAAGTCGGCCGCCACCGGACGCATCGGTGACGGCAAGGTCTGGGTGTCGCCGGTCGAGTCGGTCGTCCGGGTCCGGACCGGCGACCGGGACGAGGCTGCTCTGTGACCTGGCCGGCGCCGGCTCCGCGGGGCGCGGTCGTCCCGCGATGGGAGCGTGGGTGACGGCTGCGGAGCGCGCTGCCCGCACGGAGGAGGCCGACCGGCTGTGCCGGTCGGCCTTCTCGTCCGTCGTCCCCTCGCGTGCCGACTCGCCGGTGCACGGAGTCGCACTCGTAGCGGTCGGTGGCTACGGGCGGCGCGAGCTGGCCCCCTGCTCCGACCTCGACGTGGTGCTGGTCCACGACCCTGCCGTCGACGTGTCCGAGGTCGCCTCGCGGGTGTGGTACCCGCTCTGGGACGCCGGCGTGAGCCTCGACCACTCGGTGCGCGCCCTCGACGCGGTCACCGAGGCCGCCGCGAAGGACGTCCGGGTGGCCGTCGGGCTGCTCGACGCGCGGCACCTCGCCGGGGACACCGCTGTCACGCTCCGGCTACGGAGCGAGCTGCTCGCCCGATGGCGGCGCGACGCCCGGGAGAACCTGCCGCGGCTCCAGGAGCTGGTGCGGGAACGGGCGGCGCGGGTGGGTGAGCTCGCCCACGCCGCCGTCCCCGACCTCAAGGAGTCGACCGGTGGGCTCCGGGACGCGACCGTCCTGACGGCACTGGTGGCGACCTGGCTGGTCGACGTGCCGCACGCCGACCTCGAGCGGTGCAGGCTCCAGCTGCTCGACGTCCGCGACTGCCTCCAGGCGGCAGCCGGCCGGGCGAGCGACCGGGTGGCGCCGGAGCTGTGGGCGCCGGTCGCCCAGGGGCTCGGGCTGTCCGGGCCCGAGGAGGCGCAGCGGCTCGTCCGCCGGCTCGGGCGGCGCACCACCCATCTGTCCCGCATCACGTGGAGCCGGGTGGACCGCGTCCTCGCCCCGCCGCCCCCGACCCTGCGCGGCAGGAGGCCGTTCCTCGACCCGGTGGCCGAGGGTGTCGCCGTCGCCGCAGGCGAGGTGGTGCTGGACAGGGGAGCCGACCCGGCTGCGGACCCCGTGCTCCTGCTTCGGGCGGCGGCCGCTGCCGCGGAGCGGCGGCTCATGCTCGCGCCAGCCACGGCCGCCCGGCTGGCGAAGGAGGCGGCTCCGCTGCCGATGCCCTGGCCGGTCGAGGCACGTGAGCTGCTGGTCCGGCTGCTCGCCGCCGGACCCGGGCTCCTCGCCGTGTGGGAGACGCTCGACGAGACCGGGGCGCTCGACCTGCTGCTGCCGGAGTGGCGGCGGGTCCGGCTGCTGCCGCACGCCTCGTCGGTCCACCGGTTCACCGTCGACCGGCACATGGTGGAGACCTGTGTGGAGGCGGGCCGGCTGGTCCGTCGGGTGGCGCGGCCCGACCTCCTCCTCGTCGCCGCGCTGCTGCACGACATCGGCAAGGGCGGACAGGTCGACCACAGCATCGCCGGTGAGCCGGTCGCCGCGGAGGTGGCCCGGCGACTCGGGTTCCCGCCCCACGACGTGGCGACCGTCGCCACCCTCGTGCGCTGGCACCTCCTCCTGGCCGACACGGCGACGAGCCGCGACCCCGGCGACCCGGCGACCGTGGAGCACGTCTTGTCCCGCGTCGACGACCCGCGCACGCTCGACCTGCTCGAGGTCCTCACCGAGGCCGACGCCCGGGCCACGGCACCCAAGGCGTGGACCGCCTGGCGGGCGTCGCTCGTCTCCGACCTCGCCGGCCGGGTCCGGGCCGCGCTGGAGGGGTCCGCCCCGGACGGACGAGCTCCCGACACCGACGCCGACACCGAGCCGCAGCTCGACTCCCTGCACCTCGAGGCCGGACGCGACCCGTCGTACGTCCGCATCGAGGTGGACCGGGGCGACGACGGGGCACTGGTCCGGGTGACCGCGGCCGACCGGGTGGGGCTGATGGCCGACGTGGCCGGGACGCTCACGCTCCTGCGCCTCCCGATCCGCTCGGCGCGGGCCTGGACCGTCGAGCACGTCGCGGTCTCCGAGTGGTCGGTGACCGACGAGCCGCCCGACACCGCCGTCATGACCCAGCGCCTGGACGGCGTCGTCCGCGGCGACCTCGACCCCGCCGTGCGGCTCGCCCCCCGTCCGCAGCGGCTGCCGCCGGCGGTGCTGGTGCGGCACGAGGCGTCCCGCCGGGCGACCGTGGTCGAGGTGCGGACCGACGACCTGCCCGGCGTGGTGTTCCTCGTGTGCCGGGCGCTGGCCGCACTCGACCTCTCGGTGCGCTCCGCGCACGTGTCGACGACGGGGCCCCAGGCGCTCGACGTGTTCTACCTGCAGGAGGCCGGAGAGGTGCCGCTCACCGAGGAGCGGGCGGCGTCCGCGGCGCACGCGGTACGACACGAGCTGGAGACCGCGGCTACCCTTGACGTCTGACCACGCTCCGGTCGGCCGCCGCGCCGTGCCGTGAGACCACCCGGACCACCCGAGGACAGACTGCCTTGTTCGCCACCCTCTCCGACCGGCTCGCCGACACCTTCAAGAACCTGCGGGGCAAGGGCCGGCTGTCGGAGGCCGACATCGACGCGACCGCCCGCGAGATCCGGATCGCGCTGCTCGAGGCCGACGTCGCGCTGCCGGTGGTCAAGGAGTTCGTCGCCGCGGTCAAGGAGCGGGCCCGCGGCGTCGAGGTGAGCCAGGCCCTCAACCCCGCGCAGCAGGTCGTCAAGATCGTCCACGAGGAGCTCATCGAGATCCTCGGCGGCGAGACCCGCAGGATCCGGTTCGCGAAGAACCCGCCGACGGTGATCATGCTCGCCGGCCTCCAGGGTGCCGGGAAGACCACGCTCGCCGCGAAGCTGGGGCTCTGGCTCAAGGCCCAGGGCAACAGCCCGATGCTGGTGGCGGCCGACCTGCAGCGCCCCAACGCCGTCTACCAGCTGCAGGTCAACGGAGAGCGCGCGGGCGTCACGGTCTTCGCCCCCGAGCCGGGCAACGGCGTGGGCGACCCCGTCGCCGTCGCCCGGGCCGGCGTCGCCGAGGCCAGGCGGACGCTGCACGACGTCGTCATCGTCGACACCGCGGGCCGGCTCGGCGTCGACTCCGAGCTGATGCAGCAGGCCGCGGACATCCGCGACGCGGTGCACCCGGACGAGACGCTCTTCGTCGTCGACGCGATGATCGGCCAGGACGCGGTGAACACCGCTCAGGCCTTCCTCGACGGGGTCGGGTTCGACGGTGTCGTCCTCACCAAGCTGGACGGCGACGCCCGCGGCGGCGCTGCGCTGTCGGTGCGCTCGGTCACCGGCCGCCCGATCATGTTCGCGTCGGCCGGCGAGAAGCTCACCGACTTCGACGTCTTCCACCCCGACCGGATGGCGTCGCGGATCCTCGACATGGGCGACATGCTCACGCTGATCGAGCAGGCCGAGAAGGCGTTCGACGCCGACCAGGCCGCGAAGGCCGCGGCCAAGCTCACCGGTCAGGGCGGCGAGTTCACCCTCGACGACTTCCTCGAGCAGATGCAGGCGATCCGCAAGATGGGCTCGCTGAGCAAGATCATGGGGATGCTCCCCGGGATGGCTCAGTTCCGCGACCAGCTCGCCAACTTCGACGAGCGGGAGATCGACCGGGTCCAGGCGATCATCCAGTCGATGACCCCCGCCGAGCGGGCCAACGCCAAGATCATCGACGGCTCCCGGCGCGCCCGTATCGCCAAGGGGTCCGGCGTCCACGTCTCCGAGGTCAACCTGCTCGTCGACCGCTTCTTCGAGGCGCGGAAGATGATGCAGAGCATGGCGAAGGGCGGTGGCATGCCCGGCATGCCGGGGATGCCCGGCCCGGGCAAGCGGGGCAAGGCCAAGCAAGCGCCGAAGAAGGGCAAGGCGAAGCGGGTCTCGGGCAACCCCGCCAAGCGGGCCGAGCAGCAGAAGGCCGCCGCCGACCGCCCCACCGCACCTGCAGCGAACCCGTTCGGTCTTCCCACCGACGACCAGGAGCTCGACCCGACCGACTTCAACCTCCCGCCCGAGGTGGCGAAGTTCCTGAACAAGTAGGTTCGGGCGCATGAGTGCGCTGAGGTTCCGCGGGCCGGTGCTGCCCGACGGTGAGTCGCGAGACCTGTACGTCGTCGACGGCCGGGTCACCTACGAGCGGCAGCCGTCGGCGGAGCTCGTCGCCGAGGGGTGGATCGTCCCCGGGCTCGTCGACGCCCACTGCCACATCGGCCTCGACGCCGCGGGCGCCGTACCTCCCGAGGTGCAGGAGGAGCAGGCGCTCACCGACCGTGACGCCGGCACCCTGCTGATCCGGGACGCCGGCTCGGCCGCGGACACGGCCTGGATCCACGGCCGCGACGACCTGCCGCGGCTGGTGCGGGCCGGCCGGCACCTGGCCCGGCCGAAGCGCTACATCCGCAACTACGCCCACGAGATCGAGCCGGAGGAGCTCGCCACCTACGTGGCGCAGGAGGCGGAGCGCGGCGACGGCTGGGTCAAGCTGGTCGGCGACTGGATCGAGCGCGAGGCGGGGGACCTGCGGCCGCTGTGGACCAGGGCGTCCCTCGAGGAGGCGATGGCCGCCGCGCACGAGCGGGGGGCCCGGGTCACCGCCCACGTCTTCGGCGAGCACGCCCTGCCCGACCTCATCGACGCCGGCATCGACTGCCTCGAGCACGGCACCGGGCTGTCGCTCCCGCTCATCGACCGGATGGCCGCCAACGGGGTCGCCCTGGTGCCGACCGTCGTCCAGCTCGACAACTTCCCCAAGTACGCCGAGGCGGGGCTGGCGAAGTTCCCCGGCTACGCCGAGCACATGATCGACCTGTGGGAGCGGCGCCGCGAGACGATCGGTGCGGCCCACGAGGCGGGCGTGGCGATCTACGCCGGCACCGACGCCGGCGGCGTGCTGCCGCACGGGCTGATCGCGGCGGAGGTGCGCGAGCTGACCAGCTACGGCCTCACCGCCGAGGAGGCGCTCGGCGCGGCCTCCTGGCGGGCCCGCGAGTGGCTCGGCTTCGACGCCACCCTCACCGAGGGGAGCGCGGCCGACTTCGTCGTCTACGCCACGGACCCCCTCGAGGACCTCGCGATCCTGCACTCCCCGCGGCGGATCGTCCTGCGCGGCGCCGTCGTCGCCTGACCCTCTCCGCGCGACGGGTTCCGTGGGAAACTGCACCCACCCCCGGGCCCGATTGGAGTCCGGGGGGCCGGGTCTGGCAGAATGACCCGCTGAGTCCCGTCCGACCGGACCCTCTCTTCCGACGTCGGGCTGGCCCGTTCGAGCCGACCGGCCGGTACCCCACCTGTCCGGGAAGCTCACCCGTCACCACATCCCAAGGAGACACCACACTCGTGGCCGTCAAGATTCGTCTGAAGCGCATGGGCAAGATCCGTGCGCCGTACTACCGCATCGTCGTCGCCGACGCGCGCACCAAGCGCGACGGGCGCGTCATCGAGGAGATCGGCAAGTACCACCCGAAGGAGGAGCCCTCGGTCATCGAGGTCGAGTCCGAGCGGGCGCAGTACTGGCTCGGCGTGGGCGCCCAGCCCACCGAGGCCGTCGAGGCGATCCTCAAGGTGACCGGCGACTGGCAGCGGCACCAGGGGGAGCCCGGCACCGAGGGCACCCTGAAGGTCAAGGAGCCCGGTCGGACCAAGCAGGAGATCTTCAACGAGATCCTCAAGGAGTCCGGCAACGAGCCGGCCGCCGAGGCCGTGACCAAGAAGGCGCCGGCCAAGAAGGCCGAGACCCCCGCTGAGACCCCCGCTGAGACCCCCGCCGAGACCCCGGCCAAGGCCGAGACCCCGGCTGAGCCCGAGACCCCGACCAAGGCCGAGACCCCGGCTGAGCCCGAGACCCCGGCTGAGCCCGACGCCGGCGCCGAGGCGCCCGCCGCGGAGGCTGCTCCCGAGAAGACCGAGGGCTGACCGCAGTGCTGGCGGAGGCGCTCGAGCACCTGGTCCGGGGGATCGTCAAGAACCCCGACGACGTGACCGTGCGTGACAAGCAGCTGCGGCGCGGGTCGATGCTGGAGGTCCGGGTCCACCCCGACGACCTCGGCAAGGTGATCGGCCGCAACGGCCGCACGGCCACGGCGCTGCGCACCGTGATCGGTGCGCTCGCCGGCAAGGGCGGCGCCCGCGTCGACTTCGTCGACGTCGACCGCCGCCGCTGAACGGACACACCTGAGTTGGGGAGGCCTCCGGGTCTCCCCAACTCCTCGTTTTCTGGAGGAACCGACCGTGACACGTGAGCCGTTGCGCGACGAGGTGGTCGTCGGCCGGGTCGGCAGGCCGCACGGCGTCCGCGGTGAGGTCTCCGTCGAGCTGCGCACCGACGAGCCCGATCGGCGGTTCGCGGTGGGCCGGGAGCTGCTGGTGAGGCGGTCCGGTGCCGCGCCCGCGCCGGCGTACGACGTCCTCACCGTGTCGTCCACCCGGTGGCACCAGGAGCGGTTGCTGGTCCGCTTCGAGGAGCTCGGTGACCGCACCGCCGCCGAGGGTGCTCGCGGTCTGGTGCTCGCGACGATGGTGGTGCCGGACGAGCGGCCCGAGGACCCCGAGGAGTTCTACGACCACCAGCTGGTCGGGCTCGCGGTGGTCACCACCGACGGCCGGGACGTCGGCACCGTCTCCGAGGTCCTCCACTCGGGGGCCCAGGACCTCCTGGTGGTCAGCCGCGAGGCACGCGAACCCGCCATGGTGCCGTTCGTCTCCGCGCTCGTGCCCGAGGTCGACCTGGACGCCGGACGGCTGGTGGTCGCGGACCGGCCGGGGCTCCTCGAGCCCCTCGAGACCGTCGAGCCGGAGTGACCGTGCGGCTCGACGTCGTCTCCATCTTCCCCGACTACCTCACGCCCCTGTCGCTGTCCCTGGCCGGCAAGGCCCAGGCCCGCGGCCTGCTGGAGCTGGAGGTCCACGACCTGCGCGGCTGGACCCACGACCGGCACCGCACCGTGGACGACACGCCGTACGGCGGCGGGGCCGGGATGGTCATGAAGCCGGAGCCCTGGGGGGAGGCGCTGGACGCGCTGCTTCCCGACGACGGCGCGGCCGTCCTGGTGGTGCCCACCCCGAGCGGGGTGCCCTTCACCCAGCAGCTCGCCGCCGAGCTGGCCCGGGAGCCTCACCTGGTGTTCGCCTGCGGTCGCTACGAGGGCATCGACCAGCGGGTCGTCGAGCACGCCGCCGCGCGGGTCCGGGTGCTGGAGCTGTCGATCGGCGACTACGTGCTCAACGGGGGAGAGGTCGCCGCGCTGGCGGTGATCGAGGCGGTCGTCCGGCTGCTGCCGGGGTTCATGGGCAACGCCGGGTCGCTGGCGGAGGAGTCGCACGGCGAGGACGGGCTCCTGGAGTACCCCGTCTACACCAAGCCCGCCGTCTGGCGAGGCCTGGAGGTCCCCGCGGTCCTCATGTCGGGGGACCACGCGCGGGTCGCGCAGTGGCGGCAGGCGCAGTCCCGACGGCGAACGGCGGAGCGCCGGCCGGACCTGCTGCACCCCTCGCGGACGGTCGACGTGGCCGGTCTGGACGACGCCGAGTGGCGGCTGGCGACGCGCGCCGACGTCGGCGAGCTGCTCACCCTTCAGCGCGCTTGCTGGATCGAGGAGGCGCTCGCCAACGACATGTGGGACGTGCCCGCCCTGCACGAGCCGCTGGAGACGGTCGAGGCCGAGCTGGACCGCTGGACGACCTTCGTGCTGCGGTCGGCAGGCCGGCTGGTCGGCAGCGTCCGCGCGCGGCTGGACGGCGACGAGTGGCTGGTCGGCCGGCTCATGGTCGCGCCGGACCTCCGGCGGCAAGGGCTGGGGCGCTGGCTGCTCGACCAGGTGACGGCGGTCGCGCCGGACGGGGCCACACGGCTCGGCGTGGTCACCGGGGCACGCAGCGAGGCGAACCTGCGGATGTACCACCGTGCCGGCTTCCGGCCCAGCCGCGAGCAGCCGGATCCTCGGCTCACGCACCTGTCCCGCCGGCGACGCTGAGCGCACCGCACCGATTTCTCCGGGCCCGGGCGCGTGTGG
The DNA here is from genome assembly GCA_963754155.1 of uncultured Actinomycetota bacterium. Classification (GTDB taxonomy): domain Bacteria; phylum Actinomycetota; class Actinomycetes; order Propionibacteriales; family Nocardioidaceae; genus Marmoricola_A. The sequence continues at coordinate 250,306 of CAVWEU010000003.1, read as the reverse complement.
CAGAATCGACCCTCGTCCGTCGTCTCGACGACCACCCGCCTGCAACCGGCCGGGGTCGGCGGTGCACCTGCCACAGGGGGCACGCCGCGCGAGGCATCGACGGACCACCGAGAGCAACCCCACCCCGTCCGTGGGCGACCTGTGGCGCCGACGAGGAGACATCATGGCCAACGTCATCGACACGATCGCCGCTGCCGCGAAGCGCGACGACATCCCGGCGTTCCGCGCCGGCGACACCCTCAAGGTCCACGTCAAGGTCGTCGAGGGCAACCGCTCGCGCGTCCAGGTCTTCCAGGGCGTGTGCATCCGTGTGCAGGGCTCCGGCATCGGCCGGACCTTCACCGTCCGCAAGGTCTCCTTCGGCGTGGGCGTCGAGCGCACCTTCCCGCTGCACACCCCGATCATCGACAAGGTCGAGGTCGTGACCCGCGGTGACGTCCGGCGCGCCAAGCTCTACTACCTGCGCAACCTCCGCGGCAAGGCCGCCAAGATCAAGGAGAAGCGCGAGGTCGGCCGCTGATCCGACCGCGAGCCGGGTCGTTAGGATCGCTGCGTGACCGACCCCGACGAGAACGCTGACGCCGGGGAGGAGTCGCAGTCCTCAGGTCGGCCGGCGGGGCAGGGCTCCGCGCGTCGGCACATGCCGTTCTGGCAGGAGCTCGCGCTGCTGCTGTCGATCGCCCTCGTGCTGGCGATCGGGATCAAGGCGCTCTTCGTCCAGGCCTTCTACATCCCATCGGGGTCGATGAACGACACGCTCGTGTTCAACGACCGCATCCTGGTCCAGAAGGTCTCCTACTGGGGCAGCGCGGCTCCGCAACGGGGCGACATCGTCGTCTTCGCCGACCCCGGAGGGTGGCTCGACAACGCGCAGGCGCCGCAGCCGCGCAACGCGCTGGCCAAGGGGCTGGAGCTCTTCGGGCTCTTCCCGACCGGTGGGCACCTGGTGAAGCGGGTCATCGGCGTCGGCGGCGACACCGTCGCCTGCTGTGACAAGCGTGGCCGGGTGTCGGTCAACGGCACCGCGCTGCACGAGCAGGACTACCTGGCGGCCGGCGAGCAGCCCTCTGCGATCACCTTCGAGCAGGAGGTCCCGGAGGGGCACCTCTGGGTGATGGGCGACAACCGCTCGCAGTCCGCCGACAGCCGGGTGCACCTGGGTGATCCCGGAGGCGGTTTCGTGCCCGAGGAGAATGTGGTCGGCAAGGTCTTCTCGGTCGTCTGGCCGCTGGGCCACCTCAAGATGATCGACCGGCCCGACACCTACGAGGCGGTGGGGTCGTGACCGCGCTTCCCCGGGGGCTGACCGTGCGCCGCGACGCCGGCTTGTACGGCTACGAGCGCGCCCTGCGCCGAAACGGGCTCGACCCGGTCGCCGGTGTCGACGAGGCCGGCCGGGGAGCCTGCGCGGGGCCGCTGGTGGCCGCGGCGGTGATCCTGCCGGCCGGTGACCGCGGCGTCGTGCCGGGTCTTGCCGACTCCAAGCTGCTCACCGAGCGGGCTCGGGAGCGGTGCTACGTGCAGGTGCTGCGCCGCGCCGTGTCCTGGTCGGTGGTCGTCGTCGGTCCCGACGAGTGCGACCGGCTCGGCATGCACGTCGCCAACGTGGAGGCGCTCCGCCGGTCCCTGGCCAGGCTGGAGGTGCGGCCGTCGTACGTCCTGACCGACGGGTTCCCGGTCGACGGGCTGGGCGTCCCCGGCCTCGCGGTGTGGAAGGGCGACCGGGTCGCGGCGTGCATCGCGGCGGCCTCGGTCCTGGCGAAGGTGACCCGCGACCGGATGATGCGCGAGCTGCACACGCGCTACCCGGCCTACGACTTCGAGACGCACAAGGGCTACATCACCGACGCCCATGCCGAGGCGCTGACCGAGCACGGCCCCTGCGAGATCCACCGCCGGTGCTTCGTCAACGTGCGGCGTGCCGGCGGGTACGGCGAGGCGGAGCCGTTCCGCCGGGGTGGCACGGGTGACAATGACCGCCGGACGGTCCTGGAGGAGGCGACGTGAGCGCGGAGGATCTGGAGAAGTACGAAGCGGAGATGGAGCTGCAGCTCTACCGCGAGTACCGCGACGTGGTCAGCATCTTCAAGTACGTCGTGGAGACCGACCGCCGGTTCTACCTCTGCAACCAGGTGGACGTGAAGGCCCGCACCGAGGCCGGGGACGTGTTCTTCGAGGTGTCGATGACCGACGCGTGGGTGTGGGACATGTACCGCCCGGCGAGGTTCGCGAAGAACGTCAAGGTGCTCACCTTCAAGGACGTCAACGTCGAGGAGCTGGCGCAGTCCGACCTCGAGCCGCCCAAGCCCTGAGCGCGGACTCTTTACCGTACGACCCGTGACAGGGCGGTCGGACGCGTCGTAACGTCGGTCAGGGCAGATGACCGCAAGAATGGTCGTCCGATCCGCGTCATGGGTCCGAGGTGGGCTCGTCTCATGAATGCCAGGGTCGGTTGGGAGGCCGAACCGAGGTCATCGGGAGGCGCCGGCGCCGGCGGATGTGGGGTCCGCGGCGCAGGCGCCTCCGTCCTGTGCGCGGTCCTGTGCGCGGTCCTGTGCGCGCACCCACCCCCGCCGATCCGTCGAGCCGTCGCTGGTGCCGGGTCGAGCCGTCGCTGGTGCCGGGTCGAGCCGTCGCTGGTGCCGGGTTGAGCCGTCGATCGTGCCGGTGCACCGCGCCACGTTCCCTGCACACCCTCGCTGACTTCCCAGCCCTCCCCAGCGCGCCGGTCGGCTCGGTCGCCGCCGCCGCCGCGGACCCATCCTCTGTCCGAGGAGGTGCCTGGATGACGACGTCACGACAGCGCATGGCGACCGGGGGGTACGGCGAGGCCACGGCGGCCCGCCACCTGGTCGAGCAGGGCATGGTGGTCCTGGACCGCAACTGGCGGTGCGAGCTCGGCGAGATCGACCTCGTGCTCAGGGACGGCGACGTGCTCGTGTTCTGCGAGGTGAAGACCCGGGCGTCGGTGGCGTTCGGCGGACCGCTCGAGGTGGTCACCGCCACGAAGGTCGCACGGCTGCGCCGCCTGGGCGCCCGGTGGATGCAGGAGCGCGGCGTCCACGTCGGCGAGGTGCGGCTCGACCTGGTCGGGGTGCTGCTGGACCGAGGCGGCGACGCCCGCCTCGAGCACGTCCGCGGGGTCGGGTGATGGTCTGCGCGACCACGAGGACCGTGTCGCTCTCCGGGATCACCGGCCACGTCGTCGACGTGCAGGCCGATGTGGTGCAGGGGCTCGTCTCCACCACCATGGTGGGCCGGCCCGACGCCTCGGTCAGCGAGGCCCGGGACAGGTGCCGGGCAGCGATCACCAACAGCCTGTACGAGTGGCCGACCACGAAGCGGGTCACCGTCCTGCTGTCCCCGGCCGACCTGCCGAAGCGGGGCTCTCACTTCGACCTGGCGATCGCTCTGGCGGTGCTGACCGCGAACGGCCGCCCGGGGATCGACCCGGCCGCCCTGGAGGGGCTCGTCGTGGTGGGGGAGCTGACCCTCGACGGGCGGCTCCGTGCCGTGCATGGCGTGTTGCCGATGGTGCTGGCGGCGCACACGCAGGGCTACCGCCGGGTGATGGTGCCCGAGGTCCATGCGGCGGAGGCCGCGATGGTGCCGGGCATGGAGGTCCTGGGCGTGCGGTCACTTGCACAGGCGGTCTGTGCGCTCATGGGTGTGCAGGTGCCGGAGGCACCGCCGGTCGAGCCGCTGGCCGATCCCCGGCTGCTCACCTGGCGCGGCGACCGGCGGGCCGACGAGCTCGACCTGCGTGACGTCCACGGGATGGAGGATGCTCGGTTTGCCCTCGAGGTCGCGGCCGCCGGGGGGCACCACCTCCTGCTGAGCGGACCGAAGGGGTCGGGCAAGACCACGCTCGCGGAGCGGATCCCCGGCCTGCTCCCCGACCTGACCGTCGAGGAACGGCTCGAGCTCAGCGCGGTCCACTCGCTCGCCGGCGACCTCACGTCTCTCCCGCCCGGAGCGGCGCGCCCGCCGTTCCGGGCACCGCACCACTCGGCGAGCAAGGCCAGCGTGCTCGGCGGCGGCAGCGGTCGGGTCCATCCCGGCGAGATCAGCAGGGCACTGCACGGGGTCCTCTTCCTCGACGAGTTCCCGCTTTTCGCGACCGACATCATCGACGCGCTCCGCCAGCCGCTCGAGCAGGCGGAGGTGACGATCGCCCGCGGGGACGAGGTGGCGACGTTCCCGGCCCGCACGATGGTGGTCCTCGCCTGCAACCCCTGTCCGTGCGGCGACTACCACCCGGACGTCCGGGAGAGCCGTTGCTCGTGCAGCGAGGTGCGCCGGCGCAGCTACCGCGACCGGGTCAGCGGACCGGTCACCGACCGCCTGGACATCGTCCGGCACATCACGCCGGTCCGCCCCCACCGGCTGCACGACCCGCTGGCCAGGCCGGAGTCGTCCGCCGAGGTGCGGATCCGGGTGGCGGCTGCGAGGGCCCGGCAGGCCGACCGGCTCGCCGGCACCCCGTGGCGGGTCAACGCCGATGTGCCGGGTCCCGACCTCGGGGCCCGCTGGCCGCTCACCGAGGCGGGGCGTGGTCTGCTCGACTCGGCGCTGTGCGGAGGCCGGTTGACCCGGCGAGGGGCGGTGCGGGTGCACCGGGTGGCCTGGACGCTCGCCGACCTCCGGGGTGCGGAGCGCCCCGGTCACGAGGAGGTCGACCTCGCGCTCTGCCTGCGCCTCGGGGAGCCACTGCCGGTCCGATCGCTGGCGGTGGGCACGTGACCACGGTGCAGTCCAAGGGCTCCGACGGCCGCATCGTGCCCGAGGAGGAGCGGCTGGCGCGGGTGGCCCTCAACATCATCGGGGAGCCGGGCGACCCTCGGCTCGCGCGGCTGGTCGAGCTGCTGGGGCCGGTCGAGCTCCACGAGCGACTGCGAGCCGACGTCGGACTGTCCGGGCTGCGCAGCGACATCGCCACCCGGCTCGAGGGACTCGACCCCCGGCGGGTCCTCGACGCCGCCGACGCCGCCGGTGTGCGCTTCGTCGTGCCGGGGGACCTCGAGTGGCCGGCGCAGCTGGGCGACCTCGAGGGTGTCGAGCCGCTCAACCGGCTGACCGGGGTCCCGCTGGGGATGTGGGTGGCGGGTCCGCTACGGCTGGACGAGGCCTGCCGGCGCTCGGTGGCGGTGGTGGGGTCACGGTCCGCGACGAGCTATGGCACCGACATCGCGCGGGACCTCGCCGAGTGGCTTGCGGTGGCCGGACGGACGATCGTCTCGGGCGCCGCGTTCGGGATCGACCAGGCGGCGCACCGAGGGGCGATCTCCGCCCGAGGAGGTCGGACGGTCGCGGTTCTGGCGTGCGGCGTGGACCGGGCCTACCCGACGGCGCACCGCGACCTGCTGCGCCATCTCAAGGAGACCGGAGCGGTGGTCAGCGAGCTGCCGGTGGGATGTGCGCCGACCCGCGTGCGGTTCCTCGGCCGCAACCGGTTGATCGCCGCCCTGTCCCAGGGGACGGTCGTGGTGGAGGCCGCGGTCCGCAGCGGCGCGCTCAACACCGCCGGCTGGGCGATGCGGCTCAACCGGCCGGTGATGGGAGTCCCGGGGCCGGTGACCAGCGCACCGTCGGAGGGCGTCCACGAGCTGGTCCGCACGGGAGGGGCGACCCTGGTGACCCGGGCCGCGCACGTGCTCGAGCTGGTCTCGCCGATGGGCGTGCACCTGTCCGAACAGGTCCGCGACGAGCCGACCGCCCGGGACCGGCTGCCTCCCACGGACCTGCGCGTCCTCGAGGCCGTGCCACTCGTGCAGCCGGCGGGCGCGGGCGGCATCGCGCGCGCCGCCGGACTCTCCGTCGCGACCGTCGTGGAGAGCCTGGTCCGTCTGCGTCAGCTCGGCTGGGTGGTCGGCTCGGCGGGCCGGTGGCGCAGGTCGCCCGACGAGCCGCTCGGCTGAGGTCCGACGCGGGGCTACCCTGCCGGACATGAGTCGCATCTTCGACGTCAGCTTCGCGTCGGTGTACCCCCACTACGTGGCGAAGCTGGAGAGGAAGGGGCGGACGACCGACGAGCTGCATCGCGTCATCGCGTGGCTGACCGGCTTCGACGAACCGACCCTGCGCCGGCACCTCGACGCAGGCACCACCTTCGCCGAGCTCTTCGACGCCGCACAGCTCAACCCCCGCGCGTCCGAGATCACCGGCACCGTCTGTGGTGTGCGCGTCGAGGAGGTCGAGGACCCGCTGATGCAGCGGATTCGCTACCTGGACAAGCTGGTCGACGAGCTCGCCCGCGGCCGACCGATGGAGAAGGTCCTGAGGGGCTGAGCGTCCTCAGAGCCCCGCGTGGATGTCGAACCAGCCGCCGACCTCGACGCCGCGCTTCTCGGCGTACCGGAGGCGGCTCCAGGTGACCGGCCTGCTGTTGTAGAGCCAGAGCAGTGGGCGGTGGAACCGGGTCATCGGGATGCCGAGGACCCGGCCGCTGGCGCTGTACTCGATGCGCGCGGCCTGCTGCTTGATCGTCCGCCGGAACCGCTCGCGCACCTGCTCCCCGCTGAGCCATGGTCCGGGGGACTCCTCCCCGAACGGTCCGGAGGAGTGCTTGGTGAACCGCACGTCGACGAACTCGCCCTCCAGCGGCGGGTCGGGCATCCTCCGTGTCCAGTGGACAGCCTGGTTCACCAGCTTGAACCGGCGGTAGCCGTACTCCTCGAGCATCGAGAGCATCGCCTCGGTCTCGTCGGGGTCGGGCAGGTCGGCCTCGAAGGACACGTAGCGCGGCATCGTCTCCAGACGGCCCAGCGCCTCGACGCAGCTGCGGTCCTGGCCTTCCACGTCGATCTTCACGTAGTAGGGGGTGGGACGGCCGGCGAGGAGCCTGTCCAGGGTCGTGCAGGGCACGGTGATCTTGTCCGCCACGACGCCTTGCCCGCGGTCCGCCATGTCCGCGCGCGTGCTCGCCCACAGGTCCTGGTCACTGAGGAAGAAGTCGATCTCTCCCTCGTGGTCTGCGACCGCGACCGGGAGGATCGTGAGCCTGCCCTCCTGCAGGGCGTCGCGGAACCGCACCTTCGCCTGCTCGACCAGCTCCGGTGCGGCCTCGACGGCGAGGACGTCGAACCCCTTGCGCAGGTAGAAGTCGGTGTCCTCGCCCCGGTGCATGCCGAGGTCGACGATGAGCCGGTTGCCTGTCCTCGTCGGATCCATGCGCTCACCTTGCCACTCCCGGGTCGTGGTGGCCGTCGCGCCTGCCCGACGTCGGCCGGCGGTCCGCCTACCCTCGGCTCCATGAGCGGTGTGGACGGGGATGCCGGTCCCGAGCTCCCGGCGGGGCTGCGGGCGACCCTCGCCGACTACGAGCGGCACCTCGCGGTGGAGCGGGACCTCAGCCTGCACACGGTTCGCGCCTACTTGGGCGACGTCACCTCGCTCCTCGCCCACTGCGCGGCCCTCGGGCACACCAGTCTCACGACCGTCGACCTCCGGGACCTGCGCAGCTGGCTCGCCCAGCAGCAGACACGCGGGCGGAGCCGGACCACCATCGCCCGACGCGCGACCGCGGCCCGCAGCTTCACCGCGTGGCTGGCCCGCACGGGACGGATCCCGCAGGACCCGGGGGCGGCGCTCGGCTCGCCCAAGGCGCACCGCACCCTTCCTCCCGCCCTGCGTCAGGACGAGGTTCGGCTCCTCCTCGACGCAGCCGCCGAGCGGGCTCTCTGCGAAGGTCCTGTCGGGCTGCGCGACCTCGCGGCACTCGAGCTGCTCTATGCCACCGGCGTCCGGGTGGGAGAGCTCTGCGGTCTCGACGTCGACGACGTCGACCACGAACGGCGCGTCGTGCGGGTGCTGGGCAAGGGACGGAAGGAGCGCTCGGTCCCCTACGGGTTGCCGGCCCAGCGGGCGATCGACCGCTGGCTGCTCCAGGGGCGCCGCGTCCTGGCGACCCCTGCGTCGGGTGCCGCCCTCTTCCTGGGCGCCCGGGGCGGGCGGGTCGACCCGCGGACCGTCCGTGCCATGGTGCACGCCCGGCTGGCGGAGGTCCCTGGCGCCCCTGACCTCGGCCCGCACGGACTCCGCCACACCGCCGCGACCCACCTGCTCGAGGGTGGGGCGGACCTGCGCAGCGTGCAGGAGCTCCTCGGTCACGCGTCGATGGCGACCACCCAGATCTACACGCATGTCACCACGGAGCGGCTCCGGCAGGCGTACCGCCAGGCCCATCCCCGCGCCTGAGCGGGGAGAACGTCCACGGCAGCAGCCGCACCGGTCGCGGAGCGTCGACGAGGCTGAGCGGGTCGAGGTACTGCTCGCCTCGCAGCAGCCCCCAGTGCAGGCAGGCAGAGGGGGAGCAGTGGGTGCCGTGCCACGCGAGCCGGCCGATCGGCTGCCCGGCCGCGACAGGTTCGCCGCGTACGACGGTCGGCTCGACCGGCTGATAGGTGGTCCGGGTGGCACCGTGGCGCACCGCGACGGTGCCCACCCCCGCGATCCGGCCCGCGAAGGAGACCTGGCCGGCCACCGCGGCCCGCACCGGCTGGCCCACCCGGCCGGCGAGGTCCACTCCGCGGTGACCGCGCCCCCAGCTCACCGACGGAGGGTCGAACCGGCGGACGACGGCCGGTTGCGGCCGGAGCGGCCAGACGCCGGCGGACGGGCGGGTGACCGGGGGTGCCGCTGCGGAGGTCGGACCGGTCGGCGGGCCCGGAGTCCGGGCGGATGCCCAGGACCGGGGCACCTCCGGAGCCGCGGCCGCCTCCGGTGAAAGCACGAGCACGGGCAGGAGCACAGGAAGGAGAGCAGCCAGCCGGCGGACCGGCCCACGACGCGTCGGCACAGAGGTCATCGAGCCAGGCTCGACGAACGCCGGCCACGGCGGCCTACTATCGGAGCCGGCGGTGGACGACGCGCCCGTTGCGCGGCCTGGGGAGTGCTCCCGGCTCGGTTCGCGACGGTCCTGGATCTCGACTATGATCGCCGTGGCGACTCGTGTGAACGGGTCGACTATCGCATGCCCGTCCAACCGCACAGTGCCCGACGACCTCGTCGTCAGGCCCGCGGGCGGAGCGCCTCGGTCCGACCAGCAACGGTCAGGTGGTGCTCCTGCCGGGTGTCAGGGCAGGCCGCACCCGCGTCCTGCGACAACCGAGAACAGCATCGCCGCCGCGGCACCCGGGAGACCGGAGCGCCGCCCGCCGTGGTGCGAGAAGAAAGAGAGTCGAAGGCCATGGCCGTCGTCACCATGCGCCAGCTCCTCGAGAGCGGCGTCCACTTCGGGCACCAGACCCGCCGTTGGAACCCGAAGATGAAGCGCTTCATCATGACCGAGCGCAACGGCATCTACATCATCGACCTGCAGCAGTCGCTCGCCTACATCGACCGCGCCTACGCGTTCATCAAGGACACCGTCGCCAAGGGCGGCACCGTGATGTTCGTCGGCACGAAGAAGCAGGCGCAGGAGGCGATCGCCGAGCAGGCGACCCGCGTCGGGATGCCCTACGTCAACCAGCGTTGGCTCGGCGGCATGCTCACGAACTTCCAGACGGTGCACCAGCGGATCAACCGGCTCAAGGAGCTCGACGAGATCGACTTCGAGGACGTGGCCGGCAGCGGCCGCACCAAGAAGGAGCTGCTGCACATGAAGCGGGAGCAGATCAAGCTCGACAAGACGCTGGGCGGCATCCGCGACATGACCCGCACCCCCGCCGCGGTGTGGATCATCGACACCAACAAGGAGCACCTGGCGGTCGAGGAGGCCCGCAAGCTGCGGATCCCGATCATCGGCATCCTGGACTCCAACTGCGACCCCGACCAGGTCGACTTCCCGATCCCCGGCAACGACGACGCGATCCGCGCGGTCTCGCTGCTGACCCGGGTCGTCGCGGACGCGGTCGCCGACGGCCTCATGGCCCGCTCCGGTGTCCGCACCGGCCAGGCCGAGACCGGCGCCGAGCTCGGTGCCGAGGAGCCGCTGCCCGAGTGGGAGCGCGAGCTCCTGGGCGGGCAGGCCGAGGAGGCCGCCAAGGCCGCCACCGGTGGCGACGCCTCGTCCGAGGCGCCCGCCTCGGAGGCGACCGGCGCGAGCACCGAGGGCACCGAGAGCCCCGAGACCGCCACGGAGGCCTCGGCCGAGAGTGCACCCGAGGCTCCGGCCGAGGCTGCCACCGACGCCCCCACGGAGGCGCCCGCCGAGGCTGCCACCGACGCCCCCACGGAGGCGCCCGCCGAGGCTGCCACCGACGCCCCCACGGAGGCGCCCGCCGAGGCTGCCGACGCGCCGGCCGAGCAGGCCTGAGCGCTCCCTTCCCCATCGACAGGAGCACGAGAGCTACATGAGCATCACTGCTGCAGACGTCAAGAAGCTCCGCGACCAGACCGGCGCGGGCATGATGGACAGCAAGAAGGCACTCACCGAGGCCGACGGCGACTTCGACAAGGCCGTCGAGATCCTCCGCGTCAAGGGCGCCGGCAAGGCCGCGAAGCGGGCTGCCGAGCGCACCGCGAGCGCCGGGCTGGTGGCCACTGCCGGCACCGCGCTGGTCGAGCTGAACTGCGAGACCGACTTCGTCGCCAAGGGCGCCGAGCTCGTCGACGCAGCACAGCGGATCGCCGAGGCCGCGGACGCAGCCAAGGCGGCCGACCGGGACGCGCTCAAGGCCGCGCCGCTCGGTGACACCACCGTCGGCGAGGCCGTCGAGGAGCTCGCCGTCAAGATCGGCGAGAAGATCGAGCTGGGTCGGGTGGCCGTGTTCGACGGTCCGGTCGTGACCTACCTGCACCGCCGGGCCGCGGACCTGCCGCCGACCGTCGGTGTCCTCGTGGAGTACGCCGGCGACGACGCAGACGTCGCCCGGGGCGCCGCCATGCAGGTCGCCGCGATGCGTCCGACGTTCGTCTCGCGCGACGAGGTGCCCGAGGACGTGGTTGCCAAGGAGCGGGAGATCGCCGAGGCGACCGCCCGCGAGGAGGGCAAGCCCGAGGGAGCGATCTCGAAGATCACCGAGGGCCGGCTCAACGGCTTCTTCAAGGAGGTCGCGCTGCTCGAGCAGCCGTCGGTCACCGACAGCAAGAAGTCGGTCAAGGCGGTCCTCGAGGGCGCCGGCGTCACCGTGAAGCGGTTCGCCCGCTTCGAGGTCGGCGCCTGAGCAGCCGACGAGTCGTCTCGCAGAGCATCGACTAGGGTTCTGCCAGACGTACGACGCGAGGAGGCCGGTTGGTGGAGGGTGACACAGACACCCCCAGCGACCGGCCTTCTGCCGTGTCCGGACCGAGCGACCCCCCAGCGCCGAGGACGAGGAGACAGCGAGTGACCGGGTACAAGAGGGTGCTGCTCAAGCTCTCCGGCGAGGTCTTCGGCGGCGGGAGGGTCGGCGTCGACCCCGACGTCGTCGGCAAGACCGCCGAGGAGATCGCCGAGGTCGTCTCCAGTGGCGTGCAGGTGGCGATCGTCACCGGGGGAGGCAACTTCTTCCGCGGCGCCGAGCTGCAGCAGCGGGGGATGGACCGAGCCCGCGCGGACTACATGGGGATGCTCGGCACCGTCATGAACTGCCTCGCCCTCCAGGACTTCCTCGAGAAGGCCGGGATCGAGACCCGGGTGCAGACCGCGATCGCGATGGGACAGGTCGCCGAGCCCTACATCCCGCGCCGGGCGGTCCGCCACCTCCAGAAGGGGCGCGTGGTCATCTTCGGCGCCGGCGCCGGGATGCCCTACTTCTCGACCGACACGGTCGCCGCCCAGCGCGCGCTCGAGATCGGCGCGGAGGTGATCCTCATGGGCAAGCAGGGCGTGGACGGCGTCTACGACGCCGACCCCAACCGCGACAGCAGCGCGGTGAAGTTCGACCAGCTCAGCTACGACGAGTTCCTGACCCGGGGGCTGAAGGTCGCCGACGCCACCTCGATCAGTCTCTGCCGCGACAACGACATCGACATGGTCGTCTTCAACCTCTCCGAGCACGGAAACATCGCCCGGGTCGTGCAGGGTGAGAAGATCGGGACGACGATCACGCGCGACGTCTGACCACCGACCGAAGACCCCGCAGGACCCACGAGCGGCCACGACCGGCACGGCCGGCCACGGCCGGCCACGAGCAAGGAGCGAACGCACCGTGATCAACGAGACCCTCAAAGAGGCCGAGACCAAGATGGCGAAGGCCGTCGAGGTGACCCGCGAGGACTTCGCCGCCATCCGCACCGGGCGGGCGCACCCCTCGATGTTCCACAAGATCAACGCCGACTACTACGGGAGCCCCACGCCGCTCCAGCAGCTGGCGTCCTTCACCGTGCCCGAGGCCCGCGTCATCATCATCGCGCCCTTCGACCAGAGCGCGATGGGGGCGATCGAGAAGGCGATCCGCGACTCCGACCTCGGCGTGAACCCCACCGACGACGGCAAGACGATCCGGGTGTCGCTGCCGGAGCTCACCGAGGAGCGTCGCAAGGAGTTCATCAAGGTCGCCAAGCACAAGGCGGAGGAGGGCCGCGTGTCGGTCCGGAACATCCGCCGCCACGCCAAGCAGGCGCTCGACAAGATGGAGAAGGACGGCGACGTCGGCAAGGACGACGTCACCGGTGCGGAGAAGCGGCTCGACGCGCTGACCAAGAAGCACGTCGACGCGATCGACGACCTGCTCAAGCACAAGGAAGGCGAGCTGCTCGAGGTCTGAGCGGCTGTGATGACGACTCCCACGGGCGACGGCTCCCCCCAGGCGCGGCCACCCGCCGCGGAGCCTGAGAAGAAGAAGAGCCGCGCCGGACGCGACCTGCCTGCGGCGATCGGCTCGGCGGTGCTCCTGCTGGCGGCGATCGCGGTCTGCCTGGTGACCTTCGACGGGTTCCCGTTCGTCTTCCTGGTGACCGCCGCGATCGGCGCCGGCGTCTGGGAGCTGTGGCGCGCGCTGCGGACGCGGGGCGTCGACCTGCCGCTGGAGCCGGTGCTCGCCGGCCTCGTCGCGATGCTGTTCGGCGCCTGGTTCGGGGGTGCGCCCGCGCTGGCGACGGCGCTGGCGGTGACGGCCCTCGCCGTCATGCTCTGGCGGCTCCGGCGCGGCGTCGACGGGTTCGTCCGCGACGCGACGGCAGGTGTGTTCACCGCTGTCTACCTGCCGTTCCTCGCCGGCTTCGTCGTCCTGCTGCTCCGCGCCGACGACGGCGTCTGGCGGGTCATGGCGTTCATCCTCGTGACGATCGCCTCCGACATCGGCGGGTACGCCGCGGGGGTGCTGCTCGGCCGGCACCCGATGGCCCCGGTGATCTCCCCGAAGAAGTCGTGGGAGGGGTTCGCCGGCTCCGCGGTGTCCTGCATGGTCGTCGGCTGGCTCACCGTCGCCTACCTGCTCGACGGCCGCTGGTGGGTCGGGGTCCTGCTGGGGGCGGTCGCGGTCGTGACCGCCACGCTGGGAGACCTGTGCGAGTCGGTCATCAAGCGCGACCTCGGCATCAAGGACATGTCCCAGATCGTGCCCGGCCACGGCGGCATCATGGACCGGCTCGACTCGCTTCTCGCGACGGTCGCGCCGACCTGGCTGCTCCTCTACTACCTGGTCGACGTCTCGCCTGGCGCCGGATTCTGAGCCTCGGGCGATCGGTGGGACACTGGAGGGGATGTCTGATCTCCCCGTCCCACCCGACGCCCCTCCGTCCCTTCCGCTCGTCTTCGACGAGCCGCGCGGGCGGCGCAAGCCTCCCCGGCACCTGGCCGACCTGACCGCCGCCGAGCGCAAGGAGCTGGTGACCGGCCTCGGGATGCCGGGGTTCCGCGCCCGGCAGCTCTCCACCCACTACTTCGGTCGGCTCGTCGACGACCCCGCCGACATGACCGACCTCCCCGCGGACGACCGCGACCGGATCGTCGCCGAGCTCCTTCCCGAGCTGATGACCCCGCTGCGCACCATGGAGGCCGACAAGGGGACCACGCGGAAGACCCTGTGGCGGCTCTTCGACGGAGCGCTGGTGGAGTCGGTGCTCATGCGCTACCCGGACCGGGCCACGATGTGCGTCTCCTCCCAGGCCGGCTGCGGGATGGCCTGCCCGTTCTGCGCCACCGGCCAGGGCGGGCTCCAGCGCAACATGACGACCGCCGAGATCGTCGAGCAGGTCGTCGCCGGAGCCCGGGCGCTGCACCGGGGCGAGGTCCCCGGTGGCCCTGGTCGCGTCTCCAACGTCGTCTTCATGGGCATGGGCGAGCCGATGGCCAACTACAAGGCGGTGATCGGCGCTGTACGCCGGCTCACCGACAAGAGCCCCGACGGGCTCGGCATGTCCGCTCGCGGCATCACGGTCTCCACCGTCGGGCTGGTCCCGCGCATCGACCAGCTGACCGAGGAGGGGATCCCGGTCACGCTGGCGCTGTCGCTGCACGCCCCCGACGACGAGCTCCGCGACGAGCTGGTGCCGATCAACACCCGTTGGAAGGTGCGCGAGGCCGTCGAGGCGGCCTGGCGGTACGCCCAGCGGACGAAGCGCCGGGTCTCGATCGAGTACGCCCTGATCCGCGACATCAACGACCAGGCGTGGCGTGCCGACCTCCTCGGCGACGTGCTGACGTCGTACGGCGACTGGGGCTGGGTGCACGTCAACCTGATCCCGCTCAACCCGACGCCTGGGTCGAAGTGGACGGCGAGCCGTCGCGAGGACGAGCGCGAGTTCGTCCGGCGGCTCGAGGCGAAGGGGGTGCCCACCACGGTGCGCGACACCCGGGGGCGGGAGATCGACGGCGCCTGCGGGCAGCTGGCGGCCGCCGACGCGTGACTCACCGGAGGAGCACGGCTGCGGCCTCCGACCAGGTGTCGACGAGAAAGACCTCGCCGGCGAACCGCTTCGCCCCGGCCAGCGCGGCGAGCAGCGGCCAGGCGGGGAACGTCCGGGTCCAGTACTCCTCGCCGACCAGCACCATCGGGGTCCGGTCGGCAGGCTCCGCGTAGTAGTTCTCGCAGGCGTCCTGGAAGATCTCCTGGACGGTGCCGGCGGCGCCGGGCAGGAACACGATGCCGCCGGTGCAGACGTGCAGCAGGGTGTCCTCCCGCAAGGCGTTGCGGAAGTACTTCGCGACGTGGGTGGGGAACGGGTTCGGCGGCTCGTGGCCGTAGAACCAGGTGGGGATGCCGAGCGTGGGCACCGCCGGCTCCCCGAGGGTGGAGCGCACCTCGAACGCCGGTGCGGCCCACTCCGCGACCGAGGGGGCGTACGACGGTGCGGCCGCCAGCCGCGCGAGCGCCTCGTCGAGGGCGGCCCGGTCGACCGCCGCCGCCCGAGCGCCGAGGTTCGCCGCCTCCATCGCGCCCGGTCCGCCGCCGGTGCTCACGACCAGTCCGCCTCCGGCCAGCGCGTGGCCGAGGTACGCCGCCGCGGCGTACTCGCCGGTGCCGCGCGCCATCGCGTGGCCGCCCATGACGCCGACGACCCCGGTGCGTCCCTCGAGCAGCTCGGCGAGGGCGTCGTCGACGGCGTGGTCGTGGAGGCTCTGCGCCAGCGTGGCGGCGAGGTCGTGGCGGGCGGGGCCCCGGGACCAGGCGTAGATCCGGGCGTCCGGGGTCACGTCGTAGCCGCAGTCGAGCCCGTCGTACAGCTCCTCGGCGGTGTAGAGCGCGCCGCGGTAGGCGTCGAAGGGGACGTCGGGGACGTCAGGGAAGACCAGCGCGCCACCGGCCCGGAGCCACTCCTCGTCGTCGGCGAGCAGGTCGCAGCCGAGGAGGAGGGCGCCGGCGGGGACCAGGCGGCGCAGCTGCGTCGACCGCCCGGTCAGGTCGAGGTCCTGGAGCCGCCAGCCGCGCATCGACCTGCTTCCCGCGGCCAGCAGCCGGTCGAGCTCGGCCAGGGTGTCCACCTCGATCGGCAGGCCGGGAGCACGGCGCGCTGGGGTCATGGGCTCCAGCGTGCCAGCCGTCTCAGTAGGCCTGCGCGATCACCTCGCCGAACAGCTCGTGCTCGTCGACGTCGAGCCCCCTCCTGCGGAACCAGGTGCAGACGTTGTGGCAGTCGCGGAGCAGGAACTCCGCCCCGGCCGGGTTCGCCACGAGGTCGACGACCTGCGGCAGGTCGATCACCACCAGCCGCTCGCCCGCGGCGAGGATGTTGTAGGGCGACAGGTCGCCGTGCGCGACCCCGTCCCGGGCGAGCGCGCCGAGGGCGTCCCGGAGCTGCGCGAAGTAGGACTCGAGCAGCGGCGGGTCCGGACGGGTGGCCGCCAGCCGGGGTGCCGCCTCGCCGTCGACGGTGATCAGCTCCATCAGCAGCTCGGTGCCGTCGAGCTGGACCGGGTAGGGCACGGGTACGCCGGCTGCCCAGAACCGCTTGAGCGCCTCCCACTCCGCCCAGGCCCACTGCCCGGCGGCGACCGACCTGCCGTGCCGCGTCCTCTTCGCCAGCGCGCGGGCGTCGCGGGTGTTGCGGACCCGGCGACCCTCCGTGTACGCCGTGCTTCTGTGGAAGGAGCGGTGCTCCTCGTCGCGGTAGCGCTTGGCGGCCATGACGACGCCGACGACGCCGACGACGCCGCTCGGTGCCGGGCACGGCCCGGCGGAGCAGGGAGACGTCGGCCTCCTTGCCGGTCTTGAGGACACCGAGGTCGGTGTCGACCGCGGCCCGCTCGGTGACGACCCACGCAGGAGCGGGCTCGGGGCCGCGGCAGAGCCGCTCGACGTCCCAGTAGGTGCTCCAGCGCTGACCGTCGTCGAGGTCGTCGGTGCGGGAGTAGTCGAGGCTGAAACGGGTCGGTGCGTCAGAGGTGGACGGGGCGAACGAGGGGGTGGTGCTCACAGCAGCAGCTCCGGAGAAGAGTGAGGGAGGAGGACGGGCGCACGTCGAGAACGGTCATGGCGTCGGCTCCTTCCTTCTGCTGCGGCCCAGGCGCCGCTCCGGGTAGCGTCGCGGATCAGTCGACCCCTCGCAACAGCTTTTCGGCACGGAGACCCATGAACCCCCTGCGTACCTTCGCCGCGCCTGCGGTCGCCGGCCTCGTCGGCGTGCTCCTGGCCGCCGTTCCCGCCACGGGCACGGCGACCGAGCAGACCGACGCCGCGCCTGTCCCCCGCGCGCCGTCGAGCGGCTCCATGACCGGGCGCGACCCGTACTTCCCGCTCGACGGGAACGGGGGGTACGACGTGCAGCACTACCGGATCGCCACGACGTACCGTCCCGGTCCCGACCGGCTGACCGGACGCACCGTCGTCACGGCGGTGGCGCGCAAGGAGCTGTCCCGGTTCCACCTCGACCTCGCCCTGGCCGCCGACTCGGTGCGGGTGGACGGAGCCAGGGCGAGGATCTCCAAGCCGGATTCCCACGAGCTGCGCGTCGTACCCTCCCGACCGCTGGCGAAGGGCGCCGAGTTCCGCGTCGTCGTGAAGTACCACGGCCGACCGGCCTCGACGCGCGCCGCCGGCCTGTCGCCGTTCCTCCACGTGCGGGGCGAGGGGCTGGCGCTGGGGGAGCCGCAGATCGGTCCCTGGTGGTTCCCCGCCAACGAGACGCCGACCGACAAGGCGACCTACGCGATCTCGGTGCGGGTCCCACAGGGCCGGGAGGCGGTCAGCAACGGCGAGCTGGTCTCGCGGTCGACCCGCGACGGCTGGACGACCTGGCGGTGGAGGATGACCGACCCGATGGTCACCTACCTGGCGTTCTTCCTCGCCGGGGACCTGGTGCTGCGGCAGGGCGAGGCGGACGGACGTCCGTACGTCCACGCGGTGTCGAAGCGGCTCGGCGCCGCCGCGCGCGAGGAGTCGTTCGACCTCCTGGACGAGACTCCCCGGATCGTCGCGTGGCTGGAGGGCCACTTCGGCGCCTACCCCTACGTCTCCGTCGGCGGAGTGGTCTCCGGGATCCACGCCCTCGACTTCGCGCTCGAGACCCAGTCGCGGCCGGTGTACCCCTACGTCGGAGGGCCCAGCCGCGGCAACGTCTCCTTGGTGGTCCACGAGCAGGCGCACCAGTGGTTCGGCAACGACGTGTCGGTGCGGCGCTGGCGGGACCTGTGGCTGAACGAGGGGTTCGCCACCTACGCCGAGTGGCTGTACGCCGAGGAGCACGGGGGCGCGACCGTGGCTGCGCAGCTCGAGCGCTCCTACGCCGACCGGGGATCGTCGTCGTCGTTCTGGCAGCTCCGGCTGAGCGACCCCGGCCCTGCCCGGATGTGGAGCGAGGCGGTCTACCAGCGGGGCGCCATGATGATGGCAGCGCTCCGCAACCGGATCGGGCCGGACGAGCACGCGGCGCTGCTGCGTCGTTGGGTCGAGGAGCGGCGGGAGGGCCACGGCACCGGCACCGCGTTCCGCGTGCTCGCCGAGACGGTGAGCGGCGAGCAGCTCGACGGGTTCTTCGCCGCGTGGCTCGACGACACCGACAAGCCCGACCGCACGGCGGACAACGGCTTGGTCTGAGGGACAGGATGGGGGCCATGAGCTACTCGGAGGCGTTCCAGCGCAGCATCGACGACCCGGCGGGCTTCTGGGGCGAGCAGGCGGGGCTGGTCGACTGGATCGCGCGGCCCCGGCAGGTCCTCGACGACAGCCACCCGCCGTTCTACCGCTGGTTCCCCGACGCGACGCTCAACACCTGCTACAACGCGCTCGACCGCCACGTCGTCAACGGCCGCGCCGACCAGCCGGCGCTCGTCTACGACAGCCCGGTCACCGGGACCTCGACCACGCTGACCTACGCCGTCCTCCTCGAGCAGGTCGCGGCCTTCGCCGGGGTCCTGCGCTCGCTCGGCGTCGAGAAGGGCGACCGGGTCGTCATCTACATGCCGATGGTCCCGGAGGCGGTCGTGGCGATGCTCGCCTGCGCCCGGCTCGGAGCGGTGCACTCGGTGGTCTTCGGCGGGTTCGCCGCGAACGAGCTGGCGATCCGCATCGACGACTCGCGTCCCACGGTGGTCGTCGCGGCCTCCTGCGGCGTCGAGCCGTCCCGGGTGGTCGAGTACAAGCCGCTCCTCGACCGGGCGCTCGAGCTCGCCTCGCACCAGCCCGCCGCCGTCGTGGTCAAGCAGCGGCCGCAGGCAGCCGCCCCGATGACCGAGGGACGGGACCTGGACTGGGACGCGGCGATGAAGGCGGGCGCGTTCGACCCGGCCGGGTGCGTGCCGGTCGCGGCGACCGACCCCCTCTACGTGCTCTACACCTCGGGCACGACCGGGAAGCCGAAGGGGATCGTCCGCGACAACGGCGGCCACGCGGTCGCGATGGCGTGGTCGCTGCCGAACGTCTACGACATCCACCCCGGGCAGGTCTGGTGGGCGGCCTCCGACGTCGGCTGGGTCGTCGGCCACTCCTACATCGTCTACGCGCCGCTGATCTGCGGGGCCACCACCGTGCTGTACGAGGGGAAGCCGGTCGGCACGCCCGACGCCGGCGCCTTCTGGCGCGTGGTCGCGGAGCACCGCGTCGAGGCCCTCTTCACCGCCCCGACGGCGATCCGGGCGATCAAGAAGGAGGACCCCGACGGCTCGCTCCTCGCCGCGCACGACCTCACGTCGCTGCGCACGCTCTTCCTCGCGGGGGAGCGGCTGGACCCGGGCACCCACGAGTGGGCCTCGCGGACGCTCGGCGTTCCGGTGGTCGACAACTGGTGGCAGACCGAGACGGGATGGCCGATCGCGTCGAACCTGCGAGGGCTGGAGCCGATGCCGATCAAGGCCGGGT
Organism: uncultured Actinomycetota bacterium; assembly: GCA_963754155.1. Taxonomy (GTDB): domain Bacteria; phylum Actinomycetota; class Actinomycetes; order Propionibacteriales; family Nocardioidaceae; genus Marmoricola_A. The sequence goes on along the minus strand of CAVWEU010000003.1, from coordinate 230,708 downwards.
CGCCGACGGTGCCGGTGCCGGGGTACGACGTGCAGGTGCTCGACCCGGCCGGCGACCGGGTGGGACCGGGTGAGGAGGGAGCGATCTGCATCCGGCTCCCGCTGCCGCCGGGGACGCTGCCCACGCTGTGGGGCGACGACGAGCGGTTCGTCACCTCCTACCTGTCGACCTACGACGGCTTCTACGTCTCCGGCGACGGCGGGTTCGTCGACGAGGACGGCTACCTCTTCGTCATGGGACGCACCGACGACATCATCAACGTCGCCGGCCACCGGCTCTCCACGGGAGCGATGGAGGCGGTGCTCGCAGCGCACCCGGCGGTCGCGGAGTGTGCGGTGATCGGTGTGGCCGACCCGATGAAGGGTCAGGTGCCGCGCGGCTTCGTCGTGCTCAAGGCCGGGGCGGACGCCGACCACGACGAGCTCCGCACCGCGCTCGTGGCCAAGGTCCGCGACGAGATCGGCCCGGTCGCGGCGTTCCGTGAGGTCACCGTCGTCGACGCGCTGCCGAAGACCCGGTCGGGGAAGATCCTGCGCAAGACGATGCGCGAGATCGCCGACGGCAAGGAGGCGGTGCCGCCGTCCACCATCGAGGACCCCGGGGTCCTCGACCGGCTCCGGCCCGCGTTGCGCTCCGGCTGAGGCCGCGGCTCAGTGCCCGAGCAGCGGGGCCATCGCCGCGGCGATCCTGCTCGGCCTGCCGGTGAGCCGCTCCTCCGTCTCGGCGAGCGACATGGCGCGGAGCCCGGCGTTGACGCCGAGCCACCGCAGCGGCTCCGGCTCCCACCGTCGTGACCGGTGCTGGACCCAGGGCAGCGCGGTCAGCTCGGTCCGTCGTCGGAGCAGGAGGTCCCGGAGGGTGCGACCGGCCAGGTTCGCCGTGCTCACGCCGTCCCCGACGTAGCCGCCGGCCCAGGCGAGGCCGGTGCCGCGGTCGACCCCGACGCCGGCGCACCAGTCGCGGGGGATCCCCAGCGGGCCGCCCCAGGCATGGGTGAACCGGACGTCGGCGCGGGCGTCGCCGAGCACCGGGAAGAGGTCGCGCAGGGTCGCCCGCAGGTGTTCGAAGACCCTCTCGTCGCGGTCGTGCGCAGGGGAGACCGAGGAGCCGAAGTGGTACGGCGCCCCACGGCCGCCGAAGACCAGGCGGCCGTCCCTCGTGCGCTGGCCGTAGACGACGAGGTGCCGGTGCTCGCTGAAGGTCGGCCGCCCGGCGAGGCCGATCTCGTCCCAGACGTGGTCGGGGAGCGGCTCGGTCGCGACGACGAGCGAGTAGACCGGCGCCACCGTGCGCCGGTGACCGGGAAGCCGAGCCGTGTAGGCCTCGGTGGCCCGGACCACGTGCTCCGCCCGCACCGTGCCGCCCGGCGTGTCGACGACGCCGGGACGGATGGTGATGGCGGGGGTGCCTTCGTGGACGATCCCGCCCCGCCGCTCGACCGCGCGGGCGAGACCGCGCACCAGCCGTCCGGGATGCAGGGCGGCGCAGTCGGGGGTGTACGTCGCCCCGAGAGCACGGCTCGCTCCGACCAGGGACTGCGTCTCCGCAGGGCCCAGGAACCGGAGCTCGTCCTCGCCGCGGCCCCACGACCGCGCGTGGGCGACCTCGGCGACGGCGCGCTGGAGCTGGACCGGGGTGCGGGCGACGCGTGACCGTGCCGCCCTTCTCGAAGTGGGCGTCGATGCCCTCCGTGGCAGCGACCCTCCCCACCTCGTCGACCGTCTCGCGCATGGCCCGGTGCAGGGCCGTGGCGGCGCTCCGGTCGGCGCCGGGCAGCCGGGCCAGCCGGTCGGCCGACTTCGGGAAGAGCGCCGAGCACCAGCCGCCGTTGCGTCCGGAGGCACCGAACCCCACCGTCTCGGCCTCCAGCACGCGGACCCGCAGGGAGGGGTCCTCGCGCAGCAGGTAGTACGCCGTCCAGAGCCCCGTGAACCCGGCGCCGACGACCGCCACGTCGCAGTCGGTGCTGCCGGCGAGCGCCGGACGAGCCGGCTCCTCGCCCTCGGAGGCGCCGAGCCAGAGCGAGCGCCCGCCCTGATCGCCGCGGTCGCCGCGGTCGCCGCGGTCGCTCAGCGGACGCCCCACGAGTAGGTCTGCTTGCGCAGCTTGAGGTAGACGAACGTCTCGGTGCTCAGCACCTGCGGAATCGCCCGGATCCGCTTGGACACGATCGTGAGGAGGTGCTCGTCGCTCTCGGCCACGACCTCGACCAGCAGGTCGAAGGAGCCGGCCACCACGACGACGTAGTCGACCTCGTCCATGGCGGCGAGGGCCTCCGCGACCGGCTCGAGGTCACCGGTCGCGCGGACGCCGATCATCGCCTGGCGGTTGAAGCCGAGCTCGAGCGGGTCGGTGACGGCGACCACCTGCATCACGCCGTTGTCCACGAGCCGCTGCACCCGCTGCCTGACCGCGGCCTCCGACAGCCCGACGACCTTCCCGATCGCGGCGTAGGAGCGGCGACCTTCCTGTTGGAGCTGCTCGATGATCGCCTTGGAGACGTCGTCGAGCGCCGGCTTGACCCGCTCCCCGCGGTGGGCTGGTTTGGTCACGGCCTGATCCTGGCAGCAGCCACCGTCGTCGTCAAAGGTCATGGGCCCAGTTTTCGCATGATTCCGTAGGGTTACCGAAACTTGACCACTGATTCGCTTGTCGTCGCTGGGGTCGCGTGACAAGATCCGACGCAGTACGCCGGAACCCCAGGAGGATGTCTTCATGTCCCGACGCCGTCTCGTCCGTCCGTCGCTTCCCGCGACCGCCGCCCTGCCGGAGCTCGGTCGGCGCTCGTTCCTCCGGGGTTCGGCGGTGGCCGGTCTCGGGCTCGGCGTACCCACGCTCCTCACCGCCTGCGGCACCGAGGGCCAGGGCCAGTCCGCCGACACCTGCCAGAGCACGGACGTGTCCGACTCCGAGACGAAGGTGTTCTTCTCCAACTGGCCGGAGTACATCGACGTCAAGGGCAAGCGGATGCCGACGCTCGAGGCCTTCGAGAAGAAGACCGGCATCGACGTCACCTACAACACCGACGTCAACGACAACAACGAGTTCTTCGCCAAGGTGCAGAACCAGCTCGGCGACTGCCAGCCGATCAACCGCGACATCATCGTGCTCACCGACTGGATGGCCGCCCGCATGGTCGAGCTCGGATGGCTGCAGAAGCTCGACCACGCCAACATCCCGAACGTCGACGCGAACCTGGTGGCGAACCTGCAGAGCCCCGACTGGGACCCGAACCGCGACTACAGCGTGCCCTGGCAGACCGGCTTCACCGGCATCGCCTACAACGCGAAGTACACCGGCGAGGTCGGCAGCTTCGAGGAGCTGCTGACGAAGCCGGAGCTGAAGGGGAAGATCTCGATGCTCCGCGAGATGCGCGACACGATGGGGTTCATGCTCAAGGTGGTCGGCGCCGACCCGGTGCAGTTCACCGACGACGAGTGGGGCCAGGCGATCACCCGGCTCGAGGAGGTCGTCGCCTCCGGTCAGGTTCGCCGCTTCACCGGCAACGACTACGTCGACGACCTCAACAAGGGCGACATCGTCGCCTGCGAGGCGTGGTCGGGCGACGTCATCGCGATGCAGTACGACAACCCCGACATCAAGTGGGTCGTCCCCGAGGAGGGGATCTCGATCTGGTCCGACAACATGCTGGTGCCGAACAAGGCCGAGCACAAGGCGAACGCCGAGGCGCTCATGAACTACTACTACGACCCGATGGTGGCGGCGAAGCTGGCTGCCTGGGTCAACTACGTCTCGCCGGTGGAGGGTGCCCGCGAAGCGATGGAGAAGGTGGACCCGAGCCTGGTCGACGCGCCGCTCATCTTCCCCGACGAGGAGCTCATGTCCCAGACGTTCTCCTTCATGGCGGTTCCGGAGGCGAAGGCCAAGACCTATGACCGGGACTTCTCCCAGGCGATCGGCTGATGACCGGGGGCGACCTGCAGATCCAGGGAGTCACCAAGCGGTTCGGTGACTTCACGGCCGTCGACGACCTGACGCTGACGGTCCCCGAGGGGTCGTTCTTCGCGCTGCTCGGTGCCTCCGGCTGCGGCAAGACCACCACGCTCCGGATGGTCGCCGGGCTGGAGCATCCCACGCGAGGGCGGATCCTCCTCGGCGAGGAGGACATCACCGGGTCGAAGCCCTACAAGCGTCCGGTCAACACCGTCTTCCAGAGCTACGCGCTGTTCCCGCACCTGACGATCTTCGAGAACGTCGCCTTCGGGCTCCGCCGCACCAAGAGCCCGGACGTGAAGACCAAGGTCGGCGAGATGCTGGAGCTCGTGCAGCTGCAGGACTACGCGCACCGGCGACCGGCGCAGCTCTCCGGCGGGCAGCAGCAGCGCGTCGCCCTCGCGCGAGCGCTCATCAACCGGCCGCAGGTGCTGCTGCTCGACGAGCCGCTCGGCGCTCTCGACCTCAAGCTGCGCCGGTCCATGCAGATCGAGCTCAAGCGCATCCAGACCGAGGTCGGGATCACCTTCGTGCACGTGACGCACGACCAGGAGGAGGCCATGACGATGGCCGACACGATCGCGGTGATGAGCGCCGGGAAGATCGAGCAGCTCGGGGAACCGGGCGAGCTCTACGCACACCCCAGCACGACCTTCGTCGCGAACTTCCTCGGCCAGTCGAACCTCATCCCGGGCGTGGTGGCGAGCCGCGACGGCGACGAGTACACCACCAAGGTGCACGACGCCGAGGTGCACGCCACCAAGGTCAGCTCGGGCGACGTCGACGGCAACGTCTGGGTGGGGGTGCGTCCCGAGAAGGTGGTGCTGCGGCGTCCCGACGAGGTCGGGCGCGACGGAGCCAACCAGCTCGCCGGCGGGGTCGTGACCGACGTCAGCTTCGTCGGGGTCAGCACGCAGTACCTCGTCCGGATGCCCTGGGGCCAGGAGCTGATGGTCTTCGAGCAGAACACCGGTGACCGGACGTCGTTCCGCGCCGGTGAGCAGGCGGAGGTGACCTGGATGCCCGAGCACACGTTCCTCCTCGACGCCAGCCAGGACGCGTTCGCCGGCGCCGAGCTCGACGACGACGAGTGAGGTCGCGATGACAGCTGTCGGACATGCGCCCACCCCCGGCACGGTGGCGGCAGACGACGACGACCGCCCGCAGCGCGGAGGGCTCGCCGGCTACCTGCTGATGATCCCCGGGAGCATCTGGCTCCTGCTGTTCTTCGTCGTACCCACGATCACCCTGATGGCCAGCAGCCTGTACGACCCCGCGGGATCGCTCATGGAGGGCTACCGCATGACGTGGGCGTGGCAGAACTACGCCGACGCGATGCAGGAGTACGGCCCGACCTTCCTGCGCTCCTTCGTCTACGCGTTCATCGCGACCGTGGCCTGCGTGGTGCTCGGGTTCCCGCTGGCCTACGCGATCGCCTTCAAGGCCGGGCGGTGGCGCAACCTGATGCTGGTGGCGGTCATCGCGCCGTTCTTCACCAGCTTCCTGGTCCGCACGCTGTCCTGGAAGCTGCTGCTCGGGGACAACGGCTTCATCGTCGACATGGTCAACCTGCTGCCCGGGCTGGACGGCGTACGGCTCCTCGCGACCCCGTTCGCCGTGATCACCGGCCTGACCTACAACTTCCTGCCGTTCATGGTGCTGCCGCTCTACGCGAGCCTGGAGAAGATCGACCCCCGGCTGCTCGAGGCGGGCAACGACCTCTACGCCTCGCCGTTCACGACGTTCCGCCTGGTGACGGTCCCGCTGGCGCTCCCGGGGCTCGTGGCCGGGACGCTGCTGACCTTCATCCCGGCTTCGGGCGACTACATCAACGCCGAGCTGCTGGGCAACCCGACGACGCGGATGATCGGCAACGACATCCAGGACCTGTTCCGGGCGAATCTCCTGCCGACCGCCGCAGCGCTGTCGGTGACCCTGATGATCGCGATCATCGCGATGGTGCTGTTCTACGTCCGCCGGGCCGGGACCGAGGAGCTCGTATGAACACCCCACGCTGCTGCTCGCTGCGCTCACACCACCGCGGGAGCCCCGCATGACCACCCTGCGCGACTGGGTCGGGCGGCACGCGGTGCTGCTCTTCGCCCTGCTGGTGCTGCTCTACATGTTCACGCCGATCTTCGTCGTGGTGCTCATGTCGTTCAACGACCCGGTCGGCCGGCTGGGCTACGACTTCGACGGCTTCACGCTGGCGAACTGGACGTCGATCTGCGACCCCTACCAGCTCTGCTCGTCGGTCGGGAACAGCATCAAGATCGGCCTGCTGGCCACCGGGCTCGCCACCCTGCTCGGCACGCTCATGGCGTTCGCCATGGTGCGACACCACTTCCGCGGGCGGAACAGCGCCAACCTGCTGATCTTCCTGCCGATGGCGTCGCCGGAGATCGTCCTCGGCTCGTCGCTGCTGGCGCTCTTCGTCAACGCGGGCTTCGCCGGCCAGCTCGGCTTCTGGACGATCTTCCTGGCCCATGTGATGTTCTGCCTGTCGTTCGTCGTCATCACGGTGAAGGCAAGGCTCGCCGGCCTGGACCCGCGGCTCGAGCAGGCCGCCGCGGACCTCTACGCCAACGAGTGGCAGACGTTCTGGCGGGTGACCTTCCCGCTGGTGATCCCCGGCATCGTCTCCGCCGCCCTGCTCAGCTTCGCCCTCTCGTTCGACGACTTCATCATCACCAACCTGAACTCGGGCCAGACGGTGACGTTCCCGATGTTCGTCTGGGGAGCCGCCCAGCGCGGGATCCCGATGCAGATCAACGTGATCGGCACGATCATGTTCCTGCTGGCTCTCGGACTCGTCGTCGGAGGCAGCATCTTCCGCCGCATGCGCGAGCGCCCGGTCGCCTGAGGCCCCGCGGTCCCGCGCCACTTCCAATGGAAAACTGGTGCTCCCCACGAGCCGTGGCCCGTGGGGAGCACCAGGACGCCGGCATCCCGTGGGAAACCGTCAGAGCAGGTTGGCCGCCTCGGTGAGGACCTTGCGGAGGATCTCCTCCATCTCGTCGAAGTGCGACTGGTCGCAGACCAGCGGGGGCGCGAGCTGGATGACCGGGTCGCCGCGGTCGTCGGCGCGGCAGTAGAGCCCGGCGTCGAACAGCGCCCGCGAGAGGAAGCCGCGCAGCAGCCGCTCGGACTCGTCGTCGTCGAACGTCTCCTTGGTCGCCTTGTCCTTGACCAGCTCGATGCCGTAGAAGTACCCGTCGCCGCGGACGTCGCCGACGATCGGGAGGTCGTTCAGCTTCTCCAGCGTCGAGCGGAACGCGCCCTCGTTGTCGAGGACGTTCTGGTTGATCCCCTCCTCCTCGAAGATGTCGAGGTTCTCCATGGCGACCGCCGTCGAGACCGGGTGGCCGCCGAAGGTGTAGCCGTGGAGGAAGGTGTTGTTCCCCTTCAGGAACGGCTCCATGAGCCGGTCGGAGGCGATCATCGCGCCGAGGGGGGAGTAGCCGGACGTGAGCCCCTTCGCGACCGTGATGATGTCGGGCTGGTAGCCGTACCGGTCCGCGCCGAACATGTGGCCGAGCCGGCCGAAGGCGCAGATCACCTCGTCGGAGACGAGCAGCACGTCGTACTCGTCGCAGATCTCCCGCACGCGCTGGAAGTAGCCGGGCGGCGGCGGGAAGCAGCCGCCGGAGTTCTGCACGGGCTCCAGGAAGACCGCCGCGACCGTGTCGGGTCCCTCGAACTCGATCGCCTCGGCGATCCGGTCCGCCGACCACCGGCCGAACGCCTCCAGGTCGTCGCCGTGCTGGGGCGCGCGGTAGAAGTTCGTGTTCGGCACCCGGAACGTCGAGGGGACCAGCGGCTCGAAGGGAGCCTTCATCGCGGGGATGCCGGTGATCGACAACGCGCCCTGCGGGGTGCCGTGGTAGGCGATCGCCCTGCTGATCACCTTGTGCTTGTGCGGCCGGCCGGTCAGCTTGAAGTAGTGCTTGGCCAGCTTCCACGCCGACTCGACGGCCTCGCCGCCGCCGGTGGTGAAGAAGACCCGGTTGAGGTCGCCCGGCGCGTAGCCGGCGACCCGCTCGGCGAGCTCGATCGCGCTCGGGTGCGCATAGGACCAGAGCGGGTGGAAGGCGAGCTCGGAAGCCTGCTTCGCCGCGACGTCCGCGAGGCGCTGCCGTCCGTGGCCGACCTGGGTCACGAAGAGCCCGGCGAGACCGTCGAGGTAGCGCTTGCCGGTGGCGTCGTAGATGTAGGCGCCCTCACCTCGGGTGATGATCGGGACGTCGGCCTCGTCGTAGGCGGACATCCGGGTGAAGTGCATCCAGAGGTGGTCCCGGGCGGCGCGCTGCAGGCGCTCGTGGCGATCGGCTTCCATGAGCACATCTTGACCTGCGGCGAGCGCCGATGCAAGCGAATCCGTCGTACGTCGCCGCTGTGCGCGGCTTCCTCACCCGTGCTGAGGAGAGAACACGACGGATTCCGTCGCCGGATGGCTACCCAAGAGGGTTCCGGTCTGGCTAGGCTCCCGCCATGACTCAGACATTCCGCAACGTGGTGAACGGGAAGCTCGTCGACTCCGAGTCGGGCGAGACGTACGACGTCGTCAACCCGGCGACCGGACAGGTGTATGCGACGGCCCCCGCCTCCGGGGCGGAGGACGTCGACCGGGCCTACCAAGCGGCCCGGAGCGCGTTCGAGACGTGGGGCGAGACGACTCCCGCCGAGCGGCAGAGGGCACTGCTCAAGATCGCGGACGCCCTCGAGGAGCGCAGCGCGGAGTTCGTCAAGGTCGAGTGCGAGAACACCGGCAAGCCGATCGCGCTGACCGAGACCGAGGAGCTGCCCCCCTGTGTGGACCAGCTCCGGTTCTTCGCCGGCGCCGCCCGGGTGCTGGAGGGACGCTCGTCGGGGGAGTACATGACCGACTACAACTCGGTCGTCCGGCGGGAGCCGATCGGCGTGGTGGGTCAGGTCACCCCGTGGAACTACCCGCTGATGATGATGGTCTGGAAGATCGGCCCGGCGCTCGCGGCCGGCAACGCCGTGGTCCTCAAGCCGTCCGACACGACGCCCGCCTCGACGACCCTCTTCGCCGAGCTGGCGCAGGAGTTCCTGCCTCCAGGCGTCTTCAACGTCGTCTGCGGCGACCGGGACACCGGACGGATGCTCGTCGAGCACCCCATCCCCGAGATGGTGGCGATCACCGGCTCGGTGCGCGCCGGCATGGAGGTGGCCGGGTCTGCCGCCAGCCAGGTGAAGCGGGTGCACCTCGAGCTCGGTGGCAAGGCGCCGGTCGTCGTCTTCGACGACGCCGACCTCGAGGCCGCCGTCGAGGCGATCTCGGTCGGCGGCTACTTCAACGCCGGCCAGGACTGCACCGCGGCGACCAGGGTGCTGGCCGCCCCGGGGATCCACGACGAGTTCGTCGCCGCCCTCACCGAGGCCGCCCGGAACACCAAGACGGGCAAGCCCGACGAGGACGTGCTGTACGGCGCGCTCAACAACGCCGACCAGCTGCAGCGGGTCTCGGGGATGGTGGACCGGCTGCCCGACCACGCGGAGCTCCACACCGGCGGCCGACGCCAGGGCGAGGAGGGCTACTTCTACGAGCCGACCGTCGTCTCCGGACTCCGGCAGGACGACGAGCAGATCCAGGAGGAGATCTTCGGGCCGGTCATCACCGTGCAGAAGTTCAGCGACGAGGCCGAGGCGCTGCGGTGGGCCAACGGCGTGAAGTACGGACTGTCCTCCTCGGTCTTCACCAAGGACCACGGACGGGCACTGCGGATGTCCAAGCGGCTCAACTTCGGCGTGGTCTGGGTCAACACCCACATCCCGTTCGTCGCCGAGATGCCGCACGGCGGCTTCAAGCACTCCGGCTACGGCAAGGACCTGTCGATGTACGGCATGGAGGACTACACCCGCATCAAGCACGTCATGTCCTACATGGGGGAGTGACCCGTGCGCATCCTGCTGGTCGGCGCCGGCGGCGTCGGCGGCGCGTTCGCCGCGATCGCCGCCCGACGCGACTTCTACGAGGCCGTCGTCATCGCCGACTACGACCAGACGCGGGCGGAGAAGGCGGCTGCTGCCGACTCCCGGTTCTCCGGTGCGCAGGTCGACGCCTCCGACGCCGCCTCGGTGCAGGCGCTGGTGGAGCAGCATGCGATCACGCACGTGATGAACGCGGTCGACCCGCGGTTCGTCATGCCGATCTTCGAGGGCGCCGCGGCGGGAGGGGCGCACTACCTGGACATGGCGATGAGCCTCTCCAAGCCGCACCCGAGCGCGCCGTACTCCCAGGTGGGGGTGAAGCTGGGCGACGAGCAGTTCGCCCGGGCCGAGGAGTGGGAGGCGGCGGGACGGCTCGCCCTGGTCGGGATCGGGGTCGAGCCGGGGCTCTCCGACGTCTTCGCCCGCTACGCGGCCGACCACCTGTTCTCCGAGATCGACGAGCTCGGCACGCGTGACGGCGCCAACCTGGTGGTCCTCGACGAGGACGGCAACGAGCTCTTCGCTCCGAGCTTCTCGATCTGGACCACGATCGAGGAGTGCCTCAACCCACCCGTGGTGTGGGAGAAGGAACGCGGCTGGTTCACCACCCCGCCGTTCAGCGAGCCGGAGGTCTTCGAGTTCCCGGACGGGATCGGCCCGGTTGAGTGCGTCAACGTCGAGCACGAGGAGGTCCTCCTCATGCCGCGCTGGGTGGACTGCCGGCGCGTGACGTTCAAGTACGGCCTCGGCACCGCGTTCATCGACGTCCTCAAGACCCTGCACACCCTGGGGCTGGACCGCACCGAGAAGGTCCGGGTCGGCGGGGTGGAGGTGTCACCGCGTGACGTCGTCGCGGCCTGCCTGCCCGACCCGGCGACGATCGGTCCGCAGATGCGGGGCAAGACCTGCGCGGGGCTGCACGTGACCGGCACCGGCAAGGACGGCAGCCCGCGCTCGACGTACCTCTATCACGTCGTCGACAACGAGTGGTCGATGCGGGAGTACGGCCACCAGTGCGTGGTGTGGCAGACCGCGGTCAACCCGGTGGTCGCGCTCGAGCTGCTCGCCCGGGGCACCTGGCAGGGGGCCGGGGTGCTCGGCCCGGAGGCGTTCGACGCGGTGCCGTTCCTCGAGCTGCTGAGCGAGTACGGCTCGCCCTGGGGACTGCGCGACGACTAGACGGCGAGGGGCCGGGAGGGTCAGACCCCGGTCCACCAGCCGAGGTCCTTGCCGGCCCTCCGCGGGTGACGCAGGTCGTAGCAGACCCAGTGCGGTCTGCTGAGCGAGGTGTACGTCGTGGTGCGCCACTCGAGCGTGTAGGTGCGGTAGTTCGTGCCGGTCATCCGGTTGCACTCGGCGTGGGCGCTGCGCGCCAGCTTCTCGGTCAGCGGAGGACCGTAGAAGAACGAGAAGAGGCCGAGGAAGACCAGCGCGGTGGCGAGCGCATGGCGCACGGAGGAGGCCCGGAGCCCCTGCCCGATCGCGGATACGCCCATCCCTGTCCTGCCCTTCTCGGAAGTCACGCCGGATCAGCGTAGGGCGGCACGCGCACTCGTGTGTCCGGAATGCGCAACCTCCTGGGACGATGGTCTGATGAGCGAACGCCGCGACGTCGTGATCCTCGGCTCCACGGGGTCGATCGGCACCCAGGCCCTGGACGTGGTCCGGGCGAACCCCGACCGGTTCCGGGTCGTGGGGCTGACGGCGGGCGGGACGCAGCCCGACCTGTTCGCCTCCCAGGTGGCGGAGCTCGCGCCGGCCTGCCCGGGGCTGTTCTCGGGGCTGGGGGAGGAGGCCTCGGTGGAGGCCGCCGGCCGGCCCTGCGACGTCGTGCTCAACGGCATGACGGGGGCCGTCGGCCTCCGGCCCACCCTCGCCGCGCTCGACGCCGGGAACACGCTCGCCCTGGCGAACAAGGAGTCGCTTGATCATCGGCGGCCCGGTCGTCACGGGCCGGGCCGGTCCGGGTCAGATCGTGCCGGTCGACTCCGAGCACAGCGCGCTGGCCCAGTGCCTGCGCGGCGGCAGCCCGGAGGAGGTACGCCGGCTGGTGCTGACCGCGAGCGGCGGGCCGTTCCGGGGACGCACCCGCGAGGAGCTGCACGGCGTCTCGCCCGCCGAGGCGCTCGACCACCCCACCTGGGACATGGGGCCGGTCGTCACGATCAACTCCGCCACCCTGGTGAACAAGGGGCTCGAGGTGATCGAGGCGCACCTGCTGTTCGGCATCGACTTCGACCGGATCGAGGTCGTGGTGCACCCGACGTCGGTGGTCCACTCGATGGTCGAGTTCGTCGACGGCTCCACCCTGGTCCAGGCCAGCCCGCCGTCGATGATGATCCCGATCGCCCTCGGGATGGCCTGGCCGCACCGCGTCCCCGACGCCGCGCCGGCGGTCGACTGGACCCGCGCCGAGACGTGGGAGTTCCTCCCGCTCGACCACGACGCGTTCCCCGCGGTCCGGCTGGCGATGGCGGCCGGCCGGGCGGGCGGCACGGCCCCGGCGGTCTACAACGCCGCGAACGAGGTCTGCGTCGACGCCTTCCGGCGAGGCGTGCTCCGCTTCACCGAGATCGTGCCCACGATCGAGGCCGTGCTGGGCGACTCCGACGTATTCTCGGAGGAGCACGACCTGTCGGTGGACGACGTCCTCACCGCCGACGCCTGGGCCCGTGCCCGAGCACGTGACCTGCTCGCGCTCGCCGAAGCAGACGAAGGAGCCCCGCCCGCATGACCCCGCTGCTCTACCTGCTCGGCGTCCTCGTCTTCGCCGTCGGGGTCGCCGTGTCGATCGGGCTGCACGAGGTGGGCCACCTCTATCCGGCGAAGAAGTTCGGCGTGAAGGTGACGCAGTACTTCGTCGGGTTCGGCCGGACCGTGTGGTCGACCCGGCGCGGGGAGACCGAGTACGGCCTCAAGTCCATCCCGCTCGGTGGCTACGTGAAGCTGGTCGGGATGCTGCCGCCGGCCAGGGACGACGAGGCGCAGCGGCCCCGGGCCAGCAACACCGGCATGTTCACCCAGCTCATCTCGGACGCCCGCTCGGCGGAGTACGAGCACGTCCGCCCCGAGGACGAGCCGCGGCTCTTCTACAAGCTGCCGTGGTGGAAGAAGGTCATCGTGATGTCCGGGGGGCCGATGGTCAACCTGGCCATCGCCTTCGTGCTCTTCGCCGGCGTCTTCGGGCTGTACGGCACCTACGAGCCGACCACCACGGTGAACGTCGTGAGCAAGTGCGTGGTCCCCGCCGAGGAGGAGGGTCGCGAGTGCACCGCGGCGGACCCCCGCTCGCCCGCGGCGGAGGCAGGGCTGCTGCCCGGCGACGAGCTCGTCAGCTTCAACGGCGAGGAGATCGGCGGCTGGCGCGAGCTGGTCGACGAGATCCGGGCCAACGAGGACGGCCGCGCGGTCATCGGCTACGTCCGGGACGGCGAGCTCCGGTCCACGACGACCAGCACCACCGTGAAGTCGGTCCGCTCGCTGGAGGACGCCACGGCGTACGTGCAGGCGGGGTTCCTCGGGGTGGAGTCCACCGTGGCACGCGAGCGGCACGGGCTGCTGTTCACCGCACGGGAGATGGGCTCGATGACCCGGGACACGGTCGAGGCGCTGGCTCAGCTGCCGGTCAAGGTCTGGGGGGTCGCGAAGGCGGTCGTCGGCATCGAGGAACGGGCGCTGGACAGCCCGGTGAGCGTCGTCGGCGCCGGCCGCATCGCCGGAGAGGTCACCTCCGACACCAAGAACCCGGCCGTCGAGCGGATGGTCTTCCTCGTCACCCTGCTCGCGGGGCTCAACCTCTTCGTGGGCATGTTCAACTTCATCCCGCTGCTCCCGCTCGACGGCGGCCACATCGCCGGCGCCCTGTACGAAGGGGCTCGGCGCGGAGTCGCGAAGGTCATGCGGCGGCCCGACCCCGGGTTCGTCGACGTCGGCAAGCTGCTCCCGGTCGCCTACGTGATGGCCGGCGCGCTGCTGGTCATGGGCGTGGTGCTCATCGCCGGCGACATCGTCGCGCCGATCAGCCTCGGCTAGCCTGGAGGATGGCCGAGGCTTCGAGCCTCCCGGCCGCACCGCCATGAAAGGACACGAATGACCTCGGTCAACCTCGGCATGCCCACCGCCCCGCCGCCGGTGCTCGCACCGCGACGGAAGACCCGGCAGATCAAGGTCGGGAAGGTGCTCGTCGGCGGCGACGCCCCGATCTCGGTGCAGTCGATGACCACCACGCTGACCTCGGACGTCAACGCGACGCTCCAGCAGATCGCCGAGCTGACCGCCTCCGGGTGCGACATCGTCCGGGTCGCCTGCCCCAGCCAGGACGACGCCGACGCGCTTCCGGCCATCGCCCGGAAGTCGCAGATCCCGGTCATCGCCGACATCCACTTCCAGCCCCGCTACGTGTACGCCGCGATCGAGGCCGGCTGCGCCGCCGTACGGGTCAACCCCGGCAACATCAAGAAGTTCGACGACCAGGTCAAGGAGATCGCGCGCACCGCCAAGGACCACGGCACCTCCATCCGGATCGGCGTCAACGCGGGCTCGCTCGACCCACGGCTGCTCCAGAAGTACGGCAAGGCGACCCCCGAGGCGCTCGTCGAGTCCGCGCGGTGGGAGGCGAGCCTCTTCGAGGAGCACGGCTTCCACGACTTCAAGATCTCGGTCAAGCACAACGACCCGGTCGTCATGGTGCGCGCCTACGAGATGCTGGCCGACGCCGGCGACTGGCCGCTCCACCTCGGCGTCACCGAGGCCGGGCCGGCGTTCCAGGGGACGATCAAGTCCTCGGTGGCGTTCGGCGCCCTGCTCTCCAAGGGCATCGGGGACACGATCCGCGTCTCCCTGTCCGCGCCGCCGGTCGAGGAGGTCAAGGTCGGGCTCCAGATCCTGGAGTCGCTCAACCTGCGGCCCCGCCGGCTCGAGATCGTGTCCTGCCCCTCGTGCGGACGGGCGCAGGTCGACGTCTACAAGCTCGCCGAGGAGGTCACCGCCGGGCTCGAGGGGCTCGAGGTGCCGCTGCGGGTCGCGGTCATGGGGTGCGTCGTCAACGGGCCCGGCGAGGCACGCGAGGCCGACCTCGGCGTCGCCTCCGGCAACGGCAAGGGGCAGATCTTCGTCAAGGGCGAGGTCATCAAGACCGTGCCCGAGTCGAGGATCGTCGAGACGCTGATCGAGGAGGCGATGCGGATCGCCGAGGAGATGGAGCCCGTGGAGGGCAGCGAGGCGACCGTCTCCGTCAGCTGAGCGACCGGCTCTCCGGGCGACAGCAGGGACGACCGCGGCGCCGGGTCGTAGGCTGCCCCCGTGCTCCGCTCCCAGCACGGTCTCCGCCTGCTCGGCCCGGCCGACCTGCCCGAGGTCACCGGGCTGCTCGCCCGCGACCCGGTGGTCAACGTGATCGCGGACTACCGCGCCCGGACGACCCAGATGCAGCCGCGCTGGCTCAACGGCGAGATGTGGGGCTACTACGAGGACGACCGGCTGCTGTCGGTCTGCCACTCGGCGGCGAACCTGATCCCGGCGCATGGCGACGGACGCCGCGCTGGCGGAGTTCGCCGAGCGTGCACTCGCCCAGGGCCGGCGGTGCTCCACGCTGCTCGGCCGCGCCGACGACGTGACCGCGATGTGGGAGCTGCTCCGCGGCGAGTGGCCTGAGCCACGAGAGGTCAGGCCGGACCAGCCGCACCTCGAGATCGACCGGTCACCGCTGGTGGCGCCCGACCCGCTGGTGACCGTCGCCACGATGGAGCAGATCGACCTCGTCTACCCGGCCGCGGTCGCGATGCACACCGAGGAGGTCGGCGTCTCGCCGGAGGCTCATGGCGGCGCCTCGCTCTACCGGGCACGGGTGGCCCAGCTGATCTCGCGGGGGTGGTCCTTCGTGCGGGTCGAGGACGGCCGGGTGGTCTTCAAGGCGGAGGTGGCCGCGGCCACCCCGCACGCCTGCCAGGTGCAGGGCGTGTACGTCGTGCCCGACCGGCGGGGGCAGGGGCTCGGGACCGCCGGGGTCGCCGCAGTCGTCGAGCTGGCCCTGCGCCAGATCGCGCCGGTCGTGGCGCTCTACGTCAACGCGCACAACACGGCCGCCCGGCGGGCCTACGAACGGGCCGGCTTCCGGGAGACCGCACGGTTCACGACGATCATGTTCTGACCCCTCCTGCCCTCCGGCGGACGCTGATCTCCCGCTCTCCGACGAGAAGCTCGGTCGTCGGCGCTCGAACGGAGCTTTCCGTCGGACAGCGCGCCGTGCGCCCCGGCCACCGGCCGGTTGGCGCAGCGCGGATAGGTTCGCCCCATGTCACGCACCGCGCTGCCCGTGGACGTCGCCCTCCTGGCCGGGATCCTGGCCACGTCCGGGACCGTCCACCTGGTCAGGCCGAGGGTGTTCCGGCCGCTGATGCCGGCCTGGGTGCCGCGCCACGACGAGGTGATCCTCTGGTCGGGGGTGGCCGAGCTGGTCTGCGCAGCCGGGCTCCTCGCCCCGGCGACCCGACGGCCGGCCGGGTGGGCCAGCGCGGCGCTGCTGGTCGGCGTCTACCCGGGCAACGTGAAGATGGCCTCGGACGCCCTGCGGACCCGCAACACCCGGTTCAAGGCGGTCGCGCTGGCCAGGCTCCCGCTCCAGCTGCCCCTGGTGCGCACCGCCCTCAGAGCCGCCCGGGGCTGAGCCCCAAACCGCGTCGTCCGCGCCGTACGCCGCTGTATAGCCTTGCGCGCATGACCGACACCTCCCGAGGCTCCGTGCTGGCCGAGCGCCGCCGGACCCCTCCCGTCCTGCGGATGTCCACCCTCTTCCTGCGGACGCTCCGGGACGACCCCGCCGACGCGGAGGTGCCGAGCCACCGGCTGCTCGTCCGGGCGGGCTACATTCGTCGGGCCGCACCGGGCATCTACTCCTGGCTGCCCCTCGGCTACCGGGTCCTGCGCCGGGTCGAGGACGTCGTCCGGCAGGAGATGGACGCGATGGGGGCCCAGGAGGTGCACTTCCCGGCCCTGCTGCCCCGGGAGCCCTACGAGGCGACGAACCGGTGGACCGAGTACGGCGACAACCTGTTTCGGCTCCACGACCGCAGGGGCGGCGACTACCTCCTCGGCCCCACGCACGAGGAGATGTTCACGCTGCTCGTCAAGGACCTGTACTCCTCCTACAAGGACCTGCCGCTGGCGCTCTACCAGATCCAGACGAAGTACCGCGACGAGGCAAGGCCCCGCGCCGGCCTCCTGCGGGGCCGCGAGTTCCGGATGAAGGACAGCTACTCCTTCGACGTCGACCAGGCCGGGCTCCAGGCGTCCTACGACGCCCACCGCGCGGCGTACATCCGGATCTTCGACCGGCTCGGCCTCTCCTACGTCATCGTGCAGGCGATGTCCGGCGCCATGGGCGGCTCGGCGAGCGAGGAGTTCCTCGCCAACGCCGAGGTCGGCGAGGACACCTACGTCCGGTGCGCCCGCTGCGACTACGCCGCCAACGTCGAGGCGGTCCGGGTGCCCGTGCCCGACCCCGAGCCGTACGACGACGCACCCGCCGCCCACGTCGAGGACACCCCCGACACGCCGACGATCCAGACGCTCGTGGACCACCTCAACGAGCACCACGTCCGTCCGGACCGCCCCTGGGCGGCCGCCGACACCCTCAAGAACGTGCTGGTGATGCTCCGTCACCCCGACGGCACCCGGGAGCCGCTCGCGATCGGCGTGCCGGGGGACCGCGAGGTCGACGAGAAGCGGCTCGCCGCACAGGTCGAGCCGGCCGAGCCGACGCCGTTCACCGAGGCCGACTTCGCGGCCCACCCGGCGCTGGTCAAGGGGTACATCGGCCCCGGCGCCCTCGGGGAGGCCGGCACCTCCGGCATCCGGTTCCTCGTCGACCCTCGCGTGGTGGAGGGGACGCGGTGGGTCACCGGCGCCGACTCGCCCGGCAACCACGTGCTGGACCTGGTCGCAGGACGGGACTTCACCCCGGACGGGACGATCGAGGCGGCCGAGGTCCGCCCCGGTGACAGCTGCCCCCGGTGCGAGGAGCACGGCCACTCCGGGGTCCTGGAGGCCGCGCGGGGCATCGAGATCGGCCACATCTTCCAGCTCGGCACCAAGTACGCCGAGGCGCTGGACCTCCGTGTGCTGGACGAGAACGGCAAGCTGGTCACCGTCACGATGGGCTCCTACGGGGTCGGCCCGTCCCGCGCGGTCGCGGCGATCGCCGAGAACACCTACGACGAGGCCGGGCTGGTGTGGCCGCGCGAGGTCGCCCCCGCCGACGTCCACGTGGTCGCCACCGGCAAGGACGCCGCCATCCTGGAGGCCGCCGAGCGGCTCTCCGACGAGCTCGCCGGGCGGGGGATCGAGGTGCTCCTCGACGACCGGCCGAAGGTCTCGCCGGGGGTGAAGTTCAAGGACGCCGAGCTCATCGGGGTCCCCACGATCCTCGTGGTCGGCCGAGGGCTGGCCGACGGCGTCGTCGAGGTCAAGGACCGGGCGAGCGGCACCCGGGTGGAGGTGCGGCTCGCCGACGTCCTCGACCACGTCATCGACCTGGTGCGCGGCGGCCCCGGTGGCTGACCGAGGGCGGCCCGCCGCTCCGGGGGTCGAGGCGGTCATCTTCGACTGGGGCGGGACCTTGACGCCGTGGCACACCGTCGACTTCCTCGAGGAGGCGACGGCACTCGCCTCCGCCGCCGTGGACGCGGGTCCGGATGCCGCGGAGGCGTTGCGCAGGGCGGCTGAGACGGTGTGGGGTCTCTCCCGCGACGAGCATCGCAGCGCCACGCTCGCCGACATCTTCGAGCGTGCCGGGCTCACCCACGACGAGGGGCTGCTGACGGCGTACCGCGAGTTCTGGGAGCCGCACACGGTCACCGACCCGGACGTCCCGGACCTGTTCCGGCGGCTGCGCGGAGGACGGGCTGCGGATCGGAGTGCTGTCCAACACGGTGTGGCCGCGCGGCTGGCACGAGGAGTTCTTCGCACGCGACGGGGTCCTCGAGCTCGTCGACGGCGCCGTCTACACCAGCGAGGTGCCGTGGACGAAGCCCTCACCCCAGGCGTTCCACGCGGCGATGGCGGCGGTCGGCGCCAGCACCCCGGGTCGCTGCGTCTTCGTCGGCGACCGGCTCTTCGACGACATCTGGGGCGCTGCGCAGGTCGGCATGCGCACCATCCACGTGCCGCACTCGACGATCCCGGTCGAGCAGCTCGGACACACCGAGGGGGAGCCGGACGCGGTCGTGCACCGGCTCGCCGAGGTGCACGGGATCGTCCGCCGCTGGCGCTGACGCCGGGTCAGGAGAGCTCGGGCAGCCCGGGGTACGCCGACGGGGTGGCGCCGAGCACGAGGCTGCGCAGCGCCGAGTCGGTCAGTGCCGCCACGGCCCACCGCCGGGTCGAGCCGGTGGAGGAGGCGACGAGCTGGGCGTAGACCGCGCTGCACCGTTGCTCCGCACCGAGCGCCGCAGCGGTGAGCCTGCCGGGGTCCCGGGTGTCGTCGTCGACGTCGTAGCCCGCCGCCGGAGCCACGGGTGGCTCACCGAGGTCGGCGAGACGGGACCGGAGCCAGTCACGTCGCGCCCGGTGCGCCTCGTACCCCTCCCGCAGGCGTGCCGCGGTCGCGGGGTGCTCGGCGGCGGAGACCCTCCCGCCGAGGGTCGCGAAGACGTGGACCGCGGCGTGCTCGCCGGCCAGCGTGGCCCGGAGCGCCTCGCGAGGGGTCACCGGTCCGCTCCGCCGCGCACGGGTCGGAGGTCGGCGAGGAGCCGTTGCTGCTGGGCGGCGGAGGCCGCCATCCCCGCCGCGAGCCTGGCGAACGTGCCGCTCTCGGCCGCCATCGCGACGTCCACCTGCTCGCCGTAGAGGTCGCGGGCCGAGCGGCTGAGCGCGGACAGGGCCCGCGCCGGTGTTCCGGGGACAGGCCACGGAGCCGTCGACGTGGCGTCGCTCCCGCCGGTGTCCTCGCCGGTGTCCCCGCCGGCGCCCTCGACGGCTCCCCGGAGGAGCTCCACGTGGGAGAGGTGGACCGACGCCGAGGCCGCGAGCGCTGCGCGGACAGCACGATGCTTCCGGCGTACGGCGTCGACCCGGTCGAGGTGCGCCTGCTCCGCGGCCAGCGACGCGACCACCAGGTCGTGATCGGGGTGGCGGGTCAGCCGAGGAAGTGCGGACGGCTCGTCCCGACGGTCGTCGGTGCAGGACGTGAGGCCGAGCAGGGTCACCGCGACACCGCCCGCCGCCAGCTGGCGGCGGGTCGGCCCGCTGGTCGGAGGGCTCACCTCGCCATCGCGGAGCGTCACGACCCGGAAGGCTGACATGCGCCGAACGCTACAGCGAGGCCAACCCACGGAGGTGCCCGGCGGCCGCTCAGGAGCCTTGGCGGATCGGCTAGTGTCCTGTGCAGCGCAGCAGGGCTCCGGCTCCGCTCGCCCGACAATCGCAGAGCAGGAGGAGACCCCCGTGGCGATCGACCGGACCCGGGAGCGACTCGTCGAGGAGCTGACCCCGCCCCTGCTGGAGGCCGGCCTCGACCTCGAGGCGGTCGAGGTCACCCCCGCCGGCCGTCGACGGGTGCTCAAGGTGGCCGTCGACAAGGACGGCGGCGTCACCCTCGACGACGTCGCCGAGGCGACGAAGGCGGTCTCCGGCGTCCTCGACGCCTCCGACGTCATGGGCGAGCAGCCCTACACGCTCGAGGTCACCTCACCGGGCGTCGACCGCCCGCTCACCCACCCGCGCCACTGGCGGCGCAACACCGGCCGGCTGGTCAAGGTCACCACCGTCGACGGCGAGACGCTCACCGGGCGGGTCGACAGCCACGACGGCGAGGCGGCGAGCCTGTCGGTGGACGGGGCCACCCGCCGGATCCCCTATGCCGACGTCGAGAAGGCCTACGTCCAAGTCGAGTTCAACCGGAAGGGCGAGTGACGCCATGGACATCGACCTGACCCTCCTGCGAGCCCTCGAGCGGGAGAAGGAGATCAGCTTCGACATCCTGATCGACGCCCTCGAGCAGGCGCTGCTGACCGCGTACCACAAGACGCCGGGTGCGGAGTCGAAGGCGCGGGTGCGCGTCGACCGGCAGACCGGGCGCGTCTCCGTCCTCGCCGCGGAGGTGGACGAGGAGGGGGAGGTGCTCCGGGAGTACGACGACACCCCCGAGGGGTTCGGCCGGATCGCGGCCACCACAGCCAAGCAGGTGATCCTGCAGCGGCTGCGCGACGCGGAGGACGACATCAAGTTCGGCGAGTTCTCCGGCCGGGAGGGCGACATCGTCTCGGGCATCATCCAGCAGGGCCGTGACCCGCAGGACGTCTTGGTCGACCTCGGCCGGCTCGAGGCGCTCCTGCCGGTGGCGGAGCGGGTGCCCGGCGAGCGCTACGAGCACGGCACCCGGATCAAGTGCCTCGTGGTCAGCGTCCGCCGCGGCATGCGGGGCCCGCAGGTGAACCTCTCGCGGAGCCACCCCAACCTGGTGAAGAAGCTGTTCGCGCTCGAGGTGCCGGAGATCGCCGACGGGACCGTCGAGATCTGCGCGATCGCTCGCGAGGCGGGGCACCGGAGCAAGATCGCGGTCCGCTCGACCGTCGCCGGCGTCAACGCCAAGGGGTCCTGCATCGGCCCGATGGGGCAGCGGGTGCGCAACATCATGCATGAGCTGCACGGCGAGAAGATCGACATCGTCGACTGGTCCGACGACCCCGCGGAGCTGGTCGCGCATGCGCTCTCGCCGGCCCGGGTGTCCAGCGTCGAGGTGGTCGACGCCGCCGCCCGCTCGGCCAGGGTCGTCGTCCCCGACTACCAGCTGTCGCTGGCGATCGGCAAGGAGGGCCAGAACGCCCGGCTCGCCGCGAGACTCACCGGATGGCGGATCGACATCCGCTCCGACGAGGCCCCGGTCGACCCCGCCTGACCGTGGCCCACGGCGGCGTGTTCGAAGCATCGGGCGAGGCACGCTAGACTGGCCAACGGCAGATCGCTCCCAGCCCCTCACGAAATGCGCTCAGGCATGTCCAGGCAACCGGTTCGCACCTGTGTCGGGTGCCGGAGGCGATCAGCCAAGATCGAGCTGTTGCGCGTCGTCGCCGACGACCTGGGAGCTGGCCCCGAGGTCATCCCGGATCCGAGGGGGCGTGCGCCGGGGCGAGGGGCGCACCTGCACCTCTCCACCGACTGCCTCGAGCTGGCGCTGCGGCGCCGAGCCTTCGCCAGGGCCCTCCGGGCTCCCGGCGGGCTGGGCACCGGGCGCATCGAGGAGCATGTGCGACAGTGGCAACGACCGGATGAGCCGCCGTGAGGCCGGCCGCCGGTGCAGCACCGACCGTGATCGACCGACAGAAGATGGAGCAGCAGCTCATGAGCACTCGATGAGTACTTCCCGATGAGCATGCACACCAGCTAGCGGTCCAAGTCGACCTTCGACTCGGACCAGAAGGAGAAGCGTGGCTAAGGTCCGAGTCCACGAGCTCGCCAAAGAGCTCGGAGTCGAGAGCAAGGTCGTCCTGGCCAAGCTCAGCGAGATGGGGGAGTTCGTCAAGTCGGCGTCGTCGACGGTCGAGCCCCCTGTGGTCAAGAGGTTCAGCGACACCTACGGTGCCGAGCTGAAGGCAGCCGCCGAGGCGAAGGCGGCCAGGAAGAAGTCCCCCGCGAAGCCTGCGCCGGCCCCCGAGCAGCCGGCGGCCGGTTCCACCACGGCCGCCACCCCGGCGGAGTCCGCTCCCGCCGAGGCCCCGGCGACGAAGGGACCGCAGCCCGGTCCGCGTCCCGGCCCCCGGGTCGCCGCTCCCGCTGAGGAGCCCGCCGCCGCGAGCCCAGCCGTGAGCCCAGCTGTGAGCCCAGCCCCGAGCGAGGCCACGAGCCCCGCCCCGAGCCCGGCCCCGAGCGAGGTCGAGGCGCCCGCCGCCTCCGCCGCCGCCAGGCGGCGCCGACCCAGGCGCAGCCCGCCGACGCGCATCCCGAGACCCAGCCGGCCGACCAGCCGGCGGGTGACGAGCCGGGCACCGGCCAGGCCGGCCGCCCCGCACCCCGACCCGGTGGTGCACCTCGGCCGGGTGCCCCCCGGCCGGGCAACAACCCGTTCGCGCCGAGCCAGGGGATGGGCCGACGACCCGCCCCCACGCCCGGTGCCGCGCCGGGCGGCGCCGACCGTCCGCCGCGCCCGCCGGCCGGTCGCGACGGCGGCACCCCGGGTCGCACCGGTGGGCTGCCGAGCGCGCGGCCGGGCATGCCGCGCCCCAACCCGGCGATGATGCCGAAGTCCCCCTCCTCGTTCGGTCCTCCCGGCCGCGGTGGCGGCCCGGGCCGTCCGGGTCCCGGCGGTCGTCCGGGTGCCCCCGGGCGTCCCGGTGCCGGTGCCGGTGCCGGCGCCGGCGCCGGAGCAGGTGCACCCGGTCGTGGTGGTCCCGGAGGCGGTGGCGCCCCCGGCGGCCGTCCCGGCTTCGGCGGTGGCCCCGGCGGCGGCCCGCCCCGCCCCGGTGGCGGCGGTCGTCCCGGCGGTCGCGGCAGCACCCAGGGTGCCTTCGGGCGCCCCGGTGGCCCGTCGCGGCGCGGCCGGAAGTCGAAGCGCCAGCGCAGGCAGGAGTTCGACAACATGGAGGCGCCGACGATCGGCGGCGCCCGCGTCCGCAAGGGCAACGGTGAGACCGTCCGGCTCGCCCGCGGCGCCTCGCTGACCGACTTCGCCGAGAAGATCAACGTCGACCCCGCCTCGCTGGTCCAGATGCTGTTCGGCCTCGGCGAGATGGTGACGGCGACCGAGTCGGTCAACGACGAGGTGCTCGAGCTGCTCGGCGAGGAGCTCAACTACACCGTCCAGGTCGTCTCGCCCGAGGACGAGGACCGGGAGCTGCTCGAGTCGTTCGACCTCGAGTTCGGCTCCGACGAGGGCGACGAGGGCGACCTCGCGATCCGCCCGCCGGTCGTCACCGTCATGGGTCACGTCGACCACGGAAAGACCAAGCTGCTCGACGCGCTGCGCAGCGCCAACGTGGTCGCCAAGGAGGCCGGTGGGATCACGCAGCACATCGGCGCCTACCAGGTGACCACCGCCGTCGACGAGGACGAGCGACGGATCACCTTCATCGACACCCCGGGTCACGAGGCGTTCACCGCGATGCGTGCCCGTGGTGCGCAGGCGACGGACATCGCGATCCTCGTGGTGGCCGCCGACGACGGTGTGATGCCGCAGACGGTGGAGGCGCTCAACCACGTCAAGGCGGCCGGCGTGCCGATCGTGGTGGCGGTCAACAAGATCGACAAGGAGGACGCCGACCCGACGAAGGTGCGCGGCCAGCTCACCGAGTACGGCCTCGTCCCCGAGGAGTACGGCGGCGACACCATGTTCGTCGACGTCTCGGCCAAGTCCGAGCTCAACCTCGACAAGCTGCTCGAGGCCGTCGTGCTCACCGCCGACGCGTCGCTGGACCTGCGGGCCAACCCGGAGCAGGACGCTCAGGGGCTCGTCGTCGAGGCGCACCTCGACCGCGGTCGCGGTCCGGTGGCGACGGTCCTCGTCCAGCGCGGCACCCTCCGCGTGGGCGACTCGATCGTGGCCGGTCCGGCCTACGGCCGGGTCCGGGCGATGCTCGACGAGTACGGCGACAACATCGAGGAGGCCGACCCGTCGCGTCCCGCGATGGTCCTCGGTCTGACCGCGGTGCCGGGTGCGGGCCAGAACTTCCTGGTGGTCGAGGACGACCGGATGGCTCGTCAGATCGCCGAGAAGCGGGAGGCCCGGGAGCGGGCCGCCCTCCAGGCGCAGCGCCGTGTCCGCCGTACGCTCGAGGACTTCATGAAGTCGATGGAGCAGGGCGAGAGCCAGGAGCTCAACCTCATCCTCAAGGGCGACGTGTCCGGCTCGGTCGAGGCGCTCGAGGACTCCCTCGCCAAGATCGACGTCGGCGACGAGGTCTCGCTGCGGGTCATCGACCGGGGTGTCGGTGCGATCACCGAGACCAACGTGATGCTCGCCGCCGCGTCCGACGCGATCATCATCGGCTTCAACGTCCGCCCGCAGGGCAAGGCGACGGAGGTCGCGGACAAGGAAGGCGTGGAGATCCGGTACTACTCGGTGATCTACCAGGCCATCGAGGAGATCGAGGCAGCCCTCAAGGGGATGCTCAAGCCCGAGTTCGAGGAGGCTCGCCTCGGCACCGCCGAGATCCGCGAGATCTTCCGCTCCAGCCGGATCGGCAACATCGCCGGCTGCATGGTCACCGACGGTGTCATCCGCCGCAACTCCAAGGTCCGGGTGCTCCGCGACAGCGCCGTCGTCGCGGACAACCTCGACCTCGCGTCGCTGCGGAGGGAGAAGGACGACGCCGCCGAGGTCCGCGAGGGCTTCGAGTGCGGTCTGGTCCTGCGCAACTTCCAGGACATCAAGATCGGTGACGTCGTGGAGGCCTTCGAGATGCGGGAGATCCCCCGGGGATGAGCAGCCCTCGAGTCCGCAAGATCGCGGACCGCATCCAGGTGACGGTGGCGGAGATGCTCGAGCGGCGGGTCAAGGACCCGCGGCTCGGCTTCGTCACCGTCACCGATGTGCGGGTCAGCGGTGACACGCAGCACGCGAGCATCTTCTACACCGTCTTCGGTGAGGAGGAGCAGGTGACTGCCTCGGCAGTCGCGCTCGAGTCGGCCAAGGGGCTGATCCGCTCGGAGGTGGGCAAGCAGCTCGGCACCCGCCACGTGCCGACGCTCGAGTTCATCCACGACGCGCTGCCGGAGAGCGCCCGCCACATCGAGGAGCTGCTCGCCCAGGTGCGTCAGTCCGACGCCGCGGTGGCGGCCGAGGCGGCAGGCAAGCAGTACGCCGGCGAGCCGGATCCCTACCGGAAGCCGCACGAGGAGCTCCCCGAGGACGACGACCGGTCCGACGAGGACGAGTGACCCGCACCGGCATGGAGCGGGGCACCGGCGGCGGGCAGTCGCGGCCGCCGGCCTCGACTGCCTCCGGGCTGGTGGTGGTCGACAAGCCCGCCGGCGTCACCTCGCACGACGTGGTGGCACGGGTGCGCCGGCTTGCGCGCACCCGCAAGGTGGGCCACGCCGGCACGCTCGACCCGATGGCCACCGGGGTGCTCCTGCTCGGCGTCAACAAGGGCACCCGGCTGCTCGGCCACCTCGCCCTGACCGACAAGAGCTACACCGCGACGGTGCGCCTCGGCGCCTCCACCACCACCGACGACGCCGAGGGTGAGGTGGTCGCAGCCGCGCCGCCCGCCGAGGTGGCCGCGCTCGGCGCGGACGCGGTGCGCGCTGCCGCCGAGCGGTTCGTCGGCGCCATCGAGCAGGTGCCGTCGTCGGTGTCGGCGGTCAAGGTCGCCGGCCGTCGCGCCTACCAGCGGGTCCGCGACGGCGAGGTCATCGACCTGCCGGCGCGACCGGTCACGGTCTTCGAGCTCACGGTCGGGGAGCCGGTGCCCGGGGACGGCTGGCTCGACGTCCCGCTCGACGTCCGCTGCTCCAGCGGCACCTACATCCGGGCGATCGCCCGCGACCTCGGCGACGCGTTGGGCGTCGGTGGCCACCTGACCGCGCTGAGGCGCACCGCGGTGGGCCCGGTCGGGATCGACGAGGCGACGCCCCTGACCGATGCCGAGGACGCCGGCTCGGTCGACCTGGTTCCGATGGCTGCCGCTGCCGGCAGGTTCTTCCCGGTGGTCGAGGTCGACGAGGCGGGTGCCCGCGCCGTCGGTTTCGGGCGCTTCCTCGACCTCGTGCTGCCGGGGCCGGGGCCGGTCGCGGTGCTCGGGCCCGACGGCGCCTTCCTCGCCCTCTACGGGGCGGACCAGGGCAGTCCGACGCTCGCGCGCCCCGTGGCGGTCTTCGTCTGACGCTCGTGTGGCAGGCTTCCGCATGACTGGTGCGAGCCTGGTGGGACGGAGGTGCGGGGATGCGGGTCTGGCGCTCGCCGGCGGAGGTGCCGGCGGACCTCGGGCGCACGGTGGTGACCATCGGCAACTTCGACGGTGTCCATCTCGGTCATCAGCACGTGGTCGCCCGTGCCCGTGAGCACGCCGATCGGATCGGTGCGGACCACGTCGTCGCCGTCACGTTCGACCCCCACCCGATCGCCGTGCTCCGCCCCGAGCACGCGCCTCCGACGCTGACCACCGTCGAGCAGCGCGCGGAGCTTCTCGCGGCCGCGGGGGTGGACGACGTGCTCGTGGTCCCGTTCACGCGCGAGGTCGCCGGCTGGAGCCCGGAGAGGTTCGTCGAGGAGGTCGTCGTCGGGACGCTGCACGCGGCAAGCGTCGTGGTCGGGGCCAACTTCAGGTTCGGCAAGCGCGCGGCGGGCGACGTGGAGCTGCTGCACCGGATGGGCAGCGCGCACGACTTCGTGGCCGAGGGGATCCCGCTCGACGGCGGCCCGCAGGTCTGGTCCTCGACCTATGTCCGCACCTGCATCGCCGCCGGGGACGTGGAGGGTGCCGCCGAGGCGCTCGGCCGCCCCGTGGCCGTGCGCGGGGTGGTCGCCCGCGGTGACCGCCGCGGCCGCGAGCTCGGCTACCCGACCGCCAACGTCTGGAGCGAGACCACCGCGGTCCCCGCCGACGGCGTCTACGCCGGGTGGCTGCGACGGGTGGACACCGACGCCGACGGGCGGATCCACGCAGGGGAGGGGATGCCCGCGGCGATCAGCGTCGGCACGAACCCGACCTTCGCGGGCGAGCGGTCGCGCCGGGTCGAGGCCTACGTGCTGGACCGCGACGACCTCGAGCTCTACGACCGGGAGGTGGAGGTGGTCTTCGCCGCCCGGCTCCGCGGGATGCTCCGGTTCGACTCCGTCGAGGAGCTGGTCACGGCGATGGGCGACGACGTGGCCCGCGCGCGTGAGCTCCTCGGCGCACACCCCTGACGCCCCGATCTTGGAGGACCTCATGCCGGTCCCGACCGCCCCGCCCGACCCGCTGCGTGCGACCGAGCTGTGGTTCGTCCGGCACGGGCTGCCCTACTTCGTGCCAGGCGAGCGCGACGCGGCGCGCCAGGCGCTGCACCCGCGGCGGACGGTGCCGTTGCTGCTGCTCACCGTCGTCGTGTCGGTCGGGATCGCCGCCCTGCTCATCTGGTGGTCCGGCGACCGCTCGTTCGCACCCGCCACGCTGACCTTCGTGGGGCTGGCAGCGGCGCTCGCCTACGCCGTCACCGCGCTCGGCGCCCGACCGATCCTCGTGTGGGCGGTCACCCGCACCGTGGGGGGCCTCCGGCACCTGCTGCCCATGATCGCGCGGTCGCTGCCGCTCCTCGTCGTTTTCGTGCTCTTTCTGTTCAT
Source organism: uncultured Actinomycetota bacterium (assembly GCA_963754155.1). GTDB lineage: Bacteria > Actinomycetota > Actinomycetes > Propionibacteriales > Nocardioidaceae > Marmoricola_A. The sequence continues at coordinate 202,546 of CAVWEU010000003.1, read as the reverse complement.
CAACGCGGAGGTCTGGCACGTCGCGGCGAACCTCGACGGCGCGGTGCTGTGGCTGGTCGTGGTGCTCTTCGTCGGCCTCGGCACCGGCTTCTTCGTGATGCGGCTGCCCGAGGAGATCGACCGCGCCGACGACGAGCTGGACGACGAGCGGATCGTGGTGGTGACGCGGGGCACCCCGGTCGAGGGCCACGTCGCGGAGGTGGCCGCCGGCCGGCCCGGTCTGCTCACGGCCGAGACGGTGCTGACCCGGTTCGAGCGGACGAACCTCATGGTCGCGCTCGTGGTCGTGCAGCTGTCCCAGGTGCTCCTGGTCGCCCTGTCGCTGCTGGTGTTCCTGCTCGGCTTCGGCGCGATCGCCATGCAGCGGGAGGTGGTCGAGACCTGGATCGGTGAGGAAACCGCGCACCTGCCGGGCCTGGAGAACCTCTCGGTCGAGCTCCTGCAGGTCGCCGTCTTCCTCTCCGCGTTCTCGGCGTTCTACATCAGCGTCACGGCGGCCACCGACGACACCTACCGCGGGGCGTTCTTCACCGGCGTCATGCAGGAGCTCGAGCGGTCCATCGCCGTGCGGGCCGCTTACAACGCCGTACGCCGGGAGCCGGACGGCTCGGGGGACCGGCCGGACGACCCGGACCGCACACGGCCGATGAAGCCGCTCGACCCCGGGATCGCTCCCGGGGCCGAGCCGTGACCGGGTCGGTCGTCAGGCGTCGAGGTCCTGCTCGACGAGCGCGGCGATCTTCTCCATGGCGGACTGGTCGTCGCTGCTGACCTCGATCGGGTCGCCCTTCTTGGAGCCGAGGGTCATGATGAGCAGCGCCGAAGTCGCGTCGACCGGCTCGTCACCGGGGACGGCGAGGGTGACGTCGTGGTCGAGCTCGGCAGCCGCCTCGGCGATGAGGGCGGCGGGGCGGGCGTGCAGGCCGACGGCGGAGCCGACGTTGACGGTGGTGCTGGGCATGAATCTCTCCTTGTGCGTGGTTGGCATGCTGCTTGGTCGTGAACGGACTGGTTCACACGGGTGTGGCGGCGAGCTCCTGCACCTCCTCGGCCTCTCCGGACACGGTCTTGAGTGCGACGACGCTGGCGGCGGCGACCAGGACACCGATCACCAGGGAGAGGAAGAACCAGGCGAGGCCGGTGACCGCGAACGGCACGAAGATGCCACCGTGGGGTGCGCGCACCCCGACGTCGAAGGCCATCGAGAGCCCGCCGGTGACCGCGCTGCCGGCCATGATCGAGGGGATCACCCGGATCGGGTCGGCTGCCGCGAACGGGATCGCGCCCTCGGTGATGAACGAGGCGCCGAGCAGCCACGCGGCCTTGCCGTTCTCGCGCTCCAAGGGAGTGAAGAGGACCGGGCGGACGACGGTGGCCAGAGCCAGGGCGAGCGGCGGGACCATGCCGGCCAGCATGACAGCCGCCATGATGTTGAGCTGGGCCGCGTCGCCGGCGGCGGTCGCGGCGGCGGCCAGTCCGGTGGTGGCGAAGAGGTACGCCGTCTTGTTGAGCGGACCCCCCATGTCGAAGGCCATCATCAGTCCGAGCACGATCCCGAGCAGCACGCCGGCGCCGCTGTCGGCCATGCTCGTCAGCCCGTCGTTGAGAGCGTCCATCAGCGCGCCGAGCGGCTTGCCGAGGACGATGAGCATGATGAACCCGGCGACCAGCGTGGTGAGCAGCGGGATGATGAGCACCGGCATGAGCCCGCGCATCCAGGCGGGGGTACGACGTCCGCCGATCCAGGCGGCGATCACGCCGGCGATGACACCGCCGATGATGCCGCCGAGGAAGCCGGTCTGCGGTGTCCCGAAGCCGCCGAGGTCGACGGCGAGGGCGCCCATGACGAAGCCGGGGGCGATGCCGGGCCGGTCGGCGATCGCGTAGGCGATGTAGCCGGCCAGCGCGGGCACGAGGAACTTGAAGGCCGTGGCGCCGAGCACCAGGCAGATCGCTCCGAGGTAGGCCATGAGGCCGGAGCCGAAGAGCGCATGCTCGAGACCGAGCGCGTCCGGGTCGGGCAGGTTGAAGAGCGAGTTGCCGGTGGCGATCTCCGCGGCGGGCGTCGTGATCTCGTAGCCGCCGAGCAGGAACGAGAGCGCGATCAGCAGGCCGCCGGCGGCGACGAACGGGATCATGTAGGAGACACCGGTCATGAGCACGCGGCGGATCCGCAGCCCCCACGACTCCTCGCCGTGCCCCCCGGTCGCCGCAGCGGCGGCCGAGGCGGTGCCCTCGACGCGCGGGGCACCCGGGTCGTCGGCGTAGGCGAGCGCCTCGCGGATCATCGCGTCGGCGTCGTCCATCGCACGCTTGACGCCGGAGGCCACCATCGGCTTGCCGGCGAAGCGGGCGCGGTCCTTGACGCCGACGTCGGTGGCGAAGATGACCGCGTCGGCCTCGGCGATGGTGGAGCCGGCCAGCGGCTTCGAGCCCGCCGACCCCTGGGTCTCCACCTCCAGCGTCACACCGGCGCGCTCGGCCGCCGCCTCGAGTGCCTCGGCGGCCATGTACGTGTGCGCGATGCCGGTAGGGCAGGCCGTGATCGCCACGAGCCGCCGGGAGCCGGCGGCGGTCTCAGGCGCCGGCTCGGTGGCGGGGGCCGGGGCGGCCGGCGCGCTCGCGGCCGGGGTTGCGACCGGCGTCTCCACGACCTCGGACACCAGCTGCACGACCTCCTCGGCCGAGGAGGCGTTGCGCAGGCCGGCGGTGAACTCCTTGCGCACCAGCGCCCGGGCCAGCTTCGTGAGCAGCTGCAGATGCGTGGCGTCACCCCCGGCGGGGGCGGCGATCAGGAAGGCGAGGTCGGCGGGGCCGTCCTTCGACCCGAAGTCGCAGGGCGGGGAGAGCCGCGCGAAGGCCAGGGTCGGCTCCGCCACGTGCTCGGTGCGGCAGTGCGGGATGGCGATGCCGCCGGGCAGGCCGGTCGACGAGGTCGCCTCGCGGGCGAGGGCGTCGTCGGCGAGGCCGGAGGCGGAGGAGCTCCGTCCGGCGGCGCCCACGATCTCGGCGAGCGCCCGGATGACGTCGTGCTTGTCGGAGCCCAGGTCGGCGTCGAGCCGGACCAGGTCCGTGGTCAGCAGGGGGATGGTCATGAATAGCCTTCTCAGGTGGTCGGAGCGGTGGGGACGGGTGGGGCCTGTTCGGGGGTCGGGAGGGCGCGGACAGCGACCTGGTCGGGATGGACCTGGTCCGGGACGGGGATCGTGGTGCCGGGCAGCCCGGCGGCCGCGCTGCCGTAGGCGACAGCGAGACGGAGCCGGTCGGCCGGTGCGTCACCGCGCACCTCGCCGAGGAGGTAGCCGAAGAGGCTGGAGTCCCCTGCGCCGACCGTGCTCACGACCGTGATCTTGGGAGCGGTGGCGTGCCAGGCGCCCTCCTCGGTGACGAGGACGGCGCCCGCGCCGCCGAGGGTGGCGAGCACGGCCCCGGCTCCCGAGGCCACCAGCCGGGCGGCCGCTGCGGCGGCCACGACGGGATCGGCCTCGATGGCGGCCGGGTCGTCGCCGGTGAGCAGGGCGAGCTCCTCGGCGTTCGGCTTGACCACGTCGGGGCGCGCCGTGTCGAGCCGCTCGGCGAGCGCCGCGAGCGGCGCCTCGGAGGTGTCCACGGCGACCCGCGCGGTGGTGCCGGCGAGACCGGCGGCCACCTCGGCGTACCACTCCGGCGGCGCGCCGGGCGGGAGGGACCCCGCCAGCACGACCCAGCGCGCGTCGGCGCCGAGATCGGTCACCGCGACGCGCAGCCGCTCGAGCAGCGCGGCGTCCGCGGTCGCGCCGGAGCTGTTGATCTTGGTGGTCGTGCCGTCCGCCTCGGTGAGGGTCAGGTTGACCCGGACCGGGCCGGTCGGCGCGACCGCGCGGCACGGGATGCCGTGGTGCTCCAGCTCGGTGGCGAAGGGGGAGTCGTCGTCGGCGGGGAAGACCGCAACCGTGCTCACGCCGGCTGCGGACGCGGCGCGCGAGATGTTGACGCCCTTGCCGCCGGCCTGCTCGAGGACCGCGTCGGCTCGCAGCACGCCGCCGCGCTCCAGGCGGCCGGCCAGCTCGATGGTGCGGTCGAAGCTGGGGTTGGCGGTGAGGGTGACGATCATGCGACCACGACCTTGACGCCGGCGCCCTCGATGAGAGCGAGCTCGTCGGGCGTCGCCCGGGAGTCGGTGACCAGCACGTCGATGTCGTGCAGCTCGGCGAAGCGCACCAGGTGCTCCTGGCCCAGCTTGCCGGCGTCGGCGAGGAGCACGACCCGGCGGGCGCCGGCGACGATGGCCCTCTTGACCTCTGCCTCGTCGTGGTCCGGTGTCGAGAGCCCGTGCGTCTGCGAGATGCCGTTGGTGCCGAGAAACGCGACGTCGGTCCTCAGCCGCCGGACCACCTCCACGGTCTCGGCGCCGACCGCCGCCTGGGTGGTCGCCCGGACCCGGCCGGGGAGCAGCCGCAGCCCGATCGTCGGGTGGCCGGCCAGCCGCGCGGCGATCGGGACGGAGTGCGTCACCACCTCGAGCTCCTCGTCGAGGGGGAGCAGCGCGGCGAGCCTGGCGGTCGTGGTGCCGGCGTCGAGGAGGATCGTGCCGCCCTCGGGCACCAGCTCCAGCGCATGGGCGGCGATCCGGTCCTTCTCGGCGGTGTTGGCCCGGTCGCGGTCGGAGACGCCGGTCTCGAGTGCGATGAGGGCGTCGGCGGGGACGACGCCGCCGTGCACCCGGCGGACCAGACCGGCCCGCTCGAGCGAGGACAGGTCACGTCTGATGGTCTCGGTGGTCACCTCGTAGGTGTGGGCGAGCTCGGCGACCGACATCCTGCCGGCCTGGGCGACGGATCGGGCAATGGCATGTTGGCGTTCCTCGGCGTACATGAGACCCCTCTCAAATCTTTGTATCTGTTGTTTTTATGCCCGAACGTGTTGACTGTCAAGGGGTGATGGGGGTTACATGTTCTGCATGGCCTCCATCACATCCTCTTTCGACACCGCCGACAAGATCACGCTCATCCCGGGCACGCCGGTCGTGCCGGGCATCGCGCTCGGACCCGTCGTCCGTGCCTCCACCGAGGTGCCCGCGGACGCCGTCGCCGCCTTCGAGGAGCAGGACCACGACCCGGAGTCCGGGCTCGCGCTGTTCGACGAGGCGGTCGAGGCGGTCGCCTCCTCGCTCGTCGCCCGCTCCGCCAACGCCTCGGGAGCCACCTCCGAGGTGCTGGTCGCGACTGCCTCCCTCGTGCGGGACCGCGGGCTCCGCGGCGCCGTGCGCAAGCGGTTGAACGCCGGCGACAAGGTGCTCACAGCCGTCCACGACGCCGCGGACCAGTTCGTCGACCTGTTCAGCGCAGCCGGCGGTGTGATGGCCGAGCGTGTGACCGACCTGCGCGACATCGAACGGCGTCTGGTCGCCCAGCTCGTCGGCGCCCCGGAGCCGGGCGTCCCGATGCCGGACCAGCCGTCGGTGCTGGTCGCCGAGGACCTGGCGCCCGCTGACACCGCGGGGCTCGACCCGGCGCGCGTGGTGGCGCTCGTCACCGAGAAGGGCGGCCCCACCAGCCACACCGCGATCATCGCCCGCCAGCTCGGCATCCCCTGCGTCGTCGGCGCGCGGGACGCCGTCGAGCTCGTCGAGGGGCAGCTCGTGCTCGTGGACGGCATCGCCGGCACCGTCGAGCTCGACCCCGACGAGGCGAAGGCCGCGGAGCGGGTGGAGGCCGACCAGGCGTGGCGAGCGACGCTGGCCACCTGGACCGGTCCGGCCGCGACCGCTGACGGCGTGCCGGTGAAGCTCCTCGCGAACGTCGCGGACGGCAACTCGGCCGGCTCCGCCGCAGAGGGGCCCGTCGAGGGCGTCGGGCTGTTCCGGACCGAGCTCTGCTTCCTCAACAAGACCGAGGAGCCGGACGTCGCCGCGCAGGCCGAGGTGTACGCCGCGGTGCTCCGACCCTTCGCCGACGGCCGGCACGTCGTGGTGCGGACCCTCGATGCCGGTTCCGACAAGCCGATCGCCTATGCCACCCCGGCCGGCGAGGAGAACCCCGCCCTCGGGATCCGCGGCCTCCGGCTCTCCTTCGACAACCCCGGTCTGCTCGACCGGCAGATCGAGGCGATCGCCGAGGCGGGCCGGCTCACCGGGACCGCCCCGTGGGTCATGGCCCCGATGGTCGCGACCGTGGCCGAGGCGACGACGTTCGCGGAGAAGGTCAGGTCGTACGGCCTCTCGGCCGGCGTCATGGTCGAGGTTCCCTCCGCCGCCCTGCTCGCCGACCAGATGCTCGAGGTCGTCGACTTCATGTCGATCGGCACCAACGACCTCACCCAGTACGCGATGGCCGCGGACCGCATGGCCTCCGAGCTCTCCCACCTCACCGACCCCTGGCAGCCCGCCGTCCTCCGGCTGATCGCGATGACGGCCAGCGCGGGCAAGCGGGCCGGGAAGCCGGTGGGCGTGTGCGGCGAGGCCGCGGCGGACCCGCTGCTGGCCACGGTGCTGGTGGGGATGGGGATCACGTCCCTGTCGATGGCGCCCGCCGCGGTTCGCGCGGTCGGCGCCCAGCTCGGTCAGGTGCCCTCGGAGGCGTGCGCCCGGGCCGCCGAAGCCGCGCTCGCCGCCGCCGACCCGCACGAGGCCAGGCTCGCGGTCCGCGAGGCGCTCACCGGCTCCCGCAGCTGAGCGTCACCGGACGGCGGTGACCCGGACGGGCACCCCGTTGAACCCGGCGTTGCCGCTGACGTCGAGCCGGTCGGGATCGGTGAGGTCGTTGACCGACACGCCGGGGACTCCGGAGGCCCGCGTCAGTCCGGGCGCGTCGCGGTGGCCGTAGCCGTGTGGCAGTGACACCACCCCGGGCATCACCTCGTCGGTGACCCGGGCGTCGACGACGACCGTGCCGACCCGTGAGGCGACCTCGACCGTGCCGCCGTCCTCCACCCCGCGGTCCGCCGCGTCCGCAGGGTGGAGCAGGAGCTGGTGGCGCGGCCGGCCCTTGGTGAGCCGCGGGGTGTTGTGCATCCAGGAGTTGTTGTCCCGTTGGTGCCGGCGACCGATCAGCAGCAGCTCCTCGCCGCCCGGCGGCGGGGGCAGGTCGCGCAGCACGCGCGCCAGGTCGGTGACGACCAGCTCGGGGGCGAGCCGGACACGTCCGTCGGCGGTCGCCAGCCGCTCCGGCAGCCGGGGCCGCAGCGGACCCAGGTCGACTCCGTCGGGCCGTCGGCGCAGCCGGCGTACGGACAGGCGGGCGGCTCCGGTGCGCAGCAGCAGGTCGACGAGACGCGTCGGGGAGAGCCGCAGCCGGGCCTGGGTGACGAGCCGCTTCCGCACCCCTGCCGGCCTGCCGCACCGCGCCTGGAGGCCGAGCGCGAGGTCGCGGAAGAGCTCCCAGTCGTGACGCGCGTCCTCCGGCTTCGGGAGCACCGCGGGCGTGAACCGGGCGGTGTCGCGCACCGCCAGCGCATGGAAGACGAGGTCGTAGTGGTCCCGTTCGAGGGCGGTCGTCGGCGGCAGGACGACGTCGGCGTGCCGGGTGGTCTCGTTGAGGTAGATGTCGACGGCCACCATGAAGTCGAGCCCGGCCAGCGCCTCGCCGAGCCGCTTGCCGTCCGGGGTGGAGAGCACCGGGTTCCCGGCGGCGACGTACATCGCCCGCACCTGTCCCGCGCCCGGGGTGAGCAGCTCGTCCGCGAGGGTGGCCACCGGCAGCTCGCCCCCGGTCTCCGGGAGCCCGCGGACCCGGCTCCGCCAGCGGTCGTGGCCGCCGCGCGTGACCATCCTGCGTCCCACCAGGTCGACCGCGGGGCTGGTGAACATCACCCCGCCCGGCCGGTCGAGGTTGCCGGTGAGGATGTTGAGCAGGTTGACCGCCCACACCGAGACCGTCCCGAACGGCTGCGTCGAGACCCCGATCCGGCCGTAGACCGCGGCGCGCTCCGCCGTGGCCAGCTCGGAGGTCAGCCGCCGCAGCACGTCGGCCGGGACCCCGGACACGCGCTCGGCGAGCTCCGGGGTGAAGGGGCGGACCGCCTCGCGCACCGCGTCCAGCCCGGTGGCGTACGGCGGAGGGGTCACCGTGTGCTCGTCGAGCAGCGTCCGGACCATCGCCAGCAGCACGGCGGCGTCCGTCCCGGGCCGCACGAAGTGGTGCTCCGCGGCCACCTTCGCGGTCTCGGTGCGCCGCGGGTCGAGGACCACCATCCGGCCGCCGCGGGCCTTCAGCTCGCGGACCGACGGTTCGGGAAGTCCGGCACGGTCATGAGGCTGCCGTTGGAGGCCATCGGGTTCGCGCCGACGACGAGGAACAGGTCCGTGCGGTCGATGTCGGGGACCGGCAGCAGCAGCTGGTGGCCGAACATGAGGTGGGCGACGAGCTGGGCGGGGAGCTGGTCCACCGAGGTCGCGGAGAAGGTGTTCCGTGAGCCGATCGCCTTCACGACCTGGCCGCCGTGCGTGAGGGCGCCGAGGCTGTGCACGTTCGGGTTGCCGAGATAGACGCCGACGGCGTCCCGGCCGTGCTGCCCGATGGTCTGGGCCAGCCCGTCGACCGCCAGCGCCAGCGCCTCGTCCCACCCGACCTCCAGCCACCGCTCGTCGGCGGTCCCCTTGCCCACCTTGCGCAGCGGCCGCCGGAGCCGGTCGGGATCCTCGTGCAGGTCGCCGAGCGCCGTACCCTTGGGGCAGATGTGGCCGCGCGAGAGCGGGTCGTCCGGGTTGCCGCGGACCGAGGTGACGCGGCCCTCGTCCACCGTCACGAGGACCCCGCAGATCGCCTCGCAGAGGTTGCAGACACCGTGCCGCTGCCGGGGTCCCTGCTCACTCATGGCGCCAGTCTCACACGACGGTTTCCGTGGTCATCGGCACGCACGGCGCCCGATTCGGAGATCGGCGGGCGCGTTGATAGTCTTGTGCGGTTGCCGTCTGACGGCCGCGGATCGAGAGTGCCCGGGTGAACAGGCCCCGGCGCGCCGCGCAACCACACCCCGAAGGGAACCACGTGTCCACAGGTACCGACGCTGAGACCAAGAAGCAGATCATCGCCGATTACGGCCTGTCCGAGGGTGACACCGGTTCCCCCGAGGTTCAGGTCGCGCTCCTCAGCCACCGGATCGCCCACCTGACCGACCACCTCAAGGAGCACAAGCACGACCACCACACGCGTCGTGGTCTGCTGCTTCTCGTCGGTCGTCGTCGTCGCCTTCTGAACTACATGCAGAAGGAAGACATCAACCGTTACCGCTCCATCGTGGAGCGACTCGGCCTGCGTCGATGAAGTGCGCGGAGCGGCTACCTGCCACAGGTGGCCGCTCCCGCTACTTTTGCAGGTCTGCGCCACCTCACAACTGAACACGACCCACACACAGGAGCGACCGCGACGTCTGGCCCGGTCCTCGGTAGTGGCCCTCGGAGCAGCGACACCGCGCTCCGCAGGCCTCGATCGAAGACCGGCCCCGCCGACCATCGGCACCAAGGCGCCCTCGCGTGATCGCTCCGCGAAACGAAAGGGGAACCCCATGGAGGGACCCGTCATCACCGCCGTCGAGACCGTCATCGACAACGGCAAGTTCGGCACCCGCACCGTCAAGTTCGAGACCGGGCTGCTCGCCCGGCAGGCCGCCGGTTCCGTCACCGCCTACCTCGACGACGAGACGATGCTGCTCTCGGCCACCACGGCCGGCAAGCACCCCAAGGACCACTTCGACTTCTTCCCCTTGACGATCGACGTCGAGGAGCGGATGTACGCCGTGGGCCAGATCCCCGGCTCGTTCTTCCGCAGCGAGGGACGCCCCGGCGAGGACGCGATCCTCACCTGCCGGCTCATCGACCGCCCGCTGCGCCCCACCTTCAAGAAGGGGCTGCGCAACGAGGTGCAGGTCGTCATCACGGTCCTGGCGCTGGACCCCGACCAGCCCTACGACGTGCTCGCGATCAACGCCGCGTCACTGTCCACCCAGATCTCCGGCCTGCCGTTCTCCGGCCCGGTCGGCGGCGTCCGCGTCGCTCTGATCGAGGGCCAGTGGGTCGCCTTCCCGTCGCACAGCCAGCTCGAGAACGCCGTCTTCGACATGGTCGTCGCCGGCCGCGTCACCGACTCCGGCGACGTCGCGATCATGATGGTCGAGGCCGAGTCCACCGAGACGGCATGGGACCTCATCCAGTCCGGCACGCAGGCCCCCAACGAGTCCGTCGTCGCCAGCGGGCTGGACGCCGCCAAGCCCTTCATCAAGCAGCTGTGCGAGGCGCAGGTCGAGCTGGCCAAGCAGGCCGCGAAGCCCGTCCAGGACTTCCCGGTCTTCCTCGACTACCAGGACGACGTCTACGCCGCGGTCGAGGCCGCAGCCTCGACCGACCTGGCCGCTGCGCTGACGATCACCGGCAAGCAGGAGCGCGAGGCGAAGCTCGACGAGGTCAAGGACGCCGTCCTCAGCCAGGTCGCGCCGCAGTTCGAGGGTCGCGAGAAGGAGATCGGCGCGGCGTTCCGCTCCGTCTCCAAGCAGCTCGTCCGCCAGCGCGTGCTTCGTGACAACGTCCGGATGGACGGCCGCGGGCTCAGCGACATCCGCACCCTGTCCGCCGAGGTCGAGGTCATCCCGCGGGTCCACGGCTCTGCGCTGTTCGAGCGCGGCGAGACCCAGATCCTGGGCGTCACCACGCTGAACATGCTCACGCTGGAGCAGAAGCTCGACACGCTCTCCCCGGAGAAGTCGCGTCGGTACATGCACAAGTACGTCTTCCCGCCGTACTCCACCGGTGAGACCGGTCGCGTCGGTTCGCCGAAGCGTCGTGAGGTCGGCCACGGCGCGCTCGCGCGTCGCGCGATCCTGCCGGTCCTCCCCACGCGTGAGGAGTTCCCCTACGCGATCCGCCAGCTCTCCGAGGCGATGGGCTCGAACGGGTCCACCTCGATGGGCTCGGTCTGCGCCTCGACCCTGTCGCTGCTCCAGGCCGGTGTCCCGCTGCGCGCGCCGGTCGCCGGCATCGCGATGGGGCTGATCTCCGACGACGTCGACGGCAAGACGGAGTACGTCGCGCTCACCGACATCCTCGGCGCCGAGGATGCGTTCGGCGACATGGACTTCAAGGTCGCCGGCACCCGGGAGTTCGTCACCGCCCTCCAGCTCGACACCAAGCTCGACGGCATCCCGGCCGACGTGCTCAAGGCCGCGCTGAACCAGGCGAAGGACGCCCGGCACGCGATCCTGGACGTCATGGCGGAGGCGATCGACGCTCCCGCCGAGATGTCGCTCAACGCGCCGCGGATCATCACCGTGAAGATCCCCGTCGACAAGATCGGCGAGGTGATCGGCCCCAAGGGCAAGGTGATCAACCAGATCCAGGACGACACCGGGGCCTCGCTGAGCATCGAGGACGACGGCACCATCTACATCGGTGCCACCAACGGTGAGGCCGCCGAGGCCGCTCGCCAGGCCGTCAACGCGATCGCGAACCCGACGATGCCGGAGGTGGGCGAGCGCTACCTCGGCACCGTGGTGAAGACGACGAACTTCGGTGCGTTCGTCTCGCTGCTCCCGGGCAAGGACGGGCTGCTGCACATCAGCAAGCTCCGCTCGCTCGCCGGTGGCAAGCGCGTCGAGGCCGTCGAGGACGTCCTGAGCGTGGGCCAGAAGGTCCAGGTCCAGATCGCCGAGATCGACGACCGCGGCAAGCTGTCGCTGGTCCCGGTCGTCGAGGAGAGCGAGAGCGGGTCCTCGGACGCCGCGGACTCGTCCGCCTCCGACGACTCCGAGTGACCGGACCAGGTCACCTGCCGTGCTGACGTCTGCCCAGCAGGCGCCCGGCACGACACGCACGCTGCTCGTCGAGAAGGACGCCGGCGGATCCGTGGTCTCCACGGTCCGCCGGACCGTCCTCCCCGGCGGGCTGCGTGTCGTCACCGAGGCGATGTCCGGGGTCCGCTCGGCCAGCATCGGTGTCTGGGCGGGCGTCGGCTCGCGGGACGAGTCCCCGACGATGTCGGGGGCCTCCCACTTCCTCGAGCACCTCTTGTTCAAGGGAACGCCCAGCCGCTCCGCGATGGACATCTCGGTGTCGCTGGACGCGGTCGGCGGTGAGTTCAACGCCTTCACCGCCAAGGAGTACACCTGCTTCCACGCGCGGGTGCTCGACGAGGACCTGCCCCTCGCGGTCGACGTGCTCGGCGACATGATCACGTCGTCGTCGCTCGCTCCGGAGGACGTCGAGGCGGAGCGTGAGGTGATCCTCGACGAGATCGCCATGCACGACGACGACCCCGAGGACGTCGTCACCAACCTCCACGCGGCGACGGCCTGGCGCTCGTCGTCGCTCGGCCGGCCGATCGCCGGGACCGTCACGTCGATCACGAACCTGACCCGTCCCCAGGTCATGCGGTTCTACCGGGCCGCCTACCGGCCCGAGAACCTGGTGGTCGCCGCGGCCGGCAACCTCGACCACGCGACCGTCGTACGCCGGGTGCGCAAGGCGTTCGCAGGCAACGGCTTCCTCACCGACCGCGCGGCCCGTCCCGTCCCGCCGCGGCGTGGCGCTCGGTTCCGCAAGGCAGCACCGGGGGAGGCGTTCCTCGCCCGTCCGTTCGAGCAGGTGAACGTGCTCGTCGGCGTCAACGGACTGGCTCGCAACGACGAGCGCCGCTACGCGCTCGGCGTGCTCAACGCGGCCGTCGGCGGCGGACCGTCCTCGCGGCTCTTCCAGGAGATCCGGGAGCGGCGCGGGCTGGCCTACTCGGTCTACTCCTACCCGCAGCACTACGCCGACGCCGGCGTCTTCTGCATCGGCGCCGGATGCCTCCCCGGCAAGCTGGACGACGTTCTGAAGGTCGTCCGGGCCGAGCTGGCCGACGTCGCCGAGCATGGCGTCAGCGAGGAGGAGCTCACGCGCGGCCAGGGCCAGCTGCGCGGCGGTCTCGTGCTGGGCCTCGAGGACTCCGCCTCCCGGATGTCGCGGATCGCCAAGGCCGAGCTGTTGTACGACGAGCTCCCGAGCATCGACGAGGTGCTGCACCGGGTCGACGCCGTCACCCTCGACGACGTCCGGACGCTGGCGCGCATGCTGCTCACGCAGCCCGAGACCGTCGCGGTGGTCGGGCCGGAGTCCGCTCGCCGCTGACCGCAGGGCCGCGTCGGGTCTAGCGTGGTGCCATGCCCCGCCACCACACCGTCAACTACGTCGAGCTCTCCGTCTCGGATCTCACCGACTCCGGTGAGTTCTACCGAGCGGCGTTCGGATGGCAGCTGACCGGCTACAGCCCCGCCTATGCCGGCTTCCGCGACGACTCCGCCTCGGACGAGGAGCGTGGCGGTCTCGCCGTCTCCTCCGAGAGTCCTGGTCGACCGCTGGTGCTGCTCTACTCCGACGACCTCGACGCGACCCTGCGTGCGGTCGAGGCGGCCGGCGGCGTGGTGACGCAGGGACCGTACCGGTTTCCCGGCGGTCGGAGGTTCCACTTCGCCGACCCGAGCGGCAACGAGCTGGGGGTTTGGGCAGACTGCTGACCGGCCGGGATTTGCCATACAGGGTTGAGGATGCTCGTCGTCGGGCCGCGGAAACTGTCGGTGGCGGCGGCTAGGTTCGGGGTATGAGGAAGCACCCGTCGCGGACCGGTTCGGAGGCCACGGCTGTGGTGCCGACGTTGCCGCCGCCGCCGCCTCCGTCGGAGGGGACCGAGGTGTTCGGGCTGGGTGATGCGGCGACGTTGGCGTTCGTGGTGGAGCGGCGGCGTCGGCAGGACCGTGCTGCGGCCGAGGAGCTGCGGGGGGTGGCCGCGTTCGCGGACGCGAACCGGGTGAATGAGTCGGATCCGATGATCGTGCGGGCGGTCGACCCCGACCTCGGTCCGTCGTACTACGGGCCGCTGCTCGGCCGGGAGGGCGAGCTGCGGTTGGCCGGGCAGGGTGGGTTCGCGGTGTGCGAGTTCGCGGTCTGCGAGCTGGCTGCGGCGTTGGGGATGTCGGAGCCGGCGGCCCGGGCCTACGTCGGGCAGGCCGTGGAGCTGCGTGACCGGCTGCCGCGGTTGTGGGGGCGGGTGATGGACGGTGCGGTGCCGGCGTGGAAGGCCCGCGGAGTCGCGGCCGAGACGATCCCGCTGCCGGTCGAGGCGGCGGCGTATGTGGATGCTCAGCTGGCGCCGTTCGCGTCCCGGCTCTCCTCCGGCCGGATCCTGAAGGCGGTGGAGGCCGCGCAGCCGCGGTTCGACCCCGCCGCCGCTGCGGAACGAGCACGGAAGGCGGCGGAGAGGCGGGGGGTGTGGACCGAGGACCACCTCGACGGGACCAGCCAGATCCACGCGGTCACCGGCACCGCAGACGCGGTCGCGTTCGACACCGCCCTCAACCACGTCGCCTCGTCGCTGAAAGCACTCGGTGACAGCGATCCCGTGCAGGTGCGGCGGGCCAAGGCCCTCGGGGTGCTCGCCGACCCCCAGCACGCCCTGGACCTGCACGCCACCGCGCGAGCTCGCCGCCGACGGGACCATCCCGGCGCAACGGCCCACCCGGACGCCGCCACGGGTGGTCCCACGATCCATGTGCACCTACACACCGACGCGATCACGACCTTCACCAGCACCAGCGGCCCGGCCGGGTCGCCGGCTGAAGGGGGCACCGGGTGTGCCGGTGTCGGGGTGGCGCGGGTGACCCGGCTCGGTGCCCGGTCGGTGGCGGCGGTCGAGCAGTGGCTGGCCGACTTGGCCCCCGGCGCGCGGGTGACGATCACCCCGGTGGTGGACCTGACCGAGCAGATCAGCGTCGACGCCTACGAGGCCCCCGACCGGCTCCGGTCGCAGATCCAGGAGCGGGACTCCGGTTGCCGGTTCCCCTGGTGCGGGCGGCAGGGCCGCCACGACCTCGACCACATCGACCCCTACGTCCCAGTCGACGACGGCGGACCACCCGGCCAGACCTCGACCACGAACCTGGCCAGGCTGTGCCGGTTCCACCACCGGGTGAAAACCCACTCCGAATGGGACTACCGGCGAGAACCCGACGGCACCCTGACCTGGACCTCACCACTGCGCCGCAGCTACACCGTCGACGCCCACGGCACCCGCGCGCACGACTGAAGCGTCCAGGGTTTGCGCCGCTTCTTATGGGCTGCGGCCCATCTTCCCAGCCAGCGGCTGGCGTACTTGGCCTCAGCGATCGAGCGCGGCCCGTCGCGGGGGACGGTGGTGCGGATGAGTTCGGCCGGCGCCCCCTGAGGTCGAGGTGGCTCGGGAAGCGCAGCAACGCGCATCGGCTGCCCGTCGGAGTGGTAGGTCGGCTCCCCGGTCACGTCGGGCAGTCCTCATGTGCACGCTGCCTCAGAGCCATCTCGCTGTGGGGGAGGCCCATCTCACCGCGGCCCGGCCTGGCGCGGGTGAGCGACAGTTGCCAGGATGGCCACAGAGCCCCTCCGGGCTCCCGGACGAGCGGTGCCGTACCCGGTGTGCGACAAGACGGCGCCAAGGAGACTTCGATGTCGTGGCTGGTCCTGGTCCTTTCCGGCGTGCTCGAGGCGGTGTGGGCCACCGCCCTGGGGCGGTCCGACGGGCTGTCGCGCCTCGGGCCTTCGCTCACGTTCGCGGTGGCCGTGGTGCTGAGCATGGGCGGCCTCGCCTACGCGATGCGGACGTTGCCGGTCGGCACGTCGTACGCCGTCTGGGTGGGGATCGGCGCTTCGCTGACCGTTGCCTACGGGATGGTGACCGGCGCCGAGCCGGTGTCCCTGCTGAGGATCCTGCTGGTCGCCGGGATCATCGGCTGCGTCGCCGGGCTCAAGCTGGTCTAGAGGCGCTGCTCGAGCCACGCCGGGGTGAGCCCCGGGTCCGCCAGCTCGTGGGAGGTCACGCACCCGCCGGCGACCACGGCGCCGGCCCGGAGCGACCGGCCCCAGTCCCACCCTCGGGCCACCCCGTAGGCGACGCCCACCGAGAAGGCGTCCCCGGCGCCGTTGGTGTCGACCACCGGTCCCGCGTCGTACGCCGGGACGAACAGCGGCTCGCGGTCCCGGAAGAACGCCGTGGCCCCGCGACTGCCGTGGGTGACCACGACGAGCGCCCGGTCCTCGGCGAGCCGGGTCGCGGTCGCCAGCGGGTCCTCGAGGCGCACGTCGGAGACGAAGAGGTGGGTGCCGTGCTCGACGAAGGGGGCGTGGAACTCGCTGGGCTCGCCGTCCCAGTCGTGCAGGTCGACCCAGACCGGCCGCCCGGCCGCTGACAGCTGTGGCAGCGCCCGCCTGGAGTAGTGGGTGAGGCTGACCAGCACCAGCTCGGCGTCCCGGCAGACCTCCTCGAGCTCCGCCGCGGTGACGTCCGGGTCGGGGGAGGAGTGGTCGAGGAAGATGCTCACCCGGTCGCCGTCGGGGTCCATGAGGTTGAGGTGTCGCTCCGTGCCTGCCGGGTCCGGCCAGGCGGTGAGCCTCACCCCGGCCCCCTCGAGCGCACGACGCGCCCGGTCGCCCGGCTCGTCGTCCCCGATGAGCGCGTGCAGCCGGGTGCGGAAGCCGAGCCTGGCCAGGTGGAGCGCCTTGCCGGCGCCGGTTCCGCCGACGCGCTCCCGGTGACCGGTGGCGTGGAGTGTCTCCAGGCCGGAGGGGAGGTGGGGGACGTCCACCAGCAGGTTCCAGGCGACGCCCCCGATCACCGCGGCGTTCGTCATCCCTTCGTCCCGCCGGCCGTCAGCCCGGCGACGAGGTGCCGCTGAGCGAAGAAGAACACGACCGCGGCCGGCACCATGATGAGGACCGCGCCCGCGGTGAGGTACTCCCACTGCGGGTTGAACGCCGGCACGAACTGCTGCAGCCCCGCCCCCAGGGTCAGCTGGTTCTCGGTCTGCATGAACGCGATGGCGTAGGCGACCTCCCCCCAGGCGGTGAGGAAGGTGTAGAACGCGGTCACCGCGATGCCCGGCCTGGCGAGCGGGAGGACCACCCGCCAGAAGGTGCTGAACGGACCGAGGCCGTCCAGCGCCGCAGCCTCGTCCAGCTCGCGCGGGATCGTGTCGAAGTAGCCGCGCATCATCCAGGTGCAGAACGGCACGGCCACGGTGCAGTAGGCGATGATCAGCGACGCCTTGGTGTTGATCAGCCCGAGGTCGGCCATGATCGTGTAGATCGGCACGATCAGGATGGCGACCGGGAACATCTGGGTGATCAGGAAAGTCCACATGAGCCCGCGTTTGCCGGGGAAGTTGAACCGGCTGAGCGCGTAGCCCGCCGTCGCCGACATGGCGATGCCGATCACCATCGTGAAGGCCGCGACGACGACGGAGTTGAGGAACCAGCTGGGAAAGGCCGTCTCGGTCAGCACGTGACGGTAGTTATCGAGCGTCGGGTCCTTGAACAGCGTGATCTCCGTGCTGCGGATGGCGTAGCGCGGCTTGAACGAGCTGAGCAGCACCCACACGACGGGGAACAGCGACCAGAAGACCATCAGCAGGAGTCCGGCGTGGAGCATCAGCGACTTGACCGGTGAGCGCTTCCGGCGCGGCTTGGGTGGGCGCGCCGCCTCACCCTTCCCGGTCTCGTCGTAGGCGCCGGCGGGGGGCACTTCTTGGACCGCCATCAGAACACCTCACCGTGCTTGCTGAGCACCCGTCGGTAGATCGCGGCGTACACGACGAGCATGGACAGGATGATCACGCCGTACGTCGCGGACAGCGAGTAGTTCCGGATCCCCTCGAAGGCTGCCCGGAACGCCCCGGTGACGAGGATCTCGCTGTCCCCGGCAGGCTCGCCCCCGGTGACGAAGAAGATGACCGGGAACATGTTGAACGTCCAGATCGTGCCCAGCAGGATGACGGTCGCGCTCACCGGCCGCAGCCCCGGCAGCGTCACGTTGCGGAACCGCTGCCACGGACTCGCTCCGTCGATCTCGGCCGCTTCGTAGAGGTCCTCCGAGATGGACTGGAGCCCGCCCAGCATGGCGACCATCATGAACGGCACGCCGAGCCAGATGTTGGTGACGATCGCGGTGAAGAGGGCGCTCCACCGGTTGGTGAGCCACTCGACCGGGTCGATCCCCACGCTGGTCAGCACCGAGTTGATGATCCCGAACCGCTGGTCGAAGAGGAACCGCCACGCGAACGCCGAGACGAACGCGGGCACCGCCCAGGGCACGATGAGCAGCACCCGGTAGAGGGAGCGGCCTCTCATCGCACGGTTGAGCGTGATCGCCAGGGTGAGCCCGAGACCGTAGTGGAAGAGGACGCAGACGACCGTCCACACGATCGTGTTGACGAACCAGAGCCAGAAGCTCCCCGTCTGACCCGACAGGATGTCGACGTAGTTGTCGAGCCCGATGAACTCGTAGCGGTCCGGGTTGGGCTTGCAGGTCTCCTCGCCGCCGAGGATCTTGGTGCAGATCTCGGAGCGCTGGTTCGACTCGTTGAGGTTGGTGAACGACTGGTAGATCCCCTGGAGCAGGGGGTACAGCACCAGCACGGTCAGCACCAGCAGGGTGGGCAGCACCATCGCGTAGGCGTACCAGTGCCGGTCGAAGGAGCGCCGAAGCCGGCCGGGGCCGGGGGTGCCCGTGCCCTGGCCGGCTTCAGGTGAGGTCGTCGTCGTCATCGTCACTCGGCGAGCGAGTAGTCCTTGACGACCTGGTTCTTGTAGTAGCTCGCGACCCGGTCGAGCTCCTTCTCGACGTCGGCTCCCTGGACCATCACCCGGGTGGCCATCTGGTCGAGCGGGGTGAAGAACTGGCCGCCCTCAGGGATCCACGGGCGGGCGACGGAGGCCTCCACCGCCTCCTGGAAGGCAGCGACCCGCTCGTTCTCCGTGACCGCGTCGAGCTCGTAGGCGCTCGACCGTGTCGGCAGCAGCCCGAGCTCCTCGGCGATGAACGCCTGCGACTCCGCCGAGCTCATGAAGTCGACGAAGGCGATGGCCGCCTCGGCCTTCGCGTCCTCCATGCCCGACCAGATCACGTAGTTGTGACCGCCGACCGGGGCACCCGTCTGCTCGGAACCGGCCGGGACAGGCGCGACACCCAGGTTCTCGAAGCCGCCGAAGCCGGGAGCGTCGGAGATGTTGCGCACCTCCCACGGGCCGTTGATGATCATCGCGGCCTTGCCCTCGGTGAACAGCGACATCATGGTGCCGTAGGCCTCGTCGCCGGCGACGGGCTTCGCGATCCCCTCGCTGCGGGCGAGCTCCTGGGCCCGGGTCAGCCCGGCGACGTTGGCCTCCGAGTCCACCACGATCTCCTGCGACTCGGCGTCCACCAGGTCACCGCCCTCGCCGTACATGAACGGCAGGGTGAAGTAGCCGGCGGCGTGGAGGTACGCCCCGTCGGCCCCCGTCTCGCGCTTGATCGTCGCGGCGGTCTCCTCGAGCTCGTCCCAGGTGGTGGGAGGAGCGTCGATGCCGGCCTCCTCGAACAGCTCCTTGTTGTAGAGCAGTGCGAGGGTGTCGGTGACCTGCGGGACGCCGTACGTCTGGCCGTCGAAGACGTTGCTCGACATCGGGGTCTCGAGGAAGTCGTCGGCATCGTCGAGGAGCGCGGTCCCGTCGAGGGCGAAGAGGTAGCCCAGCGAGGCCATCTCGGGCACCCACGCCACCTCGGCGCGGAGGATGTCGGGCGCACCCTTGCCCGACTCGGCCGCGGTCTTGAACTTGTTCTGGGCCTCGCCGAAGGGGACCGACTGGTAGTTGATCGTGACGTCGGGGTACTCCTCGTTGAACTGCTCGATGAGCTGCTCGAAGGCCGGCCCCTCGTTGGTGGGGTCCGAGGTGTCCCACCAGGTCAGCTCGGCGTCCAGCGCCGACGCGTCGGAGTCGGAGCTGTTGTCGGCGGGGCCGGAGCTGTCGTCGTCCCCGCCGCAGGCGGCGAGGGTGAGCACGAGGGCGACAGAACCAGCGATCCCGGGAAGGCTGCGGCGCATGACTCTCCTTGGCTGCTGCGTGACGGGCGTCACGACGGCGGCAATCTAGCAAACTCTTCCGATCTTTGAAAACTCTTGCAGAACGCGGTCTGATCCGCTTCAATCCGGCCATGGCCACCTTGGCGGAGATCGCGCAGCAGGCAGGCGTCAGCCAGGCCACGGCCAGCCGCGTGCTCAACGACAAGCCAGGGGTCAGCGACGCTGCCCGGCAGGCGGTCCTGGTCGCCCTGGACGTGCTCGGCTACGAGCGGCCCGCCAAGCTGAAGCGGCGCAGCGCGGGGCTGGCCGGGGTCGTCGTCCCCGAGCTCAGCAACCCGGTCTTCCCGCTCTTCGCCCAGGTGCTCGAGCAGCTGCTCGCCCAGCGGGGCTACACCCCGGTGCTGTGCACGCAGTGGGCCGGTGGGGTGAGCGAGGAGGAGTACCTCGAGTCGCTGCTCGACCACGGCGTCGCGGGGATCATCTTCGTCTCGGGGCTGCACGCGGACACGCGGGCCGACCGACGGATCTACCGGCGGCTGCTGGCCTCCGGCCTGCCCATCGTGTTCGTCAACGGCTACGTGCCTGAGCTCGACGTGCCCTGCGTCTCCGACGACGACGCGGAGGCCATGGAGCTGGCCGTCGCCCACCTGGCGGCCCTCGGGCACCGCCGGATCGGGTTGGCGGTGGGGCCCGAGCGGCTGGTGCCGGCTGAGCGGAAGGTGCAGGGGTTCGTGGCGGCGCTGGAGCGCCACCTCGGGCTCACCGAGGCGGAGGGCCAGGCGTGGGTCGAGCGCACCCTCTTCACGCGGGAGGGTGGGCACGCGGCCACGCGGAACCTCCTGCGGCGGGGCGCGACCGCCGTCGTGTGCGGCTCGGATCTCATGGCCCTCGGGGCGGTCCGCGCCGTGCGGCAGGAGCGGCTCCGGGTCCCCGAGGACGTCTCGGTCGTGGGGTACGACGACTCGCCGCTCATGGCCTTCGTCGACCCGCCGATGACGACGGTCCGGCAGTCGGTGCAGGAGATGGGGGCCGCGGCGGTCGCCGCTCTCATCGACGCGATCCACGGCGAGCCGGTGCCGGCGAACGAGTACGTCTTCAGGCCGGAGCTCGTCATCCGGTCCACGACGGCGCCACCTCCGCCCGGGCACTAGGTTGGGCACCGTGGACGGGACGGCGAGGGGTGTGCGGAAGGTCGGGGTCCTCGGTGCGCGGGGCAAGGTCGGCCGGGAGGTCTGCCGGGCGCTCGAGGCGGCCGACGACCTGGACCTGGTGGCCGAGGTCGACGCCGGCGACGAGATCGAGACGCTGGTGGCGGCAGGCGCGGACGCAGTCGTCGACTTCACCCACCCCGACGTCGTCATGGACAACCTCGAGTTCTGCGTCGACCACGGGATCCACGCCGTCGTCGGCACGACCGGGTTCGACGACGACCGGCTCGACCGGCTCCGCTCGTGGCTGGACCGCTCCCCGGGCACCGGCGTGCTCGTCGCCCCGAACTTCTCCGTGGGCGCGGTCCTCATGATGCGGTACGCCGCCGAGGCCGCTCGGTTCTTCGAGTCGGTGGAGATCGTCGAGCTCCACCACCCCGACAAGGCCGACGCGCCGAGCGGCACCGCGCGGCGTACAGCGGAGCTGGTGGCGGCCGCCCGACGCGAGCGGGGACTGGCGCCCGTGCCCGACGCCACGTCGACGTCGCTCGACGGTGCGCGCGGCGCCGACGTGGACGGGGTCCACGTCCACGCCCTCCGGGTCCGCGGCCTGGTCGCGCACCAGGAGGTGGTGCTCGGCGGGCTCGGTGAGACGCTCACGATCCGCCACGACTCCCTCGACCGCGCGTCGTTCACCCCCGGCGTCCTGCTCGCGCTGCGCGCCATCGCCGACCGTCCCGGGCTCACCCTCGGCCTCGAGCACGTTCTGCCGCTCGACTGAGCTGTCGGGTCAGAGCAGCCGGGCCACGGCGGCGGTGGCCGCCGCCACCGCCACCACCACGATGAACGGCGCGCGCAGCAGCAGCGCGACCACCGCCGCGCCGAGCCCCAGCAGCCGCGCGTCGACGGTGAGCTGCGGCCCGTCGGCGAGCACCTGGACGCCGATGAGCGCCGCGAGCATCGCCACCGGCAGCAGGTCGGCGATCCGCTCGACGAGCGGGTGGTCGAGGACCCGGGCCGGCACGGAGAGGCCGGCCAGCTTGACCAGGTAGCAGCCGGCCGCGGTCCCCAGGATCACCAGCCACATCACGGGTGGTGCCCTCCCGTCGCGAGGTCGTCCGGTCCGGGCACCTCCGTCGGGTCGGGGCGCCGGTCGACGAGGCCGACGACGACCGCGACCGCGGCCGCGGCGAGCACCGGGAAGCCGGCCGGGGTCAGCGGCACCAGGCCGAGCGCCACGGCGGTCGCCAGCACGGCGACCACCTGGTTGGTGCGGCTGCGCAGCCGTGGCCACAGCAGCGCCAGGAAGGCGCCCCCGACGGCGGCGTCGAGGCCGTAGTCGCGCGGGTCGCCGAGGGACCGGCCGGCGAGGGCCCCGAGCAGCGTGGACAGGTTCCACAGCACGAACACGGAGATCCCGGTGCTGAGGAAGCCCAGCCGTGCCGTGGCGCGGCTCTCCCTGCCCACCGTCATCGCCGTGGACTCGTCGATCACGAGGTGCGCGGCCGCGGCGCGACGCCACCCCGTCCAGGCGAGCATCGGCGCGAGCCGCAGGCCGTAGAGCCCGTTGCGCAACCCGAGCAGGAGGGCGGTCGCGGCGCCGGCGACAGGCGCGCCGCCCGACGCGACGACCCCGACCAGCGCGAACTGCGAGGCGCCGGTGAAGACGAGGAACGAGAGCGCACAGGCCTGCCACACGTCGAGCCCCGCGGCGACCGCGATCGCCCCGAACGAGATGCCGTAGGCGCCGGTCGCGACACCGACGGTGACCCCCTCCCGAAGGATGCGGGACCGGTCGGCGGCGGCGGGTCCGGGCTGGCGCACCGGCCCAGGCTACGACGCCGGTACGACGGACAGCCGCTCGGCCAGGAAGAGGAACGCGACAGCGAAGTCGTGGTCCTTGGTCTTCCTGCGCACCCGCTCCCAGTCCACCTGCTCACGCAGCGCGCGGGCCACCGGCAGGAGCGTGTCGAAGTCGCAGGCGTGCTCGTCCATGGCGGCCAGCTTCTGCACCAGCAGCTCGGTGGCCGAGAGCACCGACAGTCGCCGCGCTCGCCGGCAGCCCCGGAGCGACGTGGATGGCCGCGACCGGCGACGAGCAGCCCGACTCGGCCGCCTACGGGATCGCCGACATTCCCGGCGCACGCTCCTGACGAGCAGCTGGACCACGTGCTGGTCCGAGGTGACGTCGGGCCGACGACCGGCCCTCAGATGGCTCGGGGCGGGCGGTCGGCGCGGTCGGCGCGGTCGGGGGCGCTGCCCTCCAGCGCCCGGAGGAACGAACCGACCGCGATGCCGCCGAGGGCGACACCGATGGCGGCTCCGGACTGCCACTCGAGCGGGACCCGCGTGGCGAACGCGACCCACGCGCCGACGCCGGCGAAGGCGACGAGCCCGAGGAGCCACACGGCGACTCGATAGCGCACTGGCAGATGGCTGAGCACGCGGCCTCACCTACTTCCGAGAGTCCCTCCCCCGAGGGGGGACGTTCTGGTTGTTACCCGGTCCGACGCGCGACTAACCGGGATGGTTCCCGGGCTACTCCTCGCGGAGGTCCGTGTGCAGCCGCAGCTGCTTGACCCGCACGGAGCCGTCGCCGTGCAGGTCGAGCTCGCGGTGTGCCCCGTCGGCTGCCCAGCCGGTGCCGACGAGGAACTCGCGGCGGGCGTCGTCGGTGCTGCTGAGCCAGGTCGTGGCGCGGGTGAACCGGTCCGCCCGGAGCGTGTCGACGCACGCGTGCAGCAGCCGCGAGCCGTGACCGGCACGACCGTGGTCGGGGTGGACGACGAGCTCGGTGACCTCAGCGTCGGCGACCGGGTCCGAGTCGGGGTCCGGTGACGGCGAGGTCACCGCGAACCCGCGCACCGCGTTGCGGTCCAGGGCGACCAGGACGCGGTTGCGCGCGTCCACCGGCCGGGTCAGCGACTGGTGCCAGATCGCTGCGAACCGGTCGACGTCGAAGGAGTCGAGCAGCTCGGCGGGGAGCACCGCGGCGTACTCCTGCCGCCACGCGGCGACCTGGACTGCCGCGATGGAGTGGGCGTCGTCGGCCCACGCGACGCGGACGGAGACGTCGGGACCGGCAGTGGCGGAGCTCATCGCGCCATTGTCCCTGGTGCCGTCCCCGCTCCCCGTGACCGGGGCCCGCCGGTGCTACGTTGGCGCGGTGCAGCAGTACCTCGACCTCCTCACCCGGATCCTCGACGAGGGCGTCGAGAAGGGCGACCGCACCGGCACCGGCACGCGCAGCGTCTTCGGCCACCAGATGCGGTTCGACCTGACCCAGGGGTTCCCGCTGGTCACCACGAAGCGGGTCCACACGCGCTCGGTCTTCGCCGAGCTGCTCTGGTTCCTCCGCGGCGACACCAACGTCAAGTGGCTGCAGGACCGGGGCGTCACGATCTGGGACGAGTGGGCCGACGAGGACGGCGAGCTCGGCCCTGTCTACGGGCACCAGTGGCGCTCCTGGCCCACGCCCGACGGCCGCCACGTCGACCAGATCGCCCAGGTCGTCGCCGACCTCCGCCGCGACCCCGACTCCCGCCGCCACATCGTCTCGGCGTGGAACGTCGCCGACATCCCCCGGATGGCGCTCGCCCCCTGCCACGCGTTCTTCCAGTTCTACGTCGCACCGCCGTCGGTGCCGGACGGGCGCGGCCGGCTCAGCTGCCAGCTCTACCAGCGGTCGGCGGACGTCTTCCTAGGGGTGCCGTTCAACATCGCCTCCTACGCGCTGCTGACCCACATGGTGGCGCAGGTGACCGACCTCGACGTCGGCGACCTCGTCCACACGCTGGGGGACGCGCACCTCTACTCCAACCACCTCGACCAGGCCCGGCTCCAGCTCACCCGCGACCCCCGCCCCCTTCCGGAGCTGCGGCTCGACGCGTCGGTCACCGAGATCGACGGCTTCGACCTCGACCACATCGAGGTTCTCGGCTACGAACCCCACCCGGGGATCAAGGCACCCATCGCCGTATGAGCCGCCGGAGGAACCAGCGGTGAAGCGCGTGATCATGGTGGCCGCCGTCGCGCGCAACCGCGTCATCGGCAACGGACCTGACATCCCGTGGTCGCTCCCGGGCGAGCAGGCCGAGTTCAAGAAGCTGACGATCGGCCACACACTGGTCATGGGGCGCGCGACGTACGAAGCAATCGGCCGGCCGCTGCCGGGCCGCACCACGATCGTGCTCACCCGCGACCGAGGCTGGTCGGCCGACGGCGTCCTGGTCGCGCACGACCTGATGCACGCCTTCGCCCGGGCGGCCTCCAGCGAGGGCGAGATCATCGTCGCCGGGGGAGCACAGGTGTACGCCGAGGCGCTGCCGCTGGCGAGCGAGCAGATCCTCACCGAGGTCCCGCTCGAGCCGGTGGGCGACGCGTTCTACCCCGCGTTCGACGAGCGGGAGTGGGTGGAGACCGACCGCGAGGAGTTCGACGGGTTCGACCGGGTCTGGTACTCCCGGCGCGACGCGCTGCTCGCACCCCCGCCGGGCGATAGCCTGACCCCATGACTGGATCGGTCCCGCCGGACGGCCCCCTCGGGCGCGTGCTCACCGCGATGGTGACGGCGTTCCACGACGACGGCTCGGTCGACCCCCAGGGCACCGCGAGGGTCGCCGAGCACCTCGTCGACCACGGCAACGACGGCGTGGTCGTCTCCGGGACCACGGGGGAGTCGCCGACGACGACGACCGAGGAGGACGGACTCGTCCTGCGGGCCGTCGTCGAGGCGGTCGGTGACCGCGCCACCGTCGTCGCCGGCGTCGGCACCAACAACACCGCACACTCGGTCGAGCTCGCCGAGCAGGCCGCGAAGCTCGGCGCCGACGGTGTGCTCGTGGTGACGCCGTACTACAGCAAGCCCACGCAGGACGGGGTGCTCGCGCACTTCCGGGCGGTCGCGGCAGCCTCGGAGCTCCCCGTGATGCTCTACGACATCCCCGGGCGCAGCAGCATCCGGATCGGCGACGACACCTACCGCCGGATCGCGGAGGACGAGCGGGTCGTCGCGGTCAAGGACGCGGTCGGCGACCTGTCCCGCGGCGTCCGGCTGATGGCCGAGACCGGGCTGGCGTTCTACTCCGGCGACGACGACCTCAACCTCGCCTGGCTCACCCACGGCGCTGCGGGCGTCGTCTCCGTCGTCGGACACGTCGCCGGCCGGGAGTACGCCGCGATGGCGGCTGCGGTGGCCGCCGGCGACCTCGCCGAGGCGCTCGCCGTCTACCGACGGGTCGCACCCGTCGTCGACGTGGTCATGCACCGCGTGCAGGGGGCGATGACCGCGAAGGCGGCCATGCAGCTGCTCGGTGTCCTCGACAACCGCAACGTCCGGCTCCCGCTGGTCCCCGCGTCGGAGGAGCTCGTCGACGAGCTCCGGTCGGCGATGTCCACGCTCGGCGTCCTGGAAGGCACCCTGTGAGTCACTCCCATCCCGAGCTGACCACGCCCGGTCCGCTGGCCCCCCACGCCCTGCGCGTGACCGCGCTCGGCGGTCTCGGCGAGGTCGGTCGCAACATGACCGTCTTCGAGCACGCGGGGCGGCTGCTCATCGTCGACTGCGGCGTGCTCTTCCCCGAGGAGAACCATCCCGGGGTGGACCTGATCCTCCCCGACTTCGAGTCGATCCGGGACCGGCTCGACCAGGTCGAGGCGCTGGTGCTCACCCACGGTCACGAGGACCACATCGGCGCTACGCCGTACCTCCTCCGGGAGCGGCAGGACATTCCGCTGGTCGGCTCCAAGCTGACCCTCGCGCTGCTCCGCTCCAAGCTCCAGGAGCACCGGCTGAAGGAGACCGCGCAGCACGTGGTGGCGGAGGGCGACCGGATCTCCTTCGGCCCGTTCGACCTCGAGTTCGTCGCGGTCAACCACTCCATCCCCGACGCGCTGGCGGTGGCGATCCGCACGCGGGCCGGCCTGGTGCTGCACACCGGCGACTTCAAGATGGACCAGCTGCCGCTCGACGGCCGGATCACCGACCTGCGTGCGTTCGCCCGGCTCGGCGAGGAGGGCGTCGACCTCTTCATGGTGGACTCCACCAACGCCGAGGTGCCCGGGTTCACGACCTCGGAGGTGGAGATCGGGCCGGTCATCGACCGCGTGTTCCACCGCAGCCAGGGCCGGCTCATCGTGGCCTGCTTCGCCTCCCACGTGCACCGGGTGCAGCAGGTGCTCGACGCGGCGGTCGCCCACAACCGCAAGGTCGCCTACGTCGGCCGCTCGATGATCCGCAACATGAACATCGCCCGCGAGATGGGCTACCTCAACGTCCCTGCGGAGACGCTCGTGGACAGCAAGGTGATCGGCGACTACCCGCCCGAGCGCACCGTGCTGATCTCCACCGGGTCGCAGGGGGAGCCGCTCTCGGCGCTCAGCCGGATCGCCCAGCGCAACCACAACTTCGTGCACATCGAGGAGGGCGACACCGTCGTCCTTGCCTCCTCGCTCATCCCCGGCAACGAGAACGCCGTCTACCGGGTCATCAACGGCCTCGCCCGGTGGGGCGCCCACGTGGTGCACAAGGGCAACGCGCTCGTGCACGTCTCCGGCCACGCGAGCGCGGGGGAGCTGCTCTACTGCTACAACATCGTCAAGCCGCGCAACGTGCTGCCCGTGCACGGGGAGATCCGGCACATGCAGGCCAACGCCGCGCTCGCCCGCGCCACCGGCATCGCCGACGAGCACGTGGTGGTCGCCGAGGACGGGGTCGTGGTCGACCTCATGGACGGCAAGGTCTCGGTCGCGGGCAAGGTCGACTGCGGCTACGTCTTCGTCGACGGCCAGTCCGTCGGCGACATCACCGAGGCGTCGCTCAAGGACCGCCGGATCCTCGGCGAGGAGGGGTTCATCTCGGTGATCGTCGTGGTCGACTCGGTGACCGGCAAGGTCGCCGGCGGACCCGAGATCCACGCGCGCGGCTTCGTCGAGAACGACTCGATCTTCGAGGAGATCAAGCAGCCCATCGTCGACGCCCTCAACGCCGCGCTGGCCGAGGGCACCGACGACGCGCACCAGCTGCAGCAGACGATCCGCCGCGTGATCGGCCGCTGGGTGAGCAACCGGCACCGTCGCCGGCCGATGATCATCCCGGTGGTCGTCGAGGCCTGACCCGGTTCACCGGGTGGCCGGTCACACCGCGATGTGGGTGACCTCCGCCTCGACCTTGCGGCGCGGGGCCAGCTCCACCATGAGCATCGCGGCGAGCACCATGGAGCCGCCGACGAGCATCCGCTGCGTCGCGTCCTCGCCACCGAGCAGGACGGCGAACAGCGCTGCGAAGACCGGCTCCATGCTCATGATGATCGCGGTCCGGGTCGGCGGCAGGTGCGCCTGCGCCCACGTCTGCGCCGCGAGCGCGAACCCCGCGGCGAACACCGCCATGTAGAGCACGCTCGCCCAGTCACCGACGGTCGCGGGCAGCACGAGACCGTCAGGAGCGGTCGCCACGAAGCAGATCACCGTGATGACGGCCAGCTGCACGATCGTCATGCCGATCGCGGCCTCGACGGTGCTCCAGGCCCCGAGCCCGACGATGTGCAGGGCGTAGAGCACCGCGGCCACGAGCGTCAGCGCCTCGCCGTACCCGATGCTGAAGCCGCTGAGGGTCAGGACGCCCAGCCCCGTCATCGCCAGCAGCACGGCCCCCCACGTGAGCGGCCCGATCCGCTGCTTGAGCAGCGGAGCGGCGAGCAGCGGGGTGCAGATCACGTACATCCCGGTGATGAACCCCGACACGCTCGCCGGCGTGTGCGCCAGACCCGCGGTCTGGAGGATCTGTGCCAGGCCGTAGAGCAGCCCCAGGACGACGGCCTGGCGTCTGGTCGCAGCGGTCAGCCGGCCCAGGGCACGCGGGAACATGAGGACCAGCACGACCGTGGCGACAGCGAACCGGACCGCGAGGAAGTCCAGCACCGGCACCCGGTCCAGCAGGTCCTTGATGAGGAAGAAGGTCGAGCCCCAGCACGCGGTGACGAGCAGCAGCGCCACGGTGGCGAGGAGGGTCGCCGAGCGCTCCCTCATGCGGTGCCGGCGAGCGTCGCCGCCTCCGCGCGCAGCTGCTTGAGCAGCGGGATCTGCGGGTCGCCGGCGTCGCGCGAGCCAGGCGTCTCCAGGATCAGGGGTACGCCGGCGGTCGCCGGATGGGAGAGCAGCTCCCGGAACGGCGCCACGCCGATGTGGCCCTCGCCGATCCGCTGGTGCCGGTCCTTGAACGCCCCGCGCACGTCCATGGAGTCGTTGGCGTGCACGAGGCGGAGCCGGTCCGGGCCGGCGACCTCGACGAGCCGGTCGATGGTGCGGGTCATCCCGCCCGGCTCGTCGAGCGGCTCACCCGCCGCGAACAGGTGGCAGGTGTCGAGGCAGAGACCGACCCGCGGGTGCCGGTCCAGCGCGTCGAGGTAGGCGGCGTGGTCCTCGACCGACGCGCAGAGCGACCTGCCCTGCCCCGCCGTCGACTCCAGCAGGAGCCAGGGGCCGTCGGTGCCGAGGGCGTCGAGGACTGGCATCAGCCCCGCCCGCACCTGTCGCATCGCGGCGCCGTAGGACCCCTCGTCCACGCACGAGCCGGTGTGGACGACGACGCTCTCGGCGCCGAGCTCCACCGCGCGCACCAGGTTGTGCGCGACGGTCTGCACCGACCGCTCGAAGGTGGCGGGGGTCGGGCTGCCGAGGTTCACGAGGTACGGCGCGTGCACGACCACCCGGATGCCAGCGGTCGAGCAGGCTGACCGGAACGCCTCGTCCTTGGCCGGCCGCCCCTTGGCCAGCGCCCAGCCGCGGGGGTTCCCCGCGAAGATCTGCAGCGCCTCGGCACCGATCGCGCGAGCGGAGGGAAGCATCTCCTCCACCAGCCCCTTGCCGACCTTGACGTGGGTGCCGACCGGGTTGCGCAGGGCAGGCGAGAAGGAGTCGAGCGGGGAGGGCATGGCCACAGGGTAGTCGGCGGCTCAGACCACGAAGACGACCACCGTGCTGCCCTCCGGCACCGACGAACCGCTGTCCGGGTCCTGCCGCACGACCCGGTCGACGTTGATGTAGAAGCGGGTGCGGCGCACCTCGATCGCGAGCCCCGCCGCCTCGAGCGTCTCGGTGGCCTCGTCCACCCCCATCGTGCGCAGGTCCGGCACCTCGACCATCACCGGGCCCTCGGAGACGACGAGGGTGACCACGTCGCCGCGGAACCCCGTGCCTCCCGCGGGGGACTGTGAGATCACCCGCCCCTCGGGCACGTCGGCACTGTTCTCCCGGGTGACCTGCACGTCGAACCCGGTCCCGGTCAGCCGTTCCTGGGCCCGGTCGGCGTCCTTGCCGGTGAAGTCACGGATCTCCAGCGGCTGCCGGCCCTTGCTGACCGTCACCGCGACGACGCTGTCGGGCTGCAGCTCGGTGCCGGCGCCCGGTGCCGAGGACAGCACGACGCCCTTCGCCACCGTCTCGTTGAAGACCCTGTCGACCTCGCCGAGGGTCAGGTTGCGCTCCTCGAGCAGCCCCTCGACCGCCGAGAGCTCCTTGCCGCGCAGCTGGGGGACCTCGTAGCGCTCGGGGCCGCGCGAGACGACCGCCTCGACCGTGCCGCCCCCGACGATGCGTGAGCCCGCGCCGGGGTCGGTGCTGATCACCGACCCCGCCTGGACGGTCTCGGAGAACTCGCGCTCGGTGACCTCGAGATCCAGCCCGGCTTCCTCCGCCTTCTCGGTGGCCGCGGCGACGCCGAGGTTGATGACCCCTGGTGTGGAGGTGTAGCGGCCCACCGCGAACCACCAGCCCGCATAGCCGGCCAGGGCGGTCAGGAGCACCACCGCGACCAGCAGCGCGAGCCCCCGGCGTGAGCGCGAGGGCCGGCCGGTCCGGGCGGTCCGGGCGGTGCGGGCGGTGCGGGCGGTGCGCGGGTCGGCCCCGGCCCGCGGCAGCGGGCCGCGTGCGCCCCCGCGGGTCGGTCCTCGACCGGTGTCGCCGCCCGTGCGGCCGGCTGCCTCGACGGCGGGGGTCTCGTCCGTCTTGTCGGGGGTGTCGGTGGCACCGGTGTCGGTCGTCGCGGCTCGGGAGACCGCCAGCCCGCCGGCTGCGGCGGCTGCCGCTGCGGCGGCTGACGCCTCGCCCTGCCCGAAGCCGCTGCCCACCGCCTGCCGGGCGTCGATGACCGTCGTGGCCTCGCGGTCGTCCTCGCTCGGGACGGCCGGCAGCTCCACCAGCGTCTCGTCGTGGTAGTCGATGCCGGAGGCGTCGACCGCCGGCACCGCCGGCAGCAGGTCGGCGGTCAGCTCCGGGTCGTCGGCCTCTCCCGCGTCGACCGCGGCGCGGACCCGGCGCAGCTGGTGCAGGAACACCTTGGCGTCGGCGGGTCGGTGCGCGCTCTCGCGCGCGGTGGCCCGGAGGACGAGCGCGTCGACGGCTGCCGGGATCGGGAGGTCGGTGGCCCGTGAGGGCGGTGGGATGTCCTCGTTGACGTGCTTGAACGCGATCTGGATGGCTCCGTCGCCCTCGTGTGGCTTGCGGCCGGTGAGCAGCTCGTGGAGGAGCACCCCCGCGGCGTACACGTCCGAGCGCGGGTCGGCCTTCCCGTTCACGATCAGCTCGGGTGCGAGGTAGGAGACGGTGCCGATGAGCAGGCCGCCCGTCGCGGTGTGGCTGGTGTTGGCGTCGAAGGCGCGGGCGAGGCCGAAGTCGGCGACCTTCACCCGCCCGTCGTCGGCGATGAGGACGTTCTCCGGCTTGATGTCGCGGTGGATCAGGCCGCTGCGGTGGGCCTCGGCCAGGGCCATCAGGACCGGCTCGAGCAGGGCGAGCGCCCGGGGGGGAGCCAGCGGCGCCTCCTCACGGATCACGTCGCGCAGCGTGCGGCCCGGCACGTGCTCCATGACGATGAAGAGCAGGCCGTCGTCGTCACCCTGGTCGGTGACCGACACCACGTTGGGGTGCGACAACCTGGCCGCTGAGTGGGCCTCACGCACGAAGCGCGCGGCGAAGTCGTGGTCGTCGCCGAGGTCGGTGTGCATGACCTTGACCGCGCAGCCGCGGTCGAGCCGCAGGTCGTGGGCCTCGTAGACCGTCGCCATGCCGCCGCGCGCGATCTTGAGACCGATGCGGTAGCGGCTGTCGAGGACTCGCCCGGTCAACGGGTCCGTGCCTCTCTCCACGACGGCGTCCCTCCGTGTGTGTGCCGGTGACGCCGGACATGCCGGCCGGACTCTTGATTCTAGGTCGCTGTGGCGTCCGCGCCTCCCCTCTCGCGGTCGCGGCGTGGCGTACCCCACGCCGTGGCAGAGTGATCCTCGTGAGCGACACCACCACCTCTGCCTCCGGCCACCCCGACCCCGGTGCCGACCACGGCCCTGCTGGGGAGCTCGGCGCACTCGTCGGCGAGTGGCTCGACTGGGCGGCGTGCGGCGCGGCGCTGGGCGTGAGCGTCAGCAAGGTCCGCCAGCTGATCCGCGAGCACCAGCTCGCGGCCGCCGTACCCTCGCCCGGTGCGGGCCAGCAGGTGCCGGCCGCCCTGGTGATGGACGGCGAGGTCGTCAAGGGCGTGCCCGGTGTGCTGACCGTGCTCCACGACGGGCTGTACGACGACCGCGAGATCATCACGTGGCTCTTCACCGACGACCCGTCCGTACCCGGCAGGCCCATCGACGCGCTGCGGGAGAACCGTGGCTCGGAGGTGAAGCGCCGCGCCCAGGCGATGGCGCTCTGAGGCGGGCGCGACCGGCGGGCGCGGGGCTATTGTCGAGCCCATGAAGGACCGGCGGAGGCTCCTTGCGGTCGCGGTCGCGGTCGTCCTCGCGCTGACCACCTGGTGGGCCCAGAGCGGCAGCGGCCCGCAGCCCGGCCAGGACCGGGCCGCCAGCTCGTCGGTGGCGACCGACGACTCCGGGTCCCGGCTCCCGGTCGTCGACGAGGACCAGCTGCCGGTCGAGGCCCGGGAGACCCTCGAGCTGATCGACGCCGGAGGCCCCTACCTCTACGACCGGGACGGGGTGGTGTTCGAGAACCGCGAGGAGCTGCTGCCGGAGCACCCCCTCGGTTACTACGCGGAGTACACCGTCCCGACGCCCGGCGCGGACGACCGCGGCGCCCGACGGATCGTCGCCGGCGACGGCGACGAGTTCTACTACACGGCCGACCACTACCGGTCGTTCGTGGAGATCGACCGCGGCTAGTGCGACCCGGCACCTGCCGCACGACGGCCCGCCGAGGCGGGAGAGGAACGGAGGACAGATGAGCGGACTCGCGGCACTCCTGGCGGGGCACACGCCCCCGAGGGTCTACCAGTGGCACAACGCCGCGTCGGTGGAGGACGTCCGGCACGCGGTCGAGAAGGCGGGCTGGTGCTTCCGCTACCTCGACGGGTGGACGATCGAGGACAAGGAGACGTTCCTCAAGGCGACGGCCGCCGCGCTCGAGCTTCCCGACTACTTCGGGGAGAACCTCGACGCGCTCGCCGACTCCCTCGACGACCTCGACTGCGGCGAGCACGGCATGGTGCTGCTGTGGGACGGCTGGAGCCCGCTCGCCCGCCACGACGAGAAGGCGTTCGGCAAGGTCAGCCGGATCCTCGAGGAGCGCGCGAGGTCCGACCGGCGCGGCAAGCTCGCCGTGGTCATGCGCGGGGAGGGGCCCGAGCTCGAGGTCGAGGAGCTCCCGATCAAGCACTGAGCGGCGTCCGGGAGGCGCCGCTCAGCCGTGGCGACGCCGATGCTCCGCCCGTGCCCGCACGTAGCGCGCGTCCGCGCGTGCCTCGTCCCAGGCCGCCTTGAAGATTGCCGCACTCTCCGCCTTGACGGGGTCCTCAGGGTCCGGGGGCAGCTCCGGCCGCCCGTGGGACCCGCTGCGCCCCTTCTTGTCCTCCGGCACGGGGCCGTCGTACTTCCTGCCGCCGCGGTGCCGGGCGTAGCGACGGGCCCGCGTGTATCCCATCTGCAGGAACTTGCGCGCCATGTCGGCCCCGACGAAGTCGCCCTCCTCGAGGTACGCCCCGAACCGGGCGAGGATCGCCGCGCTGCTCTCCCGGGCCAGCTCCGGTGTCGCGAACCGCCAGAGCGGCAGCAGCTCGTCCTTGTAGGGCTGAACCAGGAGCACCCCTTGCTCCCCGCGGCCGACCCGGTACAGCTCGGGGTGGGCGCGCAGGTCGAGCGCGTCGTAGTCGAGGGAGTAGTCGAACTCGCGGGACCGGTCCGCCATCGTCGTGACCCGGTCAGACCACGCGCTGCGTCGCTGCCGCCGCCAGCCGGCGCAGCACGGGGCGGGCATCCTCGGCGATCGCTGCGGAGTCGACCGCTGCGAGGCACTCGGCGGTCAGCTTCTCGATGCGGCTCTCCACCTCGGCGTGCGCTCCGGAGCGCTCGATGAGCCGTTGCAGCTCGACGACCTCCCCGTCGCTCAACGGCTGTCCGAGGGCGGTGTCGAGCCGCCGCGCGTCCTCGGCGCCCGACCCGCTCAGCGCGAGCGCCACCAGCACGGTGCGCTTGCCCTCGGAAAGGTCGTCGCCGGCGGGCTTCCCGGTCACCTCCGGGTCCCCGAAGACGCCGAGCAGGTCGTCGCGGAGCTGGAACGCCTCGCCGAGCGGCAGGCCGTACGCCGACAGCGCCTCGACCGTGGACGGCGGGGCGCCGGCGAGGGCGGCGCCGATGTGGAGCGGCCGCTCGACCGAGTACTTCGCCGACTTGTAGCGCAGCACGCGCATCGACTGGTCCACGTCGGCATCTCCCCGTGCCTGCACGGACACGTCGAGGAACTGCCCCGCGACCACCTCGCTGCGGGTGGTGTCGAAGAAGCCGCAGGGCCGCGAGCACGGCCTCCTCGGGGAGCCCGCACGTGCCGGAGGAGCTCGTCGCTCCACGAGAGCAGCAGGTCGCCGAGGAGCACGGCGGCCGCGGCGCCGTACTGCTCCGCGTCGCCGCGCCACCCCGCGGCGAGGTGGCGGGCCTCGAACGCGCGATGCACCGAGGGACGCCCCCGGCGGGTGTCGGAGGCGTCCATGAGGTCGTCGTGGACCAGCGCCGAGGCGTGCAGCAGCTCGAGCGCCGCGGCCGCCCGGAGCAGGCAGGTCTCCTCGTTCGCGTCGACCGGCAGTCGGACCGCGCAGAACCCCCAGAAGCAGAACATCGCCCGGAGCCGCTTCCCGCCTCGCACGGCGTCCCGGGCGGCGTCGACGAGCCGGGCCGCGTCCGGGCCGAGCTCCTCGAGCCGCCCGGCCTGGTCGTCGAGGTGCTCGTCGAGGAGCGACTGGACGCGCTCCTGGAGGACGGACGGTTCCCACTCGCTGCCGGAGATCACCGGGCGAGCCTACGTCGCGACGGGCTCCGCCCGAGCGGTGGACGCGTCGGCTCCGGTGCGGCGCGCGCCGCCCTATCCTGAGGGCATGCCCAGCGCCCCGCCCCTCCGTGCGCGTCCCGGCGCGACGGGACTCGCCGAGCTGGTCGCCTCGGGCGGACGCTCGTTCTCCTTCGAGTTCTTCCCGCCCAAGGACGAGGCGGGCGCGGTCGCGCTGTGGCGCGACGCTGCGCGAGCTCGAGCCGCTGCGTCCGACGTTCGTCTCCGTGACCTACGGCGCCGGCGGGTCGACCCGTGACCGCACCGTGGAGATCACCGAAGCGGATCGCGCGGGAGACCACGATGGTGCCGATGGCGCACCTGACCTGCGTGGGCCACTCGACCGCCGAGCTGCGCTCGGTGGTCGGCGCCTACGCGGCAGCCGGGGTCCACGACGTGCTGGTGCTGCGGGGCGACCCGCCGGGTGGGCCCGGCACGCCCTGGACACCCACCGAGGACGGGCTCACCTACGCCAGCGAGCTGGTCGCGCTGGTGCGGTCGCTCGGCAGCTTCAGTGTCGGCGTCGCGGCCTTCCCCCAGGGGCACCGGGAGGCGGCGGGCCTGGAGGACGACGTCCGGGTGCTGCGCGCGAAGCAGGACGCGGGAGCGGAGTTCGCGATCACCGAGATGTTCTTCCGGGACTCCGACTACTTCGGGCTGCTCGACCGGGCCCGGGCGGCCGGGGTCACCATGCCGATCCTTCCCGGGATCATGCCGATCACCAGCCTCCGCCAGGTGACGCCGGATGGCCGAGCTGTCGGGCCGCGACGTGCCGCCGGAGGTGGTGGCGCGGGTGGCGCGCCACGAGGGCGACCCCGAGGCCGTCCGCTCCGCGGGGGTCGAGGTGGCCTCCGAGCTGTGCGACGCGCTGCTGGCCGGAGGCGCCCCGGGGCTGCACTTCTACACGCTCAACCGCTCCAAGGCGACCCGCGAGATCTACGCCCACCTGAGCCTGCCCGTCGGCTGACCTCCCGTCGAGCCGTCGCTCGTGCCGGGTCGAACCGTCGCTCGTGCCGGGTCGAACCGTCGCTCATGCCGGGCCGAACCGTCGCTCATGCCGGGCCGAGCTCCTCCGCGACGAGGGTGGCGGTCAGCCCGACGAAGGGCACCCAACCGCCGCCTCCGGTGTGCGCGCCGGCCGCGAGGACCCCGGGCAGCGGCGTCCGGGTGAGCAGCCGGTGCCGCAGGGTGGCCGGGCCCTGCCACAGCACGCCGACCGGAGAGCCGCGAGTAGTGCTCGACGAGGTCGCGGGGGGACCGGTCGACGCGGGTCTCCACGGCGTCGCGGACGTCGATCCCCTTGCGGGCGAGGGCGACCAGGACGTCCTCGGCGAGCCGCCCCCGGCCCAGCAGCGTCCACGCGGCCTTGCCCTGGGGGGCGGAGCCGCCGGTGCGGACGGTGACGACGGCCTCGCCGTGGAGGACCACCTCGCGTGGCAGGTCGGGCACGGCGCCCGACAGGCCGAGGTGGGTGACCGTCGGCGGGATCGCCGGCATCGTCCGCGCGACGTGCCGCCGGAGGGCGGGAAGGCGCCGCGGGTCGACGGCGACCACCACCCGGTCCGCCGCCACCCGACCGCTGTCGGTGAGCACCGCGGCTGGTCCGTCCGCGCCCATCTCGAGGTCCAGGGCCGTCGTCGCGGTCAGCACGGTGACGCGACGCTCGCCGAGCCGCTTGGCGAGCAGGGCGGCCAGCTCGCCGAAACCGCCTGGAAACGTCCAGGACCCGAAGTTCTGCTCCAGGTAGTCCATGATGCCCAGCCAGGCCGGCACGTTGCGCGGGTCGTGGCCGCCGGCGACCGCGTGGTGGGTCGCCAGCGTGCGCAGCCGAGGGTCCTTGAAGCGCCGGCGGACGACCTTGGCCAGCATCGTGCGGCTGCGGAGGAGGGTCTCGGTCTCCCGCGGTGCATGGCCCGGACGGTAGGGGCGCTCGAACCAGTCGCGGCGCAGCCGGTCCCACGGCTCCGCCTGCTCGTGCACGTAGTCGACCCACTGGCGGCCCAGCCCGGCACCGAGCTGCTCGTCGACCGCGGCGAGCTGGGCGGCGCGGCTCGCCGACGGGAGCGCCAGCCGTGAGCCGTCCTCGAACCGGTGCTCGCGGAGTGGGTCGAGAGGGACCAGCTCCAGCTCGCGCTCCAGCGGACGCCCGGACTTGCGGAACAGGTCCCGCAGCACGGCCGGGAGCGCGGTCGACGCCGGCCCGGCGTCCCACCGGAAGCCGTCCTGCTCGACGAACCCGACGGCGCCCCCGACCTGCGCGCGGCTCTCGATGAGGGTGACCTCGTGGCCGAGCTTCGCGAGGCGGACCGCGCTGGCGGTGCCGCCGAGCCCACCACCCACGACCACCACACGCGCCATGGGGGAGACCCTAGGGGAGCGGGTGGATCAGCAGACCTGCACCTCGGACGCCCCCGTCATCCGGAGCAGCTCGTCGTAGCTGGTGCTGAAGACGGCCGCCGGGTGGCCCGCCGCCGCCCAGATCACGGGATAGGCGCGCAGAGCGGTGTCGAGGTACGTCGGCACCGGCTCCGGGATGGTCGATCGGGGAGACGCCGCCGATCACCTGCCCGGTGTGCAGGCGGACGAAGTCGGGCTTGGCGCGCCGGAGCGGTGGAACTCCGAGGTCGGCGGCCACCTTGGCCGTGTCCACGCGGTGAGCGCCGCTGGTGAGCACGAGGACCGGTCGTCCGCCGCTCTCGAAGACCAGGCTGTTGGCGATCGCGCCCACCTCGCAGCCGAGCGCCTCGGCGGCCAGGGCGGCGGTGTGCACGGAGTCCGGGAGGACCACCACGCGACCGGTCCCTCCGGCCTGCGTGAGGGCCCGGCGGAAGGAGGCGATGGCGGGGTGCTCGGCGGCGGTGGGCACTGGTCCTTCTCCTGTGGATCCTGGGTTGACGGGCAGCCGGGAGGCGGGTGTACGGTGAAGGTGTTCGAACACGTGTTCGAACGAACTTGGCGGGGGTGACCTCGACCCCCACCCCCGCCAAGACTCTCCCACGAGGAGGGGACACGTCGCACGAGGTGATCGTGCGGCCAGGGGTCGGGACGGGGTCGAGACGTCCGGTGTTCGAAGGATGAGCCGACTGCGGAGGAGCGAGGATGCGGCGGTACGACGACCCTGTCGAGGTGCGCAAGGGGATGGTGGCCGGGGCCGACGGCGAGGTGGAGGGGCCCGAGCAGTTCCTCTGGCACGGCCGGCTCTGGAAGGTGTGCGGTGTGGTCGCCCACTGGGTGGAGACCGGCCCGTGGTGGCACTCCCGGGAGGCGGCCCCGGTGCTGGGCGAGGGGCTGGACCAGGAGGACGAGCCGGGGCGACCGGCCTCGGTCCACGACCTGCTCGCCGAGCGCGAGGTGTGGCGGGTCGAGGCGGCCCGGGGGCTCGCCGCCACCGGCGCCGCGCGTGGTGTCTTCGACCTGGCCTTCGACTGGGACCGGGGCAGCTGGCAGCTGTCCCGGTGCCTGGACTGAGGGGAGCGCTTCCGTGGCTTCGATGTTCGACCTCCCGGCGGCGAGCTTCGCCTACCTCGAGCTCTCCGCCTCCTCCCTCCGCGAAGCGATGACCAGCACCGACGTGGGGATGCGATACGCACATGCCCACGTGGCCGCGCTGCGGGCGACGGCCGCCCTGCTGGCCGCCCGTGCCCGTCCCACCGCCGGCGGCAGGCGCGGGCGGCAGCAGCGGAACGCCTGGGTCCTGCTGGCGGAGGTGGCTCCCGAGCTCGGCGAGTGGGCGACCTTCTTCTCCGCCGGAGCGCGCAAGCGGGCAGCGGCGGAGGCCGGCTCCCGCAGAGCGGTGACCGAGCGGGAGGCCGACGACCTGGTCCGCGACGCCGACCGGTTCCTCGGACTCGTCGAGGAGTGCCTCGGGCTCACCCGCCACCTGCCGGTCCCGATGCACCTCGGACAGGCGGGATAGTGACCGACCCGTTCGTCCACCTCCACGTCGCCTCCGGCTACTCGCTGCAGTACGGCGCGTCCTCCCCTCGGTTCCTGGTGGAGCGGGCTGTCGAGCACGAGATGGACACCCTGGCGCTCACCGACCGCGACGGCACCTACGGCGCGGTCCGGTTCGCCAAGGCATGCCTGCAGGCCGGCGTGCGGCCGGTCCTCGGTGTGGACCTCGCGGTGGCGCCGACCGGCGCGGTGCCCCGAGGGCCATGGGGCTCCGGCTCCTCCCGCACACCGGCCCGAGGCGGGGCGTACCGGGACGCCCGACTGCCCCGGGCCACCTTTCTCGCCACCAGTCGGCGAGGGTGGGCAGCGGTGTGCCGGCTGGTCTCGGCCACCCACCTGTCGGGTGAGCGGGGTGACCCGGTCTGCTCGCTCGACCTCGTCGCCGAGCACGCGGCCGGCCGGGAGGTCCTGGTGCTCCTCGGCCCGGCGTCCGAGGTCGGTGCGGCGACCACCCTCGGCAGGGAGGACCTCGCCCGCGTCGCGCTGCGGCGGTGGCAGGCGCTGTTCGACCCCGCCGACCTCCTCCTCGAGCTGGTCCACCACCGGCTGCCCGGCCGGGGGCCGGGCACTGTCCGGCATGCGGCGCGGATGGCCGGACTGGCGCGGGCCACCGGCACCGGCGCGGTGCTCAGCAACGCGGTCCGCTACGCCGACCGGGTCGACGCGGTGGTCGTCGACGTCCTCGATGCGGCCCGCCGGCTCGTGCCGCTGGACCTGCGGCACGTCGACCGAGGCAACGCTGAGGGCTACCTGAAGTCCGGCAAGGAGATGGCGCTCGTCGCCGCGGAGCTCTGCCGGGCGGCCGGGACGGGGGAGCGCGCCGCCGGCCGGCTGCTGGCGCAGACCCGGGCCGTGGCGGACCGGTGCGCGGTTGACCCGCGGGCCGACCTCGGGCTGGGGGAGGTGCACTTCCCCGAGCTCGACGTCACCCGGGGGAGTGGTGAGGAGCACCTCGACGCCGACCAGCTGCTCCGGGTGCGGTGCGAGGACGGGATCGGTCGCCGCTACGGCAACGGCCCCCGCCAGAGGATCTGGAAGCGCCTCGACGACGAGCTCCGGCTCATCGCCGACCTCGGCTACGCCTCCTACTTCCTCACCGTCAGCGACGTCTGCGACCTGGTCCGCGAGCGGGGGATCCGCTCGGCCGCGAGGGGGTCGGGTGCCGGGAGCCTGGTCAACTACCTCCTCGGTGTCTCCGGCATCGACCCGCTGCGCCACGGCCTGCTGATGGAGCGGTTCCTCTCCCCGTTGCGCCGTGCCCTGCCGGACATCGACATCGACGTGGAGTCGGCCCGGCGGCTGGAGATCTACGAGGCCGTCCTCGACCGGTACGGCGGGGAGCGGTGCGTCTCGGTCTCGATGATGGACACCTACCGGGTCCGTCATGCCATCCGCGACGTGGGAGCGGCGCTGGGGATGCCATCGGGGGAGATCGACGCGATCGCCAAGGCGTTCCCTCACATCCGCGCGCGGGACGCGCGGATGGCGTTGCGTGAGCTTCCCGAGCTGCGCTCCTCCGGGCTGGGCGAGGAACGGCTCGGACTGCTGTTCCGGCTGGCCGAACGGCTCGACGGCCTTCCTCGGCACATCGCCATGCACCCCTGCGGCGTGCTCCTCTCCGACGCCACCCTGCTCGACCGGACTCCGGTGGAGGCGAGCTTCTCCGGGTTCCCGATGAGCCAGTTCGACAAGGACGACGTCGAGGACCTCGGGCTGCTCAAGCTCGACGTCCTCGGGATCCGGATGCAGTCGGCGATGGCCCATGCGGTCGCCGAGCTCCAGCGGGTCGACGGCCGCACGCTCGACCTCGACGACGAGGCCCAGGTGCCCTTCGACGACGAGGAGACCTACCGGTTGATCAGCTCGTCGCGCACCCTGGGGTGCTTCCAGATCGAGTCGCCCGGTCAGCGGGAGCTCGTCGGCAAGTCGGGGATCGAGAGCTTCGGAGACGTCGTCACCGACATCTCGCTGTTCCGGCCGGGGCCGGTGAAGAGCGACATGATCACGCCGTACCTCGACGCCAAGCAGGGGTGGCGGATGCCGGCCTACCTGCATGACGACCTGCGCCCGATCCTCGGGGAGACGCGCGGGGTGGTGGTCTTCCACGAGCAGGTCATCGAGATCATCGCGCTCTTCACCGGGTGCTCGCTCGCAGAGGCGGACGAGGCGCGGCGGGCCCTCGGCGACGTGGAGGGGATGGCCGAGGTCAGGCTCTGGTTCCTGCCGCGGGCCATGGGACGCGGCTACTCCTGCCGGGTCGTGGAGAGGATCTGGTCGGTGCTCGAGTCGTTCGGGTCGTTCGGGTTCTGCAAGGCCCATGCTGCTGCGTTCGCGCTGCCCACCTACCAGTCGGCGTGGCTGAAGACGCACTACCCGGCGCACTTCCTCGCCGGGGTGCTGACGCACGACCCGGGGATGTACCCCAAGCGGCTGCTCCTCGACGACGCCCGCCACTTCGGGGTGACGGTGCTGGGGCTCGACGTCGACGCGAGCCAGCAGAGCTATGTCGTCGAGCGGCTCGACGAGGGCCGCTACGGCATCAGGGTTGCCCTCGGTGAGGTGCGGGGGATCTCCGAGGCGGAGGTGGCTCGGATCGTCGCCTCCCGCCCCTACCAGTCGCTCAGCGACTTCTGGCAACGAGCGGACGGTGTCCCGACCCGTCATCGAGCGGCTCGTGATGGCCGGTGGGTTCGACAGCGTCTACGGGATCGGGGAGTCCGGTGCGGTGACGAGGCGGGGGACCGTCACCCGGCGCGATCTCCTCCTCCAGGTCGCCGACCTCGACCGCTACACCCGGGCGGTGGCTCGTGCCGGCCCGAGGAGCAAGGGGCTGGGGGCCCGCGCCCGCCGCTCCGAGCTCCGGCTGGACGACGCTGCCGTCCGGAACAGCAGCGACCAGCAGCGGCGGGGCGTCTGGGCGCAGGCGTCCGCGCAGTCACAGGCTCCCCGCGTGCCGGCGCCGGTCTCCTCGGTCCAGCTGACCCTCGACCTCGGGGACGGCCCGGCGGACACCAAGAACGGCGGAGAGGTGAGCGGCCTCCCGGAGATGGACGTCGCGGAGCGGGTCCGCGCCGAGCTCGAGGTCCTCGGGCTCGACACCAGCCGGCACGTGATGGAGCTCTACGAGCCGTTCCTCGCGGCGCTCGGGACGGTGCGCTCCTCCGCGCTGCTTCACCAGCGGAGCAGGGCCGAGCTCCTGGTCGCGGGGGCGAAGGTCGCTACCCAGACCCCGCCGATCCGCTCCGGACGGCGGGTGGTCTTCCTGACCCTCGATGACGGCACCGGGCCGGTCGACGCCACCTTCTTCGAGGATGCTCTCGGCCCTTTCGCCACCACGGTCTTCCACTCCTGGTTGCTCGTCGTCCGAGGAGAGCTGCGCCGGACGGGGCGGCGCGGGGTCTCACTGCGGGCGACCGGGTGCTGGGAGCTTCCCTCGTTGCACGAGACGTGGCGGTCGGAGGGGATCGAGGCGGTGCACCAGCTGATCGACGTCACGATCCCCGGTGGCCGGCAGGAGGTCGGTCAGGCTCCCGGCCAGGAGGCCGCGAGCGAGGAGGAGCCCGGTGTGCGTCGAGTGCTCGTCCACTCGACCGGCTTCCGGCTCTCGCCGTACGCCGACGTCAAGCCCGCCGGGGGGAGCCCGCCGCGCAAGCTCTGGCACTCCTCACCGGGAAGCTCGGGACGGTGACGGCTCCGATGGTGCCACCGGTGACCGCACTAGGGTGGGCGTCATGTCGGCGCAAGGAAGTGGACCCCGGACCCTCAGTGCGAGCCAGCGTCGCAGCGCCGCCCGCACCACGGTGGTCTGGGAGGCGCTGCGCGCGGCCCTCACCGAGGAGCCGGGGCGGGAGCTCAACGTCCTCGACATCGGCGGCGGCACCGGCGGGTTCGCAGTCCGGGTCGCCGAGCTGGGCCACCACGTCACCGTGGTCGATCCGAGCCCGGACGCACTGGCGATTCTGGACCGTCGGTCCGGCGAGACCGGTGTCACCGACCGTGTCCATGGTGTGCAGGGAGACCTGGCGAGCGTTCCTGAGCTTGTCGTGGCCGGCAGTGTGGACGCGGTGCTCTGCCACGGCGTGCTGGAGGTCGTCGAGGACCCGCGGGCGGCGGTGGCTGCGATCGCCGGGGCTCTGCGGCCGGGCGGCCGGCTCAGCCTTCTCATCAGCCAGCGCCACGCCGCCGTGGTGGCGCGCGCGATGGCGGGGCACTTCGTCCAGGCCAAGGAGCTTCTCGACCAGGGCGAGGGGCAGGGAGCGGCGCCCCACCGGTTCACGGCCGAGGAGATCCAGGGTCTTCTCGAGGGAGCCGGGTTCACCGAGCTCACCCTTCATGCCGTGCGGGTCTTCAGCGACCTGGTGCCCAGCTCGCTCGTCGACCTCGAGCCCGGCGCGGCTGACGCCCTGGTGGCCCTGGAGCAGGCCGTCGCGGAGCGACCCGAGTACCTCGCTCTCGCCACCCAGGTCCACGCGCTGGCCACGCGTCGCTGAGCCGCCTGCGGTCGGACGGTCCACTGTCGGGGCCGGTCGAGGAGGTGGCCGGTGACCGGGTGTCATCTCCTGCACGTGGACATGGACGCCTTCTACGCCTCGGTGATGACGCGGAACCGGCCCGACCTCCTGCATGCTCCGGTCATCGTGGGCGGCGGGCACCGGGGAGTGGTCCTGTCGGCGAACTACCTGGCCCGGCGGAGCGGGGTCCGGTCGGCGATGCCGACGACGCGTGCACGCCGCCTGTGTCCCGAGGCGGTCTTCGTCGCGCCTGACTACGACGAGGTCACGACCGTCTCGCGGTCGGTGATGGAGATCTTCCGACAGGTCACGCCCCTCGTGGAGCCAGCGTCGCTGGACGAGGCGTTCCTCGACGTCGGCGGGGCGATGCGCCGGCTGGGCCCGGCCGCCGGGATCGCCGAGGAGGTGCGCGCCCGGGTCACCGACGAGCAGGGGATCACCTGCTCGGTCGGGGTGGCGGCGACCGTCGGGGTGGCCAAGCTGGCGAGCAGGCTGGCGAAGCCCGACGGCGTGCTCGTGGTGGCTCCGGAGGAGACGACGGCGTTCCTCCACCCGCTGCCCGTCGACTCGCTGTGGGGAGTCGGCGAGAGGACCGCGGAGGCCTTGCGCCGGCTCGGGCTGCTGACCGTCGGGGATGTCGCCCACACCCCGGTGGCGACCCTGGAGCGGGCGATGGGTCCGGCCACCGGCCGGCAGCTCCACCAGCTCGCGTGGGGCGAGGGCAGGCGGACGGTCACCGCCCGGCGCGGGGAGGGCGAGGACCCCGACAAGAGCGTCGGTGCCGACGAGACCTTCGGACGGGACACCGACGACCCCGAGGTGGTGGTCCGGGAGCTCCTGCGGCTCTCGGCGAAGGTCGCCTCCCGGATGCGGGCGGCGCACCTCACCGGCCGGACCGTCACCCTCAAGGTCCGGTTCGCCGACTTCACGACGATCACCCGGTCCCGGACCAGTCCGGAGGCGACCGACGTGACCAAGGAGATCCATCAGACCGCCGTGGGGTTGTTCCGGGCGCTGGGGCTGCAGCGGGCCAGGCTCCGGCTGGTGGGTGTCCGTGTCGAGGGGCTGACCCCCCGAGCCGCGACCTACCGCCAGCTGGTCCTCGGCGCCAAGGAGCAGGGATGGCCGGAGGCCGACCGCGCGGTGGACC
This sequence comes from uncultured Actinomycetota bacterium, assembly GCA_963754155.1. Classification (GTDB taxonomy): domain Bacteria; phylum Actinomycetota; class Actinomycetes; order Propionibacteriales; family Nocardioidaceae; genus Marmoricola_A. The sequence continues at coordinate 157,664 of CAVWEU010000003.1, read as the reverse complement.
GTGCGGTGGCACGGTTCGGCGCCGCTGCGGTGCGGCCGGCATCGCTCCTTCACGCCGGCGCAGGGCGCCGGATCGACGAGCGATTCGGTGTCTCGGCGTGACCAGTTTCGGGCGCCGCCTACCGGGGACGATTTCGCATGCCTAGACTCTTAAGAAGGAACTGCTCGCCCTGGAGGAAACCGTGCCGCTCTCAGAAGAGGAGCTGCGTCTGCTGGAGCAGATGGAGCGCGCGCTCGTCGCGGAAGATCCGAAGTTCGCTTCGACCCTGCGCGGCACGCGCATCCGACAGCACGCACGACGTCAGGTCGTCCTCGGAGGGTTGGCGTTCGTCGTCGGCATCGTGCTCCTCATGACCGGTGCGGTCGCCCAGCAGATCGCCGTCGGCGTGGTCGGTTTCGTGGTGATGCTGGGCGCGGCGTACTTCACCCTCACCTCCTGGCGCGGCCAGAGCGCGGCGGCCGCCTCCGGCGCCGGCGGCGACACGGGAGACCAGGGGCTCCGCGTCATCCAGGGCGGCAAGACCTCGCGCGGGAAGGCCAAGAAGGCGAAGCCCCAGGGCTCGATGATGGACCGGTTCGAGGAGCGCTGGCGCCGCCGGCGGGAGCAGAACGGCGGTCAGTGAGGGTGGAGCGCTTCTCGGGGAGTGTTCGGCCGCTCGCTCCTCAGACCGACACCCGGTCCACCCCTTCCGCCTGACGCTGACCGGGCCCTCGGGTCCCGCGACCGGCGTCCCGCCGCCGCGTCGACGTCCGTCGTCCGCGCCACAGCGAAGCCGGGAGCCAGGTCGCCCGCCGCCGGGTGCGCAGCTCTGCCACGTCGACCATCGCGGCCGTGACCGTCCGGGTGTCCTCCCGGACACGCTCCTGACCGGTGTCGTCGAGGGGGTGCAGCGAGTACCGAGCCCGCTCGACCAGGAGCGCCAGCGACTCCAGCGCGCGGGTCGCGCGTCTGGTCTCCTCGTCGCCGCCCCCGGTCGGACGGTGGCTCGGGCCGAGCGCGGGCACCAGGGCGATCGCCTGTCGGCGCAGCGTCGCGGAGTCGTCCCACGGCACGCGCAGGTCGAGAGCGGTGGCACGCAGCTCGTCCCACGCCGCCTCTGCCACCTCGGCGGGGTCGCCCTCGTCGTACCGCCGTCGGCGCTGCGCCGACCGCAGCGTCCGGGGCACGAACCCGAGCCCGACCAGGAGCAGCACCGCCGCGACCGGCGCCAGCCAGCCAGCGGGCCCGCCCTCCTCGGCGGCGGACGTGGTGCCGTCGAGCTCGTCCAGCGGCCCACGGGTCACCGTCGGCTCGGGTGCGGACGCCGAGGCCGACGGCGCGGCGAGCTGCTCAGGCGCCGGCACCTGCCCGGAGGTGTACGTCGGGACGGAGAGGGCCTGCACCGGCGGGGTGGGCTCGAAGCGGACCCATCCCGCCCCCTCGAAGTAGAGCTCGGGCCAGGCGTGCATGTCGCGGGAGCTGTAGACCCACGACCCGTCCCGCTGCTCCTCCGGTCGGAGGAACCCCACCGCCACCCGGGCCGGGATGTTGAGGGTCCGCGCCATCATCGCCATCGCGGAGGCGAACTGCTCGCAGTACCCTCGCCGGCTGTCCGCCCCGTCCCCGAGGAACCGTTCGAGCTGTTCGAGACTGGTGCCTGACCCTGGGTCGAGGGAGTACTCGAAGCCCCCGTCCTGGCGGAACCACTGCTGGAGGATCACCGCCTTCTCGAAGTCGCTGCGCCCCTCCTCGGTCAGCTGTACGGCCCGGTTCTCGATCCACTCCGGCATGGAGTCGGGCAGCTCGGTGTTGGCCGCCGAGAGCGACTGGGGTCCGGGCGCGGCGTTGACGAGCGCGACCGGGTCGGGGTCGAGCGTGAGGCCGACGGCCTCGTAGCCGATCCCGGTCGTGTCGGTGTCGCCGACGCCGAGGACGTCGAGCGTCTCGTCGTCGTAGCGCCAGTCGCCGGGGGCACGCACCGCGACCGCCGGATAGGGCGCAGGAAGCCACCGCGACCGGAATGCGTCGGTGACGGAGAAGGTGTACTCGTGCCGGTTCCGGGGCGTGGACTCGTCCAGCCCGGGCGGGGCGGGCAACGGTCCGTCCACCTCGTTCGTCGCGGGGATGTCGCGGTCCGACGGCCGCCAGGCCGATCCGTCGAACTCGTCGAGGACGCTGATCCGCAGGTACCCCGGGCGGGGGTCGTCGGTGCGCATGAAGAGGAGCGGCACGTCCGCGGTGCTCAGCAGGTCGCGCCGCACGTCGACCATCGGGTTCTCCACCGTGACGTTGCCGTTGCCGCGCCCGCTGCCCGGTCCGAGGCCGGTCGACCACCACCCGTCCCACGTCGGCAGTGCCAAGGGGGCGAGCACCGCCAACGCCACGCCGGCCACGCCGATCCTGGAGGCCGCCGGCCAGAGCGTGGCGAGCCGGACCTCCTGCGGTTCGAGCCCGCCGTGCAGGGGGGCCGGCCCGGAGATGTTGCGCCCCCACTGCGCGAACCGGGCAGCCTGCTCGGCGCTGAGGAGCAGGACGAACGCGATGGCAGCGAGGGCGAAGGTGAGCCAGGGGACACCACCGAGCAGGCTCACCGGTGCGGTGAACGCGGCGAGCAGGGGCAGCCCCGCGAGGGGGGCCCGGCGGAGCGTGCACGCGAAGAGGTCGACCAGCAGCACGACCGCCGCGCCGCAGACGACCATGATCGGTGGGAAGGCGGTCGCGTCGGCCGGCACCGGAGACGGATGCTGGTTGGCCGCCTCGACGGCGCGTCGCAGCGTGTCGACGACGCCCTCGAAGCCGCTCGGCGTCGGCAGCCACCCACCGAGCCGCGCCTCGTCGCCGGCGTACCAGCGGTGGAGGACGACCGCGACCAGCGCGACCTGACCGACGGGCACCAGCAGCCGCGGGACGCGAAGGGCGCGCAGGGCGAGCCCGGAGACCGCGACCAGGAGCGCCAGCCAGAGCAGGGGGTCCAGGAACTCGTCGGCCTCGACGGCGATCACCGCCCAGCTCTGCAGCGTGAGCAGCGCGGTCACCGCGGCCAGGGCGGTGACAGCCGCGCCGGTGGTGGACGGCAGCCGCAGCCGGCTCACGCGCGCACCCCCGGGGCTCCGGCGCTCGGCGCGGGTGCGGAGGAGCCACTGCGACCGCGTCGGCTGAGCAGGCCGAGCTCCTGCCACACGCCGGCGAGCGGCGCCTGTGGCCCGGCCGTGACGGCGCGCCATCCGGTGGTCGTGAGGAGACCGAGTGCAGCAGGCTCCCGCGGCACCGGGCCGGTGGAGCGCTGCCACTGCTCGACGTCGAGGGCGATGGCGAGCGGGGTGCTGGCGGCGTGGCGCATCCGGCTCAGTGCGGCGCGGTCGACCGGCAGTGTCTCGCCGAGCACCGCGACGTGGAGCCCGGACCGGAAGGAGTCGCTCAGCCACGAGGTGTCGATCGTGGTGCGGGCGACCGTGCCGAGGAGGGCGAGCGACTCGAGGAGCGGTCCGGACTCCGTGCCGGGAGCGTGCTCATGCCACCGGTGGTCGGTGTCGTGGCCCTCGGCGGTGACCAGCCGGACCCGGAACCCCCGCTGCGCCAGGTGCAGCCCCACCGAGGCGGCGACGACGACGGCGTGCTCGAAGGACGAGCCGAGCCCGGCACCGCGGTGGGCGTGGCGCCGGTTGTCGACGAAGAGGGTGGCCCGTGACTGCCAGGGCTGCTCCTCCCGGCGGACCATCAGCTCGCCGGCGTGGGCGCTGGAGCGCCAGTGCACCCGGCGGAGGTCGTCGCCCCGCCGGTACTCGCGCACGGTGACGTCCTCGGCGCTCCCCCCGACGAAGTCACGGGGCCGGTTGTCGCCCGACCCGGTCCACACGCCGTCCAGCGGGATCGCGGGCAGCGGCACCACCTTGGGGGTGACGACGAGGTCGGCGGTGCTGGTGAAGGTGCGGTCGAGCTCGACGAGGCCGAAGGGATCGTGGACGCGCACCGCCATCGGGCCGAGGACGAACCGGCCCCGCACGTCGGAGCGCACGACGTAGGAGACCGACCGGTGCCACCGCGACCCCATCCGGTCCACCACGAAACGAGGACGGACGCCGAGCGCGTAGGGGACCTGCTCCTCGAGCAGCAGGAGCCCGGTGGGCACCCGACCCTCGTTGCGCAGCGCCAGCTCGACGGTGGCGGTCTGACCAGCGGTGATCCGGTGCGGGGTCACGGTCCGGGAGAGCGTGAGCCGGTGCTGGCCGCGGGTCAGCGCCAGCGCGGTCAGGAGCGGCAGGACGAGGAGGAGTGCGCCGATGCGGGTGAGGTCGTCGAGCCCGACGACGACCGCGGAGACGATCGCGGTCGCTCCGGCGACCACGAAAGCCCGGCCGCGGGTCGTCAGGGAGGAGAAGGTGGTCTTCACCGGAGCCGACTAGCGCGAGGACGGCAGCGGGACGGAGTCGATCACGGAGAGCAGCGCCGATCGCGCGGTCCGCCCTCCCATGGCCGCCTCGACGGTCGGCAGCAGCCGGTGGGAGAGGACCGGGACGGCGAGCGCCTGCAGGTCGTCGGGGACGACGTAGTCGCGCCCGTCCATCGCGGCGGCTGCCTTGGCGGCGCGCACCAGGTGCAGGGTGGCGCGCGGCGACGCGCCCAGCATCAGGTCCGGGGCCTTGCGGGTGGCCGTGGTGAGGGCGACCGCGTAGCGCTGCACCGGCTCGGCGACGTGGACGCGGGTCACCATCCGCACGAGCCGCGCCACGGTCCCGGCGTCGGTGACCGGCTTCAGGTCGTCGAGCGGGTTGGCGCGGGTGTGCGAGCCGATCATCGCGATCTCCGCCGCCTCCACCGGGTAGCCCATCGAGACCCGGGCCATGAACCGGTCGCGCTGGGCCTCCGGGAGCGCGTAGGTGCCCTCCATCTCGATCGGGTTCTGGGTCGCGACGACCATGAAGGGCGCGTCGAGGTGGTACGTCGTGCCGTCGACCGTGACCTGGCGCTCCTCCATGCACTCGAGGAGCGCCGACTGGGTCTTCGGCGAGGCGCGGTTGATCTCGTCGCCCACCACGATGTTGGCGAAGACGCCGCCCGGCCGGAACTCGAACTCGCGGGTGTCCTGGTTGAAGACCGACACCCCGGTCACGTCGCTCGGCAGCAGGTCGGGCGTGAACTGGATGCGGCGGACCGTGCAGTCGATGGAGCGGGCGAGTGCCTTGCTCAGCATCGTCTTGCCGACGCCCGGCACGTCCTCGATGAGCAGGTGCCCCTCGGCGAGCAGCACCACCAGGGCGGTGCGGATGACGTCGGGCTTGCCCTCGATGACCTGCTCGATGCCGTCCCGGATCCGGCCGGTCACCTCGGCGATCTCGGCGAGCTCGTCGAGCTCGACGTTGGCGGTCGAGGGCAGCGAGCCGGACCGGGCTCCGGTGGTCGGGGCGAGAGAGGCGCGCTGGTCGGTCACGTGCCTAGTCAACCTCACGGCGCGAAAAACCGGCCAGAAAGGGAGGGGAGTGGCGGCTCAGGTCGTTGACGGTGGGGGGAAGTGGAGTAGAGTGGGGGACAGTGGAGGAAAGGGAGCCACTTTTCACCAGTCGGGAGGCGTCGGATGTTCTTCGGCACCTACACCCCGAAGCTGGACGAGAAGGGGCGGCTGATCCTCCCGGCGAAGTTCCGGGACCAGCTGGCAGGAGGGCTCATGGTCACCAGAGGCCAGGAGCACTGCCTCTACGTGTGGCCGCAGGAGGAGATCAACCGCATCACCGAGCGGCTGCGTGAGGCACCGGTGTCGAACAAGGCCACACGGGACTACGTCCGGATGTTCTCGTCGGCCTCCTCCGACGAGAGGCCGGACAAGCAAGGCCGGATCACGGTCCCGCCGAAGCTGCGCGAGTGGGCCTCGCTCACCAAGGACGTCGTCGTGATCGGGGCGATGAACCGCCTGGAGATCTGGGACGAGGCCGCCTGGACGGCGTACTCGGAGGAGCAGGAGGAGAGCTTCGCCGAGCTCTCCGACGAGGTCTTCCCCGGGATCTGAGCAGCAGCACAGGAACAGCAGCACCAGCACGAGCAGCACCAGCCAGCACAACTCAACAGTCGGCTTCGTAGGACGAGGCCCGCGCCCGCTCCTCCGCCGTCTGGCACACCTTCCCCGGTGCCAGAAGGCATCTCCCAGGAGTGAGCGGGCGGGGACCTGGTCGGACGAAGCCGGCGTTCCGGAACGCACGAGGGGTCGAGCCATGAGCGTCGCGGTCAGCCAGCCACCCAGGCGGCGTCGTCCTGCTCCCGCGGGGGAGTCGCTGGGCGACACGATCGCCCGGGCCCGCGCCCGCTCCCTGGAGAACCGCCGGTGCGGCCGACGGGTCCGTCAGGAGGCCCGTGACGCCCTCGGCGTCGCCCTCTTCTCCGCAGCGGCCTCCACCGCCCTGGCGGCGCTCCTCACCCTCGTCCTCACCCACGTCGGCTAGGCGCTGCACGGATGCCCTCTCCCGCTCACGTCCCGGTGCTGCTCGACCGGGTGGTCGCGCTCGTCGCCCCGGCGCTGGAGCGACCCGGCTCGGTGCTCGTCGACACGACGCTCGGGCTCGGCGGCCACACGGAGGCGGTCCTCACCCGGTGCCCAGAGGCGCGGGTGATCGGCATCGACCGCGACCCGCAGGCGCTGGAGCGGAGCCGGGAGCGGCTCGCCGGGTTCGGGGACCGCGTCACCCTCGTCCACGCGGTGTACGACGAGATCGCCGACGTCCTGGCCGAGGAGGGGCTCGCCCACGTCGACGGCGTCCTCTTCGACCTGGGTGTCTCCAGCATGCAGCTCGACGTGCGGGAGCGCGGCTTCTCCTACGCCGAGGACGCGCCGCTGGACATGAGGATGGACGACTCGACCGGGATGACGGCGGCCGAGGTGCTCAACAGCTACCCGGTGGCCGACCTCGCCCGGATCCTGCGCGACTACGGCGAGGAGCGGTTCGCCCGCCGGATCGCCGAGCGGATCGGCCGCGCCCGGGAGACCGCGCCGTTCGACCGCTCGGGTCGGCTCGTCGACCTGGTCCGCGACGCGATCCCGGCCGCGACCCGGCGCACCGGCGGCAACCCCGCCAAGCGCACGTTCCAGGCGCTGCGGATCGAGGTCAACGACGAGCTGTCCGTGCTGCGTCGGGCGCTGCCGGCGGCGGTCGACGCCGTCGGGGTCGGCGGCCGCGTGGTGGTCATGTCCTACCACTCGCTGGAGGACCGGCTGACCAAGCGGGTCTTCGCGCAGAACAGCCGCAGCGACGCCCCGCCGGACCTGCCCGTCGTCCCGGAGGAGCACCAGCCGATCCTCCGGCTCGTCACCCGCGGCGCGGAGAAGGCCCCGGAGGCCGAGGTCACCGCGAACCCGCGCGCCCGCTCGGTGCGGCTGCGTGCCGCTGAGCGCGTCCGAGAGGGGGCGGCGGCATGACCGGCCGGTCCCGTTCCACCGGCTGCTCCACCGGCTGCTCCACATCGCCCCACACCGCACCACGAACGCACGACGAAGGGACCGTTCGCCGATGAGCGCATGGATGGGCCAGGCCAGGACGAGGCTCCCGAGGATCGCGGAGAACGCCGTCGAGCGGGCCCGGCTGACCGTGGTGCCCCGCCGGCGTCCGCGCGCGCCGCGCGTGCCGTTCATGGTGCTGGTCTCGATGGTGCTGCTCGGCGGTGTCGTGGGGCTGCTGCTGTTCAACACCTCGATGCAGCAGGCGTCCTTCCGGGCGACCGCTCTCGAGGCGACCGCTGCGGAGCTGCACGCACGGGAGCAGTCGCTGCGGATGGAGGTGGACCGGCTGCGCGACCCGCAGCGGGTCGGCACCCGGGCCCAGGAGCTCGGCATGGTGCCGCTGCTCAACCCGGCCTTCATCCGGCTCTCGGACGGCGAGGTGCTCGGGAACCCGGTCGCCGCCACGACGGAGGACGCCCAGCGGCTCGTCCCGCTCCCGGCGCCCAAGCCGGCCGAGCTGCGGGTGCAACCGGTGATCGAGACGCTCCCGATGCCGCCGGATGCTCCTGCCGACGGCGCGCCCTCGGACCAGGTGGGCCGGGACGCCGGTACAACTGACCTCCAGGAGTGAGCCGCACCGACAGACAGGAACCGCCTGCCATGGCCCAGCAGAGGCGTCCGCGCCGCCGCCCCCCGGTCGCCGGGGCCCGGCACGGCGTACGCCGGTCAGCGGCGCTGCGGGCGATCCGGCACGCCTCCCTGGCGCGGCTCCGGATCGGCTTCCTCCTCATCTCCATGGTGGTCTCGGTGTTCGCGGTCCGGCTGTTCCAGCTCCAGGGGATCGACGCCGCGTCGTACGCCGAGCAGGCCCGGGCGGTGGGTGCCGTCCAAGAGGTGCTGCCCGCCGTGCGTGGCTCGATCCTCGACCGCAACGGCGTGCCGCTGGCCGAGTCGCTCGACGGCTCGATGGTCGTGGCGGACCCCACCAAGACCAAGGACGACGCAGCGGAGATCGCCTCCGTCCTCCAGGAGCGGCTCGACGTCGACTACATCGAGACGGTCGAGCGGCTCCAGGCACCGAACACCCGGTTCCGCTACATCGCCCGCCGGGTGCCGACGACAGCCGCCGTGGCGGTCGTCGACGAGCTCACCGAGGCCGGCTACAAGGGGCTCGACACCCGACGTGACCCGGTGCGCAGCTACCCGGCCCAGGACGTGGCGGCCAACATCCTCGGCTACGTCAACGCCAAGGACCAGCCGGTCGCCGGCGTCGAGGACCGGTTCGACACGCTGCTGAGCGGCACCGACGGGTCCGCCACCTACGACGTCGGCGGCGGCAACCGGGTCCCCCTGGGCGACAACAGCGTCACCGAGCCGGTCGACGGCAAGGACCTCACGCTCACGATCGACCGCGACCTGCAGTGGTACGCGCAGCGGGTGCTGAGCCAGACCGTCGAGGACGCCGGCGGGGTGAGCGGCGTCGCCGTCGTGCAGGACACGCAGACCGGCGAGCTCCTCGCCCTGGCCGACTACCCGACGTACAACCCGAACGAGATGACCCAGCGTGACCCGGACGCGCTGGCCTCCCGCGCGTTCCGCGACGTCTACGAGCCCGGTTCGGTCCAGAAGGTCCTCACTGTCGCCGCGCTCCTCGACGCGGGCCTGGTGGACCCGCTGACGCAGCTGACGATCCCCTCGGAGATCGAGTCCTCCGGCGGGAAGATGATCGGCGACTACGCCGACCACGGGACCCTCCACTACACGCTCACCGGCGTGCTGGCGCGCTCCTCGAACATCGGCACGGTCCTGGCGGCGCGGAAGATGCGACCCGCCCAGCTCCACCGCTACCTGCGTGACTTCGGGCTCGGTCGCTACACCGGGATCCCCGGCTATGCGGAGTCGGCCGGGATCCTCGCGCCGCCGGCGTCCTGGCAGCAGATCAACCACGACAACATCGCCTTCGGGCAGGGGCTCGCGGTCAACGCGGTCCAGATGGCGGCCGCGATCAACACGATCGCCAACGACGGGGTCTACGTGCAGCCCAGTCTGGTGAAGGGCACGGCGACCACGCGCGACGGCGTGGTGACCGGCTCCGGGGTCGCCGACCAGCGTCGGGTGGTCAGCGAGGAGGTCGCCGACGAGACCAGCCAGATGATGGAGATGGTGACGACCCAGGGGGTCGGCACGGCGCCGGGTGCGTCGATCGCGGGCTACCGGGTCGCCGGCAAGACCGGCACGGCCCAGATGGTCAACGACGACTGCGGGTGCTACGACGGCACGAAGTACACCGTCTCGTTCGCCGGGTTCGCCCCCGCCGAGGACCCGCGGTTCACCGTCTACGTGGTGGTGCACGAGCCCTCCAACGGCGGTGGTGGCGGCTCGGTCGGCGGCCCCGCGTTCCGCAAGATCCTCAGCTACCTGCTCCAGCACTACGCGGTCGCACCGTCCGGCGCACCCGCTCCTGAGCTGCCGGCCAAGTGGCGTCCCAAGGACGCGCGCGAGCGCGACCGCTGAGCCGCGTCGGGCCCGGAACGGGCCCGGCCTAGTAGATTGCCCCGACGTGACCAGGACTCGTCCCGACCACCCGCCGCGCACCCCGCTGGGAGACGCCCTGGCCGTGGTCGGCGACGACCACGCCGTCGTCGGCACCGCGGAGGGGACCTGGCTGACCGGCCTGACGCTGGGCAGCGCCGCGGTGCAGCCGGGCGACCTCTTCGTCGCCCCAGCCGGCGCCAGGACGCACGGCGCTCGCTTCGCCGCCGATGCCGTCGCCGCAGGTGCGGTCGCGGTGCTCACCGACGACGAGGGGGCGCGGCTCTGCGGTGAGGCCGGCGTCGACGTGCCGGTCGTCGTCGTACCCCGGCCGCGTGCCGTCCTCGGCGCGCTCGCCGCACGGCTGTACGGCGACCCGGCGCTCGACCTGCGGCTCCTCGCGGTCACCGGCACCCAGGGCAAGACCACGACGACCCGGCTCGCGGAGGCCGCGCTGGAGGCTGCGGGCGTCCCGGCGGCGGTGGTCGGCACGGTGGGCACCCGGATCGCAGGGGAGGAGCTCCGCTCCGCGCTCACCACCCCGGAGGCGCCCGACCTGCACGCGCTGTTCGCGGTGATGCGCGAGCGTGGTGTGCAGGGGTGCGCGATGGAGGTGTCCAGCCACGCGCTGGTGATGGGGCGCGTCGACGGGGTGGTCTTCGACGTGGCGGCGTTCACCAACCTGGGCCGCGACCACCTCGACTTCCACCGCGACGTCGAGGAGTACTTCGCGGCGAAGGCCGGCCTCTTCACCCCCGAGCGGGCGCGGCTGGGGCTGGTGAACGTCGACGACGCGCACGGCCGCAGGCTGGCGGCGAGCGCGCGGATCCCGGTGCGCACCTTCTCCAGCTCGGGAGCCGACGCGGACTGGCAGGCGGTCGACGTCACCTCCACCGGCAGCGGGTCGACGTTCACCGTCCGGGGCCCGTCCGGCGACCACCCGGCAGCGGTGCGGCTCCCCGGTGACTTCAACGTGGCGAACGCGCTGTGCGCCGTCGCCGGGCTGTCCGAGGCCGGGTTCGACACCGCCACGGTCGCCGCCGCCCTCGGCCGGGTCGCCGGCGTCCCGGGCCGGGTCGAGCCGGTCGACGAGGGACAGGGGTTCCTCGCCGTCGTCGACTACGCGCACAAGCCCGATGCCGTCGAGGCGGTCCTGCGCAGCCTGCGCAGCCGTACGACGGGCCGGCTGCTGGTCGTCCTCGGCGCCGGCGGGGACCGCGACCGCGGCAAGCGCCCGCTGATGGGTGAGATCGCGGCACGGCTGGCCGACGTCCTGGTCGTGACCGACGACAACCCGCGCACCGAGGACCCGGGAGCGATCCGCGCCGAGGTGGCCGCCGGAGCCCGCGGCGGCACCGCGGAGGTGCACGAGGTCGGCGACCGGCGGGCGGCGATCCGGCTCGCGGTCTCGCTGGCGGAGGAGGGCGACTGCGTCGTCGTGGCCGGCAAGGGCCACGAGACCGGGCAGGAGATCGCCGGCATCACCCACCCGTTCGACGACCGCGCCGAGCTGCGGGAGGCGTTGCGCTCATGATCCCGCTGACGCTGCCGGAGATCGCCGCTGCCGTGGACGGGGCCGTCCACGACGACGCCGACGGCGTCACCGTGCGGGGACCGGCCTTCCAGGACACGCGGGCCCCGGAGCCGGACGGGCTCTACGTCGCGTTCGTCGGCGCCCACGTCGACGGCCACGACCTCGCCCCGGACGCCGTCGCCGCGGGCGCCGCTGCGGTCCTCGCCTCGCGCCCGGTCGGCGTACCCGCTGTCGTCGTCGACGACGTCCAGGCGGCGCTCGGTGCTCTCGCCCGTCACGTGCTCGACCGGCTGCCGGACACCACGGTCATCGCCGTCACCGGTTCGCAGGGCAAGACGTCGACGAAGGACCTGCTCGCCGCGGTCCTCTCCTCGGCCGCACCCACGGTGGCCACCCGAGGCTCCTTCAACAACGAGATCGGGCTGCCGCTCACCGTCCTGCGCGCCGACCCGGGCACCCGCTTCCTGCTGCTCGAGATGGGGGCGCGGGGAGCCGGCCACCTCACGGCCCTGTGCCAGGTGGCACCGCCCGACGTGTCGCTCGTCCTCAACGTGGGCAAGGCGCACCTCGGCGAGTTCGGCAGCCAGGCCGGCATCGCTGCCGCGAAGGGCGAGCTCGTCGCGGCGCTGGCCGACGACGGGGTCGCCGTGCTCAACGCCGACGACCCGCTCGTCGCCGCCATGTCCGGACGCACCCGGGCCCGCACGGTGACCTTCGGCACCGCGCCCCACGCCGACGTCCGGATCGAGGACGTGCGGCTCGACGACCAGGGCCGCCCGGCGATGATCCTCACCCGGGGCGGCGAGGCGGTGCCGGTGACCCTCCGGCTGGTGGGGGAGCACCATGCCCGCAACGCAGCCGCCGCGGCGGCCGTCGCGACGGCGGTCGGCATCCCGTTCGGTGACGCGTGCCGGGCCCTGGCGGGAGTGGAGAGCCTGTCCCGGTGGCGCATGGAGGTCCACCGGCGCGACGACGGGCTGACGCTCGTCAACGACGCCTACAACGCCAACCCCGACTCGATGGAGGCAGCGCTGAAGGCGCTCGTCGCCATCGGGAGGGGACGAGGCGAGGACGTCCGCACGGTCGCGGTGCTCGGCGAGATGCGCGAGCTGGGCGAGTCGTCGGCGGCCGAGCACGAAGCGGTGGGCAGACTGGCCGTGCGGCTCGGCGTGCGACAGCTGGTCGTGGTCGGGGACGCCGCCCGGGCCGTCCACCGAGGAGCGCTCCGTGAGGGCGCACAGGAAGAGGATGCGGTGCTGGTGGCAGACAACGACGAGGCAGTCCGCTGGCTCGACGCGCACACCGGGGCCGGCGACGTCGTCCTCGTCAAGGCATCGCGCGGCGCGCGGCTCGACCTCGTCGCGGACGCGCTGCTGAGGACGGCCGGGACGGGAGAGCCCCGGTGAGAGCGATCCTGCTGTCCGGCGGGCTCGCGCTCGTCTTCACGCTGCTGGGCACGATCGTGGCCATCCGGGTCCTGGTCGCCAAGGGCTACGGGCAGCTCATCCGGGACGACGGCCCGACGACCCACCAGACGAAGCGCGGGACTCCGACCATGGGTGGCCTCGTCGTCATCCTGTCCGTCGTGGCGGCGTACCTCCTCGCGACCGTCGGCACCTCGCGCACCCCCACGGCGTCAGGGCTCCTGCTGCTCTTCCTGCTCGTCGGCCTCGGCGGCGTCGGCTTCCTCGACGACTACATCAAGATCGCCAAGCAGCGGAGCCTGGGGCTCCGCAGCCGGGCCAAGATGGCCGGCCAGGTGCTCGTCGCCGTCGCGTTCGGGGTGCTGGCGCTCCAGTTCCCCGACGAGCGCGGCCAGACCCCGGCGTCCCGGCACCTGTCGTTCATCCGCGACTGGGAGCTGTGGACCCTGCCGACGGTCCTGGTGGTGCTGGTGATCCTGCTGATGATCGCCGCCACCTCCAACGCGGTGAACCTCACCGACGGGCTCGACGGTCTCGCCACCGGCGCCTGCACGATGGTCTTCGGCGCCTACACGATCATGAACATCTGGCAGAACAACCAGTCCTGCGAGCTCACCCCCGGGAACACCTGCTACGAGGTGCGCGACCCGCTCGACCTGGCGATCGTCTCGGCCGCCCTCACCGGCGCCTGCTTCGGCTTCCTGTGGTGGAACGCCTCGCCGGCGAAGATCTTCATGGGGGACACCGGGTCGCTGGCGCTCGGAGGAGCCCTGGCCGGGCTGGCGATCCTCACCCGCACCGAGCTGCTCCTCGTCCTCCTCGGGGGGCTGTTCGTGACCCAGACGCTCTCGGTGATGCTCCAGGTCGGCTACTTCAAGGTGACCGGCGGCAAGCGCATGTTCCGGATGGCCCCCCTGCACCACCACTTCGAGCTCAAGGGGTGGGACGAGATCACCGTCGTCATCCGGTTCTGGATCATCACCGGGCTCTGCGTCGCCGCCGGGCTCGGGGTCTTCTACGCCGAGTGGGTGGCCGGAGCATGACCGGCCCCGACGTCGACGCGCTGGGACGGCGCGACTCCTGGCAGGGCGTGCGCGCGGTCGTCGCCGGCATGGGCGTGTCCGGCTTCGCGGCGGCGGACAACCTCACCCACCTCGGTGCCTCGGTCACCGCCCTCGACGAGTCCGACGCCGGCGACCGGGGTGAGAAGGCGACGCTGCTGGAGATCCTCGGCGCCACGGTCCGCCTCGGCCCGGGGTCGACGGCTGCCCTTCCCGACGACGTCGACGTCGTCGTCACCTCGCCGGGGTGGCGCCCCGACACCCCGCTCCTCGCGCAGGCCGCGGCCCGGGGGATCCCGGTCTGGGGCGAGGTGGAGCTCGCCTGGCGGCTCCGGGACCCGGAGCACGCAGCGCCTTGGGTCGCGGTCACGGGCACCAACGGCAAGACCACGACGGTGCAGATGCTCGACGCGATCCTGCGCGCGGCCGGGCTGCGCTCGGTGGCCTGCGGCAACGTAGGGCTGCCGATCGTCGAGGCGGTGATGGACCCGGCGCCGTACGACGTCTTCGCCGTCGAGCTCTCGAGCTTCCAGCTCCACTACAGCCGGTCGGTGGCGTGCGAGTCGGCGGCCGTGCTGAACGTGGCCGAGGACCACCTCGACTGGTACCCCTCCATGGCGGCCTACGCGGCCGACAAGGGAAGGATCTACGAAGGCGTCGAGCGAGCCTGTGTCTACAACGTCGCCGACCCGCTCACCGAGGAGCTCGTCCGCGAGGCGGACGTCGTCGAGGGTGCCCGGGCGATCGGCTTCACGCTCGGCATCCCGGCGGTCGGCATGGTGGGGGTCGTCGACGACGTCCTCGCCGACCGGGCGTTCATCGAGCAGCGCCAGCAGAGTGCCGCGGAGCTGTGCACGGTCGCCGACCTCGCCTCGCCCGCACCCCACTTCGTCGCCAACGCGCTGGCCGCCGCGGCGCTCGCCAGGGCGCACGGCGTCGCACCCGTGGCCGTCCGGGACGGACTCCGCTCGTTCGTGCCCGACGGCCACCGGATCGCCGAGGTCGCGGTGGTCGGCGGCGTCACCTACGTCGACGACTCGAAGGCGACCAACCCGCATGCGGCGACCTCCTCGCTGCAGGGCTACGAGTCGGTGGTCTGGGTGGCCGGCGGGCTCGCCAAGGGCGCCTCCTTCGACGAGCTCGTCCCGGCGGTCCGGGAGCGGCTGCGCGGCGCCGTGCTGCTCGGACGGGACCGGTCGGTGATCGCGGAGGCCCTTGCCCGACACGCGCCGGATGTCCCCGTGATCGAGGTCGCCGACGACGAGACTTCTGCCATGGACCGTGTGGTCCGGGAGGCCGCCGGGATCGCCCAGCCGGGCGACACGGTGCTCCTGGCTCCCGGATGCGCGTCCATGGACATGTTCGCGAACTACGGCGCTCGCGGGGATGCCTTCGTCGAGGCGGTGCACCGGCTCGACGGTCGCTGACCTCGGGCCGGGAAGGCCGATGTGACGACGACCGCCGAGAAGCCGGCCGGGTCGGTGCCGACCCGCCACGGCTGGGTCGACACCCTCCGGCAGTCCCTCGACCGGCCGCTGACGTCGTACTACCTCCTGGTCGGCGCCTCCGGGCTGCTCCTGGTGCTCGGCCTGGTCATGGTGCTGAGCTCCTCGAGCGTCTGGTCCTACGAGAACTACGACGGCGACAGCTACGCCGTCTTCCTCAAGCAGCTGACCTGGGTGGTCCTCGCGCTGCCGTTCGTGCTGGTCGCGACGCGGCTGCCGCACCGCGTGCTGCGGATGCTCGCCTGGCCTGCCCTGGTCGTGTCGGTCGTGCTGCTGGTCCTCACGCAGACCTCCATGGGCGTGACCGTCAACGGCAACCGGAACTGGCTGGCGCTCGGCCCGGTGCAGATCCAGCCCGCGGAGCTGGCGAAGCTCGCCGTGGTGCTCTGGTGCTCGCACGTCTATGCCAACAAGGAGCGGCTGCTCGGCGACTGGCGGCACACGCTGATCCCGGTCGTCCCGCTGATGGCGCTGGTCATCGGGCTCGTCGTCCTCGGCCACGACCTCGGCACCGCGCTCGTCCTGATGGCGATCGTCCTGGGGCTCCTCTGGGTCGTCGGAGCGCCCACCCGGATGTTCGTCGGCTCGCTCCTCGTCGCCGGCGTCGCCGCCCTCGGTCTGGCCGCCTCGTCGGAGGAGCGGATGGAGCGGCTGACCAGCTTCGCCGACCCGTTCGCCTCCTTCCAGGGCGCGGGATGGCAGGCGGCCCACGGGATCTTCGCCATGTCGAGCGGAGGGCTGCTCGGCAAGGGGATCGGCGCGAGCCAGCAGAAGTGGGGCGAGCTGCCCGCCGCGCACACCGACTTCATCTTCGCCGTGCTGGGCGAGGAGCTCGGGCTGGTCGGGACGCTGCTGGTCCTGGGGCTCTTCCTGACCCTCGCCTACGCCGGGCTGCGGGTCGCCCAGCGCACCACGGACCCGTTCGCCCGCTACATGGCGGCCGGGATCACGGTGTGGATCACCGCGCAGATGATGATCAACGTCGGCATGGTGCTGACCCTCCTCCCGGTCATCGGCATCCCCCTGCCCCTCGTGTCCTACGGAGGCTCCGCGCTGCTGCCGTCGCTGGTGGCCCTGGGGCTCCTCGTCTCCTTCGCCCGGCACGAGCCGGGAGCGCAGGCGGCCCTCCAGGCCAAGCGGCGCAGCCGCCGGCCCGCGGGCGTGACGGCGGGTGGCCGCTCGAGCCGCCCGCGCGCCTGAGAGGCTGGGTGCGTGGACTCACGGGTGCTGATGGCAGGAGGCGGTACGGCGGGCCACACCTCGCCGCTGCTGGCGACCGCCGACGCCCTCCGCCGGCTCGACCCCGACGTGGCCGTCACCGCGCTCGGCACGCCCCGGGGGCTGGAGGTCCGCGTGGTCCCGGAGGCCGGCTACCCCCTCGAGCTGGTCCCGCCGGTGCCGCTGCCCCGGACGCCGGGTCCGGAGCTGCTCCGGGTCCCCGGCCGGCTGCGCGGCGCGGTCGCGGCTGCGCTCGACGTGGTCGACCGGGTGCGGCCCGACGTCGTCGTCGGGTTCGGCGGCTACGTCTCCGTGCCGGCGTACCTCGCGGCCCGGCGGCGCCGGGTGCCGATCGTCGTCCACGAGGGCAATGCGCTCGCCGGCATCGCGAACAAGGTGGGGGCCAGGCTGACGCGACACGTCGCCACCAGCTTCCCGGGCACGAAGCTCCGCCACGGCACCTACGTCGGGCTTCCGATCCGGCGGATGATCTCGACGCTCGACCGGCAGGCGCGGCGCGCCGAGGCCCGGGAGGCGTTCGGGCTGGACCCGGAGCGACCGACGCTGCTGGTCACGGGCGGGTCCCAGGGAGCCCGTCGGCTCAACGAGGCGGTGGCCGGCGCGGCCCCCGCCTTGGCCGACGCCGGCGTGCAGGTGCTCCACGTCGCGGGTCCGCACGGCGAGGTGCGGGTGTCGCCCGACGCGGCCGGCCCGCCGTACGTCGTGCTGCCCTATGTCGACCGGATGGATCTCGCCTACGCCGCGGCGGACCTGGTGGTCTGCCGGGCGGGGGCCAACACGGTGACCGAGGTCGCCGCGGTCGGGCTTCCGGCCGTCTTCGTCCCGCTGCCGATCGGCAACGGTGAGCAGGCGCTGAACGCGCGTCCGGTCGTCGACGCCGGCGGCGGTCTCCTCGTCTCGGACGCGGCCCTGACCACCGAGTGGGTGGCCGGCACCGTGCCGGGGCTGATCGGCGACCGGGACCGGCTCGACACGATGTCGCGGGCCGCGGCGGACACGATCCGGCACGACGCCGACGAGCGGCTGGCGGCGATGGTGCTGGCAGCGGTGGAGGAGCGACGATGAAGGTCGAGGTCCCCGACGAGCTCCTCCCCGCCGACAGGCTCGGACGGGTCCACTTCGTCGGCATCGGCGGCGCGGGGCTCTCGGGCATCGCGCGGATCATGCTCGCCCGCGGGATGACCGTCAGCGGCAGCGACGCCAAGGAGTCGCGCTCGCTCGACGCGCTCAGCGCCCTCGGCGCCCGGGTCCACGTCGGCCACCGCGCGGAGCAGGTTCACGACGCCGACACCGTCGTTGTCTCGACCGCCGTCCGGGAGGACAACCCCGAGGTGGTGGAGGCGGTGCGGCAGGGGCTGCTGCTGCTGCCGCGCTCGGCGGCGCTGGAGTCGGTGATGAGGGGCCGGAGGGTCGTCGCCGTGGCCGGCACGCACGGCAAGACGACGACCACGTCGTTGCTCACCGTGGCGCTGCAGGCGGCGGGCGCGGACCCGTCCTTCGCGATCGGGGGAGAGCTCAACGAGCTGGGCTCCAACGCCCACGACGGCAGCGGCGACGTCTTCGTCGCGGAGGCGGACGAGAGCGACGGCGCCTTCCTCGTCTACTCGCCGCACGGCGCTCTCGTGACGAACGTGGAGGCCGACCACCTCGACAACTACGGCACCGAGGAGGCCTACCGCGCCGCGTTCTCCACCTTCCTCGGCCGGATCGACCCCGCCGGGTTCCTGGTCGCGTGCGTCGACGACCCCGGGGCGGCGGCGCTGGCCGAGGAGGCAGCAACGCGGGGTCTCGAGGTGATCGGGGTCGGGGAGTCGCCGACGGCTGCTCTCCGCGTGACCGAGCTGACCTTCGCCGGGGCCACCTCGACGTTCACCGTCCTCCAGAACGGGCGCCGGCTGGGCGTGGTGACGCTGCGGATCCCGGGCCGCCACTACGTGCTCGACGCGACGGCGGCGCTGGCCGCCGGGTTGCGCCTCGGCTTCGGCTTCGAGCCGCTGCGGCGGGGCCTCGAGTCGTTCACGGGCACCCGGCGCCGGATGGAGCTGAAGGGCGAGGCCGCGGGGGTCAGGGTGTACGACAGCTACGCCCACCACCCCAACGAGATCGCCGGCGACCTCCAGGCGGCCCGGTCGATCGCGGGCGAGGGCCGCGTCGTCGTCGCTTTCCAGCCGCACCTGGTCTCCCGCACGAAGGTGTTCGGCCCGGCGATGGGCGAGGCGCTCGGCGCCGCCGACGCCGTGGTCGTGATGGACGTGTACGTAGCCCGTGAGGACCCGGAGCCCGGAGTGAACGGCGCGATGGTGGCGTCCCACGTCCCGTTGCCGCCCTCGGCGGTGCGGTTCGTGGCGTCATGGTCGGCGACCCCCGCCACCTTGGTGGAGCTGGCGCAGGCGGGTGACGTCGTCCTGACGCTGGGCGCCGGTGACGTGACCCTGGTCGGCCCCGAGGTCCTCGAGCTGCTCGCGGAGCAGGAGGCGGGGGAGTGACCCGGCTCCGGCTCCGGCCGTCCCGACTCCGGCCGCGGAGCAAGGACGGCCGGCCCGACCCGGGCGTGCACGACGAGCAGACCGCCCTGACCACGCGCAGGAAGTTCCTGCGGCGACGCCGCGCCCGCCGGTGGCTGGTGTGGCGGCGGCTGCTCGGAGGGGTTCTCGCGGTCGCCCTGACAGCGGGGGCGGTCTGGCTGGTGCTGTTCTCATCGGTCCTCGCGTCCGCCGGCACGGAGGTCACCGGCACCGACTCGCTGGCGCAGGACCGGGTGGTCGAGACCGCGGAGGTCCCGCTCGGAGTGCCGCTCGCCAGACTCGACCTCGATGCGATCGAGGCGCGGGTGGAGGCACTGGCCGCGGTCCGGTCGGCCGAGGTGTCGCGCGGCTGGCCCGACCAGGTGGTCATCGCCGTGACCGAGCGGACGCCGGTCGCCGCGGTGCAGTGGGAGGGACGCTGGCGCGGTCTCGACGAGAGCGGGTTGCTGTTCCGCGACTTCGACCGCAAGCCACCGGAGCTGCCGGTGGTCCAGATGCGCGCCTCCACGCCCGTCGACGCGCTCGCCGAAGGGGCGGCGGTCGTGTCCTCGCTGCCGGAGGAGCTGCTCGGCCGGGTGGAGGCCTTCGACGTCCGCTCGATCGACGACATCACCTTCCGGCTCAAGGGTGGCGCACGCGTGGTCTGGGGGAGCGCGGAGTACTCCGAGGCGAAGGCGGAGGTCCTCGGCATCCTGCTCGAGCAGCAGGCGCGGACCTACGACGTGTCGGCCCCGGGCCGTCCGACCACCCGAGGCTGAGACCGGAGCCCCGCTCGACCCCTCCGCCGGTTCGTTCGTCATCAATTTGTCGACACGCCCGCGTGGCGGAACGGAGTTCTGCGTCCGCTGGCCTAAGTTCTTGCGCAGGCACGAGGTTGACATAACTATAACCCTCTACTTCAGGGTTAAGGTTTCTGATCAGCCGAAGGCCGCTTCCCCGCCCCAGCACCAGCCGCGCCGCCTCACCAGCGAGGTGGCACCACAAATGAGAGGGACCCTGCCGTGGCAGCACCGCAGAACTACCTGGCCGTCATCAAGGTCGTCGGGATCGGTGGCGGTGGCGTCAACGCCGTGAACCGGATGATCGAGGTCGGCCTCAAGGGCGTCGAGTTCATCGCGATCAACACCGACGCGCAGGCGTTGCTCATGAGCGACGCCGACGTCAAGCTCGACATCGGTCGTGAGCTGACCCGTGGCCTCGGCGCCGGGGCGAACCCCGACGTCGGCGGCAAGGCCGCCGAGGACCACGCCGAGGAGATCGAGGAGGTGCTCAAGGGCGCCGACATGGTCTTCGTCACCGCCGGCGAGGGCGGCGGCACCGGCACCGGCGGGGCGCCGGTCGTGGCGCGCATCTCGCGCTCGCTCGGAGCGCTCACCATCGGTGTGGTGACCCGGCCCTTCGCCTTCGAGGGGCGGCGCCGGGCGAACCAGGCCGAGGAGGGGATCGCCCAGCTCCGTGAGGAGGTCGACACCCTCATCGTCATCCCGAACGACCGGCTGCTCTCGATCAGCGACCGCAACGTGTCGGTTCTCGATGCCTTCAAGCAGGCCGACCAGGTGCTCCTCCAGGGCGTCTCGGGCATCACCGACCTGATCACGACCCCGGGGCTGATCAACCTCGACTTCGCCGACGTCAAGTCCGTGATGTCCAACGCCGGTTCGGCGCTGATGGGCATCGGCTCAGCGCGCGGTGAGGACCGGGCGGTGGCCGCGGCCGAGATGGCGGTGTCCAGCCCGCTCCTCGAGGCATCCATCGAGGGGGCGCACGGCGTCCTCCTCTCGATCGCCGGCGGCTCCGACCTGGGGCTCTTCGAGATCAACGAGGCGGCCGCCCTGGTGTCCCAGGCGGCGCACGCCGAGTCCAACATCATCTTCGGTGCGGTGATCGACGACGCGCTGGGCGACGAGGTGCGGGTCACCGTGATCGCTGCCGGGTTCGACGGCGGGATGCCGAAGCGGCGACAGGAGGCGCACATGGCGCGCCGCGAGCCGGTGGCGTCGCAGGCCGACGTGCGGGCGGCGGCGAGCACCTTCCGCCGCGACCCGGCGCCGGAGCAGCGGGTGACGGTCCCCGCCGAGCGCCCGCAGTACGGCGCCAACAGCATGACCTCCCGGCAGGACGAGCGGCGCGCGACCGGCGGCTCGGCTCCCTCGGGTCCGTCGTCGATGCCGTCGACCCGCGGTCCGGCTGGACAGCCGTCCACCGGGGGCCGGCCCGCACGTCCCGCGACCCAGTCGGACGACGACCTCGACGTCCCCGACTTCCTGAAGTAAGCGACGCGGTGTTCGCCTTCTCCGGCGGTCGTGGGCGGGTCGAGCTCGCCTTCACCGACCGCTCCGGCGGGGTGAGCGCAGCGCCGTACGACTCGCTCAACCTCGCCGCGGTCGGGGAGGACGACCGGTCGGCGGTCGCGACGAACCTCGCCCGGGTCATGGAGGCGTTCGCCGGTGCGGCGGACGCCTCCGCGGCGTTGATGGTGCAGGTCCACGGCGCCGACGTGGCGGTCGTCGACCGTGACCCTGGTCCCGCCGTCGCGGGCACCGACGGGCTGCCGCGCGTCGACGCGCTCGTCACCGCCCTTCCCGGGGTGACCCTCGTGGTCCGGGTCGCCGACTGCGTCCCGGTCCTGCTCGCCGACGACGTGCGTGGTGTGGTCGCGGCCGTCCACGCCGGCCGCGCCGGACTCGCCGCCGGGGTGGTCCTCGCAGCGCTCGGGGCGATGCGTGACCTCGGTGCCGAGCAGGTCGTCGCCTGGGTCGGGCCGCACGTGTGCGGCCGTTGCTACGAGGTGCCCGCCGAGCTGCGCGAGGAGGTCGCCGCCCTGGTGCCCGAGGCCCGGGCCGAGACGTCGTGGGGCACGCCGGCGCTCGACATCGGCGCCGGCGTGGTGGCGCAGCTGCGCGGTGCCGGCGTCGAGGTCCTCAGCGCCTCGGCGTGCACCCTGGAGGCGAGCGACCTCTACTCCTACCGACGCGACGGCGCCGGAGCCGGCCGGCTGGCCGGGCTGGTGCGGGTGCGCGGATGACCGGCGACCGCCGCGCCGTGCTGCGTGACTCCCTGGCCACCGTCGAGCGACGGATCGGTGCGGCCTGCGCGGCCGCCGGGCGCTCTCGGGACGAGGTGACCCTGGTCGTGGTCACCAAGTTCTTTCCCGCCTCCGACGTGGTGCACCTGCACGAGCTGGGGGTCCGTCACGTCGGCGAGAGCCGCCACCAGGAGGCGGTCGCCAAGCACGAGGATTGCGCCGGCCTCGACCTCACCTGGCACTTCGTCGGCCAGCTCCAGACCAACAAGGCCGCGGCCGTCGGAGGCTGGGCCGATGTCGTCCAATCGGTCGACCGGCCGAAGCTGCTGAAGGGGCTGACCCGCGCTGCCGGCGAGCGAGGGGTCGCCCTCGACGTCCTGGTGCAGGTCAGCCTCGATCCTGGCGCCGAGCGGGGCTCGCGCAGCGGCGCGGGGCCGGACGAAGCGGTCGCGCTCGCCGAGCGCGTCGCCGCTGCGGACCACCTCCGCCTCCGAGGCGTCATGGGGATCGCACCCCAGCAGGGCGACCCCGGCGACGCGTTCGCCGAGCTGGTGCGAGTGGCCTCCGAGGTGCGCAAGGTCGACGCCGGGGCGACGTACATCTCGGCCGGGATGAGCGGCGACCTGGAGACGGCGATCACAGCGGGCGCGACACACGTGCGCGTCGGGAGCGCGGTGCTCGGAAACCGCCCCCGGCACGGTTAGTCTCGGCAGGACAGTTCGGACAGGCAGTGACACGGTCGGCGGAGGGCGAGAAGGCATGAGTGGCGCGATGCGCAAGATGGGTGTCTACCTGGGGCTCCTCGAGGACTCCGAGCGCTACGACGACGACTACGACCTGCAGGACGACCGGGACCCCACGCCGGCCGACAACGGCCGTGGCGGCGCCACCGTGGCCCAGCTCGCCGAGCGCCGGCGCACGCTCCCCGCTCAGCCGGTCGCTGCCGTGCCGCGCACCGCCGAGCTGTCGCGGATCACGACGCTGCACCCGACGACGTACAACGAGGCGCGGGTCATCGGCGAGAACTTCCGTGAGGGGATCCCCGTGATCATGAACCTCTCCGAGATGGGCGACGGCGACGCCAAGCGGCTCGTCGACTTCGCAGCCGGGCTGGTGTTCGGCGTCCACGGCACGATCGAGCGGGTCACCAACAAGGTCTTCCTGCTGTCGCCCCCGAACGTCGCGGTGACCGCTGAGGACAAGCAGCGGATCGCCGAGGGCGGCTTCTTCAACCAGTCCTGACGCTCCCTGACGTCGGCGCCGTTCAAGCGACCACCTAGACTCTCGCCCCGTGGAGATCATCGGAGCAGTCATCGACCTGGTGCTGCGGCTGTTCCTGCTCTTCCTCTTCGCGCGGTTCGTCGTGGACTGGGTGCAGGTGTTCGCTCGCTCGTGGAGCCCCAAGGGGTTCGTGCTGGTGCTGCTGGAGATCGTCTACAGCATCACCGACCCGCCGATCCTCTTCATCCGCCGGTTCGTGCCACCGCTCCGGCTCGGGTCGATCATGCTCGACACCAGCTTCATCATCGTGCTGGTCTCCTGCTACATCCTCCTCGAGCTCAACCGCGTGGTCTTCTAGCCGTCGGCCGCCTGTAGCGTGAACTCGGGCGTTCGCGCCCCGCCAGACCCCAGCAGACCGATCTCAGAAGCAGAGGTGCCCCATGCCGTTGACGCCCGAGGACGTGAGCAACAAGCGGTTCACGACAGTCCGCCTGCGCGAGGGCTACGACATGACCGAGGTCGACCAGTTCCTCGACGAGGTCGAGTCGGAGCTGGGTCGCCTGACACGCGAGAACGCCGAGCTGCGGACGAGGCTGTCGACCGCGACCGGTGAGCCGGTGCCCGAGTCCGTCGTCGCTCCGACGCCCGCGCCGGAGCCCACCTCGTCGGCGCAGGCCGAGACGGTGGAGCCCTCGGCCGACGGCTCCGCTGATGCCCGCTCCGAGAGCACGGACGAGCAGGCGACGGTGCAGGCAGCGGCTCCGACCACCGAGCCTGTGCCCGCCATGGAGACCCTGCAGGTAAGCACCACGGCCGAGGCGTCCGCTGCGGCGACCCGGCTGCTCGAGCTCGCCGGCCGCAACGCCGACCAGCTCGTG
This sequence comes from uncultured Actinomycetota bacterium, assembly GCA_963754155.1. Taxonomy (GTDB): domain Bacteria; phylum Actinomycetota; class Actinomycetes; order Propionibacteriales; family Nocardioidaceae; genus Marmoricola_A. The sequence goes on along the minus strand of CAVWEU010000003.1, from coordinate 133,318 downwards.
TCGGAGGCCAAGCAGGAGGCCGAGCAGATCGTCGTCACCGCACGCACCGAGGCGGACCGGCTGGGGGAGGAGTCCCGCACCCGCGCCGAGGAGCTGGACGCCGAGACGAGCAGCCGCCGTGAGTCCCTGTTCACCGGGATCGAGCGCGAGAAGGCGGAGCTCGACCGCGAGGTCGAGAACCTGCGCGCCTTCGAGCGGGAGTACCGCGCCGAGCTCAGGTCCTACTTCGAGGACCAGCTCGCTGCCCTCGAGGGGCAGGGCTCGGGTGGGGTGCTGGGCAGCCGCGACGAGGAGCCGGCGCCCGAGTCCACTCCGGCGCCGGAGCCCCCGGACCACGTCTGAGCCCCGCAGGAAAGCGGTGGCGTCCTGCTCGCGGAGGCGAGACAGTGAGTCGCATGGGTGTCGAGTTCAACCACACGCTGGTCCACGCACGCGACATCTGGGCCGCCGCCGGCGAGGTCGGGCGCATCCTGGGCCTCGCTGAGCCGTCCGCCTACGGGCCCTTCGCCGTGCTGCCGTTCGACAACGGCGCCACGCTCGACTTCATGGAGGACGCCGGCGAGATCAAGGCCCAGCACTACGCCTTCCTGGTCGGCGAGGACGACTTCGACGCGATCTGGGGGCGGCTCAGGGCAGAGGAGCGCCAGTGGTGGGCCGACCCGCACCGGCGGCAGCCAGGAGAGATCAACCGCGCCGACGGGGGCCGCGGGCTCTACTGGGAGGGGCCGGACGGTCACTGGCTCGAGATCATCACCCGCCCGTACGGCAGCGGGAGCTGATCCGATAGCTCCGGAGGGCGTGGCATGGACACGAGGACCTCGGACGCCGTGGCCTGGCTGCGGCAAGCGGACGAGCCCGCCGTGCGGTACCTGACCCGTCGCGACCTGCTGGGCGAGGACGCGACGTCGGACCGGACAGCCATTCCGGACGGACCATGGGTCTCGGCCCTGCTGGCCGGGCAGCAGGAGGACGGCGGCTTCGGAGGCGATCCGTACCGCAAGTGGACGGGGGCGCACTGGCGATCGGTCTCATTGGCCGAGCTCGCGGCGCCGGCGGACGACCCACGTGTGGCTGCGGTCGCCGAGCACGTCCTGGCCTGGATCGCCGGGTCGAGGTACCCACCACGAGTCGTCGAGGGGCTGCCGCGTTCCCACGCCAGCATCCACGGCAACGCGCTCGGCGCATGCACGCGTCTCGGGCTCGCGGAGGACGACCGCACCCGTCGACTTGCCGAGCTCGTCATCTCCTGGCAGTGGCCCGACGGTGGCTGGAACTGTGACAGCCACGCCGGCGGGCACCGATCCTCGTTCCACGAGTCGCTCCGAACGGCGTGGGGTCTGCACGAGTTCGCGGCAGCCACCGGCCACGCCGGGGCGCGAGAATCCGCCGAGCGGGCCGTCGAGCTGTTCCTCCGGCACCGGGTGTTTCGGCGTGGTGGCGCGGGCGCGCCGATCAACGCCCGTTGGCTGGCGACGCCGTACCCGTCGTACTGGCACTTCGACGTGCTGTCCGCCCTGGCCGTCATCGCGCGCATGGGGCGTTGCGCCGACGAGCGGGCTTCGGACGCCCTCGACCTGATCGAGCGGAAGCGCCGACCGGACGGGAGGTGGAACGCGCAGGCTCAGTGGTGGCGCACCGGCGACAGCCGGAAGCCACCCGAGGCGGTCGACTGGGGCCGCGCGGGAGAGCCCAGTCTGATGGTGACCCTGAACGCGCTGCGTGTCCTTGCCGCTGCCGGTCGGGTCGATCTCATCCGGTGACTTGACGAACCAGTCGTCCTGCTTGCGCTGGCCGAGGTGGCTGCCGGTGTCGAGAGGCTGTGCTCCGTGCACCTCGAGGCGTGAACCGCTCATGTCCGGTCTGGGTGAGCCGATGGGCGCGGTGTCTTCCTGCCACCCCCCTGCCCGAATGAGGCGAACTTGACGGTCCCGGCGCTGCCTGCCCCGCACCCATCCTCCCGGCTCGACCGCCGGTCCACTGCAGCGCGAGCACGGTCGGCGACCATGGCCGCCATGGGCCTGCTGCTGAGCATGGTCGGCGGCGCGGTCGCTCTGCCCGCCGCCCACGCTGTGCCTGGTGGGACGGTCACCGGATGGGGTGGGACCGAACACGCCCAGTCGACCGCTCCGGACGACCTTCACGACGCCGTGGCGGTCGCGACCGGTGGGGACCACTCGCTGGCGCTGCGCGCGGACGGCACCGTGGTCGCCTGGGGCGACAACAGCCTCGGCCAGACCGACGTGCCGGCCGGGCTCACCGATGTCACGGCGATCTCAGCGCGCTACAGCCACAGCCTGGCGCTGCGGGCCGACGGCACCGTGGTCGCCTGGGGCTCCAACACATCGGGTCAGACCGACGTGCCGGCCGGGCTCACGGATGTCACGGCTGTCGCCGCCGGCGACTACCACTCCCTGGCACTGAAGGCCGACGGCACCGTAGTCATGTGGGGGGACAACTCCCACCGCCAGGCGGATATGCCCGCCGGGCTGACCGGCGTGGTCGCGATCGCGGGCGGCTTCATCCACAGTCTCGCGGTGAAGTCGGACGGCACCGTGGTCGCCTGGGGGTGGAACAACAGCGGTGAGACCGACGTGCCGGCCGGATTGACCGATGTCGTGGCGGTCGCAGGCGGCAACAACCACAGCCTGGCGCTGAAGGCCGACGGGACGGTGGTCGGCTGGGGCAGCAACGCCTCCGGTCAGATCGCCGCTCCCGCCGGGCTCACCGACGTGGTCATGATCGCAGCCGGTCCCGCTCACAACCTGGCGCTGAAGGCCGACGGCACCGTCGTGGCGTGGGGCTCCAACAGCGTCGGTCAGGCCGACGTGCCGGCCGGGCTGACCGACGTGCAGGCGGTGGCCGCCGGCACGCGGCACAGCCTCGCGATGGCGGCGACGCGGGCCACACAGACCATCTCTTTCACGACCCCGCGAAGCCAGGTCGAGGGAACCCGACTCACCCTCTCCGGCACCGCGACGTCGGCCCTGCCGGTCACCTACGCCCTGGACCCGGCGACCTCACCTGGTGCCTGTCGGGTCAACGGCAGCCGGCTGGTGCTGCAGCGTCCCGGCGTGTGCGTCGTCGCTGCTGACCAAGCCGGGAACGCAACCTACGCCGCCGCGCCCACGGTCACCCGCGCCGTCACGGTGGACCACGCCCCTGAGCTGACTCTCGACAAGACCCACGTGGCGCGCGAGGGGCACGTCATGGTCGCCGTGACGCACGTCGATGCCGGCCAGAAGTACCGGATCCGGTTCCTTCGCGGCCGCGTCCTGGCCGAGGGCACGGCCGACCGGTCCGGCACCATCGTCCGGCGGGTGCAGGTGCACGCGCACGCCCTCACGGGTCAGCGGACGGTGAAGGTGCGGCTGTTCGCACCGAGGCGGGTTCTCACTGCGGGGCTGTCCGTCACCCGCTGAGACATCGGGGGCTGCACTAGGGGTTGCGCCTGGATTCGAACAGGTGTACCCTTAATGTAAGTCGTGGTAATACTCCCGAGGGCTGATGGCCGCGACTTGGCGCCGCCCAGGTGTCGCTGACTCACCAGCACGCTGCCCTCGACGTGAGACGTCCGTTCCTTCGTGGACCCGTCGCCCGTCGAGGAGGTGATGTCGATGAGCTCCCACCCGTTGCTCGGCTGTGCTGCGATCGTCACCGACGCCCTCAAGGACGTCGCCGACGTCTCGGTCACCTTCATGGAGACCACCGACAAACGAGACGCGCTGCTCGCGCTGGCCGAGGCGGCCGCCGGGATCGAGGAGCTGCGGCTCCGGATCCTGGCGGATGCCGGCGACGTCGCCCGTGACCACGGCTACCGCGACGTCGGCCAGTGGCTCGCCCACGCGACGCTCGAGGACGGCTCCAGCATGCGTCGCTCGCTGCGCCTGGCCCGGGCGCTGGACCGGCGGTGGATCCGGGTGGCCGAGGCTCTGGCAGAGGGGCGGGTGAACGCCGCCCAGGCCGAGGCGATCGTCAACGGGCTCGAGGAGCTGCCGGAGGGGACCCCGCTCGAGGTGCGGCTGGACGCCGAGCGGCACCTGATCGAGCAGGCTCGCACCTTCCCACCGCGGCTGCTGCGGGTGCTCGCCCGCCGGGTGCTGGACGTCGTCGCCCCCGCGATCGCCGACGACCACGAGCGTCGGCTCCTCGAGGCCGAGGAGCGCGAGGCGCGAAAGCGGACCAGCCTGGTCACGCACCGCAACGGGGACGGGACCACCACGATCAGGATCCGGGTGCCCGATGCGGTGGCTTCCCGGCTCGACACCTACCTCGCCGCGTATGCCTCTCCGCGCCGCGACCACCTGGACGAGCACGCCGGACCCGACGCGCCGGGATGTGCGGAGGCTTCAGCCGTCCCGTACGACGTCAAGCTCGGCCACGCGTTCTGTGCCCTTCTGGAACTGCTGGACCCCCGCCGGCTTCCCGTCCACGGCGGTGACGCCACCACCGTCGTCGTCACCCTCGACCTCCCCGCGCTCCTGGACGGCCTCGGCACCGCCGCCCTTGCGGACGGGACGCCGATCACCGCCGGCGAGGCTCGTCGGCTCGCGTGCAACGCCGGCATCGTGCCGGCCGTGCTCGGCGGGGCGTCCGAGCTCCTCGACCTGGGGAGGACCCGTCGTCTCTTCACAGCCCCGCAACGCCGGGCGATGAGAATCCGGGATCGCAGGTGCCGCGGCCACGGCTGCGACATCCCCGCCGACTGGACCGAGGCTCACCATCTCACTCCCTGGCAAGCCGGAGGCCGCACCGACGTCTCCGACGGGGTCCTGCTCTGCGCCTTCCACCACCACCTGATCCACGATCCCGCCTACCACCACGTCCGGCTCGCCGACGGCGACATCCGCTTCCATCGACGGCGGTAGACGATGACTCCTGGGCGGGAACCGTCACATCCTGCTGACCGCGAACTGCAGGCCGAGGTCGTCGTCGCGCCGTACGTCGCCGGTCGGCTCGCCCTCGATCACCTCGACGGCGAGCACCTCACGCGCCACGACCTGCTCGTGCTCGCGCAGCGCTGCGGCGAGCTCTCCGTCTGCCTGCCAGGTCAGGGTGATCCGGTCGGACACCTCGAAGCCACTGGTCTTGCGAGCCTCCTGGACGAGCCGCACCACCTCGCGAGCGAGACCGGCACGGACCAGCTCCGGGGTGAGCTCCAGGTCGAGCGCGATCGTCTCGCCCTGCTCGTTGACCACCGACCAGCCCTCGCGCGGCCGCTCCGAGACGATGACCTCCTCGGGACGCACCTCGACGTCCTCGCCGTCGACCGTCACGGTCGCGACGCCGTCGGACCCCAGCGCCTGCGCAAGCACGGCGGCGTCGGCGGCAGCGATGGCAGCGGCGACGACCGGGGTCTGCTTGCCGAACCGCTTGCCGAGCGCGCGGAAGTTCCCCTTCGCGGAGTGGTCCACCAGGTCGCCGGCCGACGCGAGGGACTCGACGCTGCCGACGTTCAGCTCCTCGGCGATCTCGGCGCGCAGCTCCTCGTCGAGCCGCTCCCACGCCGCCGACGGGACGAGCGCACGCCGCAGCGGCTGGCGCGTCCGCACCTTGGCGTCGGCACGAGCGGCGCGGCCGAGCTCGACGAGCCGCCTCGCCAGGGCGACGCCCTCGGAGAGCTGCACGTCGACCGCCGCGGCGTCGAACGACGGCCACGTCGCGAGGTGCACCGACTCCGGTGCGTCCGGGTCCACGGAGCGGACGACGTCCTGCCAGACCCGCTCGGTGACGAACGGGGTCAGCGGCGCGAGCAGCCGGGTCAGGGTGTCGAGGGTCTCGTGCAGCGTGGCGAGCGCCGCCGGGTCCCCGTCCCAGAACCTGCGCCGAGAGCGGCGGACGTACCAGTTCGAGAGGTCGTCGACGAACCCGGAGACCACCGACCCGACGCGCTGGGGGTCGAAGGTCTCGAGCGCCGTGGTCACCTCGCCCACCAGCCGAGCGGTCTCGGCGTGCAACCACCGGTCGAGCACCGGGCGCTCCGCCACGGGAGGCGCCTCCACCGATCCCGGCGTCCACCCCGCCGTCCGGGCGTAGAGGACGTGGAAGGCGACCGTGTTCCAGTAGGTCAGCAGCACCTTGCGGACCGTCTCCTGGATGGAGGCGTGGCCGACCCGCCTGGCGACCCACGGCGAGCCCGAGGCAGCCATGAACCAGCGGACCGCGTCGGCCCCGTGCTCGTCCATCAGCGGGATCGGCTCCAGGATGTTGCCGAGGTGCTTCGACATCTTCCGGCCGTCCTCGGCGAGGATGTGGCCGAGGCAGACGACGTTCTTGTACGCCGAGCGGTCGAAGACGAGCGTGTTGACCGCCATCAGCGTGTAGAACCAGCCGCGCGTCTGGTCGATCGCCTCGCAGATGAAGTCGGCCGGGAACGCCCGCTCGAACTGCTCCGCGGACCCCTCGGCGTGCGGGTAACCCCACTGCGCGAACGGCATCGAGCCGCTGTCGAACCAGGCGTCGATCACATCCGGCACGCGCCGCGACTCCTCGCCGCAGGTCGGGCACGGGAAGACCACGTCGTCGACGAACGGCCGGTGCGGGTCGAGCGCCGACTGGTCGGTGCCGGTGAGCTCGCTGAGCTGGGCCAGCGAGCCGACGCAGACCTGGTGGTCCTCTGCGCACCGCCAGATCGGCAGCGGTGTGCCCCAGTAGCGACGTCGCGAGAGCGCCCAGTCGATGTTGTTGTGCAGCCAGTCGCCGTAGCGGCCCCACTTGACGTTGTCGGGCACCCAGTTGGTGCGCTCGTTCTCGCGGAGCAGCTCGTCCTTGCGTGCCGTGGTGCGGACGTACCACGACGGCTGGGCGTAGTACATGAGTGCGGTGTGGCAGCGCCAGCAGTGCGGGTAGGCGTGCTCGAAGGCCACGTGCCGGAAGAGCAGCCCGCGCCGCTCGAGGTCGGCGACGAGGTCGGTGTCGGCGTGCTTGAAGAACTGACCGCCGACCATCGGCACGTCGTCGGCGAACCGGCCGTTGGGGCGCACCGGGCTCACGACGGGCAGCCCGTAGCGGCGGGCGATCTCCATGTCGTCCTCGCCGAAGGCGGGAGAGGTGTGGACGAGCCCGGTGCCGTCCTCGGTGGTCACGTAGGTCGCCAGCGTGACGAACTGCGAGCGGCCGCCCTCCTGGCCGGTCTCCGCGACGGGGAAGTCGACGAGCTCGAACGGACGGTCGTACTCCCACCGCTCCATCGCGGCGCCCTGCACCCGGTCGACGACCTGCCACCCCTCGCCGAGGGCAGCCTCGAGGAGCGGCTCGGCCACCACGAGCGTCTCCTCGCCGTTGCTCGCCAGCACATAGGTGACGTCGGGGTGCACGGCCACCGCGGTGTTCGACACCAGGGTCCAGGGGGTCGTCGTCCAGACGAGCAGCGCGGCCCTGCCCGCGTACGGTCCGCTGGTGAGGGGGAACCGCACGTAGACGCTGGGGTCGGTGACCGTCTCGTACCCCTGGGCGAGCTCGTGGTCGGACAGCCCGGTGCCACACCGGGGGCAGTACGGCGCCACGCGGTGGTCCTCGACGAGCAGCCCGGCCTCATGGATCTGCTGGAGCGCCCACCAGACCGACTCCACGTACGACGACGACATCGTCGTGTAGGGGTGGTCCATGTCCACCCAGTAGCCCATCCGCTCGGTCATCGCCCGGAACTGGTCCACGTTCCGGAGCACCGACTCGCGACACCGGGCGTTGAACTCCGCCACCCCGTAGGCCTCGATGTCCTGCTTGCCGTTGAACCCGAGCTCCTTCTCGACGGCGAGCTCGACGGGCAGCCCGTGGCAGTCCCAGCCGGCCTTGCGGTCCACGCGGTAGCCCTGCATGGTGCGGAACCGTGGGAACACGTCCTTGAAGACCCGGGCCTCGACGTGGTGGGTGCCGGGCAGACCGTTGGCGGTCGGCGGACCCTCGTAGAAGGTCCAGGGCTCGGCACCCTCGGTGCGCTCGAGGGACTTGCGGAAGGTGTCGTGCTCGCTCCCAGAACGCCAGGATCTCCCGCTCCATCGCGGGCAGGTCGACCTGCGGGGGGACGGGGGTGTACTCGCTCACGGTGTCCTTCGGTCTCTTCGTCCTCGCCGGCGGTCGGTCGACCGTCGGATGACGAAGGGACGAGGCCGCCCCGTGCTGCGGGGCCCCGCGGTACCACCCTCCTTGGTGCCCGGTCGTGCTGTCCTGGCACCCACTTCATTGCTGCACCGCTGCCGGTTCTACCCGCGACGCCGAGGCGTCGCGCTCTTCCGGCGGCTCGGGGGTGATCTTCGCTCCGGACAACACCCCTGGGCTCTCACCGTCCCCAGGTCGCTGCCGGCTGTGCTCGGAGCTACTTTTCCCGTCCACACCGTGCGGTGGCCTCCAGTGTGCCAGAGCCTCGACACCGGACCCCACCCGATATCCCGTCCCCGGCGGGCGTGGACAGTTGTTTGCGCGGGGTGGGCGTCATATCCTCGCGGCACGTGCGGCGACGGTACGCACAATTCGTCAGGCTGTTCGACCCTCGTCGGGGTCGATGACGACACTGTTCTCGAGATGCGCAGGGGTCCGCATGGCTCGTACGACCGCAGGCAAGCTGGCCAGCAAGACAGCGGCGGCCGCGAAGCGGGTGACCTCCGGTGTCGCCAAGAAGGCGACGCCCGGCAAGGGTGCCACGAAGAAGGCGGCGCCGGTGAAGAAGTCGACGCCTACCAAGAAGGCGACCCAGGCGACCAAGTCCGCGGCGGAGAAGGCGACCGTCCCCGCGAAGAAGGCGCCCGCGAAGAAGGCGCCGACCAAGGCAGCCGCCAAGAAGGCACCCGCGAAGAAGGCGCCGACCAAGGCTGCTGCCAAGAAGGCACCGGCGAAGAAGGCGCCGACCAAGGCTGCTGCTGCGAAGAAGGCGCCGGCCAAGAAGGCGCCGGCCAAGAAGGCGCCGGCCAAGAAGGCGCCGGCCACGAAGGCGCCGGCCACGAAGGCACCGGCCACGAAGGCACCGGCCACGAAGGCACCGGCCACGAAGGCACCCGCCAAGAAGGCACCCGCCAAGAAGGCGCCCGCCAAGGGCGCGAGGAAGCTCGCGGTCAAGGCGGACGAGAAGCCGTGGACAGCGGCCGAGCTCAACGAGGTGCGTGGCGAGCTGACAGCCGACGCCGAACGGCTCCAGGCCGAGCTCGACCTGGCGTCACGGGAGCTCGACGACCTGATGCGGGACGCCGGCGACGGGGCCGGCAACGACCAGGCCGACATCGGGTCGACGACGTTCGAGCGGGACCACGAGATGAGCCTCGCGAACAACGCCCGGGACATGCTGACCCAGACACAGCACGCCCTCGAGCGGATCGACGACGGGACCTACGGCGTCTGCGAGAACTGCGGTCAGCCGATCGGCAAGAATCGGCTGATGGCGTTCCCGCGTGCCACACTGTGCCTGTCATGCAAGCAGCGCGAGGAGCGTCGCTGAACTCCAGCGGCCCGGACGACCTTCGTCCCCGTCGGCGACCCCTCGGACTCTTCTTCGGGGTCGCGCTCGTGGCCTACCTCGTCGACGTCGGCACCAAGGTGCTCGCCGTCGAACGGCTCTCCGACCGTGGCCCCGTGCCGGTCTTCGGCGACGTCCTGCAGCTGACGCTGGTCCGGAACCCGGGTGCGGCGTTCAGCACCGGCACGTCGTACACGGTGATCCTCTCCCTCGTCGCCATCGCCGCCGTGGCCGTGGTGCTCTACCTGTCCCGGCGGCTCCTCGACCGGGTCTGGGCCTTCGGTCTCGGCTGCCTGCTCGGCGGGGTCCTCGGGAACCTCACCGACCGGATCCTCCGCGAGCCGGGTCCGCTGCGCGGCCACGTCGTCGACTTCCTGCAGCTCCCGAACTGGCCGGTCTTCAACGTGGCGGACATCTGCATCAACGTGGCGGCCGGAGTGATCATCCTCCAGGCGATCCGTGGGGTCTCGCACACCGGCGAGCGCGAGCCCCGCAAAGAGGGTGAGGTGGCCGGGTCGTGACGGCCTCTCCCTCCGGCGTCGACCGGCGCACCCTGACCGTGCCCGACGGCCTCGCAGGCGAGCGGGTCGACGCAGCGATGTCCCGGCTGTTCGGTCTCTCCCGCACCCGGTCCGCCGAGCTCGTGGCGCAAGGGCTGGTGCAGGTCGACGGCCGTGCCGTGGCCAAGTCCGACCGGGTCGGCTCGGGCTCGGTGCTCGACGTGGCGATCCCGGTGGCGGTCGACCCGGTGGCCGTGGTCCCCGAGATCGTCGAGGGGATCAAGATCGTCCACGACGACGAGGCGCTCGTCGTGATCGACAAGCCGGTCGGGGTGGCCGTGCACCCCAGCCCGGGCTGGTCGGGGCCGACGGTCGTCGGCCACCTGGCAGCCGCGGGGTTCCGGATCGCGACGAGCGGCGCGCCCGAGCGTCAAGGGATCGTCCAGCGGCTCGACGTGGGCACCTCCGGGGTGATGGTGATCGCCAAGTCGGAGTACGGCTACTCGCGGCTCAAGAACGCCTTCCGCCACCGGGTGGTCGAGAAGACCTACCACGCGCTCGTCCAGGGGCACCCGGACCCGCTGCGCGGCACCGTGGACGCGCCGATCGGCCGCCACCCGCGCCACGACTTCAAGTTCGGGGTGATGCCGGACGGCAAGCACAGCGTCACGCACTACGAGACGCTCGAGGCGCACCGGTTCGCCAGCCTCCTCGAGATCTCGCTCGAGACCGGGCGCACGCACCAGATCCGCGTCCACATGCAGGCGCTGAAGCACCCGTGCGTCGGCGACCCGTTGTACGGCGGCGACCCGGTCCTCGCGCGGCGCGTCGGACTGGTCCGCCAGTGGCTGCACGCGGTCCGGCTCGGCTTCGAGCACCCCGAGACGGGGGAGCACGTCGAGTACGAGTCCGACTACCCCGCGGACCTCCAGAGCGCCCTGGACCTGATCCGTGAGCTCCACTGACTCCGAGGCGGCCGCTCCGGACCTGTCCTTGCGGCCGGCCGGTCCGGACGACGTTCCCGCGATCGTCCGGGTCTTCCTCGACGCACGCGCCGCTGCGGTCCCGGCGATGCCGCCGCCGGTGCACACCGAGGACGAGGTGCGCGGCTACCACCACGAGCGGCTCGCGGCCGGCGACGAGCTCTGGGTGGCCGAGACGGTGGGTGCGGTGGTGGCGTACTGCCATGTGGCCGGGGACTGGCTCGACGCGCTCTACGTCGAGCCCGGGCACGCCGGCCGTGGGACCGGCACGGCGCTGCTCGACCTGGTGAAGACGCTGCGGCCGGACGGGTTCGCCCTCTGGGTGTTCGTGACCAACGAGCGGGCCCGCCGGTTCTACCGGCGGCACGGGCTGGTCGAGCTCGAGGGCACCGACGGGAGCGAGAACGAGGAGCGGAGCCCGGACCTGCGGATGGCATGGCCCGGCCGGGACCCGATGGGCTACCTCCGGCGCCAGGTGGACGAGGTCGACGCCCAGCTCGCCGGGCTGCTGGCCCGGCGTACGGCGCTCGCGGCCGCGATCCAGGGGTTCAAGAAGGTTCCCGGGCACGCCGGCCGGGACCCGGACCGCGAGGCGGCGATCGTGCGGAGGATGGCCGAGCACGCTCCCGACCTCGACGAACCGACGCTGGCCAGGATCATGCACGAGGTCATCACGGCCGGGCTGGACCGCGCGGACCGGATCGGTCGTGAGTGACCCGTCCGCGTCGGGACGAGGAGTGTCGGTGCGGGGTGCCACCGTTCCTCCCGTAGGCTGAGCGCCTTCCCCAGTCAGTCGGCTGAGCTCCGCGCTCCAGCCTGGTCCGTTCGTCATGCTCTGGAAGGAGCCGGAAGAGCCGATGTCAGCTGGGTCAGGTGGCAGCGCCGACTCGTTCGTGCACCTCCACGTCCACACCGAGTACTCCATGCTCGACGGAGCCGCCCGGCTCGACGACATGTTCGCGAGGACCGCCGAGCTCGGCATGGACGCGATCGCGATGACCGACCACGGCAACGTGTTCGGCGCCTTCGACTTCTACTCCAAGGCCAAGGCCCACGGGGTCAAGCCGATCATCGGCATGGAGGCCTACTTCACCCCGAACACCTCCCGGTTCGAGCGGAAGCGGGTGCGGTGGAACGACGGCGGCGGAGACGACGTCTCCGGCAGCGGTGCCTACACCCACATGACGCTCCTCGCGGAGTCGACGGCCGGGATGCACAACCTGTTCCGGCTCTCCTCGCGCTCCTCCCTCGAGGGGTTCTTCTACAAGCCCCGCGCCGACCGCGAGCTGCTCGCGGAGTACTCCCAGGGGCTGATCGGCACCACCGGCTGCCCGTCGGGCGAGATCCAGACCTGGCTCCGGATCGGCGACTACGCGAAGGCGCGGCAGAGCGCCGCCGACTTCCGCGACATCCTGGGCAAGGAGAACTACTTCCTCGAGCTGATGGACCACGGGCTCTCCATCGAGACCCGGGTCCGCGACGGGCTGCTCCGGCTCGCCAAGGACCTCGACCTGCCGATGGTGGCGACCAACGACTCGCACTACGTCCGGCCCGAGGACGCGACCGCCCACGAGCACCTGCTCTGCGTCTCCTCCGGCAGCACGATGTCGGACCCGAAGCGGTTCAAGTTCGACGGCGACAGCTACTACGTCAAGTCGCCCGCCGAGATGCGGGAGCTCTGGGCGGACCGCTACGGGCTGCGGGAGGCGTGCGACAACACGCTGCTCATCGCCGAGCGGTGCGAGGTCGAGTTCAACACCGAGGCGAACTTCATGCCGCGGTTCCCCGTGCCCGAGGGCGAGTCCGAGGACTCGTGGTTCGTCAAGGAGGTCGAGAAGGGGCTCGCCTTCCGCTACCCCGAGGGGATCCCCGACCGGGTCCGCAAGCAGGCGGACTTCGAGGTCGGGGTGATCACCCAGATGGGGTTCCCCGGCTACTTCCTCGTCGTCGCCGACTTCATCAACTGGGCCAAGGACAACGGCATCCGGGTCGGGCCCGGTCGCGGCTCGGGGGCCGGGTCGATCGCGGCGTACGCGATGCGGATCACCGACCTCGACCCGCTCGAGCACGGCCTGATCTTCGAGCGGTTCCTCAACCCCGACCGCGTCTCCATGCCCGACTTCGACATCGACTTCGACGAGCGCCGGCGCGGCGAGGTCATCAAGTACGTCTCGGACAAGTACGGCTCCGACCGGGTCTCGATGATCGTCACCTACGGCACGATCAAGGCCAAGCAGGCGGTCAAGGACTCCTCCCGCATCCTCGGCTACCCGTTCGCGATGGGGGACCGCATCACCAAGGCGATGCCGGCCGCGGTGATGGGCAAGGACGTCCCGCTCAAGCAGATCTTCGACCCCGGGCACCCCCGGTACGGCGAGGGCGGCGAGTTCCGCTCGCTCTACGAGGCGGAGAACGACGTCAAGACGGTGGTCGACACCGCGATCGGGATCGAGGGGCTCAAGCGGCAGTGGGGCGTCCACGCGGCCGGCGTCATCATGTCGAGCGAACCCCTGCTCGACGTCATCCCGATCATGAAGCGGGAGCAGGACGGCGCGGTCATCACGCAGTTCGACTACCCGACCTGCGAGCGGCTCGGCCTGATCAAGATGGACTTCCTCGGGCTGCGCAACCTGACGGTCCTCGACGACGCGCTGCGCAACATCGAGTCGAACCGCGGGGAGAAGGTCGTCATCGAGGAGCTCACCCTCGACGACCCCGCGACCTACGCGCTGCTCCAGCGAGGCGACACCCTCGGCGTCTTCCAGCTCGACGGCGGGCCGATGCGGGCGCTGCTCCGGAGCATGCGCCCCGACACCTTCGCCGACATCTCGGCGGTGGGCGCCCTCTACCGACCCGGCCCGATGGGCGCCGACTCCCACAACAAGTACGCCCGCCGCAAGACTGGACGTGAGCCGGTCGAGCCGATCCATCCCGAGCTGGCGGAGCCGCTCGCGGACATCCTGGGGGAGACCTACGGCCTGATCGTCTACCAGGAGCAGGTCATGGCCATCGCGCAGAAGCTGGCCGGCTACTCGCTGGGACAGGCGGATCTCCTGCGGCGCGCGATGGGCAAGAAGAAGAAGGCGGAGCTGGACAAGCAGTTCGAGACCTTCTCGTCCGGGATGACCGACCGCGGCTACTCGATGGCCGCGGTGAAGACCCTCTGGGACATCCTCCTGCCGTTCTCCGACTACGCCTTCAACAAGGCGCACTCGGCGGCGTACGGCCTCGTCTCGTACTGGACGGCCCACCTCAAGGCGAACTACCCCGCCGAGTACATGGCCGCGCTCCTCACCTCGACCAAGGACGACAAGGACAAGTCGGCGATCTACCTCAACGAGTGCCGCCGGATGGGGATCAAGGTGCTCCCGCCCGACGTCAACGAGTCGGAGTCGAACTTCACCCCGGTCGGCACCGACGTCCGCTTCGGGCTCAACGCGATCCGCAACGTCGGCGGCAACGTCGTGGAGTCGGTGGTCACGGCCCGTCGCGAGAAGGGGCGCTACACCGACTTCGGCGACTTCCTGACCAAGGTCGACACGGTCGTCTGCAACAAGCGGGTCATCGAGTCCCTCGTCAAGGCCGGCGCCTTCGACTCGCTGAACCACCGGCGCCGTGCGCTCGTGACCGTGCACGAGGCAGCGGTGGAGCAGTACGTCGAGGTCAAGAGGAACGAGGCGATCGGACAGGACTCGCTCTTCGGGGGGCTCGACGACCCCGACGACCAGGCCGGGTGGGGGGTCAGCGTGTCGATCCCGGACATCGACGAGTGGGACAAGCAGACGCTGCTCGCCCACGAGCGCGACATGCTCGGGCTCTACGTCTCCGACCACCCGCTGATGGGGCTCGAGCACATCCTCGCCAACAGCGCGGACTGCACCATCGGCCAGCTGCTCGTCGACGAGGACCGCCCGGACAACGCCACCGTGACGATCGCAGGGCTGATCACCTCGGTTCAGCGCAAGATCACCAAGCGTGGTGACTCCTGGGCGATGATCACGGTCGAGGACCTCGAGGGCGCCATCGACGTGCTCCTCTTCCCCAGCGCCTACCAGCTCGCGAGCACGCTGCTCAACGAGGACGCGATCGTGACCGTCAAGGGCCGGCTCTCCCGGCAGAAGGACCAGCCGGAGCTCCACGGGCAGGAGGTCTCGCTGCCCGACCTGTCCGACGGCCCGTCGGGTCCGGTGATCATCACGCTGCCGTCGACACGGTGCACCCCTCCGGTGGTGGACCAGCTCCGCGACGTCCTCGGCACCCACCCTGGGGTCACCGAAGTACGGTTGCGGTTGATGACGAGGAGCTCCACGACCGTGATGCGGCTCGACGACCGGCTTCGGGTCGCGCCGACGCCCGCGCTCTTCGCTGACCTCAAGGCGCTCCTGGGCCCGAACTGCATGAGCCATTCGTGACGGTCGTGAGCGACGAGACGGCCGGCCCCGAGACTCCCGTCGACCCTCCGGTGGACCGTGACGCGGTGACCCGCGACGTCGTGGTGGTCCTCGGGGCGTTCCTCCTCGCCGGCGTGGCGGTCGGTCTTGTCTGGCCGCAGCTGGTGGAGCCGGTAACGGTCACGCGGACCGAGTCCGGGCTCACGACCGGCGAGGTCGCCCTGGCGCACCGTTTCGGCCAGGACGCGTGGTTCTCCCTCCTCGGCGGCGGGGCGGCGCTGCTCCTCGGCATCGTGCTGACCCTGAGGTGCCGCGCCCATGAGACGGTCACGCTGGTCGTGGTGGTCCTGGGCGCGCTTCTGGCCGCGTGGATCTCGTCGGCGGTCGGCACCGCCCTGGGGCCCGAGACGGCCGAGGTCGTCCTCGCCGATGCCGCGGTCGGCGCCACGGCACGTGACCAGGTGCGGGTCACCGCCGACTCGGCCTACCTCACGTGGCCGCTGGCCGCGGTGCTGGGAGCGGTCGTGGTCCTGTGGGCGCCGGCCGGCCAGGGCGGTCGCGTGCGGCGCCTCCACGGTTGAGCGGAATCCGCTCGCGGCCCGTGCGTGGCGTGATGCAATGGAGGGGACGGCCGGTGGAGGCCGGAGGAGCACAGGGGAGACCGAGACATGTCAGCTGAGCGGCCCGGTCCGGGCGACGTCGACCACCTCGAGCCCAGCGGCGGTGCCCGTGGCAGCAGCCGTGGAAGCAGGCGCAACGTCACCGCCGGCATCGCCGCGGCCGCGGTGCTCGGCGTGGCCGGGTTCGGCGCCTGGGGTGTCGCCCAGTTCCTCGACGGTGGGACCGCTGCCGCCGCCGCCGTGCCCGCGAACGCGCTCGCCTACGTCTCGGTCGACCTCGACCCCGACGGCGGCCAGAAGCTCGAGGCGGCCAGGACCCTGCGCAAGTTCCCCGCGGTCAGGGAACAGGTCGGCTCCGGCGACGACCTGCGACGCTGGATCTTCGACGCGGTCGCTGCGGACGCACCGTGCGAGCTCGACTTCGACGACGACATCGACCCCTGGCTCGGCAACAAGATGGCTTTCGCCGTTCTGCCCGGCGCCGAGGGCGAGGAGCCGATCCCGATGGCTGCCGTCGAGGTCAAGGACCAGGAGCGGGCCGAGTCGGGCTTCGAGCGGCTGACGACCTGCAGCGAGGGGAGCGACGAGAGCCCTGAGGTCGGCACCTCCTACGTCGACGGCTTCCTGGTGGTGGCCGAGAGCGACGCGATCGCCGCTGACGTGGTGGCCCAGGTCGCTGACGGCGCGCTCGCCGACGACGACGGCTTCAACCAGTGGGTCGACGAGGCAGGCGGCTCCGGCATCGTCACCGGCTACGTCTCGGCGGAGGCGCCGCCGACCATGCTCGAGCTGATGGACCAGCCCCCGACGGACCCGCTCTCCTCCTTCGGCTCACCCGACCAGGTCGCCGAGGCGTTCGACGACTTCGAGGGCGGCGCGCTCTCGGTCCGGTTCGACGACGGCGCCCTCGAGCTCGAGGTCGCCGGCGGCGGCATGGCGCCCCAGCTGGCCGCCCCGGGCGACAGCGGCCTGACGGACCTGCCGACGAGCACCGCGCTCGCGCTCGGCATCTCCTTCAGCGACACCGCGGCCGAGGAGCTCCTCGGTCGGTTCACCGAGGCGATGGGCGAGGAGCAGGCCGAGCAGATGGTCGCGTTCGCCGAGCTGCAGACCGGCCTCTCGCTTCCCGAGGACCTGCAGACGCTCCTGGGCGACGGGCTGTCCGTGGCCGTGGACGGCTCCATCGACCTCGACGCCGCGTTCGGCATGGGCGGCGAGTCCAGGATCCCGGCAGGTGCCCGCATCGTCGGCGACCCCGACGAGATCGTGCCGGTGCTCGAGAAGCTGGTCGCCGCGGCCGGCGTCGACGGGCAGGTTCTCGTCGAGACCGGGGACGGGGTCGTCGCCTTCGGTCTCGACGCCGAGCACGTCGCCGCGTTGGCCGAGGACGGTGCGCTCGGCGACGAGCCCCGTTTCGACTCCGCGCTGCCGGACCTCGAGGACCGGGCGGCCGGTCTCTACCTCGACTTCGACGCGGGCGACTGGCTCGCCCGGGTCGCCGACCAGGACGCCGAGCTCCGCGAGAACCTCGAACCGCTCGCCAGCCTCGGCGTCACCGCCTGGCAGGCCGGTGACCAGGACGGTGACCAGGCCGGTGACCAGGCCGGTGACCAGGCCGGGGGCGTGATGCACGGGAAGCTGAGGCTCACCACCGACTGAGCCCGGCGCGACTCAGTTCGGGCTCCACCCCGAGCGGGCGACCTCGGTCGCCGGAAGGGACGGCACCGCACGGATCGCCCGCACCTCCGAGCGCATCATCCGGCGCAGGAGCTCGAGACGGGTCGCCGCGGTCGGCGACTCCAGCAGCTGTTGCCGGTCGCGCAGCGTCAGCGAGCACGTCGCGGCGAGGGAGTAGGAGAGCAGCTCGGGGTCGCGGGGCAGCCCACCGGTCATCACGTCGTCGCCGCGCAGCCGGCTCACGAGAGTGCGGTACTCCTCGAACGCCGCGAGGGTGCGCGCCGCCTCGCGGGCGCTGTCGACGGCGTCGCCCGGGTCGACCGACAGGTGCTCCACCTCCGCCTGCAGGAACGGCTGTGAGGTGTCGGTGGCCACGACCCGCAGCCGGTGCCGGCCGACAGCCACCACGTCGAACCGCCCGTCGTCGTACTCCTCCACCGAGGTGAGTTGCATCACGCAACCGGTGCGGTACATCGACCGGGACTCGTGGGACCCCACCTCGTAGCCCTCCCGGATCGCCACGATGCCGAACAGCCGCTGGGTCGGGAGCGGTTCCTCCAGCAGCCGGCGGACGAGTGCTCGGTAGCGCTCCTCGAAGACGTGGAGCGGCACGCTCATCCCCGGGAACGACACCAGGCCCAGGGGGAAGAGCGGCAGCAGGTCGGCCATGCCTGGAACCTACCCGGTGCCGGGGCCCACCTAGACTGAGCCCATGATCCGCTGCATCGACCTCCGTGGCTCCGCTGGCGGCCACGGCCCGGAGCTGCCCGTCGACTACCGGGACGTGGTCCCGCGCGCGGACACCGACGTCGCCGGGACCCTCGAGGTGGTCCGGCCGATCGTCGACGCGGTGCGAGCCCGCGGGGTCGAGGCGGTGGCGGAGTTCTCCGCCAGGTTCGACGGCGTCGACCAGGACGACATCGCCGTGCCCGCCGAGGCGGTCGCGGCTGCGCTGCGCGACCTGGACCCTGCCATCCGGGCCGGGCTGGAGGAGTCGATCGCCCGGCTGCGGCGCAGTTGCGAGGCCGAGCTGGAGGACGACGTCGTCACCGACATCGTGCCCGGCGGACGCGTCACCCAGCGGATGGTGCCGATCGACCGGGTGGGGCTCTACGTGCCCGGCGGCGTCGCGCCGCTGGTCTCGAGCGTGGTCATGAACGTCGTGCCCGCCCAGGTCGCCGGTGTCGCGTCGATCGCGCTCACGTCGTCCCCGCAGAAGGAGCACGGCGGGCTGCCGCACCCGACGATCCTCGCTGCGTGCGCCCTGCTCGGCGTCGACGAGGTGTACGCCGTCGGGGGCGCTCAGGCGATCGCGATGTTCGCCTACGGTGCCGGCCCCTGCCGGCCGGTCGACCTCGTCACCGGACCGGGGAACATCTACACCGTGAGCGCCAAGCGGCTGGTCAAGGGGGTCGTCGGCATCGACTCCGAGGCCGGGCCGACCGAGATCGCGATTCTCGCCGACGAGACCGCCGACCCGGCCTACGTCGCCGCCGACCTCGTCAGCCAGGCGGAGCACGACCCGCTGGCCGCGTCGGTCCTGGTGACCACCAGCGAGGCGCTCGCCGACGACGTCGCCGCCGAGCTGGAGAAGCAGGTGGCGGCGACCAAGCACGTCGAGCGGATCCGCACCGCGCTCACCGGCCAGCAGTCCGGAGTGGTGCTCGTCGACGACCTGGAGCAGGGGCTGGCGGTCGTCAACGCCTACGCCGCCGAGCACCTCGAGATCCAGACCCGCGACGCCGCCGACTGGGCGGCTCGGGTCCGCAACGCCGGCGCGGTCTTCGTCGGTGCCTACACCCCGGTCTCGCTCGGGGACTACGCCGCCGGCTCCAACCACGTGCTCCCGACCGCCGGGTGCGCCTGCCACTCCTCCGGGCTGTCGGTGCGGGCGTTCCGGAAGGCCATGCACGTCGTGGACTACACCGAGGCGGCGCTTCGCGACGTGGCCGGGCACGTCGTGACGCTGGCCGAGGCGGAGGACCTGCCCGGCCACGGCGCCGCCGTCCGCGTGCGGCTCGGGGACGGGTGATGCGGCTCCCCCTGCGGGAGGAGCTGCGGGGCATCGAGCCGTACGGCGCGCCGCAGCTCGACGTGCCCGTCGCCCTCAACGTCAACGAGAACCCCTACGGCCCCTCGGAGCTGGTCGCTGCCGACATCGCGGCCGCCGTCGCCGACGCAGCCGGCACGTTGAACCGCTACCCGGACCGAGAGTTCGTCGCGCTCCGGGAGGCGCTGGCCGGCTACCTCGGGCACGGCGTGCGTCCCGAGCAGGTCTGGGCGGCGAACGGCTCCAACGAGGTGATGCTGCAGCTGCTCCAGGCGTTCGGGGGACCGGGGCGGACGGCGTTGTCGTTCGCGCCGACGTACTCGATGTACCCCGAGTACGCCCGGGACACGAACACCGCCTGGACGACCGGCAAGCGTGAGGACGACTTCGGCGTCGACGAGGCCCGAGCCGTGGCCCTGGTCAAGGAGGTGCAGCCGAGCGTCGTCCTGCTGCCGTCGCCGAACAACCCGACCGGCACGGCTCTTCCGCTCTCCACCGCCGCCGCGCTCTGCGAAGCGGCCGCCGCCAACGAGGAGCCCGGCGTCGTGGTCGTCGACGAGGCCTACGCCGAGTTCCGGCGGTCGGGGACGCCGAGCGCGCTCGAGCTGCTCGCCGACCACCCCAACCTGGTCGTGACCCGCACGATGAGCAAGGCGTTCGCGCTCGCCGGCGGCCGCGTCGGCTACCTGGCGGCGAGCACCCAGGTCTGCGACGCCATCCGCGTCGTCCGGCTCCCGTACCACCTCTCGGCGGTCACCCAGGCGGTGGCGCTCGCTGCGCTCCGGCACGCCGACGAGCTGCTTGCCCGGGTCGACGACCTCAGGCAGGAGCGCGACGCCACCGTCGACTGGCTGCGAGGGCTCGGGCTGACCGTGGCCGACAGCGACGCGAACTTCTGCCTGTTCGGCACCTTCGCCGACCGGCGGCAGGTGTGGGAGGGGCTCGTCGAACGCGGTGTGCTCATCCGGGAGACTGGTCCCGAGGGGTGGCTCCGTGTGTCGATCGGCACCCCTGAGGAGATGGCGGCGTTCCGCGCCGCCCTGTTGGAGGTCATCAGATGAGTGGGAACCACCCTGTCCGGGTCGCCCGGATCGAGCGTCAGACGAAGGAGTCGAAGGTCCTCGTCGAGCTCGACCTCGACGGCTCCGGCCGCGCCGACGTCAGCACCGGCGTCGGGTTCTACGACCACATGCTGACCGCGCTCGCCCGCCACTCGCTGATCGACCTCACCGTGCAGTCCGAGGGCGACCTGCACATCGACGGCCACCACACCGTCGAGGACACCGCCATCGTGCTCGGCGACGCGCTGCGCGAGGCGCTCGGCGACAAGCGCGGCATCCGGCGGTTCGGCGACGCCACCGTCCCGCTCGACGAGGCGCTGGTGCAGGCGGTCGTCGACGTCTCGGGGCGCCCCTACTGCGTCCACACCGGCGAGCCGGAGGGGCAGCAGTTCGTCACGATCGGCGGCTCCGGGGTCGGGTACGTCGGCTCGCTGACCCGTCACGTCTTCGAGACGCTGGCCCACCACGCCCAGATCGCCCTCCACGTCCGGGTGCTCTCCGGACGGGACCCGCACCACCTCGTCGAGACCCAGTTCAAGGCGGTGGCGCGGGCGCTGCGCGACGCGGTCGCGTTCGACCCGCGGGAGACCGGCGTGCCGTCCACGAAGGGCGCCCTGTGACCGGAGACGCGACCAAGCGTGTCGTGGTCCTCGACTACGGGTTCGGCAACGTCCGCTCCGCCGTCCGCGCTCTCGAGCGGGCGGGCGCCGAGGTCGAGCTGACCGCGGACCGGAGCCGGGCCACGGACTGCGACGGCCTCGTCGTGCCCGGCGTCGGCGCGTTCCAGGCGTGCGTCGAAGGGATCCGCGCGGTCCGCGGGCACGAGGTGATCGGCCGGCGGCTCGCCGGCGGCCGGCCGGTGCTCGGGATCTGCGTCGGGCTCCAGGTGATGTTCGAGCACGGGGTCGAGCACGGCGTCGACAGCGAGGGGCTGGGGGAGTGGCCCGGGGTCGTCGAGCGGCTCCGCGCCCCCGTGGTGCCGCACATGGGGTGGAACACGGTGGAGGCCGCCCCGGGGTCGACGCTGTTCGCCGGGGTCGAGTCCGAGCGGTTCTACTTCGTGCACTCCTACGGAGTCCGCGACTGGGTGCTGCGGACCAAGGGGCGCACCACGCCGCCTCGGGTGACGTGGGCGGAGTACGGCGGCGACCGGTTCGTCGCCGCGGTCGAGAACGGCCCGCTGTCGGCCACGCAGTTCCATCCGGAGAAGTCCGGCGACGCCGGTGCGGCCCTGCTCCGCAACTGGGTCGGGTCCCTGTGACCCGGCGTCGCCGCACGGTGTCGGCGACGACGCCAGGGTGCCCGGCATGAGCCCGCATGAGCCCGGCATGAGCCCGGCATGAGCAAGGAGCGTGCCCGCCGGAGGGCGGCCCGCGAGCACGAGGCCGGCCTCAAGGCGGCGGCCAGGGCGGCCGGGCAGGAGCGCCGGGAGCGCCAGGCGGCCCGCACCCGGGCCCTTCGCGCCCGGACGACGGACCGATGGCGGGGACGCGCGGCGGGGCGGCAGACCGGGGTGCTGGCCCGGCGCCGGCGACGGCAGGACCTGGCGTTGGCCGTGGCCCTGCTGCTCCTCAACGTCCTCGTCTGGGTGGCCCGCCCGGACTGGGAGGCGCGGCTCGCCGCCCTGGTCGTGACGCTCCTCGCCTTCCCGGTCGTGCGCCTGCTCCTCTTCTCGCGCCGCTGACCCGTCCGGTCGGGCGCGACGAGTGCGGGACCGTGCCCTAGGGTTTTCGCCATGGCCGACTACCTCGAGCTCCTCCCCGCCGTCGACGTCCAGGACGGCCGCGCCGTCCAGCTCGTGCAGGGGGTCGCCGGCTCCGAGAAGACGTTCGGGGATCCCGTCGAGGCCGCGCTGAACTGGCAGGCCAGCGGCGCGGAGTGGATCCACCTCGTCGACCTCGACGCCGCCTTCGGGCGTGGTGAGAACCGCCGGCTGCTCGCGGAGATCGTCGGCCGGCTCGACATCAAGGTCGAGATGAGCGGCGGCATCCGCGACGACGAGTCGCTCGAGGCCGCGCTGGCGGCCGGATGCCGGCGCGTCAACGTCGGCACCGCCGCCCTCGAGCACCCTGCGTGGTGCGCCCGGGCGATCGCCGAGCACGGCGACCGGGTGGCGGTCGGGCTCGACGTCCGCGGCCGGACGCTGGCGGCCCGCGGCTGGACCAGGGAGGGCGGCGACCTCTACGAGGTGCTCGGCCGGCTCGACGCCGAGGGATGCTCGCGGTACGTCGTGACCGACGTCAACAAGGACGGCATGCTCCAGGGCCCGAACCTCGACCTGCTCCGCGACGTGTGCGCGGCGACCGACCGCCCGGTCGTCGCATCCGGGGGGATCACCGAGCTCGCCGACCTGGAGGCGCTGCAGGGGCTCGTCCCGGACGGCGTGGAGGGCGCGATCATCGGCACCGCGCTCTACGAGGGCCGGTTCACCCTCGAGGACGCGCTCGCGCTGACGCTGACCCCGGGGCGGACGCCGTGAGCCTCGCCGTCCGGGTGATCCCGTGCCTCGACGTCGACGCCGGGCGGGTCGTGAAGGGGATCAACTTCCAGGAGCTCCGTGACGCCGGCGACCCGGTCGAGCTGGCCAAGGTGTACGACGCCGAGGGCGCCGACGAGATCACGTTCCTCGACATCAGCGCCTCCCACGAGGGGCGCGCCACGACGCTCGACATCGTCTCCCGGACCGCCGAGCAGGTCTTCATCCCGCTGACCGTCGGGGGAGGCATCTCCTCGGTCGAGGACGTCGACCGGCTGCTCCGGGCCGGCGCCGACAAGGTGGCGGTCAACACGGCGGCGATCCGGCGCCCGGAGCTGGTCGCCGAGATCGCCGACCGCTTCGGCCGCCAGGTCCTGGTCCTGTCGGTCGACGCGCGGCGGGCGGCCGGGACCGACAGCGGCTTCGAGGTGACGACCCACGGGGGACGGCGGAGCGCCGGGCTGGACGCCGTGGCCTGGGCGGTGCGGGCCGCCGACCTCGGCGCCGGCGAGCTGCTCCTCAACGCGATGGACGCCGACGGCACCCAGGACGGGTTCGACCTCGACCTGGTCCGGCTGGTCCGCAACGAGGTCTCGATCCCTGTGATCGCCAGTGGGGGCGCGGGTGCGCTGCGGCACTTCCCGCCCGCGGTGGACGCGGGTGCGGACGCCGTCCTGGCCGCGACCGTCTTCCACTTCGGCACGCTGCGGATCGGCGAGGTGAAGCAGGCCCTCGTGGACACCGGCCACCCGGTCCGCTGACCGGTCGCCGGTTCCGCGCGCGGATGTCTGGTATCCGAGACTGAGGATGGCTCCGAAGGGTGGTCGCCGACGCACCCGGCGTGGCAGCGTGCGCGAGTAGACGCAGGCGGCTGGCCGTCATCCGACGTGGGGAGGTCCGATATGAGCACAGGGCAGCACGTGTCCGACGACGCCGAGCTCGACCACGAGCAGCGGGCGCCGATGTGGAAGTTCTTCGTCTACAGCCTGGTCGGCGCTGCGGTCTTCTTCGTGCCGTTCGAGCTCCGGGGCAAGGACACGATCGCGCTCGACCACCTCGTGACCGCAATCAACGCCGAGTGGCCGTCGCTGACGCCGTACTACGCGCTGGCGCTGATCGCGGCCGGCGCGGCGTACCCCTTCCTCTCCGGCACCTGGCGGAGGTCCTCCCTGGACACGGTCTTCTCGCTGCTCAAGGTCGTCGGGCTGGTCGTCGGGGTCATGCTGGTCTTCGACTTCGGTCCCGCGTGGCTCTTCGAGCCGGATCTCGGGCCCTTCCTGTTCGACGCCCTCGTGGTGCCCGTCGGACTGCTGGTGCCGATCGGCGCGGTGTTCCTCGCGCTGCTGGTCGGGTACGGCTTGCTCGAGTTCATCGGCGTGCTCCTGCAGCCGGTGATGCGTCCGGTGTGGCGGACGCCGGGCCGCTCCGCCATCGACGGTGTGGCGTCGTTCGTCGGGAGCTACTCCCTCGGCCTGCTGATCACGAACCGGGTCTACCGCGAGGGGAAGTACTCCACGCGCGAGGCGACGATCATCGCGACCGGCTTCTCCACCGTGTCGGCCACGTTCATGGTCGTGGTCGCCTCCACCCTCGGGCTGATGGACCGTTGGAACGCCTACTTCTGGACCACCCTGGTCGTCACCTTCCTCGTCACGGCCGTGACCGTGCGGATCTGGCCGTTGTCCCGCATCAGCGACGACTACTTCGAGGGGGTGACGCCGCACCCCGAGGCCGACGGCAAGGGGCGCCGTCTCGCGCTTGCCTGGCAGGAGGCACGCGGCACCGTCGCCACCGCCCCGTCGCTGCTGGTCAACATCGGGCGCAACCTGCGCGACGGTGTCCTGATGGCGATGGCGATCCTGCCGTCGATCCTGTCCGTCGGGCTGCTCGGCCTGGTCCTGGCGACGTACACCCCGGTGTTCGACTGGCTCGGCTACCTCTTCTACCCGGTCACGTGGGCGCTTCAGATCCCGGACGCGATGCTGGTCGCCAAGGCGTCGGCGCTCGGCGTCGCCGAGATGTTCCTGCCCGCGCTGCTGGTCGTCGACGCCGGCATGACGGTGAAGTTCGTCGTTGCCGTGGTGAGCGTCTCGCAGATCATCTTCTTCTCGGCGCTGGTGCCGTGCCTGGTCGCCACGGACATCCCGCTGTCGATCCCCAAGCTGTTGGTGATCTGGTTCGAGCGGGTGGTGCTGACGCTGCTGCTGGTCACGCCGATCGCGTTCCTGCTGTTCTGAGGACGGTCGCCTCGCGAGCCGACGGGAGCGCGGCTACCGGATCTCCGCGTCGCGGCAGGCCGCTGCCTGGTCGCGGGCCCGCTGGTCGAGCTGCTCCAGCTCCGTGAGCAGCTCCCGCAGCTGTGCCGGTTCGAAGTCCCGGATCGCTGCTGCCCCGTCGCGGGTCAGCCGGGTGGCCTCCTCGACCGTGTCGACGGCCTCGAGGCACGCGTCGGGCACCACCAGCGTGGTGACGCCCTCCGTCGGCGACCCCGTCGAGTCGTCCGGAGTGGGTGAGCCCGTCGGCGTGGGGCTCGTCGACGGGGCGTCGTCATCGTCGTCGCCTCCGGCGACGCCCACGACCACGCCCCCGATCAGCAGGCCGATGACGAGTGCGGCAGCGGGAGCGAGCACGGACCACCAGGACATGGTCCGCGGGGCTGTGCGGGGCTGGTCGGCGCCGCCGTCCGCATCGGTCGGTGGCGGCTCCGTCATCAGCTGTCCTTCCGAGTGGGGCGAGGCGGCCTCGTATCGGCACGGGACGCAAGCCCGAGGGTTGACCGACCAGTAGATTGACCGGATGGACCTGGACGTCCGCACCGCGAATGAGTCCACGATACGTCGCCTCGACGGGCTTGTGCTGTTCTGGCTCGTCCTCTGGCTGGTGATCGGAGGGTGGGTCGGCTACACCCTCTGGCAGGTCTCGGAGCTCGGCGAGACCGTCACGGAGTCCGGTCGGGCGATCGGCTCGACCGGTGGTGCGCTCGAGGCGCTCGGCGGCGTACCCGTGGTCGGCGATCGCACCGCAGAGCTCGGTGGCGAGGTGATCGCTGCCGCTGAGGGCATCGCGCTCCGAGGGCAGGAGCTGGGGTCCCAGCTGCGGCAGCTGGCGGTGCTGCTCGGGCTGGCGGTCGTGCTGCTGCCGGTCGCGCCCGTCCTGGCGTGGTACCTGCCCTCGCGCCATGCCCGCCGGCGCGACGTCGCCGAGGTGCGCCGGATGCTGCACACCTCGTCCGCGAGCGCCGCGGCCGACCGCTACCTGGCCGAGCGCGCGGTGCGCTGGCTGCCCTTCTCCGTCGTGCAGCAGATCGACAGCGATCCTTGGGGTGCCGTGGTCGAGGGGCGCACCAGGGCCCTCGCCGACGCCGAGCTGCAGCGGTTGGGGCTGCGGCGCGGTCAGGGCTGAGCCGATGGCCGCAGGCCCCGAGCCGACCGACCGACCAGGGGGGAGCCGGCTCGCACGCGGGACCGCCCGGCTGCTGGTGGTGCTGCGCTGGTGGGTGATCGGCTTCTGGGTCTGCGTCAGCCTCGGGGCGTGGTTCGTCCTGCCTGCGTTGGGCGATGCCGACCGGAGCGGCGGACTCGGTGGTCTGCTGCCCCGGGACACCCCCGCCATCACCGCCGAGGTCCGGTCGGTGGAGCTGTTCGGGTTCCCGCTCTCCGGGCGCACGACGCTCGTGCAGCGGCATGCGGACGGCCTCTCGCCGTACGCGCAGGGCCGGACGGTGGTGAGCGCGGTGGGAGCGACGCGGGAGGCCGGCCCCCGGCTGCGCGCCCTGCGAGGCGCGTTGCCGGTCACCAACGCGATGGGCGCCTTCCCCTCCTCGCGGGAGCGCAGCACCACGGCGCTGACCTACCTGCTGTTCGAACCAGAGGTGTCCCTGGGGACGCAACGACGGACCGCCGCGCGCTACGCCGAGGAGTTCTTCGGCCCACGGGACCACTTCGTCGGGGTCACCGGGTCGGTTCCCGCCCGGGCGGAGCAGGGCGACATCATCCGGGACTCCCTGCCGCGAGTGGAGGCGCTGACCCTGGCGGCGATCGTGATCATCGTCGGCGTCGCGTTCCGGTCGGTGGTGGCGCCGGTGATCGCCGTCCTGGCGACCGCGGTCGCCTACGTCGTCACCCTGCGGCTGTCGGCCGGCGTCGCGGAGCTGTTCGGGGTCGCCACGCCGAGCGAGCTCGAGCCCGTGATCGTCGCCCTGCTGCTGGGTGTCGTCACCGACTACACGGTGTTCTTCCTCGCCGCGCTGCGTCGTCAGCTGCGCAACGGCCACGACCGGTTGGAGGCGGCCCGTCGGGCCACGGTCGACTACGGGCACATCGTGCTGGTCGCCGGCCTCGCGGTGGCCGCCGGAACCGCCGCCCTGACCGTGGCCGAGTCGTTGTTCTTCCGGGCGCTCGGACCTGCTCTCGTCTTCACCGTGCTGGTCGGGTTGGTGGTCGCGATGACGCTGGTGCCCGCGTTGATGGCGGTGCTGGGCCGGTGGTCCTTCTGGCCCTCACACCCACGGCCGACCGAGATGTCCGGCGCTCGACAGCGCGCCGGACGGCGGAAGGCGGTGCTCGGTGCCATCGCGCACCGGAGGCGGGTCGCCGCAGCCGTGCTCGTCGGCACCGTCGCCGCACTCGGGCTGGCGGCCGTGCCGCTGAGCGGCCTCGGCCTCGGGGTGTCGTTCGTGGGTTCCCTGCCCGCCGACAGCGGCGTCCGGGTCGCCGCGGATGCCGCTCGCACCGGCTTCTCCGCCGGGATCCTGTCGCCGACCACGCTGCTGATCGAGGGGGAGGGGCTGGACGGCCGGCGGCGCGAGCTGAACGCGCTGGGCGAGCTCGTCGAGCGCCAGCCCGGCGTCGCCGGCGTGCTCGGCCCCGGAGACACACCGCGCCGGCTGGAGGCGGACGTCCTGGTCCGGGACGACGGCACTGCCGCCCGGCTGCTGGTGGTGCTCGAGGACCCCGCGCTCGGCGCGGCGGCGATCAGCTCCGTGGCCCGGCTGCAGGAGCAACTGCCGGGGTTGGTGACGTCGAGCGGGCTGGGCGAGGTGAGCACGGCGTTGGCAGGCGACACAGCCGCCGCGGCGTTCATCGTCGAGCAGACGCGTGGTGACCTGCTGCGCATCGCGCTGGCAGCACTGGGAGCGAACTTCCTGATGCTCGTGGCGTTCCTCAGGGCCCCGATCGCGGCGGCGTACCTGCTCGCCGGGAGCCTGTTGTCCCTGGGTGCTGCCCTCGGCCTCACGATGCTGCTCTTCGGCGCGCTCGTGCCCGGGGCGGGGCTGACGTTCTACGTGCCGTTCGCTGCAGCGGTGCTCCTGCTCGCGTTCGGGTCCGACTACAACATCTTCGCCGTCGGGACGATCTGGGAGCGGGCTCGGACCAGGCCGCTGCCCGAGGCCATCGAGGAGACGATGCCCGGGGTCGTCTCCGCTCTGCTCGTGGCCGGGCTGGCGCTCGCCGCCAGCTTCGGGCTGCTGTCGGTGGTGCCGCTGACGCCGTTCCGCCAGCTGGCCTTCGCCATGTTCGTCGGCATCATGCTCGACGTGCTGGTCGTGCGGGCGCTGTTCGTGCCGGCTGCCATGTCCGTGTTCGGCAGGTGGAGCGCCTGGCCGCGCAAGGGGTTGACCCAGAGCGGGTCGGAGGCGGTGCCGCCAGGCGAGACCGGTGCCGACTGATCCTGGGTTGGGCTGTGTTTCCGCACGGCCGGCGTGGTCGGCCACTACGCTGCGGACATGGCTGATCGGGCGGCTGGCAACCGGCACACGGTGGTCGCTGCGTGGCGTCGGGGGACGCCGAGCGGGCAGCGGCAGGTCGCCCTCCTCGTGCTCACGGCCATCGCGGCCTCCTTCGTCGTCTCCCTCGTGGCGCCGGAGTGGATGCCGCCGACGGTGTTCTTCGTCTGGCTGCTGATCGCCATGATGCTGCTCCGCTTCGGTCCATTGGTGTGGGTCGCCGCGGCGGACGCCGCCGCCGGGGTGGCAGCCCTCGCGGTCCACGGACCGGTCAGCGGGGCCCGCATCACCGCGATGGTCGCCTTCGTGGTCGCTGTGCTGCTCGTGCTGGCGGTGGCGAGCCGTCAGCGCAGCGGCCTGCCGGCGGTGCTCAGCGAGTCGTTCCTCGTCGACCTGCGGGACCGGCTGCGGGAGCAGGGCAGGATCCCGGCCCTGCCCGAGGGGTGGGAGCCGCAGAGCGCCATGCTCGCCTCCCACGGCGTGGCCTACGCCGGCGACTTCCTGGTGGCAGACCTGGCCGAGGACCAACGCAGGCTCGAGCTGATCCTCGTCGACGTCTGCGGGAAGGGCAACAGCGCCGGCCCGGCCTCGCTCCAGTTCGCCGGCGCTCTCGGTGGGCTGATCGGCACGATGCCGCCGGAGGAGCTGCTGCGCGCCGCCAACCGGTTCCTCGTCCGCCGGGGGGACGACGAGGCCTTCGCGACGGCGGTGCACCTGCTGGTCGACCTCGACGGCGGCGGCTACCAGATCACGAGCGCCGGTCACCCGCCGGCGCTGCGCTGGGATGCTGCGGCGCGGGAGTGGGTGGTCGACAACGCACGCGGCACCGCCCTCGGGGTGACCCGCACGCCGGACCTGACCGTCAGCAAGGGCCACCTGCTGCCGGGCGAGGCGCTCATGTTCTACACCGACGGCGTCGTCGAGGAGCGAGGGAGCGACATCGACACCGGCATCGCCTGGCTCCAGCGGGTTGCGGGTGAGGCAATCCGGGACGGTTTCCCGGGGGCGGCCCGCCGGATCATCGGGGAGGTCGCGAGCGGCGAGGACGACCGAGCGGTGCTCATCCTCGGTCGCGGCACGGCGGTCTCCGCGCCCGTCGATCCAGCCGCGCCCGCCGATCCAGCCGCGCGCGTCGATCCCGCCGAGCCCGTCGATCCCCTGACCCGCAGGGCACCCGTTGCCGAGGAGCCGCAGTAGCCCTAGTGTGATCGGCGGTGTGGCGCGCGTCACACGTGAGTGATCTCGAGGAGCTCCTGTGTTCGCCGTCCCCAAGCCGCGGCCGCTGGCTGCCGCCGCCATCGTTCTCGCCCTGTCCGCCCCGCTCGCCGTCGGCACGGTGGCAACCGCCGGCGAGACGCCGGGCGGTGAGGCCGAGCGGCGCCTCGAGCGCTTCGAGGCCGGCGACAAGGTGCAGCTCGTCCATGTCGAGGCGCCCACCCGGGCCGAGCGCAACCGGCTGGCCTCCCTGGGGCTCGACCTCACCGAGCACGGTGACCGCACCGGGCTCAGTGTCGTCCTCCACGGGCCCGAGGACGCCCGCGTCCTGCGGGATGCGGGGTTCCGCTGGCAGGTCGAGGTCGCGGACCTGGCGGCGAAGGCGCGCGCCAACGCCAGGCAGGACCGCGCGTACGCCGCCGAGGTGGCGGCCTCGCCCCTGCCGAGCGGCCGGACCTCCTACCGTCACCTCGAGGACTACAACCGCGAGCTGCGAGCACTGGTGCGTCGGCATCCCCGGCTCACGCGGCCGCTGGTGCTGCCCAACCGGTCGGTCGAGGGACGGAAGATCCGGGGCATCGAGATCAGCGGCAACGCCGGCAACCGGCTGGACGGCAAGCCGGTGATGCTGATGGTGGGCGCCCACCACGCGCGCGAATGGCCCTCGTCCGAGCACACGATGGAGTGGGCCCACGAGCTGCTCTCGACGTACAAGGACAGCGCTCGCACGCGGCGGATCCTGCGGCACGTGCGCACGATCGTCGTACCCGTGCTCAACCCCGACGGCTTCCGCGTCTCCCGCGAGGCCGAGGCGCTCGGCGACTTCAGCCTGTTCGACTACGAGATGAAGCGGAAGAACTGCCACGTCTCCGTCTTCACCTCGGAGCAGTACACCGGGGGCACCTGCGAGGACAACCCGGCGGGGCGGCTGCGCGGCACCGACCTGAACCGCAACTACCCCGGGTTCTGGGGCGGCCCCGGCGCCTCGCCCTTCTGGTCCGACGACACCTACCGCGGCGACAGCCCCGGCAGCGAGCCCGAGACCGACGGGCTGCGCCGGCTGATCTCGAAGCGGCAGGTCACCAACCTCATCACCAACCACACCTACAGCAACCTGGTGCTGCGGCCGCCGTCCTTGCTCTCCACCGGCTTCACCCCCGACGAGGACGCCTACCGGGCCCTCGGCGAACGGATGACCGCCCACAACGACTACACCAACCAGGCGTCGTTCCAGCTCTACGACACCTCCGGGTCGCTGGAGGACTGGAGCTACTGGAACACCGGGGGGCTGGGGTTCACCTTCGAGATCAGCCCGGACGGGTTCCACGAGCCGTTCGAGGACGCGGTCGTCGCCGAGTACCTCGGGCTGCCCCCCGCCGCCGGTGCCGGTGCCGGTGGCAACCGGGCGGCCTACTACGAGATGGCGGACGCCACCGTCGACAGGTCCCTGCACTCGGTGATCAAGGGCCGCGCGCCCAAGGGCACCCTGCTGCGGATCAGCAAGCAGTTCGCGACCGAGACCTCGCCGGTGATCCAGCCCGACGGGTCGGTGACGGACCCGCTCACCTTCGAGGACCACCTGATGTCGAGCTTCCGGCCGCGGGGCGGCTGGTTCACCTGGGACGTGAACCCCTCGACCCGGCCGCTCGTGGCCGGACGTTGGGGCCGCGACCCGCTCGCTCCGGTCCAGGAGGGGTACGACGTCGCGAACCCGGCGGGCGTGCCGGCCGTGGGCGAGTCGGAGGAGATCACGTTCACGGTCGAGGGGCTGCCGGAGGCCGACAACTTCACCGCGGAGCTGCATGTCGCGTGGCCGGACCCCGACGTCGACTGGGACGTCTACATCTACGACGCCGACGGCAACCCCGTGGCGAGCGCCGCGAGCCTGGACGATCCTGAGATCGCCCGCCTGATCGAGCCGGCCGCGGGCGAGTACACCGCCGTGATCGAGAACTACGAGGGCGGCGCCACCAGCGACTGGACCGCGCGGGTCGAGTTCACGCCTCCGCCCTCGAAGGTGGTCACGGGGGTCAAGGAGTCGTGGAAGCTCACCTGCCGGAAGGGTGGCCGGATCACCAGTGTGCGGGAGGTCGTGGTCGACCGCGGCGAGACCGTCGACGTCGGGTGGGCCTGCCGCAAGCCGCTGGCCTGACCGTCGGCGCGATGACCGACGCACCTGGAGAATGCTAGGTTAGGCTCACCTAACTTCGGAGGTGGGCGTGCACGGTCAGGTGATCGACACCCGGTGGCTGACGCCGTCGATGGTCCGCGTCGTCCTCGGCGGCGGAGATCTCGACCGGCTCGTGATGGTGCCGGCGACCGACGCCTATGTGAACCTCGCGTTCGCACCGCCGGCAGCGTCGTACGGCGGGGTGTTCGATCCGACCGAGGTCCGGGAGACGCGGCCCCGCCACGAGTGGCCGGCGCGACGCCGGTTCACGGTCCGCCGGTGGGACGGGGCGGCCCGCGAGCTCACCGTCGACTTCGTGGTGCACGGCGACGAGGGAGTCGCCGGGCGGTGGGCCTCGTCCGCGGTGCCCGGTGACGTCCTGGTGCTCGAGGGGCCCGCCGGTGGATACCGCCCCGACCCCGTGGTGCAGTGGCACCTGATGGTCGGCGACGAGTCGGCGGTGCCCGCCGTCGCCGCCTCGCTGGAGGCGCTTCCCGCCGGGGTGCAGGCGGTGGTCCTGCTGCTCTGCGACGGGCCCGACCACGAGGTGACGCTCCCCGTCCACGAGGCGGTCGAGGTGACGTGGCTGCACCGCCGCGGGACGCCGGAGGACACCGGGCTGCTGCTCGGCGCCGTCCGCGACCTCGACGTCCCGCACACCCGGACGCACGCCTTCGTGCACGGCGAGGCAGAGGAGATCCGTGGCGTGCGGCGGCACCTGCTCCGGGAGCGGGGGCTGTCCCGCAGGGACATATCGTGCTCTCCGTACTGGCGCCGCAGCATGAGCGACGAGGACTGGAGGCGGGTGAAGGGCGACTTCGTCGCCTCGATGGAGGCCGAGGTCGCCTGAAACGGTCCCGCCCGGAGAGCGACGGAGGTCCTCGATCGGGTCACGGATCGGTGACGTGTGGCGGTTCCGGCCCGCCGGGGCCCGGT
This sequence comes from uncultured Actinomycetota bacterium, assembly GCA_963754155.1. Taxonomy (GTDB): domain Bacteria; phylum Actinomycetota; class Actinomycetes; order Propionibacteriales; family Nocardioidaceae; genus Marmoricola_A. The sequence continues at coordinate 100,072 of CAVWEU010000003.1, read as the reverse complement.
CGCGTCGCACACTGCGGGCGTGAGGTCATGGGCAGCCGTCGTGGGCACGGTGGCGCTCGGCTCGGGCGCGTGGCTGTGGGCCGCCCCCGGCGACGCGGAGGCGTCCCGGCCCGAGCGGTGCCGGGACACCCGCGTCGCCTCGGACGAGCGGCGCGCCATGATCCCCGAGGAAGCCGGACCGCAGGTGGCGGTCATCGGCGACTCGTACGCCCAGGGCAGCGGCCTCGACGACCCGGCGGGCTCGTGGCCCTCCCGGCTCGACGGCAGGGTGGTCGTCGACGGGTTCGGCGGCTCCGGCTTCAGCGCGGAGGCGAGCCCGTGCCGGGAGGTCGCATTCGTCCTGCGGGTCACCCGAGCGCTGGCAGCGGACCCCGACCTCGTGGTCGTGCAGGGAGGGCTCAACGACCACGACGTCGACGAGTCCGCCGTACGGCGCGGGGTGCGCGCGACCCTTCGTCTCCTCGAGGGGCGGCGGGTCGTCGTCGTGGGACCGCCCGCAGCGCCGCTCCGGGCGGCCGGGGCCGCCCGCGTGGACGCGTTGCTGGACGACATCACCTCGGCGGCCGGCGTTCCGTACGTGCGGACCTCGGCGTGGGAGCTGGAGTACCTGCCTGACCGGCTCCACCTGACACCCCGCGGACACGAGACGTTCGGCGACCGGGTCCGCGACGAGGTCGCGGCGCTTCTCGAAGGCTAGATGCCGAGTCCGGCCGCTTCGAGGCTGGCCACGTCCTCCGGCGACCCATCGAGCTGCACCTGCGCCTGTGCCTTGCGGCCGAAGAGGAAGAGGGTGATCTCCGAGGGCAGCCCTCGGACGGTCACCGTGGTGGAGCCGCGGCTCAGGGTCGTCCGCTCTCCGGTGTCGGCGCGCTCGGCGACGACGCCGACCCCCGCCCCGGACTTGGCCACGATCCCGCGGCCCGCGTGACCGGCGGCCTTCCAGATCGCTCGCTCGCTGCGGGGCGCCAGCGCGCGGGGCTGCCACTCCGGCTGGGCCCGGCGGATGTCCTCATGGTGGACGAAGAACTCGAGCAGGTTGAACACGGCGTCGACCTTGGGCAGCGCCAACGGGGACCAGAACGGGGGGCCGTTCCGCAACCGCGTGACCAGCTCGTCGAACTTCCGCTCGCCGAGCCGTCGGCCCGCCTTGTCGAGGAGACCGCTGAGTGGCTTGACCACGATGCCCACCGCGGCCGGGCTGCCCTCCCGTAGGAGCAGGTGGACGACCAGGTCCCGCACGGTCCAGTCGCCGCACAGCGTCGGTGCGTCGGGGCCGACCTGCTCGGCCAGGGCGGTGAGGTCGGAGCGTTCGGAGGCGGCGAGGGAGGTCACCGTCCGATCCTACGGAGCGGCTCTGGGGAGCGGCCGTAGGCTGGTCCGGGCGGTTGCCGCCCCCGCACCGCACCCCCGCGCAACCGCACCCGTCGAGGAGAGAAGTGACCGCAGGCAGCCGAGGCGTCCGCGGACGCAGCACCCTCCGGGACGGGTTCGCGGTCCTCGGCGTCGCGGTCCGGCGCGAGCCCTGGGTGTTCGCGGTGTCGACCGTGGGCGCGGTGCTCTTCGGTGCCCTCACCGTGGCCGATGCGTGGGTGCTCGGCTGGTCGGCCGACCACGTGGTGCTGCCGGCGTTCGACGAGGGCGTCGCGCCGACCGGGGCGCTCGTCACGGCCGCCGCGCTGTTCGTCGGGGTGGCGATCGTCCGCGGCGTGAGCATCGTGGCGCGCCGTTGGGGCGCCGGCATCATGCAGTACCGCATGCAGGCGCACGACCGCCGTGAGGTCACCCGGCAGTACCTCCGGCTGCCGCTCGAGTGGCACCAGCGCCACCCGACCGGCCAGCTCCTCTCCAACGCGAACTCCGACGTCGAGGCGGCCTGGGCGCCGATCGCGCCGCTGCCGATGGCCGTCGGGACCGTGGCGATGATGGTGATCGCCGTGGCGCAGATGCTCCTGACCGACGTGGTCCTCGCCGCCGTGGGGCTGATGGTCTTCCCCCTCGTCATCGCCAGCAACCTCGTCTTCCAGAAGTTCCAGTCGCCGCTGATGACCAGGGTGCAGGCGTTGCGCGCGGAGCTCAGCGAGATCGCCCACGAGTCGTTCGACGGCGCGCTGGTCGTCAAGTCGCTGGGACGTGAGGCGGAGGAGACCCAGCGGTTCGCCGCCAAGGCCCGCACGCTGCGCGACACCAGCATCAGGGCCGGCACCGTGCGCGCGGTCTTCGACCCGGTCCTCGAGGCGCTGCCGAGCCTCGGCGTGCTGGCGGTGCTCCTGGTCGGCGCCTACCGCGTGCAGTCCGGTGGCACCGAGCCCGGCGACGTGGTGAGCATCTCCTACCTCCTCATGGTGGTCGCGTTCCCCATCCGCTCGCTCGGCTGGCTGCTCGGCGAGTTCCCGCGCAGCGTGGTGGGCTTCGAGCGGGTCCGGGCCGTGCTCGGCGAGACCGGCGAGATGCAGTACGGCGACGCGTCGATGCCGCCGGCCGGCTCCGGAGCGCGGCTGGAGGTCTCCCACGTCGGCTTCGGGTACGACGCGGCGCAGCCGGTCCTCGACGACGTCACGTTCACGGTGGAGCCGGGCCGCACCGTCGCGGTGGTCGGCGCGACCGCCTCCGGGAAGAGCACGCTGGCCACCCTGCTGTTCCGGCTCGTCGACCCCGACCGCGGCCGGATCCGGCTCGACGGCACCGACCTGCGCGACCTCGCCGCCGGCGAGCTCCCCGGACAGGCGTCGCTCGTGCCGCAGCACGCGTTCCTCTTCGACGACACCGTCCGCGGCAACGTCGCACTCGGGGCCGAGGTGTCCGACGACGAGGTGTGGCAGGCGCTGCGCACCGCGCAGGCCGAGCACTTCGTCGCCGAGCTTCCCGGCGGGCTGGACGCACGGCTCGGTGAGCGGGGGACGACGCTGTCCGGCGGTCAGCGGCAGCGGCTCTCGCTCGCCCGGGCGCTCGTGCGGCGGCCACGGCTGCTCGTGATGGACGACGCCACCTCCGCGGTCGACCCCGAGGTGGAGGCGAGGATCCTGGCCGCCCTGCGCCGGCAGTCCACCGGGTCCACCGGGTCCACCGAGTCGACGGTCGTGGTGGTCGCCTACCGGAAGGCGACGATCGGCCTTGCCGACGAGGTGGTCTTCCTGGCCGGCGGCCGGGTCGTGGACCAGGGGCCGCACCACGAGCTGCTCGCCCGCAACGCCGACTACGCCGACCTCGTGAACGCCTACGAGCTCGAGCCGCACGGGGAGCAGGTCGAGGGCGGCGCCGGGGCCGGCTCCGTCGCGACCGACCGGGTGGTGGGCGCATGAGCAGCACGGGAACCAGCACGGGAACCAGCACGGGAAACAGCACGGGAAACAGCACGGGGACCAGCGGTGTCCTCAGCGGCGAGAGCGCCTCGGCCGGCAAGGTGCTTCGCCGTGGCGTCGAGCTGTCCCCCGAGCTGGTGGCCGGCATGGGGGTGACGATCCTCCTCGCCGTCGTGGCCACCGCCGGGCGGGTGCTCGTGCCGATCGCGATCCAGCAGGGTGTCGACAACGGCATCAACGGGACGGACGGCCCGCAGACGTCGTACGTCCTCGGCATGGTCGGCCTCACCGCGCTCGGCGTCGTCCTGACCGGCGTGGCCTCGGCGTTGATGACCGCACGGCTCTTCCGCACCGCCGAGACCGGCCTGGCGACGCTGCGGGTCAAGGCGTTCCGCCACGTCCACGACCTGCCGGTGCTCACCCAGAACACCGAACGGCGCGGTGCGCTCGTCGCCCGCGTCACCAGCGACGTCGACCAGGTGTCGCAGTTCCTCGTCTTCGGCGGCGTCATCGCGATCGTCAGCGTCGGGCAGATCGCCGTGGCCACGGTGGTCATGCTCGTCTACAGCTGGCAGCTCACGCTCGTGGTGTGGCTCTGCTTCGTGCCGCTCTTCCTCAGCCTCCGCTACTTCCAGCGCCGGCTCTCGGAGGCCTACGCGACCGTGCGCCGCCAGATCGGCCACCTGCTCTCGGCCGTCTCCGAGCCGGTGGTCGGCGCTGCGGTCGTGCGCAGCTACGGCGTCGAGGCGCGCACCCAGGCCCGGATCGACGAGGCGGTCGAGCGTCACCTGCGCGCCAGCAGCCGGGCCCAGGGGCTGACGGCGTTCTCGTTCTCCCTCGGCGGGATCTCGGCCGGGCTGGCGAACGCCGGGGTGATCGTGGTCGGAGTGCTTCTCGGCGTCGACGGTCAGCTCAGCGCGGGGACGATCCTGGCCTTCGCGTTCCTGGTGACCCTCTTCGTGGGGCCGATCCAGATGGGCACCCAGGTGCTCACCGATGCCCAGAACGCCTTCGCCGGGTGGCGGCGCGTCATCGGCATCCTCGACACCACCGCCGACGTCACCGACCCGGCCGACGACGGGACGCCGTTGCCGGACGGCCACCTCGGCGTGGAGTTCGACGGCGTCGGCTACGCCTACCCCGGTGGCCGCCCGGTGCTCCACGACGTGCACCTCACGGTCGCCCCGAGCACGCGGGTCGCGGTGGTGGGCGAGACGGGCTCCGGCAAGACGACGCTGGCCAAGCTCCTCACCCGGCTCATGGACCCCACCACAGGAGCGGTCCGGGTCGGGGGCGTCGACCTGCGCGAGGTCCCGTTCGCGTCGCTGCGCGGCCGGGTCGTGCTCGTCCCCCAGGAAGGGTTCCTCTTCGACGCGACCCTGCGTGCCAACCTCGCCTACGGCCGGCTCGGGGCCACCGACGCCGAGCTGCTCGAGGCCGTCGCCAGCCTCGGGCTGCGTGACTGGCTCGACGGGTTGCCGCTGGGGCTCGACACACGCGTCGGCCAGCGCGGCGAGTCGATGTCGGCCGGGGAGCGGCAGCTCGTGGCGCTGGTGCGCGCCCAGCTCGCGGACCCCGACGTGCTCGTGCTCGACGAGGCGACCAGCGCCGTCGACCCGGCGCTGGAGATGCGGATCTCCGCAGCGCTGGACCGGCTCACCTCGGGTCGCACGTCGGTCACGATCGCGCACCGGATGACGACGGCGGAGCGGGCCGACCTCGTGGTCGTGGTGGACGCGGGGCGGGTCGTCCAGCTCGGCCGGCACCGCGAGCTGGTCGCCGAGGGCGGTGTCTACGGCCGGCTGCACGCCTCGTGGGCCGCCCAGAACGCCGTCCACCACGGCGGCTGACGACCGCCGTGCGGGATGATGGCCCGGTGAGCATCCTCGACCCCGCCATCGCCGGCCGGCTCAAGCGCGACGCCCAGGGGCTGGTCCCCGCCGTCGTGCAGCAGCACGACACGGGCGAGGTGCTCATGGTCGGCTGGATGGACGACGAGGCGCTGCACCGCACGCTCACCAGCCGTCGCACCACCTTCTGGAGCCGCTCCCGCCAGGAGTACTGGGTGAAGGGCGAGACCTCCGGGCACCGCCAGCACGTCCACCAGGTGCGGCTCGACTGCGACGGCGACACCCTTCTCGTCACCGTCGACCAGGAGGGGCCCGCCTGCCACACCGGGGCCCGGACGTGCTTCGACGACGGGCTCCTCGGTGGCTGACCGGCCACGCCGGCGTACGACCTTCGGCCGCACGCTGCTCGCCGGGCTCGGCGGCGCGGCGCTCGCCCTGGCCGGTGCCGCGCAGCCGTGGGCGGAGGCGACGACGCGCACGCCGGCGCTGCGCACGGTCACGGCCGACGGCACCGACGTGGCGGCGCTGGCCCTGCCCCTCGCCCTCGTCGCGCTCGCCGCGTGGGGGACCGTCCTGGTGCTCCGGGCCCGGGGACGCCGCGTCGTCTCCGTGCTCGGCCTGGCAGCCTCCCTGGGCGCCGCAGCCGCGGTCGCGGTGACGGTGGGATCCGCGACCGACGTGGCCGCGCGCCTGCTCGGCGACGTCCCCGCGACGGCGACGTCGACGACCCCCTGGCCCTACGTCGCGGCAGCCGGGGCGCTGCTGTCAGCCGTCGCCTTCGTGGGCGCCCTGGTGAGGGCGCCGAGCTGGCCGGAGATGAGCGCGAGGTACGACGCCCCGGGGACCGCCGACGCCACTGTGAAGGATGCGGACCGCAGACGCCCGGAGGAGCTCAGCGACGCGGAGCTGTGGAAGGCGCTCGACGAGGGGCGCGACCCCACGGCCTGAGGTGCGCCTAGGATGGAGACGTACCGCATCGACCGGATCGACGGAGGAGAGCCGCATGAGCGCCCACCATGGAAGCACCCCCGCCGCCTGGATCGCCGTGTCCGTCGTCCTCGTCGGGTTCGCTCGTCGGCGGACTCGGTCTGGTCTTCGCGAACATGCTCGTCTTCTGGATCGGGGTCGTCCTGGCTCCGCTCGGCGGCGTCGTCGGTCTCGTGCTCTCCAAGACGAGCCTCGGCAACGACGTCCACCTCGACCCGGTGCAGCGCTGACGACTCGGACCGACACCCCCGTCGCAGCAGAGCCACAGCCGCCCCTGCTGCGCCGGCTGACGCCGCCGCTGCTGGTCGCAGGTGTCGTCCTCGCCGCGAGCGTCGCCCTCCACCTGCGCGACCCGCACGAGTCCGGCTCGTGGGGGTTCTGCCCGTGGCTGGTGATGACCGGGACGTACTGCCCGGGCTGCGGCGGGCTCCGCGCGGTCAACGACCTCACGCACGGCGACCTCGCCGCCGCCGCCTCGAGCAACCTCCTCTTCGTCGCCTCGATCCCGGCCCTCGCGGCTGCTCTGGGCCCGCTCGCTCGCACAGCGCTGGCGGGGAGCCGTCCGCCCGCTGCCACAACCGGCCGCGGGCGCCGCAGCCGCCGTCGTCGTCGTCCTGCTCGTCGTGTTCTGGGTGGTCCGGAACCTGCCGTTCGCCGCGGCGCTCGCTCCCTGAGCCTCCACACGATCGACCCGCTGGGGCGCCGTGAGAGGCTGGCCCCGTCCTCGTGCGCAGTGTCGCGCCACCACCCCAGCACGTCGAAAGGCAGGACGATGACCGTCCTCGACGAGATCATCGAGGGGGTCCGCACCGACCTCGCGGAGCGTCAGTCGGCCACGTCCCTCGAGCAGCTGCGCGAAGCCGTCGAGCGGACCGCCCCCGCGCTCGACCCGCTGCCCGCCCTGCGTGCCGCGCCGGTGAGCGTGATCGCCGAGGTCAAGCGACGGAGCCCGAGCAAGGGCGAGCTGGCCGACGATCGCCGACCCCGCCGAGCTCGCCGCCCGCTACGAGGCCGGCGGAGCCGCGGTCATCAGCGTGCTCACCGAGGAGCGCCGGTTCGGCGGCAGCCTCTCGGACCTCCGCGACGTGCGGAGCCGGGTCGCGATCCCGGTGCTCCGCAAGGACTTCATCGTCACGCCCTACCAGCTCTGGGAGGCGCGGGCGGCCGGTGCGGACCTGGTCCTGCTCATCGTCGCCGCTCTCGACCAGCCGCTGCTCGAGGAGCTCCACGACGAGGCGGTCGCGCTCGGGATGACCCCGCTGGTCGAGGTCCACGACGAGTCCGAGGCCGAGCGGGCGCTCGCCGCCGGCGCCGCCGTCGTCGGCGTCAACGCTCGCAACCTCAAGACCCTCGCCGTCGACCCGGACACCTTCGGGCGCGTCGCCCCGGTGCTTCCCGAGGGCGTGGTCCGCGTCGCCGAGTCCGGCATCCGCTCCGGGACGGACGTCGAGACCGTCGTCGGGCAGGGCGCCCACGCCGTCCTCGTCGGCGAGGCGCTGGTGACCGGGTCGGACCCGCAGAGCGCCGTCGCGCAGCTCGTCGCCGCCGGCACTCCGGCAGCGCAGGTGGCCCGATGAGCACCGACACCTCGCCGTACGCCCCGGACGCCACCGGCCACTTCGGCGAGTTCGGTGGACGGTTCATGCCGGAGGCGCTGGTCGCCGCCCTCGACGAGCTCGGCGAGGCCTGGCGGGACGCCATGGCCGACCCTGCGTTCACCGGCGAGCTCGACCGGATGCTGCGCGAGTACGCCGGCACGCCGAGCCGCCTCTACGAGGCCACCCGGCTCTCCGAGGTCGCCGGTGCCCGGATCCTGCTCAAGCGCGAGGACCTCAACCACACCGGGGCGCACAAGATCCGCAACGTCCTCGGGCAGGCGCTGCTCACCAAGCGGATGGGGAAGTCCCGCGTCATCGCCGAGACCGGGGCCGGGCAGCACGGCGTGGCCTCGGCGACCGCGGCGGCGTACCTCGACCTCGACTGCGTGGTCTACATGGGCGAGGTCGACACCGAGCGGCAGGCGCTCAACGTCGCACGGATGAAGCTCCTCGGCGCGGACGTCGTCCCGGTGACCAGCGGCTCGCGCACCCTCAAGGACGCGATCAACGAGGCGTTGCGCGACTGGGTCGCGAGCGTGGACAACACGGCGTACCTCTTCGGCACCGCCGCCGGTCCGCACCCCTTCCCGTCGCTCGTGCGCTCGTTCGTCCGCGGGATCGGCGACGAGGCGCGCGCCCAGTGCCTCGAGCTGACCGGCGCCCTGCCGGACGCGGTCACGGCCTGCGTCGGCGGCGGCTCCAACGCGATCGGCCTGTTCGCGGCCTTCGTCGACGACCCGCAGGTGCGGATCGTCGGGTTCGAGGCGGCCGGCGACGGGGTCGAGACCGCGCGTCACGCGGCCACCATCCACGCCGGCGAGGTGGGGGTGCTCCACGGCGCCCGCACCTACGTCCTCCAGGACGCCGACGGCCAGACGCTGGAGTCGCACTCGATCTCGGCCGGGCTCGACTACCCCGGGGTCGGCCCGGAGCACGCGCACCTCGCCGCGACCGGGCGGGCGTCGTACCTGCCGGTGACCGACGCCCAGGCGATGGAGGCGTTCTCGCTGCTCGCCCGCACCGAGGGCATCATCCCCGCGATCGAGTCGGCGCACGCGATCGCCGGCACCGTGCGGCTGGCGAAGGAGATGCCGGGCGCGACGCTCCTGTGCAACCTCTCCGGCCGCGGCGACAAGGACATGGGCACCGCGATGGAGTGGTTCGGCCTGGGGGAGGACAAGGGCGAGCTGCTCGCCGACGAGGCGACGGAGGAGCCGGTGTGAGCGGTCTGTCGACGGCCTTCGCCCGCGCGAAGGAGGAAGGGCGCGCGGCGCTCGTGGGCTACCTGCCGGCGGGGTTCCCCACCGTGGACGGCTCCGTCGAGGCGATCAAGGCGATGGTCGAGGCGGGGTGCGACGTCATCGAGGTCGGGATGCCCTACTCCGACCCGGTCATGGACGGCCCGACGATCCAGGCGGCCGCGCTGCAGGCGCTCGAGGGCGGCATCCGCACGCGCGACGTGCTCCACGTGGTCGAGCAGGTGGCGGCCACCGGCGTCGCGACGGTCGTGATGACCTACTGGAACCCCGTCGAGCGGTACGGCGTCGACCGGTTCGCCGCCGACCTCGCCGCCGCAGGCGGGTCCGGGCTGATCACGCCCGACCTGACCCCGGACGAGGCCGGCCCCTGGCTGGACGCGTCGGCGCGGCACGACCTCGACCGGATCTTCCTCGTCGCGCCCTCCTCGACCGACGCCCGGATCCGCTACACCACCGAGCACTGCAGCGGCTTCGTCTACGCGACCGCGGTCATGGGGGTCACCGGCGCCCGCGAGACGACCAGCGACCTCGCCGAGCCACTCGTGGCGCGCACCCGGCAGGCGACCGAGCTCCCCGTGGGCGTCGGGCTGGGCGTCTCGAACGGCGACCAGGCGGCCAAGGTGGCGTCGTACGCCGACGCCGTCATCGTCGGCTCCGCCTTCGTGCGGTGCATCCTCGACGCGCGATCCGGATCCGGCGTCGCGACCTGGGCGGGGCACGCGACGCGCTCCGGGCACTCACCGAGGACCTGGCAGCGGGGGTGCGCCGTGGCTGAGCGGCGTCCGGCCCGCACCGGCCGACGGCTCGGCGCCCTCGGCGCGGCGCTGGCCACGACGCTCCTCGTCGCCGCCTGCGGCGGGGACGGCGGGACCGGGACCAGCTCCGGGGTGGCGGCGGACGTCCGCATCCAGGACGACGACGGGCTGCACGGCGCTGTCCTCACCGAGCCGTACGCTCCTGGGCGAGAGCACGCTCGTCGACACCGCCGGCGAGCGGTTCGACGTCCGCGCGGAGCTCGAGGACCCGCTCACGCTGGTGTTCTTCGGCTACTCGCAGTGCCCCGACATCTGTCAGACGGTGATGGCCGACCTCGCCTCCGCGGTGGCCCGGCTCGACGACGCCCAGGCCGCCCAGGTGGCGACCTGGTTCGTCACCACCGACCCGGCCCGCGACGACCCCGCCACCCTGCGTGCCTACCTGGACCGGTTCGACCCCTCCTTCGAGGGGCTCACCGGGCCGCTCCCGGACGTCGTCGACCTCGCCGGCTCCGTGCACGTCCCGGTCGAGAAGGGGCCGAAGCTGCCCTCGGGTGGCTACGAGGTCACCCACGGCACCCCGATCCTCGGGCTCACCCCGGACGGCTCGGTGCCGGTGCTGTGGACCGAGGGGACGTCCTCGGCCAAGCTTGCCGAGGACATCGAGACGATCCTCAGCGACGGGATCCCTGAGACCGAGCAGGCCGGCTGATGCCCGTCCTGTCGATCCCGAGCCCCGCGGAGAGCGTCTGGGAGATCGGCCCGATCCCCATCCGTGCCTACGCGCTCTGCATCATCGCCGGCATCGTCCTCGCCGTCTGGCTCGGTGAGCGCCGCTGGATCGCGCGCGGCGGCAAGCCGGGACAGGTCGGCGACATCGCGGTCTGGGCGGTGCCGTTCGGCATCGTCGGCGGTCGGCTCTACCACGTCATCACCGACAACGGGAAGTACTTCGGCGAGGGCCGGGACCCCGTCACCGCGCTGTACATCTGGCAGGGCGGCCTCGGCATCTGGGGCGCGGTCGCGCTCGGCGGCGTGGGCGCCTGGATCGGCGCGCGGCGCGCGGGCATCCGGTTCCTCCCGCTGGCCGACGCCCTCGCCCCGGGGATCGTCCTGGCCCAGGCGGTGGGCCGGCTCGGCAACTGGTTCAACCAGGAGCTGTTCGGCGGGCCGACCGACGTGCCCTGGGCCCTGGAGATCCCCGACGTGTCGCGCCGCCCCGACGGCTACGAGCAGTTCGCCACCTTCCACCCCACGTTCCTCTACGAGCTGCTCTGGAACGTCGGCGTCGCGGCGCTGGTGATCTGGGCGGACCGCCGGTTCCGGCTGGGGCACGGCCGCGCCTTCGCGGTGTACGTCGCGGGGTACTGCGCCGGGCGGGGCTGGATCGAGTACCTCCGGATCGACCCGGTCGAGGCCAGCGACGTCTTCGGTCTGCGGCTCAACGTGTGGACCTCGATCGTCCTGTTCACGCTCGCCGTCGGGTACATCGTCTGGTCCTCGATCCGACGGCCAGGGCGCGAGGAGCGGGTCCTGCGGACCGAGGAGGACGAGCCGGAACCGGTCTCGTCCGAGGACCGGACCGAGCCGTGATCGGGTTGGTTGCCGCCACGTGACCATGGGGTAGCATCGCAATTCCGCCTGGGCCAACGTCGTCCCGCGCCGCCATTTCACTGCCGGCATCCCCGAAGTGCTGGTGATGCCGACGACGCGAAAGGGTCCGCCATGCAGGCAGTGCCTCCGCCCCAAGGGCTCTACGACGGCCTCCACGAGCACGACGCGTGCGGGGTGGCGTTCGTCGCGACGCTCACCGGCGTCCCGAGCCACGACATCGTCGCCAAGGCCGTACAGGCCCTGCGGAACCTCGAGCACCGGGGCGCGGTCGGCTCGGAACCGGACTCCGGTGACGGCGCGGGCATCCTGCTGCAGGTCCCCGACCGGTTCTTCCGCGAGGTCGTCGACTTCGACCTGCCCGCCCGGCACGGCTACGCGGTGGGCACGGCCTTCATCCCGGGAACGCCGGAGGAGGTCGCCAAGGCACGCGCACGGATCGAGGAGATCGCGGCGGAGGAGGAGCTGGTCGTCCTCGGCTGGCGCGAGGTCCCCACCGACCCCGAGCTGCTCGGGGTGACCGCGCGCAAGGTCATGCCGACCTTCGCGCAGCTGTTCGTCAGCGGCAGGTCCGGGCACCTGGGCATGGCGCTGGAGCGGCAGGCCTTCTGCCTGCGCAAGCGGGCCGAGCACGAGACGGGGGTCTACTTCCCGTCGCTGTCGTCCCGGACGATCAACTACAAGGGGATGCTCACCACCGACCAGCTCGACAAGTTCTACCCCGAGCTCGTCGACGAGCGGGTCGAGTCGGCGGTCGCCGTCGTCCACTCCCGGTTCTCCACCAACACCTTCCCGAGCTGGCCGCTCTCGCACCCGTTCCGGTTCATCGCCCACAACGGCGAGATCAACACCGTCATGGGCAACCGCAACTGGATGCGGGCCCGCGAGGCGCTGCTCGCCAGCGACGTGATCCCCGGCGACCTCGAGCGGCTGTTCCCGATCTGCACCCCGGGCGCCAGCGACTCGGCGTCGTTCGACGAGGTGCTGGAGCTGCTCCACATGGGCGGGCGCACCCTTCCGCACGCGGTGCTCATGATGATCCCGGAGGCGTGGGAGAACCACACCGAGATGGACGCGCGGCGGCGCGCCTTCTACGAGTTCCACTCCACGCTGATGGAGCCCTGGGACGGCCCCGCCTGCGTCGTCTTCACCGACGGCACCCAGGTCGGCGCGGTGCTCGACCGCAACGGGCTGCGGCCCAGCCGCTACTGGGTCACCGACGACGGGCTGGTGGTCCTCGCCTCCGAGGTCGGCGTCCTCGACATCGACCCCGCCACGGTCGTCCGCAAGGGCCGGCTCAAGCCGGGCCGGATGTTCCTGGTCGACACCGACGAGCACCGGGTGATCGAGGACGAGGAGATCAAGGGGCAGCTCGCCGTCGAGCACCCGTACGACGAGTGGCTGCACGCCGGGCTGATCCGGCTCGACGAGCTCGCCGACCGCGAGCACGTGGTCCACACCCACGCGTCGGTGACGCGGCGGCAGCAGGTCTTCGGCTACACCGAGGAGGAGAAGCGCGTCCTGCTCTCCCCGATGGCGAAGACCGGCTACGAGCCGATCGGCTCGATGGGCACCGACACGCCGATCGCGGCGCTGTCGGAGCGGCCACGGCTGCTCTTCGACTACTTCAGCCAGCTGTTCGCCCAGGTGACGAACCCGCCGCTCGACGCGATCCGCGAGGAGCTGGTCACCTCCCTGGCCGGGTCGATCGGCCCGGAGGGCAACCTGCTCGAGGCGACGGCGCACTCGTGCCGGCAGGTGGTGCTGCCGTTCCCGGTCATCGACAACGACGAGCTGGCGAAGATCCGCCACATCAACCGCGACGGCGACATGCCGGGGTTCATCACGCACGTCGCGCGCGGGCTCTTCGCCGTCGACGGCGGAGGAGCGGCCCTGGAGGCGCGGATCGACGAGATCTGCCGCGAGGTCTCCGACGCGATCGCCTCCGGCGCCCGCGTCATCGTCCTCTCCGACCGCCACTCGACGGCTGAGCTGGCGCCGATCCCGTCGCTGCTGCTGACCTCGGCGGTCCACCACCACCTCGTCCGGGAGAAGACCCGCACCCAGGTGGGGCTGGTCGTCGAGGCCGGAGACGTCCGCGAGGTCCACCACGTCGCCCTGCTCATCGGGTACGGCGCCGCCGCGGTCAACCCCTACCTGGCGATGGAGACCGTCGAGGACCTCGCCCGGGACGGCTACTTCGTCGACGTCGAGCCCACCCTGGCCGTGAAGAACCTCGTCAGGGGGCTCGGCAAGGGTGTCCTCAAGGTGATGAGCAAGATGGGTGTCTCGACCGTCGCGTCGTACACCGGCGCCCAGATCTTCGAGGCGGTCGGACTCTCCCAGGAGCTGGTCGACCGCTACTTCACCGGCACCGTCAGCAAGCTCGGCGGCATCGGACTCGACGTCGTGGCCGAGGAGGTCGCCCGCCGGCACGCGAAGGCCTACCCGGCAGACGGGATCCCGCAGGCGCACCGCCGGCTCGACGTCGGCGGCGAGTACCAGTGGCGCCGTGAGGGCGAGCACCACCTCTTCGACCCGGAGACGGTCTTCCGGCTCCAGCACGCGACCCGGACCGGGCGCTACGACGTCTTCAAGCAGTACACCTCGCGCGTCGACGAGCAGGCCGAGCGGCTCATGACGCTGCGGGGGCTGTTCCGGTTCAAGGACGGGAGCGCGACCGGCCGGACGCCGGTCCCGATCGAGGAGGTCGAGCCGGTCTCCGAGATCGTCAAGCGGTTCTCCACCGGGGCGATGTCCTACGGCTCGATCAGCCAGGAGGCCCACGAGACCCTGGCGGTCGCGATGAACCGGCTCGGCGGCAAGTCGAACACGGGGGAGGGCGGCGAGGACGCCGACCGGCTCCACGACCCCGAGCGGCGGAGCTCGATCAAGCAGGTCGCCTCCGGGCGCTTCGGCGTCACCGCGGAGTACCTCACGAACTCCGACGACATCCAGATCAAGATGGCGCAGGGCGCCAAGCCCGGCGAGGGTGGCCAGCTGCCGGGGCACAAGGTCTACCCCTGGGTGGCCAAGACGCGCTACAGCACGCCGGGGGTGGGGCTGATCTCCCCGCCGCCCCACCACGACATCTACTCCATCGAGGACCTCGCCCAGCTGATCCACGACCTGAAGAACGCCAACCCGTCCGCGCGGGTGCACGTGAAGCTGGTCGCCGAGGTCGGCGTGGGCACGGTCGCAGCGGGCGTCTCCAAGGCGCACGCCGACGTGGTCCTCATCTCCGGCCATGACGGCGGCACCGGGGCGTCGCCGTTGACGTCGCTCAAGCACGCCGGGGGGCCCTGGGAGCTCGGCCTGGCCGAGACCCAGCAGACCCTGCTGCTCAACAGCCTCCGGGACCGGATCGTCGTCCAGTGCGACGGCCAGCTGAAGACCGGCCGCGACGTCGTCATCGCCGCCCTGCTCGGGGCGGAGGAGTTCGGGTTCGCCACCGCGCCGCTGGTCGTGTCGGGGTGCATCATGATGCGCGTCTGCCACCTGGACACCTGCCCGGTGGGCGTCGCCACGCAGAACCCCGTGCTCCGCGAGCGGTTCACCGGCAAGCCGGAGTTCGTCATGAACTTCTTCGAGTACATCGCCGAGGAGGTGCGTGAGCTCCTCGCCGAGCTCGGGTTCCGCACGCTCGACGAGGCGGTCGGCCGGGTCGAGTCTCTCGACATCGAGCGGGCGGTCGACCACTGGAAGGCCTCCGGTCTCGACCTCTCACCGATCCTGCACGTGCCCGAGCTGCCCGAGGGCGCCGTACGCCGTCGGACGACCGAGCAGGACCACGGGCTCGACAAGGCGCTCGACAACGAGCTCGTCGCCCTCGCGGCCGACGCTCTCGAGCGGGGCGAGCCGGTCCGCGCGCAGCTCCAGGTCCGCAACGTCAACCGGACGGTCGGGACGATCCTCGGACACGAGGTGACCAAGCGCTACCGCGGCGCCGGGCTGCCCGACGGCACCATCGACCTCACGTTCACGGGGTCGGCGGGGCAGTCGTTCGGCGCCTTCCTGCCGGCCGGGATCACCCTGCGGCTGGAGGGCGACGCCAACGACTACGTCGGCAAGGGGCTGTCCGGTGGCCGGGTCGTCGTACGCCCGGACCAGGGGGCGACCTTCGACGCGTCGCGCCAGATCATCGCCGGGAACGTCATCGGCTACGGCGCCACCGCCGGCGAGCTGTTCCTCCGCGGCCAGGTGGGGGAGCGGTTCTGCGTCCGGAACTCCGGGGCGACCGCGGTCGTCGAGGGCGTCGGTGACCACGGCTGCGAGTACATGACCGGTGGCCGGGTGGTCGTGCTCGGACCGACCGGCCGGAACTTCGCCGCGGGCATGTCCGGCGGCTACGCCTTCGTGCTGGACCTCGACGAGCGGCGGGTCAACCCCGAGCTGGTGGTCCTCGGCAAGGTCGAGGGCGAGGCCGCCGAGGAGCTCGCACGGCTCGTCCGCCGCCATGCGGAGGAGACCGGGTCCCCGGTGGCCGAGGAGCTGCTGGCCGACTGGCCGGCTGCCCTCGCCCGGTTCACCGAGGTGATGCCGAGCGACTACAAACGAGTGCTGGAGGCGAAGGCGGAGGCCCTCGAGGACGGGCTGGACGAGGACGAGGCTGCCGCCCGGATCATGGAGGTGCTGCATGGCTGACCCCCGCGGTTTCATGAAGAGCGGACGTGAGGTGGCCCAGCGCCGCCCGGTCGAGGAGCGGGTGAACGACTGGCAGGAGGTCTATCCCGACAGCATGGGACGTGCCCACCTGCCGATCATCCAGACCCAGGCCGGTCGGTGCATGGACTGTGGCATCCCGTTCTGCCATCAGGGGTGCCCGCTGGGCAACCTGATCCCGGAGTGGAACGACCTGGTGTGGCGCGACGACTGGTCCGACGCCGTCGAGCGGCTCCACGCGACCAACAACTTCCCGGAGTTCACCGGCCGGCTCTGCCCGGCACCGTGCGAGACCGCCTGCGTGCTCGGGATCAACCAGGACCCGGTGACGATCAAGAGCGTCGAGGTGGCGATCGCCGACCGCGCCTGGGACTCCGGCATGGTGCGCCCGCAGCCGCCGGAGTGGCTGTCGGGCCGCACCGTGGCCGTGGTCGGGTCCGGCCCGGCCGGGCTGGCCGCGGCGCAGCAGCTGACGCGCGCCGGCCACACGGTCGCGGTCTACGAGCGGGCGGACCAGCCCGGCGGGCTGCTCCGCTACGGCATCCCCGAGTTCAAGATGGAGAAGAAGCACCTCGAGCGCCGGCTCGACCAGATGCGGCGCGAGGGCACGGTGTTCCGCTGCGGCGTCGGTGTCGGCGACGACGTCACCGGCCGGCAGCTGGCCGACCGGTTCGACGCGGTGGTCCTCGCGATCGGCGCCTGCCAGGCGCGCGACCTGCCGGTCCCGGGCCGGGAGCTGCACGGCATCCACCAGGCGATGGAGTTCCTCCCGCAGGCCAACCGGGTCGCCCTCGGCGAGACCGTCGAGGAGCAGATCACGGCCACCGGCAAGCACGTCGTGATCATCGGCGGCGGTGACACCGGGGCGGACTGCCTCGGCACCTCCCACCGGCAGGGCGCGGCGTCGGTGACCCAGCTGGAGATCATGTCCCGCCCCGGCGGCGACCGGCAGGACGGCCAGCCGTGGCCGACGTACCCGATGCTCTTCCGGGTCTCCTCGGCCCACGAGGAGGGCGGCGAGCGGATCTACGCGGTCTCGACCAAGGAGTTCCTCGGCACCGAGGACGGCCGGGTCCGGGCGCTGCGGCTCGTCGAGGTGGACGGCTCGTTCCAGGAGGTGCCGGGGACCGAGCGTGAGATCCCCGCCGACCTGGTGCTCCTCGCGATGGGGTTCCTCGGCCCCGAGAAGCCGGGGCTGCTCGAGCAGCTCGAGGTGGAGCTCGACCAGCGCGGCAACGTCGTGCGGGACAGCGGCTACGAGTCGTCGGTGCCCGGCGTCTTCGTCGCCGGGGACGTCGGCCGTGGGCAGTCGCTGATCGTCTGGGCGATCGCCGAAGGGCGCGCAGCCGCGGCAGCCGTCGACCGACGGCTCAAGGGGATGACGTCGCTCCCGGCGCCGATCCCGCCGACCGAGCGCCCGCTGGTGGTCTGACCACCCCAACCGCCCACCCCAACCGCCCACCCCAACCGCCCACCCCAACCGCCTCGTCCGATTGGGAGTGCGCCATAGCGCACCCTCAATCGGACGAGGCAGGTTTGGAACGATCCAAGGATCGAGTAGGGTCAGGGGTGTGCGTAGAGCCAAGATCGTCTGCACCCTGGGTCCCGCCACCTCGACGCCGGAGAAGATCCGCGCCCTCGTCGAGGCCGGCATGGACGTCGCCCGCCTCAACCTGAGCCACGGCAGCTACGAGGACCACGAGCGCGTCTACCGGATGGTCCGCGACGCCTCCGACGCGACCGGCCGCGGCGTCGGCATCTTCGTCGACCTTCAGGGCCCGAAGATCCGGCTCGGCAAGGTCGCCGACGGGCCGGTCGACCTGAAGGCGGGTCAGGAGTTCACGATCACGACCCGGTCGGTGCCCGGCGACGCGAAGATCGCGAGCACCACCTACATGGGGCTGCCCGGTGACGTCGCGCCCGGCGACGCCGTGCTGATCGACGACGGTCGGGTGATGCTGCGGGTGCTCTCGGTCGACGACACCGATGTCACGACCACCGTGGAGGTCGCCGGCCCGATCAGCAACCACAAGGGGATCAACCTCCCTGGGGTGGCCGTCTCCGTCCCGGCGATGAGCGAGAAGGACAAGGAAGACCTCCGGTGGGCGCTCGGGCTCACCGTCGACATGATCGCGCTCTCCTTCGTCCGCTCGGCGGCCGACGTGGAGGACGTCCGCACGATCATGAGCGAGGAGGGCGTGTCGCTCCCGGTCATCGCGAAGATCGAGAAGCCGCAGGCCATCGACGACATCGAGGACATCGTCGAGGCGTTCGACGGGTTCATGGTCGCCCGAGGGGACCTCGGTGTGGAGTGCCCGCTCGAGGACGTGCCGTTCCTCCAGAAGCACGTGATCGAGGCCGCCCGCCGCAAGGCGAAGCCGGTCATCGTCGCGACGCAGATGCTGGAGTCGATGATCAGCTCCCCGAGGCCGACCCGCGCGGAGGCCTCCGACGTCGCGAACGCCGTCCTCGACGGCGCAGATGCGGTGATGCTGTCCGGCGAGACCAGCGTCGGTCAGTATCCGGTCGAGACCGTCGCCACCATGGCCCGGATCGTCGAGTCGACCGAGGACCACGGGCTGACCCGGATGGCCGCCATCGACTGGCAGCCGCGGACCCGGGGAGGGGTCGTGGCGAAGGCGGCGGCCGAGGTCGCCGAGCGGGTCGGCGCCCGGTTCATCGTGGCGTTCACCCAGTCCGGCGACTCAGCGCGCCGGCTTGCCCGCTACCGCAGCCACATCCCGGTGCTGGCGTTCACCCCGGTCCCGCACGTCAGGTCGCAGCTCTCGTTGTCGTGGGGGATCGAGACCTTCATCGGGGAGGCCGTCGACCACACCGACGAGATGGTCCGGCAGCTCGACGAGGCCCTCATCGAGGTCGGCTACGTCAACGAGGGTGACCTCGTCGTCATCATCGCGGGCAGCCCGCCCGGCATCCCCGGTTCGACCAACGCGCTGCGCATCCACCGGATGGGCGATGCGATCAACGAGGTCGCGCCGGCGTACCGCCGCGGCTGAGCTCACCTTTCGAGTCAGACCCACGGGCCGGACCGCGCACGGGCAGTCCCGCAGTGCCCCGGGTGGGACTCGAACCCACACTGGATGGTGTTTGAGACCATTGTCTCTGCCGTTGGACTACCGGGGCTTTCGGCCGCGCCAAGGCTAGCCGAAGGATCAGGCTCGAGGGCAGGCGGTGGCCGAACCCCGCTGCTGCGAAGGGCCGCCGTCCACCGGCTGGATCGGCTTTGCGCGGCTTCCGCGGGCTGCGGTTGAATACGTCCATCGTGAGAGAGCTGCTGTGGGCCCTGTTCGGGCAGGACAAGGCGGTCGCCAACGCCCGGGCGGCGGCCACGAGGCTGTCCCGACGGCGCGTGGAGCACGACGAGGTGGAGCTCTACCTCGAGTCGTTGCACGCTGACCCCGACGTGGCTTCGGTCTCACCCGACGCCTGGGGCGGTGCGCCGGCCAAGGCCGCTGACTAACCTGTGCGCGTGAGCTCTCCCGAGGCCGCCGCCGGCCGACCCGCCCGCCGTGTCGTGATCGCGGAGGACGAGGCGCTGATCCGGATGGACCTCGCCGAGATGCTCGCGGAGGAGGGGTACGACGTCGTCGGTCAGGCGGGCGACGGGGAGACCGCCGTCGAGCTCGCCGAGCTTCACCGCCCGGACCTGGTCGTCCTCGACGTCAAGATGCCGCGGCTCGACGGCATCGCGGCGGCCCAGCGGATCGCGGCGCAACGGATCGCGCCGGTGGTCATCCTGACCGCGTTCAGCCAGCGTGACCTCGTGGAGCGTGCGCGGGACGCCGGGGCGATGGCCTACCTGGTCAAGCCGTTCTCGAAGAACGACCTGATGCCGGCGATCGAGATGGCGGTCAGCCGGTTCGCCGAGGTTCAGCAGCTCGAGGCGGAGGTCGCCGACCTCTCCGAGCGGCTCGAGACCCGCAAGCTCGTCGACCGCGCCAAGGGCGTCCTCCAGCAGCAGCTCGAGCTCAGCGAGCCCGACGCCTTCCGCTGGATCCAGAAGACCGCGATGGACCTCCGGCTCTCGATGCGCCAGGTGGCCGAGGGCGTGATCGCGCACGGACCCGGGCTCGCCGGCCAGGACTGACCTCGGAAGAGCGCCCGGTCCTCCGCCGGCCGGGTTCAGGGCACCGCAAACCTGGCTGACGGTCACAAGTTGGCAACGACACGGCAAAGCCGGGCCCTTGCACCTGATGCTGCGCGCCGTCTGCGGATAGGTTGCACCCCAAGATAAGGCGTGCTCGTGACCTCGCGGCGCGCTCCACAGCACACGTTCCGGAGGCTTCATGAAACGCCCCACTCGCGCTTCACGCTTCGCACTGGCCTGCGCCGCATCCACTTTGGTCCTCGCCAGCTGTGGCGACGACAGCTCCGAGGGTGAGGACACGGCCAGCACCGGCGAGGAGACCACGAGCGCAGCTCCCGAGGCGAAGGGTGACGGGGTCCTCAAGATCGGCTCCCTGCTCCCGCAGACCGGTGACCTCGCCTTCCTCGGCCCGCCGGAGTTCGCCGGCGTGGACCTCGCGGTCCAGGACATCAACGACGCCGGCGGCGTGCTCGGCAACCCGGTCGAGAGCTTCGACGCCGACTCCGGCGACGGCACCCCCGACATCGCGGGCGCCGAGGTCGACAAGCTGTTCAACAACGAGGTCGACGTCATCATCGGCGCCGCCGCCTCGGGTGTCTCCGTCAGCGTCATCGACAAGATCACCGGCGCCGGCGTGGTGCAGTTCTCGCCCGCCAACACGGCTGCGGGCTTCGACGACTACGACGACAACGGCCTCTACTTCCGGACGGCTCCCTCCGACCGGCTGCAGGGCCAGGTCCTGGCCAACCTCGCGGTCGAGGACGGCTACCAGAACGTCGCCGTCATGGCCCGTCAGGACTTCTACGGCGAGGGGCTGGCCGAGCAGGTCCAGACGACCCTCGAGGAGAAGGGCGCCACCGTCGCCGAGTACGTCCTCTACAGCGCCGACGCCGAGAAGTTCAGCGCCGAGGTGACCAAGATCGCGGCCTCCAAGCCGGACGCGCTCGTGCTCATCGGGTTCGACGAGACCACGAAGATCATCCCGCAGCTGATCGCCAACAAGATCGGCCCGCAGGACATCCAGCTGTACTTCGTCGACGGCAACCTGGCCGACTACTCCGACCAGAAGTTCGACCTGACCGGCGTCAAGGGCACGGTTCCGGTCTCCGGCAACCCCGACCCGGGGTTCGAGGACCGGCTGCTCGAGATCGACCCCAAGCTGAAGGACTTCAGCTACGGTCCGCAGTCCTACGACGCAGTCGTCATCTCCGCTCTGGCGGCGATCGCGGCCGGCGACGACTCCGGCGAGGCCATCGGCTCGGAGATCGTCAACGTCACGAAGGAGGGCACCCAGTGCTCGACCTTCGAGGAGTGCGCGGAGCTGCTCGAGGCCGGCGAGGACATCGACTACGAAGGTGTCAGCGGCCCGACCGACATGAACGACAGCGGCAGCCCGTCGTCCGGCACGATCGGCATCAACGAGTACATGAAGGGCAACACCTACGAGCAGGTCGACACCGTCTCGGGTGTGGTGGAGTGACCTCCGCCTGACCAGCGACCACGCGGAACGGGCCCGGCCGAAAGGCCGGGCCCGTTCTTCGTCGTACGGCGGTCGCGGTGCTCGAAGACAGCGGTGCTGGACGACAGCGGTGCTGGACGCGCGGTGCTGGACGACGGCGCGCGCCGCCCGGCTCATGCCTTGGCGAGCGTCCCGAGGTAGAGCTCGATGACCTTGGGGTCGTTGGCGAGCGCCCGTCCGGAGCCGGTGTAGGCGTTGCGCCCCTGGTCCAGGACGTAGCCCCGGTCGCAGATCTGCAGGCAGCGGCGGGCGTTCTGCTCGACCATGACCACGGAGACGCCTGCGCGGTTGATCCGGCGGGTCTGCACGAACACCTCGTCCTGCATGACGGGGGAGAGCCCGGCGGACGGCTCGTCGAGGAGCAGCACCGAGGGCTCCATCATGAGCGCGCGGCCCATCGCCACCATCTGCCGCTCGCCGCCGGACAGGGAGCCGGCGCGCTGCGCCTTCCGGTCGATCAGCGCAGGAAGAGCTCGCCGACGAACTCGAACCGCTTCTTGAACGACTTCGGCCGCTGGTAGGAGCCCATCTCCAGGTTCTCCTGGATGGTGAGCGAGGGGAACACGTTGTTCGTCTGCGGGACGAAGCCGATCCCGCGGGTGACGAGGGAGTCCGCCCGCTGGTTGGTGACGTCGTCCCCCTTGAGCCGCACGGTGCCGCTCTTGACCTTCACCAGCCCGAACAGCGCCTTGAGCAGCGTGGACTTGCCGGCGCCGTTGGGCCCGATGATGCCGACGAGCTCGCCTTCCTGGCAGTAGAGGTCGGCACCGTTGAGGATGTTGACCCCGGGCAGGTAGCCGGCGATGAGGTCGTCGGCGCGCAGGACGGCGTTCTCGGCCGCGCGCAGGTGCTCCTCACGACCGGGGACCTCCTCCTCGGGGACCGTGCCGTCGCCGGCCTTGGAGCTGCTGTCGTCGAGGAACCCGTGGCCAGTGCTCACGTGTGCTTCCCTTCGTCGTGCGGTCCGTTGTGGCTGGCCGCGGCCTCGGCGTCCGCCGCGGCCAGGATCTCCTCTTCCTCTTCCTCGGAGAGGTCGGCGTCGTGGTGGGCGCCTAGGTAGGCGTCGATGACGCGCTGGTCGGCCATCACCGAGTCCGGCGGCCCCTCTGCGACGATCTTGCCCTGCGCCATGACGATGACCCAGTCGGAGATGTCGCGCACCATGTCCATGTCGTGCTCGACGAAGAGCACGGTGCGCCCCTCGTCGCGCAGCGACTTCACGTGGCCCAGCAGGCTCTGCTTCAGTGCGGGGTTCACCCCGGCCATCGGCTCGTCGAGCATGACCAGCTCGGGGTCGGCCATGAGGGCCCGGGCCATCTCCAGCAGCTTGCGCTGGCCGCCGGACAACGATCCGGCGAAGTCCTCACGCTTCTTGATGAGCAGGAACCGTTCGAGCAGGTCGTCGGCCTTCGCGGTGTTCGCCTCCTCCTGCGCGCGCCACAGGGGAGCGACCATCGCCCGGAAGAGCGACTCGCCGGTCTGACCGGTCGCGCCGACCCGCATGTTCTCGATGACGGTGAGCCGCGACAGGACCTTCGTGAGCTGGAAGGTGCGGATCATCCCGAGCCGCGCGATCTTGTAGGCGGCGACCTTCTTGAGGCTGCGGCCGTTGAAGGACCAGTCGCCCTCGTCGGGGCGGTCGAAGCCGGTGAGCAGGTTGAAGAAGGTCGTCTTGCCGGCTCCGTTCGGGCCGATCAGCGCGGTGATCACGCCACGCTGGATCTCCACGTGGCCGACGTCGACGGCGGTGAGCCCGCCGAACCTCCGGACGATGCCGTCGGCGACGATGATCGGGTCCGGCTTCTTGACGCCCGGTTCGGTGGCCAGGCCGGCCAGGCCGGCCACGGCCGACGCCGGGGTTGTCGTGGATTCAGCGGGCATCGATCGCCAGCTCCCTTCGGTCGCCGAAGATCCCTTGTGGTCTGAAGATCATCAACAGCATGAGCCCCAGGCCCAGGAAGATGAACCGCATCAGGCTGGCCTGCTGCGACGTCATGATCCAGTCCGGGATGAGGGGGTCGCTGCCGGCGGTGGCCTGGGTGAAGAAGATGCCGAGAGCGGTGATGAGGAACCAGAAGATCACCGACCCGGCCACCGGCCCGAGGACGCGGGCGGCGCCGCCGATGAGCAGCACGGTGTAGGCGAAGAACGTGACGTCGGTGGCGAAGAACGACGGTCCGATCGCCGCGGACCGGAGGGCGGTCATGATGCCCGCCAGCCCGCCGAACAGGCCGCCGATGACCAGCGACTGCATCTTGTAGGAGTACACGTTCTTGCCGAGCGACCGGACGGCGTCCTCGTCCTCCCGGATGCTCTTGAGGACGCGCCCCCAGGGGCTCCGCATGAGGAGCCAGACGATGACGCAGGCGAGGGCGACGAGCGTCCAGCCGACCGTCATCACGTAGAAGTCGTAGGCCCGCCAGGTGACCAGCCCGGGGATGCCGAGCGTGCCGCTGTAGGGGTTGAGTGCGCGGAAGCCGTTCACGAAGCCGGTGAGCCCGTCCTGCCCGCCGAAGGTGCTCGAGAAGGCGGCGGCGCCGATCGTCTGCCGGATGATCTCCGCGGCCGCGATCGTGACGATCGCGAGGTAGTCGGCTCGCAGCCGCAGCGTCGGGATGCCGAGGATGAGCGCCAGCAGGATCGTGAGGAAGAAGCCGACCACCACGCCGAGCCAGAGGCTGAGCCCCCAGACGGTGGTCATCGACACGAACGCGTATCCGGCCACCATCATGAAGCCGGCCTGGCCGAAGTTCAGCAGACCCGTGTAGCCGAAGTGGACGTTGAGCCCGATCGCGGCGAGTGCGTAGATGACGGCGGTGGGGCCGAGGGCCTGCTGGAGTGACAGGCTCAACAAGTTCTGGAGGTCCATGGGGTTTCCTTCCTCAGCCGACCCGCTCGGCCTTGCCCAACAGGCCTTGTGGCCTGAAAAGCAGGACGATGATGAGCACGAGCAACGCGCCGACGTACTTGAACTCGGCGGGCACGAACAGCGTCGTCAGCTCGGTGAAGATGCCGATGATGAAGGCGCCGACGATGGCTCCCCAGATC
Organism: uncultured Actinomycetota bacterium; assembly: GCA_963754155.1. Classification (GTDB taxonomy): domain Bacteria; phylum Actinomycetota; class Actinomycetes; order Propionibacteriales; family Nocardioidaceae; genus Marmoricola_A. The sequence goes on along the minus strand of CAVWEU010000003.1, from coordinate 75,376 downwards.
GTGCCGAGGCCGCCGAGGACGACGGCCGCGAACACCAGGAGCAGGATCTTGAAGCCGGTCTGGTAGTTGAACCCCTGGGTGACCCCGAGGAGCGCGCCTGAGAGGCCGGCGAGTGCGGCGCCGGAGATCCAGACGAGGTTGATGACCCGTTCGACGTTGATGCCGGTGGCAGCCGAGAGCGCCGTGTTGTCGGCGACCGCGCGGGTCGCCTTGCCGAGGCGGGTGAACTGCAGGAGCGAGGTGGCGGCGACGAGGACCGCCATGCCGAGCGCGATCACGATGAGGTCGCGGGAGGTGATCAGCAGCGGGCCGATCTCCCATGGGCGTACGGCGGAGTACTGCGAGTAGTTCTTCGCGTCCCCGCCTGCGAAGAACTGGTAGATGTTGCGCAGGAAGATCGAGAGGCCGATGCTGACGATCATCATCGCGATCACCCCGGTCCCGCGCCGTCGCAGCGGGTGCCACAGCGCGGTGTCGTTGACCCACCCGAACGCCGCCGAGACGGCGAAGGCGGCCATCACCGCCACGATCACGGTCACGTTCCAGCCGCCGATGCTGATGTCGCCCGGCATCTGGTCCACCGCCAGGGCCACGAGCGCGCCGAAGGTGATCAGCTCACCGTGCGCGAAGTTCGTCAGCCCCGTCGTCCCGAAGATCAGCGACAGCCCCAGCGCGCCCATCGCGAGCAGCACCGAGAAGACCAGGCCACCCAGGACGAGCTGGGCGGCCTGGGTCATCTTGCCGCTCAGCGAGTCCGTGTTCTCGCCGACCGGGAAGGTGATCGAGATGTCCTGGTCCAGGTTGACCGAGATCTGCCGCTCGACGAACTCCGGGTTGGTGAGCGCTGCGCCCTCGGGCAGGGAGCCCTCGTCGAGGACGACGGTGTACTTCTTGCCGAGGTTGCTCACCGCGCTCCCGGGCAGGGGCACCTCGAACGTGCCGTTGTCGCCGGTGGTCGCCTCCCCGACGGTCTCGCCTGACTCGTCCTCCACGGTGATCGTCACCCCTGCGACCGGCGCCTGTGGCGTCTCCCTTCGGTCACAGATCCGCCCGAGGATCGAGATCGTGTCGTCGTTGGTCACCTCCGGCAGGAGGCACTCGGCGGCGCCTCCCTGCTGGGCGGCGTGGGCGGGGGACGAGACGACGCCGAGGGTGAGCAGGGCGGTCGCCACCGCCGCGACGACGAGGAGGGCCCGTGCGAACCTGGCGAGCATGTGACTCCTTGGGCAGGCCGGGGAACGGTGCGTGGGCGCCGAGGCGCCGCGCGGGACGGCTCACCCTAGAACGACATCGTGGTTTGTGCGAGCACCGGTGGCAAGGCTTCACCTAAGGATTCGGTAACGGTCGGAGCCGGTCCCGCAGTCCGGCGGCTCAGCGGACGGCGACGACCGCGGCGGTGAGCAGCGGCGCGACGACCAGGGCCGGCAGCAGGTCGCCGACGGGCACCTGCCGGAACCGGAGCAGGCTGAAGGCGACGCCCACGAGCATGAGCGCGCCGGTGGCGCTCAGAGCGGCGACGTGGGCGTCGGGGAGGACGTCGCCGAGGAGCAGCGCGACCAGGGTCAGCGAGCCCTGCACCGTGAGCACGGCGAGCGCGCTGGCCGCTACCCCCCAGCCGAACGAGGCGGCGAACGCGATCGCGGCGAACCCGTCGAGCGCCGACTTGAGGAAGAGCTGGTCGGCCCCTCGGCCGAGGCCGTCGCTGAGCGAGCCGAGCACGGTAAGGGGTCCCACGCAGAACAGCACCGAGCTGGCGACGAACCCCTCCACGAACCGCTCGCGGTCGCGCCGGTCGCCGCCGCCGCGCAGCAGCACGCCGCGCAGCCAGGCGCCGAACCGCTCGAGGAGCGCCTCGATGCCGACCAGCGAGCCGACGACCCCACCGATCACCAGTGACCCGAGCACGATGAGGATCGGCGCGCTGGACCCCACCGCCTGCTCCAGGGCCGGGTCCGCCACCGCCATCGCCGTGGTCGCCGCGATCAGCAGCGTCACGAGTCCCAGGGCGTCGGTGACGACGTCGCGGGTGCGTTGCGGGAGCCGGTGACCCACGAGCACGCCGATCGTCGCGCCCAGGAGGACGGTGCTCATGTTGACGAGCGTGCCGATTCCAGGGAACAATTCGCGAACCTCCGTGAGGGTGGGCTGGCCGGACCGAGCATCTCACCACGACTGGCGTGTGGGGCGCAGGGGAGCGGGGCGTGGGAGCAGCACCATCCGAACGAGGCCGTCCAGAACCGAGGCGGCGGGCAGGGGAGGCCACCGTGTCACGTGTGCCTGTGCTCGTGCGCGACGCCGTCGAGGCCGACGCATCCGCGATCTGTGACCTGTGGACGGGGGCGCTGCACCGGCCGGCGGTCGACGATGGACCCTCCGGTGAGGCGCTGGTGAGGGAGGCCCTGGCACGGGCGTCGGAGGACCCGCTGACGCGGATCCTCGTGGCCGAGGCCGACGGCACCGTGCTCGGTGCCGCCCAGCTGCGCATCAGCCAGCTCTCGCCGCTCCTCGACGAACGCGTCCTGCACGTCAACCACCTGCAGGTCGCCAAGCACGCTGAGCGTCTTGGGCTCGGCCGTGCCCTGCTCGAGGCGGCGCTCAGCTGGGCCGAGGTGCAGGGCGTCGCCTCGCTGGTCGTCGCGGCCGCCGCGAACGACCGGGAGGCGAACCGGTTCCTCGCCCGGCTGGGCATGGGGCAGGTGGCCGTGCTGCGGGGCGCGTCGGTCGCCGGGCTGCGAGCCCGCCTGCCGGGCGACCCCTCGGTGGCCGTGCGGGGCGGCACCCGCGCGTCGCGCACGGTGGGCCAGGTCGTGGCCGTACGCCGCTCGCAGCGGCGAGCCCGTGGCCGGGACCTCGCGGTCTGAGGGCGCGGACTAGAGTCGCTGCGTGCCTGACTCGACCGTGACCACGACCACCGTGACCACGACTGTCTCCGGGGACCGGCCCAGGCTGCTCCTGCTCGACGGCCACTCGCTCGCCTACCGCGCGTTCTTCGCGCTTCCGGTGGAGAACTTCTCCACGACGACCGGGCAGTCGACCAACGCGGTCTACGGCTTCACCTCGATGCTCATCAACGTCCTGCGCGACGAGGCGCCGACCCACGTCGCGGTGGCGTTCGACGTGTCCCGGGCGACGTTCCGCTCGGAGTCGTACGTCGAGTACAAGGCCAACCGCTCCAAGAGCCCCGAGGAGTTCTCGGGCCAGGTCTCGCTTGATCAAGGAGGTGCTCGACGCGCTCCGGATCCCCTACGTCGAGAAGCCGGGCTTCGAGGCCGACGACGTCATCGGCACCCTGACGACCCAGGCCCGGGCGGAGGACTACGAGGTCCTCATCTGCACGGGGGACCGCGACTCCTTCCAGCTGGTCGACGAGCAGACGACGGTCATCTACCCGATGCGCGGTGTGTCGGAGATGAAGCGGATGACACCGGCCGCGGTGGAGGAGCGATACGGGCTGCCCCCGCACCAGTACCCCGAGCTCGCCGCGATCGTCGGGGAGACCTCCGACAACCTTCCGGGCGTGCCCGGGGTGGGACCCGGGTTCGCCGCGCGGTGGATCAAGCAGTACGGCGACCTCGACGGCGTCATCGCCAATGCCGACAAGATCACCGGCAAGAAGGGCGAGGCGTTCCGGGAGCACCTCGGCGACGTGCTGCGCAACCGGCAGCTGAACGCGCTGGTCTGCGACCTCGAGCTCCCGCTGCGGCCACCGGACCTGGCTGTCCGCCCGTGGGATCGCCAGGAGGTCCACCAGGTCTTCGACAGCCTCGAGTTCCGGGTCCTGCGCGACCGGCTCTTCGCCACCCTCGAGTCGGAGGAGGAGATCGACGCCGACGGCTTCGAGCTCGAGATGACCCGGCTCGCCCCCGGTGCGGTCGCACCGTGGCTCGAGGGACACACCACCGGTGCGGAGTGGGTGGGGGTGCAGCTCGAGGGGAGCTGGCGAGCCGGCACGGGCGACGTGCACGCGGTGGCCCTGGCCACCGAGGACGGGGCCGCCTGGCTCGACGCGGCGACGGTCTCCCCGGAGGACGACGCCGCCCTCGCCGCCTGGTTCGGCGACGCCGCCCGCCGCAAGATCCTCCACGACGCCAAGGGGCCGCTGCTGGCGCTGGCGGCGCGGGGATGGCCCCTGCAGGGGTTGGCGCGCGACACCGCGCTGTCGGCGTACCTCGCACGGCCCGACCAGCGGTCCTACGACCTCGCCGACCTGACCCTGCGCTACCTCAAGCGCGAGCTCCGCGCCGGCGCCCAGGAGGACGACGGCCAGCTGAGCTTCGACTCCGTCGGCGACTCCACCGCGGGCGAGACCTCGATGCTGCAGGCGCGTGCGGTGCTGGACCTCGCGGTCGCGCTCGACGAGGAGCTCGACGACCGGGGCGGGACCCGGCTGCTGACCGACGTCGAGCTGCCGCTCGTGGGGGTCCTGACCGAGCTCGAGCAGACAGGCGTGGCCGTCGACACCGAGCGGCTGGAGAACCTGGAGTCCGGCTTCGCCGCGGAGGTGCAGACGGCCGCGCACGAGGCCTACGACGTCATCGGCAAGGAGATCAACCTCGGCTCGCCCAAGCAGCTGCAGGTGGTCCTCTTCGACGAGCTGGGGATGCCGAAGACCAAGCGCACGAAGACGGGCTACACGACCGACGCCGACGCCCTGCAGGTGCTGTTCGAGAAGACCGAGCACCCGTTCCTGCAGCACCTGCTGCGCCACCGGGACGTGGCCCGGCTGCGCCAGACCGTCGAGGGGCTGCTCAAGACCGTCATGCCGGACGGCCGCATCCACACCACCTTCAACCAGCTGATCGCCGCCACCGGGCGGCTTTCCAGCACCGACCCCAACCTGCAGAACATCCCGATCCGCACCGAGGAGGGGCGCCAGATCCGGGAGGCGTTCGTCGTCGGCCCGGGCTACGAGCTGCTGATGACCGCCGACTACAGCCAGATCGAGATGCGGATCATGGCGCACCTCTCGGAGGACGCCGGGCTGGTCGAGGCGTTCAAGTCGGGGATGGACTTCCACTCGGTGACCGCGGCCCGGGTCTTCGACGTCGCTCCGGACGCGGTCACCTCGCAGATGCGGGCGAAGATCAAGGCGATGAACTACGGGCTCGCCTACGGGCTGTCCGCCTACGGGCTGGGCATGCAGCTCAAGATCGAGCCGAGCGAGGCCCGGGGGCTGATGGAGGAGTACTTCCTCACCTTCGGAGGGGTGCGCGACTACCTTTCGGGGATCGTCGACGAGGCGCGCAAGTGCGGTTTCACCGAGACGATCATGGGCCGCCGGCGCTACCTGCCCGACCTCACCAGCGACAACCGTCAGCGTCGTGAGATGGCAGAGCGGATGGCGCTCAACGCGCCGATCCAGGGCTCGGCCGCCGACATCATCAAGGTGGCGATGCTCCGCGTCGAGGCGGCGATGAAGGAGGCGGGCATGGCGTCGCGGATGCTGCTCCAGGTCCACGACGAGCTGGTCTTCGAGGTCGCCCCGGGAGAGGTCGAGGCGCTGGAGCTCCTGGTCCGGCGGGAGATGGCGGGCGCCGCCGACCTCACCGTGCCGCTCGACGTGTCGGTCGGGACCGGCACCAGCTGGCACGCCGCCGCGCACTGAGCGGTCAGGTCAGCGTGCGGCGTCGGGTGCCGCCGGCTCCGGCTCGCCGATGACCAGGCTGGCCACGAGCAGGGCGGCGAGCAGCAGCGCGTCGACGGCGATGACGGTGAGCAGCAGCCCGTGCAGGGAGGAGGTGGCCGCTCCCGCGGCGACCAGCACCACCAGGGCCGCCCAGACGAGGTGGCCCGACCGTCGGCCCTGCCGGGCCAGCACCGCGTAGACGAGCAGCTGGAGCATCGCCAGGATCGTGCCGAGGACCGCGAACAGCCACAACGAGCCGACGATCGCGTCGTACTGGCTGCCACCGACGAAGACCAGGGCCAGCCCGGAGAGCAACCAGGCTCCACCGGTGGCCAGCACCCCCATCGCGCCGACCGCTGCGAGGCTGCGTCGGAGAGCCGACGCGCTCTCGCCGGCGGTGGCCATCGCCGGGAAGGCCAGGACGACGACGAACTGCGGCAGGAAGAGCACCGCCTTGGTCAGGATGAGCCCGCCGGCGTACAGCCCGGCGTCGTGCTCGTCGAGGACGTTGCGGGCCACCACCACGTCGACGTTGCTCACCGCGAAGAAGGCCAGCAGGGCCTGGGAGTTGCGCACCGACTCCCAGACGATCTGCCGCGTGAGGTGGTCCTCGCTGGGCGGCGACGCCTCTCGCGGGGTCCGGAGCACCAGCCAGCCGATGACCACCGGCGCCCAGGTGGTCACGGCGACGCCGGCCATGGCGGTGGTCTCCGACGGCGCGAGGAGGAGGAGCACCGTCCCGAGGATGAGCCGGGGAACCCCGGCGGCGAGGTAGACCATGGCCAGGGCGGTCCATCGGCGTTCGCCCTGCAGGATCCCCGCCTGCCCGCCCATCAGCGTCATCGGCACGACGGTCAGCGCGACGAGCACGGCCGGCGCGAGGTCGTCGAGCCTGAGCATGACCATGAGCACCGGTGCCAGGAGCAGGGTGAGGACGCCGATCACGAGCGAGGCGCGGTAGGTGACCCGGAGGATGTTCCGCTCGATCTGGCCGACGTGGTCGGGGTCGGCCGAGATTCGGCGGGCCGCGGTCGCCTGGAGCCCGAGCTGAAGCACGCCGAGGACCATGATCACGGCCATGAGCCCGGCGAAGGCGCCGTACGCCCCCGGCCCGAGAGTGGTGGCGGCGACGACGGTGTAGCCGTAGGTGCTGACGTTCATGAGGCCGACGGCGACGGCGATGGCGGCCTCGCCGCGCAACCGACCGCTGACGCGTGTACCCGTGCTGCCGGTGCCCATGGAGCGGAGCCTAGGCGGCTGCCTGCCGCGCCCCGGCGATCGGTCCCGAGGACGCGCCTGGGGCGGCCGGGAGCCACCGGTCCAGACGTTGTTACTGGTGAGTTTGGTCAGACGACCCTACTCGTGAGTAGAGTACGCGGTCGGCCTGCTCATCGAGCAAGGGGCCAGCGGTCAGATCGGCCGCCGAGGGAGAGGAGCGCGCTACACATGCGCAGAGATATCTATACCGGGGGGTCGCTCGCTGCGGCCACCCTCGTCGCCGTGCTGGTCAGCGGCTGGCTCGATCTCGAGCTCGAGGGCACGACCCTACTCGGCGCGGTCGCGGGGGCTGTCGTGGGGCTCGTGCCGGACCGCTCCACCGCGATGCGCCTCGCCGGCTTCGCCGGGGGTTTCGCACTTGCCTGGATCGGCTACCTGGTCCGCGCCTCGCAGCTTCCCGACACGAGCGGTGGGCACGCCGTCGCCGTCGCGGTGGTCGTCGTGCTGTGCCTCGGGGTGACCCTGGCCTCGATGGGCCGCGTGCCGCTCTGGGCGACCCTGCTCGGCGCCGCTGCCTTCAGCGGCGCGTACGAGTTCACCTACGCCGAGGCGCCGCCCGAGGTGCTCTCCACCTCGCTGACGGTCGCCACGGCCATGATCTTCAACGTCGCGCTCGGCTTCCTCTCGGTGGCGTGGGTGGCTCCCGAGCCCACTCCCGGCCCGGCCCCGCGTGTCCGGCGCAACGACCTGCACGACGACGAGACCGTTTCCCTCGACAACATGATGGGCAGCACCCGATGAACTCCAGGCACAGGACACAGCTGCGGGTCACCGCGATCCTCGGCGGCAGCGCAGTGATCGCTGCGGCGGCCGCCTTCCCGGCCGTGGCCGCGTCCGGCGACGTCGACGTGGTCAACGCCGAGACGGTCTCGGTCTACACCGACGCCGCGGGCAAGGTGGAGTCGAAGCGGGTCTACGAGCAGCTCGCGCTGACCGGCAACGGCTCCGTCGACCTCGCCAACCCGGTGATCGATGACGGGCTCCGCAACCTCGACGGCTTCGGCGGATTCGACGTGGAGGACGGGGTGCAGCAGGTGAACCTCGAGGTCGACGGGGAGAAGAACCTCCGCACCGTGAGCAACTACGACGGCGACCTGCCCCTCGAGCTCAGCATCGCCTACGAGCTCGACGGTGAGCGGATCGACCCGTCCGACCTGGTCGGCAGGAGCGGCGACCTGGAGGTCACCTACACGGTCGAGAACGTGACGGGGCAGACGCAGACCGTGACCGTCGACGACGGCAAGGGCGGGACGGTCGAGCGCGAGGTCGAGGTCATCCTGCCGATGGTGGGCAGCCTCACGACCACCCTGCCCAGCAGCTTCCGTGAGGTGGCGACGCCGCAGGGGAACCTGGCCGGCGACGGGAAGGGCAACACGAAGCTCAGCTTCACCATGACCCTCCTGGCGCCCGTCGGGTCCGACACGGCCGAGTTCACCTACACCGCGAAGGTCGCCGACGCGGTCGTTCCCGACTCGGCAGTGACCGCGCTCCCGGTGAACCCGCTCGAGGTGCCTTCGTTCAAGTCGGCAGGCGAGTCCTACCAGGGAGGCGCCGCGACCGGTGCCGAGCTCGCCGCCGGTGCCACCACCATCGACGGCAACCTGCTCCAGCTGCGCGACGGGGCCGCCGAGCTCCTCGCCGGCATCGTCAAGCTCCGAGCGGGTGCCGACCAGCTGAGCGAGGGGCTCAACGAGACGGCGGTGCCGGGGTCGCGCCAGCTCGCCGACGGCGCCGACGACCTGCGCGGAGGCCTCCTGCAGATCGACGACGGCGCCGGCAGGCTCGCGGACGGCTCGCGACGGCTCGACGCCGGTGCGGGCGAGCTCGCGGCGGGGACGCAGGACGCCGCAGCCGGCGGCCGGAAGCTCCGCGACGGGCTCGGCCAGATCAGCGGCGGGCTCGGCCAGCTCTCCGGGAAGCTCCCCGGTGCCCAGGACGGCATCAAGCAGCTGAAGGACGGCGTCGACCAGCTGCTGGCCGGCATCGGCACCCCGGGCAACCGGGAGACCCTCCTCGGTGGGCTGACAGCGCTGAACGCCGGACTCGGCCAGCTCTCCGCCGGCTCCGGCGACCTCGTCGGTGGCCTCCAGCTGCTCGCGGGCACCTCGGGTGGCCTCGGCGAGCTCCTTGCGGGCGCGCAGGGGCTGCAGTCCGAGCTCCAGGGCGCGGGTGCCCCCCTGGCCGAGAGCATCGGCCAGCTGAAGGGGCTCGCGGACGCCATCGCCGGTGACCCGGGATGTCAGACCTCGGAGCCCTGCGTGGCGCGCGCGCAGACTCTCTCCGGCGGGCTGACCCAGCTCAACAACGAGCTCGACACGCAGCTCGCGACGGCGGCAGGCGGAGCCGGTCAGATCGCCGGTGGCCTGCAGGGTGCCATCGCCGCGCTGGACACGCGTCTCATCCCCGGCGCGCAGCAGATCCAGGGCGGTCTCGCCGGGCCCGACGGGGCGCAGGCGGGGGCCGCGAAGCTCCTGGCCGGCGCCGAGCGGTTGCAGGGCGGCACGCAGCAGGTGCGGAACGGGCTCGACGAGCTCGCCGTGGGCATCACCGATGCGGTCACCGGTGTGATGCAGCTCTCGGACGGTGCGGACGACGCCTACGGCGGCAGCGGCGATCTCAGCGACGGGCTCGGCCGGCTCGCCGACGGCGCCGGCACGCTCGAGGCCGGGACCGGCGAGCTCTCGTCGGGCGCCGGTGAGCTGGCTGCGGGCACCGGCACGGCAGCGGACGGCTCCGGTCGGCTCGCCGACGGCGCCGGGGAGCTCGCCGACGGACTGGGCACCGCCGCCGACGGCTCCGGCCAGATCGCGGACGGCCTCGGCGAGGCGGCCAAGGGCGCACCCCAGATCGTCGACGGTGCCGGACGGCTCTCCGAGGAGGGCACGTCCAAGCTCGTCGAGGCCGGTCAGGCGACCGCCATCGACTACGGCGAGATGTACGCCGTGCTGGAGGCCGGTGCCGAGCGTGCCCAGGCGGAGAAGATGGTCGTGGGCGCCCCCGAGGACGCCATCGGGCTCGCGGCGTACAGCTACGAGATCCAGGGCGAGGACGGTGAGGGGGGACGCAACGTCTCCCGCGGGCTCGTCGGACTGACGCTGCTCGGAGCGGGTGCGGGCGTGTTCGCGCTGCGCCGCAGGTTCATCTGAGCGAGCTGACCAGCAGCGAAGGGGCGTCGGGCGACCGGCGCCCCTTCGTCGTTCCCGGATGCCGCGGCTCAGCGCAGGTCCGCGACGAAGATCGCGGTCCCCGGCACCAGCTTGCCCCGGAGCGGTCCCCAGCCTCCCCAGATGCGGTCGTGCCCGTCGGGCCACTGCGGCTCGTGCAGGGCGCGCAGGGCGAACCCGGCGTCCGAGAGCAGGGCGACCCAGTCGCCGATCGTGCGGTGGTGCTCGACGTACCGCGCGGTCCCGTCCTCGTCCTCCTCGACGTACGGCGTGCGGTCCCAGTAGGAGCTGACGACCGTGAGCCCCTCGGGCCCGGCGTCGTCGGGCATCGACCACCGGATCGGGTGGGTCACGCTGAACGCGAAGGTGCCGCCGGGCCGCAGCACCCGGGCCACCTCGCCGACCATCACCGACCCGTCGGCGACGAACTGCAGGGCGCCGAAGGAGGAGAAGACGAGGTCGAACGACGACGAGGCGAAGGGGAGTGCGGTGGCGGTCGCGCAGACGGAGGGCACGCGGACCCCGGTCTGCTCGTCGATGCGGCGCGAGTGCTCGAGCTGGCGCTCGGAGAGGTCGAGCCCGAAGGCGACCGCACCCTGGCTCTGCAGCCAGCGGGAGCACTGGCCGGCACCGCTGCCCAGCTCGAGCGCCCGTCTGCCCGCCACGTCGCCGAGGACGCCGAGCTCCGCCTCCTGGTGGCCCTCGGGTCCCCAGAGGAACCCGACGTCGCCGAGGAAGTCCCCGTGGGTGGTCTGGTACTCGTCGGCGTAGGCGTCCCAGTCCTGTCGGTTCGCGGTGCGGGAGTCGGTCTCCGAGACCGGTCTGCGGACCGGGTGGACGCTGTCGGGGGTGGTCGTCACGTCAGACTTGTACGCGCTCGAGGCAGCCACCGCAAGCCGGCCGCACCCGCCGGTTGGACTCAGGCGCGCACGGCCGCGTATCCTGTCGGGTGCGTGTGGAGTCTGCCCGGGTCATGGACAGAGGTGACTCCCGCTCGCTATCGCCTCCACTGGTAGTGAAACGGACTTCGCGTGCGCCCGCACGACCAACATCCACCCAAGGAACCCATCTCCTTATGACGAGCACCCCCACTCTTTCGGACGCGCCGCAGATCGCGATCAACGACATCGGTTCGGAAGAGGACTTCCTCGCCGCTATCGACGAGACCATCAAGTACTTCAACGACGGCGACATCGTCGAGGGCACCATCGTGAAGGTCGACCGGGACGAGGTCCTGCTCGACATCGGCTACAAGACCGAAGGCGTCATCCCCAGCCGCGAGCTCTCCATCAAGCACGACGTCGACCCCTCCGAGGTCGTCGAGGTCGGCGACCAGGTCGAGGCCCTCGTCCTCCAGAAGGAGGACAAGGAAGGCCGGCTCATCCTGTCCAAGAAGCGCGCCCAGTACGAGCGCGCCTGGGGCACGATCGAGAAGGTCAAGGAGGAGGACGGCGTCGTCACCGGCACCGTCATCGAGGTCGTCAAGGGCGGCCTGATCCTGGACATCGGCCTCCGCGGCTTCCTGCCCGCCTCCCTCGTCGAGATGCGGCGCGTCCGCGACCTCCAGCCGTACGTCGGCAAGGAGCTCGAGGCGAAGATCATCGAGCTCGACAAGAACCGCAACAACGTGGTCCTCTCCCGCCGCGCCTGGCTCGAGCAGACCCAGAGCGAGGTCCGCCAGGGGTTCCTCACCCAGCTCCAGAAGGGCCAGATCCGCAAGGGCGTCGTCTCCTCGATCGTCAACTTCGGTGCGTTCGTGGACCTCGGCGGCGTCGACGGTCTCGTCCACGTCTCCGAGCTGTCGTGGAAGCACATCGACCACCCGAGCGAGGTCGTCACGGTCGGCGACGAGGTCACCGTCGAGGTGCTCGACGTCGACATGGACCGCGAGCGTGTCTCCCTGTCGCTGAAGGCGACGCAGGAGGACCCGTGGCAGCACTTCGCCCGGACCCACCAGATCGGGCAGATCGTGCCCGGCAAGGTCACCAAGCTCGTCCCCTTCGGCTCGTTCGTCCGGGTCGAGGAGGGCATCGAGGGGCTCGTCCACATCTCCGAGCTCGCCGAGCGTCACGTCGAGATCCCCGAGCAGGTCGTCCAGGTCAACGACGACGTCATGGTCAAGATCATCGACATCGACCTCGAGCGTCGCCGGATCTCGCTGTCGCTCAAGCAGGCCAACGAGACCGCCACCGCCTCCGAGGTCGAGGAGTTCGACCCGACGCTCTACGGCATGGCGGCGACGTACGACGACCAGGGCAACTACATCTACCCCGAGGGGTTCGACCCGGAGACCGGGGAGTGGCTCGAGGGGTTCGACGAGCAGCGCGCGGCCTGGGAGGACCAGTACGCCAAGGCGCACGACCGCTGGGAGGCCCACGTCAAGCAGCAGGCCGAGGCGAAGAAGGCCGAGGCGGAGGCCGGCGAGTCGACGTCGTACTCCTCCGAGGCTCCGGCCGAGCCGGACGGTGGCTCGCTGGCGAGCGACGAGGCGCTGCAGGCGCTGCGTGACAAGCTCACCGGCGGCAACTGAGCCGAATCGCACCCCAGCATCACCGGCACCACGAGCAGCACAACCGAGCGCCCGGGCCCACGCGGTCCGGGCGCTCGCTCGTTCCCGGCCCACTGCTCGCGCGTCGCGGGACGCCGATTAGGATGGTTGTGACTGGGCTCACAAGGCCGGTCACCACCGTCGAACGAGGCGCGCGGGACCCGCCGCCGGGAACGAGGGACCACGTGGTTGTGCAGGCAGCCGTGCAGGACGACGCCGAGGCGCGCGAGCACTTTGAGCGCACCATCGCGCACGAGCACCGGATCGAGCCCCGCGACTGGATGCCCGAGGGGTACCGCCGCACGCTGGTCCGCCAGATCGCGCAGCACGCTCACTCCGAGATCATCGGGATGCAGCCCGAGGGCAGCTGGCTGGCCAGCGCCCCGTCGCTGCGGCGCAAGGCGATCCTGATGGCGAAGGTCCAGGACGAGGCCGGCCACGGTCTCTACCTCTACTCGGCCGCCGAGACCCTCGGCGTCGACCGCGCCGACCTCACCGAGGCGCTGCTCTCCCGCCGCCAGAAGTACTCCTCGATCTTCAACTACCCGACGCTGTCGTACGCCGACGTCGGCACGATCGGGTGGCTCGTCGACGGGGCGGCCATCTGCAACCAGGTGCCGTTGTGCCGCAGCTCCTACGGGCCCTACGCGCGGGCGATGGTCCGCGTGTGCAAGGAGGAGTCGTTCCACCAGCGACAGGGCTACGAGCTGCTGATGACGATGAGGAACGGCACCGACGAGCAGCGGGCGATGGTGCAGGAGTCGGTGGACCGGTGGTGGTGGCCGTCGCTGATGATGTTCGGCCCGCCCGACGAAGCGTCCCCCAACTCGGCCCAGTCGATGGCCTGGCGGATCAAGCGGCACAGCAACGACGAGCTCCGGCAGCGGTTCGTCGACATGACGGTCCCGCAGGCCGAGGCGCTCGGTGTCACGCTGCCGGACCCCGAGCTGAGGTGGAACGAGGAGCGGCAGAGCCACGACTTCGGCGAGCCCGACTGGACCGAGCTGCAGCGGGTGATCAGCGGGGACGGCCCGTGCAACGACGAGCGGATCGCCCGGCGTACGGCGGCGCACCGTGAGGGCGCGTGGGTGCGCGAGGCCGCGACGGCGTACGCCGCCAAGCACGCCGCGGAGGTTCGCCGTGCCGGATGAGCGGGGAGTCGACCCCGGATGGCCGCCCTACGAGGTCTTCGTGCGGAGCAAGCGTGGGCTCAACCACGTGCACGTGGGGTCGGTCCACGCCGCCGACGCCGAGATGGCGCTGCGCCATGCCCGTGACGTCTACACCCGCCGCAACGAGGGCGTGAGCATCTGGGTGGTGGCCTCGGCCGACATCACCGCGTCGAGTCCCGACGAGAAGGACTCGTTCTTCGCTCCCAGCGGCGACAAGATCTACCGCCACCCGACGTTCTACGAGATCGCCGACGATGTCCCGCACCTGTGAGGTGACCTGGTGAGCCACGACAGCCACATGGTCGAGAGCTCCCTCGACAACGCCTACGGGGGGCTGGTCGAGGCCGACAGCGACGCGCGCTGGGCGTTCGGCACCGGGTTCGACGACCCGCTGGCCGGGCTCGACGTCGCGGTGCCGGACGGGGTGGACCCGGCCGCGCTCGCGTCGTACTGCCTGATGCTCGGCGACGACGCGCTGGTCATGGCGCAGCGACTGTCGGGGTGGGCGACCCGTGCTCCGGAGCTCGAGGAGGAGGTGGCGCTCGCCAACGTGGCGCTCGACCTGCTCGGGCAGACCCGGTTCCTCTACGCCCGCGCCGCCGCCGCCGACCCGTCGGCGGTGCCGGTGCTGCCCCCGGGGTCGCCGGTGCCTCCGGAGGACCGGCTCGCGTTCTTCCGCGACGCGGACGAGCTCCGCTGTGTGTGGTGGGTGGAGCCCCCGCACGCCGACTTCGCCGACGTCGTCCTCCGGGTCGCGGTCTTCGCGACGTGGCGGCTGGCGATCTTCGACGAGCTCGTCGGCTCGGCCGACCCGGTCCTCGCCGCCGTGGCGGCGAAGGGCGTCAAGGAGCTGCGCTACCACCGCGACTATGCGAGCAGGTGGTTCGTGGTGCTGGCGGGTGGCACCGAGCACTCCCGTGAGCGTGCTGAAGCGGCGCTGCACCAGCTGTGGCCGCTGCTCCCGGAGCTGCGCGCCGGCGACGAGGTGACCGACGGGCTCGCCGCGGCCGGTGTCGGCGCCGATGCGCGCCGGGTCGCCGGCCGGCTCGACGACGGCATCGCGGAGCTGCTCGCGGAGGCAGGGATCAGCACGCCCGTGGAGACGCACGTCGCGGCGCACCCTGCCGGACGCACCGGACGGTGGGGCGTGCACACCCGCTGGCTCCCGCCGCTGCTCGAGGAGATGCAGGGGCTCGCCCGTGCCCACCCGATGGGGAGGTGGTGAGCGTGCGTTCCGACGTCCGCCCGGACCTGCAGGCCGCTCGCGAGGTGGTGGCCGCGGTGGTCGACCCGGAGCTGCCGATGGTGACCCTGGCCGACCTCGGTGTCCTTCGCGGGGTCGAGCTCGAGGGCGACCGTGTGGTGGTGACGCTGACGCCGACCTACGTCGGCTGCCCGGCGACCGCCACGATGCGGGCCGACGTCCGGGTCGCCTTGGCCCGGGCCGGCTTCGAGGACGTCGAGGTCCGCACCGTCCTCGCCCCTGCGTGGTCGACGGACTGGATCACCGAGCGGGGCCGGCAGGCGCTGGCCGGTCACGGCATCGTGCCGCCGGGGCCGGTGCCCCTGACGTTGACGACCCGGCCGGAGCCGCCACTCTGCCCGCAGTGCGCCAGCCCGGAGACCCGCGAGGTCTCGCGGTTCGGCGCCAGCCCGTGCACCTCGTTCCACGTCTGCTCCGCCTGTGGCGAGCCGTTCGACAAGGTCAAGGAGCTGTGAGCGTCCTCGCCGCCCCCGGGACCGCCCGGGGCGCCTTCCGGACGCTGACGATCGCTGCCCTGGACCGGCTCTGCGACGACGCGGTGGCGGTGACGTTCGCCGACTCGCCGTACTCCTTCCGGCCGGGGGAGCACGTCACCGTCCGGCGCACCGTCGACGGTGTCGAGCACCGGCGCAGCTACTCGATCTGCGCGGCGGTCGGCGAGCCGCTCCGGATCGGCGTACGCCGCGTTCCGGGGGGAGTCGTCTCGGGCTGGCTGGTCGACGAGGCCGCGGTGGGCGACGTCCTGGAGGTCCAGGCGCCGACCGGGCGCTTTGTCGTCGACCCCCACCGGGGCGGGCGGCACGTCCTCGTCGCCGCGGGATCGGGGATCACCCCGCTGCTCTCGGTCGCGGCGTCGCTGCTGCGCTGCTCCGACGCCCGGGTGACGCTCCTGTACGGCAACCGGCGGGCCGGCTCGACGATGTTCCTCGACGAGCTGGCCGACCTCAAGGACCGGTTCCCGGAGCGGTTCGAGCTGGTGCACGTGCTCTCCCGGGAGCCCCGCGACGTGGAGCTGTTCAGCGGCAGGCTGGACGGAGCGCGGCTGCAGGCGATCCTCCGCGCGCTCGTGCCGGTCGCCGCCGTCGACGGCTTCTGGCTCTGCGGGCCGTTCGGGATGGTGGAGGAGCATCGACAGGTGCTGACCGGGCTCGGGGTGCCCTCCGACCGGGTGCGCACCGAGCTGTTCCACGTCGACGAGCCGCCTCCGCCGGTCGTGCACGCCGACGAGGTGCTGGCCGGGGAGACCTGCCGGGTCGACTTCACGCTGGACGGCCGCGCCACCTCGGTCACCGCCCCGCGGAGCCGGACGGTGCTGGAGTCGGCGCAGGAGTCCCGCCCCGACGTGCCGTTCGCGTGCCGCGGCGGGGTCTGCGGGACCTGCCGGGCCAAGGTCGTCGAGGGCGAGGTGACGATGCGGCGCAACTACGCGCTCGAGGACGACGAGCTCGCCGCCGGGTTCGTCCTCACCTGCCAGGCGGTGCCGGTCGGCGACGTCGTGTCAGTCGACTTCGACGCCTGACCCCCTCCGTCGAGCCGTCGGTCGTGCCGGGTCGAGCCGTCGCTCCTGCCGGGTCGAACCGGCGCTGGTGCTGGTGCTGGTGCTGGTGCTGGTGCTGGTCAGCGGAGCGTGTAGTGCAGGTGGACGAACGTGTCCGCCGGTGACGGGGTCACCGAGAGCAGCCGCATCGGCTGCGTGCGACGGCGGGGCAGCAAGGGAGCGCCCGGCCGAGCAGCACGGGCGTGACCGACACGATCATCTCGTCGAGCAGGTCTTCGTCGAGGAACTGGCCGACCAGCTCTCCACCGCCGACCAGCCATACGTTGCGGTCGCCGGCCGCCTCGACCATGGTCGCGTGCTCCGTGCGGACGTCGCCGGAGGTGAACCTGACGTCACCGCCCTCGACCGTCGGTAGCTGACGGTGAGTGAAGACCCACGTCGGGCGGTCGCCGTACGCCCAGGAGCCGGGGTCGTGCCGGAAGATCCACTCGTACGTCGTCGCGCCCATGGCGAGGGCGCCGACCCGCTCGATGAACGCAGGGTAAGGGTTGGCCTGGTCGTCCCCGCCCGGCATCGCGAGCAGCCAGTCGAGGTTGTCGTCCTCGTCGGCGATGAACCCGTCGAGGGACGAGGCGACCAGGTACTGCGTCGATGGTCGACCGGAGCCAGTCGTCATCCTGCGATACTCGCAGCCGGCAGCAGCGCAGGGGAAGGAACGAGATGCGAGTGGGACTGACCGGCGGGGTCGCCTCCGGGAAGAGCACGGTCTCGGCGATCCTGCGCGAGCTCGGCGCGGTCGTCATCGACGCCGACCGGCTCGCTCGGGACGTGGTGGCGAAGGGCACGCCCGGGCTGGCGGACGTCGTACGCGAGCTGGGTGAGGGTGTGCTCACCGACGACGGCGAGCTCGACCGTCCCGCGGTCGCCCGGCTGGTGTTCTCCGACGAGGGTGCCAGGCGCAGGCTCGAGGGCGTCATCCACCCGCTGGTGCTGGCAGAGAGCACTCGGCTGGAGGCAGAGGCAGCCGAGGGGACGATCGTGGTGCACGACATCCCGCTGCTCGCCGAGTCAGGGCGGGCCGACTCCTTCGACGCCGTGCTCGTGGTCGACGCCGACCCCGAGGAGCAGGTACGGCGAGCGGTCCGCGAGCGGGGCTGGTCCGAGGAGGAGGCCCGGGCCAGGATCGCTGCTCAGGCCGGCCGGGAGGAACGGCGGGCCATCGCGACGTACGTCATCGAGAACACCGGGCACCCTCGACGATCTTCGTCGCAGGGTCGAGGAGGTCTACGGCCAGCTCACCACGCAGGTCGAGCCGTCACTCGTGCCGGTCGGTACGGCGGCCGCAGCCAGCGCAGCGGACGCTCGACCGGCACGAGTGACGGCTCGACCCAGCAGGAGTGACGGGTCAGGCGGCGATGTCGGGGTCGGCGAGGGTCCGGAGCTTCTGCAGGGCCTCCCGCTCGAGCTGGCGGACCCGCTCGGCGGAGATGCCGTGCTTCGCACCGATGTCGGCCAGCTTGTGGACCCGGCCGTCGACCAGCCCGTAACGAGCGCGGATGATGTCGGCTGCCCGCTCGTCGAGCCGCTCCACGAGGTGGCTCAGCCGGTCACGCGACTCCACGTCGATGAAGTTGGTGTCCGGCCCCGGCGCCGTCTCCTGGGCGATGAGGTCGCCCAGCGAGGTGTCGCCGTCCTCGTCGACGGGGGTGTCGAGGCTCACGTGCTCACGGGCCCAGGTCATCAGGTCGATGACCCGGTCGATGTCCATGCCGAGCTCGGTGGCGATCTCCTCCGGCTCCGGGTCGTGACCGAGCTGGCGCTCGAGCGTGCGCCGGGCCGCGTTGACCTGGTTGATCTCCTCGACGACGTGGACGGGCAGCCGGACGACGCGGGCCTGCTGGGCGATGCCGCGGGTGATCGCCTGCCGGACCCACCAGGTGGCGTAGGTCGAGAACTTGAACCCCTTGGTGTAGTCGAACTTCTCGACCGCACGGATCAGCCCGGTGTTCCCCTCCTGGACCAGGTCGAGCATCGGCATCTGGCTGCGGCCGTACTTGCGGGCGATGGAGACCACGAGCCGCAGGTTCGCGGTGATGAACTGCTGGACGGCGCGACGGCCCTCCTCGGCGATCCACTCGAGCTCCTCCTGGCGTCGCGCGCTTCGGGGCGCCGCCCTTGCGGCGTCCGATCCGACCCTCGGCGAGGAGCTGCTCGGCGAGCAGCCCGGCCTCGATCGTCTTGGCCAGCTCGACCTCGGTGATCGCGTCGAGTAGCGGGGTGCGCGCGATCTCGTCGAGGTACAGACCGACGCTGTCCCGGCCTTCGATCTCCCGCTGGTGCGAAGTGCTAACAGCCACGTCCAGAACCTTTCCTACGGTGGGTGCGACCAACGTTCGTCGCCCCACGAGTTCTTAACGTCTGGACCCGAGTGCGATTCCCGCCTGTCGTCCTCTTACCTGGTACGACGAAGGTGGAAACGTGAAAGTTGCCGGATCCTGGCTGATCTCAGGGAACTTTCAGGCTCACTGCGGCGCCGGCCTCCGGCCGTCGGCGAGCCCGACCCGGTCCAGCACCCAGGCGTAGCTGAACGCCCGGTCCTTCCAGGCGTTGTAGCGGCCGCTGACGCCACCGTGGCCGGCGGACATCTCGGTCTTGAGCAGCACGTCGCTCGCCGTTGGTCGCGGTGGCCCGCAGCCGGGCGACCCACTTGGCCGGCTCGACGTAGAGCACGCGGGTGTCGTGGAGCGAGGTCTCGGCGAGGATCGGCGGGTAGCGTCGTGGCCGCGACGTTCTCGTACGGCGAGTAGGACTTCATGTAGGCGTAGACCTCGGGGTCCTCGCAGCGGGTTGCCCCACTCCTCCCACTCCACGACCGTGAGCGGCAGGCTCGGGTCCAGGATCGTGGTCAGCGCGTCGACGAACGGCACGTCGGCGACGATGCCGGCGAACGCCTCGGGCGCGAGGTTCGCGACCGCGCCCATCAGCAGCCCGCCGGCGCTGCCGCCCTCGGCGACGAGGCGGTCCGCCGGCGTCCAGCCGGTGGCGGCCAGGTGCGCGGCGCAGGCGACGAAGTCGGTGAACGTGTTGCGCTTGTGCGAGCAGCTTGCCCTCGTCGTACCAGCGGCGACCGAGCTCGCCACCGCCGCGCACGTGGGCGATCGCGAACCCCATGCCACGGTCGAGAAGCGAGAGCCGCGAGATCGTGAAGCAGGGGTCGATCGAGGTCTCGTACGCGCCGTACCCGTAGAGGACGAACGGCGCGCTGCCGTCCCGCGGCGTGCCCCGCGGCACCACGATCGAGATCGGCACCTGGGTGCCGTCGTCGGCGATCGCCCACTCGCGGTGCTGCTCGTAGGCGGTCGGGTCGAAGTCGCCGAGCACGGGCGTCTCCTTGAGCAGGGTCCGCTCGCCGGTGCGCAGGTCGAGCTGGTGGACGGCGCTCGGCGTGGCCATCGTGGTGTAGCCGAACCGGAGCGTCGGCTGGTGCGAACTCGGGGTTGCCGGCCACGCCGACGGTGTAGATGGGGTGCTCCATCGCCAGCACCTCGTCCTCGGCGACGCCCGTCCGCGTCGAGCGGCAGCACCCGGAGCTGGGTGAGCCCGTCGCTGCGCTGGCTCACCACGAGGTGGGTCGGCGAACGCGTCGACGTCCTCCAGCCGGACCGCCGGGTCGTGCGGGAGCAGGGGCTGCCACTGCTCGTGGCTGGTCGCCGTCGACGGGGGCGTGGCGACCTCGAAGTTCTCGGCGCCGTCGTTGTGCAGCACGAGGAAGACGTCCTGGCCCGCGATGACAGCGTGCTCGACGCCGTACTCGACGCCCTGACGGCGCGGGGCGACCACCCGGAACTCGCCGGTCGGGTCGTCGGCGTCGAGCACGTGGTACTCGCTGGTGACCTTGCTGCCGCAGCCGATGACGAGGAACCGGTCGCTGCGGGTGCGGCCGACCGAGACCCAGAACCGCTCGTCGGTCTCGTGGTGGACGACCACGTCCTCGGCCGGGTCGGTGCCGAGCCGGTGCCGCCAGATCTTGTGCGGGCGCCAGGCCTCGTCCACGGTCGTGTAGAAGAGGTGGGTGCCCGTCAGGTCCCAGGTGACGCCGTACGACGTGTCGGGCACCTGGTCGGGAAGGAGCTCGCCGGTGCCGATGTCCTTGACCTGGAGCAGGAACCGCTCGTCGCCCGTGGTGTCGGTGCTGAAGGCGAGGAGCCGTCCGTCGGGGCTGACCGAGCTGGCGCCGAGCGAGAAGAAGTCGTGGCCCTCGGCCAGCGCGTTGGCGTCGATCAGCACCTCCTCCTCCGCGGGCGGCTCGCCGGCCTCGAGCCGAGGCGGCGTCCACTCGTCCGGGTCGGTGACCGGGCGGCGGCAGCTGAGGCCGTACTGCTTGCCCTCCAGCGTCCGCGCGTAGTACCAGTGCCCCCTGATCCGCACCGGGACGGACAGGTCGGTCTCCGAGCGTGCGGCTCCGGATCTCCTCGAAGAGCCGTTCGCGGAGCTGGTCGAGGTGGCCGGTCCGCGCCTCGGTGTAGCGGTTCTCGGCCTCCAGGTAGGCGAGCGTGTCGGCGGACTCCTTGTCGCGGAGCCACTCGTAGTCGTCGACGAAGGTGTCGCCGTGGTGGGTGCGCTCGTGGGGCACGCGGGCGGCGACCGGCGGAGCGGGGGGAGTCGAGGACATGGGCATGACGATACGGGTGGAGAATCCGACCATGACGGTGAGTCCGGCGAAGGTGGTCGACCTCAACGCGGACCTCGGGGAGGAGGTGACCGACGACGCCGGCCTGCTCGCGGTGGTGACCTCGGCGAACGTCGCCTGCGGGTTCCACGCGGGCAGCCCCGCGGTGATGCGCTCGGTCTGCGACGGTGCCGCCGCGCGCGGGGTGAGCGTCGGCGCCCAGGTCTCCTACCGCGACCGCGAGGGGTTCGGCCGGCGGCCGCTCGACGTGCCCTCCGGCACGCTCGCCGCCCAGGTCGAGGAGCAGGTGCGGACGCTGGCCGACATCGCCGTGGCCGCCGGCACGCGGGTGTCCTACGTCAAGCCGCACGGCGCCCTCTACAACCGGGTCGTCGACGACGAGGAGCAGGCGGCGGCGGTGCTCGCCGGCTCCGGCGACCTGCCGGTGCTGGGGCTGCCGGGTGGGCGGATCCTCGAGCTGGCTGCGGCGGCGGGTCGCCCGGTCCGCCACGAGGGGTTCCCCGACCGCGGGTACGTCGAGACCCCGCGCGGGCCACGGCTGCTGCCGCGCGGGGAGCCCGGTGCGCTGGTGACCGACCCCGACGAGATCGCCCGGCGTGCCGTCGGGCTGGCCGCCTCGGTCGACTCCGTCTGCGTCCACGGTGACGGCCCGCACGCGGTGGCCGCCGCCAGAGCGGTCCGGGCCGCGTTGACGGCGGCCGGCTTCGAGCTGAGGCCGTTCGGATGAGCCCGCCGCGTGTGCTGGAGGTCGGAGCCACCGCTCTGCTGGTGGAGGTCGCCTCGCCGCAGGAGGCGCTGGCGGTGTACGCCGCCGCGCGTGCTGCGGAGCTCGGCGTCACCGACCTGGTGCCGGGCGCCCGCACGGTCCTCCTCGACGGCGTCGCCGACCTCGAGGCCGTCCGGGCGTTCCTGCTCTCCCTCGACCCGGCCGGGCTGCCGCCGCCGGCGCGGTCCGGCCGGCTCGTCGAGGTGCCCACGACGTACGACGGTGAGGATCTCGACGACGTCGCGCGGCTGTGGGGGATGACCACCGACGAGGTGGTCGCCACGCACACCGGCGCCGACCACGTCGTGGCCTTCTGCGGGTTCGTGCCGGGGTTCGCCTACTGCACCGGTCTGCCGGCCGGGCTGGAGGTGCCCCGCCTCGACCGGCCGCGGGCGCGGGTGCCGGCGGGGTCGGTGGCGGTGGCGGGTGGGTTCACCGGCGTCTACCCGACGGCCTCGCCGGGCGGCTGGCGGCTGCTCGGGCGCACGGACCTCGGCCTCTGGGACCCCGCGGCGGACCCGCCGGCGACCCTGGCGCCGGGGACCCGGGTCCGGTTCGTGGCGGTCGGACCGTGACCGCTGCGGACGGCCGCCGGCGGGCGCTGCGGGTGCTGGAGCCGGGACCCCGCACCCTCGTCGAGGATGCCGGCCGACCCGGCCTCGCCCACCTCGGCGTCCCTCGCTCGGGCTGGCTCGACGAGCGCGCGGCCACGCTGGCCAACCGGCTCGTCGGCAACCCCGAGGACGCCGCGGTGCTCGAGTGCCTCCTCGGCGGGCTCGTGGTCGAGCCGACGACGGCCCTGACGCTCGCGGTGACCGGCGCGCCGTGCGACCTGCGGCTCGACGGTCGGCCGGTGGGCCACGGGGCCGCGGTGTCCGCTGCCGCCGGCCAGGTGCTCACGCTCGGCCGCGCGACCAGCGGGGTGCGCTGCTACGTGGCGGTGGCCGGCGGGGTCGAGGTGCGCCGGGTGCTGGGGTCCCGATCCTCCGACACCCTGTCCGGGACCGGCCCCGCGCCGGTCGCCGCCGGCGACCTTCTGCCGGTGGGCCGGCCGCACGGCGTCCCGTCGGCCGCGGAGGCGACTCCGTCGCCGTACGGGAGCGGCGCCCGGCTGGCCTGGCGGCGCGGGCACCGCTGCGACTGGTTCGCACCGGAGGCGACTCGACGCGCTGGTCCGGAGCACCTGGCGGGTCCAGCCCGACTCCGACCGGGTCGCCCTGCGGCTCGCGGGGCCGGGCCTGGCCCGGGTCCGCCAGGAGGAGCTGCCCAGCGAGGGGCTCGTGCTGGGGGCGGTCCAGGTGCCGGCCGACGGACAGCCGCTGGTCTTCCTCCGGGACCACCCCACCACCGGTGGCTACCCGGTCGTCGGCGTCGTCGAGCCGGCGGACCTCGACCACTGCGCGCAGCTGCGCCCGGGCGACGAGGTCAGGTTCCGCGTCCGTCCCGAGCGGCTGTCCCTCGTCCTGGGCGAGCGGGAGGGCGCTGAGCGCGGGGTCGTCGGCGCGGAACGTGCGGACCGGGCCCGGCCCGGTCTCGGCGGTCTCGAACCGGACCGTGACCCGGCCGACCCCGGACCCCCAGACCCAGCCGCGACCGTGGTCGGTGTGGACGACGTCCATGCCGGGCTGCCAGCCGCGGCGACGCACGAACCGGTCGAGGTCTGCCTCGGGCACCACGTCGGCGGGCTCCTCCTCCGTCCTCGGCGAAGAGGTCCTCCTGGATCCAGTCCGCGAGCCCTGAGACGCCCACGCCCAGCAGCCGCACCCCGTCGAGGGTGTCGACCTCCGCCAGCAGCGTCCGCGCGAGCCGGGAGATCACCGCTCCCTGGTCGGTCGGCGCCGTCAGCGTGGTCGACCGGGTGTGCGTCGTGAAGTCGTGGAGCCGCACCTTGACCGTGACGGTGCGTCCCGACAGCCGGGCCGAGCGGAGCCGCGCGGCGACCTTCTGGGCCTGCCGCTCGAGGAGCCCCTCGAGGAGCCGGCGGTCGACGAGGTCGATGTCGTAGGTGTCCTCCACGCTGACCGACTTCGCCTCCCGCTCCGCGACCACGGTGCGGTCGTCGTCGGCCCGGGCCAGGCGGAACAACCCGTGGCCGTGCGCCACCCCGACCAGCCGCACGAGCTCCTCCTCGGAGACGGCGACCGAGGTCGGCCACCGTGGTGACGCCGACCCGTCGCAGCCGCTCGGCGGTCGCCGGTCCGACGCCGGGGATGGTGGTGACCGGCAGCGGGTCGAGGAGCTCCTGCTCGGTGCCGGGGGCGATCACGACGAGGCCGTCGGGCTTGCGCAGGTCGCTGGCGATCTTCGCGATGAGCTTCGAGGTGCCGACGCCGACGGAGCCGGTGAGCCCTCCGGTGACGTCCTGCACCCGCTCCTTGAGCCGCTCGGCCACTGCGGTGACGGTGGCGACCGAGTGGTCGGGGAGCTCGGCCGCGGCCAGGTCGACGAACGCCTCGTCGAGGGACAGCGGCTCCACCAGGGGGGACAGCAGCCGCAGCTCCGCCATGACCGCCTCACTGGTGCGGCGGTACACATGGTGCCGCCCGCTGAGGTACGCCGCGTGCGGGCAGCGGGACCGCGCCTCCCGCGTCGACATCGCCGACCGGACCCCGAAGACCCGCGCCTCGTACGACGCGGTGGCGACCACGCCGCGGCCACCGACCCCGCCGACGACGACCGGCTTGCCACGCAGCGACGGCTTGTCCCGCTGCTCCACGGCGGCGAAGAACGCATCGAGGTCGACGTGGAGGATCGTCGGCTCGGTGCGCACCGGGCCATCATGACCCCCCGCACCACCTGCCCCGCCGGTGACGCCGCCGCACCGGATGCGGACCCCAGCCAGGGCAACCCCTCGCCACTCCACAGCCGCAGGACGCCGCCGAGCGCCGAGCACGCGGCGACGGCAGGTTCCCGGGCATGAGCCGTCCACCCATCACCCTCCGCACCGAGGCCGACCTGCTCGCCCTCATCCCCTACACGTTGGGCTTCGTGCCCGAGGACTCCCTGGTGCTCGTCACGATCGGCCGGGACCGCGCCCCCTTCCACGCCCGGATCGACCTTCCCGAGGACCCGGCGGCGCTGCCGGACGTGGTCGCCCCGCTCGTGGTGGCGGCCAGACGCAACCGCGCTGACCAGGCGCTGACGGGCGATGGTCGTGGTCTACACCGACGACGAGTGCCTGGCCGAGGACGCCACCGAGCTCCTCGTCGACGCCCTGGGCGCCGGCGGCGTCGGGTGCCTGGTGTGCCTGCGGGCGGACGGTCGGCGCTGGTACCCACTCGGGCTCGACCACCTCGACCCGCGCAGCCTGGTCGGCGTGCCCTACGACATCCGTGACCACGAGCTGAGCACGCGGGCCGTCCTCGACGGCCGGGTCACCTTCCGCAACCGCTCGGAGCTCGCGGACTCGCTGGCCGCCACCGACCCGGACGAGGTGGAGGAGGTGCTCGACGCCCACGGCCGCCTCGAGCCGCTCGACGAACGCGCCCCCCGACGGCTGCTCGCGGCCGAGGCGGCGTGGCTGACCGAGACGGTCACCCGACGGCTGGACGCTCCCGGCCGGTTGGCCCCCGAGGACGTGGCGCGGGTGCTGCGGGCGGTCGCACGGCAGGAGGTCCGGGACGTGGCGTGGTGCGCGATCACCCGCGAGGAGGCCGACGCCCACGTGCGGGTCTGGCGGGACCTGGTGCGGCGCAGCCCGGAGGAGCTGGTCGCACCGGCCGCCGGCCTCCTCGCCTTCGCGGCCTGGCTCTCCGGCGACGGGGCGCTCGCGTGGTGTGCGGTCGACCGGGCCCTCGGCTCGGACCCCGACCACACGCTGGCCCGGCTCGTCGCGCAGGCGCTCGAGGGCGCGGTGCCCCCGTCGGCCTGGCGACCGATGGACAAGGCGGCGCACGGGCTCGGCGCCGGCTGACGACCTGCCGTGGGGCGCCGACCCCGGTCCGCAGACCTCCGCTCGGGGCGCATGGGCTGTCGGTGGCACCCCCGGGTCCCTATGGTGTCTCCATGGGCGAGGAAGTCGAACAGCAATCGTTCTCGCGGGATGACCGCACCCGCTACCGGATGAAGGTGCGGGCGTGCCTCGACGTCCTCGAACGGATGCTGGTCGACTCGCGCTTCGACACCGAGGACCCGCAGACCGGCCTGGAGATCGAGCTGAACCTCGTCGACGACGACGAGGAGCCCGCCATGCGGAACATGGAGGTGCTCGAGGCGCTCGGGCGACCCCGACTTCCAGACCGAGCTGGGCCGGTTCAACCTGGAGATCAACGTCGCCCCCAAGCGGCTCCCCGAGCACGGGGTGTCGGCGTTCGGCGACGGCGTCCGCAACAGTCTCAACGCCGCCGAGAAGGCGGCGAACGAGGTGGGCGCCCACCTGGTGATGATCGGCATCCTGCCGACGATCACCGAGGCGCACTTCACCCGCGAGGTGCTGAGCGCCAACCCCCGCTACCAGCTCCTCAGCGACGAGATCCTCGCCGCCCGCGGCGAGGACCTCGCGCTCGACATCCGCGGGCCCGAGCGGCTCCGCGTCACCACCGACTCGATCGCGCCCGAGGCGGCCTGCACGAGCACCCAGCTCCACGTCCAGGTCAGCCCCGAGGAGTTCCCGGCCTACTGGAACGCCTCGCAGGCGATCAGCAGCCTCCAGCTGGCGGTCGGCGCGAACTCGCCCTACCTCCTGGGCAAGGAGCTGTGGCGCGAGACCAGGATCGCGCTGTTCGAGCAGGCCACCGACACCCGGGGCGAGGAGCTGAAGGCGCAGGGCGTGCGCCCCCGGGTGTGGTTCGGAGAGCGGTGGATCACCTCGATCTTCGACCTCTTCGAGGAGAACGCCCGCTACTTCTCCGCGCTGCTCCCGGTCACCTCCGACGAGGACCCGATGGCGGTCCACGAGAGCGGCGGCACTCCCACCCTCGACGAGCTGCGGCTGCACAACGGCACGGTCTACCGGTGGAACCGCCCGATCTACGCCGTCGTGGACGGGGTGCCGCACGTGCGGGTGGAGAACCGGGTGCTGCCGGCGGGACCGACCGTGACCGACACGATGGCCAACGCCGCCTTCTACTTCGGCCTCGTCCGGGCGCTCGCCGAGCAGGAGCGACCGGTCTGGTCGCAGATGTCGTTCCCGGCGGCGGAGGAGAACTTCCACGCCGCCGCGCAGGCGGGCATCGAGGCGCAGGTCTACTGGCCGGGTGTCGGTCAGGTGCCGGCGAACGAGCTCGTCGTACGCCGGCTGCTGCCGCTGGCCGCCACGGGGCTGGAGCGGTGGGGGGTCTCCGGCGAGGAGGCCGGCCACCTCCTCGGCATCATCGAGCAGCGGTGCCTGACCGGCCGGAACGGAGCCTCCTGGTTCGTCGACCAGGTCCACGCCCGCTCCGGTGAGGGGACCCGCCACGAGGTGCTGCGCCGGGTGCTCGGCGACTACCGGCAGCTGATGCACGACAACAGCCCGGTGCACACCTGGGAGTGAGGGTCACTCCCAGGTCGTCGGTCGCCCGGCCGCCCCGGTCGAGCCGCAGCCGCTTCCACACGCGTCGTTCCCCGGTGACCACGTCCAGCCAGCCGGTCTTCGTCACCGACCGGAACCCCTCCGGAGTGCTGCCGAGCGCGCCGAACGCCCGCACGGTCGCGGCGTACCAGGCGACGTCCTGGTCGTGCAGCACGGGCGCGCCGGGGCGGAGCACCCAGCCGAACGCCGCACCGCCGTGCTCGGCGCGCCAGCGGTCGAGCAGGGCGCCGACGAGATCGAGCCGCAGACCGGCGTCGGCGGCGGGCAGCTCGAGCGGGACGCTGGGCCCGTCCGGCCGGCCGAGCCGGAGCTCGGCGGGAAAGGTGCGCCGCTGGTCGCGGGCGCGGAGCCGGCCGACCTCGAGCCGGAAGGCCGCATCGACCTCGGTGCGCTCGTCGCGGGGGTGGGCCATGGTGAGCAAGTGTGCCGAACGGCGGCGCCCGGCGGCTCGTCCTCCACAGCACCGTTCACGGCGATCCTCGCGGCGCCGCCGGGAGCCTCGGCGACCGCTCGGACGGGCGCTCGGGCAGGCGCTCGGGCAGGATGGGGGATGGCTCTCCAGATCGCCCAGGACGGGCACGCGGACGAGGTGCTGAGCGCCAGCCCGTTCGCCCTCCTCGCCGGGATGCTCCTCGACCAGCAGTTCCCGATGGAGCGCGCGTTCGCCGGACCCGCGAAGATCCTCGACCGGTTCGGCACGCTCGACCCGGAGGCGGTCGCGGCCGCCGACCCGGAGGAGTTCGCCGCGCTCTGCGCGGTCCCCCCGGCGGTGCACCGCTTCCCCGGCTCGATGGCGGCCCGCGTCCAGGCGCTCGCCGCGCACGTCGTGCAGGAGTACGACGGCGACACCGCCCGGCTGTGGCAGGAGGCATCGACGGGGCAGGAGCTCCTGGCGCGGCTGCAGGCCCTCCCCGGGTTCGGGAAGCAGAAGTCGCAGATCTTCCTCGCCCTGCTCGGCAAGCAGCTCGGGGTCCGGCCCGAGGGGTGGCAGCAGGCGGCCGGCGACTACAGCGAGCCGGGGTCCTTCCGCTCGGTGGCCGACGTGGTGGACGCGCCGTCCCTCGAGCGCGTCCGAGCCTTCAAGAAGGAGAAGAAGGCCGCGGCGCGGTCGGGCTGAGGTTCCGGGGTCCTCCTTGGAAACCACTCGCGGCGTGCCACAATGGCCTTTGCGGCACTTGACGACTACGGGCTTTGCCGCGCCCCGCATCCCTTGGACGAGAGGTAGTTCGTGTCTTCGAGCACGTCCCGCAAGCTGTCCGCAGAAGCTCTGGCGCATCCCGACGTGGTCGCCCTGGTCACCCTCGGCAAGGCGATCGGCGAGGTCTCGGCCGAGGCCGTGCGCCAGACGGCCGAGTCCGCAGGCATCTCCCCGCAGCACCTGCGTGCGCTGCTCAAGCTGCTCAGCGCGGAGGGGGTCTCGGTCTCCGTGGCCGCCGCCGACACGAGCCACAAGCGGGTGGCGGCCGCCACGTCGACGGCGAAGAAGGTGACCTCCTCGAGCGCCAAGAAGGCGGCGGCGAAGAAGACGCCCGCGAAGAAGGACGCTGCCGCGGACGAGGGTGACCTCGAGACCGCGGACACACCGGCGAAGAAGGCCCCGGCCAAGAAGGCCCCGGCGAAGAGGGCCGCGAAGAAGGCCGGCGAGCCCTCGGCCGAGGTTCCGGTCGAGCCGGCCGCGGTCGGACCCGACGGCAAGAAGGTCCTCCCCGACATCCCGGACGAGGTCTTCGAGAAGGACGTCGCCCAGGACCCGACGTTGAAGGAGGAGGAGGACGAGAGCAAGGGGTTCGTCATCTCCGCCGCCGACGACACCGACGAGCCGATCCAGCAGGTCATGGTCGCGGGTGCCACGGCGGACCCGGTGAAGGACTACCTCAAGCAGATCGGCAAGGTGCCCCTGCTCAACGCCGAGATGGAGGTCGAGCTCGCCAAGCGGATCGAGGCCGGCCTGTTCTCGGAGGAGAAGCTGGCCAAGGGCGGCAAGATCTCGGCGAAGGTCCTCGAGGAGCTCGAGTGGATCTCCGAGGACGGCCGCCGGGCGAAGAACCACCTTCTCGAGGCGAACCTCCGTCTCGTCGTCTCGCTCGCCAAGCGCTACACGGGCCGCGGGATGCTCTTCCTCGACCTCATCCAGGAGGGGAACCTCGGGCTGATCCGCGCCGTGGAGAAGTTCGACTACACCAAGGGCTACAAGTTCTCCACCTACGCCACCTGGTGGATCCGCCAGGCGATCACCCGGGCGATGGCCGACCAGGCCCGCACGATCCGGATCCCGGTCCACATGGTCGAGGTCATCAACAAGCTGGCCCGTGTGCAGCGGCAGATGCTCCAGGACCTCGGGCGCGAGCCCACCCCGGAGGAGCTCGCCAAGGAGCTCGACATGACCCCGGAGAAGGTCATCGAGGTGCAGAAGTACGGCCGTGAGCCGATCTCGCTGCACACCCCGCTCGGCGAGGACGGCGACAGCGAGTTCGGCGACCTGATCGAGGACTCCGAGGCGATCGTGCCGGCCGACGCCGTCTCGTTCACCTTGCTCCAGGAGCAGCTCCACGCCGTGCTCGACACGCTGTCCGAGCGTGAGGCCGGCGTCGTCTCGATGCGGTTCGGGCTCACCGACGGCCAGCCGAAGACGCTGGACGAGATCGGCAAGGTCTACGGCGTCACCCGTGAGCGGATCCGTCAGATCGAGTCGAAGACGATGTCGAAGCTTCGGCACCCCAGCCGCTCCCAGGTGCTCCGCGACTACCTGGACTGACCGGCAAGGAGTCGGCCCGGCCCCTAGGCGGGACGCCGGAAAGCGTTTACTTTGGGTTGATGGACGAGGAGCGAACCTCCCGCCCGCACGCGCACCCCATGCAGGCCGCAACGACCACCTGGACCATCCCGACCACCCCGACCACCCCGAGCCACGCCGGGCCGGCCGGATCCCCGAGCAGCGCACCCGCACGGCACCCCAGCATGCGAAGGCCGGGGTGCCGTCTGGCCCTCCGGTCATGAGCGTGGCCCGGATCATCCTCGCGGTGATCTTCGCCATGCTGCTTGCCGGCGTCGTGACGAGCTTCATCTACAGCCGCGCTTGAGCCGCCTGAGCCGCTGGCAGGCTCCTAGCTCGCTGCGGCCTGCCCGAACCGGTGGAGCACCAGTGCGTCGCACGCCTCCGAACCTGCGGCACCGAGCCGGTCGACGAGGAGCTCGGCGCCGTCGACGGTGCCGTCGTCGGCCAGATCCTCGAGCCTCTCGGCGACGGCGGCGACCCGCATGGCGCCCAGCGTCAGAGCGCTGCCTCGCAGCTTGTGGGCGAGGTGCCGGACCTCGGCCACGTCCGAGGAGCGGACTGAGGACCGCAGCGAGTCGAGGGTGGCCGGAAGGCCGGCGACGAAGTTCTGCACGGCTCGGTCCACGAGCGCGACGGCCCGTTCGCCCATGCCGTCGAGCTCGGTGAGCCGACCGAGGTCGATGAGCTCGGGGACCGGGTCGGCGGACGTTCCGACGCCACCGGTGTAGGCGCGGAGGACTGCCTCGAGCCTCTCCCCGTCCACCGGCTTGGTCAGGAAGTCGTCCATCCCCGCCTCCAGGCACTTGTCCCGCTCGCCGTCGACGGCGGAGGCCGTCATCGCGATGATCGGCACCCGGCGACCGCCGGTCTCGGCGGCTCGGATCGTCCGAGTCGCGGTGAACCCGTCGGTGCCCGGCATCTGCAGGTCCATCAGGACGAGGTCGTACGCCGTGGTGGTCGCCTTGGCGACCGCCTCCTCGCCGTCGGTGGCGATGTCGGCGGTGAACCCGAGGGCGTCCAGCCAGCCGAGCGCGACGAGCTGGTTCACGTCGTTGTCCTCGGCGACCAGCACGTGTCCCAGCGACCGCGTCCGTGGGGACGGGCCGGGTGCCACGTCCCGGACCCGGCGCGGTCGGTGCTCGGAGGCGGCCTTGAACCGGCCGGTGAACCAGAAGGCGCTGCCGGTCCCGGGCTCGCTGGTCACGCCGATGTCACCGCCCAGGGCGCTCACGAGCTGGTGCGAGATCGCCAGCCCCAGGCCGGTGCCGCCGAACGTGCGCGTCGTGGAGGCGTCGGCCTGGCGGAACGGCTCGAAGAGTCGGCCGAGGTCACCGGCGATCCCGATGCCCGTGTCGACGACCTCGGTGCGCAGTCCGAGACCGTCTCCGTCGGTGACCAGCGAGACCGAGATCCGGACGTGGCCGGTCTCGGTGAACTTGACGGCGTTCGAGGCGAGGTTGGAGACGACCTGGGACAGCCGGTGCGGGTCCCCCACCAGCCAGGCCGGGACCGCGGCGTCGACGTCGACGAGGAGGTCGATCCCCTTGGCTCGGGCTGCCTCGAGGAGGATCGACCTGACGTGCTCGAAGAGCGGCCGCACCTCGAACTCGACCGACTCCAGCTCGAGGCCGCCGGCCTCGATCTTCGAGAAGTCGAGGATGTCGTTGATGACCGCGATCAGCGCGCGACCTGCCACCTGGACCCCTTGGGCCAGCCGCAGCTGGTCGGAGGTGAGCGGCGTGCGCAGCAGGAGGTCGTTGAGCCCGATCACGCCGTTCATCGGGGTGCGGATCTCGTGGCTCATCGTCGTGAGGAACTCCGACTTCAGCCGGGAGGCCTCCATGGCGGCGTCGCGGGCGGCGGCGAGCTGCTCCGCGGCCCGCTCGCGTTCGACGACGCGGCTCAGCTGGTCCGCCGTCTGCTCGGCCGCCGATCGGAGCATGTTGTGGCGCACGAACCGTGAGCGCGCCGTGGCCACGACCACGATCACCGGGTCGCCGTCGTGGGTGACGAGGAACCCCATCAGCGGGGCGTCGGGCTGGGCCTCCTCCTCGAAGACGGTGCGTCGCACCAGGAGGGCGCGCTCGGCGACGTCGCGCTCCAGGCTGGTCGGCGCGAGGTCGGGGCGGTCGTGGTCGAGGAGGATCGGCTCGAGCCGCACCCCCTGCTCGTCGAGGGTCACCTGGAAGGCGACCCCGCGGCTCCAGTCGTCGTGCGAGAGCAGCTGCTCACGGCTGACCCGCAGCGCCTCGACGACGTTCTCCGCCTCGTTGGCGGCGCTCGCGAGCGCCTGCATCATCATGTTGAGCACGACCGCGTCGAGCAGCCTCAGCTCGGCCTGCTTGAGGTCGGTGATGTCCTGCACGGTGCCGCCGACGCGGTGGGGAACCCCGTCGGTCCAGCCGGTGGCGCGACCACGTCCGCGCATCCAGCGCAGCTGTCCGTCCGGACGGCGCACCTGGAAGTCGAACGTTCCTCCGTCGCCGGCGACGCACCGCTCGAACCCTTCCACGATGACCTCGTGGTGGACCGGCGCAGCCAGGGCGAAGAACCCGTCGGGGGTGGGGGTGAACTGCCCGGGGTCGGTGCCGAACATCTCGTAGAGCTGCGAGGACCAGCTCAGCGCGCCGGTGGCCAGGTCGACCTCCCAGCTCCCCACGCCGGCGATCGCCTGGGCTTCGGCGAGCTGTTCGTTGCTGCGCTCCAGCGCGGTGAGCAGGGCACGGCGGTTCTCGTCGTCGGACAGGCGGTGCACGACCGAGGCGATCTCGCCGTCGTCGTCGCGGATCACGTGCTCGCTGACCACGAGCCGCACGCGGCTGCCGTCGGCACGGAGGTAGGAGCACTCGGCGTCGTCGGTGTTGGCGCCATCTCGGGCGACCTGGTCGAGGTGGCGACGGAACTGTTCCCTGCCGACCTCGTCGAGGACGTCGACGACGTCGACCCCTTGCATCTCCGGCTCGGTGCGGCCGAGGAGCTCGGCCGCGCGCTGGTTGGTGTACTGGGTCCGGCCGGCGAGGTCGAAGGCCCAGATACCGTCGCGCGAGGTCTCGACGAGCCGTCGGTGGAACGAGCTGCGGTCCTGCACCACGACCCCTTCCCGACATCCGACGATCCCAGGCTAGGACCTGGCGTCGCCCGGCGAGGGGTTTTGGTTCATCTGCACCGCCTCCGGTCGCGGCTCAGCCGAGCGTGACCAGAACGACCGTCGCACCGCAGAGCACGAGCCCGATGCCCTGCACGCGGTGGACTCGCTCGCGCAGCACCGCCATCGCCAGCAGGATGGTCGCGGCGGGGTAGAGCGAGGCCAGCACCGCCGAGACGGTGAGCAGCCCGGTCTGCACCGCCAGCTGGAAGCACACGACGGCGACCGCCGACAGCGGCCCGGCGGGCAGGGCGCGCCAGGCGTTGCGGGTCGGGAGCCAGGCAGCGCCGAGGCCGGTGGCCAGCGCGGCGGCGACGACCGCCGAGACGGCCTGGGAGAGTGCGAGGGGCCACATCCCGGCGGCCTCCGGGACCTGCCCGAGGGAGGCGAACATGACCCCGAACCCCAGCCCGGCGAGGACGCCGTCGAGCACACCGGTGCCGCCGGGCGGCGGGGGAGAGGAGGCCGGTCCCGGGTGCAGGCTGTCCGGCACCGGCTGGTCCTCGCCGGAGGCGACCAGCCAGATTCCAGGGAACGCCGCCAGGATCGCCAGGGTGACGAGGACCCCGGGACGCTCACCGGTGGCAAGCCCGATGAGCACGGGCACGAGCGCCGCCCCCACCGCGGACAGGGGGGCCACCACGCTCATCCGCCCGGACGAGAAGCCGCGGAACAGGAACCCCACCCCGACCCCCGAGCCGACGCCTGCCAGCGCCGCCCACAGCAGGTCCGCGGCTCCGGGCGACCCGCCCCGGGCGAGCGCGTACACAGCCGTGCTGAGCGCCGCCGACACCTGGACGAGGACGGCGACCGCCCATGCGGACGTGCGTCTGCTGACCAGACCACCCACGAAGTCCGACAGGCCGTAGGCGAGCGCCGACCCGAGGGCGAGCACGACCCCCATCAGACCGTCACGGCAGCGGTCAGCCAGAGCGCCGTCGCGACCAGGGCGGCCGCGATCTCGATCAGGATCGACAGACCGACCGCGCGCAGTGCCGCCTTGGTCGCCGGCCAGGCGGCGGTCCGGCCGAGCCGTTGCACCTCGGCGAGGTACACCCCGGCGACGAACCCGACGAGCAGCCCGACGACGGGGATCACGAAGATTCCGACGACCCCGAGGACCGCCCCGAGGACGAGGGTGCGGTTCGGCACGCCGGCCGCCCTGAGCCCTCGCCCGGGAACGGCGTACTTCACGATCGTCCCCAGCGCCAGGACCGCCAGTGCGGCGCCGGCGAGGACCCAGCCGAGCGGCTCGCCCGTGGCCACCGCCCAGCCGAGCACGCCGGCTGCGACGAGCAGGGTGCCGGGCAGGAAGGGGACGACGATTCCCACGAGACCCACGGCGATGGCGAGGCCGGCCAACAGGTCGGGGGTGGTCACGCGAACACCCTCTCAGAGCACGCGAGGCCCCGGCGTTGCCGGGGCCTCACGGATGTCGGGGCGGCGTCAGTCAGGGCGCCGCGGAGTCACGCGGACTCAGTCGGTCGTCGGGGGGTCGAGGAGCTTGTTGGTCTCGTCGTGCACGTTGACCGCGATGGTGCGGAGCTTCTCGCCGTGCTCGCGGGCGTGGTGCGCGCAGAAGAGCAGCTCGCCACCGGTGGCCAGGTGCACCCGGAGATAGGCCTGCGCGCCGCAGCGGTCACAGCGGTCGCTCGCGGTCAAAGGGCTGGTGGCAACGGCAGTCGTCACGGTGGCCTTCCTTCCTGTCGTGAAGAGGGACGTGCGGGAGACGCGGATAGTTCCCGAACCTCGCTCATCGACTCAACAATCCAAACACGGCGGCTGCTTCCCGCGATGGGATGTTCTCTGGCTGAGATGCCGGTGAGTCATCTCACAACGTTGTTCGGCCACGGCGTCCGGTCGGATGGGTTCGATCAGTCTGTACCCCGTCGACGTCTGATCGGCAGCAACCCGCCCGAACTGTGGATTTTGGTATCGCATCGAGATCTATACCCAGGGGCGGGGGAATCACGCACGGCGCCGGGCGTTCCGCTGCGGGTGCAGGCGCGGTGCGGGCACGTGGCAGGCGTGGCGGCGACCGACGTGGGGGACCGCGGAGGTAGATTGCAGCGGCATCGACCAGCGCTCCCCGGAGGCGATCATCGACAACACCTACAACGCCCAGCACCTTCTGGTCCTCGAGGGGCTCGAGGCGGTGCGGAAGCGCCCGGGCATGTACATCGGCTCCACCGACACCCGAGGGCTGATGCACTGCCTGTGGGAGATCATCGACAACTCGGTCGACGAGGCGCTGGCCGGATTCTGCACGACGATCGACGTCACCCTGCACCCTGACGGCTCCGCCGAGGTGCACGACGACGGTCGGGGGATCCCGGTCGACAAGGAGCCGAAGACCGGGCTCTCCGGTGTCGAGGTCGTCTTCACCAAGCTGCACGCGGGCGGCAAGTTCGGCGGTGGCTCCTACAACGCCACCGGCGGGCTGCACGGGGTCGGCGCCTCGGTGGTCAACGCGCTGTCGGCTCGGCTCGACGTCGAGGTGGACCGCTCCCCGACCACGCAGCGGATGTCGTTCCGGCGGGGGGTGCCCGGCGTCTTCGAGGGAGAGAAGCCGAACGACGCCTTCACGCCGCAGTCGGGGCTGCACAAGGGCAAGCGGGTGGCGAAGGGGGTGACCGGCACCCGGCACCGGTTCTGGCCGGACCGCCAGATCTTCACCAAGGACGCCGCCTTCGTCTTCGAGGAGCTGGTGACCCGGGCCCGGCAGACCTCGTTCATCGTGCCGGGGCTCGAGCTGGTCATCCGCGACCTGCGGGGTCCTGAGCCCCGCGAGGAGCGGTTCAAGCACGACGGCGGCATCACCGAGTACTGCGAGTTCCTCACCCACGGCGACCCGGTCACCGACGTCCTGCGGCTCGAGGGGCACGACCGCTTCACCGAGACCGTGCCGCTGCTCGACGAGCAGGGCCACATGACGCCCGCAGGACGTCGAGCGCGACCTCCAGGTGGACGTGGCGCTGCGCTGGGACACCGGCTACGAGTCGGAGCTGCGCTCCTACGTCAACGTCATCGCGACACCCAAGGGCGGCACGCACGTCACGGGCTTCGAGGCGGCGGTGACCAAGGCGTTCAACGAGGTCCTGCGCGAGACCAAGACGCTCAAGGTGGCCGAACCCGACGTGGTCAAGGACGACGTGCTCGAGGGGCTCACGGCCGTCGTGACGGTCCGGCTCGCGGAGCCGCAGTTCGAGGGACAGACCAAGGAGGTGCTCGGCACCCCCGCCGCCCGGTCGATCGTGCGCAAGGTCGTCGCCGCCGAGCTGAAGAACTTCCTCACCTCCGGCAAGCGTCAGGAGAAGGCGCAGGCGAAGTCGGTGCTCGAGAAGGTCGCGAACGCCTCGCGCACCCGGCTCGCGGCCCGCCAGCAGCGTGACAACCAGCGGCGGAAGAACGCGCTGGAGTCGTCGGCCCTTCCCGCCAAGCTGGCCGACTGCCGCTCCGGCGACAACGAGCGGACCGAGCTGTTCATCGTGGAGGGCGACTCGGCGCTCGGCACCGCCAAGCTGGCCCGGAACTCGGAGTTCCAGGCGCTGCTGCCGATCCGCGGCAAGATCCTCAACGTGCAGAAGGCCTCGGTCGGCGACATGCTGAAGAACGCCGAGTGCGCCTCGATCATCCAGGTCGTCGGCGCCGGCTCCGGCCGGACCTTCGACATCGAGCAGGCGCGGTACGGACGGATCGTCTTCATGGCGGACGCCGACTCCGACGGCGCCCACATCCGCTGCCTGCTCGCGACGCTCTTCTTCAAGTACATGCCCGATCTCATCCACCAGGGGCGGGTGTTCTCCGCCGTACCCCCTTGCACCGGATCGAGCTGACGAACCCGAAGAAGGGGATGGCGAAGTACGTCTACACCTACTCCGACGCCGAGCTGCAACGGAAGCTCGCCGAGCTGACGAAGAAGGGGATGCGCTGGAAGGACCCGGTGCAGCGCTACAAGGGGCTCGGCGAGATGGACGCCGACCAGCTCGCGGAGACGACGATGGACCCCCGCCACCGGACGCTGCGGCGGATCACCGTCGACGACGCCGAGGCCGCCTCCCAGGTGTTCGAGCTGCTGATGGGCAGCGAGGTGGCACCGCGCAAGGAGTTCATCGTGCAGGGCGCCTACGAGATCGACGCCGAGCTGATCGACGCGTGAACCTCGGCGCCGGTCGGCCCGGTCGGCCCGGTCGGGGACGAGCGGCCGCCGGCGCCCGGTGGCGTAGGGCCGCGCCTCAGACCTTGCGGTCCAGCAGCCCCGTGTCGACGTCGTAGACGAAACCGCCGACGGCGACGGTGTCGGGGACGAGCGGGTGCGAGGTGACCCGCCGCACGTCCTCGTCGAGGGCAGCCTCCTGGTCCTCGACCACGTGGAACCGCTGCCACGACGCGTCGACGCCGGCGGACTCGGCCACGCGCGCTCGCAGTGCGTCCTCGCTGCTGGAGGCCATCGCGCACCGGGTGTGCGGGATCACGAGCACCCGCGACACGTTGAGC
This sequence comes from uncultured Actinomycetota bacterium, assembly GCA_963754155.1. Taxonomy (GTDB): domain Bacteria; phylum Actinomycetota; class Actinomycetes; order Propionibacteriales; family Nocardioidaceae; genus Marmoricola_A. Next base: position 37,440 of record CAVWEU010000003.1, on the reverse strand, counting down.
AGGTGGACGGCGAGCACCAGCGCCTCGAGCGCCTGGTCGGTGACCCGGCCGCCGGGGTTGCGGAAGATCTTGGCGTCGCCGGGGCTCAGCCCGACGATGCCGAGCGGGTCGATCCGCGAGTCCATGCAGGTCACGATGGCGACGCCGGCATGGGCGATGCCGTCGAAGCCGGAGAGCGCGAACTGCTCGGAGAACCGGCGGTTGGCGTCGAGGAGGTCGTCGAAGGCGCTGTCGGTCACGGGACGACGGTAGCGAACAACGCAGGCTCCGGTCAGCCCGGGCCGGTGGCGAGCACCTCGGCGGAGCGGACCCTCCGGGTGTCCGCGTGGCGGAACACCACGAGCGCCACCAGACCGGCGACGAGGCAGCAGACCGCCGCTCCGAGGAAGATCGTCTGGAGCTGGGTCAGCCCGGCCTCCCTGAGGATGAGGGAGAACTCGTCGCAGCGGCTGCTGCCGTCGGCGCAGACGTCCCGGGGGGCCGGCAGGTCGCCCTGCTCGGCGTAGAAGCGGCGCAGCCCGATCGTGGTCAGCGCGCTGATGCCGACGAGCTTGCCGACGGTGCGGGCGACCACGAGCAGCGCACTGGCGACGCCGTGGGCGCTGTCCTCGGTCGCGGCGAGCAGTGCCGCGTTGACCGGCGCCATCGCGAAGCCGATGCCGACGCCCGCCAGGACCAGCGGGACGGTCGCGACGTGGCTGGCCAGCGAGTCGAGCCCCCAGGTCGACATCCAGACGAAGCCGGCACAGGCCATCGCCATCCCGATGGCGGTGACGACACCCGCCGGCAGCCGGTGGGTCAGCCAGCCGCCGGCGAGAGCGCCCGGCCGGCAGGCCGACGAGGAAGCGCACCAGCACGAGCGCGGCCATCAGCTGGGAGTCGGTGTGGACGGTGATCCGCGCGAAGATCGGGATGTCCACGAGCGCGGCGATGAGGGCGCTGCCGACGAAGAAGCTGACCAGCAGCGCTCCCCAGGCCGGAGTTGCGGCGAGGGTGCGCGGTGGCACCAGCGGGTGGGCGGCGGTGCGGTTGCGCCACCAGAAGAGGCCGGCCGCCACCGCGCTCCCGCCGAGGAGCCACGGCCCGGCCCGGGAGAAGACCTGGACCTCGGGGTCCGCGCCGGCGAAGGCGAGGATCACACCGGCGAGCGCGAGCCCGAGGTAGAGCGCGCCGAGGACGTCGACCGCGCGGAGCACCGAGCCCCAGGCACGGAGGTCGAGCAGGGGAGCGCGGGCGGTGAGGCACCGGACCACGAAGAGGACCACCAGGAGCAGCGCCGCCAGCGCCACCGGGGAGAGCCAGCGGCTGGAGCCGACCACCGGAAGGAACGCCAGCCCGGCCGTCACGCCGTTGACGAGCCGGGCGGGCTGCACCATCACCAGGACGACCATGGTCAGCGCAGCACCGCCGATGACCAGCCCCCAGACGTCGAACCGGGTCCGCGGGGCGCCGACGGCCTCCCCGAGTCCGGCGGACCGCGCTGCGGTGGCGGTGCGCCGGATCACCGCTGCCAGGAGCAGGCCGACCGCGAGGTTGAGGAGGAAGATCGTGCGCCAGGTGCCGAAGACGAGCACGACGGCGCCGAGGACCGGACCGAGCACGCTGCCGAGCTCCTGCACCGCGCCGAGCACGCCCAGCGGGATGCCGCGCTCCCGGGGCGGGTAGAGGTCCGCGACCAGCGCCAGCGTCGCCGGCAGCAGGCCGCCGGCGCCGACGCCCTGGAGGACCCGGCCCACCACCACCGACGGGAGGTCGTAGGCGGCTGCGGTGACCAGGGAGCCGAGCGCGAAGAGCAGCAGACATCCGACCAGGACCGGGACCCGGCCGCGGAGGTCGGCGATCCGCCCGATCAGCGGGAGCATCGCGACGTACCCCAGCAGGAACCCCGAGACGATCGGCGCGCCCCGCTGGAGGTCCTCGGCGGACAGCCCGGAGGCGGCCATCATGTCCGGCAGCGCCAGCACGACGACGTAGGTGTCGGCCGCGGCGAAGGCCACCGCGACCGCTGCGAGCCCGAGGAGGAGTCGCCCGACCGGGTTCGAGCGAGCAGCGGTCCCGCCGCCCGCGCTCACGGGCGGGTGATCTCCTTCTCCACGCCGTAGTTCGAGAGCGTGACCGTGTAGTCGACCTCGCCGCCCTTGCCGTAGAACGGGCCGGAGACGTCCACGGAGTGGAGCGTCCCCTCCTCGTCGACGCGGAACGTCACCGGGAAGTCGGCGGAGGTGTCCGCGGTGGGGATGAAGTCGGAGACGACGTCGCCGGGCAGCGTGCCGGAGTACGACGACAGGACCAGCGAGCCCTCCCGGACCGGGTCCCCCTCCTCGATGCCGGCGGCCTCGGTCAGCCAGGAGGAGATGCCGGTGGAGGAGTCCATCAGCTGGGAGGGGTCGGGCGCGCCGTAGTCGGCGGGGTCCACCTCGGCGTACTTCGTGGTGAACGGCAGCTTGGCGAAGACCTGACCGTCGACCGCGACGACCGGCACCTCGAGCGACAGCTTGTTGACCGAGAGGTCGACGGTGCCCTCGAAGGCCGGGGCGTGGGTGCCGACACCGGTGGCGTCGACGAGGCCGTCGACCTCCTCGGGCAGGGCGTCGGTGCTCAGCCGGAGCTCGACCCCGGCCGTCTCGTCCAGCGTGACCTTGGCCGCGGCCAGCGCCTCCTCGGCGGTGGGCTCGTCCTCCGCCTCGTCGCCGCTGCACGCGGAGGCGAGCAGGACGAGGGGGAGCAGGACGGCGGGGAGGCGCCGGGAGGCCCGGCTGGGGGTCCGGCGGGGGGTCGTGCGGCGCTTGCTCATGTGGCAAGCCTGACACGGACCGGTTCGGCGACCGCCGCGACCGGCTGGGCGGGTGGGGTGCCGGAGCCGTCGCGGCGTCCGTCCGCCGCGGGCAGCTCCACCGGGGCGCCGGAGGCAGCCGCGGCCCGAGCCGGCGCAGGGCCGGCCCAGGCGAGCACCAGCCGGTCCTCGCCCTTGAGGAAGCGGTGGCACCGCACGCCCCCGGTCGCGCGTCCCTTGGCGGGGTACTCGGCGAACGGAGGTCACCTTGGCCGAGCCGGCCTCGGTGCCGGGCAGCGCGGTGCTGGACCCCGAGACCGTCACGAGGACGGCGTCGCTGCCCGCCGGGACCGCCCCGAAGTGCACGACCTCGGCCCTGGGGGTGAGGCGGATGCCGGCGACACCGCCGCCGGTGCGGCCCTGGGGGCGCACCGCAGCGGCCGGGAAGCGGAGGAGCTGCGCGTCGCTGGTCACGAAGCAGAGCTCCTCGTCGCCGGACACCTCCGCGGCGCCGACCACCTCGTCCCCGTCGTCGAGACGCAGCAGCTCCCACGAGTCGCGGTTGAGGAGCTCGGGGTTGACCCGCTTCACCACCCCCCGGCGGGTGCCCAGCGCCAGCGAGGGCCCCTCGCCGGTGAGCGCGCAGAGCCCCAGCACCCGCTCGTCGCCCTCGAGCTGCAGGAGGGCGCTGACCGGCACCCCGCCCTGCAGGTGCGGGTCGCTCGCGGTGCCCGGAAGGGTGGGCAGGTCGAGGACGTCGAGCCGGAGGAGCCGGCCACCGGTGGTGAGGACCCCCACCTGGCCGCGGGCGGTGGCGCGGACGGCGGAGACCACCACGTCGTGGGTGGCCCGCCCCTCGCCGGCGCCGGGCGGCTCGACGTCGGTGGTGCGGGCCAGGAGCTCGGCGGAGGAGAGGTAGACGAAGCACGGCTCGTCGGGGACCTCGAGCGGCACCGCGGTCGTCGAGGGCTGGCCCGCGGACTGGAGCAGGACGGTGCGGCGCGGCGTCCCGTGCGCCTTGGCGACGTCGGCCAGCTCCTCGCTGACCACGGTGCGGAGCCTGCGCTCGTCGTTGAGGATCGCGTCGAGCTCCTCGATCTGCTGCTGCAGGTCGGTCTTCTCCTTCTCCAGCTCGAGCCGGGAGAACCTGGTGAGCCGGCGCAGCTGCATGTCGAGGATGTACGTCGCCTGGGGGTCGGTGAGGTCGAAGACCGACATCAGCCGGTCCTTGGCCTCCCCGGAGCTGTCGCTGGACCGGATCAGCTGGATCACCTCGTCGATGTCGAGCATCGCCAGCAGCAGCCCCTCGACCAGGTGGAGCCGGTCGGCGGCCTTGGTCCGGCGGAACGCGGAGCGCCGCCGTACGACGTCGTAGCGGTGCTCGAGGTAGACCTCGAGGAGCTGCTTGAGCCCGAGCGTCCGGGGCTGGCCGTCGACGAGCGCGACGTTGTTGATGCCGAACGAGTCCTCCATGGGCGTCAGCTTGAAGAGCTGCTCGAGGATCGCCTCGGGGTTGAACCCGTTCTTCACCTCGATGACGAGCCGGAGCCCCTTCTCCAGGTCGGTGAGGTCCTTGACGTCGGAGATGCCCTGGAGCTTCTTGCCCTGGACCAGCACCTTGATCCGCTCGATGACCTTCTCCGGGCCCACGCCGTAGGGCAGCTCGGTGACCACGATCCCCTTGCGCCTCGGCGTGACGCTCTCGATGCGGGTGGTGGCCCGCATCTTGAAGCTGCCGCGACCGCCCTCGTAGGCGTCGCGGATGCCGTCGAGCCCGATGATCTTGCCGCCGGTCGGGAGGTCCGGACCGGGGATGAACCGCATCAGCGCGTCGAGGTCGGCGGCCGGGTGGGTGACGAGGTGGCGGAGCGCCTGCACCACCTCGACGAGGTTGTGCGGCGCCATGTTCGTCGCCATGCCGACCGCGATCCCGGACGCGCCGTTGACGAGCAGGCTGGGGATCGCCGCCGGCAGGACGGTCGGCTCCAGCTCGCGGGAGTCGTAGTTGGCCTTGAACTCGACGGTGTCCTCGTCGATGGAGGCTCACCATCGGCATCGCCGCCTGCGCCATCCGGCACTCGGTGTAGCGCATGGCGGCCGGGCCGGCGTCGGGGGAGCCGAAGTTGCCGTGGCCGTCGACCATCGGGAGCCGCAGCGACCACGGCTGCACCATCCGGACCAGCGCGTCGTAGATCGCGCCGTCGCCGTGCGGGTGCAGCCGGCCCATCACCTCGCCGACCACGCGGGCGGACTTCACGTGCCCGCGGTCGGGGCGCAGCCCCATCTCGCCCATCGTGTAGAGGATCCGGCGCTGCACCGGCTTCAGCCCGTCGCGGGCGTCCGGCAGCGCGCGGCTGTAGATGACCGAGTAGGCGTACTCGAGGAACGAGGTGCGCATCTCGTCGCCGACATCGATGTCGACGATGTGCTCCTCGAAGTCGTCGGGGACCGGGGTTGGGGTGCTGCGTCGTGCCACGCGGCGCATCCTCCCAGACGGTCCCGACGGTCCTTGCAGGCGCGCCGCCCGTGCGGGGTCACGCTAGATTCGTCGGGTGACCGAGGTCGAGACGAGCGCCCCTGCCTACCCGCGGCACTGGGAGGCCGATGTCCTGCTCCGTGACGGCGGCAGCGCGCACCTGCGCCCGGTCTCGTCCGCCGACGCCGCGCTCGTCGTCGCGTTCTACGAGCAGGTGTCCTCCCGGTCGAAGTACTACCGCTTCTTCGCGGCGATGCCGACGCTGAGCGAGCGTGAGGTCAGGCGGTTCGTCGACGTCGACCACCACGACCGGGTCGCGCTGGTGCTGACCGTCGGCGGAGCAGATGATCGCGATCGGCCAGTTCGAGCGGCTCGGCGACGAGCCGGGCTCCGGCGAGCTGGCCGAGGTGGCGTTCCTCGTGCAGGACCGCCACCACCACCGCGGGATCGGTCAGCTGCTGCTCGAGCACCTCGCGCAGATCGGCCGCGAGGTCGGCGTCCACAAGTTCGTCGCCGAGGTCCTGCCCGAGAACATCGGGATGCTCCAGGTCTTCCGGGAGGCCGGCTACCAGGTCGCCGGCGGCTTCGAGGAGGGCGTCATGCACATGGAGTTCTCGATCGACCCCACGACCACGTCGCAGGACGTCATGCAGGCCCGTGAGCACCGCGCCGAGACGGCCTCGGTGCAGCGGTTCTTCTCCGCACGCAGCGTCGCGGTCATCGGTGCCAGCCGCCGCCACGACACCGTCGGCCGGCTGCTGGTGCGCAACCTGGTCCTCGGCGACTACCAGGGGCGCGCCTACGTGGTGAACCCGGCGGCCGAGGCGGTGAAGGGGATGCCGGCCTACGACAGCGTCACCGACATCCCGGGGCCGGTGGACGTGGCCATCGTGGCGGTCCCGGCCGAGGCGGTGCCCGACGTGGTGCTCGACTGCGCCCACAAGGGGGTCCACGGGCTGATCGTGGTGTCCTCGGGGTTCGCCGAGACCGGCGACGAGGGGCGGCAGCTGCAGCGCCAGGTGCTGCGGCTGTGCCGCACCTACGGGCTGCGCCTGATCGGGCCCAACGCCCTGGGCATCATCAACACCTCCACCGACTTCGCCCTCAACGCCTCGCTGTCGCCGGTGATGCCGCCGCGGGGACGGGCCGGCTTCTTCTGCCAGTCCGGTGCGCTCGGCATCGCGATCCTGGAGAACGTCTCGCGTCGCGGCCTCGGACTCTCGACGTTCGTGTCGGCCGGCAACCGGGCCGACGTCTCCGGCAACGACCTCCTGCAGTACTGGGAGGAGGACGACAACACCGAGGTGGTGCTGCTCTTCCTGGAGTCGATCGGCAACCCGCGGAAGTTCAGCCGGATCGCGCGCCGCGTCTCGCGCCGCAAGCCGGTGATCGCGGTCAAGTCCGGCCGGACCACGCAGGGCGTCCCGATGGGCCACTCGGTGCGCACCAGCGAGGCCGGCCAGGCCGCCGTCGACGCGATGTTCCGCCAGGCCGGCGTCATCCAGGTCGACACCCTCGACGAGATGTTCGACGTCGCCCAGCTCCTGGCGCACCAGCCGCTGCCCCGCGGCAACCGGCTCGCGATCGTGGGGAACTCCGACGCCCTGGCGCTGATCGCCGCGGACGCCGCCGTCGCCGCGGGCCTGGAGGTGCGCACGGTGGGCAGCGGCCTGCGTCCCAACGCCAGCGCCGAGGACTTCGAGCGGGCCCTCGACGCGGCCATCGACGACCCCGACGTGGACGCCGTGCTCGCGGTCTTCATCCCTCCGGTGAACACCTCCGGCAAGGAGGTGGCCAACGTGCTGGCGGTCGTCGGGGAGCAGTCCGACAAGCCGGTCCTCTCGACGTTCCTCGCCGCCCAGGGGCTCCCCGAGCTGCTCCGGGTACCCGACGTCGCCGGGAGCACCGCGGGACGCGGGTCGGTGCCGTCGTACGGCTCCCCGGCGCTGGCCGTGCAGGCGCTGGCCCGCGCCGCCGAGTACGCCGCGTGGCTGCGCCGTCCCGAGCCCGAGATCGTCGCGCCGGCCGAGGCGGACCGGGCCCAGGCGCTCACCGTCGTGAACCGGGTGCTGGCGGAGACGCCCGCGGGCCGCAGGCTGACCGACGCCGAGCTCGCCGAGCTGCTGGGCGCCTACGGCGTCGAGGTCTGGGAGCGGGTCCCGGTCGACTCGGAGGAGGAGGCCGTGGCGGCCGGCGAGCGGCTCGGCTGGGACGTCATCCTGAAGGCGACCGCGGACCACCTCCGCCAGCGTCCCGACCTGGCGCACGTGTGGCGCAACATCGACACCGAGGAGGAGATGCGCGACGCGTGGCAGACGATGGCGTCCCTCATCGACTCCCGGTCGAACGCCGGGTTCGTCGTGCAGCGCAACGCGCCGTCCGGCGTCCCCGTCCGGATCCACGGCGTGGAGGACCCGCTCTTCGGCCCCGTCGTGTCGTTCGGCGTCTCGGGAGCGGCGACCGAGCTGCTCGGCGACCGGGCCTACCGGATCCCGCCGATGCACGCCCTCGACGCGTCCGAGATGGTGCGCGACATCAAGGCGGCGCCGCTGCTCTTCGGCTACCGGGGCAGCGCCCCGGTCGACACCGACGCGGTCGAGCGGCTGCTCCTCCAGGTGGCGCAGCTGAAGAACGACCTGCCCCAGGTCCGCGACCTCGACCTGTCGCTGGTGACCGTGGGGCTGGCTGGGGCCACCGTGCTCACCGGGTCCTCGACCGTGGAGGCGGCGCTCGACGCCCGCTCCGACTGGTACGCCCGGCGGATGGCGAGCGAGGCGGGCGGCACGTTCGCCGGCTGAGCGGCTGGCCGTGGCACGCCGGCCGGCCGTGACAGACTGAGCGCCATGCACGACGTGACCGACAGATCCCACGACCTCCGCTCGGCGATCGAGGCGTCCGGCTACTACCCGGACGTCGTCGCCGACGCGGTGTTCGCCGCGGTGGCCGGTGAGGCGGTGGAGGCGCACCTGGTCCACCACGAGCCGACGATCGACGAGCGCGACGAGGTGCGTCGTCACGTGACCGTGCTGGTGCTCACCCCGAGCCGCCTCATCCTCGCCCACACCGACGAGCACGCCCCGGACGACATCCTGCCGGCGCCGTACACCTCGTCCACGACGGAGGCGATCCACCTGAGGGCGATCCGCACGGTCATGGTCAACCGCATGGTCGCCGACCCGGCGTCGGTCGAGGGCGGCGAGGTGCCGTTGCCGGGGGCGAACGAGGCGGTGCTGTCCATCGGCTGGGGCGCGGTCAACCGGATCGACCTCGAGCCCGCGGCGTGCGGAGACCCGGCGTGCGAGGCGGACCACGGCTACACCGGCGTGGTGGGGTCCGACGACTTCTCGCTCCGCGTCAGCGCCGCCGCCGAAGGTCCCGAGGCGGTGGCCGACCTGCTCGACTTCGCCCGGGCGCTGTCCGCGCGCTCGGTCGCCTCGCCCGCGGCTCCGTGACCCTGCGGCGGCCCGGGCCGTGACGGCCTCCGACGGCTTCGTCGCGCCGGCATACCGCGACCGGTCGCTGGCCGACGTACTGCCCGCTGTGGGACGGGCGCTCGGGGTCGGCGACGCCTTCGTCGCCGAGGCGTCGCCGGGGCTCGAGCTCCCGGACGCGGGGAGCTACGTCGTCTTCCTCGTCGACGGGCTCGGCTACGAGCTCCTCCGGGCGCACGAGGACGCTGCGCCGTTCCTGGCCGGGCTCCTCGCACGGCACGACCCCGGCCACCGTCGGCGTACCCTCCACCACCGCCACGAGCCTCACCTCCCTCGGCACCGGGCTCCCGCCGGGCGAGCACGGCGTCGTCGGCTTCACCTCACGCATCCCCGGCACGGACCGGCTGCTGAACGCGCTCCTGTGGAGCAAGGACGTCGACCCGCGCCAGTGGCAGCCGCACCCGACCGCGTTCGACAGGCTGGCCGCAGCCGGGGTCCACACCACCACCGTCAACAAGCGCGACTTCCGCGGCTCGGGGCTGACCGTGGCGAGCGCCCGGGGGGCCGACTTCGTCGGCGCCGACCGGGTCGGCGAGCGGCTCGTGGCCGTGCAGGCGGCCAGCGGACGCGAGCCGTCGATGACCTACCTGTACGACGGGGACCTCGACTGGACCGGCCACCGCTACGGCGTCGCCTCGGCCCAGTGGGAGGCGCAGCTGGCCGCCGTCGACATGGCCGCCGAGCAGCTGCGGGAGACGTTGCCGGCGAGCACCCGGCTCGTGGTGGTGGCCGACCACGGCATGGTCGACGCACCACCGGAGGCGAGGGTCGACGTCGAGGACCATCCGGAGCTGCGGGACGGCGTGGCGCTCCTCGGCGGCGAGGCGAGGTTCCGGCACCTGTACTGCCGCGGGGGAGCCGTCGAGGACGTCGTGGCCACCTGGCGTGCGGTGCTCGGGGACCGGGCGGAGGTGCTGTCGCGGACCGAGGCGGTCACCCGCGGCTGGTTCGGGGCGCTGCGCCCCGAGGTCGCGCCCAGGATCGGCGACGTGGTCGTCGCCTGCCGAGCCGACCACGTGGTGCTGGACACCGCCGCCTTCCCCTACGAGGCCACCCTGGTCGGGATGCACGGCTCGCTCACCCCGGCGGAGATGCTGGTCCCCGTCGTCGTGGCCTGAGCCCGGCTCGTAGGATGCACCCTCGTGGCCGAGCTGCAGTACTTCACGGGGACGATGGACTCCGGCAAGTCGACCCTGGCGCTCCAGACCAACCACAACCACGCCGCCCGCGGACGGGTCGGCCGGATGTTCACCAGCCACGACCGGGCCGGCGACGCAGTCGTGTCGTCCCGCCTGGGGCTGGTCCACGAGGCGATCGAGACCGATGCGGGGCTCGACTTCTGGACGTACGTCGTCGACGCGCTCACCCATGGTGCACGGATCGACTACCTCATCTGCGACGAGGCGCAGTTCTTCTCCCCGGAGCAGATCGAGCAGCTGGCCCGGGTGGTCGACGAGCTGCAGATCGACGTGTTCTGCTTCGGGATCCTCACCGACTTCCGCACCGTGCTGTTTCCTGGATCGGCGCGGCTGGTCGAGCTTGCCGACCGGATGCACGTCCTCCAGGTCGAGGCGCTGTGCTGGTGCGGCAAGCGCGCGACCCACAACGCGCGGACCGAGAACGGTGAGATGGTCACCGAGGGCGACGTCATCGTGGTGGGCGACGTCGAGCAGGGCGGGCGGCCTTCCCCGAGGTCGGCTACGAGGTGCTCTGCCGCCAGCACCATCGGCGCCGGCTGACGGCGTCCCGCGCGCGGGCGGTCTCGATGATCGGCGAGCCGCTGCCTTTCAGCTGAGCCGCCCGGCTGGCACCATCGAGCGATGACCGCACCGCTGATCACTCCGGAGCAGCTCCTCGAGGAGCTGGGTCGCCCCACGTTGCTCGACGTCCGCTGGCGGCTGGGCTCCGACGACGGGGAGCAGCAGCACGAGGCCGGGCACGTCCCGGGAGCGGCGTACGTCGACCTCCCGCGCGACCTCGCGGACCCGCCGGGGCGTCGCGGACGGCACCCGCTGCCGGACCCTGCCCGGTTCGGCGCGGCGATGCGCCGGTGCGGCGTCACCGCGGGCCGCCCGGTGGTCGTGTACGACGCGGTGGCCGGCCAGTCCGCGGCCCGCGCGTGGTGGCTGCTCCGCCACCACGGCCACCGCGCCGTCCGGGTGCTCGACGGTGGGTGGGAGTGGTGGCTCCGCCTCGGTGGGCCCGTGGAGACCGGACCGGTCACCGCTGCCGAGGGCGACTTCCGCCCAGGCCCTGGACGGTTGCCGGTCCTGGACGCCCCGGGTGCGGCCGACGTCGCGGCGGACGGGGTGCTCGTCGACGCACGGGCGCCGGAGCGGTTCCGCGGCGAGGTCGAGCCGGTCGATCCGGTCGCCGGTCACGTGCCGGGGGCGGTCAACGTCCCGACCGGCCGGAACCTCGCCGAGGGGGAGCGCGCCGGCCGATTCCGCAGCCGGGACGAGCTCGCCGTGTCCTATGCCTCGGCCCTCGTCCCCGGCACGCCGGTCGGCGTCTACTGCGGCTCGGGGGTGACGGCCGCCCACGACGTCCTCGCGCTGGAGCTGCTCGGAGTCGAGGCGGCGCTGTACGCCGGGTCGTGGAGCGAGTGGGTCTCCGACCCGACCCGCCCCGTCGCCACCACCTGACCCCTTCCCGTCGAGCCGTCACTGGTGCCGGGTCGAGCCGTCAACGATGCCGGGTTGAACCGTCAGCGATGCCGGGTTGAACCGTCGGTGGTGCCGTCCGGTACGCCGTCGTGGGCGCGGCGATCCACCCACTGCCGGTCGGCCTTGAGTGCGTCGCTGACCCCCGAGCGCACCGCCAGCCGGATCACCCAGTAGGCCACCTCGAGCACCAGCACGACCAGCAGCACGGCGACGATCACGAGCTCCCACGAACCCAGGTTCGACATAGGGCCAGCGTAGGGCTTCGACCCGGCACCATCGACGGCTCGACCCGGCACCATCGACGGCTCGACCCGGCATCAGTGACGGCTCAACGGGAGGGGGGTGGGGGGTCGGAGTGGCGGGCGCGGTAGGCGGCGACGGCCTCGCGGTTGCCGCACGTGGTGCTGCAGAAGCGCTTGGAGCGGTTGCGGGACAGATCGACGACGACGCCGGCGCACCCCTGTGCCGCACAGGTGCCGAGCCGCTCCATCTCATCGGCACGGATCACGTCGACCATCGCCATCGCGGACTCCACGGCGATCCGGGTGGCCAGCGGCCGGTCGGGCTCGACCGCATGGAGGTGCCAGTCCCAGTCGTCGTGGCGGACCAGCTGCGGCAGGGCTTGAGCGTCGGCGAGCATGGCGTTGACGAGGTCGACCGCCGCGTCGCGGTCGGCGGTGAGCAGCCCTCGGAGCACCGGCCGCAGCGCCCGGACCTCCTCCAGCTCCTCGGCGGTGCCGTCGAGGGCGCCGGTGTAGCCGAAGTCACGGACGAACGCGTCGAGGTCGGCCCCGGCCGTGAGGGTGTCCGGTGGCTCGGCGCTGTTGACCAGGGTCGCCGCCGCGGCCAGAGCGATCTCCGTGTCATGGGTGAAAAGCACTTTGACATCTTACTGCGGGAGGGTAGCGTCATGTGTCATGACGCAAGTGAGCCATGACAGCACGCCGCAGCTGGTTGCTGTCCGGTCCAGCCGCACAACAGCCGGGTTCGCCTTCGCGCTCGTCTCCGCAGCCTCCTTCGGGTTGTCGGGATCGCTCGCCAAGGCGCTGATGGACGCCGGGTGGTCGCCCGGCGCCGCGGTCACCGCGCGGCTCGTCGGGGCGGTCGCGGTGCTCGCGGTGCCCGCCCTCATCGCCCTCCGGGGCCAGTGGGGGCTCCTGGGAGGCAACCTCGGGTTCGTGGCCGGCTTCGGCGTCACCGCCGTGGCGGTCGCGCAGCTCTGCTTCTTCAACGCGGTGTCCCACATGCCGGTGGGGGTGGCGCTGCTCATCGAGTACACCGCTCCCGTCGCCGTCGTCGGCTGGATGTGGCTTCGGCACGGGCACGCCCCGAGCCGGCTGACGCTGGTCGGCGGAGGAGTGGCGCTGGTCGGGCTGGTGCTCCTGCTCGACCTCGGGCCGGGGACCACCGTCACTCTTCCCGGGGTGCTGTGGTCGCTGGGGGCCATGGTCGGCGCTGCGGCCTACTTCGTGCTCTCGGCCGACGAGGCGAGGGGGCTGCCGCCGATCACCCTGGCCGCCGGCGGGCTGCTGGTCGGCGGGCTGCTGATCTGGGTGGCCGGGATCGCCGGCTTCGTGCCGCTCGCGGCCGCGACGACCGACGTGCTGCTCGCCGGGAGCGTCGTGCCGTGGTGGGTCCCGGCCCTCGGGCTGGCGATGGTGACCGCAGCCCTCGCCTACAGCACCGGCATCGCCGCGATCCGGCGGCTCGGCGCACGGATGGCGTCCTTCGTGGCGCTCGTCGAGGTCCTCATGGCGGTCCTCTTCGCCTGGCTGCTCCTCGACCAGCTCCCGCTCCCGGTGCAGATCGCCGGGGGCGCGCTCGTCCTCGCCGGCATCGTGGTCGTCAAGAGCGGGGAGCGCACGGTCAGCTGAGCCGCACGGCCCCGGTCAACCGGCGACCGCGGCCCGGGTCCGCAGCGGCGCGGCCGCCGGCTCATGCAGCCGGGCCAGCAGCACGTCGAGGAGCCCGGCCGCCTCGGGGACCTGCAGCAGCCCCGCCGTGACGCCGCTCCACCCGGCCTCGGCTGCGCCGTCGTACTCCACCTCGGCCACCGGCACCGCCCCGGGCGCGAGCACGGTCCGGCCGGCCGCCCCGGCCGCCCGGTGCTCGTCGCAGTCGCACTCCGCGCGCAGCAGGGCGGTGGTCAGGTCGGAGCTCTCGTACGCGCGGAGCAGCAGCCGGGTGCCGCGGGCGCGGAGGTGCAGCACGCGGCCCGACGGCTGCCGGAGCCAGAGGTCGACCGGGACCACGTGGCTCTGCGGCAGCACCGTGAACCCTGCGGCGCGCAGCCGGACGGCCCAGTCGGCGAAGGTGCGCGGCGCTTCGTCGGCCGGCGTGCGGAGGGGAAACGGCGAGGAGGAGAGAAGCATGTGTCGTCCTGCGGAGGTGGTGGTGTCGGGTCGGCGATCACGGCACGAACGGCCGCACCAGCCAGGAGCTGGTGGTCAGCGACAGCGACAACACAGGAACGACATGCGCGGCATCCTACCAGTGAACGCCCCTGGTGAGCCGGGCGAGCACGATCTGCTGCTGGCTCGGCGGCTCGGGGACCACGGCCTTGACCTCGCCCCGGGCGGCCGCGCTGTCCGGGAAGACCCGGTAGGCGAGGTGCAGGACGCGGGAGGACGCCTTCGGTGCCAGCGTGTGCGCCAGCGCCCCCACGGTGCCCAGCGTCGTGTTGATCTCGTTCGGCCGGTCGCACCAGCCCGCGGACGACCATCTCCGCGGCCTGGGCGGGGCTGATCGTGGGGAACCGGTCGTAGAGCTTCGTCGGCGCGATCATCGGCGTCTTCACCAACGGCATGTGGATCGTGGTGAAGGAGACGCCGTCGCCGACCACCTCGGAGGCCACGACGTTGCTCCAGGCGTCCAGGGCGGCCTTCGAGGCGACGTACGCGCTGAACCGCGGCGGACTGGTCTGCACGCCGATCGAGCTGATGTTCACCACGTGCCCACGCTTCTGGGCCTGCATCGACGGGAGCAGCCCCATCACCAGCCGGATCGCCCCGAAGTAGTTGAGCTGCATGGTGCGCTCGAAGTCGTGGAACCGGTCGTGACTGAGCTTCACCGAACGCCGGATGGAGCGACCGGCGTTGTTGACCAGGTAGTCCACCGAGTCCAGCTCCGTGCTGAGCCGCCGGGTCAGGTCGTCGATGGCCTCGAGGTCGGACAGGTCGCAGGGGTAGACGTGCGCGGTGCCGCCGCGCGCCTCGATCGCCGCCCGCGCCGCCTCCAGCTTGTCCTTGCCACGCGCGACCAGCACCGGCACGCCGCCGGCCTGGGCGACCTTGAACGCCGTCACGAGACCGATGCCCGACGAGGCGCCGGTGATGACGACCGTCTTGCCGCGGAGGGCGGCCACCGTCCGGCGGTCGCGGCTCAGCGAGTCGTCGAGCTGCTCCTCCCAGAAGGTCCACACCACGGGCGCGAAGCTCTCCAGCACCGGCACCGAGATCCCGGAGCCGGCGAGCGCCTCCTCCGTGCGTCGGCAGCCGTACGTCGTCGGGAAGCCGGCGTGGACCACGACCTCGGGAGGGAGACCGAGCCGGCCGACCGTCTCCCGCAGCGCGACCTGCGCGGGCGCGGAGCGGAGCGCGCCCTTGAGCAGGGAGCCGGGCCGCAGCACCTTCGGCAGCAGACCGGTCGGGACCAGTCCGGTGACGCTCCGGTCGACCGGGGTGGCGAGCCGCGGCGCACCGGCTGCGTCCGCGAACGTGTTGAGCACGTCGATCGTGCGCTGTGGTTCGGGGTTGACGAGGTGGAACGCCTCGCCGTCGCGCCCCGGCAGGTGCGCGAGGTGGTCCATCGCCTTGGCGACGTAGTCGACCGGGACCACGTTGGTGTCGCCCAGGTCGACCCCGACCAGCGGCGTCCACGAGGGCAGCAGGTCCCGCAGCGTCTTGAGCAGCGGGAAGAAGTAGTAGGGGCCGTCGATCTTGTCCATCACCCCGGTCTGGGAGTGGCCGATCACCATCGAGGGGCGGTAGATCCGCCACGGGACCGCCGACTCCTCGCGGACGATCCGCTCGGACTCGAACTTCGTGCGGTGGTACGGCGACGGGAACCCCTGGTCGACGTCGAACATCGTCTCGTCCCAGAAGCCGGTGTGGTCGCCCGACGCGGCGATCGAGGAGACGTGGTGCACGACGCCGGCGTCGAGGTCGGCCGCCAGCTCGAGGGCGTTGCGGGTCCCTCCGACGTTGAGCGTCTCGTTCTGCTCGTCGGACGCGGTCATGTCGTAGATCGCGGCGAGGTGGAAGAAGTGGTCGATCGTCCCCTCGTGCTCCTTGACCCAGCCGCGGTCCACCCCGAGGGCGGCTTCGGCGAGGTCTCCCTCGACGACGTGGACCCGGCCCTGGTGACCCCACTGGAGGGCGAGCCGCTCGAACCGGCGTCGCGACGACGGCCGGACCAGCACGTGGACGTCGCCCTCGCGGTTGTCGAGCAGTTCCTGGACGAGGAAGCGACCGAGGAAGCCGGTGGCGCCGGTGACGAAGTAGCGCATCTCAGCCCTCGCTCCGGCCGGAGCCGAACATGATCTCGTCCCAGCTCGGCACGGACGCGCGCCCCTTCGCCTTCGCCTTCGGTCGCTTGCGCGGCTCGGTCAGCCTGCTCGGCAGCCGGCTGGTCGGCCTGTTCCGCAGCCGGCTGGTCGGCCTGTTCGTCGGCCTGCTCGTCGGCCTGCTCTGAGGGGTGCTCGGCGGGGTGCTCTGAGGGGTGCTGGCCGGCTTGCTCAGGCGCCGGCACGGACGTCGGCTCAGCGGGCTGGTCGGACGCGAGCGCCGAGGCGTCGAAGAGCGTCTCGGCCTCCGCGGGCGCCGCCGTCCGGGCCTCCGCGGTCTTCGGCCACCTCGTACGCCGCGGCGGGCTCGGCGGGTTCGGCAGGCGCATCGGGCGCATCGGATGCGGCAGGCGCATCGGGCGCATCGGGTTCGGCGGGCGCAGCGGCGGCGCGGCCGGCCGGTCGCTCGCCTGGGTCGAGATCCAGTCGGCCGGGTCCGGCCGCACAGGGGCGGCGCTGAACGGCTCGGCGGGGCGCACCGCGGTGGCGGCGTCGGTCAGGTCGACGGTCGGCTCCTCGGCGAGCGGGGCCGGTCGCCGCCCGGTGACCACCTCGATGGCGTCGTCGCCGAGCGGCAGCTGCTCGGTGCGGTCGGCCGCACCCGCACGCTCACCGACGAGCGCACGTGCCTCGTCGTCCTCGGCCACGACGTAGCGCCCGGCGGCGTCGTAGGCGAAGCACGCGCGCCGCGGGCTGCCCTGGACGGCGTACTCGGCCACGAGGGTCCAGCGGCCGTCCCCGCGGCGCCAGGCGTCCCACTCGACGTCGTCGGGACGCAGCTCCCGGTCGGCCAGCCGGGAGGTCACCGCGTCGCCGAGCTGGCCGACGGGTCCGTCCGCCGGCGCGGCGTCGTACGGAGGCCTTCTGCGCCTGCTGCGGCGACGTAGGCGCGCTCGGCGAGCACCGGCGCCGCGAACGCCATGATCCTGTCGGTCGTGGTCTGGGCCGCCTCGGCGACCCGCTCGAGGCTCTCACCGGCCCGGATCCGCGCCTGGATGTCGCGGGGGCGAAGAACGCTGTCCATCAATGGTCTCCAACTGGCCGGGTCGTGTGACCGCCGAGCCTACTTCAGCCCGGGCCACGCTCGAGGTGGTCGTCGCCGAAGGCGCGTTCGGGGTCGGCCGGGTCGCTCGCGCGCCCGCCTTCTGCGGCCGGTCCGCCGGATGAGCAGCCCCGCGGCCGCGCCGAGGAAGCCCGCGACGGCAGCCACCCAGAAGGAGTCGGAGGCTCCGCGTGCGTCGACGATGGCACCGACCACCGCCGCGCCGGGGGCGACGCCGGCGACGAGGCCGGTCGAGAAGACCGTCATCCCCTCGTTGAGCCGGGTCGACGGGACCACGGCCTCCACCCAGGACACCGCCGCGATCATGGTCGGCGAGATGGCGAAGCCGGCGAGGAAGAGGAAGACGGCGAGCACGCCGAGGTCGTCGACGAACGGCAGCGGCAGCATCAGCAGCGCGAGTGCCAGCGCGCCCATCCGGTAGCGGGCGGCGGCGTCGCGCCGGAACACCATGTTCCCGGAGACGACCCCCGAGATGAGGCTCCCCAGCGCCCAGGCGGCCAGCAGCAGGCCGGCCGCCGCCTTGTTGTCGCGCTCGTCGGTGAACGCGATGACGGCCACCTCCGTGCCGCCGAAGAGCACCCCGAGCATGAGCGCCCCGGTCACCAGCGGGAGCAGCTTCGCCCACGGCATCGGGGCTGCGGTCGCCGCATGTGACTCGGCCGCGGTGCGCGAGGGCGGCTCGCTGCGGCGCTGCGCGACCAGCGCCCAGGTCCCGACCAGTGCCGCGACGCCGGCCGACGCCAGCCCCGCCATCGGGTGGACGGTCGTTGCGAGCAGCGTGACCAGCGTGGGGCCGAGGATGAAGACGACCTCGTCGTTGACCGCCTCGACGGCGAACGCGGTGTCGAGCAGGGAGCGGTCGGCGACCGCGTGCGACCAGCGTGCCCGCACCGCGGCGCCGACGTTCGGCATCGTCGCCCCGCTGAGCACCGCGAAGACGTGGGGCCAGGGCGCCGCCCAGCCGAGCTCGACGGAGGTGATCAAGGCCACGAGGGCAGCGACCGAGAACGTGACGGCTGCGCCGAGGACCCGCCCCTGGCCGAGCCGGTCGACGTACCTCGCCAACGGCACCGCGCCCACCGCGGTGGCGCCGACATAGGCGGCCGAGATCCCGCCCGCCTCGGCGTACGAGCCCGTCCGCGTCGAGACCAGCAGCACGATCCCGAGGGTGATCATGGAGATCGGGAGCCGCGCGACCAGGCCGGTCGCGCTGAAGGCCAGGGCGCCGGGGGTGGCGAGCACCCGGCGGTACGGGGACGTCACGGTGGTCATGCCGGGTCCGCTGGTCCTCTCTCTAGGATTGCGCTCATGCCCTCCGACCACGCAGCCGGCGTCGCCAGCCCCGCCAGCCCCGCCAGCCCCGCCGGCCTCGCCGGTCCCGCCTTCCGGCCAGACGAGCCCGGCACCGCGCCGTACGACGCGCTGCTGGTCGTCTCCTTCGGTGGCCCGGAGAAGCCGGAGGACGTCGTGCCGTTCCTCGAGAACGTCACGCGTGGGCGCGGCATTCCGAGGGAGCGGCTGGAGGAGGTGGGAGAACACTACTTCCTCTTCGGGGGCCGGAGCCCGATCAACGACCTGAACCGCGCGTTCATCGCCGCGGTCGAGGAGGACCTGGACGGAGCCGGCATCGACCTCCCCGTCTTCTGGGGCAACCGAAACTGGGACCCCACCATCGCCGATGCGCTCCGGGCGATGCGCGACCGCGGCGTGGAGCGGGCGCTCTGCTTCTTCACCAGCGCGTACTCGAGCTACTCCGGGTGCCGGCAGTACCGCGAGAACCTCGCGGACGCGGTCGCGGAGGTGGGTGAGGGAGCTCCCCGCCTCGACCGGGTGCGGCACTACTTCAACCACCCGGGGTTCGTCGAGCCGATGGTCGACGCCACCCTCGCCGCCCTCGCAGAGCTTCCGGCCTCCCACCGCAACGACGCGCGGATCCTCTACGTCACCCACTCGATCCCGCTGGCGATGAACGACGCGTCCGGCCGGGGCGGCTCCGCCGCGCGGACCGGGGCCGACGGGGAGGGCGGCGCCTACGTCGCCCAGCACCTCAGCGTGGCCGCGGAGATCACCGAACGCGTCCGGCAGCAGACCGGGCACCGGTTCGGAAGCGAGCTGGTCTACTGCTCGCGCTCGGGGCCGCCGCACGTGCCCTGGCTGGAGCCGGACGTCGGGGACCGGATCGCCGAGCTGGCCGGGGAGGGCGTGCCGGCGGTCGCCGTCGTGCCGATCGGGTTCGTGTCGGACCACATGGAGGTGCTGTACGACCTCGACACCGAGGCCAGGTCCGTGGCCGACCATGCAGGCGTGGCGTTCGCGCGAGCTGCCACCGCCGGCGTCGACCCCCGGTTCGTCACGATGGTCCGCGACCTCCTCCTCGAGCGCGCTGCGGCGGAGCGGTCCCGTGAGGCCGGCGGCCCGGAGCCGGTCCGCCCGGCGGTCGGGGCGTTGGAGCCCTCCTGGGACGTGTGCCCGGCCGGGTGCTGTGCGAACGCCCGCGGGCCGCGTCCGGCCCTGTGCGGCTCCGACTGAGCGGGAGGGACCGATGACCGCCGCCGGCACGCATGCCAGCCCCCAGCAGCTCCGTGAGATCGCGGAGCGCGTGGCCCGCGAGGCCGCCGACCTGGTTCGCCGACGACGGCTGGACGGGGTGGACGTGGCTGCCTCCAAGTCCAGCGCGGTCGACGTCGTGACCGAGGTCGACCGGGAGTCGGAGGCGCTCCTGCGCAGCCGGCTGACCGCGCTGCGCCCCGACGACGGGTTCCTCGGCGAGGAGGGCGGCCGCGGGGAGTCGCGCTCCGGGATCACCTGGGTCGTCGACCCGATCGACGGCACCGTGAACTTCCTCTACGGCATCGGCGGCTACGCGGTCTGCGTGGCCGCCGTCGACCCGCAGGAGCGGTCGGTGGCCGGTGCGGTCGTCGACGTGGTCTCCGGCACGGTCTACAGCGCCGCGCGCGGAGGAGGGGCGACCCGCGACGGCGCGCCGATCCGGGTCCGCCCGGTGGCGCCGATGGCTGAGCGGCTGTTCCTGACGGGCTTCCAGTACCAGCAGGTGGTCCGCCAGATCCAGGGCGCCTCGGTCGCCCGCCTGGTCGCCGAGGTGCGGGACATCCGCCGGCTGGGCTCGGCGGCCCTCGACCTGTGCGCGGTGGCCGCCGGGACCGCCGACGCCTACGTCGAGGAGGGGCTTCAGCTCTGGGACCGCGCAGCCGCCGGGCTGGTCGCGGAAGAGGCCGGTGCGGTGGTCGAGGTGCGGCCGGGTGCCGGTGGGATGGACTGCGTGGTCTGCGCCCCGGCAGCCGGCTACGCGGAGGTCCTGGAGCTGGTCACCCGCTGCGGCTTCCTCGCCGCACCGTGACCTGTGTCCAGGGGGCGGACCGCCTTGGGACCCCGCTCTAGAGTGACACCGGCAACACTGATCGCCGTCGGCGTGCAATGGCCGCTCCCATGGTGCACAATCCGCCTCGCACCCAATGGAGAAGTGCAACGGACGCCCAAGCTTGACGGCTGACCCCTCGGGGGCAGGAGAGACACCATGGCAACTGACTACGACGCGCCACGCAAGACCGACGACGAAGCCAGCGAGGAGAGCATCGAGGAGCTCAAGGCTCGCCGGCACGACAAGAACTCCGGCAAGGTCGACGAGGACGAGGCCGAGGCGGCTGAGTCCTTCGAGCTTCCCGGAGCCGACCTCTCGCACGAGGAGCTGGCGGTCGAGGTGCGGCCCCGGCAGGACGACGAGTTCACCTGCATGAGCTGCTTCCTCGTGCACCACCGCAGCCAGCTGGCCGACGAGAAGAAGATGATCTGCCGCGACTGCGTCTGAGCAGCGCAGTCGACGACGCTCGACGAGACCGGGCGACGAACGAGACGAGAACAAGGGGCCGCCCCACCGGGGCAGCCCCTTGCTCGTTTCCGGTGCGTCGTCTCAGGTGGCGCGATGCACGCGCGCCTCGCGCCGTTCGTCGCGGGCGAACCGCCGGGCGAGCAGCGTGCGGACGATCTGGATGGTCGCGCCGCTGAGCACCGCGAAGAGGATCGCTTCCTTCACGGTGACGTCGGGGTCGGTGGGGTCGTTGGGGGCCTTCTTGCCGTGCGACCCGATCTGCCAGGTCTTGTCGACCGCCTTCTTGACGAGGGCCGTCACGCCGAGCGTGGACACCAGCGCCATCAGGTTCTCACTCTTGCCGGACACGTTCGCTCCTCCTGTGGACTGCGGTCAGTCTGCCCCATGACCGCGGGCGGAAACGATCGCTTCCTCCAGCGCGGCGGCCAGTGTGCGGGGGTGCCGGGTCGAGAGCAGCCAGTACGGCGCCGGGTCGTCCGGGTCGTCGACCCGGACCCGCACCGAGCGGGACAGGTAGGGCCGGATCAGCAGATAGGCGCGTGCGTCGGCCTCGATCCCGGCGACCTGTCTGGTCCGCTCGCGGTCCAGCGCGACGGGGTCCGTGAGGAGCCGGGCCGGGATCCGGGCGCGCCCGGCCCGCAGCGTGCCGCCGGCCACCGTGATGCGTGCGCTCCCGTAGCCGAGGAACAGGGCCACCGTCACCGCGGTCACCAGGCCGGCGAGCAGGAACGAGAGCCCGGCCGGCATCGCGACGAGGAACGCCAGCAGCAGGGACACCAGGAGCATCGTCGCGACCGCCCACCAGCGCAGCGGCACCCGGAGGCTCTCGTCGTAGGCGACGCCGGTGCGGTCGAGGTCGGGAGGCACGTCGGGCACGGTGGAATCGTCCCACCAGCCGTGACCCGGCCACGACCCGGTCCCGCTCCGGAGCCCCGCGAGACGGTCACGGCGGGCGACATAGGGTGGCCCGCATGACGGCAGGCGCGGTGGAGATCCGGATCAGGCGGCTGGGCGCCGACGTGCCGCTGCCGGCGTACGCCCACCCGGGCGACGCGGGCGCGGACCTGACCACGACCGTCGACGTGCACCTCGAGCCGGGTGAGCGGGCGCTGGTGCCGACCGGCATCAGCATCGCGCTCCCCGAGGGGTACGTCGGGCTGGTTCACCCCCGCTCCGGGCTGGCCGCACGGTGCGGCCTGTCGATCGTGAACAGCCCGGGGACCGTCGACGCGGGGTATCGCGGCGAGATCAAGGTCATGCTCGTCAACCTCGACCCCCGTCAGCCGGTCGTGCTCCGCCGCGGCGACCGGATCGCCCAGCTCGTGGTGCAGCGGGTGGAGCAGGCTACGTTCGTGGAGGTCGAGGAGCTGCCCGCCTCGGTGCGAGGAGAGGGCGGCCACGGCTCCACAGGCGGTTTCGGAACCCAGACGACGCAGGGGATGCACTGATGAGGAAGCGACGCAGGTCCGCGGTCGAGCCGGACCCGAACGAGCAGGCGGCCACGCCGGAGCCCTCCGTGGAGGGTCCCCGGGCGCACGGTCCCTTCGACGTCTCGGAGCACCCGGTGGACGAGGAGGACGAGGCCCGTGCCCATCTCGGGGCGCTCTCGATCGCCGGCCACCCCGAGGTGGAGCTCCGGCTCCAGGTCGACGAGGCGTCGGGAGCGGTCGCGGCGGTGATGCTGGTCGCCAAGGACGGGGCCATGGAGCTGCGGGCGTTCGCCGCGCCCCGCCACGAGGACCTGTGGGACGAGATCCGTCCCAAGCTGGCCGCCGAGGCGGCCCGCCGGGGCGGCACCGCCACGCCCGTGGAGGGGCCCTACGGGACCGCGCTGCACATGGTGGTGCCCGCCGTCACCCCGGACGGGCAGAAGGTCACCCAGCCCCAGACCGTGCTCGGGATCGCGGGGCCCCGCTGGCTGCTCCGCGTGACCGCGTTCGGCCGCCCCGCCCAGGAGTACCGCCCCGACGGTCTCCTCGAGTCCGTGCTGCGCAGCGTCGTCGTGATCCGCGGCAACGAGCCGATGGCGCCGGGAGAGGCGTTGCCACTCGTGCTCCCCGCCCGCGCCCAGCGGATGCAGCCCCCGGACTGACCGGGCCGGAAACCGGTGTGCGCGGTAGGTACGCTGGTGTCATGGCAACCAGGTCCGGCCGGCTCCGGTCCAGTCTCAACCGATGGGCGAGCTCCGGCACACGCGACGACCGCGAGCTCCGCGACTCGAGCGTCAAGGCAGGGTGCCGGCCCCTCACTGACTGCGAGGACCGGCAGCGGGTCAGCGTCCGTGGCGTCCTGCGCACGGTGACGCTGCGCCCCCGGGGCGGGGTCCCCGCCCTCGAGGCGGAGCTGTACGACGGCACCTCGGTGCTCACCGTCATCTGGCTGGGCCGACGGCGGATCGCCGGCATCGAGCCGGGACGGGCGATCGAGGTGCAGGGGCGGATCGGCCGGCAGGAGCACGCCCGGGTGATGTTCAACCCCCGCTACGAGCTGCGCTCGTCGTGACCGGTGACAGGACGGTGGCCGGCGAGCACACCGTGGCCGATGGCGTGCCCTCGGAGCAGCCGCTGCACGTCGACCACGTGCGCGCCGACACGGTCGAGGCGGTCGTCCGCGCCCAGCTCTCCCGGGCGCTCGGCGGTCGCCGCGGCATGGTCGAGACGGCCGTCCCGACGATCACCTTCACCGCGACCTACATCGGCACCAAGGAGATCGCGCTCGCGATCGGGCTGAGCCTCGCCGCCGCTGTTCTCATGCTGGTCGTGCGCCTGGTGCAGCGCAGCTCGGTCCAGTACGTCTTCAACGCGCTCGTCGGGATCGGCATCGGGACGTTCTTCGTGTGGCTGGGCGGTCGCAACGGGGGCGACGCCTCACAGCAGGCGCTCGCCTACTTCGTGCCCGGCATCATCTACAACACCGGCTACAGCATCGCGATGGTGCTCAGCATCCTGGCCCGCTGGCCGGTGGTGGGGTTCATGGTGGGCAGCGTGTCGGACGACCCCTTGGAGTGGCACCGCGATCCCCAGATCGTCCGGCTCTGCTCCCACCTCACCTGGGTGCTGGTCATCCCGTGCGTGCTCCGGGTCCTCGTCCAGGCCCCGATCTACCTCGCCGGCCGGGCCGCCGACGACGCCGACCCCTACGTGACCGCTCTCGGGCTCACCAAGGTGGGCATGGGGTGGCCGCTCCAGCTCGCCGCGCTCGCGGGGATGGTCTGGCTGCTGGCCCGGAACCGCACCCCGGTGGAGACGCGGGTCAGCGACCGGGGTTGAGCAGCTCCTCGAGCTCGGACTCCGACTCGGGCGAGGCGATGAAGAGCAGCTCGTCGCCGACCTCGACCGGCTGCTCGGGCTCGGGCGGGTAGACCTGCCCGTCCCGCAGGATCGACACCGGCTTGGCGCCCTCGGGCCACGGGATCAGCCCGCACGGCGTGCCGATGTAGGGGGAGTTCTCGGGGAGCGTCATCTCGACCAGGTTGGCGTTGCCCTGCCGGAAGGTGAACAGCCGGACGACGTCACCGACCGTCACGGCCTCCTCCACCAGGGCCGACATGATCCGCGGTGTCGAGACGCTGACGTCGACCCCCCAGGCCTCGGAGAAGAGCCACTCGTTGTTGGGGTGGTTGACCCGCCCGACCGTGCGCGGCACGGCGAACTCGGTCTTGGCGAGCAGCGAGGTGACGAGGTTCGCCTTGTCGTCGCCGGTGGCGGCGATGACGACGTCGCAGGTCTCCAGCCGCGCCTCCTCGAGTGAGGAGAGCTCGCAGGAGTCGGCGAGGAGCCACTCGGCGTCCGGCACCCGCTCGGGGTGGATGGCGCCGGGCTCCTTGTCGATGAGCAGCACCTTGTGGCCGTTCTCGATGAGCTCGCGGGCGATCGAGCGGCCCACGGCCCCGGCTCCGGCGATGGCGACCCGCATCAGTCGGCCTCCGGTCCCTGCTCGAAGACGGCGAGCGCGCGCTCGGCGGTCGACTCCTGCATCACCAGGTGCATGATGTCGCCCTCCTGCAGGACGCTCTCCGAGGTGGGCAGCACGCCTTCGCCCAGCCGGTCGATCCAGGCGATCCTGCTGCCTGACTGCTGCTGGAATGCGACGGTCCGCTGACCGGTCCAGGCCTCGGTGACCGGCAGCGCGTCGAGGCGGATCGTCCCGCTCGGGTCCCGGAAGTCGGGCTCGGCGCCCACCGGCAGCAGCCGGCGCAGCACCTGGTCGGCGGTCCACTTGACGGTCGCCACGGTGGTGATGCCGAGCCGCTGGTAGACCTCGGCCCGGCCCGGGTCGTAGATCCGGGCGACGACCTGCTGGATGCCGAAGGTCTCGCGTGCGACGCGGGCCGCGATGATGTTGGAGTTGTCGCCGCTGGACACGGCGGCGAACGCGTCGGCCTCGGCGATGCCGGCCTCCCGGAGCACCGACTGGTCGAAGCCGATGCCGAGCACCTTGGCCCCGCCGAACGTGGGACCGAGCCGCCGGAACGAGTCGGCGCTGTTGTCGATGACGGAGACGGTGTGGCGACGCTCCTCGAGGCTGCGGGCGAGCGTGCTGCCCACCCGGCCGCATCCCATGATCACGACGTGCACCCAGCGAACGCTACACCGCCGGCACAGCACCCGGCCGCCGCCTGGTCGCTCTCCCCGCCCCCAGGGCGCGCGACGATGGCCTAGCCTTTCCAGCGTGGGTGTCGGCGACGTTTCCAAGCGCATCCTGCTGGGCCGCAAGCTGCGGTCCTCGCAGGCGGGCGAGTCGCTGCTGCGGAAGCGGATAGCGCTTCCGGTCTTCGCTAGCGACGCGCTCTCGTCGGTCGCCTACGCCCCCGACGAGGTCTTCATCATGCTGGCCGTCGCCGGCGGGGCCACGGCCTACCTCTACTCGTGGCAGGTCGCGGTCGCGGTCGCGCTCGTCATGCTCACCGTCGTCGCGTCGTACCGGCAGAACGTCCGCGCCTACCCCAGCGGCGGCGGCGACTACGAGATCGCCAACGTGAACCTCGGCAAGAGTGCGGGCGTCACCGTCGGGAGCGCCCTGCTGGTCGACTACGTCCTCACCGTCGCGGTCTCGGTGTCGGCGGCCGTCGACAACGCCCGGGCCGCGCTGCCGTTCCTCAACGACCGCGAGGTGGCCTCCGCCAGCCTGCTCGTGCTGCTGCTCGCCGCCCTCAACCTGCGCGGCGTCCGCGAGCGGGGCGTGTGGTTCGCCGTCCCCACCTACGGGTTCATGTTCGGCGTGCTGGCGATGGCCCTGTGGGGCTTCTGGCGCCGCCTCAACGATGAGCTCCCGCAGGTGGAGTCGGCCGATTTCCTCGCCCTCCCGGCCCCCGGCTACGAGGGCTCCCTGACCACGCTGGCGCTCGTCTTCCTGCTCGCCCGCGCCTTCTCGTCCGGGTGCGCCGCGCTCACCGGCGTCGAGGCGATCTCCACCGGTGTCCCGGCGTTCCGCAAGCCGAAGAGCCGCAACGCCGGCACGACCCTGCTGCTGCTCGGTGCCATCTCGGTCACGATGATGCTCAGCATCATCACCCTGGCCCGCGAGATGGGGCTGCAGTACGTCGACCCGGTGCACCTCGAGCGGCTGGTCAACGCCGACGGCTCCGCCCTCGGCCCGGACCACGAGCAGCACACCGTGCTCGCGCAGATCGCCCGCGCCGTGTTCGACGGCTTCGACCCGGCCTTCTACTTCGTGATCACGATGACCGGGGTGATCCTCGTCGTCGCGGCCAACACCGCCTTCAACGGGTTCCCGATGCTCGGCTCGATCCTCGCCCGGGACGGCTTCCTGCCGCGCCAGCTCGCCTCCCGCGGCGACCGGCTCGCCTACAGCAACGGCATCCTGCTGCTCGCCTTCATGGCGATCCTCCTCATCGTGGTCTTCGACGCGGCGGTGACGCGGCTGATCCAGCTCTACATCGTCGGCGTGTTCGTGTCGTTCACGTTGAGCCAGCTCGGCATGGTCCGGCACTGGGGACGCCATCTCGCCGCCGAGACCGACCACGCCGTCCGGCGGCGGATGCAGAGGTCGCGGGCGATCAACATGTTCGGCTTCGGGATGACCGGCCTGGTGCTCGTCGTCGTGGTCGTGACGAAGTTCCTCGCCGGCGCCTGGATCGCGGTGCTCGTCATCGCGCTCTTCTTCGTACTGATGCAGTCGATCCGGCGCCACTACGACGCGGTCGGGGAGGAGCTGTCGATCCAGGCCGACGACCAGGTCCTGCCGACCCGGGTGCACGCGATGGTGCTGGTGTCCAAGGTCCACAAGCCGACGATGCGTGCCCTCGCGTACGCCAAGGCGAGCCGCCCGAACGTCCTGGAGGCGGTGATGGTCTCCACCGACCCGGTCGAGCGCGACCGGATCGTCGACGAGTGGGACTCCCGTGGCATCGACGTGCCCCTGAAGATCCTCGACTCGCCGTACCGGGAGATCATCCGGCCGGTCGTCGACTACGCCAAGGCGATCCGCGAGGCGCAGCCCCGCGGCGTGGTCGCGGTCTTCATCCCCGAGTACGTCGTCGGCCGCTGGTGGGAGCAGCTGCTGCACAACCAGACGGCGCTGCGGCTGAAGACCCGGTTGCTCTTCACCCCGGGCGTGATGATGACCTCCGTTCCCTACCAGCTGCAGTCCTCGCAGATCGGCGAAGAGCGCGCACTGCGCCAGGACGAGCAGGTGAAGACCGGCCGCACCTACCAGGGGTGGGCCGGCGACGTCGACGAGGAGCGCCGGTGAGCGCACGCCGCAAGCGGCACCAGCCCGGCCACCACCCCCGCCCGAGGGCGGCGCGGGGCCGTTCGGTCGCGGGTCTCGAGCACGAGGTCGACGTCGGCGCCTTCGCGCACGGCGGCGCCTGCGTCGCGCGGCTGCCCGCCGACGTGCCGGAGGTCGGCGGCGTGGTCGTGTTCGTGCGGCACGCGCTGCCGGGGGAGCGGGTGACGGTCCGGCTGACCGACGGTGCCGTCGGTGACCGGTTCCTGCGCGGCGACGCGGTGGCGGTGCACCGGGCGTCGCCGGACCGGGTCGTGCCGCCGTGCCCGTTCGCCGGTCCCGGACGCTGTGGCGGCTGCGACCTCCAGCACGTCGCCTTGCCGGCCCAGCGGCTGCTCAAGGCGGGGGTGGTCACCGAGCAGCTGCGCCGGATCGCGGGGGTGGACCGCGACGTCGTGGTCGAGGCGGTGCCGGGCGACGACGACGGGCTGCGCTACCGGACCCGGATGCGGTTCCACCGGCTGCCCGACGGCCGCCTCGGGCTGCGCCGGCACCGTTCCCGTGAGCTCGTCGCCATCGACGACTGCCGGATCGAGGCGGCGGACGCGGTCGTGACCGTCGAGGGCGAGACCGTGCCGGAGGACGACCGGGTGGTTCTCGAGCGCGTCGCCGGCCACGACTACGAGGTCGACCGCGAGGGGTTCTGGCAGGTGCACCGGGGCGCACCGCACCTTCTCGTCGACGCGGTGCTCGAGGGCGCCGGTGTGCGGCCGGGGGAGCGTGTCCTCGACCTCTACTGCGGAGTGGGCCTCTACACCGTGCCGCTGGCCGAGGCGACCGGTGCGAGCGGTCGCGTCGTCGGGATCGAGGGCGACCGGGAGGCGGCCGAGCACGCCACCCACAACGCCGCGCCGTACCCCTGGGTGGAGGTACTCCGCGGGCCGGTCGACCGGGTGCTGGCGCGCAGCGGGCCGGCGGCATACGACGTCGTCGTGCTCGACCCGCCGCGCGAGGGCGCCCGGCGGGCCGTGGTCGAGGCGGTCGCTGCCCTCGGCCCGCGGCGGGTGGTGCACGTGGCCTGCGACCCGGCGTCGCTGGCCCGCGACGTCGCTCTGTTCGCGGAGGCGGGCTACGGCCTCGAGACGCTGCGCGCCTTCGACCTGTTCCCGATGACGCACCACGTCGAATGCGTCGCTTTGCTCACCAGAACCGGTCCTGACCTGCGGTAATGCGATTCCCGCGCAGCAGGTCGAAAGCCGAAGTCTGGCCATAAGGCTCACTTTGAGGCCCTTATGGCTCGCTTTGAAGCCGCGGAGCGGGCGCTCTACCGTGGGCCGCTATCCAGCCTCCTGGGGGAGTGGAGTCGCGGCGGAGGCCCCAGCTGGATGGCTGTCCGAGCGGCTCCTGCACCTCTGCGCTAGGCCCGCAGGCCACGAGACCGGCATCGGCGCAGGTCAAAGCCCGACCGGTTGCGCCTCAAGAACTCAGTCGATCGCAAACGATCGCGCCCACGCTCAGCGCCAACCAAGCCTTCCCGATGACGCACCACGTCGAGTGCGTGGCGCTGCTGGAGAAGACCGGCGCCTGACCTGCGGTGACGCGATTCGAGGTGCAGCCCCAATTCTCCGGCGACCCGCCTTCATGGCGCACTTTGGGCTCGCGCTCACATCGAGGCCACGTGGTCCCCAGGCACAGCGCTCCGCCTCAGCAGCTCTGACGCCGTCACGTCGTGATGGCGACTTTGCCGCGGATGGCCCCGTCCTCAAGGCGTCGCACCGCGTAGGCGGTCCGCTCGAGCGGGTAGCAGCGGTCCAGGGCAGGCATGAGCTGGCCGGACTCGACGAGCCGGGCGAGCCGCTCGTAGTCTGACGAGCGTTCACGGGCCAGCAGCAGGACGAGGCGTTGGCCGATGAAGGGGGAGAGCAGCGCTCCGCCGAGCTGTCGACGCATACCCGTGATGACGCCGCTGCGCTCACCGCCGACGAAGACAGCCGTCCCGCGCGGCGTCAGGGCACGACGCAGCCGGCTGACGGGCGGGTTGCCGGCGATGTCGAGGATCAGGTCGTAGTGGCGTGTGCCGTCGGCCCAGTCGTCGTGGCTGTAGTCGATGACGTGGTGGGCGCCGAGGGCGGCGACGTGGTCGAGCTTGGTGCTGCTGCACACGCCGGTCACCTCGGCGCCCAGGCTGGCGGCGAGCTGCACCGCGTAGCTGCCGACGCCGCCCGAGGCACCGGTGATCAGCACGGACTGGCCGGGCTGGACCTTGCCGGCGTCGGTGAGTGCCTGAAGCGCGGTGCCTGCCGAGATCGGGATGACGGCGGCCTCGGCGAAGGAGAGGTTGGCCGGCTTGTGCGCCAACCGGTCCTCGCCGGTGACGGCAAACTCCGCGAAGGACCCGGGCGCGACTCCGTAGACCTGGTCGCCGGGGGAGAAGCGGGTCACCTTTGCACCGGCCTCCACGACGGTCCCCGCGACGTCGCGGCCGGGCACGGGATTCCTCGGTCGGCGGATGCCGGAGGCGAGCCGTACGGCGTACGGCTTGCCGGTCATCAGGTGCTCGGTGCCGCGGTCGAGCCCGGCGGCGTGCACGTGGATCAGCACCTGGTCGTCCCGGACGACGGGGCGAGGCACCCGCGCGAGTCGCAGCACCTCGGAGTTGCCGTAGCGGGACTGGGTGATGGCCTGCATCGTGTCGGTCGACGTGGCGGTGGCTTTGGTCTTCATGGGGAGTGTCCTTGCTGTGGGGTGTTGACGGGGTGGGCGGATCAGATCGGGGGCATGGGGTCGTACTGGATGTAGCGACGGACCTCGCGGGCGCGCTCGACGTCGGTGAGCCGCGCCACGAGGTGCAGGGCCATGTCGATGCCGGCGCTGACGCCGGCGCTGGTGATGAGGTCGCCGTCGTCGACGAAGCGTGCTGCGACGTCGGTGATGATGGTGGGGTCGAGCTCGGACAGCAGGTTCAGGGACGCCCAGTGAGTGGTGGCCCGACGTCGGGTGAGCAGGCCTGCGGCCGCGTAGACGAGGCTTCCGGTGCAGACCGACGTCATCAACGGTGTCGTGTCCCGGGTGTCGCGGACCCATCCGAGATGGTCGGGGTCCTTGAGCATCGGCCTGGTGCCGGGGCCTCCCGGGTGGAGGAGCACGTCGAGTGGGGGAGCGTCGTCGAAGGAGTGGTGCGCCCCCAGGACCAACGACTTGGCGCCGACGACGGGTGCACCGTCGGCCGACAGGCAGAAGGCGTCCCAGCCGTCCTCGGGAAAGGTCTGGGTCCAGTGAGAGAGAACCTCCCAGGGGCCGACGGCGTCCAGCTCCTCGACCCCGTCGAAGACAAGGACACCGATCTGTCGACGCGGCACCCGCGTGGTTCCGTCGTGAGCGGCGAGGGTGGGGGACGGGTCGTGCATGGGGACCTCCTGGTGGGCGATCGTCAGGTGGGGCGCGGTGGCGCCCGACGTGACCGATCCTGCTGGCTGGACCGGTGGGGTCGCCCCGGTCAAAAAGCCGGGTTGCACGGAATACTCGGGCTCGTGAGCGTGTACGTTCGGCACGTGCTGGTCGGCCGCGGCCCCGAACGAGCGCTCCTCGCGGCGCTCGTCGAAGAGGCCCGCCGCGGGACGGCAGGCAGCGTCGTCGTTCGAGGTGAACCAGGGGTCGGCAAGTCCGCGCTGCTGGGGTCGGTGGTCGCCGACCACGAGGGGACCACGGTGCTGCGCACCCAGGGGCTCGAGGTCGAGGCACCGCTCGCCTTCGCTGCACTACACCGCCTGCTGAGGCCGCTGGCCCGGTTGCGCGAGCAGCTTCCGCCGCCCCAGGCGCGTGCTCTCCAGGTGGCGTTCGGGGAGGACGACGGCCCATCGGTCGAGCCGTTCCTGGTGGGGGTGGCCACGCTCTCGCTGTCTGACGGCGGCTGCCGAGGAGGGCCTCGTGCTGTGCGTCGTCGACGACGCGCACTGGTTGGACCCCGCCAGCGCGGGAGCGCTGTTGTTCTGTGCCCGGCGGCTCGGGGCGGACCGTGTGGTGATGGTGTTCGCGGCGCGTGACGGCTCGGCGGCGGCGTTCGAGGCGCCCGGACTGGCCGAGCTGGTCCTCACTGGTCTCGACGCCGAGGAATCCCGCGCCCTCCTGGCGGTCAGGCTGGGCGCTGACCCGGCAGACGAGGTTGCCCAACGGCTCATCGCGGAGACCGGCGGGAACCCGCTGGCCCTCCTCGAGCTGCCCGGCGAGCTCACGGCAGCCCAGCTCGAGGGCTCGGCCGCGCTGCCGACGACGTTCCACCTCACCGCTCGGGTCGAGCAGGCCCTGCTGGACCGCAGCCGCCGACTGCCGGCCCCGGTGCAGCGCCTGCTGTTGCTCGCGGCCGCCGATGACACGGGCCAGCCCGACGTGCTACGTCGTGCCGGTGCGCACTGGGGACTGGACGACGACGTGGTGGAGCGTGCGATCGACTCCGGGCTGCTGGTGGACGCGGGCGGCTCCGTGTCCCTGCAACACCCTCTGGTGCGCTCGGCGATCTACCAGGCCGCCACCGCGGCGGACCGTCGGGGAGCTCACCGGGCGTTGGCCGGAGCGTTGGCCGGGTCGGGGCACGACGACCGCGAGGTCTGGCACCGCGCCTGCGCCGCCGAGGGACCGGACGCCGACCTGGTCGACGCCCTCGAGGGGGTGGGGGAGCGCTCGCAACGCCGGGGTGGGCACGTCGCGGCGCTTGCGGCGTACGAGCGGGCGGCGGAGCTGTCCACCGACGCTGCTCGGCGCGCCCACCTGGGCTTCGCCGCGGCGCGCAGTGCCTGGGCATGCGGACAGGCGGCCCGCGCGCAGTCCCTGCTCGGCGCTGCCAGAGCGGGCACGGAGGACGCACCCCTGCTGTGTGACGTGGCACGGTTGCGCGGGCATATCGAGGTCAACATTGGCTCGGCCCCAGAGGCGCACCGCATGTTCGTGGACGCCGCGCACGCGGTGCTGCCGGCCGACGCGGTCCGAGCTCTGGACATCGGCGTCGCCGCGGCAGTGATGCGCACCTTCGGTGCCGACAGCGGGACGCCGATGCACACCGATGAGCTCCTGGCGGCAACCACCGCAGACCCCTCTCCGCGGACACGGTGCCTGCGGCAGATGTTGGTGGCAATGACCCTGGTCGCGGACGCGGACTGGGGAGCCGCAGCGGATGCGCTCGACGTCGCCCTCGAGATCGGTGCCGCTGTCGACGACCGCGACGTGCTGTGGAACCTCGGCAACGCCGCCCTCCAGCTCGGTGCCGACGGACCGCAGCAGCGCTTCTACTCCTTCGCCCTCTCTCGCGCACGCGAGGCGGGTGCCGCGACCGCGGTGACCTACTGCCTGCAGCGGTTGTGCTTCGGTCACTGGACGACGGGCGATCACGTCAGCCTGCGGGTCAGCGCTGAGGAGGCCTCCGCGCTGGGCTTGAGCATCGGTCAACCGGCCGTCACTGCCCTCCCGATCGCCTGGCTCCTGCTCCTGGCGGCCGAGCAGGACCGGGACGACTACGACGACCTCCGGATGCGGCTGGAGGACCTCGTCGCGACCCATCCGCTCGGGATCATGGCGGATCCGGTGCACGACCTGACCCGGTGGGCCATGGGCATCCGTGCGGCGAGCGCGGGAGACGCCTCCGGCGCCTTCCACCAGCTCGGCCGCATGCGGATGCCGGTGCTCGAGCGGCTGTCGGCCACCGAGCGGATCGAGGCCGCCGTCCGTGCCGGTGAGGTCGCGACGGCACGGGCCTGGACCGAGGACCTCGCGTCCTTCGCCGAGGCCACCCGTCGCCCGTGGGCGCTCTCCGCCGTGGCGTTCGGCAAGGCGCTCACGGCCGACGCCGATGCCGAGGTGCTGTTCGAGCGAGCGTTGTCGGACGCTGCCACCGGAGGTCGGCCTCTGGACGCGGCGCGCGTCGAGCTGGCGTACGGCGAGTGGCTGCGTCGTAGCCAGCGGCGCGTGGACGCCCGCATCCACCTGCGTCGCGCCCTCGAGACCTTCCACGACGTCCGGGCCCAGTGGCTGGCCTCGCGGGCGGATTCGGAGCTGCGGGCCTCGGGAGAGACGGCGCGCAAGCGCGACCCCTCGACTCTGCTGCAGCTCACGCCGACCGAGCTCAAGATCGCCCAGCTCGTCAGCTCGGGCATGTCCAACAAGGACGTGGCCGCGCAGTGCTGGATCTCGCCGCGCACGGTGGCCTTCCACCTGCGCAACGTCTTCGCCAAGGCAGGTGTCACCTCGCGCGGCGAGCTGGCCAGGCTCGACCTGGGCTGAGTCGCTCACTGCCCTGTCCGACACATCCCGGCCATCTGACCGGGGTGACCGTGCGCCCGACCGACCACTCTCGACCGCAGTGCCACCACCCACCACTGCGAGAGCGAGAAGTCCATGAGCATCGACGTCCACCGCCGCGTCCGATCCTCCGTCACCAGCCCCGGCGGCCGACCGCTCACCCGGGTCGTCCTCGGCTCGCTGGCCACCGGATTGGCTGCTGCCGCCCTCCTCGCCCTGGTGGTCCTCCCGGGCGCCACCGAAGGTGTGACGGTGGGGGCGGCGCTGGTGGCGTTCGGCCTCGGCTGGGCGATGCTGCACGTCCTCTCCGGGCGAACCGACCACCCCCAGTCCTGGGCTGCCGTACCCGCGGTCGCGATGACGTCGACCGGTGCAGCCCTGGTGGCCTTCGCGCCCTCGGACCACACGATGACCGTGCTCACGTGGGTGTGGCCGCCCCTGGCGCTGGCGCTGAGCGTGTGGACGTACGTCCGGATGCGGCGGGATCTGACGGGTCCCGGTCGGGTGCTGGTCACGGTCGCGCTGGTCCTCCTGGCCGTCGCCGCCCTGGGCGCCGGCGTCAGCAACATCGCCACCGACTCCTTCGCCAACACCTATGCGGCGCCGGGCGCCATCCGCTCCGTGGGCGACCACGACCTCCACCTCGACTGCCGCGGCCAGGGCCAGCCGACCGTCGTCCTCGTCAGCGGCCTCGGTGAGTTCTCCGGGTCCTGGGCCCGGATCCTCGACGGCGTCGCCCCCACGACGCGAGTCTGTGCGTACGACCGCGTCGGTCAGGGGTGGAGCGACGATGTCGAGCATCCCCAGGACGGCATGGCTGCTGCCGAGGACCTCCGCGCACTGCTCTCAGCCGCCGGGGAGACCGGTCCCTTCGTGCTGGTGGGCCACTCGATCGGCGGTCCCTACGCCATGACGTACGCCGACCAGTACGCCGACGAGGTGGCCGGCATGGTGCTGCTCGACAGCACCAGTCCCCACCAGTTCGACGCGATCCCCAGCTATCCGTTCCAGTACGCGCTGATGCGGCGCGCGTACGGCGTCCTGCCGTCACTGGCCCGGCTGGGGCTCGGCCCGTTGCTTGCCGGATCGCACCTTCCCGCCGACGACGCGGCACCGGTGGACGCCTGGTCGGCCACGCCCCGTGCCGGGCGCAACGCCCGCGACGAGCTCTCGATGCTCCCCGTGGTGTTCGAGCAGGCTCGGGCGCTCACCACTCTCGGAGACCGGCCGCTCGTCGTGCTGACCAGCGCGGAGAACGCACGCGCCACCGACGGCTGGACCGAGGCACAGGTGCAGATGGCCGCGCTGTCGAGCAACGCCGTCAGGCGCGAGGCGGCGGCCAGCCACGCCGGCATCGTCGAGGACCCGGTCGGAGCGGCCGCCTCGGTGCAGGCCATCGCCTCCGTCGTGCGGGCGGTGCGCTCGGGAACCGCTGTCGCGACCCGCTGAACCCCGACGACCGGCTACGAACCCGGCCATTCGACCGGTTCGACCGACGCGGTGCAGCGGCACCGTGGAGACATCAGGCAACGAACGACCCAGGCGGTGAGGACGATGGACAGGATCTCGACGATCTCGGACACGACGCAGGTGCGGCCCACAGCGGGCAAAACCACCGACGTCTGCTGGTGCGGCCAGGACATGGATCTCGTGCGAGGCCGTCACTGCCCCCGATGCGGCACCGCCCGCGCCGCCCGGTTCGACGCCCCTCTGCCCCGACTGGCCGCGTGAGGAAAGATCCATGAAGACCACGGTGACCACCCCCTCATCCATGACAACAGTGAGGATGACGCGACGGGACCGAGTCGCGCTCGGCCTGCTCGTGTCCGCGCAGTTCCTCGTCATGCTCGACACCTCGATCGTGAACGTCGCGCTGCCCTCGATCCAGTACGAGCTCGGCTTCGGTCCGGCGGCCGTGACCTGGGTCGTGAATGCCTACGTCCTCGCCTTTGCGGGGCTGCTGCTGCTGTCGGGCCGGGCCGCAGACCTGTTCGGTCGCCGCCGCGTCTTCGTCATCGGGGCGTCCCTCTTCACAGTCGGAACCCTCCTCGCGGCAGTGGCGGTGACCAAGGAGCTGTTGATCCTGGGCCGCGTCGTCCAGGGGATCGGTGCCGCCGGCCTGAGTCCGGCGGCCATGTCCCTGTTGCTCGTCACCTTCCCGGCGGCACAACGCGCCCGGGCGATGGGGGCGTGGGGTGCTGCGTCGACGCTGGGCGGAGCCACCGGCGTCGTGAGCGGGGGAGTGCTCGCCGGCACCGTGGGTTGGCGGGCCGTCTTCCTGGTGACCGTTCCGGTGTCCCTGGTCGCCATCGCCCTGGCCCGGCGAGTGCTGGTGGAGGACGCGCCCGGTGTCCGACGTACCGTCGACTGGGCGGGCGCCGCCGCAGTGACCGGGGCGGTGATCACCCTCGTGCACGGTGCTGTCGATGCCGTCGACCACGCCTGGACCTCCCCGCGGGTCGTCGGCCTGCTCGCCGTCTCGTCGGTCCTGACAGCGGCGTTCATCGCCATCGAGCGCCGGGCCGCGGACCCGCTGGTCCCGCTCGAGCTCTTCCGGTCGCGCATGCTGCGCACCGGAACTGCCGTCGCGCTGCTCGGCGGGGCGTCCCGCGCCTCGACCTTCGTCCTGGTCGCGCTCTACGTCCAGCAGGTCCTCGCGATGTCTCCGGAGCAGGCGGGCCTCGCCATGGTCCCCACGTCCCTGACGGGGTTCGCCGTCTCGTTGGCCGTGCTTCCGCGAGTGTTGGGCGCGTTCGGACCGGTGCGCAGCATGGTCCTGGGACTCGTCGTCCTCGCCGCAGGGCACCTCTGGCTGGCGAACGCGTCATCCGGATCCGGGTACGTCGTCGCCGTCCTCCCGGGCCTGCTCCTCGTCGCGACGGGCGTCGCCCTCAGCTTCACCCCCACCACCATGGTCCTCACCTCTGCGGTGCCCGCCAGTCACACCGGTCTGGCGTCGGGGCTTGCCGGCGCCTCGATGCAGGTGGGTGGCGCACTCGGGACGGCCGCCTTCATCGTCATCGGCATCTCGTCCGGTCGTCCGGTCGAGGGAGCCCTCGACGCCGCGGGCTTCTCCGCAGCCTTCACCGCAGCCGCGGTCGTCGCGCTGCTCACCGCTGCGCTGGCAGCGACGCTCGCGCGGCCTCGCTCCTGACCCGGCAACCCCGGCCATGTGACCGGGGCGACCAGGTCGCATCTCTTGCAGTCTCGGCCTCACGGAACCAGCACCAACCCATCCGCACCGCTCACCACTCACTACCGGAGGCACCCATGCACGGACACCACGGCTCCGCCGTCGAGGCGGACGCCCACACCGACACACGACCTTGGGGCCCGATGATCGTCGCGCTCGTCGCACAGGTCCTCGTCGTCATCGACATCTCCGTCGTCAACACCGCGATGCCGACCATCGGCCACGAGCTCGGGCTGGGCAGCAGCGACCTGCAGTGGGTCGTCACCGCCTACCTCCTCCTCTCGGGCGGCTGCCTGCTCCTCGGGGGGAGGATCGCCGACCTGGTCTCCCGACGGGCGGTGTTCCTCACCGGCCTGACGCTGTTCACCGCCGCGTCACTGTTCACCGGG
>CAVWEU010000002.1:0-74865 GCA_963754155.1 uncultured Actinomycetota bacterium | reverse complement strand
GGAGCCGTCGTACGACGCGTCGCCAGGACCAGCAGCCGCTCTCCGGCCGTGGACTCGGCCACGTGGGAGAGGAGCGCCAGGGTCGGTTCCTGCGCCCAGTGCGGAGGTCCTCCAGGACGAGCACCAGCGGCCCTCGTTCGGCCGCCGCGAACAGGCGGCACGCAGCACCGCATCGAAGAGGACCGGCCGCGACTCCGTGTCGCCAGAGACGGGTTCCGTGGACCCGGGCCAGCGGCGTGACGCCTTGGCGGTCAGGCGCCGGAGCGGGGCCGCCACCGCAGGTGGGATCTCGGCCAGGGCCTCGGGTGTCGCGAGCTCCAGTGCCTGCTCGAGCAGAGCGACGAAGGGACGGTAGGGGATGTCGAGGTCCTCGCGACAGGCACCCCACAGGACCGTGGCCCCGTGTTCCCGCAGTGCCGCGGCGGCCTCGGCCACCAGACGGGTCTTGCCGACTCCGGGTTCGCCGCCCACGAAGACCAACTGCCGCCGGTCGTCCTCGACCGCCGCCCAGATCGACTCGAGGCGATCGACCTCGGCCCGACGGCCGACGAAGGCTGTGCCACTTCGCACCGGCGGCGTCGCTGAGTGGAGCCAGGGCGACTCGGTCACCTGTCGACTCTAACCGGATTCGAGACCCCCGGAGATAGTCAGATCTGACTCCGTGCCGCGTTCGATTCGGTCAGATCAGGTCAGGTGCCGAACGAGGGCGCTCCGTAACGTCGCTGATGACAACAACAGCCTTCGCGAGGAGCGGACCATGGTGCGGTCGCGGGCGAGGTCCACCACGGGCCGGCCGGGCACACCGGCACGTCGGCTGATGATCAGACCAAACACCAGGGAGAAGCAATGAACGGCACACCGGCACTCAGCATCCTCGAAGCAGCACGTGGCCCCGTCCTCACCGCGCACTCCCCGGAGTACGACGAGGCGCGCTCGGTCTACAACGCGATGATCGATCGGCACCCCCTCGCTGTCGTGCGTGCCGTCGATGTCGCCGACGTGCGTGCCGCGGTCGCGGCCGCACGTGAGAGCGGCCTCGACCTCGCGATCCGGGCCGGGGGGCACAGCGTTCCGGGGTTCGGGACCGTCGACGACGGCATCGTCCTCGACCTGAGCCTCATGAAGGGCATCCGCATCGATCCTCACAAGCGGGTCGGGCGAGTTCAGGGAGGCTGCACCTGGGGGGACTTCGACCATGCTGCACACGGCTTCGGCCTCGCGACCACGGGCGGGATCATCTCGACCACCGGAGTCGCCGGCCTCACTCTCGGTGGCGGCATCGGCTATCTCGCCCGTGCGCACGGACTCTCCATCGACAACCTCCGCTCGGTCGACGTGGTGCTTGCTGACGGCAGCTTCGTCACCGCCAGCGAGGACGAGCACGCCGACCTGTTCTGGGCGCTGCGCGGTGGCGGCGGCAACTTCGGTGTGGTGACCGAGCTCGAGTTCGACCTGCACCCGGTCGACACCATCTACGGCGGCCCGATGTTCTTCGAGCTGGACGTCGCCGACGCGCTGTTCAAGACGTACCGCGACTGGATCGCAGCGGCACCCCGCGAGATGGGAGCATTCCCCGCGTTCCAGATCGCCCCGCCGCTCCCGTTCGTCCCCGAGGACCGGGTCGGCGAGCCGTTCGCGCTGCTGGTGTCCTGCTTC
Organism: uncultured Actinomycetota bacterium; assembly: GCA_963754155.1. Classification (GTDB taxonomy): domain Bacteria; phylum Actinomycetota; class Actinomycetes; order Propionibacteriales; family Nocardioidaceae; genus Marmoricola_A. The sequence continues at coordinate 73,209 of CAVWEU010000002.1, read as the reverse complement.
AACGGCAGCGACGAGGACGCCGAAATGCTGCTCAAGGAGCTGCGCGCAGTCGGGACGCCGGTCGCCGAGCATGTCGGCCGGATGCCCTATCCCGCGCTCAACGGCGCGTTCGACGGCCTCTTGCCCGCTGGTCTTCAGCACTACTGGAAGGCCGCTTTCCTGCCCGAGCTCACCGACGGCGCGATCGCCGCCCACCTCGAGCACGGCCCGAAGGTGCCGGCGATGCAGTCCACCATGCACCTCTACCCGATCGACGGGGCGGTGCAGGACGTCGCCTCGGACGCGACCGCCTTCGCCTACCGTGACGCGGACTTCGCGCCCGTGATCGCCGGCATGTGGTCCGACCCCGCGGACAATGAGGCGAACACCGAGTGGGTTCGCGACTATCACGCCGCCCTCGAGCCCCACACCAGCGCGGGTGGCTACATCAACTTCATGGCCGAGGACGACCAAGCCCGCATCCGAGCCAACTACGGCTCGAACTACGAGCGCCTCGCCGCAGTCAAGAAGGCGTACGACCCGACGAACCTGTTCCACCTCAACCAGAACATCGTTCCCGCGCGATGACCGCCGCATCCGGGGTGCGGCACGAGGGCCGGGTACGACGCAGCGTGGTCGGCGCGCGCTACCTGAAGGGCGGGATCCCGGCCACCTACACCGCAGCTTCACAACTGCCACGACGACGAACGTCCTGTCGATCCGCACGACTCGCCCCGGCGGGTCGGCCAGATAGCCGTCGGGATCGACACGGAACGCCTCGCGAACCCGCGGGACCTCCACGCATGCAAATCGGTGAATTCGGTACGAAGTGTCCGTCGATCTCCTAGGTTAAGTCTTGGCCGTCCCGCGCCACCCCCCGGCGCCCCACCCCTGACGGCCCCCCTACTCCAGGAGTTTCGTCATGCCCAACCCCCTGCGCAGCGTGCGCGTCAGCCGCACCGTCGCCGTCGTCGCCGGCGCCCTCACCCTCGGCGCCCTCGGCACCACCGGCGCCGTCGCCGGCGGTCTCATCACCTCCGGCGACATCAAGAACGGGACCATCCGCACCAGCGACATCCGCGACGGCGCGATCCGCACCGGCGACATCCGCGACGGCGCGATCCGCACCGGCGACATCAAGGACGGCGCTGTCCACATGTTCGACCTCACGACGCGGCTGCAGGGGCTCGTCAAGATGGCCGGCACCCCGGGTCCGATGGGCCCCGAGGGCGCTCAGGGCGAGGTTGGCCCGCAGGGCGAGCAGGGCCTCACGGGGGCCACCGGCGAGCAGGGCGAGCAGGGCCTCACCGGCGCCCAGGGCGAGCAGGGCCCCCAGGGCGCGAAGGGCGACACCGGGGACACCGGCCCGGCCGGCGCGAAGGGCGACACCGGAGACACCGGCGCGGCCGGCGCCCCTCAAGGGCGACACCGGCGACACCGGCCCCGCCGGCGCCAAGGGCGACACAGGGAACACGGGCGCCGCCGGCGCCGACGGGGTCTCCGGCTACGAGATCGTCCCTGCCACCGGGTCCGGCGCCGTGATCGCGACCTGCCCGGCAGGCAAGAAGATCCTCGGTGGCGGCGCCAACGTGGCCGGCGGGTCCTCCGTCATCGCCAGCTACCCGGTGGGCGACAACGCCTGGCGCGCGGTCGAGGACGTCCCCGGAACCCTCGACGTGTGGGCGATCTGCGCCGACGTGCTCTGAGCCTCACGACCGCGACGCGGGGCGGGTGCCGGTCGGCGCCCGCCCCGCGTTCGTGTCACTACGGGCTGTCCCCCGACGAACTCATCGCCCCGGCGGGGTCGGGGTGCCAGGGCTCTACCGCACCGGCTCGGCGTCCTCGAGCCTCGTCCAGCTGCTCGTCGAGCCACAGCTCAGGCGGACGGCGCGTGAAGAACCGGGTCAGACCGGCCAGGTAGATGAGACCGACGGCGACCCAGGACAGCCCGACGACGAAGGTGGTGCCGGACAGTGAGGTCCACAGCCACAGGGTCAGCACGACACCGACGGCCGGGATGAGCCCGTACTTCACCACGTCCGCCGGCGTCCGGCGACCCTCGTCGATGACGTAGTGCTTGAGGACCGAGAGGTTGACGAACGAGAAGGCGACCAGTGCGCCGAAGCTGATCATCGCTGCAGCGAGCTCGAGGCTGATCACGAGCGCGGTGCAGGAGACGAGTCCGACCAGCACGATCGACCGGACCGGCGTGTGGAACCGGCTGCTCAGGTAGCCGAAGACGGGCCGCGGCAGCAGGCCCTGGCGGCCCATCGCGTAGAGGATCCGCGACACGCTCGCCTGCGAGGCCATCGCCGAGGCGAAGCATCCCGCGACGTACGCCGCCGTGAAGAAGGAGGCGAGGAACGCGCCGCCGGCGAGCCTCATGACGTCGAGAGCAGCGGAGTCGACGTCGGTGAACTCCTGGAAGTTCGGGAAGACGAGGTGGCCCAGGTAGGACACCAGGATGAAGGTCACACCACCGATCAGGGTGACGAGCATGATCGCGCGCGGGATGCGGCGACGCGGGTCGTTCGTCTCCTCGGCGAGCGTCGACACCGCGTCGAAGCCGAGGAACGACAGGCAGAGGATCGCCGCGCCGGCGAGCAGCGTGGAGGTGTCGACACCGGCACCGAAGAACGGGTCGGTCAGGGACGGCATGCTCGAGCCGGACATCGTGCGGATGGTGGCCACGGCGAAGACGAGCAGGAAGACCAGCTGGAAGGCGACGAGGACGAAGTTCATCCTGGCGACCAGGCGGATGCCGAGCACGTTGAGCGCCGTGACCAGCACGATCGCCCCGAGGACCCACGTCGAGGTGGGCACCGACGGGAAGCTCTCGGCCATGTAGAGCCCGATGACGAGGTAGTTGATCATCGGCAGGAACAGGTAGTCCAGCAACAGCGCCCACCCGGCCATGAACCCGAGATGGGACCCGAACGCGCCCTGGGTGTAGCTGTACGCCGAGCCCGCGTACGGGTACGCCTCCACCATGCGGCCGTAGCTGTAGGCGGTGAACAGCATGGCGGTCAGCGTCACGATGTAGGCGCCAGGCAGGTGGCCGCTGGTCATGTCCGTGACGACGCCGTAGGTCGTGAACACGGTCAACGGCACCATGTAGGCGAGGCCGAAGAGGATCAGTGACGGCATCCCCAGCACCCGCTCCAGGCGGGTTCCGGGGGTGGCCGCGACGGTAGTGCTCGCGCTCATGCTGGGCCTTTCTCAGTAGCGATCATGACGACGCCGTCGGTGTACTGGCGGATGGTGGCACGGGTCTGCCCTCACAGGAAGTAGAGCCGGGACAGGGAGACGGACTGGGCGGGTGGCGACTCGAGACGTTCACCGTCGAGGCTCACCCCGCCGGTGCGGACGTCGACGTCGACCTGTCCGGTGCGCGTGTTGTGGACCATGTCGGCGAGCGTCAAGCCGCGCGTGCCGCGGACGGGCACGCGACGCCGCCGGGTCGGCAGCAGGTCGACGCCGGCGTCGGTGGTGGAGCGGCTGACGAACGCCACCGAGATCTCGGCCGGGGCGGCTCCGTGGGCCCCGAACTGCGGTCCGAGGACGAGCGGCTGCGCGCCCTCCACGGCAGCGTTGGGGTCACCGGTCACGCCCCAGGCGGGGAAGCCCGCCTTGAGAACCAGCTGCGGCTTGGCGCCGAAGTAGGCCGGATGCCAGAGCACGATGTCGGCCAGCTTCCCGGGTTCCAGCGAGCCCACCTCATCGGCCAGCCCATGGGTGACGGCGGGGTTGATGGTCAGCTTGGCCAGGTAGCGCAGGACCCGGTCGTTGTCGTGGGCTCGCGGCTCGTCGTCGAGCTCGCGCCTTCATCTTGCTCGCGAGCGCGAAGGTACGACGAACGGTCTCCCCCGCCCGCCCCATCCCTTGCGCGTCCGAGGAGGTGATCGGGATGACGCCGAGGTCGTGCAGCACGTCCTCGGCTCCCATGGTCTGCTCCCGGATGCGGTCACGGGCGATGACCGCGTCACTGGGCAGGTCCGCGGCGAGCCCGTGGCAGGAGACGATCATGTCGAAGTGCTCGGCGACCGCGTCCCTCCCGAAGGGCAGCGTCGGGTTCGTCGAGGAGCCGATCACGTTGGGCTGCCCGGCCAGACGGAGCACGTTGGGCACGTGACCACCCCCGCAGCCCTCGATGTGGAAGGCGTGGATCGTTCGTCCCTCCAGCACGGCGAGGGTGTCCTCGACCGACAGGCTCTCGTTGAGCCCGTCGCTGTGCAGCGCCACCTGGACGTCGTGCTGGTCGGCCACCTGCAGCGCGGTGTCGAGGGCCCTGCCGTGTGCGCCCATGTCCTCATGCACCTTGAAGCCGCAGGCGCCTCCGCGCTCGAGCGCCTCCACCAGCGGCCCGGGGCGCGAGGACGACCCGCGTGCGAGGAACCCGATGTTGACCGGCCACTCGTCGAAGGCGGCGAACGCCGTGCGCAGCGCCCAGGGCGAGTTGACTCCGACACCCCACACCGGGCCGAACTCCTGGCCGATGATGGTGGTGACCCCGGAGGCGAGCGACGCCTCCATGACCCGGGGTGACATCAGGTGCACGTGGGTGTCGATCACTCCGGCCGTCGCGATGAGTCCCTCGCCACTGACGATGGTGGTGCCGGTCCCGACCGGCACCTCGACGTCGTCGAGGGTGTGCGGGTTCCCGGCGCGACCCACCGCGACGATCCGCCCCTCCCTGATCCCGATGGACGCCTTGCGGACGCCGAGCACAGCGTCGAGCACCACGACGTTGGACACGACGACGTCGCAGGTCTCCCGCACCGAAGCGGCCTGCAGGTGGATGCCGTCGCGAGCCGTCCTGCCGAACCCAGCGAGGAACTCGTGGCCGGGAAGCTGGGAGTCGTGCTGGACCTCCACCACCAGGCCGGTGTCGCCCAGGGTCACCCGGTCCCCGGTGGTCGGCCCGTGGAGGGCCGCGTAGTCGCGCGGGTTCACTCCTCCCCCTCCGCGAAGAGATACCCGCACGCCTGTGCCCTGCCCACCGCGGCCTCGAACATCCCGGGCTCGTCGAGCGGGCCGTCGACCAGCCCTGCGAACCCGATGACGACGCGCTCCCCGCCGATCGGGACCAGCCGCACCACGGTGCTCTGTCCGGGGTCGAAGCGCTGCGCGGTGCCTGCCGGAATGGCGAGGTGCCGGCCGTAGGCCGCGGCCCGGTCGAAGGCCAGGCGCGGGTTGACCTCGAAGAAGTGGAAGTGGGAGGTGACGCTGACGGGCACCGAGGCGGTGTTGGTCACGCGCACGTCGACGACCTCGGTGACCTCCGGCGCACGCACGCCGTCGGCAGTGCGGACGCTGCCGGGCCCTCCGGACCCTGCCGGCTCCGCCCCGAACGGATGGGGCACGACGGCCAGCCGGGTGCCGTCGTCGAAGGTCGCCTCGACCTGGACCTCGGTGACCACCTCCACGACCCCGTCCAGGACGTCCTTCGGGCCGAGCACCCGACGTCCGGCAGCGATCGCGTCCCCCAGCCGGCCGCCGTCGCGTGCGACCTCGGCAACCGTGTCGGCGATCAGCGCCGTCGCCTCGGGAACATTCAGCCGGAGCCCCCGGGCGCGCCTGGAACGCGCGAGCTCAGCGGCGGTGAAAAGGAGGAGGCGGTCGCGCTCCGCGGGCGTGAGCCGCATCCGACCTCCTCGGCCTCGTTCGTGGCCAGGCCACAAGACCACAGGTGACGGAGCGCGGACAAGAGTCTGCGGAAACGTTTTTGCTTGCCGCGCCGATCGGCCACCGTCAGAGCCGGTACGGTGCCTGCATGGCAGGCCGGGTGACGATCCATGACGTCGCACGGGCCGCCGGCGTCTCCACCACGACGGTCTCGAACGCCTTGACGGGATCGGGTCGCCTCGCTGTCGGCACCAGGGAACGAGTGGTCGCGACGGCACGCGAGCTCGGCTACAGCGCCAACCCCACCGCCAGCAGCCTCCGACGCAGGCGGACCGGCGCTGTGGGCCTGTACCTGCCCGGTGAGATCCTCGGGCTGGAGTACTACATGAACCTCTCGATGGGCGCTGCCGCCGAGGCGCTCGACCACGGTCTCGCCCTGACGCTGCTGCCGACCACGACGGAACCGGCCGCGACGCCGCTCCACCTCGACGGGGTGGTGGTGGTGGACCCACAGCTCGGCGACCCCATGACCGAACACCTTCGCGGGGTCGGACTGCCGGTGGTCACCTGCGAGCGGGACCTCTCGGCGGGTCCACCGCACGCCGGCCGGGTCGAGTCCGACCACGGCGCGGCGACGCGAGCACTGCTGGATCACCTCGCCGAGCGCGGAGCCCAGCGGATCGCCATGCTGTGCCCGGGCGTCGAGACGTCCTTCGGTCTCGACATCCGCCGTGGCTTCGAGTCCTGGTGCGCCGCCGCCGGTCGGCAGCCCGTGGTCCACGAGGTCCCCTTCGCGCCGCAGCCCGAGGACGTCCAGCGGGCCGTCGAGCAAGCACTGGCCACGGACCAGCCACCCGACGCGATCGTCTCGGTGCCCGACGGTGGCGCGGCGAGTGCGCTCCAAGAAGTGCTGCGACGCGGACGCCGCGTCCCCGACGACCTCCTGGTCGCGTCGTACGTCGACAGCTCAGCGCTCCGTGCGCTGGCGATCCCGATCACGGCCGTGGACATCGCACCGCGGGACATGGGTCGTCAGGCCGTCCGGCTGCTGGCCGAGCTGCTCGCCGGCGAACGCGAGGCGGGTGCCGTCGCGGTGCTGCCGACCGCCCTGATGGTCCGCGCCAGCACCTCCTCCCAGGTCGGCCCGCTTCCTGCGGTCCCCTCGTCCTGAGGGCCGGCCCCATCGCCCGGCCGATCGGATCAGCCGACGCCCCACAGCGCAGCGACGTGCCTCGCGTCCGTGCCGCAGCACCCTCCCACGATCGAGAGACCAGGCAGTCGGGGCTCCAGCCGGGACATCGCTGCTGCCAGGAGTCGTGGGTCGCCTGCATCGAGCTCGATCGCCTCGTCGAGCTCCGCGTGACTCCGGGTCGAGGCGTTGGGGAGCAGACCCGCTATCCGGGCGGGCCACTCCCCCGGTGCCGACAGTGCCCGCTCGATGTGGTCCGGGTGGGCACAGTTCACCAGGAAGTAGTCGGGCGGTGCGACCGCGTCGACGCGCCCGATGGCGTCCGCCAACGTGCCGCCGTCCGCCATCAGCCCGTCGACCTCCACCGTGAACGCGACGGCCACAGGCAGGTCGACCTCGCGGGCAGCCCGCACGATGCCCACCGCCTCGCCCACCTCTGACAACGTGTGCGCAGAGACGACGTCAGCGCCGGACTCCGCGAAAGCCCGGATCTGCGGTCGGTGATACTCCGCCGCCTCGTCGGCGTCGACCCCCGCGCTCGCGTCGCCCCACCCCGACTCGCGCGGTCCCACGACACCGCCGACGCGAACCCGGGACACGGTTCCTTCGTGCTGCCGCTGCAGTCGCTTCAGCAGCTCGACCGCGGCGACGTTCGCCGCGAACAGCTCCTCGACGCCGTACCCCACCCTCCTGCCCCAGTCACGGTTCGCCCGCCACGTCGGGGCCTCGAGGAGCAGCCCGATCCCTGCACGTTCGGCGATCGAGGCGTAGTCGCGGTAGTAACCCTCGAGCACCTCCCGCCCGTCCGGCTCCTCGACCAGAGGAAAGGCGGCGAAGTGCGGCAGGTCCACACCGAGCCGGTGGATGAGATCGGTCTCGATGCCGCCATCGCTGACGAACCGCCCGGGGCTCGCGCTCGGAGCCGAGGTGTCCTCGACCATCCTCGGGCTCACCGGTCGTGCCGTCGGCTCTCGTGGACCACGACGCCGTCGACGATGGCGGCGAGGATCGGCAGGTCTGCGAGCTCGGCCGCCGACACCGCGACCGGATCGCCGTCCCAGATCGTCAGGTCCCCGACGGCGCCGACGCTCAGATGTCCCCGATCCGCATGCCCCCGCGCTTCGGCCGGCCACAGGGTGTAGGCCAGCAGCGCTTCCTCACCGGTGAGCCGCTCCTCCGGCTCGAACACGGGAGCGTTGCTCTCGGTGACGTCGCCGCGGTGCCGAGCCCACGCCATGCCCACCCGCGGGTCGTAGGTGGCAACGGGCCAGTCGGAGCCCAGCACCAGGCGCGCGCCCGCACGGAGCACGCTCCTGGTCCGGAAGCCGGTGGCGCTGCGCCCGTCGCCGAGGCGGGTGGCCCAGTTGTCACTGCCGTCGCCGGCACGCCACTGCATGTGGAGCGGCTGCATCGATGCGGTCACGCCCGAGCTCCCCAGCTTCTCGACGTCGGCGTCGCTGAGCACCTCGAGATGCTCGATGCTGTGGGCCGGCTGCCCGGGCTCCCGGGAAGGAAGCTCGGCGTACACGTCGAGCACCTGGCTCACGGCACGGTCGCCCACGGCATGAGTGGCGATGAGCATCCCCGCCTCGTCATAGGTGCGGACGACCTCGCGGAAACGGTCCCAGTCGGGCCAGAACGCTTCCCGGCCCTCGCCGCAGGCGTCAGGCTGGTGGAGCAGAGCGGTGCCGGTGTCGATGACACCGTCGCTGAACAGCTTGATCGCTCCGCCCTGCCAGAGGCGGCCCTGCTCGTCCTTCGCCGCGACGATCTCGCGCATCTCGTCATCGGAGAAGTGCACCGCGTGCCAGTGGTGGACGGTCAGCCGCTGCGTGAGCTGCTCCCGGCTCTCGAGCTCGGCGAGGAGCTCCCGGGTGTGTCCGGTGCCGTCCATGATCGCGCCGCCGGTGAGACCGGCGGCGTTGAGCCGGAGAAGCATCCGCCGCAGCGCCTCCGCCTCCTCGGCGGGAGTGAAGGGCGGCCGCGCGTCCAGGACCATCCGGAACGCGGTCATCTCGCGCAGCTCGCCGGTGGGCACGCCGTCCCCGTCGAGGACGACCTTCGAGGTGTCCTCGAACTCCACGGGCCCGGTGATCCCGGCAGCCTCGAGGGCGGCACCCGTCGCCAGGGCTGTGTGCAGGTCGTAGAAGACCAGGATCGCGGGAAGCCCCCCCACCGCGTCCTCGATGACCGCACGCGACAACCCGGCCTCCCGGAACACCTCGTAGTCGAGGTTCCAGCCACGGACCCACCCCTCGCTGCCCACGCGGTCCGCCTCGGAGCGCAGCACGTCCCGCAGCTCCTCCAGGTTCTCGACAGCGCCGAGGTCGACGCCGGCAGTGAGGCTGGCCGCCCACTCCGGATGGGTGTGCGAGTCGAACAGGCCCGGCGTCACCGTGGCGCCCGCGACGTCGAGCACGCGGATGCCGTCCGCCTCCGCGAGGTTCCGGATCTCCTCGTCGTTGCCGAGTGCCTGGATCAGGCCCTCGCGGATGAGCAGCGCAGTCGCCTCCTCCCCACCCGATCGCTCGACGTTGCGCCTGAGGTGCGCGCCCACGATCGCGATCGAGGCCCCTGCCTGGCTCATGACTCGACTCCTCCCATCCGACACCTGGTCAGCGGTGCCGTCAGCCTGTGGACCCCCGTCGTCGGTCCGAGGGCCGATTCTTGCTCACGCACCCCTCGCCGCCGGCCCCAACCCCCGTCCGACCGGGGGCCCGTGGGCCTGCGCCGGCGCCGCGTCAACCGGTCAGCCGCTCGACCTTCTGCAGCAGCACCTGCCGCTGGCGGTCGTTGCCCACCAGCTCGGCCGCGGCCAGCAGCTCGGAGCGGGCCCGGTCGGCGTCGCCGAGCCGAGCGAGCAGCTCTCCCCGGACGCTCGGCAGCAGGTGCGAGCCCCGCAGCGCGCCCGCCCCCGCCAGCTCGTCGACGATCCGCAGCGCCGCCTCCGGTCCGTGCGCCATCGACACCGCGACCGCCCGGTTGAGCTCCACCACCGGGTTCGGCGCCACCCGGCCGAGCGCCTCGTAGAGCAGGACGATCCTCGCCCAGTCCGTCGCCTCGAGGCTCGGCGCGGTCGCGTGGCACTCGGCGACGGCCGCCTGGAGCGCGTAGGGGCCACGACCGCGGCCCAGCGCGTCGGCTCGAGCGAGGGCCGCACGGCCACGGCGTACCTGGGAGTGGTCCCACCGGGCGCGGTCCTGGTCGGCGAGCAGGACCGGTGTCCCGTCGCGCTCGGTGCGGGCGGCGAAGCGCGAGGCCTGGAGCTCCATCAGCGCCACCAGCGCATGCACCTCCGGCTCGCGCGGGAGCAGGCCGCTGAGGACGCGGCCGATGCGGAGCGCCTCGTTGGCCAGCTCCGTGCGGACCCACCGGTCACCGGCCGTGGCGGCGTACCCCTCGGTGAACACGAGGTAGACGACTCCGAGCACTCCCCCGAGACGCTCCGCCCACTCGTTCGGCTCCGGAGTCTCGAACGGCACCTTCGCCGCCGCCAGCGTCTTCTTGGCCCGGACGATCCGCTGCTGCACCGTGGCCACCGGCACGAGGAACAGCCGCGCCAGCTCCTCGGTCGTGAGACCTCCGACCACCCTCAGGGTGAGGGCGACCTGCGCCTCCCGGCTCAGCACCGGGTGGCAGGCGGTGAAGACCAGCCGGAGCACGTCGTCGTCGATCGGCTTCCACTCGTCCGGCTCCGCCTCCTCGAGGTCGTGCGCGAGGGTGCGGTAGCGGTCGCTCAGCCGCTCGTCCCGGCGCCACCGGTCGACGGCCTTGCGCTTGGCGACGGCGGTGAGCCAGGCTCCCGCGTTGCGCGGGACGCCCGACTCCGGCCACTGGACGAGCGCATCGACGACCGCCTCCTGGGCCAGCTCCTCCGCCAGCCCGATGTCCCCGACGAGCTTCGCGACGGTGGCGACGATCCGACGGCTCTCGATGCGCCACACCGCGTCGACGGTGCGCCGGATGTCCGGTACGTCGCTCCGCCGACGGTCGTGCGCGGCGGTCACCTCGCGCCGAGCTCCTCGCGCCAGCCCTCTTCCTTCTGGATGAACTCGTTGTCGGCGAAGTCGGCGAAGTCCTCCATCTCGTTGACTCGTCGCACCTCGAGCTTGCTGCCCGGTCCGAGCGGAGCCCGGCTGGCCCACTCCACGGCCTCCTCCCGCGAGGAGACCTGGAGGATCCAGAACCCGTTGAACAGCTCGTGCACCTCGCCGTACGGCCCGTCGGTGACGACCGGCTTCTCGGCGCCGAAGTCGACGACGAACCCCTCGCTCGCGTCGGCCAGCCCCTCCCCGGCGAGCATGACGCCGGCCTTCACCATCGCCTCGTTGTAGGCGCCCATCTCGTTGATGACCTGCTCCATGTCCATCGTCTTGAACGCCTCGACGGCCTCGGCGGTGGCTCGCATGATCAGCATGTACTTCATCGGAGTTCCTCGCTCTCTTCGGTGCCCGGATGGCCCCTTCTACCATCGCGTCGAACGGCATCCGCGCAGATCGACACCGCACCGAGATCTTTTCTTGCCGGCGCTCCGGGGCCCTCGAGCCGGGTCAGCTCTCGGCGTGCGGGGGGAGGTCGTCGGACTGGGCGCGGACGAACTTCTGGATCGCCATGGGGATGTGCGTGCGGGCACCGCTGTGGGCTGCCCAGCCGACGTCGGCGAGACCGATCTCGGCGTCGCGGAGCCCCTCGAGGAAGGGACCGTCGGGGGTGTTCGTCATGACGCAGAGGCGCGCGTGCGAGCGGCGCTCCTCGTCGAGGCTCGCCCACCACTTGGCGAGCCGCTCACCCTGGGTCATCGTGGGTCCGTGCGACATGGCCCGCCTGTCTGCTCGTGCCTAGCCGAGACCGGGTGATCTCGGCCACGTCACTCTACGCCGGTCGCGACGCGACGCCAGCCACTGATTCCTCGTCGGACCACCGGCGCGTTGCTGGCCTTCGACCCAGCGGGCGCGGCAAAGTGTCCCCAGGGGTGGGTTTCCGCTGCTCGTCACCGTCTTGGGGAAGGCGCCTGACACTCTCCCGCAGCACCCGCACCGGAGAAGAGGCCCTCGCTCGTGTCTCCCTTTCACACGAGCGAGGGGCTCTCCTGTTCCTGGCCCCCCGGGCGCCGGGACGGAGGCAGTGCCAGCAGGGCCTGGTAGCCGCCGACGAGGTCGGTGGCGCCGCTGAGGCCGAGCCGCCGCAGCGTGGCGGCGGCCAGGCTGGAGCTGTACCCCTCGTTGCAGACGACGACGACGCGCCGGGACGGGTCCCCGGCGTCCGGGAGGCGGTGCGGGCTGGTCGGGTCGAGCCGCCACTCGAGGATGTTGCGGTCGATGACCACCCCGCCTGCCAGCTCCCCGTCCCGTGTCCGCTGCTCGACCGGCCGGATGTCCACGACCAGTGCCCCCGCAGCCAGCTCGCCGGACAGCTGGTCGGCGGTCACCCGCTGCACCCCCGCGCGTGCCTCCGCGAGCAGCGCGTCGACGGCGCTGCCGTCGTACTCCGGGCCGGGGCCGCTCGGGGTCATGCGGTCACTCCTCGTCGGCGGTGATCTCGTCGTGGGTGCCCGGCCGCGGCGCCCAGGGCAGCTCCTCGGCCGGGCGTACGACGATCAGCTTGTCGCCCCGTGCCAGCTGGGTGACCACCGGCTCGAAGTAGCGGTGCACGCGGTTCTCCCGCACCACCGCGATCACCTGGTCGGGCAGCTGCTGCGGCTGCTTGCCGACCTCGGGCACGAGGAGCTCACGCTCGGCCACCTCGAGCCCGTTGCCGGACGTGAGCAGGTCCTCGAGCACCGAGCCGAGGGCCGGGCTGACCGAGGAGAGCCCCAGCAGCCGGCCCACGGCGTCCGAGGAGGTGACGACGGCGTCCGCGCCGCTCTGCCGGACCAGCGAGACGTTGTCACCCTCGCGCACCGCGGCGACGATGTGGGCAGTGGAGTTGAGCTGCCGGGCGTTCAGGACCGACAGCACGGTGGAGTCGTCGCGGTCGGTGGTGATGATGATCTGGCTCGCCTTGGGGACTCCGGCCCGGCGCAGCACGTCGCGGCGGGTGGCGTCGCCGATGACGACCGTCATGCCGTCCGTCGTGGCTTCCTGGATCGCGGCGGCATCGGGGTCGACCACGACGATCCGCTCCTTGGGGTGGCCGTTGTTGACCAGGGTGTCGATCGCGCTGCGGCCCTTCGTGCCGTAGCCGACGACCACCACGTGCTCGTTCATGCGCTTCCTCCATCGGGCCACCCGGAACATCTCCCGCCCCTGGCTGGCCAGCACCTCGAGCGTCGTCCCGATCAGGAGGACGAGGAAGGCGATCCGCAACGGGGTGATCGCGAAGGCGTTCACCAGGCGGGCCGTCTGCGTCTCCGGGGCGATGTCACCGTAGCCGGTGGTGCTCAACGTGACGGTCGTGTAGTAGATGGCGTCGCTGAGGTCGACCTCCAGGGTCGGGTCCGCGTTGTCGCGGTAGCCGTCCCGGTCGAAGTAGACGAGCGCCACGGTCAGGGACAGGATCCCCACCGCCAGGAGGAGCCGCCGACCCAGAGCCCACCAGGGTGAGCGGACGACCTCCGGGAACCGGATGGTTCCCAGCGCGGTTGCGTTCTCCTGATCGGGCACGGAGGTGAATCTACGGGACGCTCGGCCGGGCACCGTCAGTCCACGACGTCGCCGTAGATGAACGTCGAGACCTCGCCCTCGCCCTCGCTCGACATCACGACGAACCGGAACTCGTCGCCCTCCTGCGGGCGGGAGCCACGCTGCGGCGAGCGCCACGTGCCGCAGAGCCGCCCTTCGTCGGTCTGGGGAAGCTCCGCGACAGCCTCGCCGGTCAGGCACAGCTCCTGGCTGCCGGCGTCGAAGCTGACCACCTCTGCGGTGGTCCGGCTCGTGGTGTCAGGTCCGGCGACCACGCCGATGAGGTAGCCACCGAGCGCGCACAGCGCCGCACCCGCGAACGCCACCGGCGCGGGCATGTTCACGTTCGCCATGTCGTCCACCTTCCGAGCAGCAGGAACCGGGCGCCGCCCAGCATCCCACGCGCTGCATCGGGACCGCGGGAGCACCTGCCGTCCCGCTCATCCCGGCGGGCGCTCCAGCACCTCCTCGACGGTCGCCCGTCCGTCGGCCCAGCACCGCAACCGGACCCGGTCGCCGACCCGCGGACCGGCCGCCTCGTCCCGGCACATCGCGGCGAGCATGTCGGCGCCGACGGTGGCCCGCAGCGCCCGGCTGCGGACGATGACGCGGACCAGTCCGGTGGTCACCGACACCACGCGCCCGGTCCGGTCGCCCGCGACCTGCGCCGCGACGACCCGCGGGCCCGGCTCAGCACCCATCTCGCGAATGTACGGCGCCGGCGCGCCGCGCCCCAGCGGATTTCACGGTGCCGGGACACCGGAGTCACCGCGGCTCGACGTGCCTGGGGATCACGGTGGTCTCCTGCAGGTCGTCCGGAGGCACCTCCGGGTCGGTCGTGTCGCGCACGGCCGCGTGCTCGACATGGGTGCGCCGCAGCCGCGGCAGCAGCGCGGCCCGGCGACGCAACCGCCGGACCAGCTCGACCCGTGCCGTCGCCGGGGCCGACTCCGGCCACAGCTCGTCGAAGGAGGCGTTCAGGGCAGCGCCGATGAGCACGGCGATCGCCAGGATGTAGAGCCAGATCATGACCGCGATCGGCGCAGCCAGCGGCCCGTAGATCGACGTCGAGTCCGCGGCGGTGGCGCTGAGCACCGAGCGCAGCACCGCCGAGCCGGCGATCCAGATCATCAGCGTGAGCGCGGCGCCGGGCAGGTTGTAGCGCCACGAGGTCCGCACGGGCACGGACACGTGGTAGAGCGTCGCGGTGAACACGACGCAGAGCACCACCACGATCGGCCAGTAGAGCGCGTTGAGGGCGTCGAGGCGCTCGGGCAGCGCCCGGTCCACCAGCCCTGGACCGGCGACCACCAGCGGGATCGTGACGATGCCGGTGAGCAGCCCGAGCACGTAGAGGAGGAACGAGAGCATCCGGGTCTTGACGATGCCGCGGAGGCCGCCGAGGCCGTACATGATCGTCACGGTGTCGACGAACACGTTGAGGGCCCGCGAGCCCGACCACAGCGCCAGCACGAAGCCGATCGAGATGACGTCGTAGCGCGGGCCACCGAGGACGTCGTCCAGCGTCGGGACGATGATCTCGTTGACGGTGTCCTCCACGAACGCCTGGCGGGCAAGGTCGACCACCTGCGCCTTGAACTCGCCGATCCGCTGGTCGGTGAAGGTCTGCACGACCCACCCGATCGAGCCGGCCAGCCCGAAGATCAGCGGTGGCAGCGACAGCAGCGCGAAGAAGGCCGCCTCAGCGGCCAGCCCGGTCACCCGGTTGCGGATGCAGTTGCCCAGCGTAGAGACGACGAGTCGCCAGGCAGCCGAGCCGGCGGCCCGCCACCGGGACGGAACCGGGACGGCGGCATCCCTGGCGGCAGGCATGGCTCTACCGTAACGACATGGTCCCCTCCAACCGCGTAGCGACGAACCAGGCCCCGCCGCTGACCGGCCACGACGTGATCTCCTCCGACGCCGCCCTCCGGGAGGCGGTCCTCCGGCACGGCTCCGTCGGCGTCCTCGACGACCTCGTGCCGCTCGGGAGGCTCGCGGGCACCGCGGAGGCGCGGGAGCACGGCATGCTGGCCAACCAGAACGAGCCGGTCCTGGTGCCGTTCGACCGCTACGGCAACCGCGTCGACGAGGTGCGGTTCCACCCCTCGTGGCACTGGCTCCTCGAGCACGGCATCGGCTTCGGGCTCGGCGCCACCCCCTGGACCAGTGACTCGCCGAACGCCCACGTCCGGCGGGCCGCCGGGTTCTTCGCCTGGTCGCAGACCGAGCCCGGGCACGGGTGTCCGATCTCCATGACGTACGCCGCCGTCCCGGCGTTGCGTGCCGACGACGTGATCGCCAAGGAGTGGACGCCTCGGCTGGCGTCGACGACGTACGACTTCGGCATGCGCTCCCCCGAGGCGAAGGCGGGCGTGCTCGCCGGCATGGGGATGACCGAGAAGCAGGGCGGCTCCGACGTCCGGGCCAACCTCACGGAGGCCCGCCGCACCGAGGTGGACGGCGAGTACACCCTGTCCGGGCACAAGTGGTTCACCTCCGCCCCCATGAACGACGTGTTCCTGGTGCTGGCGCAGGCCGAGGGCGGGCTCACCTGCTTCCTCGTCCCGCGCGTGGTCCCGGACGGCACCCGCAACCGGATCGACGTCGTGCGGCTCAAGGACAAGCTCGGCAACCGGTCCAACGCCTCCGCCGAGCTCGAGCTCCACGGCACCTGGGCGCAGCGGCTCGGCGACGAGGGCCGCGGCGTCCGGACGATCATCGAGATGGTCGCCGCCACCCGGCTCGACTGCGTCCTCGGGTCGGCCTCCCTCATGCGCCGCTCCCTCGCGGAGGCGTCGTGGCACGTCGCACACCGGGCCGCCTTCGGCTCGGTGCTCGCCGACAAGCCGCTCATGCAGAACGTCGTCGCGGACCTGGCGGTGGAGTCCGAGGCGGCGACGGCGCTGGCGCTCCGGCTGGCCGCGGCGGTCGACGACATCGCCGACCCCCACGAGGCCGCGCTGCGCCGGATCGCGCTGCCGCTCGCGAAGTTCTGGGTGTGCAAGCGGACGCCGACGATGGTGGCCGAGGCGCTCGAGTGCCTCGGCGGCAACGGCTACGTGGAGGAGTCGGGGTTGCCGCTGCTGTTCCGGGAGTCCCCGCTCAACTCGATCTGGGAGGGGTCGGGCAACGTCAACGCCCTCGACGTGCTGCGCGCGCTCTCCCGGGAGCCGGAGGTGCTCGACGCCTGGATCAGCGAGGTCGGCCGCGCCAGCGGTGCGGACCCGCGGCTGGACACCGCGATCCGCGCCACCCTGGAGACGTTCGCGGACACGGCCGGGGTCGAGGGCCAGGCCCGACGCCTGGCCGTCCAGATGGCGCTCTGCCTGCAGGGCGCACTGCTCGTCCAGCACGCGCCGGTGGAGGTGGCGGACGCGTTCTGCGCGTCCCGGCTCGGCGGCGAGTACGCCGGCACGCTCGGCACCCTGCCTGCCGGCCTCGACCTCGCCGCGATCGTCGCCCGCACCACGCCGGTCATCGCGTGAGTGTCGAGGGCGTCACGTTCTCCGACGAGGACTGGTACGGCGAGGAGCTCGGCGCCCGGGTCTTCACCGACTGCACCTTCCGCGACGTCGACCTCACCGAGGCGTCGTCGGCCGGGGCGACCTTCACGACGTGCCGGTTCGAGAACAGCCGGCTCAACGCCTCGCGCCACGTGGCCACCGCGTTCGTCGGGTGCCACTTCCTCAGGACGAGCCTGTTCGACGCCGAGCTCGACGGCTGCAAGCTGACCGGGAGCCTCTTCGTCGACTGCACCCTGCGACCGCTGAAGGTGCGCGGAGGCGTCTGGCGCGGCGTCGTCGTGCGCGGCGCGCGGATGACGCGGCTGGACCTCTCCGGGCTCCATCTCCAGGAGGCGGACCTCACCGAGTGCGACCTGACCGGCACCGACCTGGCACGCGCCGACCTGACCGGCGCCACGGTGAGGGGTGCGCTGCTGAAGGACGCCGACCTCCGGGGCGCGACGCTCGACCGGGTCGACCTGTCGCAGGCCCGGCTGGAAGGGACCCGGCTCGACCTGGCCGGTGCCGTGCGGCTGGCCGAGCAGCACGGCGCGCTGGTGGAGCCGTGACCCGGATCCTCGTGGTGGACGGCGCGAACGTCGTCGGCGCCACCCCGGACGGGTGGTGGAAGGACCGCGCCGGGGCGGCCCGGCGGCTGCACGAGCGGCTCCTCGTCGCGGGCACGCCGTACGACGAGGTGGTGCTCGTGCTGGAGGGCAAGGCGAAGGGCGGGGCGCGGGCCGGTCGGGACCTGCACGTCACCACCGTCCACGCCCGCCGGGACGGCGACACCGCCGTGGTCGGCGTTGTCCACGAGGCCCTGACCCGTGGTGAGCAGGTCACGGTGATCACCGCCGACCGGGCGCTCCGCGGTCAGGTGGAGCACCTCGGCGCGGCTGTCATGAGCCCGTCCTGGCTCCTCGACCAGCTGTGAGGTCGCCGCCGTCTCCCACGGGAAACCGTCAGACCAGCTCGAGCCCCGGGTAGAGGGGGTGCTTGTCGAGCAGCTCGGAGGAGGCCGCCTTGGTCCGCTCGACGACCCCGTCGGCCAGCTCGTAGTTCGCCTTGGAGGGGGCGCCGGCGGAGGTCGAGCGCGGGGAGGTGCTCTTGAGGACGTCGACGACCAGCTCGGCGACCCGGTCGAACTCGTCGTGGCCGAACCCGCGGGTGGTGAGCGCCGGGGTGCCGAACCGGATGCCCGAGGTGTACCAGGCGCCGTTGGGGTCCGCCGGGACCGAGTTGCGGTTGGTCACGACGCCGGCGTCCAGCAGCGCCGACTCCGCCTGCCGGCCGGTGAGCCCGAACGACGTCACGTCCAGCAGCACGAGGTGGTTGTCGGTGCCGTCGGTGACCAGCTTCGCACCGCGGGACATGAACCCGTCGGCGAGCGACTTGGCGTTGTCGGCGATCCGCTGGGCGTAGTCGCGGAACGACGGCTGCCTCGCCTCGGCGAGCGCGACCGCCTTGGCCGCCATCACGTGCGACAGCGGCCCGCCGAGCACCATCGGGCAGCCGCGGTCGACGGAGGGGGCGTACTCCTCGGCGGCGAGCACCAGCCCGCCTCGGGGCCCGCGCAGCGACTTGTGGGTCGTCGTCGTCGTGACGTGCGCGTGCGGCACCGGGTCCTCGTCCCCGGTGAAGACCTTGCCGGCCACCAGCCCCGCGAAGTGCGCCATGTCGACCATGAGGGTGGCGCCGACCTCGTCGGCGATCTCGCGCATCGTGGCGAAGTTCACCCGGCGGGGGTACGCCGAGTAGCCGGCGACGAGGATCAGCGGCCGGAACTCGCGGGCGGCCTCCCGGACCCGGTCGTAGTCGAGGAGCCCGGTCTCGGAGTCGGTGCCGTAGGAGCGCTGGTGGAACATCTTGCCGCTGATGTTGGGCCGGAACCCGTGGGTCAGGTGGCCGCCGGCGTCGAGCGACATCCCGAGCATCCGCTGGCTGCCGAACTGCTGGCGCAGCTCCTCCCAGTCGGCCTCGCTCAGCTCGTTGACGTTGCGCACGGAGTGCTTCTCGAGCGCCGGGCTCTCGATGCGGTGCGCGAGGATCGACCAGAACGCGACGAGGTTCGCGTCGATCCCCGAGTGCGGCTGCGCATAGGCGTACGGCGCGCCGAACAGCTCACGAGCGTGCTCGGCGGCGAGCGCCTCCACGGTGTCGACGTTCTGGCACCCGGCGTAGAACCGGTGGCCCACCGTGCCCTCGGCGTACTTGTCGGAGAACCACGTGCCCATGGTGAGCAGCACCGCCGGCGAAGCGTAGTTCTCGCTGGCGATCAGCTTCAGCGACGACCGTTGGTCGGCGAGCTCCGCGCGGGTGGCCTCGGCGATCCGGGGCTCGACCGAGGCGATCACCTCGAGGGCCGATCGGTAGGCGGTGCTGGTGGTGGCGGCGAGCTGGTCGTCGAGCGGGTTATCGAGCGGGGCGTCGGTCATGCCGACAGCCTAATGACGCCGTCCACCGCCCGACTCCCCCCTCGTGCCGTATCAAATAGCGGACGCTCGTCTCACATCACAAGATTAGGGTTTGTGGAACCGACGTCCGAGGGTCGAGACTGACGTCCATGATCACCGCTGCCACCGCCCTGCGCCTCGTGGTTCGACGCCACGTGGACCTCGGGCGCACCCGCAGCATGATGTGTATGCCGGACTGACCTGCTGTCGCCCCGGCGACGGCCACGCCTCCGCTCTCGAGCCGGGCGTGCGGGTCGCCGGCAGGCTTTCCGACAACGGCGTCGGGGACGAGCCAGCGCTCGTGCGTCTCTTACCCCCAGGAACGCGACCTCATGACGACCAACGCCGCCAAGAGCCCTGGCAGCCGTCCGCCCCGCGCCCCCCGGCCGCGCCCCAAGCGCGGTGAGGGCCAGTGGGCGCTCGGCTACCGCGAGCCGCTGAACCCGAACGAGCAGTTCAAGAAGGACGACAACCCGCTCAACGTCCGGGGCCGGATCGAGCACGTCTACTCCCAGCAGGGGTTCGCCTCCATCGACCCCAGCGACCTCCGCGGCCGGTTCCGCTGGCTGGGGCTCTACACCCAGCGCAAGCCCGGCTTCGACGGCGGCAAGACCGCGACGCTAGAGCCCCACGAGCTCGACGACGAGTTCTTCATGATGCGGGTCCGCAGCGACGGCCAGCTGCTCGGTCCCGAGCAGCTGCGCGCGCTCGGTGAGGTGTCGACGGCGTACGCACGCGACACCGCCGACATCACCGACCGGCAGAACATCCAGTACCACTGGATCAGCGTCGAGGACGTCCCTGCGATCTGGAAGCGGCTGGAGGGCGTCGGGCTCAGCACCACCGAGGCCTGCGGGGACTCGCCACGGCCGTTCCTCGGCTCCCCCGTCGCCGGCGTCGCCAAGGACGAGATCATCGACGGTTCGCCCGCGCTGGCGGAGATCAAGCGCCGGTTCATCGGCAACCCCGACTACGCCAACCTCCCCCGCAAGTTCAAGACGTCGGTCTCCGGCCACCCCAGCCTCGACGGCGCGCCCGAGGTCAACGACGTCAGCTTCGTCGGCACCGTCCACCCCGAGCACGGCCCCGGGTTCGACCTGTGGGTCGGCGGCGGGCTCTCCACCAACCCGATGCTCGCGCAGAAGCTCGGGGTCTGGGTCCCGCTGGACGAGGTCGCCGACGTGTGGGAGGGAGTTGTGGGGATCTTCCGCGACTACGGCTACCGCCGGCTCCGCAGCCGGGCGCGGCTGAAGTTCCTGGTCGCCGACTGGGGCGTCGAGAGGTTCCGCGAGGTCCTCGAGGGCGAGTACCTCCACCGGCGGCTCGTCGACGGCCCCTCCCCCGGCGCCCCGACGGTCAGCGGCGACCACATCGGCGTCCACGAGCAGAAGGACGGCCGCTTCTACGTCGGCGCCGCCCCGACGGTCGGCCGGGTCTCGGGCACGCTGCTGAGCGCCCTGGGCGATCTCGTGGAGCAGTACGGCGCAGCCGGGGTGCGGTTCACGTCGTACCAGAAGCTGGTGGTGATCGGCGTTGCCTCCGAGGACGTCGAGCCGCTGGTCGCCGACCTCGCCCGGATCGGCCTCGCCGCGCGCCCCTCGCCGTGGCGGCGATCGACGATGGCCTGCACCGGCATCGAGTTCTGCAAGCTCGCGATCGTCGACACCAAGGACCGCGCGGCAGCCCTCGTCGACGAGCTCGAGCGGCGCTTCCCCGACCTCGACACCCCGATCACCGTGAACGTCAACGGGTGCCCCAACGCCTGCGCCCGCACGCAGATCGCCGACATCGGCCTCAAGGGCCAGCTCGTCCTCGACGAGGACGGTCGCCAGGTCGAGGGGTTCCAGGTCCACCTCGGCGGCGGGATCGGGCTCAGCCTCCAGCACACCTCGGCTCCCTTCGGCCGAAAGCTGCGCGCACACAAGGTGACCAGCTCCGGGCTCGACGACTACGTCACCGCGGTGGTGCGGGCCTACCTCGCCGAGCGGGAGGACGGCGAGCCGTTCGCGGCCTGGGTGACCCGCGCCGACGAGGGCTCGCTGCGCGGGGAGCGGGATCTCGAGCCGTTGGCGGCAGCGCGATGAGCGAGCGCATGGTCCCGTACCACTGCCCCTACTGCGGGGACGAGGACCTGCGTCCGCACGTGCCCGACGAGGGCACCGGCCACGGCCAGTGGGAGTGCCGCTCGTGCCTGCGGGCCTTCGGCGTGCGGTTCCTCGGGCTCCTGCGACCGCAGCCCGACCGTCCGGGGGCAGGGTCGTGACCGCCGCCGCGACCACGCGGGCGTTCCTGGCGCGCGGCACCGAGACCACCGGCCGCAGCGAGCAGGAGCTGCGCGACCTGGTGCGCCACGCGGGCGCCGAGCTCGAGCTCGCCCCCGCCGGCGTGATCGTCGAGTGGGCGGTCGCGACCTTCGGCGAACGGTTCTGCATCACCTCGTCGATGGCCGACGCGGTGCTCGCTCACCTCGCCTCCCGGGTGGCGCCCGGCATCGACGTGGTCTTCCTCGACACCGGCTACCACTTCGCTGAGACCCTCGGCACCCGCGACGCCGTCGAGGCGACCCTCCCGGTGAACCTGCTGACCGTCACTCCCGTGCAGTCGGTGGCCGAGCAGGACGCGGCGTACGGCGAGGAGCTCTTCGCCCGGGACCCCGACCTGTGCTGTGCGCTGCGCAAGGTCCGCCCGCTCGAGCAGTCGCTGGCCTCCTACGACGCCTGGGCGACCGGGTTGCGCCGGGCCGAGACCCACAACCGGGTGATCGCGCCGGTGATCGGATGGGACGCCAAGAAGCGCAAGGTCAAGGTGTCGCCGCTCGCCCGGTGGAGCGACGAGGACGTCGACCGCTACGTCGCCGAGCACGGCGTGCTCGTCAACCCGCTGCAGCACGACGGCTACCCGTCCATCGGCTGCTTCCCCTGCACCCGGCGGGTCGCCGCCGGAGAGGACTCCCGCAGCGGCCGCTGGGCCGGCACCGGCAAGACCGAGTGCGGGATCCACGCGTGACCCCCAGCCACCCGGGCAGCGTCGCCCGGACCCACCCGACCCCCACCACGCGACCCACCGCCCGACCCACCGCCCGACCCACCGCCCGACCCACCGCCACGGCCGGCACCGACCGGCCCGAAACCGACAGGAGGCGACCGTGACCGCTCCCGCCCTGGTGGCCCTTGCCCACGGCAGCCGCGACCCTCGCTCCGCCACGACCGTGCGCGCCCTCGTCGACGAGGTCCGCCGGATGCGGCCCGACCTGCGCATCGAGCCGGCGTTCCTCGACCACGCCAAGCCGTCGTTCGGCACCGTGGTCGACCGCCTGGTGCGCGCCGGCTACGACGAGATCGTCGTGGTCCCGCTGCTGCTGTCGGAGGCCTACCACGCCAAGGTGGACGTGCCGATGGCCGTCGCGGAGGCCACCGCCCGTCACGAGGGGCTCCGGGTCCGCGCCACGTCGGTGCTCGGCCTCGAGACCGCCTTCCTCGACGTGCTCGACCGGCGGCTGCGGGAGTCGCTGACCGGCGCCCGGGTCCGCGAGCTGGACGCACTGGTCCTCGCCGCCGCGGGCACCACCGACGCGCTCGCCTGCCAGTCGATCAACCGGCTGGCCCGGCTGTGGGGCACCCGTCACCGGCTGCCGACGGTCGCGGCGTTCGCCTCCGCGAGCCCACCGGCCACCGGCGAGGCGGTCCGGGCGTTCCGGGGGCAGGGGCGGCGGCACATCGCGGTCGGGTCGCTCTTCCTGGCTCCTGGCTTCCTCCACGACCGGGCCGCCGAGCTCGCGCTCGAGGCAGGTGCGGTCGCGGTCTCCGAGCCGTTCGGCGCCGACCCCGAGGTGGCCCGCACGGTGATCGCCCGCTACCTCGTCGGCGCCGTGGAGCTGGTCCCGGTCTGAGGGGGTTCGTCTCGACGGTCCGGGCCCACTAGGCTCTGGGCATGACCCAGCACTTCGATGTCGTCGTTCTCGGTGCCGGCCCCGGCGGGTACGTCGCAGCCATCCGCGCCTCCCAGCTCGGCCTCAAGGCGGCCGTGATCGAGAAGAAGTACTGGGGAGGTGTCTGCCTCAACGTCGGTTGCATCCCCAGCAAGTCGCTCCTGCGCAACGCCGAGCTGGCGCACCTGCTCGAGCACGAGAAGGACAAGTTCGGCATCACCGGGGACGCCTCGATGGACTTCGGCGCGACCCACAAGCGCAGCCGCGAGGTCTCGGACAGCATCGTCAAGGGCGTCCACTTCCTCATGAAGAAGAACAAGATCACCGAGATCAACGGCTGGGGCACGTTCGTCGACGCCAAGACGATCTCGGTCGAGCGCGAGGACGGCAGCTCCGACGAGGTCACCGCCGACAAGGTCATCATCGCCACCGGCGCGACGACCCGCCTGATCCCGGGCACCGAGCTCTCCGAGCGCGTCGTGACCTACGAGGAGCAGATCCTCGACTCCGAGCTCCCCGGCAGCATCGTCATCGCGGGCTCGGGTGCGATCGGCGTGGAGTTCGCCTACGTCATGAGAGAACTTCGGCGTCGACGTCACCATCGTCGAGTTCCTCGACCGGATGGTCCCGACCGAGGACGAGGAGGTCTCCAAGGAGCTCGCCAAGCACTACAAGAAGCTCGGCGTGAAGGTCCTCACCAGCACCAAGGTCGAGAAGATCGACGACTCCGGCGACAAGGTCAAGGTGACGGTCTCCTCGGAGAAGAACGGCGAGCAGGTGCTGGAGACCGACAAGGTGATGCAGGCCATCGGCTTCGCTCCTCGGCTCGACGGCTACGGCCTCGACAAGACCGGCGTGGAGACCACCGACCGGGGCGCGATCAAGGTCGACGCCCGCGGCCGCACCAACGTCGACGGCGTCTACGCGATCGGCGACGTCACCGGCAAGCTGATGCTCGCCCACACCGCCGAGGCGATGGGGATCGTCGCGGCCGAGACGATGGCCGACGCCGAGACCGTCGAGATCGACTTCGACATGATCCCGCGGGCGACGTACTGCCAGCCGCAGATCGCCTCCTTCGGCTACTCCGAGGCCCAGGCGAAGGAGAAGGGCTACGACGTCAAGACCGCCAAGTTCCCGTTCAGCGCCAACGGCAAGGCCAAGGGGCTCGGCGAGACGGCCGGGTTCGTCAAGATCATCGCGGACGCGAAGTACAACGAGATCATCGGCGCGCACCTGATCGGCCCCGACGTCACCGAGCTGCTCCCGGCGCTGACCCTGGCCCAGAAGTGGGACCTCACCGCCGACGAGGTGGCCCGCAACGTCTTCGCCCACCCCACGCTGTCGGAGTGCGTCAAGGAGGCGATCGAGGGGATCGCCGGCCACATGATCCACATGTGACCCGCACGTCGAGCCGTCACTCCTGCCGCTGTCGTCGAGCCGTCACTCGTGCCGGTCGGTACGGCGTGCCGCGACCGTGGCAGCGACGGCAGACCGGCACGGGTGACGGCTCGACGCGGCAGGAGTGACGGCTCAACCCGCCGGGGTCAGCGGACCAGGGTGGTGAGCAGCCGGGCGAGCTCGGCGGCGGGGTCGCGGGTCACCCCGCCGTGGATCGGCCCGGGCTGGACGACCGTGCTGCGGGGCGCGCCGAGGAACCCGAACCGGGTGCCCAGCGGCGACCGGCCGGCCGCTCCGGCCGCCGCGTCACCCCGGCAGACGGCTTCCGCGGCGGAGAGAGCCGACCGCACAGCCGCGACGTCCACCCCTGGTGCCAGGGCACGCACCCGCGTCTCGTCGACGTACGACGCGCAGGCGAGGTACTCCGCCTCCTGGCAGTAGACGACGACGCCGACGTTGATGAACTCCTCCCGGTCGACCCGGGGGACGCAGCGGAGGACGACGTACTGGAACCCCATGGGCGCGCTCACCGCGCACCTCCGGGCAGCCAGGGCCGGTCACCGGAGACCCGGGCCAGCAGGAACTCGACGTACGCCGAGCGCACGGCCTCCCGTCCGGCGCCGGGCACCGGCTCGAGCCAGTCGTCGGGGACCCGGTCGACGACCTCGCGCAGCAGCTCCTCGGTGACCAAGGGCGCGAGCTCGTCGTCGGCGGCGGCCACACCCTGGCACGAACGCACCCAGGACGTGGTCGTCGACGGCGTAGGGCTGCCGCGCGAACCGCTCGGGTGACCCCACGCCGCCCGACCAGGAGTGGTGGAAGTAGAGGCAGGCGCCGTGGTCGATCGCCCAGAGCCGGCCGTGCCACATCAGCAGGTTCGGGTTGCGCCAGGAGCGGTCGACGTTGGCGGTGAGCGCGTCGAGCCAGAGCACCCGCGCGGCCACCTCCGGGTCGGGTGCGCATCCGGAGTCGAACCCGAACGCCCCGGGCAGGAAGTCGATCCCGAGGTTGAGCCCCAGGCTGGCGTTGAGCAGGTCCTGGACCTCCTCGTCCGCCTCGTAGCGCGCGATCGCCGGGTCGAGGTCGACCGCCACCAGCTCCGGCACCGCGAGCCCGAGCCGTCGGGCGAGCTCGCCGACGACGACCTCGGCCACGAGCACCCGCAGCCCCTGACCGGCGCCGCGGAACTTGCAGACGTACGTGCCGAGGTCGTCGGCCTCCACGATGCCGGGGAGCGACCCGCCTTCACGCAGCGGGACGACGTACCGGGTCGCGCGCACGGTGGTCAGAGAGGTCACGAGGAGGACCTTCCCACACAGCAGGTAGCGACTCGGGTGATGCCGTGGTGTCGTTCCGGTCGCCCAGGTGCCATGCTGACCACCTCGCACCGAGGCTGGAGGCCGTCGCCCGATGAGGCTCGAACCGTCGCACACCCCGATCATCCCGAACGTCTGCGTCGTCGTCACCGCTGCGGGGAGCGATGACGTCCACCTGGCGGTCCTCCGAAGCGGCGCCGACCGCCCGGTGGCGACCCTCTGCCGGCAACGGGTCGCCCCGGTGGCCCCGACCCGCCACTTCCACGAGGCGGGATGCTGCGCCTGCGCTCTGGAGAGCCTCGCGCGCGGCATCGTGTGCGCCCAGGAGACCGCGCAGGTCGTGGTGAACCTGCGCCGCTTCTACGACCGGTCCCCGTGCGGTGAGAGGCGGGCGGACGGCCGCGGGACGGCCACGGTCCTGGCCTGATCTGCAGGCGTCGGCTCACCCCTCCGAGGAGTGCCCCGGGAACAGGTGGGCGCCGGGGTTGATCGCCACCGCCGCGTTGTTGACCGCCGTGGCGGCCTCCCCGAACCCGACGGCGATCAGCCGGACCTTCCCGGGGTACTCGGTGATGTCGCCGGCCGCGAAGACCCGGGGCAGGTTGGTGCGGGTGGCCGAGTCCACGACGATGTGCCGCTTCTGCACCTCGAGCCCCCACGACTGGATCGGGCCGAGGTCGGCGACGAACCCCAGGGCGGCGACGATCGCCTGGGCGGGCAGCGTCGTCGTCTCGTTCGTCCTGACGTCCTCCACCTCGACCGCCTCGAGCCCGTGCTCCCCCACAAGGCGGGACACGTGGGCGCTCGTGCGCACCTGCACGGTGCTGGCGAGCACCTTGTCGACAGAGGCCTGGTGGGCGCGGAACGCATCGCGACGGTGGACCAGCGTGACGCTGGAGGCCACCGGCTCCAGCGCCAGCGCCCAGTCGAACGCGCTGTCGCCGCCGCCGACGATCACCACGTCCTTGCCGGCGTACGGCGCGAAGGTGGGCACGAAGAACGCGATCTCGTCCCCGGTCCACCCGTCGGCGGCCGGCAACGGACGGGGTGCGAACTTGCCGATGCCGGCGGTGATGACGACCGCCTTGGCGGTCACGGTGGTGCCGTCGTCGAGACCGACCCGCACCTCCCCCGCCTCGTCGTCGGACTCGAGCGTCTGCGCCGTCCTGCCCAGGAGGTACGTCGGGTCGGCCGTCGCCGCCTGCTCCACGAGCCCGTCGACCAGCGTCTTGCCCTTCACGACCGGGAAGCCGGCGACGTCGAGGATGTCCTTCTCCGGGTACATCGCCGTGATCTGCCCACCCAGCTCGGGCAGAGAGTCGACGACGCCGACCGAGAGACCCCGGAACCCGCTGTAGTAGGCGGTGAACAGCCCGACCGGGCCGGCGCCGACGACCAGCAGGTCGACCTCGTGGTCCTGGCTCACGGCACCTCCTCGCTCGACTTGGTCCGGTCTCGCCGCTCAGAGCTCGCGGTCGGGGGCCGGTCTCGGCCTCCTGCTCGGCCTTGGACTCCTTCGAGGAGGCCCAGAGGCTGAGGACGGCGGTCAGGGCCAGCGTCAGCACGATGACACCGAGGGAGATGAGGATCGGGATCTCTGGGGCCCACTTGATGTGCTCGCCGCCGTTGATGAACGGCAGCTCGTTCTCGTGCATCGCGTGGAGGACCAGCTTGACGCCGATGAAGGCGAGCAGGAACGCGAGACCGTAGGTGAGGTAGACCAGCCGGCGCAGCAGGTCACCGAGCAGGAAGTAGAGCTGCCGCAGCCCCATCAGCGCGAACACGTTCGCGGTGAGCACCAGGTAGGGCTCCCGGGTGAGCCCGAAGATCGCCGGGATGGAGTCGAGCGCGAAGAGCAGGTCGGTGGTGCCGAGCGCGACCACCACCGCGAACATCGGGGTGAAGAGGAACTTGGCGTTCTCCCGGATCCAGAGCTTGCCGCCGCGCCACTCCTCGGTGTGCGGCAGCGCCGTCCGCACCCAGGTGACGATCCTGCTCTCCTCGTACTCCTCCTCGTCCTCGGGCCCCTGCTTCGCGAGCTTGAAGCCGGTGTAGACCAGGAAGGCGCCGAAGAGGTAGAAGACCCAGCTGAACTGGTCGATCGCCGCGGCCCCCAGGGCGATGAAGATCCCCCGGAAGATCAGCGCGAGCACGATGCCGATCAGGAGTGCCTCCTGCTGGAACTGCCGAGGCACCCCGAACCGGCTCATGATGATGATGAAGATGAAGAGGTTGTCGATCGAGAGCGAGTACTCGGTCAGCCACCCGGCGAAGAACTCGGTGCCGTACTGGTGGCCGGAGAAGACCCACACGCCGATCCCGAAGAGCACCGCCATGCTGATGTAGATCGAGAGCGCGATCGACACCTCCCGGCGGGAGGGCTCGTGCGGCCGGCGGATCGCGAAGGCCACGTCGAAGACGAGGATGCCGATCGTCACCCCGAGGGTGACCCACCACAGCCACATTGGCACGTTCATCGGCTACCTCACGCAGGTCGGACCACCGCGGGTCGAGTGGCACAGCAGGCCAACTGTTTCACCCAGCGGGGAGGAGACCAAATCCCCCCGCAGATCGGGCCCAAAAGGCCATGCCACTCCTCTGGAACGTGCGCTACGGTGCCTCAGCGGGTTTGGGGACCCGCTCCGCCGGGGGCGGACATCGGAACACGCAAGGGGGTTGGGCATGGCGCCCACGTCTTCGCGCGCCACGGCGCGCACCATCGTCACCGCCGCACTGGGGCTGTTCGCCCTGGTCGCAGGCGCGCTCACCGTGAGCGCACCAGCCGGTGCGGCGATCGCCGCACCGACGTTCGAGCGGCAGATCGGCCAGTCCGGCCACGCCGGCGTCTATGCCTGGGGCATGGCCACCGCCAAGAACGGGACGATCCTGGTCGGCGACTACTGGAACTACAACATCCGCCGCTTCTCGACCGACGGTCGGCTGCTGCAGACGATCAGCGAGCGCGGCACCGGCCCGGGGCAGAACATGGCACCGCACGGCATCGCCGTCGACCCGACGGACGGGTCCATCTACATGGCGGACATGAACGCGCCGTGGAAGATCCACAAGTGGGACGCGCAGGGCAACTTCGTGCGCAGCATCGGCAGCTACCAGTACGGCGTCACCACGCCGTACCCCTATGTGACCCGCGTGGCGGTCCTCTCCGACGGCACCCTGCTGTCGCTGAGCTCGCACAACGTGGCGTCCTCGACCAGCCCGTTCCAGCACCGGGTGCTGAAGTACTCGCCGGAGGGAGCCTTCCTCGGCAGCTGGGGCGTGAACGGGTCCGAGCCCGGCCAGCTCGGTCTGCAGCGCGGCTTCGCGGTCGGCCCGGGCGACGAGGTCTACCTCGGCGACGCGACGAAGGGGCTCATCCAGGTCTTCGACGCGAACGGCACCTACCTGCGCAGCATCGGTGCGGGGCGGTTCCCCGGCGACATGCGTGGTCTCGCGGTCGACTTCGAGAACGACTGGCTGTACGCCGTCGACGCCTACAGCAGCCAGGTCGAGAAGTTCGAGCTCGACGGGACGTGGCTGCGCGCCTTCGGCTCCGAGGGCGAGGACGAGGGCCAGTTCCGCGACGGCGGCCGCGAGATCACCGTCGGCCCGGACTCCCGCGTGTACGTCGCCGACTTCGGCAACAACCGGGTCAACGTCTACGAACCGGACGGGCGCTACGTCGACTTCATGCCCAACCCGGCACCTCCGGCCCCGGCCGGCGGGTTCAACCAGCCGCAGGACGTGACGGTCACCCCCGACGGCAAGCGGATCTACGTCGTCGACACCTACAACCACCGGGTGCAGCGGTTCGACCCGGCCGGCAACGCCACCAAGGTGTGGGGCTTCCGGGGCTCCGACGTCGCGGGCGGCAACGCGATGAACTACCCGCGCGGCATCACGTTCAGCAAGGGCGAGGTCTTCGTGATGAACTCCCGCGAGGGCGACATCAAGGTGTACAGCGGCAACGGCGCCTACAAGCGGTCGCTGCTGACGTGGGGTCGTGAGGAGGGCCAGACCAACCTGGCCCGCGGCATCCACGTCGACAGCGCAGGGCGGATCTACGTCGCCGACACCAACAACCGACGGGTCCAGGTGTTCAACGCGACCGGCAGGCTGCTGTGGACCGCTCCGTGCGGTGGCCCGCCGCCGCCGCCGCCGGCGATGGCGCTGCTCCAGGGGTGCACCGGGATCGACACCGACGGCCGGGGCAACGTGTACGCCGCCGCTCCGACCGAGCACACGGTCTACAAGTACAGCCCCACGGGCCAGCTGATCAGGAAGATCGGGAGCGTCGGCAGCGGCAACGGCCAGCTCCGGGGCGCCTACGACGTCGCCATCCACAAGGGGAGGCTGTACGTCACCGAGTCGAACAACCGTCGGGTCAGCGTCTTCAACCTCAACGGCGGCTACCAGGGCAAGTTCGGATCGAAGGGTGAGGGCGACGGCCAGTTCATGCAGCCCCGAGGGATCGACATCGACAACAACGGCAAGGCGTACGTCGTCGACGGTCTCCTCGAGCGGGTCTCCGTCTTCCAGCTGAGGTGAACCCCTGAGGTGACCCTCTGAGGTGACCGCGGCACGACGCCGCAGGACCCGGACGAGCGTCGAGGGCCGGCTCCGATCGGAGCCGGCCCGCCGGCCCTCGTGCTCACCGGAGTCGTGCTCTTCGCGTTCGTGGCAGCGGTCGACCGGGGGGACGCCGATGGCCTGCGAGGCTGCCTGATGCCGGTGGAGCGCGGGGTCGCGGACCGCCTCGGCGGCGCGGTGTGCGGGCGGATCTTCCTCGCGGCCGGGCCTGAGCCCGGATCGCGGGTCAGCGTGCCCCCGCCTCGACCATCTGCCGCAGCTCCCGCTTGAGGTCGGAGATCTCGTCCCGCAGCCGGGCGGCCAGCTCGAACTGCAGCTCCGCAGCGGCGGTGTGCATCTGCTCGGTGAGCTGCTGGACCAGCTCGGCGAGGTCCGACGACGGTAGCCCGGCCGCCTCCTCGTGCTGGGTCTTCAGCTTCGACAGCCCCGGCACCGGCGCCTTCTTCCTCCCCTTGGCGTCGAGCTGCTGCCAGGTCTTGAGCAGCTCCTCGGTGCTCTCGTCCTCGCGGGCGAGCATCTCGGTGATGTCGGCGATCTTCTTGCGCAGCGGCTGCGGGTCGAGCCCCCGCTCGGTGTTGTAGGCGACCTGCTTCTCCCGGCGCCGGTTGGTCTCCTCGATGGCGAGCTCCATCGACGGGGTCACCTTGTCGGCGTACATGATCACCTGCCCGGAGACGTTGCGGGCGGCCCGGCCGATCGTCTGGATGAGCGACTTGTCGGAGCGGAGGAACCCCTCCTTGTCGGCGTCGAGGATCGCCACCAGCGACACCTCCGGCAGGTCGAGCCCCTCACGGAGCAGGTTGATGCCGACGAGGACGTCGTACTCCCCCATCCGCAGCTCCCGGAGGAGCTCGATGCGGCGCAGGGTGTCCACCTCGCTGTGCAGGTAGCGGGTGCGGATCCCGGCCTCGAGGAGGTAGTCGGTGAGGTCCTCCGACATCTTCTTGGTCAGCGTCGTCACCAGGACGCGCTCGTTGCGCTCGGCGCGCAGCCGGATCTCGTGGATGAGGTCGTCGATCTGGCCCTTGGTGCCCTTGACGACCACCTCGGGGTCGATCAGCCCGGTGGGCCGGATGATCTGCTCGACGACGTTGTCGAGCCCCCCGACCTTGTCGAGCTCGTAGTTGCCCGGCGTCGCGGAGAGGTAGACCGTCTGGCCGATCCGGTCGAGGAACTCCTCCCACTTCAGCGGCCGGTTGTCCATGGCGCTCGGCAGCCGGAACCCGTGGTCGACCAGGTTGCGCTTGCGCGACATGTCGCCTTCGTACATCCCGCCGATCTGGGGCACGGCGACGTGCGACTCGTCGACGACCAGGAGGAAGTCCTCCGGGAAGTAGTCGAGGAGACAGTTGGGGGCCGAGCCGCGGGAGCGGCCGTCGATGTGCATCGAGTAGTTCTCGATGCCCGCGCAGCTGCCCACCTGCCGCATCATCTCGATGTCGTAGGTGGTGCGCATCCGCAGCCGCTGCGCCTCCAGCAGCTTGCCCTGCCGCTCGAACTCGGCGAGCCGGTCGGCCAGCTCGAGCTCGATCCCCTGGATCGCCCGCTCCATCCGCTCCGGGCCGGCAACGTAGTGCGTCGCCGGGAAGATGTAGAGCTCGTCGTCGTCGGTCACGACCTCGCCGGTGAGCGGGTGGAGGGTCATGAGCCGCTCGATCTCGTCGCCGAACAGCTCGACGCGGACGGCGTGCTCCTCGTAGACCGGGAAGATCTCCAGGGTGTCGCCGCGGACCCGGAACGTGCCCCGGGTGAACGCCTGGTCGTTGCGCGTGTACTGGATCTCGACCAGCCGCCGCAGCAGCTGGTCCCGGTCGACCTCACCGCCGACGCGGAGCCGCACCATGCGGTCGACGTACTCCTGCGGGGTGCCGAGACCGTAGATGCACGAGACCGTGGAGACCACGATGACGTCACGCCGGGTCAGCAGCGAGTTGGTCGCGGAGTGGCGCAGCCGCTCGACCTCCTCGTTGATCGAGGAGTCCTTCTCGATGTAGGTGTCGGTCTGCGGGACGTAGGCCTCGGGCTGGTAGTAGTCGTAGTAGGAGACGAAGTACTCCACGGCGTTGTTCGGCAGCAGCTGTCGCAGCTCGTTGGCGAACTGCGCCGCGAGCGTCTTGTTGGGCTGCATCACCAGCGCGGGCCGCTGGAGCCGCTCGACCGCCCACGCGACGGTGGCGGTCTTGCCGGTGCCGGTGGCGCCGAGCAGCACGACGTCCTGCTCCCCACCCCGGATCCGCTGCTCGATGTCGGTGATCGCGGTCGGCTGGTCGCCGGACGGCTGGTAGTCCGAGATGACCTCGAAGGGGGCGACCCTGCGCTTGAGGTCGGTGACGGGTCTCATGCGGTCGAGCGTAGCCACCGCCGCCGACAGTCCGGGTGCCGATAGATTCCTCCTCGTGAAGCGACGACGGTGGCCAGGAGCGGGCAGGAGCCGCCGCGGGTCGCTGCCGTGGGCCTGGACCGCCCGGCTGCGGCGGGCCCTCCTCGTCACCTTCGGGCTGCAGCTGCTGCTGGCGGTGGCTCTCACGCTGGTCGACTCCTACCGGCGGCGCGGCAAGCGCCCCCAGCCGTTCCCGACGACCGACCCCTCGCCGGTGACCATCGGCGAGGGCACGGTGACGACGTACACCTTCGGCCGCGACCTCTACGAGGACATGCTCGCCGCGATCGGGTCCGCCCAGCACCAGGTCCTCCTCGAGACCTACATCTGGAAGGGCGACGAGGTCGGCGAGCGGTTCAAGCAGGCGTTGTACGACGCGGCCGCCCGCGGGGTCGAGGTGTACGCCGTCTACGACGGGTTCGCGAACCTCGTCGTGTCGCCGCGGTTCCTCAGCTTCCGGCCGCCGGTGAAGGTGCTGCGGTTCCCGGTCTACAACGCCGGGCTCCGCTTCTTCGACCTCAGCCGCTACGGCCGCGACCACCGCAAGATCCTCGTCGTCGACGGCGAGGTGGCGTTCGTCGGCGGCTACAACATCGGGACCGCCTACGAGACCGAGTGGCGCGACACCCACGTGCGGGTCACCGGCCCGGGGGCCTTCGACCTTCAACGCACGTTCGCTGACTTCTGGAACACGCACCGGCGTGGCCGCCAGCAGAGTCCGCTGCTCCTCGACGCCCCCTCGGTGTGGGAGCCGCGGCTCCGGGTCTACGGGAACATGCCCCGGCGGTGGATGTTCCCGATCCGGAACATGTACCTCGAGGCGATCAACCGGGCCTCCCGCAACATCTGGCTCACCCAGGCCTACTTCATCCCCGACTCCGACTTCGTCGACGCCCTGTGCGCCGCCGCCGCCCGCGGGGTCGACGTGCGGCTGCTGCTCCCCCGCAAGTCCAACCACATCGTCGCCGACTGGCTCTCGCAGGGCTACTACGGCGAGATGCTCGAGGCCGGCATCCGGATCCACCGGTTCCGCGGCGCGATGGTGCACGCGAAGACCGCCACCATCGACGGGCAGTGGAGCACGGTGGGGACCGCGAACATCGACCGGCTCTCGATGACCGGCAACTACGAGGTGAACGTCGAGGTCATCGACCCGGGGATGGCCGCGGAGATGGAGCGCATCTTCGAGACCGACCTGCTCAGCTGCGATCGCCTGACCGAGGAGTCCTGGTCCCGGCGCCCGGTCCACCGGCGGGCCGTCGAGCTGTTCCTCGCCCCGCTGCGCCCGCTCCTCTAGCGCCGGCGCACGCTCTCCGGCAGGTGGGTCGGCAAGGTCATCCGCGGCCCCCGACGCGGCCTGCGCAGCCCGGCGGCGCCGACCAGCACCTGCACCCGCAGCCGGTGGCCGACGTACGGCTCGAGCAGGACCGCGAGCTGCTCGTCGTCGACCGGTCGGCCGGTGAGCGCCCAGCCGATGTCCTTGGCGACGTGGTAGTCGCCGAAGCTGACCGCGTCCGGGTCGCCGAGGGCCCGTGCCCGCACCTCCGCGGAGGTCCACACGCCGATTCCGGGCAGGGTGCGCAGCCGCCGGTCCGCCTCGGCCGTGGAGACGGTCACCAGCCGCTCGAGCGCCGGCGCGACCTGGGCGGCCCGCAGCAGCGTCCTGGACCGGGAGTGGTCGACGTGCATCCGGAGCCACTCCCACGAGGGGATCGACCGGATCGTGGCCATCTCGGGCAGCACCAGGAGCCTCCGCGCAGCGGCCTCGGCGCCCGGCGCCGGCTCGCCGTACCGGGTGACGAGGCGACGGAACGAGGTGAACGCCTCCGCGCCGGTCACCTTCTGCTCCAGGACCGCCGGCACCAGGGCGTCCATGACCAGCCGGGTGCGCGGCACCCGCCAGTGCGGGTGCCGGCGCCAGGCCTCGGCGAGCACGTCGTGGCAGGGCTCGAACCCGCTCGGGTCGTCGCCGGCACCGAGGAGCTCGGGCAGCCCGTCGAGGACCCAGTCGGCGCCGGGGCCCCAGGCGCTCGCCCGCACGTCGCCGTCGCGGTCCAACGGTCGTACGGCGACGGTGGCCGTCCCCGCGGGGGTGCGCCACCCCTTCCAGACGGTGCCGTCCGGCTCGCGCAGGAACGTCGGGTCACCCC
Organism: uncultured Actinomycetota bacterium; assembly: GCA_963754155.1. Lineage (GTDB taxonomy): Bacteria > Actinomycetota > Actinomycetes > Propionibacteriales > Nocardioidaceae > Marmoricola_A. The sequence continues at coordinate 38,075 of CAVWEU010000002.1, read as the reverse complement.
TCCCCCGGCGCAGCGACCCGAGGACCTGCGGCACCGGGCACGGCCAGGAGGGCCGCCAGGTGCGCTCGAGGGCAGCGGTCTCCGGCACGGGGCAAGCCTACGGCGCCGGCTCCCTCCGCAGCCGGGCGACGGCGAGCTGTCGGACGGCGAGCTGTCAGACGTTGTGCGCGCGTTCCGGGGCCGTGGACGGGCCTGGCGTCGGGGAGCACCCGGCAGACTGGCCCGATGCTGCTCGCGACCCTGGTCCAGGCCTCGACGGAGATCGCCGCGACCCGCTCCCGCCGCACGAAGACCGAGGTCGTCGCCCGGCTGCTCGGCGAGGCGTCGCCGGAGGAGGTCGAGGTCGTCGCGAGCTACCTCGCCGGGGTCCCTCGTCAGCGGCGGACCGGCCTGGGATGGCGCGGGCTCGCCGACCTGCCGACGCCGACGGACTCGCCCTCGCTCACGGTCACCGAGGTGGACGACGCGCTCGAGGCGATCAGCCGGGTGGCCGGGCCGGGATCGCGTACGACGCGCGCCGGGCTGGTCAGGACGCTCTTCGGGCGCGCGACGGCCGAGGAGCAGCCGTTCCTCCGGGCGCTCGTCTTCGAGAACCTGCGCCAGGGCGCCCAGGACTCGATCCTGCTCGACGGGATCGCCCGGGCCGCCGGCGTGCCGGTCACCGCCGTCCGGCGCGCCGCGATGTTCACCCCCTCGTCCGGCGAGGTGGCCCGCGCCGCCCTGGACGGTGGCCGCGCCGCGCTGGACCGGTTCGGGCTCGTGCCGGGCCGGCCGGTCCGCCCGATGCTCGCCGCGTCGGCGCCCGACGTCGCGACCGCGGTCGCGCGCATGGACGGACCCTGCCTGGTCGACCGCAAGCTCGACGGGATCCGGGTGCAGGTGCACCGGGTCGGGGTCGGAGGTGCGCGTCTACACCCGCAGCCTCGACGACGTCACCGAGCGGCTCCCCGAGGTGGTCGAGGCCGCTCTGGCGCTCGACGGCGACCCCGTGGTGCTGGACGGCGAGGTGATCGCCCTGCGCCCCGACGGCCGGCCGCGGCCGTTCCAGGAGACGGCGTCCCGCACCGGGAGCTCCCAGTCGGTCGCCGAGCTCCGCTCCCGGACACCGCTGACCGTCTTCTTCTTCGACCTGCTCCACGTCGACGGCACGGACCTGCTCGACGCACCCGGGTCGGAGCGGCTCGACGCCCTGGCGGCGGCGGTGCCGCCGTACCTCCAGGTGCCGCGGCTGGTGACCGACTCCCCCGTCGCGGCGCAGCGGTTCTTCGACGAGAGCGTCGCCGCCGGCCACGAGGGGGTGGTCGTCAAGGCGCTGGCGAGCTCCTACGAGGCCGGACGGCGGGGAGCGGGCTGGGTGAAGGTGAAGCCTCGGCACACCCTGGACCTGGTCGTGCTCGCGGTCGAGTGGGGCAGCGGTCGCCGGCAGGGGCTGCTGTCGAACATCCACCTGGCCGCGCGGGACGGCGACGGGTTCACGATGCTCGGCAAGACCTTCAAGGGGATGACCGACGAGATGCTCGCCTGGCAGACCGAGCGGTTCCTCGCGCTCGAGACCGGCCGGGACGGACACGTGGTCCACGTGCGTCCCGAGCAGGTCGTCGAGGTCGCCTTCGACGGGCTGCAGACCTCGACCCGCTACCCCGGCGGCGTCGCCCTGCGGTTCGCGCGGGTGCTGCGCTACCGCGACGACAAGACCGCCGAGGAGGCCGACACCCTCGCCACCGTGCTCGCGCTCCGCGGCTGACGCCGACGGACCGACCTTGCCCCGGCCGGAGCCATGGACTGTGCTCCCAGGTCGTGCCACGGTGGGAGGAAGTCCCTCTGGAGGTGAGACACATGGAGCAACCGGCGAGCAACTGCCCGGACTGCCACGCCACGACCGACGACCTCGAAGCTCACGAGCGCTGGCACTCGCGCCTCGTGCATGACATCGCGGTCGCCGTCGCGAAGGAGCTGCAGCGCCACGACGCGACGACAGGCCGCTGAGCGACAGCCGGGCCCGCACCTAAGGTCGGGCGCGCTGCCTCAGCCGGTCGGTGGCGACCACACCAGCCCGAGGCCGTTCGGGACCGACCGCTCCTGCCCGTCCGAGGGCGAGTTGGCCACGGCCAGCCCGCCACCCGGCGGTGTGACGGCCATCGTCGAGGAGCCGCCGCCGTCGAGGTTGAGCGCCTCCTCGGCGCCGAGCTCCACCATCAGCCTGGCCAGCTCCACGAGGGTGAAGCCGCGGCTGTCCTCCGAGCGCCCGTCCACCACGAGCAGCAGGACCCTGCCGGTGTCGGAGTCGACGCCGACCGCCGTCCTGGGGTGGAGCGCACCGTCGTCGCTGGTCACCACCTGACCGCCCGCGACGAGCACCTCGCTGCCTCCGACGGCGACCCGCGGCGTGCCCGCGGCGGCCACGGTGAGCTCCACCCGCCGGCCGACCGGGAGCCGCTTCGCCAGCTGCCTGGCGCCGGCGCCCCTGCCGATGAGGAGCCGGCCCCGGATCCGGGTCCCGGCGCTCAGCGACCGCGTGTTGCTGACCACCCGTCCGCGCCGGATGTGGACCTGCCGCACGTTGCGGCGCAGCGCTCCGTCGGCGACGGCGTAGCCCGGCGCCGGCCCCCAAAGCCGGCGTGTAGAGCCCGACCTCGTCGATCCGGAGGTGAGGGGTGTTCACACCGGCGACGCGGACCCGCGCCCCGCGGACGACCGCCGCCGCCCGGACCGGCACGGCACCGATCCGCGCCTCCGAGCCACCGGTCAGGCTGAAGCCCGTCGTCCACCCGCTCCGAGGCCCGTGCAGCACCCGGCCGTCGTCGACCCCGACCCCGAGCGGGGCTCCGGTGTCGGCGATGTCGAAGAAGTCGGCGTTCACACCGGCCACCGCGCCGTCGGCGCCCAGCAGCGTGCTCAGCGGGGCCCGCTCGGCCACGTGGCCGGGACCGGCGTACTCCAGCGAGAGCCTCGGCTTGGCGAGGTTCGCGCGGAGGAGGTGTGCATGCACGGCGCCGCGGCCGTCGGTCCGCACCCAGTGCCGGTAGCGCAGCCCGGGCACCACGCGGTAGCTCTCGACCACGGTGGACGTGGTCGACCTCCGCAGCGCACCTGGCAGCTGGGAGGCCAACGGGCCCTGCACCCCGTCGGAGCTGTGCACGGGCTCCCGTGCGTCGCGGTCCTGCGCCGTCGCCGCCCCCGAGACCGCGGCGCCGCCGAGCAGCGCGGTCAGGGCCGAAACTCCGCCCACGACCAGTCGCACGCGGCCCCGACCCCTGCGCCGCGGCGCTTTGTCTGTCATGGTCGGATTGTGCATGCCGGCGGCGGCACCGTCCACCGGAACGCCGCGGCTGGGTCGCGGATGGGTACCGTCGCGACGTGACTTCCCCGGCGCGCCGCCCGCTCTCCGACCGCCTGACCTCCGGCTCCTGGTGGTTCCGGGACGCCGACGGACACCTGGCAGTCGGGCAGCTGCCGAACCCGGCGCTGTGGGTCTGGGGGGTGGGCGCGGTGCTCGGGCGGTTCGAGCTGTCGGACGCGCGCGCTGCCGCCGTCGACGGCGTCCGCGACGGCGCCCTGCTCGTGTGGGCGCTCGACGAGGTCGTGCGCGGGGCGAGCCCGTTCCGGCGCGTCCTCGGGGCCGTGGTCCTCGTCGCCCAGCTCGCAGCACTCGGGCGAGTAGCGTAGGGCGCCGTGGCTGCTCATCCTGCCGAGGTGCTCGACGGGCTCGTCGCATCGGGCCGTGAGCCCGGTGGCGCGGTGGCAGTGGTCCGCGGCGGGGTCGTCGAGGTCGACCACTCCGCCGGCACCCGGGACGGGGCCTCCCCCTGGACGTCGGACACCCTGGTCATGACGTTCTCGGTCGCGAAGCCGTTCGCGGCCCTGGCCGTCCTCGACGCGGTGGCCGAGGGTGCGCTGAGCCTCGACCAGCCGGTTGCCGCGGTGTGGCCCGGCTTCGGCCGGTCCGGCAAGCAGCACACGACGGTCCGGCACCTCCTCTGCCACCAGGCCGGACTGCCGTCGTTCCCCGAGGCTGCGCGGGCGGTGGAGTACGACGACCGCGAGTCGCTCGTCGACCTCCTCGCCGGCGCGGCCCCGGTCCACCCGCCGGGCGCCGGGGTCGCCGAGCACGCCCTGACCTACGGCCACCTGCTCGACGAGGTGCTGCGCCGAGCCACCGGCGAACCGCTGGCCGAGAGGTTCGCCGGGATCGCCGGCGCCGCGGGGTGGGACCTGCACCTCCGCGTCGAGGGCCACGACCTGCCGCGCGTGGCCACCCTCGTGGAGCCGACGGGGACGTGGCGGTCCGGCTATCTCGCGGACCCCCGGTGGGGCCCTGCCTGGGCCGGCCACCGGGGCTGCTCGAGGCGGACGTGCTGAACTCCGAGCGCTTCCGGCGTACGCCCTTCCCCGCCGTGGCGCTGCACGGCACCGCGCTGGCGCTGGCCACCTTCTACGACGACGTGGTCGATCCCGAGGGTCAGGTGGCCGGTCGCCTCGGCCACGAGCTGTGGCGTGCGTACGTCGAGCCCGCGGCCAGCGGGCACGACCTGGTCCTCGACCGGCGGGTCACCTGGACGCTTGGGGTTCCAGGTGGAGGCCGAGGCGGGACGGGTCGAGCTCGGCATGGGAGGGGCGGGCGGCTGCGCCGCGTGGGCCGACCGCACCGGCCGCTACGGAGCCGCGTTCCTCACCCGGGGGCTCGGCGGCCACGACCGCGGCGAGGTCGTGTGGCAGGCGGTCACCGACACCTTCTCCCCACCGGCGGGCTAACGACACCATCCGGGCGGTGACCGCGGGCATGCCGTCACCGCGTGCGTGGTAAGAGTCATCTGCCGCAGCGGTGCGGGCCGACCCGAGGTCGCGGCACCGATGCTGTGGCACGGAAGGAGAAGCCGATGGGGACAGGATCGCGGTTGAAGACCAGGGGTGGCACGGACCCGCTCGCCAAAGGGGTGCAGGTCGGCCTGGTCGCCTACGGTGTCACCCACCTCCTCATCGCCGCCACGGCGCTGCCGCTGGCGTGGGGCGACCGGACCGAGGAGCGTGCGTCGCAGCAGGGCGCCCTCGCCCGGCTGGCCGAGCAGCCGCTCGGCGACGTGCTGCTGTGGGTGATCGTCCTCGGCATGGCCTCCCTCGTGGTCTGGCAGCTTCTCGAGGCCGCCGTCGGACACCGTGACGAGGACGGGGTGAAGCGGGTCGGGAAACGCCTCGGCTCGGCCGGCAAGGCGGTCGTCTACGCCGCGCTGGGGTGGACCGCGGCCGGCACCGCGTCGGGATCGGGCGGCTCGGGCGGCTCGGGCTCCACCGACGGCGTGACCGCCCGGGTGATGTCGGCGCCGGGAGGCACGCTGCTGGTCGGAGCCGTCGGGCTCGCCATCGTGGCGGTCGGCGTCGTCCTCGCGCATCGGGGCTGGAGCGAGAAGTTCACCGACCACCTGGAGCCCGGCGCCACCAGCGGCGGGACCCGGACACCGGTCGTGGTCCTCGGCAAGGTGGGGTACATCGCCAAGGGAGTCGCGCTCGGCGCGGTCGGCGCGCTCTTCCTCACCGCTGCCGTCCAGCACGAGCCGAAGGAGTCCGGCGGCCTCGACGTCGCCCTGCACGAGCTGCTGCGCCAGCCGTTCGGGCCGTACCTGCTGGGCGTCGTGGCGGCTGGGATCGGCTGCTTCGGCGTGTACTGCTTCTTCTGGGCGCGGTACGTCCGCCGCTGAGGCCGTGGCACGAGGGCAGCTGGCGCCGGAGCCTCGCGCCCCCGGGGTGAGGCCGGACTAGCTCCTCCGGCGCTGCGCCTGGCTGCGCGGCGGTTGGGTGCGCTGACGACCGAGCTCGCCGCCGACGCGACCGCCGTACGGCCGGCCGTGGTCGGCGTACTCCTCCCGGGCGAAGACGAGCGTCGCGTCCCCGACCTCGACGCGCGTGCCGTTGCGCAGCAGGGCGCGCTGCACAGGGGCGCCGTGCACGAGCGGGGTCCCCTCGACCGCGAGGATGACGAACTCGTCCTCGTCGTCGTGGTGGATCTCGGCGTGCCGCTCGGCGACCCCGGCCAGGCGGATGTCGCTGTCCGGGGCGCTGCCGATCGTGGTGACGTCGCGGCGGAGCCGGAAGACCGGCGGCCGCTCGTCGGGACCCGGGTGCGCCGACGGAGCCATGACCAGGCGAGGGTTGCCGCCGCGGTCGGGGTCGTGGGTCGTGGTGACCGAACGAGGCCTGCGGAGCAGGGTGGGCGCCGGCGGCCACATGGTCGGGGGCGGGGCCAGGTCCGCCGCCGGGAGCGCGGCGACGTTCCGCGACTGGGCCCGGCCACGGGCGAGTGACCACAGCCCGGCCCCCTTCTCGACCTTGATGTGACGCGAGCGCGTGAGCCGGCGCTGCCACCACGACGCACGGCAGGCACCGAGCGTGACCAGGGGCCCCGAGGGGCCGACCACGGTGACGATCAGACCCCGCTGAGCAAGCCCGGCGGCGAGCCCGCGGATCGCCGGGGCGTCCCGACGCCCCGCGAAGACGAAAGGCTCGTCGACGTGGAGCGTGAGGGCGCCGCCGGTCCCGGTGAGGTGGGCCGACACCGCGGGGGCGCCGGGGACGTCGACCTCGAGCCGGAGGTCTGCGGAGACGGAGACCGACATGGTCTCAGCCCTTGCCGTCGTCGTCGGTCGGCGCGTTCTCCTCGGTGGTCACCTGGAGGGTGCCGTTGAGGCGCCAGGTGGCCCGCGGGGCGTCCGCGCCGGTGTCCCGGGGGACCTCGACGGCCATGTCGATGAACCGGTAGTTGATCGCCGCCCGACGTCCGGTCAGGAACGACCACATCTCCCGGCCGAGGTCGGTCCAGTCGAGCACCTCGTCGGATCGCTGGTTCTGCGTCATCTCTCCTCCTCAGGAGTTGTGCTGTCCGTGGGCTTTCTTAGACAACATGTTGAAGTTATGCTCTACAGCATGAACCCGGAACCGTCATCGGCGCAACCCCTGACCATCAGCGATCTCGCCCAGCGGACCGGAGTGAGCGCGGCGACCTTGCGCGCCTGGGAGAGCCGACACGGCTTTCCCGCACCGGCCAGACGCGCGAGCGGACACCGCCGGTACGACGAGCGCGACGTCGCGCTCGTCAAGGAGGTGGCGCGCCGGCGGGACGCCGGCGTGCGCCTCGAGGCGGCGATCGCCGCCGCCTCCTCCCGGCGGTCGGCGGCCGCAGCGACGACGACCTCGGTCTTCGCCGAGCTGCGCCGCCACCACCCGCACCTCGCACCGCAGCGGCTGCGGAAGACGACCCTGCTCGCGCTGTCCTGGGCGATGGAGGACGAGTGCTGTGCGCGGGCCCAGTCACCGCGGCTGTACGGCGCCTTCCAGGAGGCTCGCTTCTTCGAGCACGCCCGCGCCCGCTGGGTGGAGCTGGCCCGGACCGCCCGGTCCTCGACGGTCTTCGCCGACTTCGGTGCGTCGTCGGTCGACGGCCGGCTCGTCCTGGCACACCTCCCCGAGGACGCGCCGATGCGCCGCGAGTGGTCGCTGGTCTGCGACGCGGACGCCCACACCGCGGTGATGGCGGCCTGGGAGCTCCCGGGACAGGGCGGCGTCCGCGACAAGGACCGCATCTTCGAGTGCGTGTGGACCCTCGAGCCGCGGGCGGTGCGGGACGCTGCCCGGGCCTGCGCACGGCTGGCGGCGGTGCTGGAAGGCTCCTCGGAGGAGCCTGAGGTCGACCCGCCCGCCCCCGAAGCCTCGGACGACCTGCGCGCCGCGACCACGATGCTCGAGCGGCTGCTGGTCTACGTCGACCGCCAGGCCGGGTGAGCCGACCCGACCCGGGCCGAGCACCGACTCGGCAGGCGGCCGCAGGACGTCCCCGCTCCCGTCATCCTGCGAGGATGGCTCGGTGACCGGCTGCACCGTCCGCGACGTCTTCGACCTCCTCGACCAGCTGCCCGAGGCCACCCGGGAGGATCGCGGACGCTACTGGCGGGCCGCCGTCCGGGACCACACCTTCGGCTACGTGTGGGAGCCGACCCGCACCGTGGGGCTGAAGCAGACGATCGCCGAACAGCTGGCGCTGGTGAGCGAACGCCCGGACACCTTCGAGGTGCAGTTCACCACCGGAGGCTTCGGCTGGGTCGTCGTCCACCTGGAGCGCGTCGAGCGTGACGAGCTGGCCGAGCTCGCCTTCGAGGCGTGGCGGCTCACCGCACCCGCGGAGCTCGTCGCGGCGCGCGCCGACCGGCTGCCCCGCTGACCGGCTCGGTCTCGCCGGACGCGCGCCGCACCGACCACAGGCCGCCCGGGTGGGGGCTGACGTCGGCGCGGCGGACGGCTAGCGTGCCGCGTGTGAGACGCGGACCCCACGAGAACGTCGCCACCGTGCTGGTCGACCCGTGCCGGCTGCCCGACGTCGAGCTGGCGCTGATGGCGGTGGACCTCTGGGTGTGGCCGGTGGCGACGGCACCGATCTGCGTCGACGGGGAGCGGGTGGCCTTCCAGCTCCGACGCCGGATGCTGGCGGGCCGGCGCGGAGCCTGGGACGAGGCCGCGGGATGGACGCCGGTGTGGGTCGGCTTCGGCGCTACGCTGGCGCGACGGCGACGAGCCGCTCCCCTGGGCCGCGCACGCGTCGCTGTGGCGGATCCTGGAGGAGCACGCCGACTCCGTGCGGTTCCGGCGCAGGCTCGGCGGCGTACGTCCGCTGTTCCCGCCGGCGGACGCCGACCGGGCGTGACCCCGGCCGACAGATGTCGCCGGCCGGGGGTCAGCGCTCGAGGATCGCGGTCACGCCCTGGCCGCCCGCGGCGCAGATGGAGATCACGCCACGCCCCGACCCCTTCTCCGCCAGGAGCTTGGCGAGGTTCGCGATGATCCGGCCGCCGGTCGCGGCGAACGGGTGCCCGGCTGCGAGCGAGGAGCCGTTGACGTTGAGCAGCTCCCGGTCGACCGGCCCGAGGGGCGCGTCGAGACCGAGCCGCTCCTTGCAGAAGATCGGGTCCTCCCAGGCCTTGAGCGTGGCGAGGACCTGCGAGGCGAACGCCTCGTGGAGCTCGTAGAAGTCGAACTCCTGGAGCGTGAGCCCAGCCCGCTCGAGCATCCTCGGCATCGCGTAGGCAGGCGCCATCAACAGCCCTTCGGCACCGTGCACGAAGTCGACCGCCGCGGTCTCGAAGTCGGTCAGGAAGGCCAGCGGCTCCCAGCCGCGAGCCGCGGCGTACTCCTCCGAGCAGAGCAGGACCGTGGACGCACCATCGGTGAGCGGGGTCGAGTTGGCCGCGGTCATCGTCGCGGTCTCGCCCGTGCCGAAGACCGGCTTCAAGGTGGAGAGCTTCTCCAGCGAGGAGTCCCCACGGAGGTTCTGGTCACGCTCGAGACCGCGGAACGGCGTCACCAGGTCGTCCTGGAAGCCGCTCTCGTACGACGCGTGCAGCCGGGAGTGCGACGCCACCGCCAGCTCGTCCTGCTCGCGGCGTCCGATGTCCCACTCGAGCGCGGTCAGCGCCGCCGACTCGCCCATGGAGAGCCCGGTGCGGGGCTCGCTGTTCTGCGGGATCGAGGGAGCGAGGTGCTGCGGGCGGACCTTCGACAAAGCGGCGAGCCGGCCCTGGACGGTCCTGGACCGGTTGGCCTCGAGCAGGATCTTGCGCAGCTTCTCGTTCAGCGCGATCGGCGCGTCGGAGGTGGTGTCGGTGCCGCCGGCGATGCCCACCTCGATCCGGCCGAGGGCGATCTTGCCGGCGACCGCGAGCGCAGCCTGGATCCCGCTGTCGCAGGCCTGCTGGATGTCGTAGGCGGGAGTCTCCGGCGCCAGCCGTGAGCCGAGCACGCTCTCGCGGGTCAGGTTGAAGTCGCGGGAGTGCTTGAGCACCGCACCTGCGACGACCTCGCCGACCCGCTCCCCCTCGAGGCCGAACCGGGCCACCAGGCCGTCGATCGCCGCGGTCAGCATCTCCTGGTTCGAGGCGTCGGCGTAGACGGTGTTCGAGCGGGCGAACGGGATGCGGTTGCCGCCGATCACGGCGACCCGACGGATCTGGGGCTGACGCATGGCACTCCTTGGCTGGGGACGGGCTCATCCTGACCCGGTAACGACCCGGTGGGAACTCGATGAGGGAGAGATCACCCCGGTGGAGTCCGGGTGACGGCTCTGGTTACGTTGGCGGTCCCGTCCGGCGACCGTGGAGGAGCCTCCCACGATGAGCGACCGATACTCGACCCTGATCCGCACGCCCGTCGGCCGGCTGCTGGGCCAGGAACCTCGGGCCGGCCAGATGCTGCTCGGAGCCTGAGATGGGCGAGCACCGTGACCTCCACGAGGCGCCCGCTTCGCTGCCGCTGCTGCTCAAGGCGGCACTGCCGGCGGTGCCCGGCGTCTCGGCCCTGCCCGGCTTGCGGAGATCCGGCTCCACCCTGCCCGACCTCGTCCTCTCCCGACGGGACGCGTCGGTCGACCGGGCACACGTCGACGCCTACGCACGGGTCTGCGGGTTCCCGCGCAAGGACGCGCTCCCATTGACCTACCTGCACGTGCTGGCCTTCCCGCTGCACCTGACCGTCATGACCGACCGGTCGTTCCCGTTCCCGGCGATGGGGATGGTCCATCTCGAGAACACCGTGACCCGGCACCGCGCCACCACCGCCGCGGAGCGGTACGACGTGTCGGTGTCGGCGGCGGACCTGCGGCCGCACGCCAAGGGCCGGGTGTTCGACCTGCTCACCGAGGTCTCGGTCGACGGCGAGGTCGTGTGGGAGGAGATCTCGACATACCTGCGCCGCGGCGGCGGTGCCAGCGGTGCCGGCGGTGCCGGCGGTGCGAGCCGTGCCGCAGGTGCCATGGAGGCGGGCGGCGGGCTGTCGGTCGTGGAAGGCGCCGGTGTCGAGTGGCGGCTCGAGGGCGATCTCGGCCGGCGCTACGCGGCGGTGTCCGGAGACCGCAACCCGATCCACCTCTACGCGTTGACCGCCAAGGCCCTCGGCTTCCCGCGGCAGATCGCCCACGGCATGTGGAGCAAGGCCCGGTGCGTCGCCGCGGTCGAGAACCGGCTGCCCGAGGCCGTCCGGGTCGAGGTCGCGTTCAAGACTCCCGTGCCGCTGCCCACGACGGTCCGGTTCGCCACCACGCCGACCGCCGGGGCCACCCCGGGCGCCACGTCGGGGAGCGCCTTCAGCCTGGTCGACTCCCACACCGACGCCCCTCACCTCCTCGGCCGCACACACGTTGAGCCGTCACTCGTGCCGGTCGGACACGGTGGCCGCCGCCCGTCCGCGCGTGTTGAGCCGTCACTCGTGCCGGTCGGACACGGTGGCCGCCGCCCGTCCGCGGACGGCCGACCGGCACGAGTGACGGCTCAACCGGAGGAGCGGGGTCAGCGGGGGGCGCCGTACTGCCGGACCGCGATCCTGCCCGGTGCTGTCGAGAGGGCGGGAGCCTTGCGCAGGGTCCACGTCGCGGTGTCCGGCGACCACACGCCGAGGTCGGTCACCCGGTTCTTGTTCCAGAAGCCGGTCACCGGCAGGTCGCCTGGACCGCCGAGGAGGACCGTGCCCGACCAGGTGGTGCCGTCGGCCCGCTCCAGCCAGAGCGTCCAGGTCCCGTCGTCGTAGACGCCGAGGTCGGTGCGGCCGTCCTTGTTCCAGTCGCCGGTCACCGGCAGCGAGCTCACCGAGCCGAGGGCGACCTTCCTGGTGCTCCCGTCGGCCGCGCGGAGGCGGAAGACCGCCTTCCCCGCCCGCCACACGCCGATGTCGGTCGCCCCGTCGCCGTCCCAGTCGCCGGCGATGCCGTGGTCGGCGCGGACGCCGTACTGCACCGTCGTGGTGCCAGCCGCACTCGCCAGCGTGAACGTGCGTGCCTCGCCGCGGTGGGAGCCGACGTCGGAGGTCCCGTCACCGTCCCAGTCACCGACGAGGGGGTCGTCGGTGCCCACCCCGAGCACCCTCGTCATCGTGGCGCCCTGGTGGTCCTGCAGGAAGGTGCCCGACGGGGTGCGCCGGTAGACACCGAGCTCCGAGCGGTAGTCCCCCACCCAGCTTCCGGCGACCGGGACGTCCACGCAGTTGGCCGAGGCCCGCGTGCTGCCCATGGTGAACGGGGCGTCGCCGAACCACGCCTGCTGGCCGCGTCCGTCGTGGCGCTGTTCGTAGTGCAGGTGCGGCCCGGTGACGCCGCCGGACCCGCCGACGAGGCCGAGCAGCTGGCCCTGGTCGACCCGCTGGCCCACGGCGACGTACTCCGCGTCGAGGTGGGCGTAGAGGGTGCTCTCGCCGTTCCCGTGGTCGATGACGAGGTAGAGCCCGTAGCTGCGTCCGCCGAGGTCAGCGACCCTCGTGACGGTGCCCGCGCCGGCTGCCACTGCCGGCTGGCCCCGGTCGTCGGGGCGGTTCCAGTCGATGTTGTGCACGCTCGGTGAGTGGCCGGACCGGGTGGTGCCCGTCCACTCCTGACCACAGGCGAACGGCATCTCGAAGTCCGTGTCGGGGCGCGCCAGGGCCGGCGGCGCGGTGAGCGCGACCGTTGCGGCGACCACCCCGACGACGGTGGCAGCGCAGCGGACGACCACGTCCGGGCTCCTCACGTCGGCGGGTGCAGCAGGTGTCACAGCAGTCACACCCACCACAAGAACGCCCAACCGTAACAACCAACGGCGTGTCTGTCACAAGTTCGAGCGGAACTGTGCTAGCGCCGCGCGTCCAATTCAGCGATCCAGGCCTCGCCGTTGCGCCTCAGCCGTCGTGACGGGGGCGGATCATCCCCTCCTGCGCCACCGAGGCGACGAGGCGGCCGTCCTGGGTGAAGAGCTTCCCGAAGGCGAGCCCGCGCGCACCGGAGGCCGAGGGCGAGCTCTGGTCGTAGAGCAGCCACTCGTCCGCGCGGTAGGGCCGGTGGAACCACACCGTGTGGTCCAGCGAGGCGGCCTGCATGGTGGCGCTGGTGGGGTGCTCGCCGTGGAGGACCAGGGTCGCCCCCAGCAACGTCATGTCGCTGACATAGGTGAGCGCCGCACGGTGCACCAGGGCGTCGTCCGGCAGGCTGGGTCGCACCCGGATCCAGTAGCAGACCCGCGACACCTGCTCCCCGCCGGCGAACAGCCCGCCGGGCAGCGAGTCGCCGGCCCGGCGCAGGTCGAGCACCGACCACTCGCGCTCCCACTCCGCCCGGCGGGCCGAGTCCTCGAGCATCAGCGCGGTGACGTCGTGTGAATCCTCCGGCGACGGCACGTCCGGCATCCGGTCGGAGTGCTCGAACCCTTCCTCCTGCACGTGGAAGCTCGCGGTCAGCGCGTAGATCGGCCGGCCGTGCTGCCGCGCCAGCACGCGCCTGGTCGTGAACGAGCGACCGTCGCGGACGCGGTCCACGTCGTAGACGATCGGGACCGCGGTGTCGCCAGGGCGCAGGAAGTAGCTGTGCATGGAGTGGATCTCCACCCGGTCCTCGACGGTCCTCGACGCGGCGACGAGTGCCTGCGCGGCGACCTGCCCGCCGAAGACCCGCTGCAGCCGGGTGTCGGGCTGACGGCCGCGGAACAGGTTGAGGTCGATCGTCTCGAGGTCGAGCAGCTCGACGAGCTCCTGCGGAGAGGCGGGCACGGGCGCTCCTTGCTGGTCGGTGCGGCGGGGTGGGAGGGGTCCGAGGTCAGGCAGGTCAGGCAGGTCAGTCGTCGTCCGGGTCGAGCCCGGCGAGGAACCGCTCGAACTCGGCGCCGAGCTCGTCCGCGGTGGGCAGCTCGCCCTCCTCGGCCAGCGGCAACCCTTCCCCCTGGTCGCCGCGGGTGAAGGAGTCGTACTGCTGCTCGAGGCCGGTGACGACCGCCTGGATCTCGGTCGACTCCGCGACCTGGCCGGCGATCTCGGCGTCGCGCGAGGTGGCTGCGGTCTGCAGCCCCGACAGCTCCCACTCCAGCCCGGTCACGACCTCGGTCGACTCCAGCAGGGTCGTCGCTGCGGCCGGGTAGTCGGTCTGTGCGACGTAGTGCGGGACGTGGGAGACGAACCCCATCGCGTCATGGCCCCACTCCCCCAGCCGCAGCTCGAGGAGCGACAGGGCGCTGGCCGGCACCTGGATGACGCCGCGCCACGGGTTCTCGCGGACGAGCAGCTCGGGTCGGGTGGCGTGGTTGGTGACCATCACCGGCCGGGTGTGCGGGACCGCCATCGGCACCGCGCCGAGCGCCACGGTCAGCCGGACGTCGAAGTGCTGGACGACCTCGCGGACCGAGCGCGCGAACGCCTCCCAGTGCGTGTCCGGCTCCGGACCGTGCAGGAGGAGGTACGGCGCACCGCGGCCGTCGTGCTGCAGGCGCGTCACCAGGCGGGGTGCGGCGTAGCCCTCGTAGTGGTCCTCCACGAACGACATCGGCGGACGTCGGGCCCGGTAGTCGAAGAAGGCGTCGATCTCGAAGCTGGCCACGACCCTCCCGGGGTCGTCACCGAGGAGGTGCTCCACAGCGAGCCGGGCCGCGTTGCCGGCGTCGAGGAAGCCGTCGAGGACCACCACGAGCGCCGGGCCCCGGCCGTCGGCGCGGGGGGTCAGCTCGGGAACCTCGTCGACGATGTGGACGAAGCGTCGGGCGTCGTTCATGGCAGCGTCAGCGACTGGTCGCGGTCGAGGGCGGTGACGTCCTCCACCACGCTGCGCGCGAGCGCCTGCGGGGTCAGCCCGATCTGCTCGAGGATCTTCGCCCGCTTGGCGTGGTCGAGGAACCGCTGAGGGATGCCGTGCAGCCGCACGGGGGTCTCCACCCGGGCCTCGTTGAGGGTCTGCAGGAGCACCGAACCGACGCCGCCGACGATGCCGTTGTCCTCGACGCTGACCACGAGCCGGTGCCCGCGGGCCAGGTCGACGAGCGCGGGGTCCACCGGTTTCACCCAGCGGGGGTCCACGACGGTCACGCCGATCCCCTGGGCCTGGAGCCGCTCGGCGACCTCGACGCAGGTGGGCGCCATGGCGCCGACCGAGACGAGCAGGACGTCGCGCTCGCCGGAGCGAACCAGGACGTCCACGCCGCCTGCCCGGTCGACCGCCGGGACGTCGGCGTTCGGCGGCCCCTTGGGGAACCGCACGACCGTGGGAGCGTCGTCCACCGCCACCGCCTCGTTCAGGAGCTCGCGGAGCCGGGAGCCGTCCCGCGGGGCGGCGAGCCGGAGCCCGGGCACGACCTGCAGGAAAGACATGTCCCACATCCCGTTGTGCGAGGCGCCGTCGTCGCCGGTCACCCCGGCCCGGTCGAGGACGAAGGTGACTCCGCACCGGTGCAGCGCGACGTCCATGAGCACCTGGTCGAAGGCGCGGTTGAGGAACGTGGCGTAGACGGCGACGACCGGATGCAGCCCGCCCATCGCGAGCCCGGCGGCCGAGGTAGCGGCGTGCTGCTCGGCGATGCCGACGTCGAAGACGCGGTCGGGGAACCGGTCGGCGAAGAGGTTGAGCCCCACCGGGTGGAGCATCGCGGCGGTGATCGCCACGACCTCGGGGTGGGTCTCGCCGATGGTCAGCATCTCGTCGGCGAAGATGTCGGTCCAGATGAGCCCCCGGGCTGCCTCCAGCCCCGTCTCGACGTCGAACGGTCCCGGCGAGTGGAACTGGTCGGCCTCGTGGCGCTCGGCGGCGTCGTAGCCGAACCCCTTCTTGGTGAGGACGTGGACGATCACCGGGCCGTGAAACCGCTTGGCCTGCGCCAGCGCGTGCTCGACCGCCTCCCGGTCGTGCCCGTCCACCGGGCCGACGTACTTCAGCCCCAGGTCCTCGAAGAGCCCCTGCGGCGCGAGCGCGTCCTTCATCCCCTTCTTCACCGCGTGCAGGGCGTCGTAGACCGCCGGGCCCACGCCGGGAACTCCCTGCAGCCGCCGCTTGATCTGCTCGAGCACCGGCTCGTAGCGGGGGTCCGTGCGCAGCGAGGTCAGGTGGTCGGCGAGGCCACCCACGGTCGGGGTGTAGGAGCGGCCGTTGTCGTTGACCACCAGGACGAGCCGGCGCTGCTCGGCGGAGCCGTTCTTCGAGGCGATGTTGTTCAGGGCCTCCCAGGCCATGCCGCCGGTGAGCGCGCCGTCCCCGATGACGGCGACGACGTGGCGGTCCTCGCCGCGCAGCGCGTAGGCCTTGGCCAACCCGTCGGCCCAGGACAGCGACGTGGACGCGTGGGAGTTCTCGACGATGTCGTGCTCGGACTCCGCCTGGCTCGGGTAGCCCGACAGCCCGCCCTCCTGGCGCAGCGAGTCGAAGGCCTTCGCGCGTCCGGTGAGCATCTTGTGGACGTAGGCCTGGTGGCCGGTGTCGAAGACGACCCGGTCGTGCGGGGAGTCGAACACCCGGTGCAGGGCGATCGTGAGCTCGACGACGCCGAGGTTGGGCCCGAGGTGGCCGCCGCGCGGGGAGCACGTCGTGACGAGCAGGTCCCGGATCTCCGTGGCCAGGTCGTCGAGCTCGCTGTCACCGAGTTCGCGAAGGTCGCCGGGACCGGTCAGCGACTCGAGGTACCCCATCGGGCGAAGCCTTCCCACGGACGGACAGGTGGACGGACGGAACGAACCTCCAGTCTAGGGGGCGGTGTCACACGTCGAACCAGGCGACCGCCGGCTCCACCAGGCTGCCGAGCCACACCCGGCCGTGGCGCTCCCGCACACCGGTGACCATGTGGAACCGCGTCGGGTCGAGCACCCGGTCGTGCACGAGCCGGCCGTCCACGTCGTATGCCTGCACCCGAGCCGTGCGCGGGGCTGCCGGCAGCAGCCGCTGCGGCAGCCGGCTCACGGCCCTGCGGACCGGCCGCGGCGCCCGGACCACCCGCTCCAGCGTCCGGTCCGGCGGGGAGGCGATCGCCACCCAGAGCAGCCCGTCGGTGCCGAGGGCGAGGTTGTCCGGATAGCCAGGAAGCTCCCGGACGAGGTGGTCGGTGCGCCCGGTCCGCTCGCCGCTCAGCCAGTGGCGTACGACGCTGCGGCCCGGCGACTCCGCGACGCACACGAACGTCTCGTCGGGGCTCAGCGCGACCCCGTTGGCGAAGCGGAGCCCGTCGAGGACCACCTCGACCTCGCCGGCGGGGTCCCGGCGCAGCAGCCGTCCGGTCCGGGTGTCCTCGACGAGGTCGACCTGCCACCGCTCCAGCGGGTGGACCCGTGAGGACTCGGAGAACCAGATGGTGCCGTCCGCGGCGACAGCGGCGTTGTTGGCGAGGACCAGTCGGTGCCCGGCGACATGGGTCAGCAGCGGCTCGACCCGGCCGTCGGCCAGGTCCATGGCGAACAGCCCGTGGTCGGCGTCGCAGACGAGGAGCCGCCCGTCCGGCAGCGCCTCGATGCCCATCGGCCGGCCCGGGACGGAGCCCACGCGGCGCACCTGCTCCCCGTCGGGCGAGACGGCCCAGACCGAGCCGTCCTCGGTGCCGGTGTGGACGGTGCCGTCGGCGGCGACGAAGACGTCCTCACAGCCGTGGCCGGGGACCGGGACCACCTGCAGCGGCTCGGGAGCGGGCTCGGCAGCGGGCAGGGTCGCAGGCACGGTCGCGGGCATGGCGGCACGCTACAGCCGGGCCACGAAGCGGCGCCCCCGGATGGCCTCCTCCACCAGCCCCACGGCCCGGCGCTCGACGAGCAGCCTCGCCTCCTCCGCCTGCCACACCTCGACGGCCCCGGCGACGGCGTCCGCGTCGACGACCCCGCGCAACACTCCTCGCGCCTCGCTCAACCCGCGCCGGACCGCTGCCTGGCACCCCTCGACGTACGTCGCCGCGAAGCGGGCGAGCACCGCGTCGTGGCGCCTCAGGACGGGGTAGCCGCGGTACTCCGGGGGGCACAGGTCCAGCAGCCAGGCGACGGCCGTGCGCTCCCAGTCCGGGGCGCCCGGCGGTCGGACGCGGTCCGGCCAGCCGGGCGGGGTGACGAGGCGGTCCACCGCACCATCGTAGCCCGATATCGAACGTGCGTTCGACCCGGACTATCGCCGGGACGGCTCCAGCTCGTCGAGCTCGGGAGCGAGCTCCCGGAGACGGCGCAGCGCATGGCGGGTCTGCGACTTCACCGTCCCGAGACCGACGCCGAGCAGCTCGGCGGTCTGCACCTCGGTGAGGTCGTCGTAGAACCGCAGCACGAGGACCGCCCGCTGCTTCGGGGTCAGCCGGGCGAGCGCGCCCTGCAGGGTCAGCCGGGTGGCGTGGTCGGCCTCGGGGTGCAGCCGGTCGGGCACGGCCTCGACGAGCCGCTCCCTGGCCGGGCGGCGTCGCCACCGCGAGATGTTGTCGTGCACCATGACCCGGCGGACGTAGGGCTCAGGACGGTCGGCGATCCGCGGCCACACGGCGACCGCCTTGACCAGCGTGCGCTGGACGAGGTCCTCGGCCTCGTGGTGGTCCCCGGTGAGCAGGTAGGCGGTGCGCAGCAGCGAGTGGCGCCGGGCTGCGACGTACTCCTCGAACGAGCGCCGGTCCACCGGCGTGCTGCTCACCCGAGCCGCCGTCGCAGCCGGACCGCGGCCGCGACCCCGCCCAGCAGCAGCAGCGCCAGCCCCGCCGCCGGCAGCAGGCGCGGGTCGGTCGGCTCGTCCGGCTCGGGGCGGTCGACGGACGGGCGGGTCGCCAGGTCCCACGCCGTCTGGAGGTTCGAGCCGGAGAAGCCCTCCTCGACGGCCACCACGGTGGCGACGTCGGTGGCGCTGACCTCCGAGCCACGGCCGGCCAGCCCGACCCCGCGCACCGACGACCTCGGCCCCTCGGCCTGGAGGAGCAGCAGCCCTCCGTCCCGCCACGGCCCGAGCACCTCGGCGTAACCCCGGACCGGGGCGGGCCGCCAGGTCGGCGCACCACCGAGGGGGAACCGCGCGAGCTCCAGCCGGCCGCTGACCGTGTCGTCGTCGCGCCGGCCCGCGACGGTGACCGTCCCGGACTCCTCGTCGAGGTGCAGGAAGGAGCGCTCCTGCAGAGCAGACAGGTCGAGCCGGCCCACCGGTGTCACGGCGCCCGTCCCGGCGTCGAGCGTGCCGACCTCGCCGTCGCCCAGCTCGAGCAGCAACGCGTCGTCGGTGCGCCCGACGACGTCGGTGAGCGAGGAGTCGGGGAGGCGGTGCACCTCGCCACTGGCGACGTCGAGCACGTCGGCGCCGATTCCGGTGCAGGCGAACCCGTCGGCGTCGGACCGGTCGATCCGGCACAGCTCGACCAGCAGGGTGGAGGAGTCAGGCGTCCACACCGGCGAAAGCCCTGGGTCGACGCCCTGAGGAGCGTCCTGGACCCGGTGCTCGGACACCCCGCCGGTCACCGCGTCGTAGACCGCGTAGCCGTCGGCGGCCGGCTCGGCACCCGCCGCGGGTGCGTCGGCCCGCAGCGACGGGAACGCGACGTAACGGCCGTCGGGCGAGAGCACCGGCGCGAAGGCGTCGACGTCGGCCAGCTCGTCGACGTACCGGTAGCTGCCGTCGACCGCGGAGACCGCCACGAACCCGCCGCGGCTGCCGCCCCACCAGGTCGCGCGGTTCAGGTTGTCCCAGAACAGCATCGCGACCGGTCCCGGCGGGCCGAGCTCGTCGGTGCCCTCGAGCCAGGGGCTCGGCGACCACAGGCGGTCGGGCAGGGCCGGCTCGTCCGGCGAGGAGACGACCGGAGGTGCGTCGGGGCGGCTGGTGGTCGTGGCCGTCGAGAGCGCGCCGGCGCCACCGGCCACGACGACCAGCACCGCTGCTGCCGCCGAGGCCCGGATGCGGCGACGGCGGCGTACGCCCCGTTCCCACAGCTCCGGCGACGGTGCCGGTGCGGGCACGTCGGAGGCCAGGTCGTCGAGGGCGTCCCTCAGCTTCTCCATCACACCCCTTTGCACGCCTGTGGCGGGTCCCCCGGAGGGAACCCGCCACAGAATTTTCCCAGATGTGGGCGCGCGGCGCTGGAGATCAGCCCTTCAGGAGGCTGCGCAGCACGTACTGCATGATGCCGCCGTGCCGGTAGTAGTCGGCCTCGCCGGGGGTGTCGATGCGGACGACCGCGTCGAAGGTCGTGTCGCCGGCCGTGACCTTGACCGTCCGCGGGGTGGACCCGTCGTTCAGCGCGGCGACGCCCTCGACGGAGAAGGTCTCCTCGCCGGTGAGCCCGAGCGACTCGGCGGTCTCGCCGTCGGGGAACTGCAGCGGCAGCACGCCCATGCCGATCAGGTTGGAGCGGTGGATCCGCTCGTAGG
The DNA here is from genome assembly GCA_963754155.1 of uncultured Actinomycetota bacterium. Classification (GTDB taxonomy): domain Bacteria; phylum Actinomycetota; class Actinomycetes; order Propionibacteriales; family Nocardioidaceae; genus Marmoricola_A. The sequence goes on along the minus strand of CAVWEU010000002.1, from coordinate 17,969 downwards.
ACTCCGCGATGACCGCCTTCACGCCGAGGAGCGCGGTCCCCTTCGCCGCCCAGTCGCGCGACGAGCCCGAGCCGTACTCCTTGCCGGCCAGGACGACGAGCGGGATGCCCGCCTCCTGGTAGTGGGCGGAGGCCTCGAAGACGGTCGTCACCGGGCTGTCGTCCTGGGTGAAGTCGCGGGTCACGCCTCCCTCGGTGCCTGGGGCGAGCTGGTTGCGCAGCCGGATGTTGGCGAAGGTCCCGCGGATCATCACCTCGTGGTTGCCCCGACGCGAGCCGTAGGAGTTGAAGTCCCGCTGCTCCACGCCGTGCTCGCCGAGGTAGCGCCCCGCGGGCGAGTCCTTCTTGATCGCACCGGCCGGTGAGATGTGGTCGGTGGTGACCGAGTCCCCGAGCTTGAGCAGCACCCGGGCGCCGTCGATGTCCTCGACGGGGACCGGCTCGGCCGGCATGTCGTCGAAGTACGGCGGGCGCCGTACGTAGGTGGACTCGCCGTCCCACTCGAAGGTGTTGCCCTCGGGCGTCTGCAGCGACTGCCACCGCTCGTCCCCGGCGAAGACGTCGGAGTAGTCGTCGGTGAACATCTCCGAGGTGATCGCCCCGGCGATGACCTCCTCGACCTCCGCCGCCGACGGCCAGATGTCGCGCATGAACACGTCGTTGCCGTCCGTGTCCTGGCCCAGCGGCTCGTTGAAGAGGTCGACGTCCATCGAGCCGGCGAGCGCGTAGGCGACGACCAGCGGCGGCGAGGCGAGGTAGTTCATCTTGACGTCGGGGTTGATCCGCCCCTCGAAGTTGCGGTTGCCCGAGAGCACCGACACCACGGCGAGGTCGTTGTCGTTGACCGCCTGGCTGACCTCGGGGATGAGCGGGCCCGAGTTGCCGATGCAGGTGGTGCAGCCGTAGCCGACGAGGTTGAACCCGAGCTTGTCGAGGTACGGCGTGAGGCCGGCCCGCTCGTAGTAGTCGGAGACGACCTTCGACCCGGGGGCGAGCGTGGTCTTGACCCACGGCTTGCGCTGGAGCCCCTTCTCGACCGCCTTCTTGGCCAGCAGCGCCGCGCCGATCATCACCGACGGGTTGGAGGTGTTCGTGCAGGAGGTGATCGCGGCGATCGCCACGGCCCCGTGGTCGAGGTCGAACTCGGCACCGTCCTCCAGCCGGACCCGCGCCGGGTTCGACGGGCGCTCGCCGCCCGCGGAGGAGCCCTGGTGGGTGTGCCAGTCGTCGGGCACCCCGTGGCCGTTGCCACCCTCGGAGATCGCGGGTGCGTCGCTGGAGGGGAACGACTCGGCCGAGGCCTCGTCGACCTTGGAGTCGACGCCGAAGGGCTCCGACTGGCCCGGCACGCCGGCCTTGCGGGGCTCACCGCCGGTCTCGCCCTCGCTCACGTAGTCGGCGAGCGCGGCGCGGAACGCCTCCTTCGCCTCCGAGAGCGAGACGCGGTCCTGCGGACGCTTCGGTCCGGCCAGCGACGGCACGACGGAGGCCAGGTCGAGCTCGAGACGCTCGGAGAAGCGCGGCTCCGCGTCCGGGTCGTGCCACAGCCCCTGGGCCTTGGCGTACTGCTCGACCAGCGCGAGCTGCTCCGCCGGGCGGCCGGTGAGCTCGAGATACTTCACGGTCTCCTCGTCGATCGGGAAGACCGCGATCGTGGAGCCGAACTCCGGCGACATGTTGCCGATGGTCGCGCGGTTGGCCAGCGGCAACGCGGAGACGCCGGGTCCGTAGAACTCGACGAACTTCCCGACCACGCCGTGCTTGCGCAGCATCTCGGTGATGGTGAGCACCAGGTCGGTCGCGGTGGCGCCCTCCGGCAGGTCACCGTTCAGCTTGAACCCGACGACCCGCGGGATCAGCATGGAGACCGGCTGGCCGAGCATCGCGGCCTCCGCCTCGATGCCGCCGACGCCCCAGCCGACGACGCCGATCCCGTTCACCATCGTCGTGTGGGAGTCGGTCCCGACGCAGGTGTCGGGGTAGGCCTGCAGGTTCCCGTCGACCTCGCGGGTGAAGACCGTGCGGGCGAGGTGCTCGATGTTGACCTGGTGCACGATGCCGGTGCCGGGCGGGACGACCCGGAAGTCGTCGAACGCGCCCTGCCCCCAGCGGAGGAACTGGTAGCGCTCCCGGTTGCGCTCGTACTCGATCTCGACGTTGCGCTCGAACGACTCGGGCGTGCCGAAGACGTCGGCGATCACGGAGTGGTCGATCACCATCTCGGCGGGAGCCAGCGGGTTGATCCGCGCCGGGTCGCCTCCGAGCTCGCCCATCGCCTCGCGCATGGTGGCGAGGTCGACGACACAGGGCACGCCGGTGAAGTCCTGCATGATCACGCGTGCAGGCGTGAACTGGATCTCCTCGCTCGGGTCCGCATCGGCGTCCCAGCCGCCGATCGCCCGGATGTGGTCGGCGGTGATGTTCTTGCCGTCCTCGGTCCGCAGCAGGTTCTCCAGCAGGACCTTGAGGCTGAACGGCAGCGAGGCGACGTCCAGGCCGTCACCGCTCACCGCGTCCAGTCGGAAGATCTCATAGCTCTTCCCGTCCACGTCCAGGGTGCTCTTCGCCCCGAAGCTGTCCACGCTCGCCATCGACGTCTCCTCGTCTCGTCCGTCCGTCGGTCCACCTCCGCCCATCTTGCCCGTTCCGTCAACGCACAAGCAGGCGGTGCCGTGGCCTTTGTCTTGATGTCAAGATACATGACCGAAGATCGACACCCCCTCCGCCGGTCGGCATGGTTCTTGTGCTGGCTAGCGGTGACGTCCATCGGCGACGCGACCGCTTTCGTAGGCCCAGATCACGATGTCGACCCGGTTGCGTGCCGCGAGCTTGGTCATGAGCGCACTGATGTGGGTCTTGACGGTGCTGAGCGAGAGGTGGAGCTCTTCGGTGATATCTGTGTTGGTGCGGCCGGCGACGACCAGGTCGAGGACGGCCTCTTCCCGAGGGGTCAACGCGTCGATCGGCTCGGCTGCTGCTCCAGCGCGGGACGAGGCGAAGGTCGCGAGCAGTCGTGCAGTCACGGCCGGGGCGATGAGGGCATCGCCCTGGGCAGCGGACCGGACAGCGCGGATCAGCAGGTCCGGATCGGCGTCCTTGAGCAGGAAGCCGCGGGCCCCGGCCAGGAGTGCGTCGTAGACGTACTCGTCCTGGTCGAAGGTCGTGATGACGATGACGGGGACCGGGTCCTCGACCTCGGGCCCTGCGACCCGGCGAGTTGCCTCGATGCCGTCGAGGTTGGGCATCCGGATATCGAAGAGGCATACGTCCGGACGGAGTGAGCGAACCTGTTGCACCGCCTCCAACCCGTCGCGTGCTTGGCCGACCACGTCGATCGAAGGGTCGGCGTCGAGGATGGTGGCGAGTCCGATCCGGACCATGTCCTGGTCGTCTGCGATCAGCACCCTTACCGGGGCCGTCATGTTCATGCTCTGGTCCCTCCGGGCTCCGCGGTGGCTGGGATCGTGGCCTCGACGGTCCAGCCACCCTTGGGATCCGGCCCGGCTCGGACCTCGCCGCCCAAGAGCGAGAAGCGCTCACGCATACCCGCCAGGCCGTAGGAGGGGCTCGCCCGTCGCCCGCGGCCCGGAACGGCCGGCCGCCCGTCGTCGTGGACCCGCAGCCGCACCGTCGACCCGTCCCGGCAGAGGTTGACAGCCACCACGGTGGGGTCCACCGCGTGCCGGCGGGCGTTCGTCACGGCCTCTTGTGCCGCTCGGAAGAATGCCGAGCCCAAAGGCGCCGGCAGCCGCTCGAGGTCGCCGGAGGTCTCGATGACGACCCGCGGGCCGGGCCCGTCGTCACGCCCCAGCAGCGGGATGTCGGCGACGCCGTACGTCGGGGCACGACCGTGGACACCCTCATCCTCGTGGCGGAGCACAGCCACCAGCGCGCGCATGTCGTCCAGTGTCCGCGCGGCCGCATCCTCCACCCCGTCGATCGCCTCGGCGGCGGCGCCGGGGTCGGTCCGGGCCCGGACCTTGGCCGCCCTGGCGTGCAGCAGGATGCCGGACACGTGGTGAGCGACGGTGTCGTGGAGATCACGGGCCAGCTGCTCGCGCTCACGAAGCCGGATCTCCTCGCGCGCCCGCACCTGGGACAGCGCCCAGAGGCGCATCAGTGCACCGAGGGCCACCGGCAGCATCAGCGCTCCCACCCCGAGGAGCATCGAGGCGCCGCTGGAGCCGTAGAGCGGCTCTCGAGCCAGGTGCACTACGAGCAGGAAGCAGCTGCCCGCCACCACACCGCGTCCGCTGGCCCAACGACCCAACGAGTACGCCAGCAGCAGCACGACGGCGGTGACGTCCAGGACGCTGTGCGCCTCCCCCGCCAGCGCTGGAACGACTCCGGCCGCCGTTTGCGCTCCGTAGGCGAGGACCAGCATCGCAAGGGGGCTGTGGGCCCGCCACAGCAGCGTGGCGACGCAGACAACCGTCCACGCCGCATGCCAGAGCGGCCAGACCATGTCGGAACGAAGCGCGGCCTCGAGCGCCGTCACCGGGATCAGCCCGGCGACCAGAGCCCGATCCCACCATGCGCTCCCCGCGGGCGCGGGAGCTCGCGGCTCGTCCCAGAGCGCACGCAGCGGGCCTCCGACCATCACCACAGACTAAAGCGAACGGGCCGCCGACCGAATGGAACTTTCGGTCGGACCGGGTCGGCCTGCGGGACGAGACGACTGCGGCCCCTGCTCCGATGTGGCAGACAGCCAGTTGGCAGAAGGTCGAGGCATGACATCACACACCGTCACCACCACAACGTCCCCATCCACCACGGCCACCTCGTCCCCGGTCCCCACCCCCACGTCGCCCGCCCTCGTCCGCGCCGGCGGCGTCGCCGCCCAGGTCGTCGCCGGCACCTACGTCGTCGGCTTCCTCGCCATGGCCGCCTACTTCCTCCCCCGGGGCCTCACCCCTGTCTTGGACGACCCGTCGGGGTCGCTCAGCTTCCTGCTGAATCACCACGCCGAGCTGTCCGGCTGGTACCTGGTGCTCTACCTCCTCGGCGGAGCCGCCATGGCGCTGGTCTCCCTCGGAGTCGGCGAGCGACTCGCCCCGGCCCCAGCGCTCGCCCGAGCCTCCACCGCGCTCGGACTGATCTGGTCCGGCATGCTCGTCGCCAGCGGGAGCATCGCCCTGGTCGGTCAGCATGCCGCCGTCGAGCTGCACGCGCAGAACCCGGACCTGGCCCTGACCACCTGGGTCTCGACCAGCGTCGTCCAAGACGCCCTCGGCGGTGGCATCGAGGTCGCCGGCGCGCTCTGGGCCGCTGTCGTCGGAATCGCAGCCCTCCGCAGCAAGGCGCTCTCGGCCGGGCTCGGCGGGCTCGCGCTCGGTCTCGCCACCGTCGGCATGGCCACGGTCATCCCTCTCGCCTCCGAAGTCGCGACCTCCATCTTCGGGCTCGGACTCATCCTGTGGTTCACCTGGCTCGGGCTCGCCCTGCGGCGCCGCTGACCACTGACCGACCCCGGCGACCACCCATCACGAACCGGACTCCACATGACCATCACCGACTTCCGCGCCACGTCGATATCCGCACGTCGTCTGCACGCGGTCGCGTTGCTGGGCTCCCTGCCCCTGGTGGGCGTGGCTGTCGTCCAGGTCAGCCTCTGTGCGCTGGGGCTCTCACGGCGTTTCAGCGACCGAGGAGCCGAACGCGGCCTAGCGCGTCGGTGTCACCCACTCGCAGTTCCAGTCAACCGATCGACAGGCCGTGCAGCTCACGACCCAGATGGAGACTTGAGGTTCGGTCCGGCGTTACCCGGCTCAGCGGCGCCCCCTGGGACATGCTTCATGGGAGCCTCAGCTCGATCTGCTGGTCGGGCTCGAGCTGGAGGTCGGCGGGGTCGCCGGGCACCGGGATGCCGTTGCTGGTCACCTTGACCTTCTCACCGGGTGCTGCGCTGACTCCGCCGATCTGGGTGGAGGTGAGGGCTACGCCCCACTGGGTGAACAACTGGCCGAGGGTGAACCTCTCTCCGACGGTGTCGGCTTCGATGTGGATGGTGCCGTCGCCTTCGTGGGTGTGAACTGCGGACATGGCCCCCGTGCTGGGGTCGACGCCGATGTTGGGCGCGACGGGCACCTGTTGTCCGTCGATGACGATGCTCAGGCGAGGGTGGTAGTGCTCGGCAGTGCCCATCGGACCGAGGTCGAGGCCAGCCGCGGCGACCCTGACCGGAACGTCGGTGGGAGCAGCCCAGGGTGGGCCGGACGTGTCGTCGGGCTCGACGTCTGCCGAGTCGGCGGCGCTGGGCGAGCTCGAGCCGGCCGAGCTGTCGGGGGCCGGGTCGGTGCTACAGCCGACGAGAGTCAGGGTGAGCGCTGTCAGGGTGGCGGCGGTGAGGCCGGGGAGCTGCATGAAGTCGTCTCCGGAGTGAGGGCCGGGGCGTCGGCGGTCGAGGGAAAGGGGCAGGCGCACGAGTGCCGCGCGGCCGCCACCGTTGCCGGTGACGTCCGCTGGGGCGTGCTCAGGAGTCGAGAAGACTCTTCATGGTGTCGATCTCCTGGGTCTGGCTGTCGACGATCTGGCCCGCGAGGTCGACGGCGTCCTTGAACTGGCCGTCTTCCTGCTCGGTCCCGGCCATCTCGACCGCACCTTCGTGGTGCTCGATCATCATCTGGAGCCACATGTCCTGAAAATCGGCATCGGAGGCGTCCTCGAGGGCGCTCATGTCGTCGGCCGTCATCATCCCGGGCATCTCGTCCCCGTCGTCCATGCCCTCCATGCTCTCGGACATCTCACCCGGGTCGTGGCCGGAGTTGACGTGGTCGCGCATCGTCTCGGGGACGTCTTCGCCCCACGTGGTGAGCCAGTCGGCCATGGTCTCGATCTCGGGACCCTGAGCGGCGCGAATGTCTTCGGCGAGCCCTTGGACGTCCGGATCGAGGTCGCGGTCGAGGGTGAGGTCAACCATCGACAACGCTTGGGCGTGGTGCTGGATCATGTCGCTGGCAAAGGCGACGTCGGCGGCGTTGTGCTCGGTCGTGCTGATCCGAGCGGTCTCGGCAGGGTCGGTGTCGTCGCCGCAGGCGGCGAGGACGCCGCCGAGAGCGAGACTGAGCGCGAGCGCGCTCAGCACGCGTGTGCAGGTCTTGGGCTGGGTGTGCATGAGGTTCTCCTGGTCGGTGTGGTGTGGGCAGGCAGCGGCGACACCCGGCCGGCACGCCGTCGAGGCGGCGTGCCGCAGGTGGCCGCAGGGCCCGTCAGCACCTGATGAGCGAGAACTGCCACTCGTAGGGTGGACCGGTGCCCCGCGCCCACCGCAGGATCTTGTCGGGCTCGCCGGCTGGCCAGAACGCGGCCGGCAACCGCAGCCGGCGCATGCCGACGACCGCCAACACCAGCAGTGTGAGCGCAACGGTGAGAATGAAGGCGCACAGCATCAGCATGCTCATTCCCCCGTCGGGGCCATGCCCCGAGCCCGGACCGTGAGCCGAGGGTTGGCCGGACGTCTGTCCGGGGGCCGTGCCGGCCTGGACGCCGGCCTCGTCCGTCTGGTTGACGTGTACCCGGAACGAGTCACCTGGCTGGCCAGCTGCACCGCCGCCAGCCATCCGGCCCTCCATGCCGATCATGCTCGTCATGCCGGCCGAGGAGTCGGCGGTGGCCGGGGTGCCATGGCTGGCCAGGGCGTGCATGCCGAGGATGCCCAGGACCAGGACGGCTACGAGGGCTCCGAGCGCCCTGCGGTGGTCCACTCCCCCGCCCGAGCGCGACACCAGCGCTGCCACACGTACGCGCAGTGACCTGCGGGCGCGGTGGGCGGTCGTCCGAACGGTGCTCATCAGCCTCGATAGTACGGGCGGCCGGTCGAGCGGCCGGTTCCGCCCGACGACATTGGAGCAGTACGCACGGTCGCCGCGGATGGTGCACAGCTACCCATGCTCAGGTGATGGCCTGCCACAGCAGTCCCGCACCCAGGCCGATCACAACGCTGAGCGTTGCAGTGACGACTGCTGCCGACGCCGAGTATCTCCTCGGACCGGCGAGCGCCGCGTTATCGACGTCGTCCGGGACGCCAGAGCCTCCGGGGTTGACGTGGCCGTAGACCGGGGCGATCCAGCGCAGGTAGTAGAACAGGCTGGCCACGGTGTTGACGAAGACCGCGACCGCGAGCCACGCCAGTCCTGCCTCCCAAGCGGCCGCGGTGGTCGTGAGCTTGCCGACGAACACCACGGTCGGCGGGGTCCCGACGAGCCCCAGAAGCGCGACGACCAGGGAGACGCCGAGCCAGGGGTGGGCGCGACCCACTCCTCGGTAGGAGTCCAGGTCCCGGCGGTCGGGGAAGGCTGTGGTGCAGGCGAACGCCGACAGATTCGTCACGGTGTAGCCGGCCAGGTACACCAGCAGCGATGGAAGCGCGAGGTCACTGCGGCCCGCCACTGCCACCGGCACCAGGAGGTAGCCGACCTGGCTGACGGTGGACCAGCCGAGCAGGCGTCGGGGGTCGGTCTGCCAGTAGGCGGCCAGGTTGCCGAGGGTCATGCTGGCCACCGCCAGGGCCCCGACCAGGAGCGGCCACCCCAGGGTGTCGGGCAGCATCGCGACGAGTCGGTAGGCCGCGAGGATGGCGCCGATCTTGGGGATCGTGGTGAGGAACGCCGCGACTGCTCCGCCGGCGCCCTGGGCGGCATCCGGGACCCAGAAGTGTCCCGGCACGCCGCCGGCCTTGAACATCAATCCAGCCAGGATCGCCACGACACCAGCGGCCGCTGCGCCTGCGGGCGCGTCCGCGAGCCGGTCACCCAGAGCTGCGTACGACGTCGTCGCCGTGACGCCGTAGAGAATCGTCACGCCGAGCAGCAGGAGGATGCCGAACAACGCCCCCAGCAGGTAGGTCTTCATCGCCGCCTCCGCACCGGCCGGTGTGCGCGCGAGGCCGATCAGCCCGTACAGCGGGATGCTGGCCAGCAGGAACCCGACGACCACCACCAGCAGGTCGTCGGCGCCGGCCAGGATGAGCGTGCCTGTCGTGGAGAACAGCATCAGCGCATAGGTCTCGCTCTCCCGCGGCGAGCCCGCGATCTCATCCGAGGCCAGGGCCAGGACGACGAGGACACCGACGGCGGCCACGAGCCGCGCGACCCCGGTGGTGACGTCGACGGTGAAGGTGCCCTCCATCGCCATCTCCGCAGTCCCGAACAGGCTCCACGCGGCGGCAGCCGCCGCGGCCACGAGCGCCACCGTCGCCACGACCCGGGTGACCCACTGGCGGTCACGAGCGAGGAAGGATCCGCTGATGAGCGCTACGAGTCCACCGACGAACAGCAGGATCTCCGGCAGGAGCAACATCGGTCGCATGCCCATGGCACCCACCGCCCGCTACCGCCCCACGAGGTCGATGAGCACCTCGGACGCCGGTTCGATGACGTCGAGCAGTGGCCGGGGGAACACCCCGATCAGCAAGGACAGCAGCAACAAGGACCCAGCCGACCAGAGCTCGGGTGGGCGCAGGTCGTCGAAGCCGGCGGAGTGGCCGCGGGTCTGCCCGGTGAAGATCCGTTGCAGGGCTCGCAGGAACAGCGCCGCGGTGATCAGGATGCCGAGCACGGCGACGGCGGTGACCGGCGCTGCGGCGATGCTGCCCGTGAAGATCTGAAACTCGGCGATGAACCCGGAGAACCCGGGAAGCCCCAGTGAGGCGAAGGCGCCGACGGCGAACAGTGCCGCGAACCGCGGCGCTGGCGCCGCCAGCCCGCCGAAGGAGCCCATGTCGTAGCTGCGTGCGCGGTCCTGCAGGACGCCGGCGAGCAGGAACAGCGCACCGGTGATCAGGCCGTGGCTGACCATTTGCGTGACCGCGCCTGTGACCGCGATCGAGCGCGCGTCGGCGGTGTCGCCTGCTATGAGGCCGGCGGCGCCGACAGCGAGCGCGACGTACCCCATGTGGTTGACCGAGGTGTAGGCGATCATGCGTTTGAGGTCGGTCTGGGCCAGGGCGACCAGCGCGCCGTAGACGACCGAGACGATCCCCACGGCGACGATGACCCCGGCCCATGCCCGCCACGCGTCCGGGAGCATCGGCATCGCGATCCGCACGAAGCCGTAGGTGCCCATCTTCAGCAGCACCCCGGCCAGCACCGCCGAGCCGATGGCTGGTGCGTCGGTGTGTGCGGGTGGGAGCCAGGTGTGGAACGGGACGGTGGGGGTCTTCACGGCCAGACCCAGGAGGATCGCGGCAAGCACCAGGCCGCCGGCCGGCGAGGAGCCTGCCAAGGGTGTCTGCTCGGACAGCTCGACCATGTCGAAGGTGTGGGGGTCGGCGGCGATGTAGAGGCCGATGAAGCCGACCAGCAGGGCCAGCGAGCCGAGGAAGGTGTAGAGGAAGAACTTCAGGGCGGAGCGGCCGGCGTCGCCGTGCCCCCAGCCGGCAATGACGAAGTACATGGCGACGATGGACAGGTCGAAGAAGACGAAGAACACGATCAGGTCGGCGGAGACGAACAATCCCAAGCTCACCGACTGCAAGAACAGGAACAGGGCGGCCTGCAGGCGCGGTCGATCGGTCTCCCGGAGCGCGTAGATCGCGCACGCCAGGAAGATCACCGTGGTCATCGCGACCATCGGCAGGGACAGGCCGTCGACCCCGACGTGATAGCTGCTGTCGACGCCGGGGATCCACGCGACCTGCTCGTCGAACGCCAACCGCCCCGGAGCCGGGGTCTCGTAGCGCGCCCACACGATGATGACCAGTGCGAGGTCGATGACCGCTACCGCCACCCATGACCACCGGACGGCGCGGTCGTCGAGCCGCGGCAACCCCAGCAGCACCAAAGCTGCGATCAGTGGCAGGAAGACGATCAGGCTGAGCACGTTCACCTCACCGTGAGCAGGAGAAGGACACCGATCGCGAGCACCGCGACGGCCTGGATGTAGTAGTGGTGCAGCTGACCGGTCTGCGGCTGCCGGGCCAGTCGGCCCAGGCTGCGCGCCCAGCCGGCGGTGCGCTCGACCCCTCCGTCGACCCACCGGTCGTCGCCGGCTGCGCTGCGTTCTGCAACGCGCAGGGATGTCCGAGAGAGCGCTCCGACGCCCCGGTCGAGCACCTGGTCGTCGAAGGTCGCGGCGCGTCGGGCGGCAGAGACGACACCCGATCCCGACCGGGTGAGAGCCCGGTCGAGCACGCGGTCGTCGAAGTCGGCGAGCCGTTGGGACAACCACAACGTCGGGCGTACGACGACAGCATGTGCGCCGCGTTCCAGACCGAGCCAGCCCAGCGCCCAGCGAGGCTCAGGGACACGAGGACGCCACCACACCAGCGCCAGCGCGGCCAGGGCGATCACTGCCGAGACAGTGAGCTCGAGCGGCGCCACGTGGGTCGGGGCTTCTCCAAGCCCACGAGCGAGCTGGTCGCCGAGCGGAGGAAGCGCGAGCCCGCCCAGGGTCAGCGCGCCGAGCGCGAGTACGACGAGCGGGGCCTGCTCGAGCGGACCGACGTGTCGGGTGCCGTGCTGCTCCTCGTCGTGGTGGGCCTCCGTCATGACCCGATCCGCAGCCGGGACGGGCCGCCACACGACCACGACGACCTTGGCTGCGTACCCGGCCGAGAGCGCCGCGGCGGCAAGACCGACGACGTACAGCCCGGGTGACTCCTGCAGCGCCGCCGCCAGGACGGCATCCTTGGTGGCCCACAAGGCCAGAGGCGCGACACCGGCCAACGACAGCGCACCCAGTGTCGCTGCGACTCCGAGAAGTCTCCAGCGCCCCGCGACACCACGAAGACCGGTCAGGCGCTTGGTGCCGAGAGCAGTGAGCCACGCACCGGCGGCAAGGAAGAGCAGCGCCTTGGTCGAGGCATGAGCGAGCAGGTGTGTGGCTCCTCCGCTCACCGACCCCAGGCCCGCGGCCATCACGACGAACCCCAGCTGGGCTGAGGTGGACGCGGCCAGCAGCTGCTTGAGGTCGCGCTGTGCCAGCGCGACCGCTCCCAGCAGCAGGGCGGTCGCCGCGCCGACCCACGCCGCCGCAGTCGCAGCCCAGCCGGTCGCAGCCAGCAGCGGCTGAACGCGGAGCAGGAGGTATCCGCCCATCGCGACCATCGCCGCGGAGTGCAGCAGCGCCGACACCGGGCTAGGGCCCTCCATGGCCTGCGACAGCCAGAACGAGAAGGGCAGCTGCGCGGCCTTGCCCAGCGCCGCGATCAGCAGACCGCCCGCGATCACGTGCCGCCAGCCGCCGCTGCTCGCCGACAGGTCTGCCAAGCCCAGTCCGGCGCCCCCCGCCAAAGCCGCTCCCGCGGCGACGTACATTCCGAGGTCGCCCGCTCGCGTGGTCACGAACGCGGTCACCCCGGCCGATACGCGTTGGTCGGCGCGCCACCAGAAGCCGATCAGCGCGAACGACGTCGCGCCCATCACCTCCCACGCGAACAGCAGCGCAGGCAGGGTCTGTGCCGTGGCGGTCACCAGGGCGGCCGCAGCGAACAGCAGCATCAGCCCGTGGAACCGCCCCTGCGCCTCGACCGATCTCGCCGGCGGAGAAGACGAGCACCAGCAACGTGACCACGGCGACCATCGGCACCATCAACGCCGAGAGCGCGTCCACCCCGAGCGCGAAGTCGCTGCCGGCCATGAACCGCACCGACACCGCCGGACGGGCCAGTGCCACCACGACCGCCAGACCTGCGGTGACACTGGCGGTGGCCAGCGAGATGAGGGCAGCGGCGCGGTCGAGGCGCGACAGTGCCAGCGCACCGCCGACCACGGTCGGGAGCACGACGAGGACCCACAGCGCTGCCTCGGTCACGGGGATCACTGGCGGCTCACCCCGACAGATCCGTCGCCATGTCGGTCATGTCTGACCCACGTTCGCGGTGCAGCAGCGTGGCGACCGCGAAGCCCATGGCCATCTCCAGGGTCATCACGGCGATGATCACCAACAACAGCACCTGACCGGTCGGGTGTGGTGCGGTGAACCACCAGAAGCCCCCGGCCGCCAGGATGACGGCGTTGATCATCAGCTCCAGGCCCATCATCACCATCACCACGACCTGCTGGGAGATCGCGCCGTAGAGTCCGACGGCGAAGATCGCCGCGGCGATGAGCAGGGTGCCGTCAAGCGTCACCGACCCACACCCCCCGGCTGAGGATCGTCGGCCCGGTCGCGCTTCAGATCGTCGCCGAACCGGTCGTATCGGGTCCGGTGCGCGGCCAGTGCCACTCCCGCCACGATCGTGGCGACCATGACCGGGCTGATCACCGCCATCACCAACATCTTCGGTCCCATCAGCTCCTCACCCAGGGCCGCCGTGACGTCCACCGGCGGGCTGCCACGCCGCTCCGGCCAGTCGATGAGGAGGATGCCAGCCGCCAGTACGGCGAACGTGCCCGCCGCGACCGCAAGCGCAGACTTGTTGCTGTGCACCATGCTCATCGGCATCAGCGCCGGGTTCATCCCCATGAACATCACCATGTAGACCGCCATGATGGCCATCTCCATCACCATCATCAGGATGGTCACCACGCCGACGTAGTTCTGTTGCAGGAACAGGACGAGCACGCCGACCGCGACGAACGACAGGGCGAGTGCGTAGGTCGCGCGCGCCATCGAATCGACGAAGAAGACAGCTGCTCCGGCAAGGACGGCGACCAGGCCGAGTCCCCAGAATGCGATGTCGACCATCATGCTCATGCCCTCCCTGCCGCGACGACCGCAACGACCAGGTCCTGCACGAGCACGGCGGGAAGGAGCACCAACCACCCGAACTCCATGAAGACGTCGGGTCGCAGCACAGCCAGGCGTCGGCGGGCCCACACCACCACCGCGAGCACCGTCAGCGTCTTGACCAACACCCAGGCCCAGCCCGCCAGGAACGGACCGGCACCGCCACCGAGGAACATCGGCACCGCGAACGCCGCCCCAGCCGCCAGCAGTGCGTAGCGTCCCGCCTCCCACACCAGCCGGTCAGGACCGGACAGCTCACCTCGGGCGCCGCCGGCGATGTCGGCGCCGAGCGCGGGCGCGAAGGGGCCGCTCACGGAGAACGCGACGACGCCGAGGAGGTAGACCAGGAAGGCCACCGGCATCCACACCGCGAACCACCATCCCTCCTGAGCCGCCGCGACCTGACCGACGTTGAGACTTCCTGCAGCGATCGCCGGAGCGACCAGTGCGAACATCAACGGCAGCTCATAACCCAAGCCGTGGGCCAGGAACCGGTAGCCGCCGACCAGCGAATGCGCCGAGTTGGCACCCCATCCGGTCAACCACACCGCCGCCCAGACCAGCACGTCCATCGCGTTGAACCACATCACCCCGACGTCGAGGTCGAAGATCGTCCACTCCCCCAGCGGCACCACCGCCACCATGAGCGCGGCGGTCACGAGCAGGCCGGACCCGCCGACGCGCCACAGCAGGCTGTCCGCCTGCACCGTCGTTCGACGCCGCTGACGCAGCAGCCGCGCGGTCTCCCCCCACGGCCGAGACAGGCCGCCTGATGTTCCGTTCGCGCGCGCTGACAACGCGCCGTCCAAGGCCGCGGCGAACAACGCCAACCAGCCCAAGATCAGCAGCGCCACGAAGGCCCAGCCCGCAGGAACGACGGACGACTCGAGGCCTGCAGCACGGGCCGCCGCGAACGACTCACCCATGCGAGGCCCCGTAGTTGTCCGCGTTGTCGGACGTGAGGTCGTGGAGACCGAGGCTGGCGACGACCAGCCGCGCAGTGGCCACATCCAGACCGGTGACCAGCTCAGGAATCCGGTGAACGGCGAACGAGTCGCCGGCGCCGGCGGTCGCGACGCCGTCCAGCATCCGCAAGAGCCGGTCATACGTGTCGCCGGCAAGATGGATGGGGAGCCCCCGTCGTCGCAGGTCCGCCTCCGTCAGCGGCCGGATGTCGCGCAACGACCAGCGCAGCACCCGGGAGCGACGCACGCGACGGACCAGGCGAGCGAGGGCGACAGACGCTCCGCCGTCTGGCCCGCCCTCGAGCAGATCATCGCGGACGCGACGCGCCTGGGCCGCAGCGTCGTCCCATCCCGCCAGGGCGAGAAAGTCGACGAGGCTGTCCATCCAGCGCGCCCTGACGGTCGTGGACGTGTTCTCGTTCGGCACCCCACTGGTGACCGCGTCGTCGAGCAGGTCTGCCTCTGCCCCGGTGATGACGTCACCCTGCAGCGCGCAGCGCAGCACCAACCCGGCCGGCCAGTGCGCAAGGACCGGGCCGAGGCGCACGTGCAGGACATCCATCTCCAGCCCATCGCGGTCCTCACCGCCCTCAGCGAGCGGGATCCCCCCGGGCGCCATGTCCATGTCGCCGTGGTCCATGTCGCCGTGGTCCATCTCGCCGTGGTCCATCTCGCCGTGGTCCATCTCGCCGTGGTCGTCCGATTCGTTGTCGGCTGACAGGTCGGGTGGGACCGTCGGGCGGCTATCAGCGTCGTCGCGGTGACGGGCTGTGTCGAGCAGGACGGCGTGGGCTTCATCGAGGTGCACCGCCACATCGCCGGCCTGACGAATATCGACCCGGACCCGCGGACCTGGCATCTGCTGCCACACCCGTTCCACAGCATCATCGACGTGCGGCCCCGGTCGCCCGCAGACTGCCAGCACGTCCGCGTCCGCAGGTGAGAAGGCCAGGTGCCAACCTCGCGCGAGGACGGCACGCTCGACCGCCGCCCGCGTCTGCCAGTGTCCAGGTGTCTCGACCACGAGGACGTGGGCGTGCCGTGCAGCCGACCGTTCGAGCCCGTGAATCAGACCCATCTCAGCGCGCCTTCTCGCCACGCCCAGAAGACCGCGACGAACAAGGCGCCGAGGAAGAGGAACATCTCGACGATTGCTGTCGTGCCCAGGGCTGCGACGACCACTGCCCAGGGGTACATGAAGAGCATCTCTACGTCGAACGCGAGGAACAGCAAGGTGGCCAGGTACCAACGCACGTGATATCGGGACAGCGCATGTTCATCCGGCTGCCAGCCCGACTGGTACGGCAGGACAGTCAACGGATCCCTCGAGACTGCGAGGAGCAGATGGGTGAGATAGACGATGGACACGAGCAGAAGCGCCCCGACCGACATGACGATCAGACCTGCGAACATGGCACTCCTTCCCCGTTGCTTCGGACGATCGTGACCAGATCTGTGCGATCCCGTCTTTCTTGACGCCGGTCAGGGCTGCTGTCCGTGAGCGAGCACGGCCAGGGCAGCCTCGAGGTCTCCAACGTGTCCGGAAGCGGTTCCTTCGAAGCCCGTTGAGGTGGCGATCATCAGCCCGAAGCGCATGTACATGCGCCGCTCGTGAGCCTGGTGCTTCTCGTCCTGCGTGGGATGCGACGACATGGGTCCTGTCCTTCCGAAGGGGATGCGGGGTCGCGGTGCTCGATGCACGGTCGTGAGGGCGTCAGCCGTCGTCGACCGGAGCGCGTGACATCTCGATGAGCTGACGAAGGCAGTGCTGTCGAAGCGGCTCGGGAAACCCGTCGGCGAGCCGGTAGTAGACGATCCGACCCTCCTTGCGCCGCACCACCAGCCCGGCGGAGCGCAGCAACCGCAATCCGTACGAGGCCGCATCCTCGCTCACCGACAACGCCAGGGCCAGGTCACCCACGCAGAGTTCCTCGACCACGTCGAGCGC
Organism: uncultured Actinomycetota bacterium; assembly: GCA_963754155.1. Classification (GTDB taxonomy): domain Bacteria; phylum Actinomycetota; class Actinomycetes; order Propionibacteriales; family Nocardioidaceae; genus Marmoricola_A. The sequence goes on along the minus strand of CAVWEU010000002.1, from coordinate 1,389 downwards.
GTAGAGGAGTCGAGCACGCGTGGGGTCGGCCATCAGCGACAGCACACTGGTCAGCCGGTCCCCCTCCTCCGCCGATGGCAGACGCTCGCGTGCCATCGCCACCCGTCTGGGGTCGACCGGGTGCTGGTGCTGGTCGCCGGCCCCGCCGACTGGGTCGGGGACGCCGTCTCCCGCGTGCATCGCGCTCCTGTCAGCCACGTTGTGAACGTACCCCGATATCCGTGCAGTCATACGGATGACGTGCCGTTTCTCGTTATCTCTGCTCCCACTCTCAGTGCAGGTGCATGTGGGCCGCGTCGGTCTTCCCGACAGGCATCCACACGGCAGCGAGCACCGCGAAGACGGCGGCGATCGCGGCGATGGCCATCGACCCGCGGGAGTACGCGTCGACCACCCCGGTGGCCGCGGTCAGGTTGCCCGCCGTCCCGGCGACGGCGGACAGGACGGCCACCCCGAGAGCGGCGCCGACCTCGTGCCCGGTCATCAGGAACCCCGATGCCATGCCGGTGTGCTCGGCAGGTATGCCGGTCAAGGCGGTTCCGGCTACCGCGGCGAACACCAGACCCGCACCCAGTCCGACGAGGAGCAGCCCGGGGAGCAGCCCGCCGACGTAGGAAGCGGTCTCGTTGGCACGCGAGAGGAGGACGCCCCCGCCGGCGACGACGGCGAGCCCGATGGCGGCGATGCTCCGAACCGGGAGGTGGGCGCTGCCGTGAGCGGCGAGATGGGTGCCGACGACGAGAGTGACGGCGAGCGGGAGGAAGGCCAGCCCCGACTCCAGCGCGGAGTAGCCGAGCGCGGTCTGCCCGAAGACGGACGTCAGGAACACGACCGCCATGAGCAGGCCGGTGATGCCGAGCATCACCGTGGTGCTCGACACCAGGCTCGAGATCTTCCAGGTGTGCGGGTGCACCAGAGGTTGCTCGGCGTGGCGCTCGATGAGCACGAAGGCCCCCATGAGGCCGCCCGCGAGGCCGAGCCCGACGACGGTCGGGACGGAGGTCCAGCCCTGGGACTCCACGCGCGCCAGGGTGAACATCAAGGTGGCCAGCGATCCGACGCCGACGACGGCCCCGGGGACGTCGAACTGGGTCAGGCTCGCGGGTCCCTTCGGGTCACGTGCGGCGACGTGGAGCGTGGCGGCGATGGCGACGACGCCGATCGGCACGTTGATCCAGAAGATCGCCTCCCAGCTGGCCCACGTGGTGAGGACGCCACCCAGGGAGACACCGACCGCGATGCCCAGGCCGCCGATGGCTCCCCAGAGCGCGAGGCCCCTGGCCTTCTGCTTGCCAATGTAGGTGGTGCTGATGATGGACAGCGCCGCGGGCGTCATGAGGGCGGCCGCGGCTCCTTGTGCGCCACGACCGGCGATGAGCTCCACTGCGC